>NZ_AAOE01000038.1 GCF_000153185.1 Reinekea blandensis MED297 | reverse complement strand
TTGCTCTGGTTCTAAACGCAGAAGCATGAAGCTTGCGGCACATTGAACAATGACAATTCAATACATCGAATAACTCGCCGGTGATTTCGTACTGAACGCCATTGCACAGACAACTTCCCTTTTGCTTCATTTCTTCTCTTCCTTGTGTGATAACGTTTACAGCATTGGCGCGATCTTTCTCGCGTCCATTGCCTGTTTTTGTTACTGGTTGAGGTAGGCAACTGCTCGATTCTTAAAGAAATCATCTTCAACCAATTTTGTAATTTTTCCGGGTTTAACTCCAAAGTTAACGTACCCGACCGATTCAAGTGACATACCGACCCACCATGCAATTACATAAGTAGCCGCAAAAGAATGAGTCGAAATCACTGAGCAATCAGGTAATTCTATACTGTCTAAGTATTTAAAAATCCTGCCTGCAAACTCTCTCTTAGTTTCGGCACCAGTAACAATACGGTGGTCCAACCGATTATCACCATCTTCTGGCTTTATCCGCTTATCGAGCCAGGTTTGCTCTTTACCTTCAGCTTCTCCGAAACTCATTTCTCTTAGGGAGCTATTCACTATGACAGGAGCATACACAATTTTCGAAATGCATTCTGCAGTGGTACTTGCTCGTTTCAAGTCAGATGAAAAAATGGTATCAACTTTACCTTCAGAGCCTAAAATTTCAGCAATTGCATTTGCGTCTGAAATACCTTTTTCAGTCAACTCAGAATCATACCAACCACCTACTAGATCACTAAGGTGATGCTCGGATTCTGTATGTGATACTACGTAAATTGTTTTCACTAATTCATACCAGTAACAGTGTGATATACGGACCCAACTGCAAAAGACGGGTCCGCATATCACTTTTAATGTTGATTAAAAATTTGTCTTAATATTGCTGAAAATCAATGGCTTAGCAACCATTGCTCATATCATATCTTGTTGATAAAGCGGACCCGCCAGTCCGTATATCACGATTTACCTAATTACCTTCTCGGAGAACTGCCTATATATCAATCACTTAAATGACCATGGAGGTCACGGATTATGGAAAAAGCGGACCGAAAACCTAAATTACTCCCTCAAATGAGAGATATTCTTGCTCGCAATCACTACAGCCCAAACACCATCCAGACCTACCTTCACTGGGCAAAAGAGTACATCTACTTTCATAATAAACGACATCCAAAAGACCTGGGGGTGGAGGAGCTCGCTCAGTTTTTAACCCACTTGGCGACTCAAAAGCGGGTCTCGCCCTCAACGCAAGCTCAGGCCCTGAATGCCCTGGTGTATCTCTACCGGCATGTCTTGGAGATCGATCTGGGCGATATTGATTTCTTACGATCCCAGCGCCGATTCAAGAACATACCGACCGTTCTCTCCCAGGCTGAGGTCACCGATCTTCTTAATAGAATCCGGGGAAAACTGCGCGTCATGGACAGCCTTCTGTACGGATCGGGGTTACGGGTCAATGAGTGTGTCACTTTACGAATGAAAGATGTTGATTTAGCGATGAAGTCAATCACGATCCGCAACGGAAAGGGGTTGAAGGCTCGCGTGGTCCCCATCCCGGAACGCTTAGTGGGTCCGCTGCAATCGGTTATGGTTCATCGAAAAGAGCAGCATATTCAAGACACCCTTCAGGGGGCGGGGTATGTTCAGTTACCTTGGGCGTTCGATCGGAAATCGCCCAACGCCGCGCAAAGTATTCAGTGGCAGTTTTTGTTTAGCTCTGGCGTGCTCAACGTGGACAAGAAGAGCGGGCGAAAAATGAGATGGCATTGTTCAACATCGACCTTGCAGAAGGCCGTAAAAAAAGCAGCAGAGCAGGCTCAGCTGACGAAACGAGTCACCTGCCATACTCTGCGGCACTCTTTCGCGACCCACTTGCTGACGACCGGCACCGATATCCGGACCATACAGCAGTTGATGGGGCATAAGGACCTGAACACGACCATGATCTACACCCACATCCTCATGACTGACATGAGAAGCGTCCAAAGCCCGTTAGATCGTCTGATCTGAATAACGACAAGCAAGCAGGCACATCTCGATGAGTGCCTGTAAAGTGATGCCGTCCTGGCCCGCGCCAACCGACACGGAAAATCCATTGAAGGGTGGTGAGGAACGCCATTGAGGGCCATCATCACGACTCATCATAAACGTGAAGGTTTCACTTTAGACAAGGACCCGCCAAATGCGTGAAGCACTCACACAAATTAACGACATACATAATCATGAAGGATTCACGCATTAGGCAGTCGCTTAAAAACGTGACGAACTCACGCAAACAGTAATGAGTCCTATTATTTCGGCTTTGTCGCAAAACCCACTATTTTGCGACATTTAGGAAGATTCGCCGCTGTGCTCAAGGGCAATGCAAAACCCCTTGCTATGCTTGGCTTTCAGGGCCATACACCTGCAGAACACCAGGTACAACGATCGTAACACACCCGCCAGAACCTGCAAAAAAACATAGCTTTTTGTCGTAAAATACCGGATATTGACTTTATACGACAATTAAACGGGCGCGTTGCGCCCTTTCACTGACTAAATACGTGAGGGATTCACATAATGGACAAACCAACCAATCCGATGACGAACCGATCCGAAATGCTCTTGCCTTGGATTTTAGGAGGGCTCGGCATGTTGGTGATTTTGACCCCCTTTGCAGCTTATTACCTTAACATCGGTCAGTTCCATCCAGTCTCTGATCAACAAGCCGTCTGGGCTGAATTTGGTGACTTTGTTGGCGGAGTTGCGAATCCCTTCATTGCACTATTGGCTCTGATCGGTTTGCTGGTGACGATCAGAATGCAACAGCGAGAGTTCCAAGACGTCAAGGAGTCGATGCAAGAACAAGTCGATATAGCAAAAAACCAAGCACAAACGCAGAGTTTATTGAGTTTAATGCAAAGCGTGATGAGGGATATTGAAACGATAGAAAGCGAGCAAATTGTTGTTACGAAAAAAGTCCGTGTAGGAAATGATAAGCATGGAAAAGATTATTTTAGGCAGCAGACGGTTGATGAGTTTTCCCTAGGCGGTGAGTACCAAAAATTTCTGTCACAGGAAGGCGATTACTTTCTGATAAGGCCTCCTGAGCACTTTGAATCTGCAAAGGCATTCCATACGGTCCGTCGTTTACAACGAGCCATCAATACAGGGGAAGCAATTCTTGAGCAGTTTAGCGAAACGCTGGATAGTGCGAAGGCTGATCCTATATATGTATTTTACGATGCTCAACTAGGAAACAGAGCATCTTTTATTCGCGCCGGTATTCCTGATTTTGAAATATCGAAAGGAAAGCAATAAATGAGCTTTCGTGATCCAGATACTCCTGACATCTTTACCGGTCAACTTCCTGCTGAAATGCCCTCGCCGTCGGCGCTGGCAACCGGGGATCTGAACGCCCTGGTGACTACTATCCCGCAGCAGGAAATCGTGATCGACTGGGCGCGGTTTCTGAAACTGCGCCCTTGGGTGTTGCAACACGACCCGGAGCTTTCTTATCTCCTGCTCCCGGAAATGACCCAACTGATCGAGAGCGCCCGCACCGAACAGATGCGCGTCCTATTCGCGACGCTCTGGGTGACGGGAGGGCGAATCTCCGAAGTGCTGGCGATGACTCCGGCGCATTGCATCAATGATGATCATTTGGGCCAAGGCATCGCCCTGCCGACGCTGAAAAAGCGCAACGGTCAGCCCTACCGCCTGGTCCCGGTCGTTGATCCGCACTATTGGGCCATGCTGAAGCGATTCCTGGGCGAGCATCGCGGCGGGCAACACGCGCCGATCTTTCAGAGTCGGACGAAAACCACCGATGCCAAACGAGCCAAACCCAAGGCACTGACTTCACGTACAGTCCAGCGCTGGACGGATGATGCAATGGAACGGCTCAGAGAGCACTACAATCCCGGCCTGCGGGTGACGCCACACACGTTCCGGCACAGTTTCGCGGTCAATGCGCTGTTACACGGTCGGGATATTCAGGTGATTTCTGGGTGGCTGGGACATGCGAGTGTTCGGGAAACGGAACGGTATTTGAAAGTACTGAGCTTAGATACTGGTCACTTGATGCAAGGCGTTCAATACTTCATTTGAGAGAGGTTATCGACAGGGTTATCCCCGTTTTCTGGGGATAAACCTGACTAAACGGCTTAGCTATCGTCATTAGCTGCATCGAGATCAGATGGCGAGTTCATTGCCACATTCGCTATTCTCAGCAAAGCTGACGGCGTAAAGTCTGTTATATCATACTCCCCTAAACACTCGGGATGCCGTTGAAGGTATGCAATTCTCGCCATACCATCGATAACAATTTCCCGAATCATCACATTCGGCTTTAAGCCGAACGCCTTCGCTGTTTTTTGAATACGATCACTTACACTTTCCGTAAAACGAGGTCGATAGTCTTCTGTGAAACCCGCCATATCAATTTCTCATCTAGTGAAGATATTTAAATGCTAACCATCCCTGAGCTGGCGATGAAGGGACGTTGAGTCCCTCAAAATCCCTCAAAAAACTTTGCTGGCATGTCGGATTCGAAGCTACAACGAGGACTTTAAAGCTGGCTTACCGATTTGATCATCAATGAACTGCTCACACCCTTCGACGTGATCGGCATCGATGTGAACCCAGAAATGCTCGAATTTCCCGGTCTTCGGATTCTTATTCTTTTTCTTCCGACGCACAAGAGCAAAGCCGCAACCTGGACACGGCAACGCATCGAGAACCGGCTTGCCGGATCTGTCCTGGTACGTTCGTTTTGCACAATCACTATCGTCCTTATGCACCCAAAAGTGACGGTTTTTGGCTTTGCTGTAAGCGCGCTCTAAATCACCATTACAAAGTTTGCATTGGTGACTCTGAAGATCAGCCATGTAAGGCTTGCCGCGCATGTCGTCGATGAACTTCTCGCAGCCCTCAGCATGAGCCTCATCTACGTGAACCCAGAAAAACTGTTTCGGATTACTTTTCTTGGGTAGTCGTTTGATGGGGTGGCCGCATTGAATGCAAGCTTCTTGGGTGCCCTGCTCGAACTGACTAATCGATGACTGGTTTACGCTGACTTTTGGCAGATCATCAACAATCTGCTGATAGGCCGGACCAACGACGTCGAGCAGTTTTAATCGCCCCTCAACCATTTGATCCAGTTGCGACTCCAAGTTAGCAGTGTAGTCGTAATCCATGAACTCCATCGACATCAATGCATCGACAACGGCCACACCTAACGGCGTCGGTGTGATCTGACGGCCTTTTCCGACTTCCAAATACTGACGCCGGAAAACGTTCACAAAAATGGTGGCATAGGTGGACGGTCGACCAATACCGCGTTTTTCCAGCTCCTTAACTAAGGATGCCTCGGTATACCGGGCGGGCGGTGTTGTCACCTGGTCTTTGCGAGATTTGGCAGCGACCGCACACACCTGGTCAACATCTGGAACGCACTTCAGTTGCGTGTCTTTAGATTCGGCAACTTCAATGGTCATTAGCTGCCGCCAACCCATTGTCTCCACGACTTTGCCTGACGCTTTAAACTCGACAGGTACATCGAGATCCAAGGTCGCTTTTGCGATGACCTGTGTGGATATATCCACACCATTGACCGTCACTGCGGCCATCGCTCGCTCATAAATCAAGCGATAAAGCTGATCGGTATCGCCCTGCCCTGGTTCATCCGTCATGGACGTTGGCCGAATCCCTTCGTGCGCTTCCTGCGCATTCGCATCCTTTGCTTTCCATTTGCGGCGTTCCGGAGACACCGGAATGCCTTGCGATTCGAGATAAGCGGCGATCATGGCCCAACCGTCATCTGACAGGTTTGGGTCGTCGGTTCGGTGATATGTGATTCGACCTGCCTCAAACAACGACTGCGCTTGCTTCATGGTTTGATCCGGAGACAGGCCCAACTTGGTCGAGGCGACCTGCTGAAGCTCAGAGGTCGTGAAAACGGGCTTAGGATTGACCTGTTTAGGCTCAGTCGCGGCCTTTGTAATAATCACATCGGATAGCGGATGCAGGATAGCATCAATAATCGCCGGGTCGGTCACCAACCCCTCTGCATTCTGCAAGGGCTTGGTGTCTAGCTTCATTTCCAGACCGTTATCCAAGGTGATAACAGCGGTGTAATGATCCTGGGGTGTAAAGCCCTGGATCTCTCGTTCTCGATCAACCACCAAACGGACGGCGGGCGACTGCACACGACCGGCTGACATACCGGCAGAGCTTTGAGCTTGTAGGGCTGGTGAGACGGTATAACCGACTAAGCGGTCCAGAATGCGTCGCGTTTCCTGCGCGGCGACCATCTGCATATTCAGTTTACGCGGGCTTGCCAAAGCCTTCTGAATCGAGCCTTTATTAATCTCGTTGAATGTTACCCGTTTGTAGTTGTCTTTCAGGCCCAGTACCGTTCGGATGTGATAAGCAATGGCTTCGCCTTCTCGATCCGGGTCAGTGGCCAACCAGACTTCGTCGGCCTTAGCTGCAGCGGCTTGCAGATCCTTCACCACCTTATGCTTTCCCTCTGAAATCACATACGCGGGTCGAAATCGGTTTTCAACATCGACGCCGAGATCCTTTTGGGGCAAGTCGCGGATGTGACCAACACTTGCTTTCACCATCCACCCTGCCCCCAGATATTCAGCGATCTTTTTGCATTTGTTGGGTGACTCAACAATCATCAGTTTCATAACAATAGGTTTCCTTAAATTCCGTTCGGCGTGGGTGTCGTTTACGCGCACCGGCGACGATCAACCGTCGCCAGATCTGATCCTTTGCTTCCTTTTCTTCCTCCGAGAACCGTCGAATGCGAATAGGTTCTGCTGGCACTCCTGGACGTTTATTTGGTCGCATTTGAAACCTCCATTTTAAGCGGCGGAGGGGTCAACAGGCTGCCGTCTTTCGCAGTCAGGTAGTGTTTCAGAAAGTCGTTTATATGCTTGGTAAAGTGAAGCTGAAGCGCATCAGTAATGCCCTGCTCCGGAGTCACATTCCGAAAGCCGATATGGTTGAACTTACCACGCTCTAAAAACTGCTGATAGATCGGATCGTCAATCCAGATTTCGACTTTTACGCGCTTATTCGCCCGGGCTGCTGGTTGAGTAGTCATGCCGCACCTCCTGAGACGATCGGAGGCATCAATTGCAAAAGCTTGGTCAGACGCCGTAGCTCTGCCTGAAGGGATTGAATGCGCTGTTTCGCTTTTCGAACCTGTTCAGACAATGGATACAGGGCCGCATCTAAAAGGCTGTGGAGCCAACCTGGATAGGGGCGCAATGATGCCAACTGCTTTGCTACGCGCTGCGCCTTGGTTTCAATGCGGCGGCGCTGATCCATGTAGATTACAACTCCCGGTCGTTTGGGTTTATGATTCATCGGATATTCCTTTTTCAAAGTTCGTCACAACAGCTACGTCACGAACAGAATAGGATCATCACAGGATCAAAACAACTCTTATAAGAGTATAAATAATCATATAGGGTTATATTTTGAGCAAAGATTGGAATAACGAAGCCACAAAACTTGCCAAGCATTTGAAAGTTGAGAGCGGGTTAAAGTGGTCTGACCTGGCTGAAAGGATCAGTCAGGCCACTCCAGACCATGAGCTTACGACTCAATCTCTTGCCAATGCAGTTAACCGAGGCAACTACAACGTCCGCTTACTACTTAGGATGTGTGACGCTGCCGGGCTTGAGATTACATTGGTTAAAAAAAAGGAGGGGTAACCCCCTCCTGAAAATAGTTAATCAATTCTCGTTGTGAACTCCACAACATCCGTCGCTACACCGTATGACGGCATTGGGTCATTCTCCAAATACGTCGACAGCAGATAGTCAATCTCCACCAATGAACGAACATCTATATTCGTCGTACACGTTTTAGAGTTTTCATATTCCCAATCGCAATCAGTAGAGATTGATGAATAACCTGGGAATGTCGCCACAATATCCAGACTGTTATCACCTGGCTGCAAAACCACTTCTGACAGGACCTGATCGTCTAATGATCGCAACTCTAATGCTGTAGATTGAGTATCTGAGCTCGGCGTAAGTTCATTTCTTGGGTAACCCTGTACTCCACCATAAGTAATCGTCTGTTCAACAGTGATTGGCTTTGAGCTAAAACTATGACGGGTATAGTCAAGAGTGCCGAGGCCAGCATTACCACCTGTAGTGGTGTATGAGGTAAAAAGATCCTTCCAATACACTTCACCGCTATTTACAGACTGAAGCGGACAACCCCATCGATTACCGACTCGAGTTAATAGGGCACCATGAGATCGAACCTGATAATAGCGCTTATCATGGAAAACCCCGCCAATCGTATAAGCAGCACCACCTGAGAGCAAAGTAGTAGCACCTGAAACGGAGGACTGAATGGTTGGTTTAAACGTAAGTTCTTCTGTCAGCGGGGCCACGTCACCGTTATAAAAGATCTCAGTAGTTACGTCCCCGACATGCCCCATACTGACTAAAGTTTCTTGCACAAAACTAGAGCCGGATCGATACCCCACGTAATCATTTGGAACAAGGCTAACTGTTTCGCCAGACGAATGAGAAAAGCTCGCGGACGCACCATGATGCCTTACCTCAGAAGTCTCACCACTACCGGCTGGCAATGCCGTCTGGGAAAATGACGCGCACTTTGCTGTTGCCGTGCTTACTATACGCTTTTCTAACTTATTGACTCGAATCCCTGCTTGTCGGTTTTGCTCAAACTGATTTTCACCAATATTGCTGAAAACGACTTTAACCGGAAACGGATTGGGGTTAAAAAAAACAGCTTGCGCAACGCGCTCTTTATCCCCCTCTACTGGCAATGAGTCCAAGGAGTCATGAATATAACGAGTCGTTACATCCGTAACGGCAATGGTCGGCGCATCTGGGAAGTACCGAACATAAAACTGAAAATCATAGAAAGACTCGTTCCCTGCCAAGTCCTCAAGATAAATTTTCAGTGAATGCTTAGTTGTGTCCGGATGCAAAAACCACCCTTCCCCAAGGTATTCACTTGTAAGCGGTAAAATATATTGGTTTGCACCTACTCCTTCACTCGAAAGCGCTGCAAGCGGTTTACGTTCAAAAACGATGCTGTCATCACGGAAATAAGAGAACGAAACAACAATGTCTTTCCCTGGTGTAATTACTGCCGGATCTTGAGTACCCAAGTCATCAGTTGTCAAAAACTCAATAAATGGGTATTTCGCAGTACCTAAAGCCCCTGCGCTTAATGGAGTGCCATCTAAACTCACAAGACTTGAATCGATGTACAGCGGATCTGGTGCATTAGCTCCAAGATTCAACACAGAGCTGTAGGTATGGTTTTCATCAGCGCTTGCCGAATAATCGACTTCATAGTAAGTATTCGGTGTATCGAGCTTCATAACTGGTTTAACTCGATCCACATAGATCTCAACCGTATCGTTTGTCGTTCGTCCAAGGCCATCTGTGGCCGTAGCAATAACCTGGTTATACCCTGGATTGAGAGTGATTTCCGCGGTCGCAACGCCGTCAACCACATCCACAGGAACACCACCTATTTCAGCGCTTACAACGCCGACTGGACTTGAAAAGCCAACGACAACACTTTCATCAAGCTGATTGGTGCGACGATCTGACAAGAGAGTAACTATCGGGCTCGCATTCCAAATATTGATAACTTGCTCAACCCTTGTTTCTTTGTACTGATTGTCTACAGCTAAAATTTCAACCGTATGCTGACCATCCGAGAAATCCATGGTAGGCAACACAAATTCGGCCGTTTCAACACCAGACTTTCGACCGATATATTGATCACTAACCCACAAATCAATGTATTTGATACCAGTGTAATCAGAGGCAGAAACACTATAAGTATCATTGCCACCAAAATACTCATAGTTCGCATGATTCAATGTAACGACGGGTGGTTCATCATCCAACGGCGTAGGGTCAATCCCCTGAAACAACCGGGAGTTTTCTGCTGACGCAATACCCTCTGCTGCGAGCATGAACTCGCTATCTTCGATTGCGGTAAGGTTTCGGTCGGATCTCAAAAACGTAAGGGCTTCACGCGCTGTATCAACTCGGTAGGTGTCATCGGAGAAAAGATAAGTACCCAAACCAAGATCGACAGTCGTTCCATCTTTGTCCTGAATCTTGCCATCAAGAGCACAGTTTCTATCTTCGCTGATGTCCCGAGCGGCAAACCGATAGTAGTCAATTGAGCGATAGTTAGTGATGTGCGGCTCAATCGACTGGTCTTCGGCAATCCGCTTCATAAACTGTGAAACGGCCGCATGAACGATTCCGTAAGAAGTACCACCTTCCAGTTGAAGTCCGGCAGATGCGTTCAATGACGGATTGACAGGAATGGTGTCGTAAATATCTGTGCCTACGAGATTAGTGAAAGCTGAACTTGCAGCAGTCATCGCATTGTTCGCATTTTCACCATATCGCTCGATTAGGCATTGAGCATACGTTGAGGCCAAATGAGTATAGCCAGATACCGTGAAATCGAGCGTATCACCGGCCTGATAGTAAATGATGCCAGAGAGGTAGTCTGTTGGCTCTAGCTCAATCTTTTTACCGGTAGATTCTTCAAAATAGTGACCAGTCATTCCGACTTTGACATAGAGGTTCTGGCTTCTTACATTCGGTTTAAAGTGAAATCTTGCATCTTCACCTGTTAACCCTTCTGAAATCGGCTCACCTATAGGCTTTAAGTACTCGTCAACACTGTAGACCTCTACTTTTGAATTAATTAGCTCCGCGTCATGAGCTTTGAACGCTAAGTCACCGATAGGCCGTGGTGTAGGGGATGACCCTGCTCCCTGGTCACAACCTACCATTAGCATTGTCGCCGCCAATGCGGCCAGTATTGCCTTATTCATATTACCTCCGGGTAATGAGTCCTTAATATTGCACTGCCCAAATGATCAAAAAACAAACATAGTCCCGATCGTGGCGGCACCGGATCTTTCAGAAAAGCCTTTTTCTGCTGTGCCAAAAATACTGATTCCAAACGGTAGGCCGGCACCAAATAAATCATTCATTTGATAGCTGACTCTCAATTGGGCAAACATGCCGGAGTACCCCATTGGGATATCCTCAAATGTTTGCTCCAAATAACCGTCGGATGACACAGAAAAACGATCCGAGTGACTGGAAAAACGGGAGCCGAAACCAGCCCCTAACCAAAGATCAGAAGATCGCGAGATTGGTAATCGTTTAGATGCGTAGAGAGACGTCGAGAAAAAAGTTTGATTTTCACCTAGGAAATCATCATCAGCCTTGTACTCGTTAAAGCTAAGCCCCGCTTCAACGCCATACTTGATGGATCGACTGGCTGATAGAGTGACGGCGAACAGATAATACTCGTCTAGCTCGTAGGCGAGATCACCTTCTTGATGTGCATAACTTGCAAGTCGACTTCCTACACCAGCCTCTACCCCGAGATCAGAAAAACTGAACCCCCAGGCAGACCCAGCAGAAATCAATAGCAACGACACTAATGCAGCTGTTCGCATTGACATTATCCTTTGTCACAATAAGGCGACAATTTACCAAAATGAAAAGCCCAAATCCGGGCTCAGCTCATCCTTTTGAATCAAAGAGTGAACTAGATCTCATCATTGAGTTCGTCTCGACGGTCGCGCTTAACTAAGCTCACCATAATTTCGAGATCATGCTTTTCGAGGTTTCGCTGAAAATTCTCGTCGATCTTCGCCAACACCTTCCGGATGTAGACGGCAGATACGCCATGCTTTTTCGCGATTTGAGGAGGGGTCAATCCGTCAATATAAAAATCCGTCCCAACGACCTGATAACGCTCGTATCCGAACGTCGCACCTTTTCGCAACTTGTTGGCTTGCTTCAAGCCGCTAAGCGCAAACTCAAGCTGCTTTTCGGTGAGTCGAAGTCTCATATTGGATTCACGGTCTACAAAGGCAGATAGACTGGAAAATAGTCTAATGATTGAAGTCCGCGAATCTATCACACTGAGCCCTTCCCTACACTCAGTGAAACTATATTATAGAACCCTTATGTTTTCAAAAATAACACAAGAATGTTTTAGACTTGTATCACGCTTTCCATTAAAACCTTTCGATTTGACGCGCGAAACTGCTGGATCTAACAGGCTACAAGCCTGAGACGAGATCCAATGTCTTGATGCCGTTTTTCTCCAGGTGCGCCATCAGTCGGAGCAACTTTCTTAAGACCGGTGATACTTCGTAATCGTCAGACAATGAGGCCATACGCCCTACGGCTGAACGAGAAATATCGATGTGACACGCCACATCATTCGACTCTATGCCCAACTCCGCCATCAAATCCTGGAAGTCCTGGGCTGTAAACGACTGCTGTTCGTGAAGATTGTGCTCCAAGGCATTCAAACGGCTGACAACTTTCGGATCGTCAGTTCCGTTCTCAAACATGTCATCGAGAACTGCTTTCCGGACCCCCAAATGGGCCTTTAATGTGGATTCGCTCCACCCTTTCGCATCAGTCAGATGCCGTAGCTCGTCCGCTGAGAAGTATTTCTTTTTCAATTTAAAAACTCGCCATAATTTGGATGTATACGACTTGAGGAGGCACTTCAACAACGGCTGCGCGAGCATCCGGAAGATAGCCAGATTCATAGCCAATCATAGAGTCTGTCATCGACTCCGCCCCTTCGGACAGTGGATCGCCCGCAAATGGAATATTGGAGACCGCACTGCCCACAGTGGCCATCAGGGCTTCACTGCCGGCGGAGGCCACCTCACTTTCACGATCACGAATCAGTTTGCCAGCAATACCAAACTCCTTTGATCGATCATAGACGACGGCCTTCATGGATTCAGTTTCACCTTCAAAAATGAAGTTCGTGACCGTCAGATCCAATCGCTGAGATCCACCATTGAACGACGGTGTTGCAAACAACCGCGTACCCGCGGGAATGGTCTTCTTTTCACCATAGATGGTTTCTAGGGTGTGAAGCTCGATTTCACCTCGATCGCTGGAACGCACTCGGCGCTGGATCTCAGCTGACACCCATGTTCCCTTAGTCACACCAAAGTCGTTTTCAGTGCTACTCACCATGGTTAAACCAGAAGAGTTACTGGTACCTGCAGATCGAATAGGTGGCAAGTAAAGATCGTCGGGTAGGCTCTGCTTGGGCGGTGCAGGCGTTTGCGCCGGCGCATGCCGAGGGCGAGAATCGCGCGGTTCGATGGATGCGTTCGCCTTGGGTTCCGATTGTGTTTCAGGAGGCTCTACAGGCGTATCTGGAACTGGAACAGGATTTACCACGGGCTCCTCTGAATGCTTTTCCACCAACACTGGTGCATCGGCTTCTGGTTCTGGAACCGGAGTGCCGGGTTGCGGTCGCGCGATTTTGCTGCCGACCGACTTCTGATTATCGGCAACGTCGAGCAAGTCCGCCTCTCGAATCTTACAGGTTACCATGCCGCTGGCTGGATCATACTCGGCCAGGTGCCGCTGAAAGTACTTGTCCAAGCAAGCCGGTTTGCGGTCACCCGTGACTGAGTTAACGATCGCTGGGACAACAGTTCCATTCGGTAGAATATACCCCGGAAACGTTCGATCACTGATCTCATAAATCACTGAGTTATGATCCAAAACTTCCAATCCCTGGTTTTGCAGGGACTTCAGCCGCTGTGAGGATGAACTGAACGCGTCCTGATTGGCATTTGAGGCTCCCTTTAAGTCCTCAATAGTGAAATTACCTGCATGAGCACCCGCAAGGCACATCATTGCCAGGCATCCGCGAACTACCAGACGATTGACCATGAGTCCTCCTCACCGCTGATGACGGTTTCCATCTTGTTAAATCGATGGACCCCTAAGTTCTGGGTAACAAAAACACATTGGCGGGTCTCACGCTTCTCAAGCCAATCCACGCAGTTACTGTAGCCATCGATTTTTTCTTCTACCTCATCGACCAAACCAATGAATTGAATATCACTAATTTCCATACCGCGCCCCGACTGATTCGAGACTTCGAATCGGATAACGCCATATCGATCATTGAAGTATTCAAAACGCTCGACATACAGGCTGATCTGTTGATCAGCGCTTTCTTCCTCTACCTTGATCCACTTAGTCTCTGGGTCCTGAGCAATCAGGTCGGCAACGTATTTGATCGTTCGCTTTTCCGCCTCCTCGTCCAGTGCATCAAAGCGGGCTTTATACTCCATATCCAGGGCCTGCTTATGCCGATCTACCGCAAGATCGATCAAATGCTCACGCTTTTCTTCGGAAAGCTGGAACACGTAATTAGGCACCACGTCATTGGGTTTCAGGGTCGATTCCAGTTCAATGGCAATATAGTAGCCACCGATTGAAATCTGAATTTGACCCAAAATAGGCCTAAATCCTCCCTCCTCCTTAAATCTCCGCTGAATCTCCGCTGGCTCTTCGACGTACTCAATGTCGAGAACGGGCTGACCAGTAATTCGCTCTTCATCTTCAGTGACCTTAAAAACCGAGCTGTTCGCATTGAAAATGTTCAATGTCGGTTTCAGATTTTCATCGGTCAGTGAGAACGGGAAAATCAGGCGAGTACCACGATCCGGCATTACTTTGATACGCATACTGGTGAAAGGTGATAGCTCTTTTGGCTTAAAAAACTCGGTTAAGTTCTCGACTGTGGCTTCGCCATCGACTCCGGTTCGTTTCTGATCCAACGGATCAGCACTCGTAAGGGTTGCGAGCAGAGCAAACCCAACAATGATGGCCTTAGATGTCTTGAACATCGATCACCTCCATACCCAGCGAATTATTTTCTGAACGGGGAACGAGATTGAACTTTATCGACTGTCGCAAGGTGCGTTTTGTCGGGTTCACAATCCCCGAAATAATGTCGAACTGGATCTCACCGTAGAAAAGCGTCGGGACACGATCATCGCGTCTGAGTGTTGATTCTTCATCGTTAAAGACCACCCGGGCGACATTACCCGAGGCTTCGATCTGCTGCAGGTAAGGCATCGCTTGGCCTTTTTCCTTTTGTTCCTGACTTAGCTCTGTCCAGCGTTTAAAGGTGGCCTCAGCCAAGCTGTCTTCCATATGGTTGATGGCGATTTGAGCATCTTCCCAAACGGTCTCTGCATTCAAGGAATTGTAGGCACTGAGCCACCCTTTCAGATCTTTATTGATCTGGCTGACGCTCCGAACCCGTGCTTCGTCAAAAATCACGCTCCCGATGACTCTATTTGTAGCGGGATCGACGGCCAGCACCTCCTTGTCTTCACGGGCCAACATGAAGTTATTGACTAACAAAATGACCAGCATTACGAACGCCGCAACCCAGCCAAAAACTCCCTGCATCGCAACACGCTGATGCAGCGTTAACGACGGATTATTCGCACCGCCATTATTTACGGATGTAGTCTCCATTGCCTTCAGTCCTTCTTAGCCTTTTTAACCTGGTTAACGATTGCGCCGCGCTTAGCCTGAGCCGCTGCCTTACTTTTGGGCTTTGGTTTGGGTTTCGGCTTAGACATTTCCTGGGCGGTGTCGCTCGCCTTCGAAACCTCTGACGTTTTAGAGGTCATACTGCTCTCACCGTCCGGCTCGGCAATACTGGATGTTGCCGTAGACATTGCAGCGGCCTTGGCAGGCCGGGACGTCGATCCAGAGGTGCGCGGTGATGGACGGCTGCTCGATTGTTTTTTACCGCCAGACGGCGACTTAACGTCAGTGCCAGAATTTGTGGATAGGCTTTTGATGTCAGAGGCCACCTGTTCGGTATCCAACCCAACACCGCGACCCACCGCATCCGCCGTTGCCTTTGTCGCCCCAGCCAACGGTTTGGTCACCGGTGCGACAGATGCCTTAAGATCTTTACCGAGCTGACCCATCTGCTTACCGAACTGCGAGTTCGCCACGGTATTTTTCAAGATGCTCGGCCCTTGCTGGTTGATGCTTGATGCGAGTGCCGCAGCGGACGCCGGCACGGCGGCGCCAGCCGCTGATTTAAGCGCGCCACCTCCGCTGGTCGCGCCCTGTTTCATAGCACTGCCCAGCATCCCAGTAGCCGCAATGGCGCCACCGACCATTGGTGCGACAGCAGATGCAACGATACCTGCACCCGTCACCAATGCATTGGTGAAAAACGGCACCATGACCGCTATAGCGCCAGCCAACCCATATATGATGATCATCGAGGTAAAGATGATGATTTTCATACTGCCACCTGATGCGGTGGAATTTTCGATGACCGACGCAACTTCCATGAACGGAATCTGTGTCAAAGTCCGTAACATCACCTCAAAAATCGGCCAAAAGATTACGACCTTCCAGCCGGTCGCCCAACCTTTAGTGAAGTCGAACTGTTTGATCATGCTCAACGGAATAACGATGGGGCCAGTCATAAAGAGAACAGCGAACAAAATGGCATGGGCGTAGCTCAGAAACATCGAAATCATCGTGTAACCAATACGGAAGATCTCGGCGCCTATAAAAATAAAGAATGATGCGCCCTCTTTGGCCATATCCCACAACGATGAATCCTGCTGCTCAGCATGGGCAAAGGCATCAAAGAAAATCGCTTCAATGGAACGACTGCCATTGGAAAAAGACCCAAAGGAACGCCACACATCGACCACAATCGATAAAAACGCGTAACCCAGCGTGAGATAAAGACCATACGCGAAAGCAACGACAATGAGCTGCAACCACGCTTTACGGACATCCCCGGTATCACCCTTGAGCGAAGCAAACAGACTCGTCCCAGAGCGCATCGCGATGCTCAGACCGAAGAGGACGGGCGCAAGCACCGACATACCCACGGCGCCCTGGAAGGCATACTGATACAGGTAATCAGGTGACAAGGCCTCTCTGACCAAAAACCACAACTGAGCGGAGTTCTCAGCAATCATCAGTCCCCCTCCCCGTCGATCAGGTAGGGATTAACGTACATGGACCGAAAGTAGTCCCGCTCGTCTTGCCGTTGCTTCTCGCGATCCGACTGTTCATTGAGTCTTGCCGAATCATCGGCAATCTGCCGATAAGCATCGCGGGTCAACAGCAATGCAATTAGGTTGAGCTGCTCGGCTGACAACCGCTGTGCGTCATCAGCAGACATGCCTTCATCTACGATTTTTCGGGTTGTTTGCTGAATCGCATTATCCAAGTCGGTCGTGGTCGACAGGTCATCCGCAAGTGCATTGGATCGACCAACCACCTCATTTACACCCGGTACCGTGTTCGGCTGAACCTCAAAAACCGGAGATCCAGTCCAATATTGATCGTCCAGCGCGCCTAAGTGACTGGAGATTTCGTTTAAGTCCGCCAAAACCTCATCAACACGACTGAATCCTGATCCTTGAGGGTTAAAGTACCCACTGAACCCGCCTGCATAGGTTTCAATGTCATACAGCACGGTACTGATTTGATCGTTAACGCCAACAATATTGCCGTAAATGTCTTGGGTAAGCTGACTGGTTTCTTGCAACGCGTTGGCCAGGTCAGACATGGCCTCGCCGGTCGCTGAGACTTCCCTGACCAAATCTAACTGTTCCATTTCAGACAGTTGTTTCTGCAGGTCGGTCATGTCTTTCAGCTCCGTGAGCTGTTTGTTGAGTGTGGTGATCATTTCCGTCAGTTTCGCGACTTCAGCCATGCCGGTCAGGGGCTCTGCCATTACCGCAGAACAACAAAAACAGATCGAGGAAAAGAGGGTTTTACGCATGATGCTGTTCCTTTTTTTCTCTGAATAAACGTAAGCGTTCCCACGGATCGCTTGTGATTTTCTCGATTTCATCCTTTAAATCGAGCGACGCTCTTGAGGTGTCTGCCAGGTCCAGCAACACCTGCGGAAACGTCAAATGAAGATTGAAAAACCGGTTATCTCCCAGGAATCGGACCGCCTGACGGTAGTCGAGCCCTGCGGCCTTCGGATCTGGGAAGCTCCGCCAGACGTCAATGGCCTTTTGTGGGATGTCATAAACTCTCGTAATCTCTTGATGACCGCTTTCCATGTACAAAAGCTCTTTGTGTAACATGGACTGGGTAACACCTTCTGTTAAATCGATATCGCCCAGCGCCTGGGAAATCAACATCAGGTAGGCGTTAGCCTTACCGCCCATTCGTGCAATCTGATTACACAGAATGGAGACTTGCTCCGGGTCCATGCGCGAAAACTCGTGTAGCTCATCCAGCCGCAAAAATGCCGGCGCTGATTCAGACATGGCCAGTTGTGACGTACGCAGTAGTGTTGAGGTCAGATAGAGGTTGGACAGGTATGAGTCGCCTGTTTTGGTTAAGGGATAGAAATCGACCCCGACTAATGAGCCATTGAGATTCATTTGCTTGCGACTACCGTCATAGATCCGGCCTGCAGAGCTGTTCAAAAATGACTCAAGGTTTTTATACAGGAACGCGTAACAATGGATGTCTTGCTCATCTTCCTGCGCCTTCGCTTGGTCCAACAGTGCATGAATGATTTCAAAGTAATCAACAAACGTCGGCGCTTCGTCCCCTGGCTTGCCGGACTGAATAGCCACACTGTAGAGCGCCTGTAAGGCGATATCGGCGCGAGTTTTTATATGCTGGCCATCCGGCCCAAGCGCCTCAAACGTCTTCACACCATTGGTCAAAACGAACGCCAGCGATGTCATCATGGTACTGACCATCAATGTGGGCAGTGGGCGATCATTATCTTCATCAAAGTACACAGCTTCCGAATAGTTCGGGAACGGATTGATCACCATGTTTTCAGGGTCAATCTCCAGATAATCTCCGCCAAAGGCCTCGACTATCCATTTGTGCGACGGACCCACTTCAGCGATGTAGTGATTAACCCCCAGCGGATAGGTTTCAGCGATCTCGGCGACGTCCTCAACACCTTTACCAGACCGGGTTTTCGCAGCTTTGAAACCATGGTTAGCAGCGTCCGGAATATTCCCCAACCCCACCAGTTGATTCTGTGCGGTCAAACGCAGCAACTCAGGTTCAACACCTTGATCAAAAGTCGTCACGGGGCACATATTAACGACCAGGTCATGGGCATCATCCCGAAAGAATCGACTTTGATAGCCTTGCCCTGGTTGTGCGACGCGCCAGAAAGCATATGAGAGGTCTCGATTGGACTGAAACCGCCCACCCTGACTCTCTATTTGCGTATTGATGGCGTGGATCGTGTTCTTTAAGTCGGTTTCGTCCAGCGAATGGATATGCAAAACCCACGCATTTTCGACAATAGCGAGATCGTTATCCGTGACATACTGGCGGAAATCCCGGTTGCCCTGTAATTTGCCACGAGCGAAATCCGCCCCGCGCTGGCCCAACGCCTCTTTCTCTTTGGCAAACTCGTCAGCGGATTTGGTGATCTTAGAGTTGGTATTGGTCCCCTTCACGATTTGAGAGCAATGAAACTCGCAACCGCTCATGCCAAATATGGGTTCAACCCAACCTGGATACTGAATCTGAGTCGGGTAGATATCGAGCAGACCAACCCAAGTATAGGTTTCGCCCAGCTTTAAGAATTGTCCAGTCCACTCGGGCTTTGTGGCGGCTACGACATCATTAATATGAAATCGGCCGTCAAAGTTCAGATGCCCTTGCGTCCGGTGTCGATCCCGATCGCTGGAACGCACCAAGACATCCCAATAGTCATCGACACCCAGAAAATGAGCTTTGGGTAAGAACCTAAGAAAATCTTCCAAATCGCTCCGCAGTGTCTCTGCCCTGCGTGCTTGCTGCTCAAAGTCGAGCTTCGGCTTAAACAGCGCCATGGCAGGGATCTGAGGCTTCGTGGTGACAATGATGCAGGGTGTGTTGGTCATGCCATAAGCGGCGACATGGTGCGCCATCTGCTCACGTAAAAAACCACCAAACTCATGAGCTCTCTGGAACTGGCCAGATTTCGCCAGATACTTCTCGGCAAGACGGTGGTCATATTCCCGGAACAGATGAAACTCAACCACCCACTCGGTATTCAAGCGGCTCAACAGTTGATACAAGTTAAACGCTTCTGCGATTTTCTGATCGTCAGAAAGCATTTCAAACCGGTAACCTTCCCAACCGATCGCAATACTCACCACGCCATCATGGTGACCAATGCAATACTCATCGACCGGATAACGCCAACTGTAGAGGTCGCTGTATTTCTTCATTTCGGATTATTCCTTAAATCCAAGTGTTCGAGTGTTTTGATCTTGCCGGCCCTGGCTCATCGCATATTGGATGAAATAGATCTTGTCGATTTTTAATCCATAGCGAATCAGCCAGAACGGAAACGCTAACATCGGCGCAGCGAGCACTCCCCAAAGTCCCGCGATTACCATGAGGTAAACCACAAAGACCAGGGCTAATACCAGGGCGATGCACCCAAATAGCGTGTAAGCCGGTAGCCCAAACCACTGAGGCGGTCGAAAGCGCTGATTAAAGCTGTACATTAGGAAACGGCAGCGATAATTGATGCGGCGGCCCCTCCACCAAAAGCGAACAATAGGATTGCCCCGATGATGTTGACCATATGCTCCTGAACAAACTGGCGTTTACCCATCGCCATCGCGATGCCACAAATCACCAAACCAATCGTGACAACTCCCCCGAAAATAATCCCGCCCCAAAAGACGACTTTTCCTACGCCGGCATTGATCTTATCTTCGTCCACATCAGCTTGAACGGCCTTCCCATCCGATCCAACAATCTGAATATCCGCACTTACCGCAGGCACCACTGCAAATGCCAGCGACAAAGCAACGATAAAGCTCGATATAATTTGACGTAATTTCATTGGTTTTTTCTCCTTTAGAAAACTAATGACGAGCAATGCTGCGCTCAGCATCGACACGGCTCTTGTTGAACCAGTTAACCAGGGCCATATAACCTGAGATCAACCAGAACAAAACAAATGACACTGGGATGAACAGGTTTAACGACACCAGTACCATCAACCCCAGCTCCTGTAAGTAATTCGCGCTATACCACCACTGAACCAAGCCAAACGACCACTCCCTCGGCAAATAAGGCAATACCATGGTGTTCAGCAACCAATCTCGCATTTGACCGCCCAGCGACCAGTTCAAGTCGATAGCAGAATATTGAGATACTGATTCTGGAACCACGGGAATCACAAACGGCGCCAGCATGAAAAACCACACCACCGGGAACCACATGGCATAACGAAGGTTGAACCAAGTCCTGATCATCCGAAGAGTTCCTCATCGTCATCAAAGGCGGCTTCAACGCCCACTTTCGGCGCCACAGACTGCATTGCTTGCACCGGCTCCGCACCTGACAAACCGGATTCTGGATCGGCTTGTTTAATCGGCTTCAACGCTCCTTTCTGACATTCGATCATGTCGTCAGAAATCAGGTCATCGCTCATGTATTCGTCCCAATACCCCAGTCCAGGGGCCTGCTCTGTCGGCTCAATGATTGGCCAACCGATGGCTTTAGCATCTTCATTTTCCGGAGCCAACGGGAAGCGAACCTTCACATCCAATGCCTCGATGAGTCCTTTATCCTTTTTCAGCAGGGTTTGGATTATGGCTTGGCCATCGTGCAACCGTCGGAAGTCTTCAGGGCGGACTCGTGGACGCTCCATGACACCCATGTTTGAACCATCCAAACCATCCTCGGCTTTATCTGAGACGTTGTAGCTGACGTCTTCGTAGGTTCCCATCATTTCCGACGCCCACTTACGAGTCGCCAAACCGGCAATTCGGAGGAAGACTTTCGTACTCACGGTATCGTCAATGATGTTTGCGAAACTGGGATCGATAGTGTCCATCTGACCTTTTGACTGAAAGGCAAAGTGGATCGGCATGTTCACGGCACGAACCCGCGACGTCACGGTACCGAAACCTTCGTAGAAGAAACCGCCCCAATCATCCATAAACAGGTTGTATGAATGGCGATCCTCGGATGAACTCTGCCGTTTACGAGCAATCGTCGCGAGCTCTTCACAGATGACAAACGCCAGGTCTTTTGCGTACTGAGACAGTGGCAAATGGTTATAGACCTTCAGGCTGTTCTCAACGGCAAACTCAAGGTTGATCGTCGGTGAGGTCGCATTAATCCGATTAGTGTGATCACCATAAACAAACACAAACAACCGGTTTAACATGCCATCAATGAGTTCTTGCCGTTTGTCGTAGTCCTCACTGAAGAAATCATCCGCGATCGAAATTACGTTCGGAGACACCTGGAGAGATCGAGCCAAATCCAAGGCTGCGATCGGAGCTTCTCTGTGACGAAACAGTACAAACAAATCCCGCAGAGTCACGGCTTTGCCTGACAGTCGACCAATCTCCTTCAACAAGGGAATGGCAGCTTTTAAGGCTTTGCGTTGAGCACCGATATAGTAGGGATTACCATTCTGATCAATCAGAATACGATCCCAACGATCGATGGCATCGAGCATATCGCCGGCGAACATGTTCATGGTTTCGGAATGCGGCAGTTCACTGGAAAAGAACAGATCCGGCTCTGCTCCTGCAGCTTTCAAATACCGGTAAATGTCTAAATCGCCCTTCCCTTCGTTATACAGATAACCAGCAGGTTTGATTTCCAATGACTTTTTCTTTTGCCAGAACCGTCGCTTACCCTGCTTCGCTTCGGCGTACTGCCTCGGTTGCACTACCACCAAATAGTAAATCAGGTAGACCATTGCGAACGTTTTACCGGCACCGGGGGCTCCAACAATCAACAGACCAAGGTTCATCACCTTATCCTGGAGCATAAACTTCCGGGTTTTTCCTTTAGTTGGGTTTTCAAGATCTTCGGCAACCCCCATATGCGCGCCAATCATTTGAGAGGTGTCGGTCATCTCCGATCCGGACGTCACCGCCAGATAAAACAGGAAGAACGCCAACAACAGCGATGCAAATGTTCCAAAATAAAAAGCCCAATGGACCACGCCCAGAACACTGAAGTTTGCAACCATGATCAGGGCCCAGAAACCCATAAGAATCTGGAATGCCGGCTTGTACATTAGGCAATCCTCCAAATAGGTTTCAGGCTTTGTACCTCAATATTGACCCGATCGGGCATTTCGAGATTGACGGTCTCATGCTTGCCATTAATGAAGATCTTTTTGGTCGTCTTCGTCCAGAGCTTGGACGCTTCACTTTTGAACTGATCAACACGGCTTTCGAACGTAGTCACCACAAACAACCAAGACACATACTTATCCCAGCGCGGTATCCGGTCGATTTTCCCTGCTCGGAATGCGGCCATATACGCATCGTTATTCTTGGTTTCATGCTTACGGATCAATGCATGACGCAACCGGTCCACGTGCATCATATAGTCATCGATCAATACCAACGCTAAATGTACCTGACCCTGGTCATCGGTAAATCGAGCGGGCCATTCGGCCTTGGCGAGATTGAGACCACGACTTTTCACCTGACCAGCCGTTAGCATTTGAAAATCCGGCCAGCGCTGACGCATGGTGAGCTCAAACTCATTACGCATGAGGTATTGGTGCACCGCAGCAGGTGATCGCCATTTGCGCATGTATTCCACATTGGCGGCGGTAGCGGCCTTCGTGCTCATCCTGAATGCACTCGGCCGGGCTCCTGGAACGGGCTCAAGCAGCTTCTGCTCACACATCGAGTTAATGTGTTTGTTGGCATTTTTCTGGCTGATACCGAAGTACTGAGCCAGTTGCTTGTAAGTAATAAATCTAACCCGCTTCAATAATATGAGAACTTCTTCCGTCCTTGCGTTATTCATGGGTGCTCTATGATTTCTCTATGTTGTTAATCAACTCCTGGGCGTTGTCGGCAAACTTCTTCAACTCCGCCTTACTGCCGTAGTCTGGCTGATCAACCTCTACGCCCTGTTTATCGGCCAATAGGCAAACCAACGCGACCAGGCTTTCCAAGGATTCTTTGGAGACAGAAACCGTTTCTGGCTTCTTCAAAGCCGCTTTAACCTTGGCCTTTGTTTCTTCCTTGGACGGTTTAGGTGCCTCTTTCTTGGTCTCGGGCACATCGGTCTGATTGTCATTTGCAGGGTCGGCAGTCGGTGTCGTTGACGTTTCACCAGGCGTATAATCGGAAGTCTCTGGCTTAGCCTTTGCGGTCTCTGGTTTTGGCTTAGAGACAGCCTGTGCTTCTTTCAGTGCCTTCTCCAGCACTCGTCCGGTATAAGGCAGATCCCCGCTGAATATCATTTCCTGGATTTCTTCGGGGAACGTGTCAATCTTTCCGATTCGCAGTACAGTCGTTCGATTAACACCCAGCTGCTGTGCAATCTTGTTATCGGAATACCCCCGATTTTTCGCCTCGACAATCAACGCCAATTTGGTACGCAAATCGATGTCCTTGCCAGAACCATTCATGCTGGCTTGAGACAGAAAGCGTTCAAACTGATCCTTTCCGCCCGTTTCAGAGTCATATCGAGCGGGCTGAAAATAGATCGACTCGTCATTGAGTTTTTCCGCCAGGTACAGACAAGCCCGTACTCGAGTCTCGCCGTCCCAGACAGTGTCTTGCCCTTCCCACTTGTCGATCACAATGGGATATTTGATCTTGCAATCGTGACTATCCTTCTGAATCAACTCGGCCAGCTCTTCGATTCGCTCCTGTGTGATCGGTTTGTCCGATCCTGCCACGAATCCTCGTACCTGCGACGAAATATTGATCTTCCGGATATCAACGATCTTCGCCATACGGTCACGACCTTCAGACGCGATCGCTTTTGGCTCGTCGGCAACCGTATTGGCCAAGGCATTGGGGTTATAACCCTTGCTATCTTCGGCGGCTGGCTCAGGAGCCTTGGGCTCCGCTTTGGGTTTTCGCGCTTCCTCTTGGGATTGCTTTGCTTTGAGGATTGCGCCCATATCGAGTTTTTTAGCCATTGTTAGCTCCTTCTAACGTGAAATTACTGTTAAAGACCTCGTTATAGATCTTCACGTAGGCCTGGGCCGGTGCACTCTTTGGTCGCCAATCAACGATCGTTTGATTGAAAGCCTGCCCGCGCTTCATTTCATTAGAAAACGGCACGAACGTTTCAGAGACAGCGCCCGGAAGGTCAAATTCCTGCATAAACTCCACAATGACATCTGACGTCGTCGCCGCTCGTTCTGAGACTTCGTTAAAGAAGACCTTCACCAGCTCAACCGGACGATCCATGTACAGACGGTCTCGGGCTTTGATCTTGGCGCACTTTTCGACGAACGCCGGGAAACGCTTCGTTTGAGGCGTGTCATACATCGATGCCTTGCTCGGGGTGATCACCTTATCAGCGGCGACGATCGCCGCGGTCAACATTGGGCCCACGCGACCACCGGTATCAATGAAAATACGATCGTATTGATTAAGCGCTTCGTCATCGTATAAAAGATCAATCAAGTATTTAGACGCTTCGCTTTCGTTCATTAGAAACTGATCGGCCACCACCAGATCCATCGAACCAATGATCATGTCATAGCCATCTTTCGTCTCTACGATCAGACTGGAAGGATCAGGCGGGTCCTGTTTGAACAGGTTACAAACGTTCTTTTCTTCGATTATGGTCGGAAGCAATCCGGACAGAACATCACTCGCAATGGTGGCTGATTCGTTCGGGTCAAGATCGATCAACAATGTCTTTTTCCCATCCAATACACTCAATCGAGAAAAGTTCATGATCGACGATGTTTTGCCACAACCGCCCTTTTGATTCCCTACTGCAATGATTTCAGCCTTCATCTTTTCACCTTTTATTATTTAGTAACGGTGAACCGTCACATCGGAGTAATTTTCGATCGCGCTGTTGCGCTTTGCGGGTTGTCCCCAGACTTGTTTAATGCCTTGCCAGGCGTCGATTTTTCGTTGAATTTGAGTTTTGTTGTACTGCCCTGAGTCTGCCTCAACGGCTACCAGCTGACCGGTTCCATCGACATACATGGCATCCGGCTTAGCCACATCACTCATCGATTGACCTTCCTGTCGAAACAGATTGGCCTCATCACGACTCATATCCGCTTCCAGTTTCCAGCTGTCGGGTCGGCCTTCCGCAAAGTACATCCGGCTGGTTAAAACCTCGTGGAAAGCATTTCGGCGCCCCAATGAGGGCAAGCCGGACTTATACGCTCTCGCAATTTTCTGATCGGCGAAGGTATACGCCCGCTGCGCACCCTTACCTGGAGACTGGTATTCCACCACCTGAAGCAATCCCTGTTTCGTTAACTGATCCAACCGTTTTCTGGCGCCCGATTTATTGTCCGAGTAATGAAAGCGATCAGCGTCTTCTACGGCGATAACACGCACTTTCGCGAGATCCTGCAAGAAGGATTGATCCCGTCGCGTTAACCGAAATGTCCCTCCAGTCTGACGCTTGAGTCGCGAAGTTCGAGCCGCCATAAAGATTCCTTTAGTAACTTAACGCTTATTATATAGCTCAATACTAGAAAATAGAACCGAAGCCTACACTATTTTACTCGGTTTTTTTTAGAAGTAAGTCTGAAAAATCAGAAACGATTGGACGAAAAGTACTCTTGATAGACCGAACTCAATACAAACGGCTCTATTTTGAATGGCTCGCAATATATCCGGGCAAAAAAAAGCCAGCTATAAGCTGGCTTAGGAAGTGTTCTGGCCGTTAGCCGCTGATCGCGGTAACGCAATACTCGTTGTCACGCCCTGCCTCACTTTCGGTTTTCACTTGAGCTCCCGAAGCACGGTACGCCTGAACAACGGCTTTTAAATCACGTTTAGGAATATTATGAACCGTGACAACCTTTACCTTTTGATAGTCAGACTTTACCCAATACCCGCTGTTCATTAGTTCGCGGACCGGTTTCCGTACAAGCTTGTGAATTGTCATTACGAGCCCCGCCAATGCTTCGCCACCTAACCATGGAAATTCAGTGAGACGCTAAGGTTTTAAAGATTGAGGGGTCATCCTGAATGCTCGCCAGTACCTTCGCCGCGATACCGGTTGGATTTCGACGCTTACTTTCCCAGCTCTTAATAGTATCCACGCTGGTACCAAGCGCGTCAGCAAATGCTTTTTGTGAAACATTCAGCTGGCTCCGGATAGCACTGACATCCGCAACTTTAAACTCAGTAACATTACCGGGTTCAGTTTTACCCTGTTCAATTTCAATGGCTTCATTCAATGAATTCTTGAGTTCATTAAAAATACTCATGATCTACCTCCGCCTTGATGGCTGCTCTTTAACGCTTGTGACAGCTTTTTGAGCTCATTCTTCTCAGCCTTAGTTAAGCTGTCTTTGGTGCTTTTTGGGTATGCCAGTATTAAATAAACCTTATCTTCAGCTATCAGAAGATAAATAACCCGTAAGCTCCCACTCTTGCCTGCCCCATTTATGGCCATCCGGGCTTTCCGAAGTCCGCCGGTTCCTTGAATGACATCCCCCAGCTCCGGCTGGGCAATAATCGACTCCTGAAAAACCTTTAACTCATCATCCGTCGCCAGTTCTTTAATCTGACGTGTAAACGTCGGGGTCTCGACAAAGGTGAACGCAACTGTTTTATTCGGCACAAATACTCCCTAATCCGACAGGTGTACATAGTACACCATGCCTTGTTTTTTGTCCATCCAATCCCTTGTTTAAAGGGAGGGGAATTACCCCTTTACATCAATCTGTAGCAACCTGCACCGCCATCCCTACTTTTTTACTTTGGCTCTGCTGTCACCCAATTCGGATACATTCGAACCAATCGCTTTTGCTTTAACATCTTCGATTCAAAGTTAAAGAATGCTTGGTGTAACGCATCATATTCAACATCAGTCAACCCGGCCCCTGGCTGCTCAGACAGTGCCAACAGGCTCTTCACAATCATCGTGGTTTCAGATTTTGAAGCCGTTTCTAAGGTAGAAATTGTTTGTTGAGACATGGTGTGTTCCTCCTGGTAGGTCGTTGTAGTCATCGCAGTTCCGAGTTTCGTTAGCCGTATGTGATCGCCAGAAACGCTGATCGAGCGACGGTGCAACTGACCGTGGAATACCGGAGGGAGGAACGACTGAGGATGTGCCGCGAAAGCGGTTGAACCGGCGCGCAGCGGTTCCAGATTCTTACATCGGCTTCGAAAGTCGGGGCTGTGTGACTGACCTACCCGGTGACGACAGGCAGGGATTCAACCCAACCGGCTCGCGGTGAGCGAGCCGAACCCAAGCCAATCGCGAAGCGATTGCATCAAAAACAAAAGGGTTTAAGGGTTTTCGATCCGAAGGACACAACCGGCACGGACCAGATAATGAACCGTCTGTCGGCGGACAGTGCTCGATGATCCACCCGGATCGAGCGCGTCAGTCGTCAGTCGGTTCCTGGTCCTGGGGATTGTGCGCGGGGCGAGCTCGTGAAGGCGTCACGCAGTAGCCTTGACGGCTCGGGGCGGCGAATAGAAAAGCACCTGCAGAACTGCAGGCGCTCATTTGGGTTTTTTACGCCGGATACCACCGATAGGACGAAATCCAGTCAGCCCTGCTGGCTTAGTTCGGGGCGAAGCCTGGTGGCCGGATCACGTTCAGAATAAATCGCTATTTAGTTTGGGAGCTGCCGTAATAAAAACCGGTTGCTGCAGAAACGAGCGCGACGATGGGGCCTAAAATAAAACCAAACTCAGCAACATCCTTCACTGAAACACCTCCAAACCACAGCGAGGCAAAGACACCGATTACGATCAGAGCCAATATTCCCACAAGTGAGTACGCCATACCTCGTCGAGTCTTATCTTCATACTCGTCGCGATCATGCGGAGTATCACGAAGTCCTGGAACATAGTCCCCAGTATATTCAGAGGTAAAATCTTCCCCTAAAGCCATAAGATCTTCTACGGAAGGATTATTTGGGGTAGTAGAGGGAGGATCTATAGTTGTATCGGAAGGAGTTTCATCGCCATTGGCTGAGAAAGGCTTAGTGGTGTAACCGCCAACACTCTCCGTCAGCGGTTCATCGGTAAAATCCCATGACATAGGCTATAAAAACCTTATGCTCTGATCACCTCTCGCATTTCATGGTCTTTTGTCTCAATTAAGACCTTACTGCCTTGCTTATAGGTGTCAGTTAAAAACATTTCCGCTTTAATCGCTCGCCGCAAAATCTCAGTCACAGACTTATGCTCTTCCGCAGCCAACGCTTTTAGCGCCTCGAGTTCTTCAACCGGCAGGTTGAAGGTTGCTTTTTTTACATCTGGCATACTTGCCACACTCCTAAGTATACATACTTATCAGGAATAATACTAATAAAAGCCATACTTTATATGGTTTATCCACTACTATAGCCCAGTTTAGATAGGGTAACATTGCAAATATTAGAACGCCGTTGTTTAACTATTGATTAAATATGAATCAATCGACGCATGCTGCTTGCAAACAAAAGTAACAGTTTTCAGTTCAGTGAATCCTTGCAGCTCTGATCAACAAAAACCGTCAGTCGGTTCCTGGTCCTGGGGATTGTGCGCGGGGCGAAGCCGTGAAGGCGTCACGCAGTAGCCTTGACGGCTCGGGGCGGCGAGTAGAAAAGCACCCGCAAAACTGCAGGCGCTCATTTGGGGTTTTTACGCCGGGTACCACCGACAGGCCGAAATCCAGTCAGCTTGGCTGACTTAGTTCGGGGCGCAGCCTGGTGGCCGGATCACGTCCAATCGAATGAACACACCAAAAAGAGGATTAAGTCTGCTCTACTCTGAATCAGTAAAATTACTTAGCAAATCATTCATGGTTATAAACAATCGATTTGCGCTATCCAGGAATGGCTCGAACCCATAGTTCAGATAAAAGTCCTCCGCCCCGTCTTTCGCGTCGACGACAACAAAAGGGACGCCAATTGACTCATTAATCTTGATCATTTCGAGAAGCGCATGACGCAACAAGCGCCCGCCGGCACCCTTGCCCTGGTGTTTAACATCAACACCCAAACGCGCAATGAGAGGAACCGCGGTAACGTGTTCAAGCTTTTTGGAAAGATTGCCTGGCAAATCAGAGGTTTCAACTTTTGCCATAACAATGGTAACGAAACCCAAAACCTCTTGCGGAGAAGCATCATCTACTAACACTGAGGTCCGGGATATGTGTCGCTTATTGGTTTGACCAGCGACCTTTTTAAAGTAGTTGTTTAGCGGCTCCTTGCCGCAATCGAAACTGTCTCTGTCATGTTCATTGGTATCTAAAGGGGTAACGCATATCGCCACTTATGGCCTCCTGAATCAGTTCAATAACCTCCTCAGTTTCGGCAAGTCTCTGGCTGGACGATCCAACGCATCGATCAACAACTCCGCATCACGTTGGCTCAATTGAATACGCTCTTCGCGCTCCACAATCGCCTTCGACAACTCGACCATATTGCTCACCACAAACGAATTCACGGTGGAAAACCCTTTGATCATTGCCGCCCGCTCGACCAGTTCATGGTCTTCTGCAGAAAGTCGTGCCGTCACTCGAGGACGGTTTTCTGGTTTTTGTTTTGTGCTCGCACTATCCAAAACCTTCTTAGCGCTCTTTCGAGCAGAAGGGGCGGTTTGGGCACGCTTAGCCTTATTCGCATTAGTTGCGTTCATTGTGTGATCTCTATTTAGCTCGATGTGTTGGCTTATTTTGCTTTCCTGTTTATGTGCTTGTTCGCTTCATTCCAATTAAGTAGTTAATTTGCTTGTTTGCTTGTTTGCTTGTTTGCTTGTTTGCTTGTTTGCACAACGCTATTTATATGTGCCATTTTGGCACACCGACAATATAGCAAGACATGCTTTTATTATCAATCGGATTGACCATGAAGAAGAGTTAAGCTCGGTGGGCAGACGCACGAAAGCAAAGAGACGATCCGAAGGACACAACCGGCACGGACCAGATCTAAACCGTCTGTCCGCCGACAGTCGGTTCCTGGTCCTGGGGATTGTGCGCGGGGCTAAGCCGTGAAGGCGTCACGCAGTAGCCTTGACGGCTCGGGGCGTCGTTTCGCCGCCGTTGCCAGACTGGAGGTGTTGGTTTTCACGCGAAAACCAGTGTGCACTATGGATTAGAAATATAAATTTTCTTTAAAAACAATGAGTTGCACGTGCACACCCGTTAAGACGAGCACTTAACTCACACCAATCCAGCTTCAATCAATAACAAGCGCCAATGCGCGTATGAAATTCGGCTTGGCGCATCGGGGTCACCCGATAACCATTTATCAACGGTTGGGCTTTGATAGTTTTTTGCGTTGTAGGCAACGCCGACCAAATTACACACGTCTTTCCGACCCCACCCTTGAGACTCCAACAAAGAACGAAGGTCAGCATGTGTAGGGTGGGTGTAAGCTGGATCGGAATAGCGCAATAACAAGTTTGGGTTAAGCATTAAGGCATTGTGAACCATTGAAGACTGAACACCCATCGTACCACTACGATGTAAGTGCCAGCATGTCTTTTGAGTCGCCACAAGCACTCCTTTTAAAAAAGCGCTTGCATGGCAAGCGCTTGAAACGATTTCAAGCAAACAGCCCTAACTGATCTTCAGATGTCGACACTCGATCAATTTGTGCCTTTGCTAATTGAGGCGTGATTGCAGATACGCGCTCATCCGAGCGCTCAAAGTGAGCGGGGAGGGTGGCCAAAACAATCCGGCACCAACAATCAGGGTCTGCCAGGGCATTGCCCTGGTAGACCACGATTTCACCCAGATCATAAGGGTGAACTAAGCAGTTGCTGAGCAACTGCAACGCCGTCATTCGAGCACATAGGCTGTCCAGATCAACGGCATAGACGCCCAGATTATCAACTCGATGAAACCGACTCAGCCAAACCCGAACATAGACCAATAGCATACTGCCAGCCCCACTCGCGGGCTCTAAGAGAGTATGAAGTCGATCAGGCTCGGTTAGCGAGTAGGGCGCCGTCATTTCGGCGCACATCGTTGATACCGCATCCGGTGTAAAGAACTGCCCCATTCGTTTTTTCCCATACTCGCTGCCAAGTTCCATATAAACGAGCCCTAACAGATCGCTAAATGGGTCGGCCTCTATAACCATTTCGGCGTACTGTTTCCCTAATTCAAACAGCACCGGAATACAGGATTCTGGCGGTGGGTTGGTAATCTTGCGTCCGAAGGACGCAAGGCAATCATCCAAAAACCAATCAAAATATTGGATCGATGAATAACCAAACTGGTTATGAATAGACACCAATGTTTTCGTAAGTACGTGCATGTTGACCTCCGAAGACAACTGCAAAGGTGCGCCCATAGGCGCACCGGTGGCTTTAGTCTTCGTGAGGAAAGCTGATGACAATGAAAGGATTCCCATTGTCCCCAGCTTCAATAGACAGTTTTAAGTGGACAAGCCGACCGTGATCGTTCCGGTTTTTCGGAACTCTCAACAGCCGAAACGACAATGTGTTGGTGTTTGACTGGCGAGCTGCAAACAACCGAATCTGAGTCTTAGCCATATGCAGCAAATCCCACAATCGGCCAGATTCTTGTTGAGCGTGACCCGTGCATCGCGTGTCCTCTTCGGTCCACTGGACACAATTTTCATAAACGGCGCGAGTGAGCGTCACACCATAAACAAAGCCAAGTTCCTTGCACTCTGGTGTATCGGAAACATCAAGCTGAAGCCCGTCTTCGATGGCGTCGTTGACGGTATAAGCAAAAATAACGGTTGAATCAGCAAACATAAAAACCTCCATAGGTTTTAGAAAAAGGGGCCAGCACTGCCGGCCCCTAGGGTTTAGATGAAAATTTCTCGGTAATGGCACTCGCCATTTGAGAATCGTGCAACCAGTACTTTTACAAAATGACTGGAAACGCGAACTTGAGTCCCAACACGCAAGCTAGGCTTGCTTGGAGTAGCTGTTTGCACACTCATGCGGCCACCTCAACGAAAGGACGGATCTGAACAACAAAAGAATCGGAACCTTTAAGTTCCGCAGTGAAGCGTTCTCCGTTTGGTCGCACTCCGCCAAAGAGCGATCGGCCGTCATCTGTACGGCCTAGATAAGTTCGAACGGACTGAATGCCCGATTGAGTAGTAATGAGGTACTTCTGAAGTACTTTGAGTCCCATAAAAACCTCCATAGGTTAGCTAGGGTGCGAACCAGGGCCCATCCCCGATTCACAAAAACAGTATACACATACATTATATGTGTGTCAAAGAAAAATCGTATCTTTAAAAATAAAAATCTAATTAAATCAACAAGTTGCACGTGCACACCCTCCGTTGTTGGCACGATCTTTGGAATCATTCTGTGCCGAGCCTGCCCGTCGGCGAGACGAGCCCAGCGGCGGCGAGCGGTATCAAATGCCCTGGCTCAATGCCAGGTCATTTGATTTTTTTTTTATAACGGAACTCTGAAGCAAGCTCCTTCAGTTGGTTGCAATCATTCCGAGCTGTAGCCTGAGTCTCGTTAAGTGAACTTAGGGGATTATGGGGTAGGGAGGGGGATCACCCAACCTGCACAAACGAGGCAGGAGTTCGGAAGGT
>NZ_AAOE01000057.1 GCF_000153185.1 Reinekea blandensis MED297 | reverse complement strand
GCGTTTCAGCCTAATGGCGCAACAGTACCAATGACCAAACCTGTGATTTTTTCAACATCAGAAGCATCAGCACAGGTCATACGACGACAACCAAATAGCTCACGGACTTTCTTAGGATCAACAGCATTCGGGCCTGGTACACAAGCTAAAATATGAAACCCTGCCATATCTTTGAGCAAAATGGATTTGACCAGTTGCTTTGGGTCAACACCGCGTTCTTGAGCCGCTTCTTCAATGGTTTTCGCTGGTTTGCTATGGTGAAGAAGGCGAAAATCAACCCCTTCTTCTTCAAGAAAACGGGTAACAGCAGTATCGATAGAATTATGCGTCATCGTCTAAAGCGTAAGGTAATGGATTTTTTTCCCAGATAGCATCTGGTTGTGATGCAAATCGAAATTGTGCATCGTCATCGAGATCGTTTGGTAATACTACTAAGGCTAACGCTTGTTGATCATTAAATTGGTAGCCAGTGATAACCGTACCACCTTTACGCCAGTTTTCACCGACGCTACGTTCAAGTGCATCACCTGCCTGTGGGCATTGTGTGGATTCACCGCTCACGATGTACATCGCGCGTTTGTTGATACCACGGTATTTTGCACGGGCAACCGTTTCTTGACCGGTATAACACCCTTTCTTAAAGCTAATCCCGTTAACGGCCTGAAGGTTCATCGCTTGTGGAATAAACTCAAGTTCAGTTGCTGCTTCAACACGGGGGAGTACAGCTTTAATATCGTATAAGTTCCACAACGCAGTGTCGGTTAGGGTCGCGTTAGCAGCAAAGTGTTGAGCGACAGCTTCAGCATGCTCCATTGGCGTGATAATAAACCAACGTAAGTTATCTACTTTTACAGCGGTTGCTGTGTCGTTATGACGGACATCATCACTACCTGTAAAGTAGTTATCAATCGCGCTTTGAGCTTGTTCACCACTAAGACCAAAGATTACGTCAGTTGATTGATTGATGTCGGTTTTAGAGAAAACAGCGTATTTTTTTAGCTCAGGGATCTGGGTTGCCATGACAGTTTGGCGTTGAAGATAACCATAGCCATTGTCGATATGGAAAATACGGATTACAGTACGCATTTTACCTTTTGCATCACAATGTGCTGCTAATGTTGATTTACTCGCTTCTAGTGATACAAGATCACACGTTAACTGACCTTGTAAATAGGCTTTACTGTCGGCACCAATTAACGTGACCATTCCCCAGTCATCAAGCTTACTTAATGCTAAAGCTGGAAGAGGATCTTGCGATGATAAAGCAAGGGGGGAAAACGTTAGATTTGTTGACCAAGTACTCATATCTCTGTCCACAGAATGTTGTCATTATTACGACATGGTATACCAAGTAAATAAAATAATTAACCATCGTCTCGCTGTGGGAATCAAGCAAGAGTCATTGAAAGGGGATTTATCGTTTTAATGTCTCATCTTTAATGATTGCTTGTTTAAGCGCATGGTCGGGAAGTGATGTCACTGCTACTATAAATAGCTGTTTCTCTTTGTTTTAAATCTACAGCATTAAATAGGTTTTTAGTTCTAGTTATCGAGGTTAAATATGTTAAGCGCGGAAGATAAAGCACGAGTTAAATGGGCATGCCGACGTGGAATGCTAGAGTTAGATGTGATTATTATGCCGTTTTTTGAAGAGCGTTTTGATGAACTATCAGAGCAACAGCAGCAAGACTTTATTAATCTATTAACCTGTGATGATCCTGATCTTTTTACATGGGTGATGAACACGGCCGCAGTGAAATGAAGCTCATGCTATATGGTGGATATGATGTGCTCACACACAGTAAATTACGTGGATCTTAATTATCCCATCTAATTACACTAGCACATAACGGTAGCTACTGGTGTGGCTATACT
>NZ_AAOE01000059.1 GCF_000153185.1 Reinekea blandensis MED297 | reverse complement strand
TTTAGGTGATGATGGCGCGAAATTATCTAAGCGTCATGGCGCTGTGGGTGTAATGCAGTACCGTGATGATGGTTACCTGCCACAAGCACTACTGAACTACTTAGTACGTCTAGGTTGGTCTCATGGCGATCAAGAGATTTTCTCACTACAAGAGATGATCGATCTATTTAGCCTAGAGTCAGTCAGTAAGTCTGCATCTGCATTTAATACTGACAAGCTATTATGGCTTAACAATCATTACATCAAAACAGCAGAACCAGAATACGTTGCTAAGTACCTAAAATGGCACTTAGATCAGAAAGAAATTTCTATTGAAAATGGTCCAGCTATTACAGATGTGATCACGCTTGTAGGTGAGCGTTGTAATACATTAATCGAACTTGCTGAACAATCTCGTTACTTCTACCAAGATTTTAGCGAATTTGAAGCTGGCGCGGCGAAAAAACACTTACGTCCTGTTGCTAAAGAAGCGTTAGCACTTGCACTTGCTAAAGTTGAAGCACTTGATGAATGGACAACAGAAAACCTTCATGCTGTTATTGCACAAGTGTGTGAAGAACTTGAACTAGGTATGGGTAAAGTAGGTATGCCTCTTCGTGTAGCTGTTACAGGCCAAGGTCAGTCACCTTCTGTAGATGCTGTTATGCAGCTAATTGGTAAAGAGCGTATTATAGCTCGAATTAAAATGGCATTAGCATTTATTGCAGAGCGTGAAGCTAACGCATAAGCTTGTTAAACGTTAAATAAAAAAACGGAGCATTAATGCTCCGTTTTATATAGTTGAAATTTTAGATTTATTTCTTATTTTCTACGCATACCCAAAAGTTTTGAGCTGTTGCACATTGTTGCATTACTTTTAATGGTAGCTCTTTGGCCCGTTCTTCATCAGTGTTTGCATTTACTACGAAGCTTGAAGAGAACATCAAAACTAGAAACAAAAGAAATACCCTAATCACAATAACCCCCTTTATTTATTGAAAGAATCTTTTTTATTTTAGAACAAGATCACACTTCCTGTGGGGATTTCAAATAATGGGCAAGAGTGATAATTAGAATCTTGCATTCACAATAGGGAAGACAGGAAGATCTTTGCTAACGAAAGTACCAGAACGGTCGAAGTTGATTAAACCGATTTGAATACCTTTATTGATATGATTTGTTGCATTCATAAAGCCAAATTGAAGTCCATTTAAACTACCTGCATAATTAAATAGTCCTAATTGCGCACCTGTGAAATTACCTTCTGTGTAGTTTACTAGACCTACATCAGCACCTTTTGCTGTTCCTCCATTAAAGTTTGCTAAACCTAATTCAAACCCTTTCATACTTGTACGGGTTCGGTTTGCACCATAAAACAAACCAAGGTTAAGACCTGTAAAGTTATCAATATCAGAAAGACCAAGAACTGAAAAATTTAACCCTTTCACGTTATGGCTTCGACCATAAAGTGCACTTAATCGAACACCTGATACAT
>NZ_CH724149.1:1089439-1154124 GCF_000153185.1 Reinekea blandensis MED297 | reverse complement strand
ATGGTCTGACCCGATCCGTCGGCGTACGCCAGAACAACCAGCGTCTGAGTACCGGTTGATGCCAGTGAACCCAGCTCGGCACGGTAGTCCGCTTTGCCGTCTTCGTGTGCTTCGTTTGCAGAAACAAAGCCGCTGAAGTTTGCTTCCAGCGCATCGGCGAAGCCTTTACCGTAGTCGTTGTTCACGTAGGTAATCGCAATTTCATCGATACCTTTTGACTCAAGCAACTTGGCCAGCATTTCACCTTGGAAAGCGTCTGATGGCGCGGTACGGAATACCAGGTCGTTATCGTCCATATCCGTCAATGCCGGAGAGGTCGAAGCTGGAGACACCATAGGTACACCGGCAGGGATACCCACGTTATTGGCCGCGGCAATGGTAGAACCAGAGCACAACGCACCAACAATACCGATAACGCCTTCAGAGTTAATCAAACGGTCTGCACCGTTCGATGCAGCAGATGCATCGACACAGGTGGTGTCAGCACTCGGCATGGTAACGATGTCACCATCCAGAATACCGCCTTGGGTGTTAATCTGAGCGACGGCAACCTTCGCACCTTCGAAAATCGGTGGTGCCAGACTTTCAATGGGGCCAGTGAAGCCACCCAGAAAACCGATCTTAACCTCAGCCTGAGCGACACTCATTAATGAAGCAGCTGCGATAGCAGCGCCAATTATTTTTTTATTCATCATATTTTTTGACTCTCTTTATTCTTATGCCCTTGGGACGCTTTCATGTTGCGTAACTTTGACAGGAAATACAAGTAGAAACCGGCCTACCAGAGCCACGGCGAGCCGGATCGTTCAGAAAGTGTTCAGCCTGTAAAAACAACAGGGCTTTCTAGTCGGCAGCGTCCGTCAGCCAAAGGGCGGCATCGACGCGTTCCCCATGCAGGTTCATGCGCCAATCCAGATGAGGCCCGGTGGACCGTCCGGTACTGCCGACAGCGCCAATAATGTCACCCTGAGACAGTCTATCCCCAACTTTAACCCCGAGCTGCGAGAGATGCAGAAAGCTGGAGCTCAGCCCGCCTCCGTGATCAACAATCACGGTGCCGCCGCTGTAATAAAGGTCGGGTTCGGCTAATACCACGGTGCCACCAGCGGGCGTTTTAACGGGCGTGCCCTGTGGCGCGGCGTAATCGATCCCCCAGTGCGGCGATCGCGGCTCACCATTATAAAAACGCTGACTGCCATAAACGCCAGTGACCGGACCGGAGATCGGCGCAATAAAGGTGTCTTCGCGCCAATGGTTGAGATCATGCCCGCCCTGACGGGCTCGCCAGACTTGCTCAGCTTCGCGTTGAATGCGCTCGGTCACCGACGCTGGCGGTGTTACCCGGGAGGACTCAACACCATTCACGTATTGCACATTAAACTGCCGACTGGCGACCCAGATGGTTTCCGTTTCCTGACGACCATCGGACGCTTTCGCAACCAAATCGTAGAGTCCGCCAGCGTCCCGACTGAAACCGATTCCAGCGAAACCTTCGCTGTCAGTGAAGATTTCCTGATCGCGTAAATACAGCGTCACACCGGGCTTCGCTTGGATAATGGCGTATCCACCAGCGACGGCTTCGATTTGCATGACCATCATCAATTTTGTCGAAGATAGTGCGGGAAAACAGGTGAAAAGCATCGCTAAAATGAGGACAATTCGCATCGGGTTGATCAGCATCATTAACACTTTCTAATATACAACTATGGTGGACTCTCAGATTCGCCATGATCTGTCATACGGGATACGGTAACGCTGGAAACGGCTAACTTTTCCGGCAACGACAGAAACCAGTACCGTCAACTATAGTTACGATCATTGCCCGGATACCGTCAAATCCCGATAAATTCATGTTCAATTTAAATCAGGCTGGATAATGTCACAGAATATCTTAGTAATTAACTCCGGAAGCTCTTCCATTAAATTCTCTCTGTTCGATATGACCTCTGAGACCGAACAAGCCAGTGGTCTCGCTGAGCGCTTGGGCGGGGACGATGCCAGCCTGACGTTAAAATACTCCGGACAGAAAACCACGCTGGACCTTGCTCAGAGTGACTACCGCAGCACGCTGTCGGTCATCATCGACAAACTGACCGAGATCGGCCTGCTCGAAACCCTGCCCATGGCAATTGGACACCGGGTCGTTCATGGTGGTGAGTACTTCTCCGATCCAGTCGTCGTCTCAACCGATGTCATGGACAAAATCCGCAAAGTTATTCCACTGGCGCCGCTGCACAACCCGGCAAACCTGGCCGGTATGGAAGCCATTGCGGAACTGTATCCGGACATTCCACAGGTTGCTGTTTTTGACACCGCATTCCACCAGACATTACCAGCGAAAGCCTTCCTTTATGGTGTGCCTTACGAGTTGTACGAAGAGCTGGCGGTGCGACGTTACGGTTTCCACGGCATCAGCCATCAGTATGTTGCCAGTGAAGCGGCGCGTCGTTTGAACCTCGGCGATCAACACGGCATCATCACCGCTCACTTGGGTAACGGCTGCTCGGCCGCTGCTGTGGTGAATGGTCACTCCGTCGACACCACCATGGGGCTGACCCCATTGGAAGGTCTGGTGATGGGCACCCGAAGCGGCGATGTCGATCCGAACCTGCACCAGTTTCTACACGCACAAAAAGGCTGGGACATCGACCAGATTACCAACCTGCTCAATAAAGAAAGCGGCATGCTCGGCCTGACCGGCTTGTCCAACGATATGCGCACCATCGAGCAGGCCGCGAATGAAGGAAATGAACGAGCACAGCTGGCCCTGGATGTTTTCTGCTTCCGTCTGGCTCGTCAGATCGGCGCCCTGGCCGCCTCGCTGCCACAATTGGATGCCTTGGTCTTCACCGGCGGCATCGGCGAAAACTCCCGCACCGTGCGTGCCATGGTGATCGACAACCTGAAAGTCTTCGGGCTGAGCCTGAATGGTGAGTTAAACGCAGACAATGGTGACGAGCACGGTGTGATTTCCGGTGAAAACGGACCCAAGGTTATTGTGGTCAACACCAAAGAAGAACTCATGATTGCTAAAGAAGCCTTAGCGCTGGTGTAAACCAGCTAGTGGAGTGACATTTTGAAATATACCTACTTTATCTCAGCGACTGGGGCCGGTACCGGCCTGACATCAGTCTGTCTGGGTCTGGTGCGGGCGCTGGAACAACTTGGCGTCCGGGTCGCGTTCAGTAAACCCATCGCGCAACAGTTCGGGCCCGATGCCGAACCGGAACGTTCCACACACCTGGTGAACGCGACACTCGGCCTGAACCCGGCCAAGCCCATCAAGCTTTCACACGCGCAGCAACAGCTCGCGCTGGGCCAAACCGACCGTTTGATGGAAGACATCATTTCCATTGCGCAATCCTCTGGTGAAGGCGCTGACATCCTGATTGTCGAAGGCTTGGTCCCGGTTGCCGATGAAAACTACATTGCAGAACTGAACCGCAACATGGCGAAGGCGCTGGATGCGGATGTGATTCTGGTGTCGGCGAAAAACAAAGACAGCTCGGCGCAGTTGAATGAACGCATTAAAATGACGGCCAGCCTCTTTGGTGGGGTGAATCATAAGAGCGTTATCGGCTGCATTCTGAACAAAGTCGGCGCACCAGAGCCGGCTTCTCAGCAGGTGATTGCTGAAGAGGAGCCCGATGAAGCCGATCGTCACCGCACAGCGAAATCCCGCTCCATTGACGAACTGGAAGCCGTATTGCCGGTCTTCCAGGGTGACTCGTTTAAACTGATCGGTGCAGTCGCCTGGAATCCGCTTCTGGTTGCCCCGCGAACGATCGATGTTGCTGAACACCTGGGTGCAGACATCATCAATGCCGGCCAGATCAAGGAGCGTCGGGTCCAGAGCATCACCGTCTGTGCCCGCACCATGCCAAACATGCTGCACACCCTGAAAGCGGGGACCTTGGTTGTGACACCGGGTGACCGTGACGACATTCTGATGGCGTCCTCGATGGCGGCGCTCAATGGCGTACCACTGGCCGGGGTTATTTTAACCGGTGGTATCAAACCGGAAGACTCGGTTATGCAACTGTGTCACTCCGCCTTTGCCACCGGCCTGCCGGTGTTGACCTCGAACCTCAACACCTTCAGCTCAGCTCAGTACCTGAACTCAATGAACACTGAAGTTCCGGCCGATGACATTTCCCGCATGGAAAGCGTCATGGAAGCCGTGGCGTCATCCATCAATGCCAAATGGCTGGCCGAACGTGCCGAAGTGGTGGGCGAACGACGATTGTCGCCACCGGCCTTCCGACACCTGGTCGTGAAAAGCGCCCGTAAAGCCGCCAAACGGATCATTCTGCCAGAGGGTAATGAGCCGCGCACCATTACCGCAGCCGCCATCTGCCATGAAAAAGGCATTGCGCACTGTGTGTTGTTGGGCAACCCGGATGAAATTCATCGCGTCGCGCAAACGCAGAACATCGTGTTGCCGCCGTCCATTGAAATCATTGATCCGGAAAAAGCCCGACCCAAATACATTGAGCCCATGGTCGAGCTGCGTAAACACAAAGGCCTGACGGCCCCAATGGCAGAAGCCCAACTCGAAGACCCGATTGTACTGGGCACCATGATGTTGGCGCGGGATGAAGTGGACGGACTGGTCAGTGGTGCGGTCAACACCACCGCCAATACCGTTCGACCGGCGCTGCAGTTGGTTAAAACGCGTCCGGACAGCTCACTGGTCTCCTCCGTATTCTTCATGCTGTTGCCAGACCAGGCCGTTGTTTATGGCGATTGCGCCATCAACCCCGACCCGAACGCAGAACAACTGGCCGAAATTGCTATCCAGTCGGGCGATTCCGCAAAAGCCTTTGGCATTGAACCGCGCATTGCGATGATCTCGTATTCGACCGGACAATCGGGCAGCGGCAGCGATGTCGAGAAAGTACGCGAAGCCACCCGAATTGCCAAAGAACTCCGCCCGGATCTGCTGATCGACGGACCGCTACAGTACGACGCGGCCAGCACCCCATCGGTTGCGGCCAGCAAAGCGCCGGACAGCAAAGTTGCGGGGCGAGCCACTGTCTATGTGTTCCCGGACCTGAATACCGGCAACACGACCTACAAGGCCGTTCAACGCAGTGCCAATGTGGTCAGTATCGGCCCGATGCTGCAGGGCTTGCGCAAACCGGTCAACGACCTCTCGCGTGGCGCCCTGGTGGAGGACATTGTCTACACCATCGCATTGACAGCCATCCAGGCTGATCAGATGACCAACAGCTAACCTGCCCCCCTACGGCAGCGGCGGTAATCACCGCCCTGCCGTACATTTTTTATACGCCTCCATTAGAATCGTCTAAACTTTTCAGTCAGATCTCCGATAACGTCTCCAATCCCATCATCCTTTTTATTGCAGTAAGGGCCCCCTGCTATGAAACCGTTGAGCGTTAAACAGAAACTGACCTTCTCTACCGCCATAGTCGTCCTCGTCTTGTTAGCGGCGTATTCTTTTTTGAATTATCAACAAGCCAAAACCCGTGTCATCAACTCCGCAAACAACGACATTGCACGGGTGGGTGACAATCTTGCCGGGTTTGTCGCTGACTGGATCGAAGCCAAACGGACCATTTTGGACGCGGCATCCGGGTTTTCGGAGATTCGCTCGAGTCACAATCAAATTTTGGAACAGGGCCAACAGTCCGGCGATTTCCTCTACATGTACTTCGGGACCCGCGACGGCGAAATGATCATGTTCCCACAGGAAAGCCTTCCGGACGATTACGATCCTCGCACCCGGCCCTGGTATCAGCAGGCGACACAACAAAATGGCCCCATCCTGACAGAACCCTATGTTGATGCCAGCAGTGGCGCACTGGTCTTATCCTTTGCTCAGCCTACGGCCATTGGCGTTATCGCAGCGGACATTGCCATGACTCAGATCGCCAACGAAGTGTTGGACGTAAGCCTTGGTGTGTCTGGTATCGCCATCATGGTGGATGCTGACAATAATATTCTGATACACCCAGACAGCGAGCAGGTCGGCCAGCCGCTTAACAGTCTGATGGATACAACTGGCCTCGGTGAGCAGGTATCGACCCTCAAAACAGATTCACAGCCGTTGCTCGGGGCATCGTTTGCCGTCGACGGTACGCCTTGGCAAATCATCATTACCGTCGATCGCAAAGAAGCCCTGGCAGAGCTGACCAGTCTGGCGACCCGAAGCTGGATTCTGTCCTTGATCATCATTGGGTTGGTTACCCTGGCGGTGAGCGTGGCCATCGGGCTGCTGCTGAAACCATTGGACGCCTTGAAAAATGCGCTGGAAGACATTGCCGACGGTGATGCTGACCTGACCAAACGGCTTGATGTGATCAGTAAAGATGAAATCGGCCATCTGAGTACGTCGTTTAATCAGTTCGTTGATTCCATTCATCACCTGGTCATCGATGTGGTTGACTCGTCGGCACAACTGCTGGAACTGTCTCAACAGTCCAACTCGGCAGCGAGTGAAAACAATCTGTCCATTCAGAAGCAACAGGATGAAATCACTCAGGTCGCGGCGGCCATCCATGAAATGTCGTCAACCTCGGCAACGGTGGCCGAAAACGCTCGAATTACGGCGGAATCCGCGGAGGAGGCTCAGAAAGAGTCGGATAACAGTGAAACCAATGCCTCGAACAACCGTCAGCGCATGCGCAGCCTGACTGAACAGATCGACAACACCACGGGCGTTATTTCAAAACTGAATGAGCATGCACAGCAGATCAACTCGATTCTGACGACGATTCAGGGAATCGCTGAGCAAACCAACCTTTTGGCCCTGAATGCAGCCATTGAAGCGGCTCGTGCCGGTGAACAGGGACGAGGGTTTGCCGTCGTTGCTGACGAGGTTCGCTCACTGTCACAGCGCACGCACGAAGCCACTGGCGAAATCCAGACCATGATCGAAGCGCTCGGGGAGCATACTCGATCCGCCGTCACGCAGATGGATACCAGTAAAACCCTGGTTGAAGAAACCATGTCGACAGCCGAAGCGGTGTCACACAGCCAGGAAACCATCAAGCAGGTTATCACAGACATCAATCACCAGGCGGTGACCATTTCTGAAGCGGCACGTGAGCAGAATACCGCCACGGAAGAAATCAACCGCATCACTCAAACGATACAGCAGGAGTCTCAACAACTGTCAGAAAATGTGGAATCGGCGTATCACCTGTCGGAGCAGCTGAATGAACTGGGCGAACGTGTGCAGGCGCATTTGAAAGGTTTCCGAACCTGATCGAATCCGGGCCGTTAACAATGGTTTGTTAAGGGCCCGGCTTTACTGAACTTATGCCCCAAGGCGGGCCCGCTTAAAGAGGTTGGAACGCGGTGCTTTAACGTAATGGGTGGCAAACTTGGCCGGTGAATAAAGCTCCATTTTGTGTCGATCGGCTGCTGGCTGCCACTCGGAACCTGCGACCAACGTGGCCTGATCAAACCGAAAACCAAAGCCTCTGCGCACTCGAACCTGAACGACTTTAAGAAGCCCGTCGGCGTGGTCTGAGTCATCACCCGTTGCGATTGGCAACGCATCACATTGCAACCCGATGGCTCTCACCTTAAGCGCGACGGCCGATTCTGAGGCCGCAGACACCAATGCAACGGCCGTCTCAGGATGATTCTGTAACCGATTGACCACGTCGATCATCGGGTAATTGGCCGACACCACACTGGGCCGAATAATAAACTGACGTCTAAGATGAAAGGCGAACCGTTCCCGCAGCGCCTTCAACTCGCTCGCCGAAGGCAAAACCCCGGTAGCTTGATACCAGATGGATTTAAAATCACTGATTGAATGAATTGATTCAGGACTGATACTTCGCTCCGTGAGATCCTGAATTGCGCTGGCCATAGCCAGCCCGTCCATGGTACTTGCCTGACACAAGGCTGTGTCAAGATCAAACACCATTAACCGCATGTTTCCTACTCCGTCTTGCTATCCAGATCATACGTCTGGTTATCTGTTATTCTTGTGGTCTCAGTGAACTGAACAGACCCGGGTTTTTTAACATCTACAAGGGCAGATTTGCTCTGCTCAAGCTCGAGTCTTCAAAACATCCTAAATAAAACGGTAATGCTATGAAAGCGGTATTTCTGGATCGTGCGACCTTTCCGACACACATCACATTTGAACCACCCTCGGCTGTGACCGATTGGAAAGAATACGGGAAAACGACGCCGGATCAGCGACTTTCAAGGTGTCAAAATGCCGATATTATTGTCACCAACAAGGTCGTCATTGATCGAGATCTGATCAGCCAGTTGCCTCAACTGAAACTGATCGCCGTCACCGCGACCGGTACCAACAATATTGATCTGGACGCCTGTCGTGACCATCAGATCCAGGTGGTCAATGCCACCGATTACGGAACCCACTCCGTGGCCGAACACACACTGATGTTGATGCTCGCGCTTAGCCGCCAACTGCGAACCTATCTGGAAGCGAATGAACGCCGTTCATGGAGTCAAAGCCCGTTTTTCTGTGACCTGCTCAGCCCAATCAGTACCCTACACGGCAAACGGTTAACTATTCTTGGGCGCGGCACTCTTGGTTCTGCCGTCGCCGATCTGGCCAGTGCACTGGGTATGGACGTCTGCTTTGCCGAGCATCGCGGTGCCGACCCCGTACGACCCGGATACATCGCCTTTGAATCAGCACTGCGTGACGCTGACGTGGTGTCGTTACACTGCCCGCTGACAGATGACACCTATCAGTTGATCAACCAGGAAACCTTGAGCTGGATGAAACCGACAGCTTTACTCATCAACACCGGTCGGGGTGACCTGGTCAATGAAACGGACCTGTTGCATGCGCTTAAAAACGGCGATATTGCCGGCGCCGCGCTGGACGTTGCTTCGGTCGAGCCCCCTGCTGAGGATGCCCTCATCTGGGCCCTGCAAGCGCTGCCGAACGTTATCATTACGCCGCACATTGCCTGGGCTTCGGACGAAGCGATGAACAATTTGATCGGACAAATCCTTCAAAAAATTGCCGATTTTTCAGAGGGAAACCCGGTTAACAACCTGGCCGGTTCTCGGTAAAACCGATGCTTTTCGTGGATTAACGGCCATCAAAAACGAGAAAAAACCAAGCCAACACTGTTGCGTCGGGCTCATAAGTGTCTGCTCAGATTACACATAATAGCGATACCCCCCGCCTGGCTTGGTTTTCAACACGTTCACACCGCTTTAAAACACAGCCGTATATTAATTTTCAGGCCATTTCAAGCACTCTGATAAGGCTTTATAATTTCACGCTATTGAACAGTACCTGAGCGCCCCTGCTGTGAAACTGATTCAACAAAGGATTTGATGAGTGAGCGTTATTGATTTTCTGAAAGAGAAAAGTGACCGATTGGCAAAAAACCGGGATGAACTTTTTGAACTGCTGAACCCACAATTTCGTGAGTATTTTGCAGAAGCCATGAACCACGCCCGGAACAGTCAGTGGCTTAGCTGGGCTTTGGATCAGAAAAAAATAACCGCTGGGTCCGATACCACCGGCCAGTCGGCCGAACAGTGGCCGTTGGCGACCAACTCTGCTGCCAACTCGATGCTGCAGACGCTGTCCGCAAGTCTGAATGAGACCGTCTACGTGGGTGAGTGGATGACGGTCAGCCAAGAACAGATCGACGCGTTTGCTTCGGTCACCGACGATCATCAGTGGATTCACACTGATCCTGAACGCGCGAATGCGGAATCCCCTTTCCGTTCTACCATTGCTCATGGCTTTCTGACGCTGTCTCTGATTCCAAAACTGACCAATGCCGTGAACGCCGATACCCCGCCGTACCCAGGTGCAAAAATGGTCGTCAACATGGGGCTGAATCAGGTCAGGTATCCTTACCCGGTGAAGGTCAACTCACGCATCCGAGCCACCAAGAAAGTCATCGAGGTGACACCGGTACGTCGTGGTTTGGAAGTTACCGAAGAAATTACCGTTGAGATTGAAGGCTGTCGTCGCCCCGGGTGTGTCGCCCACACGGTAATGCTGCTGATGTACTGATCCGGTCGCGTTACGTCGACCGTTTCCAGCCAAAGGTCACCCGCTCCTGATTGCCATAGTCTCGGCGGGTATCAACTCTCAAAAAGCCAGCATCCTGTAGCAACGCTCGCACAGCGTCCCCTTGCTGCCAACCATGCTCAATGAAAACACCACCACCCGGTCGAAGGCAGCGCTGAGCCTGATCCACGATGATGGAGATATCCGCTAAACCGTGCTGGTCAGCCACCAGCGCACTTTCCGGTTCGAAACGCACATCACCCTGTGACAAATGCTCGTCATCGGCATCAATGTAGGGAGGGTTTGAGACCAGAATGTCGATGCTGTCATCGGCCAGATCCGCACACCAGTTCCCGACACGAAACGTCACATCAAGACCCAGACGCTGGGCATTTTCTGTAGCCAGGGCCACCGCCTCGGGGACTCGATCAATGCCTTCGACTTGCCACTTTGGTCGTTCGGATTTCAGTGCCAGCGCGATCGCGCCGGTCCCGGTGCCCAGATCAACACAGCGGTATTCGCCATCAGGGGCATCGGCTAACACTTGTTCGACCAACACTTCTGTGTCGGGTCGGGGGATCAGAGTATGCGGCGCCGTTTTCAGCGGTAAGGACCAGAACTCCCGCTCTCCAACGATGTATGCCACCGGCTCTCCAGACAGGCGCCGCTGACAACCGTCCTGAAAACGATGATGCTGGGCCTCGCTCAACTCATGTTCAGGCCAGGCATAAAGAAAACTGCGGGGTTTCTCTAAAACAGTCGCGAGCAGGACATCGACATCCAATGCGTCTAAGCCCTGCTCAATGGCCACCCGACGAAGCTGGCCCAGCGCTCGGCTCACGATTGCCCCATTTCGGCAAACAACTGAGCCTGATGCTCCTGCAGCAACGGTTGAATGATGTGATCCAGTTGTCCGCCGATCACTTCATCGAGCTTATACAACGTCAGATTGATGCGATGGTCGGTGACACGACCCTGAGGAAAATTATAAGTACGAATGCGCTCTGAGCGATCACCGGAACCGACCAATGATTTACGCTGGTCGGCCTGTTCGCGGGCGGCAGCGGATTCCTGAGCATCTTTCAGTTTTGCGGCCAACAACGACATTGCTCGCGCTTTATTCTTATGCTGTGAACGTTCATCCTGACACTCGACAACGATGCCGGTCGGCAAATGCGTCAGGCGAATCGCCGAATCGGTTTTGTTAACGTGCTGACCACCGGCGCCAGACGCGCGAAAGGTATCGACACGAAGATCGTTTTTATCGATCTCAATGCTTTCCAGTTCGTCGGCTTCAGGCATGACAGCCACTGTACAGGCCGATGTATGAATGCGACCCTGTGATTCCGTTTCCGGCACTCGCTGTACCCGATGAGCACCGGACTCAAACTTTAACTGCGAGTAAACGCGTTCACCGCTCAAACGGGAAATGATTTCTTTGTAGCCGCCATGCTCGCCTTCGCTTGCTGACAGCACTTCGACCCGCCAGCCCATTTTTTCAGCGTATCGAGAATACATCCGGAACAGATCACCGGAAAAAATGGCGGCCTCGTCACCACCGGTCCCCGCGCGGACTTCCAGATACACGTTTTTATGATCGTTGGGATCTTTCGGCAACAGAAGAATCTGCAGTTGCTCGTCCAGTTCCTCTCTGAGCGCCTCGGCGGAGGCTAACTCATCCTTGCCCATTTCACGCATGTCAGGGTCTTCATCGTCGAGCAAACCGCGCGCGGCTTCAATGTCGGCTTCGCAGGCGGTGTAACGGCTGAAGCATTGGACGACATTTTCAAGTTCGGCGTATTCCTGAGAATACTGACGAAAGGCGGTTTGATCTGAAATCACGTCTGGCTGTGACAACAAAAGCCCAAGCTCTTCATAACGTTCAGTCAGCTCGGTGAGTTTCTGGTGAATGGAGTCTTTCATAGGGTCTCAGGGATCAATATCAAATAAGCGCATCGCCAGGGTCGCGGCATCATCTTCGCCCTGCTCGTGCGCACGTCTCAGTGCAACGGTTGGCCCATGCATCAGTTTGTTGGTGAGGTTATGCGCCAGCTGCTGTGCCACCTTTTTCGGATCATTACCCGCGTCCAGGGCCCGCTCGGCTTTTTCCAATTCGGCCAGTTGCACCAGCTTGGCACGTGCCCGGATTTCCCGAATCGCATCGGTCGCGGACCGACCACTTAATGAACTGATGAACTCATCGGTTTGCTGTTCGATGATTTTCCGGGCATCGACCGCCGCCTTTTCGCGACTTCGACGATTATCTTCAATGACCGTGCGCAGGTCATCGACCGTGTATAAAAATACGTCATCCAACTCGGCCACTTCACTTTCCACATCACGGGGAACCGCAATGTCGACCATGAACACCGGCTTATGCCGGCGCTGCTTAAGGGCGCGCTCAACCATGCCCTTGCCGATCAACGGCAACTGACTGGCGGTGGACGTAATGACGATGTCGGCCTTGGGTAACTCGTCCGGGATATCCGACAGCAAACAGGCCCGGGCATTGAACTCATTCGCCAGCGCTTCGGCCCGGGCCAGGGTCCGGTTGGCAACGGTCAGGTGTTTAAGCCCGCGTTCCCGAAGGTGTCGTGCAACGAGATCGATCGTTTCACCGGCACCCACCAACAACGCATGACATTTAGACAAATCAGAGAAAATACGTGTCGACAAACTGACGGCGGCATAGGCGATGCTGACGGCATTTTCACCAATGGCCGTTTCTGTGCGTACTTTTTTCGCCACTTTAAAGGAATGCTGGAAAAGAAAGTTCAGCGTCGAGCCGACTGAGTTGTATTCCTGGGCAACCGCGTAGGCCGATTTCAGCTGGCCCAGAATCTGAGGTTCGCCGAGCACCATCGAATCCAGTCCGGCGGCCACCTGACTGATATGCTCGACAGCGTCTTTATCGGTATGAACATAGGTGCAATGCCGAAGCGCTTCAGGATCGAGATGATGTACCGACGCCATCCACTGAATCAGCGCATCCGACGCAGTCGTCGCATCCTCAGCCGAACAATAGATTTCACTGCGATTGCAGGTCGACAGAATCACAGACTCCTGAATTCCGGGTAATCCCAACACCGATTGCAATGACTCGGACATCGTCTCAGGCGTGAAGCTGACTTTCTCCCGAATATCGACCGACGCCGTGTTGTGATTTATCCCAATGGCCAATAACGACATGCCTGTGGAACGACCTCAGTTTGTAAAAACGCGGTATTCTAACGACTTTGCCAAAAATTGGCGACTAGGCCTATGCTAATATCCGGTCGAATCATGTAAATTCGTTGTCTGACCGCAGGATGTCTATGCCTTTCTTTCTGAAATCATTCTCATTGACCAGTCTTTGCTCCATTGCGCTATTGAGCAGCTGTGCACAGGTACCGGCTGACACCACCGCCAAACAAGAACAGACGACACCAACTCAACCCGATCAACCAGCCGTTCCGGCGGAAACCGTCCGTAAGGCCTCCCTCACCGGCGCCGACCTCTTTCAACTGCTGCTTGCTGAGATTGCGACCAACCGTCGAGAATATGGTGCCGCCGCCGCACTGTATGGCGAGCTCAGCGATACACACGATGATGTGGCCATCATTGAACGGGCCGTCGCACTGAACCAGACGATTGGCAATTACGAAGATCTGCAACGTCATGCGGAAAAGTTCCTTCGCTTACGCCCCGACGATGAGCGCGCTCATGCGGCGGTCACGCTGGCCACGACTGCGCAAGGTGATGCTCCAGCCACCAATACTGCATTGACCAACTGGCTGTCACTGGCGCCAGAGGCCGATGTCAGCATCCTTTTATCGGCGTTAGAACAACTGGATGCCAGTCAGCTGGAAGAGTTTGCCGGAATGCTTGCCAACGTCAGTGAACAGCACCCTGACTCGGGTAGCCTTTATTACGTTCGCAGTCGTCTGGTTGCGGCACTGGACCGCCCTGAAGATGCGCTCCAGCTAACGGATCAATCTTTATCCGCAGGGCCCAGCATTCAAGCCGGCTTGTTCCGCTACCAGTTACTTGAATCCGAAAATCGCATTGATGAGGCTGGCCAGGTTATTTCAGACCTTTACCGCCGGCATCCGGACAACCGTCAGATCGCCATTCAACTGACCCGCCACCTGTATCAGCATGATCAAAACCTTTCTCGTCTGAAAACCCTGTACAGCCGCTTCCCCACGGAACCGGTCATTGCCCGTACCTATGCGCTCACCGCCTTCCAACAGGAATCGTACGATACGGCGCAAGCCGTCTTTCAGCGCCTGCAGAAACAAGGCTTTGAGCCGGAAGCCAATTATTACCTTGGCCGTATTGACCTGCAGAATGCGCTGCCCGACCTCGCCGTATCCCATTTTTCGTTGGTGACGGAACCGCCTTACCTGACCTCGGCCATGGCGGAATGGGTTAACATGGCGCGTCCTGAAGATGAAACTGCCCTGATCCAGGCGTTAAACACCGCACGCGAAGCCCATCCGGACCAGGCAGAAACCTTATGGCGGCTGGAAGCGAGTTATTATCAGGTCATTGAGCAACAAGAGTCGGCCTGGTCCAGCCTCAATGAAGCGTTAATCCAGTTCCCGACCAGTGAAGCCCTGCTTTACGACCAGGCTATGTTGGCCGCGCAACTTAATCGCTACCCAACATTGGAAGCAAACTTACAAACCATCCTTGAATCTGACCCCGACAACATCAACGCGCTCAATGCGCTGGGCTATACCTGGGCGGATCTGAACAAAAATCTGACTCGAGCGGAACAGATGATCGATCAGGCTCTGTCCGCGGAACCGGATAATCCGGCTTTTCAGGACTCCAAAGGCTGGCTGCTGTACCGACAAGGCAACCCGGAAGAAGCGCTCAACTGGCTCGAAAAAGCCTTTGAACAGATGGAAAACGATGAGGTCGCCGCCCACCTCGCCGAAGTGCTGTGGACCTTGGGCCGGGAAGAAGAAGCTTTGGAACGACTCAATGACGTCATTCGACTGAACCCTGAAAGCCAGTATATCGGGGAGCTCAATGAACTGTTTACGCGTTAATCCGGCCATTGTTCTGCTGGCGCTGTTGTTAAGCGCCTGCTCACTAAACCCAATCAAAACCACGGAGCCATTGGGTCACTGGTCGTTCAGTGGCAAGATGGCGGTTCGCAATGCCACCGAAGCCAGCAGCTTTAATGTGGTGTGGCAGCAGGCTGACGACCAGTACACCATCGAACTGAGCGGCCCACTGGGCCAGGGTGCGGTCACCGTTATCGGCGAACCCGGCTCCGTCGAGCTGCAGCGAGGTGATGATCGCTGGTCATCCTACAGCCTGAATGCGCTGGTCTATGAGGTGACCGAGATGGATCTGCCGCTGGAACATCTGAAGTATTGGGTGCGGGCACTCCCCGATCCGACAGCCCCTCACGAACTGCAACGGAACAGTACCAATTTAGTCAGTACCATTGACCAATCCGGCTGGCACGTTGAAATTTCCGACTACTTTATAACCGAGCAAGGCAACCAACCGCGGAAACTGGCATTTTCCCGAGCGGGCAACAGCGGTAAACTGGTGATCCGCCAATGGACGATCGCTTCAAACGACCGCTGACACATGCCCAACACCTTAACAATGCCGGCTCCGGCAAAGCTGAACCGCTTTCTGCACATTACCGGACGCCGACCCGACGGCTATCACGAGCTGCAGACTTTGTTTCAGATGCTCGACTGGTCAGATCAACTGACCTTCACACCGACATCGCAGCCAGGTCTGCTGTTTCATTGTTCAGATCCGGCACTGGAAACGGACGACAATCTGGTGGCCCGGGCTTATCGCTTAATCTGCGAGCAAGTTGATCAAGAACTTCCCGTCAGCATTCATTTGCAGAAGTTCCTGCCAATGGGCGGCGGACTGGGCGGGGGCAGTTCCGATGCGGCCTCCACCTTACTTGGATTAAACCAGCTGTTTAACCTCAACCTCGATCAACCTACTCTGGAACGCCTCGGTCGTACCCTTGGCGCCGATGTTCCGGTGTTTGTGCGCGGGCAAACCGCCTGGGCAGAAGGCATTGGTGACAAGTTGACCCCCATCGCACTGGATGAACTCTGGCATATCATCGTGCACCCCAATGTTCATGTATCAACCGCGACGCTCTTCTCACACCCTGAATTGACACGTGATACCCCGGTTAGCACAATACAGCCGGAACTGGCCATCCATGGCCACAATGATTTTGAACCACTGGTTCGACGGTTGTATCCGCAAATCGATCAGGCATTTGAGTGTTGCCAGGATTACGGAAACGCCAGACTGACCGGTACCGGTGCTTGTCTGTTTATGACAATGCCCGATCAGGCGAGTGCAGAAAACGTGCGACATTCCATACAAGATCGACTTCCCGATGCCAATGTCTATGCGGTTCGTGGACGGAATCTATCACCGGCACATCAACACCTGAGTGCCGGTCGAGCCTGACCCGGATTTAACGCCGGGCTTAATCACCCGGCTGATGTTTGACTATTTTGATTTCAGTAAGGGTGTAAACGTGTCACATATGATGGTGTTTTCCGGAAACGCGAATCCGGAGCTGGCAAAGCAGGTTGTTCAACGGTTAGGACTGCCCCTCGGCGACGCCAGTATCGGCAAGTTCAGTGACGGCGAAATCTCCGTAGACCTCACCGAGAATGTTCGCGGTGCCGACGTTTTCATCATTCAGCCCACCTGCCAGCCGACGAACGACAACCTGATGGAAGTCATCTTCATGGCTGACGCACTGCGCAGAGCTTCGGCCGGTCGCATTACGGCGGTCATGCCGTACTTTGGTTATGCCCGACAGGACCGCCGACCGCGATCATCCCGCACCCCGATTTCGGCCAAGGCTGTGGCCGACATGTTGACCGTCGTCGGTATCGACCGGATTCTGACGGTCGATCTTCATGCTGAACAGATCCAGGGGTTCTTCAGCATTCCCGTAGACAACATCTATGGCTCACCAGTACTCCTTGACGACATTCAACGCCAGGGCTACGACAATATGGTCATCGTCTCGCCGGATGTCGGCGGCGTTGTGCGGGCCCGGGCCATTGCCAAGCAGCTGGGTGCTGAGCTGGCGATCATCGACAAACGACGTCCGAAAGCGAACGAAGCTGAGATCATGCACATCATCGGCGATGTGAATGATCGAACCTGTCTGCTGGTCGATGATATGGTCGATACCGCCGGCACTCTGTGCCAAGCCGCCGAAGCGCTGATCCGCTTTGGCGCCAACAAGGTCGTCGCCTATGCCACGCACGCCGTTTTGAGTGGCCCCGCTGTCGAACGTATCACTAAAAGCGAAATTGAGCTGGTCGTTACCGACACTATCCCACTCTCGCCTGAGGCAAAAAACTGTGATAGTATCCGCCAGCTTTCGCTGTCCGGCATCCTCGCAGAGGCTATCCGGCGCGTCAGTAACGAAGAGTCGATCAGCGCTATGTTTCGCTAGATCACAGCAAATAGCTGCACGTTAGCAGCAATTTCTTAAGACTCATTTAATGAAAATTCAGGCAGCATTGGTCGCAAATGCTGCTTGTTTTATTTTGGAGCAAGACAAATGTCTACGATTTACGAACTCAACGCCGTTCTGCGCGAAGAGCATGGGAAAGGTGCGAGCCGCCGCCTGCGTCGCGAAAAAAAGGTACCGGCAGTTATTTATGGCGGTGCGAAGAATCGCAAACCTCAGAGCCTGACGTTGGAACTGAGAGAGCTGGTTAAAGCGATGGAAAACGAAGCGTTTTTCTCACACGTTCTGACCATCAACATCGGTGACAAATCCGAACAAGCCATCCTGATGGACGTTCAGCGTCACCCAGCTACTGACTTCCCAATGCACATCGACCTTGAGCGCGTGACGAAAAGTACCGTTGTTCATAAGAAAGTGCCAATTCACTTTGTTGGTGAAGAGAAAGTTGAAAAGTCTGGTGCCAAAGCACTGCACGCTGCGAACGAACTGGAAATCACCTGTAAAGTGGGTGACCTGCCAGAGTTCATCGAAGTGGATGTTGCCGCTCTGGAAGTTGGCGCCGTTCTGCACCTGTCAGAACTGAAACTGCCTAAGGGTGTTTCACTGGTTGAACTCAACAAAGGTGAAGACCACGACTCTCCGGTTGTTTCTATTGTCAAAGCCGGTGCCGCTGCTTCTGCTGACGAAGAAGACGAAGCAGAAGACGCAGCCGAGTAAGGCAAACGTGTTACTCGTTGAAAAAGGGCCCTAGAGGCCCTTTTTTGTATCTGAACCCGGCCTTCGCGGCGGCAAACTGTCACCTTGAAAACGTTATGACCATGAAAGATTCCATACAACTGATTGTCGGCTTGGGTAATCCCGGTGCGCAATACGATCAGACCCGACACAATGCCGGTTTTGATTATGTCGACGCATTGGCCGATCGATTCCACGGTCAGTGGAAAACTGAGTCCAAATATCAGGCAGACATTACGTCCATTCAGCTGGCCGGACAAAAAGTCTGGCTCATGAAGCCGATGACCTTTATGAACCGCAGCGGACAGTCGGTTGGTGCCTTCGCCAATTTCTTTAAAATACCCGCCAATGAAATACTCGTGGCACATGACGAACTGGATATTCCCGCTGGCAACGCTCGTTTTAAGCTCGGCGGCGGCCATGGCGGACACAATGGTTTGCGTGACATCATTGCCCGGCTGGCCAACAACAAAGGCTTCTATCGGCTCCGCCTGGGAATCGGACATCCCGGACACGCATCCGAGGTAACAAACTATGTCCTGTCCAAAGGTCGTCCGGAAGAGCGAATCAGTTTGGAACGCGCCATTGATGCGGCGACCGAATCAACCAGTCTGGCCGTACAAGGCGACTGGGCAAAAGCCATGAACACATTACACAGCTTCAAAGCTGAATAACCATCGGAGATCCAAAACATGGGTATTAAATGCGGTATTGTCGGTCTGCCGAATGTCGGTAAATCCACGCTGTTCAACGCCCTGACTCAGGCTGGCATTGACGCCGAAAACTTTCCGTTCTGTACCATCGAACCCAATACCGGCGTTGTCCCGGTACCGGACCCGCGCCAGGACAAAATTGCGGAAATCGTTAAACCGCAAAAATCCATTGCAACCACCATGGAGTTTGTCGACATTGCCGGCTTGGTTGCGGGTGCGTCCAAAGGTGAAGGATTGGGCAACCAGTTTTTGGCCAATATTCGCGAAACCGATGCGATTGCCCACGTCGTACGCTGCTTTGATAACGACAATGTGATTCACGTTTCCAACCAGGTCGATCCGGCTTCTGACATCGAAGTCATTAACACTGAACTGGCTCTGGCCGATCTGGAAAGCGTCGACAAGCAACTGCTGAAGTTGCAGAAAAAAGCCAAAGGCCAGGACAAAGAAGCGAAACGCCTGGCGGACCTGCTAGAAAAGATCAAACCTGCGTTGGACGATGCCAAGCCCGTGCGATCGGTGGACCTGACCGATGACGAAAAGGCGGACCTGAAGCAGTTCAATCTGCTGACCACCAAACCAACGCTGTACATTGCCAACGTCAATGAAGACGGCTTCGAGAACAACCCATACTTGGACAAAGTCCGAGCCATTGCGGCTGAAGAAAACGCCGAAGTGGTTGCCATCTGCAACAAACTGGAAAGTGAAATCGTAGAACTCGAAGACGATGAAAAAGCTGAGTTCCTGGCAGATCTGGGTATGGAAGAGCCCGGTCTGAATCGCGTTATTCGCGCCGCCTACCAGCTGCTCGGCCTGCAAACCTTCTTCACCGCCGGTGTCAAAGAAGTCCGAGCCTGGACCGTTAAAATTGGTGCAACGGCACCCAACGCGGCTGGCGTTATTCACACCGATTTTGAAAAAGGCTTTATCCGAGCCGAGACCGTAGCCTACGACGATTTCATCACCTACAACGGTGAATCCGGTGCGAAAGAAGCCGGCAAGTGGCGTCTGGAAGGCAAAGACTACATTGTTAAAGACGGTGACGTCATGCATTTCCGTTTTAACGTCTGATTCGTCAACGGACCTACCGGGAGCCAAGTGTTTGGCTCCCACCCTTCTCACTTCTCATCGCCTTTAACCTTATCATCTTTGCTCCGGCCTTTTGACCTTTGTCACGACAGCCCGATCACCTTGAGCTACAGTGAATACACTCGATAAAAATAAGGCAAATCTCATGAGCATCACCTCCGATATGCTGGCTGAAATGAATCTGCTGCTGCAGTTTCCGGAAGCATCCCATATGAACGGTATTAAAATTCACCAGGACGCCCCCGAAGAAGCCCAGGCTGCTGCGCAACGACTGCACGACAAGGGGTTTATCGACCGGGCAGACGGTGGCTATCTAACAGATGCCGGCATCGAACTGCATGAACATTTAAGAGTCCTGCAAAGCGCTTTGAAGTAAAAAATCCCACATCGGCGGTGAACCAAACAAATCACCGCCTGTCTATGGTGGCACCAAGGTCAACAATAACCGGAAGTGCTGCCTGTCATGTCAAACTCCGAAAACCCTTATGTAAGCCCCGGGATGCCACCCTTAACACTGGGGCGGCGCCAATCCTTTTTTGAGTTCTGGCCGTTGTGGCTGATGTACTTGCCTGTTGCGATTCAATGGCTGTTTCTTGCCTTGCGTTACCGCAGCCTCACCCTACCGTTGATCGCCAATCCGTCCTTACCGCTCTCTGGCATGGTAGGCATTCCGAAAAGCACTTTGCTGCGCCAAGCCTCAGGTTCTCTGCAAGAGACCATCTTGCCCTGGTATGTCACTCATAAAACAAACGAGCCGGAAGCAACTCAGGCGATCAAGTTGATGGCCCAATTGAAAGATAAAGGCATCACCCTGCCCTTTGTCTGCAAGCCCGATATTGGTTGTCGGGGCGCCGGCGTCAAGCTCATCAAAGACAAAAACGCCCTCATCGAGGTACTGCACCATTACTCAACCGGGGCCGCTATCCAGTGTCAGAAGCTATCCGATTACGAACCCGAAGCCGGCATCTTCTACGTCCGTGACCCGGACAGTCATCAGGGTCGGATCATTTCGATGGCGTTCAAATACATGCCCTATGTTGTCGGTGACGGAAGGCGCACACTTAAGGAGCTGCTTGCCGACGATCCTCGTGCCGGGGAACTTCTCCATCTGTATCAACACCGGCACCAAGCTAACTGGGACAAGGTGATACCCGAAAACGAACCTTACCGCTTGGTGTTTTCTGCCAGTCACAGTAAGGGTGCCATTTTTAAAGACGCCGCTGAGTGCATCACACCGGAACTCACTCAAGCACTGGATCATTTGATGCAGCAACTGCCGGACTTCCACTACGGACGACTGGACGTCAAGTTCCAAAATGTCGATGAACTGAAAGCCGGCCGTTCTCTGCAGATCGTTGAGATCAATACCGCCAGTTCTGAGTCGCTGCACATCTGGGACAGCAATACATCATTCAGCGAAGCCATTCGCGCGCTGCTTTTGCAGTACCGGTTGCTGTTCCGCTTTGGAGCTAAAACCCGACAACGCGGAGCGAAACCTCCCGGCTTAGTCTCACTGATAAAACATTGGCAATTGGAGCGCACATTAACCCGCCGCTATCCGGAGACTGACTGATGGACATGACCACTCAAAACCCATTTCGGTTACCGTCGCTGCCCAGTGCATTGGCCGCTGCCACCGAGCGATTACTGGGCCTGACTGTATTGGCAAAGCATTATGATCGCCGTCCGAAGAATGCATCGCCGGAAAGGTTTCTCGATTACACACTCCAGGCATTGGACTGCCGTGTCACCCTCGACGGACTGGACTTGGGCGCTGCGCTTCCGGAACAGGGACCGGTCGTCGTCGTTGCGAATCACCCCTTTGGCGGCCTGGAAGGTGTTGCGCTGACCCGGGCGTTGTTAGCCATTCGTCCGGACACCCGCGTTCTGACCAATCAGATGCTGTCGACCATTCCGGAACTGTCTCCGATCTTTTTTGGTGTTGATGTACTTAATGACAAAGCCGCACACAGAAACACTGCAAGCGTCAGAGCGGCGGCCAATCATCTTGAAAATCAGGGTGTGTTATTGGTGTTTCCGGCAGGACAGGTCAGCGCGGCCAGCTGGTCACGCTGGCAGGTCACTGACCGACGCTGGAACCCCATGGTCGGCCGGTTAATTCAAAAATATCAAGCTGACTGTCTGCCGGTATATGTCCATGGTCAGAACCCCACCTATTTTCAATTAGCGGGACTGGTACACCGACGTCTGCGCACCTTGTTACTGCCACGCCAACTGACTAATAAGTCCGGACAAGCGCTGCACCTGACCGTCGGTGAACGCATACGAAAACAAGACCTCAGATCGCTCAACTCGGCAAGCCGTGTTACGGATACCGTGCGTATGGCGACCTATCTTCTGCGCCACGCGGATCAACAGGAACGCCAGCCAGCGCTGACACCGTTACAACCGCATACCGGTCCCGATCAGAGCGCGGCAATTCATCACGAACTCGACAAATTAACGCCCTACCGACTACTGTCAAAAGGGTCCTTCGATGTTTACTGCGCGCCCTATCACGCTTTGCATCATGTGTTTAACGCACTTGCAGAAGCGCGGGAGCAAACCTTTCGCGCTGCCGGTGAAGGCACTGGAAAAACCCGGGATACCGACCGGTTCGATCCGCACTACCATCATCTCTTTGTCTGGGACCGCGATGCCCAAGCCATCGTAGGCGGCTACCGTCTTGGCGAAACCGACAAAATCGTCGATCAGTTCGGAGTTAATGGCTTATACAGCCGCAGCCTTTACCGCTTCGATGCCGACTACATCCGAGGCTTAGGTCCCGCATTAGAGGTTGGACGCTCCTTTGTCACCCAAGCCTATCAACGCCACCCGGCCGCGCTCGATCTGCTCTGGCGAGGTATTGGCCAGTTTGTGGTGCGTCACCCTCAATACCGCGTGCTGTTCGGCTGCGTCAGCATTTCTTCCGACCATTCGAACATGGCACGCGCCTTTATCAGTGACGCCATGATGGAAAGCTACCGGGCTGAACAACGCTTTCTGGATAACGTTAAACCGAGAGTACCGCTCAAGGTGCGTGGCAAAACCTGGACAACAGGAATGCTCCGATCCATTCAGGACATCAGCGTGTTTAACAAACTCGTTGGCTTGTGCGACCCAGGTCGGGCTATTCCCGTTTTGCTGCGTCATTACATCGCGCTGAATGGACGTTTCGTTGGTTTTGCTGTCAACCCGGGGTTTAACGACTCGTTAGATGGCTTAATCCTGGTCGACCTACACAACATGCCCGAACGCTACCTGAAACGTTATCTCGGGGCCGAAGGAAAACTGACTTATCAAGACTATTGGGATCGCCATGAAAACACTCTGTTACGCCAATAATGATGTACTTGATCAACTGGCTTTATTAATCGAGCTGACTCGTCCGGTATACCGCGAAACCGCCGAGGGAGCACAAGCCAGTATTGGTCAACACGTGCGACATATTCTGGATCACTACCGGGCGGTTAAAACGGGCATCGAAGAAAACTGCATTGACTACAACCGGCGTCACCGGAACAGTCCGGTTGAACATTGCCCGGAATCAGCCTTAGAGACGATAAACGAACTGAAACACTGGTTATCAACCGGAGCGTTTACGAACAACGACATTGCGGTTATTTCAGAAATCTGTCTGAACACGACGCAGAGTGAACGACTGCACTCAAACCTCAGTCGAGAACTCCTGTACCTGATCAACCATTCGATTCATCACATGGCTTACTCATCGGTACTGGCTAAACAACTAAACATCAACTTACCAGCGCACATCGGTCTGGCGCCCGGAACCCGAACTCATTTACGACATCAATCGGAGGAACTTACTCATGCCTAAAATCCTTATCAGCCTTCTCTTTCTAGTGTTCAGTGCCAGCTCCGTGCAAGCACTCGATGCCGTCTACACACCCTTTCTTAGTGATCTTGCCATCCGCGGCTACGATCCGGTGGCTTATTTTACCCAACAGCAACCCGTCGAGGGCAGCGCTGATTGGGAATACGAATGGAATGGCGCGACCTGGCGTTTCAGTTCTGAAGAAAACCGAAACCGTTTTATGAACGATCCTGAAGCCTATGCCCCTCAATACGGTGGCTATTGCGCCTGGGCCGTGGCGCAGAACAAAACCGCCAGCTCCGATCCGGAACAATGGCGCATCATCGACGGCAAGCTGTACCTGAACTACAACGCCAAAGTACAGCAGGACTGGTTACAACAAACGGACAAGTTCATCATGGATGCCGATCGAAACTGGCCACAATTGCTCGGAGATAACTGAGCTTGGTCTCGGTGTGAATGCTCGGTCATGTATGATTTACGCTCTGATCGACACCCGGTTAGATGAGCCCGGCACACTTCTTTTCTCAATCGCCGTGCCGATCGGTTCGCGTTTTTAACTGATCTAAACCGATCGGGTGCTCAACGGCACCCCTAAACTGGCTTTTACCGTATCAATCACAATATGGCTGGAAAATTTCCGAACCTCAGGCGTCATGAACAAGGTACGGGTCAAGGTATCAAACTCGCCCATATCGCGAGCAATCAATACCACGATGAAATCAATATCGCCGGCCACATAAAACAACTGCTGCACCGCCGGGTGATCCGTCAGACGGACTTTAAACCGATCCAGGATTTGCTCGCCACCGGCCTCCAGCACAACATCGATTACCGCACTTAAGTAACCCGGTACCTTTTGCGGATCAATGATCACCTGTTCGCGCTGAATCATCCCTTGGGATTTCAACCGCCGTATGCGCCGTTGAACAGCCGAGGCAGATAGTCCGATGGCATCACCGAGTTCGTCGTGCGGAAGGCGACTGTTGTTCTGCAATGCGTCCAAAATCTGCCGATCAAACTCATCCATGCCTGATTTCCTTTATTAATGCGCCAATAACGCTTAAATATAGGCGTAATAACGCTCAGTTTAAAGCGAACGGTCTTCACTAACGCGGTAAATTGGCATCTTCACAAAAGGAGACCTTATGACCAGAACCCTCTTTACCGGAAATCGCAATGCGTCCAGCTGGGCTTTTCGTGCCTGGTTGGCATTGAAAGAAGTGAATATCGCGTTTCGCGAGGAATGTATTGATATCCGTCGTCCACAACGATGGGACAACCTGCAACGCATTGGCCGATTCTCGCCACCGGCCGCCGTGCCGGTTTTGGATGATAATGGCTTCATCATCTGGGACTCGCTGGCCATCATGGAGTACGCCAACGATCTCAGCGACGGTCAACTGATGCCCACCGATCTGCAACAGCGGGCGAAAGCACGGGCTTTTGTCAGCTGGCAACACTCAACCTTTGCCCGGGTCTGCCCCGCCCTGTCTTTCGAAAGCACCTTTTATCCGAACAAGAAAACACTGTCATGGGTCGAACGCGAGGACATCTTGGAGATTTACGATCTTTGGGAATCCACGATATCCACCTTTGACGGCCCCTATCTGATCGGTCACTACTCGCTGGCCGACATCATGTTGTTGCCAAGCGTTCTACGTTTCAGCTCGCACCTGCCGGTTGATCACCGTCACCCGGGCGTGCGGAACTGGATCGAGCAGTTGTTAAACCGACCGCATGTCACCGAGTGGCTGAGCGAGGCCTATGAGCAAGAACCGATCTACCTTCCCGGCTATCGGGATGCCGGCTGATCGAAGGGCCATGGCACGGCGAATACCGTCATGACGCTTGAGGTTCATCGGCCCGGGTGACTTCCATAAAGGCTTGCACCCATTCCGGGTTGAACTGTTCGCCAGCGAATCGGTTCAACTCCATGACCGCGCGCATCAACGGACGTCGCCGGGAAAGTTCTCTGGAGTACCCATGCGTGATCGCTTCAAACGCATGAACCACCGCCAGCATCTGTGCCCCGGTACAGATTTGATGGCCCTGCAAGCCCAGCGGGTATCCGGAACCATCGAAGTTTTCCTGATGCTGATCCAGAATCTGCTTAGCGGTGTGCCATTGCGCAAATGAAGAGGTCATGCGGCTGGCGACATGAACATGATTTTGAATCACCTGCCGTTCGGCACCGGTCAGTGGCGATCGGGCATGAATCACCGCCGAGGGCATTAAGGCCATGGCCAGGTCATGCATGCAGGCGGCCACCACCAGCTGTTCAGGCTCCACGGGGCTACCTGCGTAATCATTCAGCGCCAGCAGCCACAGGACCACGCGATTCAGCCGACCTTGCCAGAAATCGGCTCGCTGCTGCGTCTGCTCGGCCAACGAATGAATGAACTGAAGATCATTGGATGGAGTTAACGCAATCTGATCAAACAGGGACGCACTTTTCGCCGTTTCCTGCCATTGCGTTGTGGATGGATCCAACAGGGTCAGAGCCCGGCCGAGACAGTCGGTACGCTCATAGCCGGTCAACGTCAGGGCGTGCTCAAGCTGACCGACCACCGCATCGAAGATGGGCTGATCAAACTCGGCCGTACCCGACTCACTGAGCTGTCGGATAAACTCAAGACACCGATCCAGTATCAATAGGGTCAGGTCACCGAGAATCGGCTCGAAGGTCCAGGTTTTGTCCCGAATCGCATCCAATATCGATTCCAATGATTGCAGCAGCTGGACCAAAGGGTCCAGCCCTAATAACCCGCCATTGCCTTTAATGGTGTGCACCGTCCGGAACAACGCATTCAGTAGTTCTGCATCCTCAGGTGATTGCTCCAATGCTAAGAGGTGACTCTCTGCTGCCCGACTCAAATCGTCACTGTCAGTCGCAAAGTCTCGGAGAATCTCAAGGTCTGAATCCTGATAGGTAAATACGGCCATGATCGATCGCTTCGTCTCACTGCATTCCGCTCAGGAAAACGATTACTCCGGCGAGTTCACGGGCTCCGGCTGCTGCAGCATTGTTATTGTCTGTTCTAACTGTAGCATCTCTTTTTCGGAAAGGCCTTTGTTCGCCTTTTGCAGCAACCGCGTCAACCGAACCTGCTCGGTCCGGCTGAGACGATTCATGCGTTCTTTAACGCCGACATCCTGCAGTTGAACCACCGAACGATCCGCATGGGTACGAAACCGCACAGCGTCAGCAAACGCCAGCAATCGTCCGAGAATCACAAAACAAAACTGAAGGTTTTTAATGGGCCCTGCAACCAGACGCTTCCCGGCCACAGGAACCCCGCGAACCTTCAATGAAGTCGGCTTCCAGGTGGCGGCGAACGACGCCGCGGAAGATAACAAACCACCCGCCAATGCTCCCAGCATCAAAGAGGAACCGCCAACGCCCACATCGATGGCCACGCCCGCTGCAGCACCGGCCGAGCCGGATAATGCCACCAATCGGGTTCGGTCCAGCCCAAACAGATACCAGGCATCTTCATCGAACAAGTCCGGGTAATCAGCATCAAGACGATCACCTTCGGTACGCAGATATAAATGCGCATAGAGTGTCTGCAGTTCACGCTGAGCCTGCGCTTCAAGGTCGCGCAGTGACTGTTGATATTTGATGCGCAAATGCGCTTTCAAACTGGCTTCAGCAAAATCCATCGGCACCTTGACGTCACTGGTATGGCCGATCATCTCAACCAGATGGCGACTGATTACCTGCGCACATTGCTGATGCTGACGTGTATCGTGTTGACGAATGCGATCAATGGCCAGCTCCAACGGTACTCGCCAGGGATCGTACAGCTCGGCAAACGCCGACAGCACCGCTCGCTGTTTTTGATCATCTGCGGTGAGTGGATCGAAGACCCGAACGACACTGAAAAACTGTGACAAGGCGTCTCGCCATTGGTCTACATAGTCTTCGCCACCAATGGGGTTAATCAACGCCATCCGAGGTTGACCAGTCCACTGCAGAATGGTCATTTCGGCTTCGTACTCCGCCGAGTACGGCATCGCGCCATCCACCACATAGATGACGCCCGCGCCGGCCATCACAGGGGTTAACAGCTCGACTTCATCCGTATAAGAACTGTCAGGCTGCGCCTGTTGACGGCTTAAAAACGCTTTCACGGCGGCTGGACGCCCGGCCGCATTAACAGCGGATTGCTCAAGTTCATGCAACACCTGTCGCGGGCGTTGAAACCCTGGTGTATCGACGAGTTCATACTGACACTGCCCATTCAGATTTAACTGAAATGATTGAGCCTGAGTAGTGGTGCCGGAGAGTTCGGATATCCGCACCGCATCCTGGCGCGTCAACGTTGACACAATACTCGATTTACCTTTGTTCGGATGGCCAACGACGGCAAACACCGGGACTGTCATAAGCTGGCTTCCCCTACCACTTCAATCTGATTTTTTTGCGCAAAATAACGCCACGAACGTTCCTGCGCATCGGCACGATCTGACGGTCGTTCGCGCCGGGTTAACATCAATACTACGGCAATACCCCGACGCTGAAGTATCGAAATACAATCCGACAGTTCTCCCATCGGCGTTTGCCAGAGTTCAGTGACCAGGACCACGGGTTTCGAACTAAAACCGTCAAAAGATGTCAGCCATTGCTCATCGTCCTGCCAGGACTTCAGACCAAGGTTCCAAACCAGATCCGGTTCGTTTGCCGGCATACGCCAGCCAACAAGACATTGAGTTTGCGGGTCTCGTATTACGATCGCCAGCACATCATCATCAGGCGTGTCGGACAATGCCGCCCGGCTGATGGCATGCTGCTGAATGGTAAAAAACTGCTCGGGAAGCGAGCTGCGGGAAATCTCTCGGGATAATCGCTGACGCAGCCGGAAACGACACACCACCGATAACATCAGCCGCGGTAGCAACCCATAAACCAACATCGCCATAACGACGAATGGCCACAACCCGTCCTGATCACCCGTACCTCCGAGTGAAAACCCTGCTCTGAAACGCGCCTGCGCAACCGTAGCGGCATCCGGAGCGTCTAACCACCCGTGCCAGGGCCAGGCCAACACCGCCAACATCTGCTGCATCGTGTCGTTTTGCTCGATAAACGTTGACGACCAGACAAACCGTACGTCCTGAAAGGTCGCAAACACAAAAAAAGTCAGCAGCGCTGACACCATAAAGGCGAGACCACCACGCTGAAGCTGCCACTGCAACCAAGGAATCAACAGAACAAACCGCGATCGGAACGGATGCAGCCCCAACTTATTTACCAGCAAACTCATAACAGGATGACCAGACAAGCCACGCATCGGCAAAAACATACCGACGAGCGAAACCCCAACCATCAGCAACGGCAGTGCGGCAAAAAGCAACAATGCCGCCCAGATATTCACACCGGCAACATGGCTCATCGAGAGCAACCCGAGCATGGCAGCCATGCCAAAAAAGGCGGAGACCAGTGTCCACAACCACAGCACAGAGGGTATAGGCAAACCGGATTCCTCCGTTTGCTCCCAAAGCGTCAACCACTCCTGCTGATGGGATGGCGATTGGGAGGCATCGGGAACCGCCAGTTTTCGACCCCGTCGCACAAACTGTTCAAATGTCAGCCATCGAAACAACGCTCGTGTTAGTGAACCGCGGAAAAAGAAAGCATGAATAAAACGAGTAGAACGATGTCGCACAAAAAATCCTGACTGATGAATCACTCGATCATAGCGGTCTTGCCAGTCGATAGACAAGGTTGATGAAAGTGCCTGTGAAAGCTCAAGGGTTTTACAGAAGCCGCATCAAAAAGAGGCTTGGTCTTGTCAGTGACCCAGCAGACTAACCCACCCGGCCCAAGCCAGGCCAACACCAACTACCATGGCAATCACCGCCAGAATGATATCACTGTACCGTTTATGACCCGGTCTCGGACCGGGAATCAACACGGACTCTTCCGGCTGATGCGGGTTCACCGACACAGATACCGCTGCGTTTTCAGAGAACTGTTCGGCCAGCTGCCAGGTCTCGGGATAGACCAGCGTGTAAAACGCTATCCGCTGACTCTGCCAGGACTGTCCTCCGTAATCAAAGCTATAGGTGACGTCGAGATGCTCCGCCGGCTTCATCTCACCATCGATCATTCGACGTCCCCACAACCAACTCGACTCGATGCGACCTTCCAAAACGGGCCACTGACGACTGCGTTGAGCCTGACGAAAGTGACGAACGCCAACCCCGAAAAAGTACACGCCAAACAACGCGAAGGCGCAACCCACAAGAAATGGCGCGTTAATCATGACGATCGCTCCTCAGCCTTGACAGATCCCCCGGGTTTAATCACCACCTTTCCGCCAATGGCCTGTGTCCGCAAGGCCTTAAACGCCTGTCGAATATCCTCCAGAGCATAAACGGCAGAAACCGGCACCTGAATCTGTTCTGTTTCGGCCAGTCGTGCCACTTCCAACATATCGTTTTCGTTTTGCTGATGCGCCAGAATCCCCTGAGATAGGGGTCGTCCGATGGACAACGTGGTCCCAACGACAAGTGTCGAGATCAGGTAACGAACCGGTCCGCCCACCACCAAACTGTGACCGTCTGGCTTTAACATGCGACGAATGCTCAACACCGATTGCCCACCCACAAGATCGACAATCTTATCGAACCGGCCTGTCAGAACCTGCCGGTCCAACGCCTGATAATCATAGACTTCCTCGACACCCAGCTGACGCAGATAGTTCAGCTTTTTGCCGTGATCAATAGCAACAACATGCGCTCCAGAGACCAACGCCATCTGTACCGCGAAGCTGCCCACACCACCCGCTGCGCCGTTTATCAGCACCGACTGACCTGCGGACACGGGCGACTTAGTCGTCAGTGACTGCATCGCAATCACGCCTGATTGAGGAATGGCCGCAACCTGTTCATCTGTCAGCCCGGAGGGTTTTCTCACTAACTTGGATGCTGGAACGCAGACATACTCGGCAAAGCCCCCCAAACGATCAAAGTTGTCACAAAATACAGCGTCTCCCTCCTGAAAATCGGTAACCTGCGAACCGATCGCGGCAATGACACCGCAAATGTCAGACCCCAGAATGTGTTTTCTTGGCTTCAATAGTCCGTTTATACGTGCATAGGCGGGTGTACCGCTCAAGAACTCACAATCACTGCCATTAATAGAGACGGCATGGACTTTTAAAAGCACTTCATTCGGTTTAGGTTCGGGAGTTGCAACGTCCTGCACGTCCAGTTGATCTTCAGTTCCGTAGCGAGAATAAATGGCCGCTTTCATGGTTCGTATCCGAATTGAATCGTTAAAATAGGCTGATTTAAACAAAAGCGTTATTAAGCTCCATTAACCGCCTGCCTCTACAGTAAAGACAGAAAACCCGAAACATAACAGATGCAATGGTCACTTTTTGCTAAGCAAGCGTTGAACGGTTCACAGACGTAGACACAGTGTCACAGTCCCAAACACCCAGGCAAAAAAAAGCAGCCCGAAGGCTGCTTTTCAATTGGAACGCTCAGCAATTACATGCGATCAATCATGTAACCCGGATCGTAATCTTCGATGCTCAATGGGCTGTTGTTGGTAATGTATTCAGCCAACAGGTCAGCATCGACAAAACCAGTGTTCACAAAGTTCGGATGATCAGAGATCTTTGGATAGCCGTCACCGCCGGAGGCCATGAATGCGTTCACCGCCAGACGATACGTCTTGTCAGCGTCGATTGGTGCACCATTAACGTCCGCTGAGTTGATTTCACCGTTGGTGGAGATGATTTCAACACCAGAGAACTGTGCGAATGCGCCACTGCCGGCTTCTTTGCTGATGGCCACTTCCAAATACTCCATCAGTTCAGCGCCAGTCAAATCCACATAGGTCAGCATGTTGGCAAATGGCTGTACAATCAGTACGTCTTTGTAGGTAATGTCACCGCCTTCCAGATCGGCACGGATACCACCAGAGTTCATGACAGCTACATCGGCTTTGGCTTTTTCCATCTGCGCTGTGGCAATCAGCACACCCAGGTTAGTCGGGTTGCTGCGAACAACGGAACGTTCGCCGATGAAATCGCCATCAGCGGAACCAATGACCGTATCCAGCGCTTCCGCACCTTTGTCCTGATAAGGCTGCAGGAACGCCAGCATGTCTGGATCTTCAGCAATTTCGACGTCCTGGAAAACCATGACTTCATTGCCTTCCGCGTCTTCAACTTCATCTTTCAGATTGACTGGAATCAGGCGGTAATCGTAATCAACGATTTCACCATTCTTCAGTGTCAGATCCATACGACCAACGTATTTACCCCATTCATGCGCCTGCAAAATCAAGGTGCCGTTTTGCTCGTCCGGCTCAAACAATGGATTCTGGCTGTGACCACCGACAATCACGTCGATGCCTGGAACTGAACGCGCCAGCGTCACATCGCCCGGTGCATTACCGCCGTGGTCAGCGTTTGCATAGTGGCCCATGTGCGTCACCGCAACGACCAAATCTGCTTTTTTGTTCAGCTTTGGAATCAGGTCTTCAGCGACTTCTACCGGAGTTTTGAAATCCAGATCGCTGGTGTACTCGGGGTTACCGATTTTAACGGTATCTTCGGTCGTGAAACCAACAACGGCAACACGGTTACCCTGAATGTCGAACATTTCATAAGGTTCGAAAAGCGTTTTGCTGGAACCTTTTTCAAAAATGTTGGCGGCCAGGAATGGGAAGTCGGCCCATTCGGCTTGCTGCATTAACACGTCACGAGAGTTGTCAAACTCATGGTTACCCACAGCCATGGCGTCATAGCCCAGCATCGTCATGCCTCTGAAGTCCGGCTCAGCATCCTGAAGATCTGACTCTGGAACACCCGTGTTGATGTCACCACCAGACAACAGTAAGACATCGCCGCCTTCTGCCATCACTTCGGCACGAATGCTGTCAATCAGCGTCTTACGGGCAGCCATGCCGTACTCACCATCGCCATTGCGCCAGAAACGACCATGATGGTCATTCGTGTGCAGAATGGTCAGTTGGTATTCTTTATCTTGCTCATAGCCAGGTCCCATGGTCGCACAACCTGCCAGCACAACAGCAGCAGTCAGCATTCCCATGGGTGCGAGGTTCCACTTTTTCATAGTATTGTTATCTCCATTATCGAAACGTGTTCCCAGAGAACACAGATCAATGCGGATCCATCAATCTGCAACCTGGGAAGGTAGCAAGTTTCAGTTTACAGCGCTTTGCACTGAGTGATTGAAACGCAGCCTATCGAGCCTGTCATCCATGCGTTTTTATGATTGTGTCGTCGACGTCCAAAAGTCGACCATTTGCTCAGGTTTTAAGGTGAGCAATTTCACACTTCTTGTCAAGGCATTGCACACTATCTTATCGGAAGATCACAGGAAAAAGTCAACTTCCTTGCCGATTTATGACGGAAAAGCGAATGACCAGAGATCAATGCCTGAATATCCGCCCGAATTATTCAGTCTCAGCCCCTGAGTCCGGCTGTTACCAAAGCTCAATAAATTCGACCAATAAAAAAACCCGGCAAAGCCGGGTTTTGAAACAGATTACAGGATTTTAGCGAGCGCAGGTAACGGACACCGCCCATGGATCCCAGACGTCAACGGCACCAAAGGTAATGGCCTCGTCGACACTGCCACCAATGGCTGTGACGATGTCTTTTTCGACCGTCACCTTAGACCAACCATCCGGACAGAACTTGGATGGCTGTACCGGCGGCGACACTTCATAGAGGCTATAAGCCACATTATGATGCCAGACACTGTATTGCTCGCTGGACATTGCCTCGCCATTGGTAAACTCAATGGTGGAACAACCCGACACCGCGGCCATGACCGCGAACGCACTCAGAACTTTAGTCAGATTCATCATTTCAGGCCTCCTCACACCAGACTTTAACGCTTCTGGGTGAGAAAATACCCAGCGTGATGACTGTGAAGATACCATCTTCCAGCTTGGTTTGAGCCTGCATCTGACGGACACCCGTCCCGACACACACGTCATTCACCGAAACCTGCTGCACATCTGGAGTCAAGCCCCAGAAGAAGAAGTCCATACGTTGTTCATAGGTCGGTGTGGAGGTCAGCTTAGGTGCATCGACCGGTGAAATTGTCACCGACGCACAACCGGACAAAAAGATACCCAAACCGGCGCACAACAGTGCCGATTTGCTCTTTGAGATCAGTTTCATGTGTTTTCCTTAACGGATGGTTTTAATCGACATCGTTGTCAAAATCACAACGACTCTCGGAAGGCATGATAGGTTAGCGATAATCGATTGCAAGAAAAGGGTCATTGGTCAGAGGGTTACCCACCAATTTTGTGACTGATTCGGCATTGCTACATTTTATGACCCGTCTTTCCAGACCCAACGGACCGGCTCACCAAAATCATCGTATATCCACACTTTCTCAGGCTGGCGTTTCTTTGGTACGGGCTTGTTACGTTTCTGTTTGCGCGAATCAATGGCCGCCAGAACTTCAGGGACAGGTGTCCGGCTTTGCGATTTTTCATGATCCGCTGATTTGAATGGATTGATCCAGGGTTTATCGTGAGGCAACCCGCTGGTGCCGCGCTCCACCACGTCAATTTCGCCGCCATGCGACAAAAACGACTCGACCTGCTGGGCCAGATCGGCCTGAAGGTCTTTTTTGGTTCGTACAGGTTTCATGACCGTAATAGCTGGCACCAACTGATCAAAATTCGACCAAATACAATAGCAGATTGCCACCCTGATTGTCACTAACTGGATGGTGCTGGGTTACGTAAACGGACGTAATGAGCGGGTAAGGTTGATCCAGATCCATTGAGTCTCTGGTTTCGGGGGCCCATTATCACTAAAAACTCAGGAACCGTCCTCCATGAATCTGCTGTTGCCAGCTCCCGGATATAAAATCAGCCCGTTACTCGTTCTCATTTACGGCTTGGTATTTGTAGCCATGTCGATCATGAACCTGTCGTTTACCCAGTATTCGATCCAGAGCCTTTACTGGTTGGGTGCCAACTTTTCTCCCTGGGTTGATGCCGGACAGTGGTGGCGATTAGGCACCAGCATTTTTGTACATTTCGGTTTGATGCACTTGGTTTTCAACTCTGTATCGACACTGTTCCTGGGACGTTTTCTGGAGCCTCTGCTGGGCCACGTGGCATTCATCGTGGTGTTTCTGACCACGGGCCTCTGTGCCAGCATGGCCAGCTATGTGTTTAATAAAGAGGTCTACAGTGCGGGCGCGTCAGGCGCAGTGTTTGGCCTGTTTGGTCTGTTCATCGTCCTGGTGTTAAGCAATCTGGTGCGGCCGGAAGTCCGCAACGAATGGCTGAAAAGCATTGGTGTGATTCTGGTGATCAATCTTGGGATGGGACTCGTGCTGCCCGTTGACAATGCCGCCCATCTGGGTGGACTGGCCAGTGGTTTGGTGGCAGGGGTGATTGCCCTGCCACTCATACGGGCCCGGCTCAGACGGATGAGGTCCCTGCCTTCATCTGAGTAATCAACGCGTCTTTCTCCAGCCACAACTCATGAAGCCATTGCTGGAAGTCTTTTTTATCCTGCCGGTTATTCTGATAGTCCATGCGGATGAACTGCTGCGGAATTTCGATATGGCGCAGCCTCAGGGTGACCGTACCCACGCGACCACAGGCAAGATCCCAAAACGTCGGTGCCCGATCCTGATAGACAATGGTGGTGTCAATCATCGATGAGAACCGCTCCCCCAACGCCTGAATGGCAAATGCAATACCGCCCGCTTTCGGACGCAGCAAATGCGCATAAGGGGCTTTCTGTTTTTGCTGCTTCACTTCGGTAAAGCGCGTCCCTTCCAGAAAGTTCACAATACTGGTTGGCACATAAGAGAATTTTTCACAGGCTTTTTTGGTGGCTTTCAGGTCGTCATCGGCTTTTTCCGGGTGCTTTGCCAGATATGCCCGAGAATGCCGGCTCATGAACGGATAGTCCATGGCCCACCAGGCTTGACCCACGACTGGCACCTTCATCAGTTCTTTCTTGATAAAGAACTTCAACAGCGGGATTTTGCCTTTGGTTACGTAGAACAAAGCAAAGATGTCGACCCAGCTCTGGTGATTGGACACGACCATATACCACTCTTCCATCGACAATTTGACGTTGTTGTCGACATCAAAACGAATCCGCAATACGTTTGTCAGCCACCACAAGATACCCGCCAGCCAAACGTTGGCCACGCCAATCACATAGGGATCTGCCCACTTGTGACGCAGTCGCTGCGGCAACATGACCTTCCAGATAATGGATGAAAACACAAACAGGCTGATAAACAGTGTGTGCACAACCAACATCACCATGGATATGGCGCCGAGAATGCTTTGCAACAGAGATTTCACAACAGTACTCCAATCATGAACCGGCGTTTTTTTACCGATTTCCAAACCCAGATGCAAGATTTTTTATACACCTGTACTTTAAAGCCATCAGTATGACGTTGCCGATCAGTGACCGACAATGTTGATGATTTTATGATCAGCAAGAATAGTGATCGCAAGGAAAACTACACCCCGATTCGGGGAATGATTGTATGCACTCTAAATCAACGATAATCTTGCCGGCTTCGTTTTCAAACCACGGGACCCACGCGGATGTTTGATCTTTATTGGTGGCTGGCCGCAGCAGCGCTGTTGTTCGGATGTTTGATACAAACCGCGCTGGGCTTTGGTATGGCCGTCATCGCTGCCCCCATCATCGTATTGTTCCGCCCCGAATGGGTTCCGATCATCTTAACCATCGTCGCGCTTATGCTTAGCATAAGAAACACCGCAAACCAATGGCACGGCATTCAATGGCGTCATATCACGCCGGCCATGATCAGCCGATTACCCGGAACCGTTGTCGGTGCCTGGATTCTGGCCCAACTGCCTATCCAGCTTCTTCAGATCGCGGTGGCGGCCATGGTGTTTGTTGCGATCTTTGTGACCGCCTTTGCCCGCCCTTTTCCAGCGACCGTTTCCAACCTTTCCATTGCAGGGTTTCTGTCCGGGATAGCGGGCACCACGACGTCCATCGGCGGGCCGCCGATGGCACTGGTCATGCAGCATTCTGCCAGTCACCATACGCGTGCCAATCTGTCGGTCTACTTTGCTTACAGTTGTATCGTGTCGTTGATCAGTTATCAGTTGATGGGGCTGATGACCGCGGAGTTGTGGCTGACCGGCCTGTCTTTTTTACCGGTTGCGCTCATTGGTTATTTTTTGGGAGTCCGGGCACGCGGCTGGGTCGACCAGCGGTTCCGACCCATGTTACTGGTCTTGTGCTCAATTTCAGCGTTGATCGCCCTCTGGGGGGCGATCACCTGACCCGCAGGGTTAAAATAGCCCCTGACTAACCAGCGCTTTCGCGACGCGTTCGAAGGCTGCACGATTGGCACCACGACGGTAGGACAGCTTGTCATCCTGCTGGCCAAACTGCAGACATTGCTGATGAATCGATGCCATGACCTGCTTGAGTTCTTCATCGAGGTGACTGAATGACAGTTGACTGAACTGCGCATTCTGATGCATTTCCAGACCAGACAGTGCCACCCCTCCGGCATTAGACGCCTTCCCTGGGGCGTGTGGGATATCGTTTGCTTCAAACACATCAATCGCTTCAGCCGTACAGGGCATGTTGGCACCTTCTGCAATCAGTTGGATACCATGGTCGACAAGCGTTTGGGCGGCGGTCTCATCCAGTTCATTCTGGGTGGCGCAGGGTAAGGCAATATCGGCGTCAATGTCCCACGGTTGAGCGTCCTCTTTCCACTGCATGCCAGCTTCCTCATCCAGTAAGGATTTCAGTCGTTCTGTCGAACTGCCGTCAGCGTCCATCACCGTCTCGATCTGTTCAGCCGTAAACCCGTCCTCGCAGATCAGCACGCCCTGACTGCTTGATAAGGTTAAAACTCGCCCACCCTGCTCAATAGACTTTAACGCCGCATGAGTCGCAACATTGCCCGCACCGGAAATGAGGATTCGCTTGTCGTCTAAATCCTCATCCTGTGCTTTCAACATTTCCTGAACGAAGTAAACCAGGCCATACCCGGTTGCCTCCACCCGGACATGGCTACCACCGAACTCAATGTCTTTACCGGTCATGGTCCCGGCGAAACGATTTTCCAATCGGCGATACTGACCAAACAGATACCCGATCTCGCGACTGCCGACATTGATATCCCCGGCCGGAACATCCGTGCGTTCGCCGATGTGCCGGTGCAGTTCGGTCATAAAGGCCTGACAAAACCGCATGATTTCCGCATCCGACCGACCACGTGGATCGAAGTCTGAGCCCCCCTTGCCCCCGCCGATTGGTAAGCCGGTCAGCGCATTTTTAAAGGTCTGTTCGAACGCCAGAAACTTAAGAATGGATTCATTTACCGTCGGATGAAAACGGATCCCGCCCTTGTAAGGTCCAATCGCATTGCAATGCTGGACACGCCAGCCCCGATTCACCTGTACCCGATGTTCATCGTCCTCCCAGACCACCCGGAACGAAATGATCCGATCCGGTTCACTGAGACGTCTGAGGATGGCGTGGGATTGAAAACTGGCGTTAGCTTTTACGTCGGCGCTGACATCCTGCGCCACTTCGGTAAAAGCTTCGATGAACTCTTCCTGTCCTTCAGCCCGTGCACAAACCCAGTCCAGGACATCTTGCAACGTGTCTTGATCCGACATGCGATTCCCTAATTATGAATGTCCAGTTGTCTACGGTCTTACTCCTCGATTGGAGCACCATCGTTTTCTTTTACGTCTACGGCAGGGCGGTCTGGCATCGGTGCGATATAGCCAATCGCCAACAGCAGCGCGCCCACGCCTAAGAACGACAAGATCCGGTACAGGGTATCGACGGCTGCTAAATCCAATACAAACAGTTTGAGTACAATCAGCCCCAGAATACCGGCACCTAATGCCCAGCGAGACCGGCTCAGACTCTGCCGGGCACCCGTAATCATGAGCAGACCACCAAGCAAGGTCCAGGATAAAGACCAAACCATTTGTGTCAGGGGTGAACTCAGCCAGGCATCGAGATTGAAATCGACACCAACGTAATGGAACAGCCAGCGATTCAGCTCCATGGTCAGTACCAGGCCAACCAGCAACACCCAGGCAAGACGCCAGTAACGAAGACGTCGGACAAAGCGGAACAGAATTTCACAACCCAACAAACCGACCAGCAAAACCGGATGAAAAATCGGCCAAAATGGCAAAGGCGCGTAATTCCCCAGCCGAGACAGTGTCGTGGTGACTAAGCCAGCGATGATGAACAAGTACAGAACTCGTGCAAACCGTCGGTAAGGCGCGGGCGGAATCAACCGACGCAAGGCCGGCCTCAAGAACATGCCAGGCACCAGAACGGCCACGGTAGCAAGTGCCAGGTTCCAATCGGTCATGAACGTTGGCGCTGCGTAGAGTGCGCCCGCTGTCAGCGCGACCAAACCAAACCAGACCAAAAACCCATCCCAAGCTTTAGCAGGCAACAGGGTTTGATTAATGCGATATCGAACCAGGAGTAAACCGGCGCTGAGCGCGGCCAGCCCTGTGAGCATCGGCCAAGACGCCCGATGGGAATAGCCTTCCAAAAACACCAGCCCGCTGAACAACAGCAGCAGACTGCTTAACCGTAACAACATCCACATCACCGACCAGTGAAGACGCCAGGCAGCGAGGCCAGTCAGGATCACGGTCACAGCCGTGATAATCGGAAATGCAAAGAAAGTCCATTGCTGAGTCAGTGACTCAGCCAGCCAAAATCCCCATTGGTAATACCAAACAGATACGGCCCAGGTCACGACGGCGGCCTCAAGCCACTGTTGTCGGACCGGCTTAAAGATTGAGCCTTGTCGCAGCCACCAGCCACTAATCAGACCGGTCACGACCACCCCACCATAGAGTATCCAGGACAACCAGAGTTGTTCAGCCTGAACCACCGGCTCCAAAAAGAGACGAAACGCGAAGACCGCGGACACGATTTGCAGCCCTAAGCCCCAGAACAACGGTATCCGACGCTGATATTTACTGGCCCAATAGACAAAGCCGAGGCCTTCCAGAGCATAGGTTAATGAAGTTAAGCCATCACTCAATGCATAGGGCACGGCCATCGACGTGAAAACAATGGCAGGTAGCCGGAAAACCGAACGAGACCAACGCGATAGCCCCCAGTACCAGACACCAATGGCAACTAACACGACCGCCAGCAAGATCGCTTGATTGGCCAGCAGTGTCTGTAAGCCGACCACCGTTGCAGCCGGAACCCCAAACAGCAAGCCAGATGCGTGACGGTCAACAACCAGGCGGTTTTGCCGCAGCCATCCGGCAGCCAGTACTGAAAACTCCACCAGCGTCACCAGCAAAAACACGGCAAATGGCCATTGAATGTCACTGCGCAACAGGTCATCTTGCAGATGCTCGGCCAACATCAAGGCGCCAATCAGCCCAAACGTGCCGACCGTGGCTTCACGAATCAACCAACGCCAGGGTTTGTGCCAACCAATCCAAACCACCGCTGCATTGAGCACCGCCAGATAGCCAAACAGTCGCCACAGTGACGCGACTTCAGAACTGGCAATAAACGGAGTAATAAAGCCACCAAGAAACGCCACCATGGCTAAAGCCTGCGAATCCTGACGCAATGCCCGCTGCCCGATCAGCAACACACCTGCCAGGCCACCACCAAAGGCAAGCCACCAGGGCAACAGTTCATACAAGACGTGGCCAACAAACAACGTGACCAACCAACCCGCAAGACCGGTGGCCTGCAAGACATCGGCAAAGACTTTCAGCCGTGCCTGAAAACGAATCCCCACCAATGTCAGCGTAATGGAGGCAACACCCATCAGCACTAACTTGGCCGTAAAGGTCAGTAAACCGATATCGGAAGCGTATTTACCGAGAAAAACGGCCCCGAAAATGAGAACAATCGCCCCGACCTGCGCGGTCAGGTTCATGGACAATAGCTTGTTGATCAACGACTGGAACTGACCCGTTTCTTTTGGCTCTGTGGGCTCTCCTTCCTGAATTGAAGCCCAGGCTGAAGTAGGCTTGGTCGTTTGTTCAAGCTCGGGAGTGAGTACGGTGTCGGCTTTCGATTCGACCTCGGGTTCAGCTACCACCACCTCAGAAGGCGGCGTTTCAGAAGTAGCCTCGGCAACCGTCGGCTTCGACTGCCGAATCGAGGATTGAACAGCCTGCGGTCCCGGCTCAGACACAGGCTGACGAAGTTGTGATCGTAACTCTTGCACTTCTCGTGACAACTGATTGAGACGCCGAAACAAAACCGGCACACCAAACAGAGCCAACCCGAACGCGACGATAAACGCCAGGCCCAGCAGCGACAGTAACAGTTCCATACGGTTTCCTTTTTACCGATTTCAGCGCCTCAGACAGACTCTGTGCACTCGATTTGACCGTTCCACTCTACCGCACCGACTTTAAATTCTGCAAACACTGGTTGATGCACCTGCAGAGCCAACCGTTCTGCCGAAAACTTAGAAATGATCGCCTCCAGGGTTTGAGAACCGATGCTTAGAGACAACAACACGCGTCCCTCCCAGTCTGATATCTGCTGAACGTTCACAGGAAGACGGTTCACCATCGACGTCTGGTGTTCAGCCCCAATGGCAATACTGACATCACCGGCGGCGATAGAAACACGCGCAGAGCCCTCACGCCAACGCTCAGGAACAGCAACATAAAGCGGAACACCACCACAGTCGGTTCGTAAAAAACCATGCTCAGTGTGTTCAGCCTCGACTTTCAACGTGGTTTTTCTCGGTTCTCCGGCGCGCCGGTTCAGTGCTGTAAACAAGTTCGGCTCATGCTGCCCGCTGAGATGATTGACGACATACGCCTCATTGCACAAAATCCGTTGCGGCCGATCCTGGTGACTGGCCAGAATCAAACCGGCACCGGTCAGGCGGCAAAAGTCTTCGACGACATCACAGGCACGCAACAATCGGGCACCATCGAGCGCGGAAAAGGCCTCATCGAGCAGTAACCAGGGCTTCCCGGTCATCAATCCCCGCAACAATGCAACCCGCTGCTGCTGACCTCCGGAAAGTTCAGTACAGGGGCGCGACCACAACTCTGTCAGCTCAAGCATGTCGGCCCATCGACGAATGGGAAGTTGTTCCTGGCGGGCAAACCGCTGAGCAAAAGCCATCGTCTGCTCAACCCGATGATGGGCAAACATAATCGGCGATTGATGCAGATAGACGACGTCACTTCGCCAGGGCACCGGGTTCTTTCCAGCGCCGGTTTCTATGCGAACCGAACCGCGACGCTCCAGGCCAGACAGATACCGCATTAAGGTGGTTTTACCAGCACCACTGTGCCCGAGTAACGCGACGCGGGCACCCGCTTCAAACTCACCTTCAAAGCGCACCGACGTTAAACCTGATGGTTGGTGATGAATGAAAAACTTCATGTTCCCACCCGCACGGTGGCATGACGATTCCATCGATAGAGCCCGACCAGAACCAGTAATGAGGTCACGACAAGTCCAGCAGAGAGCCGATGCGCCAACGCATAGTTCAGACTCTCTACCTGATCGAACAACAGAATTGACAGCACCTGAGTTTGCCCGGGAATGTTGCCGCCAATCATCAGGACCACGCCGAACTCACCGACCGTGTGCGCAACCCCCAAAACAAAGGCAGCAACAAAACCGGGGATCGCCAAGGGCAACCGAATCGACAGAAACGTCTGCCATCGATTGGCGCCCAGCGTGTAGGCAGTTTCCGACAACCCACGCCCTTGTGCTTCCAGCGTGCGCTGCAACGGCTGCAGAACAAACGGCAGCGAATACACCATCGACCCAAGAACCAGCCCCCAGAAACTAAACGCCAGCGTCTGATCAAACTGCTCGAACCACCAACGACCCACCCCCTGGTTCGGAGACATGAATAACAACAGATAGAACCCGAGCACCGTCGGTGGCAGTACCAGCGGTAACGCCACCAGTGCCTCGACCCAGGGTTTTAACCGGGAACGTGTGGTGGCCAGCCATGCCGCCAGAGGCAAACACAGCAGAATCAATAACACTGATGTGGTCAGAGCAAGTCGAACGGTTAACCAGAGCGCATCAGCGATCATGACGGATCACCAGGAAGCCGATAGCCAAACTGACGGAATACCGCCTGACTGGACTTCTTCTGCAAATATTGAAGAAACTGAGCATTGGCCGAGTGATCAGTAAGAACCAGCAGCTGCTGCTCCAGAGAGATAGCGTCTTGATCGGGCACGTCCTGGACCCAGTTCAAACCGCTGGCCACCGACGCTGCGATCAGCCCGACACGGGCCAGCTTCATCGACAGGTACTGGCGCGCCTGACTGACGTTATTGGCCAGTATCGGCGTGCCCGGAAAACGTTGCGCGTCCAGTACCGCCTGGGCAGCTTCGCCATAAGGCGCCAGGGCTGGGTTGGCAATCACGACACGCCCCTCGTACTGAGACAGATCAGCAACGGTTTGTACCGCCGGATCATCAGACACCAACACCAACTGGCCAATCGCGTAGGTTTGCCGACGCGACTCAACCAGCGACCATTGCTGTTGGAGCAACTCGGGGCGTGCCCGATCCGCGGCAAAAAACAAATCGAACGGGGCGCCGTTGCGGATTTGCTGATACAAAACGCCAGTCGATGCTGAAGACAGGTTCAGCCGGATGCCGCTTTGTGCTTCAAAGTCGGCGGCCAGATGATCCAGCACCGGACGAAAACTGGCGGTCACAGCGACGTTCAACCGTTCCTCCGCACTGGCCCAAACGCAGGCCAGCAATATCAGAATCAGGACTGAACGTCTTACCATCGATTTTCCTGTTCGGTATCTGAAGATCGGGCATCCACCCACCGATCGCCCTCTGGTGTACTTTCCTTCTTCCAGAACGGCGCCCGGGTTTTAAGAAAATCCATAATATACTGCGCGCCATCAAACGCTGCGCCACGATGAGGACTGCTCACGCCGACAAAGACAATCTGATCGGACGGGTTCAGCGCGCCGACCCGGTGAACGATGCGAATACGATTCAAAGGCCAGCGGTGACGGGCTTCGTCAGCAATCGACTGCAGTGTTTTTTCGGTCATGCCTGGATAGTGTTCCAAGAACATTCCGGTCACGGTATCGCCTTCGTTCAAGTCTCGAACCCGACCGACAAAAAACACCACGGCACCGTCATCGGTGTTTTCCCGGCACAAGCCGTCGTATTCCCGCTGCACGGAAAAATCATCTTGCTGTACCCGTATCTCCAGCACCGTTACCCTCCGGTGACCGGAGGGAACCACGCTACCTCATCCCCGGCCTTAAGTGTCTGATCGCCGGATACCATGGTCTGGTTCACGGCGGTGAGCAGCTGCCCGGATAAAGCCCCTTGCCACTGAGGGTACTGGGCAAGCAGATAAGCCTTCAATGCCGACAGGGTGGCCGCGTCTTCCAGCGGAACTTCCAATGAACCGGTACCGGTCTGCTCGCGCAGGCGTGCAAAAAACTTAACCGTGTAGGTACTCACTCACTCGCCTCCCAGTGTCCGCTTTTACCACCGACTTTTTTAATCACCCGGGTGCCTTCAATCCGCATGCCCTGATCGACCGCTTTACACATGTCGAACAACGTCAATGCGGCAACAGATGCCGCCGTCAATGCTTCCATTTCAACACCGGTCTTGCCATCCAGCTTACACACACTTTCAATGCGCACCCGGTTTTCTGACGCTTCCAAAGTGAGTTCGACACCCACCTTGGTCAACATCAACGGATGACACAGCGGAATCAGATCGCTGGTGCGCTTAGCCGCCTGAATACCGGCAATACGAGACACACCAAAGATGTCCCCTTTATGGTGATCGCCTCGCTGAATCAGCGCAATGGCTTCATCATTCATATAGACGAACGCTTCCGCATGGGCTTGTCGGTGCGTCACAGCTTTGTCTGACACATCGACCATGTTGGCTTCGCCGTTCGCTGAAACATGGCTGAACTCACTCATGCGCGTGTCTCACAGGCAGCCGTCTGCGTCTGCTTCAAATGGGTTACAAAGTTGCACGGTTTGTGTCGTGCATCGAGTTGCTGCTGCAGGATACCATCCCAGGCGGTCCGGCATGCCCCGGTCGATCCGGGCATGCAAACGACCAGAGTGCCGTTAGCCAAACCGGCCAGGGCCCGACTCTGAACGGTTGACGTACCGATATCTTCAAAGGACAGCTGCCGAAACAGCTCACCAAAACCATCCACCTGTTTTTCCAACAAGACGGAAACCGCTTCCGGGGTTGAGTCACGACCGGTAAAACCGGTGCCGCCGGTAATCAGGACGACCTGGGTGTCTGCCGAGGCAATCCACTTGGACACCTGATAGCGGATCTGAAACACATCGTCTTTCTCGATCCGTTTTTCCACAATGCGGTGACCCGCCTGCCCGGCCCGTTCAACCAGCAAGGCGCCGGAAGTATCGGTGTCTTCGTCCCGCGTATCGGAAACGGTCAACACCGCAATGTTCAACGCTTCGAAATCCTTAGCCGCATGGCTCATACCGTTTCAGCTCCTGTGATGAACGCCTGCCACTGCGCAGGCGTGTTCAGATTAATGAGTTCAGATGTAAAACCGCCAGCAGGAATGCGTTGTCCCTGCATCGAGCGAATCAGGGCCGACACTGACCGGGGACCATCGTCTGACAGCAGCCACCGGTTAAGCGTCGACAGTAAGTCCGGCTTTGCCGGAAGATAAACCGGTAACGGAGACGCGTCAAAGCAGCAAAGCTGGTGTTGGTGCTGCCCGGCCTGTATCAGTAACTGCATGGCTTCTGGCGATAAGCGTGGCATGTCCACTGGCAAAACCAACCAATCCGGTACGTTCGGATGGGCTTGCAGCGCGGCATGAATTCCCGCCAACGGGCCCTGGAATCCGGTGACCTGATCCGGAATACGGGAGTACACCGGGAAACCCGCAGCGGACAATCGCTGTTCCTGCCAGCTCAGCAAATCCTCGCCATCCGGCATCGCCAGATGGGCTTTGTTTTGCCCCATTCGACGGGAGGCTCCTCCACTGAGTAGCAATACGGCAGTCACATCACCCCCCAATCTGGCTCAGATTAGCCATCGCTCCGCTGTTGTGAGACTGAAGAGCATGAGTGGCCTTCTTGCCCTGAACATACTCGGACACAGCCTGCACCAGTTCCGATGTTGGAACACCCGTTTGCAGGTACGGCCGGATATCGATGCCCTGCTCGGCAAACAAACACAGATGCAACTTACCCAGGCTGGAAATCCGCAATCGATTGCACGTTGCGCAAAAGTCCTGACTGTAGGGCATGATCAAACCAATACGCCCGGCATAGTCAGGATGCCAGAACTCCTGAGCCGGACCGGCAGCGACATCTCTGAGTACGGGCTGCCACCCCTGGGATAACAAGGATTGGCGGATATCGTCTCCGCGGACATGATACTGCCGGAAGAACACCGCCTGATCAGAGGTTTCCATCACTTCGATAAAGCGCAGGGTCACCGGTGTCTGTTTCAACCAGGTAAGCACGGCCGCCAAATCATCATTCACGCCTTTCATTAAAACGGCGTTCACTTTGACCGTCAGACCCAGCTCGCGAGCTTTGGCCAGGCCCTCTAAAACCTCGGCCAGTCGGTCGTGACCTGTGATCTCATGAAACGTTGACGAGTCCAGTGAATCGATAGACACATTGAGATGATTCAAACCGGCATCGGCCCAGTGCTGAATACGCTGTGGCAACTTGTAGCCATTGGTGGTCACAGCGATGTTGTTGATGCCGTCTATGCGATTCAATCGGTAAATGATTTCGGGCAGGTCCGAACGTAAACCGGGTTCACCGCCGGTCAGGCGAATTTTTTGCGTGCCCATTTGCGCAAAACCGCGCACAGCAGCTTCCAGCTCGGACGCCGAAAGAAAGGCTTCATCGGGTTTCCCCTGATAGCCATCGGGAAGACAGTAGCTACAACGAAAATTGCAGACATCTGTCACCGACAGACGCAGGTAATAGAACCGGCGTCCAAAAGAATCCTGTAACATTATTCACCTTTCCAAACACGGGAGGCAACGCCGTTTCCAATCGCTACCCTGTCGCTACTGCGAGGTGACAAGGGCTTATGGAGACCACTTAGCGCCCTGTCACTCGGTGTATTGCTTAATGTTGTTAGTGTAATTGTCTCTGGTCTGTTCAGAATACCCCATTCGGGGTAGTCCAGATGCTGTGCATCAAGCGACCCTACCGGTCAGTGTACCGGTAACCATTGGTCTGAAGCCAGTTCTACTATACCAAGGAACTCACACGTATCGCAGATGCTCCAGGCTTGGCTCTTCCGCACTGGTCGCTTCTGGTGGCATTCGATAGCGTTTTACACACTCATCACCGTCATAGGATTCGAGCCGGACATCGAACCCCCACAAGCGATGAACATGCCGCAACACCTCTTCACATTCATTGTTCAGCGGTATGTTGTTATGCCGCGTATGCTTCAACGTCAACGACCGATCACCGCGCAGATTCACATCCACAATCTGAATATTGGGTTCACGGGTACTCAGGTTGTACTGATCGGCCAGCGCACTGCGTACCTGCCGATACCCCGGATCATCGTGAATGGCCCTAATTTCGTACTCCGGACTGTCTTGGTCATCGTAAACACAGAAAAGTTTCATATCGCGCATCACTTTCGGCGATAAATACTGCTGGATGAAGGACTCGTCTTTAAAGTTTTCCATAGCAAAGTGTAACGTATCCAGCCAGTCACGGCCGACGATCTCCGGAAACCACTCTCGATCTTCATCGGTGGGGTGTTCACACATCCGTCTGAGGTCAGAATAGATATTAAACCCGAGGGTGTAGGGATTAATCCCTGAGTAATATTTTGAATCGTAGGGTGGCTGATAAATCACCGATGAATGACTGCTGAGAAATTCAAACATAAACGCTTCATTCACATAGCCACGATCATACATGGTGTTCATCAGCGTATAGTGCCAAAAGCTCGCCCACCCTTCGTTCATAACCTGAGTTTGTCGCTGAGGGTAAAAATATTGAGCAATCTTACGCACAATGCGCACTAACTCACGTTGCCAAGGCTCCAGCAGGGGCGCATTCTTTTCGATGAAGTAAAGCAGATTCTCCTGGGGTTCTTCCGGAAAGCGAGCACGCTTTACCTGATCAGCTTCTTCTCGCGCGGTAGGAATCGTTCGCCAGAGCAGGTTCACCTGTTGCTGAAGGTACTGTTCACGCTCTTCCTGACGAGCACGCTCTTCCGCGGCCGAAATGGGCGCCGGGCGCTTGTACCGATCGACACCATAATTTTGCAGTGCATGACAGGAATCGAGAATTTTTTCTACGGCTTCCACTCCATATCGATTTTCACATTGCGCGACATAGTCTTTCGCAAACACCAGATAATCGATGATGGCCGTCGCATCGGTCCAGGTTTTAAACAGATAGTTGTTTTTAAAAAAAGAATTGTGCCCATAACAGGCATGGGCAATCACCAGAGCCTGCATCGCCATGGTGTTCTCTTCCATTAAATAAGCAATGCATGGGCTGGAGTTAATCACAATCTCATAAGCCAGCCCCATAAAACCACGTTCGTAATTGTTCTGCGTCTGCAGGAACTGTTTACCAAACGACCAATGATGATACCCTACCGGCATACCGACCGACGAGTAAGCGTCCATCATCTGTTCCGAGGAAATGATCTCAATCTGGTTAGGATAGGTATCCAATCGATATTCACGGGCAATGGCACCGATAATGCGATCAAATTCCTGAATACGCTCAAAGGTCCATTCACTGGACGTGGTAATCGGTTCATGACGCGGATCTTTAGGTGATGTTAACTCTATGCTCATGTCACCTTCCTTTGAAACAACTGTCGGAAGACCGGATAGATATCCCCCTGATCCACAATCTGTTCCATAGCAAACTGATTAGGAAAGGAGGCCTGGACGTTCTCATAGGCATGCCACAACGCCTGATGATCACGTGGTGTAATCTCTATGTAGGAGAAATACTGAACACTTGGCAGAATGCTCTGTTCCAGCAGTTTCTGGCAGATCGGTGAATCGTCGTTCCAGTTATCGCCATCCGATGCTTGTGCGGCATAGATGTTCCAGGCACTGGTCGGATATCGTTCACGGACAATGTCATCCATCATGCGCAAAGCCGAAGACACAATGGTGCCACCGGTCTCCCGACTGTAAAAGAACTCTTCTTCGTCGACCTCTTTAGCGCTGGTGTGGTGCCGGATAAAGACCACATCAATTTTCTCGTAGTTCCGACGCAGAAACATATACAGCAACAGGAAAAATCGTTTGGCAATGTCTTTAGTTGCCTGCGTCATCGACCCCGAGACATCCATCAGACAAAACATAACCGCCGCATTGCTTGGCATCGGTTCCTTGGCGCTGAGATTATACCGAAGGTCGAAGTCATCAATGAATGGTAACCGCCCGATCTTCGTTTCAAGCTTGAGCTTCTCTTCGAGCAGCTCATCAATCAGAGCCGTACTTCTCAGTGCCGAGTCTTTCTCCTCTTCCTCCGCCAGCAGTCGTATGACTTCTTTCAACCGTCGACGTGATTTACCGCTGAGTGCAATTCGTCGGGCATGTGCATTTTTCAGAGATCGAACAACGTTGATTTTTGCCGGCACACCGGTATTGGTATAACCAGCATGACGGTAAACAAAATCATCCATTGATTTGAGGTCTTTGCGAACCAGGTTTGGTAACTCTAAGTCTTCAAAAAGAAACTCAAGAAACTCATCCTGAGTAATAGAAAAGGTAAAATCATCCATCCCCTCCCCGCTGTCTGAGGCTTGCCCATCACCGCCGCCTTGTCCGCTGCCGCCCTGAGGCTTGGCGATCCGGTCGCCACTGACAAACTCTTTGTTACCCGGGTTAACAATGGTACGACGACCACCCTGACCATGCCCGAAGGATGGTTCCCGAATGTCTTCCGACGGAATAGAAATCGATTCGCCATGCTCCATATCGGTAATCGATCGCTTATTAACAGCATCGTTGACCGCTCGTTTAATATGCTTTTTATAACGTTCGAGAAACCGCCGACGGTTAACGGCACTTTTATTTTTGCCGTTAAGCCGACGGTCAATGACATAAGAGTTCATCATTATTCGTCACCTTCTATGACGATTTGCGAACGCGAAGATACCACTCACTCAAGAGGCGCACCTGCTTCTCGGTGTAGCCTCGATCAACCATCCGACGGACAAAGTCCTCATGCTTTTTCTCATCCGAGGCAGATGACTTCGCGGCATAAGAAATGACCGGAAGCAGATCTTCGGTATTGGAGAACATTTTCTTTTCGATAACCGCGCGTAGCTTTTCGTAACTCTGCCAGTTCGGGTTACGCCCTTCGTTGTTCGCCCGGGCACGCAATACAAAGTTCACAATTTCGTTGCGGAAGTCTTTCGGATTGGAAATCCCAGCAGGTTTCTCGATTTTCTCCAACTCATCATTCAGTGCTGAACGATTCAGAATCTCACCGGTTTCGGGATCACGATATTCCTGATCCTGAATCCAAAAATCAGCATAGGTCACATAACGGTCAAAGATGTTTTGCCCATATTCCGAATAAGATTCCAGATAAGCCGTTTGTATTTCCTTGCCGATAAACTCGACATAGCGTGGCGCCAGATACTCTTTAAGGTGGGCCAGATAACGATCATGCGTTTCCTGCGGAAACTGCTGCTGTTCGATCTGTTCCTCTAAGACATACAACAGGTGCACAGGGTTGGCCGCGACCTCAGTGGCATCGAAGTTAAAAACCTTAGAAAGAATTTTAAACGCAAATCGTGTCGACAGGCCGTCCATCCCTTCGTTAACCCCAGCCGCATCTCGGTATTCCTGCATGGTCTTGGCTTTAGGGTCGGTGTCTTTGAGATTTTCGCCATCATAGATGCGCATTTTAGAATACAGGTTGGAGTTTTCCGGCATGTTCAGTCGGGACAGGACGCTGAACTGTGCCAACATGCGCAGTGTATCCGGCGCACAAGGGGATTGTCTGAGCGAGCTGTTTTCCAGTAACTTCTTATAAATATTCACTTCCTCGGTGACTCGCAGACAATACGGCACCTTAACGATGTATACCCGATCGAGAAATGCTTCGTTGTTCCGATTATTTCGGAACTGCTGCCACTCCGATTCATTTGAGTGCGCAAGCACTGTCCCGTTGAATGGGATCGCACTCATGCCTTCGGTTGCATTGTAGTTGCCTTCCTGCGTTGCGGTCAGCAGAGGATGCAGTACCTTGATCGGCGCCTTAAACATCTCGACAAATTCCATTAAACCCTGGTTAGCTTTACACAAGGCGCCTGAAAATGAGTAGGCATCCGGATCGTGTTGAGGGAAGTCTTCTAGCTGCCGGATATCAACCTTACCCACCAACGCTGATATGTCCTGATTGTTTTCATCGCCGGGCTCGGTTTTGGCAATGGCAATCTGATCGATGACGGATGGATACAGTTTAACGACCCGAAACTGGCTGATGTCTCCGCCGTAATCATGCAAGCGCTTTACGGCCCAGGGAGACATGATCGATCCTAAGTAACGAGGTGGTATGCCAAATTTTTCTTCGAGAAGCTGTGCATCTTCACCCGGGTCAAACAGCCCCAAGGGTGATTCAAACACCGGAGAGCCTTTGATGGCATAAAACGGAACCCGTTCCATCAGCTGCTTTAAACGCTCAGCGAGAGACGACTTACCGCCGCCAACCGGGCCTAATAAATAAAGAATCTGTTTCTTTTCTTCCAGCCCCTGAGCCGCATGTCGGAAGTAAGACACTATTTGCTCAATGGGTTCTTCCATGCCGTAAAACTCGGCAAACGCTGGGTATCGACGAATAACTTTGTTGGAAAATATCCGACTTAGGCGGGAATCTTTTGACGTATCAATGACTTCTGGCTCGCCGATCGCGGCCAACATTCGTTCCGGCGCGGTCGCATAAACCATCGGATCAGCTTTACACAGTTCTAGGTATTCTTCGAGTGAAAACTCTTCCTGCTGTTTGGTTTCATAGCGCGCCTGATAATGCTTAAACAGATCCATATGATCCTCCTAAACATGTGCAAGTGACACGGAACTGACGACAACTATTGGATGAGCATGCTTTGTGCCACTTTAAAAAAAACGATCCCAATCAGAGTGATAGCAAAAAGAAACGCACTTCTGTGATGTGTCATGCAGACGCGTCAGTTCGTCTTGAAATGGCGACATCACTCAAACAACAGACCGCTATTATTCGGGGCTGAAACAGCTGATTAAACCGTCTTTCAACCCCGCGATTTTTTGAATCCGCCATAGGGTTATACCCTGCCCGGTCCGTCTTACGCTCCCTGACGATATACGTGCAGCTTAGTTCACTGGTTGGTTCTTTGCCGCAGTATTTACATTAAATGTTTGAGCGCGTCAGCTTATGTTCAGGTTAAGAATCCCGATTTTAAAACAACGATGGCTGCGAAGTTTCACCGGTCCGCCAATCAATGGCGCTTTGGCCTTGATCGGTCAAAAACCGGTTGGCAAGAGAGAAATGAGCACAACCGAAAAATCCCCGATGTGCTGAAAGCGGTGACGGGTGTGGTGCGGTTAAGATGCAATGGCGGCGTTCATTAAGGCGAGTTGCCTTTTTCTGCGCGTGAGCCCCCCAGAGCATAAAAACAATAGGCTGGGCTTGTTCATTCAATGTTTCGAGTACCGCGTCCGTAATGCGCTCCCACCCCTGTCCGGCGTGACTGTTTGGCTGTCCGGCTTCCACGGTTAACACAGTGTTTAACAGCAAGACCCCCTGTTTGGCCCAAACTGTCAAATCACCGCAGTGGTTATCAATCTGCAGATCCGTTGACAGTTCACGGAAGATATTGCGCAGACTGGGAGGTATGGTTTGGTCTGCCGGTACAGAAAAGCTCAGTCCCTGTGCCTGGCCGGGGCCGTGGTAAGGGTCTTGACCAAGTATGACGACCTTCACCTGATCCGGACTGACTCGGTTCAGCGCCTCAAACCATAAGGGTTCCGGCGGATAGATGGTTTTCTGCTGATTGATCTGCTGTTGCAGAAACTGTGACAGTTCCTGCAACACGGCAGGCTCGACACGCGTCCGCAGTTCAGTTTGCCAATGTTGAGAGGTCAAGGTATTAAAAATCACGTAAAGTCGGCTCCTGAGAAACGGGTTTGACGATTCTATCAATAATCTGACCGGCCAACGGTGCGAGAATTGCTTTACTGGGTCTGTTGTTGCAAACAATTCGCAAAGACTGACTTGTCGACAGACCGTGCTTTACACTGACAAAGTCAGCAAAGGAGAGAGTATACCAATGAAAAAACCGTTAACTGTAATTGGCGCTGGGCTGCTCAGCGTTGCCGTGCTTGCACATGCCGACGCGACCGGGGTCGTCAAAGAGCGTATGGATGCTATGAGCGCCATCGGGGATGCCAACAAACCGCTGGTCGCCATTTCTCGCGGTCGTGCGGATTTTGACCTGACAACCGTCATGAACAGCGCCAATACCATCGCCGAACACTCTGGCAGCAGTCTTCTGGAGATGTTTCCGGAAGGCAGCACCAGCGATGCCAGTGATGCAAAAGAAGCGATCTGGTCCGACTGGGAAACGTTCAGCGAATACGCCATGTCTATGGAAACCGCCGCAATGGACTTGGCTGAAATCGATAATGAAGAGGCGTTTGCCAGCGCGTATCGGGAAGTATCCAGTAACTGCAGCGGTTGTCACCGGAAGTTCCGCGCTCGCTGATTAAGCGCTTCCAGCGACAAAAAGCACGTGATAACCAATTGCAAACACGCCTATGTCAGCGCCGATATGGCTGATATAGGCGCTCCATAGATTCTCGGTCTTTCGATACATCCAAGACCAGATCATTGCTCCCAGAAAAATACCAAGACTGGCCAAAACATTGAACCCCCAGGGAATGTACGCCGCTAATACCACCGTATGATGCAAGGTAAACACTGCGGCCGATCCCGCCGCCGCGGCAATCGCTGGCATCAATGCATTGAGTTGCACCTGCATAAACCAGCGGAACACATATTCTTCCACCAGACTGTTCACCAAGGTGAGGTACACCACCAAACCCAGATAGGTCCAAACTGAATCCAGCGAAAAACTCGCCATCAACCCCGCCAATGCGGTGAAGTCGATGACCGGCCTGGCCAGCAGCCAATACGCACCAAAAATGCCCACCGCCATCAGAAAACCGGAGCCTGCGCCCCAGGTCAGCGCTCGCCGGGATGGGGCCGGAACGGCAATTGGCTGCTTCTGAACCCATCGCCACCAGAGCACCGGCACAAATAATAGCCAGACTTTAGCCGCTACCCATAACACCGCGCCATACGAATCGGAGGATTCAAATGCTGCGAACCAAACCCCGAGAGTTGGTACGGGCGCGATCAACAGAAAACCAAGTAGGGCCAGAGTTTTTTTGAAAGCCGGGGAACCCCGGCTTGAGTTGAGAGTCATGCGTGTCTCGTCAGTCTTTGCATTCACGCAGTATGTTGTGCTGATCTTACGGTGAAAAGCGCCACAGAAAACGTAGCACGATGAAAGACTCAGAGTATCAAAAAACAATACCAGGGATTAGTTTAATCCCCTTCATACTCACATAACGCGAAAACGGAGTGCCCGAGCTCTCGCATACGACGACTGCCGCCCAAATCCGGAAGATCGATGATCGCGGCACAGTCGACAATCTGAGCACCAGAGCGGGTGACCAGCTTACAGGCGGCCTCCAAGGTACCGCCCGTTGCGATTAAATCGTCAATGACCAGCACTTTCTGGCCAGGCGCCAGTGCATCTGCATGGATCTGCACTTCGGCACTGCCGTACTCCAATTCATAAGATTCTTCATAGGTATCAAAAGGTAACTTGCCTTTCTTGCGCACCGGGATAAAAGCTTTGTTCAGCTCATAAGCGATGGGCGCGCCCAAAATGAATCCTCGCGCATCAATACCCACGACCGCATCAAACTCGACATCGAAATACTGATGGACAAACGCATCAATCAACTGTCGGAAGACCTTAGGGTCGGAAAGTAAGGTAGTAATATCGCGGAATTGAACACCGGCTTTTGGCCAGTCCGGTACGGTACGGATAAAGGGTTTTGGATCAAACATAGAGGTCCTGATAGAGAGCAAAGCCGGATGATTCCGGCCTGCTCTGTCTGTGGCTTAAAAATCAGAGCCAAATATACTTCAACAGCGCCAGCGCTGCGATAACATATACGCTGATATTGACGTCACGACCTTTACCAGAGACCAGTTTTACGGCCGCGTAGGTTAAAAAGCCAATCGCAATGCCTTCAGCGATCGAGTAAGTCAGCGGCATCATAACCGCCGTAATGACAACCGGAGCAGATTCCGTCAAATCATCCCAGGCAACATTCGTGATGGTAGAAACCATCAAGACCGCTACGAAAATCAGCGCTGCAGACGTAGCAAAGACCGGAATCATCTGTGCCAGCGGCGAGAAGAACAAGGCCAGCAGGAACAGAGCCGAGGCGGTCAGCGCCGTCAGACCCGTGCGGCCACCAACAGCAATACCCGCGCCGCTTTCGATGTACGACGTTGTCGTCGAAGTACCCAACAGTGAACCCGCAACAGAGGCGGTGCTGTCGGCCATCAGCGCTCGACCCAGGCGTGGCAGTTTGCCATCCTTATCAACCAGATTGCCTTTTTGTGCCACTGCAACCAGGGTTCCGGACGTATCAAACAGGTCTACAAACAGGAACGCAAAAATCACCGCATACAAGCCGGCTTCCAGCGCACCCATGATGTCGAGTTGAAAGAAGGTGGCGCTCAACCCTGTTGGCATTTTGGCAACACCGTTGAACTGAACCAGACCAAACAAAGCACCAATGATGGTAACGACCGCCATACCGATGACAACAGAACCGATCACGCCGCGCTGATGCAAGGCAGTAATCAGAACAAAGCCGACAAAAGTCAGAATCACCGGCAATGAGGTCACATCACCCAGAGCAACCAGTGTGGCCGGATCATCGACAACAATACCCGCATTCTGCAGACCAATGATCGCGAGGAACAGACCAATACCGACAGAGATACCGGTTTTCAGAGACGCCGGAATCGCGTTGATGATCCACTCGCGGATCTTGAACGCGCTCATCAGGAAAAAGACGATACCAGACCAGAACACACAGCCCAGAGCCACTTGCCAGCTCTGCCCCATTCCGAGCACAACACCAAAGGTGAAAAAGGCGTTTAAGCCCATTCCTGGTGCAAGAGCAACCGGATAGTTCGCCCAAAGCCCCATAATGGCCGTACCCAATGCCGCCGCGATACAGGTTGCAACGAACACCGCGTCGAACGGCATGCCGGCTTCAGACAAGATACCGGGGTTTACAGCAATGATGTATGCCATCGTTAAGAAGGTCGACAGACCCGCAAGCAACTCAGTGCGGACGGTGGTTCCGTGCTCCTTCAGTTTAAAAAGTTTTTCTAGCATAGTGACAACCTTGAATAAACCCGACATGAACTCCCTGTCAGCACGGGTGATTATAATTTCAGCAGTTCCCGCCGCTGTTATATTAAGATCTAACCGTTAAGTCAGCTTTTCGCATCCCATAAATGCAAAAAACCGACCAAGTGGCCGGTTTTCGCAGAATTTTACCATAGTATGACAGCAGGAACAGAGGGGCGGATCAATTCTCTGGTGCTAACTGCAACGATGTCAGAGTGTGAGTACGCACTTTCGCTAACAGATCGGCATCATTGATCAGGTCGCCACCGTAGGAGGGAATCATTTCTTTCATTTTCTTCTGCCATGCCTCAGTGGCCAGGCGTTCCTTAAAGCATTGCTCAAGAATACCCACCATGGTGTTCACGGAGGTTGAGGCACCGGGAGATGCTCCCAACAATGCGGCCAGAGAGCCATCTTTAGAGGTGATGACTTCGGTACCGAACTCCAGCTTTCCGCCCAGTTTCGGATCTTTCTTGATAATCTGCACTCGCTGACCGGCAATAGCCAATTGCCAATCTTCAATACGGGCATCCGGGAAAAAGTCCCGTAACGACTCCACTCGATCTTCATGAGATTGCATGACTTCGCTGATCAGATACCGGGTCAAATCCGTATGGCGCAAACCGACCCGCATCATCGGCAGCAGGTTATTCGGTCGTACCGATTTGATCAGATCGAAAAACGACCCCTGTTTAAGGAACTTGGTGGTGAAACCGGCAAAGGGTCCGAACAGCAAGGCTTTCTCGCCATCAATGATCCGGGTGTCGAGGTGTGGAACCGACATGGGCGGTGCACCAATCGGCGCTTTGCCATAAACCTTAGCGCTGTGCTGCTCAACGATGTCCGCTTTTTTACAGACCAACCACTGGCCACTGACCGGAAAGCCACCATAGCCAAGGCCCTCTTCGATACCGCAGGCTTGCAACAATGGCAGTGAGCCGCCACCCGCACCAAGAAACACAAAGTTCGCATTCACATAGGTTGTCTTACCCTGTATCCGATCTTTCACCGCGACCGACCAGCGCTGATCGCCTCGCTTGCGGAAATCACGGACTTCATGACTGACCAACAGATCAAAGTCCGATTGTCTTTCCAGGTTGTAGATCAGGTCCCGGGTAATAGAACCAAAGTCGACATCCGCACCGTGCTTCACGCGGGTACCGGCAACCGGCTGTTTCGGATCCCGACCCTGCATGACCAGCGGCATCCACTGCTCCAATACAGCCGGATCGTCGCTGAACTCCATCGCCTCAAACAGAGGCAATTGGCTCAACGCTTCGTAGCGCTTACGCAGAAACTCGACATTTTTCTCTCCCCAGACAAAACTCTGGTGAGGTGTGCGGTTGATAAAGTGCTTTGGGTCAGGAAAGAAGCCCTGATCAACCAGGTACGACCAGAACTGCAACGACACTTCGAAGGCGGCATTGATCGCAACGGCCTTTTCGGTACTGATCGTTCCGTCCGGATTTTCGGGGGTGTAGTTCAACTCGCAATAGGCCGCGTGACCGGTCCCGGCATTGTTCCAGCCATCAGAACTTTCCAGCGCCACCTTTTCATTTTTTTCGACCAGCATGATCTTCATGCTCGGGTCCAATTGCTTCAGCAGGACGCCCAGCGTGGCGCTCATGACACCACCACCGACTAATAAGACATCAACAGACTTGACGGACATGCGAAAACCCTTTGACTTGTATGAATGGGGTCGATAACCAGAGTGATACGCGCGATGTCAGCGATCTGATCACCGACCGGTTACCCAAAGACAATTATTTCGGGTAGAAATATGCCTGAATCTCATATTCTCGCGGATTATACTGACACAGGCACAAATGTCTTGAACCACCGGATAAATAGCGAGCATCCACAGTATGGATATTGCTTAGAAATCGACCAGGTTTCAGATGAGGCAATACAAAAAACACGAAAAATCAGGTGCTTACCCGGTTCCTGCACCCTACTCGCCTGAAGTCGGTACCGTTTCATCCATTAGTATTAGGGGCTTCACTCGTTCCGAAACCTGATCCATGGCGGCCGGCTGACTTCTCATTTTCCGGTTAAAACCATGGTATACCCCATCGATGCAGAAGCTCAAACAGGGCCAGATCAGCCAACGGGATGGCATTCAACATCACCCAGAATGATAGAAACCTGCTGCGGTATTGATGTAGTGGAGCGTTGAGAAGGTAAAACGGAAATAAGTCTGTTTAGAGTTGTTGATCGACCATGCGTTTCATATCGGACACTAAAGGCTGGGCAAGCATGGTAGGCAGTTCAGACAAAGACCTTAGGCACCCGCAATGACAGCCGGGTCAGCAATTCATAGCCAATGGTGCCGATGTGCTCGGCCACGTCATCAACCGGCAGTTCCGGCCCCCAGAGTTGAGCCATATCACCGACCTTAACCTCCTCGGATAGCAACGATACATCCACGGTAATCAGATCCATTGAGACTCTTCCGGCTATCGGTACCCGCTGTCCACCGAGCCAAACCGGGGTGCCATCCGGCGCGTGACGCGGATAGCCGTCTCCGTAGCCGGCTGCCAATGTCGCAATACGCGCGGGCCGGGATGCCTGCCAGCGATGGCCATAACCGACCGATTCTCCAGCGGCGATGTCGCGCACAGCAATGACCGGCGCCTCAAAAGCCATTACCGGCTGCAAACCATAATCGGCCGCGGAGGCTTCAGTCGTTGGCGTGGCGCCATAAAGCATGATCCCAGGACGCACCCAGTCGCCAACGCAATCGGCATGTCGCAGGATCGTAGCTGAGTTTCCAACGCTGGTCTGCAGAGTTGCCGGACTGGCCGCTTGAAAAACCTCAAACTGCTGACGCGTAGCATTATCACGCTCGGGCACGTCAGCTGAGGCCATGTGTGTCAGAGCTCCGATAACCGACACATTACTTACCTGTGACAGTGCGCTGAACGCTGCCGGCACATTCTCGGGCGTTAAGCCCAGTCGATGCATGCCGCTATCGATCTTCAACCAAACCGACAGCGGTGATGGCAGTGTCTGAGTCCTGATTTGTTCAACCTGAGTACGGCTGTGCACAACACAGTGCAGACCCAGGGCGGCGGCTTCGGCCCAATGATCTGCCTGGGTGACACCGGAAAGCAGTAAAATCGGATGGCTAACACCGCTATCGCGCAGCGCGATGGCTTCATCCAGAGACGATACAGCAAAACCATCAGCTGCACTTAAGGCTTCGGCGGCAACATCCGCTCCATGCCCGTAGGCATTCGCTTTAATAACCGCCCAGATGTTCGCCTGTGGCGCATAATGACGGACCCGACCCAGATTATGCGTCAATGCCGAACGACTGATAAGTGCGCGGGTACCTCGACTCATTCGTTGTCATACGCTCCAACATATTCCGGTGCCAGATCACCAAACTTGGAGTGGTTGCCCTGGAAGGACAGACGTACCGTCCCGATTTCACCGTTACGCTGCTTACCAATGATAATCTCTGCGGTACCCTTGTCCGCCGAGTCTTCGTTATAAACCTCATCACGATAAATAAACATAATCAGGTCGGCGTCCTGCTCAATCGCCCCGGATTCCCGCAAGTCTGATGCGATTGGACGTTTATTGGGACGTTGCTCAAGCGATCGGTTCAACTGAGACAAGGCAATCACCGGCGCATTAAACTCTTTTGCCAGGCCTTTGAGTGATCGGGAAATTTCCGAGATTTCGTTGGTACGCCCTTCACTGAAGCCTTTAATCTGCATCAACTGCAGGTAGTCGACCATGATCATACCGACCTCGCCGTGTTCACGAACCAACCGGCGCAGACGCGATCTCATGTCCGAAGGTGACAAACCTGCGGTATCGTCAATGAACAGCTTTTTGTCTTTCAGCAGGTTGATGGCTTTGACCAGCTTGGGATAGTCGTCGTCATTCAACTTACCGGTAATCACCCGCCCCAGATCAATTCGACCAAGCGACGCAAAGGATCGGTTCAACAGCTGTTCCGCGGGCATCTCAAGACTGAAGACGACTACGGCCTTGTCCTGATTCATGATGGCTTCTTCTACCAGGTTCATGGAAAACGTCGTTTTCCCCATCGCCGGGCGCGCCGCGACAATGATCAGCTCACCACCTTTGAAGCCCTTGGTTTTTTTATCGAGATCCGTGAACCCGGAGGAAATACCGATGATGTCCGAGTCCATCTTTGAAAGTTCTTCAATCCGGGCCAGCGCCTGATCGGCGAGTGGATTGACGTGCACTAACCCACCCTGACTCGGGCGTTCTTCCGCAATTCGGAACACCGCACGTTCGGCTTCATCTAAGATGGTTTCGGCCTTGCGGCTGCCGGGATCGTAAGCATTGGTGGCAATATCGTTAGCCACCGTAATGAGCTGTCGCAACAGGCTGCGCTCATGAACGATTTTAGCGTACGCGACCAGGTTACTGATCGACGGTGTATTTTCCGCCAACTCGGTGATGTAGACCATGCCACCCACCGCTTCGAGCAGCTTTTCTTTTTCCAGCGTTTCACCAAGGGTAATAACATCCATTGGCGAGTTCGCCTCAGCCAGCTTCATCAGCATCCGATAAAGCTGCCGGTGCTCATTGCGATAGAAATCGTCCGGCATGAGGATTTCCGACACGTTATCCCACTGCTGGTTATCCACCATCAGGGCGCCAAGCACCGACTGCTCGGCCTCTAAAGAATGCGGCGGCGATTTGATCTGATGCAGATCATCCGGCGCACTCAACAGGTCATCATCAAACTGCTCGGTCATAAAAACGCTACGGGCCATTAGTCAAAGAGCGGATAAGTTTACAGAGAAACGCCGGGTATTTCACCGGGTCTTAAAGCCTGACGCTCGCTCGTTTACTCCGATTGGCGAAACACAGGCATAAAAAAAGCGTACCGAAGTACGCTTTTCTTCAGACCGACAAGGTGTCAGTCGTGATCGACCTGAGTGATCAGGCTTCTGCAACCACAATAATGTGCACAGAAGACTGAACGTCAGCGTGCAGCTGAACCGTAATGTCGTATTCGCCAACTTCACGAATCGGACCTTCCGGCATTTTCACTTCGGCTTTTTCGATCTCAACGCCAGATGCGGTGACCAGGTCAGCAACATCACGTGGACCAATAGAACCGAAGAGCTTGCCTTCGTCGCCCGCGTTAGCGGTAACAGTCAGTTCCAGTTCCGCCAGCTGATCTGCACGGGATTGAGCAGTAGACAGCTTTTCAGCCTCTGCTTTTTCCAGTTCAGCACGACGATCTTCAAAATATTTAACGTTGTCTGCAGTTGCAGGAACGGCTTTACCTGTTGGAATCAGGAAGTTGCGCGCGTAACCGTTTTTAACGTTTACGGTGTCGCCCAACACACCCATCTTGCCAACTTTTTCAAGCAGGATAACTTCCATCTCGCTTACCTCATTCGTTATCTGATTCTGAGTCCGGGCGGATTCGACTTCGAAGATCGAAGAAACTATCCACCAGCACCAGCACAATCAGCAACGGTACAATGATTTGAAGGAACATGATCAGGGCAATATATAGTGCCACCAACCACTGTCCACCCAATGTTAACTTCGCCACTATTCCGTGAACGGTTGCCATACCGACAACAATCATCGGAATACTAAACAGCATTAAGGCCGCTGGCTGAATGAACATTGCCAGAAGTACGGCAAGGCTCAGCAGAACAACTTCCTGTACAGTGAAACGCAACGCGTGCATTTCTGCCTTAAGTCCTCCCGGGTTATAAAGCCCGGCTTGCCAGTATCGAGCCAGCAGCAATGCGAGAATCGTCTCAAACAGCTGCGAACTCATCGCCAGATACCCAACGACTGACTTAATGGCCGCTAACAGACGCTGCTCAACATCATCAGCAACATTGACCGAAAACAACGGCCACACCGAATCAATCAGCGCGCTGAACTGCGGACCGAACTGCGCTTGAACCACAATGGCAAACACCAGTCCGAGTACCGCCCCGGCCAGCAGGGTTCGACTCCAGCTCTGCGTCGTCCGGAGCACCGCTCCTAACAACGTCGACAGAACCAATACCACAAAGAACAACGGGAGACCCGTGATCTGCCAGGACACCAGTCCGCCTATCAGAGCCAACGCCAGTACGCGTGTCCCCTGAGACAAACCATGCCTGAGCGTGGTTAAGGCCACCAATGCTGCACTGACTACATACAGCATCGGTACTGCAGCAAATAATGCTGCGAGGATACCGGTGTGCAGAGGGCTTCTCATCGCATAACGCGCAAGTCCCAGCACCACTCATCCTCCTCTTACACAGACTTACTTATGTGAATCTGTGTAAGGCAACAAGGCAAGGTAGCGAGCGCGCTTGATGGCAGTCGCCAACTGACGCTGATATTTCGCGCTGGTACCAGTGATACGGCTTGGTACGATCTTGCCAGTTTCAGTGATGTAACCTTTCAACAGGTCAACATCTTTGTAATCAATCTCAGTAATGCCTTCTGCAGTGAAGCGGCAGAACTTACGACGGCGGAAAAAACGTGCCATAGTGTTTGCTCCCCTTATTCTTCAGCAGCTGATGAATCAGCAGCTTCGGTTTCGGCTTCTTCAGTGCGCGGTGCGCGTGCAGCGGCCTGAGCTTCTTCTTTCGCTTTCTTAGCTTCGACAGACTTCATCATCGGAGAAGATTCCGTGACGGCATCTTTACGGCGCATGATCAGGCTACGCAAGATCGCATCGTTAAAGCGGAAAGTGGTCTTCAGATCGTCGATGGTTTCATCAGAAACTTCAACGTTCAGCAGAATGTAGTGTGCTTTGTGAAGATCCTGAATCGGGAAAGCCAACTGGCGGCGACCCCAATCTTCGTTACGGTGAACAGTACCACCTGCGTCGGTTACAACCGTTGTGTAACGCTCGACCATTGCAGGGACCTGTTCAGACTGGTCAGGATGTACCAGCAGAACGATTTCGTAATGGCGCATATATGCTCCTTTCGGGTTAACAACCTCCTGTGCCGAAACCACACAGCAAGGTAAGGAGTGAAGTGACGAACTAAAGACGTCACTCAACGTTTCACTACCCAGTACGGGCAGCGGGCGCGCATTCTAATGAAACACCGACCAATAATCAACCAAAACCGGCGTCATTCGTCGGTTTCAAGCTCACAGGGTGTAAGGGATCGGTGCATCTCTGGGGTCTGCCTCCGAAAGCCCGATCATCAGCACCGGTAACGGACTGTCCAGACACTCAGCAATGATTCTGAGCGCCTCATACTCGCGAAACCCAACTTCGCCATCCGCCTGAATGATGTCTGCGCAGCCCTGTAAGATGACGCCACGCCACATAAAGCTTACGGAATCCAACAGTTCGAGCGCCTGATCGAGCCGATCAAAGCCGATTTCGGTCAACGACGGAACCGACTCTACAGCCAGGTCCAGTTGCCCACAGACACTCCGATAGGAGGCTTCAGCCGCGGAACGATCCCGGCTCAAATTGACAAAAACACCGAACAACACCGCTAAAGCGCCTTTAAACTTGTGCAGATCATTCAGCAGATTCTGCTGACTACGAACGCTTGGTTGCAGCCTCAGGCGAATCAATGAAACGGTGACCCACTCAGAAAAATCCACCCGGCCATCCAGTTCAATCAGTTGCTGCAGTCGGTCCAGCAAAATGACCCGATCGGTTTCAGTCATGCGTTTGAGCGTCGGAATCAGCAGCTCCAGCAACGGCAAATGCAGCTGTTCATCCATCTGCATCACAAATGGCCACATTTTCTTCATGACCTCCAGCACCTCGGCGTCATCACGCTTAATCACATCGAGCAGTGGCTGACGCTGGCCTTCATCGCTGCCCAGCATGACCCGACAATACAGGAATGCCCGGGCACCTACAGACTGATGCACCCAGTTTTTCATCTGGACGGGAATGTGCTGGTAAAGCTTTTGCGCATAGGCCACGTGGTCCGGCGTCACCTGCCCGGCCATAGCGGCCACACCTGAGGCCGCCAGGGCCGATTGAAAAGCGTCCGGAGCCGATTTGGCGATACTCTGCTCAGCCGTTTCGGTCTGCCGCTCTTTGGTTCGCGCCTTCGCGACAAAGTTCGGATTGATGCGACGGATGCGCTCCAGTACTGGCGGATGTGTTGCCAGCCGGTCCGACAAGGCGACCGTTTCGCCAAAACAGAAATGCGACATATCTTCGGCGTGACGGTGCTGTAACTGTGACCCTTCCGCACGTTGTTTAATAGCGTATAAGGCACCCGCCAGTCCATCCGGGTTCCGGGTAAATTGTACGGAGCTGGCATCAGCCAGATACTCTCGCTGACGGGACACAGCCGCTTTAATCATGCGTCCAACCAGCACGCCAATGTAACCCACGCCAGCCAGGA
>NZ_CH724149.1:1004070-1089261 GCF_000153185.1 Reinekea blandensis MED297 | reverse complement strand
TCAAACGCATATCACCGTTCAGGATATGAGAATACTCATGCCCGATAACGCCTTGAAGCTGATCCCGATTAAGCGCTTCCAAAGCGCCCTTGGTCACCACCAGCACGGCCTCGTCCGGTGAGTAACCGGCGACAAACGCATTAATGCTCTGCTCCTGTTCCATGACATAGAGCTCCGGTACCGGCATACCGGCAGCAATGGCCATTTCTTCACAGACGTTGATGAGTTGTTTGCGATCCGGATCGGTGGTGGTCATGTCGCAGGGCTTGGCACCGGCCCATTCGGCAACCCGACGCCCTCCGCCAGCCAGTTCGAGGTAGCGGAAACCCGTCCCGATGAGGACAGCGGCTACCACACCGACACTGATTTGCCAGTTCAGATTAGAATGCCACCAGGCCAACCAAACGCTCAGCAACCCGCCATTTCGGAGCTGCCATTCGATCGTTCGATCGCCCAATAATCCCCGAAGCAACGCCGGTGCCTGCTCTGGATTGACCGAGACGGCCGTGCCCGGCGGTGAGTAAAATAACCAAAACCCAATAAAACAGACCAGGTTAACGACGATCAGTGTCGCTATAATCCCCAGTATAAACAGCACAACCAGCTGCCCGGTTTTCTGTCGGGCCCGATCCTGATGCTCAAAAAAATCCATATAAAAACCCTGACGTCTGCGGGATATCGTTGAATGCCTTACCACCGTCAAACTTCCGGATGTATCACCTCAACACCTGATGAGGTGCTGAGGGATAAAAAACAGCGACAACGAATCATGGGACCCCTGTCGCCTGCCAACCCTACCCTGCTTAACGGTCAGTCATCTCCTCAGAAACTGACTTTCGGAGCCTGCTTCGCTTCCGGGTTTTCAATTTCAAACATCGCTGCATCTTTGAACGAGGCCACGTTGGCCACAATGTTGTTCGGGAAGGATTCTTTGTAGGTCTGATAGTTCATGACCGCGTCATTGTACGCCTGACGGGAAAAAGCCACCTTATTTTCCGTGCTTTCCAGCGACTCCATCAGATCACGCATGGTCGCGTCACCTTTCAGGTCCGGATAAGCTTCAGACACGGCAAACAACCGTCCCAGAGCGCCGGTCAGCATGCCTTCGGCCTGCGACAGCTTGTTGATCAGATTGCCGTCCGTCGGATCCGCCGAAGCGGCTTTCTGCGCAGACACAGCCTGATTACGGGCGGCAATGACGTTTTCCAGCGTTTCCTTTTCGTGCTTCAGGTAGGCTTTTGCGGTTTCTACCAAATTGGGGATCAGATCATGCCGTCGCTGCAGTTGAACATCGATCTGTGCGAAGGCGTTTTTAAAACGATTTCGCAGAGCAACGAGCTTGTTATAAATTGCGATCAGAAAGACGATCAGCAGGATCGGAACACCCCAGGTTATAATCGGACCGACAAACTCCATGGCTACCTCGTTTATTGTCATTTTAGGAAGCCTGAGTTTAACAGCCTGTTACCAAAGAATCCTGTGACAAAAGTCTATTTCAGGTGATAACCGCAACGCTCAATACCAATGCGGGCTTTGCCCGGGATCACCGGGAATGCCGTAGTGAGGGTTCAGTCGTCATCTGAAAAAGATCTGTCCAGCGCATGGCCTGGGATTCCGCGATCAAGACGTTTAGTTGATCAGCCAGCAGGTATTCGGTATCGAAGGGATGAATGGAAAGGCGAACCGGCCGGTTCGGACGAGCCATGACCGCATTCAGACGGTTCCAGACGTTAAGGAACATCGCACGAGCCCGTGTATCGGCTTCAAAGCCGACCAACGGTAAAACCCGCCGTTTGCCTGTCGGCAGATTGATCAGCCCCGCTGTCGTTTCGAGGCAATCGAACCCGGCAGCGCTCAAGTCATCTAAGTTCAGGCATCCGGGTGCCCAGGCCGGTGGTACGTATACCTTTGGCGGTTTCAAACCATGCGCCGGAAACCAGTCGGCATTCGCCTGAACCAAAGCTTTCAGCTCAGACGTTGTGAGTGACAGGTGTTCGGCAGCATCGCGTGATAACAACCAACGATGCAGTCGATGATACAGTGTCGATACGCGCCGGGTATGATGAAGCCATCCATGCCCGGCCAGTTCATAGCCTGCACGTTGCCACATCTGAAGCTGACGCCGTTGCTCTTGACTCCAGTCGAGTCCGGGGACCACCAACAGCAGTACGGCTTCCGGTGGTACCTCATTGAGCACCTTGTGCAGAATGGACGCTACCTGGGACATGGTCTGCGGCATCACATCGTGCACGCTGATCAGGGTCGGGCGCTGACTCATGATGATTTCCGGACCGTGCGCAGCAATCGGGTCATCAACGTCGGATCGGACGGCCGGGACATCGCCAACCGGGTGCAGACCAGCCATTGCTGGCGGTTCCACTCGATATGAGCGTCTACTGCACGACGAGCCGATACGGAACGGGCGTAAAGCTCAAACTCGCTGAGTGCCGACGCTTCCTGTAACGCGTCTGCTAACTGATCGCCAGAGTCAATCACTGCCAGTCCGGCGGCCAAATCAGTCCAGTTCGCAATGCCACAGGCCTGCGTTACAACGACCAGTCGTTGACGTGCCATCGCTTCCATGGCCACCGTACCGAAACTTTCCACCTGGCTGGGCAAAACCAACGCATCATGCGCGTCGATCAAGTCGGTAATCTGTTCCCGTTCCACCCAACCCAAAACCCGGACGTTGCTTAGCCCAGCCGTTTCCCGGTCCAACCAATCACGTTCAGGGCCGTCCCCCGCCAGGGTAAAGGTTAACTGAGGGCAGGCTATAGCAGCCTGAACAATGGCCGGCAGGTTTTTTTCGGCGGCTAACCGGCCAACAAAAAGTACCGAACGAAGTTGTCGGGTGCCCCCCTGCACTGGCCGCTGTAACAAAGACTGACTGATGGGCGTCCCCATTAACCCGACACTCTCTGCCCCCAGGCGACGGGCAATCGCAATCATGTCTTCAGAGTTCACCAACACCCGATCCGCGAGCCGAAACAGTGCTTTATGAACCCATTCAAAATATACCTTGGTCAAACCACCCTGGACCCGGTTCCAATACAACCCGGCCAGTTTCTCAAACCAGGTGTGGAACCCAACAATGACCGGAATGCCCTGCTGCCGGGCCGTTATGGCACCACACAGCCCAAACAGACCAGGCGTCGGAATGACAACCACCGTCGGTTGAAACTCGCGCAGTGCTTTTTGCATTTCAAATGCATTCGGAACGCACAGCTTCTGAGTACGGTCACCGGGCATCGGCATGGACCACCCGCCCTGCCATTGGTCACCGACGATTTCCGGTGAAATACGTTCGATCGCCTCAACCGTGCCGTCAAGATCTTCAATCAGATCGGCGTAGTAAGCCCCAACACCGTTTCGATGCGGTGCGGCATCCGAAATAATCAGAATACGCGCCTCTTGAGTTGAGAACGGCAGCGGGCGAGCCATGGCCTGTGTCATGTTACGCTCCTTTTTCTGACATTGACGTCAACGCTGCTTGCGGGAAGTGCCTCCGGAGGCGCGCCCAGGAAAGGTTCTGCTGTTGCTCATACCGATGCTGACTCCGGTATTGTTTCGATAACCGAACCTCTTCATCCAAAGCCGACCGAAACGCCTCGGTCATCGCGATGTCCGCATGGGTCATCACCTGGTGAACACTTGACTCGAGATCTTTGACCAGCCGCCGCATGGGCAATCGCATCCCATGGATACGGGTCAGATCCAGAGCCTCAAGGCGGTGGTAGTAAGCAGCCAACATCCGCACGATGCGCTCGGAAAATGCTTTGGACAGATCACCGCCCTGCACCATTTCCCAACCAGGTTTCAGTGAACTCAACTGAGACGGCACGGTTTTCTCCGCCGGACGTTCACAAAAAACAAACGATGCATCCGGAAAGGTGGCTTTCAGGCTGTCCGGCCAGCTCATAAACGAAGGGTTCTTGCACAGATAGGTCAGGTGTTCGCCATGAAACCAGAGATGCCGCTGAACCAGACGGTGGTAAAAACCCAAGATGGTGGTCTTTTGGCGGGCCGGCATTGAGCGATCAAAGTCCGCCAACCGCCAGTAATGCTTTGCTTCTGGCATGAGGACCACCAGCAGAAAACAGGCATTCACAGGCAGCAAGGCTACAAAGTCTTCTTCGGCTTCGGTCAGCCCGAACTCATGAATCGAGGCCATGGTTTTCAGGAATGGCACGCGACGAAACAACGAAGACAACGGTTTGAACACCCGGCCAAGCCAACGAAACACATACCGTTCCGTAATGCTCGGTGCCAACAAGCATTCCCAGGTTTGCATACTGCTGAGTCGATCGTGTCGTGCCAGAACACGTTGCAAGTGCGTTGTACCACTGCGCGGAATGCCGGTAATAAACAATGGCCGGCGTACCGACACCCGTCGATAGCGTCGGAAAAACAGCTCATCACAGGCAAAGCCGATCCAGTGAATCAGCTGCAGCCCGATCAACAAGGGCAGTCCGAACAGCAGCACAAGCAACCGACGGGGAAACTGAACCCACGATCCGGAAAACAACGCCCGGAAAGCTCCGAACACCACCAGAACCCACTGCTGAGCAGCCATTATCGCGGCTTGCATCATCCTGCACCTCCTATTCGCCACCATCGACCAGGCAACGGCCTTCTGTGGCCGACTGACGACCTGCAAAATGTCATCATCGGTCCTTCAGATAGCCGCGCAGTTTCAGATACTGAACCACGCGTTCTGCGCATTGGGTTGAGGACAGGTTGTCAGTGCGGATATGGATATCCGGATGGCTCGGTGGCTGATACTCGGAATCAATGCCGGTAAAGTCGCGAATTTGTCCCGCCCGTGCTCGCTTGTAGAGCCCCTTAGGGTCCCGGCGTTCACAGACATCCAGCGGGGCATCGACATACACTTCGAGGAACTCATGGTCGGCAAACAGATCCCGAACCAGCGCCCGGTCGCGTTCAAAAGGCGAAATAAAGGCGGATAAGACGATCAGACCGGAATCGGTCATCAGCTTAGCGACCTCGCCGATGCGGCGGATGTTCTCAACCCGATCCGCATCGGAAAAGCCCAGATCTTTATTCAGACCATGGCGGACGTTGTCACCGTCGAGCAAAAAGCTGTGATAACCGTGTGCAAAGAGGTTTTGCTCAACGAGATTAGCCAGGGTGGACTTCCCGGCACCACTGAGCCCGGTGAACCAGAGCACACAGGGCTTCTGAGACTTTTGTGCGGCGCGATCATCGCGGCTGACCTGATGATGGTGCCACTGAACTGCATTCAACATGCTCTGACTCCTGATACGGTGTCCGAGCATGACAACATGAGAATGTGACAATTTTTTGAAGGGTTTCTAATGCGCTTCGGATACCCCGCTCTGAGGAAATCACACATCGGTTTCAATCGCAGTTGCAACCCGAACCGCTGTAATTCGCTGTGAGTTCGCTAACTCCTTGAAATTATTTAAAATTTTTTTATTAAGACGTGTTGACACCCTCTGAAATATGCGGATAATACGCCGCCGTTGTCGAGGCTATATAGCTCAGTTGGTTAGAGCACAGCATTCATAATGCTGGGGTCCCTGGTTCAAGTCCAGGTATAGCCACCAATACTGGTCCGTCGCCAAGTGGTAAGGCAACGGGTTTTGATCCCGTCATTCGCAGGTTCGAATCCTGCCGGACCAGCCATCTTCAGCACATTTTCTGACGAGCTCGATTCTCTCGTCTACCCTGTTCCAGAATCAACGCATTATTGGTCCGTCGCCAAGTGGTAAGGCAACGGGTTTTGATCCCGTCATTCGCAGGTTCGAATCCTGCCGGACCAGCCATCTTCACCAATCGCCACCTTTACCGAATACTCCCCTTTTTCACAGTCAGTTTCGCGTTACCATAGCCTTGTCTCCTGCATCACTCTTTGCAAAGGTACTCGCATGTCACAGCTCATTTCACCGGCTGAACTGAAAAATCTGCAACGCACGCACCAACCGATTATCCTGGACTGTCGCTCTGACCTGACCGACAAGGCACTTTCACGCCAGTGGTTCCGCGAAGGTCACATCCCCGGAGCACAGCAGGCGCACCTGGAAGAAGATCTTTCCGGTCCGATTATCCCCGGCCAAACCGGGCGTCATCCGCTGCCCGATCCAGAAGTGTTCAGTGAAACGCTCAGACGTTGGGGAGTCACCCATGAAACCCCGGTCATTGTTTACGATCAAGGTAATGGCATGTTTGCAGCCCGGGCCTGGTGGATGATGAAGTGGGTCGGTCTCAACGATGTCCGCGTACTAAACGGGGGTTTAAAACGTTGGCTCGATGAAGGCGGCGAACTGACTCAGGCAGAAACGACGCGAGCGCCCAGCGATGACCACTTCGAACCCGATATGAACCGAGTTGTCGACGCCGATAGGTTGCTGAGCGAAACAGGCTCACACCGCCTGCTCGATGCCAGAGCCCTAACCCGCTACCGGGGCGACGAAGAGCCGCTCGACAGCAAAGCCGGTCACATTCCCGGCGCTGACAACGCCGACTTTACCCGCAACCTGCAAGCAGACGGCGCTTTCCTCGAGAAGAATGCTCTGTTCAATCGATTTGCATCGCTCGCCAATCATGACGTCATCTGTTATTGCGGTTCGGGCGTTACGGCCTGCCACAACATTCTGGCCATCACCGAAGCCGGCTTGCCGATGCCCAAGCTCTATCCCGGCAGCTGGAGCGAATGGATCACCAACTCAAACCACCCCATCGCAACGGGTGAAGAAGGAGTCATTTAATGAGCAGACTCAAACGCTTCCTGACTGTCCTGGTCACCCTGATGTTTTCGTTGGCAGCCCAGGCAGGATCGCACATCAACATCCTGGTTTATCACCATGTGTCAGAAAACACGCCGGCGAGCACATCGGTCAGTCCGGCTCAGTTCCGTGAGCATTTGCAGCTGCTGCAAGACAACGGCTTTAACGTTGTTGATCTTGAGTCTACCCTGGCTCAGCTGCAGCGCGGAGAGACCGTTCCGGATAACGCCGTCGCGATCACCTTTGATGATGGTTATCACAATATTTACGACAACGCCTGGCCACTGCTGAAAACCTTCAACTTCCCGTTTACGGTGTTTGTGGCGACCGACGCCATCGATCAACAGTACAGTGACATGATGTCCTGGGATCAGCTCAGGGACATGCACCAAGCTGGCGTCACCATTGCTAACCACAGTAGTGATCACGGCTATCTGGTCCGCCACCAGCCGCGCGATGAACAATGGTTGACCAGCACCATTGCAAACATCGAACACGCTCAGGAACGACTCGAAGAAGAGCTCGGCAGCGGCGTTCCGAAATGGCTGGCTTACCCTTACGGCGAGTTCAGCGATGCATTAGCAGAGCGATTACAGACGCTTAACTACACGGCGTTTGCGCAACATTCCGGCGGAGTTTGGTCCGGTTCCGATTTTCAGGCCATCCCCCGCTTTGCCGCTGCCGGTATTTACGCCAACCCCAAAACATTACTGACCAAACTGCAATCCCGACCGATGCCCGTCGATGAAGCCCAGGTCAGTGATATGGTCACCACCCAAAGTCGACCGGAACTGGTTGCCACACTGGTCGAACGAAACGATTTTGCCAAGGCACTTAACTGCTTTGTGGATGGCGCCTGGCAGGATTCAAGCTGGCCCTCTGACCTGACATTCCGGGTTCAGAGTGATACTGACCTCGGCGAAGGGCGTCACCGGTATAACTGCACCGCGAAAGCCCGTTCCGGTGATTTTTATTACTGGTACTCGAAACCCTGGCTGATTTACGGACAGCAGGATCGTTAACCTCACAAATAATCTGCACGCAATAAAAAAGGGCGCAACAAGCGCCCTTTTTTATTGTCAAAATTCTCAATCGGGGATCTGATAATCGTAGACCGGTACCCAATCGTTGCTATCCGGCAATCGCTCCCAAACACTGCCTACTTCGGAACGCTGAACCAACTCGCGGATACTGGGATCCAACCGCTCCATGCAATCCAGAGGTGCGACACAGGCCGCGTTTTCTTCCATCAGAAACTCATCGGTCTCCTGACCGCTGTAGAATCGAAACCCGGTATCGTTCGCATGTTGCGGATCTTCTTTATAGAAAAAACGTATTGGCAATGGACGTTCATTCAAAATCAAACTGGAAGCCAGACACAGATGCCCTTGTGCCTGTTCAACGCCGCTATTCATCATAAATATCACTTTACCTCAAAAAGATCTTCGGGCCGCACTGTCAGCCCCTAACAACAAAAGGGCGGCGGATTATAAGCAAACCGACTGAAAATGCGACTCCTCCACAAGGTAAAAACTAAGGATTTTTTAGGGCCTTCGGAAAATCAAATAGTTAGCGATGTAATTTTTTGTAATCAAGCAGAAACAATCATCATTTCCGGTTTACCCCGGATAAATCACGATGCGTTTTGATAAGAGTTCTGGGGCGGAGGGGTGTCTTTTGGAAAGAGAGAATCTGTCTATCGTCAGTGATTACAGGCCCATATGACGCAATGAAACGGGCAAACACCTGAGGTGATGCCCGACGAAAACGATCAGCTTCAGGACGGGTAGGCTTCCTTCAAAGCATTGAAACGTTCAACCATATCGCCCATCGCCTCGGCATCCCAGGGCATCAGTCCGCTGACGATCAGTTTTTTATCACCGAAGCCCACGGTTTCCTCGCCATCGTAAATGGCGAACTTAAAATGGGTGTCACCCCGCTTGCCGTTAACATCGATGGTCGACTCGACCAGCGCCAGATCCGGCTTCGAGATGTCCAGACGATCCAGCTCAAATGACATGCTCTCGTAGATGACCAGTGGACGCTTCGGATTAAACATAATCCCATGTTTTTCCATGAGCGGAACCATAATGAACGGAAAGTTCTGTCCCGAAAACATAACGTATTTGCGAATCAACGTTTCGATCAGATGAGGGTCATGAGACACCTCACCCGACTGTTCCAGACGGGTGTAGACTTTGCCAGACTCATCCTGAATGTCGACAACGCCGTCCACCGCCTCCGGAAACAGCAATGGTTTGTCTTTACCGACCATGCCGGAGAACTGCACGGATGTTTTGCGGGACACCCCATATTTCGCCAAAGCCAGTGAAAACAGCAGATCACCGGGAACACAGAAGCGCTTCGCATCAACATCGTGAATCGGGTTAAAATCACCGGCCACTCCCTTCGCAAAGCGGCTCGCCTGCTCGGCTGATATCACGACTTTGCCATCGACTTCCTGATAATAATCCTCTAAAAACACCGGCATCCCCTTTCTGACTTATGATGCAAAAATAAACCGTCTATTCTGCACCCACCTTATTGGAAATAAACGCCTGATGCAGTAAAAGATCTGTGACCAGTGCTCAACAACAGCTGGGCAGACTCAGCGACAAATCTGCAACTGCACATCCGATTCGTTCATAACCCTCAGGATATCGGCATCGGGTGGGCGATCCGTAAAAAACATATCGGCCTGAGCGATGTTGCCAAGCCGAACCATGGCTTTGCGACCAAACTTACTGTGGTCGGCTGCCAGATAGACCTGACGACTGTGCTCAATGATCGCCTGCGCCACCTTAACTTCACGATAGTCAAAGTCCAACAAAGCCCCTTCGGCATCAATCGCACTGATACCAATGAGGCCGTAGTCCAGCTTAAACTGCTCAATAAAGTCGAGCGTGGCTTCGCCGACAATGCCACCATCGGAAGATCGCACTTCGCCGCTGGTCACAATCACACGGAAATCGGGTTTCTGACTCATCAATGACGCCACGTGAAGGTTGTTGGTGACGACCTGCAATCCGCGATGTTGCATCAGTGCGTGGGCGATGGTTTCAGTGGTGGTCCCGATATTGATAAAAATACTGGCGTGATCTGGGATGTGAGCGGCAATGGCGGTTGCAATGCGTTGTTTCTCCGACAAATTCAGAATCTGCCGATCCCGGTAGGCAATGTTCTGCGTTGAGTTCACCGGTTTTGCGCCACCGTGTACCCTACGAAGATGCTGAAGTGACTCCAGCTTGGTCAGATCCCGCCGGATAGTCTGTTCGGTCACGTCGTAGCGACGGACCATGTCATCCACCCGAACCAACCCTTCAGACTCAACCCAGCGCAAAATCGCCTGCTGGCGCTTGTTTAATGACTGCTCGGTTGCTGCCTCATCAAATCCGATCGGCCTGTCCACTTGCGAACCCTCCAGAGTCCCTAGCCTTTATTTACATTCTGTAACTTACAGTTCGGAATGCCCTGAGTATAGTATCGCCGACATAAAAAAAGACCGGATAACGGTCTGAGATATTGCAGCCGAGTATCATCGGCTCACGAGGGTCACCATGCCAAGCTCAGTTTCATACTGCCCGTACTGTCTTGCCCACAAGCCGGTGCTATCTGCAAGATTTGTGGGGTATCGGGTTACCTGTCGCCATTGTCTCGCGACCGGACCTGGCAAACGCTACAAGAAACAGGCGTTGACCGCCTGGAATCAACAAGCCCTGTCGCAGCGCGGCATCCAACCAGGCCAGGTGTCAGCCCTACTGCCAAAGCAGCCTCTGCTTAAAACGCCCTGGCGCAGCAAGTCCCCGTTCAAATCATCCTGACTTCCGTTACCAAATCTGCATGGCTGACTTAGCAACGGAAAATCGACCCGCGACCGCGGCCGAAGCCGGCTTACTGTCCGGGTCCTGCCAAGGCGGTCACCCGGGATTCAAGACTGTCTAATTGAGATCGCAACGCTGACAGACGGGCATTGGTCTCCTGCCGACCTGTATCGATGGCGGTTAAGGTCGACTGCAGTTCATTCAAGCTGGACTGTTGACCGTTGACGGTTGACTGCAGGGTACCCTGTTCAGCCAACAGATTCTCTTGGGTCAGCGTCAGACTCAGCAGACGCTCTTCATAATCGTTTTGCAAAGCGTCTTCCACCACCGCTGACACTTCATCGAGTTGCGTCTCATAGCTGGCAAAGGTGGTTTCCATCTGTTCCAGTTGCGCCTGTTCGGATTCCAACTGCTGGGTTAACTGGCTGAGTCTTTGCTCGTCAGACGCCTGACCGGATTCCAGTTGCGCAATCTGCCCGCTCAATGCCGACAGGGTTTCCTGTTGCGTGGCCAGCGTTGCCTGGTTTGCTTCAATCCATTCGCGATTGCGTTTGTTGGCGACGTCCCACAGCTTGCGGATTTCAGACATCTGCATGTCGGTTTCAGACTTGATCGCCTTAAACTGAGCATTAATGGCGGTCCCATTCATGGCAACGGACTCATCGGTTTCTGTCAGCGCTCGCTCCAGACTGACGATTCGATCATCCGCCAGTTCCAGCCTTTCTTCATAGGAGTTCAGCAACTGAGACAGAGAATATTGCTGCAGCGCCAGGTAACCAATGGCACCGCCAGCGATGACCAGCAATAAAACCATTAACCAAGATGTTCCGCCGGAACTTTTGCTCTCGGAAGGTTCACGCGGCTTAGCTGTCGGTTTTTTCTCAGGCGCGGGTTGGCTGCGACGACGAATATCATCCCGATCCGGTACCATACGCGGCATATCATCACCAATCGGAGTTTTCTGAGCCATGGAATGTCCTATTAATTAAAAATCGACGTCATTATCTGGTCTTAGCCGGAAATCGGCAACCGCATTGATCGCATCTTTGCGCTTCCAGCTCAGATTTCCCCGGCATCGACTCCGCATTGATTGCTCGATTTGCTATTTTATAAACCTTATAGTTTATTTTTATAAAATTGACCCTTGAATTGACCGACGTCAGCCCTGATTATTAGCAACGGTCCACGACAAAAACCAATCCATTTAGGGAGAGTACTCATGGCTTTTGAATTACCAGAATTACCGTATGCAAAAACGGCGTTGGAGCCGCATATTTCAGCTGAAACGCTGGAATTTCACCACGGTAAGCACCACGCGACTTACGTCACCAAGCTGAACGGTCTGATTCCAGGCACCGAGTTCGAAGGAAAAAGTCTGGAAGACATCATCAAGTCCTCTTCCGGTGGTGTGTTCAATAACTCAGCTCAAATCTGGAACCACACGTTCTACTGGCACAGCCTGAGCCCGAATGGTGGCGGTCAGCCAACCGGCGCGCTGGCTGAAGCGATCAACGCCAAGTGGGGTTCGTTTGAAGACTTCCAGAAAGCCTTTGATGAGAAAGCGGTTAACAACTTCGGTTCAAGCTGGACCTGGTTGGTGAAGAACAGCGACGGGTCTTTGGACATCGTCAATACCAGCAACGCGGGTACGCCAATCACTGAAGGTCAGACGCCAATCATTACTGTCGACCTGTGGGAACACGCTTACTACATCGACTACCGTAATGCCCGTCCTAAGTACCTGGAAGCATTCTGGGCGCTGGCGAACTGGGAGTTTGCAGCAGAGAACTTCGCTAAATAATCGATTTAGCACTCTGAGAGAAAGCGGCTTCGGCCGCTTTTTTATTGCCTGATTTCCCTTCTTACGTTATACCCGGGCTTATGAAACTGCCATTGATTTACCATCCGGGATACAGCCCCGAGTTCGACGCGAATCATCGTTTCCCGATGGAAAAATTCGCTCGCCTATACGACCGTCTGGAAAATATCGGGCTGCTCCGGCACTGTGAGTTGTTCCGGCCCGAACCAGCGAACGAAGCCACCATCCGACTGGCCCATCATCCTGACTATGTAACTGGCTATCGAGACAATCAACTCAGCGCCAAAGCCATGCGCCGGATCGGCTTGCCCTGGTCAGAAGGTGTGATGCGGCGTACATTTCTGGCCGTCGGTGGTTCCCTCCTGTCGACCGAGCTGGCTCTAGAACGCGGTCTGGCCGCGCACCTGGCGGGTGGAACTCATCACGCTCATTATCAGGAAGGCAGTGGTTTTTGTATTTTTAATGATCTGGCTATCTGTGCGAGACACGCGTTGACGAAACCTGGTATTGACCGGGTCCTGATCATCGATACGGATGTGCATCAGGGCGATGGCACCGCCCGGATTCTGGATAACGACCCTGATATCCTGACGGTCTCCTTTCATTGTCGTCAGAACTTTCCGGCCCGCAAAGCTCACAGCAACTGGGATTTTGAGCTCGACCATCAAAGTGGTGACCAGACCTACCTGAACCTCGTACATCGACACATTCCCTACCTGCTGGATATCACGGAACCGGATTTGGTCCTCTACGATGCCGGCGCCGACGTGCATCAGGACGATGCCCTGGGTTTACTGAACCTGACTGATGACGGCATTTACCAGCGTGATGTTTTTATTCTGTCAGAGTGCGCATACCGCAATATTCCGGTCAGTTGCGTGATTGGTGGCGGTTATATGAAAGACAGGAAACGGCTGGCCGAAGTACACAGCATCATACATCAGGCGGCTTTCGATGTTTGGCGTGAGTATTATCAAAGGTAATCAAACGAACCGCGTCCGGCTCAGATCAACTCGTCAAGCTGCCGGATTAATGCAATCAGTTCGGGATTTTCGGCCCCATCCGCTTTCAACGACTCTTCAGCGTACGGCGCGACCAGTGCACCTTGCGGCAGCGGCTGCCCAGCCTCTATTAAAGCGCGCAAGCGGGCGATATAAACCCATTGAAACCACTCCAGAAAGCTCAGGGTATCTACCATGAAGGGCGCGGTGCTCATCAGTTTCCGAGGCAACGGCGCAATGGTTTGCCACTGATTTTGTCGCTCCATGAGTGCCTGGCACTGATCAAGCAGATGACAAACGTCCTGACTCATGTCGGACCTCATACGTTGACTGAATCGGGCAGTTTACTGTTCGCAGCGTACGATACAAGGCAGGCGGTTGCTGAGGAAAGTCACCGCGGTATAATCTCGCGACTTTTCAAATACCGAGCGCCCTTATGAATGCACCCAGCCTGGCCGGCTTTCTGGATATGACACAAGCCCGATACCGACTGTTTGATTTGGGCACGCATTTGCGCAAGCTCCCAAGCCAGACCCTGCATAAGCTCGACACGGGTGAACCCTATCCGCATCCGCACCTGGGGTACGGCTGGATGGTCATTTTTCTGTGGAATGAGTCGCTCACAGAACAAAACAGCCTCTGGTTTCTGAAGCTGCCGCTGGATGAGCAGGGCATCCTTCCCGCGGCTGTTCACAGCGATCTCGTGAATCGACTTTATAAAGCTCTGCAAACCGGCGATGCCAAAGAGCGCCAGCGCCTGTTAACCGACCACCCTTACCAGTTCTCGCCGGACCCGGAAAAGATGGCCGCACTGCATGCACAGGCAACCCAGACGCTTGGCCTACCGCCGAGCGACTACCACGCACCGGCAAGAGCGTTTTATCTGGAAAACCAAAAGTTGGACCAACACTGGAGCGGACTCGGATTACAGGGGATCGCTGATCTGGTTTGCCGAGCCAATGACGATGAACTCAATCAACTTTGCCGTCGGGTAGAAGCTCTTGATGCCGAACCTCAGCGAGCGCTGTTAACCCAGCTGGAGCATCGACCTCTGCCGACCGCTGCCGTCGAAGCTCTGGTTAATCTGGCCGAGACGAGAGAGCCTCAGACCCTGGATCTGCACACCGCAGCACTCCGGGCCGGTGCAAACTCAACGGCCTTTCGACTGTTCGAACCAACCATTCACCGAACGCTTGAAGCGCCCGATGTATCACTGGAGTTTATCCTGACGGTACTGACACGCTATACAGCACTGTTAACTGACGTAGAGCTGACCGTGAAAACCTTGGACCGTCTTGCGGTGTTAGCAGACGCCGATGGCTTTGCACGAGTGGTCACCAATCTGGCTATGCAACCGGGCATGAATGGCATTGTCGCCAAGATACTCGGCAGCTCGCACCTGACGGATCCCCTCGGTCACGCTTTGGGACGGCTGATTCAGCAGCAACGAGGTCTGCATTCATGAGTCAGACCTGCCCTTGCGGTACCGGCCTTGACTACAACGATTGCTGCGGCCGTTTTCTCGACCAAGGCGCTTATCCGCAGCGCGCAGATTTGCTGATGCGCTCACGCTTTACGGCCTATGTCCGGCGCAATCGCACTTACCTGATTAAAACCTGGCATCCGGACACCTGCCCTGCACTCACAGAGAACGACCTGAACGGGACCGAATGGTTGACGCTGGAAGTCATAACGCATCATTCCGGCCTGAAGAAAGCCACCGTTGAGTTTAAAGCCTGGTATCAAACGCCCCAGGGTGCCCAATGCCACCACGAACGGTCGCTGTTTAAAAAAGTCAAAAACCGATGGGTTTACCTGAACCCTATCGCCGAATAGTTCAACGGAACTTCAGCTAAATAAAGCGGTCAGATAACAAAGTTTTTGGTCGCCAGAATATGCCGCTCAACATTTTATTAAAACCTCATGTCTCGGCGCTGTTTGCCTTTATCGGCTATGGCAGCTGGGCAGCGTTGAGCAACAGTTCGTTTGGCTGGTCAACGTCAATGGTGGCGTTAATGATTCAGGGGAGCTTTGCATTCACGTCGACCCTATTGCTCGGTCGCTTCACGTTGCAACTGAGCCATCGACTCGGGACAAGTCGTCGTGCACAGACAACGGTCTGGTTAATCAGCCTGACGCTCTTAGTGAGCATTCCCTTAAGTTTGCATTTACTTGCAGGAACACCTAATACGTTGCGCACTATGCTGCCCGGCTTACTGATTGGGAATCTCTACGTCTTTGGACTGCTGCGAACGGCATCGATCTCGGTAACGACTCAGTAATTTACGGCCCTTAGATCAATATCGGGTAACCCGGCGGATCTGCATGAACCGATCTTTATCAACATCGGTAAACCGCTTAAAACCAAAAGACTCATACAAAGAATGCGCATCGCGGGTCGCCAGACAAAATCGTCGGACTGCGGCCATGCGATCGTCCGCCAGAATATACTGAACCAAAGCTTTACCAATGCCTTCGCCCTGACGTTCGGCAATGACAAAAACATCCGCCAGGTAAGCGAAAGTCGCCTGATCGGTAATCACCCGAGCAAAAGCTACTTGCTCGCCTCCCTGGTAGACGCCGTAGCAAAGGGAATGGTCGATGCTCGTTTGTAACGTCTCCAGCGGTATGTTTGCCGCCCAATAACTGTCGGACAGGACACGGTGAATCAACGACACATCGAGTCGGCTTCGATCCGTGGAGAACTCCAGTTCAGTACTCAATTTCAAAGATCATTCTCCGGCAATGTTCACAGTAGACCCCGTCTGTAGATCGGACTCCAGCGTTTGACGTAAACGCTCGGCAATAATGGCGGGATCGGCCAAACCACCCGTTTCGTAACGCTCAATAAACCGCTGTACCTGGCTGAACTGAGCCGAGTCAGACTTCCGGATGTCGCCCTGCATATCGGTGTCCATCACACCCGGGTCCAGGTTCACAACCAAAATGGGCCGATCCGTTCGTTGCTGTTCAAGCGCCATGGAGCGCATAAACTGTTCAACGCCCGCTTTGGTCGCGCCATAAAGACTCCAGCCATCCAATGCGTGATTGGCGACTCCTGAAGAAACAAACCCCACCACACGACGAGCGGTATGATCGCCGAAATGCGCCTGAAAGCGCCCGGTAATGGAAATCGGCATGACAAGATTAATATCCATGTGCGCCCACCAGTCTTTTGGCTCACTTCCGCCCAATGGACCAATGGGCCCGATAACCGCAGCATTTAATACCAGATGAACCTCATCCCAGTCGTCCTCCGCCAGCATCGCAAACTGGGCATCGATGGCGTCAATAGCGGTTTCACGCCGACTCAGATCAACATCAACGTGCTCTTCTGCTTCTCCGGATCGGGAAAACTCCACCAAGTCGTAGCCAGCCGCCCGATAAGAATCGGCAACCGCTTTACCCAGACCTCTTGATCCACCGACCAGTAAACAGAGTTTCTTCATGATCGTTGTCCTCCAAAGACATAGCATTCACCTTCACATCGCGCGCCCAATGCTTTCAGCATCCGGTCAATCCAGGGCTTGGGGTGTTCCACTGGGGCATACACCACATAACTGCCTTTCTTTCGCACGTAATCGAGCGCGAACTCGAACAGTAAACGGGCGAGCCCCTGTCGTCGATTCAATGGATCGACCAGCAGATGACTCAGAACCGCAAAGGGGCGCCCGCCATGAGCCAAGGTTGGTATGACGGCACAGTGGCAACAGGCCACAACGTACTCATCCTTTTCGACCACCAGCAGGTCGAGCAGATCTTCTTCAAGAAACCGTTGAAAGATAACGTCTTGCCGTTTGCTGAACGGCATTCCCTTGCGGGTCGCACTTTGAAACAGATCATTCAGATCATCAATATCCGTCGTCTGAGCTGGACGACAATGGGTAGCCATAACCGATCCTTACTGTATTTGCGATCCGCATTAAACCCATTTCGTCACAACTTTTCCACCAACCTATGCTCAACCTTTGACACAGAGTGCGCTGACCCGAGATTTCAACATCGGTAAGACATCACGTTCAAACCATGAATGGCGTTTGAACCAGGCTTGATTCCTGGGACTGGGGTGAGGCAAAACCAACCGATCCGGCCACAGTGCGGACCAGTCCTCTACCGCGTCGGTCACCGAGCGATACTCCGGTGCATGGTATTTCAACGCATGCGCACCGAGGATCAACGTCAGCTCAATGTTCGGTAACGCTGCCAGCAACGTTGCTCGCCACAGCTCAGCGCATTCAGGCCGGGGTGGCGCGTCACCGCTATCGCCTTTGCCCGGATAGCAAAAACCCATTGGCAAAATAGCGATGTTATCGGCTTGGTAAAAAGTGGCTTCGTCGATACCCAACCAACGGCGAAGCCGTTTGCCGCTGGCATCAGAAAATGGAATACCTTTCTGCAAGGTCTGTTTACCTGGCGCCTGCCCCGCAATGAGTATTCGAGCGTTTGGATCAGCTTGCAAAATGGGTTGCGCAGGGTCAGGTAATTCAGCCTGACAATGGGTGCAGGCTCGAACCTGAGACAACAGGGTCTGAAATTGTGAGTTGCTTACCATCTTTTGCCTCTCTTACGATGACCAAACCAGCCGAAAAGACAAAGTCAAACCGATAAAAAGAGCTTTGACATGCCGCGCCAACGCATTGTTGTCCCATAGATTAACCGGGCCGTTTCAGAGCTTCTTTCAGGAAGCACGCTGTAAACCCATCCATGGGCACTCGGCAACAACTTCCATGTTGTTGACGGTTCCCAGAAAGAAGCTCTGAAACGGCCGCCCTTGCGCCACTCAAAGGCTGGAAGCGTTATGGGACAGCAATGACGCTAACCATATAAATCGCAAACCCGTCATCTTAGCTGCATGCGGTATTTAACGCTCAATAGACCTTGCAACCCGGAAACCAAGATCATCAATGGTAAAGCTGGGATGACTGCGGCGTCGATTTGACGCTATACAGCCACGAGCATCATCCGACCATCCACCACCGCGAAATATACGATACGGGCCATAGACAGCAGGGTCGTACAGATCCCAACACCACTCCCAAACATTACCCAGCATGTCGAATAAACAAAAAGCGTTTGGCCTTTTCTGACCCACCAATTGCGGCGCTCCGCCCGAGTTAGACTGATACCAGGCAATGTCATCGACCGCTCCATAGCGTGGCCCATCTGTACCGGCTCGGCAGGCAAACTCCCACTCCGCATCTGTGGGCAACCGATAACCCGTCGACCCGGCAAATATGGTTACCTGAGAACCCTGTGCTGGAATGTCGTAATAAGGATCCAGTGCTTCCTGTTGAGACAGTAAATTACAAAAACGTACGGCGTCCAGCCAAGAGACATTTACAACCGGCGCCAATTCGGCTTTCGGGACTGACGGGTTTACTCCCACCAGATTTTGATAGTGTTGTTGAGTTACCGGGTAGGGGCTCAATAAAAATGAGGCGACTGTCTCATGCCACGTACGCTTCAGCCGATCATCCCTCAGCACGATGCTGCCAGCCGGAACCGTGATTAATTGCAGGGTCATCCTTGTCGTTTCCTTCTGTCCAGAGAATCAACAGTTTAATGGACCGTAAACGCCTATGAAACCGACACTTTCCCAGTTGAACGACCGTCAAAAGCTGTCAGTTGAGTTCGTGAAAACCGAGTAAAAATAAACGATACTGAACCCGCAACGCAAAAAAACGCATCCGATAATCCGGGCAAAGATGAGAGGAATGATCGTGCACGAATGGAACAAACAGGTTATTGAAGCGCTGCGCCCGATCGCCAACCCAAACATCGCGTTGCAGATGAAGGCTTATCTGCGCAATCAGTTTGAGTGTTATGGCATTCAGGCCGGGCCAAGACGTCAAGCCGTACAGACGCTCTTTACCACTCAACACCGTCCGCCCGTGAGCGAAATCCCTGCTGTGGTTCACGAACTCTGGCGACAACCGGAGCGCGAATGCCAGATGGTGGCCATCGATTTGCTGATAAAAGTGAAAGATCAGTTAGCACCAGAAACCCTGGGCGATATTGAACAGTGGATCACCACCAAGTCCTGGTGGGACACGGTCGATATGTTAGCCACTCACATCGTCGGTCGACTCTATCAACGCCACCCAATCGAAACAAAGCCAGTCATTCACGCTTGGCGAAAAAATGAAAATCTCTGGCTTCGTCGAACGACTCTGCTGTTTCAGTTGAAATACAAACAGCAGACTGATGTTGAACTGTTGTTTGCAATCATTCAGGAAAACCGGCACGACCGGGACTTCTTTATACAGAAAGCCATCGGTTGGGTGCTCAGAGAATACTCTAAGACCGACCCGGATGCGGTGGTGAAATTTATCAATTCCGAACACTTAACTGGTCTGGCCAAACGCGAAGCGCTGAAGTGGTTAAAAACTCAGTCTGCTTTATGACTTATTTATGGTTCTGTCGCATAGACGGACAAAAAAAGTAAACAAACCGCAATTTTATTCAATACTTCAATGCGAACCCATTGCAGACTTCCCCGAAACACTTTGCGGGAAACGTTATGACCACTTCAATGCTTTTACCCATGTCTGCCTTTGCACTGGCGGCATCCATTTCACCAGGGCCGGTTAACCTGGTGTGTCTGAGCACCGGAACCCGCTACCCAGTCAGCAAGGGTCTGATCTTCGTGACAGGGTCGACGCTTGGTTTTATCGCCTTGTTTTTGACCATAGGTCTGGGTTTACACTCTGTACTGGAGCTGGTTCCGGGGTTCAACGCCCTTCTGCAATGGGCCGGCATTGCGTTTTTGTTGTACCTCAGCGTACAACTGATACGAGATAACGGTCACTTAACGGAACCGGACGTGAGCCAGGCGCCCGGCTTTGCAACCGGAGCCATGATGCAATGGCTTAACCCAAAAGCCTGGTTAGCGTCCGCATCGGGTATCGGTGCCTACACCCATGGTCAAGATACAGCGGCGTTGATTCTGTTTGCCATGATTTACCTGCCGATCTGTTGGGTATCTTTGAGCTGCTGGGTTTACGCAGGCGCCTCATTGCGCCGCTACGTCCAGCGTCCGAGCGTATTGGTCTGGTTGAATCGCGTACTTGCGCTGTTACTTACCGCCAGTTGTGTCTACTTGCTGATTGAGTAGCGTCTGACGGTACTGCTGCGGTGTCACGGCCAACAACTTTTTAAACGTTCGCTGAAAGTGCGGCTGATCACTGAAACCAACCGTCACGGCGGTGTCAGCAATAGACTGTCCTTGTTTGAGTGCCTGCTGACCATACTGAATACGGCGGTTAATCCGATAGGCATGTGGTGACAGCCCAAAGTGTTGTTTAAAGGCGCGAATCAGGTGGCCAGGGCTAAGCCGAAAACGAGCACATAACTCGTCAAGCGACACATCGCTGACTGCATGATCGTCCAGATACTGCGCTAAAGACTGAAGGTTGACGGGTGGCTCCGGATGGCGATCAACCGGCTGGTCGGCAAGTTCTGTCATTAATGCCGCAAGGTACTCAACCACAGAGGTCTGCTTCTCCAGTAATGCCGCGGCCGGGTTCAGCAAACAATCGACCATTCGACAATAACCGTCATACCATGTCGGATCTGTCAATATGGCCGTGGAGAGATCCTGCCAGTTGTCGCTGTCCAACAAACCGGCCTCATAACGTAGCTGGGTCAGCCAGTCGGTATCGACGTACAACATCAGATACCCCCAGGGCTGATTATCGATCGGGTTGCAAGCATGCACCCAGTTAGGGTTCATGATCACCAGGGTACCGGCACTGACACGATGGGATTCCCCACGATAAAGAAAGGTGCTTTGTCCATCGGTAATGGCTCCCAGAGACCATTGACTGTGGCTATGCGGTGCGTAACAGACCTGGCGACCATCGGTCACTTGACGAAGTTCAATATGAGGCATGCGCGAATCGCGCCAGAATAAGGGTTTAGCAGTCTGAGTCATACACACCATCCTTGTTAACGATTCGGGCGATACCGAATAGACCCGTCAGCAGTATAGCGCGATGAATTGTCTCATTCGACTGAGTTTTATGTCGCCCGATAAAACCTTTTCTGAACCCAGATGAGTCCGATTACAGGTAAACGGCGAGTCCGGCGACACCTCGGCCGGACCCGTCAACGATAAGCTCAGTTTAAAGCGAACGGGTGGCCTGCTCCAACCACGGTCGTTCGGACTCATCCAATCGATCCACCAGGGTGTCATAAACACGCTGATGATACGCGTTCAACCATTGGATTTCGCCATCGGTCAGTAACTTTTCATCCACCAATCGCAGATCGAAGGGTGCCAGCGTCAGTACTTCAAACTCCAGCATCGGCACGTTGCCCGGAAGGTTCTGGGCTTCTTTGACCATGATCAGGTTTTCGCACCGGATGCCGTAAGCGTCGGCTTTATAAAAGCCCGGCTCATTACTGACCACCATGCCCGGTTGCAAAGCGATCGGGTTCAGGGCTTTGGAGATTCGTTGCGGGCCTTCATGTACGCTCAGGAAAGCACCAACCCCGTGCCCGGTTCCGTGGTCAAAGTCGTAGCCTTCCTGCCACAAATACTGACGGGCCAGAATATCGAGCTGGGTACCGGTAGTCCCGTGCGGGAAACGTGCGGTTTCAAGCGCGATGTAACCCTTTAACACCCGGGTGAACTGCTCACGGATTTCTGCATCCGGTTCGCCAATGGCGACGGTCCGGGTAATGTCGGTGGTGCCGTCGAGATACTGACCGCCACTGTCCACCAGATAAACGCCATGTTCAGGCAACTCAGCTGGAGTACCGTTCATATGGTTGTAGTGACACATGGCCGCATTGGAGCCGGCAGCAGAAATGGTATCGAACGACACTTCCTGAAACTTATCCTGTTCGGCACGGAAGCGATACAACTGATCGGCAAGCGCGGCTTCATTCAGCTCAGCACCGGACGCAACGGACCGATCTAACCAGCAAAGGAACTTAACTTCAGCAACCCCATCGCGAATGTGTGCCTGTCGCATACCTTCTTGCTCGGTCGGGTTTTTACAGGCTTTAGGGATCAGCACCGGGTCGTTGCCGGCAACCAGCTCTGCGCCCTGCTCTTTCAGTGTCAATTGTGCCCAGGCGTTCGCCGTTTTGGGATCGGCCAACACACGACGCCCGTTAAACGCAGCCAGGTGAGCGGCAGCATCGGCTTCATTTACCACCGTCACGCCGGTCCCGACGTGCTCGTAAAACCCTTCCGGCAGTTTTTCAGGATTGGTAAACCAGGTCACCGACCCATCGGAGGTCAGCAAGGCATAACCCAGTATGACCGGTGTTGCCGGAATATCATGACCGCGAATGTTCAGCAGCCATGCAACGGAATCCGGTGCGAAAATCAATGCCGCGTCGACATTCTGTGTCGATAACTGCTGAGCGATCTGTTGTCGCTTCTCAGCACTGCTGACGCCGGTGTACGTTTCGGGTAACACCATCCCGGTACGGATCGACTCTTCAGGTCGATCTTGCCAAACCGCATCAACGGGGTGTTCATTGAGTGGCACCAGCGCAATGTCCCGTTTACTCAGGGTCGTTTCCAGCGTCTCGTAGGTGTCCAGATTAAACATGCGACTGTCGAGCCCCACTCGCTGACCGGCTGACAGCTGTTCGGATAGCCATTGCGCGTAGGGTTCTTCGATCAGATGGTGATAGGCAAACTGCTCTGCATCCACCTGCTGGCGTACCTGAACGGTGTATCGACCATCGACAAACATGGCCGCTGAGTCGCGCAGGATGACGGCGGCGCCGGCCGACCCGGTAAACCCGGTAAGCCATTGCAAACGCTTGTTACGCTCGGGAACGTATTCATTGAGGTATTCATCGAAAGTGGACAGCACAAAGGCGTCCAGGTTCTGCTGCGCCATCACCTCACGGATCTGGCCCAATCGCTGTGCAGTCAAAGACATAAGCGTTCCTGAAAATTCTGAAAGAAAGAATCGATTCTATGGAGTTTCACCCTGGCCTGTACAGGGTGAATGAGTTTCTGTTGCGAGTTGGGCCGTTCATCGACGTGAACGGGCATTATTAACTTGCAAGTGTTTATTGGGCGATAACTAAACAGGCCAAGACCTATTTCGTTGCCGGTGCCGGGTTCATAAGATCAGTGTTCAACACCGCCTCGACCGTGCGCATGCCCGTGCTGCAGTTCACTGGCTGTCGCATCACGAACAGACACGATCTCAACATCAAACGTCAGTGTCATACCGGCTAGCGGATGATTGGTATCACAGTCGGCGTTAAACTTACCCACTTTGACAACGGTTACCTGACGGTTACCTTGATCCGTCTGCACCCAGGCCAACATACCCGGCTTCCAGCGTTTAGCGCCTTGCAGATGTTTAATCGGGATCCGTTGCATGCTGTCTTCGCGGCGGCTGCCATAGGCTTTTTCTGGCGGTAACGTCACGCTGAAGGTGTCGCCGGCCACTTTACCCATCATGGCATCTTCCAGCGCTGGCAAGCTGTTTTTGTGGCCACAGAGAATCAGCATCGGATCGCCGCCCTGGCTGCTTTCTATCTGACGCTCGCCTTCACTGAGCATGTAGTGAAACTCAACAACGGTATCGGCTTGAATGGTCATCATCACGATCTTCTGTCAAAAAAATGCATTGTACGATGTTGCAGGCAACCCGCACAGCCCATCAAGCGCATAAAAAACCCGGGACAAGCCCGGGTTTTTATCAGGACACGCTCGGTTACTCCCAACCGGGCACGCCGGTCATGTCGGGCAGGTGATGCGCGATGCCCTTGTGACAATCAATACAGGTCTTCTCACCACTGGCCAACGCCGTGCTGTGTTGCTCTGCGGCACGCTGGCTTTGCGCTGTGAAGTCCATCGATTCAAACTGGTGACAGTTACGACATTCCAGAGAATCGTTTTTCTTCAAGCGGGCCCACTCATGCTCAGCCAACGTTCGCCGTTTGGCCTCAAATTTTTCAGGCGTGTTAATCGTCCCGAAAATTTTACCCCAGACTTCTTTGGACGCCTGCATTTTACGGGCAATCTTGTAGGTCCAGTCGTGCGGCACGTGACAGTCTGAACAGGTCGCCCGGACACCGGAGCGATTCGACCAGTGAATGGTTTCCTGCAACTCGACATACACGTTCTCGCGCATTTCGTGGCAACTGATGCAAAACTCTTCGGTGTTGGCGGCCTCTAAGGCGGTGTTGAAACCACCCCAGAAAATAATGCCGGCCACAAAGCCACCCAGCGTCAGAAATCCCAACGAGTAATGCACTGAGGGTTTGGCCAGAACATTCCAGGCCCGAGCCAACCCTTGTTTCATTCGACTCCACATAGCGGACTCCTTAGTGGCTTTCGGCAGCACGATCGAACAGTTCATCCATGCTGACAAAATCATTGTCGATCAGCGGATCCACATCGAGCTGTGAGGCATGGCACTGCGTACAGAAGTATCGATTCGGCGAGACATCTGCGAGGAAGTTGCCATCCCGGTTCATAAAGTGCGTCACCGATACCATCACCGCCTGAGATTCCTCGACCCGCTGCCGGTTATGACAGCTCAGGCACTTATTGGCTTTCAGATCAATCTGATAGCCGTCGATCTTATGCGGGATCGTCGGGGCCGCCATGGGATAATCGCGGTCGGTGCGGATGTCATCGTTCACTTCCCGCGCCATGCGAGGTGCTTCCTCTTCTTCGGTCAAGTCCAGCGGGCCGCGCAGGTTGGCGACCTGAGGTTCGGCAGCGGCCAAAGTGAACACCGCGAGCAGACTGAACAGAGCTAACAGTTTTTTCATGATGTTCTCCTTAGGCTTTCGCAATTTTGACCGCACACTTTTTGAAGTCGGTCTGCTTGGATATCGGATCGATGGCATCGAGTGTGCATTTGTTAATCAGCTGTGACGCATCAAACCAGGGAACGAAGACCAAACCTTTTGGCGGCTTGTTCCGGCCACGGGTTTCCACACGTGTGCGGATTTCTCCACGTCGTGAAGTGACTTTGATTTCATCGCCGCGTCGCAGACCACGCTCGCGCGCATCCTCCGGATGCATGTAACAGAGTGCATCCGGCACCGCTTTGTAAAGCTCCGGAACCCGTTGAGTCATCGACCCGGAGTGCCAATGCTCAAGCACCCGACCGGTCGACAACCACAGGTCGTATTCATCGTCCGGGCTTTCCGCCGGTGGCTCATAAGGCAACGCAAAGATAATCGCGCGACCGTCGGGCTTGCCGTAAAACTGAACGCCACGACCCGGCTCGACATAGGGGTCATACCCTTCGCGATAACGCCATTGCGTTTCCTTACCATTCACGACGGGCCAGCGCAGACCACGGGTTTCGTGATAACGTTCAAACGGTGCCAAGTCATGCCCATGGTCCCGACCAAACTGGGCGTACTCTTCGAATAAACCTTTCTGCACATAGAAGCCAAAGTCTTCTGACTCATGGTTGCCGTAGTCTTTATTGACTTCGTCCATACCAAACCGATCGACATTGCCATTGCGGTACAGCACATCGAAGAGCGTGCGTCCGCGATAATCCGGATTGGCATCCAGAATGTCCTGCGGCCAGACTTCATCCGTCAGGAAACGTTTGGAAAACTCCATCAACTGCCACAGGTCCGATTTCGCTTCACCAGGTGCCTGAGTCAGCTGATACCAGAACTGAGTACGACGTTCAGCGTTTCCGTAGGCACCTTCTTTTTCGACCCACATGGCCGTTGGCAGAATCAAGTCAGCCGCTTCGCAGGTGACCGTTGGGTAAGCATCAGATACGACGATGAAGTTATCCGGGTTGCGATAGCCCGGATAGGTTTCTTCGTTCATGTTCGGTGCAGCCTGCATATTATTGTTCACCTGAACCCAATAGCAGTTCATATCGCCATCTTTCAGCAAGCGGTTGTGCAGCACGGCATGAGCACCCACTTTGCCCGGAATAATGCCCTCCGGAATCCGCCAGATGTCTTCGGCAAAGCGACGGTGTTTTTCATTGGCCACGACCAGATCCGCCGGCAGACGATGCGCAAAGGTACCGACTTCCCGCGCGGTACCACAGGCGCTGGGCTGGCCGGTCAATGAGAACGGACTGTTGCCGGGTTCAGAAATTTTACCGGTGAGCAGGTGCAGGTTATAAATCAGGTTGTTCATCCAGACACCGCGGGTGTGCTGATTGACGCCCATGGTCCACAACGACATCACCTTGCGGTTCGGATCGGCATACAGTTCAGCCAGTTCCTGCAACCGGTTCAGAGGAACACCCGACTCCTGTGCCGCGTATTCCAGAGTGTAATCCGCTACGTAAGCTGCGTAAGTATCGAAGTCGATGCCTTCAGACGCGCCGGCTTTGGCCGCATTTTTAGCTTTCTGCTCCAGCGGGTGTTCAGGTCGCAAACCGTAGCCAATGTCTGTCATTCCTTTTCGGAAGTTCACGTGCTGACGAACAAAGTCGGTGTTAACTTTATTGTTCTGGATAATGTAGTTCGCAATGGCGTTTGCGATGATCAGGTCGGTTTGTGGTTTAAAAACCATCGGGATATCGGCCAGATCGAAACTGCGATGCTCAAAGGTCGACAGTACCGCCACTTTCACATGCGGATACGACAGACGACGGTCGGTCAAACGTGTCCACAGTATCGGATGCATCTCGGCCATGTTCGAACCCCAGAGAACAAATGCATCGGCATGCTCCAGATCGTCGTAACAACCCATTGGCTCATCAATACCAAAGGTGCGGATGAAACCAGCAACGGCTGACGCCATGCAGTGGCGAGCGTTGGGTTCAATGTTATTGGTGCGGAAACCCGCTTTCATTAATTTGGAGGCCGCGTACCCTTCCCAAACCGTCCACTGACCCGAGCCAAACATGCCCAGCGCATCCGGTCCTTTGGCTTTTAATGTGGCTTTCCACTTTTCAGCCATGATGTCGAACGCTTCATCCCAGCTGACCGGCGTAAACTCTCCGTTTTTGTCGTATTTTCCATTGCGTTTACGCAGCATTGGCTGGGTCAGACGATCCCGGCCGTATAGGATTTTGGCCAGAAAATAGCCCTTAATGCAGTTCAGTCCGCGGTTAACCGGCGCGAGCTGATCACCATGGGTGGCCACGACTTTGCCTTTCTTGGTACCCACGGACACAGAGCACCCGGTACCGCAGAACCGGCACGGCGCCTTATCCCATTGGATCCGGTTATCTTCACTGCTGGCAATCAGGTTAGTGGCCTGAGTTGGCAGTGAGATACCGGCGACCGAGGCAGCAGCGGCAGCGGCCTGTGCTTTTACCACGTCTCGACGGGTCAGTTTCATATCTGTTTCTCCTGTTATTATTGTTCCGCGACCTGAACTGTCAGGCCCTCGGGTGTCTCAATGGTTTCGTTCAGGGAATCGGCTGATTCGGTGTGATGGGCGATCATGGCGGCGCTCAACACGCCGTCCATCGCCTGGATGATTTCAATCTGGACCATCACTTCTCGGGCGGTCGGGGCGCTGATCAGCAAGACACTTTTGCCTTGCGCGTCGTCCGCGACAATTTCAACACCAGTGAGCTGCGCCATGCCCTGTATGACGGAGAGCCGATGCTCGGGTAACACATGCACAATGACACTGACGATGTGTTCCTCCTCCTGGCGGGGCGTGACCTTAACGGCATTCTTCATGTTGCACTCTCTCATTAGACGTTTGGTTAACGGGTTGAATGGCAATCGCATCGGTTGGGCACACCGAGACGCAAGCGCCACAGGCTGTGCACTGGCTGGCATCCAGTTCCGGACTGGGCACCGCGCTGGTCATCGGAAAGCGGATGGCGCTGGTTTCACAGGCATCCTGACAAGAGCGACAGCTGACGCCCTGCTGCGGCAGGCATTGGTCATTGACCTGCCATTGGCCGACCGGCCAGGGGTCTGCATCTGACTGCAATGCACCCGGTTCACAGGCCTCCACGCAGTCGCCGCAGCCAATGCATGCATTGTTCTGAAAAGACAGTTCGGGAAAGCCGCCATCTCCACGTACGATGATGGCTTCCGGGCAGGCAACCTGGCACTCGCCACAGCGTGTGCACTGGTCAACAAAGGCGCTCTCAGGCAAGGCGCCCGGCGGACGCAGCACCGGTGTCGGCGACGCACGGCCGCTGGCCTGTGACGCCAAGGAGCGAAACAGGCCTCGTCGACTGGTTGCGGTCTGTAGTCCCATAGCGCGCGTCCGATCAACCAAACAGTAGCTGTGACATCCAGATGGCAAAACCGTAACCGCCAACCAGAACCACAGTCAGAAACGGGAACAGAAACACCACGATAAACAGAAACATCTTCAGCTCACTGGATTTTTCACGCTGAGAATCAGACATATTTGCCACCTGTTTTATGTAAAGGAATTGTTATGAGGCCATAGTAGTCACCCCGGAGAACGGTTGCGTACCACTGAGGAGGTACCCCCATTGTTCAGCATCAACCTCAGATGAGTTACGCTGAAGCGGCCCTTGGATTAGAGTAAACTGAGTGCATGTTGAAATTTGCCCGTTACCCTGTTGCCAGCTTGCTGATCATCGGACTGATCACCCTGGCCGCCCTTGCGGCGGTGTCCGGTCTCTATACCCTGTGGATGACCACTGTGTTGTCGGGCGATGCCAAAGCCGTAAACCTATCGGGTTCTTTGCGCATGCAGTCCTATCGCATTGCTTATCTGCTTGAACAGGATGCGCCTCAGGAACACATCGCCTCGCTGCTGGACACCTTTGAAGAACGCTTAACCTCCGCGGCATTGAAGGGACAGATTCCATCCGATCACCCACACTTAACCGCCGCGTTTTCCACCGTTGAGCAACGCTTTGAGCAAATGCATACAGCGGCCATTGAAACACCGGAGATCTACCTGCAAGAGGTCGATGCCTTTGTTGAAGACATCGATACCATGGTGGCGCAACTGGAAAGCTGGTCGGAAAACAAAGTTCAGAACCTGCGCGAACAACAAATCCTGATTACTCTGCTGTCTCTGTTGGCCGCCATCCTGTTTGCCATCATCATTAACCGTCGGGTGGTGTTGCCTTTACAACGCTTAATCAGAACGGTGCATCGCATTGGCCGGGGAGACCGATCGGCGCGGGTAGATTTTCAGGGGCGAGATGAGTTCGGGCGCCTGGCCTCGACGTTGAACCGCATGGCCGATGAAATTTCCCAAGTGCATGGATCGTTGGAGTCCACCATTCAGGAACAGACTGCGGAACTGTCCCGAAACAATCGGATTCTGGAATTCCTGTTCACTCTCAGCCAACGACTGAGCACGGAAAAACCCGACATTACGGCGCTGAAACACCAGTCCGTCGAAGAGCTGCGGTTGATCTGTCCGGAGCATTCGATCAACTGGCATCAGCAAATGTATGAAACATCGCCCCAAGGCTATGTCGTCCGTTGCGACGCGGATCAATCTTATCTGATTTGCGAACAACGTAACGGTTTAACCGCTTGGCAAAAACAACTCCTGCAAACCGTCAGCGACCTGTTTGACAATGCCATCAGCCGCATGGGGGCTTATGACCACGAGAACCGAATCGCCCTGTTAAACGAACGCTCTTCCATCGCCCGAGAACTGCACGACTCGTTGGCACAACAACTCAGTTATCTGAAAATTCAGGTGGTTCGACTGGTCAAACTGCGTGAGCGACAAGCCGATGAGGAGACACTGAACAGCATCATTGATGAACTGCGCGACGGGCTGAACTCCAGTTATCGCAAACTTCGGGAACTGTTGGTCACCTTCCGATCACAGCTGGACGAACCCGGGCTGTTGCCGTCGGTCAAAGCCGCCATTGATGACGTGAACCGGATGTCGCCCAACTGTCAGATTCATCTCTACATCGAAGATAACTGGCCGGAAACCCTGACACCCAGTCAGGAGATTCACTGCATGCACGTCATTCGCGAAGCCATAACAAACGTCGTAAAACACGCCAAGGCGGAGAACGCTGTTGTGTCGATGAAACGGCTGCCATCGAATACCCTTCAGGTAACGATTAACGATGACGGCATCGGTTTCGGTGAGACGCTGACTAAACCCATGCACTACGGTTTAGACATCATGGCAGAACGCGCTATTCGAATTGGCGGTAACATTGACTATAAAAACCTGAATCACGGTGGCGCCGGTGTGACGCTCACCTTTCCACTTAACGCTTCTGAAGAAGACCGCTTATGACTGACATCATCATCATCGACGATCACCCCATGTTACGTAAGGGGCTGTCTCAATTACTGGACCTTGAAGACGACTTGCATCTGGTTGCCGAGGTAGGGGAAGCTCAGGACGCTGTGCGTATCGTCACCGAGCACGAACCGGATCTGATTCTGCTCGATCTGAATATGCCCGGGCAAGACGGACTGCAAACACTGAACAAACTGCGAGATGCCGGCGTCGATGCCCGGATCATCGTATTCACCGTATCCGATGATCAGGCCGATATTCACCGTGCCATACACAACGGTGCCGACGGCTATCTGCTAAAAGACATCGACCCGGAAGAGTTTCTCGAATCCATCAAACGCTGCATGCAAGGTGAACAGGTTGTCAGCCCCGGGATTCAGGATGTGGTGCGCAGCGCCCTTTCCAAGCGTCTGCCGGAAAACCTGCACCCGGCGTTGCGGGATTTAACGGATCGGGAAAAAGATGTTTTACGTTTGATTGCCGCCGGTTTGCCCAACAAATCCATCGGCCAGAACCTGGATATTGCTGAAGGAACCGTCAAAGTTCACGTCAAGCGGGTACTGTCTAAACTCGGTCTGCGGTCTCGGGTTGAAGCCGCGATTTTTGCTCACGAACATGCGAGGGAGCTCTGATATGGGATGCTGTGATCAACCGGGCCTTATGCCCTTAAATGAGGGCCTGGAAAAACTGCTGGCCGGCGTCATCCCGGTGACAGAAACCGAATCGGTCGCACTGGCCGACGCGGCCGGGCGCGTGCTCGCCGAAGATATTCGCGCGGATTCCTCCGTCCCCGGGTTTGATAACTCCGCCATGGACGGATACGCCATTCGTCTCGACTCGATCGCTGTGGACCAGCCCATTCCCGTTCAAGGAAAATCCTTCGCTGGTGCTCCGTTCCGGCAACCACTGGAACCAGGCAAAGCCGTTCGCATTATGACCGGTGCGGCCATCCCCGACGGAGCCGACTGCGTCATCATGCAGGAAAACACCCTAGCCGAGAGCGATACTATCCGGTTTCTCAAACTGGCTGAACCGGGCAACAACATCCGCCGGGCAGGAGAAGACATTGCGATTGGCGATACCGTCCTAACTCGCGAAACCCGACTGAACGCGGCCCACATTGCACTACTGGCGGCCACTGGCCGCGAGCGTGTCGACGTTTTCCGTAAAACCCGGGTGGCGTTAATCTCTACCGGTGACGAACTGAAGACGCCGGGTGTGCCATTAGGTTTCGGTGACATCTACAACTCCAATGGGCCAGCTCTGACGACTATGCTGAACCGACTCGGCGTCGAACTGATCGACTATGGCATTCTGCCCGATGACCGGGAGACCTTCGTCACCACCTTTTTGGAGGCGGATCGGGCCTGCGACTTTGTCATCACGTCCGGAGGGGTTTCGGTTGGTGAAGCCGACTACACCAAGGATGTGCTCGAAGAACTCGGTGATATTCGTTTCTGGAAACTGGCCATCAAACCGGGTAAACCCTTTGCGTTTGGCAAATTGCCCAACAGCGTGTTTATCGGCTTGCCCGGCAATCCGGTCTCAGCCATGGTGACCTTCCATGTGCTTGGCAGCCAGGCCATTCGTCAACATCAGCATGTTGGTTATCGCCCCATGCAACAACTGAAAGCACGGAGTGTTGATGACATTCGCAAAGCACCGGGGCGCATGGATTTCCAACGGGGTCACTGGCAACTGTCTGAAACAGGTGTCGACGTCCGTCTGACCCGTTCCGATCAGGGTTCGCACATTCTGACCAGTCTGGCCAATGCGAACTGCTACATCGCACTGGAAAAAGAACGCGGTCAGGTTCTGTCTGGCGAAGAGGTGACTTTGTGGCTGTTTGACGACCTGATTTAACGATAAGACCTGAGCACGCCAAGACGCTTTCAACAGGCTGCTAGTGGTGACTGATCCATTCAACGTTGACGTCTCGTACCAACGGGACGTTTTTGGATCTGAGCACCATGAAATACAGCAAACTCCCCCTGATCATTCTTACTATCTTCATCGCCTTTACGGTGGCCAGTGAACAGGGCTTAATTCCCAGCGGGTTAACGCTGCTGGAACAACTGCGCGCACAAGTCGGCGAAAACTGGTTTTGGTTAGTGGTGTTCTGCATTTTCCTGGAAGCGCTGGTGGTCATCAGTCTGTACTTCCCAGGACAATACATTGCGGCATTGCTGGTTATTTTATCGGGACCCTCATGGCAGGATATCGTACTGCTGAGCGTCGCGATGGTGATAGCGACGACCCTCGGTTCCGTGATCAACTATGTTGCTGGCCGACTCCTGTCAAACGTCGATCAGGATCAGGCAAAACCAATGTCCTTCAAAGCCTTACTTCCGGCACTGATTCATTCCAGTGGTCTGGCCATCTTTACATTTAACTGGGGACTGCAAAAAGGCACGCCCAAGCTATTGGTCGCAGCATTCCTGTTGAACCTGCCCTACTACCTGCTCATCGTGGTCACGACCGTTGCGTTCGGCGAGGAGATCATTGCGGCCACCGACAACCCTCTGTTGCTGGGCAGTGCACTGACTTTATGGCTGTTGGTATCACTTTGGCGCGACTTTGGCCGCAAACCTCGGCAGACGGTCAATCCTTGAACGTCTGACGACTCATCGGAGACACTGAAAATTCCTTAACGTTGACCACTTAGCCATTCACTGTTTGAGATTCATAACGCGCGCACACTCGACCGTTAATTTCCGTGCAAAACAGTGCAAACGCACTATCCTCAGAATGATTTTATTCTCTTTTTGATAAGGAAACGCTCAGAGGAAGGTCTCACTTTGGATATTTCAGATACCGCACAGTTCCAGGCATTCATCGATGCTATTCCCAGTCCGATTGCACTGAGCGATGCACGACGAAACGTTGTTATGATCAATACAGCGTTCAAGCAGGTATTTGGCTATGAAATGTCAGACATCCCTGATCTCGAACAATGGTATCAACAGGCCTACCCCGATCCGGCTTATCGCCAAACCGTGGAAAGCCGCTGGCAACACCGGATGGAAGACTCCATCGGCAAGTCCAAACCGTTCAAACCCATTGAGCTGAAAGTCCGCTGCAAAAGCGGAGAAACCAAAGCAGCAAAAGTCAGCATGACGCAACTCACTCAAGGCGATCAAACGCTGAACGTCGTGTCGTTTGATGATCGATTGGAACAGGTTTATTTTCATCAACGACTTTGGCGACAAGCCAACTTTGATGGTCTGACAGATCTGCCTAACCGTCAATACTTTACGGAACGTCTGCACCAGGAAGTACTCACAAGCCGCCGGGCACAAAGAGCGTTTGCGCTTGTGCTTCTGAACATCGACAGCTTCAAGTCCATTAACGAAAATCACGGACAAAGTTGTGGTGATGCACTGCTGGTCGAAACCTCTTCTCGCCTGCAGGCATCAGTTCGTAATAGCGATGTGGTGGGTCGTATGAGCAGTGATGAGTTTGTTATTCTGGTTCGCGACATCGACCCTGATAAGCCCGATCAACTGCAAACACTCGCGCAAAAGTTGGCCAGTGCTATTGAGGCTCCGTTTTACATTGCTCAGGAAACGCTGACCATCACCTGTTCAATGGGCATTTCGATCTACCCGAACGACAGCGACTCACCGGATATTCTACTCAGCCATGCTAATCAGGCTCTGTCCCGTGCAAAACAGACCGGTCGCAGCGCCATTCATTTTTTTACCCAAGAACTGCACAACGAAATTCAGCGCACCCGTTATTTGAAGACCGCCATGCAGCAAGCTTTGCGTGATCACTCATTTGAAGTCTTTCTGCAACCGATCGTGCGCTGCTCTGACAGCCGCTGTGTCAAAGCTGAAGCACTGGCACGCTGGCGATTGCCAGAGGAAGGTTTTATATCTCCGGCGGAGTTCATTCCCATTGCAGAGGATAATCAGTTTATTCACGAGCTTGGTCACCAGGTGTTCACGAAAGTGACTCAGATGCTCAACCAACTGACCAAATCCGTTGACCCTGACTTTCAGATCTCCATTAACAAATCTGGAGCGCAGTTTGTTCAGGGCAGTTTGCCGACGCATCGGTTGTGGCCAATGGCCATGAAAAATCTGCGCTTACACAACCAGAACCTGGTCATTGAAATTACTGAGTCGGTTTTGCTGGACACCGCTGAAGAGGTCAACAATCGGATCAATCACTTTCAGAAGGCCGGGTTTCAATTTGCCATCGATGACTTTGGCACGGGATACAGTTCGTTTGCGTATCTGGCCCGGTTTCCGGCCAGCTTTCTGAAGATTGATCGACAGTTTATTCAGCAAATCCACAGCGACCAACAAATGCAGGTCCTTTGTGAAGCGATGATTGCGATGGCGCATAAAATGGATATGGAGGTCGTCGCTGAAGGTGTTGAAACCAATGAACAGTTTAAGTTACTCAACAGCCTTGGTTGTGACTATTGTCAGGGTTTCTATTTTTCAAAACCACTGGCTTTTCACGAGTTCGAAGACTGGCTGGAAAAGTCTGCGAACAAAAAAAACCGCGCCTAAGCGCGGTTTCTTACGAACAATGTAGCGGATTACTTGCTGATGTGTGCAGCCAGGTCCAGAACTTTGTTTGAGTAGCCGATTTCGTTGTCGTACCAAGATACAACTTTAACGAAGGTGTCAGTCAGAGACAGACCCGCTTCAGCATCGAAAACCGAAGTCTGAGTTTCACCGATGAAGTCCTGAGAAACAACCGCATCTTCAGTATAGCCCAGTACGCCTTTCAGCTCGGCACCAGAAGCGCGCTTCATTTCAGCTTTGATTTCGTCGTAAGTGGCTGGTTTTTCCAGGTTAACAGTCAGGTCAACAACAGAAACGTTCGCTGTTGGGACACGGAATGCCATACCGGTCAGTTTACCGTTCAGTTCTGGAATCACTTTACCAACGGCTTTAGCAGCGCCAGTTGAAGATGGGATGATGTTCTGAGAAGCACCACGACCACCGCGCCAGTCTTTCGCAGAAGGACCATCAACAGTTTTCTGAGTTGCAGTCGTTGCGTGCACAGTCGTCATCAGACCGTCTTTGATGCCCCACTTGTCATTCAGAACCTTAGCAACCGGTGCCAGGCAGTTTGTGGTGCAAGATGCGTTAGACACGATGTCCTGGCCGGCATAAGTTTCGTGGTTAACACCCATCACGAACATTGGCGTTGCATCTTTAGAAGGACCGGTCAGTACGACTTTCTTAGCGCCTGCTTCGATGTGCTTACGCGCAGTTTCGTCAGTCAGGAAGATACCTGTTGCTTCAGCCACGACATCAACGTCCAGATCGCCCCAAGCCAGGTTCGCTGGGTCACGCTCTGCCGTTACACGTACTTTCTTGCCATTGACAATCAGGTTGCCATTGTCAACTTCGACTGTACCGTTGAATCGACCGTGAGTTGAGTCGTATTTCAGCATGTACGCCATGTAGTCAACATCAATCAAGTCGTTGATACCAACAACTTCGATATCGTCACGCTCTACAGAAGCGCGGAAAACGAAACGACCAATACGGCCAAAGCCGTTAATACCTACTTTGATAGTCATGGGCTTTGTATCCCCTGTGGTGTGTGATTTGGATTAAGCTGTTACGTAGTAAAATTACAAAATTACCGCCAAAGGTCAACCGGTTACCCGCCTTTAATTGCCCTGAATCAAGTAAATATATGAAAGTAAACTACAAAACAGCCATTTTCTGACTATTTTCCGACCACCCAGTGTAGTCAAAGTTCCGCAAAACGCGATTCAAGGTTAAAAATGAAAACCCGATCGCTTAACCGTGGTTTGATCACGGCTACACTTTGCAATAAATGGATTTGTGGAGACTTAACGATGCCAGCACGTGATCCGCGAGATCCCCGCCACTTCAGTGAGTCGTTTCAGTTCATTCAATCACTGTTCCAGCAACCGGAGCCCAAGCGATCCCGATTCGTGGCGCTGCTTGGACACCTGCTGCGAGGTGTTTTCGTTCTGATCACACTGTTTGGTTTGGGGGTCCTGTTGTGGTTAGTACTGACCTTTCAACTGGAACATGCAGAGCTAACCGAAGCAGGACTCTGGGTTCCACGTCGATAAGCGCCTTAATGCGTCACTATTCGGAGTCCCGCTGTAGTCGGTATTGAGAAATCTCACGATTCACATCAGCAAAGCCACTGACCAGGTCAGCCACCGACCGATCATTGTTTTCGGTCGCTTCCAGAATGGTCTGTGAGCCATCCGCGACACGTTGCACATTACGGTTGATGTCCTCGGACACCTGTGACTGCTCCTCCGCGGCCGTGGCGACTTTTTCAATGGACTCATTCAGCCGATCCACCGATCGGAACAACTCCTGGATCATTTCCGAGTTTTCCGTCACTTTGGAGGCGGTGGAATCGGTTAACGCCTTGCAATGATCCATGGAACGGATGGCACGACCGCTACTTTCCAGCAAACCTTCAATCATCTCGCGAATTTCAACTGTTGAGCCTTGAGTGCGACTGGCCAGAGAGCGAACTTCATCGGCAACCACGGCAAAACCCCGACCCTGTTCACCCGCACGGGCGGCCTCAATAGCGGCGTTCAATGCCAACAGATTGGTTTGCTCGGCAATCGATTCAATGGTCTGAAGAATCTGATTAATTCCCGACGTTTTCTCAGACACCTCTTCAACAATACGAAACGTCTGATTAATTTCTTCATCCAGTTCACCCATGGATTTGGTAATCTGCGTGATTCTCGCCGAGCCTTGCTGGCCATGTTCCTGCACGGTCTTCGTTTCTTCGGCCGCCATTTGCATATCGGAAGCAATGACATGGCTGGTTTGAGACATTTCAGCCATAGCCGTCGCAATCTGATCGGTGTTGCCATATTGCGCCCGTGCGTCATCCAGAATGTGCACGCTGTTCTCTCGGATGGAGTCCACGACATGGCTCGACGAGAGTGCCTGCTCCTGAATCTGCATCAACGATCGGCTGATTTCCTGTACGTGAGCGTTCAGGGCACGAACAATCTGACTGATTTCATCGTGAGCATCGTCTTCAAGAAGATGATCAAATGACTTCTGATCAGACACATTATCCAGAAACTGTTGAATGGCATCGACACGCTGTGTGATGGACTGGCGCACCTTTCGTCCCAGCCAAAGGACTGGCAACATCACCACCAGGAATAACACCACCAGGCCATTTCTGAGCCACAAGGCCTCACTGGTATGCACTTGCGCCTGTGAAACCAGATCCGATCCGATGCGATCACTGAGCGCTTTGATATCGCCTATGCGCTGAGTCGCCATTTCAAACCAGTTCTGCGGCCCCTGAATGTTGGTCAGATCTTCCGCCGACTGAAAGGCTTCGGTCGCATTGGCGACCTGTGTCCAGGTGGGACTGGATCGCAACTGACGTAACGCATCAGCATCAGCAGGTCGGGCTTCGGAAAGAAAAACCTCTAAGCGGTTCGCCTCGTCCGCAATGTAACCGGACACGGCTTGTTTCCGCATTGCATTGGTCTGCCCGGAACTGAAAATGCCATTCAGTGCACCACGATACTGCCCGGCCCGTTCTTTCATCCACAGTAGCTGCAAACGGGAGTCCATCAGTACCCCATCTTCGGCGTTCGTAATCTGCACACCAAGGCGTCCAATTGCCGTCAGGGCGCGGCGATTCAGCTCACTGTAAAAAGCGAAAGCCCCATTGTCGGGGGACAGTTGATCCACTGCGTTGCGCACGCTCGATTTCTCCGCCAACTGCTCGCGGATGGGCTCGACTAACGCCTCAAACTCTTCGGCAGAAAAGGTCTGCAATTGCTGCGTATCAAACTCCAACAAGGCAACAGACGCCTGATCGGCAACCGCTCGCTGTGTGTTAACCCGATCCCGGCCATTGGCGCCATTGCTGCCGAGAAAACCGGCGGTGAGCCCTCGTTCCACAGCATGATTATGGGCCACGGCATCAAACAGTTCCGAAACAGTCACGATGTCTTCGACTAGCCGTGCACTGCGGACGCGATCGTTCAACTCAAACAACAGGATTACGAGCAGAACCACGGCCACCAACATAGGCAACAGTGTTGACAAAATCAGGGCGTGAGACACCTTCAGACGCTTAAGAAAGGACATCATCATCTCCAAGTTGACCAGTTAACAACTGACTATAGCTCATATCGACTGTTTTATAGCCAACTTGAGTCCGCTGAAGTTTTTAGCCGGATTGGAGAGAGATCAGCAAAAAAACTCGACTTCGCCCGAAGCGAGAGAGTATTGCGCGCCGACGACTTTGAGTCGACCGCTCTGTACACGCTGTTCAAGCATGGGAGAGGAATGACGAATCTGACTCACCGACGTGCGAACATTGGCCCGCATGGCTTTCACCGCCAGCGTTTCAGGTTGATCCACCAGGTCGGTTTCCATCAGCGTTTCAACAGACGGACGTATGCGAGAAACAATGGAGTTCAGATTGGTCGAGGGGGCCTGTTCCGGATGGGCGAGTGTGTCCAATGTCGCTTGAATCGCACCACAGTTCGTATGCCCAAGCACGACCACCAACGGCGTACCGTAGGATTCAACCGCAAACTCGATACTGCCCACACCCGATGGAGCCACGACATTGCCGGCCACCCGAATCACAAACAAATCGCCCAACCCTAAGTCGAACAGAATTTCTGCAGGCGCTCGGGAGTCACTGCAACCCAGAATCACGGCCCAGGGGTTTTGCCCGGTGACCAGTTTCTCCCGCCGTTGCTCGTTGACCATTTCGGAAAATAACGAGCGTCCCTCGACAAATCGGCGATTGCCGGTTTTTAATCGATCGAGGGCTTCGGTGGCAGTGATCATCTGAGACTCCTGAGTTTTTCTGCACAATTGGTGGCGTTACCGTGAGAGAACCTTATTCACGGCACGCAAAAACTCAAGCCCAGATTACTCAACAGTCTGTTGAATTAAACCAAACAACGACAACCATTAACCCGGAACACGAATCGTACCGGTCATGAGTAAACGTGCACTTCGACTCATCCGAACACGCTCCACCTGCCATTGATCACCATCACGATGCACCACCGCACCGACCCGAAGCGTGCCTGAGGGATGCCCGAAGACGACACTGTCGCGCTCGCCCGAACCGGCGGCCTCGTTCACCAATGTGCCCGGAATCACGGATGCTGCAGCGATCGCTACAGCGGCAGTGCCCATCATGGCGTGATGTAACTTACCCATTGATACGGCCCGGACCTGCAAATCGATATCGGTAGCAGCGATAGACTGACCCGAGGCACTGACGTAATCGCTCGCGGATGCGACGAATGCAATTTTTGGCGTGTGAGCCCGACTCTTGGCTTCATCAAGGTTTTGAATCAAACCCATTTTCAGAGCACCAAGGGCTCGCAAGGTTTCCAAACGAGCCAACTTGGTGGGGTCCTGATTGATATCAGCCTGATGTTCATCGCCCCGGAAACCGATGTCTTCAGCACGCACAAAAATGGTGGGAATACCGGCATTAATCAACGTGGCATCAACACGGCCCGTCTCTGCAATGTCAGTCGGAACCTCCAGTACATCCACCCGATGTCCGGTCGGAAACAAAGCGCCTTCGCCATCAGCCGGATCGAGAAACTCAATGGGGATTTCAGCGGATGGAAAGGTAACGCCATCCAAATAAAAATCCCCGGTTTCGACAACCTCGCCATTCGCAATGGGCACATAGGCAACGATGGTTTTCTGAATATTCTGTTGCCATATCCGAACCTCGGCGACACCTTGATCCGGAATCCGCGTTTTGGGAATCAACCCCTGCTCGATCGCAAAACTGCCGACTGCCGCCGTCAGGTTGCCGCAGTTACCGCTCCAATCGACGGCCGGCTGATCGATACTGACCTGACCGAACAGATAGTTCACATCGTGCTGTTCATCTTCTGCCGTCGAGAGAATGACCACTTTGCTGGTGCTGGATGTTGCGCCACCCATGCCATCGGTATGCTTCTGATAGGGGTCAGGAGAGCCGATAACCCGGAGCATAAGTTGGTCGCGTTCAGTACCCGGAACCTGTGCGGAAGCCGGCAAATCATCCAGACAAAAAAAGACGCCTTTGCTGGTACCTCCACGCATATAGGTGGCGCGAATCTGTTGCTGTCGTAGACCCGTCATGCACTCACCTGTTCGTTATCCGATAAAAAATCTTCCGCGAAACGTTGTAATACACCACCGGCAGAATACACCCTAACCTCTTCGGCCGTGTCAAGACGGCAGATGACGGGAACGTCCACCCGATCACCCTGCTGCCGATGAATGACCAAGGTTAACCACGCGCCGGGAGTGATGTCCCCGATCACATCAAAGGTCTCTGTGCCATCGATACCATAAGTATGGCGAGTATCACCCTCTCGGAACTGCAATGGTAAAACGCCCATGCCCACTAAATTGGTGCGATGAATGCGCTCAAAACCTTCAGCGACGATGACTTCAACGCCGGCCAGCCGAACCCCTTTGGCCGCCCAGTCCCGCGACGAACCCTGACCATAATCAGCGCCGGCGACAATAATCAGGTTCTGTCCCCGGTTCATGTACGACTCAATGGTTTCCCACATGCGCAGGGTTTTACCTTCAGGTTCCAATCGGGCGAGTGAGCCTTGAATGATCTCACCCTGTTCGTTCCGACACATTTCATTCAACAGTTTCGGGTTAGCAAAGGTGGCACGTTGCGCAGTCAGATGATCGCCACGATGCGTGGCGTAAGAATTAAAATCTTCTTCAGGCAATCCCATGCTCGCCAGATACTCACCGGCGGCACTGTCCGCCAGTATTGCGTTCGACGGTGACAGGTGGTCGGTGGTGATGTTGTCTCCGAGAACCGCTAACGGACGCATCCCCGTGAGCGTTCTGGGTTTAGCCAATGCCCCTTCCCAGTAGGGCGGGCGCCGGATATAGGTGCTCTTTTCCCGCCATGGGTATAGAGGGTCGGTGTCAGTGTCGGTCCGGTCGAGATCAAACATCGGAATGTACACATCACGAAACTGTTGCGGTTTCACAAAGCGCTGCACTATGTCATCGATTTCTTCATCACTCGGCCACAGGTCCGCCAGCCGGATATCGCGCCCTTGTGCATCCTGCCCGAGAATATCCCGTTCAATATCAAACCGCACGGTGCCAGCCAAGGCATAGGCAACGACCAACGGCGGTGACGCCAAAAACGCCTGTTTAGCGTAAGGGTGGATGCGACCGTCAAAGTTACGGTTTCCTGAGAGTACGGCCGTGGCATAAAGATCGCGGTCGATGATCTCCTGTTGGATGACCGGATCCAGTGCGCCACTCATGCCATTACAGGTTGTACAGGCATAGGCGACGATTCCAAAGCCCAGTGATTCCAGCTCCGACAGCAACCCGGCTTCTTCAAGATACAGACGCGCCACTCGTGAACCGGGCGCAAAAGATGACTTAACCCACGGTTTTCGAATCAACCCCAGTTCATTGGCTTTTTTGGCCAGCAACCCGGCGGCAACAACGTTGCGTGGATTGGATGTGTTTGTGCAGGACGTAATGGCTGCGATGATGACCGCACCATCCGGCAGCAATCCATCGGCTTCCTGTTGTCGTGCCAGTTCCAAACCGGTCGCCGGTCCTTCGGTTGCCAGCGAGCGCGTAGGTAATCGGCGATGTGGGTTCGAGGGGCCGGCCATCGTGCGCTCCACCGATGACAAATCAAAAGTTAAGACACGCTCATAGCGAGCCCCCGTCATCGCATCGGCCCAAAGCCCCATCTGCTTGGCATAAGTTTCAACCAACGCGACCTGCTCAGGTTCACGGCCGGTCAGGGTCAGATAATCCAGCGTTTGTTCGTCGATATAAAACAGGCCTGCCGAGGCACCAAACTCCGGCGTCATGTTAGAAATGGTGGCGCGATCGCCAATGGTCAGATCCCGAGCGCCCTCGCCGTAGAACTCCAGATAGGCGGAGACAACCCGCTCTTTACGCAAAAACTCCGTCAAAGCCAACACAATGTCTGTTGCCGTAATACCGGGCTGTCGCTTACCCGTCAGTTCCACACCGACAATGTCGGGCAACCGCATCATCGATGGGCGTCCCAACATAACAGTTTCAGCTTCTAACCCACCCACGCCAATGGCAATCACACCCAGGGCATCGACATGCGGGGTATGCGAATCGGTTCCGACACAGGTATCCGGAAACGCCACACCATCGCGTTGTTGAACGACCGGTGACATTTTCTCCAGGTTAATCTGGTGCATGATGCCGTTCCCGGCCGGAATCACATCGACGTTTTTAAAAGCGGTCTTGGTCCATTCAATAAAATGAAACCGATCTTCATTGCGACGCTCTTCAATCGCACGATTCTTATCAAAGGCATCCGCTTCAAAGCCGGCGTGTTCCACCGCCAGGGAGTGATCCACAATCAGCTGCGTCGGCACCACCGGGTTAACTGCTGCCGGATCACCTCCACGTTGTGCAATCGCATCCCGAAGCCCGGCCAGATCCACCAGAGCCGTTTGCCCGAGTATGTCGTGGCACACCACACGCGCTGGGTACCACGGAAAATCCTGGTCACGACGTCGTTCAATCAGTTGCGTCAACGCCGTGTTCAAATCCGTAGCGTCACAGCGACGAACCAACTGTTCAGCAAGCACCTTTGAGGTGTAGGGCAGCTCTGCCCAGGCACCGGCAGAAAGCGCATTGACGGCGACTTCGGCATCAAAGAACTCAAGTTCAGTACCTGGCAGCGGTTTTCGGAAATCAGTGTTCATAAAGACTCCTGCTTATCGATCATCCAAAGCAACAAAGGCGCGCGGCTCGGCACCAACGTAACCGGCACTGGGTCGGATGATGCGGTTATTGGCACGTTGCTCTTTAATATGGGCTGTCCATCCGGAGACTCGTGACATCACAAAGATGGGCGTGAACAAATCGGTTGGGATGCCCATATGGTGGTAAGTCGATGCATGATAGAAGTCGGCATTTGGAAACAGTTCTTTTTCTCTCCACATCACTTTTTCGCAACGTTCAGAGATGTCGTATAGCCGGGTATCCCCGACGGCCTCCGAGATTTTTTTAGACCATTGCTTAATCACAACGTTTCGTGGGTCACTGGTGCGGTAAACCGCGTGACCAAAGCCCATGATTTTATCTTTGCGTTCAAGCATCCCCATCAGCTTCTGTTCCGCATCGTCTGGCGATTCAAAAGAACTGATTAGTGCCATGGCCGCTTCGTTTGCTCCACCATGCAGTGGTCCTCGCAGCGTACCGATGGCAGCGGTAACCGCGCTGTAGATATCCGTCAACGTGCTCGCAGCAACACGGGCAGCAAACGTCGACGCGTTAAACTCATGTTCCGCGTACAGAATCAACGAGGCGTGCATGGTATCGATATGAAGCGACTCTGGTGACTTCTGAGTCAGTAGCGCCAACCAGTGCTCAGCAATCGATTGTCCATCCGATGTGGTGGCTATGCGCTGGCCGTTGAAGTGAAAGTGATACCAGTACGCCATAATGCCGGGAAACTTAGCGAGCATGTTTACGATGTGATCATCCTGCTCGTCGAAGCTCATTTCCTGCTCAATGGTGCCCAGTGCTGAACAACCCGTGCGCATCACATCCATTGGGTGAGCATCTTTCGGTATACGCTCCAGTATCTCGCATACCGCAGTTGGCAGTTCTCGCTTGGCCTGAAGTTGTTCGTGATAGCTGGACAGTTCCTGCGAAGTCGGCAGTTCACCGTATTGCAACAGGAACGCTACTTCTTCAAAACTCGCGTGTTCTGCGAGATCGGCAATGTCATAACCGCAATAGGTCAAACCGCTGCCGGACTGACCTACGGTACATAAGGCGGTGTCGCCCGCGACCTGACCGCGTAGCCCCGCGGTATTCGTAGACTTGGCTACCATAGTACTCTCCTTATTCTTGTTTTCTTATACTGGAACCGGTGACGTTCTCATTGCTGTTGTTTTTGACGCTACCGGCTTTGCTCAATGCTTATTTTTTGGCAAATAAGGCATCGAGTTTTTCTTCAAAATCGTGGTAGTTCAGCACATCGTAGAGATCCATTCGGGTTTGCATGGAATCGACAACGGCTTTTTGATCGCCATCTCGTTTGATGTGCTGATAAACGTTAAGAGCCGCCTGACTCATCGCCCGGAACGCACTCAACGGATACAACACCATGGCGCAACCCGCGTCAGCCAACTCCTGCTGATTAAACAGAGGCGTCTGACCAAACTCGGTAATGTTGGCCAATACCGGGACGTTCAATGCGTCGGTGAATGCACGATAATCTTCTAGCGTGTGCACGGCTTCGGCAAAAATGCCATCAGCACCGGCTTCAACACAGGCATTGGCTCGTTCAACGGCCGCCTGCAGGCCTTCCTGCTGGAAAGCGTCAGTGCGCGCCATGATAAAAAACTGATCATCTTTACGGGCATCAACGGCGGCTTTCACCCGATCGACCATCTCATCCTGGCTGACGATCTCTTTGTTCGGGCGATGACCACAACGTTTCTGCGCCACCTGATCTTCAATATGCACGGCCGCAACACCAGCTCGTTCCATTTCCATGATGGTCCGGGCAATGTTAAAAGCGCCGCCCCAACCCGTATCAATGTCCACCAGCAACGGCAAATCGCAGGCGGCGGTAATTCTGCGCGCATCTTCGACAACGTCGTTCATGGAGGTCACACCAAGGTCAGGCAGACCGAACGAGGAGTTTGCAACACCGCCTCCGGACAGATAAATGGCGGCATGACCGGCTCGCTCTGCCAGCATGGCACTGTAAGCGTTGACAGTGCCAACAATTGGTAACGGTGTGTGATCTTTCAGGGCTTGTCGGAAGGCTTTACCTGCGCTCATAGCGGCTCTCCATTATTGTGTGTTTGCGATGTAGCGAATGAGGTTTTCCCGAGCCGTTGCAATGTGGCGTCGCATTAACATAGCCGCCAGCTCGCCGTCTCGATTACTGAGGGCTTCGAAAATCTGAGTATGTTCTTTCATGGCACGTTCAGGCCGGGCTTTCTGATGTGCGGACTGATACCGATACATGCGCACCCGATGATACAGTTCATCGCACAGCAACTGTGTTAACCAGGAATTTCCGGCGCCCTGAATAATGTGGAAGTGAAAATCCAGGTCCGTGTCCTGCTGAATGTAGGCTTCGCCACTGTGCTTTTCGACGAACTGGCGATGCGTGGTCAACAACTCGCCCAATGCGGCAAGGTCATCGTCTGACATCCGTTCTGCGGCCAGTTCGCACGCCATGCCTTCGAGCCGCTCACGCAGTTCATAAATTTCAATCATTTCTACCGGATTAAAGTCCACCACCTGGGCACCGACGTGTGGGACTTTATTAACCATTTTCCGGCTTTCCAGCCGATGCAAGGCGTCGCGCAAAGGTCCACGACCCAACCCCAGTTCGCGGCTGAGGTCAGCTTCGCGCAACCGGGTACCCGGTAAAATGTCGCCTTTAACAATGGCTTCCAGCAAATGATGGTATGCCTGTTCAGTTTGAGTCATATTTTGTTAACAATACCTAAGTAATTGGCGTGACTTTACTGAGATTACTCGGAATATCAATCTATATTGTTAACAATTAGCCTAAGATGTAGTCAAACCCGAAGCTATCCCCTATCGCTTATACATAAACCCTACCAGCGACGCGCTACTCAAAAGATACTATAATTATACTTTTTATATTTATCTAAAACATAAGAATAATTTTGGTAACTTAGCTGCATCCAAGGACAAAGGATTTGTCAGCAAGTCTGGATCTAAACTTTTAACTCTTTTGAAAAGGATATTTATGAAGGCTTTTAACATCTTAGTCGCCACCGCTATTCTGACACTCATCGCTCCCGTCTGGGCCGAAAGCGATACCACCACGGAAACCGCACAGGCTGAAACCGTCCTGCTGTACGTCGACATTAACGGTGATGACGCCGAAAAGCTGGCAGACCTGATGAATGGAGTCGGTTTGAAAAAAGCTGAAGCCATTGTCAGCTACCGGGAAGAAAACGGTGCCTTTACCGCGGTTGAAGATTTATTGATGGTGCCCGGCATTGGACCGGCGACGCTTGAGAAAAACCGCGCGATCATTCGGCTCAGCGAAGTAAACTGACCGACAGACATTTCCGCCTGCCTCCCCAAGGCAGGCATTCCACTAGCTCTCTCCTCCTCCCTCTGAAAAACCTCGTTTCTCGAATAAACTCGCCGCAAACAGGTAAGCCGTTACTGATATTTCTCAGCCGGAGATTGGCCTACAGAAAAACAACGCACATACGTCATGGACTTAACCTTTATAAGGTAGCCACCGAACTGACAGTCATTCTGAGATATAAGAAAGTGATCGAAGCAAACGGACCCGACCCTGTAATGGGCGATACTAAGCTGACAAAACAGGAAGTTGGTCGGAGCAGAGGGATTCGAACGGGGCCGCCTTCGGACACGACCCTGAAATGGACGATACTAAGCTGACAAAACAGGAAGTTGGCCGGAGCAGAGGGACTCGAACGGGGCCGCCTTCGGACCCGACCCTGAAATGAGCGATACTAAGCTGACAAAACAGAAAGTTGGTCGGAGCAGAGGGATTTGAACGGGGCCGCCTTCGGACCCGACCCTGAAATGGGCGATACTAAGCTGACAAAACAGAAAGTTGGTCGGAGCAGAGGGATTCGAACCCCCGACCCTCTGGTCCCAAACCAGATGCGCTACCAAGCTGCGCTATGCTCCGACGTTGGCGGTGAGTGAGAGATTCGAACTCTCGATACGATTTCTCGTATACACGCTTTCCAGGCGTGCTCCTTCAGCCACTCGGACAACTCACCGAAGAGGCGCGCACTTTAATGGATAGTTTTGAAGATTTCAAGGTTTATCTTTCAAAAACAATGATTTAGCGAGTGTTAACTCTGAGTCAAATCCTCATCTGTGTCGAAAAGAATTTTAAGTCAGATCGACCTGTTCAGACAAGGTCGTTACGAAATCGGCGCGCTCTAACTCCGGCACTTTCTTTACATCTCCGACGGGACTGCCCACATAGAGCATGCCGACAATCTGCGATGACTCATCCAGGTTCAAACGCTGTCTGACCCCGGAAGAAAATGCCGGATGCCCGCTCCGCCACACCGCCGCATAGCCTAAACCATAAAGCGCCGACACCAGATTATTGGCGGCACACCCAGTCGCGATTTCCTGTTCCAAGCGGGGGACTTTAACGTGGTCAATGATCCGGGCGTAACAGACAATCACGAGCGGGGCTCGCAAGGGACCTTTGCGGATTTTCTCCAGTTTATGCTCTGGCAATGAAGTGCCATCAGCCAGTAATCCTTCCACAAACATCTCACCTAAACGCTCACGTTCGTCATGGCGGCATTCAATAAACCGCCACGGCCTTAACCACGCGTGGTCCGGCGCCCTAAATGCGGCCTGATAGGCTGTGGCCAGTTCCTCGTCGCTGGGCATCGGTTCCGACAGCTTCGGGTGCGAAACCCGAAACCGCAGGCCATCAACCAGCCCGGGATTCTGTTTAATTGTCATGATAATCCCATGATTTACAGTCTGTTTTGCAGTACATTATCATATCGATAACGTGCACCCCATTCATCACCGTTGGAAATACAGGTAACCAGTTCTTATGGCGACACGGCCGGCCAAACGACAACAACAAAACGGGAAGACACCCTCAGCGAAAAGCCGCAATCACTCAGCCACCCAAGAGCTTGAGTTGTTCGATGACTTTACCGTGCTGTCGATTTCAGCAGAATTCAACTCCAGATCCATCATTTATCTGACCCTTGCCGGAACACTGGTCAGCAGTATCACCTATGGCGGTATCTCTCAGTTTTACTCGCTGGTGGTCGCCTTTTGTCTTGCCTACCCGACATTAGTCCGCTTTGCCAGTCTTAGGTTGCGTCGTCGCTACCCGAAACAAGTCGGGTACACGCTGATTCTGTTTGATGCCTTCTTCATCGGTACGGTTTTGGTGGTCATGGGACTGCCCATCATACCGACCATCTTCATACTGATTATGGCCAACGCCAGTTTCATTGCCATGGGGCAGGCCCTGGCCTACATGCTGTGCCTGAGTTTCATGTCTGCAGGCGCCTTCCTGATGTTCTATTTCATTCCGAACTTTCAGATTACCGAACCGCCGCTGCTGACTTCACTGATTGCAGCCTTTGGTACCGGCTTGTACGTCGCCATCACGGCCTTCTATACCAATCAATCGGCCAGACGTCTGAAAGCGGCGCGTTTGGAAATGTATAAGCAAAATGAAAAGTACCGATCCTTATCGCGCAAGCTATCCAAATATTTATCGCCCCAGGTCTGGGAAAACATCTTCAGCGGGAAACAAGACGTTAAGCTGGAAACCAAACGCAAGCGTCTGGTGATCTTTTTCTCTGATATTAAAGGTTTCAGCGAACTGTCCGAGCAGATGGAATCCGAATCATTAACCGCGCTGATTAACACCTATCTGACTGAAATGAGTAAAATCGTCATGAAGCACGGTGGCACCATCGATAAGTTTATTGGTGATGCCATTATGGTGTTCTTTGGTGACCCGGAAACCAAAGGCGTAAAGCAGGACGCCGAAGCCTGTGTTGCGATGGCGATCGAAATGCGCAAACACATGAAGGTATTGCGCCAGCGCTGGCGCGCCCAAGGTATTCAACAGCCTCTCGAAATTCGCATGGGCATTAATACTGGATACTGTACGGTCGGAAACTTCGGTGCTGAAACAAGAATGGACTACACCCTGCTCGGCAAGGAGGTCAACCTCGCGTCGCGATTGGAGTCCTCCGCAGAACCTTCCGAAATTCTGGTGTCCTATGAGACCTTCTCACTGATTAAGGATCGCATTTTGTGCCGGGAAAAAGGACAGATCCGGGCTAAAGGGTTCAGCCGACCTATCCCCGTTTATCAGGTGGTGGACTTCCGCAAAGACCTGGGTGCCCGTCGCTCATTTACCGAGCTGGATCTTGAGGGTTTTTCCATGTCCATGGACATGGAAAAAATCCGTCAGTATGACAAAGATAAGATCATCGACATGATCGATAAGGTAAAAAGCACCCTGACGGATAAATCGATTTAAAGCCTACTGCCGGACCAATCGTTCGTTTTCCGGGTATGCGTCTGGCCGGTTCGATCGATAGGGATTAATATCGAGACCGCCGCGACGGACATATCGCGCGTACACCGTCAGTTCCTGGCAATCACACTGAGCCATCAGATCGACAAAAATCCGCTCCACGCACTGTTCATGGAACTCATTGTGCTGCCGGAAAGAAATCAGATAGGCGAGCAACGCGTCGTGATTGATTTTCGGCCCCCGATATTCGATCAGCACGCTGCCCCAATCCGGCTGGCCGGTGACCAGGCAGTTTGACTTCAGCAGATGAGAACACAGCCGCTCGTGAACCGGTTCACCATCTTCAATGCTCAAGATACTCGGATCGGCATGATACTGAGTCACGTCGATATCAAGATCATCAATGCACTGTGCATTCCATTGGTAAATATCGGCACTGTGTCCTGCCTGACCAAGCTCAACGACCGTCACCTTAACCGGAGCCTGAGCCGCAGTACTCAGATCTTCCGTTAAACGGTCCTGTACGTCTCGTGCAGAGGCAAATCGTGTCTGATTAAAGGTGTTCAGATACAGTTTGAATGACTTGGATTCAATAATATTTTTACTGTCCGCCGGTATGAAAAACTCGGCCAATGCCACCACGGGCTTACCCCGTTGGTTTAACCAAGACAGTTCATAAGCGTTCCAGATATCAACCCCCTGGAACGGCAGATCACCCGACACACCAATCTCATCGCGCTTATCCTGACGGGGGATCGGGAATAGCAATGAAGGCGTGTAAGTGTCAACATAAGCACTCTGTTTACCCAGTGGGGACTGTTCTGGCAAGGCCATATATACTCCGAAATCGTTAATTATCAGCCACAGATCAGCTACGCAGACCTCGACCTGTATTCAGCAGGTACATCGCCCAGCCACCTAACACCACGACAAACACAAACAGCATAAAATAAGCAAAGCCGATGGGAATGTCCGATACCCCGATAATGCCGTAACGGAAGGTGTTCACCATATACAAAATCGGGTTCAGTTTGCTGATCCACTGCCAAACGTCGGGCAACAGACTGACCGAGTAAAACACACCTCCCAAGTAGGTCAGCGGCGTAAGAATGAAAGTAGGCACAATGGTGACATCATCAAACTTAGTCGCAAAGATGGCGTTGATCAAACCGGCGATGGAAAACACGACCGCGGTCATCAGAATCACCGAGACGGTGATGGCCAGGTTCGAAATCGGTAAATGCGTAAACCACAGGCTTAACAGCATAACAATCAGTCCGCAGGCCAACCCTCGGGCGACACCGCCGACGACAAAGCCCGACAAGATAATCCAGTTTGGTACCGGCGAGACCAACAGTTCTTCAATCGACTTTTGAAACTTGTTGGAAAAAAAACTGGAACTGACATTGCCGTAACTGTTGGTGATGACCGTCATCATGATCAAACCCGGGACAATGAACTGCATGTAGTCGAAACCGCCCATGTCTCCGATACGGCGACCAATCAGGTTTCCGAAAATGACAAAATACAACACCATGGTAATGGCGGGCGGCAGCAACGTCTGAGGCCAGATGCGCAGAAATCGGCGTACTTCTTTATAGACAATCGATGTAAAAGCGACCCAATATGGATGCGTCATAGATACCTCGCGTTATTCAGATTCGGTTGTCAGGTCAACAAACAGTTCTTCCAGCCGATTGGTTTTAGGCCGGATGCTGATCGCTTCCAGGTCATGCTCGTTAAAGCAGGCGAAAACTTCGTTTAAGGTTTGTCCCTGACGGGTATGAAACTCAATACTGCCGCCTTCGACCAGGGTCGCGCCATAGTCCGATACCAGCGTCGGTGGCAGCTCAGTAATCGATGCCGTGAAATCCGCGACAAACGTCGATCGGTCTTTGTCTTTTAACAAGGCCTTGGTCGGCCCCTGAGCAATAATATTGCCTTTACCGATGATGGCCAGATTCGGACACAGGGTTTCGGCCTCTTCCAGATAGTGCGTCGTCAGAATGATCGTCGTGCCCTGCCGGTTCAGTTCATTCAGAAAGCGCCACATAGAGCGGCGGATTTCGATATCGACCCCGGCTGTAGGCTCATCGAGAATCAGTATCTTCGGCTCATGAACCAACGCTCGGGCAATCATCAAGCGTCGTTTCATCCCACCGGACAGCATGCGCGCTGCCGTGTCCCGCTTCTCCCACAGATCGAGCTGCTTCAGATAGGTCTCTGCGCGAGTCAGTGCCAGCTTACGAGGTAATCCATAATACCCGGCTTGTTGAACAACGATGTCCAGCACTTTCTCAAAAGCATTAAAGTTAAACTCCTGAGGCACGACACCCAGCGAGCGTTTCACCTGCTCCCGCTGGGAATCCAGATCGAACCCGTTAACTTTGACGGTTCCTGAGGTTTTGTTCACCAATGACGATACAATCCCCAGTGACGTCGACTTGCCTGCGCCATTAGGGCCAAGCAACGCGAAAAAGTCCCCTTGGGGGACGGTTAGATCGATACCATTGAGTGCTTTAAAACCGTTGTCATAGACTTTCACCAGATTGGATATTTCCAGGGCATTCGCCATATCGATATAGCCTTACTATTGAGATAATTTGCCGTCAGGCCCGTATAGGTATGTGCAAACAGGAGAATTTCAATGTCAAAACGTTATGCACTGGTCACCGGCGCGTCAGGGCTGTTGGGCACGCAACTCATCCCGGTACTGAAAAACCGGGGTTACACAGTCATTGGACTGGCGCATCAGCACAGACCCGACACCGATGTCGTGATCAACGACCCTGCTGAAGTGGCTGACATCAGCCAGCATTTGCACCTGGTCGTGAACCTGGCCGGCCTGCCCATCATGGGGCGACCATGGACCCGGGGTTACAAATCCCGCCTGCGTGAATCAAGAATCGGGTTGACCGAGCATCTGATTGGCGCGTTACACCAACAAGGCATTACTTGCGACCATTTCATTTCAGGATCAGCCATTGGTTATTATGGCGCTACCGAAGAAGACTGCCACGAGGATCAACCTGCCGGTGACGATTTCAGCGCCCGACTGTGCGCCGATTGGGAACAGGCAGCTAAGACCGCTGAAAAGCTGGGGGCTATCGTCACCATCGTCCGTACCGGTCTAGTCTTATCCAAAACCGGAGGGTTTCTGGAACCCTTTCGACTGCCAACCCGATGCGGGATGCGTATGGTCTTTGGCGACGGACAACAATGGCTGTCCTGGATTGATTACCGGGATTGGCTCTGTGCCCTTGAGTTCATCATTGAAAAACACGCCCGCGGCACCTTCAATCTGACGGCTCCGGAACCGGAGCGACAGGCTGGCTTTAGTAAGACGTTAGTGGCAAATCGTCCGGTTGCCATCCCCATTCCCTTACCGCGTTTTGTGTTCTACCCCTTGGGTGAAATGAAAACGCTGCTGATCGATGGCCAAAAGGCCGCGCCCAGCCATTTGCTCAAACTCGGGTATGAGTTCCAATACCCAACCTTGAATGCATCGCTGGCAGACCTGCCATTTCCAGCCTGATGTTCAGGTCAGTGATGACGTTGACGCAGGACATTATCGACATAGGACTGGGCGGCATAGGGCATCCCCACATCCTGGTGGCGTTCTTCACTGAGATACCATCGATGCTCAAGAATCTCGTGGAAGAGTTCGGCGTCGTCCAGCCCACCCTTCAAATCATGAGGGATAATCTGTACTGACGGGTTAAACACCTCTGAAATCCATCGGTAGGCGGCGACTGGCAGTGGCACATCACGTCCTTCTTGTTCAGAAAGGATAATGCGATAGCGGTTAAGGCTGTTTAACAGACGACGCGCCTGGTTTTCCTGAACCTGCAGCCCTGTCAAAGAAGCCAAACGACGTTTGTGATGCCAATGTTCCACCACCCGCGGCACCATCTTAACCTGCTTACCATTATCAACGGTGGTAATTTCCATTTCTTCAACGTCAAATCCCAGTTCATTCAATCGACCGATGCGTTTTTCGATCAGATACTGATCTTCAGGATCAAACACATCCGAACGGGTCAGTTCTGCCCAGAGATTTTCATATCGAACTAACAATGAATCTGCCAGATCAATAGGATCCAGTTGTCCTGGCAATCCCACAGAGGCATCAAGGTCCATCAAATCCCCGGCGATATTGGTGTGCGCCAGTTCCAGATCAAACTCTCGGCGGTGATCCGTCAAATCGTCCAATAACTCACCGGTTTCGGCATCCACCAGGTAAGCGGCCATCAGTCCGGCATCACGGCGGAACAAGGCGTTGGAAAAGGAACAGTCCCCCCAGTAAAACCGGATAAGTGAAGCGCACTAACAGCTCAGCCAAGGCATCCAGCATCTGGTACATCTGCTCTTTGGAAATCCCTGCTGGATAATGATCCGATATGGCAGCGCACCGACCATGTAGTTCGTTATCAATAAGCCGCGGTTTTCCATGCTCATCGCGTCATCGTTCCGGTCTTTTTGCGCCGCACCGACGTTTTCATCCCGATGAGTCACCAACCCAACCGGTTCCACCACCGGCAATCCGAGCTCTTCCAACTCTCGTAACACGCGATACTCTTTTTGAGCAATCGGTGTCGCCAGCTCTTTTAACGCATACACCTGATCTCTGTGCGAAATAAACTTAACCACATTGCGGTGAATACCGCGGGCTACTTCGACAAAGTATTCTTCCGGCCATTCATTTAAATGACGCGACCAGGGAAGACGCAAATCGGTGAAATAGTGACTCGGAGAAGCAATCTGAAATTTCATAGCTGACTCATTAATTTACAATCCGACTAGTGTAACGGCGGCAACCATAAATACCGATGGGTATTTCTCAGTTTTTTACCACTCGAGCTGATCGCGCGCACAAAAAAGCCGGCATAAAGCCGGCTTTTAACGGTAACGCCCTAAGTTTACAGACGTTCCTGAGTTTCACCGTCAAAGATGTGCAACTTGTCGGTATTGATGTGCAGATTAATGGTGCTGCCAATCTGAGGCGTCTTATGCACGTCCATCTTCGCGATGAACTCTTTCTGCTCATGATCCAGAGCCATGTGCACAACCACTTCGTGACCCAGTGTTTCAACAATCTTAACAACACCAGAAATATCAGCGGTATTTGTCCATTCATGCTCTTCCGCTTCGCGGACATGTTCTGGACGGAAACCAACAAAGACTTCTTTGCCCTTACGCGCATCGATGCCTTCTTTCCACTGAGCTGGAGTCGCAATGGTGATATCCGGGTGTACCAGCTGCTGACCATCGTCAGAGATCGTCATTTTCACCACGTTCATGTTCGGCGTACCGATGAACTGAGCCACAAAAACGTTGGCTGGCGAGTCATACAGATCCAGAGGAGAACCGACCTGACGCAGCTCACCGTCATGCAATACAGCAATCCGGTCACCCATGGTCATCGCTTCGACCTGGTCGTGCGTCACGTAAACGGAGGTAATTCCCAGACGTTTCTGCAGGTTTGCAATTTCCGCACGCATTTGAACACGCAACTCGGCATCAAGGTTTGACAACGGTTCGTCAAACAGGAAGACCGAAGGCTTACGTACAATGGCTCGACCCAGGGCTACACGCTGACGCTGACCACCGGACAGTGCTTTCGGCTTACGATCCAACAGATGAGCCAGACCCAGAGTCTCAGCAGCTTCCGTTACCAAACGATCAATCTCGTCTTTGGCCATCTTGCGCAGGCGCAGGCCGAAAGCGATGTTTTCATAAACCGTCATGTGCGGATACAGAGCATAACTCTGGAACACCATGGCCACATCGCGGTCTTTCGGGTGAACGGTGTTAACCACGCGATCGCCGATATAGAGTTTACCGTCGGTAATTTCTTCGAGGCCGGCAATCATGCGCAGCGTGGTGGATTTACCACAGCCTGATGGGCCAACCAGAACCATGAATTCCTTGTCCTGGATATCCAGGTCAAGACCTTTGATGATATTCACATCACCATAGCTTTTAATAACTTTATCGAACTTAATACTAGCCATTCGCTTCCACTCGTTTAGTCATAATCGTAACTTAAACCCCGAAACCTCAGTCACGGGACCTTCAGATGTCGCCCTTTCAGGGTCTTTTCATCTGTCCTGCTGCAGTTGTAGTTTTATTACAGCTCTACTCTGGAAATCAGTCGATCACCTGCATTATACGCGTAATTATGCAACCAATGTCCAGTGAAAATTCGGTTCAGATGACATACATCAGGCCGTATAAGTGAAAATCCGGCTAAACGCCGGACTTTTCCATATTTGCATTCAACGGTTCAACCCGTCGGTTTTCACACCGACTGGCGCACGCGATTGATGCTTTGACAGAAAGCCTGGATATCCTCGCGCTTGAACAGCGTTTTGCTGCTTTCGTTCAACTTCCGGCGCCAGTTCGGATACTCATCGCTGGTTCCGGGGATATTGACCGGTTTGTTAATCAACATCATATCTTCCAGCTGCACCGCGATAATCTGCGAGCGGCTGGCCGCGAGATGCTCGTGAATCGCAAAACAAAGGCCCTGTGTCATCTCCTGCAGATCATCCGGATTCGTCGATAATCCGACGGGCAGACGGCCATGGCGTTTCAGCGCCTCAAGAATCAGTCCTTTGGCTTTTTCACGGGCCGCGCATTCACTGAAATAATCATCATCGCTGGCAAACATGTTCAGTTGGCGGCGAAGATCCAGATCACTCTTGTTCCAGTAAGCCACCACGGTCGGCATGTCATGGTTACAGACGATGGCGAGCGCTTTTTCAGCGTAATCCTGAGGTTCGGTACAGCCCTGCTCCCCGATTTCAAAATAAAACACCTTGTTCGAGTACAGCTCGGCTTCCGGGAAATACCGGGTCACCTCTTCCGGAACGGTTCCGAGGTCTTCGGCAATGACCATACATTCATTCCGCTGAGACTCGAGGTTCAAAATACCCAGCATGTCGAAGAGGTCGTTGTACACGTAAGCGCCGAAAGCCGCACTTTTACCCGGCGGACACCACCACAAGCGGAGCAAGCCAAGCGCATGGTCGATGCGTAAGGCACCGCAGCCTCGCATGTTATTGCGCAAGAGGGTTATAAAGGTCTCATAACCTTCATGCTTGAGCTTCACCGGGTCCAGTGGCGGCAGCCCCCAGTTCTGGCCATTCGGCCCTAAGGCATCGGGCGGTGCACCAACGGCGGCATCGAGACAGAAACTCTCGCGATTCCCCCACACTTCCGCACCACCGCGATCGGCGCCGACCGCCAGATCGCGATACAGGCCAATCTTCATGCCCAGCTCCTGACAGAGCTGGTGAATGTTTTGCAACTGTTCGTCCGCAATAAACTGCAGATACATCCAATAATGGATGGCATCCGGATTGTCACTGGCGAACTGCGCCACGGCTTCAGATTTGTGATCCTGATAGGCTTCCGGCCAAACCGGCCAACCCCAGGCATTGATATCCTGAGCCTTGAAGTGAGCCAGCAAAGCGTCAAACAATGCCTGGTTGTAAAGTGGCTCGCCCTGCTCTTCAATAAAGGCTTTAAACGCCTGATCCCGTTCAGTGCCCTGATTAAGATGGTTCTTTCTGAACACTGAATACAGCATTTCAAAGCATTCAAACTTCAGCGCGCTGACACCCGGATAATGCACGTCGTCGGTCGCCCTGAGCTGCTCGACCCGGGCTGCAAACGTTTTACTGCCTACTTTGCGCTTCAACGCCGGCGATTCCTGAAACTCCGGAACAGCCTCGACATCCGTATAAAGCACATTCAAAAAACTGCGGTTGGAAGGACTGTAAGGACTGCAATGCTCCGGGCTGATTGGATACAACGCATGAATCGGGTTCAAACCGATCACATCGGCACCTTGCGCCGACATATCCCGGATCAACTGTGCCAGATCAGAAAAGTCACCCATGCCCCAGTTACGTTCAGAGCGCAAGGTATAAAGCTGAATGGCGGTTCCCCAGGTTTTATCACCACGGGTCATCGGTGCGTTGTGATAACTGGTTTTCGGCGTACAGATCAGCGGTGCCGACATCTGACGCTCGCCTACCGTGACGGTCAGTTGGTGATAGCCGAGCGGCAAGGTTTTAGGCAGCGGCAGAATACGGCGAACATGCTGGGTTTCACCCATCCAGTAATCACCGGTCTGCGTCAAGAAATCCAGATTAAACTGGCCTTCAATCTTGTCACCGGTTTCGGTGGTAATGACCCAGGTCCCGGCCTGCCAGAGTTCCTCAGTGGTGACATAGAGGTTAACGCCCCAGTAATCCCGCAATGGCGACAGAACCGTAATCGGCTCCAGCAAAACATGCCACTGATGTGTATCCAGTGCCCAGGCGTCGTGTCCCAGTTGATCGTCATTATCCAGATCGTATCCCATGGCCCGGAGGATCAATTCAATGTTTTCGAAAGGCACTTCAGCCTCACGACCAAGATAGTCGATGAAGCTTCGCGATATCTTCCTCAGATGAGCGACTTTAGACGACAGCTCATAGTTCGCCATTTAGAACCCCTTTAACGTTTCGACCAGACGCAAACCTGATCACCAGTTTATGAATCTTTACATTACCGCACAGTGTAGTGGAGCCCATGCGTTTAGACGCATTGGAAAAAGCCGGTGCAGGAAGGATTTTAGGGAGGGTGGAAAGTTCCACCCTCTGGGCGCAATGGTCCTCACTGCACAGGTGAATAGACCCAGACCTTCGTAATCCCAGACAAAAAATCTTACACTGCTCAGTTAACGATCAATGAACCGGCTCGCCCAACCCACCATCGGACAGCTGCTCCTGACGTCCCTGCTGCAACAGGTAGTTCAGTGCTTCGCCAATCCGACTGGCCACTCGCTGCGGCGGGTTCTGATAAAAGGCTTGCCAGGCCTGCCCACGAAACTGGTTGTAGTGGCTAGCCCGAGCAGGAAAGTTTTCAATCCAGTTCAAGCGAACCGCGTGGGAAATGATCACTTCCACGATCAGATAATCGTCCACCCTTAACTGCGGATTGGCCTGCGCTAACGCCATGATGGCGCGGAGGGCTTCAATCGTCATCTGGCGATAAGACGGTGATTCAATTTTGTTTAACAGTCGCTCAATGAGCAACGCAAACTGGGGCTCGCCCGCGGTCATGGCACTGAGTATGTGGTCAGACTCAATACGACTGCGCGAGTCGAAACGATCGCCAACGACAACGCCACGGCATTGCTTAAGTAGACGCCAAAGTTGTTCGTAAAAATCATCCTGAAGCCGTGGCATAACGCCTTGCTGCTCACGCCATTGCAACCAGTTATGCGCCCCGTTCAGAGTAGAGGACTCCTGGGTAGACGCATCAAGCGTCACGAGACTTTGTTGTGCATGCAGTGACTCAGTATTGAACAGACGATCAACTTCAGATTGGTAGTCAGACAGAATCCGCCGGACACGCGATTCAATGTCAGACGGGCATAGCGCGGTCAGTTCAGCAAACGCCACATCCGGCTCGACCGAGCGTTCGTGTGCAAGCTGCCCCATCATCAACATGGCCAGATGCCCCGGACGGATGCTTTTCATACCGCTCAACAGTTCGGGTTCACCTCGCATTAAGGAGGCAATCATAATCAGGATTTCCTGATTGAGAATGCCCTCTCGGGGATCGCGTGCGGTGTTTTGGCGAATCAGCTGTAGGATCTCTCGATTCTGCAGCGGTGTAGTTATCATCCCCTGATCAGAAAAGGCCCGCCCAACGACAATGATCCGCTGACGGGTAAGAATTTCGGCGACGCTGTCTTCCAACCCACTCCAGTGTTTGTCCAACAGTCCCGCACAATGTCGCATGACGCTCCACAGTTGATGCTCGGTTGCGGTTTCATACAGCTCAGTCGACAACAACCGCACACTGACTAATGGCGCCAATCCGGTTTCGAAATCCAACCCATAACGTTCTTTTAGGCGGGCCAGGCAATCCACCTGCTGATAAGGGTTCGCCGATTGCGCCAACGTCGCAACAAGTTGCTCAGTCGTCCAGTCCGGCTGCAGTAACGACAGAACTGACTCCGCTGAACTGACCGTCACCTGTTCATCAAAAGCCAACCATTTACGGCGGCGCCCTCCGATGACCAATCCGTGAGGCGGTAATTGATAGTCCCGTAAGTCGTCGATCTGCTCCATCGCCAGCTCGTTCAGCTGCTCAAGAACATGGACGCTTCGGGACTGCAGACCGGAAAGTCGATTATTCTGAATATCGCTGAGCAACTGCGTTAACCGAACCGAGTCATCAGCCGACAGCATCGCATGTGTAATATCCAGAACCATGACCGGATCTTTTGGTGATTGCCAATGGCGGGAAATGTACGCAAGCTCCGACTGCAACAGTTCGCACAACAGCGCGTTGTCACTGGCAAGATAAAACCGATCGCGATTGCTGAACTGCGGCAGGAATACCACCGTTTCCCCAGACAGTCGATACAGTTGAGAGGTTGCCAACACTCTCGGGTTCCGCTGGGGTCGACCGGTCAACCCGAGCTTCGGGTTCTGACCGACGGCGTGAAACACCCGACTCAGTTCGGTGGCATCAAAGACACGAATCGGTTCAATATCACGTGACAGACAGGACTCAACCCCCTGCTCAGCCAGCGCACGCTGAACGTCCGCATCCTCGGCTAAAATCGTCAGACCGATGTTGGTGACCGGTTGTTTTCCGATTCGGGCAAAACTGTTGATCGGGTCAATGTCCGAAGGGGACAGAACCCCGGCATCCAGCAGGCAACCCAGGGTATACAGAGACTGAGTCCAGACCAATGGCACATTATTGTTGGCTCGTCGTGGCTGCGAACCCGGCGCGGCCTTCTCGGCCTCAATGTGTTCCGCATCCACAAAATACAGTTCCGGCAACAGCATCAGGCCATCTTTTTCGACACGTAAACCATCCAGCAACGCCCGATAATGTCGAATCTCGTCCTGATCGACACGAAACAACGCATCCAGATACAAAAAGGCATAAAACAATGGCCATTGTGATTCGATGTTTTCGAAATTCTGCAGTTCATGACTTTCGTAATGCAACCGATCATGATCTTCCAATACGGTCTGATGGCCATCGCGTAAAAAGCGAGCACAACCGTAGGGTCCGGCTAACTTATCCAGCACCCGCGCGCGGGTCTGCTCAATGACCTCGGTTTTCTCAACGGCAAACGCCGGAAAACCGATGATCGAGAGACAGGCTGCGTCGACTTCTTTAGACAGGGATTCACGTGGCAATAAGCTTTCCAACGTCGAACGACAGCGGGCAATCTCATCGTCCATGACATGAATGGTGCCGATCTGCCCCTCGCTATCGGGTAACAGATTAAGACCCTGCATCGCCTGCAGTGCGGCTTTCACCATGCCAACGGATGACGCATTAATCTCCACCCGCCCGTTGTTGATTTTGTTGCCACGCTCCCAAATGCCATAGTCCGGCGTGCGATACCCGCGTCCGATATACCACACCAGATTCTGCACAAAGCTGACTTCATCAGGTTGTGAAACAATGGACAAACCGGACCGGGACATTTGGGCCAGCATCAGCAGGAACAATGAGGTTGCGTCCAACTGCAGATGCCCCCATTTATCGTCGTCTACGACAACCTCACCGGATTGTGTGTCGTATTTAGCATGCAGAGCATCCAGAGGGTTTTGTGTGTATTTGAATCGCTCGACCTTATGCGTCTGCCGCATCATGGCAGTCAGCAGTCCGCGCATCAGCCGATGCACACTGTCAGCTAAGCGCTGGGTGCGTGATGGAAAATGATCAAACTTCTGATACCCGACCCATAACCCCCAGACAGCCATGATGGAATACACATTGTCCCGGACCCAGGCATCGGTGTAGTCGCCATGACCATTGACATCGGTGCTGGCAGGAAATAATCCGGACACCGGATCCTGTCGGCAGAGAATGGTTTGCTCGGTCAGCTCGTACCACTGATCCAGTTCGGTCGTGAGGGTCTCGATTTCACTGCGGGACATGGATATTCCTAAGGGATTGGGTTTCGCAGCCGTTCATCGGCTGCGAAGAAACGGATAACAATTAATGGTTCAAGCGATGATTCAGCACAGCCGCTGAGCCAAGTAGACCCGGTTGCTGTGAAACCACGACATAGGTGGGAATGAGTTGCACAAACCCGGCCAGTCGAGCCTTATCTTCGAACCGAGCTCTGAACTCACTGGATTTAAAGTACTCAATGAACCTCGGCACGATTCCGCCGGTAATGAAAACGCCGCCTTTTGCGCCCAGCGTCAGGGCCACATCACCGGCATAGCTCCCCAAAATGGCGCAAAAGCGAGCTAACGCCGCACCGCAAAGTTCATCGCTGCCATCAAGTGCGGCCTTGGAAATCTCCGGCGCGGACAACGCTTTTTCTTCGCCAGCCATTGAAGACAATGCACGGTAGATGTTTTCCAGACCCATTCCGGAAATCAAACGCTCATTGGATACCCGATCATGTTTGGTCAGCAGGTACTGTAAGATCCCGATTTCAGTCTCATCGGTGGGTGCGAAGTGAGCATGTCCACCTTCGGTTTCCAGGGTGACCGGTTCATTATCGTTGAACGCCAATGCCGCAAGTCCAAGCCCGGTACCCGGTCCGGTCACAGCAATCGGCATACCGACCACCGGCTCACCACGACCGATCTTAATCAAGCCATCATCATCCAGTTGAGGAATCGCATTGGCGAGCGCATTGTAATCGTTAATAAAGGTGAGTGTTTTGAATCCCAGTGTCGCCTTCAGTTCGGACACTTTGAACGACCAGGTGTGGTTCGTCATGGTGATCTGATCCTGATCAGTCGGACAGGCAATCGCCATGACTGAGTGTTCAGGACGCGGATAGTCTGCCGCAGGGCCGGCCAGATAGGCTTCGATCGCATCCGCAATGTTAGCGTACTCCGCACCGTTCAGAGCGGTCGGAGCAATCAGATCGGCCTCCGTTAACTTGAGCGCCTCACCCGGCGCAATGGTGCGAATGGGTGTCAGGGCGAAGCGGGCATTCGTACCACCAATGTCTGCAATTAACCCGAGCTGTTCCATGATTGATGTCCTCATAACTTTTTAACTATTGTTGTTGCGTTCTAGTACCGGGTCCCGAAAGCGTCCAGTCACCGACCATCGGTTCGCATAATGCCGCGCCAGCGGAAACCGGAGCTTGCTACGGATCAAATGAACCGGACCCACACCGCCGCACCGGGAAATATTCTGACATTTAGGATGATTTTTCCGGTTGAAGCTTTATTATTGAGTAACTTTACTACAAAAAAGACAAAACCAAGAGACGGTAAGGGTTGGAATTGAGGTTGAATCAGCCTTAAAACTGCGTCACTTTCAAGATCTTAGCTGATCTGAGGATTAGCCCCGACCGGGATAGAGTCTCTACCGGGGGCGAATCGCCGAGAAATCTGTCAATAAGTTAAGCCAGATCACTTTACCGTTGAGTTGTGAATTTCCTACAATCTCAACGCAACGACACTATTCTGGAAAAAAATCACAATGAGCACCAACATTTTAGATCGTTTAAAGTCCAACCCCAGCTGCCTGAGCAAGAGTGAACGTAAGGTTGCTCAGGTGATACTGAACGATCCAAACAAAGCGATCCGCTCATCGATTGCCAGTCTTGCCAAGGCCGCTGACGTTTCAGAACCCACGGTTAATCGCTTCTGTCGCAGCCTTGAATGCACCGGCTTTCCGGATTTCAAACTCAAACTCGCACAGTGTCTGGCTACCGGCACGCCTTACGTCAACCGCAATGTTGAACCGAACGACCGGGTTGAGGATTACACCAGCAAAATTTTTGAAGCCACGATGAGTGCGGTTAGTGACGCCAAGCGCTCCATTGATGTCAATGCGCTGAGCCGAACCGTAGACGCCCTGTCGCAGGCTCGGCGAATCGGCTTTTACGGTCTGGGCGCCTCCGGCAGTGTCGCTATGGATGCTCACCATAAGTTCTTCCGACTGAATACGCCCTGCGCGGCCTACACTGATGCCTTACAACAGCGCATGGCCGCCGCTGCCGCAAAGCCGGGCGACGTAGTGGTCATCATTTCCATCACCGGACGTACCATTTCGCTGGTAGAAACCGCCAAAATTGCCAGAGAATCCGGGGCAACGGTGATCGCGTTGACAACACCTCACTCTCCTCTATCGGAGAACTGCCATATTCTGTTGGGTGTGGACAGCCAGGAAAACACCGACATCTATATTAATATGACATCCAGAATTGTGTATCTGACGATACTGGACGTTCTGGCAACGGGAGTTACACTGAAACTCGGCCCTGAGTTTCAAAGCCATTTGAAGCGGATAAAGTCGGTACTGTCCGAAATGCGATTCAGTACCAGCAACAACGAGTAGCAACTGACATAAAAGCCCGCCACGGGCTTTTATTGTTTCAGTCCGCCCTAAAAGGGTTTCGGCTCCGACTGAAGCCCAAAACAGTAACGCCACCCTAATGAACACACAGGTTGACCATGAGAAGAACCAAAATTGTTACGACTCTGGGCCCGGCCACTGACCGGCCCGGCGTATTGGAAGAACTGATTCTCGCCGGTGCTAATACCGTCCGGCTTAACTTCTCCCATGGAGACGCCGCCGATCACCGGCGACGGGCAGAAGCCGTGCGAGAAATTACCGAACGCCTGGGATTACCTCCGGTCGCCATCCTTGCCGACCTGCAAGGTCCCAAAATTCGTATCGCGCGCTTCAAGGACAACGCCAAGGTTGAACTTCAGGATGGTCAGTCGTTTGTCCTGGACGTTGATTTTGACAAAGCCTCCGGCACTGCAGAACGCGTGGGCATCGACTACCCGGAGCTGGCCAAGGACAGTAAACCGGGTGACGTATACCTGCTCGATGATGGCCGGGTTCGGGTGACGGTAGACTCCGTTGAAGGCAATGCCGTCAACACGACCGTCACTCAAGGTGGTGTGTTATCAAACAACAAAGGGATCAACAAGCTCGGCGGCGGACTTTCGGCGGCGGCGCTGACCCCCAAAGATAAAGAAGACATTCGTATTGCTGCAGACATCGGCGTGGATTATGTCGCTGTGTCGTTCCCAAGAAGCGCTGAGGACATGCACCAGGCTCGTGAACTGTTGCGCGCTGCCGGTTCGACCGCTGAGCTGGTCGCAAAACTCGAACGTGCCGAGGCGGTACTGGATCACGATAATCTTGACCGAATCATTCTGGCTTCCGACGTTGTCATGGTCGCTCGTGGCGATCTGGGGGTTGAGATTGGAGACCCTGAACTGATTGGTGTCCAAAAGCACATCATCAAACGTGCCCGAAGCCTCGACAAAATTGTCATCACGGCCACTCAGATGATGGAATCGATGATTGCCAACCCGTTCCCAACACGTGCAGAAGTCTTTGACGTTGCGAATGCGGTTCTCGATGGCACCGATGCCATCATGTGTTCTGCGGAAACGGCCGCCGGCCAGTACCCGATTGAAACCGTCAAAACCATGAGCGACATCTGTCTCGGGGCTGAAAAACATAAATTGACGACCGAATCGAAGCACCGAATCGGATCGGAGTTTAAGCGCATCGACGAGGCCATGGCCATGTCGGTGATGTATGCGGCGAACCATCTGCGTGGCGTTAAAGCCATACTGTGCATGACCGAATCCGGTTCGACACCCAAATGGATGTCGCGCATCAGTTCGGGGCTGCCGATCTACGCGTTAACCCGCCATGCGGCTACTCAACGACGCGTCTCACTTTACCGTGGTGTGGAAGCCATTGGCTTTGATGACACCAGCGAACCGCTGAACCAAATTAACAAACTGGCCGTAGACGAAGTGAAGCGTCGGGGTATTGTCCGCGATGGTGATCTGGTGATTCTCGCGTATGGCGATCACCAAGGTGTTCATGGCGGCTCAAATACATTTAAGATTGTAAGTGTCGGTAATATCCTGTAAAAAGGCGCCACAATTTATAAATCTCACGAAACGGCAGCCTATGGGTTGCCGTTTGTCGTTTCAGGGCCGGAAAAAAGCGAAATTTCGCCAGACAGGCCAACATCGCTGGATGATGGATCCATGCTGGAAACGAAAAAGTGACAGAGTTTTGTTGAACCAAATTCAACACAGAAAGTTTCAATATAGCCTGCTAAGCTTGTTTGAATTTTTTAACACTTACTAACGGTTACATATCCGTTATCAGTTGGGGAAGTCTTTATGGAACACGATATAGATCCTATTGAAACACAGGAATGGCTGGATGCACTGGCTTCCGTGCTTCGTGAGGAAGGCAATGACCGTGCGCAATTTCTGCTGAAGCGCCTTTCAGATGAAGTGTCCAGTTCGGGCGAAGATGTACCTTTTGCCATCAACACGCCTTTCCGCAATACCATCCGTTTAGATGAAGAGCCCAAATACCCTGGCGATAATGAGCTGGAACGCAAAATCCGCGCAATGATTCGCTGGAACGCCGTTGCCATGGTGGTTCGAGCCAACAAGTCCGGCGACGATCTGGGCGGACACATTTCCAGTTTCCAGTCATCTGCGACCCTGTACGATATCGGCTTTAACCATTTCTGGCGCGCGCCAACCGCCACTCACCCGGGAGACATGGTGTACTTCCAGGGTCACATTGCGCCGGGCATCTATGCTCGCTCGTTTGTTGAAGGCCGCCTGACCGAAGAGCAGTTGGACAATTTCCGCCGTGAAGTCGATGGCAAAGGTCTGTCCTCCTACCCTCACCCATGGCTGATGCCGGATTACTGGCAGTTCCCAACCGTTTCCATGGGTCTGGGCCCGATTCAGGCAATCTATCAGGCGCACGTCATGCGCTACCTGGAAAACCACGAAAAAATTGAAAAAGGCGGTCGTGTCTGGGCCTTCCTCGGTGACGGTGAAATGGACGAACCGGAATCGCTCGGTGCCATTTCCCTGGCCGGCCGTGAACACCTCGACAACCTGAACTTCGTGATTAACTGTAACTTGCAGCGGCTGGACGGTCCGGTTCGCGGTAACGGTAAAATCGTTCAGGAACTGGAAGGCATGTTCCGCGGCGCTGGCTGGAACGTGGTCAAAGTTATCTGGGGTCGTCATTGGGATAAGCTGTTTGCAGCGGATAAAAAAGGTCTGTTGCAGAAGCGTATGGATGAAGTGGTTGATGGTGAGCTGCAGGCCTATAAATCCCACGGCGGCGCGTACACGCGTGAACACTTCTTCGGTAAATACCCTGAACTGGCAGAGCTGGTCAAAGACCTGTCCGACGAAGATATCTACCGTCTGAACCGTGGTGGTCACGATCCTTACAAAGTCTACGCGGCCTTCCAGAAGGCGGTAAGCGACAACAACGGTCAGCCAACCGTTATTCTGGCTCATACCGTTAAAGGTTACGGCATCGAAGCCGGTGAAGCGAAAAACATGACGCACTCACTGAAAAAGCTGTCGGTTGACGATCTTAAAACCTTCCGTGACCGCTGTGGTGTGCCGATTTCCGATGAAGATCTTGAAGCCGGTAAGATTCCATTCTACCGCCCGAGCGAAAACAGCCCGGAAATGCAGTACATCCGCAACCACCGCAACAACCTGGGTGGCTACCTGCCAATGCGACGGGCCAAAGCGGAAGACAAACTGGAAGTACCGACATTGGAAGACTTCAGTGCCGTCACCAAAGACTCCGGTGACCGTGAAATCTCCACCACCATGGCGTTCAACCGCGTCCTGACGCAGTTACTGAAAGATAAGAAAATCGGTAACCGTATCGTGCCGATTGTTCCGGACGAAGCCCGTACCTTCGGTATGGAAGGCATGTTCCGCCAGTTCGGTATCTATTCTCCGTGGGGACAGACCTATATCCCGCAGGATAAGAACCAGGTCATGTGGTACAAAGAAGATGTCAAAGGGCAGATTCTGCAGGAAGGTATTAACGAGTCCGGCGCCATGAGCTCCTGGATTGCCGCGGCAACGGCCTATTCCACCTACAACTATCAACTGGTGCCGTTCTATGTGTACTACTCCATGTTTGGTTTCCAGCGTATCGGCGACCTGGCTTGGGCTTCTGGTGATTTACAGGCTCGCGGCTTCCTGATCGGTGCGACGTCGGGTCGAACGACCTTGAACGGTGAAGGCTTGCAGCACCAGGACGGTCACAGCCACATTCTGGCCGGCACGATTCCGAACTGCGTTACCTACGATTGCAGCTATGGCTATGAACTGGCAACGATTGTTCAGGACGGTTTGAAGCGTATGGTTGAAGATCAGGAAAATGTCTTCTACTACATCACCACACTGAACGAGAACTATCAGCACCCGGGCCTGGTTGACGACAAGATGGCCGACGGCATCAAGAAAGGCATGTACTTGCTGGAAGATGGCGTGAAAAAAGGCAAAAAGACCGTTCAGCTGATGGGGTCTGGCTCCATCATGCAGGAAGTTCGTGCCGCCGCTGAAATGCTGCGCGACAACTGGGGCGTACAGGTCGATGTCTGGGCTGTGACCAGCTACAACGAGTTAACGCGTGAAGCACTGGATGCCGATCGTGAAAACCTGCTGAACCCGGAAGCCAAACCACGTGAATCTTACGTCACTGAAGTCATGAAAGGCCGTCGTGGTCCGGTAATTTCAGCCAGCGACTACATGAAGAACTATGCGAACCAGATTCGCAAATGGGTTCCTCAGGAATATCACGTACTGGGTACCGACGGTTTCGGCCGATCCGATTCCCGTGCACAGCTGCGTCACTTCTTCGAAGTCGACCGCAACTGGATCACTGTCGCGGCTCTGAAGGCTCTGGCTGATGAAGGCACCATTGAAGCGAAAGAGGTCACCGCCGCGTTCGAGAAACTCGGTCTGGATACCAACAAACCTAACCCAGTGACAGTGTGATAGCAGAATTAGGAGTTTTTCATGACAACTGAAATTATCCGGGTACCCGATATCGGTATGGATTCTGCCACCTGTATTGAGGTGAGCGTTAAAACCGGGGATACCATCGAAGTCGATGACACCATCGTGGTACTCGAATCCGATAAAGCCTCCATGGACGTACCCGCCCCAATGGCCGGAAAAGTCGTCCAGGTGAAAATCAGTGAAGGTGACAGTGCGGCTGAAGGTGACGAACTGATTTACATTGAAACCGCAGACAGTGGCAGCGATGACAACTCGCAAGACGAGTCCGAGGCCAAGCCTGCTGCCAAGGAAGAGCCTAAACCAACCCCGGCTGCATCAAAACCAGCGGGTGCAACCGGTGGCGGCGTAAAACCGGTCAAAGTACCGGACATTGGCATGGACAGCGCCAGCGTCATCGAAATTGCCGTCAGTGTCGGAGACACCATTTCGGAAGAAGACACCCTGATCGTTCTGGAGTCCGACAAGGCCTCAATGGACGTCCCGTCTCCGGACGCAGGTGAAGTCGTTGCGATCAAGGTTAACGAAGGTGACTCCGTCTCAGAAGGGGATGTCATCATCGAACTGAAAGCTGCCGGCGACAGTTCAGAGGAGGCTCCTGCGCAACCGGCCAATACAGAGTCAGCTCAGGCGGCCCCTGGGGCAACATCACCCAAAGCTCCGTCGGCGCTGGAAGAGGTGAAAATACCGGATATCGGGATGGACAGCGCCAAAGTTATCGAAGTCTCGGTTAAACCCGGTGACGTTATCGCCGAAGAAGACACGATTGTGGTACTGGAGTCAGATAAAGCCAGTATGGACGTCCCCTCCCCGGCCGCCGGTGAAGTGATCTCAGTCTCGGTCAACGAAGGCGATGATGTCTCCGAAGGCACCCTTGTACTGACGATTAAAGCCGAGGGCTCTGAACCAGCGGCACCGGCAGAAGCCGCTGATCAACCCAGCAAGTCATCGTCACCAGCGCCAGCACCGGCTACTGAGTCATCTCAGGCACCCGTTATTTCGAATGCCTACGAAGACGCTCCGATCCGACCAAGCAAAAATGTACACGCCGGTCCGGCCGTCAGACGCCTGGCTCGTGAGTTCGGTGTCGACCTGGCTAAGGTGCCTGGCAGCGGTCCACGCAATCGCATTCTGAAAGACGACGTCGCGGGTTGGGTGAAGAAACGCCTGCAAGAGCCTCAGCAGCCTGCGGCCGGTGCCGGTTTACCAACGGTGCCCGATCAGGATTTCTCCAAGTTCGGTGAAGTCGAAATCGTTGACATGAACCGCATCCAGCAGATTACTGCGGTTAACATGGTGCGTAACACACTGGTCGTTCCACACGTCACTCAGTTTGACGAAGCCGATGTCACCGACACCGAGGCGTTCCGTCAATCACTGAAACCTGACATGGAAAAACGCGGTGTTAAAATCAGTCCGTTGGCCTTTATTGTCAAAGCCTGTGCCTCAGCGCTCGAAGAGTTTCCGAAGTTTAACGTGTCGTTGATGGCCGATGGCAAACGCTATGTCCAGAAGCACTACATCAACATCGGAGTGGCCGTAGACACGCCTAACGGTCTGATCGTACCGGTCATCAAAGATGCCGATAAAAAATCGATCTGGCAGATCGCTGAGGAAATCATCGATTTCGCCAAGCGCGGTCGCGACGGCAAGGTGAAGCCTGCTGAAATGCAAGGTGGCTGCTTTACGGTTTCCAGTCTCGGTGGCTTAGGCGGAACGGCCTTTACACCGATTGTGAACACACCTGAAGTCGCCATTCTCGGGGTTTCCAAGAACTCCGTGAAACCGCATTGGAACGGTTCGGAATTTGTACCACGTACCTTTACTCCGTTGTCGCTCTCTTATGACCACCGGGCGATTAACGGCGCCGATGCTGCGAAGTTCACGACCTATCTGTCCACTGTCCTTGCGGACGTGCGTCGATTGGTTCTGTAACCCTGTCGTTATCTGATCAATAAACCGGCTTCGGCCGGTTTTTTTATGCCGCAAACCTGATTCGTCGCACCAGATAACACCGTCAGTGCTTCCAGATGATACTTTGCTGATAGCAGTTAACAGACCTTCAGAAGTCTCATACAGTAGGCATCAGTTCAACGCACAGCAGACATGAAGTCTGACAGAGTTGAATTAAGGGCACCTCTAATAAGTCTGATGGAGCTCTGCGGAGCCTGAACCGTTCAGTGGTGAGGTTCAATAGCTGGATAATAGTTATTCTATATCCGGCTATTGATAACGATGTCCACTGGGCTGTTCAGACCCGCCCGAAGGGGCTTTCAGAAAAAGCGCCTGTCGTTGTTCCGGTTATTGCAAAGGTCCCGACATTCACTGCAAACCGCGCCTAGACAGCCACTTTTTCTGAAAGGCCAGAGCCCCATCAGACTTATTAGAGGTGCCCTTAAAGGAGCTGTTTGCCCAAGGAAGGCAGGTTTCACGGATGGAACTTCAGGGATGGGCATCAGGACGATGCTTACAAGGCAGTTAGAAAAGGGGCGAATGACTCAATCATTCGCCCCTTTTTCAGTTCAGAAAGCCGCTAGCTTATTCTTGTCCCGCCGATAACAGTTCTTTGTTTGCGCAACTGATATGAATCGCGCTTTTACCAGTCAGGGCCTGAGCAGTTATGGAAGGAACCTGATGCACCCACTTAAAATTCCAGTGGCCTTGCATTTGGTCAATCTGTTGAAACGCCAGAGTTTCCTTTAACATTTCAAGTTGCTGATGAGTGCAGCAGATAATAATCCGGTTAAAGGCCAACGCCTTTCGTTCAATGATGGTCATCAGGGAGATAAACATCTGATCGATCAATCCGCTCAACTCGCCTTTCTCGATAATCTGAGCATTGTCCTTACACATTTCATGAGTAAACCATTGCGACTTACCCAAGGTTCCGCCAATACGACTCATCAGATTTTCATGCAGTAATGCGTCACGAGCGACGCCGTTTAGCTCTGCAATAGAAATCAGAGAAAAAGTAACGGTGCGTTGCGAGATCTGTTCAAACAGCGCCTTGAGTTTGGTCAGCGACACACTTTCTTCCGGATCTTTGGACTGCAGGAGCTTTTGTGCCTGCCACATAATCAGGCTGATACCGCATAACCAGTTTCCCGTTGGTACTTCCAGCGATACCAGCTTTCCCGTAGGCCGATTGTTCTGCGCGAAAAAGTCGGCGTACTGTGTTTTTTGAACAACCTGTGCCTTCTGGATTTCCGATTGATACTCGGGATAAAGCTCAGCGCTGGGGGAGAAAACAAAACAGGCGTCGTTGGTCAAAAATTGTTCTGCCAAAAAGTCAGCCCAACGAACGGTCGGCTGCTTTACGTCAAATGACAGTTTCGGCACCGACTCGAGACTTTGAGCAAAAGCCTCCCGTTCATCAGGGTCGGTCGAATCCGCCATCATCTCACCGTTTAACAGAATGCTGGTATGTTTAAATGCTAAATTAGGCATTTCTTGTGGATTAAACAGCGGAACGGACACCGTTGAATCGCCGAGCAGTTTTATGGAATCGATTCTACTCATTCTGTGCTTTCTTATCGTTGTTATCAGGGTATGGGCTAATTTAAAACAAAACAGCGTCTAAAAAAACGAGAAATTAGACCTTTACTTGACTCAACAACGGGGATTTTCGATAGCCATTAAACACTGACTAAGAAAAATGCGGAAACTAAAATAAATCCGACTAGGAGAGAGAGAAAGGATAGGACCCGATCAACGGTTTGCCAATCGGGTCCTGTACGTCATGAGCAAAATAAAGGATTACCCTTTGCCTTCTGCATAAATGTTCTCAAAACAAAAGTTAGTCGCTTCAACAAACCCCTGAACGGAACCACAATCAAAGCGTTTTCCCTGAAAACGGTAAGCTAGGACAACACCATCCTGAGCCTGGGTTTTCAAAGCATCCGTGAGCTGAACCTCATCATTGACACCCGGAGGAGTCACTTTCAGGATATCGAAGATATCGGGCGTCAGGATGTACCGACCGATAACGGCCAAGTTGCTTGGAGCGTCTTCTTTTTTGGGTTTCTCAACCATGTCGGAGACCCGATAGAGGCCATCCTTCATCTCTTCTCCGGCGATAACCCCATACTTATGAATTTCATCTTCCGGCACTTCCATAACCGCGACAATGGAACAGCGGAACTGCTTATGCACCTTCACCATCTGAGCAAGCACGCTGTCTTCGCCCTCTGTGTTTACGCACAAATCATCGGCCAATACCACGCCAAAGGGCTCGTTACCGACCAGTGTTTCACCGGCAAGAATGGCATGTCCCAGGCCCTTCATTTCTTTCTGACGGGTGTAGGAAAACACGCCCTCGTCCATCACGTGACGGATGGAGCTTAAATACTGTTCTTTTGAAGAACCGGAGATCTGATGCTCCAGTTCATATGAAATATCGAAGTGATCGGCAATGGCACGCTTTCCCCGGCCGGTGACAAAACCGACATAATTCAAACCTGCATCAATGGACTCTTCCACGCCGTATTGAACCAGCGGCTTGTTCACCACCGGCAGCATTTCCTTTGGCAAAGCCTTGGTCGCCGGCAGAAACCGGGTTCCATAGCCACCTACCGGGAATAGACATTTTCGTATCATACTTCCTTATCCTTTTTCACTCAGGGTTAACCATACTCTAGCAAGACCCAAACCAAGTCGGGTAATCCGCCCTCACCTTACGAATGACGGCTTTGGCATCAACAGCCATGACTAAAATTGTGCAACATTGTGCACCATTTTAATCAGTCGCACTAGAAAAGCGCATGTCCCTTTCAGTAAAGAAACTGACGTTACGCTGTTACCGCCGAGCCCCTCCGCTTCGGTAGTCTGTCTGCAGATTCCGAGAAACAAACGGCGCCATAAAAACAAACCCGAATGGGGGGAGATTTGAGTGACTATTAACGATTTCTACAAACATCTCTGGAACGATTACATCCAAATGACTCCGCAGGCTGAAACCATTCGCCAGGCGCTCCTCGATCGAGGAGAGCAGGTAAGAAATGATCACGTGGCCTTTCGAACCTTCAATATTGGCCCGATGCGGCTTGAAAAACTGGAGCCTTTCATCTTAGAACTGGGGTATCAACGTTACGAGCCCTACCATTTTCCAGCGAAAAAGCTGGACGCCTACGGCTATATTCCTCCGTCAAACGACCTGCCAAGAATTTTCATCAGCGAGCTTCGGGTTCAGGAGTTAAGCGGAACCTCGCAGACGATCATCCAAGGCCTGGTTGACCAGGTCGACGAAGCGCAAATCAATGATGCCAGCATTTTCTGGCGTGGCCCGCTGTGGCAGGTTCCGAGCTATTCTGACTATCAGACCCTGGCAGAAGAAAGCGAATATGCGGCCTGGTTAAGCATCATTGGTCTGCGGGCTAATCACTTTACAATTGATATCAACGCTCTGTCGCAGATTACGGAAGTATCGGAAATGAACTCTCTGATTGAATCGCTCGGCTATTCGATTAATGACAGTGGCGGCCGGGTAAAAGGCTCACCTGAAGTCCTGCTCGAGCAATCCTCCACCATGGCCAGCAAACAGGCCATGACGTTTGCCGGGGGTGAACAGCACGAGGTAACCACCTGTTATTACGAGTTTGCCAAACGGTATCTGGATCATGATGGACAGCTGTATCAAGGTTTTGTTGCGGCCAGCGCCGACAAGATTTTCGAATCGACCAACATGAAAACCACCGGCTGACGCTTCCCCGAATGCTCCACCCTTTGGGCGTTGTGCTGATCAACGCCCTGTTTTACTCTCAGCCTCACACTCCTGTTTGAAGACACTGCTTGTGACTTACACCCCGGTAAACACCCTGCTTTGGCTCGACCTGCCCGTGCTCAATCTGGAACGCGCCCTGGCCTTTTACAGTGCGGTACTCGACAGCTCGCCGCTGCATCGCGATCTCACCGCCGGCAATGCGACCTTTCAGCTGTCGCCTCAGGGCTCTGGGCTGACCTTAATCCGAGCCGACAGCGTTGAGCCTTCTCAGGTGACACCTTATCTGAACTGCCATGGCCGCCTCGATCAGGCACTGGCTCAAGTACGCCTGCATCAGGGGAAAATCCTAAAAGAACGGCATTCGATGGAACCCTTTGGCGAACGCGCCGTCATACTGGATTCTGAAGGAAACCGATTGGCGCTGCACAGCGCCTGAAGAGAGTATGAATCCAATATGTGCTTAGCTGTCATTGATTATCAACCGGATCGCACCGTACCGGTTCGCATTGTCACCAACCGCGATGAGTTTCGCGACCGACCGGCCCGTGATATGCATTTATGGCCGGACCAGCCCATCGTCGCCGGTCAGGACCTGAAGGCCGGAGGCACCTGGATGGGCGTAACAACGGATCGACGGTTTGCCCTGCTGACCAACATTCGACCCGGTTATGTCGGTGTTCAGGGGGAAAGAAGCCGAGGTGATCTGGTGGTCAGTTTTCTCGCCCATCAGGATACCATCGAAACCTTCCACGCCAACATACGCGCTGAAATTCAGAACTATGCGGGGTTCAACCTGCTGCTCGGGGATGCACGCCGGGTGTTCTGGTTCAGTTCCGATCATCCAGACGGTCAATGGCTGGCTCCGGGCATACACGCGTTGTCGAACGACGCCCTGAACACGCCCTGGCCGAAAACCGAGCTGGCGCGTGAGCAGATGGTGCAGCAAGGTCAACAGGTGGATCAGGGATCAACTCAACACACCATACTGGGCTCAACCCAAACAGCCCCCATCGCCAGCTTGCCAAACACCGGTATTCCACCGGACTGGGAAGCCCGCCTGTCGGCACAAACCATCATCGGCGAAGGCTATGGCACCCGAACGCGCACCCAGCTCGCACTCAGTCACGACCAGGCGCTGCTGATTGAGACGCAACTCAATACCGCAGGAAAGTCTGAACGAGAAGTAAGGTTTACCCTCTAATCGGCGTTTATAGCTTTACAGACGCCGATTCGCATTGACCGGAAGTGTATTGCGGATGACCTGATCTGCCGCCGGATCAAGCTTGAAGAAAGCCAGGCCCGGATCCAAACCTATGGACTCAACACGTCCCCAGGCATCGACGATCATGGAATGCCCCCAGGTCGAACGCTTGGCGTCGTGGTCACCGCATTGGTTCACTGCAATCAGGCTATAGCCGTTTTCAATGGCACGGGCGCGGCACAGGGGCTCCCAATGCGCCTCACCGGTTTTTGCCGTGAAGGCCGAGGGCAATGTGACGAAGTCGGCTCCCTGATCGTTCAGTGCCCTGAAAAGCTCCGGAAAACGCAAATCGTAACACACGGATAAACCTAACCGACCCCAGGGAGTCAACAGTGTGACCACCTTGTCACCGCCACTGTAGCTGTCCGATTCCCGGTAAGCGCCCTGTCGGTCGCCAACCTCGGCATCAAACAGGTGAATCTTGTCATAGAAGCCAACCAACTCACCATCGGCATCCACCACATGGCAGCGCGCCCGAGGCAGCCGATCTTCATCCGTCATCACCGGTACGGTCCCGGCCACAATCCAGACCTGATAACCTTTTGCCCATTGACGTACCGCCTGACCTACCGAACCATCAAAGGCACGCTCCTGATCGGCCAAGGCGGACTGATCTTTAACCCCGAACAACGCGAAGGTTTCTGGCAACACCAGCATCTGTACATCCTGCAGATCGGCGTTTGCCAGTTGTTGGTCAATCCAGTTCAGGTTGTCGTTTAGGCTATCGGTACTGGTCATCTGAACGGCGCAAACAGTAAAAGGTTGTGTCATGGTGTCACCACTCCATCCGGTACCACCTGATTGACCCGGTCAGTCACAGAGGGACCGTCTTCTCCAAGATTGTTGTCGAACACGCGGTAAAACCGGGTGACCGGGTCATTAAAGGATCCGGTAATGTGCATTCGAGCGGAACTGAGCCGCTCCAGCTCATTATTAAATACCCGTTCAGTCACATAGATGGCCGCCGCTGCCTGTGGTGATACACCCGCCAACAACGCCACCAGAGGGAAAGTGGACGATAGCGGCACCGTAAAGACCATATCGATGTCGACTTCGTCCGCTAACAGGTCCGCGTCCCCACTGAACTTAAACTTTGTCGCGGAACCATCAATAATGAGCTTTTCACCAACACGGGCAAAACCGCGATCAAAAATCAGCTCGCCTTCTACCATGTCAAAGGTGATACCAGACTGCAACAGATCGGAGAAATCCAAGGCCAGCCGCTGAATCACCCGGGTAAAGTTCAGCAGGCCGATCAGTTTCAGACCTTCATAATCATCGATCTGGACGATAGAGCCCCGGTTCAACCGCAGATCAATGCCACCGCGGATGCGTTTGAAATCAAAAAAGGCGGGCGAGCCCTGCCAGTCGATGGCCATATCAAACCAGCCGCTGGTGCTGGACAGAACCGGAGCATATCCCCAGGTATTCAAGACCTGCTGTATATCACCTACAGCGACCCGTCCGGTATATCGGGACAGGTGTTCACCGTCAGAGAATGACCACACCAGTTGCCCGGTCAGTTCCGCGCCGGTCATTTCTCCGGTCACATTCTGGACGACCATGGCACTGTCCTGGCGTTGCACTTCGCCGCGCCAACTGCCCAGATCGCGCTGATTCCAGATGAGCTTGTTAATCTGAACCTGCATGGGCGGGACATCGGTCGGACGAAATGCCTTCAATGGGTCGAGTTCATCTTCAAAAGCGACCGTTGACGGCTCTGTGGTCAGGTTCAGCCAATCAACGTCGACAAACAGTTCCGCATCGTCATGGGGTATCAGCACCTGACCCTGCCCTTCATTGGCATCAAACTCCGTTAACCAGGCATCGTCATTACGCAACAAGGTCAGATGCGCATTACCCCAGTCTTGCGCCAGATAGCTCAACCGGTCTGACCGGATGTCGACAGCCTGAATCAGCGCTTCGAATGAAACCTGGGCGTCATCGGCATTCGATTGTTGGTAGAGCTCCCGAGTCTGTTGAATGGCTTGCCACCAGGCACTCGCATCAAGATTGTCCGAGCGAATATCAAAATACACACCCTCATCCCCCCTAACGTTTAAGGGGCGTTGATAAGCCACGGTTCCACGCCGTATGGCGCGATTCTGATCCAGTTCAAAATAACTCTGAAGCCGCTCATCGGCCGACGCTTTGATCATTGTCCAGTTCCGTTCATCAAGAACCACCTCGAGGCTCAAAGGCCAGTCCATGCCTGCCGATTTGTTCATCGGTTCAGGAAAGTCCAGAGCCATCGTCGACAGATCACTTTTGGATCGAATCAGCGTTCGGCCATTGTTCACCTCCACGGTAGTGTCATGTGAGACAATGGCCGGGTTATCAGTCAGGTAGGCGTCTGAGAAGCGTTCGCCCCAGTAACGAATGGCAGTCTCTCCGGTTACGGTCAGGTCCAATTGCGCGCCGTCGCCACCCAGTGGCGCCTGAAACCCAACACGTTGTACCAGCCCATCGTGCTTCAGCTGTAAGCCCTGGCTTTGTAAGCCCTGTTCGAGATTGAACGACAGCGGTCCCGCTATTTCAGTCAAAGTCAGGTCTAAGTTCCCGAGGTCGGCGGACACCCCTTCTAATCGGGATTCGATGGCCACCTGAAAGTCTTCAGGGGCGGATAACGGTACCGACAACTGCAGGTTCCCGGATAGCGGCCCCTGCGCGGTCCAGGTATCGAGCAGACCATTCAGGTTCGAACTCAACGGACCACGCTGCAGAAAACCCAGAGTGTCTGAAGCATCGGCCGAGAGCGCGAGGTCCAAAGACAGGACATTCGTCGCAAACGGCAAATTAAGATGGTAATCAGAAATCAGGAAACCCGGGTACTCACCCGCTTGACCACTGACCGCCAACCCCTGACGGTCCAGGCTGAGCTGGCCATTTAAATTGAAGGCTGACGCCCAGTCATCCAGAAACCGAACCTGGCCCTGCTGAACCTCTGATTCCAGAAAGAACTGACTCCGGTTCCGGCCGTTCACATCGACGGCCGACAGATAGTTCAAATGAACCAGCGGAAAGCGGGCCTGCTCAATCCGGTTGCTCATCCAACTCAGTGTCGATTCTGCAACATTGGCGTTGTCCGCTAACGCGAGTGCCCACGGGTACGATACGTCCTGTGCCGTCAACTGGACGTCGACCAACGCCTCCCGACCGGCTTGCCGATTGACCAGAAACGGGGAAATTGATGACCAGTTGACCTGAACGGACTGAGGCGTGCCAGTACGCCCGTCAACCGCTGAACGCCCTGACTTCAGGATCACCTCACCCGCCCCGCGGGCAAACAAGCCCTGACCCGGCGCGCTGGACCATTCCAGTTCAGCAGCGGTGACTTCACTGTCGAACGGCTCTGCGTAGAGACCCGGTAAATGCAGTTGCGCATTCGGTGAAGTCGCCTGTAAGCGCCCACGAGAACCTTCGACGCGGATATTTCCGGAGAGTTGCTGAAGACCGGGCACCCCTTTGTGCGCCTGGAAGCGCAGATCGTCAATTTGAGCACTCAATTTCAGAGACTCGGCGTTGCCGCCGGTCATGGTCATCACCCCTTGCTCGACAAACCCCTGCGGCGCCAGGTTTCGCCAGAAGCCGTTAGGATCGTCCAATGCGAGAAAGGCTCCCACCAGATCAGCTGGCAATGAGTCCCACTCCACTTTCAGTCGATCAGCACGATAGTCCAACTTGGCCTGAGTGGTTTCAAACTCACGATCACCTATCTGGTAATCGGACAGGTTTAACCAGGTTTCGATGCCATTTTCCCGTCGTTCGACATAGCCTTCGAAATGCGCACCATTCAGCTCAATGACGTCGTAAGTGCCTGCATAGGTCAAAGACTCGGTCGTCAAACGCACCGTCAGATCCCGCCATTGACTACCGTCCAGGTTTAACCAGTACTCGCCCGCCATTTCAGCGCGCCCGATACCGTCGGCCACCTCTTGCAGCCAAGGGGATAAATCGATTGTGCCATGGCGCAGATACAACCGGTTTTTGGTGTTCTGAATCTGACTGGTCTCGAGCTGTAACTCGATCGGCACGTCGATCTGATTGGCCCGGATACTTGCGCGAGCCACCAGAAAGTTCTCACTGCCATAGCCCGCCAATTGCCCATCGTGCAGAATCAGCTCAAAACGCGGCAGCTCTAACGGACGGACCGCAAGCCGGGTATTAACGAAATTCACTTCCTGCTGCCGCTGAAGCAGCGCCAGCAACTCGCTCAGCTCGACCCGGCCGCCACTGCCGCTTAACCCCTGCAGCGACCAGCCTTCGCGTGTTTCAATCAACTCAGCCTGAAAGTCGGTCAACTCAAAACGGATAAAGGATAAACCGCCGCGTGAAATCGACTCGTAAATGCCCGGCGCCAGCGTCATTTGGGCAACTCGGATGTCATCACCCAGCGTCACATCGGACAAATGAACAACCGGATTGAAGCGCACCCACTCCCCATGCAACTCTCCGATGGTGACCGGGGTGCCGAGCTGTCCGGACAACCAGACTTCGATTTCCGGCTGAATGCGATCGATATAGGGGAAAAATTGTCGACCCAGAGCGAGGTAAGCCGCCAACACCAGAACCCAGAAAGCGGCAACTTTGAGCAGCGCGTTTCGCGCGGCTGTCCAGAATCGAGATTGGAACATGCTGGCCATGCCTGTGCGCCGTCAGTCGGCCGGCTGACTATTGCAGAATGACATCGAACTGCTCCTGAGTGTACATCGGCTCCACCTGGAATCGGATCGGCTTACCGATAAACTCCTCGAGATCGGCAACATTCGAAGACTCTTCGTCGAGCAAACGATCGACCACCGACTGAGAGGCGAGCACCAGATACTGGTCGTTATTATAGGCACGTTCTTCGCGGAGGATTTCACGGAAGACTTCATAACAGATGGTCTGCGCCGTTTTCTGACGTCCCTTACCCTGGCAGACACTGCAGTTTTCCGTCAGCACATGCTCCAGGCTTTCACGAGTCCGTTTGCGGGTCATTTCAACCAGCCCAAGTTCCGACACGCCGGTCACTTTGCTTTTCGCATGATCCCGTTCGAGGTGCTTCTCCAACATCCGGTGAACCTGTCGACGGTGCTCCTCGTCTTCCATATCAATAAAGTCCAGGATAATGATGCCACCCAGATTACGCAGACGAAGTTGTCGGCAAATCGCCGAAACCGCTTCGAGATTGGTTTTAAAGATGGTTTCTTCGAGATTCCGATGCCCGACAAACGCCCCGGTATTCACGTCAATGGTGGTCATCGCCTCGGTTTGATCAATAATCAGATAGCCACCGGATTTCAGCTCCACCTTGCGCGACAGCGCCCGGGATATTTCATCTTCGACAGCAAACAGGTCAAACACCGGTCGCTCACCGGGATAATACTCAAACAGGTCAACCACTTCCGGTGTGTACTTGGTGACAAAATCCTGCACTTTGACAAAGGTCTCTTTCGAGTCGATACGGATTTTTTCAACATCGACTCGGATCATATCGCGCGCAACCCGCAGAAAAAGCGGCAGATCTTCATAAATCATGGTGGCCGGTTCGTTTTCCGTCATTCGCTCCTGCAGAACCCGGAAAACCCGCTTCAGATAATTCATGTCCGAGCGAATCTCACCCTCACCCACACCCTCGGCCGCTGTGCGCAGAATAAAACCACCCTGCTCAATCTCTTCCAGCGTCTTGGTATGGTCCACCAGTTTTTTCAGACGATCGCGTTCTTCTTCTCCATCAATGCGCTGAGAGACCCCGATGTGATTTGACGCCGGCATGAACACCAGATAACGCGAAGGAATGGACAACGCCGTGGTCAACCGTGCGCCTTTAGTCCCGATAGGATCTTTAATCACCTGAACCACCAGGGCTTGTCCTTCACGAACCAATGATTGAATCGGCTTATGCGACTCATGGTCTGTACGGTCATGATCAATATCAGACGCATGAATAAACGCCGCCCGTTCCAGGCCGATATCAACAAAGGCCGCCTGCATTCCGGGCAACACCCGGACTACCTTACCTTTATAGATATTCCCGACGATGCCGCGGGTCTGACTGCGTTCGATATAGACTTCCTGCACGGCGCCGTTTTCAACCAGCGCTACGCGGGTTTCCATGGGGGTGACATTGACCAGTATTTCAGACGTCATTCGATTCTCGCGTTCACTGTTCGTTAGATGGTACTAAGCGTAAGCGACCCTGCCAGATCGGCAAGCCCGCCTGGCCCAGCAGTCGGGCGGTTTCATGTAAAGGAAGACCCACAACATTACTGTAACTGCCACGGATTTCTTCCACAAAGATGGCGCCCAGCCCTTGAATACCATAGCCACCGGCTTTGTCGGCTGGTTCTCCGGTCTGCCAGTAATGTTGAATATAGTCTTCCGTCAGTTCTGTAAAGGTGACGTCGGTACAGACACGTGTTTCGAACAGTGTCTGCTGGCTGACCAACGCCACAGCGGTAAAGACTTGGTGTGTACGACCAGACAGCGTGCGCATCATCGCCTGATAATCAGCCTCGGACTCCGGTTTCACCAGAATCTGACCGTCGATGGCGACCGTGGTGTCCGAACCCAATACCCACTGAGCATCGCTACGCTGAGCCAGGCCAGCCTGGGCCTTTTCCAGCGCCAGGCGAGACACATAACGATCGGCGGCTTCGCTGCTGCGAACCGATTCGACAATGTCAACGGAATGCGTCTGAAAATCCACACCCAGGGAAGCCAGCAGTTCGCGGCGACGAGGTGATTGAGAAGCTAAAACTAACATTATTGCACCCGGAACTTGATCTGTAGCGTTCGCAGCAAGCCATAGACCCAGGGCCATACGACGGCCGAGGTGAGTGCGGGCCAGATATGTAGCTCACCCGAGACCACGGACATCAGCCAGACCTTCAGCCACTGCGCGACAATGTGCGTCACACCTAAAATGAGAAACACCACCATGGCCTGTTGCCCTAATGGATACATTCTCAGACGCGCATGTAACAACAAAACGGTATAGGCCAGACCGGAATACACAAAGGCATAGAGCCCGAGCGTCGTGCCGGCCAACGTATCAAACAGGATACCGACCCCAAAGGAGACGAAGATGCCGAAGCGTTCCGGCAACACCAATACCCAGAAAATGATCAGCATGCCCACCCAATCCGGACGAGCAATTTCGAACCGCCCCATCGGTATCGCAGCAAGAAAAAAACCGACAAAGAAGGTAATAATGATCAGCCAAAGCCCATGCGGTGGTTTCTGTTTCACGAAGCCTCCTCCTGAAACACCATCAGCAGATTGCGGGATCGACCCAGTTCAGCCAATGGCCGGGCCCGGATCCGGGCAAAAGGCTCACCCGGGTCATGTTCAATGGCGACGACCTCAGCGACCGGGTACCCCGGCGGAAATCGATTTGCCAAGCCAGATGTCACCAACAGATCGCCCACCCGGATGTCGGCCGTATCAGGCACATATTCCATTTCCAGACTGGTCAGATCGCCCGTCCCCACTACAACGCTGCGCATACCATTGCGGTTAACATAAACCGGCACCGCGAGATTCACATCGGCCACCAGCGCAACTCGTGACGTCAACGAATCCACCTGAACAACCAAACCGAACAAGCCATCGGCATCAACAACTGACTGCCCGACGTAAACGCCATCCTGGGCGCCGCGGTTAAGTATGACCTGAATGCTGAATGGATCAGGATCAACGCTGACCAGTTCCGCACTGATGTAGGTCGATTCCAAACGGGCGGTGGCATCAAGCAAGCGTCGAAGCCGATCGTTCTCAGCTTCCAACACCGCGAGCTGCTGTGCTTTTTGCTGCAGGACGATCAGCTGACTGCGTAAGGTTCGGTTCGATTCAAGCAGTTCATTACGTTCGGAAAAGGTTTCCGACGTCCAGGAAAGCAGGTCAGACGGCAGCGACACCAAAGATTGAACCGGCGAGATAACATAAGAGACCGCCTGTCGAAGGCGGTCAGTCTGGGTAAAGCGGTGATCCAGAAACATCAGCATGATCGATATTGCAATGGCAACAGCAAACCGATACCCATGCTGTGGACCGACGGCAAATAAAGATTTGATGGCAATGTCTCCAGTTGACTAGCGAATTACCCCAGTGCAAGGCTGCTTCGCACTGGGGTCAGGGTCAGACCTTATTCAGAGCTGAAAAAGTCGATGTTTGCTTCGTCCATCATTTCCAGGGCGCGGCCGCCGCCACGCGCGACACAGGTCAGCGGGTCATCGGCAATGAGTACCGGCAGTCCGGTTTCCTCACTCAGCAACCGGTCGATATCGCGCAGTATGGCGCCACCACCGGTCAGTACCAGTCCACGCTCGGCAATGTCGGCTGCCAACTCCGGAGGCGTCTGCTCAAGAGCACTCTTCACCGCCTGCACGATAGCTGAAAGACTTTCCTGCAGTGCTTCGAGCACTTCGTTGCTGTTCAGCGTGAAACTGCGGGGGATCCCTTCGGCCAGGTTTCGACCACGAACATCGATCTCGCGGATTTCAGTTCCAGGGTAGGCACAACCGATTTCGATCTTAACCCGCTCTGCCGTCGCTTCACCGATCAAAGACCCGTAATTGCGGCGAATGTAAGAAACGATCGCTTCGTCAAACCGATCCCCACCAACACGTACGGACTCGCTGAAGACGATGCCATTCAAAGAAATGATCGCAATCTCGGTCGTACCACCACCGATGTCAACCACCATGGAACCACGCGCTTCTTCGACCGGCAAACCCGCACCAATCGCAGCGGCCATAGGCTCTTCAATCAAATAAACTTCGCGAGCACCGGCATCGTATGCCGATTCCCGAATGGCCTTACGCTCCACCTGGGTAGACTTACAAGGCACACAAACCAACACCCGCGGGCTTGGCGCAAACCAACTGTTCTCATGTACCTTGGCAATGAAATGCTGCAGCATTTTTGCGGTAACGGAGAAGTCGGCAATGACCCCATCTTTCATGGGGCGAATAGCCTGAATACTGCCGGGCGTTCGACCCAACATACGTTTGGCTTCCTCGCCAACCGCAGCGACCGTCTTTTGTGTGCCGGCCGTGCGAACTGCGACAACCGAGGGTTCATTCAAAACAATATCTCGGTCACGCACGTAAATAAGTGTGTTCGCCGTTCCTAAGTCGATCGACAAATCACTGGAAAAGAGTCCTCGGATTTTTTTAAACATTTTTTAACCGCTTTGAACCTTGGTAACTGGCATAGAAACAGCCCTGCAATGTATCAACGGCGGGGTTTTTGAGCAAGGAGTAAATGTGATAACGTATGCCCTTATCACGGTTTTTCCGGCAATTGCGCAGTTTTCATTCAATCCGTGATGAACCGGACCTCAAACCACTATCTTTCCTGAGCAAAAAGTCATCGGATCGGCTTCGAGCCGCTCTGTTTGCTCAGATTATGACTTTAGGAGACAACAAACCATGAGCCTAGACCGCTCTCAGGTTGAAACGGTCGCCAAGCTGGCGCGTTTAAAAGTTGAAGACCAGGAACTGGACAACTACGTCAACAGTCTCAACAGCATACTCGATCTGGCCGATCAGCTGCAGGCTGTGGATACCGAGGGTGTTGAACCTCTGGCCAACCCACTGGACGCCACTGCTCGCCTGCGCCCCGATACGGTGACAGAAACCAATCAGCGCGAAAAGCTGCAGAAAAATGCGCCACAGGCCGAAGCAGGCCTGTTCCTTGTCCCTAAAGTCATTGACTGAGGTTCGGATCATGCACGATAAACACTCAAGCAACTGGGCC
>NZ_CH724149.1:938349-1003993 GCF_000153185.1 Reinekea blandensis MED297 | reverse complement strand
AAGCCGCAGATAAGGCCATTGCCGACGGTAAAGCCGGTCCATTAACCGGGCTTCCCATTGCGGTTAAAGACATATTCTGTACCGAAGGCGTGAAAACCAGCTGTGGCTCCAAAATGCTGGACAACTTCATCGCGCCTTACGAATCAACCGCGACTCAGCGTTTAAAAGACGCCGGTTTTGTCACCTTGGGCAAAACCAATCTCGATGAGTTCGCCATGGGCTCGTCCACCGAAACCAGTTATTACGGCGCCACCCGGAATCCATGGAACACCGATGCCGTCCCTGGCGGCTCGTCCGGCGGCTCCGCGGTCGCTGTCGCGGCAGGCATGGCTCCGGCCGCACTGGGAACAGACACCGGCGGCTCCATCCGACAACCCGCTGCTTTCTGCGGCATCACGGGTCTGAAACCCACCTATGGGCGTGTGTCCCGCTGGGGTATGGTGGCGTTTGGGTCGTCGTTGGATCAAGGTGGCCCGATGACCCAAACCGCTGAAGACGCGGCGATGATTATGAACACCATTGCCGGCTTTGATCCTCGCGACTCCACGTCAATGGACCAGCCAACAGTCGATTACACCGCGACATTGGACCAGCCATTAAATGGCCTGAAGATTGGTCTGCCAAAAGAGTATTTCGGTGAGGCGCTGGACGATGGTATCCGTCAGGCCATTATGGAAGCGGTGAAGCAGTTTGAAAGTCTCGGTGCAACGGTCAAAGAAATTTCATTGCCACGTACCGAACTGTCGATACCGGCCTACTACATCATTGCTCCGGCCGAGGCATCGACCAACTTGTCACGCTTTGATGGCGTCAAGTTCGGTTACCGCTGTGACAACCCAACGGACCTGATGGACATGTACACCCGAACCCGCTCCGAAGGTTTCGGCGCCGAAGTCAAACGTCGCATCATGGTCGGCACGTACGCCCTTTCAGCCGGTTACTACGACGCCTATTACCGCAAAGCTCAGCAGCTGCGGCGGCTGATCAAACAGGATTTTCAAGCCGCTCTGGCCGATGTCGACGTCATCATGGGACCGGCAACACCTTCGACTGCCTGGAATATCGGCGAGAAAACTCAAGATCCGGTAGCCATGTACATGGAAGATATCTATACGCTGTCTGTTAACCTCGCCGGCCTGCCCGGTATGTCCATCCCTTGCGGATTTAAAGACGGCATGCCCGTAGGTCTTCAGGTGATCGGCAACTATTTCGATGAAGCGCGCCTGCTGAACATCGGACATCAATTCCAACGTGCCACTGACTGGCACAGTCGCAAGCCGAACGTTTAAGGAGCACTCCAGATGCAATGGGAAACCGTAATCGGGTTGGAAGTACACGTTCAGCTGTCGACCAACACCAAAATTTTCTCCGGCTCAAGCACTGCTTTTGGTGCTGAACCCAACACTCAGGCGAATGCTGTTGACCTGGGCTTACCGGGCGTTTTACCGGTCTTTAATGAAGGTGCTTTGAAAAAAGCTGTTGCCTTCGGTCTCGCCATCGATGCCGACATCGGTAAACGTTCTTTTTTTGAACGGAAGAACTATTTTTATCCGGATCTGCCAAAAGGCTATCAAACAACCCAGCTGGAGGCTCCGATCGTTGGCCCCGGCCATGTCGACATTCTGCTGGACGATGGTGAAACCAAACGAGTGCGGATCCATCACGCTCACTTAGAAGAAGATGCGGGTAAGTCTCTGCACGAAGATTTTCATGGCATGAGCGGTATCGATTTAAACCGGGCCGGCACGCCGTTGATCGAAATCGTAACCGAGCCAGACATGCGCAGTTCCGCCGAAGCCGTCGCTTTCGCGAAAAAGCTGCACACCATTGTGACGGCCATTGGCATTTGTGATGGCGACATGTCGCAAGGCTCCATGCGCTTCGACGTTAACGTGTCCATCCGGCCAAAAGGGTCGGACACCCTGGGCACACGGACCGAAACCAAAAACCTGAACTCTTTCCGTTTCATGGAAGAAGCCATCAAACTCGAAGTCGAACGCCAGATCGATGTTCTCGAAGACGGCGGCGAGATTATTCAGGAAACCCGGCTTTATAACGGCGATACCAAAACAGCGCGATCCATGCGCAGCAAGGAAGAAGCAAATGACTACCGCTACTTCCCCTGTCCGGATCTGTTGCCGGTCGTTATTGACGATGACTATATCAACTCAATCCGCAGTACATTACCCGAACTTCCGGACGCGAAAATCGAACGGTTTATCGACAGTTACGGTTTAACGCAATACGACGCCAGTGTGCTTTCGGCGACGGCGGCCATGGCCGACTACTTTGAGCAAACAACCAAGATCTGTGGCGACGCGAAACTGGCCGCCAACTGGTGCATGGGTGAACTGTCCAAGTTCCTGAACCAACAGGAAATTGACATTGCCGATTGCCCGATTTCACCAAATGATCTCGGTCAACTGCTGGCACGGATTAAAGACGACACCATCTCCGGTAAAATCGCAAAAACCGTCTTCCAGGCCATGACGAACGGCGAAGGCAGCGCCGATGAGATCATCGATGCAAAAGGCTTGAAACAGGTCACCGATACGGGTGCCATCGAAGCCATGGTCGATGAGGTCATCGCAGCCAACCAGGGCCAGTTTGAAGAACTCAAAAGCGGGAAAGATAAACTGATCGGTTTCTTCGTAGGTCAGGTCATGAAAGCGTCTAAAGGTCAGGCCAACCCCGGACAGGTGAATAAAATCCTGAAGCAAAAAATGCAGGACTGACGTTCAGCCCACTCAAGGTGGCCCGGCTTCGGGTCACCCTCTGCCCATCTTTACCTGTCATTTAAACCGTTTTGTTTCTACACTATTTAAGTCTGCCGGAACACTGAACGACCTTTGATGATATTCGCTTCGGTCCGAGACCACACAATAACCCTGCTGTCATTGCTTTGCCTGGTGATGTTAACGATCCCGCATGGGGAAGCTGAAACCCCTGATCAGTGGGAGGCTATACCAACTTTCGATCTGGCAACACAGCCGGTTGAAAAGCGCGGAGAACTGTCCGGAGAGTGGGGTTTCGCCTGGCATCAACAGCTCAACCCAGCGACCCTTGCTGAGCCGGCCGAATCGAAAAGGACGGTACAACTACCCGATTACCTGAACAATCTCATTCACCCTGAGGAGCGAAACGGTCGCTTTGCTCAGGGTCATGCCACCTACTTTGTGCGCATTAAAAACCTGTCAGACTTTTATTCCCGGCCCGCCATTACTATGCGATACGTCTCGGAGGCTTGGGCTGCCTACTGGCTGTTTCCTGATGGCCACACTGAGCGGCTTGGCGGCTCTGGAGAGCTGGCCACCGATCCGGAAAACCAGGTCATTCGAGATCACATCTATGTGCTGGATCTGCCAAGAGAATCCAACGATGGGATCCTCGTTGTTCACTTATCGGCTTATCACGGCGCCAGGGCCGGCCTGTATGGACTGGTTAAAGTTGAAGAACAGGAAACGCTGATCCGGAGCATTCTGGGCGACCTGACAATCCGGGCCGTGTTTTTCGGTATTGGGCTGTTCGTCGTATTTCAGAACCTGCTGCTTTATCTGAGACACCGATCTGATCAGAGTTTTTTGCTGCTGTCCGTTTTTGCGTTTGCCGGCATTGCCCGTTCCGCCTTTGCATCCAATTACGTGACCTATTTTGTAAACCAACCCTGGTTCAGCATTCCCGCGGTTAAGATCGAGTACATCCTTATCCTATGGCCAGGGATCGCGGCGCTACATTACGTCTGCCACCTGTTCCCCTGGCGATGGAACCGCCTTTTACTCAGTACCAGCTACCTGATTCTGGCTGTCGCCTCGATATATACACTGTTGGCACCTATGGTCGAAGTTTCCTATTACCTTCTCGTCTACAACGCATTGCTGGTTTTAATTGTGTTGGCGGCGGTCTGCGTCGTTATTCATGGGATGTTGCGAAGACATGAGATGGCCTTTTTCTTCAGTCGTTCAGTCATTCCTCTGATTATTGCCATGCTCAACGACATCGTTGCGGCTTCCACGCCGGATTACAATTTCTACTTTGCTGAGTACGCGCTCATCCTCTTTCTGTTTATTCATACTCAACGTCAGGCGGTGCAGTTCGTGACCGCCCTACGAGTCGCGGAGCACCTCAGCAACAACCTGCAACGGGAGGTCGAGCTGAAAACCAGTGAACTGTCCCTTCGTAACCGTGAACTGGAAGCAAAACATCAGCGGGTGAAACTGCTGTCCCAAACGGACCATCTAACCGGCTTATATAACCGGCAATCGTTAGATAACCGCACCAAAGCGCTGTTCGAACAGGCCGAGCAAAGTGACAGCCACCTGAGCCTGATAATGATGGACATTGATCATTTCAAGCCGATCAATGACCGCTTTGGCCATCAGGTTGGCGATGAATGTCTGGTGCATGTCGCATCTTTCCTGCGCGGGCTGAACCTGCGCCACAAAGATCTCATTGCCCGTTTTGGCGGAGAAGAGTTCACCATCGTCTTACCTGATACCTCGATTGAGCATGCACAACACCTGATTGAGGATGTGTGCACAAGACTCAGCAAAGAAACCGTCAGCGGATCGCACTATGAGATTCAACTGACAGCCAGCTTCGGCATTGCCGAGCGAGTGATCAGTCAGGCCCCGTCGTACGAAGAACTCATCCAAAAAGCGGATCAGGCACTCTATCAGGCGAAACAAAATGGCCGGAACCGGGTTGAAGTCTACCAATCAGACACACCTGAATAGTGATCGAAAAAATATTCCCTGCCCTCTAGCGCGATAATGACGGGCTTACAGAAAAGTCAACCAGCCTTCATAATAAAATCTGCTTTAACCACTACAGGTTGTGTTCTAAAATCCACTCAAACACTACAGGTAGTGCTTCAGGCGAATCACAGTGACCACTGATCGAATGCCGCTGTTAGCGCGTTTCCGCCTGAACACCCGCATTTCCCTGTGTGACCCGATTACCGACAACTCAACATAAGGCCTTTCAGACATGACAGGAAATACACAACTGGAACGTGACAATTGCATCGTTATTGATCATCAGGATGCCTCGCTGGACATCTGGGATTCAAAATACCGGCTCAAGGACAGTCAGGGCACGCCGGTTGATGCTGACATTGAAGCTACCTTTGCCCGGGTTGCCGAAGCACTGTCATCAGTTGAAAAGAACAAGGCCAAAAAGAAAGAATGGCACGAGAAGTTTCTCTGGGCCCTGGAAAACGGCGCGATTCCAGCCGGACGGATCGTTTCCAATGCTGGTGCACTGGAACACAAACCTGCCACCTCGACCATCAACTGTACGGTATCAGGCACCATCGAAGATTCCATGGATGGCATCCTGGAGAAAGTCCATGAAGCCGGCCTGACGCTGAAAGCCGGTTGCGGTATCGGTTATGAATTTTCAACCTTACGTCCGAAAAATGCTTTTGTCTCCGGCGCCGGCGCCTACACGTCAGGCCCGCTGTCGTTTATGGATATCTATGACAAGATGTGTTTTACCGTTTCCAGTGCCGGTGGTCGTCGGGGTGCACAGATGGCGACATTCGACGTCAGTCATCCTGACGTTGTCGATTTCATCCGGGCGAAACGCGAAGACGGCCGTCTTCGACAGTTCAACCTTTCCTTACTGATTACCATGGAGTTCATGGAAGCGGTAAAAAACGACACCGACTGGCCCTTGGTCTTCCCGGTGTCCGAAGCTGAAGTCCTGCGTGACGGTCTCGATGTCAACAATCCAGAGCAGGTCATCTGGAAAGACTGGCACGTTAAAGATCCCTACCTGCAAAACGATAAGGGTGAGATCGCCTGTCGCGTCTACCGCATCATCAAGGCCCGTAATCTGTGGAATGTCATCATGACCTCCACCTACGATTATGCTGAGCCTGGTTTCATCCTGATCGACAAGGTTAACGAGTACAACAACAACTGGTTCTGCGAAACCATCCGTGCGACCAACCCCTGTGGTGAACAGCCACTGCCCCCCTATGGTTCCTGTCTGTTGGGCTCAGTTAACCTGACCCGTTTTGTGGAAGATCCGTTCACCGAAAACGCGAAATTTAACTGGGATAAGTTCCACGAAGTGGTTCGCATCTTCACCCGCATGCTGGACAACGTGGTTGAAATCAACGGTCTGCCATTGCCGGAACAGCGCGATGAAATTACCCGTAAGCGCCGTCATGGCATGGGATATCTGGGGCTTGGCTCTACCATCACGATGTTGCGCATGAAATACGGCGATGAAGCGTCGGTTGCGTTTACCGAAGAAGTCACCAAAGCCATGGCGCTGGCCGGTTGGGAAACCGCATTGGATCTGGCCAAAGAGAAAGGCCCGGCACCGATCATGGAAGAAGAGTTTGAAATCACCCATGAAATGGTTCGTAAACGTCCGGAGTTGCTGAAAGATGGCTACCAGGTGGGCGATAAACTGCCCGGCCGAATCCTGCATGCTAAATACAGCCGTTACATGCAGCAGATCAACGATATTGCACCGGAACTGGTCGATGAACTGGCCAAAGTTGGTGCTCGCTTTACGCACCATTCGTCCATTGCACCGACCGGCACCATCAGTCTGTCCATTGCGAACAACGCCAGTAACGGTATTGAGCCGTCATTTGCACACCACTATTCGCGTAATGTGATCCGTGCGGGTAAAAAATCCAAAGAGAAAGTCGATGTGTTCTCGTTTGAACTGCTCGCGTATCGCAAACTGGTGAACGATAAGGCCATGCCATACAGCGACGAACCAGAAGCTCAACTGCCGGACTATTTCATCACCTCTGACAGTGTTGAGCCGAAGCAGCATGTGGACATTCAGGCTGCTTCACAGATCTGGATCGATTCCTCTATTTCAAAAACGGCCAACGTCCCAACCGATTATGCATTCGACAGCTTTAAGGACATTTACCTCTATGCTTATGAGCAGGGTCTGAAAGGCTGCACCACCTTCCGCTTCAACCCAGAAGCCTTCCAGGGCGTTCTGGTCAAAGAGCAGGATCTGGAAAACACGACGTATCGCTTCAAACTGGACGATGGTTCTGTACTTGAAGCCAAAGGCAACGAAATGATTGAATACGACGGCGAATCACATACCGCCGCAAACCTATTTGACGCACTGAAAGAAGGCTATTACGGGAAGTTTTAAGGATGACAGCAATGAAAAAGATTGAACGAAAAATCGTCGGTTACGAGGTTGTTACTCCGGAAAAACTGGCCGCACAGAAAGCTGAAGAGCAAAAGAGCAGCATTGAGCAGATGCACGAGTCGGTGCAGCGCCCGGAGATGCTGATCGGCTCGACTTATAAGATCAAAACGCCGATGTCTGAGCATGCCATGTACGTGACCATCAACGACATGATGCTCAATGAAGGCACCGAACATGAAGTGCGCCGACCTTTCGAGATTTTCATCAACTCGAAAAACATGGAGCATTATCAATGGGTCGTGGCGTTAACGCTGTTGATTTCGGCTGTCTTCCGCAAAGGTGGCGACATCACCTTTATTGTTGACGAACTCAGCGCAGTATTTGACCCTCAGGGCGGCTATTTCAAGCGTGGCGGTAAGTTTATGCCCTCCATCGTCGCTGAAATTGCGGAAGTCATTGAGCAACACCTGAAGATGATTGGCATGCTGGCGGATGATGGTCTTGATGAGCATCAGAAAAAGCTCATCGCCGACAAACGTGCGGAGTATGAGTCCAAGCAGTCAGCGGGTAACGCTTCAAACGACAGCAGCGAGTTCCCAGCGGACGCTCAAATGTGTAAAAAATGTAACACCAAAGCCGCCATTGTGATGGACGGTTGCCTGACCTGCCTGAACTGCGGCGACTCGAAGTGTGGATAAAACATCGATTTGCCTTCGGCAAAATCAAGACACCTTAACGGTGTCTTGATAGATGTTTTATGACCAGCCAGGGATGGCTGGGCCGGAACAGGCCACCAAGGACGGTTGACTTTGTTATCTCAAGCCTCGTGTAAACGGGGCTTTTTTGTGACTGTTTTATCACCAGCCACCATGAACGATTTAACTTATTAGCGCTTATCTCATACCAACGACCTGCGGTACTTCTGCACCTCCTGATCAGTGCGACCGCAGTGAAGCACAAGCAAAAACACAGCCTTGCACAAGCAAACCTGTTCTGAACAGATCGTGCATGATTTAATACGCACTTCTGTCAACATAGGCCGGTCCGGCCGAATCGTCTCTTTCACAGGACTGCCCCGAACATGAAACCCTCGTTAAAGCCTAACAACCCTAATTTTTCTTCCGGACCCTGCAGTAAACGTCCGGGCTATAACGTCAGCACTCTCGACCTGAGCACACTGGGCCGTTCCCATCGTGCGCCCATTGGCAAAGCTGCGCTCCAGGCCGCCTGTGAACGGACCGCTCAGCTGCTGGAGCTGCCGCCGGGGTACCGGGTTGGCGTCGTTCCGGCTTCGGACACCGGCGCTATGGAAATGGCGATGTGGTCCCTGCTCGGTGAACGCCCGGTGGATGTCTTTGGCTGGGAATCGTTCGGTCTGACCTGGGTTAAAGACATCACCAACCAACTTAAGCTGGATCAGGTGACGACTTACTCAGCTGACTATGGCGACCTGCCAGACCTGTCTCAGGCCAACCCGAACCACGATCTGGTGTTCACCTGGAATGGCACGACTTCGGGGGTTCGAGTGCCGAACGCGGATTGGATTGATGCCCAGCGGACCGGACTGACGATCTGCGATGCGACTTCAGCCGTGTTTGCGATGGAAATGCCCTGGGAGAAGCTGGATGTGGTCACCTTCTCCTGGCAAAAAGTACTGGGTGGCGAAGGCGCACACGGAATGTTGATACTGTCTCCCCGAGCGGTTGAACGACTGGAAAACTATACACCGCCCTGGCCGATGCCTAAGATTTTCCGCCTGACCAGTGGTGGCAAACTCGATGAAGGCATTTTTCAGGGGTCAACCATTAACACACCGTCAATGCTTTGCGTTGCTGACTATCTGGATGCTCTGGACTGGGTTGAAAGCTCAGGGGGTGTCGCACAGACGATTGCCAAATCCCAGACGAACCTGGCGGTGCTGGAACGGTTTGTCGAACAACATGACTGGATTCACTTTTTGGCGTCCCGTCCGGACACCCGCTCAAACACCAGTGTCTGCCTGACACTGGATCTCACACCGGCGCAGGTCAAACAAATGACCACCCTACTCAATGACGAAGGTATTGCCTACGATGTCGGTTCCTATCGCGATGCACCGGCCGGGCTGAGAATCTGGTGCGGCGCCACCGTGGAAAAACAAGATCTCGAAGCCCTGATGCCCTGGTTGAGCTGGGCTTATCAACAAGTACAGGAAGGCTAGCCGGAGCGACGCGTCGCAAAACGGGACATCCCTGACTCATCAGAGGGGGAGTCCCTCACGCCAACCTGAATCACTGCAAATCGCACCATAACAGAGCAATAGCTGACTTCACCCCGCAGCATCGCACCAAGCTGGAGTGTACGACTTGCCGCTAACAACCCGGACGGCTTTTTACCATGTAAAAGAGGCATTTTCGCGTGGTAGAACCTAAAGTTATGGGAAAGAGTTCCGTTAACATAACTATCCCTATTATCGGCCCGAAAGCCTGCCACAGTCCCTGAGGTGCAGTATGAGACTTTCATTAGTAAATCGCGTGATCCTCGGCTTTGCCGTCGTCACCTTCTTGTTGTTGACAATCGCTGCCAGCGGCTACATTTCCCAAATTCGTATGGCACAACAACTTGAGCTAACAGCCTCAACGCTTACAGGGTTACTGGACCGGGCCAATACCACCCTCATGCATCTGCAAGACGCCAATCGGCACATGATGCAACATGCAAACACCGAGAATGCTGAAGATCGAGAGCGCTTACGAACAGAGTTTGAGAGTTCAAAAACCGATTATCAGACGGAGGCGGCACAGTTAATCGCTGAGCTGCAAAACTTCCCTGCCATCCTTGAAAGCGTCAATCAAGCCGGTCCAATCGCCCGAACCTTACTGACCCGCGCCGAAGAACATCTGAACATTCAGGATGAGCGCATCCAGGCCCGCAATCGCTCATTCAACGAGCTGGATAACTTTGAAGGTGAGTTTATCTTTTTCCAGGACGACATTGCCTATCTCGTGGAAAGTGCTGAGGATGCCGGCCAGCAGCAGACTATCTGGGATCTCGACTTCATATTAGACCAGGCTGCCGGCGCCCAGATTTACCTGCAACGCATGCTCGCGGTCACCGAACCGGAAGCCATTGAAAGTGCTCGCCAGGAGCTTTTCGGGTATCTGACTCGAATCAACGAAAAAGTCACCAATATTGAACGGGACATGCCCAGCCTGATCAGCGACATTCAGGTCTACCAGGACGTTTTGACTCAAGCCATTGCCGCACCGGAGGGCACCTTTCAACAGCATCTGCGATATGTTGAACTGAACCGTCAGTCCAATGAACTGCTCTCTGAAGCCGCCAGCCTGATGGAACAACTCAGTCACCAACTCGGGAGCAGTGTCAGCCTGGTACGTCAAACATCCGCTTCCGCCCGAGCGGACGCCGAAAACACCTTTGAAAACTCACTGACGATCAACATCGCCCTGGCCCTGGCTTCCATTGTTATCGCGGTGTTTATTGCCTTAACGGTCACCCGCGCCATCAAGGTGCCACTGTCGGAAATCATGGCCGCGTTGGCGCGCCTGTCGGACGGCAACCTCAGCCAACCGATCCAATCGCGCTTTCATTCGGAAATGGGCATGGTTGCAAACAATGTCAATGTATTAAGGGAACAGTTAGGTCAGCTGATCGCGGAAATTCAGCAATCGGCGCAAACCATCAGCGATGTCGCCGAAGAAAGTTATCAGATGAGCGATCAGACCAACCGGGATGTCGCCCTGCAGCGCGAACAGACCGATTCGGTCGCCACCGCGGTCACCGAAATGGAAGCGGCCATTCAGGAAGTCGCCACCCACGCGGCTGACGCCAGTGACGAAGTCTCAAAAGTGAGCGATGAAGCTCAGCAGAGCATGGAAAACATGGGTAAGAATCTACGTTTCGTCAGCCGGCTTAAAGAATCACTCGACAATGCGTCATCAGTCATTCAGCAACTGTCCGAAGAGTCCCAGCAAATCGGTGACATTCTGAATGTCATTCAGGGCATTGCGGAACAAACCAATCTGCTCGCGCTGAACGCCGCCATCGAAGCTGCTCGCGCGGGTGAGCAGGGTCGCGGTTTTGCGGTCGTTGCCGACGAAGTGCGTTCTTTAGCGAATCGCACACAACAGTCTGCCAATGAAATCCGAGACATGATCGAAAGCCTGCAAGGCAAAGCCAGCCAGGCGGTCACCATTGTTGAAGGCAACCTTGAGCATGCTGACCGCTCGGTACAGCAAACACAGGAAACCAATGAAGCTCTGAATCAGATGGTCACTCGGTTGGCGAATGTGAATGACATGAGTCGCAGTATTGCAACCGCTTCAGAGGAACAGAGCGCCGTGGCAAAAGACGTCGCACAGAACGTGGTGCAGATTTCTGACATGTCAGAAAACATAGCCAAACGAGCCGAAAGCTCAGCAGACAACAGTCAGTCACTGAATGATCTTTCAACCGATCAGAAGAACCTGATCAGCCGCTTCCGGTTGTAACCCCTAGCAAAAAGCGGAAGATCTTGTCTTCCGCTTTTTAAGTGTTCAGGCCAGACCACCATGGCCGGAGAGCGTGGCCAGATCGATCCCGAGGTCGGACAACGCATGTTGGTACTTGCCCACTTCGTCGTCCTGAAAAATAATGGCCTCATTGGCTTCGACCGTCAGCCAGGCATTTTCTTTCAACTCTTCTTCTAACTGCCCGGGTGACCAACCGGAGTACCCCAGACAAAACAAAAAACGCTCCGGCCCTTCATCCTGAGCAATGGCTTCGAGCATGTCCCGACTGGTCGTCAGAACCAGTTGCTCGTTACTCAATGAGCTGATCCAGGTCTGTTCTGTTGGCGGGTGCAGAATAAAGCCCTGCTCCTGAGCCACAGGTCCGCCATGATAGACCGGTTTACTCCCGGTTCGGGGGGAATATCCACTCAGCTCAGAGGATTCAAAGACCTCCTCCAGATTAAGATTCAATGGCCGGTTAACGATCAAACCAAGCGCGCCCTGTTCATCATGTTGCACCAGATAGGTCAGCGTTCCGGAAAAAACAGGGTCGCCCATTTGCGGCATCGCGATCAGAAAATGGTGATTCAGGTTCATAGACATCACTACCTCGTGGCCAGACTCGTACGCAGACTGACTTCCTGACCAGGGGCCGGCGCCAGTGGTATCCACTGACTGGCAATCAGGGAGACACCAGCCAATGCAGCCCCCAGATAGAAAACGGCAGCGGGCGACACCAGCCAGACCAATCCAAGTATGGCAGGCAATACCACGGCCGCAATGTGGTTTATTGTAAACGAGACCCCGGCGGTTGAGGCCATGTCCTGAGGATCCGCAATCTTCTGGAAATAGGTTTTAATAGCAATGGCAAACGCAAAGAAGAGATGATCAATAACATACAGGCTTGCCGCGACCCACGGACTGGTGGCAACGGCGTAACCACTGAACACCAGAATCAGCCCCAGATACTCAATCGTGAGCGCTTTTCGCTCGCCGATCACACCGATCCAGGCGCCGACTTTCCGGGCAAAGAACATATTGAAAAAATGATTCGCCAGTAACAGCAAAGCAATTTGACCCGCGCTGTAGCCAAACTTCTCAACCATCAGGAAGCCGGCGAAGACAACAAAGATCTGTCGGCGAGCGCCACTGAGAAACGTCAGAAAGTAAAACAACCAGTACCGGCGGCGCAGGATCAATTTTTTACTCTGAGGGGCTCGGGCGGCAAACTGCGGATAACGCAATGCCGCAAACAGCACCACCAGCAGCGTCAACCCGCCAAACAGGCTGTACACCCAGACATAGGGCCATTGCAGATAATCAATGGTGAACCAAACGCCACCGAATGACACAATCGCAGCAACGGCCTTGATCGATAAGGCTTTGCCCATGAACTCCGGAGCGTGTTCTTTCGGCAACCATTGTAAGGTCAAGGACTGGTTGATGGTTTCGAAATAGTGAAAGCCAATCGACATCAGAACCGTGGTCACGTAAAGCCCCAGAACCGTCGGAAAGAACCCGGTCAGCATCACACCGACGCCCAGCATGGCCAGAGACAGGATGGCAAAACGCTGCTCATGCACAATCCACAACACAAACACAGCGGTAAAGGCCAGAAACCCCGGCACTTCCCGAAGACTTTGTAATATCCCGATTTCACGCCCGGTAAAGTCAGCCGCTTCAATGGAAAAATTGTTCAGCAGAGCCATCCAGGTTGAGAACGCAATCGGCATGGCAAAAGCAAGCAACAGCAGAAACTGTTCTCGGTGTTTCTGGTCCGTCATCATAGGTTCGCTCCAATCCGGGTCTGACACACCGGGCAAGTGGGGTTCTGCTGGTATCGAAAACTCTGCCAGTCCATGGTCATGGCATCCCAAATCATCAGACGCCCGATTAATGGCTCGCCCTGATTCAGGATCAGTTTCAGCGTTTCCATCGCCATCATAGACCCGACGGCGCCAACGACCGGCCCAAGCACGCCCGCTGTTGCACAGGTAAGGGCATCGTCCTGTCCGTCTTCATAGATACATCGAAAACAAGGCTCTTCTGCCTGCGAAAAACGAAAACTGGTTAGTTGCCCGCTGGTCCCGATCGCAGCCCCGCTGACCAGCGGCGTCGAATGAGCGGCACACCACTGATTCACAGTATAGCGACTGCCGAAGTTGTCGGTACCGATCACCATCACATCAGCCCCGGACAGTAGTCCGGAGACGTTTGCATCGCTCAGCCGGACTGCTTTTTTGTGCACTCGGATATCAGGGTTCAGATCATGAATAGCCTGCTCGGCACTGTCGACTTTGAGTTGCCCGACGTTTGATCGACGATGAATAACCTGACGCTGCAGGTTCGTTTCATCCACGACATCATCGTCCACCAGTGTCAAAGTACCAACGCCAGCGGCTGCCAGATATTGCAACACCGGAGCACCCAGACCACCGGCCCCGATGACGACCACATGAGACGCCAACAACTGCTGTTGCCCGGTGATATCGACCTGAGGCAAAAGAATGTTCCTGGCATAGCGCAGCAGTTGATCGTCGTTCAGTTCGTTCATACCCGTTTTCCGGTGCTGATAAATAAAAAATGCCCCTTTCGGTGGACCCGAAAGAGGCTCGTTGTCAGGGTTGGCGGGCCTTCAAACTCAGGTTTAAACATCCCCGGAGATCAGGCCGAGGGTGCCGCCTCTTTAATGGCTTCCTGAAGTTCGCCGCTTTCAAACATTTCAGTGATGATATCGCATCCGCCAATCAGCTCCCCTTTGATCCACAATTGTGGAAAGGTTGGCCAGTTCGCATATTTCGGCAGTTCAGCACGGATATCCGGATGCTGCAGGATGTCGACGTAGGCAAACCGCTCACCACATGACATCACCGCCTGTACCGCACGGGCAGAAAAACCGCACATGGGCTGGTTCGGATTCCCTTTCATATACAGCAGAATATCATTTCCGGAAATCTGTTCTTTGATGTTTTCGAGGGTGTCGCTCATATAACCTACCAAATCGCTCAGATATTTAGCGCTATTGTACCCATTTCACGACCGGGTGCCAGCGTCCCACCCAAGTCATCGGGCGAAACCATCCATTGCAGGAAATGACGAGTAATATGCCGAATGTGACATTGATGGCCGCCCGAGCGCGTGATAGCCTGAATCTTTTCCTAAAATAAACCTTGGAGTGTCTGAACATGACGGTTCGCCACTTTCTGACGTTGAATGATCTGACGTCTGACGAAGCTCTTAAAATCATCAACCGTGCCGCCGAACTGAAGGCCCTGCACAAAGCCCGTACCGTTCACGAGCCGCTTAAAAACCGGGTACTGGGCATGATTTTCGAGAAATCGTCAACGCGGACGCGTGTTTCGTTCGAAGCCGGTATGACCCAGCTCGGTGGCAGCGCAATCTTCCTGTCGCCCCGTGACACTCAACTCGGTCGCGGTGAGCCGATCGAAGACAGCGCCCGGGTGTTATCTCAGATGGTCGATGCGGTGATGATCCGAACCTTCGAACATCACAAAATTCAGACCTTTGCCGACTACAGTACGGTGCCGGTCATCAACGCGCTGACCGATGACTACCATCCGTGTCAGTTGCTGGCGGATGTTCAGGCCTATACCGAAGCACGAGGCAGCATTCAGGGAAAAACCGTCACCTGGGTTGGCGATGGCAATAACATGTGCAACAGCTACATCAATGCCGCGAAGCTGTTTGATTTCCAGTTGAACATTGCCTGCCCGGAAGGTTATGAACCCATGTCTGAGCTGCTCGAGAGCGCTGGCGATCGTGTTCATATCATCCGCTCTGTCGAAGAGGCTACTGCCGGTGCCCATCTGGTTACCACGGACGTCTGGGCGAGCATGGGCCAGGAAGAAGAAGCTAAAGCACGCATGGCTGCCTTCCGCGACTATCAGGTGTCTCCGAAACTGATGGACATCGCTGACAAGGACGCCGTGTTCCTGCACTGCCTGCCTGCTCACCGCGGCGAAGAAGTCAGTGAAGACATGCTCGATGACCCTCGCTCGGTCGTCTTCGAACAAGCCGGTAACCGACTGCATGCTCAGAAGGCACTGCTGGAGTTCCTGATTCGCTGAATCAAGGCATCCGAAGCGGATCATAGCCAATCGTCGTGATCCGCTTCATTCGTTCACCCTTTCAGAAACCCACGCGGAGCAACCACGCTCTGGCAATCCAACCGGCACTGCTCACAGGAAAACAATAACAATGACGCGCGCCTATCACCTGACGTTTACCATCACCGCCCTGCTGTACCTGATCCTGCTGCCCTGGCCATTGCCTTTCGATGCCTTGCTGAAGATTCTGCCAATCGCCGTTCTTGCGCTGGCCGTTTTACGGCAAGCTACTGTTCAATATCGACCCTTGGTACTGCTGGCATTGGTATTCAGTGCCAGTGGCGATGTTCTGCTCGAGTTTGACTGGTTTGTTGCCGGTGTCGCTGCATTTCTGATCGCTCAGGTAGGCTACGCCGTCTTGTTTTTTAACTACCGAAAAAGCTGGACGAATCGCTGGCCCGCATCCCTGGCACTGGTGGTTTACATCGCTTTGATGGCCTGGGTATTACTGCCTAATCTGGGCGAAATGACAGCACCGGTCGTTGCCTATCTGACGGTGATCTCCGCCATGGGGTTGCTGGCGTTACAATCGCGATTGTCTCTGTTTCCGGCCGTCATCGGCGCACTGGTGTTCATCAGTTCCGATTCCATGATTGCCATCGACAGGTTTTTGGCCCCGCTGCCACTGCGCAGTTATTGGATCATGATCACTTACTACGGTGCGCAATGGCTGCTGATCCTCGGCTTTCTGTCAGTGCGGACCGATCGATAACGCCAGCACCATACTGATGGCCGACAGTGACAAACCTGACTCTTCCTGAAGGTCATTGAAGTAGGCTTGTACCGCTTTCAGGTCACGCTGAGAGGTTGGTTTTTTACTGACCACGCCAGCGTTAATTAAGGCACTCACCACATCGTCCGATAAGACAAAGGTGTCTTTTCCGGCCATTCGCAACAGCCGAGCACCGCCATCACCACCGAGATGGGCTCCCTGTTTTTTCAGCAGCTGCCAAAGTCCGACAATATCTGACACCGGCCACTGTGCTAAAAACTGCCCGAAACCACCATACTGGCGAGACAGATCCTGAACCATCATGGCGTTTACCGGGATGGTTTTCATTTTCTGCCAATGCCGAACCAGAGACTTATTCTGCATCAGTTCTTCAAAGCGGGCGTCATCGATTAACTGACAGGCAACCGGATTAAATGACCAGAACGCCTCTTCAAACGCCGGCCATTTACTGTCGATAACCGAATGCTTCATCCCCGCCCGAAACACGCGTCGACTGATGAGACTCAGGTACTCTGCATCCGATCGCGCAGCCAGTTCTTCGTCCGAGGCCACTGGTGGAAACCTCTGACGAATGGCGGTTTCCGACGGATGATGCATCCAGGCCTGTTGCCAAAAATCGTCAAAGGTCATTCGTCATCCCGATCCAGATTCAACGCGGCGGAGTTAATGCAGAAACGCATGCCTGTCGGTTCGGGTCCGTCAGGGAAAACATGACCTAAATGAGCATCGCAATTGGCACACAATACTTCAGTTCGTACCATACCGTGGGAACGGTCTTCCCGTTCAACGACGGCGGACTTATCTAACGAGTCATAAAAGCTCGGCCATCCGCAGCCAGCGTCAAACTTCGTTTCACTGCGGAACAGCGGTGTATTGCAACACACACATCGATACAACCCAGCCGCCGTTTCATCCCAGTAAATACCGCTGAAGGGTCGCTCTGTATGGGCTTGACGAGTCACCCGGTATTGTTCGTCGTCCAACTGTGCTCGCCACTGGTCGTCAGACTTGGTTATTTTTTCGCTCATGGTCAATCTCCGATAGGATTTAAACGATCAAATCCCTATACTTTAAAGTGATAAGAACGGATGAGTCTGCGCTGTTATGGAGGCGCAGACACAACATTCAACCACAAACGTCATCATCGCAATTATACGAGAGTCCAATGAAAGACATTATGAAATCCGACAAGCTGGCCAATATTTTCTACGAGATCCGCGGACCGGTCCTCGAAGAAGCCGCACGGATGGAAGATGAAGGCCATCGGATTCTCAAACTGAACATTGGTAACCCCAAGCCATTCGGATTCGACGCGCCCGATGAAATCATCACGGACGTCATCAAAAACCTGCCGCACTCTGAAGGTTACTCCGAGTCCAAGGGAATCTACTCGGCCCGTAAAGCCGTCATGCAGCATTACCAGCAGCAACGGGTTCGTAATGTGGAAGTGGATGATATCTACCTGGGCAATGGCGCCAGCGAACTGATTCACCTGGCCTGCACCGCCATGCTCAACACCGGCGATGAAGTCCTGGTACCGTCGCCAGACTACCCGCTTTGGACCGGTGCAGTCACCCTGTCCGGCGGCAAAGCCGTTCATTACCATTGCGATGAAGAAGCGGACTGGTTTCCGGATCTTGATGACATCCGTAGCAAAATCACGTCACGCACGCGGGCCATTGTCATCATCAACCCAAATAACCCCACTGGCGCCGTCTATTCAAAAGACTTGCTGCTGGACATCATTGAGCTGGCCCGACAACACAACCTGATTATTCTTGCCGATGAAATCTATGACAAAATTGTTTTCGACAATGTGCCGTTCCATTGTTTGTCATCTCTGTCGACGGATGTGTTAACGCTGACCTTTAACGGCTTATCGAAAGCTTACCGTCTGTGCGGATGGCGTTCAGGATGGATGTTGATTTCGGGGCCGAAACATCGGGCTGGCGATCTGATCGAAGGATTCAACATGCTGTCCAACATGCGACTGTGTCCGAATGTTCCGGCGCAGTATGCCATTCAGACATCATTGGGGGGATATCAGACCATTAACGATCTGGTTGCGCCCGGTGGCCGAATGTATGAACAGCGCAATATGGCGGTCGAGGCCATCAATAGCATCCCCGGACTCTCTGTCGTCAAACCCAAAGGCGCGCTCTATCTGTTTGTAAAAATGGACAAAGAAAAGTTTGGCCTGTCTGATGATGAACAGATGGCGCTGGATTTGTTGCGCGAAGAAAAAATTCTGGTGGTGCACGGGCGAGGATTTAACTATCCGGATGTCGATCATTTCAGGATGGTATTTCTGCCTTCGCATGAAGTATTGCAGGACGCGGTTGAGCGTATGACCCGGTTCTTTGCCGGTTATCGTCAGGACTGAGGCGTTAATGACGATGATCGACATTCATATCACCGAGTTTTATAACGATGTCGCCCGCATTCTGCTCAGCCTGTATCGGAGTTTTCCACGGCAGATTTCGCTTTATGTTGAGGATATCAGCGGGCCGGACACCCCCGATGAATACGGTTTACACAGTGAACGTCACCTGGCCTGTTTCAATACGTTTCTCTGGCTGAAAGAAGAAGGCCTGATTCGTTTTGAAGATATTGAGCGGCAAACCGCGTTTAACCACTGCGTTTTGACCTTGGACGCCTTTCGATGGCTCTCCAACTTCGATGCCGTTGAAGGCGGGCCCAAACTGGTTGATGAACTTCACCTGGCAATACGCGAAGGCACGTCGGATGACGTAGAGCAGCTAATCAAATCTCTGTTAAATGCCCAGGCGCGTCGCCACTTTCTTTAGCGCCTGTTTAATGACGAGGCTATAGAGTCAGAATAACTTTTCCGAAGGGTTTTTCAGTAGCCAGCCAGCGATAAGCCTCCTGAAACGTTTGCAATTGAAAGCTGCGGGCAACCTGAGGGCGCAGCTTTCCGGCCGTCACCAGTTCGCTGAGTTGATACAGGGCCGCAGCATCAGGCGTAACAAAGGTATATCGATGGCGAACCCCGCTAGGCGAACGCCCACCCATCAGTCGATGCCATCCCCCGCGCAGAGAGACCAGGTTATCAATGACTGACCCGCGTTGATGTATCCGGGCACATTTCTGCGCCCAACTCAGTCGATTGGCGACATCATAGACGGCGTCCAGACCCGTTGGCGACTGCGAGACCGGGAGCTGGTGATAGTCAATAACGCGGTGCACGCCCAGTCGTTTCAGTGTTGCGTGATGTTGAGGGCTGGACGTTGCATAGACGATCAACCCTCGGCTCACCGCCAATTGCACCGCCAGGCTGCCAACGCCGCCGCTGGCTCCATTGATGAGAATGGTATGACCTGCTGACAAGGCAGCCCGATTCAACCCTTGCAGGGCGGTCAAACCGGCGACAGGAACAGCGGCTGCCTCTTCAAAGGATAGTGTGTCCGGTTTTCGGGTTAACGTCTCAGCACGGGTCACGGCATACTCAGCCCAGGCACCGCTTTGTGTAAAGCCATGCCACTGACGCTTCGGCGCGGCATCCAGAAAACCATAGACGTCATCCCCCACCTGCCAATCCAAAACGCCGGGACCTGTCTGATCAATCACACCGGACACGTCGCTTCCGGGAATCAGCGGTGGTCGCCGCACCCGCAAGGCTTTGAGCCGCCCTTCCCAGGTCGCCTGATCAAGCGGATTTAAGGACGACGCCATCACCCGAACCCGAACCTGTCCTGACGCCGGCTCAGGTTTTGGCAGGTCTTGCCGAAACATCAGCGCATCCACCCTACCAAACCGAGACATCTGAACGCCATTCATAAGCTTTTTTGAAGTGATGACCATGTCTTTATCTCTATGTACACTAGGTTGACACGATACTATGTTGAGCTCTTTTTATGTCAACAAGGTTTACATACGACAGTCTGAGTTTACCGATCGCACAGACCGCCACGGAACTGACCGATCGCATCATGGCTCGTCTGTGCCGGGAGCTGTCGGCATTGGGTTATCCGGCGATTACGCCTTCTTCTTTGATGTTTCTGAGCAAATTGGATTGTGGCAACGGCATCGCCTCCGAACTGGCCAGAGATCTCGGCGTTTCCCGACAACGGGTTGCCAAAACCGTCAGTGACATGAAAACAGCCGGTTATGTTCGTCAGCAAGAGGGCATCGGTAAACGCAAGGTTTTGAGTCTCACGGCAAAAGGTGCCGAGGTCACGAAGCATGCAAGACGACTGTGTGCAGAGCTTGATCAGAAAATCGCGTCCACCGATTCTGCGCTTCGTCTGACTGATATTCTACTCAGCCAACAGGCCTTGCTGGCTGCGCTTAAGGCAGTGGAAGTTAATCAGTCCGGTACCTGAAAACCACAGGCACGCAACCGGTCGATAATGTCAGCGGGATAGGCCGACAGCCGAACGGATCGGATTTCGCGCCGGGTAGGATACTCTTTACGCAGTTGATCAAAACGTTCAGGTGACACCTCACCGTCCGTAACCGAGGCCTTCATGGCGACGGTATCCCGGGCCGGGTCGTAGACCGCCAGAATGAGTTCGCTGACCCAACGATGAAGATCGGACTGTCGATACAGCTCCGGATCAAGCCTCGGCCCCGGCGGTAGCACAGGTCCCACTAAGGATGACCACCCATGCTGAGCTTGCAGCGCCCGGGCTAGCATTTCAGTCCCACGGAACTTACCCTCCAACGAGTAACCAGCCACATGGGGCGACGCCAGCGCGGCGCAATCTAAAAGCGACTCTGAGACCTGAGGCTCTTGAGGCCATACATCCAATACGACACCGACCTGCTGAGTCTGAGTTGCTCGCTCAACGGCCTCGGCGGTAAACACCGGTCCCCGGCCAGCGTTAATGAGCCAGGAAACCGGTCGCATCCGAGACACCATTGCTGAAGACACCAAACCCTCGGTCGCATGCTCACCGTGCCGCGTATGGGGTGTATGAAAGCATACGATGTCCGCGTTACTCATCAACGTCGCCAATGGCGTATGCTCAGGCAGTTCACCGCGTTCGAACCTGGGCGGATCACAGAGCAACAGTCGGCAACCGTGCGCTTCCAGGGTTGCCCGTACAGCGCTACCGACATTGCCAACACCTACGATGCCAATGGTTTTATCCCACCAGTGCAGATCGTGATCCAGATGCAGACGGGAAAGTACCGATAAAAGCCAGTCGGCGACCGACGCGGCATTACAGCCAGGGGCATAGTGAAAAGGGATATTTTGTTGGCTCAGGTAATCCTGATCAACGTGGTCGGTGCCAATGGTGGCCGAGCCAACAAACGAAACCGGTGTACCGTTAAGAAGGGCTTCGTCCACCCGGGTGACGGATCGAACCAGTAGCACATCGGCTTCGAGTAAATCAGCCCGGGTCATTTGTCGCCCGGGCAGACGGGTTATTTCAGTGGCGACCGATGAAAACCAAGCCTCAACATTCGGCATGTTTTCATCGGCGACAATACGCAAGGTCATGACCAATCAGGCTTTGTCTGAATCCGTCTTGGTTGCTTCGCTGTCAGCGGTACCTTCATCCGTGTCGTCGCTTTCCTGAACGAACACTTCAACAGTGATTTCCGGTCCGTCTTCGGATTCTGCCACGTCAATGGCGGTGACTTCTCCGACCGGTGCTTCGGGTTCTGCCGCAGTTGCGTCTTCAACCGGAGTCTCGGCTGCAGCATTGTCGACGGCCTTCACAGGTTCAGAGGTCTCGGTCTCAGAAGCGTCAGCAACAACCGGTTCTGACGTTTCAGAAGGTTGCTCCGCTTCCGCGGCAGTCTGTGCAGCGGCAGCCTGATCAGCTTCCGCTTTGGCTGCTTTTTCGGCGGCTTTTTCAACCACCATCGCAGCGGCAGATTCATCGTCCAGCATGTGCTCCGGTACCTGCTCAAGATCGATTTTACGCTTAATGTACTCTTCAATCGCCGGGATCTGGAACGAATCGTCTTCACAGGCAAAGCTGATTGAAACACCTTTTTTACCAGCACGACCGGTACGACCAATCCGGTGTACGTAGTCTTCCGGATCTTCAGGAAGGGTAAAGTTAATAACGTGCGATACCCCATCCACATGAATACCACGACCGGCAACATCCGTTGCAACCAATACTTCGAACTTGCCTTCTTTAAAGCCGTCCAAAGTGCGAATGCGTTTGTTCTGAGGCACATCGCCAGAAAGCACCTGGCATGGAATACCGTCTTTTTTCAGGTTTTCGGCCAGATCTCGAACAATGTCACGACGATTGGCGAACACCATGACCCGGTCGGCTTCGTCCTGACGAACAATTCGGCGCAAGACCGGATATTTTTCTTCCGATGACACCAGATAAACGTGCTGCTCAACGTCTTCCGCAGTTTTAACTTTCGGCTCAACCTCTACCCGCACAGGATCGTTAGTCCAACGCTGCGCCAGATTCAGAATGTCCTGTGAAAAGGTCGCGGAAAACAGCAGGGTCTGACGGTTTTCAGTGCGAGGCGTTGCTCGGACAATCGTTTTAATATCCGGAATGAAGCCCATATCCAGCATGCGATCGGCTTCGTCAATGATCAGCATTTCAATCTGATCCAGGAAAACCGCCTTACGGTTCATAAAGTCGATCAACCGACCCGGTGTTGCCACCAGAATATCAGTACGCTGTTCATGCAACTGCTGTTTCTGTTTGTCGAAATCCATACCACCGACGACGGCAGCCACCTTCAAGCGGCTGTACTTGGTCAGCGCTTTGGCATCTTCGGCGATTTGCAGAGCCAGTTCACGTGTCGGTGCCAGAATCAGAGCACGCGGCTCACCGACATACTGCTCTTCCAGGCGATGCTCGAGCAGATCCGTGATGGCGGTAATCAGAAAGGCGGCAGTTTTACCGGTACCGGTTTGCGCCTTGCCAATGCAATCGTGCCCGGCCAGAGCATAGGGTAAGGTCATAGCCTGAATCGGACTGCAATACTCGTAGCCAACTTCCTGAATCGCCCGCATCAGTGCAATCGGCAGAAAGAGGTCATGAAAACGGACCTTGCCGGGAACTTCTTCAACTTTGAACTGGGAGATATGCCAACGGGGACGACGGTAACGTTTGTTTTGTTTGGTCACGTAATTTCACTTCTTCTTTGGTTTCGGACCGGGCGAGTCGGAAATCGACTGCAAGCACCGGACACCGGGTTCAGTTAAGATCTGATTGACTCAGATCCGCGTGGCTCTGGAAATGATCATCAGAGCATAAAAAACCAGACGAGGTAGAAATGGTCCGCTCGCCGGGTTCAGCAGGGGCGCGATTGTAGCTCATTTTTTATCACTTCTCGACCATTTAGAGAGGCCAGTTTCACCACTGCAATCGAACATCGATTGAGAGGACTGACCCGCCCCTCTCAGGTCACTTGATCAGGCGTCTCAGCAGCACTGAGGTATCACAACGATTCATCCCCTGAGCCTGCAGTTCCTGATAAAAGGACCGGACCTGGCTGGCGACCGGCAGTGTCAGCCCCCGACGCTCCGCTTCCTCGAGCGAGTACCCCAAGTCTTTGACCATCCAATCGATGGCAAAACCAAAATCATACTCATCGCGTGCCATCGTGTGAGCCCGGTTCTCGAGCTGCCAGGATTGTGCGGCACCACCCGACAGAATCTTCTGAACCTTTTCGACATCCAACCCAGACGACATGGCCAATGCCAATCCCTCGGAAAGCCCCTGTAAAATTCCGGCAATGCAGATCTGATTCACCATCTTGCATTGCTGGCCGGATCCGGCCGGCCCCAGCAGATCCCAGGCTTTGCCATAAGCGGCAAACACAGGTTCCGCGCGCGCAAATGCCGAGGCTTCGCCACCCGCCATAATAGCCAATTGACCGTTTTCTGCTCCAGCCTGACCACCGGAAACCGGGGCATCCAGAAACTCAGCGCCAGCGGCATGAGCTGCTTCATTTAACTCCCGAGCCAGTTCGGCGGAGGTAGTGGTATGGTCGATGACGATCGAGCCCTGACCAATCCCCGCCAGTACGCCGTCGTCGCCCATCATGACCGACCGGACATCCTCATCATTTCCGACACACACCAGAACAAAGTCGGCCTGCTCGGCAGCCTCCCTGGGGGTTGCTGCGAAATCGCCACCAAACTCCTGAGACCATTGCTCTGCCTTTACGGTCGTTCGGTTGTAAACGGTCACCGGGAAACCGGCTTTCTGGCAATGACCGGCCATGGGGTACCCCATCACCCCCAAGCCAATAAAGGCTACGCGAATCTGACTCATACTCTGTCCTCTCTTTTTAGACCCAGCAACGCTTAAGTCATTTTTTAACTCTCATCTTAAGGGGTTTTAAAAAACCTGTAACCAAACTCCCTAAATTTTTTAACCGTTTTAGCCAACTTAACGCACCTTTCGCGTCGCCAGAGCGCATTCCACCGTCCGGCACGCTCTATGCAATAGTCCCGATAACATCCTCGACTCGGTATCAAAGGAGACAACCATGAGCGAACGAATCAATGAAGAAAAACTGAAAGCCCATTATGAAAAAGCCAAACAACAGGCTGAAGACATTATCGAAGACCCGGATCGGGTGAAAAAAATTGCCGAGCGCGCCTGGGAAAAAGCCAAAGATCTGAAAGGACCATTAGCCGAAGTCTGGGACCAGCTGAAACTGATGATTCAGATGATACGCGCCTGGGTCAGTGGCGAGTACCGGGAGGTGCCAACCACCAGCCTGATCGCCATTATTGCGGGACTCATCTATCTGCTGTCACCAATTGACCTGATTCCGGACATGATTCCGGTACTGGGTTATTTGGATGATATTTTTGTCTTAGGCGTGGTGTTTACTCAGGTCGCCAAAGACCTTCGCGCCTTTGAGGCCTGGCAACAAGCCCATTCCGAGAAGACGCCAGATACTGACGACTCATCATCGGAAGCAACGACCGCTCACGAGTCCGAAGCACCCGTCGCAGACGAACCAAACGAAAAGGACGTTTGATCGGTTCCAAACGCCTGAGAAATCAGCCCGACCAGCGTCTGTGCCCGGTCGGGCAGTCCGTTCTCCTGAAACTGCCAAGCCTGCCGCCGAACCGATTCGCGAAAGGGAGCTGCATCGGTCGGTTCGCCGCTTAGATTATCCACACTCACCTGAAAACGTCGGTTACTGGCCAACGTCAGATGCCATTCAATAGCCTGAGGACGGACCTCCACCCGTTCGAACTCTCGTTGCTGCTCAGCAGTGCGCCCATCCGGTTCATACCAGTAGCCATAATCCGTTAACTGACGTCGCTCGAACCCGGCAACACACCAGTGCGCCAGCTCATGCAATGCACTGTTAAAATAGCCATGGGCAAACTGAATCTCATGCCAGCGTTGGGTATCCGACATGGGAAGATACAACGGCTCGTCAACCGCGGCGACCAAACAGGTTTGGAACTGCGTTTGCAACCACGGATTGACTGCTTCAAGCAGTTGGGTAACGCCGGCCTCCCAATGACATGACGATAACGGATGCTGAATCAGGAGCCTCTCCTAAGATCAGTTGATGAACGACGGCCGCGCATTATACGCACGCCTGCGGATACAACCAACTCAGCGCGGATTCTCAAAAGTTCATGACCTTATTCTGGATGCATTCAGCAAGCGCAAGCTTTAAGATTGCGCGCCCGAATGGAGAGTCCCTATGGCCGAAATACAGATTGATGAAACCCACCAGCCTACCGCTCTGAAAAATGCTTCGCTCCGAGAACGGGTTCAGCAGGAGTGGCGAACCCTGCTTGCACTGGGCTCGCCCATTCTGATCGGGCAGCTCGCGCAGATGGCCAATGGCGTTATCGACACGGTCATGGCCGGACGAGCCAGTGCGGAAGACCTGACGGGCGTCGCCATTGGCAACAGTCTGTGGGTGCCATTATTTCTGTTCATGATGGGACTGCTGAACGCGACCCAGCCACTGATATCCGGTCACCGGGGTGGTCAACGTGATGATCAGGTTATGCCGGTAACCTGGAATGCCCTGTACATTGCCCTGGCGGCCGCCGCACTTGCCATCATGTTACTGATCAATGTTGACCCGGTTCTGAACCTTGTTGGTATGGACGACACCAGTGCTGCTATTGCGGATGGCTACCTTGAAGCCTTTGTCTGGGGCCTGCCCGCCATTCTCATTCTGGTGACACTTCGAGGGTTAACGGATGGCTTGGGACACACCCGTATTTTTATGGTGTTTTCAATTCTGACCGCTCTGTTTAATGCCCCCCTGAACTACGTGCTGATTTTCGGTAAGTTCGGTCTACCGGAACTGGGCGGCATTGGCTGTGGCTATGCAACGGCGATTTCTCAGTGGCTGACGTTGTTTTGCCTGCTCGTCTATTTCAATGTCAGCCGGTCGTTTCGCCACCTTCATTTGTGGGCGCATCGTCAGTGGCCGCAATGGGTGCGTGTCAAAGAAATTCTTTTACTCGGCATCCCCATCGGGTTCACCATTTTCGTTGAGTCCGTCATGTTTGCCGTGGTGGCCTTACTGTTGGCATCGTTTGGTGCCGATGTGATCGCCGGTCACCAGATTGCGCTGAACGTCGTCAGCGTTCTGTTTATGGTGCCATTGAGTCTCGGGCTGGCACTGACCATCCGGATATCGTTTTTAATCGGCGCCAACAACCCGGCCACCGCCCGCCTGGCCAGTCGAAGTTCGCTGATTCTGACGCTGCTGATCGCTGTTGTGTATGCCTTATTGCTGGTCTTTTTTGCCGAACCGATTGCCGGCCTATACAGCCGCGAACCGGCAGTTATTGAGGTTGCGGTTGAGCTGCTTTGGTACGGGGCTTTGTTCCAACTGGCGGACGTATTGCAGGTCGTCGCCATCAGTGCGTTACGCGGCTACAAAGACACCCGTATACCGATGTTTATCATGGTGGCGTCTTTCTGGGTGGTGGGTATCCCGCTTGGGTTTATCCTCGCTCACACCGATTGGATTGTGCAGCCAATGGGTGCGCCAGGGTTCTGGATCGGGTTGATTGCCGGCCTGACGCACGCAGCGGCCTGGTTGATACCGCGACTGTTCTGGTACAGCGATCAGGCTGTTCAGCGCTGACCTTTTCGAACCCAAAATAAAAATTCATCCCCGTCTTCGTTCTGTTGACGGGCCACCAGTTCATGCGGCAGAAACTCACAGAACTGCGGGATATCCCGTTCAGTTGCCGGATCGGTTGCCAGCACCCGAACGACCTCACCGACCTGCATTTTGCGGATCTGCCGATGCAGCATCATCACCGGTTCCGGACAGCGCAGTCCGCGCGTGTCGAGTTCATGGTCAGCGTTCATCGTCCTCATCCATTCTGATTTTTAAGATCAAGGTACACGGTAATTTCTTCACGGTCGTGATACAGGTGTTTGGCTCGCAACTCGGCTTTCGGATGCTCCTGAGCAATCCGGCTCTCAAGAAACTCGCGAATCTCCTGCCACTGCGCAAACCGTTTGCGCATGGGAAGTTTCAGATTAAACATGGCATAACGGGCATGCCGTTCATGCAGCCACTCATACATCAGAAAGGCCACACGAGCCGGCTTTTCCACCATGTCACAAACAACCCAGTCGACATAGCGATCCGGCTTCCAGATAAAGCCATCGGCCTGCTGATGATCGACCTGAGTGGTCGCCATCAGCGTTTCATCCATCGGTCCGTTATCAATGGCGTAAACATGCATTCCCTGATTCACCAGCTGCCAGGTCCAACCACCCGGCGATGCGCCGAGATCGACCCCGGTGTGAGAGTTCTGCAGCCGGTCTCGCCACTGTGGACCTAAAAACACAGAAAACGCTTCTTCCAGTTTCAGTGTGCTGCGGCTCGGCGCCCCGGCCGGAAACTTCAGCCGGGCAATCCCCATTGGCCAGGCTGCCCGACCATCCGGACGATCCACACCAATCAGCACTTGCGAGGAGTCTTTAAAAAACAGCCGCAATGCGGGCAGATCGGGACGGGTTTTCGGCGTCAACGAACCGGAGCGTCTCAGAGCCTGTCGCACCGGATGCACGAACTTACCGGCAAAACGAGCCGTTGGCCGGTATTGCTCGCCTTCGGCATATTCACAGCTGACGTCCCCAACCTGTCGAATGCCAGCGTCTTTCAGAATACGAGCAACCGTCTCGATAATCGGCGTCAGGCGGTCCCGTTCATCCAGATCCGCCAAACGCGCTGAGATTGCCCAGGCATCACGAGCAAACACCAGCTCAGGTAATCGCTCAATCACCTTTGGGGTTGGTGTCGTTTCGAAGACAACAAAGCCAGAGTTCATATCCGGGTTCGCCCAGCCAAAACAGCCGGACTCGGCCGCCGTCTCAACGACTTCGGCCAAACACTCTTTTTCAAACCCTGGTCGACAATACAGCAGAATGCCGTCACTCATGATCGAACCTCCCGAAGATGCTCAGCAAAGGCCAGCGCCCGCTTTTCGGACCACAAGGCGCCGTTTAAACGCCAACGGGCAAAGCCGACATGGCCGCCACTGCCGGGTGTTTCCAAAAACAGGTTGCCACTGCGACGATCACGCCTGCAGTGATAACAGCCTGCAGATAAAAACGGGTCATCGACAGCATTCACCACCAGTGTCGGCCGCTGCAGACGCGCCAGGGCCTGACTTGAGGAACATCGCTCCCAATAGTCCTGCGCCGACGCAAAGCCATGCAAGGGCGCGGTATAGCGGTCATCAAACTGATGGAATGTCAAAATGCTGTCATAGCCCTCAAGGCTGACCTGATCAGGAAACTGCTCAGCTTTATATGCAATCTTGGGCTTCAAATCACGGAGAAATCGACGCATGTATATCGATTGAGCAGGCTTGGCTAGCGCATCGGCACACCCCGCCAGGTCCAGGGGCACACTGAAGCCGGCACCACCCATAACAGCCGACGGCAAGTCGGCCTCGCCAAGGGTCAAAACCGTTTGATTTCCGCCCATACTGAAGCCCACCAGGAATATCTGCCCGGCCTGATGCTGCTCGCAGACATGATCAATCACGGCTCGGAGATCATCGATTGCACCACTGTGGTAAAAACGCGGCAAACGATTCATTTCCCCACCACACGAGCGAAAGTTCCAGGCCTGCACATTCCAACCGGACTGATAAAACTGTCGGGCCATACCCTGCACGTAGTGCCGGCGGCTCGAGCCTTCCAGACCATGACTGATGATCACCCAGGGGGCTTGCTCAGGTGATGGCTGTTTTAACGTATCAAGCAGCAGAAAATCGCCATCTTTCAGCTCGAGACGCTCTCGTACGAAAGGCACAGCGACACGACGGAACAACGTCGGCAGTATCGATTGAACGTGACCATTGCCAAGCGCAAAGCCGGGAGAGTAGGAAGGAAAGTCAAACAACGCCTGAGACAAAGCGGTAAACCCATGCCATGGAAAATGCGCGGCATCATACCCTGTCACTTCTTATCTGTTAACTGCCGATTGACTCAGCCACCCTCTGTCGTCAACAGGGCGTAACCAATGAGCATCATAATCGCCATCAGTAAGCCGAACCAGCGTACCTGGCGACATCGCTGACAAGGAGCCTTATCAGTCATCAAGCCCCCTTACTGGCGATCTTCCGTGGCATATAGCGCACACTGAGCGCATCGAAAAAGCTCTCTTTCAGCTGAGCGATTTCTTTTTTTACATCATCCAGCAAATGAATTTCTTCACCGGTCAATGTCTGTTTTTCGGCATAAATCTGCCGACGCAGGTTTACAATCTTCGCCCCATAGATTCGCAAAGACCGCTCCAGTCGCTTTTCGCCCAACAGCAGCAACGTGCTTTCGGCCTCAGTCAAGGCGTGAAACACATCGGCTAACTGCTCTCCGACACGCGCCAGCTCATCCCGACGGGATTTCGGCCAATGCTGACCATAGCGGGTAAACTCGGTCGCCAACGCCAGATATTGCTGATACACAAAATGCACCCGACCGACCTGAGCGGCAACCTGCTCGAGCAGCTCCCGACGCCGGTTAATCTCCGCTTCTTTGCGTGAATCCAGAGTCTGGTGGCGTTTCAGGTATACCAGGAAGATCAGACCACTGACCAGCATACCTGTCGCAATTTTGACGACTGAATCCATCAGTTCCAGAGTCAACATGGGTTTACCTCACCGTTTTTTGACGAAAATAGACATGTTTTAAGTCAAAGCAAAAACAGTGCCTGAAGAACAACTGTCCAGAATCCGAAGTCTGAGTCATGGAATGACATCTCCGGCGGAATGAACAATCACTATTCAATTACCGTGTCATTCTCAAAAAACCTAAAAAAAACAATCAATTAGGTATTGACTCCTGAGCGTTGGTCTCTAAAATACGCCTCCGTTGTTCCCCGATAGCTCAGTTGGTAGAGCAGTAGACTGTTAATCTATTGGTCACTGGTTCGAGTCCAGTTCGGGGAGCCACCTAATTTTAATGCAGCGTTAACCAAGCGATGCATCGAGTTTTTCCCCGATAGCTCAGTTGGTAGAGCAGTAGACTGTTAATCTATTGGTCACTGGTTCGAGTCCAGTTCGGGGAGCCAAACAAAAAGCGAACCAATCGGTTCGCTTTTTTTATGCCTGAAGCATAACTCTCACCTCAATTGACACTGCCGACGAAGCAATGACCGCCCTTGATTGACTGGCAGGCACAAAAAAGCCTCCACAGGGGAGGCTTCGTATCGTCACGCGCTCAACCTGACTTAGATAATGTCGAGCAGTTCAACTTCAAAAATCAGCGTTGAACCGGCTGGAATCAATGGAGATGCCTGACGATCTCCATAGGCCAGATCGGCCGGGATGAAGAAACGATACTTATCACCAACATTCATCAGCTGTACGCCTTCTGTCCAACCGGCAATCACACCGTTCAGTGGGAACTCAACCGGCTCGCCACGCTCAACAGAGCTGTCGAAGACCGTACCGTTGATCAGCGTACCGTGGTAGTGAACACGAACAGTCGACTCTGCCGTTGGGCTGGCGTCGGAATCGCCCTCTTCCAGAATTTCATACTGCAGACCCGATTCTGTGGTCATGACATTGTCTTTTTCGGCATTTTCAGCCAGAAACGCTTCACCTTCTTCTCGTGCGGCAGCCGATTGCTCAGCGGCAGCGGCTTGTTGCGCTTCCATTTGTTTTTCCTGCAATGAAGCGATCGCCGTCTGGATTTCTTCATCCGTTAACGCCATTTCTGATTCGTTCATGGCGTCCTGGATACCCAGTACAATCGCTTCAACGCTCAGGTCGAGCCCTTGAGTCTGTGCTTTCAGGTTCTGTGCGAAGCCATAGCCAATACCATAAGACGCTTTCTGCTCGTCAGATTCCAGTGAGACGTCCGCATCGACCGCTTGCGCACAACCAGAGATAGCCACGACCAACCCTGCTGCGTAAGCCAGACTTTTCATTTTAATCAATTTCATTCCTTACCCTTATAAAAAAACAGGGCAACGCCCTGCTATGTATTTACTGACAAGTCTCCGAGATTCTACTGATTGTCCGGGCCCGCCTCCAGTGCGTTTACCGGACACTGACGGCTACGGCAGCAGAATCTTTCAACTTACGGTTCTAAAGCCAGCGCATCTGTCCGGTCCAGATCATTCACAACGATCCATTCACCGCCGCCCGATTCGACTTTCTGTTGCCAGTTCGTCAACCGGTTCATATACAAGTTGGGATCAACATTGTCTTCACGAAGTTTGGTTACGTTCAGAGCGTACACCTGAAAGCCGTCCAGTTCGTAATCAAAGTCTCGCTGATAGCCTTCAGGCAACTCTTCTCTGAGATCGGAGTAGATCAGCACCACCTTTTGCCCGGCTCCGGTTTCGTTAAGAAACTCGACCGCCTGCAGCAAGCCACCGGATATGTCGGTGTACTGTGCGCTTTCGACCGATTCAACAAACTCGTTGATGGCCAGTGCAAACTCCCGCTTCTGCGCGTTCATCTGACTGGGGCGACCATCAAAGGTAACCTTCGCAATAATGTCTTTTTCACTGAAACTGCCGCTGTCGATACGAGCCACTGCAAAGGAATCGCCGGCTGTCAGTGTGCCCAGATAGTAATTAATAATCTGCTGGGCTTTTTTCAATTCTTCGGTGTAAGTGCCTGACGTGTCCAGCAACAGATAGACGCCACGATAGGGGTCCGGCTGTTCACCACAACTCATTAGCGTCAAGCTGAGCAGTGCAATGCAACCGAGTCTTTTCATGACGGATCCTTAAGCAATTTTGATTTGCTTTCATCCGACGATTCAGTAGGCGCACGATGACTCAGACGATGCTCAATCCACAACGGGATACTGACCAGGATGTCATACAACGCCAGCAAAATATCAGTCAGATACCGAATCGCGGTGGCCACCAGTCTCATGATCACAATCAACAGGTGCAAAATCTGTATCAACAGATCCGCCAGCAAAACCCGGCCGCTTTCGACAAAGGACTCAAACGGGATAGCCACAAAAATCAGGACAAAAGGCAACAGGAACCCCAACAGCATTTGCGCGGCCTGAGGAATCACCTGCGAGATTGCGCTGCTGCCCTCAAGGGCCACCGCCTCACCGCCGACCAACAAACTGCGCAAAGCCGCATTATCGGACGCGATTTGATCGCGCATGAATGCCAAACCCGACTCGATGGAGGCAAACAAAAAGACAAAGCCCAATAACGTCCAGAACAGAATCCGGCGCTTACGCTCATCCAGCGTACCAAACGCTGGGAACATTCGCGTGATGTGCAAGACTTCCATCAGCAACATCCCGATCGCGATCTCAATCAACACAATCATCAGAGCAGACACTTCGGCCACGGTAAAAGCGCCTATGCGGGTACCGGCACCAACCATTTCTGACATCGGTAACGCAATCAGATGGAAGTTAAAAAATGCGCCACCAGCGAAGACAGCCATCCAAAAGAGCGCAACTGAAAACTCCCTCAACGACGACACACGCAACATCCGCTCGGCCTTATCGGAACCGGCATGAATTTCCCGATAGCGATCCATGTTCTTATCAATTTCTTCAGCCTGGATCACCAGGTTTTTCATCGAACCGCCCACACGCTCTACCGCATTATTCAATTTTCGCCAATGCGGCATCATGGCATGCAGCAACTTGTGCCGGGTATTGACGCCCTCACGATAGCTGTCCAAGGTTTTCTTCTGCTGCTGCTGAAGACTGCTGTACAGATCTTCCAGGACCTTAACGATCACAGGATTACCTTTCTGCGCTTCCTTGAGGTTCACAATCGCTTCGATGGCTTCAATCCAGTCCGGCGATGGCGGCGGCGTCTCAGCTGAGTTGTGATAATCTTCTTCCAACTGAGTCACCAGACGTGAAATGGTCTTCTGCAGTTCCGGGTAATTGCCCAGATCGTTTGAGACAATTTCATTCACCCGATGAAAATCACGGTCCAGACGTCGCTCCATCTGACCTTTACCCATTTCCAACAACACTTCACGGTTTCGGGCTTTCAGATTACTGATCACCCGATGCAGTGCTCGGGCCTGCAAACGTAATAATGCGGATGCCAGACGCGATATCCGGTATAACGCGGCATGCACAGCCGGGCGCGCAAAATAGAGCACCGCCACGGCGAGGACAATCCAGATTGCCACTGACAACTCTGGCTGACCTTCGATGAAAATCCACCAATTCATATATTTCTCCTGAATACTAATTTCTGCGCACGCGGGCGCTGAAACCCGGTCACCATAACGGATGACGCTGAAGATACAGACCAGATGACCGATGCTGAGGGTCTGCGGTTCCCGGGTTTCTCTAGGGGGCGCTCAGTATTGCAGGCCCCCCCGGTTGGGACTGTTACTGAGTTCAAAGAATGGCAAAAAAAGTCTCTTTTTCCCAGAGTTCAGCAATCATTGAGTCAAAAACGTGGAGATCTGATCTCGCATGCGCCATGGCTGTTGGCCACAGGACAACGGTTTTAGAGCTTCAGGCCCGTTTCTTGCTATCGCTCTGGCATGAAACCTGACTTTACACTCATTTTCGCGTTCACTCTGGCCCTTTTTACGGTCGGCTGTGCCAATGACGACGACGCCAACGGCAATAACGGGGAAAACGCGGACAGCGTTCTCCGGCAAATTGCCGGCAACGCGGCCATTGGGCGCCCCGCCCGCTGGTCTAACAACTGCCTGGACGTTGCTTGCGCCCGAGCGGACGATCTGGGCAATTACCTGCTGACGACCGAAGCCGACGGGTCATCTCTGATGTGGAGCGATGTTCCCATTGGCCCAGGTGAACCTCAACGTCTTTACAGCCGCTACCGGTGGAATGATGCCATTACCACCTCGTTGGTGAACATCAACCCCAGTACTCATGCCGTGCTTGATATCTGGTCGAACGTCAGTCAGGGCGTGTCGATCGACGCCTGTGCAGCATCAGCTTCATGCCAGACTGCGCTGATGGCCAGCCTGACAGAAACACAGGAAAACGCGATTATTGATCAGCTAGACACGCTGATGGGGGAGGCCTGGCCAGCCGGTCGAAACCCATTTGATGACGTCTATGTCGCTGACCCGAATGAGGATGCGCTGGACCAAATGCACGATCATTTTCTGTTTCATGTTGATGGTGCCGCCGGACGGTTTCAGGTCTATGACAATGAGGGCGAAGAACCGATCATTGACGTCAACCTCGTCAGCTTAACCAATGGCGCCAACCTTACCGACTCTGTGCTGAGCGACACACAGTTCGAAACCGCCCTGTCCATGGAGCCACCGGCCGAGCCCGGCAATCCGATTCAGCTGCAGATCAACGTCTCACCGGGACAACCCACGCAGGTCCCTTACCAGGTCATAGTGGATACCATAGGCAGCACCAGTCCAAACACACCATTAAGTTTTTCGCATGAACTCACATTGCCGGATGGCACGACTCAGTCATTGACCGGCGAGGAAGTGATCACGGATCTCACTCAGGGGGGGCGCCATGTCTGGGTCGTTACCGCGACGGACGATGCCGGTAATCAGATCTCTGACGGAGTCGTTCTGGAAGCCTTGGCGGGCGAAGTCGAACCCACCTTCGGCGGCGAAGGTAGCTGCGTTACCCCTGAAGCCACGATGACCGCAAACAGCTGGAACCTTTGTGAAGAACCGCAGAACGGTGGAGAGTATCAATGCGATACGCTGTCATCGTCGTCGATCACGCTGACCCAATCACCCGCACCCTGCCCGCAGCAAACCCAGAATGGCGGTGATCTGCTTGGACTCTGTACCATTCTCGTGAACGAGGTCCGGGTATTGTTTTACGAAAACCCATTGCGACCCAACAACACTGAAACGTTTGCAGACAAGCAAGCGCGTGTTGCCGACTATTGCGTCGCTAACTTTGGAGGAGACTGGTCAACTACGCCGTAACGGGTTCATTCATCGCGCTGAGGTAGAGCCCGGATGATATCGCTTGCCAGCACCAGCCGTTGTCGCTGCGCCAATCGATATCCCGTCTGCGCGTGCCAGTTCACACCGACGATAGCGGCGTCTTTCGGTGCAAGCCTTTGAGCCAACAAAGCAGCAATGATTCCCGCGAGACAATCACCCATGCCCGGAGTCGCCATCGCCGGACTGCCCGGGTGGCAAAAGGTCAGCCCTGAGGTGGTGGCCACTAACGTGCCCGCACCCTTCAGTACAACTACCGCTTGGTACCGTGATGCCAACGCCTGGGCCGCTACCGGACGGTTGTTACGAACCTTGTCACTGCGCCAGCCCAATAATCGGGCGGCTTCACCCTCATGAGGTGTCAGCACCCAGTTCGTACATGGCACATCCAACGACGCCAGATGAAACAACCCATCCGCATCCAACACACCTCTGGATCCTGGAGAATGCAGATGCCTCCGGACCTGCTCGTACGCCGCGTCGTCCCGACCTAAGCCTGGCCCAACCAACCAGACCGAGTCATCATTCACCACTTCAGGCAAACCCGGTTGGGTCATGACTTCGGGGTGATGAACCAGCGCTGCCGTCACAAAGGCCGGATCACAATGGCTAATAACACGCCCCGCCCCGGCCGCCAATGCCGAGCCTGCTGCAATAATTGACGCGCCCCCCATCCCCAACCGACCACCAACCACATTCACATTTCCATGCTGAGCTTTATGCGTCTGACCACTGCGGGCTGGTAAGGCCTGGGTTTCCTGTTGCCAGCACCAATCGCTGTCGACATCGACCCCCAAGGTATCCAACGACAACTGCCCGCAACACTGCGGCCCTTCAGCCGTTAAGGTTCCCGGCTTCCAGGCAATAAAGCTGTGAGTCGCACGAGCCCGGATAGCGACAGGCATTGGCTGCCCGGTATCCGCATTTAACCCGGACGGTACATCCACGGCCAGAACTTCCGCCGGGTATTGATTCATCCGTTCAATAATCTCGATGACGGTTGGGTCGAGCGGACGATTCAGGCCACTGCCAAACAACGCATCAATCACCGTATCAACGGATGTCGATGGCCATTCAGCGAACACCGGCAGTCCGGTCTGCTGAAGCTCGGTCAACGCGCGATGGGCATCAATCCCCGGAGAAGGTTCGCCGAAAGGCGCAAAGACCGTTACCGGCACTCCCGCTTCATACAAACGCCTGGCAATGCAGTAACCATCTCCACCATTATTGCCCTTGCCCACCACAACCAATACCGAGCCATGCCGCACACGCTCGAAAGTTTGCCGCACAAAACTCTGCGCGGCCGCATTCATCAAAGGCCAGGTGTCACCGCCATGATTCTCAGCCCAGTGCTGTTCTGCATACCGGACCTGTTCTGAAGTCAGTACAAGATCGCTTTGCTGTCTCGGAGAAGGCATCGTCTGATCCTCCATTCGATTGAATCTAAGACCATAATAAACCCTGTGTTTGACTTTAACAGGGCTGTATGGGGTTGGTATGCGCTCGAACTGCCAATGCATGTGTTCGAAACCGCGTTTTCACTGCTCGCCCGCAGGTTCCTGAACACTATTATGACCATGCGATGACAACTAAAGATCAGCCGCGAAATGTTCCGTTAAATGCGAAAGAGCCGATTGCTATCGATGTTGGGATCATTTGAGCAGGTAATACTGAGCGCACAGGCATTGACGTTAATTTAGAGGGTTCAGTTGGTATGGAAAACCGTAAAACGTGCCTTTAAATCTCGCCTTTCATTAACGTTATCACACTACCTAACTTTAGGTAGGCTGCCACCGTTAAAGCTGTAGTAAACTGAGGTAGTCTAATAAAGGAATGCAAATGGAACAGACTCTGTACAGTGTAATGTTAGTCGAAGATGATGCAGAGATCCGCGAGCGACTGGCGGCGATCATCTTTTCTTCCGATTTGTTTCAGTTGGTGTATCAGGGAGAAGATGCGACCGGGAGCATTGCTGCGTTAAAACGGCATAAACCCGATATTCTTCTGACAGACCTTTGCCTGAGTAAAGACGAAAGCGGCATTGATATTATTCAGGCAATTGACAAACTGAACCTGGACACTCAGGCGATGGTCATTACCGGCTTTCAGGATGAGCATCTTGTTTTTTCAGCACTGCAGGCGGGAGCTAAAGGCTATTTGCTGAAACATGACCCGGAGCAGAACATCTTAGAAGCCATTAATACAATGTTGAACGGCGGCGCGCCTATCAGCCCTATCATCGCTCGTTTGATGTTGCAGAAATTCCACCGCAATACACCAACGCCGAAAACTCCGGAAACCCTCACTGAACGACAAGTAAAAATTTTAACCTACGTTAGCCAGGGCTTTTCCTCCAAAGAAATCGCTGAAAAACTCTCCTTAAGTTATCACACCGTCACCACGCATATTAAAAACATCTACGCCAAACTCCAGGTAAACAGCCGCACTGAAGCCCTGCACGAAGCGGCAAAGCTCGGCATCCTCGATCGATAGTTATTACTAGTTGAATTTTGAGTCTCGCATCGGACATACGAGCATCAGCCAGTGTTTTCTGCTTAGATACAAGGGAAACCGGAATCAGAACCTCCAATACTCCTAGATACCTAAACAGAAAACCCCGGCCAATATGCTCATACACTTAACTTTCTACATTGGAACAGTATCTGGCATTTATTTAAGGTGCCTCGATCTGTCCTAGCGCTTCCAGTGCATCCAGATAGGCTTGCTGCGATTGAATCTGGCTAAGCCCTGCGTTACTAAAATGGGTCAACGGCATTAACTCATTGGCAAGCGATTCAGCAACGTTGAGTATGTTTTCAAAAATAGCGGCTGTGTAGGCGGTCACCATTGGATCACTGCCTCCATCATCGGTGCCTCCACCGGCATTCAGTTCGTCATCGACCCGGCCTCGAATCGCAGATACATTCGCTAAAACAGTTGGCTCGAAGGCCTCTTGAATGCCTGCAATCAAATTGCCATTCACGGCTTCGTAATTTACTGAAGATAACGCAGCAATAAGGGTCCAGCCACAATCGACGTATTCTTTCAGGCTGTCGTCCACGGCGTAAATATATAAAGGTTCAAAATCAATGTACTCTTCAGCCACCTGTTCAAGCAGAGGCTTTAACAGTTCAGGTATGCTGTAATCTTCACCGCCCATGGCCAAATAAGCGCTCAGGTTTTGATTCAGCTCTTCTTTATAGGCCTCCATCAAGCCCGACATGCAGCCCAAATCATTAATGGAGCTACCGGCTAAATCGGCCAAAGCAGCATTGTTGTTTTCAAAAAACGCTTCAGCATATTCCAGTACGATATCGCGGGAATCGTCCAACAACTCTTCACCACGCTCATCTTCAGCGTTAGTTAAGGAAACAGAAACGTTATGAACCGCCTGCAATGCACCAACATGGCTTGCGATACCCTCTTCCTTTTCGGGAGCCGATGCTGATGACAGTGCGTCGAGCTTTTCCCTGGCTTCTTCATAGCCATAAGAATCGTCAGTATCGATTAACACCTCGTAGGTTTCCCCGCTGCATACATCAGCTATTTCTTTATAGCCAACCAGGGCTCCGGCTTTGTTATAAACACTGAATATGTAGGTGAACGCTCCCCAGCCTTGGATAAAAAAGTGAGACGATTCTTTAGTCGTTCCTGGTGGTGGCGAATGAGAAACACCATAAAAACTCTTGTGGTCTGCTAAATATATAGATGGACGTGATGCATGTACCGATAAAACGGAAACCTCATAGTTAGGGAAAATGGACACGTAACCTGTGCCCTCATACACGTCCCACATTTTCACATAGTCACCTGAATATTTATCCTTGTAGTGCACAATAGTGCCAGGATGTTCGCAGGTTTGGAGATGATCGTCATACCACTGTGCCACACCGTAGGCTGTCAGGTGATTGGTTTGTACGCGCACATCATACATACCATCTGAAGGGTTTAAGTCTTCCACAACGGCTTGCTGTTCGTACTGTATTTTTCCGCTGCTTTCGTCATAACTAAAAATGGGTAACAGGTCGCCTGGTTGAAAAACATTACCGGCCACATCACCAGACCCGACCGCCAGTTGGAGCGTTATTTCTATGTCACTTGAAAAGCGCTTAACTTTGTCACCTTGATTGTCTGTAATGTTAACGGTCGTATAGGTAAGCGGCACAACATCCAAACTCTCTGCTTCGCTAATTATACCGTCGCTAATCAAATCACCCAGATTATCTATAGAGTTGTTGAAATCCGGCAATGAAGTCCGGGCTTCATCCTGACGCAAGTTGAGGGTCGCAAAGGTAATTTCTGCACCATCGATAGCATTGCCGTCGGCATCGGTCATATAAACCCCAGCAGGAATTTCTACACTGCCACCGGGCTGACCAAAGTAAGGGGTCGCGGTTGCAGTAATGTCGCTGGTGACAGTTCCAGCAGCAACCTTGGCTGACACATCCTCCTTAGAAACCATCACGCCATTTGCGACATAACCGGCCTGATCTTTCAGCATATTAAGTTCCAGCTCGTACCCACCAGTAGCGGCATTCAACAGTGCAGTGGTGCCGGTATCTATATAGCCTTCAGCTTTTGCCTGCACTTTAAGGACTTGCCCTTCCTGTGGTGGGTTGCGCAGAAAAAAAGTCTCTCTTTTCAGCGTATCGGATAGCTGAATACTTTTTACCGCCTCGCCAGTGCTATCTATGATTTCTGCCCCAAAAAAGGTTAGCTCAATGGCGGCGGGAATCAGTAACGTACCAGCGTCTGCGTCGTCCACCACAATGGTGATCTGGTAAAAGCTAGCATCCTCACCACCTTCGTAGCTGCGCTTAAGGTGAGCGATGGCAAAGGGCTCGGAAACTAAATCGACATTGGCTATTTCAGCCAATGCCTTAAGCCCGTCATCCAGGCTATCACTGGCTATAAATTCGACGGCCGTGTCCACAGGGATATCGATCACCTCAGCGATCACTCCATCGTCATCCAGTGACTGCAGTAATCGCCCTAAGTTAACCACATCGTCGTGGTCGTATTGCTCACGCGGTACACCGATTAAATCTTGTAGGTAGACGTTTAAGTCTTCTGGAAACTCAGCCAATGTGCCTATAGCCATCTCACCAAGAAAAAAACCGATCGGAGCCTTTTCACAGTAGAGTTTACCACCCTGCTCAGTCATGCCTTCACGACCATCACAGTGATAGCGGATGCCATTAACCGGAGAATCTATCAGGGTTAAGGTTTTGGCATCTGGGTTACTTTTTTCTCCGCCTGTTGAACTGACGCAAGACAATAGACCCATTGAAATACCAACGGTCACAAGTACCAGCGGCTTCAACAGATTGCTGAAAAAGGGCATACAAACTCTCCTTAGTAAATTGCCACACAGCAGGCTGGGAGTGCTGTTGCAGCACTCACTCTGAAGGTATCGTGTAGTTTAATAAAGCAGTCTAATAAGCCGTACAGCTTGCGTCGTACCCAGTTTTAGGTAGGCGGCAACCGGCATTGCTATCGGCTGAGCTAACCGGTTGTGTCCAGGGCATCATTCGTAACACGTTCAGCTCGCTGCCACATGCCGATCAATGCGTCCTGATCACTATTGATGTTGAAATCCATCCAATGATATCCCGCGAGTGGTATTTCCACTTCTTTAAAGTCAAACCCATTCATCAATGCGGCATTAATTTTCGGTTTCAGCGTATTTTCTTTATCGGCGCGACTCAGCATACCAATCATTTCAAATAACTTTCCCGGGTTATCAGATTCAAAAAACTCTTCAATTGCCCTCAGTGCCGCGCGTCGTACAGACGTATTGGCCGCGGATGTTCGGTAGGCATCTTCAACTGCCGTTTTTAAACTAAGGGAAATAACATTGACATCCGTCGCTTCAGCATCAGAAAAGCGAGGCGCATTGTAGTTTCCACGGGGAGGTCTGAGCTGTTCATTCAGGGTAAAACCAATGACTTTAGTTTTTTGCTGATGCGTGTCCGGCCAATAATTCCGGGCACTCTCCGTAAAGAGCCAGGTTGGGAAATTAGAAGCCAAACCACCATCAACGATATGGTTTTGATTTCCTCTGGCTTGAAATACAACCGGAACGCTTATCGACCGGCGAACCGCCTCTGCGACCGTGATTTCCCGATTGTCAGTGCCATTACCTGAGTCTTCATAGATGTCATCTGACGTTTCACTGTATATTTCGAGAATATTGTCTCGAATATTCAAAGCGGTGACCGCCAACGGGTATTTTAAGTCTTTAAAGTAGACGGGTGTGTTTTCATCATTATGTATTTTCAGCGATAGTATTCTTTCAAAGGCTTTCAGGGCGTAATCCCCTTTAAACATAAAGCCCCGGTGAACCAACATTGAAAAGAAAATGAGAGGCGGGTGGAACTCCTCCAGATAATCCCATATCGCCTGGGTAATGTTCTCGGTTTGACCCTGTAGCGCAGTGATTATGCTACCAATTGGGCCATGTCCTGCTGGAATGAAGACGCTAATCGCGCCTTCAATAACCGCTTGAAGCTCATCCCGCTTCCCTACAAGTTCACTAGCGAGTCCCAAAATAGTCGAGTCGGTAATCGCCGTAGCGATGTCTACCGACATTTCCTGAGGTGTCGGTACATCAACCGTTGAAATGCGACTGATAAAAATATCGACGGCTTCATATAGAAATTTCCAGAGCAGTACACCTTCCCTTTCTTCATCGCTCAGATTCTCAATGCCTTCCAAGTCCATAAACTTACGGAAAGACAGCGGTTCATTCAGCCCTATGCTTCTTAACGAAATGGGCGCTGGGCCTGCATTCGGAAAATCCGAAACCAGCCACTTAATTTCATTCGCCTTAAAACCCGCAGCGACCATCGCCGCGATCATTGAACCTGCAGATGTACCAGCAACTCGATAAGGGAAAATCTTGTGTTCTTCCAGTGCTGAAATGGCACCAGGGTAAGCAGCGCCTAATGCACCACCGCCTTCAAACACAAGATCGGCGCCCAATAAACGTCGCATAGGTGGGGCAATATTTGATACAGAAAATCTGTTGCGTAGAGTTGGCATTGTGAGTCTCCTTACAGTGCCACTCCTTGGGTTACAGTAGCACTGTCTGCCGGGTTAACGAATCCATTCACAGGCAATTACAACAGGCTGTGTAAACAGTTATGGAAACGAAAGTGTATGCAGACTGGCTATTTCCTTCTTACCCAGTTCTAGGTACCTTTAGCCTGGAAAACTGTTTAGTTTTTCTGGGTTTATTTTCTACCTGTTTTGTAATCAGGCTCAGCCGAACGGACTCACCATGCTGGTTAAACAAACTTTTAAAGCACCCCTATTGTTAATGCTTGCCGTCTATTGGGCATGCATCAGCGCCGTTATCCTGCATGGCAAAGGCAACTTGTTTGCCGTAAAGCTCGACAACGCCATCGATCAGGTCGATGTTCTGATCGACAGCACCCCGGGCTACTCTGCGGAAGAGTTCGACCTCCGCCAAACCCAAGCGAAATTACCTCACGACTGGCATACAGATGGCATCAACAGTACGGTTGTCTGGTACCGCACCAGCTTTAACACCGATGGGGAAACGAAGCAGCCTTGGGCAATCTTTATCCCTTCCGTCACTCACAACGCCGAGATTTATATCAACGGTACCTGGGTGGGCCATGGCAGCGCACCGACTGAACCGGTACCAAGACACCATCATCGGCCACTCTATTTTGAGTTTTCCTCAAGCTTGCTGAAACCATTCAACGAAGTAGCCATTCGGGTAGAAGCAGCACATGCACGGCAAGGCCTTCTTGCGCCCTTTTACATTGCACCGTCACAGCAACTCATCGCGACCTATGAGCAACACAATCTCTGGAAAGTTGAGCTGATAAAGTGGATGACAGCCGTGATGCTGTTAACAGCCTTTATAATATTCTGGTTTTGGCTAGCACGGCCAAAGGACAAAATTTACGGTTTGTTCGCTGCCATGCTGTTCATTTGGGCCGTGCATAACCTCAACCTGATGCTGGTGCATATTCCATTTTCTGTTCAGATTTGGGAGTCGTTGACCATGGCTACACTGGGGTGGACTGTCGTACTGATGATTTACTTTAACCATAATTATGTGGGTAACCCTGTTATCTTAGTTGAGCGTGCAGCGCTATTGTTTGCTGTTGCGGGTTTGGGAATCTTCTTTCTGCCGGACTTAAATCAGGTACTGCAAATCGGCTATCTTATCTGGGATAGTTTTCTGATCATCTTTGGCAGCTATGCGCTGTGTCACCTAGGTTACGTTTTTTGGCATAGACGAGACTTAGACGTGTATCTGATGATGCTGGCCGGCATTCCAATGCTCATTTTCGGTTTGCACGACATTCTGATCGTTAATCATCTGCGCGACCGCTCTGAAGGGTTGATTATTCAATACTCCGCAATACCTGCGATGGCGCTATTTACCTGGTTTCTAATCCGCCGCTTCGTATCTTCGATAAACGAGTTCGAGCAATTGAACAGCCAGTTGGAAACAAGGGTTCAAAACCGGGAGCAGCAACTGGAGCACCAGTATCAAAAACTTAGAACTCTGGAGAACAAACAGATTCTCTCCAAAGAGCGTGAGCGGATAATGCGCGATATGCACGATGGCATTGGTGGCCAATTGCTCAGTCTGCACACATTCGCCGCCAGCCATGAACACGAACATTCCCAGCTTTTTCGCCAGAAAATAAGCGTCTGTTTAAGTGATTTAAGGATGGTTATCGACTCTCTAGACCCTACTTTAGCTAATGTTGCCACCTTGCTGGGTAACCTGCGTAACAGGCTGGAATCTCAGCTTCAGGGTACGGGAGTAAAACTGTTGTGGAACATTAAAAATTTACCCGAAGACATGCATCACTCGCCCCGGCAAAGTCTTCACTTTATGCGAATCATTCAGGAGGCTGTAAACAATGCCATTAAACACTCGGCGACCGAAAGCTTAGAGTTTGAAGCCGATATAGACCCTCATCAGCAACTTTTTTATGTTGCGATTAAAGACCAGGGCGGCAAAGATCCAAGTAAAAACACCACGGGTCGAGGGCTCGCGAACATGTCTTATCGTGCCGGGCAAATTGGTGCTCGTTGCCAGGTAACATTGTCGCCCGCGGGTTCCTGTGTTCGGCTGGAGTTTCCTTTATCAGAGCAGAAACCTGTTATCACTCAGATCGCTGGTCAGCCATAAGTGATTCACTATTGAATAAGGCGGTTAAACTAACCATTAAATAGACTTCACTTAACAAGTCACGGAGACGACTATCAGGCTCTTGGCACCAATCCACCCGGCTGGCTGTCATCTGCAGTCATTTGCTCAAAGTCGGCGCGAAAGACGTTTTTTAGCATGATAAACTGACGATTTGATTTAGACAGGATCTCATTGATTTGAAACGTGCCCGTGCTCCCGAACAGAAAACAGCCCGAAGATCACACATCCTGACGGTTGCTACCCAATGTTTTCTGGAAAATCCAACACGATTGCCGTCTGTGGCTCAGGTCGCGGATGCCTCCGGTATCGCGAAAGGTACGGTTTATCTCTATTTTAAAACCAAAGAAGAGATATTTCTGGAAGTCTTTATTGTTCAATTGCAGACGTTACTTTCCGACCTACCACAACGGCCGATCGCTGCAGACATTGAGTTTTCCAGCCAACTCACCGAAAGACTGTTAAACACGCAAAAAGAACAGCCTGTTTTCTTACCACTGGCCTCTCGACTGCACACAATTTTGGAGCAGAACCTCCCGGTCGACAGCCTGAAGACATTCAAACGGAACTTGTGCCAGTTGCTTGCTGAATCCGGCAAGGTCATTGATTCCGCCTACCACTATCCTGCTGGCTTCAGTGAACGCGCTCTGTTACACAGCTATGCAGCCTTGATCGGTTTATGGCAGATGCTACAGTGGCCGGAGGTGCTCCACCCGGTAAGAAACCGGCCCGAGTATGCTCCGCTGCAGAGAGACTTCGATCAGGAGCTACACCATATACTGACTTTAGTTTGGCACCATCCGGCATAAAAAAGCCTGCACGATGGCAGGCTTTTGAGCTTTATTTGGTCAGTTCAGATCAGAATGACAAAGCCGCGCCAAGGAAGAAACCACCCACGCTGACTTCGGACGCCAGGTCACTGGTGTCGGCACCTAGGGTTTTATCCCCCACGGTCATATTGAACGACCGGTAACCGCCTTCAACGCCCAGCTTAACCAACAAGTTGGTCGGCAGAGGTGCGTACCAGGTTCCCTTAATGTTCCAGTCGGTGAAATTGGTATCACCCAGTGGCAGCGTACTCAGTTCACCACCAATTTTCACACCGGCACCCGGAATGGTTGCCGCTGCGCTGACGTAACCCATTGGGATAATCAGTGGTGCGCCACTGTCACTAACACTAAACGGCGCATCAATTGTTTCCGTTTCGCCAGAGACTTGGCCGGTTGCACTGAAGCCGCCCAGCATCGCGCGAGCGTTAATGCCGAAATCGATATCAACCACGGGTAATGGCAGCCCATAGGTCAGCGCCATATCAACATGTGACAGGTCCAGCTCTGATGTCACGTCACCAGAGATGTTAAAGGTTTCCCCGAAAATCTCTTCGTTAATAGTAACGTTTCGTTCCCCTTCGAGAACCATAGACTCATATTTAACTTTTACATCTGGCAAAACCGGCACAGATATTTTCGCCCAACCGTAGAACCCCGGGTTAGCTTCCATTCCCAGATTATACGGCGCACTTCCATCATTGGCTTCGGTGCTGTCCAGATCGAATTGACCGTTCGCAATTGACGCGTCATCACCCAGGCTGTTCAGACTGCCACCCAGTCCACCATCAATCGAAATTAATACCTTGGCCGAAGCCATCGGTACCGCCAGCGTCATCGCAGCGGCCGCAATCCATTTATTCATGTTTATACCCTCTCATGATTAGTCTGAGTCAAAGACTCTTAAAATGTAGAAGTAAACCGAGCTCGATGCAATGAGCGTACCGATTCTATACTAAACGACAAAACTGAATCAGAACTGAACCCCGATCCGGCGCCCGACTTCCATGTAACTTTCAACGACGCTTCCCAGCCCCTGACGGAACCGGTCTTTATCCATCTTTTCCATGGTTTTGGCGTCCCACAGACGGCAACCATCCGGTGAAAACTCGTCACCCAGGACGACGCGGCCATCAAACACACCAAACTCAAGCTTATAGTCCACCAGAATCAAATCACCATCGGCAAACAAGGATTTCAAGACGTCGTTCACGCGGAAGGTCAGAGATTTCATCTCAGCAATCTGCGCTTCCGTCGCCCAACCGAAGCTGAGAATGTGGAAATCGTTGATCATCGGATCGTGCAGTTGGTCATTTTTGAGGAAGAACTCAAAGACCGGCGGCGTCAGTTCCTGACCTTCTTCAACACCCAGACGGCGAACCAAACTGCCAGCGGCGCGGTTACGAACCACACATTCGACAGGCATCATCTTCAGGTTGCGAACCAACGACTCATGATCCGACAGCGTTTTCACGTAATGAGTCTCGATGCCTGCGTCCTGAAGTTTCTGCATAACAAAGGCGTTGAACAGGTTGTTCACCCGGCCCTTATCCGCCAACGCTTCCGTCTTTTCTCCATCAAACGCTGTTGTGTCGTCCCGGAACTCCAACACCATCAGATCACGGTCTGCGGTGGTGTGTACCGTCTTTGCTTTACCTGCATACAGAATGCCAGTCTTTTCCATCGTGATTCCTCGCTGTGTCACGAATTACGGACGCAATTTTAACCGCCATGCCGAAGCACGTGCCAGTCGCATCCATCCTGTTGAGTCAATATTTCTGTGTCTGTTTCAGTGCCGTCCAACACCGGTGCCAACGTATCCAACGCCAATGCTGTATCGTTGTTCTGTTCGCTGATATGGGACACCAGTACTCGTTCTAACACCGACCGATTCACACAAGTCAGCAGTTCGGCGGCCTGGTCGTTGCTGAGATGACCGAAATTGCCGCCCACCCGGCGTTTCAAACTGGGTGGATAGGGGCCATTCTGCAGCATATTGGGGTCATGATTACACTCAAGCATCAGCAACTGACATTCATGGTACGCGTGACGAACCCGGGGTGTGATAGAGCCTAAATCGGTCAACAACCCAAAGGTCAGTCCCTGATGTCGAAATAAGAATTGGCTGGGCTCTGCACTGTCATGTGGCACCGTCACCGTTTCGACTTCAAGCTGCCCGAGCGACAAGCGGGTGTTTGGCATAAAGCGGTGCAACGTTGGCACTTCTCGCTTCAGATGTCGCGCGGTGCCATAGGTTGTCCAGAGCGGTATCTGATATCGATTAGCCAACATCGGTGCGCCTTTGATGTGATCACCGTGTTCATGGGTCACCAGTATGCCTTTGAGCTCATCGGGGTGAACCCCGCGATTCCTTAGCCGGGCCTCGATCTCTTTCAAACCAAAACCGCAATCGACCAGAAAATAGTCACCGGCTGCTTCCAGCAACGTGGCATTGCCCTTACTTCCGCTGCCCAATGATGCAACGCGCATAATCAGCCTGTCGTCTGGAAATGTTTCAACAATCGGTCAATGATGTCGCTCGCGGCGTCGGACTCCGGAACCTCGTCGTTTTCACCTTCAATGGCGACGATGGTCTCGACGCCCTGAGGAATCAGAACGATGTTCAGACGCTCCGCCTGCTGAAAAAAGGAGAACAGACCGGTACGGTCCTCACCAAGCGTGATTTCAAAGCGGTATTCTTCCCGGTTCCGATCAGAGACCGTCAAGTCCAACGCCGTCAGCGCGGTGTTCATTACTTCCCAGGCCGTGCCAGGACGACGATTCATGAGCAATGTTTCATTGCCGAGACTGTCTGAACGACGAACCACGCTCAGTGCACCGGCCTCGGTTTGAGTGTCGGTATCGAGAGGTTCACTCAATGTAACTCTTGGCACCTCTGGGTCAGAAACTTCTACCTGGGAAGGGGCATCCGCCGGAATGGGGTACCAATCGCGGTCGCTGTTTTCCGGATGGGTGTAGCTGACATAGACAGGGTCAGACGCGCACCCGGCGAGCCACAACGCGCTCACCGTAATAGCGGTTAAGAATCGACGATTGCTCATTATAGGATTCCAGACTCCATCATCGCCTTGGTCACCGCTTCATGATGTTTTTCGTCCAACCAAACCAATGGCAGTCGGATACCATTCGGGATTAATCCCATCAGGTTCAATGCCCACTTCACCGGCACCGGATTGGCTTCAACAAAAAGCTTGGTGTGCAGCGGCATTAACGAGTCGTTTAATCGTCGGGCCAGCTCTTCATTTTTTTCAAGCGCAGCTTTGCACATGCTGGCCATCGCCTTCGGTGAGACGTTTGCGGTCACGGATATGTCCCCGTGACCACCCAGTAAAATCAGTTCCAACGCAGTGGCGTCGTCGCCACTGTATACAGCGAAATCATCCGGCACCTGCTCAATCAGAGTACGTGCCCGGTCAAGATCGCCCGTGGCTTCTTTAATGCCGATGATGTTAGGAACATCAACCAGACGCAAAACAGTCTCAGGTAAAAGGTCGCAGGCCGTCCGGCCGGGAACATTGTATAGAATCTGAGGAATATCGACGGCTTCTGCGATGGCCCGGAAATGCTGATACAACCCTTCCTGAGAAGGCTTGTTGTAATAAGGTGTGACAATCAGCGCTGCGTCGGCACCGACCCGTTTGGCAGCCGTGGTCAGATGAATGGCCTCGGCCGTAGAATTACCACCGGTCCCGGCAATGACAGGAATGCGTCCGGCTGACTTCTCAACACCAAACTTAATGACCGCTTCATGCTCGTTCATATCCAGCGTGGCGGACTCACCGGTCGTACCAACGATAACGATCGCTGCGGTGTCGTTTTCTACATGAAATTCAATTAGATTTTCCAGACTCTGCCAATCGACTGAACCATCAGCATTCATCGGAGTAACAAGGGCAACCAAACTGCCGGTGATCATAACTTCAACTCTCCATCGCGATGCCTGCAATGGTACTGACGGGCTCTGGCTTGCACAAGCGTATTACTGGCGAAAATCAGGATTTGGGCCATACTGAACTGCTGAGCGTTTAAAAAACAACCAGAAAAACCCACACTCAGGAGGCAAACTATGATCCAGGTAGGCGATTCAGTTCCAGACTTTATCGTTCCGGCCACGAGTCATAAAAACGTCCAACTCAGGGCCTTACAGGGTCATAAGATTCTGCTGTACTTTTACCCGAAAGATCACACCCCCGCCTGCACAATCGAAAACCAGGATTTTGCCGCTAACTATCAGCGATTCCGGCGACAAAATACGCTGGTTTTCGGAGTCAGTCGCGACTCATTGGAAGACCATGAATCCTTTAAAGAAGCCCAGGCCTTACCCTTTGAGCTCATTTCCGACGAAGATGGTCGGTTATGCGAGTTATTTGGCGTTCTGAGAGAAAAGCTGCTGTTTGGCAAACCCATCACCAGCTTGTGTCGATCCAGTTTTTTATTGGACGAACGGGGTCACCTGATTCGAGAGTGGCGTAACGTGGAAGTACGCAATCACGTACACGACGTCATCGACATTCTGGAATCGGGCGAGGCTGCAGACTCTCAAAAAACCGGCTGACCGGGTCGGTCAGCCCTCAGGGGTCGGCGGGTTCCGTCGGATCTGAAATCACCGACGACGGCCAGGCATTAACGATGGCTTTGACCAACGTCGCCAGCGGTATGGCAAAAAAGATACCCCAGAACCCCCACAAACCGCCAAAGACAAGCACCGCGGCGATAATTGAGACCGGGTGCAGGTTGACCGCCTCAGAAAACAGCAGCGGCACCAGTACGTTGCCATCCAGCACCTGAATCACCAGGTAGGCAATCAGAACCCAGTACAGCTCCGGAGCGAAGCCCCATTGGAACACCCCGATGGCAAATACCGGGATGGTCACCACAGTGGCACCGATATAGGGGATGAGTACCGAAAAACCCACCAGAACACTTAACAGCGCCGCATAGTTCAGCCCTAATAGCGTGAAGGTAATAAAGGTCACGCCACCAACAATGATTATCTCGATGGCTTTACCGCGTATGTAGTTAGCAATCTGCTGGTTCATTTCGATGGCAATTTCGTTCATCAGTCGTCGCTGATCCGGCAGCATCGATTTAAACCCGGACCAAAGCTCGTCACGGTCTTTCAAAATGAAAAACACCATCAGCGGGACGACAATCACATAGATCAGCACACTGATAATGGCAGGTAAGGTATTCAACGAAAAACTCACTACGTTCGGCAACCACGCCGATAGCTGCTGACCGATCTGGCTCAGATCGAGACTGCCACTCCAATGCCCGACCAGCTCCTGAGAAAGCAGGTCCGGATACTTTTCAGGTAACAACTCCAGCTGGCTTTGAAAGGTTCGCATCATTCCGGGGACATCAGACACCAAAGCCGATATCTGTTTAATCAGTGCTGGCACCATGGTCAGCAAACTGACCAGAAGCACACCGAAGAACACTAAAAACACGATGATCACCGACAGCCCATGCGGCACCCTATAGGACTGCAGCTTGTCGACCAACGGTGACAGCAGGTACGACAAAATTACAGCGGCCAGCAGTGGCGTCAGAATGCCGCCAAACATGTAAATAAGAATGAAGCAGATGAGAAACAGCAGGAATACGATGACGGCTTCTTCGTCGGAAAAATACCGATGGAAAAAGTCCGAAACGACCCGATAAATTTTCAATGTCATTCTCCTTTCTGCACAGCGAAACGGTACTGACCATCCGTTTCCTGTTGCGATATAAGCTGATGGGCGGTCAAAGCGACGAATGCCGGCACATCCCGGCAGGAACCAGCGTCGGTCGCCAACAACACGACTTCATCGCCGATTTGCACTTGCGCCAACGCCTGCTTCAGTTTCAATAAGGGCAATGGGCAACGCAACTCGCTTGCGTCCACTAAGATTTGGGTCATTGTTTTACAAGTCAATTACAAGGGGTTGATATTTACTGTCTGCTAACAGGATAAGATGGTATCTGAGAATCCGTGAGTCGACTATCCCGTTGTATGAAATTCCTGATCCACACCTTGCTGACAACCCTCCTGCTCATCCCAACCACGACACTGGCCGATTTCGGCGATCAGAGTTTTGGCTGGTCTTCGACCGAATCAGCGGATTTTCGCGATTACGCCGTTCGAGCGCTCAATCGACAGGGGCAGCTAATCAATGATCATCACCTGGCCTATTGGTTGGAGCAGGCTTATCTGGACCTGAACCTGAGCAGTCAGGACCCAATCGGACCAACGATCATACTTCCCATTCGAGACCGTCGCATCAATGCCTTTGCGATGCCCGGCAACCTGATCGGCATCAACTCCGGACTGTTCCTCTCCGCCGAAGATCAGGCTGAACTGGCATCGGTTATCGCGCATGAAATGGCCCATATCGGGCTTGATCACTTCTCGCGCATTCAGCAGGACAATAAGCAACAGCTACTGACCATTGCCGGCGGTGTTCTGCTTACCATCCTGTTGGCCGGCGAAAACCCTGAAGCCGCAAATGCTACCCTGCTCAGCTCGCTCGCCATCAGCCGACAAGATCAACTGAGTTTCAGTCGTGCGATGGAAACGGAAGCGGATCAGCTCGCGCAGGAAATCCTGATCAATGCCGATCTGGACCCGGAAGCCGGACGTCGATTTTTTCGCCGACTGGATGAACTCAGCGCTTCAGGCGGACAACTTGAGTTTCTGCGTTCTCACCCTTTAGGCAGAAACCGTGCGTCCAACCTCAGTGGTCGGAGTTATCAGCCAGCACCGTCAGCAATAGCACTGAATGCTGAGTTTGAATTGCTCGGACTGAGCTTGCAGAAAAATCTGAGTCCACGGGAGACTCAAGAGCGTCAAAAAAGCATCCTATCCAGGCTGGAGAGCACCATGGTCAACACTCGTCCCAGCTTGCGCTTGATACAAGCTCGATTGACCGACTCAGCAGAAACATACCGGGACGAACTAACCCGTATGATTCAACTGTATCCAGACTTTTTTCCAGCCTACGTTGACCTGCTGGCAGTAGCGGATTCAGATCGTTGTGAAACCCTTGCAGAAGCCTTAAAAATCAAAGATCGACAACTGATGACGCTGGACGCGCTGGATGTACTCACTCAATCGGCACAAGAGTGTGCGCACCCTCAATGGTCGCAGCTGCACGCTCAGATGCTTTGGCAATCGGGTCGCGAAGAGGCCGCCCTGCAGTTTCTGAAAGATGAAACAAAAACGACTAAAGACACGGCTCAATCCGCACGCCTGTCTAATCAGCTCAAGCTGTACAGCCGCCGTTATGCCCGTTTCAACTGATCAGCAAAGTCCAGCATTCGGTTCAATGGTACCCGAGCCCGATTAATGAGGTCGTCCGCGACGTGAATTTCATTGGCCGGGCGCTCCAGTTCAGCCTTAATCCGTTGCAGGTCGTTCATTGCCATCCAGGGGCAATGCGCACAGGAACGACAATGGGCACCCTGCCCTGCGGTGGGCGCTTCAATGAAGGATTTATGCGGCGATCGCTGCTGCATCTTGTAAAAAATGCCTCGATCCGTTGCAACGATGAACTGGGGATTGTCCATCGTTTCAGAGGCATTGATCAGTTGCGTCGTCGATCCAACAACATCGGCTAATGCAACCACAGCTTCAGGCGACTCCGGATGGACCAAGACGGCCGCTTCTGGGTACATGGCCTTCATATCGGCAAGCCCTTTGGCTCGGAACTCTTCATGCACGATACAGCTGCCGTTCCAGAGCAACATATCAGCACCGGTCTGCTTTTGAATGTAAGCCCCTAAATGCTGATCCGGCGCCCAGAGAATTTTTTCACCTTGGCGATCCAGGTGATCGACCACATCCAGGGCGATACTCGAGGTAACCACCCAGTCGGCCCGTGCTTTAACTGCGGCCGAGGTATTTGCGTAGACAACCACCGTTCGGTCTGGATGTTCATCGCAGAACTTCGAAAACTCGTCTTCCGGACAGCCTAGGTCCAATGAACAGGTCGCTTCCAGAGTTGGCATCAGTACGCGCTTGTCCGGACTTAAGATTTTTGCGGTTTCGCCCATGAATCGCACGCCTGCTACAACGACAGTAGAAGCATCAACATCCCGTCCATAACGTGCCATTTCGAGCGAATCACCAATAAAGCCGCCTGATGCCTCCGCCATCGCCTGCACCAGCGGATCACAGTAATAATGCGCAACCAAGGTAGCGTCATTATCTTTTAATAGCTGCTTAATCTGCGACTGATAGGCGTCAACTTCAGACGGAGACAACTCACTGGTACGCTCTGCTATCGGAATTTCAAAATTAACTTTCAGATCTGCAAGCGTTACTTTGTTTGTCATCGGGGTACCAACTCTGTATTAAGACGTCTATCTTAGCGTTCTAAATGCGGGTGGCAATGAACAGAATCAAGACTCAGGGTTTGTTATCGCCATAAAAAAAGGAGAGCCTCGGCTCTCCTTTTCAAAATTTGGTGGGTCGTGCAGGATTCGAACCTGCGACCAATTGGTTAAAAGCCAACTGCTCTACCAACTGAGCTAACGACCCTTAGTGCCCTTCAGAAAACCCAACAAAAATTGGTGGGTCGTGCAGGATTCGAACCTGCGACCAATTGGTTAAAAGCCAACTGCTCTACCAACTGAGCTAACGACCCTGAAGGAGGCGCATATAATATGGAAATTTTGTGACTTGGCAACCCTTATTTCAAAAAAAATTTCGCCAAGTCATTGTTTTTGAACAGAAATCCGCCAAGAACCGGCGCTGACACCATTTCACGCCCATCCAAACCGGCTTTCGAATGCCTCAACACCGGTAGACGAACATCGTTAAACAGCGTAACGGGTCGGATCTGTCATGCCTGCATCGGCAAACCCTTTCTTACGAAGACGACAAGAATCACAAACACCACAGGCTTCACCATTTGCATTCGCCTGGTAGCAGGATACGGTCTCGGCATAATCCACACCCAAAGACTGACCCAGTTTCACCGTGTCCGCTTTGGTCAGATTGATCAGCGGCGTTCGGATTTCAACGCGACGCCCTTCAACTCCGCGCTTTGTCGCCAGGTTTGCAAGCGTCTCATAAGCTTCAATGTACTCAGGCCGACAGTCCGGATAACCGGAATAATCAACGGCACTGACACCGATATAGATAGCGTCCGCATCAATCACTTCCGCCCAACCCAGCGCAATCGACAAAAACACGGTGTTACGCGCTGGCACATAAGTCGCTGGAATGCCTTCGGACTCCTGTTCAGGCACATCAATGGCGTCGTCCGTCAGTGCAGAACCGCCGATACTGCGCAGATTCATCGGAACAATCTTATGCTCCGCTACCTGAGCGTTTGCCGCGATTTTACGGGCCGCATCCAGCTCCGAATCATGACGCTGCCCATAGTCAAAGCTTAAGGCGTACACCTCGCAACCATCGGCTTTGGCTTTAGCCAACACTGTCGTTGAATCCAGGCCGCCGCTTAACAGCACCACCGCTTTCGATTTGTTTTCAGACATCGGATTAATTACTTTCCAGTCGGGCTTTCGCCAGTTTTGCAGATTGTGTATTGGGGTAATTTTGAATCACGCGCTCGAAATAGGCTGACGCCTGCTGAGTCTGTGACGACTGTTGCGCAATGACACCCAGTTTATAGAGAGAATCGGGCACTTTGTCGTGCTCGCTATAATCGCTCACGATGCGCTGAAAGGCATTTTGCGCCTCTTCATTGTTCCGCTGCACCAAATAAATCTCACCGATCCAGTACCAGGCATTAGGCGTTAAGGGGTGGTCTGGATGCTTCTTAGCAAAAATCGCCAGTTTAGAGATTGATTCATCAAACTTCTTATCGAGCATTAACGCTTTAGCAGCATTGTACTCAGCCAGAATCTCTTCATCGGTCATGGCCGCCTGCTGGCTTTCATCCAAACTTTCAGACGGAGATGACACCGCTGGGGCGTTCGCAACCTGCTCCTGCAATTGCTGAATACGCTTGTCGAGATCGACGTAACGCTGTTTCTGCTCCTGCTGAAGGATCTGAACCTGATAGCTCAGTTCATCGATGATGCCACGCTGTTCAGCGACCTGGGACTGTAAATCCTGTATCTGAAACAACAGAGACTCAATCAGCGCAGAATCAGCGGAGTTACCTGGTTGCTGCCGGTTAAGTGGCACCGCATTGTCAGAGGTCGCAACATGGTCAGCCTGCGACTGTTCGATTGGGACTCCGGCAGAAAATACCGGTCCGGTAAACGCAAAAGTGCCGCCCATAAGGGCAGCACTTATCAAAAGCTTCGTATTCATCGGAACCTTATTTGTAGACAATTTCCACACGACGGTTCTGAGAGTATTCTGCTTCAGTTTTACCAATTGCCAATGGCTTTTCTTCGCCATAGCTTACGGTATCGATCTGAGCGGCAGATACGCCTTGAACCATCAGGTAAGTAGCAACCTGCTTAGCACGACGCTCACCCAGAGCCAGGTTGTACTCACGAGTACCACGCTCATCCGCGTGACCTTCCAGTACGACCATTTGAGTTGGGTTCGCAACCAGGAACTCAGAATGTGCGTTCAGCATGTCGATGAACTCAGGACGAATCACTGATTTATCGAAATCAAAGTAAACCAGTGTCAGGTCCAGCAGTTCGTTATAAACGTCTTCTGCTGCATCTTCAATCACTGCGACTGGTTCAACATCTTCAACCACCAGCTCGATAGACTCGTCGTCTGTTTCCAGTTCCAGAGTGTCTACTTCTTCAACGGCAGGTTCCGTTGTCGTTGTAGAACCCTGATCTGTATCATCAGTGTTACCACCACAGGCAACTAACACCAACGCCGAAGACATCACAGCAGCTGTTAACAGTTTGGATTTAGCCATATTCCTATCCCATTTATTCAGGTTTATTGTTTGTTCCGTAACTTTATTCTAAGTCCGGCTCTGCTGTCCATCCTGAACTGTATTTAAATTCAGTTCAAGTACGGAGACCACGCCGGCTCAAGCACATCGCCAAAATCAGACTTCATCTGGTTGGTGACCTGCCCATCAAGAGAAACCCATGCCAGCACCCCCTGGTTTCCGCGTTGTGTCGCATAAACCAGCATTGTTCCGTTTGGCGCAATGGACGGTGACTCGTCCAGATTCGTCTCGGTCAGCACCCTGATGTCCCGGGTTGCCAGATCCATCGACGCGATGTGAAAGCGTCCGTCAATCTGGTGCACAAAAACCAGGTATTTGCCGTCCGAACTGTACCGGGCTCTCAGATTCTGCGTACCCTCAAAGGTTAAGCGTTCTGTGCGCTTGGTCGCAAGATCATATCGGTAAATTTGTGGGCTACCTCCCTTTTCCGATGTGAAAACGATCGATTTTGAATCGGCGGAAAAGCTCGGCTCGGTATCAATGTAGCTGTTTCGGGTCAATCGCTCCGACTTTCCTGTCTGAAATTCATACAGGTATATCTCAGGACTGTTGCGATAACTGGATACATACGCCAGATAACGACCGTCCGGTGAGAAGCTCGGTGCACTGGTGTAGCCACGAACATCTGAAATGGAGTTCACCTGCCCACTGCGTAGATCCTGAATAAATATCTTCCAGCGATCGCCGACCTTGTTAGCAAAGGCAACACGATCACCCTTCTGCGACCAGGCCACCGAGATAATCGGTTCATTCGAGCGATAAATCGTACGCGCCCGCTGCCCATCGGCGTCAGCGATCTGAAGCCGATAATCGTACTGCTGCTGAGAGACGATCTTGCGGGTTACAAATGCAATACGGGTTGAAAAAATACCCCGAACCCCGGTCATCCGCTCGTAAAACAGATCCGACAATGAATGAGCAAAGTCTCTCAGCTGATGCACTCCCACAACCTGCGTGACACGAACGACCCGACGGTTTTTGACCACATCGTATAAAGCAATTTCAGCTTCAACCTTTGCATCACCATAAGGCTTGAGATGCCCGATAATCAGAAACTCCTGATTCAACAAGCGCCAGTCACGAAAGAAGACTCCGTCTTCCGAATAAGGCTGGCTCAGCATTTTAGCAGGCGCCAATGGGTCAAAACGACCGGTTCTGACCAGATTATTCGTAATCAGGTTGTCGACACGCTCAGGTAACGCCTGCGAGCCTTCCCAGAAAAACGGTACAACCGCAATCTTGGTTTGGGTGTCATACCCTTTGGTGACCACGATATCGAGGTCTGCATGCGAAAGCAGCGGCCAGCACAATGCCAGCACTGCCGTCATCAGTCGGACAGATCGTAACAATGTCATAACTTATCTAAATCCTCGGGTCTGAAGGTCACATTTAAACGACGGAACTCACCGGCTTCAAATACGGCAGCATCGTCAGGAACGGAAAATCGACGCACACGCTCAATGGCCCTGAGCACCGACTGGTCGTAGTTGCTGTTCCCACTGGACCGGGTAAGTGTCACATTCAACAGCTCTCCGGTTGGTAACAACTCAACCAAAACCGACGCTTCCAGCTGTGAAACATCCATCAGTCTCAACTCAACCGGTCTCGACCAACGTTGAGCAATTTGCTCTGTAATCGCCGCCTGGTAGTTATTTACCTGCTGTCGAACTTCAGCCTGCCGCTGCTGTGCCTGTTCGATCTCGGCGATCTGTTGATTGATTTGTTCATCTTCTTCAGCCAGCCCTTCTAACAGCGATTCAAACAAATCTTCCTGACTCGGTTCCGCTGGCTGTTCAGGGGCGGTTTCCGCTGGAGGCTCTTGCACAGGTTCCTGAGGTGTCTCAGGTTCGGTTGCTTCTGACAAATCAACCGTATCTTCAACGGGTGCCGGCTCTGGTTTCGGCTCAGGTACCGGCTCTGGCTTCGGTTGGGGCGCAGGCTCCGGCTTGGGCTCAGGTTTCGGAGCCGGTTCGGGCTTAGGTTCCGGCTTGGGTGTTGGTTTTGGGGCTGGCTGCTCAACAACGGGTTGCGGCTCCGGCTGCACCTCGTCAACGCGGACGATCTCTGCCCGGATATGATCAGGGATCTCAAAATCGACCGTTCGCTGAAACGACAGTGACCAACTGCCCAGCAAAAGACCAACCACCACCAAATGAACAACAACGGCAGCTAAAATCGGTACGGTAAAGTGCTGAGTCAGGGTAACGTCAGGACTGCTCATCCGGGGCCTCGGTGATCAAGCCGACAGAGTCAATGCCGCCCGCCTGCAAACGGGACATTACCGCCATCACACGACCGTACGGCACGCTCTGATCAGCCCGTAACAATACTCTCAGTTGAGGTTGTGCTTCGAGAACTCCGGCGACATAGCCGGTAATCTCCGGGTCATCAACCGTTGCGGCCTGTTCATTTCCCCGTTCAATCAGTGCCTGTCCATCCGACCTCAAGGCGACAACCACGTACTGCTCGCGCTCATCAATGTTCAACGGCGCATTGGCAACCTTGGGTACGTCCACATCGACGCCTTGCACCATCATCGGCGCCGTCACCATGAAAATAATCAGCAATACCAGCATCACGTCGATATAGGGCACGACGTTCATTTCCGCGACCGGTTTACGACGCTGACGAGTAGTGATCATGATGGTTGCTTAACCTGTTGAGTGGCGAGCAGGTGCGCCTGGCGATGCAATATCGCGGAGAACTCCTCAGCAAACATTTCCATACCTGTCAGGATCTTATCGCTGCGGGCGGAGAATCGGTTGTAAGCGATCACCGCCGGAATGGCAGCAAACAGGCCCATTGCCGTTGCAATCAACGCCTCGGCAATACCTGGCGCGACGGTCGACAAGGAGACTTGAGTCACGGTCGCCAGACCCAGAAAAGAATGCATGATGCCCCATACAGTCCCGAACAGACCGATGTAAGGACTGGTTGAACCCACCGTGGCCATAAACGACAGGTGCGAATCCAGCCGGTCATTTTCTTTGCTGACGGCGACCCGCATCGCGCGCTGACAGCCCGCCATGATGCCATCGGCATCGGTCACGTTCTGCTGTCGCATACGACTGAACTCTTTAAACCCTGCGCGGAAGATCGACTCGCCACAGTTGGCTTCATCCGGATTTGCATTCACCTGACGATAGAGATGGGCCAAGTCAATGCCAGACCAGAATCGCTCCTCAAAGGCAGCCAACTTACTGGCCGCTTGATTCATCACGTTTCTGCGCTCAAAAATAAATACCCATGTAGCGACAGACAGCGCAACAAGGGTCAGCATAACTAGCTTTACGACTAAAGAGGCATCGGCAATGAGTTGCCAATATGACAGCTGCTCGGGCACAGAAAAGGTTCCTACTCGTAATTATAATCCGCCCTAGGCTAAAGAATTCCCCCATCAATTACCAGATGGAAGATGACAGCGTTAACCGCTATTTTCGAAGCCTTTGCACTGCCCGAATCCTTCTCACCTCAGCTTTTCGTTGATGATGGGGAAAGATCAAAGTGCAGATAGGCCAGATCGGTCACAATACGGCCACGTGGGGTTCTGATCAGATAGCCTTGCTGAATCAGGTACGGCTCCACGACATCCTCGAGCGTATCGCGCTCTTCGCTGATAGCTGCTGCAATGTTTTCAACACCGGCAGGACCACCGCCAAACTTTTCGATTAACGCCAACAACACCCGACGATCCAGATGATCAAAACCGGCTCTGTCGACATGCAACATGTTCAACGCGGCATCGGCGACGGCAGCAGTGACCTGACCGTCATGTTTAACGTCCGCGTAATCACGAACGCGTCTCAACAACCGATTTGCAATACGTGGGGTGCCCCGTGAGCGACGTGCAATTTCTGCGGCGCCTTCCGGATCAATTTCAATACTGAGTTTGCGCGAAGAGCGCTCAACAATCTCAGCAAGATCGGCGGTTGAGTAGAATTCAAGCCGCTCTACGATGCCAAAGCGGTCTCGCAGTGGTGAGGTCAGCAAGCCGGCCCGGGTCGTTGCCCCAACCAGGGTAAAGGGTGGTAACTCCAACTTGATACTGCGAGCTGCCGGCCCTTCGCCAATCATGATGTCCAGTTGATAGTCCTCCATCGCTGGATAAAGCACCTCTTCAACATTGGGTGCCAAGCGATGAATTTCGTCGATAAAGAGCACATCCCCTTCTTCCAGATTGGTCAGCATGGCCGCAAGATCACCCGCCTTTTCCAACACCGGACCGGACGTTGTTTTGATGTTTACTCCCATTTCATTGGCAATGATGTTCGCCAGCGTTGTCTTACCTAAGCCCGGCGGGCCAAAAATCAGAGTGTGATCCAAGGGTTCTTCACGTTTACGCGCGGCACCGAGGAAGATCTCCATTTTTTCTTTAACCACCGGCTGACCGATATACTCCGCCAGAGTATCCGGTCGAATCGCCCGGTCGTGCTGAACTTCACGAGGCGATTCCACTTCCGGTGTAATAAAACGATCCGTTTCGATCATGTTCAGACCCTCTTACATCGCTTTCAGAGCAGCACGAATAATATCTTCCGACGACATACCATCCGCCGCCACATTAGATACCGCCTTACTGGCCTGTGTTGGCTTATAGCCCAGCGCAATCAGCGCCCCTTCCGCGTCCTGAAGCGCATCCGTCCGGCTGTTCTTCTCAACCAGTGCTTCCATCGGGGTGATCAGCTCCGCACCCTGACTGCCCAGCTGCGCTAACTTATCTTTCATTTCAACGATCAATCGCTCAGCCGTTTTCTTACCAACACCCGGAATCTTAACTAAAGCCCCGGGGTCTTGATCCTGAATCGATTGAATAAAGCGATTGGTTTCCATCCCGCTGAGTATGGCCAAAGCCAGCTTTGGGCCAACCCCGCTGATTTTAATCAGCGTCCGAAAGAGCGTTCTTTCTTTCTGAGTCGCAAAACCGTATAGAACATGCGCATCCTCGCGAATCGCCAGATGCGTGTGAAGCGTCACTATCTCACCCGTCGCTGGTAATGCAAAAATGGTCGACAGCGGGCATTGAATTTCGTAACCCAGGCCGTGCACATCGACGAGCAACTCCGGTGCTTTGTTTTCCAGCAACGTGCCCTGTATTCGACCAATCATAAATCCTCCGGATGATTTTCACGTCGATAAGACGCTGTATTCAGAAAGCCAGGCAACGAGAGCTGCCAGCGAATGGCGGCAAAACGAACCAACACGACCAGTATAAATCCGCTAGTCAGTGAAGCGGTATCGTTAAGCCCGAACATTTGACTCCAATATATCCATAATGCGCCGCTCAAGGAGGCCGTCGCATAGACGTCCCGGCGAAAAATCAAGGGGATTTCATTCGCCATAATGTCCCGAATGACACCACCAAAGATCCCTGAGGCCATTCCCATCAGTACCGCCACCAGCCCTGGCATGGATTGATTCATGGCAATGAGTGTTCCACTCACGGTAAAGGCGGCCAACCCGACGGCATCGGCGTACAGCAGTGCCCGGAATGGAATCCGTACAAACTTGGCCAGTAAGAACATGGCAAACCCGGAACCCAGTGCCACATAAGCTAAGCGTGTGTCTGCAATCCAAGACAAGGGCGAACGGTCCAAAAGCAGATCTCTGAGCGTTCCGCCGCCAAGTGCTGAGACGAAGGCCAACACCAGCACACCAAACAGGTCAAAACGGTTCCTGGCGGCTTCGATGGCACCGGCCATGGCAAAGACCGCGACGCCAAACAGCTCAATGGCATAGAGTAACGACATCAGAGAACCCGTCCACGACGTGAATGGGTAGCACCGGCGATGTTGACTAAACCGGTATGGTTGTAGGCATGACACAACGCGATGGCAAGGGCATCGGCGGCATCTTCCTGAGGAACGCCCGGCAATTTCAGGATTGACTTAACCATATAACCGATCTGATCTTTGTCTGCATTACCATTACCGGCGACGGACTGCTTAACTTTTCTTGCCGCATACTCGTAGACATCGATGCGGGCCTGGGTACCAGCAATGATGGCAGCACCGCGGGCTTGCCCCAGTTTAAGGGCTGAGTCAGGCCCTCGCCCCATAAACACCTGTTCAATGGCCATACAGGCGGGTGAAAACTGCTCGATGATTTCACTGACGCTGGTGTAGATCAGATCCAGCCGGTCAGCCAGCGTAGGCTCTTTGTGCACGCGAATGACGCCGCTGGAGACATACTCCATACGCGTACCGTGCTGATTGATCAGCCCGAAACCGGTTTTACGCGAACCCGGGTCAATCCCCAGTATCAATGCCAAAACGTTTTACTCATCCTGAAAAGACGCATTGGTATAGACTGCCTGTACATCATCCAGGTCTTCCAACATGTCGATCAGCCGCTGCACGGTTTCTACGGCGTCACCACTGACGTCGGTTTCCGTTGATGGAATCATGGTTACCTCGCCTTCGGGCTCATAGCCCGCCTCAACAAGCGCATTACGCACTGAGGTAAAATCATCGGGCTGGGTTCGGATCTCAAAACTGCCATCATCATTGGCGATTACATCCTCTGCCCCGGCTTCCAGGGCCACTTCCATCAGCGCGTTTTCTTCGGCTTTTTCTACAAACAACTGTCCTGCTGTCGAAAACAAATAGGCCACTGAACCATCAGTACCCAGATTACCACCGGTTTTGGTAAAGCAGTGACGGATTTCACTCACAGTGCGATTGCGGTTGTCGGACAGGCATTTTACGTAAACCGCAACGCCACCGGCACTGTAGCCTTCATAGGTCATCGCTTCGTAGTTATCACCATCGGCATTACCCGCACCACGAGCAATCGCTTTATCGATGGTATCCCGCTTCATGTTAGCGCCCAGTGCCTTATCGATAACACTGCGTAACGTGGGGTTGTCTTCCGGGTTTGGACCTCCGGTTTTTGCCGCAACCACCAGTTCACGGATGATTTTAGTGAAAATCTTTCCCCGTTTGGCGTCTTGGGCCGCTTTACGGTGTTTAATGTTTGCCCATTTACTGTGACCGGCCATGCATGCTTCTCCTGAATCTATGAATCATGGTTATGACAAGTGTCGTTTAAAAAAAATCGGGAGCCTGACAGCTCCCGTTTTTCGAATCCGAACCTGGTAATCAGGCGTCGGACTGGGGTTTACGAACCCGAATATTCAGCTCTTTCAACTGCTCAGGCTCAACCTGACCTGGTGCGTGTGTCATGACACAAGCCGCTGTCTGCGTTTTCGGAAAGGCAATGACTTCCCGAATCGAGTCAGATCCGGTCATCAACATAACCAAACGATCCAGACCGAAAGCCAGACCACCATGCGGAGGTGCACCGTAGCGCAGAGCCGAGAGCAGGAATCCAAACTTCTCTTCCTGTTCTTCTTTATCAATCTTCAGCACATCAAAGACAGCGTTCTGCATTTCTTCCTGATGAATACGGATCGAGCCACCACCCAGCTCCATACCATTCAGAACCATGTCATAAGCTTTAGACAAAGCCGCTGCCGGGTTAGCCTTCAGCTCTTCAATAGAACAAGATGGCATGGTAAACGGATGGTGAAGCGCCGTCAGTCGCACGTCGCCGTTGTCTTCGAACATCGGGAAGTCCACAACCCAAAGCGGTGCCCACTCTTTGGTGTACAGGTTCATATCCTCGCCAATCTTGCAGCGCAATGCACCCAGTGCATCGTTCACAACGGAGGCTTTATCAGCACCAAAGAAGATCAGATCGCCATCCTGGGCATCCAAACGCTCAAGCAAGGATTGACGGACGTCGGTCGGCAGGAACTTAACGATCGGTGATTGCAGACCCTCTTCGAGATCCGTTTTGTCATTCACCTTAATATAAGCCAACCCTTTTGCGCCAAAGATGCTGACGTACTTGGTGTAGTCGTCGATCTGTTTACGGGTCAGGCTGTTACCACCCGGCACCTTCAGGGCCGCTACGCGACCTTTTGGATCCTTCGCCGGACCAGAGAAAACTTTAAACTCAACTTCGGTCATTAAGTCACCAACGGTGACCAGCTCCAGCGGGATACGCAAATCGGGTTTGTCACTGCCAAAACGCTCCATGGCTTCAGAGAAGGGCATGCGCTCGAAATCATCGAACTCGACATTCAACACTTCTTTGAAGATATCCCGGATCATGGTTTCGGTAATCGCCATGATGCCTTCTTCATCCATAAAGGAGGTCTCGAGGTCAATCTGGGTAAACTCAGGCTGTCGGTCTGCACGCAGATCTTCATCCCGGAAACACTTGGCAATCTGGTAATACCGATCAAAGCCAGAGACCATCAACAGCTGTTTGAACAACTGAGGGGACTGTGGCAAGGAGAAAAACGACCCCGGATGCGTACGCGATGGCACCAGATAGTCCCGTGCACCCTCTGGAGTGGCACGGTTCAGAATCGGAGTTTCAATATCAATAAAGCCCTGATCTTCCAGCGAACGGCGAATACTCGAGGTGATTTTTGAACGCAGAATCAACTTTTGCTGCATTTCCGGGCGACGCAAATCCATATAGCGGTATTTCAGGCGAACGTCTTCACCAACACCGGAGTACTCATCCAACGGGAATGGCGGTGTTGCCGCCTTGTTAAGAACCTGGATCTCTTTGCCCAGCAACTCAACTTCACCGGTACGCATATTGGAGTTGACGGTACCTTCGGGTCGGGCACGTACGCGGCCAGTTACCTGAATAACGTATTCAGAGCGAACGCGATCTGCAATTTCGAAACTGTCTGCCGCATCCGGGTCGAAAACCACCTGCATAACCCCTTCGCGGTCACGCACGTCCAGAAATATGACGCCACCGTGGTCCCGGCGCCGGTGAACCCAACCGCAGATCGTCACGGTCTGATCAATAAATGAGCTGTCTAACTCTCCACAATACTGGCTTCGCATGCTTTATCCCGATCCAAGTAA
>NZ_CH724149.1:752032-938231 GCF_000153185.1 Reinekea blandensis MED297 | reverse complement strand
GAGCATTATACAGGATTAGCCTTCAAATTAACCCATCCTTGTGCTTTATTAGCCCCCAACTGCTCTGTAAACACTTGAAATTTCAAGATTTTCGACAATGAACACACAACTTAAACGGTTACTCAAAGTCTGGACCCTGCCGCTGCTTCTGTTTTGCATCCAGACCAGTCAGGCAGACGCACCAGAAAGCGATCTGGTCGCGGCCCTGAAAAATGCTGTCAATGAGACACATTCCTTTGAAGACGAGTATGTCGGTCAGGTCTGGCTTGCCGGCATGAGCGCCCCGCTCAGCCGTTGGATCGAAGATCCGGAGCAGCGAATCCATCTGTTAACGATGATTCACCATGAGGCGACCCGAGCAGGCCTGGAACCGGGCTTGGTCCTGGCTCTGATTCAGGTCGAGAGCGCCTTTGACAACTATGCAATATCCTATGCCGGCGCGCGGGGTATGATGCAGATTATGCCGTTCTGGAAAAAAGAAATCGGCCGGGAAGACGACAATCTGATGGATGTCGCCACCAACCTTCGCTATGGCACCACCATATTAGCACACTACCTCGAACTGGAAGATGGCAGCGTCATTCGGGCTTTGGCTCGATATAACGGCAGCCGGGGACAGACCTGGTACCCGAAGCGTGTACTAACTTACTGGCACCAATACTGGCGACTGGGGGAATAAAGAGTAATGGATTAACCGGTCATGAAACCGGCAGCCGCGGTTTCCTGGCTTGGCTCCACATCGACGCCGAGCACTTGGGCAAATGCGGGTCCTTCGTTGAGCGACTCAATCATTTTCTCGATGGCGTCACTGTGACCACAGACCAGCACTTCTACCCGTCCATCCGACAGATTCAGTGCATAGCCGTCCAGATTAAGCTCTTTTGCCCGCCGTTTACAAAACATCCGATAGCCGACGCCCTGAACCTTTCCATACACCCAAGCTTTAATACAATGCTGCATCGAATCCTGCCCTATCCTAAAACTCCTTTGCCATGAGAATATCAGAGCGACAAACGCATTACATTCGGCAAATGCAGCAGACAGAACCAACAGGACGCCCGTGACGCTGGTTCATCTGCTTTTAACTGTCGTCCGACAAACCTCAGCCATGACCGCCCCCCCCTCATCAGGCCTGGATAGCTTCAGAGGCCGACAATGCTTCCTCAACGAGAGCTATCTGGCTGTTATCGATCGTCAACGCGTTAAAGGATCCTTCTGGCTTGGGCAGTTCACCAAAGTGTTTGATATCCCAATCGACCCATTTTAAGCCACCAAGCACCTGATGAGCATGATGATACTGACTATCGTAACGATAGGTAGAAAACGCGTCTGTATGCACACGTGCAATGCCAAGTACTTCGATCTGACCGAGCGTGATTTGACTACCGGTCTCCATAAGCGCGATTAAATCGCCCTTCCGAATGTGTAACCATCGCCAAAAGACATCAGGGACACCGGTACTTAAGTCTTGCTGCTGGGGACCCCATCGACGATCGTTAACGTATGCAATGTTACCTCGCAACTGCACAAAGGTTTTGAACTGTCGCTCCCAGCCCGGCTTGTCCCGAACATACTTGCTCAGGTCGTCCAGTTCAGACCAACTCAGAGCCAGACATTGTCGCCTCTTTAACTCCTCATAGCTGCATTGCGAGCTGGAGGTCATTACCCACCACAAGTTCATTGAATCGTCCTCTTTGTTGTTTTTATATGGAACCGATATCCCGTCGATTATTGAGCAGCCGGATTTCACCAACCATTAGACCTTGGTCGTTCCACGAGGGTGCAGATTCACACTTCTGTGTACTCCAGAGACTCAGGCTCCCCATTCGACCACCGCTCGATCTTAAAAAAACTGGGCACCACAAGGGTTTTAAACCCATATAGGCTGGTGAGACTTAGCCGACGTGTGTTGTCAGATCGCGCTTACCGGGTTTTAAGCCATGCTTAATAACGTGGGTAAAGTGCTCTGAAAGCAACACTAGTTGGACACCTTTGCAATCACCACCAAACCGATCCGCGTTAAAAATGTGCGGTAGTTCGCAAATACAGCAAGAACCCTGTCTCAGATCAAAATATGATCTATCTTTACGCTTAGAAGAGTCCATCTGGAGGATAGGCAGATGAGTATAGCGTCTCTGCGGCTCACAATGCCCAAGCAGAATCTGCACATTAGTAAGGAAACGACAGCGCTTTATCGAGATGTACTGGTGAATCAGGTATTGAATGTGGCGGACTTCCACAGTCACTTCGATAAAGTTGCAACCAACCTGCATAACCTGAACCGAATGCCATTAAATGGAGACGCTCGATTCAGCCTGACCGAAGGGCTCATAAACCGCTACCTGCTTTATATACAACAGGTGCGAAGCGGTGAGCTGGAAATAACCGCCCGGCACCGCAGTGAACTACCGGATCTCAACCGAGAGTTTGCCTATGCGGCAAAACTGCTGTTAAGGGATGCCGTTCCTCATTCGAAAGAAGAACTGGCTAATTTCGCCTACTGGGCGTTGTCTGCCATGCTCGAACAAATGCAGGACTATAGCGAACAGCATCGAACCCAACCGGCCGTGTTATGGGGAGAGATCAATCGGCTGTACCAGTTTGCCGAATCACGTTTTCTAACCGACTTTCACAGCAATCAGCCTGACAACCGAGATATTGAAAGCCGCTATAAGCAGGGCATTCTGTATCAGGCCGCTCAACCCGAACACCTGAACGACCGCGAGCTACGACTGATAGACAGTTATCTGCGCAAATGGTCATTCAGAGCGCAGGTTAACCACCAGGAGAGTCGGGAGTTCAACGCGCATTACTTTTATGTCGATCTCGAGTCCCAATCCGGCGTCCTGACCGCCCGGCAGATCTCCGGTGCAGGGAATGCGGCTTTCATCCGCGTTATCAACCCTCTGCCAATCATCGAACAGGTTCGGCAGCACATGAGTCAGCTGCGCAACGGCACCGCCGCCGAAACACTGGGATTCGCACCAGGTACCGACAATATCGATGCCTTTATGGCGCTGAAAAAAGCTCTGCTGGCCTGGAAACAGTCATCCAGCCGGCGCTTTGAACGGGCGCCTTGCGCGATCGAAGCGAACACAGCACTGGGGCTGAATACCATTCACAGCTTCTTGCGCTCACCCAACTCAGTCAAAGATCGTCTGATCGACAGTCATACCGTCAACATCAGTAAAACCGGCGCCTGCGTGCGGATTTCCGATTGGAAAGACGCCCAATCGCTTTCCGTTGGTGACGTTGTGATGCATCAGCAATCAACAGACGGCAATGGTCGCCTGGCCGTCGTCCGCTGGCTTAAGCGCGCTGGCGACGCCATCGTGTTCGGGCTGGAATTCATGGTTGGCAACCTGCAACCCGTGACAGTCAGAGTGCGCGACAAGATATCCGAGGCACTGCTGATTTCAACATCAGACAACGACTCACTTATCACGCACAAAGGCTATTGTGCCAGCAATACACCGGTCCGACTGAAAAGCACCCGTCACGGCATCGCTTTGGACGCTCGGGCCCAGTCGTTAATGCAGCGAGGGCAACATATCGACCAGATCCGGTTAAAGCGGACTCAAACGGCCTGAAAAACTGCCGGCCTAAACTGATCGAAAGGCGGCGAGTAAATCTGAATGATCAGCCGGGTGAATAGCGGACATTCCTGATTCCGTATCACCGGTTGATCGAACAGCACTCGTCCCTTCTTCATCGTCTAAGCGGAGCGAAACCCCTATCGCAGAGCCGCTGGTGCCGATCGAGCAACTAGATCAAACGTTTTTTCAAAGTAAAGCTATCGTTATCAGTTAATTGATTTATGTCATTTGCAAAAACCTGACACGCGCAGCATACTTGCGCCCGATTCCGTCTCGCCTTATTAAAAAAACGATTGGAAACCTACAAATGAGTAATGCAATTCAATCCTCCCAAACGGCTGAAACCTACAACTACACCGTAGTTCGTCAGTTTTCAGTGATGACTATCGTCTGGGGTGTCATTGGTATGCTCGTCGGTGTCATCATCGCAGCGCAAATGGCCTTTCCAGAGCTCAATTTCGGACCTTATTTTCACTTCGGCCGGTTACGTCCTCTGCACACCAACGCGGTAATTTTCGCTTTTGGTGGTTCAGCTCTGTTTGCCACCTCGTACTACGTTGTTCAGAGAACCACACAGGCCCGCTTGGCATTTGGGCCTCTGGCAGCCTTTACCTTCTGGGGTTGGCAAGCCGTGATTGTCGGTGCCGTGGTGACATTGCCACTGGGGCTGACAGCTGGTAAAGAGTACGCTGAGCTGATCTGGCCATTGGACATCCTGATCACTCTGGTCTGGGTGGCGTATCTGGTCGTTTTTGTTGGTACCATCATGCGCCGCAAAATGCCTCACATCTATGTCGGCAACTGGTTTTACCTGGCCTTCATTATTACCGTTGCGGTACTGCACGTTGTGAACAGCGCCGCCATGCCAACCAGCATGACGCACGCCTATTCAGCCTATGCCGGAACGATGGATGCCATGGTTCAGTGGTGGTATGGCCACAATGCCGTCGGTTTCTTCCTGACTGCAGGTTTCCTGGGCATGATGTATTACTATGTGCCAAAGCAGGCAGAACGTCCGGTCTACTCATACCGACTGTCTATTGTGCATTTCTGGGCACTGATCGCCGTCTACATGTGGGCGGGTGGTCACCATCTGCACTACTCCGCACTGCCTGACTGGGCTCAAAACCTCGGCATGGTTATGTCATTGATCCTTCTTGCGCCCAGCTGGGGCGGTATGATCAACGGGATGATGACGCTGTCGGGTGCCTGGCACAAACTGCGTAATGACCCGATCCTCCGATTCTTGGTTGTATCACTTTCTTTCTACGGCATGTCGACCTTTGAAGGCCCGATGATGTCGATCAAGACCGTTAACGCACTGTCACACAATACTGACTGGACCATTGGCCACGTGCACGCTGGTGCATTGGGTTGGGTTGCGATGATTTCTATTGGTGCCATGTATCACACCATTCCTCGTCTCTGGGGCCGTGAATCGATGCATAACCTGGCATGGATCAACGTCCACTTCTGGCTGGCGACCATCGGTACGGTACTGTACATCGCTTCTATGTGGGTCAACGGTATTATGCAGGGACTCTACTGGCGCGCCATTAACACCGATGGAACATTGCAGTTCAGCTTTGTTCAGGGTGTAGAGGCCAGTTTCCCAGGCTATGTCGTACGACTGATTGGCGGTGCAATCTTCCTGACCGGCATGCTGCTGATGGCTGTGAATGTGTGGTTTACCATTCGTAACAGCCAGCAAGAGCAAGCGATCTCTAAACCGTCAGCGGCCTGAAGGAGTTAAGAATCCATGTTGAAACATGAAAATGTAGAAAAAAATGTCGGCCTGATGGCAATTTTTATCGCCATTGCGATCAGCTTTGGTGGCTTGGTCGAAATCGTCCCACTGTTTTTTGTTAAAAACACCACGGAACCGGTTGCCGGACTAGAACCCTACACTCCGGTTCAGCTTGAGGGACGAGACATCTATATCCGTGAAGGTTGCTACAACTGCCACACCCAAATGATCCGTCCATTACGTGCCGAAGTTGAACGCTACGGCGCATACACGCAAGCCGGTGAAACCGTCTATGATTTCACCTTCCAGTGGGGCTCCAAGCGTACAGGACCCGATCTGGCTCGTGTCGGTGGTCGTTACAGTGATGAATGGCATAAAGCTCACCTTTATGACCCTCGCTCCGTGGTACCGGAGTCGAATATGCCTGCCTTCCCTTGGTTGTTTGAAGACACCATAGATGGCTCTAAAACTCCGGCCAAACTTAAAGCACTGCGCACTCTGGGTGTCCCGTACACCGATGAAGACATCGCAACGGCTGCTGAGCAGACCGACGGTGTAAAAGAGATCGATGCGCTGGTCGAGTACCTGCAGCATCTGGGCACTGTAGTAACCGGACGATAAACCATGGATAACGCTGATCTACAAGCGCTCGCAACGGTCATGACGACCGTTGCCTTTGCCATCGTCGTGTTCTGGGCATACAGCAAAAAGAACAAAAAGCGATTTGACGAGGCCGCCAACCTCCCTTTCGCCGACGATGAACCTGATAATAAAGACAAAGAGCGCAATACGGGAGAAAACAAATGAGTACTTTTTGGAGTGCCTACATTTTTGCCTTAACCGGCATCACCATCTTGGGCCTGGTTGCGCTGATTTTCCTGACGCGCCGTATGCCGGGCTCATCAGATCCGGAAGAAACCACCGGTCACAGCTTTGATGGCATTGAGGAATACAATAAGCCAATGCCGAAGTGGTGGCTGAACATGTTCTGGATCACCATCTTTTTCGGTATCGGCTACCTGGCCTGGTACGGCATAGGTAACTATAAAGGCTTGGGCAACTGGTCATCCGCCGGGCAACTGGCTGCGGAGACGGCAGCTCATGAGGAAAGATACGGTGAAATCTTTGAGCGCTTCGCGCAAATCCCTGTGGAAGAGCTGAAGGATAATCCTCAGGCTGTTCGTATGGGGCAACAGATTTTCATAAATAACTGTGCTCTGTGCCATGGTCAAACTGCCCAAGGTTATTATGGCTTCCCGAACCTGACCGACGATGATTGGCTGTATGGCGGCAGTGGCGAACAGATCAAAACGTCATTAATTCAAGGCCGTCGCGGGCAAATGCCAGCGTGGAAAGATACCTTGGGTAGCACTGGCGTTGCTGCAGTGACAGAGTATGTTCTGGAACTGTCAGGTAATGAACACAATGCCGAACTGGCGGCCAACGGCGAGGTAATCTACTCGCAAATGTGCAGCGCCTGTCACGGTCCTGACGGAACCGGCAACATTGCTTTAGGGGCTCCGAACCTGACGGACAACATCTGGCTCTATGACAATCCTGAGCTGGACCTGAAACAGGATATCACTCTGACCCTGAACAACGGACGTGCGGGCAATATGCCTGCTTGGGAAGACATTCTCGGATCCGAAAAAGTTCACCTGCTGGCCGGCTATGTTTACAGCCTGAGTCACGGCGCGCGGTAATTAAACAGTAAGGGAGGCTCTGCCTCCCTTTTAGTTATCCAAAAGCACAATTAAAATACCTGTTTTTGAATAACTAAATGCAGTGGTCTTCTCATGTCCCAGCCTTCTGATTCAAATAACGAACAGGTTATTGCAACGGACCTGTACCAGTCTCGCGATAAAATTTATGTCCGCCGTATCAAAGGTGTGTTTCGCAACTTTCGATTCTTTGGTGGTTTAGTTCTTTTTGCCGCTTACTTCGGTATTTTGTGGCTGGATTGGGATGGCCAACAAGCCGTCCTGTTTGATCTTCCATCCCGTCAGTTTCATATCTTCGGCATTACCTTCTGGCCACAGGATTTTATCCTGCTGTCTTGGGCGTTGATCATTTCCGCCTTTGCACTGTTTTTTATTACCGTCTTCGCCGGGCGGGTCTGGTGCGGCTATACCTGTCCACAGAGTGCCTGGACATGGATATTCATGTACATCGAGGAAAAAACCGAAGGCAAACGGAACGCACGGATCAAGCTGGACAAACAAAATTTCACCATTGAAAAAGTTGCCCGCAAAGCCGCTAAGCACGCGCTTTGGGTGTTGGTCGCGCTAGCAACAGCAATCACTTTCGTCGGCTACTTTACACCAGTGAAACAACTGATTCCGGACCTGGTTCAGTTTCAGGCGCACGGTTGGGCCATTTTCTGGATCGCATTTTTCACGCTGGCAACCTATGGAAATGCTGGTTGGTTGCGTGAACAGGTGTGCATCTACATGTGTCCCTATGCTCGTTTTCAATCGGTCATGTTTGACCGTGATACGTTGATTGTCAGCTATGACGCCAAACGAGGCGAACCCCGTGGCGCACGAAAGCGTGGTGTGGAGCCGGCCTCCTTGGGCCTGGGTGACTGTATTGACTGTGATCTCTGCGTTCAGGTCTGCCCTACCGGAATCGATATCCGCGACGGACTGCAATACGAGTGCATTGGCTGTGCCGCGTGCGTCGATGCCTGCGACAGCGTCATGGAAAAGATGGGCTATCCAAAGGGTCTGGTACGCTACACCACTGAAAATGCGCTCGAAGGTAAGAAAACGCACCTGTTCCGCCCGAGATTGATCGGCTACGCTGCTGTTCTTACTGCGATGATCGTTGCATTTACTATTGTTCTGATCTCACGGGTACCGATTGAGCTGGACATCATTCGCGATCGTGGTGCACTGCATCAGATGACAGCCAATGGACTGATCCAGAATAACTATCTGCTGAAAATAGCCAACATGACCGACGAAGCCCATACGTTTAACGTCAGTGTTTCAGGTCTTGAGGGACTTGAGTTCAACAGCCCGACCGAAATAACGGTCGACGGTGGCGAATCTGCCACACTTCCCACCATTTTGCTGCTGCCGGAAGAGAAGAATACACTACCAACCAATAAGATTGATTTCACGATCAGCAGCGATTCAGACGATCGATTGACATCAACCGAAGAGAGTCGTTTTTTCGGTCCGGCAAATTTTTAAACACGATTGGAGAGTAAGGTGTCCCAACACGAGTTCGATGAAGGCCCATGGTACAAACAGTTTTGGCTCTGGTTCATGCTGGTACCGCTGGGCATTCTGGTTTTAGCCAGCTTCTACCTGCTTTACAAAGCCGTAACCACGCATGATGGGGTGGTAGTCGACAATTTTTACCGTGATGGTAAAGGTTATGCCGTTCGTTACGAAGAAGATGCGTTTGCCCGGAATATGAACCTTCAGGGCGACGTTCACTGGCAAGATCAGACCATTCGGGTTGCGCTTTCAGGTGAGCTGTCACCACTTCCGGAACTCATGGAACTGTTGATTATTTTTCCAACCAATGACGACTACGACGTCACGGTCAACCTTCAGCATCGCGGCCTAGGGGAGTACGTTGGCACACTCCCTGACACAGTTGCCGGAAACCGCCATCTTCAGTTGCACCCTCTGAACGTCGAACAGGAATGGCGTCTGCATGCAACGGATGTGACTGTTCCTCCCACGCAACCACTGGTCTTGCTGCCAAAACCCGAATGAACCCGGCGTCCTGCTATCACTGTGGCTTACCGAATCCGGATAAGCCACTTACGCTGACCGTTGAAGACCAAACCCTTCACTTCTGCTGCACCGGCTGCCGGTCCGCTGCGAAAACCATTCTTGATGCCGGTCTAGGTGATTACTATCGGTTCTACACTCCGGACCAACACCCTGTTGAAGCACTGGAAAGCCGCCAATCCGGCCTCAGCACCCTGGCTCTTTATGACCGGGCTGATGTGCAACAATCATTTGTACAATCGGCCGAAAACGACACTCAGGCCTGCGTACTCTCTATTGAGGGTATCAGCTGCTCAGCCTGTTCCTGGTTGATCGAAAAAAGACTGCAACAACTCCCTGGCGTGCAACAGGCTCATGTCAACGCGAGCACGCATCGGCTTTCATTGAACTGGGATCCGGAACAGAACAAGCTGTCGGAAATCATGCAATCGATTTTCCTCATCGGCTACAAAGCCAGCCCTTTCCTGCCCGATGAGGAAGAAAAAATAAGAGCCCGGACCCAACGTCAGTATATCCTGCGCTTAGGCATTGCCGGCATTGGGATGATGCAGGCCATGATGAACGCAGTGGCGCTGTATTCCGGCAGTATTTCAGAACAACACGAACTCTGGCTGTGGTGGACCAGCCTGTTTCTGACCCTGCCGGTTATTTTTGTTTCGGCCTGGCCATTTTTCACTTCAGCGCTCAACAGCCTTCGACAGCGCCATATGTCGATGGATGTCAGCGTCAGTCTGGCCATTCTCAGTGCATTTGGTGCCTCTTGCTACGCTACTTTTACCGGTCATGGCGAGGTGTATTACGAATCGGTCAATATGTTTACGTTCTTTTTGGTTCTAAGCCGATTCCTGGAGTTCCGGGCCCGGACGCAGGCCACACGCGAGAGCCAGCTGACCAACACACTGATGCCACAAATGTGCCGGCGCGTCGATCGTCAGGGTGTCAGCGAAGCCCCCCTCAGTGACATCGCAAACGATGATGTCATCCGCCTGATGCCGGGCGAGACCAGCCCCTTTGACGGCATCGTCGTCGACGGACAGAGTCAGTTCGACGAATCCAGTTTTACCGGTGAGTTCAAGCCCATCGATAAACGCATCGGAGATACCATCTCAGCCGGCACAACTAACCGCTTCCAGCGCGTCGATATCCGGGTCACTCGCGAACGACATTCCTATAACCTGTTGACGGCTCTGATTGAACGAGGGTCAGCAGACAAGTCCCGCCTAGCAGTTCTGATCGATCAGGGAGCCCGACAGTTCATCTGGTCAACGCTCATCATCGCAGGGATGATCGGGCTGATTTGGTTATGGATCGACCCCGACCGGGCATTTTGGATTGTCATCAGCGTTCTGGTGGTTACCTGCCCCTGCGCACTGTCGTTGGCCACCCCGACAGCATTGGCACAAGCTACGCTCTCTCTGAAGCGACACGGCTTTGTGATTACCCGTGGCTATGCTTTGGAGCGCCTCAGTCGCTTAACCGATATCGCGTTTGATAAAACCGGTACTCTGACTGAAGGGCGCTTTTATGTGACCGATGTCGAACTCACATCCGCGGCTGAACAACGACATTTTTCTCGCGAAACGTTGATGAGTCTTTGTGCTGCTTTGGAAGCAAACAGCGAACATCCTATTGCTGAGGCGTTTTCTGAAGTACCATCTGACGTACACGCCATCCGCTTATCAGACCCAGAAAACCTACCCGGCCAGGGCGTCATGGCCAACAGCCCGGAGGGCCGCTGGTTTTTAGGTCAAGACCGGGATCACGCATCGACGGTTCAAGAAGGCACCTCACTCAGATTGACCCTGAACGACGAACTGATTGCGCGACTGACCCTGAACGATCGATTACGCCCAACGGTTCCTTTGATGCTTAACTCACTCAACTCATCAAAAATCCGTTGCCATGTACTCACCGGTGATCACAGCAATAACCTCCGAAACGATATCCAGCGCTTAGGATTGAATGGCGAGTTCCATCAGGGTTGCACTCCGGAGGATAAGGTCCGTTGGGTGGAACAGTTTCCTGAGGCCCGTCATCTGGCAGTGATTGGTGACGGACTGAATGATGCGCCTCTCTTGGCCCATGCCGACCTGTCGATTGCCATGCTTAACGCTACGGATCTGACTAAGTCGCAGGCCGACGTCCTGATGCTGACTCAGGATTTACAGGTTTTGAGTAAAGCCGTCCTAACGGCCCGGAAAACCCATCGGATAATACGGCAGAATCTGAGTTGGGCCCTGTTGTACAATGTCATTGCGCTTCCGCTGGCCGCGTTTGGCTGGGTCACCCCGTGGCAAGCAGCCATCGGAATGTCGCTCAGTTCACTGTTTGTTGTCGGTAATGCTCTGAGGCTAAGAAAAATTTAATGGACATCCTTTTATTGCTTATTCCGGTCACACTGTTCTTACTGGTGGTCTCCGGTCTGTTGTTCTGGTGGTCCGTTCGTAACGGGCAGTACGATGATCTCGACAGTCCGGCGCATCGCATACTGTTTGATGATGACGACGACATGATTCCCACCAAAAAACATCGTGACGACGATGCTGACTGAATACTCGGCTGCTTTTCTTCTCGGTTTGGTTTCGGCCGGTCACTGTCTTGGCATGTGCGGCGGCATCGTATTAGCTGCGGGCTTGCAAGCGAAATCTGCGGCGTACTCGATTTTATATAACATCGGCAGAATCGGTAGTTATGCAACGCTGGCCCTGATTTTCGGTTCTTTAGCGTCCATGCTGCCAGAGCAGACGTTTCCAGCTATGAAACTAATATCTTCACTATTGTTGGTATTGACGGCACTGTACCTTTCAGGTCTCAGCCACCTGATCACCCGTATTGAAGTCATCGGCAAGCCCATCTGGGCCCTTTCCCAACCGGTTGCCAAACGCCTGATGCCAGTGCGTCACCCAGGTACCGCTCTGCTGTTAGGTTATTTTTGGGGCTTTATCCCGTGCGGACTGGTCTACACCGCCCTAACGTTCAGTCTGGCGCAACCGACCGTCGGCCAGTCTATGATCAGCATGCTCAGTTTTGGTCTCGGGACGTTTCCCGCAATGATTGGCGCTACGCTGTTGGCCACCACCTTGCGCGCCTGGCTGGCAAAGTCTGCCATTCGCTGGTTACTGGCCGGCATGATGATTATCATGGCGCTCATCATTTTTCACGACGCCGTGTCGTCAATCATGAGGTAACCCATGCCAACACACTATATTTTTGGATACGGCAGCCTGATCTGCCAGGATAGTCGCAGCCGGACCGGCGTTACATCGGATGCCTGTCCGGTGGAAGTACAGGGTATCCAGCGACGCTGGTCTATGCATTCACCTGAATGGCCGGCAACGGCGGTCAGCGCCCATGACAGCCCAATGCATCGATGCAACGGGGTTTATTTCGCGGTCGATGCTGAAAATCTGAAAAACTTTGACGAGCGCGAACAAGGTTATCAGCGTATTCAACTGCCCTGGAACCAGGTCAGTCCTCTGAGCGAGCAATCACTGCCGACAGGTGGCACGCTCTGGGCTTATGTCGGCAACGACACCGGCGAACCATCAGCCGCTCGTCCGATTATGCAAAGCTATCTCGACGTCATCCTCAACGGCTGCCTTAACTTTGGTGTGGAGTTCACCCAGCGGTTTACCGAGACTACGGAACTCTGGCAATGTCTTGTCGATGACCGCCACGACCCACAATACCCCCGGCCGCTGAACCGGACCGAGCGCCTGCCGGATATTGACCGGATTCTGGCCACCCACCTCCCGGATTTGCTGAACCAACGCCAAGCCTACTCCGAACAGTAAACACCCATTTGCCTGGGTCACATAAGCATCGGCTGGATCGTTTCTTGCTGTTCACTCTGTATTCAGTTGCCGCTGTCAAAATGGCGGCAACAGTTGTTTGCAGAGGTCCGCCATGCTCTATTCACCAGAGACATTTCATCATCAGGTTGTGACTCCGACACTGAAGGAGCTCTCCCTTTACCACCCGGAACTCGCGCTCTGCCTGACCGCGATTGCCCTGTCCCCTCAATTGCCTGTCAGTGATGGCTTTGGCATTTATCAAATCAGCCGCCAACAGCACCGTCGTATCTGGGACGAGCAACTGGCAACCAATCCTGACCTGGCCAGCCGGGTTCGCGGACTGGCCAGTCAACACCGCTTTTTACGAGATCCGGATCAGGAACTGATTCTGAACCCCTGTTATGCCACTGCCATCGCCGCACATCTGCTGATACCGGGCAGCGAATCCGTTCAGGACATCGAGTTCCCACAACTCACACAGCGTTGGTGCCATATGAACCAAACGTCAGAGCTTACCGTCGTTCAGAACATCGACCAGTTAAGGCTGCAACTGTTCACATAAAGTTTATTTACTGTCTGTGACAGCCGTGGTACAAAACGCGCCGAATTTATCACCAACTGACATTTAAGAATGACCGCGTCACTTTCCGGAAAAGAAAAACTCGAGTTTAACAAGTTACAGAAGCGACTCCGGCGGGAAGCTGGCCGCGCAATCGCTGATTACAACATGATCGAAGAAGGCGACCGTATCATGGTCTGCCTGTCTGGCGGCAAAGATTCCTTTACCATGCTGGACATTCTCATGAGTTTGCAGAAAAGTGCACCGGTCAACTTTGAGCTGATCGCGGTTAATCTCGATCAGAAACAACCGGGCTTTCCTGAACACATCCTCCCGGAGTACTTAAAATCCGTCGGCGTTCCGTTTCATATCCTTGAACGCGACACTTACAGTATCGTTCAGGAAACGGTCCCTGAGGGCAAAACCACCTGCGGAATCTGTTCGCGTCTGCGTCGCTCCACAATTTATGCCTTCGCGGACCAGATTGGCGCCAACAAGGTAGCCCTTGGTCATCACCGCGATGACATTATCGAAACACTTTTCCTGAACATGTTTTACGGTGGCAAACTCAAGGCGATGCCACCCAAGCTGTTGAGCGATTCAAAGTCCAATATCCTGATTCGCCCGCTCGCCTATTGCCGGGAATCAGATATCGAAGAGTTCGCTCGGCTTAAGAACTACCCGATCATTCCCTGTAATCTTTGTGGCTCACAGGAAAACCTGCAACGGCAGAACATTAAAGCGATGTGTCGTGAATGGGAGAAGCAATTTCCAGGCCGTATTGAAAATATTTTCCGAGCGATCGGGCATGTGTCCCCCTCACAATTGGCGGATCGGTCTCTTTATGACTTCGAATCGCTGGAAATCAGCGCCATTCCTATGACGCCAATGAATGATGTAAGTGAATACTCACCGCTTGCTTCAACGGTAGTCAACACCTGGGTTCCAGAGGAGTCGGAACTCAATGGCAATGATACATTTGAGGTAGATCAAACGACAATTTAATGTATGATTGATATCTATCAATATTCAGTTTGTTTGGAGTCTTTGAATGGCACTCACCACAGCCTGTAAAAACTGCAGCCTGCACCCTTTGTGCTTACCTCTGGCATTGTCGCATGATGATATGGATGCGCTGGATGCCATCATCAAGCGAGGACGTCCGGTGCAGAAAGGTGAGCACCTGTTTTACCAGGGCGACGAATTCAAATCGGTTTTCGCAGTACGTACTGGAACAGTCAAGACTTACACTCTGACTAACGAAGGTGAAGAACAAATTACCGGCTTCCATCTGGCCAGTGAGCTCGTCGGGTTGGAAAGCTACGACTCCATTACTTACCCGGCATCTGCCAAAGCGCTGGAAACGACGAATGTCTGCGAAATCCCAGTTGACCGTTTAGATGAACTGTCCGGTAAAATGCCGGAACTGCGTCGCCAGTTGATGCGTCTGATGAGCAAAGAGCTACGTGAAGAACAGCAGATGATGCTGTTGCTGAGCAAGAAAAGTGCAGAAGAACGCATCGCATCTTTTCTGATCAATCTGGCAGCCCGATTCAAACGACGCGGCTTTTCCGGAACCTCTTTTCGTCTGACCATGTCTCGTGCAGACATCGCCAACTATCTGGGTCTGGCCGTTGAAACCGTCAGCCGTGTTTTCACTCGCTTCCAGAAGCAAGGACTTCTCGAAGCCACCGGTAGTGCGAAAGACATTGTGATCAGTAACTTCGATGAACTGACCAACATTGCTTCGCTGGCAGAATGTGAACGTATTGAGTTGGGCGTTGAAGCCGGATAAGTCAAGCAACTGATCAACCAATCGCTCGATCAGTGCTTCTTTCCTGATTCAGATCAAAACCTCTCCAAGACCGATTACTACACTGAATTGTGTGGAGATTCTGTCTAAGAGAGGTTTTTTTATGTATATGGATGCCGTAGTTTTTTCCGGGCTGGCCGTCGTTGGGCTGATGGTGGCGTTCTTTGGTGGTGTTGTGTATTTCCTGCGTAAGGACGCTAAACAGCATTCCCACGAAAAGTAATCAACTGTTTGCCATGAGTTGCTGATACCGACGAATCATCCATCCTGCGATTGAGATCGTCGGTGGGATCTTGGGCAGATCATCAATATCAAACCAGCGGGCATCGGCAATTTCACCGACCGCTGGTACGATCTCGCCGCCGGCGTACTCCGCCTGAAACCCGAGCATGAGCTGATTTGGAAATGGCCACGCCTGACTGTTCAGGTACTGCAGGTTGCGCAGCTCCACGTTCACCTCTTCTTTAACTTCTCGCATCACCGCCTGTTCAGCCGACTCTCCGGATTCAATGAAGCCCGCCAGCGTGCTGTACCAGCCCTGCTCCTTGTGCTTTTCCCCCTGAGCCAATAACACCTCACGACCGCGGGTAATCAAAACGATGATGCACGGCGATATGCGCGGATAGAAACGCAAACGGCAAGGTTCACACTGTTTGGCGAACTCACCTTCAACCTGAGTCACCGGTTGCCCACACTGGCCACAAAACCGATGCTGTTTCACCCAATCAAGATGAGCCCTTGCCCGCGCGCACAACATAAACTGGGTTTCCCCGAGGTAAGCAACATCGCGCAGAGTGCAGGAGTCCAAGGTTTCATCAGAGTTGCGAAGGCGCGCCGTAAAATAGGCGTGACCGTTCAACAGTGCCACAAATTCCAACTCATGCACCTCTCCTGGGAGTCGAGACCCATCCCAAGCGACGGTATCACCGTTCAGGATGATTCGGTCTTCGTACCAAAGGATGTAACGGCTGTTCGGACCCGGTTCAGGGCCCTGCCCGGGCAGTTCTATCCGGTGTGCACCCAGTTCGTATAACATGAAACGTCCATCAGAGTTCTTTCGTCACCCGAATGATGTCATCTTCATGTACGGATTCAAAGCCGTAATGGCGAGCCAGCCCCAGCATTGGCGCATTTTCCGGCAAGACATCCGCCACAATGGTACGAACTTTCAGGCTTTCAGCATAACGGAAGGTTTTTTCCATTAACCTGCCAGCCAGCCCGGTCCCCTGAGCTTGTGGCGCCACCATGATCGAAAACTCAATCTCATTGCGATTAATGTCCCACCAGAGACGCATTTCGCCGATCATCAGTCCTTGGGACATCGCGACAAAAACCATTTCCCGCCGGTAATCAATCTGGCTCATAGTCGCCAACTCGAGATGCTCAAACTTCAGACGGCTGTAGAAGAACCTTAAGCGCAGTTCTTCCGAACTGAAGCGACCAAAAAAGGCTTTGAGTTCCGGCTCGTCTTCACCCCGTATTGGACGAATCATGATGGTTTTGCCGTTTTTCAACAGCACTTTTTCTTCCATATGCGCCGGGTATGGATTCAAGGCCGGACGGAGCTTTTCACCAATGGACGCTGCCGCGCCTAACACAATGGGTTCCGCATCATTCTGCAGTAACAGATTTACTTCAACTCCGGACAGTCTCGGATTATCAATCACCATTTGAGACAAAGCGACACAATGCTGTATCAGGACCTTCATATCACCGGCGACATCCTGGCTGCGTTCCAACAGTACCTGATACCCATGTGAGCGCTGAATCATCTGTTTCGCCAACGATGAGTTGATGGGCACTAAGGCTACCTGCCGATCCGCCAGCATATCGGCATGAGAACCGCCCTCGCCGAAAAAGATCAGCGGTCCATAGGTATTATCCCGGGTAATTCCCAAGCTGAACTGCATCGCATCGACTTTACGCCGCATCGGCTGGACCGCCCAACCCAGGATGCGGGAGTCCGGCATTCTGCGGTTTTTCTCTTCAATCAGTTCCGACTGTGCAACGCGCAGTGCCGCCTCATCAACAATTTCAATCTTGGAACCTCGCCATCGGGCCGCCGGCGTTTTCTGATAAGCAAATGGGTAACTGTAGGTCTGATGCACAATCCGCAGCGCGGCTGGAAAAAAGCGCGGCGTCAATCGGGATACCAGGCGTTCAAAATCGGTATCAAACGTACTGTCGACCAGCGTGAAGCCATAAGCTCTCAAAAGATAACGAGACTCCGGCCAGGTCAGATAGTCGCGTCGGTTCCGGCGTGCCTGATAGATCACACGCTTGGCTTGGTCATGATCTGGTTGAAAGTCCAGGGCATCGGTTGTCGGTGTTTCGCGCAGCTTCTCTTGAGCTTCAGTGTGCTTGGAAAGTGTTATATAGGCGTTTACCGCTTCCGTTGGAGAATCAAAGTTTAGTAATCCACGGCCATCAAAAATCCGCCGGGCTTCCTGGGTCGTCAATCCACCCAGAAAACAGGTGAGAATCAGGCGACGCGAGCGCTTAATGTGTTTAAGCAATGTCTCCGCCACCGAGGTAGAATCTGAACGACGGTTGGGTGAGTGGATGACCAAAATAGCCCCAAGACCGGGTTGTCGCTCTAACTGCTGTAAGAGCCCAACATAATCATCACCAGACGACTGTGGCGGCAGAATTGCGGGATTGCCACCGGTCTCTTCGGTGTACCAGGTATGAGCCCTGATATAGTCTGATTCGATCGGCGAGGCCAACTCTCCCGATTGTCTTAACAGGTTCTGACGGGCAAGCATGGCGGTGCCCATACCGTTACTGACAATGGCCAGATTACGGAAATGCAGTGGCTTTGAGCGGGACAATATTTCCAATCCGCCAAACAGCCCATCGACGGTATCAACCTGCAAAACCCCGGCTCGGGCGAAAAATTCAGCGTCAATCTTCTGAATATCAGTGACACCGTTCGGCAGTGCATCGGTTGAATGGGTGCGCAGTGCCAGTACTTTTTTGGAACGTGATGCGGCCCTGAGTGCGGTTAGCAATCGATTGGCATCACGGATCTGCTCCAGATGAATAAGAATGGCCTTAACCCGCCGGTCTGCAGCCAGATTATCAACGACATCGGAAATCCGGATATCAGCGCTCGCGCCCAATGTCAAAAAATGAGAAAAGCCAATGCCCCGGGCGCCCGCCCAGTCCAGCAGTGCGGACCCAAGTGCAGCGGAATGGCCGATGTATGCAGCAGAGCCCGGTAGCGCATCGAGGTGGGTATAGCTGGCGTTCATGTGATGATCTGGCACCAGAATGCCCAGACAGTTTGGTCCCATGAGTCGTATGCCGAGTTCGCGGGCAAGTTCTCCGATCTTGGTGTTCATAGCCGGATTAAAATTTAACTGACGAGCCAGTCCACCTGTCAGAATCAGGGCAGCGCGAATGTTCAATCGCCCCATCTGTCGTAAAACACGGGGGATCACTTCGGGAGGGACACAGAGAATGGCCAGATCGACCTGGGTTTCAATTTCGCGCAGATAACGAACACAGGGATAACCGAAAACCTGATCGTAACCTTTCAGGTTGACAGCAAATATCGGATGCTCAAAAGATGAACTGCGCAGATTCTGAAGAACCAGGCCCCCCATACTGCTTTCGCGCTCGGAAGCACCGACAACAGCGATCGCCTTTGGAGCAAAAAATGAACTCAGGTCGGGCATGTTTACACCAAAGTCGGGATGTATTCGAAATACTCTAGACCTATAATGCCTGTGAATTCAATGGCCTGCATCAACGATGACGAAAACCGCATTTATTTATCATGAGCATTGCGAACTGCATGACATGGGTGAAGACCATCCTGAGTCACCACGGCGGACGGAAATCATTCGCGAACGGTTGATTGAGTCGGGTTTGATGGAGCAACTCCTGCCCCTGAAAGCCTTTCAGGCCACTAAATCGCAGATTCTTCGGGTGCACCACAGCACTTACGTAGATCAACTGGACCGTATCAACCCCAAGTATGGTCTGATTCAGGCCGATCCAGACACCCTGATGGGGCCTTACACCTATGAAGCCAGCTATCTGGCCGCAGGTGCCGGCATTCAGGCCGTTGACGGTATTATGAACGGGGCGTTTAACCGGGCATTCTGTGCCGTTCGTCCACCTGGACATCATGCCGAACCCAACGTAACGATGGGATTTTGCTTTTTCAACAACATTGCCGTTGCCGCTGAACACGCTCTCAAGCACCACAAGCTTTCTCGCGTGGCCATCATTGATTTCGACGTCCACCAATGCAACGGCACCATCGAAATGTATGAAAACCGTCCTGAGGTGATGATTTGTACGAGCTTCCAGCACCCTTTCTACCCTAACAAACATTGGGCGCTTGAGCACCCTCACATACTGCTGACACCGATGGTTGCGTTTTCAGACTTCCGAGATGTGAAAGAGGCCTGGCAAAACGAATGGCTTCCCGCCTTGATTGAGCACCAACCAGAAATGCTGTTTATCTCAGCAGGGTTTGATGCTCATACCAATGACCCGATGGGGCAGATTAACTGGCAGACAGACGACTATTACTGGTTAACAGAAGAGCTGAAACACTTTGCCGACAGCCACTGCCAGGGCCGCATTGTCTCCATGCTGGAAGGTGGCTATGACCTTAAGTCGCTGGCTGACAGCGCGGAACTGCATATCCGGAGTCTCAGTAACCCATAACAGCCTGATGGCACTGCTGAGTCAGTCCGCCTCCAGATCGCGATAAGGTACTTCCCGATCGGGTTCTTCCAGACTGATCCGGCCCAATGCGCCAGAGCGAAAATCTTTCAGCACAACTTCGCTCACCCGATGCCAGTCGACTTCTTTACCCCGAACACAGGCACGCTTTCTGGCGATCATTGCCATGGTATCCATGGCCGTATCGGCAACTTCAGACAGTTTGTATCTTGCCATCAACGCCTCAGGGTAGCGCTGCGCCAGATAATCCACAGTAAACAAAGCGATGTCTTCATACTCAACGGCCGTATCCCGAATGGCACCGCTGGCTGCCAGCCGATACCCACCCACTTCGCTGTCCGGTGAGGGCCACATGATTCCCGGCGTATCCATCAGAGTGAAATCCTGCGCTAACTGAATTTTTTGTTGATTTCGGGTAACGGCCGGCTCATCACCGACGCGAGCAATTTTTTTCCCGGCGAGACCGTTAATTAATGTCGACTTACCCACATTCGGAATACCAACGACAACCGAACGCACCGGTTTGCCCACTGTTCCCCGATTAGGCACCAACTCCCGGCAATAATCGGTCACTTTAGCCAACTGCTTTCGATTGCTCATAACCATGGGAACGACACGGATATGACGCTCTTGCTCAAGATGCCGCTGCCACTTTTCAGTCACTTCGGGATCGGCCAGATCGGACTTACTCAACAAACGCAGTACCGGCTTGTCCCGCCGTACCTTGGTCAGGATCGGGTTCATACTGGACAAGGGGATGCGAGCATCCAGTACTTCAATTACCACATCAATTTTTGGAATGATCTCACTGATCTGCCGGCGAGCTTTGGCCATATGACCAGGGAACCAGTTAATTTTAGCCATCTGTTCTGTCTGTTGAGGAAAACCCGCAGTATATCACGAGCCAGCCTTCGCCTTCAGCTAGTGTACTGAAGAGACCCGCCCCTTCGGCGCAGATGCTCACTTGGAGTGCCTGGTTATCGCTTACTCACGTTGAAAACCCAAATGACTCATTCGCGGTCTGACAGAAATAAGCCTCACTAATCGAAATGAGGTTGTACTGAAACTAAGAACGATTTCCCTGCAGCCCGCCGGTGTGAATAACAACCGTTCGCCAACGTCGAAGCGCTTCAGACTCGTGCCACCATTGATCGACGGCATGCACCACTTTCGACGTATACACCGGGTCTGTCGACACCCCAGTAGTCTCGGTAAACAAAACTCTGAACGCCTGCTGCTCAGTGGTCAACTTACCAAACCCCCGATCCGCCTGGGGCACTAAAAGCTCGAGTGGCTCTGTAGCAATGCTCATTTCCATGAGCCGCATAACCAGTGACTGATAATGCTGAGGATCTCGATAAACAGGGACACCGACCACCCGAACCCCCTGAGGTGCCGCCCGTAACAAGCCTGCCAATGTTGCGCCCGAGCCTACTGCACAGACAACGCAATCAATATCTGACGGTAAATACTGCCACCACTGCGACGACCCTTTGATGGCTTGTTCTGACCAGCCGCCCTCTTCGATTGCAAAGCTCTCAGGAAAACGTGAGGTCCAAGTTTGCCAAAACTCGGTTTTATGACGTTCCTGATAATCTTTAGGGGGCAAAAATTCAAGCTGCATGCCCCATCGCTGACAATCCGCTAATGTTGGGGTCAACTCCTGTTCCGGAAAACCACGCACCAACCCTACCGACGCCAGACCCGTTGCACGAGCGGCCCAGCTCAACGCATGTAAGTGGTTTGAATACCGGCCGCCGACCGAAATCAATGTGGACGCCTTTTGTTTCGTGGCTTGCTGAAGCAATGGCCTCAGCTTGAACAGCTTGTTACCGGATACAACCGGATTCAGTAAATCTCCACGGAGAATCTGCAGTCCTGGTCGACCGGGCCAGTCTGTTAAAGGGAGTGTTTCAGGAAATACCAGCCCCTTCGAGAGCAAATCATCTGAAGGGGCTTTCGGGTGAGGGAACAACGATTCGGTTAGCTGGACTTGCGAAACATTGCTATGTTTCCGCCAGCAACGCGGTGTTTAACACAGTGATTGCTGATCCCCGGCTGGAAGTCAGAAGGCGTATCCACTCGCTTCACGGGCACACCGCATTCTTCGCACTCAGGGCTGTCGTGATGTACCAACCAGGCCTTGTAGTGCTCCAGGGTTACCGCGCATTTTTGCGCCGCCACGGCCAGCGGTTTCTCTAAATAATCTTCCAGCTGACGGGCCGGCAAGCTGATGTGCCCGGCCCCCGGGTGATAAGCAACGAACACCAACTCCAGCTGTTCCATTTTCGAAAAGAGATCGTTCGAGTCAACCGCGTTATCTTCTGCTTCTGACAGCTCTTCTGCCAATCGCTCGTTTTCAGCCGTTAACTTACGCACCGACTGCGTCAACTCCTGAACTTTAAACTCGGTGGTCTTCAGAGATTCGAGCAACGATTGATTGCGGGCTTCCTGTTCAGCAGAAGTTTTATCATTTCGATCAGATTCTGTTTTCAGACTGGTGACCTGAGATTGGAATCGTTCTTTCTCTGACTGCAAACCCAGAATCTGCGCACGCAACTGCGCAATTTCGTTCTGCTTTTCTTCGAGAGTGTTGTTCAGCTCTGCCATTTCTGTAGTATTTGAGCTATTGGCATCGTGAACCTGCTGTTGATATCCACCCACTTTTTCGGTGAGTTCGGCATTTTGCACTCTTAGCGAGGCGATATCTTCCGCCAACTCTTCCATTTCAACTGATTTGGCTGTCAGCTCTTCTTTCAGATGAATAACTTCCTGAGTTTTTTCATCTTCTGCTTTGTTCTGATTCCTCAGTAACGTCAGGTACTCATCTTTTAACTGATCATATTGATCTTTTTGACTCTCGGCCTGTTCTCGTAACTGAATCTGCTCACGCTCAAGTTTGGTGTTTCTGGACTGCAGCTTTTCCAGCAACACACGATTCTGGTTAGACTGCTGTTCAAGCTCCTGAGCCCGATGACGGTAGCTCTGAGCTTCATTGCGCATAGCACGCTTTACCTGATCGATTTCATCTCGATACTTTTCTTCGAGCCCCTGCAGCGTCTGTTTTTGACGACTGATCAACAGGTCGACCTTTTTCTGGAACTCAGCAGCCTGAGCTTCCAGCTTCTGACGCACTTCATCATCATTGCCCACAACAGGAACATCCAGTGTCGGGACCTCAACGGTTTCAGACATCAGGGGAACTTCAGCCTCGGCCGCGTGAATAACTGGTGGTTCCTGTGCAAAGTCGTCCTCATCCTTGATCAGCCCGAGCTTGTTGCCGGCAACGGCTTCTTTTAATAATTGAAAATGATTGATATCACGCTGATTGGGCTCCCAAAGCTCTCGTTGATACCAAGACACAGAGCATTGACTTCGACAGGCCAAGCGAATGGGACCCGCCCCCAGATCAGGGCCAGGGCCGGCGTTATCAGCCAGGTGACGTAATGGGATGTTCCAGTCTTCATCGGCAAAGCCATTCGCATTGAACTCAATGTTAAAGGTCACAACGCTGTGTATTTTCAGACCCGATGTAATTTTCACATACGCCGCTTGGACTTCTTTGTTTGCAAGCTCAGTAACGCCAACAACACCATCGAGGACCGCTTCAAACTCGGAATAACGCATTTGTTTCACGATCGATTTCCGACCAAAGAAACAGATGGCTTCAAACAACTCTTTACTCTTCCTCGATGACATAGGCCGCCTCAATGCGCTTATAGTTATTACCTGGACACGCCGGTATTCTATTCAAACTGTGCTAAATCAACTGTGAATTGCTCAGCAGTTAATAAGCATGAGAACACTAAAGTGTCAGAATGTGACATAGTTTGCCTTTTACTCCACAGCATTCATTATTGCTATGCGCAGGATCAAATTCCACCAGCCTAGAGTAAATATCCGTTCAACAACCACTTTCAGTTCACTATGGACGAACGACCTATCCGATGGATTGCTAAGGTGAAGAGGCCTGACAGAACAACACCAGCAACCGAAGAACTCAACCGAACACAGGTCGAGCCATTGCATGCCCTGCAAGCCATTTGAGGCTTTAAGCTGATATGGTATGAATGAAGGAGAAGAACTCAGGGGCAGCATTTAAGCTGATAGACAGCCGCAGAAAAAGCAATCAAAGAAACATGGCGTTGGAGATTACTGCTGACGAACAATCAGGCTGAACTCCCTGACCAACCTCATAAATGAGGTGAAAGTGGCGGAACGGACGAGACTCGAACTCGCGACCCCCGGCGTGACAGGCCGGTATTCTAACCAACTGAACTACCGCTCCGCATTATGGTGGGTGTGAACGGGATCGAACCGCTGACCCTCGCCTTGTAAGGGCGATGCTCTCCCAGCTGAGCTACACACCCATAATGCTGATTTTACGTTTACTCAACGCCCTCTTTATCCTTGAGAGAAAGTGGCGGAACGGACGAGACTCGAACTCGCGACCCCCGGCGTGACAGGCCGGTATTCTAACCAACTGAACTACCGCTCCGCATTATGGTGGGTGTGAACGGGATCGAACCGCTGACCCTCGCCTTGTAAGGGCGATGCTCTCCCAGCTGAGCTACACACCCATAATGCTGATTTTACGTTTACTCAACGCCCTCTTTATCCTTGAGAGAAAGTGGCGGAACGGACGAGACTCGAACTCGCGACCCCCGGCGTGACAGGCCGGTATTCTAACCAACTGAACTACCGCTCCACGGCAAGATAGTACGCTTCTCAGCGACCCTTTAGACTTGGGTAAAGTAGCAGAACGAACGGGACGCGATGGCCCGGCATTCCGGCTCGCGACATAGCTTTTGCTTGGTCGCGTGATCAGGCTGAAACTCCCTGATCGACCTCAATACTGAGGTGAAAGTGGCGGAACGGACGAGACTCGAACTCGCGACCCCCGGCGTGACAGGCCGGTATTCTAACCAACTGAACTACCGCTCCGCATTATGGTGGGTGTGAACGGGATCGAACCGCTGACCCTCGCCTTGTAAGGGCGATGCTCTCCCAGCTGAGCTACACACCCATAATGCTTAATACTACTGCCTTTCGGCACCTTCTTGCAGGTCAGTCATAGAGACTGCTTGTCAAAAAGTGAGGCGCATTTTATCGATTTTCCCAATGAAGTCAAACATTTAGCTTACTTTTATTGCGCTATTTTTTAGTCTACAAAAACCAGCACCATTGCTGGCCAATAGGTGATCAGCAATACCACCGCTAACAAGACAATCATCATTGGCCAGGTTGCCCGGTACAGCTCGGCAATTGATCGCTTAAACCGATAACTGGCAATAAACAGGTTCATCCCAACCGGTGGGGTGAAATAGCCTATCTGCATGTTCGCGACAAAAATAATCCCCAGATGCACCGGATCGATACCATACTCCATCGCGATCGGCAAAATCAGCGGCACAATGATAATCAGGGCGGCAAAAATATCCAGAATCGCACCTAACAGCAGTAACCCGATGTTCAAGCACAGCAGAAACGCCCAACGACTATCAATGTTTGCCTGTACCAGCTCAAATACTTTGGCCGGAACCTGCATATCAACGAGAAAGTTGGTAAAGGCTAATGCAACACCCAGAATCAGGAGAATACCGCCCACCATTTTCATCGACTCAGCGGCGATGCGCGGTAAATCTTTGATTCTGACTTCCCGATAGACAAACACTTCAATAATCAACACATACAACGCCGTAATCGCGGCAATATCCGAGATCACCAACCAACCGCCCAATATCCCGCCTAAAACAATCAACGGAATGGCCAACTCCCACTTCGACACATTGAGGTGCTGAAGTACTTTGCTCATTTCAAACGAAGTTAATGGTAACTTTTGATGTCGGTGCACCCAAAGGGCATAGAGCCACAAAGATAAAATCATCAACAGAGCCGGGATGAACCCGGCAATGAAAAGATCCTGGATATCAACGTTCGCCACATCCATCTGTTGGGCCACGATACCGTACAGGATCAGCGGAATCGCAGGCGGCAGCAATAACCCCAGACTTCCTGAGGTTGTTACCAGCCCCAACGAGAATCGATCCTGATAACCGGCCTGCTTTAACGCTGGCAACAGTAAGGCACCCAAGGCGACAATCGTGACCCCGGAGCCACCGGTCAGCATGGTAAAAAATGCACTCGCCAACAGAACGATCAGGACCATGCCTCCTGGCAACCAGCCAAATGCGGCCTGTGAAAGGTTTACCAGGCGGTCCGCCGTTCGACTCTCACTGAGTAAATAACCAGCGAAGGTAAACAATGGCAAAGCAATCAACAGAGTATTTTCTGTGAGACGATATAACTCGATTGGCAAAACCATCAGATCTATGCCGGATGACCAAAAGCCCGCACCGGCACTGCTGAGAATGATGACAAAAAGCGGCGCCCCGAGCACCGCAGCAATTACAATCAGGGCAATCATCAAACTGTTCATGACAGCCCCTTCCAAGGCAAGGTCAATGCAGACCCAGCGAATCGCAAAGCCATCACAGCAAAGCCAATCGGCATAATCAGTTCAAACGGCCAAGCCGGCAAACCGGAAAAGGTTTGCATGCCATCCAGATACTCAAAATAGACAAATCGACCGGAATGCCACGCCATGATTGCGCAGGCACAGGCCGCAAACCCTTCGGTCAGTGACGTGACGATGATCAGGGGTCGCCCGGTTAAGTAATGCTTCAGCAAGTCCACTGAAATGTGCTCTCGTTCCCGCGTTGCGACCATCGCGCCCAATAAGGCAACCCAGAGCACCAGCAATCGATTGAGCGGATCAATCCAGAAAAGGCTGGTATCGAACACATTTCGAAGTACAACCTGAAGAACTGCGAACAGCATCATCAACAGTAAGACCCCCACCAACGCCAGTCGCTCAGCCCAGGCCCAAGAACGTGATATTGCGATGAACAGTGATTTCATGGTGACTGACGAACCTGATTCAACAAATCGGTAATACGCTGGTAAAGACCACGATCAAACTCACCGGAATCAATTAACACATCGATGGCTTCGCCCGCTTCTGCTTCGATCTGGCGACGGGCTTCGTCGTCTAACGAGGTAATGGTCAAGCCCAGGCTTGTTAACGCTTCAAAGGCTTTGCGATTATCTGTTCGCGCCAGTGCATCCAGACTCTCGGTGGCTTGGGTGAGCTCCTGCGTTACCACGGCAAGATCATCCTCGCTGAGAGGTTGTAAGGCTCGCTCTGATAACGCAATGAGCCCGTAGGTATACATGAACGGCGCGTCCGTCAGATAATCGACCCGACTGTACCATTGCAACGTTATGGCACCGACAGGCGGAGCCACCAACGCGTTAATCGCTCCGGTCTGCAAAGCCGTAAGCACGTCTGAAATGTTCAGTGCGATCGGATTGATATTAAACGCCTTGGCAATTTTGGCTGAAAAAGGATCATTGGCCGGCAACCAGAGTTTTTGTTCTCGCAACGTTTGGAGATCATCGACCGGCTCATTGGTCATGGCATAAGCAAAGCCGCCCTCTACCAAACCAAAGGTGATCCAACCACTGTCCCGAAACCCCTGAACCAATTCAGCATCGAACTGTTGCCGAACAGCATCCACCTCGGAAAAATCGCGGAACAACAGAGGAGCATTTAACACCTGTGAGTCCGGATAGGTGGCGGCCAGCGCGCCACTGTGAATAAAAGCCCCCTGCAACTGGCCAATACGGATCTTTCTTTGCACCGAGCGGCCATCGCCCATAACACCGCCAGGGTAGAACTTAAGCGTGACCCGTTGATCAGTCGCGGTTGCAATACGCTCACCCGCCTCACGCAGTTCCTTTAAGACGGCGTTTCCATCTGGATATTCAGTGGCAATTTTCAGAACCGTTGCCGAAACTGAGGAACTCAACAGCACCATTAACAGGAGCACTAATCTCATGTTGTTCACCTTAAAAATACGAATCTGACGACGCCAGCAACGCCCTTGCCTGCTCCTGAGCATAGACATTCTGCAGTGTGTAACCATCGACATAAGGATCTAGCGCCAGGGCTTCTTCTAAAAGCCGATCATGAAGCGCCTTATCAAAGAGCAATCGGGCAAAGTTACTCGCATAGTACACGTAGATGATCAGGTTCTGTTGCTCCCCTGCCTCAATTGCCCGTTCGTAATACCCTCTCGCAATGTCTGGTTTCCCGCCAAGACTGGGCGGTAAAATGCTGTTCATAACACCGAGATACAGTTGAGCGGTGCCCTTTTCGTGATTCGGTGCGATCGACACTACTTGCTTGAGTACAGCTTCTGCCTGGCCAAGTTGCGCTATCGCCAACCAGTCATCGGAGTTCGCCTGAATGTACCCCGCCCAGGAAGAACCTACGGCGTATAAATAAGGCAGGTCAGCTTCGCGATCCCATTGCGGCAGCTCATTGGATAGTCGATCGAGTTCCCATTCCGCCATACCACAGGCTTTTGAATCGTGTAAGCAAAACGCCTGAAAAGCGTGCTCTAACGCTTTTTCCGCCAACTTCTTACGACGTGCTTGCTGATCGTCAGGCACAAACACACCCGCATAGGCGCCGTTTAAAGAGGACGCGGTCAATTGCATTGAAGCGCTCTTCGGATAGGTTTCAGTGAGGGCGTCCACCATCAACAGATAACTTGGTAACCCTTCTTTAACGGTCTGTAAATCGTCGCTGTTGAGAATCGCCCCTGAAAGGTTAGAGGGCAGCTTTGTTGTGGCACAACCGGTCAGTAACATAAACAGCACTATGGTCGACAGGTGTTTCATTAACGTCATAATCTTTGGTCTCTCCAAGCCGATTTTGCCGCTCAGTATTAGGGTCGATTGTGAACAATACATCACAGCGGTCAGTCTTTCAGTCCGCGTCGTTTATCTCTTTTCTCGGAAATCGGATACTGCGTATAGATGGCCCAATAATCTGGCAACTTAAATCGCTCCCGCACCTGCTCACTGTAGGCTTCTTTTCTGGCTTTTGTTGCATCATACCCTTTGAAATGTAGCGTTTGCAGACAATCGCCGCACACCGATGGCTTGCCGTCGAACACCTTTTCACTGGTAGAAATTTGAAATGTACCCTGCTCGCCCGGGAAAGAAGCGCAGACACAAAGGTGATACCGGTTGTGGTCTTTGACCAAGACCCGGCTGTTTTTGTATACCAGAGTAAAGTCCAGTAACCGACTCAACTGGTGCGAGTCGACACGAATCCCTGTTCTTGCCAGGTCGGAACGCTCCTGACCCGTCAGATGAAAAGTTGGATCAAAAAGTTCAAAGTACCCCAGTGCGTCGGTACCTATTTTTTCCCGCATCGCATTGAAGGGTGCGAACGTCATAAAATCGGGTAGTTTCATCAGCGATATCGGTCCAATATAGTCGCAATACGGCTTTCCGCGTCAGTTCGCAACCGAAACTCAACCCGCCGTGAACGCTCGCTGTCTTCTTCACCACTTGTTTGCAGAATGGGCTTTGACGACGACAGGCCATTCGCTGTCATGTGTTCTTTAAGCCAAGCCTTCTCTGCCTGGACAGCAGGCAGTTGCAGTAGAAACTCCAGCGTTGAGCGCGTGCGGGCTTGACTGAGCCCCATGTTCAGGATGTACGCCTCATCCTCTCCACGGCTAACCCAGCCACTGGAGGTATGGCCTTCGATTCTGACTTCAGCGATGTCTTCTCGGTACTTTTCAGACGCAATAATATTCAAATATCTGGGGAAAAAGTCGCTCAGAATGACTTCAAACTCATCCTTCAGATCATTTTCACCTTTGTCAAAAATCAGTTCAGGTCGCCCAAAGCGTATACTCAGATCCGGATTGATTTCCGCCCCCCAGGTTTGCAGGTCAGGTTCAAACTCGTTGACCAGATCCTGATAGAGTTGCGTTCTGAGCTTATCGTAGAGTACAGCCACATCGCGGATTTTGTTCCGTTCAATTTCAGCATTGACCATGAACACGATGGCAACCAGCAAAAACACCATCATCAGCCCGGCCATTAAATCGCTGACGGAGACCCAGTGCTCTTCCTGTTCAATATGCTCTTCGTCGTTTCTCATTTGTCGGACTCGGCCATTCGAATCAAATCCTGCAACCGATCGGTCAGTGGCATATAGTCGTTAACAAATTTTTCGGACAGCGCCGTCAGCTGATAACCAAAGGTGGTTAACGCTTTAGACAGCTCGGCTTCCATCCCTGCTTCCAGTTGCTTGAGCTGCTTTTCATTCTGGCTGAGCAGAGACGTCAACTGCTCGCCCATCACCTGCTGAGATTTCTCGGTTCCTTCTATGAGCAACTCACTGACCCGGCCGGATGTTTGCTGAATACCCTCAGCGGTGGACTCCAGCAGAGTTCGCATTTGTTGTGATTGCCCCTCAACGGTTTCCTGAAGCCCCTTGGTCAATAGCATGATCCGATCTTCCAACTGAGGCAGCCCCTTCTGAGCATCGACGATCAGAGTGCTGAACGTTGTAAGATACTCCCGCAGATTTTCGGACTGGCTTTGCAGCGCACTTAACAGGGTTTCCATGTCTTCGGCAACCGACGTAAATGAGCGTGTCTGCGTGATCAAGCGCTCAAAAGACTCTGCGGCAACGACAGAAGACTTCGCACTGCGCTCATTTGCTTCCAGGAGCGATTCTATTTGGGTTTTGTTGTCTTCCTGCCAGGTCAGCATCCGACCCACGGCATCGTTTAATCGCTTAAAGTTGTCTCCATACTGCTCTTCAATACGGGTATTAAACTCTTTCATGACATGCGTAATGGCTTTTTCCAGGGCCGCGGTGTTCGCTTCTGTCATGTCCTGTTGATAGGTCGTCAATGCCGACAAGACCTGCGAATGCTGTTCGCGTTGCTGCTCAAGAAACTGATCACGCCATTGTAGCCAGTTCTGCTGATCCTCTTTGTCGTCAGTCGCAACTGCATTCGCAATGCGCTCTAGATGCCAGGCCAGATCGTCCATGGTCGCCGTCATTTTGGACTCTCGATGAGCCCGAACCCGCATGCTGGCAACCGCGTAACGGAACTTAATCGACAACGCCCCTAAAAGACCGGCAATGGACGTCCAGAATGCGGTTTTAAGTCCTTCCAGTAGCTCTGGAACACTGTCTTCAACAGCACCGGTATTAAACTCACTCAAGCCGAGCGCCACCCCTAAGAAAGTTCCGAAAATCCCGACACTGGTCAGAATACTGGGCGAATAGTTTGCGGTATGAGCTGAATAGACTGGGCCATGAAAGTAAATCATGAGCAGTACGATGACCCCGATGATTATCCAGGTCAGGGTCGAAAAAGACTGTAATAGTTCCATAATGTTGCCAGTAGAATGCGGATTGACCGCCACCTTGCAAAAATCAGTGGCCTGTTAAATAACACAATACCAATTTTTAAAGCCATAAAAAAAGGCGCCATTGCGAAAATGGCGCCTTCCCAGCGAAATCGATTCTGATCAACCGAAGTAGGAGAGCATAACCCCTGCGGCTACGGCTGACCCGATAACCCCGGCGACGTTTGGTCCCATCGCATGCATCAGTAAGAAGTTCTGGTTGTTCGCTTCCAGACCAACCTTGTTTGAAACCCGCGCGGCCATCGGCACGGCGGAAACCCCTGCAGATCCTATTAACGGATTAATCGGCACCTTGATGAACAGATTCATCAACTTAGCCATCAGTACGCCAGTGGCCGTACCGACGCAAAACGCAACCAGACCTAACGCCAGAATGCCCAGAGTTTCCACATTCAGAAACGCCGACGCGCTCATTTTCGAGCCAACGGCCAGACCCAGCATGATCGTGACGGTGTTCATCAACGCGTTCTGAGCGGTATCGCTCAAACGGTCGACAACACCACTTTCTTTCATCAGGTTCCCCAGGCAGAACATGCCCAGCAAAGGCGCCGCCGACGGCAGGAACATGGCGACCAAGAGCAGTACGACGATCGGGAAAATGATTTTCTCACGTTTGGAAACCACCCGAAGCTGTTCCATTTTGATTTTCCGCTCATCACTGGTGGTCAACGCCTTCATGATTGGCGGCTGAATCAGCGGAACCAGGGCCATGTAACTGTATGCGGCCACCGCAATAGCACCGAGCAACTCAGGTGCCAGCCGACTGGCAACGAAAATGGAGGTCGGACCATCAGCGCCGCCGATAATACCGATGGCGGCAGCATCCTGCAGGCTGAAATCGACCCAGCCCATAGAGCTCATCCATACCGCACCAATCACCGTGCCGAATATACCGAACTGAGCAGCGGCTCCCAGAAACAACGTTTTGGGGTTCGCCAAGAGCGGTCCGAAATCGGTCATCGCGCCAACACCCATGAAGATCAGCAATGGGAATACACCGGTGCTGATGCCGACTTTCGAGATGTAATACAGCAGGCCACCCACTTCGCCCATACCAGCCCCTGGAATATTGACCAGAATGGTGCCAAAACCAATAGGCAGAAGCAGTAGCGGCTCAAAACGCTTTGATATCGCCAGATAAATCAGGACCAGACCGACCAGCATCATGACAAATTGCCCAAATGACAAATTGTACAGACCTGAATCCAATATCAGTTGTTGAAACTTATCCATGAACTCGGCTCCTTAAAGCGTCAGCAGAGTATCGCCAACAGATACGGAATCGCCTTCTTTCACAGCGACTTGACTGACCGTACCGGCCTGCGGTGCACTGACTTCCGTTTCCATTTTCATGGCTTCCAGAATCATCACAACCTGACCCTCTTCAACGGCCTCCCCAGGGCTGACCAACACCTTAAAGATGTTACCGGCAAGCGGCGCTGGCACTTCGACGCCCGCGGATTCGGTTGGCTGCGGTGCTGCAGAAGCTTCCCCACCCTCGGTAATTGACGGGTTGTAGGTTTTTCCGTTGACAGTAACCGAGACGTCGCCTTTGGCATCCACAGAAGCCACATAGGATTTCCCGTTGACTTCGACGGTATAAACGCCTTCGCCACCAGCGGCCTTCGACGATGGCGCTGCGTCGGCTTCGGTCGGCGCGGGTTCAAACGCATCCGGATTGTCTCGATTTTCCAGGAACTTCAACCCGATTTGCGGAAAGAGCGCATAGATCAGTACATCATCAACTTTCGAATCAGCCAGACGGATGCCTTTTTCCTTGGCAATGCTTTCGAGTTCTGCGGTCAACTTGTCCAACTCGTTTTCCAGCAGGTCAGCTGGGCGGCAGGTAATCGCTTCAGCACCATCGAGCACCTTTTTCTGCAGGTCTTCATTGAACGGTGCCGGGGCTGCACCATACTCACCTTTCAGGATGGCCTGGGTTTCTTTAGAAATGGACTTGTACCGTTCCCCGGTTAATACATTCAGCACGGCCTGTGTTCCGACAATCTGAGAAGTCGGAGTTACTAATGGAATGTGACCAAGGTCTTCACGAACCCGGGGGATTTCAGCCAACACGTCATCAAACTTATCGGCGGCACCCTGCTCTTTGAGTTGGCCTTCCATGTTCGTCAACATGCCACCCGGTACCTGAGCAATCAGAATACGGGTATCGGTACCACGAAGCTGGCCTTCAAACTTGCTGTATTTCTTGCGGATTTTCCGGAAGTAAGTCGCAATGTCTTCAAGCAGTTCCAGGTCCAGACCAGGGTCCCGCTCGGTGCCCTTCAACGCGGCTACCAGCGCTTCGGTCGGTGAATGACCATAGGTCATCGACATTGAGGAAATAGCGGTATCAACATGATCGACACCGGCTTCAATGGCTTTTAACTGAGTCATGGAAGACAGGCCCGACGTCGCATGGGTGTGGAAAGAAATCGGGATATCCAGCGATGACTTCATCTGACTGATCAGATCGAAAGCATCATAAGGAGTCAAAATGCCGGACATGTCTTTGATCGCAATCGAATCTGCACCCATGTCCTCAATCTGTTTGGACAACGCCAACCAGTTTTCAGTGGTATGCACCGGACTCGTGGTGAAAGAAATGGTGCCCTGCGCATGAGCGCCCTGTTTACGCACCGCTTCCATTGCGCGTTGCAGATTGCGCGGATCATTCATGGCATCAAAGACGCGGAAAACGTCGACACCATTGGTAACCGCACGCTCGACAAACTTATCGACGACATCGTCGGCATAGTGCCGGTACCCTAACAGGTTCTGTCCACGCAGCAGCATTTGCTGACGGGTATTGGGCATCGCTTTTTTCAACTCACGAATACGATCCCATGGGTCTTCTCCCAAAAACCGGATACAGGCATCAAAGGTTGCCCCACCCCAGGACTCAAGAGACCAGTATCCAACCTGATCGAGCTTTTCGCAGATCGGCAACATGTCGTCGATACGTAAACGCGTTGCAAACAGAGACTGGTGAGCATCTCTTAGTACAACATCAGTGATTTTTATCGGATTTTTATTTGTTGTCATGGATTCTTACCTTTCAGAATCGAATAGTGCCGCAGCAACTGTTCAGGATGATTTTTGATGAATCTGTTTAATGGCCGCCGCCACGGCTGCGATTTCAGCGAGATCTTCACCTGAGTTACGATTGGAAACTTTGGAAGGCGTTTCAGGCTCTGCTGTGCCTGGCATTTGCATGATGATTTTTGACATTAACATGGTTCCGAAAACCAGTAACGTCAGGAAGACAAAAACGCTCCCCATCCCCATAAGCATGAGGTTGACGCCGCCCTGAATAAGCTCAGACATGGATTGATCCTTGTATGACCCGAGTAATTGTTGGCTGGACAGGGACCGAGCCATCGGACTTGGCTACGGACATTAACTGGAACATCAAAGCTCGCTCTGGCTATTGCCATCGCAAACCCGACACCATTTTCCAGTCACCTGTCGTTCAGAGTTCAAATGCCCTGAATTAACACCGTAGGTTACCTTATATTGACAAATCGAAGCAATAAAACCGCCGAACCATTGTTGCAACGATGCATTTCAGGGCCTCATGAGTCCTAGTCAGCAAAACGAAAATTTACGGTTGCAATAGGCATCGCCAAAACGCACAAAAAACTCGCCCCCGGCATGACAGCCCGGTATCCTTGCCACCCGAATTACGAACCGTTTGTTGTGATATGAGTATCTATTTGGCGCCGATGGAAGGCTTGGCGGATCACTATCTGCGCAAGCTCATCACCCAGTGCGGTGGGTATGACCTGGCCGTCTCAGAGTTTGTACGTGTTGTTGATCAGTTACTGCCCAAGCGCGTTTTTCTTGAGCAGGTCCCTGAGTTACACCAACAGGGTCGCACTGGCGCTGGCACCCCGGTACGGGTGCAACTTCTTGGCAGTCACCCCCAAGCTCTGGCCGAAAACGCCCTGCGCGCCATTGAGCTAGGCTCACACGGTCTCGATCTCAACTTCGGATGCCCAAGCAAAACCGTCAATGCCTCCAAGGGTGGCGCGGTACTCTTAACGGAGCCGGAAAGCATCTATGCTGTGGTTCGTTCTGTTCGAGATGCGCTTCCAGGCGATCAAACGCTGTCGGCTAAAATGCGACTTGGCTTTGAAGATAACTCCTTAATGTGGGAATGCGCCCACGCAATACGCGATGGTGGTGCGAACGAAATCATTGTGCATGCCAGAACGAAACAGCAGGGATACACGCCACCCGCCTACTGGCATCTGCCAGCGGATTTCGAAGCGCGCCTGGGTATCCCGATGATCATTAATGGCGAGATTTGGACACCGGCTGATGCCGGTCGCGCCCAACATGAAGCCAACTGTTCGTCGATCATGTTAGGTCGTGGTGCCGTTCGTAACCCATGGTTGGCGTCCGAAATTACGGGCCGTCACAATCAAAAGTCCGATTGGTCGCAGGTTCATCAGTTGGTTGTTCAGTTCTGGCAAGAGGTTACGCAACAGATGTCACCACGCTACTGCGCCGGACGTCTTAAGCAGTGGCTAAACCATCTCAGACTGAGCTTTGTTGAAGCAGAACGATTATTTCAGCGCATTCGACGGCTGAACACGATTGATGAAATCAACCAGGTTCTTCCCGGCTTTGGTGATGCGAACTAAATAAGACCTGGCTGACCACCATCTTCTATCAACAAAGATAATGCTAACCGGGTGGAAGATGACTTTAAGAGGGAGTTGGCGCGCCCGGCACGATTCGAACGTGCGACCGCCTGGTTCGTAGCCAGGTACTCTATCCAGCTGAGCTACGGGCGCGTACAGACCATGTCTTTTTTATACAGAGCTCATGTCCTCTGTTAAATTGGCGCGCCCGGCACGATTCGAACGTGCGACCGCCTGGTTCGTAGCCAGGTACTCTATCCAGCTGAGCTACGGGCGCTGACTGCAAAAGCAGTAAGTGGCGGAGAGAGAGGGATTCGAACCCTCGATGAGATTTCTCCCATACGCCCTTAGCAGGGGCGCGCCTTCAGCCACTCGGCCATCTCTCCAAACAACGGCGCGCATATTACCACGGTTTTTTTAAAATGAAAGAAAAAACTCAATAAAATTAACAGATTAGCGAATTTTATCGATGTGGAATATGAGCCGGAGTGACGGTCAGAACTTACTCGTCATCCTCTTCCGGATGCCCCATTTCCTTCTGAATACGCTGATAAATTTCTTCGCGGTGAACTGCGACATCTTTCGGCGCATTCACCCCGATTCGAACCTGATTACCCTTGACCCCGAGTACAGTCACCGTTACCTCATCGCCAATCATTAATGTTTCACCAACTCGGCGCGTTAAAATCAGCATTCACCAATCTCCTAAAATTCCTGGAACATTCCTGTTTTCCAGATGCCCACTCCTGTGCTTGAGGGCAAAAGTACAACAATCATGCCTAGTATTGTCTACAAATTAAATAAATAAAGCACAAACAGGGGAAAAATCACCCGGTGCTATCGTCTATCGGGTCACTCGCTTTGAATATCAAGCTCAAAGGCCGTGTGTAACGCTCTGACGGCCAGCTCGAGATACTTTTCTTCCAGCACAACAGAGACTTTAATTTCTGATGTTGAAATCATCAGAATGTTAATATTTTCAGCGGCCAGGGCATCAAACATCTTCGACGCCACCCCTGCGTGAGAACGCATGCCGACACCGACAATAGACACCTTAGCAATGGCGTTGTCTCCACGCACAGCCTGAGCGCCTAAATCTTCTGCGACCGATTCAAGCACCTGAACCACTCGCTGATAGTCATTTCTGTGCACAGTAAAGGTAAAATCGGTCGTGTTATCTTCCGCGACATTTTGAACAATCATGTCCACTTCAATATTGGCGGCGCTGACCGGCCCCAATATTCGGCTTGCCGCGCCAGGGATGTCAGGTACGCCAACCAGCGTCAGCTTGGCTTCGTCACGATTAAAGGCAATGCCTGATATTACGGGTTGTTCCATTTTCTGATCACCTTCAAATGTAATCAACGTGCCAGGCCCGTCAACAAAGCTTGACAGTACTCTGAGCGGTACTTGATATTTGCCAGCAAATTCAACCGAGCGTATCTGTAAAACCTTAGAACCCAAGCTGGCCATTTCCAGCATTTCTTCAAAGGTAATTTGCTCAAGACGTCGCGCCTTTTCCACGACACGAGGATCCGTCGTGTAAACACCGTCTACGTCGGTATATATCTGACACTCGTCAGCCTTGAGCGCAGCTGCAATAGCCACGGCGGAGGTGTCGGAGCCACCCCGGCCTAACGTTGTAGTATTACCGGACTCGTCCACACCCTGAAAACCGGCAACGACGACAACACGACCTTTTTTAATATCTTCCTGGATGGCATCGACACCAATCTCACGAATACGGGCTTTGGTGTAGGCACTGTCGGTGAGTATCTTGATCTGATCACCGGTATAGGACTTGGCGTCACATCCACGCTCGTGCAAGGCCATTGCCAACAACGCAATGGTAACCTGCTCACCGGTCGAGACCAGAACGTCCAACTCTCGCGGGCTGGGTTGGTCGGTAATTTCTGATGCCAGACCGAGCAGTCGGTTCGTCTCGCCACTCATTGCAGAAACGACAACAACAACGTCATGCCCTTCATCACGAAATGACTTAATTTTGTCAGCGACCGCTCCGATACGCTCAACTGAGCCAACAGAGGTGCCACCGTATTTCTGTACGTAAAAGGCCATATCGCTTCACATCAGTTTGACAGTTGTTGTTCCACCCAGGTCGGTACGGCCTGCAGCGCGTCCGGGATTTTATTAATGTCGCCGCCTCCGGCCATCGCCATGTCGGGCTTACCTCCGCCTTTGGCGCCCATCAGAGCTCCCACATCTTTAATCAGATTGCCGGCTTTGAAGGTAGCGGTCAGGTCTTTGGTTACACCCGCGGCTAACTGTACTTTTTCGCCATCGACCGCAACGATCAGGATGACGGCAGAACCGAGTTTCGACTTCATCTGGTCCATGGTTGAACGCAACGACTTAGCATCAACGCCATCCAGCCTTACAGCCAACACTTTAACGCCCTGAACGTCTTTAACCTCGCTGGTTAAATCACCGGCAGCCGCCGACGCCAGTTTATCCTTGAGTTTCGACAGCTCTTTTTCCAGGTCTTTACTGTGTGCAACCGCTTGTTGAACCTTGGATTCAAGTTGATCGACTGAGCATTTAAACTGCCCGGAGAGACGATTAACGACAGCATCCCGCTGGCGAATCTCCGCCAGCGCGTAGGGTCCGGCGACCGCTTCAACTCGCCGAATACCGGCCGCAATACCGCTTTCAGCAACAATCCGGAAGAGACCAATGTCGCCGGTCCGCTGAACGTGCGTGCCCCCACACAGTTCTTTAGAATAGGCATCTTCACCCATGGTCAGCACACGTACCTGATCATCGTACTTCTCTCCGAACAGCGCGACGGCACCTGCCGCTTTAGCGCTGTCGATATCCATCAGTTCCGTGGTGACTTCGGCGTTTGCCATAATGTGATGATTTACCAGCGTTTCAATTTGAACGAGCTCTTCAGCGGTCACCGCCTCTAAATGGGAAAAGTCGAACCGCAGCTTGTCGTGGGTAACCAATGAGCCACGCTGCTGTACGTGCGTCCCCAGTACTTCACGCAAAGCCGCGTGCAGCAAGTGAGTAGCACTGTGATGACGAGCTGTATTTTCACGCTCATTGCGCTGAACCTTTGCGGCAACACGATCATCAGTTTTCAATACGCCGTCAGTAACGCGCACCTGATGTAAGAAGTGACCTTGATGCTTCTGACAATCGATCACTTCGAGGCTTGCTGCTTCGGTGGTTATCACACCACGATCACCCGCTTGACCACCGGATTCCGCGTAAAATGGTGTCTGATCGAGAATCACCACCCCTTCATCACCGACTGACAACTGAGAAACGGTGTCTTCACCTCGCAACAACCGGATGACCTGCCCTTCCGCCGCCAGTGTCTCATAGCCTAAGAAATTGGTTGCGCCATCCAGAGCCAGATCAAGGTCCCGATCCATTTTGAATTTGTTCGCAGATTGTGCCCGTTTACGTTGTTCGGCCATGCGTGATTCAAAGCCGTCCTGATCGATATCCAAGCCTTTTTCTCTGGCAACGTCAGCGGTCAGGTCGGCCGGAAAGCCATAAGTATCATAAAGTTTGAAGACCAACTCACCCGGAATCACGTTACCCTCAATGTCAGCAATGCCCTGCTCAAGAATGGTCATGCCGTTTTCCAGAGTCCGGGCGAACTGCTCTTCTTCTATCTTAAGTACTTTGCGAACGTGATCGGCCTGTTCGGCCAGCTCAGGGTAGGCTTCACCCATTTGATCAACAAGATCATCCACCAACTTAAACAGGAAGAGGTCTTGGCAACCCAGTTTGTAACCGTGACGCACTGCGCGCCGGATGATCCGTCGGAGAACATATCCCCGTCCTTCATTAGAAGGAATCACCCCATCAGCGATTAAAAAGGCCGTCGATCGAATGTGATCGGCAATGACGCGCAGAGAACGATTTTCAATGTCTGTGCAGCCGGTAACGCGCATCGCTGCCCGAATGAGGGCCTGGAACAGATCAATCTCGTAGTTACTGTGAACCCCCTGCAGGATCGCAGCCAATCGCTCCAGACCCATGCCTGTATCAACAGAAGGTTTGGGTAACGGGACGCGGCTGCCATCCGCTAACGTATCGAACTGCATGAAAACCAGATTCCAGATTTCTATGTAACGGTCGAGATCATCGTCGGGGCTGCCCGGAGGTCCGCCAGGAACCTCTTCGCCATGATCGTAAAAAATCTCAGAACAAGGTCCACAAGGGCCGGTATCGCCCATCATCCAGAAATTGTCTTTATCGCCCAGTCGGGACAATCTATTCGGATCAACACCAATGTCGTTAATCCAGATATCAGCGGCTTCGTCATCGTCTTGATAGACCGTAACCCAGAGCTTTTCCTTTGGCAGACCCAACTCTTCAGTCAGAAAGGTCCACGCAAAACGTATCGCGTCCTGTTTGAAATAATCACCAAAGCTGAAATTGCCCAACATCTCAAAAAAGGTGTGGTGGCGAGCCGTATACCCAACGTTTTCGAGGTCATTGTGTTTACCTCCTGCACGCACACAGCGTTGAGCCGTCGTTGCCCGGCTGTAATCACGACGATCGGTTCCCAAAAACACATCTTTAAACTGGTTCATACCAGCATTCGTGAACAGCAACGTTGGATCGTCACCGGGTACAAGGGAGCCCGCTGGCACAACCCGATGTTCATGCTTTTCAAAAAACTCTAGGAAACGGCGTCTAATTTCGGAGGTTTTCATGCGTAATTTGGGTCTCTTTCCGGGTTCGGCTTCAAAAGGGTGTCAATAGTACACACAAGCGCGGCCAGTGGAAATAGCTCGATAGACCCGGGGTTGCTCGCTTTGGGAGCGACTGGGAGGGATAAATGGTGACGAAAAGACGGCTTCAGTCGGACGCGGATTGCTTCAACGTATCACAGACATACCGTATACAATCTGATGAGTATCCTCGATAAGACAGGAATCGATACACCTTCGCTTGCTGTTCAAAGCTGACACCGTTTGGGAACTTCCGCTTTGCCACGTCCAGAGCGGCTTCAAACCAGTCATGATCGAGCGATCCCAGAGCTTGCTCAACACGCTCTGCGATACCACGCTGGCGAGCTTCATTAACTATCCGAATAGGCCCTCGCCCTTTCATCAGCTGACTGCGCACCCACATTTCGGTGAAACGCTCATCTGATTGCAGTCCCTGCTCTTGAAGACGAGCAATCACCGCCTCGATTTGATCTGATTCTTCTGGAAACTTACGCGCCAATTTAGCTTGTAGCTCAGACTCTGAATGCTCCCGTCGGGCAAGGATATTCAGCGCCGTATTCCATACAGATGACATATTTGCCTCATAAGTAAAACGCCGGACTAAGGTCCGGCGTATCGAGAACTAGCGTTCAAGCTCAGGCTTTTTCAGCTTTCGATGCTGATGTCTTTGGCTTAGACTCAGCTTTTTCCTCAGCCTTAGCGTCGGCCTCAGCGGGCTTCACATCACTTTGATCTTCAAGATATTTAGCGCGAATCGCCGCTTCAATTTCCTGGGCCATTTCTGGATTCTCACCCAAAAACTTGGCGGCATTGGCCTTACCTTGCCCGATCTTGTTGCCTTTGTAGGAGTACCAGGCACCGGATTTTTCGACCAGTCCAATTTTCACACCCAGATCAATCACTTCGCCAAGGTGATAAATGCCCTTGCCATACATGATCTGGAACTCAGCCTGTTTAAACGGTGGTGCCACCTTATTTTTAACCACTTTCACCCGAGTTTCGGAACCGACAACCTCATCGCCATCTTTAATGGTTCCGGTTCGACGAATGTCCAAACGAACCGATGAGTAGAATTTCAGAGCATTACCACCAGTCGTGGTCTCAGGGTTACCAAACATAACACCAATTTTCATACGGATCTGGTTAATGAAGATGACCAGACAGTTGGCGGTTTTGATATTACCGGTGATTTTACGCAGTGCCTGCGACATTAAACGAGCTTGCAAGCCGACGTGGTGGTCACCCATTTCACCTTCAATTTCGGCTTTCGGGACAAGCGCTGCAACTGAGTCGACAATGATGACATCCACTGCATTCGAACGAACCAGCATATCTGTAATTTCAAGGGCTTGCTCGCCGGTATCCGGCTGAGAGACCAACAGGTCATCAACATTAACACCCAACTTACCGGCATAGTTTGGATCCAGCGCGTGTTCAGCATCCACAAACGCGCAGGTTCCGCCGGCTTTTTGCGCTTCAGCAATAACCTGGAGAGTCAGTGTGGTTTTACCCGAAGACTCCGGGCCATAAATTTCGACCACCCGACCTTTTGGCAGACCACCAATGCCCAACGCAATATCAAGCCCCAGAGATCCGGTCGAAATTGCGGGTACATTGACCTTTTCCTGATCACCCATGCGCATCACTGAGCCTTTACCGAACTGCCGTTCAATCTGACTAAGCGCCGCCGAGAGGGCTTTTTCTTTATTGGTATCCATGATGATCCCTTCCAAAAAATTATAAGTGCTGTATGAATGACCAGTATTTAAACACGTTTATTTTCCTGATGACAAGAAAATTTTTGTTAAGCACTGACCTGCTCTATCGGAGCAACAATGTGGAGGCTATGACAGCTCGTCGCCGCTTGAAATAAGAGAATGTAAAACCTCAAGCGCCGTCTCAACCGTCTGTCGGCGAACCTCTGAACGACTGCCAGTAAAATGATGGCAATCAGTGCGATTAAAACCGTCAGGTCCGGACCATGCAAACCACACCGTGCCGACGGGTTTTTCTGGGGAGCCGCCATCCGGTCCGGCGACACCACTGACAGCAACACACCAATCACTCTGACAATAACGTCGTCCATGCGCTGCCATTTGCTGAACAACGGTTTCACTGACCGCACCACACCGAACAATATCGTCGGAATGCACCCCAAGCTGCACTTTCATCGCGTTAGAGTAAGTGACCACACCGCCAGTAAACCACTGAGAACTTCCTGGCAGGTCCGTACAGTACGCTGCGATACCGCCACCCGTACAGGACTCTACCGTAGACATAGTCTGTTGCTTTGCCATGAGTCTCGCTGCGAGTTTTTCCAGTTCCATCAAACCTCCGGGTTTTGCTCTGTTGGCGATTGCCCTATGATTAGCCGCCTATTATCAACCGGCCATTTCAGGAACAACATGACCAAACAGGGCAAGTCAAAAACTGAACACACTCCAATGATGCAGCAATATCTGAAGATTAAAAAGCAGCATCCGGACGATCTGGTGTTCTATCGGATGGGAGACTTTTACGAGCTGTTTTTTGACGATGCGAAACTTGCTGCAAAGTTGCTGGACATTACCCTGACAAAACGAGGGCAAAGCGGCGGCCAACCGATCCCGATGGCCGGAATCCCGTTTCATGCCGCAGAAAACTATATTGCCCGACTGGTACAACAGGGGCAGACGGTGGCCATCTGTGAGCAGATCGGCGATCCAGCCACCAGTAAAGGACCTGTCGAGCGACAAGTGGTCAGGGTACTGACCCCGGGCACCCTCAGCGACGAGGCTTACCTGCAAGATCGACAGGAAAGCCTGCTGGCGGCTCTTTTTAACCACGCCGAAACCTGGGCCATTGCCGTACTGGACGTCGCCAGCGGCCGTTTTAATGTTTTACAAACACCCACGCAAGAAGAGGCGTTAAACGAGCTCGAACGTCTCAAACCCCGTGAGATTCTGTATGCGGAAGATCAAACCCAATACGAACTCAGCTATCAGGCCACTTGGCGGGCTCAGCCTGTTTGGTTATTTGATCTCGACAGCGCGGTTGAACAACTGAACCATCAATTCGGAACCAAAAGCCTGAGTGGCTTTGGTGTTGAAACTCTGACGGAAGCATTGAGGGCTGCCGGTTGCTTATTAAACTATGCCCGCGAAACTCAACGAGGCGAGCTGCCCCACGTCAATGCCATTGCGCCCGAGTTAACCAGCGACAGTGTTATCCTTGACAGCGCCACCCGACGCAACCTGGAAATTGACATCAACGTCCGGGGTGAAGAAAGCCATACATTATTCGCCTTGATGGATCATTGCAGTACGGCCATGGGCAGTCGCCGTTTACGACGCTGGCTGAATCGTCCACTGCGCGATCAGGATCAATTACGACAGCGCCAGGCCGCCGTCGCTATTCTGCTGGATGACTTCCGCTTTGAGCAGTTTCAACAACATCTCAAACCGATTGGCGACATTGAACGCGTCTTGGCACGAGTGGCCCTTCGTTCGGCCCGGCCTCGAGACCTGATCCGTCTTCGCGAAGCCCTCGCTGCCCAAACCGACCTGCAGAGTTTATTAGAGACCTGTGACAACAATGTCCTGCAAACTCTGCGCTCACAGTTAAACGTCGATCCAAAATGGCTCGATGAACTTAGGTCAGCGATACGCGACAACCCTCCGGTGGTCATTCGCGAAGGCGGTGTCATTGCCGAAGGTTACGACCATGAACTGGACGAACTGCGGGGGCTGGACTCCAATGCCGCTGATTTTCTGGCTGAAATGGAAACAACCGAACGAAATCGTACCGGGCTGTCGAGCCTTAAAGTCGGGTACAACCGGGTTCACGGTTACTATATTGAAATCAGCAAGGCTCAAGCCGCCGATGCGCCGGTAGAGTACACGCGTCGCCAAACCCTGAAGAATGCTGAGCGCTTTATTACTCCCGAGCTGAAAACGTTTGAAGACAAAGCCTTGAGTGCACGCAGTCGCGCGCTGGCGAGGGAAAAGCATCTTTACGATGAACTGGTTCAAAAACTGGCCGAAAACCTACCAGGCCTGCAGCAATTTTGTGAGGGATTGATCGAGTTAGACGTCTTGGTCAACCTGGCGCACTGTGCTGACCGGTTTGACTGGAATCAGCCAGAGCTGACCCATCAGAATATTCTGACCATTGAAGGCGGACGTCATCCGGTGGTTGAAGCGCTAAATGACACTCCCTTTGTCCCGAACAGCACTCAGCTTAGCTCAGACTGCCGAATGCAGATTATCACTGGTCCTAACATGGGCGGTAAATCCACCTATATGAGACAAGTCGCCCTGATTGCACTGTTAGGTTGTATTGGCAGTTTTGTGCCTGCAGATCGGGCCGTTATTGGCCCTCTGGATCGAATATTTACCCGAATGGGGTCTTCGGACGACATCGCCGGAGGTCGGTCTACGTTCATGGTCGAAATGACCGAGACTGCCAACATTCTTCATAATGCAACGCCCAACAGCTTGGTGATCATGGATGAAGTGGGCCGGGGAACCAGTACATTCGATGGCCTCTCTCTGGCATGGGCCAGTGCCGAACAGTTGGTGAGTCAGGTTCAGGCACTGACGTTATTTGCGACCCACTACTTTGAAATGACCACGCTCGGTGAGACCGAAAACGCCGTTCAAAATGTTCATCTGGATGCGACTGAGCATGATGATCGATTGGTCTTTCTGCATCGTGTTCAGGAAGGCCCGGCATCACAGTCCTACGGTATTCAAGTCGCTAAACTCGCTGGTGTACCAGAAACCGTCATCACCCGGGCACGTCAGCGGCTGGCAGAGCTTGAGGCGCAGCCTTCGGCCCCTACCGTCAAACCGGAGCCATCGAGAACGGCAGTTGTCGATTCGGCTCCCGCTCAGGCAGATCTGTTTGCGACCGCACAACATCCGATCATCGATGAACTGGAGCAACTGGATCTGGATAATCTGACACCCCGACAGGCACTCGAATGGCTTTATCGGAATCGGGAACGTTTATAAGTCGACCACAAAACCCGAATCGGGTATATGATTCAATCATTAAAAATATTTTTATATTTCCATCAGGAATAAGCATGCATCCTTTTGGTTTCAAACTTACCTTGAGCGAGATATGAACCGCCACTAGAATACCGGCACTGAAATTCCGGGAGAGAGACAAACATGGCTTTTGTTGTTATCGAAAACTGCATCAAGTGCAAATACACTGACTGCGTTGAAGTATGCCCAGTCGACTGCTTTTACGAAGGGCCAAATTTTCTGGTGATTCATCCCGATGAATGCATTGACTGCGCACTGTGTGAACCGGAATGTCCAGCCGAAGCCATTTTGTCAGAAGACGAAGTCCCCGCTGATCAGATCGACTTTATCGAACTGAATGCAGAGCTTGCTGAAGTTTGGCCGAACATTACTGAACAAAAAGACCCATTGCCAGACGCCGATGAGCAAAATGGCGTCCCTAACAAGCGTACTGAGTTGGCTCGCTGACACTCAATATCCGGCGCCAGCGATCGCTTGGCGCCAGACACTCAACTGCTTTTCAATAACAGAAAACCAGCCGCACCTAACATGATCGAACCAGCGCCTTTGTTCAGCAGACGAGCTTTGCGAGGCGTTTCAAAAAACGTCCGTGCCGACGCGGCAAGCGTTGCGATCAGCATTAACCCCATCATCAGACTGATCAACGTTAACACCGACACCAGAAGAATATCTCCGCCACTCAAGCGCTGCACGTCCAAAAACGTTGGTAAGAAGGCGATATAGAACAGGATAACCTTGGGGTTTGACGCTGAAATGGTGAACCCTTGAATAAACGCCAACACAGCCCCTCGACTGCCCGTTGGGCCGTCAAGTGCTGACGAAGACACCGGCGCTGTCCACATTTTCCACCCCAGATAGGCAAGATAGGCCGCACCGACAACTCTGATCAACAAAAATACTTCACCCCACTCCTGGGCAATGACGGCCAAACCAAAACACGCGGCGATCAGATACAGAATGTCGCTGACGACCATGCCAAATGCTAATAGCCAGCAACTGCGCCCTCCGGTCGACAATGCCCGGGCAATAATGGCAAAGACCCCTGGTCCGGGCGTTACACCAAAAATAAAGACGATGATGAAGAACGAAAATGCGGCTTCAAAGGTCATGAATGCCTGATCCCTGTCGATATCGGTACATAAAAAAAGCCTGTCTAGGACAGGCTTTCATTATACGGTTCCGAGGCTTTTAAGCACCAAAAAGTGCCGTCGATGTCAGGCCTTGCTTCTCCATGATATCCCGCAGCCTTCTCAGCGACTCGACCTGGATCTGTCGGACTCGCTCTCGGGTTAAGCCGATTTCCCGACCAACATCTTCCAAAGTGCTGGTTTCATAGCCGCGCAGGCCAAATCGTCGGGCAACGACTTCACGCTGTTTTTCAGACAACTCATCAAGCCAACGATCAATACTGGCTTTCAGATCATCGTCCTGGAGTGTATCGCTTGGATCACTGGCCCGATCATCAGAAATGGTTTCCAGCAAACTCTTTTCCGAGCTCGGACCAATTGGCGTATCAATTGACGTGACGCGTTCGTTGAGCGCCAACATCTTTTTCACGTCTTCGACGGGTTTTTCCAACAATTGGGCAATATCTTCCGGTGTTGGTTCATGATCCAGCTTTTGTGCCAGTTCACGCGCGGCCCGAAGATAAACATTCAGCTCTTTAACAACATGAATCGGTAGGCGAATCGTCCGCGTCTGGTTCATAATGGCCCGTTCGATGGTCTGACGGATCCACCAGGTCGCGTAGGTTGAGAATCGGAAACCACGCTCGGGATCAAACTTTTCAACGGCACGGATCAGACCGAGGTTGCCTTCCTCAATCAAATCCAGCAGAGTCAGTCCGCGATTAAGGTAGCGTCGGGCGATTTTAACAACCAGACGAAGGTTACTTTCAATCATACGTTTACGGCCGGCCGGCTCACCTTTGCGAGCCAATCGAGCAAAGTACACTTCTTCCTCTGGACTTAATAAAGGCGAAAACCCAATTTCGTTTAAATACAGCTGAGTGGCATCTAACGATCGCTGAAGATTACCGTTGGCGTTCAGGGCCTCCTGAAACTCGCCATCATCGCTCTCTTCTGCCTCAGCCTGGGTATCTTCAAATGCGGGGTTGTTCGCTTCGTTGATGGACAGTTCTTCGAAATTGCCGCCCATCAGATCTTTGAAGGTTTTAATCTGTTCATCAGCGATTGTCGCTGTCTGTTCCCTGAGATCCGCCATAATCTTTCACCTGTGATTCTGACTTACATTAACGGCAGGGAAGGCGTAATCCTTAACGATCTGGCAAATACGTTAAAGGATCGACCGGTTTCCCATTGCGCCGAATCTCGAAGTGCAAACCGGGCTGGTCACCCTGCTTACCCATCGTGGCAATCTGTTGACCCGAACGAACTCGATCTTTTTCTTTGACCAGCATTTCGTCGTTAAACGCGTATGCACTCAACAGCGAGCCGCTATGCTCAAGGATGATCAGGTTCCCATATCCCGGTAAACCATTGCCTGCGTAGACAACAACCCCATTTGTTGCCGCAACTACAGAATCACCAATTCGTCCCCTCAGATCAATGCCTTTTCGATCAGACACTCCAGCCCTATATGTTCGCACTATTTTCCCATCATGCGGCCAAGCCCACGATGCAGGCGGGGTTGATGTAACCGGTTTTAGGTCTTGTTGTGTGTCATTATTTTGACTGGGCTGGGAGTTAACATTTTGTGACGATGACGAACTTTGCGCGGGGGGGCGTGCCACTGCGGGTCGAGAAGGAGATGTCGGCGCTGCAGAAGACTCCCTGAGTGCCAGCGACTGACCCTCATAGATCCGATAATCTGAGCCAATTGAGTTGGCTCTGGCTAGCTTCTTATAATCCAGGCCAAATCGGAACGCGATTGAATACAGCGTATCACCGGGTTTAACGAGGTAGTAGCTCGGATTAGCGACTGATTGAGGTGCTCCTGCGGATTGTGTCGGCTCGGGCGACCTTGTTAGCGGCGTTCGGGGTTCCAATGACGAAAATCGCGCATCATTGATACAGCCACTTAACAGCAAGGCTGCAACAAACATGTACCTTATTTTTGACGCCGTAAACACCGACCCTTTCACCCCGCAAATGACAATGGTTATCAAACTTTTTGATCTGCAACCCGTCTCAGTTTTGCCTGTTTTATTACTGTAAATCAGTCAAACACAGTTTTACATGTCAAAAACATCTAAAAAGAACTATAAAAACCCCAAAAAAAGAGATTTCTATCACAGAAAAAATTTGATTTTCTCTATTTACCTGATCGAGCATGCAGAATTGAAACCACAACGATCCCAACAAAAAACGTCAAAACCGACAATCCAAGCCAGGCAGACTCCGTAGTCACCGAGGCGTATTCAGCAGGCAGATACCACCCTTCGTCAGTTTGCCAGGGCCAAACTTTTACTAAGGCCCCCATGACAAACCCCAGCATGCAACTGATCACAGCATTGTGCCACCGGCTCAACGCCCATTGCAGAATGCGGCTGACTGTCAGTATCCCTGCGGCGCAGCCTAAAGCAACCCACAGAATTGTGACCAACTCCCGCGCATGCACAGCCTCAACGATCACCGGGTATAACCCTAACAACAGCAGCATAAAAGAACCTGAAATGCCGGGTAGCAGCATGGCCGATATAGCCAGCGCGCCACCCAAAAATAAGGTTAAGGGTGTCGCTGTTACTTCCGTTCCAGACGCGGTAATGAGCAACAGGGCAATAATTAATCCAACCAGCAACAACAAAAGATCCGCACCGCTCCAATCCCGATTTCGCACCAGAAAAAACAATGAGGCCAGAATAACACCCATAAAAAACGCCCATACCGCGGGCGGACAGACCGTTAACAGCCAATGCATGAGGTTGAGCATAGAAAACAGGCTGATCAAAATACCACTGCCCACGCACAGCAGAAAGGTGCCATCAATGGACTGCCAGACGTTTCGGAACTCGCCCCGCCAGAGTTGTTGAACTAACGATGGACGAAACGCCGCCAGTGCGGCAATAAAGCGCTCATAAATACCGGTAATCAACGCCATGGTTCCACCGGAAACACCCGGCACAGCATCCGCAGCGCCCATTGCTGCGCCTTTTAGTGCCCAGACGATATAGTCCTTTTTCACTGTGTTTTTACTCCGCTTAACATTGGTACGAAGACCACCGGTTCAATTTGTTGAATGTCGAAATCTTCGCCGCGCTTATCGATCACCGTAAGATACTGTATTTCTTCACCAATCGGCATAATCAAACGCCCACCATCGGGTATCAACTGGTCCAGAAGCTCCGGCGGCGGTGACTTTGGCGCGGCCGTTCCGATGATCACGTCAAAAGGCGCCTGCGTCGGCCAGCCTAAAAATCCGTCTGCCATTTTCAATTGTGTATTGGTCAATCTTAACGTCCGCAATCGAGCCCGGGCTTTGTCCTGAAGGGGTTTAATACGCTCAACACTGAAGACTTCATCGACCAGTTTGGCCAAAACGCAGGTTTGAAATCCTGACCCGGTGCCAATCTCAAGCACCCGTTCATGATGGGGAGCGGCCAGTACCAGTTCTGACATACGCGCCACAATATAGGGTTGTGACAAGGTCTGCGAATAGCCGATCGGAACGGAGATATCCTCATAGGCTTTATGACCCAAGGCCTCATCGACGAACAGATGTCTCGGTACCTGATCAAAGCAGGCAAGTACCGCCGGGTGCCGAATGCCTTGCTCGATAAGCCGCTCAATCATGCGGGTTCGGGTACGGGATGAGGTCATGCCGATCCCTGTTAACGCCGGGTTTCGTTCACTCATCGACGTTTCCTGCCTCTGACTCAGTGTCCAGTTCAAACAGCTCGCTCAGGACAGTCGTGGCGTAAGCACCTGCCGGCAAAAAGAATGAAAAGACCGGATCTCCCTCGACGAACTCCAGCTCCGGTTGTTCGACAAACAATCGAAGCTTTCGAAATTGCCGCATGACTTTCCGACTTTCCAAGGCGTCAATCACTGCTTGATGTTCGGCGAGCTCACCTCTCTCGCGCTGATCCAGCTCTGGATAGGGTTCGCGGTTCAATCCAATCAGACTGGCACAGGCTGATAACTTTCCATCGGCACATCGTTGTACCGTGTCATCGTCAACCTCCGCACAATAAAAGCCGGTCTTCCCCTCGGTAAACTGAACAAAGTCGCCGGGAATCACCTGATCCCAGGTATTGGCTTCGATTCGATTCGAAAGCAGGTCATTAAACAGCCAGGAACGCACCGCAGAGAGAAATATAGACTGTTGATGACGAGGCCGTTTTTCCTGACCAAGCAGCAAAGCAACGCCGGTTTCAATATTCTGCCCCTGGCGACCAAAGCGCTGCGGACCAAAATAGTTTGGTACCCCTGTACGACAAACCTGAGACCAGTTTGACCGTATTACAGCCTCATCTGCACCAGTATTACGAACACGAATCCTAAAGCGATTCCCGATCAACTGACCGGTCTTCAACTTCCGATGATGACGGTTAACCGACAAAATCCGAACTCCGTCAACGTGAAAAAGGTGCTCCGACGGTGCCGTTTTGCCCGGCAAATGCACGGAAAACGTCTGACGGGTAATGCCATGACGATCTTTGAGCCCGGCATAGCTGACATCGCGAGGCTTACAGCCAGCCCAACGGGCGAGTTGACGAGCAACCCAAGCCGTATTCTGCCCATCTTTTTCGACCTCAACCCAGAGATGCTCGCCCTCGCCACTCGGTAGCTCAGGTAAACGTTCTTCAACTCTGAAATCGTCATTGTGTTGCTTTAGCAGGCCCGGGACCCGCTCAAGCCGCAGGCCGGTAGGCCAGGATAGCGTGGTCATTGCGCAGGACTCCGCATCAGCAGGCAGACTGCATGGACGGCAATACCCTCTTTACGGCCAACAAATCCAAGCTTCTCGGTCGTTGTGGCTTTGACATTAATGGCGTCAGCATTCACCTCAAGTACAGCGGCGATGGACGATTTCATCGTCGGTTTATGCGTGTTCAATCTCGGTGTCTGAGCAATCACCGTGATATCGGCGTTGCCCAGGGAATAGCCGGCATCAGTAACCTGACGATAAACCTGACGCAAGAGCTCCCGCGAATCAGCACCACGGTACTCGTCACTGGTATCAGGAAAATGCTCGCCGATGTCTCCCGCGCCAATTGCGCCAAGCAGCGCATCGCTCAGCGCATGCAGCAGGACATCACCGTCGGAGTGAGCCAGCAGCGCATGAGGGGCAGGAATATCAACGCCGCCTAGCCGTATATCACTTGGGGGCGATTGCTCATCAAAACGATGCACATCGTAACCATGCCCGATTCGAATCATGTTTCAGTCTCTTTACTTGTTAAGAACAGTTCAACAATGGCCAGGTCGTCGGCATGCGTCAGCTTAATATTGCGCCGTGAACCTTCAACCAGACCAACATTACCTTCATTCAGTTCGATTGCCGATGCTTCGTCCGTTACCGGAACAGACTGAGCAAGGCACCGCTGCAGCGCGGTGTGCAACTCGCCCAGCCGAAAACATTGAGGTGTCTGCACGGCCCAGAGCGTGGATCGGTCCAACGTTTCCACCTTCGTATCACTGAGTCGCCGTTTCGTGGTGTCCGTCACCGGGGTCGCTAATACGGCGCCGTCTCCGGAAGACTGACAGTAGTGGTACAGTTTCTCGACATCCGCTGTGGAAACGCAAGGACGGGCGACATCGTGCACCATCACCCAATCGTCCGCGGACACCCGTTGCTGCAACCAATGCAGTCCATTCAACACAGAGCCGTAGCGCTCATCCCCGCCATTGACGGTGGTCACCGACGGGTAGTTTGCCGCGATGTTTTGACCGAGCGAATCCCCTTCGGCCAGAACTAAGATGATCTGATCAATGAACGGGAGTGATTGGAACGCCGACAGTGTCCACTCCATAACGGACTTGCCGGCCACGAGGGTATATTGTTTGGGATGTTCTGACCCGAAACGTCGTCCAACACCAGCAGCGGGCAGAATTAAATGACAACTCACGGGGCATTACTCATCAGCAATCAGAACAAAGGTTTCACCGGGTTTTATCAACCCCAGGTTCTGCCGCGCGAGTTCTTCAATCGCGTCATTGCCGGATTTAAGATCGTCGACGCGAGCCTGAAGATTAGCATTAATCCGTTGCTGGGCAGCTAGCCGAGACTGCTCTTCGGCCACGCTATCCAACAGTCGACGATGATCCAGGTATCCGTTTTCAGCAAACCAAAAACGATACTGCAGCAACACAATCAGTATCAGCAATGCAATCTGGACCAGTCTCATATCCGCTCTCTTCAGGTGAAGACGCCATTTTCACGCATAAAAAAAAGGGAGCCAAGCCCCCTTTTTAAAATAACCGGATTATTTTCTCAGCTCAGAGAATCAAGCCTGGCCTTTTACTTCCGCCAGACCGCGGTATGGCGCTTTGTCACCCAGCTCTTCTTCGATACGAATCAGCTGGTTGTATTTAGCAACCCGGTCAGAACGGCTCATAGAACCGGTTTTGATCTGGCCTGCAGCGGTACCAACCGCGAGGTCAGCAATGGTTGCGTCTTCGGTTTCACCGGAACGGTGAGAAATCACAGCCGTATAGCCTGCGTCTTTGGCCATTTTGATCGCAGCCAGCGTTTCTGTCAGAGAACCAATCTGGTTGAACTTGATCAGAATAGAGTTTGCTACACCTTTTTCGATACCTTCTTTCAGGATCTTGGTGTTGGTTACAAACAGGTCATCACCGACCAGCTGGATTTTTCCGCCGAGCAGTTCAGTCTGGTGTTTAAAGCCGTCCCAATCCGACTCATCCAGGCCGTCTTCGATCGAAACGATCGGGAACTGCTTGGTCAGTTCTTCCAGGTACAGGTTGAACTCTTCTGAGGTGAAGACTTTACCTTCACCTTTCATGTTGTAGTTGCCAGCTTCTTTGTCATAGAACTCAGATGCCGCACAGTCCATAGCCAGGGTCACGTCTTTGCCCAGCTCGTAACCTGCTTGTTCAACCGCTTCTTTAATCGCTGCCAACGCTGCTGCATTGCTTTCCAGATTAGGAGCAAAGCCACCTTCGTCACCAACGGCGGTGTTCAGGCCTTTCGATTTAAGAACTTTCGCCAGGTTATGGAACACTTCCGCACCAATGCGCAGGCCTTCCTTCAAGGTTTTCGCGCCAACTGGCTGAATCATGAACTCCTGAATATCAACGTTGTTGTCAGCGTGCTCACCACCGTTGATGATGTTCATCATTGGCAGAGGCATTGAGTACTGACCGCTGGTGCCGTTCAGATCCGCGATGTGAGCGTACAGAGCAACGCCTTTGGCTTCAGCTGCGGCTTTGGCGTTAGCCAGAGACACGGCCAGAATAGCGTTTGCGCCGAAGTTTGACTTGTTTTCGGTACCGTCCAGGTCAATCATGACTTGGTCGATCGCTGCCTGATCCAGAGCATCTTTGCCCAGCAGCGCTTCGCGAATCGGACCATTGACGGCGTCAACTGCTTTGGTAACACCCTTACCCAGGAAACGGCTCTTGTCACCGTCACGCAGTTCTAATGCTTCACGGGAACCTGTTGATGCACCGGATGGCGCCGCTGCACGGCCTTTAAAACCACCTTCCAGAACAACATCCGCCTCAACGGTTGGGTTACCGCGGCTATCAATGATTTCACGAGCTTTAATTTCTACGATCTTTGCCATTGCTTAACTCTCCTGAGTAATAAACCAAATCGGGCTCTATTGTTCGGATTTGGCAGAACAAATTCTTGTTCAGGGTCAATCAAAATGTAGTTTTCTTACAAATTAGGCCCGCATTATAGGCATATACCCAAAAAATGCGAGCCTGAGGCAACCATTCATCGAGAATGATCGTTCACAGCTGAAATAAAACCACTAAATAGCCCATGCCCTTTTCGCGGCGTTGAAGTGAACTCCGGATGGAACTGACAGGCAACAAACCAAGGGTGGTCCGGATTTTCAATGATTTCCACCAGGGCGCCATCTGAAGACCGACCTGCAATGCGCAAACCAGCTTTTTCCAGGTCCTGAACGTAGTGATTGTTAACTTCGTAGCGATGGCGATGGCGCTCAACGATTCGATCTTCACCGTAGGCATCACGGGAAAGACTGCCTTCGGCCAGCTGACACTCCTGACCGCCCAGGCGCATCGTGCCGCCCAGATCCGTGCTTTCATCTCGCTCAACCACTTTACCGTCCGCCTCAATCCATTCGGTAATCAGACCGACAACCGGATGGCGGCTTTGGCGATCAAACTCGGTGGAGTGTGCGCCATCAAAGCCACAGACATTGCGGGCATACTCAATGACGGCCACCTGCATACCCAGGCAAATCCCCAGATACGGCACTTTGTTCTCCCGGGCATAGCGGGCCGCCTGAATCTTTCCTTCGACACCCCGGTGGCCAAATCCGCCGGGTACCAGAATACCCGATACGCCATCCAGCAAACCGGTGCCTTGCTTTTCCAGCTCTTCGGAATCGATGTATTTGATGCTGACTTTGGTTCGGGAACGGATACCGGCGTGATCAATCGCCTCAATCAACGACTTATATGCATCCAGAAGATCCATGTACTTACCGACCATGGCAATGGTCACTTCGCGGTCCGGGTTCAGTTTTCGATCGGTAACGTCTTCCCAATCGGATAAGTCAGGTGTTTCGCAATCCAGACCGAAACGCTCCACGACGAACGCATCCAGTCCGGCCTTGGCCAACATACCCGGAATTCGGTAAATGGTGTCAGCATCCAACAACGGGATAACAGCGCGCTCTTCAACGTTGGTAAACAGGGCAATTTTTCGTAATTCGGTTTTACCGATGGGTCGTTCAGAACGACAAAGCAACACATCCGGCTGCAGACCAATGGTACGGAGCTCTTTTACGGAGTGCTGAGTTGGCTTGGTTTTCACTTCACCGGCTGTGGCAATGTAAGGCACCAATGTCAGATGCATTGACAGTGCGCGTCGGCTGCCCAGTTCCACTTTTAACTGACGTACGGCCTCAAGAAACGGCAGCGACTCAATGTCACCGACAGTCCCGCCAATTTCGACCAGCGCAACATCCGCATCGCCCGCCCCTTCAATAACCCGGCGTTTGATTTCATCCGTGATATGAGGAATAACCTGTACCGTACCGCCAAGATAATCACCACGACGTTCTTTTTTCAGCACATCCTGATAAATCCGACCGGTGGTAAAGTTATTGCGCCGGGTCATGGTGGTATTCACAAAGCGTTCGTAGTGACCCAGATCCAGGTCGGTTTCGGCGCCGTCTTCAGTAACGAAGACTTCACCATGTTGAAATGGGCTCATGGTGCCCGGGTCGACATTGATGTAGGGATCCAGCTTAAGCAGCGTGACCTTCAGGCCTCGAGCTTCCAGAATTGCAGCCAATGAAGCGGAAGCGATACCTTTCCCCAAAGAGGAAACCACACCGCCGGTGACGAATATATAACGAGTCATAGAAGATCCCATCTAAAAAACAAAACCATCCCGGTGATGCGGGCGCGTCACTGGGAATTAAAATCAGGAATTGAGCTGTTCAAGATGGGAGATCAGCATAGCAAAGACGGGGGGTATCCTCAATCGGATTTTTGCCAATCCAGCACAAATCCGGGATTGTCACCAACGGCCAGATGGTCTGCGGACATCAGTTCATCGCCGGCGGCGACCAACTCTTTTCCGCTGAACAGTAGCGGCATCCGGTCGCGCAACCACGGTTTGACGCGGTACTCCTGTAACAGGCGCTTCAAGTCTCTTGATCGGGAACGCCCAAGCGGACGCAACATTTCACCCCCGGCCCTCAACCGCAAAGATAAATCGGGCAGTGTGACACTCAACCGGGGCCCTTCAGTGACCGTCTTAAGACGGACCGATCCGACGCCGGGCCAGACCAAGGCCTCATCCATCTGAACCAGAGGTGCCTGCGACGGAAGCGGCGAATCGGCCACCCAGTACAACGCCGGTCCATGTCGCTGGATAGTGCCTTCGCCGATTCTGACGGAAGGTCGAGCATCTTGCCGGGCATGGACAACTTCATCGAGAACGACTTCCAGTCGCGCTTTTGATGGAACTTTCTGACCCACGGTCGTCAGCCACTGATGCAAAAGCGACAAGATCTGGTCACGACTCAACTCGTCAAGTTGCACCATCTTTAGCCCCTGGTCATGAGACAACCGGTGCGCCAATGCTTCGCTCATATCAACAGACGACGTCTCCGTCCCGGCGATCAGCTGTTGCGTCTGCAGAATGCGCTGCCGATAACCCGGCCAGCGAGACTCAATCTTCGGTAAAACCTCATGCCGGAGAAAATTGCGGTCAAACCTTGTATCCTCATTCGACTCGTCGTCAATCCACCGCAACCCATGATGCTGAGCCATGAGTTCAATATCCTGTCGACTGGTGGTTAATAACGGGCGAATGATTCGATAACCATCCCGGTTTGATTCCTGAACCATCCCCTGAAGACCATGCTGGCCAGCTCCGCGCAACAGTCGCAGAAAAAAAGTTTCTATCTGGTCGTCAAGATGGTGACCCAGCAACAGGGTTCCGCCTTCGGGCATCACATTGGCAAACGCGTCATAGCGACGATCACGGGCATCCGATTCGATGCCCTGCCCGCGATTACCCACCTCAACAGTGCGGACGATACACGAACACCCTAACTGCTCGGCCTGAGCGACGCAGTGCTCTTGCCATTGTGTCGCGAACTCAGACACCTGATGATTAACATGGATGGCCGTAACCTGATCGGCTCCATAGGCCTGGCAAGCCAATGAGAGGAGCAAAATAGAGTCGACGCCACCGGAGTATCCGACATAGACAGGTGGTTGAAAATTTCGACGCAACTCACGTTGCAAATCCAGGAACATGTTTTCAATTTGGAGGGACGACACAGACACGCGATCCTAATCTAGCAGCCACAAATAGCGAAGTTTTTCACGATCACCGCGTCGCCACAACTCGGAACCTCGCGGAACGGCCAGCCGTTCCACATACACCGCGCCAAGCTTTTCACAAGTTCGAATCGAAGCATGATTATCGGGATTACAGGTTATCCAGAGCTGATGGTAGTGATTAGCCAGCGCAACTGTTTTCAACAACCGACAGGCTTCAACGGCATAACTGTGACCACGATAGGCCTTATCGATGCCGTAACCAACCTGACCGCCATAAAGAACCAACGGCTCGGCGTCACTGAGCCGTAAATCAATCTGTCCGACACGAGTGCCATCATGAAACACAATATCAAATAAATAAGCAGGCACCCCTTCCAGGGCTTCGTGCTCATCCAGCACTCGATTCAATACCAGCGCCAGCGTTTCACCGACGATTGGTTCGTTGAGAGAAAAGGTTGTGGATATGGCGTTCGTCACCCAGCACCTCCGGCCGGTCAGCCCTGTTCATCAGGGCAACAATGGAGATGAGTCGGCCTGCCAGGAACGAACAATCGGTAAACCGTTGATTCCGAAGGCTACGCGCTCATGCAGTCTGTTCATGAACGCGCTCCAGGGCTCGATCAAGCTCCGTAAGACATCAAACGCTCGTAACGCGTTGACAACAAATCATCCAGAGGCAACGTCTTCAGGGCCTCCAGCTGAGATTCTAAGGTCTGCTTGAGGCTGGCGGCCATTTCATCGTAATCACGATGAGCCCCGCCGAGCGGTTCTTTGATGACATGGTCTATCAAACCCAACTCTTTAAGTCGTGGCGCCGTAATGCCCATTGCCTCGGCAGCATCCGATGCCCGCTCTGCTGTTTTCCAGAGAATAGAGGCACAGCCTTCCGGCGAAATAACGGAATAGGTGCTGTATTGCAACATGTTCACCCGGTCCCCGACACCAATGGCCAACGCCCCACCAGAACCGCCTTCCCCGATCACCGTACAGATGATCGGCACCTGAAGAGAGGACATCTTCAACAGATTATAAGCGATTGCTTCGGATTGACCACGTTCTTCAGCACCAATACCCGGATAAGCGCCCATGGTGTTGATAAAGGTGATGACCGGCATCTTAAACCGTTCAGCAAGCTGCATCAGCCGCAATGCTTTGCGATAACCTTCTGGCCGCGGCATCGCAAAGTTGCGTCGTACGTTTTCCGCAACTTCACGTCCTTTCTGATGCCCGATGACCATGACAGGCTCACCATTCAGCCGAGCCGTTCCACCGACAATCGCAGCATCGTCTGCATAGTGACGATCACCATGCAGCTCATCGAAATCGGTAAATATCCGCTCAATATAATCCAGGGTATAAGGACGTCGGGGATGACGGGCAACCTGTGACACCTGCCAGGAGCTTAACTTACTGTAAATCTGCTCTGTCAACTTGCGTGACTGAGTGCTGAGCTTATCGATCTCACCGGAAATGTTCAGATCGTTTCGGTGACCAACCAGGCGAAGCTCATCAATTTTGGCGATCAGTTCAGCAATTGGCTGCTCAAATTCTAAATAATCCGGATTCATGTCTATTCCTATGTCGGCTGATGCCCTGATCAACACTGTTGGGCGTTTCAGCTCTATTGAGACGTTTTATCAGTATTCGGATCAGACTAATGGGTTGTCCGACACCGAGCAAGAGGCCCGGTGTCGATTGAGCTATGAACAAAAGTAAACAATAGTCATCCGTTATTGCGCCGTGCGCCAGAACAAATGACCAAGCCAACGCTCAAGGCTCAGTACCGGAACCGATACTGGTCGTCACCAAACTCAGTTTTCAGCTGGTGCAGCACCTCATCTTCGAGAGGAATCCGATAATCCCCGCCGAGCTCAATCATCCCGTTTGCCCGGTCATTGCGGTAAGCAATCCAGACCTTGCAACCCTGATCTTCCGGCAAATCGGCACGAAGGATTGGCTGCAATCGATTCAGGAAATCCCGGGAGGCTTCCTGCTGGACTCGGAACTCAATACCTTTGATCAGCGCCTGACGAGCTTCGACCAGTGTATAAACCCGTTGAGCCCGTATTCTGGGGCGATCATTGTAATCGTCCCAACCAGCTTCGGCTTCCACCACAATGACGGTGTCCGGGACGATGAGGTCTTTAAACTCAGTATAAACATCACCGAACAATGTCATTTCGATCCGACCGGTCCGGTCATCCAAAGTGACAATGGCCATGGTGTCACCACGTTGGGTTTGCCGCGTTCGTACGCCCATCACCAGACCCGCGAGGGTCTTGATATTACCTCTGCGCGCCCGTTTCAGTTCCTCAGCCGAACCATCCAGCTCACCAAGCCGTAACGTCGCCACCTGACGGACTTCATTTTCGAACTCATCGATGGGGTGACCTGTCAGATACAGACCCAAAGTATCTTTTTCGCCGGCCAGTCTGATTTTCAGCGTCGATTCCCGAACATGCGCGTACGGCTCATACACATCACCGGTTTCTTCAGCTTCAATCGCGCCAAACATGTCCATCATACCGGCCGCTGCGTTGGCGGCGCTCTGCTCTGCGGTCTTGACGGCGTCCGGCGTCGCTTCCAGCATCAACTGTCGATTGGGACCGATCGAATCCAGAGCACCCGCCTTGATCAACGCTTCAATGGAGCGCTTATTGACCTTTTTCGGATCAATGCGCTCACAAAAATCAAACAGGTCTTTAAACGGACCACCACTGCGACGGGCATTTACGATGGCTTCCACCGGCCCCTCGCCTACGCCTTTGATCGCACCAAGACCGTAAATGATCTGGTCTTGTTCGTTAACCGTGAAGTAGTAATCGCCGGCATTCACATCTGGCGGCAGGACATCGATGTTGATCTGTCGACACTCTTCGACAAAGATCACCACTTTTTCGGTGTTCTGAAGTTCCGATGACATGGTCGCGGCCATGAAGGCGGCCGGGTAGTGAGTTTTGAGCCACAGAGTCTGATAGGACACGAGAGCATAGGCGGCGGAGTGCGACTTGTTAAAACCATAGCCGGCAAATTTTTCCACCAGGTCAAAGATTCTCATGGCCAGGTTGCCATCCACCCCCTTGCCGATGGCGCCTTCTTCAAAAATGGCACGCTGCTTGGCCATCTCTTCGGGCTTTTTCTTACCCATGGCTCGACGCAGCATGTCTGCGCCGCCCAGCGTATAACCGGCAAGGACCTGGGCGATCTGCATCACCTGTTCCTGATACAGAATAATCCCATAGGTTGGCGCCAGAATCGGCTCCAGCCACTCATGCTGATATTGCGAGTCCGGATATGACAGTTCTTCCCGACCGTGCTTACGGTTAATGAAGTTATCGACCATGCCGGACTGCAGAGGACCGGGCCGGAACAACGCCACCAGGGCGATCATGTCTTCCAGGCAGTCTGGCTGCAGACGCATCACCAGATCTTTCATCCCCCGGGACTCGAGCTGAAACACAGCGGTGGTTTTCGCCTGTTGCAACAGTTCAAAAGACGCGGCGTCATCCAGCGGAATGTGGGCAATATCGATGGGTTCTTTACCCTGAGCTTCGAGCCGCGGATTGATGATTTTCAATGCCCAGTCAATGATGGTCAGGGTCCGCAGACCGAGGAAGTCGAACTTCACCAGGCCAGCCGCTTCCACGTCATTTTTATCATACTGAGTGACCAATCCCGTGCCGTCTTCTTCGCACAACAGCGGCGAAAAGTCCGTCAGTTTGGTGGGGGCAATCACCACGCCGCCGGCGTGTTTACCGGTTTGCCGGGTAATACCCTCGAGCTTCAGGGCCATTTCCCAGATTTCAGCCGCTTCTTCGTCCTCTTCCAGGAACTCCTTCAGCTCCGCCACCTCGTCCAGGGCTTTGGTCAGCTTCATGCCCGGGTCAGGCGGAATCAGTTTCGACAGTTTGTCGGCCAGGCCAAAGGGTTTGCCCTGAACCCGAGCCACGTCGCGTACCACCGCTTTCGCAGCCATGGTCCCGAAGGTCACAATCTGAGAGACGGCCTGTCGTCCGTACGTTTCAGCCACATAATTAATCACGCGTTCGCGACCTTCCATACAGAAGTCCACGTCAAAGTCCGGCATCGAAACCCGCTCAGGGTTTAGAAAGCGCTCAAACAGCAGATCGTATTCAATCGGGTCGAGGTCGGTAATATCGAGCACCCAAGCCACCAGCGAGCCTGCACCGGAGCCCCGGCCCGGTCCAACAGGAACGCCGTTGTTTTTGCCCCACCGGATAAAGTCCATCACGATCAGGAAGTAACCCGGAAACCCCATCTGAATGATGATATCGAGTTCGAACTTGAGTCGATCAAAATACTGCTGGCGGCGCTCTTCGAAATCCGGTTGCTTCGGGTCTAATGCCACAGCCAATCGACGTTCAAGGCCCTCAGCGGACAACTGACGAAAATAGTCATCCATGGTGAGGCCTTCGGGCACCGGATAATCGGGCAGGAAGTACTTACCTAGCTGAACGGTGGCCGAGCATCGCTGCGCGATAAGCACCGAGTTTTCCAACGCTTGAGGGATGTCCCGAAACAACTCGGTCATCTCATCGGAGGATTTCAGATACTGTTCTTCAGCATAGCGGCGAGGCCGCTTAGGGTCGTCAATGGTGACGCCGTCATTAATGCAGACCCGGGTTTCGTGCGCCTCAAAGTCTTCCCGGGTCAGGAACATCACATCGTTGGTCGCGACCACCGGAACGCCATACTTCCGACCCAGAGCCACTGCACCTTGCACCAAAGACTCATCCTGATCACGACCTGTCCGTTGCAACTCCAGATAATAACGATCGCCAAACACTGATTTCCAATGCTGCACCAGAGATTCCGCGCGATCGTTGTTGCCCCGCAGCAACGCGTAACCGACATCGCCCAATCGGGCACCAGACAAGACAATGAGGCCTTCGTTTTTTTCGGCTAACCATTCCACGCGGGTGATAGCACGATCATGTTTTTGGTTTTTCTGAAAGCCGTCCGAAATGAGTTCCGTGAGATTCCGATAGCCGGTCTCGTTCATCGCCAGCACCGTCATCAGGAACGGGGCATTGTCGTCATCGGGGTTCTCGATATACAGATCCGCGCCCAAAATCGGTTTAATGCCAGCGCCGAGACAGCCGTTGTAAAACTTAACCAAGCCAAAAAAGTTACTGATATCAGTGACGGCAACCGCTGGAAACTCCAGCTCACTGGCTCGGTTGATGAGATCTTTGATTCTGACGATGCCGTCCGTCAGCGAATATTCGGTATGAAGGCGCAGATGTACAAATGAAGTCATAACAGTGTCTTATTGTGAAATTTCAACGAGCTTTCGAACCGGTGCAAAAGACCGCCGATGCTCTTTGAGAGGTCCAAACTTTACCAAGGCTGCCAGATGTTGCGCGGTACCGTAGCCTTTGTGTTGATCAAAGCCATATTCAGGGTGCTGTTGGTGAAGGTCAAGCATCTGCTGATCGCGGGTTACCTTGGCCAGAATGGAGGCAGCGGATATCGCCGGTACGGAACCGTCGCCCTTTACAATTGCTTCGGCGGGGCACGGTAAGCCCGGCGGCAACCGATTGCCATCAATCAAACAAAAGTTCGGTGCGACCGACAATGCCTCGACTGCGCGACGCATCGCCAGCATGGTTGCACCCAAAATGTTCAGTTCATCGATTTCTTCCACACTCGCTTCTGCAACGGCATAGCTTAACGCGTTTTCACGAATATGTTGGCTTAGCGCGAGTCGACGAGCCGGGCTCAGCTTTTTCGAGTCATTTAAGCCATCAATCGGGCGAGCCGGATCCAAAATGACCGCCGCCGTGACTACCTTGCCGGCCAAGGGACCGCGACCAACCTCATCAACCCCGGCCACATGGCTCAGCTCAGCGCCGAAATCAAATCCATTCTGCGTCATAGGGTAACCAGCGACAAAACCGCTTTGGCTGCTTCTTCATCGGCATTGCGGGCCATGTACTGATGCCAGTGTTCCGCCCGTTCAACGAACGCGCGCCGGTAGGCCTTGTCGGTCAGCGCCGTCTTTAAATCTGCACTCAGTTGCTCTGGCGTTGCGGCTTCCTGAAGCCGCTCTGGAACCCAGTACCGCTGCTCAAGTATATTAGGCAACGATACCCACTCCGTTGTCGCCAGAGACGATATCAGCCAGTAAGAAAAGCCACTCATGCGGTAAGCCACCACCATGGGTTTCTTCAGCAGCATGGTTTGTAATGTCGCGGTACCTGAGGCCACCAATACGGCATCACTGGCAGTGATGACAGCATCTGCTTGCCCGTCGATCACCTGATAGTGAAACCCGGGTGAGTGTGCCTGCAGCCACTGCGTGATCTGCTGATTACGGGCTTCGTTTGCAGCCGGAATCAGAACCTGTAACGTTGGCAGCTCTTGGGCAACGGCGCTCATGGTCTCGGCAAATATCGGTAATAAACGAGACACCTCAGAAGATCGCGATCCGGGCAGCATGGCGACAACGGGTTGATCTGAGAGCAGCTCAAACTGCTGCCTTGCCTGCTGAGTATCGGGCTTCATCGGAAGACGATCAGCCATGGTATGGCCGACAAATGTGACCGGGATCGATTCCTGCTGATAGAAGTCTGCCTCGAATGGCAGCAAGGTCAGCATGTGATCAACGGCTTGACGAATTTTTCGAATGCGCCCTTTTCTCCAGGCCCATACCGATGGTGACACATAGTGTACGGTTCGGATGCCGGCCCGTCGCAAACGTTTTTCCAGACCCAGATTGAAATCTGGCGCATCGATGCCAATGAACACATCCGCTTGCCATTGGCAGCACCATTGAAAAAACGCCCGGCGCACTTTCAATAACTCAGGCAGACGTCCGAGGACTTCCGAAATGCCCATAACGGACAGTCGCTCCATCGGAACCCGACTGACCAACCCTTCGGCTTCCATCAAGGGTCCACCAATACCGGCAAACTCAATATCCGGATAATGGGCTTTCAGAGCCTTCATCAGACCCGCCCCTAAGGTATCACCACTGGACTCTCCCGCCAGTAAAGCGACTTTCAAGGGCTTCGCCATCAGCGCGCAATACCTCGACGAGATCGTTCAACACTGTCGATAAACACCTGCAGTTCAGGGTGCTCTGCAACCATGGGATGCAGCTCAGCCATCGCTTCCGTCACGGTTTTGCTTTCACGATATACAGTTTTATAGGCTTGACGCAGCGCTTTGATAGCGTCCCGGGAATATCCCCGACGCTTCAGGCCCTCAACATTAATACCATGTGGCGTGGCGGGATAACCCTGCATGGTCACGAACGCGGGAATGTCTTTCAGTACGGTAGAGCCGGCACCAACAAAGGCGTGGGTACCAATCTGACAGAACTGGTGAACTCCGGTATTACCGCCAAGGATGGCGTGATCATCAATCACGCAATGGCCAGCAACCTGAGCACTGTTGGCCAGGATAACGTGATCACCCACAATGCAGTCATGGGCAACATGGCTGTAAGCCATAAACAGGCAGTGATTGCCGATGCGGGTTTCTTCGGCGTCCTGAATGGTACCGCGCTGCAGTGTGGTAAACTCACGAATGGTGTTGTCATCGCCAATGATCAAGCGGGTCGGTTCACCCTTGTATTTAAGGTCCTGGCACTCTTCGCCGACACTGGCAAACTGAAAGATACGGTTGCGTTTGCCGATAACCGTGGGGCCCTTGATCACAGTGTGAGGGCCCACTTCAGTCCCTTCACCAATCACAACATCCGGTCCGATGACCGCATAAGGTCCAATGGTCACATCGTCAGCGATGCGTGCAGCGGGGTCGATAATAGCGGTCGAATGAATCACGCGTCCGCCTTACGCTCAGCGCACAGAATGTCGGCGCTGGCGGCTAACTGGCCGTCAACCGTCGCCTTCGCAGATACTTTCAACATGCCACGACGCTCAGACACGTATGTGACTTCCATATCCAAGCGATCACCCGGTACCACCTGACGCTTGAACTTGACATTATCGAGTCCGGCAAACAGATACAAATAGCCGTCTGATGGTCGATGACCGGAACCGAGAAAACCAAAGACTGCCGTTAACTGAGCCATGGCTTCACAGATCAGCACTCCTGGGAAAATCGCCTTATCCGGGAAGTGTCCCTGAAACAGCGCTTCGTTGGCTGAGACATTTTTGTAACCACAGATACGGACACCCGGTTCAATCTCAGTCACCCGATCTAAAAGCAAAAATGGGTAGCGATGTGGCAGCAGCGCTTTAATCTGCTCAATATCTAACGGCAGAGTTTCTGTCATTCTCCGGTTTCTCCTGATAACTTTTTTTCTAACGCCTGCAAACGCGTCTGTAGGGACTCCAGCTGACGGATTCTGGCAATCTGCTTACGCCATTCCCGGTTCGTCGTTGCGGGCAACCCGCTGGAGTATAGACCAGGTTCTTTGGTGCCCTTAGTGACCATCGCCCGGCCGGTGAAGTGACTGCCGGCAGCAATATCAATGTGCCCGGCGAACCCTGCCTGTCCGGCAATGGTGCAGCCGGCACCAACATGGGTGCTGCCCGAGATGCCCACCTGACTCGCCATCGCCACACCTTCATCAATGCGCACGTTATGACCCAGCTGAACCAGATTATCGATGATGACATCGTCGGCGATAACGGTGTCCTCAATAGCGCCACGGTCAATGGTCGAGTTCGCGCCAACCTCAACGCGATCACCAATCACCACCCGTCCCAGTTGCGCAATGGCCTGCCAGCGGCCCTGATTCGGCGCATACCCGAAACCACTGCCACCAATGACCACTCCGCTTTGGAACACACAATCGGCGCCGATGATACAATCATGCTGGATGGTGACGTTTGGTCGAAGGACCGTACGCGCACCGATCACGGTGTTGTCTTCAACAACACACCCATGCCCGACTTCAACGCCGTCAGCCAACTGAACGCCGGCACAAACAACCGCATTGGCGCCAATAGCCACGCCCTCACCTAGGGTTGCTGATGGATCGACCGCGGCGCTGGGATGAATCGAGGTCAACTTTGGGCGCTGATCAAACAGATGAGACGCGCGGGCATACGCCAGGTAAGGGTCCGCCACAACCAGTGCGATGGTGCCTTCCGGGCAATGTTCCACTTCCTTCTCGCTCAGAAATACGGCACTGGCGGCTGTTGCTGCCAGATCCCGTCGATACTTAGCGCTGGATAAAAAGGACAGGTCCCCTTCGGAGGCTTTATCCAAGGGTGCTGCGGCCTGAATAACGGTCTCCAGCATGGCGTCCTCAATCGGTCGCACCTCGCCGGCCACCCGAACAATATCTGCCAGTTTCAACATGGCGACTCCTTAGAATTTACTCAGTCGGACTGTTCGACTCGGCCTGTGACTCATACCACTCATCGAACGCGGCCATGACGGTTTCGGTAATATCTGGAACATCTTCGTTCCAAAGTACAGCCTGGCTATCAATCACCAACGATACACCATTCGCTTCAACATACGCCGAGACCACTTCCCGAATTGCCGGACGATACTGTTCAATGAACTCTTGTTGCTTTTGCTGCTGAACCTGTTGGATCCGATTGGATAGCTGTGCCTGATTGGCCGCCAGAACCTGAAGCTCCTGTTGAAACGTCTGCACCTCGGCTTCGGTCAGAATGTCCTTATCCGTTTCCAGACGGGACTGACGGGTCTGAATCTGCTGGGCAATGTCATTCAGCTGATCCTGACCGGGTCTGAGAACTTCATTCAGACTGGTCTGGGCATCGGCTGCGGCCGCACTGTTGAACAGCACGGCTTGATAATTCATCACAACAATGTCTGTTTCTGCCTGAACGGTACCAGCGGATAACGCCAGGCCGGCAGTCAGAGTCAGGATGGCTATCGCTCGATTAAACATACAGTTCTCTCCTTTGGCGGCATCAATATGAAATGCCGATATTGAATGCAAAGTTGGTGGTCAGATCATCGTCTTTCGCGTTAAGCGGCCAGGCGTAACTGAAGCTCAGCGGCGCGATGGCGGTAATCCAGGTGACATCAACCCCAGCCGACAAACGAATCTCTGACAGGTCTACCCCGTTTTCGCAATTCGGGTTGTCCGCTCGACACTGATCCGTGAATACATTACCTGCATCAACAAACAGCGCCGTTCGGAAAGCGTCCTGATTCTGCGCAAAAGGCGTGGGAATCAGCAACTCAGTACCCGCTTCCAGTTTGATGTTGCCGCCTATAGGACTGGCGTCAAATGCTGGCAGATTGTCTTCACCCAACGGTGCTGTACCCACTGGCCCCAGAGAACCGTTTCGGAAGCCGCGAACAGACCGGGCGCCGCCCGAGTAAAAGTTTTTATAGAAAGGCAGCCGGTTGTTGTCACCATAACCGCCACCGTAACCAACATCCGAATGGAAGCGCAATGCCAGATTATCAGCAAAGTTGATGTACGTCTGACCGGCCGCAGTCAATCGGTAGTAGTTAAGATCACCCGCCGGAGTTGCCACTTCAGCATTAAAACTCAAAGACGATCCATCATCGGCTTTAAGCGTGCCGTTGAGGGTATTGTAGTTCCAACCAAACAAGGCTGTTGCAATGTTATATTCATCGCCGTTTTGCTCACGAAAATCCGTCATCTCGAGTGTTGCCGAGGTATCGCTCAGGAAGAGTTCATCCCGGCTGTATCCCAGACCGTAGCTGACTCGCTGATTCTCGCTGATCGGATAACCCAGATTAATCCGTCCGCCATAACTGTTGGTGGCGTAGGTACCAAAGGTGGTTTCACTGTAATCTGAATTTTTGTAATACAAATCCGCGCCCAGGCTGACGCCATCAATGGTGAAGTAGGGATTATCGACGGAAAGCTGATAGTTTTGTGTGGACTCGTTAACCGTGATGCCCGCCGAAAAGTCGACCCCCATGCCGGCAAAATTATTCTGCTGCACTGAAAACTCGCCAAAGAAACCCGAACCCGCCGCATACCCTCCGGCAATATTAATCTGGGAATCCTTGGCTTCGGCAACGGTCACGAGCAGATCGACCAGATCATCTCGACCGGGAATCGTCTGCGTTTCTATATTGACCCGGGTAAAGTACCCCAGTCGTTCGAGCCGCGCCTGGGACTGGCGAATCTTATCGTTTATCACCAGCGCCCGCTCAAGCTGTCTCAACTCCCGGCGGATGACCTCATCGTTGGTTGCCGTATTGCCCTGTATGATGATCCGGTTAATGTACACCGGCTTACCGGGGTTTACCTGGATGACGACATCGACCGTTTGTGATTCAGCCTGCGGTTGACGGAAGTCTCTGACTTGCGCGAAGGCATAGCCGTTTTCACCCAGAAGCGACTTGATGTTACGTACGCTGTCATTGACCTTGACGCGAGAGTAGGTTTGTCCGGCTTCAATAGACACCTGCTGTAAAATGTCGTCATCAAGCCCTTTCAGATCGCCAACAACTTCAACAGAAGCCACGTCATAAGGCACACCCTCACGGATATTCAAGGCGACGGTGATGTCAGCTTTATTTTCGGAAATGGATACCTGCTGTGAAACGACGGAGAAATCCAGATAGCCACGATCGAAGTAAAAGTCTTCCAATCGCTGCACGTCGCCGGTCAATGCCGCTTTGGAGTAATTATCGGCTTTGGAAAGGACCTTCCAAAAAGGAATCGAGTCGGCTTCGGCCATGTTCAGGGTGTCACGCAACTCAGCCGTAGAAAACACCTGATTGCCAACAATTTGATAATGTTCAACCCGAGCTACCGGCCCTTCCTGGATGTCGAGATGAACCTTGACCCGGTTACGGGTCAACGCGGTAATCTCTTCAACCACGGTTGCGTTATAGCGCCCCTGTAAGCCGTATTGTTTCTCGAGCTCCAGTTGAATGTTTTCCAGCAGCGACTGACTGTAAATTTCTCCTTCGGCCAGACCAACATCTTCAAAAACGCGCTCCAGCGTTTCCGTCGGAATCGTCGAGTTACCATCAAAGGAAATCGATTCAATAGCAGGGCGCTCTATCACCACAAAGACTAGCGAGTTTCCTGAACGCTCTACACGGACATCATAGAAGTAACCCGTCGAATACACGTCTCTCAGCCATTCGGATGCGTCCGCTTCGTCGACCCGGTCGCCCTGGTTCAATGACAGTTCTGCGAGCACACTGCCCAACGATACCCGCTGCAGCCCCTCTACCCGAACTTCTTCTACAACAAACGATTCAGCCAGTGCTACCGCTGACATGGCCGTCAGCAAGGCGATAGCGATTGTATTTCGAACGACTCCCAAGTTTTGTTACCTTCTTATCCTGAATACGAAACGGCAGGCATTCTGTCCAGAAGCAAGCCCCCATGAAACCGTCTTTACAATAAGCGACCAATGTCATTCACAAAGGCCAGAAACATCAGTGTGGCGATAAACGCCAGACCTAATTGTGCCCCGATCATCTGAACACGATCCGACAGCGGTCCGCCTTTAAGCCATTCCAGACCATGCATGACCACATGTCCGCCATCCAGCACGGGAACCGGCAATAGGTTCACGATGGCGAGACTGATACTGATCAGAGCCAGAAAGCTGACAAAGGCTTCAAACCCGGACCCGATGGAGGTACCGGCCATCTGTGCCATGGAAATCGGCCCACCTACCTGACGCAAGGAAACCTGACCCGTCACCATTTTACCCAGCATCTGATAACTCAGAGCCACCATATCGAGCGTGTCAGCCACTCCGCGTGTCAATGCCTGTAATGGCCAATAGCGGGTCGTCATGCGCTGTTCGTCCGGCCATTGAGGGGCTTGTGCCGCCGCACCGACATAACCAATGACCTGGCCATCCTCCAAGGTGCGTGCAGCCGGTGTGAGCCTGATGGTTTGATTGATCCCTTCACGATCAATGGTCACGTCCAGTGTGTCGTCCGGGCGCTCCCGAACGACCGACACCCACTGCTCCCAGCCGGTCATCGACGTGCCATCCACGGCAACAACTCTATCACCAGCCTGCAAACCGGCGCGTTCGGCGGCACCACCGGACTCGACACGGGAAATAACCGCCGGAAAGTTGGGCAACCTCGGTAACAGGCCGAAGTCCTGAACCGGGTTGGGCGAGGCTGAGCTTGCCAGCCAGCGATCAATCGGAATCGAATGTTCAACGCGCTGACCATTCCGGGCAAGTGTCAGTTCCACCGCCCCGGTATCACCCACCCGTGACGCCAGAGCCAAACCAAGTTCGGTAAAGGAGTCTACGGTTTCACCATCGACCGACAACACCCGATCGCCGGCCACAATATCGTACCCCTCAGTCAATGATCCGGTTCGGGGCGCATCAACGATCGGCTTAAGATCCTGAACACCCACCGTGTACATCACGCCATAGGCAAAGAACGCAAATAAAACATTCGCTAACGGACCGGCCAGGGCGATGGCGATTTTCTGTGCCGGGGTTTTACTGTTAAATGCCTCATGACGCTGATCGTCCGGCACCTCGCCCTCACGTTCATCCAGCATCTTGACGTAGCCACCCAGAGGGATCCAGGCAACCGCAAACTCAGTACCATGACGATCCATCCAGGACCAGATTGGCTTACCAAACCCGACTGAAAACCGCAGAACCCGAACGCCACAGCGACGGGCAACCCAAAAGTGCCCATACTCATGTATCGTAACCAGAATTCCCAGCGCAAGAATCAATCCAAAAATTGAGTTCAGCATAATCAGACTCCGAACTTGGCAACCAGAGAACGACAGCACTCTCTGGCCATTTGATCGACGGCTCTCAGCTGCTCGACCGAGTGCACCTGTTGGTGCTCAGTTTCGCATAAAACCGCTTCATTGATGCGTCCGATATCCGTAAAACCAATGTATCCTTCCAGAAACGCCGCAACCGTTTCTTCATTTGCTGCATTCAGAATGGCCGGTGCGGTGCCGCCGGCGTCAAAGGCTTCTTCAGCCAGGCGCAAGCAGGGAAAACGTTCTCGATCAGGCTGATCAAAGTTCAACGACAGCAACTCATTGAAAGCCAGACGGTCAGAACCACTGGCGATTCGCTCCGGATAGGCCAATCCGTAGGCAATCGGCGTACGCATATCCGGAGCACCCATCTGCGCAATGACGGAGCCGTCCACGTATCGAACCATGGAATGAATAACACTCTGCGGATGAATGACAACCTCAATATCGGAAGGCTGCAGACCAAACAGCCAGCACGCTTCAATCAGCTCCAGACCCTTGTTCATCAACGTCGCTGAATCAACTGAGATTTTCCGACCCATTGACCAGTTCGGATGCGCCACGGCCTGATCGGGTGTCACATGGATCAGCTGCTCCATGCTCGCGTCCCGAAACGGTCCGCCGGAGGCTGTTAACAAAACGGACTCAACACCCGATTGTACTCGACCTTCCGGTAAACATTGGAAAATCGCATTATGTTCACTATCAATGGGCAGTAAGGTGGCGCCGCCAGCCTGAACAGCCTCCATCAACAGACGCCCCGCCACCACAAGACTCTCTTTGTTGGCCAACAGCAACTTGCGGCCGGCCCGTGCCGCCGCAATCGAGGACTCCAGTCCGGCAGCGCCCACAATGGCGGCCATGACCGCATCGGCGTCAGATGAACCGGCGACATCGACCAGAGCCTGCTCGCCAGTTCGGATCTCTGGAGCAGGACGACTCAAACGGTCCAGTAATTCTTTGCGGCGCTCTGCGGTTGGCACAATAACGACATCCGGCGCAAAACGATCAACGTCCCGGGCCAGTTGCGTCATATTAGAATGACCACTCAGGGCATGAACCCGATAGCGTTCCGGATGCCGATGAATGACATCCAGCGTGTTCTGACCGATTGATCCCGTCGCACCGAGAATCGTAATGTTCTGCACCGACGTAGCCATCAAACAACCGACAACACAAACCAAAGCAAGACAAACAGAGGTGTCGCCGCACACAGGCTATCAATGCGATCCAACACCCCACCATGTCCCGGCAAAAGCGCACTGCTGTCTTTAATCCCCCGGTTTCGCTTCATTAAAGACTCGAACAGATCGCCAATCACCGATAAAGCAACGATGGCCGCCGACAAAAGCAATAACCAGGTCCAGCCGCGGACGCTGTGATCCTGCAGGTAGAAATGCGCAATCACGACGGAAACCAGAATGGATGTCAGCATGCCCCCATAGACGCCGGCCCATGTTTTTCCGGGGCTGACTTTCGGAGCGAGCTTACGCCGTCCCAAAAGGCGCCCCGCAAAGTAGGCCCCAATGTCGGCGCCCCAGACGAGCAACATCAGCCAGGTCAACAAGAGTAACGAATCGGGTTGATTTTTCAGCCAGACCAGTCCCATCCAGAAACCGCCCAGCACCGGAATGGCGACCAATAAACGCAGAGAACGCGAGCCCAGCCAGGCGGCACCATCAGGAAAACGGAACACGACAACAATCGCCACCAACCACCAGAGCAATGCCGCTAAAACGGCCACAATCCAAAGGGTATCAGCAACAGGAATGAACAGATGAGGGATCAGCAACAGAACCGCCGTCAGCGCCAGGATCGCAAGTTTTTGTGCGCTCCCGGTCAGGCCTGACATGTTTGCCCATTCCCAGACACCCAATAAGACAATGATTCCGATAAATCCGCGAAAATAAAGATCGGGCAGCAAATAGATGCCGGCCAACATCAAAGGGGCCAGCACCAGTGCAGTGATGATGCGCTGTAACAGCATTAACTCAGTTCTCTTGTTCTAATTGTTCATCGGTTCGGCCGAATCTTCGAACTCGTGACGAGTACGAAGCAAAGGCTTCGTACAATGACTCACGATTAAAATCCGGCCAGAACTCTGGGGTAAAGTAAAATTCTGTATAGGCCATTTGCCAGAGCAGAAAATTGGAAATTCGTTGTTCGCCCGCTGTGCGGATACACAGGTCCGGCACTGGCAACCCCGCCAGCATCACCTCGTTTGAGATGGCATTCTCATCAATATCTTCAGCCTTCAACTCACCGGCTTCGACACGGTGAGCAAGCTTACGCACCGCCTGAGCAATGTCCCAATGACCACCATAGTTAGCGGCAATGGCCAACACCATGCCGGTATTCGACGCCGTATCGGCTTCAGCTTTCGCGATGGCTTTTTGTATAGATGGCGAAAACCCGGATTTATCACCAATAACGACCAGACGAAGGTTATTGCGTACCAGCTTTTTCACTTCGCGATTCAACGCCATCAAAAACAGGTCCATCAGCGCGTTGACCTCATCCTGAGGCCGGCGCCAGTTTTCCGAGCTGAACGCATACAGCGTCAAGACTTCAACACCCGCTCGAGCCGACTCTTCAACCACCATACGAACCGTGCTGACAGCCGCTTTATGTCCGGCGATCCCGCCCAGCAGCCGCTTTTTGGCCCAGCGATTATTGCCATCCATAATGATGGCCAAGTGCCTAGGAACGGCTAATTGTGTGTCAATGTCAGTCATATCAGGCTCTTGTCTTCATCCATGAGTCAGTGCGTTCTGTAAATACAAAAAAAGGCAGCACAGGCACCTGTGCAGCCTTTTTTGTCTGCGTTTGCTTCAGACTTTCATCAGGTCCGCTTCTTTTTCGGTCAGATGCTTATCGACCTGAGCAATGGCGGCATCGGTCAGCTTCTGGATGTCTTCTTCAGCGCGCTTACCTTCGTCTTCAGACAGCTCTTTTTCTTTAACCAGCTCTTTCACCGCCGAGTTAGCATCACGACGACCGTTACGAATGGAAACCCGGGCTTTCTCTGCCTCACCACGCGCCACTTTGATGAACTCTTTGCGGGTTTCTTCGGTTAACATCGGCATCACAATACGGATGTTAGACCCGGCCGTGGCAGGGTTCAGACCGAGGTCGCTTTTCATGATGGCCTTTTCGACTTCGGGAACCATGTTCTTTTCCCATGGCACAATTGAAAGCGTCCGGCCGTCTTCGACGATGATGTTCGCGACTTGCTTGATCGGCGTATCAGTGCCGTAATAATCCACTGAGATCTTATCCAGAATGGCCGGGTTAGCCCGTCCGGTCCGGATTTTATTGAAAGCGTCATCCAACGCCGCAATCGCTTTGCGGTTATGCGTCTCTGTTTCCTGTTTGATTTCGTCAATCATTGTCTATTCCTTCGCTGCAGTGGCCTATCAGAGGCCTGGAACACCGGTTTCAGGCGACCCGACGACCTACCAGTCGCCGGAGATTTTAAAATTTGGCGAGCATTATACACACCCATGTCTGAGTTTTCTGCGCTTTTAGACAGGGTTTTTGAGGAAAATCATTGCCTTAGCGGTTCAGGAAAGCCACGAACCCTTCCCAGGAAAGACCAAGTCCTGCAACCTGAAAATTCAACGACACAACACCAGGCACGCAAACGCCAGACATAAAAAAAGCGCCTGACGGCGCTTTCTTAACCAATCAACGGTATCAGGCGTTGCCTTTGGCCGCTGCTGCAACTTCTTCTGCGAAGTCGACTTCTTCTTTCTCGATGCCTTCACCCACTTCATAACGGGTAAAACCAACCACTTCAGCACCACCGTTTTTCGCCAGAACACCAACTTTTACGTCAGGGTCTTTAACGAAAGGCTGCTCAGTCAAAGAAATCTCAGCTTTGAACTTATTGATTCGACCAACCATCATTTTCTCGATGATTTCAGCCGGCTTGCCAGAACCTTCAGACTGGGCGCGAACAACTTCTTTTTCACGCTCCAATACATCCGCAGGAATCGCTTCCGGGCTTACGTACTGAGGGTTAATCGCCGCAACATGCATTGCGATATCTTTCGCCAGCTCAGCAGTACCACCTTTCAGCTCAACCGCAGAGGCAATACGACCACCGTGCACATAAGCGGCGGCAACACTGCCTTCACCACCCACAAACACAATTCGGCGTACAGAAATGTTCTCACCGATTTTCTGAACCAGCGCTTCACGCTCAGCTTCCAGACCTTCAGACATCAGCTTAGCAACGTCAGCTTCTTTCTTTTCAAACGCGACATCGGCCACTTTGTTAGCAAAGTTCAGGAAGTTTTCATCACGTGCAACAAAGTCAGTCTCACTGTTGATTTCGAGCATCATCACCAGAGAGTTATCGTCTGTATTACGGGTTACAATGACGCCTTCAGCTGCTGTACGGCCCGCTTTCTTAGCGGCCTTCAGACCAGATGCTTTACGCAGATTATCGATCGCCGCCTCGATGTCACCATCGGTCTCTACCAGCGCCTTTTTGCACTCCATCATGCCCAGACCAGTGCGCTCGCGCAGTTCCTTAACCAGGCTTGCAGTAATTGCCATGACTTTCGTCCTCAAATTAGTTAGTTACATAATTTCAACGTGTTACAGCACACTCAAATGACAAAAGGGGCTCATGGCCCCTGAAGATTCGAACCGGATTGCTTACTCAGCTGCTGCTTCTTTCGCCTCGCCTTCGGCGACTTCGACGAACTCATCTACTTCAGCTGTTTTCGCTTCCAGAACCGCATCAGCCATCGCTTGAGCATAAATCTCAATGGCACGGATCGCATCATCGTTGCCAGGGATTACGTAATCGATACCATCTGGGTTAGAGTTGGTGTCAACCACACCGATAACCGGGATACCCAGCTTATTGGCTTCCTGAATAGCAATACGCTCATGGTCTACGTCGATCACGAACAACGCATCTGGCAGGCCACCCATGTCTTTGATACCACCAATGGATTTTTCCAGCTTGGCGATCTCACGAGTGTTCATCAGACGCTCTTTCTTGGTCAGCTGTTCAAAAGTACCATCGTCCTGCTGAGTCTGAAGCTCACGCAGACGCTTGATTGACTGACGAATCGTCTTGTAGTTCGTCAGCATGCCGCCCAGCCAACGGTGCGCAACATATGGCATGCCGGCACGAGTCGCTTCTTCACGAATGATGTTGCTGGCAGAACGCTTAGTACCAACAAACAGGATTTTGTTCTTTTTCGCAGCCAGGCTGCCAACAAAAGACAAAGCATCGTTCAACGCAGGAACGGTGTGTTCCAGGTTGATGATATGAATTTTATTGCGGGCACCGAAGATGTACTGAGACATTTTCGGATTCCAGTAACGGGTCTGGTGACCGAAGTGAACACCTGCTTTGAGCAGGTCACGCATTGATACAGTAGCCATAATTTCCTCGTATTCGGGTTAGGCCTCCACACTTCCCATGATCCAACCCCTTTCGGGCACCCAGAACCATGTGTCGAAGCATGTGAGAAGTTAAGTTAATGCCCAGTACTCTGGGCGGCGCGCTTTATACCAAATTACAGAACCTATAACAAGGTCAAAACCAGAAACTCCGGCTACGCGGCTCACTCGTTTGCCGGGCGTGATGGGCAACCCATCGCCAGTAATAACAGGAATCGTTCGCAATGAGCGATCTAAAAGCTGCAAGAAGCCCTTAAAATCGCTAGAATCGGCAATCAAATTTTACCCACCTTATGGAATCTCTATGGCAGTCACGATCAAAAGTGCCGAAGAAATCGAAAAAATGCGCATCGCTGGACGACTGGCCGCCGATGTCTTGCAGATGCTCGATGAGCATGTTGCGCCCGGAGTCACTACCGGCGAACTGAACCGCCTCTGTCACGACTATATTACCAACGTTCAGGACGCCATTCCGGCACCGCTGAACTATGGCAACCCGCCGTTTCCGAAGTCGATCTGCACTTCGGTAAACCAGGTTATCTGTCACGGCATTCCAAGCGATGACAAAGTCCTGAAAAAAGGCGACATCGTCAATGTGGACGTGACCGTCATTAAAGATGGTTACCACGGTGACACCAGCAAAATGTATTATGTCGGTGATGTGCCGGCGCATCTGGACCGGTTGTGCAAAGTCACTCAGGAATGCCTGTACAAAGCGATCGATCTCGTCAAACCCGGAACGACCTTAGGCGACATTGGCCATGTCATTCAGCAGCACGCCGAAGCCAACCATTACTCCGTCGTCCGCGAGTTCTGCGGTCACGGCATCGGCGCTGTGTTCCATGAAGAGCCTCAGGTTCTGCACTATGGCAAGCCCGGCACGGGGATGGTCCTGAAAGAAGGAATGACCTTTACCATTGAACCCATGATCAATCAGGGTAAACCACAGTGTAAAATCCTTCCGGATCAATGGACGGTGGTGACAAAAGACCGTAAAGCGTCCGCACAATGGGAGCACACTCTTCTGGTCACCGCGGACGGGGTGGAAGTCCTCACGGCTCGCGACGAAGAACAGTTCTGAACATCGGTCCACAACCCGTATTCAGGCCCGCTTTAACCTTTTAAGGATTTGACATTGGATCTTGCTGACTATTCCGATCACGGCCTCGTTGATCAGGACACCCTGAAAGCCGAGCTTTCACAGGGCAGCCCCATACCGGTTTTAAAACGGACGCTGGCGGATTTACAAAAGCAACTCAACCAGCGTTTTATCCAAGGTGAACCGATTCGCAATCTGGTTTTCGGTCGAGCCTGGGCACTGGATCAAATCCTACAAACGGTATGGCAGCAGTTCTCCTGGCGTCATGAGGACGATATCGCCCTGATCGCGGTCGGCGGTTATGGTCGCGGAGAGTTGTTACCGCGTTCGGATATTGACCTGTTGCTGCTGTTTTCCGAAGAAGCGACGATCAATGATAATGTTGATTCCCTGCAGGCGTTCATCACACTGCTCTGGGATATCAAGCTCGAAGTCGGTCACAGCGTCCGGACGCTGGATGCCTGCATTCAGGAAGCGGCCGACGATGTCACCATCACCACCAACCTGATGGAAACACGCACCTTAGTGGGTCCAAGCCGCCTGCGAGAGCAGTTGCTGGAAGCCGTCGGTCCGGATCGTATCTGGCCCAGCAAGGACTTCTATAAGGCCAAAATGAATGAGCAGGCCAATCGTTATCAGAAGTTCAATGACACTGAGTACAACCTGGAACCAAATGTCAAAGGCGGACCCGGTGCACTGCGCGATATTCAGACCATTGGCTGGGTCGCAAAACGCCATTTTGGCGACACTGAATTACGAGAGCTGGTTGAGCGCAACTTTCTGACCGATGCCGAGTTTCAGGACCTGAACCACGGCCAGGACTTTCTTTGGCGTGTCCGTTATGCCCTGCACATGATCACCGGACGCGAAGAAGACCGACTGTTGTTTAATCTGCAGGAAGAAGTGGCCGAAATGTTCGGTTACAGCGACCGCGAAGGCCAGCTCGCCGTCGAACATCTTATGCAGGACTACTTCCGACAGGTTTTTAAACTGCGGACACTGAACATCATCCTGCTGCAGCTGTTTGATGAAGCCATTCTGAGCGAACACATCGACGACCAGATCACGCCGATTAACGGACGCTTTCAGATTCGGAATCAGTACATTGAAGTAACGGCGGATAATGTCTTTAACCGAACACCTTCAGCCCTGTTGGAAATCTTTGTTCTCTGTGCGCAAACCGAGGGCATTAAAGGCATTCGTGCCAGCACCATGCGCCTGCTGTTTGCCAGCCGCAATCTGATTGACGGCGCCTTCCGCCAGGATCTGCGCAATATCACCTTCTTTATGGAACTGCTACGCAGCCCGCAGGGTGTCTATCACGGGCTGCTGCGCATGAACCAGTACGGCATTCTGGGATTGTATCTGCCCGAGTTCGGACGAATAGTCGGACAAATGCAGTTTGACCTGTTTCATGTCTATACCGTCGATGCCCACACGCTGTTAACCATTCGCAATCTGCGTTCTTTCCGTCACAGCAGCAACACCAAACGCTTCCCGATCGCCACCAAGATCATCCACAAGCTGCCAAAAATTGAACTGGCCTACATCGCTGCCCTGTATCACGACATCGGCAAGGGCCGAAACTCAGACCATTCGCAGGAAGGCGCGCTTGAGGTCCATCGGTTTGCCCAACGGCATCGCCTGTCCAACTGGGAATCGGATCTGGTGGTCTGGCTGGTACAGCATCATTTACTGATGTCGATGACGGCACAAAGACAGGATATTTCTGATCCGGCGGTTATTAATCGCTTCGCACAGCAGGTGGGCGACCAGCAACGACTGGATTACCTGTACGTGCTTACGGTTGCCGATATTTTTGCCACCAACCCCAACCTTTGGAATGGCTGGCGAGCCTCCCTGATGGAGCGGCTTTACCACGAAACCAAACGAGCCCTGCGTCGGGGCTTGGAAAACCCGATTAACAAAGAAGATCGGATTGCCGAGACCAAAGAAGCGGCGCTGCTGTTACTGACCGAAGATGGCTTTGAACGCGAAGATGTCCTGGCCTTATGGGACAACCCCGGCGATGATTATTTTTTGCGTGAAACACCGGAAAACATTGCCTGGCATACCCGTGCTATTGCCAATCACGGGATTAACATTCCCTTAGTCTTGATCAAAGAAACCAACGTACGTGAGTACGCCGGCGGTACCCAGCTGTTCATCTATGCTCCGGACCGGGCTCATCTGTTTGCCGACATTGCGGCCACGTTAGATGCGTTGAATCTGGACATTCAAGACGCCCGGATTATGACGTCATCAGCCTCACATTTCAGTCTGGATACGTTTATCGTGCTGGAACAGGACGGGACTTCCATTGGTGATAACCCGGACCGGCTGTTTGAAATCCAGCATAAGCTGTTGTTGGAAATCCAAAACCCCAATGACACTCAGCCCCCCAAACGTCGGATCAGCCGCCAACTGAAACATTTCCAGATTCCGGCTGAGATTACCGTCAGTAATGACATGGTGAACCATCGCACCGTTGTTGAGGTGGTCGCGTCTGACCGACCGGGCTTGCTCGCGGATATCGGACGTTGTTTCCGGCGATTGGAACTAACGTTATTGAATGCCAGAATTTCAACTCTCGGAGAACACGTCGAAGACGTCTTCTTTCTCGTCGATCGTCAGGGGCTGCCACTGATGAACTCAAGCGATGTTGAACGACTCCAAAACGAACTGAAATCCACCATATCAGAAGCCATGGACCGATGAATCCCAATCTCGCCAAGCTGAATCCCTATCCGTTTGAAAAACTGCGGACTCTGACTCAGGACGTAACCCCTGCCGCCCTGCCCCCAATTGCCTGGTCGATTGGAGAGCCCAAACACGATGCCCCCGCGTTTTTGCAGGAGGTGTTGTTGGCGAACATGGGTGGGTATTCCCAATACCCGGCAACGGCCGGTCTTGGTGAGTTAAAAGAGGCGATCAGTGACTGGATCCGCCGACGCTTTCTGGCTCAGCATCCAGACGCTATCCGCCCGGAAGAACATGTGTTGCCGGTAACGGGAACCCGCGAAGCGCTGTTTTCTGTAGTGCAGGCATTATTTGACCCGAGCCGAGCGGATCGGGAAATCTGGATGCCCAACCCCTTCTATCAGATTTATGAAGGGGCGGCATTGCTGGCCGGCGCCGACGTTCGATTTCTGAACTGCACCGCTGAGACGGATTACCAACCCGACTACGACGCCCTGACCGACGCTGATTGGGAACGCTGCCAGATTCTGTTTCTCTGCACACCGGGGAACCCCAGCGGTTCAACCTTGTCCGTATCCCGATTGCAGCAACTCATTCACAAAGCCAGACAACACAATGTTTTGTTGATCAGTGACGAATGTTACAGCGAGCTTTACCGAGATGAAGACCAGCCACCGGCTGGTTTGTTGCAGGCCTGTGACGGACTGCCGGATGATCACTTCAGTCATTGTCTGGTGTTTCACAGTCTCAGCAAACGCTCCAACCTGCCGGGTTTACGTAGTGGGTTTGTGGCCGGTGACGCTGAGCGTATCCGTCAGTTTCTGACGTATCGGACCTACCATGGCTGCGCGATGCCCATACCTCATCAACAGGTATCCATCGCGGCCTGGCGGGATGAAGAACACGTCATTGCGAACCGAAAACTGTACAACGAAAAATATCAGATGATGCAGACCGAACTTGGTCAGCATTTACCGATCCGTATTCCACAGGCCAGTTTTTACCTCTGGCCAGACCTGCAAACGGACGACGAAGCCGTGGCTAAGCAGTGGCTGGAAGCCGCAAACATCCGTGTCTTACCCGGGCAATACCTGTCACGGCAAAGCCAGGGTATAAACCCGGGCTACGGGCATGTGCGCATTGCACTGGTCGCGACACTTGATGAATGCTTCGAAGCCGCGACCCGACTCCGATCGATTTTATAAAGGTACCCCATGCTGAAGATCTATGGCATCCGCAACTGTGACACGTTGAAAAAAACATTGGCGTGGTTTAAAGCGCACGACACAGAAGTCGAGTTCATCGACTATAAAAAACAACCACCGGATCACGCTCTGGCCAGCACGTTTGTTTCGGCATTGGGCTGGGAGCAGGTCATCAACAAGCGCGGCACCACCTGGCGGAAGCTGGATGATGCCATCAAAGCATCCATCAACGAACAATCGGCCATCCAACTGATGCTGGAACAGCCATCCATTATCAAACGACCCATTATCCAACAGGATGATAATTTCTGGGTCGGTTACGACGAATCCCTTTTTCAATCCCTTATCTGACGGAGAGTTAAATGACGTATTTTGCACTGGCGCTCGGCACCGCCACTCGCAATCGCGATGAGAAAATCATCGAAGCCTGGTACCCGCAACCAACCATCCACCCGAGTGATTCGCTGGTCTCCGACCTGACGGCCATCGTAAAACATGAAGGCGGAAACATCGCTCACGTTCTGGAAAAAGCGCACTACGAAACGTTGAAAAGTGCGTTCGACAATGCCGGGCAAGCGCTGAACGTTCAGTTACTTGAGTCCGCCAAATCCAGTGAACAGACTTTGGTCCTAACTCTGCTGGAGACTGACAGCGCACCGGCATCCGTTGCCGAAGGCTACCTGAAACTGCACCTGCTTTCGCATCGTCTGGCAAAACCACAATCGTTGGTGCTGGACGGTTTATTTGGTGTGTTGCATAACATTGCCTGGACCAGCGAAGGCCCGATCGATCTGCCCGAACTGCCTGAGCGTCAGATCGCGGCACGCTTGGCCGGACGCGCACTTGAAGTGAACTGCATCGATAAGTTCCCGAAAATGGCAGACTATGTGGTGCCAACGGGTATTCGCATCGGCGACACGGCTCGTGTCCGCCTGGGTGCACATCTCGGTGAAGGCACAACGATCATGCATGAAGGGTTCGTCAACTTTAACGCCGGCACGACAGGTGTTTCCATGGTTGAAGGCCGTATCTCAGCCGGTGTTCTGGTTGGCAATGGTTCCGACATCGGCGGTGGCGCGTCCATTATGGGTACGCTGTCCGGCGGTGGTAAAGAGGTAGTCTCGATGGGCGAAAACTGCCTGCTAGGCGCCAATGCCGGCACCGGTATTCCGCTGGGAGATCGCTGCACGATTGAAGCGGGCCTTTACATTACCGCGGGAACCAAAATCACTTTGCTCGACAGCAACAAGCAACCGACTCAAACGGTTAAAGCGCGGGAACTGGCCGGCAAGTCAGACCTGCTGTTCTGGCGTAATGCTGAAACCGGCCGGGTGGAATGCCTGACCAACAAGTCGGCTGTAGAGCTTAATGCCGACCTGCACAGCCACAATTAAAACATGGCTCCTGATGGCTGCAGCGCCCGCTGCAGCCACTGCCCATCTCTCTTTAATATGCTAACATTCATCTCGATCTAACAATGTTTGAGTTTGGCTATGTTTCAGTTAAATACCTCTGTACCCGACCTCCGACTGGTGCTGGCTGAGCCTCGATACGCCGACGCCCTCTTTCAACTCGTTGATCGTAACCGAAGCTATCTGCGACGCTGGCTGCCCTGGCTTGATTACAACCTGACCAGCGACGACAGCCAAAATTTCTTGCGCAACTGCCAAGCCAACTATGCCGCACAGACGCAACTGAACACCCTCATGTTTCTGGGCGATGAACTGGTCGGCACCACAGGCTTCAACCATATCAACCCAATCAACCATACCGCGGAAATCGGGTACTGGTTAGGTGAAGACTATATGGGCCAGGGGCTGATGACCGCCGCAACCGCCAAAATCGTTGAAGTCGGTTTTGAGCGCTACCATCTGAATCGTCAGGAAATCCGCGCGATGACCGACAACGCCCCGAGCCGGGCCGTTGCTGAGCGACTGGGCTTCACGCACGAAGGAACCTTGCGTCAAGCCGCACATCAGTACGGTGAATATTTTGATTTGGAAAATTACAGCCTGCTGAAGTCGGAATGGCAGGCTAAATAGGCACAGGCATTCAGATCAACTTCGCCGGCGTCTGTGCGATCGTCTCCCATACGGTCGTTGGCAGATACACAAAACGAAGCTGCTCGTAGGTGTCTTCCAGTAACCGGAACTCGCCTTGGCTGTGCGACCCCACCCAATCCAAGGCGGTCTGTAAGAACTGCTCAGACAACTGGTGATCCGGCTCATTAAACTGCCAACAAACCGACTGACCGTGGTGTTCAAAGTTCACCAGACAGTCACCGGTGTCCCGATCTTTGAATGAATTGACAAACGCAACGGAAACAACCGGACCGGTCGACTTAAGCATGGCTTTGACGATTCCAGCGTGGAACTCAAATGCATCGGAGCCTTGGCGTGGAATGGTGACGACATTCTGTGGCATCAGCAAGGCGACCATCTGTCGTTCAGTATCAGATGATTTCAGCTTTTGTTGCGCAAGGTTGGACAGCTCCGACTCCGTCCAGACATTCACTTCCAGATTAAACTGTTTCAGCGTTTTGCAGACCAAGACAAAGCGATCAAACTGAGATCCTTGTCGGCCTTGTCCGGACTTTCGCCAGGCCCGTTCAAACACACTGCCACCTTCGACGTTTGGCTCAGGCAATGGCTTGCGCTCAAGCGGTTCTGTCTGGAAAGGTTCGGGCGGTTCAAACGCCAGCGTACCGAGGGTAAAGGGTTCACGTTCAGTGTTTCGAGATGGGTTAGTTGACGCCGAAAAAGTCGCCGATTCATAGCCACTGACATGACCCTGCGATGCCGCGACGGCAGACGATGAGGGTTGCGCTCGGACACGGAAACGTTCAGGCACCGGGACTGGAAACTGTACACCGGGAAGTCGCTCTAACGCGGCCTTAACCGACGGGTATCGCTCAGCCAGCCAGTAGCGAACCAACAAACCGAGCAACAAAAGATGACTGAAACTGGTCAGTCCCAGGAGTGTAGCGAGTCCCGAAGAAACACCCAGCCCGTAAAGACCCAAACCAATGATCAGACTGATCAGGCCAATCCCAATCAACCATGCCAATCTGCGAAAAGATTCCATTCCGACATCCCTATTGTCGCTTTCGTCTGAACCAACCGAATGCGGCTTCCATATGCTGCAATGATGACGGTGATTCTACTCTTAACCGGCGACGTGTCAGCTATTCGGAACTGGATCTATAAACCTATGTGACGCACATCACATTTGCACGACAATCCGACGGAACCAGATTCGTTTTAATCAACAAACCTGACCGGCAGCCCAGCCACTCGACCAAGCCCACTGGAAGTTATAACCGCCTAACCATCCGGTTACATCCAGCACTTCGCCGACAAAATACAAACCTTGTCGCTTCGAGGACATCATGGTTTTTGATGAGATCGCCTGTGTATCAACACCGGCCAAGGTCACTTCTGCGGTACGGTAGCCTTCCGTCCCCCCCGGGCGGAACGGCCAATGGTTAATCATCGAAGATAAACGCAGACTTTGTTCTCGGGTCAGGTCAGCTAACGCGCCCTGTACCTGACTTTGCTCCACAAAATGTTCAGCCAGTCGCTGTGGTAACCATTGCGTCAGCCAACCTTTCACGGTCTTTCGACCCTGTTGATGACGATCGGCCGCCAGTTGAGCCGAAATGTCGACTCCCGGCAACCAATCGATCATTAAAGACTGACCCGGTTGCCAGTAGTTTGAAATCTGCAGCATGGCCGGACCACTGAGCCCTCGGTGGGTAATCAGACAATCCAGCGTAAACGCCTGCCCATTCTCAGCGCTGACCGTGACCGGAGCCGAGATGCCAGACAAAGCAGACCACGATGTCTTGTCCTGCGTGTTCCAGGTGAACGGCACCAATGAGGCTCTCAGGTCCCGAACTTCGTGGCCATACTGGCGGGCCAACCGGTACCCAAAGTCGCTCGCGCCCATGGTCGGGATCGACAATCCGCCCGTCGCAACCACTAACGATGCACAGCTCAAATCACCTTCGGTGGTGGACAGGACAAACTGTTCACCATCGTCACCCACGCTGAGAATGTCCGTCTGCATCTGCAGTTGACCACCGGCATCATCCAGCTCAGCAAGCAGCATGGTGACGATGTCTTTGGCACTGTTATCACAAAACAACTGGCCCAGCGTTTTCTCATGATAGGGGATCGCATAACGATCCACGAGAGCGATAAAGTCCCATTGGGTATAGCGACTCAGCGCGCTGCGCACAAAATGAGGGTTAGCCGACAGATAATGTTCCGGCGTGATATCAAAGTTCGTAAAGTTGCACCGACCACCACCAGACATCAGAATTTTCTTGCCGGGTTTGTTCGCGTGATCGAGCAACAGAGTACGGCGTCCGCGACGCGCCGATTCGATGCCGCAGAACAGTCCGGCCGCACCCGCACCGATCACAATAACATCCCACTGCTGCACCGTCATGAAGGCTTGCGGGAGGTCTTACCAACGGAGCGTCGGGTACGTTGTTTTTCCATTTTGCGTTTCATCGGATCGCGCTTGTGTTTAACAATGGACTTCCACGGTGCCGGAGCCAGATCCACGGTTTTGGCTAACTGATCGATGTCTTTTTTGGCCATTTCCTGCCAGGTTCCGGCACGGACGTCAGAATCCAGGAACACAGAACCGTAGCGAACCCGCTTCAGGCGCGAGACCTGAAAGCCCTGACTTTCCCAAAGCCGCCGTACTTCCCGGTTACGCCCTTCCATGATGACCACATGGAACCAGAGGTTAGACCCTTTGCCATCGAAAAACTGCACATCAGTAAACTTGGCCGGGCCATCTTCCAGTTCTACACCTTCACACATGGCGTCGATGTTTTCCTGCTGCACATCCCCCAAAACCCGCACGGCATACTCGCGTTCAATTTGATGCGAAGGATGCATTAAGCGGTTCGCCAGTTCTCCATCGTTGGTAAACAGCAGCAGACCTGAGGTGTTGATATCCAGTCGCCCAACCGCAATCCAGCGCTCGCCGGGAATACGTGGCAGGCGATCAAAAACCGTATGGCGGCCTTCCGGATCCTTACGGGTACAGATCTCACCTTCCGGCTTGTTGTAGATCAGTACGCGACGGACCTTTTCCGCTTCAACACTGATTTTTTTGCCGTCCAGGCGCAGTTCATCTTTCTCACTGACTTTGTCGCCCAGTTTAGCGACCTCTCCGTTCACCTGAACACGACCACTTTCAATGGCACGTTCCATTTCACGGCGCGAGCCCTGACCGGCTTTGGCCAGCACTTTTTGTATGCGTTCTTCACTCATTGTCATCATCCTCGCCCTGAGGGTCACTCTCCCGAGCGTCCAACAGAGCCTGTTGTTGGGCTAGTTTTTCCTGAATGATTTTCCATTGCTCTTCTTCACTCAGGTGGGTGGTATCTTCTTCGGGCTCGCCGTCAGCCGACTCGTCGGTGTTTGGGACCGCCTCGGTCGTCTCCGGCTCCGCCGATTCATCGGTGGCATCAGCCGAAGCCCCGGTTTCTGATTCACTGTCATCATCGTCAGTAAACTCCAGATCCGGGTGTTCGTGTTCTGCCCGCTGTTGTTCAAGCGATTGCTCGAAGTTTTTGTTCACATCATCCATCGCGGCCAGTTCGTCATCGAGCTGATCGTCGATGTAATCGTTACCGGTTTTGCCGGTCGCTTCGGTTTCGCGCAACTTCTCGATCATGCCGCTGAAGCTGATTTCAGACTGATTATCATCCTGAGCCGGACTCTCACCATCTTCTAATGGCATCTGCGGATTAAGCTCTTCCATATCGCGAATATCACTGAGGCTCGGCAGTTGATCGAGCGACTTCAGGCCGAAGTAATCGAGGAACTGACGCGTCGTAGCGTACATGGCCGGTCGCCCCGGCACATCACGATGCCCAACCACACGAACCCACTCCCGTTCCAGGAGCGTCCGGATAATATTCGAGCTGACGGCCACGCCACGAACATCTTCAATCTCACCGCGGGTAATCGGTTGTCGGTAAGCAATCAGGGCAATCGTTTCCATCAGCGCACGTGAGTAACGCTGTGGTTTTTCATCCCAAAGCCGGGATATCCATCGCGCGGTTTCGGCTTCGGTCTGGAATCGATAACCGCTGGCAACCTCCACCAGCTCCAGACCCCGACCTTCATACAAAGCGATCAGTTCGGTCATAATCTGGCGGACGATCTTCACCTTCGGACGTTCGTGCGGTTCAAACATGTCCCGCAAATGATTCACCGACAGCGTTGAACCGGAAGCAAATAACGCCGCCTCCAGAATGCGTTTAAGCGCTTCATGTTCGTGACCGCCATAGGGGTCCCGATCATCATCGTCCAGCTCGTCATCCGGCAACGACTCCCCCAGCTCGACATCGTCGTGAGCGGCCGGGTCAGCATCTTCGACTGACGCTGTATCCGTTTGTTCCGGTAACTCCGGGGCTTCAGCCGAGGACTCATCATCACGCGGAGATTCAGCCTGATCGGGTTCGACAGACAATGACTCGTCATCTTCATGCGCGTCTAAAGGCACAGTGTCTTCGTCAATTTCGTTAACCGGTTCCGACGGCTCGTCTGAGGGTTTCTCATCGGCGGTGTCCGGACGATCAAACAGAGATTTGGGATCCGACATAATTAATCCGTTTTCGCTTTAACATGGATCGGTGCAAAGACTTCACTCTGAACCAGATCAATCAGGGATTCTTTGGAAAGTTCGAGAATGGCCAGAAACGTAACGAGTACGCCGGTTCGCCCTTCACTCGGGTCAAACAGCGCGACAAAGGGGACAAATGCCTGACCCTGCAGTCTGTCCAATACTTCACCCATACGCTGACGGGTCGACAGCGACTCCTTCTGGACTTCATGGCCTTCGAACATTTCCGCACGACTCATCACTTCTTTAAAGGCCAGTAAGATCTCCCGCATGTCCACATCGGGATGCAGCTTGGGCCGTTCAAAATCAGGCCGGGTTTCTTCAGCCAGAAAAATGTCCCGCCCGACACGCGGTATGGTATCGAGGTTTTCAGCCGCTTCTTTAAACTGCTCGTATTCCTGCAATCGTCGAATCAGCTCGGCACGCGGATCTTCTTCCTCCTCGTCATCATCCTGCTTGGTTCGCGGCAACAGCATACGGCTTTTGATTTCTGCCAACATGGACGCCATCACGAGATACTCAGACGCCAGCTCAAGCTGCATCCCCTGCATCAGCTCGATGTACTCCATGTACTGGTTCGTGATTTCAAACACATTGATGTTCAGAATATCAAGATTCTGCTTTCGAATAAGATACAGCAGCAGGTCCAACGGGCCTTCGAAGGCATCCAGGAAGACTTCCATAGCATCGGGCGGAATGTACAGATCAATCGGGATCTGCGTCATTGCTTCACCCTCGACGACGGCAAACGGCATTTCCGTCTGTTCGGCCTGCGCACGGGCCCGCAGTGCCTGCAACGCCCGTTGTTTTGGCGTCAGCGGCTGATCGGGAAGCGGTGCGTCCTGTTCGGTAAACAAGGCTTCGGGAGCAGGCTCGGCCGCGGCATCGTCCTGAGCTTCGTCGCTAGTTGCCTCGGTTTCCGGAGCGTGCGCATCCTCGGCAGCGGTTGACGCCTCAGTTGCTGTCGGTTGATCGCGTTCGGTGACGTCGCCGGTCGAGTCCGACGGCGTTGATCCGGTTTCGGACTCGGCGCTCAGGGGTGAATCGTTTTCATCAATCATGGGGCTGGTGTTTACTCAAAAGGCGCCGGATCACCGGCTCCGACCCGGAGGATTTCCGGAACATCGTCCAACAGGCTGACCACGGTCGATTCTTCAAAACCACAGAACCCGCCATCGATCACCAGATCCAACTCGTGCTCCAATATTTCACGAATGTAATAAGGATCGTTCAGAGGATCCTCGTCATTTGGCAGAATCAGGGTAGAGCTCAACATCGGTTCCCCGACGGCATCCAACAATGCGGAGGCGATGTTGTTGGCCAGCACCCGCAAGCCGATGGTTCGGCGTTTAGGATGCAACAGTTTGCGCGGCACTTCCCGCGTGGCTTGCAGAATGAAGGTGTAAGGGCCCGGCGTATTGTTCTTAATCAGGCGAAAAGCAACGTTGTCGACTTTGGCGTAGTTAGCCAAGTCTGATAGATCACGGCACACCAACGTCAGGTTGTGCTTTTCATCGATCTGACGAATGCGACGGATGGCATCCATCCCGCGCTTGTTGCCCATCAGACAACCCAGGGCATAGGCTGAATCGGTCGGATAGGCGATAACACCGCCCTGCAACACAATTTCAGCCGCCTGTTTGATCAGTCGCGGTTGAGGATTATCCGGATGTATGACAAAAAACTGGCTCATGTTGGCTCCCGCCAAGGAATTTGAAAGTTACTTTAACCCGACAGCCGAGCAGTTTCCAGCCTGTACAGCGCTCTGAACCGGCGCATTTTGATTGGCCAGCCAATCCTGAACCAACGGCACATCCAACGGCCAGCTCGGGTACCGGCCCAGACTGATCCATTTCTGCTCCGGTCCGTGGAAATCACTGCCGCCGCCAACCCACAAATGGCGCTCACGAGCCTGATTAACCAGAAACTTACGCAGATCGGGGTGTAACCCGGCACAGGCGATTTCCACGGCCTCACCACCAGCATCAGTAAAGTCATCCAACAGCTCCCGGGCTTTCGTCCAGGTCAGCTTGTAGCGATGTGGGTGCGCTAATACGGCCATGCCGCCGCTGCGGTGAATGGCATCAATGGTTTCACCCAGCTCCGGCCACTGCTGTTTAACATCGCCCACTTTGCCCTGACCGAGCCAACGCTTATAAACGCTGCCCAGAGAACTCACCTGCCCGGTCTCAACCAGATAATCGGCAATGTGTGGACGCGCGGGCACGCCAAACTCGGCGCGCTGGAGTATCTGCTCGACATCAAGTTCAAACCCCGCCCGAACCAACAGTTCGATAATGCGATCAAACCGTCGCCGGCGCCGCTGATCAAGGTCTGCCTCGACGGCCAGCCAGGTATCAGAATAGACATCCATGCCCAGGCCGACGATGTGCAATGTGCGACCGTGCCACAGGCAGGACATTTCCGCGCCGGGATACAACGTCAGCCCCGGCGGCACGAGTTGCTGATCCACGGCATAACGATAGCCACGTGCGGTGTCATGATCGGTCAGCGCCAGATGCTCAACACCCTTTGCCTGCGCTTCCGCCAGCAGTGCTTCCGGCGACAACCGGCCATCGGAAAACCGGCTATGGCAATGCATTTCCCAGCGATGCTGGACGTTGACAATCATGAACACTCCACAAATATTGATCCCGACGGTTGCCAACACCAAGCTGCGGCTAGTACCTTAGGACCCCAATGACAGCGCCGCGCACGTCGGTACGGCGCCAGACGACCTGAAACAACGCCCTATTCTAACGGATTATCATCATGTGGTATGCCATTATTTCTGAAGATCACCCGAACAGTCTTGAGTCCAGAAAAGCCGTCCGCGAAGCACATCTGGCTCGTCTGACAGACCTGCAGAATGAAGGCCGACTCCTGGTCGCCGGGCCCCACCCGTTGATTGACAGTGAAGATCCGGGTCAATCGGGCTTTTCAGGCTCCCTGGTGATTGCCGATTTTGCGTCTCTCGCCGAGGCTCAGGCCTGGGCAGATGCCGATCCATATGTTGACGGCGGGGTTTATGCCAGGGTCCAGGTAAAACCCTTTAAAAAAGTGTTGCCGGCCTGATCCGAACCAAGAACAATATCTCTTACATTAACGACTGACCTACTCTCGACAGGAATTTACCATGACGTTTCGTTCCTTATTTCAGAGCTGCTTGATCGCGCTGATCCTTTTTGGTGCCACTGCCCCCGCCTTTGCTGAGACTGTCTGGCTCAGCGACGAGCTTTGGGTGAATGTCCGGACCGGACCAGGAGGTGAGTACCGCAGTCTGAAAACGATTAATTCGGGCACCCGAATGGAGATACTGGAAGAAAACGAAGACGCCGGTTACATCCGTGTGCGCACTGAAAATGGCCTTGAAGGCTGGTTGCCGAAACGTTACACCCAGCCTGACCCAACCGGTTCATTACAGGCCGAAAACCTGCAAGCCGAAAAAGAACAGCTGCAACAGCAGCTAGAAGCGCTGGATGAAAAATACACCAACCTGTTGGCTGACAAAGGCGACGTCAATGGCGAGCTGGAATCACTGAGAACCAATAACGCTGAGCTGACCAAGGAGCTGAACCGGATCAAAGCCATCAGTGAAAACGCCATTAACCTGGACGATCAGTATCAGGAACTGGCCGAAGAGCATGCTCGGGTTAAAAATGAACTCGATGTTCTGCAAGCCGAAAACACATCGCTGCGTGAACGCAGTGACAATCAGATGCTCTATGCAGGCGGCATTCTGGTGTTTATCGGTATCGTTCTGGGTGTGATTCTGCCACGCCTGACCAGCCGCCGTCGCAAAGACGGATGGGCCTGATCCTTAACCGCTGAGGTGGCGCTGTCGCCACCTCTTCTTCTCTCATCTGTCTTCGCCTGAAAGCTTTCGTGATACACTGCCGGCAAATTGATTTCCGGAATTTTCTGCTATGGCGTGGTCCGACACCCCCATTGAAAAAGCCTATACCCTTGCCAACTTTGCCGACCTGCTCAGTCAGGGACTGCTGGGATCTATGTCCCGTTTCTCCCACTTTCAGATTGTTGAATGGTGCAGCCGATTTGTCGACGAGTACGACCGGGCACCTGATGAACAGATACCATTAGCGCCGGAGAAAGCCGTTGCGCTGGCGGATGACGTGGTTGTGCAGTGGGAACTGTACCTGGCCACTCAGTTCACCCTCGACGATCTGAACCGCTTTACGCTGTCCGATGTCGTGCTGCCCAAAAGCCATTTTGAACAATGGCTGAACACCATGCTGGCCTTACCGACGCAGCACTGATGAAAACGGCGGATCTGATTTTCGACGAGGACGGGACGCCCCTGTCCAACCAGTTCGATGATGTTTACTTTTCCAAGGGCCACGGGCCGGATGAAACCCGTTATGTGTTTGTCGATCAGAACAACCTCGCTGAGCGCTGGTCACAATTGGAGGCTGGCACACACTTCTGCATCGCGGAGACCGGCTTTGGCACCGGGCTTAACTTTCTAGTCGCCTGGCGGACATTTCTGGAGCACGCGCCCAGTGATGCGCGGTTGACCTTTATCAGCTGCGAAAAGTATCCACTGTTGCCTGCGGACCTCGCTCAAAGTCATGAACAATGGCCACAGTTTGCCGACCTGTCGGAACCATTGAGGCAACAGTACCCGCCTGCCGTCGCGGGCTACCACAGCCTGAGCTTTGATCGCGTGCGCCTGCTGCTGATGCAGGACGATGCCGCGTCGGCCTATACCGGACTCAGCGCCCGCGTCGACGCCTGGTTTCTCGATGGCTTTGCACCGAGCAAAAACCCCGACATGTGGCAACCTGATCTGTTCAGGCAGATGGCCCGCCTCAGCCACCGCGGTACCAGTTTTGCTACCTTCACCGCCGCCCGACTGGTGCGCGATGGCCTTCAGGGCGCCGGTTTCAGCTTTAAAAAAGTGCCGGGGTTCGGTCGTAAGCGCCATATGCTGTCAGGCGCTTTTAACGGCCTTTGCGGACCGCTGTTACCCAATGCATTCCCGTCTGCGGCATTGGCCAATCCGGTTCCTAACCAAAAACGTCGCATCGCCATCATCGGCGCAGGCATTGCTGGCGTGACCACCGCCATTGAGCTGCAAAAACGGGACTACCAGGTCACCCTGTTTGATCGACAACCTGCGGCAGCTCTCGGTGGTTCCGGCAATGAGCAGGGCGCTGTTTACGCCAAACTGTCGGCTCAGCCCACTGCGGCAAACCGGTTTTACGCCCAGGCGTTAATCCTGGCGCAACGTCAACTCGCGGATCTACCGGACACGGTCCCACACGACGCCTGTGGTCTGGTTCAACTCGCACAATCGGATAAAGACCAGGCGCGGCAGGCCGCGCTCGACGCCGAAGGCTTCATCCCGCCCGAGTTGGCGCACGTCGCCAGTGCAGAAACGCTCAGAACGTTAACGGGCATCACACAACCGCATTCGGGGTTGTGGTTCCCTGATGGAGGCTGGGTTTCGCCCAGAGCACTGGTTCGGTACCTGATCGACACCCATCAGATTCGCTGTCAATTCAATACCACAGTCACCCGTCTGCAATACGATCAGTCCGGCTGGACGTTGACCTCGGCAGAAGGGGACGCCTTTCAGGCGGATCAGGTTGTGCTGAGCAGCGCCTTTGAGACCACCGCTTTTGAACAGACCGGTCATTTGCCGTTGAACCCCATTGCCGGCCAAATCACCCGATTAACCGCGACAGAACAACATCGCGCTTTAAAGGCGGTGATCTGTACCGACCGATACGTTATGCCAGTACGAGATGACGTACTGACCATTGGCAGTACCTTCCGGGTAAAATCGACCGATGATCAGCTTTACGCGCAAGATCATGAGGAAAACCTGACCAACCTGAGTATACGGGTTCCGAACCTGGTCGGGCGTGATGACACCATTATCGGCGGCCGCGCGGCTGTGCGCTGCAACTCACCGGACTACTTGCCGCTGGTCGGCGCCATCAGCGATGAAACCGAACTTCGGGACACCTACCAGGTGCCTTTACAGAAAAACCGAACCCGTCATCTGCCGCCCATTGGCCACCTGCCGGGCTTATGGGTCAACGTTGCTCATGGTTCCAAAGGTCTGTGTACGGCGCCTTTGTGCGCGCAGTTGCTGGCCAGTATGATCTCCGGGGAACCTTACCCGATGCCAGCAGACCTGGTGGATGCCTTAAACCCGAACCGCTTTCTGGTTCGGCAATTGATTCGAGAACAGAGAAAGAAAACATGAGTCGATACCGTCCTCCTCGCCGACATGGCAGCCCTTACATTACGCCCGAAGGTGAAGCCCGGATGCGGGCGGAACTGCACGAGCTGTGGAAGGTTGAGCGGCCCCGCGTCACTCAGGAAGTCTCCGATGCCGCCAAGCAAGGAGATCGCAGCGAAAACGCAGAATACATATACGGTAAAAAGCGCCTGCGCCAGATTGACAGCCGGGTACGCTTTCTCACCAAACGACTCGAAAAGCTGCAAGTCGTTCACGCACGACCCGATGACCAGAGCCGGGTATTTTTTGGTGCCTGGGTTCGGGTGGTCGATGAAGACGAGTCGCCGCGGGTATTCCGCATTGTCGGAACCGATGAGTTCGATGTGGACCCGCGTTACATCAGTGTCGACTCCCCCATGGCCCGCGCGCTGCTGAAGAAACAGGTGGACGATGAAGTGATTGTTCGCTTACCTGATGGCGAAGCGGTGTACTACGTCGATCAGATCAGTTATGACGAGGCACTGGTCCTGTAACACCAAAGCACCCATATCCACAACGCTGACCAACAGGGGAAACAACCGCATGCTCAGGTTTACCCATCTCAGTAAAGGCTACGCGCAACCCGATGGTTTTCTTCCGGTACTGAATGACGTTTCCGGTGAGGTGGCCCGGGGCGAAAGCGTCGCCCTGCTTGGCGAAAGCGGCAGCGGTAAAAGCACCCTGTTGCATTTGGTGGCCGGTCTGGATGTTCCGGATCATGGCACGATGTTGCTGAACGACATTTCACTGACCGACGCCAGTGCACAAACCTGGAATCGCCTGCGACGGGAACACATCAGTCTGGTGTTTCAGGACTTCCATCTCATCCCAACTCTGAATGTCGATGACAATCTGAAACTGCAGGCCCGTTTAGCCGGTCAACTGGATCTGGACTTCTGCAACCAGTTGATTGAACGCCTCGGGTTGACCGGACTGTTGCATGGCCTTCCTGGCGAGTTGTCCGGTGGACAGCAACAACGAGTGGCCATTGCCCGCTCGCTGGCACACCGACCAACACTGGTCCTTGCCGATGAGCCCACCGGCAATCTGGACGAGCAAACTGCGCAAGACGTCATGACATTGCTGATTGACTGCGTGCGTGCGGCCAATAGTAGCCTGCTCATGGTGACGCACAGCCCGGCCATGGCCGCTTACCTTGACCGTCGTTGGCATCTGAAAGCCGGTGAGCTGCATGAAGACTGAGCGGCTGACCCGCATTGTCTGGGTAAACCGGGTACTGCTCAGCCACTACCGGCGTCATCCGCTGCAGGCAATTTTCCTGCTGCTCGGGCTCACACTGGGCGTCGCCCTGTGGAGCGCCGTTGAACTGATAAATGGCCATGCCCGCACCAGTTACGCCGACGCAGAGCAGTTTCTCGGGGCCGATGCACACTTCTGGATTCGCCCGACCGGGGAGAACGCCGCGGTCAGCCAACAGGATTATATCCGGCTTCGACGCCTTGGTTTTGTCGAACTCTACCCGATCATCGAAGCCCGCCTTCAGACCCGGGAACAAGACTGGCTGATTCTGCTGGCCACTGACTTCATGGCGTTACCCATTGCTGACGCACAAAACAACAGTTCAGAGACGGCCACGCCGTTTGTCGGTGACGCGTTGGCGTTTATGACACCACCGTTCCAAACAGCGGTTCCGGAATCACTGGCGAGCGAACTGGGTATCAACCCCGGAGATCAACTGACGTTGACCAATGGCCAACGCTTACCACCGGCAACGTTACAAAGCCGACCACAACAAGGCGAACGGCTGGTCGTCGATATGGCCGCGGCCTTCGAGGTGCTGAATCGAGATAACTTTGACTATCTCGGCGTCACTAAACTGTCAGCAAGCCGCGAACAGGCACTTCGCCAGGCGCTGCCGGAAGGATTGATCCTGACGCGCAATCAACAGTCACTGGATTTACAGGAGCTGACCGACAGTCTGCACATTCAATTGGCGGCGATGGGCTGGCTGGCATTTGTAGTCGGCTTGTTTATCGTCTTTAACGCCGTCCGTTTTTCGTTGTGGATGCGCCAGGCTACGCTGACCACCCTGAGAGAAATGGGCATTGGGCTTGACGATCTCGCACTGGCCATTGCGTTGGAGGCGTTATTCTGGAGCGTACTCGGTACCTTGCTCGGGGGCGGATTGGGCTTTTTACTCGGTAACCTGTTACTGCCAACAGTGTCGAGCAGCCTTGGCAGTCTCTATGGTGCGATCATCACACCGACCGTCACCCTGACCGCCCGGCATCTGCTGCAGGCGGCCATCATGACGTTGCTGGGCGTCACCGTCGCCGTTGCCGGACCGATCTGGCTCAGCGCCCGACGCTCCATCCGTCAACAGCAACACCAAACCCTCGACCAGCAGTTTCAGCCCCGTCAGTTAGGGGTTCAGAGCCTCAGTGCTGTTGCATTGCTCGGCCTGGCCGCGTTGTATTACTTTCAAATCGACAGTGTCTCCGATGGCTTTGTGTTACTGGCGCTGGTTCTGTTCGGGTCAGCCCTAAGCTTACCGCCTTTGCTCTATGGTGCCTTCTGGCTGGCGGCACGTTCGATGCCGGCATCCTGGTGGCGTTTACGCTGGGCCATGCGCGATGCCTTTGCCCAGTTACCGCACCTGCGTATCGCCATGATGGCATTGTTACTCGCCCTGGTCGCCAACCTCGGGGTCTCCACTCTCGTTGGCTCGTTCCGCATTGCCTTTACCGATTGGTTAACGGTACGGATGTCTGCCGATGTTTATGTGCAAAGCGCCACGCTGGACGCCGACGCCCTGCTGACCCAGGCACCGTTGAAGGTACAGGCGAGCCATGCGCGTACCGGGCTTAATCTGCGTTGGCAGGATCGCCCCACGGAAATACGCGGCGTTAATACGCAGGCCCCGGACATGCGGTCGTTGCCACTGGCACTGTCAGAGCCAAATGCGCTGTCCCAATGGGCCGAACAAGGCCATTTAAGACCGATACTGGCGAACGAGCAGGTCCATCATCTGGCCGGAGTTAATCTGGGCGAGTCTGTCTCTCTGCCAACAGACACCGGAACGGTCGACTTTCAAGTCGTCGGATTTTTTCATGATTATGGCAACCCCTATTATGCTTTTTACCTACCCAAAGCGACGGTCAGCCAGTACTGGAAAAATGCTCAACCAATGGGCCTGGCGATCTGGCTGCAGGACACCAACCTGCAAGCGTTTGAACCCGACTTACTCGATGCCGGGGCTGAACCCGGAGACTGGATAGACCAACGTCAGCTGATGTCCGTTGCCCTGCAGATCTTTGAGCGTACCTTTGCCATCACCGGTGCACTGAACACACTAACCTTGGGCGTTGCCGGCGTCGCCTTGTTTGCAGCCCTGATGTCCATCCACCAGCAAAGGCTTCATCAATATGCGCACTGGCGCGCTTTAGGGGTAAACCAGCAGGAATGGCTGTTGATTGTCGGCGGCCCATTGGCCGGCATGGTCATGGTAACCGGGCTGTTGGCAATCCCGCTCGGTGCGGTCCTGTCGGCCCTGCTGATTGCAGACATCAATATCATCGCCTTCGGCTGGAGTATGCCGCTCAACTGGTCGTGGCACCCGGTTGCCAACCTGGCAATCCTGACAACACTCACCCTGATCCTAACCGGACTTACCGCACTTTGGCGGGTACAGCGGCAATTGCCAAACGCATTGATCCGTCTGGGAGGCACAGCATGAAAACCGCCATTGCATTATTCATCGGGCTGTTGTGCACCACCGCAGTCGCTGACAACGAGTTCAATCTGCTGCGCAGCGACGCCTCCGGTTTTACGCAGGTGAGTCCGGGGCTCGAACTGAGCTTCCCGGCGGATCATCTCCCACACCCGGATTACCGCATCGAATGGTGGTATCTGACGGCCAACCTGACCGACGAAGACGGCCAGCATTGGGGCATCCACTGGACGTTGTTTCGCCAGTCTTTGCGACCGGAACCGGACCCTGGCGGTTGGCAAAGCACTCAGGCCTGGATGGCACACGCGGCCTTAAGCACGCCCGAAAACCATGTTTATGACGAGCGATTTGCCCGTGGTGGCATCAGCCAAGCTGGCGTGGAGCTGACCGCTGAAGGCCGTTTCGACGCCTGGCTCGATGACTGGCAATGGCTCGGCACGGGTACCGAACCGCTACCCGGTACATTGGTTTTTACGGTCAGTGAAACGCGCGTGGAGCTGGACCTCTCCAGCCAAACGCCCTGGGTACTGCAAGGCGACAACGGTTATTCCCAGAAAGCGCCCAGCGGCCAGGCCAGTGCCTATTACAGCCAGCCTCACATCGATATTGCCGGGCAGATACAACATAACGGAAACACCTTTCAAGTCACCGGCTCTGGCTGGCTGGATCGGGAGTGGAGCTCTCAGCCCTTGGCGCCCAGCCAACCCGGTTGGGACTGGTTTTCACTGCATCTGAGCTCGGGTGATGCGCTGATGGTATATCAGCTACGGGATACTCAAGCACCCAACACACTCAATGGCATCTGGGTAACCCCTGACGGGCGTTTTTCCAGTCTCAGCGGCGATCAGATCACGCTGTCGTCGAAAGGTGAAACCGATGTTTCCACCCGGGCCGGAACCCGGAAAATGCCACTGCGTTGGTCCATTGAGGTTCCGGCGCATAAGGTCGACATTGAAGTCAGCGCTCCGCGCGCGGATCATTGGCTCGATACGCTGTTTCCTTATTGGGAAGGCCCGGTGTCGGTGACGGGCAGCCACCAGGGGAAAGGCTACATGGAACTGACCGGTTACTGAACGGCAAGCTCCGGCAAGCGTGCGGATCGCGTTTCGGGCAATGGCGCGTTATCGGCCGCCCGATAGGTAAACACCAACGAGAGTTTGGTCTGATCGGTATGATTTCGGCTCGCGCGATGCAACAGCCGGGCGTCAAAGAGCAGAATGTCGCCGGCATTCAGGTGCAAAACCTGGGCACGATCCAACCACTCACGGTTAGCGTCCACCTCGAGAAAAAAGCGCTGATCATCAAACTGATGTTCAGAAAACTCGGCTTGATGGCTGCCCGGAATCACCACCAGCCCACCGTTGTGGTTCGACTCCTCACCCAACGCAAACCAGACACTGACCAACTCAGGTTTTTGAAAATGCCAATAGCGTATGTCCTGATGCCAACCGGTATCGCTGGAATACTGAGGCGATTTGGTCATCAGACAATTATGATGGTTGGGGTTCAGGTGGACGGCATCGGTGTTCATCACCGAGCGCAACCATTGCCCAACCGCTTTTGAGGTCGCCCATTGCTGCCACTCAGATTGGCGGCTCGTAGCCTGTAACAGTCGACGAACCGTGTCGCCGCCGGGTTGTTCGGTCGATTCCGGCGCCCCCGGATAACCCAGTTTGGCCTCCAGCTCCCAGGGCTCAGTCGGTTGACGGTGCTCCTGTTCGGCGAGGTATCGAAACCGTGTCAATAAATCGGACCCTGCGCCACTGAGAATCAGGAATCCCTGCTGACGAAACTGCTCAATCTGTTGCGCGGTAAGCGATGGTGCGTTCAATCTGGCGAATCCTCTGAATGTCGACGGGCATCGGCCCTGTTATAGGGGCCAACGACCGGAAACTCAATTGTCTGGCATAAAAAGGTCGCAGGTCTATAACCAAAAGGTCAGCAAGTGAACCATCCACAGCCACAGGCCTAGGCCGGCCACCGACCCCAACATCTGTCGGGTTGTCCAGTTGATCAGGAATCTCTACCGTCTGACGCAAACTGATGAATGAACCAGGCCAATGGAGTCCAGAATCGCCCTTCGCGACATCGGACTGTAAAAATCATCCGCGCTTGCATCCAACTGGCCAGGCTCGTTCGTTACTCGGATACCAACATCAAAAAAACAGAGAGTCCCCCAATGGAACCTATACGACAATCAAAAGGAAACCCGCTTGCCGCCCTGTTGCTGGTTTTTGCCGGTAGCTTAGTTTTAACTGCCTGTAACTCCGAAAGCAGCGACGCCGCCGATGCTAACGACACGCCATTGCAAGCCCCATCATTCCAGGCGCTGGATGATCTGACGCTGATCCGAGGACAGATCGTTGAGGCCGAGCTGATCAACAACGGCGGCGGCAGCCTGACAAGCTGTGTCGCTGACCTGCCGCAAGGCTTTGTTGTCTCGGTGTCAGCCAATGGCGACACCTGTGAGGTGACCGGTACGGCCACCGAAGCGACCGAACTGGAAAGCGCCGACATCATCGCCACGAACGACGCCGGCGAAGATACCCTTACCGTGACCTATCAGGTCGAAGAGCCAACCGCCTTCATTACCACTTGGGATACCGACGTCGAATCGGGCATCAGTGCCAACGATGAGATCACGCTGCAAACCAATCCAAACCTCGACTACAACTTCACAGTCGACTGGGGTGACGGCACCTCAGACAAAAACGTCACCAAAGACATCACGCACCAATACGTTCAACCGGGTACCTACACGGTCACCATCTCCGGCCTATATCCGGCCCCCTACTTTGACTTTGAACTGAGTATTGAGGATGAACTCTTCATTGATAACTCTGACGCCAGCAAACTGCTAAGTGTTGAGCAATGGGGGAACCGATTCTGGGCGTCCATGGAACAAGCGTTCCCGAATGCGAATAACCTCAGCATCAACGACCTCAGTACGCCCAACTTCTCTCAGGTCACGAGCTTTCGCAGCATGTTTACCTTCAATGAGGCCTTTAATCAGGATGTCAGCACCTGGGATACCTCAGCGGCAACCGACATGGCGTTTATGTTTGCCGACTCCTATTTTGATCAGGACCTGAGCAACTGGGACATCGAAAACGTGAAGGACATGAACGGAATGTTTTCCTATGCCGATTTATCCATCGAAAACTACGATCGGTTGTTGCTGAGCTGGTCTGAACAGACGGTTCAGCCGAATGTGACACTCGATGTCGACTCACGTTTCACGCCAAATGCCGAAGCCGCCAGAAACGCGCTGATTAACGACCATGGCTGGACGATCAATGACTTCAACTCAATCGCTGAACTTTTCCCAAAAATCGATGATCAAGCCATTCAATTTTACACCGGGCAAACGTTTGAGGATGCTTTAACAAACAACGGCAACAGCATTGATCAATGTGAAGCGACAGGTTTGCCAGACGGAATCACCATCAGTCGTGCGGGGAACGGCATGGCGTGTAACCTACAAGGCATTCCGACAACGGCGGGCTTCTCCCAGGCAACGGTGACAGCAAGCAACACCTTTGGCAGTGACACGGCGCTGATCGATTTCAACATCGTTCAGCAAACCCCCTATATCACTACTTGGAAAACCGACAACTCGGGCAGCAGCGACGATAATCAGATCTCCCTTAAGGTGAACAACTCAAACGGCTATAACTTCAGTGTGGACTGGGGCGACGGCTCAACGGATGAGAACCTCTCGGAAACCATCACCCATACCTACAGCACCGCTGGCACCTATACGGTATCCATCACCGGGGATTACCCACTCCCCTTGACGGACGATCCGAAAAAGCTGTTGACCATCGAACAATGGGGCCAGCGGTCTTGGCAGTCTATGACCTATGCGTATGCCAACACTGAAGACCTGGTAATACTCGCTACCGATGCCCCAGACCTGTCGCGTGTTCACTCGTTGAAAGGAACGTTCAGCCGAGCAAATAACTTTAACAGCGATATATCGACCTGGGATGTTTCCAATGTGGGTAACTTTGAAGAAATGTTTTTAGCAGCTCGAGCCTTCAACCAACCCATAGGACAGTGGGAGGTGAGTAACGCCAGCAATATGCGTAAGATGTTCGAAAACGCGGATGCTTTTAACCAGGACATCGGCAATTGGGATGTATCAAACGTCACCAGCATGAGAACGATGTTTAACGGCGCCAATACCTTCAATCAGGATATTGGCGACTGGGATGTGTCGAATGTTCGCGATATGAATGCTGTATTTAAAGGCACGCTATTCAATCAGGACATCAGCCGTTGGAATCTGAAAAACGCGACCAATGCGACACAGTTTTTTGACAACAACAGCGCATTCTCAACCGAAAACTACGACAAGCTACTCATCGCCTGGAGCCAAAACCCAGAACTGGTTGAAGACTTAGAGATTAGCTTTGGCAACATTCAATACTCCGCGGCCGCAAAAGCAGCACGAGATATCTTAATCAACGATTTTAACTGGACGATCAAAGACGGCGGTGAACTGCTGGATTGACAAACCGAACAAGTCACGATGAAAGAGAAAGCTCAGGAGACTGAGCTTTCTCTGTTTCAACTGACAGTTAAACGGCGGGCTATCTGTTTAAGAATCGCGGCTCGAACAACCAGCCTGATCAGGCCGTCACCTCTATGTGCTTGATTACCTTGGCCGGGTTCCCACCAATCACCACATTGTCGCCGAAACTTTTCGTGACCACAGCCCCGGACGCAACAACGACATTATCACCCAGCGTGACGCCGGGATTAATGACGGCGTTGCCGCCAATCCAACAGTTATCGCCAATTGTAATCGGCGCGGCCAGTTCGAGTCCGCTGTTTCGTTCAACAGGGTCAATCGGGTGCGTTGCGGTATAGATGCCAACATTGGGTGCGATCATGCAGTTGTCACCAATACGTACTTCAGCAACATCCAAGATGACGCAGCCAAAGTTCGCATAGAAGCTTTCACCAACATGAATATTGCAGCCATAGTCACAGTTAAATGTTGGCTCGATAAACAACCGCTCACCAGTACTCCCAAACAGCGTTTTCAACAGTTCTTCCCGTCGCTCTCTGTCAAGTACCGATGTCGCATTGAACTGATCGGTTAACAAACGCGCGCTTCGCCGCATTTCTTTCAGCTCCGGATCACCGGGGTCATACATTTCACCGGCGATCATTTTCTCTCTTTCGGTCATCGATACGGTCTCCAATAACGGTTCTAAAAATAGTCGTGTCAAATAATCAGGTCACGCCGATCCGTGACATGCCCTTTTATGGTTTCTTCGTCAATGTCTTAAGAAAACAGACCACGCGACCGGTTTCCTTAAAACCTAATTTCGTGTGTTGTTCAATGCTGTACGCGTTCCACTCATCAGTATCACTTGCCAGCTCAATGTAACCACGCTCCAGCGCCCATTGTTCAGCCCGAGCCATGAGTTGTTTTCCCAGACCTTGGCCTCTGAACTCAGATGCCACATACCAGGCTTCAACATAAGGCACAGCTGGCTCGTGACTGCCTTCGGCATAATTTCGGATGTTTAATTCGATGAACCCGGCCGCTTGCCCGTCGACTTCAGCAATAAACGCCTCAGTGACATCACGGCTCTGCCCGGCAAAGTATTTATCCAGCTCCGGGGTGTGATCTTCATCGAACTCGGGCCAGAGACTGGAGCGCATCTCAGCCCAAACCTCTCGATCCTTAAGTGTCATTGTACGAATGTTCATATCAACCTCGCATAATCCGTTAAATCTGGCCGGTGAAATCAACCTCATCCACGTCATCATAGAACTGAATGGACGACGCGATACCCGATAAGGTATTGCTGACGTTCATGCCTCTTTTTGCAACCACAAGAATGGGTTTGTTCAGCGATTTGGCATACCCGGCCTCAATCCCAAGCCCAACACCTTTCTCAGAAAACTCAATGACCACCAAATCGGCAGCCGCGATGACATGAAACATCTCAGCCATCAATGTTTGAGCATCACACGCGTGTTCGCCCCAACATTCCAGATCCCGCGCTACACAATAGGTATCGAAGCCCGCGGCGTTACGATGCGTGGAAAACGCCTCAATGAGATCTCGATTGCGGTGGTCAGCATGATATTTAATTCCAAAATAGGCGAGTTTCTTATCCCTAACCATCACCACCCCTTCAATAAACGTCGCAAGCGCCAGCAATCACTGGCTTATCTGCTGCGCCATCTTGTCGCCGGTCATCAGGCCTGTCAATTTGCTCATATAAAAACCAGAGCGCACACTGACTTTGATCAGCCCTATACAACCACATCACGGTGAGATCTCTTAAGGGCAGATCAGACTTATGCAAAAGGCCGCCTTAATTAACATCAGTCTTTTTGAAGAAACCATCAGCCAGATTCAACGACTCATTGCAATTCTTCCGCTATCCATATCCAAAGGTTCGCACTATCTTTTCATCATCGGAATAACACGCAGGAGTCATCAATATGGCCTATTCCACTCTTTTTGTTCCACACGGCGGCGGTCCATTACCATTGCTGGGGCATAAACCACATCAATCGCTGACGGCCTTTTTAAGAGGTGTCGGCAGGGACCTTATCCAGCCTTCAGCCATTGTTGTGGTGACGGCGCATTGGGAAACCAGAGACATTGAGGTGTCGACAGCCCCGGCACCGGACATGCTGTACGATTATTACGGGTTCCCACCGGAATCTTACGAAATCCGCTATCCGGCACCCGGTGCTCCGGCCTTGGCAGAAACGCTGATTCAATCGTTGAACGACGCGGGGATACCTGCCAAAGCCAACCCGACCCGCGGCTATGACCACGGGACCTTTGTGCCATTGATGCTGATGTACCCGGATGCCGATATACCGGTCCTACAGGTCAGCCTGAACGCCAATCTGGACCCGGGCTATCATTTGGCTTATGGCGAGGCCTTGGGCAAGGCATTACCCGCCGATGTACTGATTTTGGGCAGTGGACTGTCGTTCCACAATCTGCGATCGCAGTTTGCCAACATCGACCGTGAAGGCACTGCGACCGCAGAAAGCATTGAGTTCGATCAGTGGCTGACGGACAGCCTGGCAAAGCCTTCTGAGCAAGCTTTTGCGGCTATGAGTGACTGGGTAAAAGCCCCTCATGCCCGGTTCTGTCACCCACGCGAGGAACATCTGCTGCCATTGCATGTGATTGCTGGCGCAGCCACCGCCCGAGGCCAAACGCTGGGTAATATCTACAACGCGCCGCTGATGGGGCATCAGGTATCAGCTTTTGCGAGCTAACACCGAAACAGGGCCGTCCGACTCGAACGGCCCATTCTGCTGTCACCGTTGATTAACGTACTCGAAGTACCGGAAGTCGGCGTGACGTTTCTGCCCGGACAGATCCTGGCAAGCCAAGCCGACGAAGGCACCGGTGAAGTTAGCCCCGGCACCCGTTCCGGCTTCATCTGATAGGATGGATGCATCCAGACGTACCGGTATCGATTGCCACTGCTCACCATCGGCTGACCACGAGAATATCAGCCGATCAAACCGAACATCCGCCCGCAGATAAAGCTCACCCGACTGCGGTATATCGATCGCTTTTAACGCCTCGAACTGAGGAAACTCAGAATCCCACGTCGGTCCCGCATTGCAGCTCATGATCGCCAGGTGGCGACGTTGAGACACATCATCGAAGCTCAGATAGCAGTAGTGGTACTTATGGGTGTTGTAATAGCACACCAGTCCGGCCTGCTGCAGATAATCTTCCGGTTGAAAATCGATCTGAGTGCTGGCCTGATAGCTGAAATCCGTCTGACGCACCGCGACAAGCGAACTGCGGAACAAGGATCCCAACGACTCATAACCAACCAAACGCAGGTACCCCGGTCGGCTCTTCAGGTCGATGAACTCTTCCGGGTACGGGTTACGAAGCCATTGAAAGCGAATGTCGAGTGAGTCCTCTTCAAATGTAATTCTGTCTGCCAGCGGCGCCAGCGGATATTCCTCCATCACCGGCAACTCGACTTCCGTCTGAGGGGCCACGCCGCCCTGTGAGAGCCGAGGCCAACCATCAATCCAGGTCAATGTCTGAATCGCGGTTTCCCGACCCATGGGAGAACGACCTGAGGTTCGCATTGGACGACTCGTGAGATGCACAAATACCGTCTCCCCTCCCGGTGTGTCACAGATCGAACCGTGGCCGCAGCGTTGCAGATAGTTTTCCGGGTGATCGATCGTGGTAACCAAATGTGTACCCGGCATCATTTCATAAGGCCCGGTTAATGATCGGGAACGAGCAATGGTTTCGGCATGGGCGTACTCCGTTCCACCTTCCGCCGTAAACAGGTAATAATAACCGTCACGCTTATACAGATGCGGCCCTTCCACCAGCCCGCGTGCGCTGCCTTTAAAGATGTTTTCAATCGGACCCACTAATTGGTTAGCGACTGGATCAAACTCCTGCAACAAAATCCCGTCAAAACGATGATGATCGGCACGATAATCCCAAACCATATTCAACAACCATTTGCGACCGTCATCATCGTGAAATAACGAGGGATCAAAACCGGAACTGTTCAGATATACCGGATCGGACCATTCCCCATCAATAGTTTCACAGGTAACCAGGTAATTATGGGCGTCTTTAAAGTTGCCCTGCTGACGCTTCACATCGGTAAAAATCAACCAGAACTGGCCATCTGCATAGGTCAGGCAAGGTGCCCAGACACCACCGCTGTCCGGATTGCCCAACATGTTCAGCTGTGACGGACGATTTAACGGTCGCGCAATAATCCGCCAGTTTTTCAAATCGCGGGAGTGCGAAATCTGCACGCCCGGGAACCATTCGAACGTCGATGTTGCGATGTAATAATCATCACCTACACGGCAGATGGCCGGGTCCGGATTGAACCCAGGTAAAATAGGATTAGTAACAGTCAATGACATTTGATTTATCCCTTAACAGCACCCTGCCCCAACCCAGCCACAATGTAGCGTTGCGCGAGCAGAAAAAAGACAATGGCCGGAATAATGGTGACGGTGATATAGCCCAGAACCAGATTCCACTCCACGTTGTATTGTCCTCGGAACTGCATGAGTCCGAGTGTCCACGGGTATTTTTCCGGAGAGTTCAGTAAGATCAGTGGCATGATGTAGCTGTTCCAACTGCCCACCAGCAGGAACACACCCACGGTTGCCAGAATGGGCGTCGACAGCGGAATCACCACTTTGAAGAAGAACCGCGTATAGCCGCAACCATCGACCATCGCGGCTTCGAAAATTTCTTTCGGCAGTTGTTCAAAGAACGACTTAAAAAACAACACCGACATCGCCAAACCAAACGCAATCTGCGGTAAAACGACACCTGCGGTGGTATCCAACAATCCGAAATCCCGAATCTTGATGAACAACGACAGGATGGCGACAGCGGCCGGAAACATCATGCCGGTAATCAAATAGCTGTAGGCGTATTTCTTACCGAAGAAATGAATATGAGAAAAAGTAAACGCCACCATACTTGCGATGAGCATGGTGAAAAAGATCGTCAATCCAGAATATAAAAGTGAGTTCCACATCATATTCCACAAAGCCGGATCGGACAGAATCTGTTTGTAGTAAGTCAAATCCCAGGTTTGCGGCAACGCAAACGGTTGCGTACGCAACTCACCCGTGGTTTTAAAACCACCTAACACCGTGGCATAAAAGGGAATCAACACGAACGCTGACGACGCAAATAAGAAGGCTAACCGCAACACCCGAGGCAAGCTCATGACCTTTCTTGGACGAATCAAGGACTGGTCAGCCAGTTCGGAAGCGGTTCGATGTGAAGTAAGTTCAGTCATGATATCAGTCCCGAGTCATAACAAATTTCTGATACATAAAGGCGAACAGAACGCAGGTGACAAACAGCATCACGCCCACGCTACTGCCAAAACCGACTTTCATTCTGACAATGCCGTATTGGTACAGATAGGTCACAATGGTATGGCTTGAGTTCGAAGGACCACCGTTGGTTAACGGAATGATCATTTCAAAGAACTGCAACGCGCCAATGATGGAAAAAAATACCGATAGTTGAATAGCATGCTTGATCAACGGCAATTTAATTTTGACGATCGTTTGCCACCAGTTTGCGCCGTCCAGTTTGGCCGCTTCTAGCATGTCTTTGGGAATACCCTGCAACCCGGCAATATAAATCATCATGTGATAACCGGTGTACTTCCAGATCACCACGACCATGATGGCGTAAAAAGCGGTATCACGATCAGCCAGCGGGTAAAACCCTTCACTGCCAAGCATTCGGGATATTTGCCCTACGAGGCCATAGTCACCGTCATAGACATAACGCCAGATCAAACCCGCGACTACGTCAGCCAGGATGAAGGGCAAAAAGTAAACCAGTCGAAACAGAGCATTCAGCCGACTTTGCTCTGCCACCATCAGGGCGATGGCCATCGCAATCGGTAGCTGTATCAACAATGAAATTAAAATTAACTTCAGTGTATTCAGTACAGCCGTATGAAATACCGAATGACCCAAAACCTGGGAATAGTTTTTCAGCCCGACCCAAGTTCCTGATTCTGAAATGGCGGAAAGTCCTTTCCATTTAAAGAAGCTGTAATAGAACGCTTCTGAAACAGGTAGAAATACGAACAAGGTAAACAACACCAAAGCCGGAGGTAGGAAAAACATCAGGGTGGTGAGTCGCCCTCCCATGTTTTTCCGATACAGCCAGTGCTGAAACGATGCCCACAATGAAGCCGTTTGCTCTGTCATAATCTTTGCTCTTTCTTTAAATCAGAGGGAACGAGAGAGGTGTTAAACACCTCTCTGTTGGCTTGGTTCCTTAACGGAAGTCCCAAGCTTCCTGAAGCATTTCAACGGCTTCTTTGGGCGTCGCATCGCCGGTCGCTAATAACGCAGAGAAGTCATTGATGGTGCCGCCGACATCGCTACCCAGAGCCTGATCCCAGAACACCTGGTGCCACTCTGCCGCGGCAATGTTGGCCGCAATGGCTTTGCGGAAAGAGTCTTTCACGGCCGACTCGGCGCCTTTGGCAACGGGTATAATCACACCGGCTTCGGCCAGTCGTTCTTGTTGTGGGGCATCTAGGAAGTAGGTCATCCACTTCACGGCCGCGTCGGTGCCGCCGTCTTTCGCAAAGGCAAAGCCATTCACGCCTCCGAGCGTATCGGAGCCTTTACCCTTTCCGCCTTCAACACTAGGGAAGCTGAAAAAGCCCAACTGATCCAATGGCACACCCACTTTATCAGCGGCATTGTCTTTCTGAACCGTCATTTCCCAGTCGCCCATCAGGTGCATGGCCGCAACCTGATCACCAAAACGTCCGGAAGCATCGCCGTATGTTGCCGCAGCGTAGCCTGGCTGGAATGGATCAAGCTCAACCAGTTCTGCGAACAGTTCACCGGCACGGACATAGTCCGGATTGTCCCAACTGACATCACCAGCACGGGCAGCGTTAAAGGTTTCCATACCACCGGTGCGCATCGCCAGATACGTCCAGTAGAAATGGACTGGCCATTTGTCGGCCGCACCCAACGTGATCGGTGTAATGCCCGCAGTTTTCAGTTTCTTAACGGCTACCAGAAAATCATCCCAGGTTTGGATGTCATCTCCGCTCACACCAGCCTGCTCAAACAAAGCCTTGTTGTACCAAAAGCCAACCTGCGCCAGCGTGTAGGGAACACCATAAATTTTTCCGTCATGGCTGAAGGCTGACAGACCACCGGCACTGAGAATGTCTTTTAGTTCAGCACTTTTGGCCGTCACGTCATCGAGCAAGCCGTTCTCTGCACGAGCCGCAAAATTACCGCCACCCCAGCTGTAGAAAATGTTTGGACGGCTGTCGGATTGCAATAAGGTTGGAAGCTTGGCTTTAAACTGTTCGTTTTCCATGTACTGCTGTTCGATCGTAATGCCCGGGTTCATCGATTCGAACTCTTCGGCAAAGGTGTCCCACAGCGCCTGTTGTTCTGGCTTGTTTTCTTCGTGCAACATCGTGACGGTTTCGGCCATTGCATAACCGGATAACACCACCGAAGCAGCAAGCGCCAGGCCCGTCGCCTTTCTGATAAGTTTCATACCGTTCTCCTATTATTTTTGTTGTCATCGACGAAGTTACCTCTGTTCAGGTAATCGTTTTCGAAGATGTGAAGTCAGAGTACTGCGAATGCGGATTCTGAAATATTGCAAAAATTAGCATTCCAATTATGAAATATCACAAATGACTGAAGAGCCCGTTATTACTGGCTTTCGGGCCGGATGAGCCGGTCAATCCGGCTTGACGTAGCCATTTTTTTGAAAAATAACGGTCAATTTTCGTGATAAGCTGGCCTTTGGATACAACTTCCAACTTAGAGCAACTCGGATGACATCGAGCGTAAACGAAATTCTAGTGCTGTTTGATATCAAACAACCGTACGATCGGAAGATTACAGACGGCATTTTGGATGCCATGCACAACTCTAATCGCAACCTGCAGATCACCTTTATGACTTACGACGAAGCGTTGCTGGTTGCTCACGATCAGGACTGGGACGCCATCATCGCTGACTTTGATCGGCTACCGAATATTGACTTGTGCGCCTCACTGAAAGCTCCCACGGTGGCGGTGTTCAGCAACCTGCAACGAATGCCGGAGCTGACCGATATTCCGGTTATTTTTCTGGCCCCGGACAGCGAAAAGATCTGTCAGCTCGCACGTGACCATCTGCTGGCATGCGGGTGCCGACAATTTGCTTATTTTGCGGGCACGGCGGATGACATCGGTTTATGGGCACGCGAACGAAGACTGTGCTTCAAGCAAGCTGTGCTCGAGGAAGGATTAAACTGGGCCGGAGCCTACACCACCCAATCGATTCGCCATTTTCTGCAGACAGATTTAGCCCCCGGCACTGGCTTTTTGTGCGCCAGCGACACCCAAGCCCGTCAGTTGATTACCCTCGCGCAAAACCTGAATATCAGCATACCCAGTCAGCTCTGTGTTATCGGCATTGATAATGATGAGGTGGAAAATCAATTGTCCCGCATCCCCATCAGCACGGTCACTCTGGCCCCCAGTGATTTGGGGAAAGCCGCTTTCGAAGCGTTATTTGAGTTGTCGACTCAACATCAACCCGTCACAAAACTGATACAGCCCGGTGAAGTCATGAATCGTCTGTCGGCGTTTCTGGAGGTCAACGACGATCCCCTGCTGTCGACCGCCCTTAAATTCATCTACAAGCATTACCATCGCTCCATTAAAGCGGAGCAGGTCATCGCAGAATGCAAAACTTCCCGCAACACGTTGGAGAGCCGGTTCAAAACCGTTCTGGAGAAATCGATCCACCAGGTCCTGCATGATGTCCGCCTGGAAAACGCGAAAGACATGCTGAAAAACACCCGAAAGGGCATCGACGAAGTCGCGATTCAATGCGGGTTTTCAAGCCCGCAGTATTTGTACTACATCTTCCGCAAAGAGCTCGGCATGACCCCCACCAAGTACCGCGAACTTAACACGCCAGAACACTGAGTTTCAGGCTGCACACCATGGTATGGTATAAAGAGCGTTCGCTTGCGACCCGTTGCTTTGCTTGCCCTCAGGACCATTAATGAAAAAAACCGACACCGAACAGATCCGACTTGCCAACAAAAAGCAGATCATTCATTACCTGCGGGTTCATGGCCCCATTGCCCGTGTCGATTTGGGTCAGGCACTGAAACTCAGTCCGGCCACCGTCACGGCCATCACCAGCGAGTTGCAGCAGGAAGCGCGCTTAATAGAACACCCCGCCACAACTGAAAAAACCAACACCCGTGGCCGCCCCCGCGTACTGATCGACCTGGCACCGGATGCCTTTCATGTGCTGGGGTTAAAGCTGTCCATTAATGAACTGAAGATGCACCTGGGCAACCACAAAGGTCAGGTCAGTGACGAGATGGTGATCGACCTCGACACGCGCGCGCTCAGTGAAGAAGGCCTCTTTGACGCGATCGCCAGTGCGGTTCGCCGATTCAACGCCTCCGTGCCCGCCCACAAACGCCCCAAAGCCTTAGGCATTGCTGTACAGGGCGTGGTGAACGGCTTGAATGGCGAGATCATCTGGAGCCCGGCACTTGCGGTGCGGAAGGTTCCGTTAAAGCACGAACTCGAACAACGCATCCAGTTGCCGGTCACCATCGCCAACGATGCCAACTGCCTGACCATGGCGATTCGACATCAGCGTCGCTACCAATCGCTGACGGATTTCGCCGTCATCATGCTCGGCTATGGCATCGGTATGGGCATGGTCATTAACGGTGAGCTTTACCTGGGTCACCACGGTGCGGCCGCAGAGTTCGGACACAGCAAGTACTATCCGGAAGGTGCGCAGTGTCTGTGTGGTAAGCGCGGTTGCATTGAAGCCTATGTCGGCGACTACGCACTCTATCGCGATGCCAGTGCTTTGTTCCCTCTGAGCTGGGACAACAGCTTGCACCCGACCGAAGACAGCATGCAGGTATTGGTCAATAAAGCAGAATCCGATTCAAAAGAGTTGCGCGATTTGTTTCAACGAGCCGGTCGGGTGCTCGGCCATGGCATCAGTAATCTGATTGCGTTGCTCAGTCTCGAAAAAATAATCATCAGCGGCCCAGGGAGTCGGGCTTATCATCTGATGGAAGCTGGTTTAATGACTAATCTGGAAGATTCGTTGGTCAGCGACCTGATCGCGGAAACCACCATCGAACACGCGGCTTGGGATGAAGACATGACCATCAAGGGGATCGTTGTTCTTGCCTTGGAAGCCATCGACTGAACGCTTCGTTCAATCGATGGACATGAGTACCGAAAAGGCATTTGCAAACCGGCCACTTAACCAACCGGTTCGCCATGGTTTCGGTTTTACCGATGTACGTAGCGATTCACCAGGTTTTCCAGGTACTCCTGACGCCCGGAGATTGGCTTCGGATCGATATTCTGATCAACCGCCCACTGACTCAGTTCCGCCAGAGACAACTGTCCGGATTTAATCTTCTCACCCAGCTCACCGTTCCAACCGGCGTAACGGTTATCAACAAACGACTGCAGCTCACCAGACTCGTACAAGTCTGCCGCTTTCATGAACGCCAGCGCAATGGTATCCATGCCACCGATGTGACCGTGGAACAGATCAACCGCGTCTACCGATTCACGGCGCAGTTTGGTGTCGAAGTTAAAACCACCTGTTGTGAAACCACCCGCACGGATAATTTCATAAACCGCAGGTACCAGATCCGGCACGTTGTTCGGGAACTGGTCAGTATCCCAACCGTTCTGATGGTCACCGCGGTTAGCATCGACGGAGCCCAGAATGCCCAACGATGCCGCCGTCGCCACCTCATGTTCAAAGCTGTGTCCAGCCAGGGTCGCGTGGTTCACTTCGATGTTCACTTTGATTTCTTTTTCCAGCCCGAAACGCTGCAGGAATCCGTAAACGGTCGCGGTGTCATAATCGTACTGGTGCTTGGTCGGTTCTTGTGGTTTCGGTTCGATCAGGATGGAGCCTTCGAAACCAATCTTATGTTTGTGCTCAACCACCATTTGCAGGAAACGACCCATCTGTTCGCTTTCACGCTTCAGGTCGGTATTGAGCAGGTTCTGATAACCTTCGCGGCCACCCCACAACACGTAATTAGAACCGCCCAGTCGTTTGGTCGCATCCATCGCGTTCTGAACCTGCGACGCCGCATAAGCAAACACTTCCGGGTTCGGGTTCGTTGACGCACCACACATGTATCGAGGGTTAGAGAACGCGTTTGCCGTACCCCACAACAGTCGGATACCGGTGGCCGCCATTTTCTCTTCGGCGTAATCGAGCATCGCGGCAAAGTTTTCACGGGATTCTTTAATCGTCGCGCCTTCCGGTGCGATGTCGTAATCGTGCCAGCACCAGAACGGCACACCCAGCTTCTCCATGAACGCAAAGGCCGCGTCCATTTTTTCCCGGGCCAGGACCAGACCGTCTTCGCCAGCACGTTGCCATGGACGGTCAAAGGTGCCGATACCAAGACCGAAAATATCTTTACCGTCCCAACAGAAGTTGTGCCAATGGCAGACGGCAAACCGCAAGTGATCTTCCAGTCGCTTGCCCATCACAACCTTGTCTTTGTTGTAGTGACGGAATGCCAATGGATTGGTTGATTCCGGACCTTCATAGGGGATTGCATCAAAATCTTTAAAGTAGTCAGCACTCATGATAAGGCTCCAAGGTTAAGTGAACGTGTTTGCTGATACAGCGCACGGTAGCGTTCGAGTTTGGGTTGATAATAAGGTTTCTTTTCTGGGTTGGGTTGGTGCACTTCCACCAACGGCGGTGGCGGGCACACACTGGACACGGCCTGGTTGAACGCCGCGTCAGATAGGGTTGCCGACTCCGACAGTCGCGCCAGGCGAGCGGCCCCGAGTCCCGGTCCGACTTCACCGCCATCGCGGAATGACAGAGGCTGTTGCAGCACATCGCTGTGAATCTGCCGCCAACGGGCCGAGCGCGCGCCACCACCGATGAGCGTAATGTCATCAATCGGAGAGTCCGCGGCTCTTAAGGCGTCATAGCCGTCGGCGAAACTGAACGCCACGGCCTCAAGAATGGCCAAGGTCATCTCGGCTCGTGAAGTACTGTTTTTCAAACCGAAAAACACACCCGAGGCGGCCGGGTCGTTATGGGGCGTTCGCTCACCGGACAGATACGGTAAAAACAGTACAGGCGTTTCTTCAATGCCCTGCTCGTCCAGTTCGGCCAACAGTTGCGGAACCTCAGCCCCGACAATCTCGGCAAACCAGGATAAGCAGTTAGCGGCCGACAAACTGACGCTCATCTGATGCCAGCGCTTGGGCAAGCAGTGGCAGAACGCGTGAACGGTGTTTTCCGGGCTGGCACAATGCCCGTTACTGACCACAAACAGCACACCGGACGTCCCCAGCGAAATAAACGCCTGTCCCGGCTCAGTCACACCCACGCCCACAGCGCCACAGGCATTGTCACCACCACCGATCACGACCGGGACCGGAGGTATTCCCAATGCCGAAGCCGCTGCGTCGCTGAGTTGACCCGCCACCTGCGTGCCTTCAAGTAGCGTCGGCATATGGCGGCGGTCGAGCCCGGTTGCCGCCAGCAGGGCGTCATCCCAATCCCGCGTCTCGGGGTTCAACCACAGGGTTCCGGCTGCATCGGACATGTCCGAACAGTATTGGCCGGTCAATCGATAGGCTAAGTAGTCTTTTGGCAGCAGGATTTTCGCAACCTGCGCAAACACTTGCGGTTCATGTTGCGCCACCCACAACGCTTTCGGGGCGGTAAAACCGGGCATTGCCAGGTTTCCTGATCGCTCCCGGAAATCGCTGAGGCGGCTTTCCAACTCAACACACTGTTCCGCCGAACGGCCGTCATTCCATAAAATGCAGGGGCGCAAAACCTGGCCTTCTTCATCCAGAAACGTAGCGCCGTGCATCTGACCGGCCAAGCCCAGCGCTTTCAGCTGAGACAAGCGATCACCGAGCTGGCTCTTCAGGCCGGATACGGCCGCGATGGTTGCGGACCACCAGTCTTCGGGGTTTTGCTCTGACCACAGTGGTTGAGGGTTAGATACGTCTAATGGCGCGGAATGCGTGGCGACCAGCGCCCCCATCTCATCGATGACAACCGCTTTCACGCCGGACGTTCCCAGATCGAGTCCTAAATACACGCTGATCACCTCTTTTTGTTGTTATTCAACTGGGCTTCGACGTCAACGTCGCACCCATTTAATTTGTGTATCGAATTAATTATGTGACAAAATAACTTAAAAAATCAACAACTCCCAGCATAAGCATAAAAAACAATATAAAAAGCCAGATATTTATAAAAATAACCATCAATTAAATTTATCTATAAAAATATAAGGGAAACCAACGATGAGCACGCAACTTGAGCAACTGAAAGCCATGACCACGGTCGTCGCCGATACCGGTGACATCCACGCCATTGAGGCGTATCAGCCGGAAGAGGCCACCACAAACCCATCACTGATTTATGCCGCCGCCCAGATGCCGCAGTACCAATCCTTGATTGATGAAGCCATCACCACCGCCCGTAAGCACAACCCGTCCGACTGGCTGAATGAGGCCATGGACCGTCTGGCGGTCAATTTTGGTATTGAACTGTCGAAACGGGTACCGGGGCGGGTCTCAACCGAAGTGGATGCGCGCTTATCGTTTGACGCAGAGGCAACGATGCAAAAGGCTCGGAAGTTCATCCAACTCTATGAAGCACAGGGCGTTGGTCGTGATCGGATTCTGATTAAGATTGCCGGCACCTGGGAAGGAATTAACGCCGCGCAGCAACTCGAAGCCGAAGGCATTCAATGCAACGTCACGCTGATTTTCAATCTGGCTCAGGCCATTGCCTGCGCCGAAGCCGGCGCTTTCCTGATTTCACCCTTTGTCGGCCGGATTCTGGATTGGTACCAGGCAAGCACCGGTGAAACTTACACCGCCGAGACAGACCCGGGCGTCCGGTCGGTCGCGACGATATACCAGTATTTTAAAACCTTTGGGTACTCCACCATTGTAATGGGCGCGAGCTTCCGCAACCTCGGTGAAATCCAGGCATTGGCCGGGTGCGACAGACTCACCATTGCACCCGCCTTATTGAAACAACTGTCGGAAACCACAGACCCCCTGCCCCGCCAGCTTTCGCCGGAAACCGCCCGCCAAGATAACCTGTCCAAATTAGACATGACCGAAACCCGGTTCCGTTGGATGATGAACGAAGACCCCATGGCGACTGAAAAACTCAGCGCCGGCATCCGCGCTTTTCATGAGGACTATCAGCGCTTGAAAGCGTTCGTACAAAACCGTGCAAACGCCTCTTAATAGGCTGACGGATCGGGCTCCGGGGCCCGATCCGGTTTGATTCGGCTTTGTTCAGATATCGTCGGCAGGGCTGAGCGAGACCCCGGCAATCCGAAACGCCCCATCCTCAACCGGCATCAGCGCATACAGCAAGTCAAACCGCTGCCCACGGGTATCGCGGAGCTGAACGGTCTGTAGCCACACCTCGTCTTCCTGTTCCAACGTTCGGAACTGCAGATCGACAAAGTTCAGCATGGGCGAGTAACCGGCGGATACCATCTGCATAAAGTTAACCGGCGATCCGAATCGGGCTTTAATGGACGGGTGAGCAAACTGCCAGGCGGCTTGCGCATCCTGATTAAGAAAGGCCGTTAACTGACCGGTGATCACCTGTTGAATGGCCGCTTCTGGCGCGTCTTCCGCCTGAACCAACGAACCGGCTGATAACAGTAGAGCAAGGAGGATTGCACGCATGGCACGCTCCTATTCCAAAATATAAAAGCTTTACGCCACCCCGGTGCGAATGGTTCAATCTTTAATCAAAATAATCTGAGTGTTCAGGGACGGTTACAGTTTAAAGAAACTTGTTTCTGCCCCATAGATTAATCGGGCCGTTTCAAAGCTTCTGTTTGGAACGGCCAACCTTGAGCCACGCAATGGTTGGAAACGTTATGGGACAGCAGTTAAAGGAACGCAAACAATGAAACTGATCGGTATGCTCGATTCACCCTTCGTACGCCGCACGGCCATTGGCTTAAGCCAACTTGGGTTAACCTTCGATCACCAATCGCTGTCGGTGTTCAAAGACTACTCGACGTTTCGCCAGTTAAACCCCATGGTCAAAGCACCGACCCTGCTGCTGGACGATGGTACTGCGTTGATGGATTCCTCTTTAATACTGCAATATGCCGAGTCAATGAGCACTCACTCACTGAACCACCTCAACCCGGCCTTGTTTGCCAAGGAACAACAAATTGTCGGTACCGCGTTGATTTGTTGTGAAAAAACGGTGCAGATTGTTTATGAGTACCAGATCCGCCCCGAGGACAAACGCCATGAACCTTGGGTAAAGCGCATTGAACAACAACTGCAGGAAGCGTATCGCCAACTGAACCAACTGGCCAACACCCACCAGGCTCTGTTCGACACCAAGAAGCTGTCTCACGCCAGCATTGCTACTGCGGTCGCTTGGAATTTCACTCGGCAGATGCGACCTGAACAACTGGGGAACGATGCCTTTCCACGACTGCGGGATTGGTCAGCGGAATGTGAGAAGACGGAGGCGTTTCGGAAGTACCCTTATGACGATGCGATGTCGGGTGGAGGACCTTGGGCGAGCGCTTAACGCATCGTCATGAATTCAGGTAGATTGAAACTGAAAACAAGCTCAAAACACGAGCCTGTCAGAACTGCTCAAACTCGGATTCTGCAACTAACCGAGACATAAAAGCTTTAAATGACGATGCCAGTTCAAACGTCTCGTCACTTTCAACGTCGAGCCATCTAACGGTAGGCTCGCCGCCATTGCGATAATCTAAAGTAATCCACCAATGGCCGGCCCCTGAAAGTAGCACCTGCCGCTCAGGTAAACCCCACTCTTCTGTCATGTACTCGGTATCAAGAATGTTCTGAGCGGTCTCAACCGCCTCGTCAGTAACGATTCCAAACAACTCATTCAATGGAACATGGTCTTCTGCCCACGAGTTTTCTTGATCTGTCGGAAACACAAAGTTCGTCGTATAGCCACCATTCTGCTGTTTTAACAACTCTACATATTCAGCAGGCAGTTTCACACCCAACTTTTTTTCTGCGACTTCTAACATCTCATCGGTTAGTTCCGGGTGATTGTAGAAATTTTCTCCCCAAAAATTATCCATACTCGTTAACTCGTCCTTTATCTATAAGCTTTCATTTCCATGCGCGGTAGCAAAATTAGAGACTTACTACGACATGGTTTGTTTAACGCGTGGGCACCAGCAGCTCGTTTTTAAGTTCCTTAACAGCAGTAAAAGTAATATGAGTACTGTCACCAGGCAAGCGATTTAACGGAAACCATGAGACTTCCCTACATAGCTCAGACTCCGCATTAACAAGTTCACCAGACCAATTTAAACACAGAAAAAAATGGTGTTTGTTGCCTTTGTAATCGATAAGGCTAAATAAGTGATCCAGCTCGTGAGTATCGACGCCAACTTCTTCTTTCGCTTCACGAATTGCGGCGTCTAATGGCATCTCTCCGGGTTCCAGTTTACCGCTAGGAAAGCCCCATCGTTCATTTTCTGCTTGAACATTTTGACGATATCCAAGCAACACATGGTTTCCCTTTTTAAATTTAATTTGGGCGATTTCCAATACAACGTTTCCTTAAAGATAAAGCTGAACTTGCGTGAGGAGACATTTTCCGAACTCATAATAACGATCTAGTTATGATGCCGTTGTAAAGAGTCCACTAGGCTATGGGGTTATACCCTGTTTCTACGGAAAACAGCGATGTTAGCCGGCACTCCGTGTAAAACAGAGTAAAACAGAACCATCACTTGCTCGTCGGGTTTAACGAAGGTAACGTTTTCGTCACTGATCTGACCCACCCCTGACTGAGCACCTTTCTAACTCTATCAGGGCCTGACAACGAGTCGACCATTAAACGACCAACGCGCACAAAACTTTGCGGTCGGTCAAAAGTTCGGTCTAAAGCAGATGATGTTCAATTTGAAAAGCGTATCATGCGCGCTGAACTCATGACTTTGGACACTGACGATGAGCAACGCTTTCGTTAAAAAATGCACCGACTGCGGCGCATTCGGCGCGTCATTTCAGATCACCGATGCAGACGGCAACAAAATTCATCTGTGTAACGATTGCAACCAGAAGCGAAAAGCCAAGGATAAACCTGAAAAATGAGCCAGCCGAATACCTCCGCATCCCCTACCCACGCACTGGTCGTCGAGGGGGGTGCTATGCGGGGGATATTCGCCGCTGGCGTTTTAGATCACTTCCTTGACGAAAACTACCACCCCTTTGACCGTTGCATTGGCGTCTCGGCCGGGTCCACCAATCTGGCCGGGTATCTGACCGGACAACGCGGTCGAAGCTATACCATCATTACCGATTACTCCTGCCGGAGTGACTTTTTCAGCCTGCGCAATTACCTGAAGGGCGGTCACTACATCAACCTGGATTGGCTTTGGGCCATTGCCCGGGACGAATATGAGTTGGATTCGGCCGCCTACGCCGCGCAACCAGTGCCGCTTGAAGTGGTCACGACCGACGTGAATACCGGGTTGGCGCGTTATACCGTCTCTACGGGTGACTCCCTGGAAGCCGACTTGCTGGCCTCCTGTGCGGTGCCGATGGCTTACCGGCACTACCCGACGATTGACGGCGAACCCCAAACCGATGGCGGCGTGGCCGACTCCATACCAGTGATCCGCGCTTATGAATCCGGCGCCCGACAAATCACGGTGATCTGCTCCCGCGCTCAAGGCTATCGAAAACGACCGCCGCGTTTCCCGCAAGCCGTTCGGCGCCTGTTCCGCTCGACGCCCGTTTTGGCAGAAGCCATGATTCGCCGGCACATTGCCTACAACCGTGCCGTCGATTTTTTGGAAAACCCACCGGCCGACTGCGATGTGAAGGTCATCTACCCTCCGGAGTCGTTTCGGGTGTCAAGAACCACGACCGATCTGGGCGCACTCAACGCCGGTTACGAGGCCGGTATAAAAGCAGGGCAATCGCTGGTTCAAGGCGATCTTCAAAGGGCACACAAGCCTCACGAGCCCATCGGCAATGACAAATCGATAAAATCCGTTTCTTCGTCGTAAACGGGGACTGCACACTTACGTTTACTGACGATAAAGCCCCACCCACTTGAGCTTTTCTGTGTGTTGGGCTTATAGCCAACCGCTCAGTTCGATCCCCAGCCCGATGGAGCGACTGTAGCTGTCGTAATCAATCAAGCTCTCGCCGTAGCCTTCGAAGTAATTAAACCGGCCGCGGACCCGGTCATTGATCGGAAACGACCACGACAACTCGGCAGCGCCCTTATTGTTGTCAAACTCCAGGTTATTGCGCAGCATCAGGGCAAAGCGCTGCTCGCCGGCCGCATAGGCTACGTTTAAGTCAAAGTGGCCGAGATAATGCTGGATATCGGGGTTATCATCACCGATTGGGTCGCCGGGGTAGCTCGGCTCCGGCGCGGGAATGCGGTACCAGGGTCTCAGCGCCATAACCACCGGTCCACTCTCCCACAGTGTCTGGAAAATAACGCGATTCCAGCTGCGTGAGTCTTCACCACCGCGGCCGTTAGATTGATGATTTAACGACAGTGCGTTGCCAACATTACGGAACGGCCCCAGCTCCAAACCGCTGCCCAGGGTCAAAATGAGTTCGGGTTCATGGTTGGTATCGCGGAACGGGGACGACAGCTCCAGATTATAGGCCTGCCAGAACGACTGAGCCGTGTAGGCAAACGCCAGGTTGCCATAGTCGCGATAGATCCCGTTGATCAGCATGACCTTCAGACTCAACTGAAACTGCACTTCAAAACTCTGCAGATTTCCCTCGCCCGGGTCGATGTAATCGTCATTCGGGTAATGGGTGTAAGTTAAGGGCATCAGGTGATTCGGTCGATGCGGTAACAGGCTGAACGGGTTATTCACGGAAAACTTTTCGAGCGCAATACGCCGTTGCAAGGGCGTGTTGTCTTCGTCGAAGACGTCTTCGCCACGGAAGTCTGCGCTGCAATAGTTGCGTAACCGGGCAACCGACAACAACGTGGAAGCACTTTCTGTCATGCTCAGTATGCATTGCTCATAGGAAGACAAGGACGCTTCCGTTCGTTCTGTGCCCGTCTCAATCACTATCTCGTCGGCGACGACAAATGACGCGCAGAGAGTCAGCATGCAAAGCAAGCTTTTAACGATTATGGTGTTTTGGGTCATTCCTGATCCCCACGTTCAGGCGCATTCGAGCTAAGATCGGTCATCGTTGTCGTCTGCTTCATCATTTATCGCTCAGCCTAACATGTTATCGTCAAGCAATAACATTGGGACGCGACATTCGCTGTAAATCCGCTGTCGCATTATCAGGGCCCTGAACTAAACTTTGTCAACAAAACGCTATGGATTGATCATGAGCTATCGGCACAACCCAAACTCGACCACGCTTGCAGAAATTGACAAAACATTGCAATTCATCCGCGAGCGTGCGCCGGAGCTTTTTGAACGGGAAGGCGCGACAAAGTGGACGGAGGGTCACCGGGTTTTCTTCGACCCAGAAGGTCCTGATGATCAATACACCTTTATGGTCGGTGCTTTGAAAAACGGTAACGTCACCTGGCATATGATGCCGATTTACGCCGTCCCCGAACTCAAAGAACGCTGGGCCACCGCATTGCGACCGTTCCTTTCGGGGAAGAGCTGCATTCAGTTCAAAAGCTTTGATGAACTGCCGCAAGACGCACTCGACGACATTGTGCGCAAGGGTACGCCCGCCTTTGGGCAAGTACTTAATACCCTGAAAAAGAAAAAGCGGTGAGCATCACCGCTTTCATTCAAGCTGCGTTATCTGCCTCTAACTTTTAAAAAGGCAGTGGCATAGGCTGACCGTTCAGCATCACTCGCCCGTTTTCCAGAGAGGCGTTCATCACATATTCGTCACCTTGTGATATCAACGCACCGGTCATCAGCAGTCCCATCATCGGGTCATACAGCTCTGGAATATCAACCAGACCGGCATCGATTGTGACATCAGCCGACGCCGAGATCATCGGGAAGAGCCCCATCAGTGAGATGGGCACATTCACATCCACCAGCTCATTCTTTGGCACTGTCAGCTGAGCTGCCAATTGCACCGATTGATCATTAACGGTGGCATGCCAGTCATCGAACGAAATATTAAAACCGTTTTTCAGCAGAACATTGGCTTCGTCTTTCAGAGCCGCACTCGGTACCCCCGTGGAGTCCATCGCGGCCACTTCGGCCATCAACCGTTCGTAGTTACCCGCTTCAAGACCGGAAAACGATGTCGTCATGCTCAGGTCATCGACAATCATCGAAGTCGTTTCTTCATCGATGTTAATTTTATCCATCGACACCGTCATCGCACCAGAATAAAGCTGATCCACCACTTCCCCGTTGGCAGTAAACGTCAGTGCGTCCAGAACAAAGGTTGTCGGGTAGTCGTCATCTATTTGAATATTGATGGACTCAATCGAGGCCGTTTGCGTGCCGTCAAACAAACCGGACGCGAGCGATTGTCCTTCTGCGCTAAAACTGACCGGCGCGATATTTAACTGAGTACTCTCGGTCTGACTGGCAACGTTCATTCCGGGCCATTGCCCCTGCATGACCACCTCACCAGAAACGGTGCCGGCTATATCAACCGTCATCGGTGACATCGACACCGACCAATCGGCTTCGGTTTCATTTACCGCGATCGACTGCAACTGAGTCTGGTAGTTTCCGCTGGCGCTGATCTGGCTGGTGCCGGTGAGGAACGGGCGGTCAACCAAATAACGGTTCAGCAACGCCTGCAGTTCCGGGTCCATCGTTGGGTCTGAAATCTGCGAGTCTAATAACACTTCATGCTGAACATTGGTACGCCAAGGCCGCTGTGTAATGTCATTATTGATGAGAATCGGAACTGGCAAGCTGCCATCACTGGCAGTGAGGCGCAAGCTCAGCTGGCGGGACAGCCAGGTATTAGTATCCTGTTCAACGCTGACTTTAAAACCCGACTGTTCAGCCACGGTGGTCAGCCGATCAACCTGTTCGTCAATCTTATTGTCGGATATGACCAGTGATCCGGCGGTAACACCTCCGACAACCACCACTGTGGCCGCAATACCGGCCGCTAAATATTTCATGACTACTCCTTTTCTGAGTCTGTTCATCCATAACTTGCGAACCGGAACACACTTTTCCGGCACTGGCGTGCAGCATCAGCCGCACGCGTTGGATCATCAGGTTATAAAGCTGCGATTCCCAACGTCCAGTGCCGATGAGAATACAAACAAATCATCAGACCGTACAGTGCAACTGCCCTTAATAGTATTCCGCACCAGGCACCCGACTGAGAATTTCCGCGCCAAAACGTTCCAACGCGGTGGTGTTAGGTTCTTCCCGCGTTTCAATCAGTTCATTGTCTTCAATGGTCATCCATAACAGTTCGTCGCCGAGGAACTTCGGTTGCCATGACGCTTTTAGAGTCATCAGGTTGCGCATCTGCTGTTTCAATTGCGCCGCCATCTCAACACTGTCGATGATCAATGCGGATTCGGTGTTCAAATAGGCTGATCTGAGATTAAAGTTAAATGACCCGGCATAAACAAAGCGCTCATCAAACACCGCGGTTTTGGTGTGCAGGCTGATCCGTTGCGACTGGCTGCAATGACCCGCCGCAATGTAACCGAGCTGACAGGTATCGATCAGCGGTTTGGCTTCATACAGTTCGATGCCACTGGCAACAATGTTCTCACGATATTTGGCATAGCTGGCATGGTTCAGAAAAACCGTGTTCGACGCCATTGAGTTGGTGAGAAAACGAACACGTACACCGGAGCGCTGCTTGTCACTCAAGTACTCGGTCACTTCCGGGCTGAGGACCAGATACGCGGACTCAATTAACATTTCTCTTTCGGTATTTCGAACTAAATCAGCCAGCTCCTGTGCGGCCGTTTTCGGAAGATCCCCCACCGACGGATCACGTACGCCAGCTTTATCAGCCACAAACCGGGTTGGTGCCCAGACCATCTGAGAATGAATATCCATCAAAAACGCTTCGACGGATTCAGGTTGATTATCGGGTTCGAAGTGATCTCCCGCTAATTGATTAGCGATGGCCGTTCGTTCTTCATCATCAATGTTTGAATAACTGAGTTCAGCCGCCGGCACCGTCATGCGGTTATGCCAGTATTCATTGAAGCTCTCGCTGACCTGATTAACAACCGGCCCGATACTCAGCACATCGGCATCCAGATAATTCACCTCCGGATGATGAAAAAAATAGCTGTCACTGACATTGCGGCCTCCGGTGATGGTGGCAACACCATCCACCGTAAAGGACTTATTATGCATACGGCGATTCAACCGATCGAAGTCCGTCGCCAGGTTCAGCGCCCGACCAATATTGGTTTCTGCCAGAAAAGGATTATAGAAATGCACTTCAATATTAGGTTGTTCATCAACCCAGGCCAAAAGACCATTCAGGTCCTGAGTGATCCATCCGTCCAGGAGCAGACGAACGTCAACACCCCGTTCGGCGGCTTCAAGTAATTGTTTGATCAGATAGCGTCCGGTCTGGTCATTCTTCCAGAGAAAATACTGCACATCGATGCTGTTGTCAGCGGATTGAATCAACGCGACCCGAGCACGTAATGCCAGTTCGCCATTGCGAATCAACAGATTCCCGGACTCGTCTGGCTCGGTATTTTCCGGAACTGGCAACACCTTGGCCAATCGGGAGAATGCCTGCACGTTAGCGGGCTCCGGCATCACTTCCGTTACTCGGGGTTGAAAGGTCACACACCCGGATAGGATCAGCAAACCCAACGACAAACAGGTTATCCGGTACAGGCTTCTTCGCATGTTTAATCTCGATAAGAAAGGTAAGAATAGAGTCACACTGTAAACGGCCAGGTGCGCGCATCACAATAGCCGGTAAGTCACCCTGTTTAAGTTTCAGGTCACTATCACCAAGCCACCGTGATAAAAAATAAAAAAAGGCCGGACAATCCGGCCTGTTCTGTTCTTAAAAGTTACCCATCAGGAATAACGTTTCTGCAGCGCAGTGAACACGGCACGCAGACCCATGGCGTCACCGCCCACGGGTCGACCGGGACGAGGACGATCATTCCAGGCCCCGACATCAAAGTGAACCCAAGGTGACTGTTCAACAAAGTGCTGCAGATAAAGCGCGGCAGTAATGGACCCACCAAATGGTTTGGCGGCGCCATTCACCAGATCAGAGATCGTACCTTTCATGAACTCCGCGTACCCCTGATGCAGAGGCAAACGCCAAATTGCGTCTTCGGCTTCATCACCACCGGCTTGCAATGCCTGGGCAACACCATCGTCGGTACTGTAATAGCCTGGTACTTCCAGGCCCAGCGCTACCCGTGCCGCACCGGTTAGGGTTGCGAAATCGATCAACAGGTCCGGCTGTTCGTCATCGGCCAGCGCAAGGGCATCACACAGAACCAGACGACCTTCAGCGTCGGTGTTATCGATCTCGACTGTCAGCCCTTTACGGGTCTTAACGATATCGCCCGGTCGGAACGCGTTACCGGACACAGCATTCTCAACAGCTGGAACTAACACTCGCAAACGAACCGGTAGCTTGTTGGCCATGATCAGACTCGCCAGACCCAGAACATGAGCGGCACCGCCCATGTCTTTCTTCATCAGGCGCATGCCGGAGGCCGGTTTTAAATCCAAACCGCCGCTGTCAAAACATACCCCTTTGCCGACCAGAGTCAGTTTCGGATGCGAAGGATCGCCCCAAGTCAGATCCAGCAAGCGTGGCGCATGGACGGACGCGCGTCCGACCAGATGAATGGTCGGGAAGTTCTGCGCCAACAGGTCATCACCGACAATTTCAGAAAAATGAGCGGAATGTTCCGCCGCCAGGTTCTGCATTGCCTCGGACAGGTGCTCAGGCATCATGTCGCCAGCCGGCGTATTAATCAGGTCGCGGGTCAGATAGACACCACGAGCTTCATTCACGACTCGCTGGTGTGCAGCATCGTCCGACACAAACAGGGTCGCCTGTTTCTGCGGCGTTTCCAGATAACGGGAATACTGATACTGGCCTAAAACCCAACCCAGCGCTGCGCGATATTGGGATTGCTCATCTCCTTCAATGTAAAAGTTCGCAACCGGCAGGTTGATCGCCAACTCAGACAGCACCCAAACGGAGTCTGGCTCATCACTGACCAGCAGCACCCTGTCCAGATTCCCTTGAGCATTCGGAATCAGTACATGGCCAGTGCCGGTAAACCCACTGTGTGCCAGCCAATTACAGACAAACTCTGTCTGGGCTGAAAACCAGTTCTCGTAGTCGTCTGTTTTTACGACTTCAATTCGATGGCCTTCTCGGCCCTTAACGACATTAAACATGATGCTTCCTCTCAGTGCTTGGATACCAGTGTAAGCGCTGGCACCCGGGAAATCATCCAACCGCCCTAATCCTTAGAGGGCTGGCCCTGGCAAGCCGACTGAACGTCAACTGCCGATAAAAACACGCAGGCCCCAATAGCCGGCCATTCCGACCACCACAACCACTAACATGGGCAGTCGCATCAGCCCCATGAACACGCACAGCGCCGCAGCCAGTACTTCAGGTGTTAACGCGGTGCCCTGTTCCACCGCGCTGGAAAGCACCGGTTCAGCCACCAGTGCCGCCAGAACCGCGGCCGGTACACAGTTCAGAACATTCAGAACCGCCGGTGAAAACCGAATGTCCGGCAAAACAAAGGGCAACGCCCGAACGCCCCAGGTCACGGTAATCATACCGAGAATCATCAACAGATTAATCATCATCCGTCTCCAGGAACGAAAGCGTCGACGCCACCACGGCTGCCACGATTACTGAAAAAATGATGCCGGTTTTATGCGGCCAGTCCCGGGTGAACCAGGCAAGTACAAAGGCAATGACGGCGCTGACGATGTTTTTCCGATGCCGGAACATCGGCATCATCATGGCCAGAAACGCCGTGACCATCGCAAACTCAAGCCCGAGTGATTCGATACCGGTCAGAGAAGACCCGGCCCACAGCCCTAACCAGGTACAAAGCTGCCAATTGCCATACATGAACACGGCGGAGCCCAGATAATAGGCAACGCGCTGTTCCTCTGGCAAAACGCGTTGTAAGCGCTGATTAAAGGTTACAAAGGTTTCATCGGTCAGAAAAAAGCTCAGCGCAACTTTCTTTGGCCGTCGAAGATGCCGTAACGGCACGAGCATCGCTAATGAATACAACAAGTGTCGAAGATTGACGATAAAGGTGGTCAGTACAATGAGTGCGGCCGGCGTTCCGGCGGCCAGTAAACCCATGGCCACATATTGGGCAGACCCGGCAAACACCAGAGCTGACAAACAGATCGCCACCCAAGCGCTGACACCGCTTGCCGGAGCCAACATGCCGAACAGAAGCCCAAAAGGAATCGCCGCCAGCACCATAGGCAAGGTATCGACAACCCCGCGAAAAAAAGCCTGTCGTTTCATCATTGTTTGAAATGATCCCGCTTGGCCTTTAATGTCGCTTTCCAATCGGCAATGGCTTCTGACTCGGGTCGATTCTCTGCTGACAGGCCAAAACGTTTAAACGTCTCGGCAAATGACAGCACAGACCCCTGATAGAGCATTGCCATCCGCGCATGCGAGATCGCATAGAGCTTGCCCTGATGATAAAAGCGCTGCTCAAAATAGCCGTACTTCTCGTCCCAGCAGACCAGTGATACTTCGACATCCACTCGGCTGAAAGGCAGAAATTCCCGAATATAGGTTATTTCCTGAGCATTCAACACGCCACGATACCCTGACCGGAAAAAACGGCGCAACAATCCGTTTTGTGTCAGCCAATGCAGTCGGCCAAAATCACCGAAAGAAAAATAACGCGCGGCGGTCAGGTGAAAGTTGACATCAATGTCGTGCGGCCAAACCCGAAAGTGCAGTTTAACCGGAACAAAGGGATCAAAGCGTCGCTTGCTGAACAAGGCGCTGAAAAGAAATAAAACAAAACGTCCATAAAGATTCATCGGGCAACTACCGGATAGATTACGTGATCATGATACCCGGTCATGACCGGCATGAGACCCGCCCATGCACGATCCAGCGCCGGGTCCGAGCTGTCTATTAACAATGGGCGCCCTTCAAGCGATTTCAACTTGGTTTTGGTGCCGATAATGTCGATATTTTCACGCGTCAATTGCGCCAGAACCTGAGGGCTGAATTGTGCATTGCCACGACCAAAAATATGACCCTGACCGCCGATGATGCTGATCAAGGCCCGGCACGGATACTGTGACAACAATGACAACAGATCCGCTTCAGAGCAGTCGGCTTTTACCACCTGTCCCTGATACACCGCGTCAATGCCAAGCAATGTGTTCGGCAGATGCAAAGCGTCCATAATCGTGGCCGTACTTTTACCGCTGCCAATGAAATAACAAACGTCGTCTTGCATAGTCTCGATGAACCAGTCCGCAATATCGTTTAAAACCAGATCCTGGCTTTCGAGCCCTCCGACTTTAACGTGCTGCATAAACTCACCGGACACCGGCACCTTCATATCGCCATAGTAACGCGCCACCACGCGGTCGGATCGAAACGCCTCTTCGTCGATGTCGCGGACCTCTTCCTGATGCAGCTCGGTAATGTCGCCGTTCAACAACCCGGCCAAAACATCCCCGGCCGCATGTGGCGTCACAGCAAACACACCCGAGTGGATTTTGACCCCGGCGGGAATCCCCAGCACCGGGATGCGCTCGCCAACCACATCCAACAGGTTTCTTGCGGTGCCATCGCCGCCGGCAAATAAAATGAGATCGACCGACTGTGCCAGCAACCACTCAGCCGCACGGTAGGTTTCGGAAGCTTCGGTTTGTTCAGGCAGAGCGTCCGGTTGAACCACCAGAGACAGATTCGCCCCATATTCGTTGCGTATTGCCTCTTCACCCATCTTTCCGGGCGCACTGTACCAATGAATGCTTGCGTCCGGGCTGCGCGCATGAAGCTCTTGCAGTGTAATGGCTGTTTTGTCGTTGGCTTTGGGTTGAGCGCCGCGTTTAAGGGCTTCATTGCGAATCTCGGGGCCATCGCTGCCTTTCAGCGCGACCGATCCGCCGACGCCCGCCCAGGGGTTTATTATCAGACCGATTTTCACAGAGGTGTTCCGCTAATGAATTTTTATGCAGGATACTGTGTCCATTGATCAGAAGAAACGCCTTCAAGGACATGCGATGCCGCCTCCCGAACTTCCGCCAGGTGGTGGGTCACCATCACAATGGTGGTTTTTTGTTCTCGCTGAAGCTCCTGAACCCAGTCAAGGCCATCACGGCGCAGACCCGGATCAAGCGATGAAAACGGCTCATCGAGCAGCAACACCGGCCGGTTTTGCAAAAAGACACGCGACAGCGCGACGCGCTGCTGTTGCCCGCCCGATAGCGCCCCGGCACGTTTCTTCAGCAGATCATCAATCTGAAACCGACGGGCGGCTTCCAGTAACTGTTCCTGCATAACACCTGAGAGACGACCCGAGGGTGACAACCCCAGCGACAGGTTTTTTTCTACGCTCAGATGCTCAAACAGGTTATCCCGCTGAAACAACACACCGAACGGTCTTGCAGCAACCGATGCATGACTCAGGTCCTGCTGACGCCAACATATTCGGCCGGATTCCGACGGCAAGAACCCCAATAAAGCATTTAACAGACTGCTCTTGCCCAACCCGCTTGGACCGGTCACCGCCAGAAACGATTGCTCCGGAACAGAAAAATTCCAATGAAAACGATGGGTCCCCAGTCGACAGACTAAATCCTGTACTTCAAGCATAACGCAGACGACCTCCGATCCATTCTGCTGCCAACAATAAGACCGCGCAGATGACCAACAAAATCAGCGTCAACTGAGACGCCAATACAAGCTGGTAACTGCCCATGGCCTGATAGATCAATATCGGCAAGGTGACAAACTGAGCGGACCCCAGCAACGCCGCGACGCCAAGGTCGCCAATCGACAACACCATCGAAAGCACCATCGCCCACGGTAATAACGGTAAAACTGCCGGCAGGTAGATCAAACCCAAACGCGTTCGGGCAGGCATACCCAGCGATTCCGCCAAAGGTTGGTATCGACGATGATATAACTGAATACGGGATTGAAGCGGTGTGATGATTAACGGCATGGCCATTAATGCATTCAACCAGATGATTAAGAAAAAGGTCATCTTAAACGCGATGTGCAGCTTTAAGGTTAATAGCAGCAACCCCGTGGTGATCACCATCATGGGTAAAACCAGTAACCCGAAATCCAGAAAGCGTGTAAATCGCCCCTGCTGTTTTGACAGACTGCGGCACAAGGCCAGCACCGTTGCCAGCACACCACTGCCCAGAGCAAGTAATAAGCTTGTAGTTAGCGCCTGACCAAAGCGCGAAGATCCAGCGAATGGAGCAGATAGCGCATCCACCGTTAAGCCGAACAATGGCAACGACAACACAAAAAGTAACACCGCGATGGCCAACCACTGAGTATCGGTCGCCGTCGCGTGCTGACGTTCGGTGAGGCGATTAAACTCGATACCAAACTGATCGCGACGGCCGAGAAAAAACAAAATTAAAAAGGCAATTAAACCGTGAAAAAAGGCATAAAACGCTGCACCTTTCGGGTCGAAATCCAGTTTGAGTGATTGAAACACCGCCACTTCGAGATTGGTGTTCGCCGGTCCACCGCTGAGCGTTAACACCACGGTAAAACTGCTGAAACACATCAAAAAAATCAGCACGAAGATCGGGCGGAAGGCATCAATGAGTATCGGCAGTTTTAAGACCCGAAAGCGCTGCCAGGCTGTCATGTTCAGGGTGACAGCCACTTGCGCATGAGTTTGAGAATATTGACTCAACCGCTCCCAGAATAATCGAATGGCGTAGGGAACGTTAAGATACAGGTGTGCGACGACGATACCGGTCAGACTGAACACCCGAAACCAGTCATTAAACACCGCCACGACGCCCAGCACTACGGTCAGCACCGGCATGATAAAAAACAGGTTCATCAGCCCCTGTATCAGCCATTGCTGACGGAAAGGCCGGGTGGCCAGAATCAAAGCAAAGGGAACCGCGAGCAACACCGAACCAACCGCGGACAGAGTCGCCTGCAGGACCGAAAATTTCAGAATCTGCAGGAACCAGGCGTCGAAATAACTGACCAGCGCCCCGCCCTGCCCCGGATGCAGAATCAGGCCCACTCCGGCCAAGGCCAGAGTGAGCAATATGACTGCCGTCGGCAGGAACGCGAGACGTTGAATCACTGGCTGGCGGCGTTACGCCATTCCCGGATCCAGGCTTTACGATTGGCCGCGACGTCTTCACTGCGGAAATAAAGGGTTTCCGGACTGATCAGCTTATCAAAAGACGCCGGTGTTTCGGCCTCCGCAAGTACCGGCCACATCCAGTTTGTACCGCCAAACACATCCTGTGCGGGTTTGCTGACCAGAAACGCCAGGAAATCACGCGCCAATGGCAGGTTACCGCTGGATTTCAGAGCCGAGGCAACTTCAATCTGTACGTAGTGACCTTCGGCAAATTCGGCAGCCTTGTATTGCTCAGTTTCCTCAAAGCTGATGTGGTACGCCGGTGACGTGACGTAGGACAGGACCATGTCGCTGTTCCCTTCCAGAAACAGCGAATAGGCTTCACTCCAACCCGGGGTGACGGTAACGGTTTTTTCCTGAAGCTGAGTCCAGGCATCCGCAGCGTCGGCACCGAAGACCGACTTCATCCACAGCATCAGTCCCTGGCCTGGCGTGCTCAGGCGCGGGTCTTGATAGATCACGGAAAGATCCGACTCTTCCACCAGTTCTTTTAATGAACCCGGGACCTCTGACACACGTTGATCATCGTAGACAAACGCGAAGTGCCCATAATCGTAAGGTACAAAATACTCATTGCTCCAACGGTAAGGCAGCGTCAGATCTGACAAGGATTGCTGATGTTCGGCAAGCAACCCGAGCGCTTCAGTTTCGGCGACGAGACCGTCATCCAGCCCCAAAATAATATCGGCCTGTGATTGCTCACCTTCCAGACGAAGCCGGTTTAACAACGCCACGCCGTCTTCAAGACCGACAAAGGCAATATCACAGTTGCATTGCGCTTCAAACGCTTTTTCCAGGGCCGGGCCCGGGCCCCATTCTCCGGTAAAGGATTCGTAGGTGTAAATAGTCAGATCCGCGGCGGCGAGTGTGCCGCTGAGCGTCATTAAACTCAGAAGAGTCTTTAACTTCATGGTTGTTTCCTGTATCAATAAAAATTGATACCGGCGCATCATTTTGATGTAGCGGGAGTGGGTTCTACAGAACCAACACAAAGAGGGCTTTGCTCCCTACGCCAGTACGAACTGGTTCAGGTTCAACGGGTTTTTCTCAGCTGCAATACGGCAGCACCCCGGCAAGAACGGCTCTAGTGTAATGATTTTTATTCGGGGTACAAAATTCTTCTATGCATTTCCATGAGGTTCTGCGTCAACTGGACCCGATCGTCGGTCCTGATGTCCAAGTCAGTCGCATTGATCATGCTCTGACCAATGCCTGTTATCGACTGGAAACACCGACAGAGCGCTATGTGTTACGTCTTAACAATCCGTTAAGCAAATCGATGGGGATTGATCGACACCGGGAACGCCTGATTCTGGAATCCATTGCCTCAAAGCCGTTTGCACCTTTAACTGCAGGCATCTCTGAAGATTGGCTGCTCAGCCGATGGATTCCTGAACAACCCTCGGCTTTGATCACTTCGACGGATGCGCTGACGACTCTGCTCGATGACGTTCACGCGGTGGACATCCCGGACACCCTTCCTCCGCTCTTGGTCACCGACCAGATTCAACACCTCAGCCAGCATCAGCAACAGCCGCTCGATCCAGCCGAACTGCGCCGCATCGAGCGGGCTTGTCAAAACTATCAACCGCCATTACATCTGGTGCTGTGTCATCACGACTGGCATCCCGGTAACTTGCTAGGTACAGATGAACAACCGGTGTTGATTGATTGGGAATATGCTGCACCGGGCGACCCGGCCATTGACCTGGCTTGCCTGTGTCACGGAATGAAATTAGACCAGACTACCGCAGCGTCGCTTGCTCGCAACTATGATCTCCCGGGCACTCGATGGCGGCAGGCCATAGCTCTGACCCAACTGATGAGCGAGCTCTGGTACGGTGTGAGGTTTCCCAAACCACCGAATACGGCTATTCTGGACATCATTGACTAAGACCGTGAAACGGACACGCTATGTGTGGATTTATCTACAATGTGAATGACTTTCCGTTACTGGAACCGCTGCTGGACATTGCCGGCTACGACGAAGCCGAAATCCGGGACATCATCCGTAATCGTTACCTGCGTCCAACAGACACCGTCATTAACCTGATCCCAAGCCGCACGGGGCCGCGCTTACTGGGTGCCACCTGGTGGCTTGCAACGCGAGCCGATGGCTCGATTGATAATCGATACAATACGTTTAATGCCAAAGCAGGAAAGCTGACAACGTCACCCATGCATACTCAGCACCCACGCAGCATTCGCAGCGTTGTTCCAGCTCAGGGCTTTTGCGAATGGCAGCCGGTTTACAAAGGGGGGCGATTATACAGTCAGCTACCCGGCCAACCAAAACCGTCTGCATTACCCAAGCCAGAACGGAAAATACAGCATTTGATTACTCAGCCTGATGAGGGCTTGATGCTGTTAGCCGCGGTGTCAAAACTCAGGCTGGATGAACAGGGTAACCCGAAAGTGAATACTGCAGTCATCACTTTGCCGCCACATCAAGCGTTTCAGGATGTCCATCATAAATCCTTCCCGTTGGTCTTAAGGCCTGAAGAGCTGACGAGATGGCTAGACCCGAAGCAGCCGTGGTCAGAGTTTGATGATCTGCTAAACCTGGACTGGTTTCGCGATGCTTTTATTGCACGACCCGTCGATGCGCAATGCCAGCCAATCAATAACGAGTTTCTCAAGTTTGAACCAGACGTGGAATAGCTCCCAACCTTGTAGAGCAGAACTTGTTTCGTTACCTTCCAGTGAACACCGATGATTGCCAACGCTTTAGCAATATGCGTCAATGAGATTGTGTCAGAAACAGCCGGAAACAGTGCATGTTAGTCGTTTTACTCAGTTTGCATCTCGTTGCGCTATCAGCCGCCTTGGGTGGTCGCCTGATCTTTATAGCAGTACTGCATCAAACACAAACGAATGGTTTAAATGAGCGGCTCGACGAACTGCAACCGGTACTGCCTATTGTCAGGTATGCGGACTTTGGATTAATCGCGGCTCTGCTTACCGGTACCACCCTGTTCTTGCTGTCAGACTATTCACTGACCTCTGCGCCATGGGCTTTTAAACTGAAGTTGGTTGCATTGCTGCTGTTGATTGTCGATATCGGCGCTTTTCACATCGCTCAGGCAAGAATCAACCAGCACTACGACAAACAAATGCTGCCAGCGCTGTCCCGGCTTAACAACTTAGCGGTGGTGTTAATGTCGACCATGGTGCTGTTTTCAGTGCTTGCCTAAGGATACTCAATTATGAATGAAGCATCGCTTTCCCGGGGCCTGATCGTTATTGCATCGATCTTTATCATCATTGCGGGATTGAAGGTTGCACAACCCATTGTCATGCCCGTTTTGGTGGCGTTTTTTTTAGCGGCTCTGACATCTCCCGCAGTTAATCTGCTGGTTCGCTTCCGTATGCCGTTGGGCATCGCCATTACGGTTGTCGTCGTGCTGCTGATCGGTTTTTTCTATGCACTCGGCCGGGTCTTGGGCAATTCAACAGAACAATTTCTGGATCGCCTGCCGGATTACCAGCATCAGCTTGAGCTTTGGCTTGTGCAGCTCAAAGATAAGGTACCCTGGCTCATCGAAGACATTGAACAACGCATCGCTGAGTTTCAACCAACCGACAGTGCCATTGCCATTGTTGGAAGACTGTTCTCTGGTGTCGGCAGTGTGCTGACAGCCATCGTATTAATTGTGTTTACGCTGATTTTCACGCTGCTGGAATCACGCAATGCCTCTGAAAAATTGCGCATTGCATTCGGTGATGACAAAACCATCGGTTACATCAAACGGTTTTCCAAGATGGTACAACGTTACCTGCTGGTAAAATCCCTGATCAGCTTAGCGACCGGCATATTAGTGGCGATACTGCTGATCTTTCTCGGGGTCGATTACCCCATCCTCTGGGGAACCTTTGCGTTTTTGATGAACTTCATTCCGAATGTTGGTTCCTTACTTGCAGCCATTCCACCGATGATTTTGGCTGGGCTCCAGCTGGGACTTCCTGGCTTTCTGATAACGACCGGCGGTTTTGTCGCTATTAATATGATCATCGGCAACCTGATTGAACCTCGTTTAATGGGTAAAACGTTGGACATTTCTCCTTTAATCGTTTTCCTGTCACTGGTTATCTGGGGCTGGATACTGGGTCCGATTGGAATGTTGCTGTCAATCCCGCTCACGGTTGTTATTAAGATTGCGTTAGAAGTTTATCCTGGGACACGTTGGATCGCTGAACTGATCAGTCAGTAGGAGCGGCAGCGGGCTGCGAGAGAGCGCCTTCAGCCGCTGCAAGCTGCAAGCTGCAAGCTGCAAGCGATCAGCATGAGGCGGCTTTAAGCCGGGTCAAGGGAAGGACGCGCCACCTTAACCAATGCTCGGTGTCGGAGCGAGCCTGCTCGCGATCCTATTCAGGCGCGATTGCTAAGCGATCGCCTGCCGGCAGGCTCTTACAGACCGCTCACCTTTCCCGCAGGCAATAAAAAACCCCAGCAAGTCGCCTTGCTGGGGTTCGGTTTGGGAGCCTGACGATGACCTACTCTCACATGGGGAAGCCCCACACTACCATCGGCGATGCGTCGTTTCACGGCTGAGTTCGGTATGGAATCAGGTGGGTCCAACGCTCTATGGTCGTCAAGCAAACTGGCTGGGATTGCATCAGCTGGTACGTGTTAGCTCATGCCCCAATTCGTTTACTAATAAAGTTCTCTTTGCTTTCGCTTCTTCACTGCAGCCCTTCCGGGTACCAACTCTTGGCTTTCTCAGCCTCGTATCCAATATCTTTCTTCGCACAACCTTGCGCACATAAACACCTTGGGCGTTATATGGCCAAGCCTCACGGGCAATTAGTACAGGTTAGCTCAACGCCTCACAACGCTTACACACCCTGCCTATCAACCAGTTAGTCTTACTGGGCCCTTTAGGAGACTCGAAGTCTCAGGGAAAACTTATCTTGAAGGGGGCTTCCCGCTTAGATGCTTTCAGCGGTTATCCCGTCCGAACGTAGCTACCGGGCAATGCCATTGGCATGACAACCCGAACACCAGAGGTTCGTCCACTCCGGTCCTCTCGTACTAGGAGCAGCTCTTCTCAATTTTCCAACGTCCACGGCAGATAGGGACCGAACTGTCTCACGACGTTCTAAACCCAGCTCGCGTACCACTTTAAATGGCGAACAGCCATACCCTTGGGACCGGCTTCAGCCCCAGGATGTGATGAGCCGACATCGAGGTGCCAAACACCGCCGTCGATGTGAACTCTTGGGCGGTATCAGCCTGTTATCCCCGGAGTACCTTTTATCCGTTGAGCGATGGCCCTTCCATACAGAACCACCGGATCACTATGACCTACTTTCGTACCTGCTCGACTTGTCTGTCTCGCAGTCAAGCTGGCTTGTGCCATTACACTAACCTCCTGATTTCCGACCAGGATTAGCCAACCTTCGTGCTCCTCCGTTACTCTTTGGGAGGAGACCGCCCCAGTCAAACTACCCACCACACACGGTCCGCAACCCCGTATAGGGGCCCGCGTTAGAACCTCAAAGGTATCAGGGTGGTATTTCAAGGTTGGCTCCACAGCAACTGGCGTCACTGCTTCAAAGCCTCCCACCTATCCTACACAAATACATTCAAAGTCCAGTGTGAAGCTATAGTAAAGGTTCACGGGGTCTTTCCGTCTAGCCGCGGATACACTGCATCTTAACAGCGATTTCAATTTCACTGAGTCTCGGGTGGAGACAGCGCCCCCATCGTTACACCATTCGTGCAGGTCGGAACTTACCCGACAAGGAATTTCGCTACCTTAGGACCGTTATAGTTACGGCCGCCGTTTACCGGGGCTTCGATCAAGAGCTTCGCTTACGCTAACCCCATCAATTAACCTTCCGGCACCGGGCAGGTGTCACACCCTATACGTCCACTTTCGTGTTAGCAGAGTGCTGTGTTTTAAGTAAACAGTCGCAGGGGCCTGGTATCTTCGACCAGCCTCAGCTTAAGGAGCAAGTCCCATCACCAAGGCCGGCGTGCCTTCTCCCGAAGTTACGGCACCATTTTGCCTAGTTCCTTCACCCGAGTTCTCTCAAGCGCCTTGGTATTCTCTACCTGATCACCTGTGTCGGTTTAGAGTACGGTTCCAATACAGCTGGAGCTTAGAGGCTTTTCCTGGAAGCAGGGCATCAATTACTTCGGGCTCCGTAGAACCACCGTCATCACCTCTCAGCCTTACGAAGAACCGGATTTACCTAATTCTTCAGCCTACAAGCTTGAACCACGACAACCAACGCGTGGCTAACCTAGCCTTCTCCGTCCCCCCTTCGCACTGTATTGAAGTACCGGAATATTAACCGGTTTCCCATCGACTACGCTTCTCAGCCTCGCCTTAGGGGCCGACTCACCCTGCCCCGATTAACGTTGGACAGGAACCCTTGATCTTTCGGCGTGCGGGTTTTTCACCCGCATTATCGTTACTCATGTCAGCATTCGCACTTCTGATACCTCCAGCATGCTTCTCAACACACCTTCAACGGCTTACAGAACGCTCCTCTACCACTTGCCAAAGGCAAGTCCGTAGCTTCGGTACTATGTTTGAGCCCCGTTATATCTTCCGCGCAGGCCGACTCGACTAGTGAGCTATTACGCTTTCTTTAAAGGATGGCTGCTTCTAAGCCAACCTCCTAGCTGTCTGAGCCTTCCCACATCGTTTCCCACTTAACATAGATTTTGGGACCTTAGCTGACGGTCTGGGTTGTTTCCCTTTCCACGACGGACGTTAGCACCCGCCGTGTGTCTCCCGGATAGTACTCACTGGTATTCGGAGTTTGCAAAGGGTTGGTAAGTCGGGATGACCCCCTAGCCTTAACAGTGCTCTACCCCCAGTGGTATTCGTCCGAGGCGCTACCTAAATAGCTTTCGAGGAGAACCAGCTATCTCCGAGTTTGATTGGCCTTTCACCCCCAGCCACAGGTCATCCGCTAACTTTTCAACGTTAGTCGGTTCGGTCCTCCAATTGATGTTACTCAATCTTCAACCTGCCCATGGCTAGATCACTCGGTTTCGGGTCTACACCTTGCGACTGGACGCCCAGTTAAGACTCGGTTTCCCTACGGCTCCCCTATACGGTTAACCTCGCCACAAAATGTAAGTCGCTGACCCATTATACAAAAGGTACGCAGTCACCCCACAAGGAGGCTCCCACTGCTTGTACGTACACGGTTTCAGGTTCTATTTCACTCCCCTCACAGGGGTTCTTTTCGCCTTTCCCTCACGGTACTGGTTCACTATCGGTCAATCAGGAGTATTTAGCCTTGGAGGATGGTCCCCCCATATTCAGTCAAAGATTTCTCGTGTCCCGACCTACTCGATTTCATGCTGTTTGGTTTTCGTGTACGGGGCTATCACCCACTATGGCGGCACTTTCCAGAGCCTTCCACTAACGTCCACAACACTTAAGGGCTGTTCCCCGTTCGCTCGCCACTAAATAGGGAATCTCGGTTGATTTCTTTTCCTCCGGGTACTTAGATGTTTCAGTTCCCCGGGTTCGCCTCCATGAGCCTATGTATTCAGCTCAGGATACCTGCCTTATGACAGGTGGGTTTCCCCATTCGGATATTCTCGGATTAACGCTTGTTTATCAGCTCCCCGAGACTTTTCGCAGATTACCACGTCCTTCATCGCCTCTGATTGCCAAGGCATCCACCGTGTACGCTTAATCACTTGACCATATAACCCGAAGGCGTCTATGAACAAGGATCGTACGATAATATTAGATACGCTTGAGTCAGTATGTAACTCCAGCAAGGTCGGCTAAAACCTGCCTTTGTTACCTACAGTTCATTCTTCTTAAGCTACACTTAAGAGAATGAGAGAACTTCATTAGATTGTTAAAGAACAACTGCGCTTTCGCAGAGCGAAACATTTCATGCAAATGCAACACTTCGCTGTGCAAAATCGTAAGATCGTGATTGGTAGGACTAGGCAGACTTGAACTGCCGACCTCACCCTTATCAGGGGTGCGCTCTAACCAGCTGAGCTATAGTCCTATTTCTTGGTAGTCACCAAAGCATGGTGGAGCTATGCGGGATCGAACCGCAGACCTCCTGCGTGCAAAGCAGGCGCTCTCCCAGCTGAGCTATAGCCCCATAAAAGCGATCTTATTCAAATCAAGTAATTCGTTGTGAGCACTTGCAAGTCTTGCTTAAGGAGGTGATCCAACCCCAGGTTCCCCTAGGGTTACCTTGTTACGACTTCACCCCAGTCATTAACCACACCGTGGTGAGCGCCCAATTTTAAGCTACCCACTTCTGGTGCAATCAACTCCCATGGTGTGACGGGCGGTGTGTACAAGGCCCGGGAACGTATTCACCGTGACATTCTGATTCACGATTACTAGCGATTCCGACTTCATGGAGTCGAGTTGCAGACTCCAATCCGGACTACGACGTACTTTGTGAGATTAGCTCCACCTCGCGGCTTCGCAACCCTCTGTATACGCCATTGTAGCACGTGTGTAGCCCTACTCGTAAGGGCCATGATGACTTGACGTCATCCCCGCCTTCCTCCGGTTTGTCACCGGCAGTCTCCTTAGAGTCCCCGACATTACTCGCTGGCAACTAAGGATAGGGGTTGCGCTCGTTACGGGACTTAACCCAACATTTCACAACACGAGCTGACGACAGCCATGCAGCACCTGTCTCAGTGTTCCCGAAGGCACCAAAGCATCTCTGCTAAGTTCACTGGATTTCAAGAGTAGGTAAGGTTCTTCGCGTTGCTTCGAATTAAACCACATGCTCCACCGCTTGTGCGGGCCCCCGTCAATTCATTTGAGTTTTAACCTTGCGGCCGTACTCCCCAGGCGGTCTATTTATCGCGTTAGCTTCGCCACCAAGCCCATAACAGGCCCAACGGCTAATAGACAGCGTTTACGGCGTGGACTACCAGGGTATCTAATCCTGTTTGCTCCCCACGCTTTCGCACCTCAGTGTCAGTATCAGCCCAGCAAGTCGCCTTCGCCACTGGTGTTCTTTCCATCTCTACGCATTTCACCGCTACACTGGAAATTCCACTTGCCTCTGCTGTACTCAAGTCTGCCAGTTTTGGATGCAATTCCCAGGTTGAGCCCGGGGCTTTCACATCCAACTTAACAAACCACCTACGCGCGCTTTACGCCCAGTAATTCCGATTAACGCTTGCACCCTCCGTATTACCGCGGCTGCTGGCACGGAGTTAGCCGGTGCTTCTTCTGCGAGTAACGTCACAGCTGATGGGTATTAACCATCAACCTTTCCTCCTCGCTGAAAGTGCTTTACAACCCGAAGGCCTTCTTCACACACGCGGTATGGCTGGGTCAGGCTTGCGCCCATTGCCCAATATTCCCCACTGCTGCCTCCCGTAGGAGTCTGGGCCGTGTCTCAGTCCCAGTGTGGCTGATCATCCTCTCAGACCAGCTATGGATCGTCGCCTTGGTGAGCTCTTACCTCACCAACTAGCTAATCCAACGCAGGCCCATCCAGTAGCGACAGCCGAAGCCGCCTTTCCTCCGTAGAGATTATTCGGTATTAATCCGGATTTCTCCGGGCTATCCCCAACTACCGGGCAGGTTCCTACGCGTTACTCACCCGTCCGCCGCTCGACGCCTCCTAGCAAGCTAGGATCGTTTCCGCTCGACTTGCATGTGTTAAGCCTACCGCCAGCGTTCAATCTGAGCCATGATCAAACTCTTCAGTTTATAACTGCTGCCGCCTGTTTAAGACCAGACAGCCAATCTGAGTTCGAACATCGCTTCTATCAAACCTAATGTTTTGACAGTCGCTTGTGTTCGATAATCTATCGACTCACAAGCGCCCACACGAATTACTTGATTTATCAGTTTTAAAGATCTCAGCAGAGGCGCTGTTGGCTTGCTGTTTCAAGGAGCGCGTATTCTACGTCGTTCCTTTTTCGTGTCAACTCTTTTTTTGAATTTTTTCGTTTAGAATCAATTCGTTAAGCTGCACTTCTCTGCCAGGTTCGATCTCGGTTCCGAGTGACTTTGCCCTGACAGCGGAGGCGCATTATAGGGAGAGAATTTCAGCGGTCAACCATTATTTTCAGAAAGTTATTCAGCAACCTTTCGCACATAGAAATCAAGCAGTTCTAACGCTTCCCGTTCAACAGTATACCGCTCTGATACCAGCTGTTTTCCAGCCGCACCATACTGCTCCCGGAGCGCTCCGTCCGACATCAACGAGTTTAGTGCTGAGATCAACGCCGACTGATCGCCAACCTCAATCAGCTTACCGACATCTTGCTGGCCCAGAATATCCGGCCAGGCACCCGCCCTTGTTGCTACGACTGGCTTACCAGCGGCCAAAGCTTCAAGCACTGTCAGCCCAAAGCCTTCATTCGTGCTCAGCGCGGTCACAATGGACACCTGTTGAAACCAGGTGACGACCTGCTTATAAGGCAACTCACCGGTAAAGACGATACGATCTTTCAAGCCAGCCTGCTCGATTTGGCGCTCCAATGCGACCTGAAAAGCTTTCTGTTCTTCGGTGACCTGGCCGACGATGACGACACCCCAGTCCGGATAGTCGGGCAGCAACTTAACAGCCGCCTCCACCAGTAAATCTATTCCTTTCTGCGCACGGACCCGACCAAAGATGCCAATCAAATTAGTGGCAGGCTTTGATAACGCCGGCTGTTGCCCAGTCTCAATGGTGTTATTCAGCGCCTGAACATCAATACCATGAGGGATAATGACATCGGGAGGGTCTGGCATGTAGTCGGCCGCCGCCTGACAGGTTGAGATCAACCCATCCATCCGGCTCATTAACCAACGAGTCAACCAGGACTTCCGACGCTGGGCCGTAGAGGTAAACACAATTTTCATTTGCGCGCCGAAGAGGTACTTCAACAGCAACGCCTGAATCATCTCGTCATTGCGACGCGCATGAAAAATTCGTTGTTTCTGATCCTGAGGGGTCTGCCTGAGCCGGCGTACTGCCTGCCAGAAAGACATTGCGGGCACATCACCCAGCAAATGATGCCTCCCCAAGACCGAAACCTGAGCATATCGACGCTGAACAGACAGAACCTGCAGCATCGTACTGGTCACACCCGAAAACCGTTTATTCGAGTTCCCGAGTACAACCTCAATACCGCTGTAATCATGCACCATGCTGATCGCCGTCTTTTTGTATGCCATAAGGCGTCCAGGCGATTCGACCCTTCTTCACTTCGGCGCGAATACGGTGATTTTTTTCCCAGATTTCGGGTTTGGCATACCCGCGGGCATGGTCAAGATGCAGACAGACGGCGCTGTAACGAATCTGTTTGGATCGAACACCCGAGTTCCAGAGCCGCTCCCCCAGCTCACGATCCAGGCCACCATATTGCATACGTTCATCAAATCCGTTCACTGCACGAATGTCCTTAATCCAACCTGAGCTGTTCATGCCGTTCCAGGTCGCTTTGGTTGGTGTCAGAGCATTTAGCGCGCTTCGTAAAAAAGCATTGGTGGTCAGCTTAGTCAGTTTGAACGTGGCCGGCTGTCCACGACGAACCAACTCTGCCTTGTTAAAAATATGCCCTGAGGCGATATCAGCCTCGGTGACCGATTCGGAAACAGGCATGGTCAGCTTGATATAACCTCCGGACAAAAACGTTCCGGTGGCCGCCTGTTGTCTATGGGTTGCAATAAAGTCAGCGCGCGGAATGCAATCACCATCGGTAAAAATCAGATAGTCACAATCGGTTTGCGCGATGACCTTATTCAGAATCACGGTCTTACGGAACCCATCATCTTCCTGCCAATAGTGCTCAATCTGCAACTGGCCGCGGGCTTTAAACTCATCAATAACGGCTTGAGTTTCCTCGCCTGAACCATCATCGGCGATAAGCGCAACAAAATTTTGATCGGTTTGATTCTCGTATCCAACCAAAACCCAGCGTAACCACACGGGGGAGTTATAGGTGGTAATAACGACACCAATCTTAACGGGCTGTTCAGATTTCATGATTTATGCGCCAGTTCCAGATATTCTTCAGACTGCATTTCGAGCAGGCGGCTGACCGTTCGCTGAAACTCAAAGGATAACTTTCCTTCTTTGTATAAAGAGTCCACCGGTTTGGCGGCGGTCATCAGCAACTTCACATTCCGATCATAGAACTCATCGACCAGATTAATGAATCGACGCGCGGCATCATCGTTTTTCCCGATAAACTCCGGCACTCCGGAAATTAACACCGCATGGAAACGCTGGGCGATTTCGATATAGTCATTTTGCGAACGCGGACCCTCACACAGGGCGCTGAAGTCAAACAGAGCCACATCATCACATACCCAGCGACTGACTATCTGCCGACCCAGAATGTCCAGTGGCTCATTCTCCAGGGCTTCATCGGCGTCCGGCGCCAGTTGACGGAAGCTTTTGGTGAGGTTTTCTTCGGCGTCTTTGTCCAGAGGCGAGTGAAAAATTTCTACCTGTTTCAGGGTACGTAGCCGGTAATCGACCCCGCCATCCACATTCAGTACATCAGTATGGCGTTTCAATGTCTCAATGGCGGGTAAAAACAGTTTGCGCTGCAAACCATCCTTATAAAGCTGATCGGGCACGATATTCGAGGTTGTCACCAACGTAACCCCCTCCTCAAACAGCGTTTCAAGCAGATTGCCAAGAATCATCGCGTCTCCGATGTCACTGACAAAAAACTCATCGAAACACAGAACGCGTGTATCTTGTGCCAGTTCACGAGCGACCAGATCGAGTGGGTTAGCCTTGCCTTTATGCACTTTTAACTGTTCGTGCACCAAACGCATGAAGTGATGAAAATGCAGCCGTTTTTTTTCTGAAAACGGAATCGCATCATAAAAGGTATCCATCAGGTAGGTTTTACCGCGACCAACACCACCCCAGAAGTACAGGCCTTTTACCTTACGCGGTTTTCGACCCATGGAGGCCCCTAAACGGCCCATGAGTCCTTGCTCCTTCTGATGACGCGCGACTAGACCGTCAAAAACCTGTTGTAACGCTTTTACTGCCTGTTCCTGTGACGGATCGTGCGCAAACCCTTCCCGTTTCAGATCTTGTTGATACCGTTCCCAAGGTGACCCCATTGACCGCTCCGCCTGTTGACTACCGCGAGGATTGTAGCGGCATGACCCGGACAATCAATGACTGCGTGGCACAAATGTTTAACTCTTTATAAACAGACGGACAAAATGTTAAAACGCTATACTTATCCTGAAAAATGATTCATGGAGAAGACAATGCTACAGATCCAATGGACAACCTTTGCTGCTGCTCTCCTGGCTGCCCTGATCATTGGAGGACTGTTAAGTCGCCTGTTTTCCAAGGGTGACGGTCAGGACCGCTCAAGCCTCAAGCGTCAGCTCGATGAGTTAAAGCAACAGCACCAGTCCTATCAGATAAATGTGACCGAACACTTCAGCCGAACCGCCGATCTGATTGCCGAGCTCAATAAGAACTATCACAAAATTCAGGAACACCTGGATCAGGGCGCGGAACAGTTCGTCAAACCAGAATACCGACTGGAGTCTGCACGCAGTGGTGAAACCCGTCTCGAAGACCTTGCACCACAGAGTCAAAAGCCTGAAGCACCGACCGGCCCGAAAGACTATGCGCCAAAAGCGCCAAATGAAGAGGGCACCCTGTCGGAAACCTATGGCCTCAAACGCTCTGATTTTGTCGATGAAACGGAAAAGCCATCGAGCTGAACCGATACAGAGCAGTATAGCTATATAACAAAACGCTCTGAAAGCTGTAATCAAAATAACAAATAGCTTTGGTATAGTTCGCTCACTGCAAAATAAGTGTGTGAGCGAACCATGTCGAAGCCATCTTTTACTCATCTAAAACAGCTCGAAGCTGAGAGTATCCATATCATTCGGGAAGTTGTCGCCGAGTTCGACAACCCAGTCATGCTGTACTCGATCGGCAAAGACTCTGCAGTCATGCTTCATCTGGCCAGAAAAGCCTTCTTTCCCGGAAAACTGCCGTTCAAACTTCTGCATGTGGACACCGACTGGAAGTTCAAAGAAATGATCCAGTTCCGTGATGAACTGGCAAAAAAGTTCGAACTCGACCTGATTGTCCATAAAAATCCGGAAGGTCTGGCCCTGGGTATCAACCCTTTTGATCACGGCAGCTCTAAACACACCGACATCATGAAAACTCAGGCGTTGAAACAGGCGCTTGATAAATACGGGTTTGATGCGGCCTTTGGCGGTGCCCGACGCGATGAAGAAAAATCCCGCGCCAAGGAACGGGTTTATTCGTTCCGTGATCGGAACCATCGCTGGGACCCGAAAAATCAGCGCCCAGAGCTTTGGAACATCTATAACGCCCGCATCAACCGGGGTGAGTCCATCCGGGTATTCCCACTCTCCAACTGGACAGAGCTGGATATCTGGCAGTACATCCATCTGGAAAACATCGACATTGTGCCGCTGTATTTTTCTGCGGAACGCCCGGTTGTTGAGCGCGATGGCATCCTGATTAACGTCAATGATGAACGTATGAAGCTGCGTCCGGGTGAAAAAGTCGAATATAAGTCAGTCCGGTTCCGAACACTGGGCTGCTATCCGTTGACCGGTGCCGTCGAGTCCTCCGCGACGACCCTGCCAGACATTATTCAGGAGATGCTGCTGACTACGACTAGTGAGCGCCAGGGCCGTGCCATTGACCATGACTCATCAGGTTCAATGGAGAAGAAAAAACAGGAAGGCTACTTCTGATTACTGGAGCATAACGATATGTCACACCAATCCGATCTCATTTCAACCGACATCCATGCCTACCTGGACGAACACCAGAACAAAGAGTTACTGCGCTTTCTGACCTGCGGCAGTGTCGATGATGGCAAATCCACGCTGATTGGCCGGTTACTGCACGATTCGAAAATGATCTACGAAGACCAGCTGGCGGCCATTGAAAAAGACAGTCAGAAGTCAGGAACCACTGGTGAAAAAATTGACCTGGCCCTGCTGGTCGATGGTCTTCAAGCGGAACGAGAACAAGGCATTACCATTGACGTCGCCTACCGCTACTTTTCAACCAGCAAGCGTAAGTTCATCATCGCCGATACCCCGGGACATGAACAGTACACCCGGAACATGGCAACAGGTGCTTCGACCTGTGATCTGGCGATTATCCTCATCGATGCCCGTCATGGCGTGATGACACAAACCCGACGACACAGTTTTATTGCGCACCTTCTGGGTCTGAAACACGTCATCGTTGCCGTCAACAAGATGGACCTGGTGGATTTCGATGAAGCCCGATATGAAGCGATTAAAGCCGACTATCTGAGCTTTTCGGAACAACTGAATATCCCGGACATCCGTTTTGTGCCGATGTCCGCACTCAATGGCGACAACGTGGTCTCTGCCAGCGATAACACCCCTTGGTACCAGGGTGACTCGCTCATGACCTTACTTGAGTCCATTGAAATATCGCGCGATGAGCAATCTGAGTCATTCCGACTTCCGGTTCAGTATGTCAATCGCCCTAACTTAGATTTCCGTGGTTTCGCCGGTACGATTGCGTCCGGAACGATTCGACCTGGTGAGGCGATTACCGTTTTACCTTCCGGTCAGTCTTCGACGGTCGAACGGATCGTAACCTTCGATGGCGATCTGGACGAGGCTCATGCCGGTCAAGCACTGACTTTGACGCTGAATGATGAAATCGATATCAGCCGTGGCGATATGATCGTCCGTCAGGGCCAACACCCCATCATCGCCCAGGCATTCAAGACCCAACTGATCTGGATGCACGATTCTGTGATGACGCCCGGTCGGCAGTACTATTTCAAGATTGGTCATCAGCTTGCCAGCGGCACGGTATCGTCCGTTGAGCGGCGTATTGACGTCAACACACTGGAAACCTCTGAAGCCAATGAGCTGGCGCTCAATGATATTGCCGATGTTACCATCCAGCTGAACAAACCCGTGGTTGTGGATGCCTATAATGACATCCCGCATACCGGGGCGTTCATTGTGATTGACCGGCTGAGTAATGGCACGGTTGGGGCCGGCATGATTCGTGAGGCGACCGCTGCTGTTGAACGCAACATGGTGACCGATCAGGATCGGGAGCGTCGCTACCATCAAACCCCGGTGACCCTGCAGATTGATTCTGCCGATGCGGCCGAAACGGCCGTGGCTTTGGAACAGAAACTGTTCACGCTGGGTCATACAGCCGTGGTGGTGCGTGCAGAAGATGCATTGACGGTCTGCCCCTATGTGGAAGCAGCCGGTCTGATCGCCATCGTTGCCGGAGGCGATGCGTTGCCATTTGGTATCCGTCTGACTCAGACGGACCTTGATGAAATACTCAGCCGACTCAAAAACGAGCGTATTCTGCTCGACCTCTGATCCAGTCGGAAACGTCGGTCCAGATCATCCGATCCTGGACCGACTTTGACTATTGAGTTCAATCAGACTGGTATCGGCAAATCGATAAACTGCACGTCGATACCAAACTGATGCACCAGGTGATCCCCTAACGCCTTGACTCCACCGCGCTCCGTCGCATGATGGCCGGCGGCATAGTAATGCACACCGCTCTCCTGCGCGAGATGCACGGTGGGTTCACTGATTTCTCCGGAAACAAACGCGTCTACGTCGGCCTCAATTGCCTTTTCGAGCTCTCCCTGGGCTGCACCGGTACACCAGGCAATAGTTTCAATGTCATCCGCTTCTTCGCCAACATGCAGCACGTCAAAATCTAACGCGTCGGATAACTTACGCTGCAGGCTTCCCCCGGTTTCTCCACCATCCAGGCGCCCCATCAATGCTATTGAGGACGTCAAATTACCTTCAATGGTCCAACCCATCTGACGAGCCAGCTGCACATTGTTGCCAAACTGTTCATGAGCGTCCAATGGCAGATGATAAGCAAACAGACTGATGTCATGCTCCAGCAGAGTAGCGACACGCGTTTTGCGAATGCCGGTCAGGCTGGGCGATTCGCCTTTCCAGAAATAACCATGATGCACAATGATGGCCTGAGCGTTATGGGCAATGGCCTCTTCTATCAAGCGTTGACTCGCGGTCACACCGGTAACGACACGTTCAATGACATCGCAGCCTTCCACTTGCAGGCCATTCGGGCAATAGTCTTTAAAGGCGTCAACATCCAGCAATTCCGCTAAATACGCTTGAAGCTCCGAGCGCTGTACAGGCATGATAGCCTCCTCCCTAATCTATAGATGCGTGCCAGATATGTTGACACAACGAACCAGAGACTGGCTACTGCCGATTGTTGTTGGCATCTTTGCCGGGCTCGTTTATATGTTGGTTGCTGAAAAGGGGCCATTCTCCCCGGCAACCCGATCGGACATTCTGCTCAGTTATTCAGCGTCTTTGGCAAAATCACTGCCCTTTGCTGTCAGCATTGTCAGTCGTCAGGGAGACACCGAGCTGGCACCGCTGATCGCCGATCCCCTGATTCAGAAATATCTGCAAAACGATGTCTCGGATCGAACCATCCTCGGCTCGGGCATTCTCATTAGCCAGCAAGGCGATGTCGTCACCAATGCACACGTGGTCAAAGGTGCAGACGACATACGTGTGGTGACACACGAAGGGTTGATCGTCGGCGTGGATCAGGTTTTTATCGACCCCGAAACCGACATTGCTTTGCTAAAAACCCGGCTGACCACGAGTCTGGCAACGCCTGTTTCGACAACCGAAGCAGAAATCGGCGATGTGGTGTTTTCCATAGGCAACCCCTTCGGGGTCGGGCAATCGGTGTCTATGGGCATTGTATCGGCCAAACGTCGTGCCCAGCCGGGCTTAACCAACCTGACTGACTTTATTCAAACCGACGCTGCGATTAACCCGGGCAACTCCGGTGGACCGCTTGTCACCGCCGACGGGCGGATTCTCGGGATGAACTCCGCCTTGTTTTCTGCCACCGGTGGCAACCAGGGCATTGGCTTCGCCATCCCGATCCATGATGTGCTTTCCGTTGCCACAATGTTGTCCGAACTCGGTCGAATCGAACGCGGCTATCTGGGCATTGATGTTCGACAGTCACCACTGACGAACACTGAATCAAGTTCTCCGCAGGTCGCTTTAAAAGTTGTCTCCATCGATCCGGGTAGCCCTGCCGAACAGGCCGGATTGCGGGTCGGAGACCAGCTGCTTGAGATCAACGATGTTCCGCTGTCGAGCCGCACACAGGCTGCGAGACTCATTTCGCAACTCATGCCCGGCAAAACCACAGATCTGCGGCTGTTACGCGAAGGTCAACCGATCCGGTTGACCGTTGAACTCGGTCGGCGTACGCCAACATCACCGTGACCAAAGCGTAATCGATTTTGCAGGCAAGGCGAATCGCCAAGAATCACCGGCAACGTCGAGCGTCCCGTTGCCCTCTTCACACTGCCAGGCCTTTCCGGTCGGTGGTAAACAGTCGGTACCGTCCAGAGAGATCGCAGTCCCCCGGTTCAGGGCAATGAGCGTTTGTTCTGTCTCAGTGACCCGAGCGAAAACAAGACAATCTGCTGCGCTTGTAATATCGACGATGGCCCCCGACGACAAGCTGTTCAAGCGCTTACGCAAGGCAATCCAGCGCTGCGTATGGGTCAGCAGGCTCTCATCCCAGGTTTCACGGTTCCAAGGGAAACAGCGTCGACAATCGGGATCATCCACTCCCTTCATGCCGATCTCAGTGCCATAGTACAGACACGGAGTACCGATGTAGCTCATCAGAAAGCCGATAGCGACTTTCATTAAGTCCCGGTCATCCTGCAGCATGGAATAAAATCTGGGCGTGTCGTGACTGTCCAGTTGATTAAACTGTAAAAGCTGATTGGTAAACGGAATCCGCGCCCGTGCGGCTCTAAGCCAGGCGGCAAACTGCTCACCGCTAATCCGGATCGGATCCATCGCAATATCGAGCCCCGCCAGAAACGCCCGGACCGGATGCGCAAAGCCAAAGTAATTCATGGCACAGTCTTCCTGATCACCCTGCAACCATGATGATGCTTCAAAAAAGTGTTCACCCAGCAACATGGCCTGACTGTTTTCTTCTTTGATCACGTTTCGCAGCAGCTTCAAATATGCCGCGTTATTCTGCGCTCCGGTGCCTTCGCCAAGCATGTGGATGACATCCATGCGCCAACCATCAATCTGATAGGGCGGACGCATCCAGTGTCGAATAACCGAGTCGTCACCTGTGATCATGTCATTGACCACCTGGGGATTGGCATAATCCAATGTGGGTAAGGATTTATGACCTTTCCAGCTGGCATAGTCCTGACCGTCAAAGACATAGCGATCCCGATTATCCGGATCGCCGTGTAACGCAGCCTGAAACCAAGGATGCATGACACTTGTGTGGTTAATCACCGCGTCCAGTACGACCTTCATGCCTCGTTCATGGCTTGCCTCGATTAACTCGATCAGAGCCGGATTACCGCCGAAATGCGGGTCCACGTTATAGTAATCGACAGTGTCGTACTTGTGAGAGGACTGAGAGGTGAAAACCGGATTCAGATAAAGCGCGGTGATGCCCAACTGATCGTTGAGGTAAGACAACCGGTCTTTAACGCCGATCAAATCCCCACCAAAAAACTCAAAGCCTCCGGTCGCTTTAACCGGTGCGTCATCCCAATCACGAACAGCGATATCTACACGGTCCAGATACCGGTATTCTCCGGCCACCGGCGACAGCGCACTATCGCCATTCGCAAACCGCTCTGGGAAAATCTGATAAAACACCTGCGAGGCAGACCATACCGGCCATTGCCGATCATGTGCATAACGAAACATGTGGGTATCCGTCGGCATGTACGCTTCCAGGCCTGCGGACCCGTACCACCAGGAGTTATCAGGCGTGATCAGTTTAAACAGGTAACGTGTCTGATGGTGATGCCCGACAGTGGGGATTTCGGCCGTCCATTCCTGCCAGCCATGTTCGGTCTGACCTGGAGTCATCGACGTCAACACTTCTTCGTTGTCTGGCTCGGTACGCACCATTACTCGTAGGGCTTGATCAGCACGCACTCTGAGCCGCACCCAAAGCGTCTCTTTTTGAGCATGAATATAGCCGTCGATTGCGTCATGAAACGCCATTAAAACCATGCGAAACTCTCGTCAGTTCAAGAGTCGACATTGAAACACGGTCGGCCAGAAAGCCTAGGGGGATTTTCAGGAGGGGTGCAGATGGTTATCCAGCTCCATCGGCAAAACGGTCCCGGAAATTTCCCGGGACCGGAACACGATTATTCAGCGCAGAGTTCGGTCAGAGCGTCCAGTAACTGCCGATTTTCGTCCGCGGATGACACATTCACCCGCAGACAATCTTCCAAGCTGGGGTGACTGCCGTGCAGTTTTTTGATCAAAATACCGCGATCTTTTAAGCCGGCATGCAATAAGTCAGCTTGTCCGGGCTGTGTACGAACCAAAATAAAGTTGGCTTCGCTTGGAAACACCGTCAGACCGGGCAATTCAGCCAGCTGAGCGCTCAGTTGTCGGCGCTGTCTGACCAACTCCTGAGTCTGGTTTTCAAACACAGAAAAATGCTTTAACGCAAAGGCGGCGGTGGCTTGTGTCAGGCTGTTGATGTTGTAAGGCAACCGACATTTATTAATTTGTTCAATCCAAGCCGCATGCCCGAACAACATTCCCAGACGTAAACCGGCCAAGCCCACTTTGGAGAACGTACGCATCACCAGCAGATTCGGAAAATCGCTGAGCCAGTCGAGATAATCGGCTTCGGTAAAAGCCGTATAGGCTTCGTCAATCACGACCAGTCCACGAGCGGATTCCAGAATCCGCCGAAGCTTTTCATCTCCCCAGAGGTTTCCGGTCGGATTGTTCGGCTGGGCCAGGAAAATGACCGCCGGATCTTCTGCTTCAATGCGGCGCAGTGTTTGCTCGATATCGATCTCAAAGGTGTCCGTCAGCGGCAAACCGACGTACTCCATCGATAAGTAACGAGCCACCATCTGGTACATCACGAAACTCGGCTCCGGCGCCATGATGGTTCGGCCTTTGCCGTTCACCGCCATGGCAATCAACTGAATCAGCTCATCGGAACCATTGCCGAGCAGGATGTCGACTCCTTCCGGAACATCGAACACCTCAGCAATACCGGCTTTCACGTCAGGAGCATCAGGATGCGGATAGCGATTAACATGCGTTGCACTCATCAACTCGGCCCATTCCCGCTGCATGGCTTCTGGCCAGACAAACGGATTTTCCATGGCATCCAGTTTTAACAAGCCCGTGGAATCCGGAACCGGATAGGCTTTCAAAGCGCCAATGGTTGGGTTCACCCAGCGAGTCACATGGGTATCCAGTCGATCTCTGAAATCAGTCATCTATTCGTTGCTCCGCACTACGGGCATGGGCCGTCAACAGTTCACCGCGGGCGAGCACCGACACCACCTGCCCCAGTTCACTGGCGGCGGTTGCTGATGCGCCGATCAGGGAACTGCGCTTTTGGAAATCGTATACGCCCAGAGGGCTGAAAAATCGAGCTGTACCACTGGTTGGCAGGACATGGTTCGGCCCAGCGCAATAATCCCCCAGCGCTTCGGAGGTATGACGACCCATAAAGATCGCACCCGCGTGACGAATATCGGCCAACCAGCTTTCGGGATCATCAATCGAGAGTTCAAGGTGTTCCGGGGCGATGCGGTTGATCAGCGCCTTGGCGTCGTCCAGTACTTTCACGCGAATGAACAAACCACGATCATTCAGCGACTGAAGAATGGTGTCTTGACGCTCCATGGTTGGCAGCAGTTTTTCAATAGACGCCTGTACCTGATCCAGATAGTCACGGTCATGAGAAATCAGAATGGCTTGCGCATCGTGTGAGTGCTCGGCCTGCGAGAACAGATCCATGGCGATCCAGTCTGGATTGGTTTTGCCATCGCACACCACCAGAATTTCGCTCGGCCCGGCGATCATATCAATGCCAACTTTGCCAAACACCTGTTGCTTCGCAGTCGCCACAAAGGCATTACCCGGACCGACGATCTTATCGACATTTGGTACCGTTTCCGTGCCGTAGGCCAGCGCGGCTACGGCCTGAGCACCGCCGAGCAAATACACTTCTGAAACCCCGGCAACAAACGCTGCACCCAGGACAAAATCACTGACCTTTCCATCCGGTGCCGGGGTTGTCATGATGATGTCACTGACACCTGCGACCTTGGCCGGCATTGCGTTCATAATGACGGACGATGCCAAGGGCGCAACACCACCGGGCACATAAATGCCGACCCGATCCAGTGCCGTCACTTGCTGCCCGAGCACAACACCCGTTTCGTCGGTATAGTGCCAGCTTTCAGCAACCTGATGCCGGTGATAATCTTCGACGCGTTGAGCGGAGACCCGCAGGGCTTGCTGTTTATCTTCCGGCAATCGGTTGAAGGCTGCCTCGATGGCCTCGGCATCCAAAGTCAGCTCGGCCATGCTGTTGACGAAAAATCGATCAAACTTAGCGGAGTATTCCATCAACGCCGCATCGCCTCGTTGCCGGACTTCAGCAATAATCTCAGCAACGGTGGATTGCATTTGAGCGTCCGAAACGCTTTCCCAGGCCAGCATGCTATCCAGCACGGTATCGAAATCTGCCTCTGTTGCGTCAACGCGGGTAATGTTCAAATCCGTCATGTACGTGCCTCATTTGCAGCGACCGTGTCCGCCAACACATCAACGATCGGTTGAATGATGTCATCTTTCATTTTAAGCGCCAGCCGGCTGGCAATCAGCCGACTGCTGATGTCCGCAATAAACTCATCGGCTTCAAGCCCATTGGCTTTCAAGGTGTTACCGGTGTCGACGATGTCGACAATTGCATCGGCCAGATTCATGATCGGCGCCAACTCCATACCACCGTAAAGCTTAATCAGCTCAACCTGACGGCCCTGAGTGGCAAAGTACTGTTTGGCGACACTGATAAATTTGGTGGCGACTTTGAGTTTTCCGGCAGGCAGTGGCTGATCCTTCATCTTGGCGGTCATCAGTTTGCAGCGCGCAATATTCAGATCCAGCAACTCATACATTTCTTTGGCGCCGTGCTCCATCAACACATCTTTACCAGCGACGCCGAGATCGGCGACTCCGTATTCCACATAGGTGGGCACGTCCACGGCTCGAATGATAATAAAATGCACGTTCGGGCGCGTTGTTTCGAAGATCAGCTTGCGGGAGGTATGGACGTCTTCCAACGGCTCAATGCCAGCGGCGGCAAAGAGCGGCAGGGTTTCTTTCAGAATACGTCCTTTGGACAACGCGATGGTGATGCCTTGTGCATTTTGTTGCATGTTAACTCTCTTGTTTCAGATGCTCCGGAATTCCGGAGGTAGCCAGGACTTTTGGTCACTAGCCAGAAATACGTCGAATGGATGCGCCCAGTCCGGCGAGCTTTTCCTCAATACATTCGTAGCCACGGTCCAGATGGTAAATCCGATCGACCAGGGTTTCGCCTTCGGCGACCAGTCCGGCAAGGACTAACGATGCAGAGGCTCTGAGGTCCGTTGCCATGACCGGCGCGCCTTTCAGAAGATTGCGACCTTCGATGACCACGGTATTGCCCTTGATTTTGGCTTTCGCACCCATGCGCTCAAGCTCACTGATGTGCATGAAACGATTTTCAAATACGGTCTCTTCGACGGTGCCGGTGCCTTTTGCCACCGCATTCAACGTCGTGAACTGAGCCTGCATGTCGGTTGGGAAGGCCGGGTGAGGCGCCGTACGTATATCAACAGCGGTCAGTTCGCGACCCACCATATCCACTTCAACCCAGTCATCGCCAACGGTCAGTTTGGCGCCCGCCTCCTGAAGTTTGACCAATACCGGGTCCAGGTCCTGTGGAACCACATTCTTAACCTTGACCCGATCTCCCGCCAGAGCTCCGGCGACCAGGTAGGTTCCCGCTTCAATTCGGTCAGGCATGATGGTGTAGTCGCAGCCATGCAGCGATTCAACACCCTCAATAACTAAGGTGTCAGTACCGGCGCCTTCGATCTTAGCCCCCATCGCCTGCAACATGCGGATCAGGTCAACCACTTCCGGTTCTTTGGCCACATTCTCGAGCACGGTTGTGCCTTCGGCCAGAACGGCGGCCATCAAGACATTTTCGGTCCCACCGACCGTGTTCTTGTCGAAGAAGTAACGAGCGCCTTTGAGTCGACCGTTTGAGCGCGCCGTAATGTAACCACTGTCGACGTCAATGGTCGCACCCAGCGCTTCCATGCCACGCAGGTGCAGATCGACCGGTCGTGCACCAATCGCACAGCCGCCGGGAAGAGACACATTGGCTTCACCAAAGTGACCAAGCAGCGGTCCTAACACCGTTATCGAGGCACGCATGGTTTTGACCATTTCGTATGGCGCCGTATATTCCCGGATGGTCCCGGCACAGACTTCGACGCTCATGTCTTCGTTCAGCACGACACTGACACCCATGCTGCCGAGCAGGCCAATCATGGTCGTGATGTCGTTCAGATGCGGCAGGTTGTGCAGTGTGACCGTCTCTTTCGTCAGCAGTGTCGCTGTCAGTATCGGTAATGCCGCATTTTTTGCGCCGGAGACTCGGACTTCCCCGTTCAGGCGGGACCCGCCGGTAATCAGTAATTTATCCAAACCGGAAATCCTCAGCCCAACTCATCAGGGGTTTTTAAAGTCATGGTAACGGCGTGTATGTCACCGGATGCAATCTGTTCGTTCAGAACGGCGTACACCATCTGCTGACGCGCAACAGCACGCTTGCCGGCAAACGCCTCAGAAACCATTGAAATGTCGAATTTTGCGCCTTCACCGGCGACTTCGATGGTAGCGTCGGCAAATGCCGGAATCAGCAGGTTTTTAACATCATCTGAGGTCATGTATCGTCTCGACAGTTTCAAAGGGCGCCCGATTATACGCAATACGTCGCCAAACAAAAATGCCGTGTCAGGGTCGAACCCACAGAATTACGATGATACCGCTCAAGAAAGGTTCGGCTTTGAGACGGGCCGGACAGATATCCGGCCCCGATTAGGTCATTGATTGCGGAAATTAGTGCTGTTGTAGGCTTCTTCCGTGATCCGTGCCCACTCAGTAATGGCTTTGTCGAGATCGTTATCCGCTTCGTCATAAATTTGTTCGAATTGCGTACGAAACGTCACACCCAGATTAATTCCGTTAAAAATCGCATTCTGCATTTTCCAATCATCCGACGATTGGCTGTAATAAACGCTCTGCACCAACGGATAGGTCTGACCTTCCGGGGAAACCACTTCTAGATACACGCGGGTGTTCCGCAAAGTGTCTTTTTTGTCATCCTGGCTTGGCAACACCCGGACTTCATAGGCACCAAAGGCGTAAATCCCGCCCGCGTAGGTATTGACCATGCTGCGCTTAAACGTTTCCAGAAAGCGGATTTTCTGCTCCCGGGTGGCGTCATTATAAGCATCACCCATTACCCGACGAGCAATGACGGCATAACCGATCACCGGCTCTAGAACGTCAGAGACTTCATCCAAGTATTGTTGTCGCGCCTGTGAGGACTCGTCACCTGAGTACTTCCGAACCACGCTGAGCACGGCCTGAACACCCGCACTTACGCTCTCTTCAGCACTCCTGGTCGGCTGAAACGCGGCGGCTTGCTGCACGCTCAACAACAACACGCTCAGCAACACACCAATCACTGTTCTTCTCATAACCACTCCCCTGTCTGTTCTCATGTCATTTTAAGTCTGGCACAGTCTGCCTGAATCGGAAATGAAGGGCATGGGTAACGATATCGTCAAGGGTCTGTGATTCTCATCGTCATCCTACCTGCGCCACCGTTACCATTGCATTCGACCGGCAAAGTCCGTTAAATGCGCGCAGTTTCAATGAAAGGGTAACTCTATGCTTATGTTCTCCTTGGCCATTCTGGTCGGGTTGATTTTTTTAGTGCTCAGTGCGGATCGATTCGTCGCTGGCGCGGCGGCTTTAGCCAATAACCTCGGGGTACCCCACCTGATTATCGGTGTCACCATCGTTTCTCTGGGAACGTCGGCTCCGGAAATCATTGCGGCAATTTTCGCGGCTCTGGAAGGTCGTATTGAACTGGCTATGGGCAACGCCATCGGTTCAAACGTTGCAAACATCGGTCTGGTGCTTGGGATAACGGCTTTGGTTGCGCCTATCCCCGTCAGTAAACGCCTGGTTGGCAATGAAAACCTGATTATGTTTGCCTCAACCCTCATGGCCGGGGCCCTGCTGTTTAATCTCTACCTCAGTGCCATCGATGGCCTGGTGTTACTGCTGCTGATGGTGGCCTTTCTGGTCTGGATCTATTGGGAACATAACCGCACAGAGGCCCAGGAAGACGACGAGTTTGAAGAAGACATCCCATCAGACATGTCCACCGTCAGTGCCTTGGTTTGGTTTGCCATCGGGCTGGGAGTGCTGATTGTCAGCGCACGTGTTCTGGTCTGGGGCGCCGTTGGAATCGCCGACATGTTTCAGATCAGTGAAGCGGTCATCGGAGCTACCATCATCGCGGTCGGCACCAGCTTACCTGAGCTTGCCGCCTCGGTCGCCAGTGCACTGAAAAAACACCATGATATTGCGATCGGCAACGTGCTTGGTTCCAACATTTTCAACATTCTTGCGGTTCTTTCCGTCCCCGGACTGATCGCGCCCGGCGCTTTCGATGCCGAAGTTTTCAACCTGCACTACCTGTTCATGCTGGCCATCAGCGCCTGCTTGTTTTTCTGCCTCATTGCACTGGGCCGGTCTGGAAAACCGATGGGTCGTTATATTGGCACGGTTTTTGTGCTAATGTATGCCACCTTCGGTTGGATCGTTTTTCAAGCAGCAACGGTGTAGTCATGAACCCAGACATCAATTATCTCGCGATCGCCAAACGCACCTTTGACATGGAGATTGAAGCGCTCCAGCAGCTCAGTCTCAAACTGGACGAGCAATTCACCAAGGCTTGCCAGCTGATCCTTAATTGTCAGGGTCGGGTGGTCATCACCGGCATGGGTAAGTCCGGTCATATCGGTAACAAAATGGCGGCCACATTAGCCAGTACGGGCACCCCATCGTTCTTTGTTCATCCGGGTGAAGCCAGTCACGGTGACATGGGCATGATCACCGATAAGGACGTCGTCATTGCGTTGTCCAACTCCGGAGAAGTCTCGGAAATCATCACATTGCTGCCACTGATCAAACGACTGGGAACACCTCTCATCGGTCTGTCCGGCAACCCGAACAGCACGTTGGGGCAAGCCTCTGATGTTCATCTTTTCTGCGGAGTTGATACCGAAGCCTGCCCACTCAATCTGGCACCGACCTCGTCAACGACAGCAACACTGGTAATGGGCGATGCATTAGCTATTGCCTTGCTGGAAGCCCGCGGCTTTACTGCCGAAGACTTTGCCTTTTCCCACCCCGGCGGTAGCCTGGGTCGTAAGCTGCTTTTAAAAGTCGGCGACATCATGCACACCGGCGATGCCATTCCCGTTGTCCACCCGGAGCAATCGGTGTCCGACGCCCTCGTGGTCATGACACAGAAAAGCCTTGGCATGGTTACCATACAGTCCAATGGTGATCTGCTCGGTGTGTTCACCGATGGCGACTTGCGTCGGGCATTGGAAAATGACACCGATTTCCGCAACACAAGAATTGCCGACCTGATGCATCCGCATCCGCTGACAACGTCCGCTCAGAACCTGGCCGCTCAGGCCCTGTTTGAAATGGAAGAACGAAAAATCACCTCACTGATTGTCACGGACTTAGACGCACAGGTTGCCGGCGTCATCCACATGCACGACATTCTGCGGGCCGGCGTCGCGTGAACAACGCGACTCTGCTGCGGGCGATTCCGTGGGCACTGGCGGTATTAGTCGCGGTGTGGCTGTTTGATTTTACCGGGACAGACGATGCCGTGCCCGACAACAGTGATTATGAACTGCCAGATGATGCCCCGGATATTTACATCACCGGTCTGGATCTGACACGCTATGACGCCACCGGCCAAGCCACGTTAACGACCAGGGCAGACACCATGTCCGTCTACGAAAGCACCGGTCAGAGCCGCCTGTCAGCCCCGATCATTCATCGTCTGGATGACGGTATAAAGGCCTGGCAAATCACCGCAGATCAAGCCACCGTGTACGAAAACAACAACATCGACCTGATTGGCAACGTCGTGATTGCTCAGCAAAATGCCATACCGCCCATGGTGCTGCACAGCGACCGCATGCATTATGATGAACAACAGCAACAGGCAAGCACCGAACAGCCGGTCGAAGTCACTCAAGGCAAGCAGCGGATATCATCCGTTGGCCTGACGGTGAATCTTGATACAATCGACCCGGTAATTCAGTTTCTCTCTGATGTAGACTTTTATTATGATCCGTCTTAAAACGCTCACAGTGACATTGCTGGCAGGACTGCTCACGCTCCAGGCTGCGGCCTTACCCGGCGACCGTGATCTGGCCATTCGCGGCAAGGCACACAAAACCACACTGGACGGAAACAGCGGCCAAACGACCCTGACCGGCAGCGTGGTGATCACTCAGGGCGCATTATCGATCTACGCCGACGAAGTCATCTTTCGCCGAGACCCCGATACACAACGAATCACCTACCTGAAAGCAACCGGTCAGCCTGCCCGCTTTGTTGACACGCCGACGGAAAACCAACCTCCGGTTGAAATGCGCGGCACTCAGATCGAGTATTTTCCCGATGAAAACACCATCATCACCTTTGGCCAGGCAGAGCTGCAACAAAGCGACAATCAGGCGTCTGGCGAGCGAATTGAGTACAACACTCAGTCAGGTGTTATGGTCATCGAATCCGCCCGACTGATTCGTAATGACGACAGTGCTCCTCAGGCCGAATTCACCCTGCAACCGGAGACGCTGGACTGATGGCACTGCTCGAAGCTCGCAATCTGGCCAAAAGCTATAAACGTCGCCCGGTGGTTCAGGATGTCAGTCTGGCGGTCGAAGAAGCCCAAATCGTCGGTCTGCTGGGTCCAAACGGTGCCGGTAAAACCACCTGTTTCTACATGATTGTCGGGTTGGTTGCTGCGGATAAGGGCTCCGTGCAGATCGATGGTATCGACGTCACGGCTCAACCCATGCATGCTCGCGCCAAACGGGGCATTGGATATTTGCCGCAAGAAGCCTCGATTTTCCGGAAGCTGTCCGTAGAGGACAACATTCTCGCGGTATTGCAGACCCGTAAAGACATAAACCGGGCAGAACAACGTGAGCGAATGGAAGCCCTGCTTGAAGAGTTCAGTGTCACTCACATTCGCAAAAGCCTGGGCATGGCCCTGTCTGGCGGCGAACGCCGTCGAGTCGAAATTGCCAGAGCGCTGGCTATGGAACCCAAGGTTGTTTTATTGGACGAGCCTTTTGCCGGTGTCGATCCGATTTCCGTGGGAGATATCAAAGAAATCATCTACCACCTGCAGCAGCGTAAGATCGCCGTTTTAATCACCGATCACAACGTTCGGGAAACACTCGACATTTGCGAAAAAGCCTACATTGTCGGCAGTGGTCATATCATCGCTGAAGGCAATGCCGACGCGGTACTGAGCAATCAGACCGTTCGTGAGGTATATTTAGGCGACCAGTTTCGTTTGTAATTTTTGTGTCTTCTTTTTTGTAAGATCAGTTAACGTGAGCAACAACAACCTATGAAAACCTCGTTACAGCTTAAGATGAGCCAGCAACTGACGATGACGCCTCAGTTGCAACAAGCCATCAAATTACTACAGCTCTCGACTCTGGACCTGCAGACTGAAATTCAGCAGGCGCTGGAGTCCAACCCAATGCTGGAAGTAAAAGAAGACGATGGTGCAGATTCATCAACCGGCAACGATGCCGACAAACAAGAAAATAACTCTGTTGACACACAAACCGATGAGGCCAGTCAGGAGTTCACCGTTAAGGACACCATTCCCGACGATCTTGCCGTTGACTCCTCCTGGGATGATATCTACACCCACACGCCGACTAATCATGCCATGCCGGCAGCCGATGATGACTACAATCTCGAGAACATTTACGGCACGACAGACTCGCTTTGGGATCACCTCTACTGGCAGTTGAACCTGACACCGATGACCGATAAAGACCGGGTTATAGCCGAATCGCTTATCGAGTGCGTCAACGAAGAGGGTTATCTGAGCAACTCTGTCGAAGAGATTTTCGAGGGTCTGCGCGAAGATCTGTCTACCGACGACGACAGTCTCGACGAGGACGAAGTTAAGGCCGTACTGCACCGGTTGCAGCAGTTCGACCCACCGGGTATCTGTGCGCGTAATCTGGCCGATTGTCTGATTATCCAGCTGCGTCAACTCCCCGAAGACACGCCGATGCGCGCAACGGCCATCGACATTGTCAGCAAGTACATTGACCTGCTTGGCAGCAAAGATTACACACAGCTGATGCGCAAAGCCCGCATCAAAGAACCCGAGCTTCGGGAAGTGATGCTGCTGATTCAAACCCTGAACCCGCGTCCGGGTAATGCGGTTGAGTCGGGCAAATCCGAATACGTGGTACCCGATGTAATCGTCACCAAAGACATCAAGAACAACCGATGGCTGGTTGAGCTCAACCCGGACATCGCCCCTAAACTACGGGTCAACTCCTCTTATGCATCGATGGTGAAAAGAGCCGACAACTCCAGTGACAACAACTATCTGAAAGACCATCTACAAGAAGCCAAATGGTTCATCAAAAGTCTGCAGTCACGGAATGAAACCCTCCTGAAAGTAGCGTCGACCATTGTTGAACATCAACGTGGTTTCCTGGATTACGGCGACGAAGCCATGAAACCGCTGGTCCTGCATGACATTGCTGAGGCCGTTGACATGCACGAATCAACGATCTCCCGGGTCACAACCCAGAAGTACATGCATACGCCGAGAGGCATTTATGAACTGAAGTACTTTTTCAGCAGTCATGTCAGTACCGACTCTGGTGGAGAATGCTCAAGTACAGCCATCCGGGCACTGATCAAAAAACTCATTGCAGCGGAAAACACCCGCAAACCTCTGAGCGACTCAAAAATTGCCAACTTACTTGGCGAACAGGGCATCAAGGTAGCACGGCGTACGATCGCCAAATACCGGGAGGCCATGCACATTCCGCCCTCTAACGAACGTAAGAGTTTGATTTAACGCAGAAAATAAAACGAAATCTCACTTGAAGTTTTACGCTTCTAGGGCAATATTTAAAGCAAGGAAGAACGAAACAGATCTGTCAGTTTACAAGCCGACCCTCGGGTCGGGCGAGCCAATCATCTGATTGGTTCGCATACACCCAGTCCTATGTCGGACTGAACCGGTATAACTGCAAGAGGAGCAGCCTATGCAAGTCAATATCAGCGGTCACCACGTTGAAGTCACTGAAGCCCTCCAGAATTACGTTTCCACTAAAATCGAGAAACTCGAACGGCATTTTGACCAGATTGGCAATGTCCAGGTGACATTGACCGTCGAAAAAGAGCGACAAAAGGCTGAAGCCTCAGTAAATGTTAAAGGTGGTCAATTGCATGCCGATGCGGTCCATGATGACCTCTACGCCGCCATTGACATGATGAATGACAAGCTCGATCGGCAACTGATCAAGCACAAAGAAAAGAACGTTGCCCGCAAACACGGAAGCTGACACTCACCATGATTCCTCTGAATCACGTACTGAGCCCGGAACTCACCTTTATTGAAGATTTCGGAGCCAGTAAAAAACGAGTACTACAAACCATTGCTGAGCGTCTGTCACAGACGCTCAGTGACCATTCAGATATCGCGATTTTTGATCAACTTGTTGCCCGAGAACGCCTGGGCAGTACCGGTATCGGTTCTGGCGTCGCCGTGCCTCATTGTCGCCTTGAAGGCCTTGATGCACCGGTCGCGCTCTTGGTGCGGCTACCGGAAGCCATCGATTTTGATGCCATTGACCGGCAACCGGTTGATCTGATTTTCACACTCATCGTGCCTGCTGAAGCGACCGATGAACACCTGCAGCTCCTGGCAGGTATTGTCGAGCGTGTTCACGATCCGGATGAACTCAAACGCTTGCACCAGTGTCCAGACGCTGCCAGCCTGTACCAAAGCTTTTCAGGAGCGGCTCACTGACGCCGGATATTTTGACATGACCACTGACACCACTCGACTGATTGTCATCAGCGGCCGTTCCGGGTCCGGCAAATCAACCGTGCTGAACACGCTGGAAGATGCCGGCTTCAACTGCATCGACAATCTGCCACCGTCAATGTTGCCCGAACTGGTGCGCTGGATGGACCAGTCGGCGAACAAACGCATTGCGGTGTGCATTGATGTTCGGGTCTCAACAGATGGCATCAGCGGACTGCCGGACATCCTGGAACAGCTGGATAGTGACGTTCAACCTGAGTTGCTGTATCTCGATGCCGATGAAACGATCTTATTGCAGCGCTTTTCCGCGACACGTCGTAAACACCCGCTGACTAACGAACACGCCTCGCTGGCTGAAGCCATTGAGCAGGAAGGTCACTATTTGGCCGCAATTGCTGATCATGCAACTCTCAAGATCGATACCAGCACACTGTCTGTGCAGGAGTTACGTGAACAGGTCCGGGTTCTGCTGGTACGCAAACCTAAAGGACTCTCCTTGCAGTTCCTGAGTTTCGGGTTCAAGCATGGATTACCCCGGGACGCTGACCTCGTGTTTGATGTGCGCTGTCTACCTAACCCCTACTGGGATAAAAACCTGCGCATGTTTACCGGACGCGACAAGCCCATTCAGGATTTTCTGCAAAAAGAGCCCGCCGTCACCGACATGTTCAATGACATCCAAAACTTCGTGGAGCGATGGTTGCCGCATTACGAAAACAATCAACGTAGCTACCTGACGGTTGCCATCGGCTGTACGGGCGGTCAGCACCGCTCGGTCTACCTGACGGAACAACTCTCTGCTACTTTTGATAAGAGCTATTCGAAAACTCAAATTCGACATCGTGACCTTGGGCAGGATCATTCGTGATACGGGAAAACATCACCATCATTAACAAACTCGGCTTGCATGCGAGAGCCGCCGCCAAATTGGTGGCCGCCGCAGCGCATCATTCGAGCAAAGTTCAGGTTTTTAAAGAAGGTCGACAGGCAGACGCAAAAAGTATTATGGCTGTCATGATGCTGGCGGCGTCCAAAGGTACAGAGCTCACGTTTGAAATCGACGGCAGTGATGAAGAGCGGGCTTGGGAAGCCATCAGCACCCTGATTAACAACAAGTTTGATGAAGGTGAGTAACCAAGCCCTCACGCCTGCCGTAAGTTACTGAGAGACCGTTTATGCCCACCGCAACGGACACCGCCCTGCTCGATCAGTATAAAACCCGCATAGTAGCCGCGCTGGAGTCCGATAATCTGGACCCGATTGAAGATCTGTTCCGGGATCAACTCAGCGTTGCTGACATGGCTCACCTGCTGGAATCCATACCCAGCCGGTTACGTGATGTGCTCTGGGGCTACATCGACGAAGACCTGCAAGGCGAAGTTCTCGCCAACCTCCATGAAGACATTCAGCAGGGCATTCTGAAACGAATGTCACCCGAAGAGTTCGTTGAGACCACGCAGGATGTCGATGCCGATGACTTAGCCGATCTGTTACAGCAGATGCCGGTGAAAAGCTCCAGTCAGGCACTCCTGCTTATGCCGCATGACAGCCGGCGTAAGGTCGAAGGCTTGCTGGCGTTTCCGGAGGACACCGCCGGCGGTCTGATGAACACCGATATGATCTCGGTGAGAGCCGACGTCACTATTGAAACGGTGCTCCGGTATCTGCGTAAAAAACAACTGCCAACCCCTTTTGATGTCATCTGGGTCGTTGATCGGGAGTCTCGCTATCTGGGCTCATTGGCAGTCTCCAAACTGCTGCAATCAAAACCGGAACAAATCGTCGAGTCGGTCATGGCCGATACACCTCAAGCCATTCCCGCCACCGCTGACGAAGAGGAAGTGGCACAGATTTTTGAGCGTTATGATCTGGTCTCCGCCCCGGTCGTCGATGAAAGCGGCCTGTTGATTGGCCGGATTACCGTCGATGACGTGGTAGACGTTATTATCGAGACGGCTGATCACAACATGATGAGCATGGCGGGTCTGGACGAAGAAGACGATCCCTTTGCACCGGTGGTTCGCAGCAGCCGTGATCGTGCCGTCTGGCTGGGCATCAACATGGCCACGGCCTTTATCGCCGCCGCTGTGATGAGTCGCTTTGAAGCGTCAATTGCGCAAATCGTCGCACTGGCCGTACTCAGTCCGGTCGTCGCCAGTATGGGCGGCATTGCCGGCAGCCAGACATTGACTCTGATGATCCGAGGCATGGCCACCGGGCACATTACCCGCGCTAACCTCAGTTGGATGATTATGCGGGAACTGGGAGTCGGACTGATTAATGGCTCCCTCTGGGCATTGGTGATCGGATCTATTACCGTGATCTGGTACGGAGAGCTCTCACTGGCCATGGTCATCGCTTCTGCCATTCTGGTGAACATCTGCATTGCAGTCCTCTCTGGCACATTACTGCCATTTTTCTTAAAATCAGTCGACGTAGACCCGGCATTGTCGGGCAGCGTCATTCTTACCACGCTCACAGATGTGTTTGGTTTTTTGACATTCTTGGGTTTGGCGACCATTTTTCTGCTGTAGCGCAACGCGCCAGCTCTCTACTCCTGTCAGGACTCTTTCATGAAAGAACTCAACGACCCGATTGACGAAGACGACATCGAATGGGTCAGTAAATCCGAAATGAAGCGTGAAATGCTTCGTCTTCAGAGCATTGGTGAGCAACTGATCAACTTAAAGGCGAGCGATCTCGCCGCGTTCCCGCTGTCAGATGCCATGCTTGATGCTATCGAAGAAAGTCGCCGTATTAAAAGCAACGAAGCCACTCGTCGTCACCTGCAGTACATCGGCAAACTGATGCGTTCTGAGCCGGTTGAGCAGATTCAATCTCAGTTGGACTTGCTTGATCCGTCCTCGGAAGCCTCGCAACGCATTTTGAATCAGGCTGAGGTCTGGCGAGAGCGTTTGCTGCGAGAAGACACTGCTGAAGCTGACTGGTTCGATGCCTACCCGGAAACAGACCGACAACCCTTTCGATCACTGGTCCGTGCAGCGCGTAAAGAGCAGCCGGATGACCCGGATGCGCCGGTTCGCGGTGGCAAAAACAGTAAAAAACTGCTGAAGTGGATTAAAGAACAACTCATCGGATGATCCATACACGCCGCACACCCGTATTTCAGTGACGATCATCATCACAGGTATAGGGTATGACGGCTTTGGCTCTCCGCAACAGACAGCGCCCAGTGAAAGGAAGCGCCATGACTGAACAGCAACTGCAGGATCGCGAACATTTCGCGAACATGCTGGAAAAGGTAGCCGCCTCACAGGACACTCAAGCCTTTCAGGCCATCTATAACCATTTTGGTCCGCTAATCAAAGCTTTCGGAGTGTCGTCTGGGTTGCATTACCAAGGCGATCACCTACCAGAAGAACTGGTTCAGGAAGTGATGATGACGGTCTGGCGAAAAGCCGGACAGTTCGATCGGCGCAAGGCGGCCCCCTCTACGTGGATTTTCACCATTGCGCGAAACCAACGCATCGATCTGCTGCGTAAACTCAGTAAATATCAAAACGATGTCGATGCGGATGATGTATGGGACTTAGAGGGTGATACTGACCTGTTTGGGGAAGTTAGAGAGTCCCGTATACAGACGCACGTGAAAAATGAGCTTAATCACCTGCCGATCGAACAAAAACAGATTGTCGCCAAAGTCTTCCTGGAAGATAAAAGTCATCAGGAAGTGGCGAGTGAACTGAATCTGCCTCTAGGCACTGTAAAATCCAGAGTAAGACTGGCCATGCAAAAACTGAAAACACATCTGGGAGCGAATGAGTTATGAGCAATTGGCACCCAACCAACGATCAACTTCTGGAGTTTGCCAGTGGCACGGGCTCCAGTGCGATGAGCATTGCAATCTCAACCCACCTGCATTTCTGTCAGGCCTGTCGGCACCAGGTGCATGACAATGAGAGTATGGCGGCGGTTCTGTTTGAAGAACAAACCCGGGCAGACCTCGCCGGCGATGGGTTTGATCGGTTAATGTCGAGAATCCAGAATGAGCCCACGGTAAGTGCACCCAAGGCACCGAAGGCTCCGTCCCGGTTCCCGCCGGTCATTGAAAAGCTGATTCACAAAGACACTGAATCGCTGGACTGGCGCAGCCCGATGAAAAACCTCAGAGTCAGTCAGCTGCTGAAAGATGAGACGGGCTTAATCCTCGGGCTGCATCATATGAAGTCAGGTGGCCGGGTTCCGCATCACACTCACCGAGGCAACGAGATCAGCGTCGTCATTGAGGGGGGCTTTTCGGATGAAATGGGCTCCTATGGCCCGGGTGACTTTATCCATCTCGCCGGGGAACACTTCCATTCCCCTCAGGCTGACGCCGATGGCGATTGTTGGCTGCTGTCTCTGGTCGAGGCTCCGGTAAAACTTACCGGTCCTTTGGGCTGGTTGGTTAACCCCTTCCTCAAACCCTGAGCAGTCGTTGAGTCGATAAAAAGGCACCTCCTAAGGTGCCTTTTTTAATGGACAATAGCTCACCTGAGACTTTTCGGATCCGTTCGGTACTCAACCCTCCAGGGTATTGGCAGCTTTCGAACATCGATCTACCACTTCAAACAACGAATAGTACGTCAACCCACTATGACGCGATAAACCGATTTCACAGGTGCGGCTTGTCGATATCCCATAACGACAGTCCTTAACCTGACCGGCAAGACTCTTCAGCGCCGACGCGTTCAGTTCCGGCTGGGTAAAACCTTTGTCACCGGCGAATCCACAACAATAGATACCCTCCGGTCGTGTCCAGTTTGGTGCCACTTTATCGAGCACCCGCAACAGACTGCGCTCGAGGCCCTGTTTTTGAGTACTGCAGGTTACATGAACGGCAACCGGCAAAGGTTCCGGCTCAAACTCAAGACGACTGAGCAGAAAACGATCGATGAAGGCACTGGAGTCGTACAGATGGATACCGCGCTTCTCAGCCTCTTCCCGTACCTGTAATGAGCAGGGACTGGCATCCGCCAACACCGGATAACGGCCGGCACTGGAGACTTCCCACAAAGCATCAAGCACTTCGTTCATCATCAGATCGGCTTCCTGGTTCTGCCCTTTCGAACGAAACGGTTGACCACAACACAGTCCTCGTGTGGGTTGCGGGTACACGACATTCAGTCGGGCTTTCTCCAAGACCGACCGTACTGCATCGGGTATGGGTCGGCGATCTTCATTCAGAGCCGGCCCCATTGATTGACTGGCACAAGAAGACCAGTAAACAACCGTATCCCGAGCATTCGGGTCGATCCGTTCATTTCGGGCATAGATCGGGTTCGAGCGTCGCGGTGTCGAACTCAACCAAACCGGCGTTCGCTGACCACTCCACTGACGGATCCTTAGACTCGCCTGCTCCAAGCGATTTGCCCCGAACAGCCTTTGTACACCGGCACTGAGCATTAAGCCAAACCGGACCCAACTGGCGACGGCGGCAAAATGTCGGGCCATCAGTGCCGACAACCTGCGGTAACGATAGTTTTGCCGTGAACGCAACTTGAGCACTAACTCGCCGGTGTTTATGCCAACCGGACATTTCAACTCGCATAATCCCGTCGCCGCGCAGGTATCAATCCCCATGGTTTGAAACGCCTGATCCCAATCAGGCCCAACATTGACCTGCTGATCTTTGCGACGCTGTATTTCCCGAAACGCCGCTATGCGTTGCCGTGGGGTCAAAGAATAATTCTGGCTTGGGCAAACGTCCTCGCAAAAGCCACACTCGATACAGCGGTCGATCACCGGGTCGGCGACCGGCATCGGTTTCAGATGCTTCAGGTGTGCCTTTTCATCGTCATTCAGTATGACTCCGGGATTTAACAACCCATTAGGATCAATCAGTCGTTTGATACGAGTCATCAGTTCATAAATAGATTCGCCCCACTCAAGTTTCACGAACGGCGCCATATTGCGCCCGGTTCCGTGCTCAGCTTTCAGGGAACCGCCAAACTCCAGTGCGACCAGATCACTGACCGAGGCCATGAACTCGTCGTAACGCTGAACTTCCGCCGGCTCATCAAAACTCTGGGTAAACACAAAATGCAGATTACCCTCCAAAGCGTGGCCAAAGATGATGGCTTCACGATAGCCAAACTCATCAAACAGCGCTTGCAGCCGCTCCACACCTTCAGCAAGACGCTCTATTGGAAAGGCAACGTCTTCAATAATGACGGTGGTACCGGCCGGTCGATTAGCGCCGACGGCGGGAAAAGTCCCTTTACGTAGATGCCAGTACTCCTCGATTAAGCTGCTATCGGTGGTAAATCCAGTGCTGTCTGCTACCGGGCTTTCACCGAGAACACGATCAACCTCGGCTAAAGACGCGGCCAAGGTGTCAGGATTGGTGGCTCGGACATCAATCAGCAATAATCCACCTGCGTCCGGCAATTGACGGGCAAAAGCCGGTAAGCCGGGTAGATGTGAAACCGACTGTATCGCCCGCATGTCCAACAGCTCAACGGCATCCACAGGCGCCGCGCGCAACCGCGCAACCGCCAACGCACAATCGTTCAGATCCGAAAAACCGACCATCGCCGACGCCCTTTGCGGCAACTCATCGACAGTTTGCAAAGAGACTTCACTGATAAAACCCAGGGTGCCTTCCGATCCAACCACCAGGTGAGTCAGAATGTCGATCGGGTCCTCGAAATCCAGCAACGCATTCATGCCGTAACCGGTGGTATTTTTAAGTCGGTATTTATGGCGAACTTTTTCGCAAAGTTCCGGACGGGATAACAGAGACTCCCGCAGTTCAGTCAGGCCGGACAACAACGCTTCATGCGACGCCCTGAAGTTTGTGACCGAGGCCTCGTCACGGGTATCCAGGACCGTGCCATCCGGTAGAATCAGGCGCATTGCCTGCAAAGTATGGTAACTGTTGTGCTTGGTGCCACAACACATCCCACTGGCGTTGTTCGCCACAATGCCGCCTATTTTACAGGCGTTGATGGAGGCCGGGTCCGGACCAATCTTACGGCCATAAGGCAGCAATGCCTGATTGACTCTGCCACCGATGACGCCGGGTTGAACGTGCACCGTCTCACCAAGCGGATCAACGCTCACCCCCTGCCATTCATCGGTCAATAACACCAGCACACTATCGGTCACGGCCTGTCCGGAAAGGCTTGTACCGGCGGCTCGAAAAGTAATCGGAACCTGATGCCGGCCCGCCAACTGCAAAACCACCACGATGTCTTGCTCACTGTTCGCCCGCACAATTGCCTGGGGCAGCATCCGATAAAAGCTGGCATCCGTGCTGTACGTAAATCGGCGAAACTCATCGGTAATTATCCGCTCTTCAGGCAGATGATTCCGCAGCTCGTTCAGAAAGTGTGTTATCGGCATGACCGTTAATCCGTTTCAGATTCAAACATCAGTGTATTCGGTGTCCAATTTCAGGCTGGTCAGACAAGTCCCCTACTTTAGTCGCAAAGCATCGCCAAGACACGTGGAATCACCGGTAAATGGGGTACCATCAACCACAATATCACAATTGGTCTGACCAATATGAACCGACTGGACGATGTCCTTGCGCTGATGAAAATTGCCATTCGTGATGGCGACTGGCCGGTTGATACCCGGTTGCCATCGGAACGGACGCTGGCCGCCGACTATCAGGTGAGCCGTGCCACCATCCGAGAGGCACTGACAGCTCTCAGGCAACAGGGCTGCATCGCTTCAGTTGTCGGCTCAGGTCATTATGTTCGCTCAGATACGCCTGAAACCCTGCCGGATCTCGTTGAATGGCAACAGCAGACGTTCAGCCATGAGGAACTCAGGGAATATCGACAGGCCATTGAATCGCAGACGGCCTTTCTGGCGGCTCAGCGGGCATCGGAGAATGACCTGAAAGCCATTGAGCGTGCGCATCGACATCTCAAACATGCCCATCGACAGGGTGACTTAAAAGCGGAGGGGCTCGCCGATGCCCGTTTTCATCTGGCCATTGCACAAGCCAGCGGAAATCAGATTCTGGCCCTGACCCTGAACAGCCTGTTCACGCTGCTGCGCGCCAACGTCACGCGGAACATTGGTACCATGTCCCGTCGCCCGGAGACTCGTTTACGTTTAATGAAACAGCATACAGCTCTGTTTGAGGCGATCTACTACCGCAAGCCAGACCGTGCCCGACAGCTGGCGCAGGAACACATGGCCTTTGTAGACACGGTGTTAGCCGACGCGAGTCCATAGGATCCGACCGGCTACCGATCAGCTGTTCTGGACGGCCGCTTTGAGCATGGGCACATGGACAATGCCGTCTTCAAGATAAGACGGGCCGGTTTCCGAAAAACCAAACTGCTGATAAAAGCCACTCAGATACTGTTGGGCCCCAATCCGTATCGGGTATTGAGGGAAGCGAACTTCACAAGCTTCAACAGCGGCCCGCATCACCTGTTGCCCGACTTTCTGGCCCCGGGTATCCGACCGATTGGCCACCCGGCCAATCGAACAGGCATCCGCATAGGACTCTCCTGGCATCAACACCCGGGCCGTACCGACAAGCTCGCCCGCACGATACGCCAAGACATGCCAGGCCAGCGGGTCCTTGCCATCAATGTCCTGATACGGGCAGTTCTGCTCGACACAAAAAACCGACATTCGCAGGGCTAAAAGATCATAGAGGGTGTGAAGATCCATCTGATCAAACGCCACAACCTTAATAACCATCGATTCAGGTGGATGAGTTCCGACGGTCATAATAGTCCCTCGTCTTTCATTCGGGTCAGGGTTTCAACAATGGCTTGCGTCTGAGGGTCGTATTCAAGATTCACCTTGGCCCCGACGGCTAAATCACCAAAGGTTGTCACGTCCAATGTTTCCGGAATCAAATACACATTAAAGCGATCATGGAGTACCTCGCCAATAGTCAGGCTGCATCCATTAAGACCGACAAAGCCCTTAGGAATGAGGTATCGACGCTGATCAGGGGTGATCGAAAACCAGATTATGCAGTTGTTCGCAGGACGTTCGATCTCAACTATTTCTGTCGTCGCAGATATGTGTCCGGACATGGCATGCCCCCCGATGTCATCACCAAAACGAGCGGCCCGTTCAACATTCACCAGATCGCCGGTTCGCAACTCGCCGAGATTGGTCACTCTGAGCGTTTCCATCATCACATCGAACCAGGCTCTGCCGGAGCGGATTTGAGTCACCGTCAGACAAACGCCATTTAAGGCAATGCTGGCCCCCGTCGTCAGGCCCTGAATCTGGGTATCAGTCAAGGCGATCGAGAAGGTTTTTAACTGATCTCGTTCCTGCTCAATGCGAACCTGGGTTTTATTCTGAACAATGCCGGAAAACATGATGGGACTCCTGAACGTGAAGCGCTGTTTTACTCATTCCGCATCGGAAATACAAGCATCAGGAAGTGTAAGGGCCGAGCCCCGCCATCCGATGATCGTTACTGGCGACGTACTTCAATGGCCCGACTGGCGTAGAAAGCGGGTTGGTCGAACTCGTCGAGGCGGTTATAACGAATCATCGCAATCAGCTCACGAATGTAGTGTTCGCCTCGGATGCTGTAACCTTCAAGCCCCCAGGCCAGCGTCTCACTGTCCAGCGCTTGTCCCAGGTATCGCAACTCTGAGCGGATGGTCCGCAACGAATGGTACTGACGGTGGGTATTAATGTTCCGAAAATAGCTGTTGACCGATTCCGTCACGGAATCAAACACACGAACCTCATGACTTTCGTCGGAATCCCGACCGCTCGGCACCAAGCCGCAGCCTTTGGTGAAGCACCATTGCCCAAAGAGATTATTGCCATCAACCGCAAACCGGCTGGTGCCCCAGGCGCTCTCATTGGCAGCCTGCGCGAGAACTAACGACGCTGGAAGCACATCGACACGTAAAAACAGTTCCGCGAAGTAGGCTCGTGAACCGACCGGTTCATCAACTTTGTAGTCATTACCGAGTTTTTCCAGCAGCGAATGCTGCCAGGCGGCTAAGGCACGATCATTGCGAAGGTCAGTCTCAATAACCTTTAACCAAGCTCTTTCTGCTTGGATACGCAGATTCGCTTGTTCAATGATGGGTTCAAGGAAGCCAAAAAAGGTGTCTTTTTTGGTTTGAACATCGCTGATGGCCGCCATTTCGGGCAGCTCAGCGTCTTGAGAGACAGAGGTTTCATTCGTTTCTACAGACGTCGATTCGTTCGCAAAGACGTCTGAAAGACAAAAAAAGAAACACCAAGCTGTGGCCAGCAATGAGGAAGAAGTGCTTTTCAAAACCCAGGACCTTTTTGGGGTTGCCAAAGGCGGAGGATTATAGTGTCAGCCGATCAAATTTCAACCAATCACTGAGCCCTGGCATTATCGGCGCCTTGGCGTCTCGTCCTCACGGCGGATTTTAATGGGCTGCAATGTCGGCTTCTTGGACTGCAACACACTGTAACCTATGATCAGGACTACGATTGTCAATGCTGCCATGATTCTACCTCTGTCAGAATACTCTCTTACTTTATTATGGTGGTCAGTGATCAAATCACCAACCCCTTTACAAAAAGTATAGTCAACTTTTCAATCTGTGCGCATTCCCAAAGTATCAAATCACCCAAACTAGAAAGTGGCGGTAGAAAGATACAGTTTCAACAGCAAAACGGCCGTCGTTATCGTCGGGAAAAACCAATTCAGATGATGGCGCCATCTCTGATACATCGCAGGCCTCGTATTCTCGTCAATCAGCAACGCCGCCCCGCCGGGGGCGAAAAGCGGCGCACCTTATCAGAAAATCCGACAACTGGCTGTTCAGGCTACAAATTATTACACATCTCAGTTCAGCTTTTCTTAGGAGGAGTGGCCGGAAAAGCCGTCACGGTGGCTGAGCCTTTGGAATCGCTGATTTTAGGCGTGCCCTCCTTCTCCACCTCATCGATACGAACAACCGCGTGCATGGGTACAAAGGAACGCTTCACCCCTGAAAACTCTTTTGCTAAACGCTCTTCGCCCGGATCAACCAGAACCTGACTGCGCTCACCGAATATAAATCCTTCCAGTTCCAGAAAACCGAACATGTCACTGGGATACACATGCTGGCAGTAGATTTCATACAGCTTGTCCTGATTGATAAACCGGACACAATAGATGGACTCTTGCTTTTTCATTTGCTTTTTTAACAACACTCTAGGCGGCAACGAGGCCGGAAGTTAAAGACCGGACCCTGAGTCACTTCTGCGGTTAAAAGTCAGCTTCTTTACTTCTGTTCACCAAATTTAACCGCATCTGGCTCAGGACTGTTTGGATTTCAGCCACTGACAGGTATAATTCCGCGCCCTGAAATTTCAACCTTTAGCGATCTGATGACGAAAAAGCTTTTTATCAAAACCCACGGCTGCCAGATGAACGAGTACGATTCGGACCGTATGGCCGACCTTCTCGGTGAAAGCCACGGCTACGAGCTGACCGACAACGAGAATGACGCGGATGTCATCTTGCTGAACACCTGCTCTATCCGGGAGAAAGCCCAGGAAAAGGTGTTTCATCAGCTGGGTCGCTGGAAGTCTTTGAAAGACAAAAACCCGAACCTGAAAATCGGTGTCGGAGGATGTGTGGCTTCTCAGGAAGGCGATGCCATTTCCCAGCGCGCTCCTCATGTGGATATGATTTTCGGGCCCCAGACGCTGCATCGCCTGCCTGGAATGATCGATGCAACCGATGCAGCCGCGACCGGGTCGGATAAAATCTCGGTGGTTGATATCACGTTCCCGGAAATCGAGAAGTTCGATCATCTGCCAGCACCCAAAAGTGATGGCGTCTCGGCGTTTGTATCGGTCATGGAAGGCTGCTCCAAATACTGCACATTCTGTGTCGTGCCATACACCCGGGGTGAAGAAGTCAGCCGGCCGTTTGACGACGTTATCGCAGAAGTTGCCCACTTGGCGGGCCAGGGCGTCCGGGAAATCAACTTTCTTGGCCAAAACGTCAATGCCTACCGTGGCGCACGCCACGACGGCGGTGAGGCCGATCTCGCGGAGCTGATCACGCTGGCCGCTCAGATCGACGGTATCGACCGAATCCGGTTCACCACCAGCCACCCGGTCGAGTTCACAGAGAGTCTGATTGATGTCTACAACGACGTCCCGGAACTGGTCAGCCATCTCCACCTGCCCGTTCAGAGCGGCTCCAATCGCATATTGGCGGCCATGAAACGCGGCCATGAAGTGGATGAGTACATCGATAAAATGGAACGCATCCGACTCAATCGGCCGGATATCAGCTTTTCGTCCGACTTCATCATTGGCTTTCCGGGTGAAACAGATCAGGACTTCGAAGACACCATGAACCTGATCCAAACCATTGGTTTCGATCACTCGTTCAGTTTTGTCTACAGCGCCCGGCCGGGGACACCCGCTTCTGACCTGCCAGACGAAACCCCTGAATCGGTCAAAAAACAGCGACTGCAGATTCTGCAACAGCGAATCACTCAACAGGCTTCTCAGATCAGCCGTCGCATGGTCGGCAGTACTCAGATCATTCTGGTTACCGGTGCGTCTGAACGGAATCCCGAGGACCTTTATGGGCGCACCGAGAACAACCGGAACACCTTTTTCACCTGTGACGATCAGTCACTGATCGGAAAGTTCGTTCAGGTTCGTATTACCGAAGCCTATGCCAACAGTCTGCGTGGTGAAATCATCAATGCGGATTTGGCCTATTGACCTCGAGCAACGCCTATAACCAGTTGCTATAAGCCCAGCACACCTTAAACGAAAGTCTTTTTGACAAGACGGGGTGTCTGGGTATTCTTGACACTACAAACTCTGAGGATCAACACCACTTTGAATACCCCATCTGTCGACGACAGGCCCGATGTGGCCGAAGCCATGCGTCAATTCACGCTCGAACCCGATCATCCTCAACGCCTGGCTGCTTTATGCGGACTGGCCAACGATCATCTGAAACAGATTGAATCCCGACTGGATGTGCGCATCCTGAACCGGGGCAATCACTTTCAGATTCAGGGCGAAGAAGCACAGATTGCCGCCGCAGAAGACATATTGAAGCGGCTGTATCGGGAAACCAAAGGCAATAAAGACCTTTCGCCTGACACCGTTCACCTGTTTCTGCAGCCATCGGAAGTCTCCGGCGTCCGTGACCGGCAGCAGGCTCAAAGCAATGAAGAGCCGAAACTGCACGAAGACAAGCTCTATGTGGTACATACCCCTAAGATGGTGGTCCGGCCTCGGGGAGCGAATCAGAAACGTTACGTGCACAGCGTCGTCAACCACGACATTAACTTCGGTATCGGCCCGGCCGGCACCGGCAAGACTTATCTCGCTGTTGCCTGTGCCGTGCAGGCATTGCAGCAGGATCAGGTTCGCCGAATCCTGTTGGTTCGCCCGGCCGTTGAAGCCGGTGAAAAACTGGGGTTCCTGCCAGGCGACCTCAGTCAAAAAGTCGACCCCTATCTGCGCCCTCTCTACGATGCGCTTTATGAAATGCTGGGGTTCGAAAAAGTCGACCGGCTGATCGAGCGCAACATCATCGAAGTCGCACCGTTGGCTTACATGCGCGGTCGAACGCTCAGTCACAGTTACATTATTCTCGACGAAAGTCAGAACACGACCCGGGAGCAGATGAAAATGTTCCTGACTCGTATCGGTTTCGGCTCGACGGCGATCATCACGGGTGACCCGTCACAGATTGACCTGCCCAAAGGTCAGGCTTCGGGCCTTCGCCACGCGATCGATGTTCTGAAAGATGTCCCGGGTATCGGATTTACCCATTTTGAGTCCGGTGATGTTGTTCGTCACCCGCTGGTGCAACGTATTGTTGACGCCTATGAAGCTGCCGAGTAATGACTGAACTGACCCTTGATTTGCAAATCGCAACCGACGCCGAAAATATCCCCGCAGAAGCCAGCTTCCGGCAATGGGTCTCGGCGGCTCTGAGCGGTTACGATCGCGAAGTTGAAATGAGTATCCGTGTTGTCTCGGCGGAAGAGAGTCAGGATCTGAACGCGACGTATCGGGGAAAAGACAAACCCACGAATGTCTTGTCGTTCCCTTTCGAAGCACCGCCCGGTGTGGCCGACGCGGGTATCGACCGGCTATTGGGTGATCTGGTCATCTGCGCGCCAGTCGTAGAGGAAGAAGCACAAGCACAACGAAAACACCTCAGTCATCATTGGGCACATATGGTGGTTCATGGAACCTTGCATCTGCTGGGATATGACCACATTGAAGACGATGAAGCTGAACAGATGGAACAGGCGGAACGAACGATTCTGGCTGCCCTGTCCATCCCTGACCCCTACCAAGGCGAAAGAGAGGAGCCTTCAGAGTCATGAGTGACGACAAACCCACGAGTAGAAACCCCGGTAAAAAAACCCTGCTGGAACGGTTGGGTGATGCCTTTACCGGGGAACCAAAAGATCGTGAAGAACTGCTGACCATCATTCAGGATGCCCATGGCAACGACATTCTGGACGATGATTCATTGCGCATCATCACCGGTGCCATGAATGTGTCCGACCTGCATGTTCGGGACATTATGATCCCGCGCTCTCAAATGGTCAGCCTTGAGCATGATGAGTCCATTAAAGACTGGACTGCGAAAATTGTCGCATCGGGTCACTCTCGCTTCCCCGTCATCGGGGAAAACCCTGATGAGGTACTGGGTGTTCTGCTGGCGAAAGACATGCTCTCATTAAGCCTGAGCAACGACTTTAATGAAGCCGAAATGCAAAAGCAGGTGCGCAACATCATCCGCAAAGTCACTTTTGTCCCGGAAAGCAAGCGCGTAAACGTCCTGTTGCGTGACTTCCGCCAAAATCGTAATCACCTGGCCATCGTGGTGGACGAATATCGCGGTATTTCCGGGTTGGTGACCATTGAAGACGTGCTTGAGGAAATTGTTGGTGAAATTGAGGACGAGCATGACGATGAGACGGTATCAAACATCGCCTCCAATGGAGCCGGTGCTTTTATCGTTCAGGCGTTAACGCCGATTGTCGACTTCAATGCGCATTTTGCGACTGACTTCAGTGACGAAGAATTCGATACCATTGGCGGAATCGTCATGCACAAGTTTGGTCGCGTTCCAAAACGGGATGACACCATCCAGATTGGTGATCTTCAGGTTCGGGTTACCACCGCGGATAATCGTCGGGTGCGGGCGTTTGAAGTCAGCCTGCAATCCTGAAAACCAACCCCACCTGCCTGAACTGATTTCCGGTTCAGTCACCCGACCCTTTCGCAAAGGGTCGGGTCAGTAAAATCAATCGTGGTAATAGCGTCAGCGACCCCAGCAATGCCACTGTCATGGCCAGCGCTGTGAGCAAACCAAAATAGATCGTGGGTTTGAAGTTCGACATGGTCAGGATCGAAAACCCCATAATGATCGTCACCGACGTATAGAAAATCGCTTTCCCAATGGATTTATGTGCTCGTCGCAAGGCTTTGGCGTAATTATGATCCCGCTCGTATTCCCGTCGATAACGAACGATGTAATGAATGGTGTTGTCTACCGCGATGCCGATGGTAATGCTGGCAATGGTAATGGTCATGATGTCCAGTGGAATGCCTAGCCAGCCCATGACGCCCAAAACCAGCGTCGCCGCCAGCAAGTTCGGCACCATGGCAATCAACGCCAAAGTCAGGTTTCGAAACAACAGTAAAAACATCAACAAAATACCAATGAACACGCCGCCTAACGTCAGTACCTGAGACGAAAACAGACTCTGCAGCATGTTGTTGTATAACACCATCATGCCGGTCAAGCGGACTTCATCGACTTCAAACCCCAGTACTTCAACCAGATCCTGCTCAATATCACGCAGTAACGCGTCACGTTGCAGACCCTGCATAGAGTCCAGAATCCGAACATTCAGTCGAGCCTCGTTGTGTTCAACAGACACATAGGGATCAACAACGATGGCGCGGAACTCTTCCGGGATCACGGAATACAGCAGAGCCAGTTGAATGTTTGTCAGCGGTTCACCGTCGTTAAACGACTCCGCAATTTCCATCATGGTCGCCAGCGAGATAACTTTGCCGGTCTGTGGCAACGCATCCAGATACTGGTGGATTTTCTTGATATCTTCGACTTTATCCGTGGTAAACCAATATTTATCAGGGTCATCTTCACCAACAAAATCGTCTTCAAAACGCCCGACATCGCCCTCATCCATTGAGAGAAAATCTTCTTCGATGAAATCACCTGAGGTGTCAGAGACAAACTCATCTTCGGTCACAAAGTCGTCGACAAACGGGTCGCTTACTTCACTGGCTGGCTGAGACTCTTCGGGTGTTTCGGCCACCTCTGCGCGATCTCTGTCGCCATTAAAACGCAGGATAACCTCCAGTGGCGTGGTACCACCCAGTCGCTGATCGATGACCGTCATCCCCTGATAGATTTCGGTTTCCTCGTCGAAGTAGTCGATAAAGCTGTTTTCAACCAGAAGCTGAGAAGCCCCGATGATGGTAAAGGCCGCGATTAACGCACTGACCAAAAGAATGACGCGCCCATTGCGTAACGTAAACCGTGCCAGAACCCTGGTTAACGGCCCTTCTTGCATGGCTTCGGCGCTGCGTCGGTTTTTACCGAGCATCATCAACATGGCCGGGAACACAGCAAAAGTCATTAAGAATGACACCAGAATGCCGACTGTCATCATCCAACCAAAGTTAATGACCGGTCGGATCCCACTGCTGACCAGCGACACAAACGCCACGCCGGTCGTCAGTGTCATATAGACACAGGGAATCGCGATGCGTCTGACCGTTCGAATCACGAGATCCCGCTGATCCCAATCGGGATGTTCGCGCAACAGTTCCCGATACCGAACAATCAGATGGATGTTCATCGATAAGGTAAGAATCAACAGTAATGAAATAAAATTGCTGGAAATAACCGTCGCCGGCCACTGCCACCACCCCAGCAGCCCAAGCATCGCAACGACGACGGAACCGGAACAGAGCAATGGCAAAAACACCCAGCGGGCTTGTCGAAAGATCACCCATAATGTCACCACCACCAGCAGAACGACACCGACCCCAAACACGATGAGGTCACTGCGGACAAAACGGATGATATCGTCCGCAATCATCGGCACGCCGCCCAGATGCAACTCTCCCTGGTCATCATATCGGGTCATGATGGAACGGATGGATTCAATGTCCTGATGCAGGGCTTCGGCCGCATCTGCGTTGTGTTCAAAAATCAGTTCGTCAACCAGTTCAAGCTGTTTCTCGGCGCCTGAATCCGGCAACGTTTGAACCTGACGGCGCAGGTTGTCCCGCATGGATAACAGATCACTTTTGGTCTGATCAAAAGGAAAGTTGATCTGCAACGCGGTGGTGTTTTCATCCAGGTTCAGCAGCAAATTAACGTAAAGGGGGCTGTTGGCCAGCTCGGACCGGGCCATGGCCAGGTCGGTCTCCGGATCCTCGAGCGTTTTAATATTACTCACCAACTCCGTCATGGGCACCGGAGGATTAGACAGCAAGGGAACGTCCATGACACTGACCACCGATGCCACGCGCTCCAGCTGTCGGATTTCATCCCGAATGGCCGTTAACACCGACAACGATGATTCACTGAACAGAGGCACGTCCGGTGTAAAGGTGAGGATCAGAAAGTCCTGAGAGCCGTAGCGTTCGGAGATCTCCCGAAAATAGTCCAATGCCGGATCTTTTTCGAGCAGCAGGCTCTCAGCGGATGCGTCGAGAGTGAAATTTCTGGCTTGAAAACCGAGCAGAATCAGCCCGACAAGTACCCAGAAAATGAGCCAATGAGACTTCTCTCGTATAACGGTTTCATAAACGCGCAATGGCGTGGTGAACATTCCCTGCCCCTGAAGAAGAGTTCGCCGTCAGCGCGATAACCGGATCAACCAGCGAGGCACCAGACGGCAATATTGTCGATAACGATCGCCGAACTGTGCCGACAAACGACGTTCTTCATTAGCAATATAGGTTCTTCGCAATAAAAAAACAAAGAGTAAGACAATCAGCCAGGGGGACAGACTGCCCACCCAGATGGCCAACCCGATGATAATCAGGACCAGACCGAGATAGGTGGGATTACGCGTCAGGCCGTAGATGCCGCTGGTCACCAATACTCCAGCGTTGTCCAGGTACTGACCGTTTTCATTGACCACCCCTTTACGCCGAAACTCCCGATCAGCCAGAACCGTCAGCAACACACCCACACTGATGGGCAACAACGCCAGATAATTTAACGGGAAAGGGAATAGCATGGCTATAGGACGAACAAAATGCGCGGTGAACACCCCAAGCATCATCAACAGTCCAAGAGCCGGAGGTAAAAACGGAGGTCGCTCTGTTGCCATATCGCCTACTCAAAGCTCTTTTAGTCAGTCAGTGTCCGCAGTGTACGCGGCTTTATGATCAAATTCAGGAGTCAGAAGTCATGCCTCGCCTAACTGACGACAGGGTTCGTGGCAATGACAATCAACCAGATGGTCATTAACCATGCCAACAGCCTGCATAAAGGCATAACAGATGGTTGGGCCGACAAACGAGAAACCCAGTTTTTTCAGGGATTTCGACATCTGGCGGCTGGCTTCGGTCTCTGTCGGCACCTCGGCTAAAGTCGTCCAATGGTTTTGCACAGGACTTCCCTCGACAAACGCCCAGAGATAGTCAGAAAACGCCCCTGGTTTGGTTTCCAACGCAAGATATGCCTGAGCATTCCCGCGCAGCGACTCCAGTTTCCGGCGATTTCGAACGATGGCGGAATTCTCCATCTGACGACTGAGATACTCATCGCTCATCTGGGCCATCGACTCAGGATCAAAATCGTAAAACGCCGCTTCGTAGGCCGCCTGTTTGCGCAGAATGGTAATCCAGCTGAGGCCGGCTTGCTGTCCGTCTAAGCACAGTTTCCTGAACAGCTCACGGCTGTCCCACTCGGGACGCCCCCAGACGGTGTCGTGATACGCCTGGTACTGAGGGTCCTGACCACACCAGCCACAACGCGTCATACGATCACCAGGTTATCTCGGTGGATGAGTTCCGGCTCGTTCAGATAACCGAGAATGGACTCGATCGCCCCAGTTGGCTGGCCAATGATGCGGCTTGCATCCAAAACATCATAATTGACTAGCCCCCGGGCCAGTTCAACTCCCTTGAGATTACGCACAACAACACATTCACCGCGTTGAAAATCACCGGACACCGCTTTTACCCCGACCGCCAACAAACTTTTACCCTGTTTCAGTAATGCCTGTTCTGCACCATCGTCGACAACAATTTCACCTTTCATCTGCAGGTGTCCAGCCAGCCATTGCTTGCGCGCCGCAATCGGAGCCAGATCCGGATGCAAAACGGTACCAACAGACTGTCCAGAACGAATACGCCCGAGTACGTCCGTCAGGCGACCTCCGGCAATGACCGTCACCGCTCCTGAGCGCGCTGCCAATCTGGCCGCCCGAACTTTCGTCGCCATGCCTCCGCGCCCCAGACGTCCGCCATCACCTGCAACCGCGAGCAAAGTCGGATCGGTAGCAGCTGCGCGCTCAATCAACCGGGCATCGGGCTGTTTTCGCGGATCGGCATTGTAAAGGCCATCTTGATCGGTCAGCAGAATCAGCGCATCGGCTTCAATCAGATTAGTCACCAATGCGCCCAGGGTATCGTTATCGCCGAAGCGGATTTCATCGGTAGTGACCGTGTCGTTTTCGTTAACGATGGGAATGACCGGCATGTCGAGTAAGGCCCGTAAGGTGTTACGCGCATTGAGATATCGTTTGCGGTCGGACAAATCTTCGTGTGTCAGCAGAATTTGTGCTGTATGCAGACCCGATTTCTGGAAAAGCTCTTCGTAAGTCTGAACCAGTTTCGTTTGCCCAACGGCGGCGGCGGCCTGCAACATTTCCATTGTATCCGGTCGGGCAGCCCAGCCTAAGCGTGTCATTCCCGCCGCAACCGCACCGGAAGACACCAGGACAACATCAACACCTGAGCGTTTAAGATGGGCGATCTGATCTGCCCAATCAGCAATGCGCTCCAGGTCCAGGCCTTTGCCATCGTTGGTCAGCAATGCCGAACCGATTTTAACCACCCATCGGGTGCCGTGTTGTAAGGTGTTGTTTGCAAAATTCCCGGTCACGTCGGTGCCCCGTTGCATCGAATTAGCGGCAGTTTAAGCGAAAGCACTCGGGCGGAAAACCGCCGTCTGTGCAGTGCAGTATTGCTGGATTTGTCGCCGTTGATCAGGGTTCGTAAACCACCTCAACATCGTAGTCGTCGTCATCGTCGTCCGAACGGTTTTTTGCAGCTGCTTTTTCAGCCCGACGACGCGCCGACAGCATTTCAATACGCTCCCGGGCCTCTTCTTCGACCTGATCACGCAGCTGAGCATCCTCATCCGCCAACTCGTCGTTTTCAGCCAACTCGGCATTACGCTGTTCAAGCCAGCTCATCAGATCTCCGGCGAGCGCATCGGTTCCCTGCTTGGCCATCGCGCTGATGGTATAGACCGGCCCAGTCCAGTTCAGAGCCTCAATGACAGAATCTACCCGCGCCTGACGCTCCTCTTCCGGCACCATGTCCATTTTATTCAGCACCAGCCAACGTTCACGCTGAGCCAGCGTAGGAGAGAAGGCCTCCAGCTCTTTGGCAATAGCGAGCGCGTTTTCCGCCGGTGTTGACTCATCAAAGGGGAACATGTCTACCAAATGGAGCAGAACACGGGTACGAACCAGATGCTTCAGGAACCGAATACCCAGGCCGGCGCCATCGGAGGCACCTTCGATCAGACCCGGAATGTCGGCCATGACAAAGGAGCGCAGCTCATCGACACGAACCACACCAAGGTTCGGCACCATCGTAGTGAACGGATAATCGGCCACTTTAGGCTTTGCCGCACTGACAGACCGAATCAGGGTCGATTTACCCGCATTCGGCAGCCCCAGAAGGCCCACGTCCGCCAGGACCTTCAGCTCAAACTTGAGATTCCGGCTTTCGCCTTCTTTGCCGGGAGTTGACTGGCGTGGCGCTCGATTGGTCGATGACTTAAAGCGGGTGTTCCCGAGACCGCGCACGCCGCCTTCGGCGACCTTAAAGGTTTGCCCATGTTCACGCAGGTCAACGAGAATTTCATCGGTATCGACATCAATAACGGTGGTCCCCACCGGAACCGTCAGCGTGGTGTCTTTTCCCTTACGACCTGTCATATCAGATCCCATGCCCTGCTGACCATTTTCAGCTTTATAGCGGCGGGTGTACCGATAATCGATCAGAGTGTTTACATTCTCGTCAGCCTTAACCCAAATGCTGCCGCCGTGGCCGCCATCGCCGCCATCGGGTCCACCCTTCGCAATAAACTTTTCACGACGGAAACTGACGCAACCGTTTCCGCCTTTGCCGGCCTCCACCGCAATGGTGGCCTCATCTACAAATTTCATACAACACCTGTGTTCTGTTTCGGCCCAGTATAGACCGCCCTGAACTTGGCACTGTCCTCAGTAAGGACAGTGCCAAGTTCAGATTTTAAATGTCCGGTTGTCCGACTTACCGTCGCCCCGAAAACAAAAAAGCCCCGCATCAGCGAGGCTTTTCAAATCCGTCTAGCGGTTAATTAAGCGACGATATTAACAAACTTACGGTTGTTTTCGCCTTTAACCACGAATTCGACTTTGCCATCCGCTTTTGCAAACAGGGTATGGTCTTTGCCGATACCGACGTTGCTACCAGCGTGGAATCGAGTACCGCGCTGACGAACAATGATTGAGCCTGCAGATACAGTCTGACCACCGAAGGCTTTTACACCCAAGCGCTTGCTTTCAGAGTCACGACCGTTTCGGGTACTACCACCAGCTTTCTTGTGAGCCATGATTTATCTCCGTTATGCCTTGATACCTGTGATTTTAACTTCAGTGAACCACTGACGATGGCCCATCTGCTTCATGTGATGCTTACGACGCTTGAACTTCAGGATCTTAACTTTCTTGTGTCGACCC
>NZ_CH724149.1:609660-750507 GCF_000153185.1 Reinekea blandensis MED297 | reverse complement strand
TTTACTTTGTCGCCATCAGCAACCAGCAAAACTTTGTCGAAATCGATGGAAGCACCGGTTTCGGCTTCGATCTTTTCCAGCTTGACCTTCTGGCCTTCGCTGACGCGGTACTGCTTACCGCCAGATACGATTACAGCGTACATACTATTCTCCAATCAAGATGTCATTCGGATCACTGCGTTCACTACTGCCTGCTTCTAAAGGCGACGCCTACGCTGTCGGGCACCCTATAACAGGGAATGATGCGATCCGATCGGGCGGCGAATAATACGGATTTGCCACCTCAGATGCAAGTGCAAAATGCGGCTGGCTTGACACCCAGAGTCCAGCCCCATAGCATCTCGCGAATCAGCCCATTACAGACCTCCCGTTCATGGATCAAAAAGCCGTATTCAGTACCGTCAGCAGCGATTTTGAGGCTGTTAACTCCACCATTCACCGCTACCTGGCATCCGACGTTCCGATGGTCGAAAAGGTTGCCGAATACATTATCGACAGTGGCGGCAAAAGAATGCGGCCTCTGCTGGTGCTGCTGGCGGGGCAGCTGAACGGCCAACTCACCGACCGACACCATCTGCTGGCAGCCATTATCGAGTTTTTGCATACCGCAACGCTACTGCATGACGACGTTGTGGATAAATCCGATATGCGCCGTGGGCGTGCAACCGCCAATGCAAACTGGGGCAATGCGCCCAGCGTTCTGGTCGGAGACTTCCTGTACGCACGTTCCTTTGAAATGCTGGTTGAACTGGGCAACTTTGACGTCATGCAGAGCTTATCACAAGCCACCCGGGTCATTGCCGAGGGTGAAGTTATGCAGCTGATGAACGTTAAAAACCCGGACATTACCGAAGCGCAGTACATGGAGGTCATCAAAGGTAAAACGGCAATCCTGTTCAAAGCGTCGGCTGAGACATCGGGACTGATCTCCGGATACGATCGTACCTCCGTTAATGCTCTGGCGGACTATGGCCTGAATCTGGGACTGGCTTTCCAACTGATCGACGATGCACTGGATTACGCCGGCGATGCCGAAGCTTTAGGCAAAAACATCGGTGATGATCTTGCCGAAGGCAAACCTACCTTACCGCTGATCTTTGCCATGGAAAAAGGCACAGACGAGGAAAAAGCACTGGTACGGAACTGCATTCGCAAAGGTGGCTTGGTCGAGCTGGACGCCGTCCTTGAGGTCATCCGCCATACCGATGCCATTGGCTATGTCACCCAAAAAGCACTGACCCATGCGGACGCCGCCAAACAAGCACTGGCCTCGTTTGCAGACAGCGACAGTAAGCGTGCACTGATGGCATTAGCTGATCTGGCGGTATCCCGTCAGAGCTGAGAAAGAAAGGTCAGCGTTCGGCACCCTTGCTGAGCTGACCATTCACAAAGGCTTGCAGCGCCAGAAAATCGATATCCGAGACAAATCTGAACTCGATGCCATAGGCCGCCGTGCTGTTTGCCAGTTCGAAACGCTCAAGCTCAGCTCGGATGGTCGCCTCAACAGAAATCAACCGTGAGACATGCCCGACGACCACCTTACCACTGATCAGAATCTGATCACCCACTTTACCAATCGGATCCACCGACTCCAGCCGAGCTCCGGTTGTTGAGAGGTCCACAATGGCGCCATAGGAACGAGTCCAATCCGGATTCGTCTGATTCACCACGGTCACCTGCACGTTAGCCAACACCCGCTCAGATTTCCGCACTGTCCCCACTTCGACCTGACTGGGCCAGCTCAGGTGTAAATAGTGAAACGGCGTCGTGCACAGGTGTATGACCTGACTGCGAAAGGCACAAGCCACTTTATGGTTAAAAAACCGGCAAATCACCGTCTGGTCTTTACGCAACAGCAGAGGGCGATTATCGCCAAGCATGGGGGTAGTCACCAACACTGTCCGGCCCGGCACCATTCCGATCAAGGTACCTTTATGCCGGTTACCTTCATTGCCGACCACTTCCATGTTCATGGAAAGCCCGGCCATAAGGCGCATTTTACTTAAATCATTCAACGGCATGGGGTCGATACCTGAAGAGAACGGAACACTTTACTCTGTAATCGTTCGGAAATCATAAAACTTGAGGGGCTATTCATTTATTCGACCGGTGACTGGCTCAATCGATGCTTCAGCACCTCTTGCAGGCTGCGCCGCCAGGGACGTTGCTTAATTCCGAAGGTCGAGAGTATTTTCCGACAGTTCAACTCATGATTCTCTGACTGACGCTCACCGTCCACCAGCGGACGGGTGTCCACCTCGCCAATCGTCTCTACGCGCACTTCAGACATCGACTTGACCACGGTGATCACAGTCTTAGCGAAGGTATACAGCGAACAGGCATCACTGTCGGCGTAATGATAAACACCGGAAAGATCCGGTTTCGAGACACCGCAGTCGATCTGTTCACTCATCGCCACCAGGACTCTGGCCACTGTGTGCGCATCGGTTGGGCATCCGCGCATCGACGTGGAAATGCAAAGCTCTTCCTTGTGAATGGCGGCATCAACAAGTCGATTCAGAAAATTATTCCGACTTTCACTGAACAACCAATCGACTCTGAGCAGAACCGCATCAGGGCAGCGCGCCATTGTCTGCTGCTCCAGACGGATAAAACTCTGCCCGACCTCGCTGACAGCATCCGGCTCGTCGGACTCATGGTAGCCCCGGGCACTAAACCCTGAAAACACCCGACCACTCGACAATTGCAACAGCTGTCGGTCATCATCCTTGCCGCAATCTTCAGCAATCAAGGCCGCAGCGGCCTGCCAGGTGTCATCAATGGACTGGCTGAAGTGCTCGGGCTCTTCAAACAGCAAATTAGCAACAAAGCGCTCATTGGCAGGGGCTGCCAGAATGGTTCTCAGTTTTTCGGGATCGAGCGCATCGGCGGTAGCGATGGCTCTGTAGGGTATCTCCCGGCTGTCCAGGTAAGCGGTTAAAGCCGCCCCGACCTGCCCATCAGCACCGAGGATCAAAAATGTCAGAGTTGAAGAGTTAAGCGCCACAGCGACTCCGTCCGGAAGAAAATGGCATGAGCAATCACACCATCAGAACTCGTATCATAAACCGGTCAACCCAACGAGGCGTTCCTCGTCAGGGCTGACACTGCCAGATCAGAATGGGATGTCGTCGTCAAAATCATCAAAACCGCCCGGAGCCGGTTGAGGCTGCGATGGCGCTTGCTGCGGGCTTTGCGGTTGATTAAAACCGCCTTGTTGAGGCGCAGGTGCTGGCTGATTAAAGCCGCCCTGTTGTTGAGGTTGCTGGTTAAATCCGCCGGCCGGCTGACCCTGACCATAACCCTGGTTGCCACCTTCAGGGCGACCGCCGATAAACTGCATTTCGTTGCCAACAATTTCCGTGCTGTAACGGTCCTGACCGTTCTGATCCTGCCATTTACGGGTTTGCAGTCGACCTTCGATATAAACCTGAGACCCTTTTGACAGGTACTGCGCAGCCACTTCTGCGGTTCGTCCGAACAGCACGACCCGGTGCCATTCTGTAATATCCTGACGATTACCCTGATCGTCGGCACGACCCAGTTCGTTGGTGGCAACATTCAGATTGACTACCTGAGTGCCCGATGCGGTTGTGCGTACGTCCGGGTCCTGACCTAGCCGCCCGAGAATGATGACTTTGTTTACCGTTCCACGTGCCATATTGATACCTATTCTAAACTGTTTAAATTCTGAAATGCGGGAAGCAGAGTGCCGGGCAGCTCTGGACCCTTAACTATCACTGAGTTGCCCGGAGAACTCAAGCATCGGCCTGAGATTGTCCGCCTACGGGCTCCGGGTCTTTGTTTGCGCGCGACACCGGTGTCACAGCAAACAACGACAGCAACCAGATGGCCTGCGCGGCGACACCCAGAAAAACGACCGGGCCAAAGGCCATGTCCGAGAACAACAGACCTCCGACAGCTCCACCGGCGGCCGCGCCGGTGAACTGAGCGGTTGAAAATACCCCCATTGATGTACCCCTCACCTGAGCCCGGGCCTTACGGCTGAGCAAAGATGGCAGAGTGGCCTCCATGAAGTTAAATCCGACAAAAAAGATCAACAGCGCCACTGCGCTGGCAGCCCACTGAGGTACCTGCCACAACAACAGCAACGCTCCAATGACGATGCCCGCCGCCAGGCGTAAAAACTGCACTTGGGCCAAGCGCCGTTCAGAGATCATCATCAACGGCGCCATACCAATGAACGACAGAATCATGACCGGTGCATAAATCTGACCCAAACCATCGGAAGCAAAACCGCGGGCAACTAAAACCACTGGCAATGCCACAAACAACGCCGTCATGGTCATATGTAACAGGAAAATCCCAAGACTCAGGATGGTGACATTCCGATCAGTCAGTACATCCCACAGATCCGCCGGCCGGAACTGACGTTCTTTATGCACTTGCAAGGACGGCACAGCCGGCAGCCAGAACGTAATCACCAGTCCGGCCAATGCCAACGCGGAGGTAAACCAGAACAGACCGCTCAGACCGCCAAATCCGGCAATCCAAGGCCCCAGCATGACAGCGACCACGAAGGAGGCCCCGATCACGGCACCGATCACCGCCATGGATTTAGACCGCTGGTCTTCCCGGGTGTAGTCAGCAAGAAGCGCTAACACCACACTCGAAATAGCACCACCGCCCTGCAACGCCCGCCCGATGATCAGACTGGTCACACTGTCCGCCATGGCCGCCACGATGCTGCCCACCATAAACAGCAACAGCCCGATGACGATCAGCGGTTTGCGCCCGTATCGGTCGGAGGCCGCACCAAACGGGATCTGCAGAAACGCCTGAGTTAGGCCATAAATGCCCAGCGCAAGGCCCAGACTCGCCGGGCTCGCATCCTGCAGGTCCTGGCCGTATAGGGTCAGGATGGGTAACACCATAAACAGGCCAAGCATGCGGCTGGCATACAGCAAAGAAAGACCGGTCAGCGCTTTACGCTCAATAGAATTAAATGACATAGACAGTGTGCACAGCAAAAAATCGCGCGGATTCTAGCAGACTCAGGGAACTGGCGCACCACAGCCGGGTCAATGAAATCGTCCTGTAGAAAACATTGCAGACTGTACACATATACAGTAAATTAGCGCAGCTTTTCGAATTCACGCACTCGCAAAAGCATGTCCGGTCGGGAACCCCAGCCCGGCCGGACGCCTTGCCTGACGACGGTAAGCACTTTCGCTGTGGAAGTTCCTACCGTTTTGTGCTTTCGTTACGCCTTTGCCCACTCGCCAGACCTTGAGGATGACATGGACAAGATTTCCGTCCAGGGTGCCCGCACCCATAACCTGAAAGACATTACCCTAGACATTCCACGAGACAAACTGGTTGTTATTACCGGACTGTCCGGTTCAGGGAAATCTTCACTCGCCTTCGACACACTTTACGCGGAAGGCCAGCGACGGTACGTCGAGTCCTTATCGACTTATGCGCGCCAGTTTCTGTCTATGATGGAAAAACCCGATGTGGATCACATCGAGGGTCTTTCACCAGCCATCTCCATCGAACAGAAAACCACCAGTCACAACCCGCGCTCCACCGTCGGTACGACAACCGAAATTTACGACTATCTGCGTCTGCTGTACGCACGGGTCGGTGAACCCAGGTGCCCGCATCATGGCGAGCCGCTGGAAGCACAAACGGTCAGTCAGATGGTTGATCAGGTTTTGGCGTTGCCCGAAGGCAGCAAGTTGATGATGCTCGCGCCTCTGATTCGTGATCGCAAAGGCGAACACCTGCATGTGTTCAGTGAGCTGCGCGCGCAAGGGTTTGTCCGTGTCCGGGTGGACGGCACCGTGATGGATCTGGATGAAGTGCCGGAACTCGATAAACGCCGGAAGCACACCATTGAAGCCGTGGTTGATCGATTTAAGGTGCGTGACGATCTGCAATTGCGTCTCGCAGAGTCCTTTGAAACCTGCCTGACCTTGGCCGGCGGAATCGCCCATGTGGCCTGGATGGATGGTGACGGTGACGACCTGTTGTTTTCCAACCGCTTTGCCTGCCCGGTTTGTGGCTACGCCATTGCTGAACTCGAGCCACGCATGTTTTCGTTCAATAATCCGGCCGGCGCCTGTGAAGAATGTGACGGCCTGGGGTTGAAGCAATATTTCGACCGCTCCAAAGTCATTCGCGATAGCAAGCTGACACTGGCCGAAGGCGCGATCAGCGGCTGGGATCGGCGTTCAGTTTATTATTTCAGCCAACTCAACTCGCTGGCCGAACACTTTAATGTCGATATCGAAAAGCCGTTTAATAAGTTGCCGAAAAAGTTTCAGAAAGCCGTATTAGAAGGCAGCGGTGAAACAGAAATCGAGTTCAATTACGTGAACAGCCGCGGCGCTGTCTACAGCCGGGTACACCCCTTTGAAGGTGTGATTCCGAACATGGAACGACGCTACCGGGAAACCGACTCCAACTCGGTTCGGGAAGAGCTGTCCAAATACCTGGCCGAACAACACTGTCCGGCCTGTCAGGGCAGCCGGTTAAAAGAAAGTGCACGTCATGTGTTTGTGGATGGCGTCACCCTACCCGAAGTGACCCGAATGTCGATCGCAGACGCGGTTCGCTACTATCAGGCACTGGCGTTGTCGGGCAACCGGGCGCAGATCTCAGAGAAAATTCTGCGCGAAATCCTGCAACGACTGAACTTTTTAGAGAATGTCGGTCTTGAGTATCTGACTCTCGACCGCTCCGCCGATACACTTTCCGGGGGCGAAACCCAACGTATCCGACTGGCCAGTCAGATCGGAGCGGGTCTGGTGGGCGTCATGTACATCCTGGATGAACCGTCCATCGGCCTCCATCAGCGCGATAATGATCGTTTGTTAAAAACGCTGACGGACCTGCGTGATCTTGGCAACACCGTACTCGTCGTCGAACACGACGAAGACGCCATTCGCATGGCGGATTGGGTTCTCGACATCGGTCCCGGCGCCGGTGTGCATGGTGGCGAAGTTATCGCGGCAGGACCACCGCAGGCCATCATGGATAGTGAGCAATCACTGACCGGGCAATACCTCTCCGGTAAGCAAAAGATAGCCGTGCCAACAGAGCGTGCTGTCTGTGATCCGGAACGACAGCTTGTCGTTAAAGGTGCCAGTGGAAACAACCTGAAAGACGTCGATCTGTCGATACCCGTCGGACTCTTTACCTGCATTACCGGGGTATCGGGGTCGGGTAAATCCACGCTGATCAATCAGACCCTCTATCCACTGGCGGCCACGGAACTGAACAAGGCCACAACCTTAACCGTCGCCCCGCACCAGGGGATCGAAGGTCTCGAACACTTCGACAAGGTGGTTGATATCGACCAGAGCCCGATCGGTCGGACACCGCGTTCCAATCCGGCAACCTATACCGGGATTTTCACAGCCATTCGTGATCTGTTTGCCGGTACTCAGGAAGCGCGGTCTCGTGGCTACGCACCCGGTCGGTTCAGCTTTAACGTCAAGGGTGGACGCTGCGAAGCCTGTCAGGGCGATGGCTTGATCAAGGTAGAAATGCACTTTCTGGCCGATATCTATGTCCCCTGTGATGTCTGCCACGGCAAACGCTACAACCGGGAAACCCTGGAGGTTCGCTACAAAGGGCGCAACATCCATGAAGTACTCGACATGACCATTGAAGATGCTCTGGAATTTTTCTCGGCCATTCCGGCCCTGCAACGCAAGTTACAAACACTGACGGATGTCGGACTGTCTTACGTCAAGCTTGGTCAAAGTGCGACCACACTATCCGGCGGTGAAGCTCAACGGGTGAAGCTCGCTCGTGAACTGTCTAAACGGGACACCGGCAGCACCCTCTACATTCTGGACGAACCGACGACCGGCCTGCACTTTCACGATATCCGTCAATTGCTGGAGGTGTTGCATCGGCTGCGGGACAACGGCAATACCGTGATTGTCATTGAACACAACCTGGACGTCGTCAAAACGGCCGACTGGATCGTCGACCTTGGCCCGCAAGGGGGCATCAAAGGTGGCCGTATTGTCAGCACCGGTACGCCGGAAGAGGTCGCGGTCGATCCGGACTCAGTGACCGGACACTATCTGCGACCGTTGCTGGAACGAGACTGATACAGGTTGGATGCAAGGGGTTGCACGGAAACCTTGTCCGCGCACCCCATCATCAGTTTCGACCTATCGGCAGCACTCTGATCTCAGCTCACCAGCAAGGTTCAGAGTGCGATTGCCGAGGTCTCAGTAAAGCAGGGTAAAGAGTTTTCGCTGATAACGAGCCGCCAACGGGTCGCCCTTCCCCAAGCCACTGATCATGTCCAGCATGGTTTTCCGAGCCGCCCCATCCGCATAATTTTTATCTTTCTGCAGAATACTCAGCATCAGTTCAAGCGCTTCTTCCGCCCGGTCAGCCTGTTGTAACTGTACCGCCAGCTCCATTTTCAGATCAGCGTTGTCCGGGTCTTCTGCTAACTGGGCCTGAAGTTCCCGAATTTCCGGTGAATCGGCCGCATCCAGCATCAGTTCCAAGCGCGACATCAGTTCTTTGTACTGGGGATTAAGTTGCTGCTCCAGCGTAGCGCCTTTGAGTAATTCGTTGGCATCGTTAGCCCGCTTTAACTGCAACAGACAGTCCGCCAGAATCAAGCCAACTTCAAACTGTTCATCGCTTTGCGTGTAGGCTTCTCGCAACAACGGTAATGCTTCTGCGACCTGTCCGTTCGACGCCAACTGCCGGGCGTCCTCAATCAGGCCTTCCCATGGGGCCGGCAAGTGTTGTTGCAGTCGCTCCCGGATGGCACTTTCCGGCTCTGCGCCCTGAAAGGCATCCACCGGTTGACCATTTTTAACGAAAGCCACCGTCGGCAGGCTGCGAATGCCAAACTGCGCCGTAATTGCCTGCTGCTCGTCGGCATTGATTTTGGCCAATAAAAACTGACCGGCATATTCCTGAGCCAGCTTTTCCAAAATCGGCCCCAAGGCTTTACACGGCGCGCACCATTCGGCCCAGAAATCGAGAATCACCAATCGCTGTGCCGACTCTTCCACCATGACCTGCTGGAAGTTTGCTTCCGTCACATCGATTACGTTCACCGCATTCATAAACAATCCTCATCTTGCTTTGCCAGTCACTATAAGGGCGAATCCCGAAAACTCCAGCGTCGAGCGCTGGTTTCAGACCCGTACCCCCGTTAAACTAGTCGGCCCATGCGGGTCTACATCACTGCTCTGCCCAACATCTCAGGCATACAGGGTGAGGTTCACCTGAATTATCCGGTAAGAAAGGAAACAGTTACATGTCCAGAGGTCTCCTCCTCTCGTTAACCAGTCTATTGGTCGCCCTGGTGCTCGGCGTTGGTTTTTACTGGTATGACCAACAGGGTCAACAAGCTGAGAATCCATCCAACATTGTGGTCAGCCCATACGAAGACCGGGTGTTTCATACTTTAACGCTGAAGAACGGGCTCTCGGTCATTCTGGTATCGGATCCAGACAGCGACAAAGCTTCGGCGGCTCTGAATGTGCACAGCGGTTCCTGGTCAAACCCTGCCGATGCCCAGGGGCTGGCACACTTTCTCGAACATATGCTGTTTCTGGGAACCGAAAAATATCCGGCCGTTGACGGGTATCAGACCTTTATTGAACAGAACGGGGGGCGCAACAACGCCTATACCGCGGACGAAAACACCCTCTATTATTTCGACATTGCCGCACAGGAACTCGAACCGGCGCTGGATCGCTTTTCACAGTTCTTTATTGCGCCGCTGTTTGACCCGGACTTTACGGACCGGGAACGCAACGCGGTGCAATCCGAGTACTCAGCCTCCCTGCAAAACGAAGCTCGCCGCAAGCAAGACGTTGTGCGGGAGCTGGTGAATCCAGACCATCCTGCTTCACAACTGGCCATTGGTAATCTGGTAACCCTGAACAGCCCGGATCTGCGCAGCAAGTTACAAACGTTTTTCCGGACTCACTATGTGTCCGAAAACATGTCGCTATCGGTCTATGGCCCCCAATCCATCGAAGAACTGACACTGATGGCAGAACGATACTTCTCGGCCATCCGCAGTGTGGGCCAGACACCAAGCACGGTGATCGATACGCCACTATTCAACACCAATGATCTGCCAATGCTGGTCGAAATTGAGCCTAAACGGGAACTGCGTCAACTTGAACTCCGCTTCCCCATTCCGGCGACGACGGCCAACATGGATACCCGACCGTATCGCTACATCGGCCACCTGCTGGGTCACGAATCCAATGGCTCGCTGCTGTCATTACTGAAATCCCGAGGTCTGGCGGAAAACCTGTATGCCGGTGCTGCCGACCTGACATCGTCCAACACCACCTTTGATGTCACCATTGAACTGACGCCCGCCGGTCTTGAAGCCTGGCCCGAGGTAACTGAGCTGCTGTTCAGTCACATCGAACAACTGAAACAAAACGGGATTCAGCCCTGGATTTACGAAGAACGGCAGCAGATTCAGAACATCGCCTTCCAGTTTTCAGAACAAGTCTCGGCCATACAGACAGCGACCACCCTGGCGGAACGATTGCAGTACTATGCCCCCGAACAGGTCTTGTCGGGTCCTTTCCACTTGGATGAGTTTGACGCCACCGTCATCGCCAGTGCTTTCGAAGCCCTGAAACCGGATAACGCGCTGGTACTGCTCACGCACCCCAATGCGAACACCGAACAACAGAGCGAATACTACAGTACGCCCTACTCGGCACAGGCACTGACCGGTAACCGGGTCGCTGCCTGGCGAACACCGGCGCCTGTTGCCGAACTGACGATCCCGGAACCCAATCCTTTTATACCCACCGACTTGTCAGTTAAACCGCTGGAACGGGAACAATCAGAACTGTTCAGCTATCACCCGCAGATCATCAGCGATTCGGACACCAAAACCGTCTGGTTTGAACAGGATGATGAGTTCCGTACGCCGAAATCTGACATCCACCTGTTGCTGGCAACCGAGACCCTGCAAGACAGTGTCGAACACTACGTCGCCATGGCCCTGTATCGTGAACTGGTCGACGATGCGCTGAATGAAGTGCGGTTCCAGGCTTCGCTGGCCGGCTCCGGTTACGGTCTTAACCTGACCAGCCGAGGACTTCAGGTACGTCTTTATGGCTATCAGAACAAGCTTCCGCTACTTCTGGACACGCTCGTTCTCGAACTGACTGATCATCAGATTTCAAATGAACGCTTCGAACTGCTCAAAGCGGACATGCTGCGACGAATGCGCAATGCTGATGACGACCCGGTGGTCAACCAGGTGATCCGCCACCTCAATGAATGGATGGTCTCTGACAGCTACACCATGGCTCAGCAAATTGATGCTGTGCAGAAACTGACGCCCGAGACGCTCCTCAACGTTCGACAAGCCGTCTTTGAATCAGCCCATTTGCAACTGCTCGTGCATGGCAACCTCACTCAAAGTGAAGCGATGAACCTGGCTGAACGTATGGACGCCGTGCTGCCCCAAGGGGGCACCAACCCCCAGCGGCGTCAGGTTGCAAAATTACCGACCCGGCCGTTGCTGACCCGCATGTCGATTGATCATTCCGATTCAGCACTGCTGCAGTATCATCAGGGCAGCGATGCCAGTCTGCGTGAACGCGCGCTCTATGCGTTGCTGGCGGATACCCTCAGCGCGCCCTACTTTGCAGAACTGCGAACCAAAGAACAGTTAGGCTACATCGTGCTTGCACGACCGTATCCGATCGATGGATGGCCGGGCCTGATCCTCTATGTGCAATCACCGACTACCGACCCGGCATTGCTGCAACTCTATTCGGATCGTTTCTTGAACCGCTATGCCACTGAAATTTCAGAGATGAGTGACGCCAGTTTCCTGGCTTACAAAAAGGGACTGATTAACTCATTGACCGAGCCGGATAAAAATCTGTTTGAACTGAGCAGTCGGTACTGGCAAAACATTCTGGACGGTAATAACCACTTCAACACCCGTCAGCGACTGGCCGATGAAGTGAATAAAATCAGTTTGGATGGGTTCAGACGATTCTTTGAAAACCGCATTCTAGGCGATGATGCGAGAACGTTCGCGTTCCATCAGATCGGCACCAACATGCAGGACGATTACAGTGAGCATGTTTCGGATGTTATCGGCTTTTACCCCATCGACGGCGCTAAAAACTGGCCGGACGATGTCGAATGGGTGACGCCGGCGTTTAACGACCTGCCTTGATCACAGCGTCAAACTGTTAACCGGACGATTGCCGCCCGGTTAACAATACTTTCTGCCGCTTCGATGATCAGATTACCGTCGAGTCTTCGTCGTCATCGGTAATCGGATTCCGCGGCAATACGATCAACACTTCCGTTCCGGCAGGTCCCTGAGTTACATCCATAAACCCGTTCAGCAGTTGCGTCATACGTCGGGCAACAACGAATGACAAGCCAGGACCAATTTCCTGACCATCTTCAACAATGGAGAGGTACTCAGTCAGGATGGACTTCAGCTGCGCTTCGGACAGCTCCCGCCCTTGAATGGACAACTCAATGCGCAATGCCTCGCCTAACTCGGCATCGGTATAACCAATGATGTGAATTTTCAGTGTGCTGTCGTAGTTCATCCGGATCAGAGCCTGAACCACCCGCGTTAACAGGTTGTCTATCCAGTTCAGATCGGAATACAGAGGCATCTGTTCTTCAGGATTATCCAGGCGGATTTTCACTTTGTGGCTTTTACCAAACGTGGACCAACCTTCAATCAACTCATTCAGCGCTTTCAGGAAATCAATCTCAATACGCGCCGGTAACTCCGACTTCAGTTCCAACCTAGCCAAGCCCTGTAAATCGGCGGAATAGCGTTTCATGCCCTCAACCCGGGTACGGATCAGTTCCGCGTCTTCCGGCTCAAGCCCGTCCACCACGGTCAGGATTTCATCCATGGCATGATCCAGCGCTAAGGCCATATTACGCAACGAATGATCTTTTTCCTGTGTGGAGTTCAACACGATCCGGCGCATTTCTGCGGCTTTGCGGGCATCGTATTCAAAGCGGTCAATCTTCAGCTGAAGCTCCTGCACATGGCGCTTCGTTCGACTGTGCTGTCGATTCGCTTCTGCCAGCTCGGTTTGAGACTGATTCAGCGTCATCATTGCGAACACACCGCTCAGCAGCAATGGGGCTAACGACAAAGCCCAGACCATGACCGGGTACTGGCTGTAAGACAGATAGCCAACTGTCGCCACCGCGACCACCCAGGTGAGAATGCTGAGGATCAACAGATGTTTTAAACGGGATCGATTGTTCACCCCAAGTCTCTCCATATGTTTTGTGAATTTTTACGGGTTTGAGGACAACGTGCGGAAAAGAACAGTGTAAGCCTTTTCAGATTGGCAGCATTCTGCCAGATATGGACTAACTTTAGCAGTAACTCTTTTTTGTGCAGTCACCATGGACGTAAGAATCATAAATCCGTTCCTCGAAGCAACCTTAGACGTCGCCAGAACCATGGCCCAGCTCGAGGTCACTGTCGGCAAACCGGTGCTGAAACAAGGCCATGACGCGCCCGGCCAGGTGTCCGGGTTCATACATCTGAACGGTCTGAATCACAAAGGCAGCCTGGCCATCAGCTTTTCCAGTAAAGCCCTGCTGCTGATTTACCGGAACATGCTCGGCGAACCCCTTGAAACACTGGACGATTCTGCCTTGGATCTGGCCGGTGAAATCACTAACATGGTCTGCGGCGGGGCCAAACAGCGACTGGCCAGTAAAGGTTATGAGTTTGATCTAACACAACCCACCTTGTTGTCCGGTTCACCGCATTCTATTGAACACACGCCAGCCGGCCCGGTCGTAACGCTGCCTTTGCATCTTCCGGAAGGTGAAATGTATCTGGAAGTCTGCCTAAACCGTTGAGTTCCAGTGCAATTGATCCTAGAATATCCAAAAAAAATCTGACCTAATGGACAAGAAAAATGACAAACCTCGAGCAAAACGCCCGCCAGGCTCTGCACCTGATGGATCTGACCTCCCTCAACGATTCAGATACCGACACGGTCATCGAATCACTGTGCGCGCAAGCGAAAACCCCTGAAGGTCATCCAGCCGCCGTGTGTGTATACCCTGCGTTCATCGGCACCGCAAAAACCGCCCTGGCGCAGCAAGGGCTCGACAATGTCAAAGTCGCCACGGTGACCAACTTCCCACACGGATCCGACAATATCGATATTGCTGAAGCCGAGACCCGTCAAGCGGTCGCCGATGGCGCGGATGAAGTTGATGTCGTATTCCCATACCGCGCGCTGATCGACGGCAACACCGACATCGGTCAGGCGCTGGTCGCACGCTGCAAACAAGCGTGTGGCGACCGGGCTCAGTTAAAAGTCATCATCGAAAGCGGCGAACTGAAAACGCCTGAACTGATCCGCCAGGCCTCTGACCTCGCCATTGCCGGCGGCGCTGACTTTATTAAAACCAGCACCGGTAAGGTGCCGGTCAATGCCACACCGGAAGCGGCTCGAATCATGCTCGAAGCCATCCGAGACAGCGGTAAAGACGTCGGCTTTAAAGCAGCCGGTGGCGTACGAAACGCCGAAGATGCCGCAATTTACCTTGATATGGCCCGTGAAATCATGGGCGACACCTGGGTCTCTGCCGATCATTTTCGATTCGGCGCCAGCAGCTTGCTCGCCAGTCTGTTGAAAACGCTGGGACACGACTCAGACAGCAACATCGACAGCCAATACTGACAGGACCGGACCCGACTATGTATTTACCACAGGAAATTATCCGCAAGAAACGCAATGGCCTGGTATTAACCGGAGACGAGATCCGCTGGTTTGTAAAAGGCATCTACGACAACAGTGTGACCGAGGGTCAAATCGGTGCCTTCGCCATGGCCACCTTCTTTCAGGGTATGTCGATCGATGAACGGGTGGCATTGACGTTGGCCATGCGTGATTCCGGCACCGTGATGCAATGGGACGACCTGGACGGCCCGGTGGTCGACAAGCACTCGACCGGCGGCGTCGGTGATGTCGTCAGCCTGATGCTCGGTCCCATGGTCGCCGCTTGCGGTGGCTTTGTCCCCATGATTTCCGGTCGGGGACTGGGTCATACCGGCGGCACGCTGGATAAATTTGAAAGCATCCCGGGCTACGACCCTTACCCGGACAATGAACGTTTCAAACAGATCGTAAAAGACGTCGGCGTGGCGATTATCGGACAAACCGGCAATCTGGCCCCCGCTGACAAACGGTTTTACGGCATTCGCGATGTCACCGCGACCGTCGAAAGCATCGACCTGATTACGGCATCGATCTTATCCAAGAAGCTGGCGGCCGGTCTTGATGCCTTGGTTATGGACGTCAAAGTTGGTGACGGCGCCTTTATGCCTACCTATGAAGACAGCAAAGCGTTAGCAGAGTCTATCGTACACGTTGCCAACGGCGCCGGAACACAGACAACGGCGTTACTGACCGATATGAACCAGGTTCTGGCCCGTTCTGCAGGTAATGCGGTAGAAGTCCGTGAAGCCGTTCGCTTCCTGCAAAACGATAATCCGGACCCGGCACTGAAAGCCGTCACCATTGCGCTGTGCGCTGAAATGCTGTGTTCAGCCAAGCTGGCCGCCACCACGGCCGAAGCCGAAACAATGCTTGAAACGGTTCTGGATAATGGCAAAGCGCTGGATGTCTTCAGCCAGATGGTGAGCGCGCTGGGTGGTCCTGCCGATTTTGTTGAAAACATGGACAGCTATTTACCTAAAGCGCCATTGATCCTGGATCTTCCGGCCCCAACCTCAGGTTATGTCAGCGGCATTAAAACCCGCGACATCGGGTTGGCGGTGGTTCAGCTCGGTGGTGGTCGCTCACGGGCCGACCAGGTCATCGACCATGCGGTCGGCCTGGACAACATTGTTAAGATCGGTGAAGCCGTCAACGCTGGCGACGCCCTGATGAGCGTGCACGTGCAGAACCAACAGCAGTTTGACGACGTGCGTCAAAAACTGCTGGAGGCCATTGAAATTTCTGCGGAAGCGACGGCTGCACCGCAAAGCGTTTATGAGACGATTCGCTGATCGTCCATACCGATTAAAGAGAGGGTAGATTTATGAAACGCGTTCACATTATGGTGCTTGATTCCTTTGGCATCGGCGCAACCCGGGATGCTGACAAATTTGGCGACGTAGGCGCTAATACGCTGGGGCACATTGCTCAGCAATGCGCACGCGGTCAGGCCGATACGGATCGCGAGGGGCCGTTGAAGCTGCCTAACTTCACCCGTTTGGGATTAGTGAACGCTGCTACCGAAAGCGCCGGCGGTCAAACCCCGGAAGGGCTGACAACAACCGATGCGACCATCGGCAGTTACGGCTTTGCTGAAGAACTCTCTTCCGGCAAAGACACACCCAGCGGACACTGGGAAATTGCCGGGGTTCCGGTCTTGTTTGACTGGGGATATTTTTCTGAAAAAGAACAGTCTTTCCCACAGTCCATGCTCGATGCCTTTATCGAAAAAACCGGAGTACCCGGCATCCTCGGTAATTGTCATGCCTCCGGTACTGAAATCATTCAGCGCTTGGGTGAAGAGCATATGGAAACCGGCAAGCCGATTGTCTATACCTCGGCTGACAGCGTGTTTCAGATAGCCTGCCATGAAGAAAGCTTTGGCTTGGATCGACTCTACGAACTTTGTGAAGTCGCCCGAGAACTGGTCAACGAGTACAACATCGGACGCGTCATTGCCCGACCCTTTATCGGCGATGATGCAGACACGTTTGAACGTACCGGTAACCGCAAAGATCTGGCCGTTGAACCGCCATCCAAAACCGTACTGCAAAAACTGGCTGAGGCTGGCGGCGAAGTGATCTCAATCGGGAAAATCGCCGACATCTATGCCCATACCGGCATCACCCAAAAATACAAAGCCACCGGCTTGGGTCCTTTGTTTGATAAAACACTGGAGGTGATTCAGGACGCACCGGATCGCAGCATAGTTTTTACCAACTTTGTTGATTTCGACTCAAGTTATGGCCACCGCCGCAACGTTCCGGGCTATGCGGCTGCACTCGAGTATTTCGACAAGCGGGTGCCGGAGTTGCTCGACGCTGTCGATGATGATGACCTGGTAATTTTCACGGCCGATCATGGTTGCGACCCGACCTGGCCGGGAAGCGATCACACGCGTGAGCACATCCCGGTCATTGTCTATTGCAAGAACCGCGAAAGTGCCAATCTGGGGTTGAGAAACTCCTTTGCCGACATCGGCCAAACGATTGCGGACTACTTCGGCCTGGAAGCCATGGATTATGGAGAAAGCTTTTTACCCACAATGAAGCCTAAGGCCAATGCTGCTTAATCGATTCTGACCGACTCGTCCTGGGTCGGTCAACTTACACCGTTCATTGGATGTCTGGACAAAGTCTTTTACGACAGTCTATTCTTGATGCTCACACTCCGCGCCAACGCTTATGCCCACAAAGCTTCGGTCTGCCATCAGAATCTCCCTGGCCTACGCCCTGTACGGCAGCCTTTGGATATTATTTTCGGACACTCTGGTCGGATGGCTGATCCACGATGCCGATCTGATCAGCCGTGTACAGACCGCTAAGGGATGGTTTTTCATTCTGGTCACCAGCTTGTTATTGTATCTGCTGGTACTGAGATCCCTGAAGGCCTTCGAAAAACAGAATCAGCTCGATCCGTTAACCCATTTGTTGCGTCATTACCTGTTCAAACAGCGCCTAGATTCCTTATTGCAAAGACCACGCCCGGATCATCATCTGATGGTGATCTATACCGACATCGATGCATTCGGAAACATCAACACCCAACACGGATATGAGAACGGCGACCGCGTTCTGAGTGCCACGGCGGATCAACTGCTAAGTACCTATTCTTCGGAAGTATTGATTGGCCGTGTTGGTGCCGATCAGTTTGCTTTGGCCTTCTGGACGCCTAAAGATCCGGGTAATATCGATCAGCAAATTGTTCTGCTCAGGCAGGCATTACAAGAAGTCGAAACCGGACTTTCCGTACCGCTCAGCCACACCTTTGGGGTTGCATTGGCTCCAGCCGATGGCAACACCGCCAAGCGCTTGATGTCAGCCTGCGCCAATGCCCTGGCCCGGGCTAAACAACATTATCGAGGCAGCACGGAGTTCCATCATGCTGAACTGAGCCTCAAAGAAACGCAAAGACGTAATCTGCTTTCTGACCTGCGTCTGGCACTCACGCAACAACAGATGACGGTTGTGTATCAGCCTCAGTTTTCATTGCCCGACCAACAGGTTACCGGGGTCGAAGCGCTGGTTCGATGGCAGCACCCCACCAAGGGCGCAATTCCACCAGACGAGTTCATTCCATTAGCTGAGGAATACGGACTCAGTGCAGAAATTACTGAACAGGTGATTCAACGGTGCACTCAAGAACTAGCGGAATCAGGACTGTTGGGCCACGCAATTCCAAGGGTGTCGATTAATATCTCCGCAGTTGAGTTCAACAGCCCTCCGCTGTTTGAGCGACTGACTCACATGCTCAATCAATCACCACGACTGTCGCCTTACCTGCAAATTGAAATTACCGAAACCGCAACGCTTGCGAACCTCCAACACAGCGCCGATGCGATCAACCGACTGCACCGCTCCGGTATTCAGTTTTCCATTGACGACTTCGGGACCGGATACACGTCGCTCACCATGCTCAAAGACCTGCCGGTCAACGAAATTAAAATCGATCGCTCGTTCACCCGGGATATGATGAACCAATCTCAGGTCGCGGCCATTGTGACTGCCATTATCTCCATGGCCCGGGCCTTCGATCTCACGGTCGTTGCCGAAGGCATTGAGCAGCAAGATCAGTTAACCTTACTGACCGACATGCACTGCGATGAGGTACAGGGCTATTTTATGGCGACGCCAATGCCGATAACCGAGCTGATCGAGTTCATTGGTCAAACCGCGTAAATACGGTGAGGTTATGGCGCCAGAAACGCACCATCAACCAACCTCGGCGCGCCGTTGTCGACATTTTCCTCACAGGCCATCAGTACGTCTTCTTTAAAACCTCGCTCAACCAGCTCCCGCCCCGACACGGTTTTCAACATACGAGAACTGACTTCCCCAACCACGCTCAGATAGGCCATTTCGGCTACAGCCGCCTCAGGTGAACGTTCACCGTCCAGTTCATTGATGATGGCACCCGCACCGACCAGATCCTCCCAGGCGGGGCGCAAAGTACCATCTTCCCAGCGTTCACCTGCCGGAATGACCCCGATGGTAGACCCCAGATGCATCGCGGCGGCCGCTACAGCGCGCGCATTTCTCAAACATCCGGCGATGACCGGAGTATGGCCGGCCATCTGCGACAAGACCGCACCATTGGGTGATGGCAGCACCAGTCGTTCGTGACGCTGTAATGACTGCATCGACACCGGTGACAGGCAAAGTGCGCCGGAATCCGGACGCCATTGCGAGCGTTTCACCGCCAGACGAGCACCAAGCGACTCAGCATAGGCCGCACTGTCAGGATCACCCGGTTGACCCGGGTATACCCGGGCGCCCCGCTCACAAGCCAGACTGACGCAGGTTGAAAAAGACAGGACATCAACAATGATGACAACATCACACTCATCGCTTAGCTTTGTGACACCGTGTTCGCCCCACTCACAGCGAACATCAAACAGCGACTGCTTCATGTAAGTTTCCAGAAGTTTTTCTTCATCATAGGGGGCCATATGCCGACAGTAAAGCGACCCAATCCCAATCGCAGGCGTTCACCCGACTTGAGCCGGGGTTAAGAGAACCCTCTGAAAGATCGTCGAAAATATGCAAAGATGACCGTCGTCCCAACCTGCAAAGGGGGCGTTTTATTTACAGGGAGCAAACCATGTCACCAAGTTTTCATCTGGCCTTTCACGTAACCGACCTGGCCGAAACCCGACAGTTCTATTCCGGGGTACTCGGTGCCGCTGAAGGTCGCAGTACCGAGACCTGGGTCGATTTCGATCTCTATGGGCATCAGTTGAGCTGTCACATCGGCCAACCTATTCAACCGACGGCTACCGGTTCTGTCGCCGGTCAGCCGGTGCCGATGCCACATTTTGGCGTCATCCTGGACATGATTGAGTGGCGCCAGCTCGTTGAACGACTGAAACAACAAGAAGTCAGCTTCTTACTTGAACCGACGCTGCGCTTTGCCGGTGAACCGGGAGAACAGGGGACGTTCTTTATTGCAGACCCCAGCGGTAATGCCATCGAAATCAAAGGATTCACAACGGATGACGGAGTTTTTGCACAATGAAGCACATACCAGTCATCGGGCAAATCCCCTCGGCTGAGGTCCAGCAATGGATTCAGGCACTCACCGACCGTGTACCGGAGTACCAGTTCTGTGCACCGGATGAACTACCCGAGTACGAAAAGGCGTCCGTTCGTTTTGCGGTCGTCGCGAACCCGTCCCCTCAACAGCTGGCGGAGTTTCCCTCTCTGGAATGGGTCCAAAGTGTTTGGGCTGGCGTCGAAAAGCTGGTCGATACCTTCGCCGGTTCCGCCATTGAAGTCACCCGTCTGATCGATCCGCGTTTGTCCGCAACCATGGCGGAGTCGGCCCTGCTCTGGTGCCTATACCTCCATCGCGACATGCATTTGTACGCCGCCCAACAACAAAGTGCCATTTGGCAGGCGCACCCCTATCGCCCCACCGAGCATTGCACTGTAGGAATTCTCGGTCTCGGAGAGCTGGGCTCTGCCTGTGCGAAGCGTCTGTCGGAACAGGGGTTTCAGATCTTCGGTTGGAGCCGAACCGCCAAACCCGACTCGGAGTTCCGCCACACCTTTGGCCCGGCAGGACTGAGCGACGTTCTGGCCGAAAGCGATATTCTGCTGAACCTGTTACCACTGACCTCAGCCACGCGCGATCTGCTTACCTTAGCCGAATGGCGTCAATGCCAGTCCGGAATGAAAGTGATTAACTTTGGCCGGGGACCGACCGTCAATGAATCGGACCTGATAACAGCGTTGGAGTCTGGATTGTTAAGCTACGCGGTCCTCGATGTTTTTAAACAGGAACCGCTCCCGGCAGAACACCCATTCTGGCGGCATGAAAAAATCCAGGTGTTACCACACATCTCGGCACCGACCTCAATCGACTCTGCGGCGGAGATCACCGCCCGGAACCTTCGCAAAAAAGACGCCGGTGCAGCCGTGCCAATCGTCAACTTTGAGCAAGGTTACTGAAACCGTCTTTGGCAGAACTGGCGAAAAAAATCAAAAAAAAGGAGCGCTAATGCGCTCCTTTCCGGTCCTGCTCAGCGACTTATTTTGCCGCCGCCGGAACACCTTTCATATGCCAGATATAATCCGCGTAATCGGCAATTGAACGGTCCGAGTTGAACTTCGCAAGACTGGCCGTGTTGATGATCGCCGCTCGCGCCCAGGCTTTTTGATCCCGGTATAGCGAATCAATTTTCTGGTGCGCTTCACAGTAGCTTTCGAAATCTGGTAGAACCATGAACGGATCCTGTTCAACCAGATTACGCTTCACTTCGGCCAGCAGGCCCGGTTCACCCGGTGTAAAGAAATCGCCTTCCAGCCAATCCAACACCGCTTTCAACTCATCATTGCCCCGGTAATAATCACCCGGGTTGTAGCCCTTCTCCTGCAGTGCGACCACATCATCAACTTCCATACCGAAGATCACGACGTTTTCACGACCCGCTTCCTCGGCAATCTCAATGTTAGCCCCGTCCATCGTGCCCAGCGTAATGGCGCCATTCAGAGCCAGCTTCATGTTACCGGTTCCGGAAGCTTCCTTCCCGGCCAGAGAAATCTGCTCAGAAACGTCAGCCGCCGGAATCAGTTTTTCTGCAAGTGACACCCGGTAGTTTGGCAGGAAAACGACCTTGAGTTTGTCTTTGATGCGCGGATCGTTATTGACTTTTTCTGCAACCTTATTGATCGCAAAAATGATGTCTTTAGCCATCTTATAACCCGGTGCCGCTTTGGCGCCGAAGATGAAGACGCGCGGGTGCATGTCGTAGTTCGGATCGATCAGCAAGCGACGATACAACGCCATGATGTGCAGCAGGTTCAGGTGCTGGCGTTTGTACTCATGCAAGCGTTTAATCTGCACATCGAAGATGGCATCGGCACTGACATCAATATCGGTCAGCTCTTTGATCACCTTAACCATGTCTTCTTTGTTGGCGTGTTTGATCGCCATGTACTCTTTCTGAAACTCAGCGTCATCGGCAAATTTTTTCAAGCCTTCGAGCTTATCAAGGTACCGCGGCCAGTCGTCATCAATGTGTTTTTCGATCAACGTCGACAATCTTGGGTTACAGGCTTTCATCCAACGTCGGGGCGTGATGCCGTTGGTCACGTTAACGAACTTGCCAGGCCAGAGCTCGTTCAGTTCAGGGAACAAATCTTTCTTAACCAGTTCAGAGTGAATCTGAGCAACACCGTTCACAGTATGAGAACCGATCGCAGACAGATGCCCCATACGGATCATCTGATCGCTGCCTTCTTCGATAATCGACAGCTTACGTTTCACGCCATCATTACCAGGCCATTTGTTTTCTACTTCGTCATTCAGGAAACGAGCATTGATTTCAAAAATAATTTCCAGATGACGTGGCAATACTTTTTCAATCAGCTTCAGAGGCCATTTTTCCAGAGCTTCCGGTAACAGCGTGTGGTTGGTATAAGCAAAGGTCTGACGTGTCATGGCCCAGGCTTTGTCCCAGGACAGGCCTTCTTCATCGACCAATACCCGCATCAGCTCAGGAATCGCAATCGCCGGGTGCGTATCGTTTAACTGCATCGCATTGAGATCGGCGAACTTGGTCAGATCATCTCCGTGTGCGGCCTTGTATCGACGCATGACATCGGCAATGGAGGCAGCAGAGAAGAAATACTGCTGAACCAAACGCAGCTCTTTGCCGGCCGGTGTTTCATCATTGGGATAAAGCACTTTGGAGACCGTTTCAGCCTGAACCGACTCGGCATAGGCGTCCACATAACCGCCGGAGTTAAAGACGTCCCAATCAAAGAACTTGTCCGCACGAGATTCCCACAGGCGAAGTACGTTCACATTGCGACCACCGTAACCCACAATTGGAATGTCCCACGGAATAGCACGCAGAGTACGCCCCGGGTGCCAGACTTTTCGAGCGGCGCCATTGTCATAAACCGTTTCGACATAGCCGTACAGCTTAACGGTCTGTTGACTCTCCGGACGACAGATTTCCCAGGCCGATCCAAACTCACGCCATTCATCAGGTCGCTCCACCTGACGGCCTTTGAAAAACTCCTGACGGAAAAGCCCATGCTCATAGTGAATGCCGTAGCCAACAGCCGGCAGGTTCAGCGTTGCCATAGAATCAATAAAGCACGCCGCCAGTCGACCCAGACCTCCGTTACCCAGCGCCATGTCCGACTCTTCTTCTAAAATGTCGGCCAGGTTGAGACCCAGTTTCGCCATGGCTTGGTCGGCAATATCATAGAGACCCAGATTATGCAGGTTGTTGGACATCAACCGCCCCATCAGGAACTCCAATGACAGGTAGTGCACTGCGCGAGCATCTTTAGCGGCATGCGTCTTTCTCGTCCGACTGACACCATCGAACACAAACTCATTTATGGCCGCTGAAACCGCCTGGTTCCAGGCCTGCTTGGATGCCTTTTCTTCATAGGTACCCAGTGTCGATCGCAAGTGTTTAACGACAGAATCCTGGAACTGTTTGACAGTGAGTTGCGGTTTAGGGGCCGCGGACGTTTTACTCGGCATAGTGGATACCACCTGTGTGATTTATGAAAATGTTTGCGTTACACCGTCCGGTATTGTTGTCTTCCTTCCAGACATTCCTCTGGAAGGCAGTTGAAGAACGGTATTCCTGTCAATTTCTATTGTTGATTCGGCATCATAATGGGTCGCCGGAAAAGCGAAAGTTTGAAATCCTGAAAAACGGCTTCCGACGCCAGCTCCACCCTTAAGGTCCAAAAAAATGCACAGCGGGCAGAATAGCCCAAAAAACACACAAAAGCCGGACGAAACGGCAACTTTCCTCTATACACCCTGATAAATAAGGCAAACCAAGGCAGTACGAAGCAGAACACCAAGCAGATTATCGGGAATTTTTTACGGGATATGTCAGTTATTTTGAACAATCCACAGAAGGATTCTTCGCCGTAACCCATCGTGCAAACTAACAAAAACAGAGGAACCTTTCATGAAATTGATACAGATCATCTCAACCGCCTTTCTCACTTTAATGATGACAACAGCCACCCTGACCCACGCCGCAGTGCATGGCATGAAAAAAGACATCGTCGACACCGCTGTCGACGCCGGTGACTTTTCCACCCTGGTGACAGCCGTTCAGGCGGCCGACCTGGTAGATAAACTGAAAGAACCCGGTCCGTTCACCGTCTTTGCCCCCAACGATGCCGCCTTCGCTAAAATTCCTGCCGACACCTTGAATGCGCTCGTTGCGGACCAACCCGCACTGACCGAGGTGTTAGGCCTGCATGTTGTCGCCGGGAAGTTCATGGCCGAGGATGTGGTCGGGATTTACCAGGTCGTCACCATTACCGGAAAGACGCTTAACATCAAGGTGAGCGGTGGTGACGTGTTCGTCAACGACGCAAAAGTCATCGCGACCGACATTGAAACGTCCAACGGCGTCATTCATGTGATCGACTCAGTCATCTTGCCCTAAGCACCACCAGTATCCTACAAACCGGGGCTCGCATTGCGCGCAGCCCCTCTCTTACACCATTCGCAAAAAAGCGGTAAAAGGACTTGTCACCTTACTGACCGCTCCTTAAGGTTCCCTCACTTCATTCAATTGCGACTCTGATGAACCATGGAACCTAAGCAACGACCTAATGCTATTGCCCAACTCACTGACGCCCTGAATGCCCGAATCATCGGTCAGGATCAACTGGTCGAGTCCTTAGTGATTGCATTGCTCGCCGATGGCCATCTGTTGGTAGAAGGCGCTCCCGGGCTTGCGAAAACAACCGCAATCAAAGCGCTGGCTGACAGCATTCGAGCCGAGTTCCGCCGGTTACAGTTCACCCCCGACCTATTGCCAGGGGACGTCACCGGGTCAGACATTTACCGACCGGAAGAGCACCGCTTTGAGTTCCAACCCGGACCGGTATTTGCCAACCTGGTTCTCGCCGACGAAATCAACCGCGCGCCGGCCAAAGTCCAGTCGGCACTGTTAGAAGCGATGTCAGAACGGCAGGTCTCATCCGGGGGAACAACCCATCCCTTGCCTTCGCCGTTTCTGGTCATGGCCACGCAAAACCCGGTTGAACACGAGGGCACCTATCCGCTACCGGAAGCCCAGCTCGATCGATTTCTGATGAAAGTGTCGCTGGATTACCCAAGCCTCGACGATGAGTTTCGAATTCTGGCGCTGGCACGACAGGAACAGGTCGATTCGCTCGCACCCGGGGTGCAGATTACCCTCGAAGATATTCTCGTCGCTCGCCAGCAGATTCACAAGGTTCCGGTCAGCGATGTCGTTGAGACCTACATCGTCCACCTCATTAACGCCACCCGCCGCCCCAGCGACTATGCGCAGGCTCTGGCAGAAGCGATTGATTTCGGCGCTTCCCCCCGCGCAACCATCGCTCTGGATCGATGCGCCCGGGCACTGGCCTGGCTGCATCAGGACTCATACGTTACGCCGGAGCACGTTCAGCGCATCGCGCCCAGGGTGCTCGGACACCGTCTCGTCCTTTCTCTCAGTGCACAGGCGCAAGGTTATGACGGCGCTGCAATCGTGCACGAACTGTTGGATCACGTACCGGTGGCCTGAAGCCCATGCCTCCATTCAGCATTCAAGGAACACACGTCGCCGTCGAAGACCTGTTAGCTCTGCAGGCCATGTCCGCCGACCTACGCAAGCTCCGACCGCAGATCAGCCGCGCCCGACAGCTGGGCGAACAGCGCTCACGGCAACGCGGTCAGGGCCTGGAGTTCGCCGAGATGAAGCCTTACCACGCCAGCGATGACGTGCGCCGCATTGACTGGCGATTGACGGCCCGCAAACAGCAACCCTACGTTCGGGTCATGGAAGAAGACCGGCATCAGGAACACGTGATCTGGCTGCCGTTGCACAGCCGGCTCTACTTCGGTACCCGCCGCTGCTTTAAGTCGGTTTTGCTGTGTCACTGGGCTGCATTTCTTATCTGGCGATTTGCGCACCTGCATCATCCGGTTCGCCTGATCATTGATGTTGGGGATGAGCGAAAGCATCGGACGATACTCAACCAACGTCACGCCGCCGAAGCCTGTCAGATCATTGCCGAAGCGCACCAGCAACTGGCTAATGGCTTCCGAAACTGGCCTGAACCGGCGAGCCAACCAGTCCCCACCTGGGCGTCCAACCCAACACTTTGGGTGCTGTCAGATTTTTTAGGCGACGAACATGAACGCTGCCAAACCATTCTGCAACACCGATCCGTTGCTTCGCTGATTTATCTGCAATGCAGTGACCCATTCGATCATCGCTTACCAAAACATCTGCGGTTACCGGTTCGCTCAGGGAATCAAATGAACGCGCTCTCCACCGATCAACTGGACGCGGCACGACTTTCGATTGATAGCCTTCAAAAAACGCTGCGCGAACAGTGTCGCGCGCATCACGGCAGCCTGATTCATCATGAAAGTGCATCATTTAACTGGCAGGAGGTTCAGCAATGGCCACTCTACCACTGATGACTCAAGCCGCGTTGCTCAACTCACTGACCCCGAATGTCTCCCCGCCAACACCCTCTTGGTGGCCTTTGGCACCGGGATACTGGCTGCTGAGCGGACTGCTGATACTTGTCATTGGACTGATCGTTCTGTACTACCATCGACGTCGGGCTTGCCGTCAGGCGCTGCGCCACCTGCGCGAAATTCAGCGATCCGAGAGCGATCAGCAAAGCCGGCGGCTCCATGAACTGCTGCGCTGGCTGGCGATTCATCATCATTCCATGTCACCGGGATTAACGCCGAGTGCGTTTGCACTCGAGATCGCCCGGTATCATCCCTCAAACAAAACACCATCCTGGTTCAACCAACACTACGATCCGCGTAACAACACCGCCATCGATTGGGATGAAGCCGAACGTCTGGTCCGGGCACTGTGCAGGAGACAGCCCGCATGAACATTGCCTGGCCGTGGTTTCTGTTGCTCATACCGGTGGTTGTGCTGGTCAGTCGCCTCCGTCGTCATTCTGTCGATTCCGATCAGGCCATTGATCACCCCATGTTGTTTGAGTTGGCTCAGCAAATGTCCGGTTCTTCATCGCGGCGAATGGACTGGCGACAAGTGCTCACCGGATTGTTGTTGATCGCCGCGTTAATCCGGCCGCAGTGGATTGGCGACCCATTGAATCTGGACCAGCGCGGACGCTCCTTGTACCTCGCCGTAGACTTGTCCGAGTCGATGTTGGAGCAGGACATGATTTGGAATCAGCGACCGGTCAGTCGTTATGAAGCCATGCAGGCCGTCATCAGTGAGTTCGTCGAGGACCGCCGTGGTGATTTTATCGGACTGGTGGTGTTCGGCAGTTTCGCTGATGTCCAGGCACCGCTAACTCCTGACCTGAATGCCATTCAATCTCTGCTGGCAGACCTCCGCCCCGGAATGGCTGATAGCCGCACGGCAATCGGCGACGGGTTAGCTCTGGCCGTACGCCAATTGCGTGAGTCCACAACCGAAGACCGCGTGGTTGTGTTGTTATCGGATGGTGAAAACAACAGTGGGGAGATACGACCGGACGAAGCGACGGCGGTCGCCGCTGCCGAAAACATACGGGTTTACACCATTGGTTTCGGCAGTGCAGGCCGGGACTCACTACTACAGAGTTTTGGTTTACGCAGCAGCTCATTAGACGAGCAAACCCTGCGTGAGATTGCCGAGCAAACCCAAGGACGCTACTACCGCGCCACCAGTTCCGCCGAGCTCGCTGAAGTATTCCGCGACATCGAGCGACTGGAACCCAGTGACCAGAAAACCGATCTGCAGCGACAGACCACCGAACTCTATTGGCTGCCCTTGCTGGGTATCGCTGTGCTTTATCTGGTCACACTGGTGAGTCATCTGCGCACAGGGAGATCGTCCCGATGACCTTACTGAGACCGGAATATCTGTTACTGCTCCTGGCTTGGTTACCGGCAACCCTGTGGTGGCTGAAACGCCGTGGCGATAGCGACTGGCAGCAACTCATGGACGCAGAACTCTTCGATCACCTGCAACGACGGACCTCTGGTCGGCCGGTCCGAGCAAGCCGGTTAGTCTTGCCGCTGTTTCTGCTGTGTCTGATACTGGCGTTGTCAGGCCCGGCGGTCTACCGCACTTCATCGTCAACGCTGAATCAGGGTAACCTCTATGTGTTACTCGACAACAGTCTGTCCATGGCCATTGAAGACATATCGCCGGATCGACTGACCCGGGCAAAACGCATGATTATCGATTGGTCCAGAAGTGGCTTGTTCGGTAAAACCACCGTCGTGACCTACTCTGGTTCGGCCCACGTTCTGACGCCATTGACGGCCGACAGTGACACCCTCGAACTGCAACTGCAAACACTGACGCCCTACATCATGCCGCAGTTCGGCAATCGCCCGGACCTGGCAATCCAGAAACTGATCGACGGACAAGCGTCAGGACCCAGCCATTTATTGTGGTTGACCGACGACCTGCCCGCATCTCGCCTGAACAACATTCAAGCGGCTGTCTCTGGTTTTTCCACCCGCTCTTTAGTCGCGGTTGGTACGCCGCAAGGTGGTCCAATTCCCCTACCCGAAGATCAAGGCTATCTGCAGCAAGATGGTTCATTGGTCGTCGTGGAAACGGACCAGGAGCAAATACAGCGCACTGGACAAGACCTCGGGTTCACCTTGGTATCTTTGGACGATCAACCCCGGGCCCAATGGTTTGAAGCCACACAAAGCATGGCGGATCAAAATGGACGCTTTACGCAGGACATAGGTTACTGGTTGCTGTTGCCGATGATCCTGATCTGGACTCTCAGCCGCCGACAAACCTTACTGCCCGGACTCTTGTTGTGTTCATTAGCTGTAGCACCCAACCCACAATCGCCAATGGCGGCGTCGATGTTTAAAAACTCAGAACAGCAAGCCTATTCCGCCTTCTTGAATGAAGATTACGCCGACGCAGCCAGCCAAACGGATAACCCGATGCTGAAAGGCGAAGCTCTGTTCCGACAGGGACAATACGAACAGGCAGCGCAGGCTTTTGCTCAGAGCAATGACGCCGATGCGCATTTTAATCGCGGTAACGCATTGGCGCATGCGGGCAAATACCAGGAAGCACTGGCTGCCTATCAGGACGCATTAAACCTGGGGCCGCATGAAAGCGCTCGCCAGAACCTCAAAACGCTTCAGGACTATCTCGACAAACAACAGCAAGAAACGCCGCAACCGTCCGACTCCCAACAACAAGGAGAGCGTTCGTCAAATCCGGATGAGGAATCCTCAACAACACCGGATTCAAACGCCGGCTCAAACGAACCTTCTTCAGAAGACGCCAGGGAACAAAACGGCGAGTCCGAATCCAACCAAGACCAAACGGATGCCGAGCGCCATGCCCCGAACGAACAGGATGCAGGACAGCAACAGGAAGCAGAACAGCAAAGCCTGAGTGAAAACGATTCAGAGATGACACCGGAAAGCCAGGCGTCGGCGCAGGAACGCGCAGAAGCGTTGCGAGAACAACAGGAAACGGAAGCCATCCTGAACCGGTTAGATAGCCCATCAGGCAACCTGTTACAGCGAAAGTTCCGATACCAGTATCAACAGAACCCAACCGACCCGGATGAGACACTATGGTAAGACAACTGTCGATATTTTTGCTTCTGCTGGTGATGACGGCGGCAAACGCAGAGGTTATCTCCATTACCGATCGTACTGAGCTCTATGACGATGAGCGTTTCACGCTGACGGTCCGGGTCTCGCCGATCGCTGAACTTAATCCAGACGAGCTGGAAGCATTGGCACGTCTCTTTACCATCGAGCAGCAGTTTCGTCAGGAACGGCGTCAACGAGTGAACGGACAGGAAGTGGGGTTTGTCGACTATCAGTTCCGTTTACGACCGAAGCAACCGGGACAAGTCATCATTCCAGCGTTTGAAGTAAATGGGGACAGCAGCGATCCGATTTCATTGGATGTACAGGATGCCAGCCAACGGCCTGACAGCCTGCCCGACGACGCCGTCATCCTCAGTACGTCGTTGAACCAATCCAATATCTATATCGACCAATCCCTCCGGTTAACCTTATCGCTGGCGTATAACATCGAGTTCAGAAACGGCGAGCTGTCAGCGTTCAATCCTGAGGGTTTCACAACCGAACTGATCGACGAATCCCGATCAACCACTCAGATAAACGGTCAACCCTATAACCAGTTCACCCGGGTTATCGAACTCACTCCGGAAAAAGCAGGCCTATTTACGCTACCCGCTATACGATTTTCTGCAGAATACGCCAATCGGAACCTGGGACGCTTTCAACGTTTTTCCCGTGCAACTGACGCGATTTCTATTCAGGTAAAAGCAGTTCCCGACGCTTATCCATCCGACGCGTTCTGGCTGCCGGCCGAATCGATCACCCTTTCCGATAATCTTGATGCCGAGCTGACCGTTAAACAGAACGAACATTTGGATTGGCAATTGCAAATGGACGTCATCGGCTTGCCTGCAGAGAAGCTGCCACCGATTCTGGAGCAGATCGAGTCCGCGTTACCCGATGAAGTACGGCTGTATCGGAACCCAGCAGACGTAAAGGCTCAAAGTCGTCATGAGAGCCTGGCGTTGTCGTTTACCGAACCGGGCACTTACACCATTCCGGAAATCCGGATTCCCTGGTGGGATCTCTCTGCCGACCAACTGAGCATTGCCCGATTGCCTGCGAAAACCATTGAGGTAACAGGGTCGGTTACTGCGCCCATATCGCAAACTGAAAACCGCGCGCCACAAGCACAGGCAGATACTGCGGACGGAGAACCGCCACTGAATAAATCCGATCTTCAGCCCGCGCCTTCGAAAGTCTGGCCACTGCTGACCGCTATCGCCGGTGCTGGCTGGCTGGGCACCCTTTTACTGTGGTGGTGGTCAATGCGTCGACGACCGCCTGCTCAGACCCCTTCCAAAGCAACTAAAACCGAGGCCGATGAACATGTTCGCTCGCTTGCCGAGGGATATCAATTCTGGTTGAAATTACGGCGGTCCGGAAAGATTCAATCAATCGGCCCGGAAGATCAGGCGCTGTTTGAACAGCTCGAAGCACATCTGTTGTTTCAGCAACGACCAGCGCCGGAACTCAGCGAAGTCACCGGGGCACTGAGACGACTGCGTCAAACCAAGACCAAGGGACCGGCGCGTAGCGCCTCGCCCGTTGGCCAGCTTTATCCGCAACGTTAATTAACTGCGCCGTTGCCGTACAACTTCAAACAGACAAACGCCGGCGGCAACCGAAACATTGAGACTGCTGACATCACCGGCCATGGGAATATGGATCAACTCGTCGCAAACCTCGCGCGTCAATCGGCGTAACCCCTTGCCTTCGGCCCCCATGACGAGAGCGATCGGACCTTGCAAACGGTTCTGATAAATCTCAGAACTGGCCTCACCGGCGGTGCCATAAACCCATATTCCTCGCTGTTTCAACTCTTCCAGAGTTCTGGCCAGGTTGGTAACTGCAAAAAACGGAACGGTATCGGTTGCGCCACTGGCGATTTTGACGGCGGTCGCGGTTAAGGTGGCGGACTTGTCTTTTGGTACAATCAGTCCATGGGCACCGGCGGCGTCACAGGTGCGCAAACAGGCGCCGATGTTATGCGGGTCCGTCACGCCATCGAGCACCAACAGCAATGGCGGCTCTTCCAGGTTATCGAGCAGGGCTTCTAAGTCATTTTCTTTCAACACCGGCGCTGCCGTCGTTAACGCCAAAACACCCTGATGGCGAATGTCTTTTAACTGCTGTTTATGCAAGGTTCGATCAAAATCATCTCGGGACACCAGCCGATAGCGAACTCCGACCTCAGTGACCTGATCGAGCAGTTTTTTCATCCGCGCGTCATCGCGTCCTTTCAACAGGAGCACCTCTTTGACGCGTTCAGGGTGGTTATCTAACGCAGAGAACACCGCGTGTAGACCGTAAATCCATAATGATTCAGACAAAATTTACTCCACAAACCTTCGGCCGAGCCGGCCGGTTTAATGCTTTTTCGATTTCCGGTTGTTCTTAGCCGGATTTTTCTTTTTGCCCTTGTGCGACCCTTGGCTGTTTTTGGCCTTACGTCGGTTTCGGCTTGGCTTGACGATGTCATTGTCGGCCAGTTCAAAGTCGATCTTCCGCTCGTCCAAACTGACTCGAACCACTTTGACTTTCAGCTTATCGCCCAAAGAGTAGGTAATACGGGTTCGATCGCCCACCAGACGATGAGCCGACGCCTGATACTGGTAATAGTCTGACTGAAGGCTGGAAATATGTACCAGACCATCGACGTACACATCATCAAGCTGAACAAACAAACCAAAATTGGTGACCGACGAGATCGTACCGTTAAACTCTTCTCCGATGTGGTCACTCATGTATTCGCATTTCAACCAAGCCATCACATCCCAGGTGGCTTCGTCTGCCCGGCGTTCGGTCATGGAGCAATGTTCACCCAACTCGAACATGGCTTTTTCGTCATAGGGATAAATCTGCGACTTCGGCAATTCGGGGGCGCCCTTCACCCGTTTTACCAACGAGGTACGACGACGGTCGCGGATCACGGAACGGATGGCTCGATGCACCAACAGATCCGGATAGCGTCGAATCGGCGACGTAAAATGTGCGTAGCGGTCGAAGGCCAGACCAAAGTGACCAATGTTATCCGGTTGGTAGACGGCCTGTGCCATGGAACGCAACATAACCGTCTGTAACAACTGAAAGTCTTCACGACCGGAAATCTGACTCAACAGTGTCTGATAATCGGACGCCTTGGGTTTCAAACCACCGCCCAGAGCCAACCCCTGCTCGCCCATGTACTCGCGCAGGTTTTCCAGGCGTTCAAACGAAGGCGCATCATGAACCCGATACAAACACGGGATCTTCAGCGTCTCCAGCAACGTAGCCGCGCTGACGTTTGCGGCCAACATACATTCTTCAATCAGGCGATGCGCATCGTTGCGTTCAGTAGCAACAATCCGCTCAATTTTACGATCTTCATTGAAAATGATGCGCGCTTCCCGTGTTTCATACTCAATCGCCCCACGTTTTGTCCGGGCAATACGAAAACGACGATACAGCTCATGGAGCATATCGATATTGCGCGCGACCTCTTTGCCATAGGCCTCAATAAAGGGTTTCCGGTCGACTTTCTTTTCGGCTTCCAAATACTCACCCACCTGGGTGTAAGTGAGCCGCGCATGTGAGTGAATCAGTCCCTCCATAAAGCGAAACTTGTTCACTTCACCACTCGAGCTGACTTCCATTTCACAGACCAGGGCCAGGCGGTCGGTTTGAGGATTCAACGAACAAAGGCCGTTAGAAAGCACTTCCGGCAGCATTGGAATCACCTGCTCCGGAAAATAAACGGACGTTCCCCTTGAGCGTGCTTCATGATCCAACGGTGAGTCGACCGGCACGTAATGGGAAACATCTGCGATGGCAACATAGAGTCGCACTCCCCCATTGACCATCTTCTGAGCAAACACCGCATCGTCAAAATCGCGGGCGTCCTCTCCATCAATAGTGACAAAAGGTTTGTCTCGCAAATCGACTCGGTTCGCTTTATCAGCCTCTTCGACCTGATCCGAAAAGCCGACAATCTGCTCTTCCACTTCGAAAGGCCAGGTATGAGGGATATCATAAGTCCGCAGAGCGATATCGATTTCCATACCGGGCGCCATATGAGCACCTAAGACCTGCAGAACTTTGCCTATCGGCTGCTTACGGAACTGAGGCTGTTCCAGAATCTCAACGACAACAATGTCGCCATCTTCCGCGCCGGCTGCGTTTTTAGGGGGAATCAGCACATCGTGTGCGATTCGTTTATTTTCCGGGTGAACGACACCAAAGCTGCCGTCCCAATGAAAACGGCCAACCAGCTCAACCGTATTACGTTCCAGAACTTCAGTTATGATCGCTTCGGTACGACCACGGTGATCCCGCCGGCCTTTACGTGCCAGGACGATGTCCCCGTCGAAACAACAGTTCATTTGGCGATGATTCAGCAGGTAATCCTGACCACCCAAATCCGGGATCAGAAAGCCATAACCATCGGGGTGCCCCTGAACCCGGCCGCGTACCAGATCCATTTTGTCGATCAGACCAAAGGCGCCACGTCGCGAACACAGCAACTGACCGTCCCGGACCATCGCGATTAACCGGCGACGCAATGCTTCGATGTCATCGTCGTGGGTCAGTCCCAACTCATCACAGAGTTCTGGATGGGTGGCCGGGCCACTGCGTTTTTCAAGATGCTCAGAGATAAATTCCCGACTGGGGATTGGGTTATCGTATTTGGCGGCTTCCCGACTGAGATGCGGGTCTTTAGATTTATTCGGTTTTTTCACAATATCCATATTTCGTTGTTATTGTACGTTCCCGCAGTATAGCGAGTGTACAGAAGAATTCAGCAGGCCTGCCCGGAAATGAGGCGTAAAGAGGCTTGTATGTTATTAAAGCCGGAATCCTGAATGTTACTGAACGGGGCAGAACGCCCGGAGACAGGTCTGCGCCGTTATACAGCACAGACCTGGATTTGAAAAGGGTTACATTTCAAAAGAATGTTTTAAAACGATGGTTTCGACACGATCCGGTCCGGTCGAGACGATATCAATACGCGCACCAATGGCCTGCTCGATGTAACTGATATAGTCGCGGGCATTCTGCGGTAAATCGGCCAGGGACTTGGCACCAAAGGTCGATTCCTGCCAGCCCGGTAACTCAACATACACCGGCTTAACTTTTTCGAATGCCGCCGAGGACTCCGGCCAATCGACAGGCTCACCCTGCTCATCTTCATAACCGATGCAGACCTTGACCACATCGAGGCCATCCAGTACATCCAGTTTGGTCAGGCAGATTGCATTAATGGAGTTAATGCGAATGCTGTGTTTGACCAAAACAGCGTCGAACCAACCGCAGCGACGCGCCCGTCCTGTTGTCGTTCCGAACTCATGCCCTTTTTCGGCCAGATGACGGCCATTGTCGTCAAACAACTCGGTTGGGAACGGCCCGGAACCCACACGAGTTGTGTAGGCCTTGGTAATACCCATAATCTGATCCAGGTACAGCGGCCCCACACCAGAGCCAGTCGCAACACCGCCTGCCGTGGTATTAGAGGACGTGACGAATGGATAGGTCCCGTGGTCGATATCCAGCAACGAGCCCTGAGCGCCTTCAAACATGATGTTGCCATTGGCTTCACGCACGTCGTGAACCAGAGTAACCGCGTTAACCGTGATATCCCGAATCTGTTTGGCTTCATCGATGACTTCATCGATAACCGCTTCCACATCAACGGTTTCCGCGTGATAGTACTCTTTGAGTATAAAGTTATGATACTCAAGCACCTCAGTCAGTTTTTCCCGGAAACCGTCCTGAAACACATCACCCAAACGCACACCACGTCGGCTGACTTTGTCTTCGTAGGCCGGACCGATACCGCGACCTGTGGTACCGATTTTGTCGTTACCGCGCTTGGTTTCACGAGCCTGATCCAGCGCAACATGAATCGGCAGAATCAACGGACATCCGGCTGACACACGCAGTCGTTCGCGAACCGGGACGCCGCGAGCTTCAAGCATGGCCATTTCTTTCAGCAGAGCGGTAATTGAAAGAACAACCCCGTTTCCAATCACGCATTTAACACCTTCGCGCAAAATCCCGGACGGAATCAAATGCAGGGCTGTTTTTTCGCCATCGATCACCAGCGTGTGGCCAGCGTTGTGTCCACCTTGAAAGCGGACGACGGCATCTGCATTTTCAGTCAGCAGATCCACAATCTTACCTTTGCCTTCGTCACCCCATTGGGTGCCCAGAACGACTACGTTTTTACCCATCTTTACTGTGCCTGTTTATCAGATATCTGTTTAACAACCCACTGGTCACCATCTTGCACCAGTACCCGATCACAACCTAATTCATCAACATGGTCCTGATCCGAAAAAAGCTGAATGACCCGCTCACCACGGGCTCTCAGTTGCTCAACCACGGCTTGCAGCGCGGCATCCGGATTGGCGGGGACCAGAATACCCGGAGATTCCCCCCACTGTGCGACGGTCTGGCTAGCCAGCACTTTAAGATCGCTGGAAAACCCGGTAGCCGGGCGAGAACGGCCAAACACCTCACCAGTATGGTCATAACGACCGCCTCGGGCCACTGGCTGACCAAAACCGGGGACGAACGCTGAAAACACCAAACCTGAGTGATAGTTGAAATCTCGAAGTTCTGCGAGATCCAAATGCACGCGAACTGAGGGGTAACGCTGTTCAATCTGTTCCGCAATGGTTCTCAGTGTTGTCAGGGCATCCGTGACCTGATCGGTTACTGACGACAGCTGTTGCTGCCAGTCGGCTAGTTGCTTCAACGATCCGGCCATCGACGGCAGTTTTCGAAACACATCACGCATCTGCGGTGATAAATCGGATGCATTAAGCCAGGCGGACAACTCCGGAAGCGCTCGCTGACGCAACAAAGAATACAGTTCAGCGCGCTGTTCGGCGTTCAACGTCGTTTCATTCACCAGCGCGTGATAAATCGCTACATGCCCGAGATCCAGAGTAATGTCTTCAAGACCGGCTTTTTCCAGCGACCGTAACATGAGCGCGACGATTTCGACTTCGCTTTCAATGCCGCCGTACCCGTAGAGTTCTGCACCAATCTGAATCGGGCTGCGGGAAGACAATAAATGCGTCGCCCGGGTGTGCAGCACCGGATCACAATAGCAATAACGTGCCACTCCGGCTTTAGGCATTGAGTGCGCGTCCATACGCGCCACTTGCTGAGTGCGGTCAGCGCTCACGCCCATCATCCGACCGGTCTGCTGATCGGTGATTTTAAAGGTCAGAAGGTCCAGATCATGACCCACACCGGTCAGTAAGGACTCAAGGTATTCCGCCATCGGCGGCTGTAGGAGGTCGTAGCCCCAGGCCCGATACTCATCGAGCAGAGAGCGACGCAGTGCTTCAATTCTTGCGGCCTGCGGAGGGAGGATTTCTTCAATCCCATCCGGCAATTGCCAGCGGTCTGCAATGGTCATGCGGTGTCGTATCCCGTTTTGTCATTTCTCAGGGCACAAAAAAACCGGGCGTTCGGCCCGGTTGATGGATTATACACATGGGCTGAGAAAACGCCCAAGGTATTTTTGCTTAATTGCCGTTCTGGTTGTTCAGGAACCGGAAGAAATCGCTGTCCGGCTCAAGAATCAGCATATCGCCATCACCAGTGAAGGAATTACGATAGGCGTTCAAACTGCGGTAGAACGCATAGAAATCGGCATCCTGCTGAAAAGCTTCAGCGTAAATGGCCGCCGATTCGGCGTCACCGGAACCGCGAATGACCTCGGAATCCCGATAAGCATTGGCCAGCGTAATGGTCTTGGTCTGATCCGCATTGGCTCGAATGATCTCAGCCTGGCGTTGACCTTCGGAACGGAAACTCCGCGCCAACTGTTCACGCTCTGATCGCATCCGACGGAACACGTCACTGGACACTTCCGGTGGCAAATCGATTGCTTTTACGCGGATATCGACCACTTCAATACCCAACTCGTCGGTCGCAACCGAATTAACTCGGCGCAAAACCTCTTCCATCAGGTTATCACGCTCACCTTTGTCGGAATCAATGATATTGCCTTCCGGCAATGGCTGATCATCTTTGAGGCCGGTCACGACTTCACGCAACGGCTTGTCACCGAAGGCATCACGCAGCGCGGCGTTCACCCGCGAACCCAGAATCTGGTTCGCGACGAAGAAATCGCCACCACTGTTCGCCGTGTAGAACGTCAGCGTATCGGCTATGCGCCACTGAACATAGGAGTCCACTTCCAAACTCTTTTGCTCATTGGTCAGAAAACGTTCAGCCTGACTATCCAATGTAATCAGCCGCTTATCGAACTTCTTAACCGTGTGTACAAACGGAATACGTGCGTGCAGACCTGGCTCGATATCGCCTTGAACAACTTCACCAAAGCGCAGTTTGATCGCGGTTTGACGCTCATCGACGATATAGAGAGATGTGTAAGCAACCAAAATCAATAAGGCTGCGACTACGGTGAAAAAGCTGCTTTTACCTGTCATCACTTGGCTCCTTATCGATTATTACGACGGTTGATTTCATTGATAATCTGATCAGTCAGGTTGCTGACTTCAGATTGAGTCAGGTTATTGACATCGATCTCACCGTTCGCAAGCTCATTCAGTGTCTGAGAGCCGTTACGTCGCAACTGATCCAGCGGCAGATACATCATGTTGTTTCCACCTTCAACGTCCATCAGGACTTTAGAGCTGTTGCTGTAGATTTCCTGCAGCGTATCCAAATACAGACGCTGACGGGTAATTTCAGGGGCTTTGTCGTACTCCTCTAACAAAGCAAGGAATCGGTTCGATTCACCCGTCGCCTTAGCAACGACCTCCTGCCGGTAAGCTTCCGCTTCCGCGAGCTGTCGTTCAGCCTGACCTTGCGCGACCGGAACAATCTGGTTCGAATAAGCCTGAGCTTCATTGACCAGACGCTGCTGGTCCTCACGGGCCTTAATCACGTCATCGAACGCATCCTGGACCGCGGTTGGCGGCAGTGCATCGGTTACTTTTAACTGATCGAGACGAATACCCACATCATAGGTATCGAGATAGTTCTGAAGACGCTCTTTAACCAATGCCTGAACCTGGTCACGTCCATTCGTCAGAACCTGTTCCAAACGAGCAGACCCTACCACGTGTCGAAGCGCTGACTCAGCAGCGTGAGCAATGGTGGATTGAGGATCACGAACATTAAGAACATACGAACGAGCATCCGCCGCACGATATTCCACCGTCATCGAAACTTCGACGATATTTTCATCCGCCGTCAGCATCGCTGTGCTCAAGCTGTACTCTCGCACCTGTGTGACATTAATCTTGTCAGCAATCTGATCAACAAATGGTATCTTCAAATGCAGACCCGGTGGTGAGATCGAATGGAACTCGCCGAGACGCAATACCACGGCCCGTTCTGATTCATCCACGGTGTAAGCTGAGTTGTAAATGGTGAAGGCCACCAGTGCGACCAACACAAGCGCAATCAACGACGCAAAATTGCCTCCGGAACCGGAAGAGTTATTACCGCCGCCTTTCTTATTGCCGCCGCCCAACCATTTACCCAGCTTGCCATTAAGCTGCTTAAACAGATCATCTAAATCCGGTGGACCGTCATTGTTGCGACCCCGGTTGCGATTGCCCCAGGGATCTTGATCGTTATTCCCACCCGGTGGTTCGTTCCACGCCATGGTTAACTCCATTAGTTATTTTAAGTACTTGTACCGGAACCAATGCCGATATCATTCAAAAAATTCTTTTGTCCGGGCCACGCCAAACCGCTCTTGCGGTAGATTAAAACGCTTGAGCAACTGTTTGAAATCCTTTTTCTGCATCCGGATCTCTAATTCTACGTGTCCGTGCTCATCGTAGTTCTCTGACAACACCGCATTCTGCTCGTAAAGCGCGGCCCGAAGCCCTGATTCTGCTGGCGACAACGAAATGCTCTTAGAGATCACCTCGTCACCAAGCAGCTCAGTCAGGGCTGCCAGAATCAAGGCGGCGCCCTGACCGGTTTTGGCCGACACCCAAACTCTCACCGGGATGCCTTCGTCATTTCGCTCAATGGCCGGTTCGAAGTCGTCCAGCAAGTCGATCTTGTTAAAGACTTCCAGACGGGGGATGTCGCTCGAACCGATTTCATCCAACACGTTTTCAACCTGCTCGATATTACCAAGGCGATCTTCGTCCGCACAGTCAACAACATGTAAGAGCAAGTCCGCTTCAGCCGTTTCCTGCAACGTCGCTTTAAATGCCTCCACCAGTTTATGGGGGAGGTGACGGATAAATCCAACAGTATCGGCCAAAACGATGTCACCCATATCGGGGATCGCCAATCGACGCAGCGTCGGATCCAGCGTAGCAAACAGTTGATCGGCCGCATACACACCGCTGTCCGTCAGATAGTTAAACAGGGTGGATTTACCGGCATTAGTGTAACCGACTAAAGACACGGTTGGCGTGTCTGATCGGTCACGGGCGCGTCGGGATTGGTTACGCTGTTTTTCAACTTTATTCAGCTTTTTATGAATCGTTGAAATCCGAGCCCTCAGTAATCGGCGGTCGGTTTCCAGCTGTGTTTCACCCGGACCTCGCAAGCCGATCCCACCTTTTTGTCGCTCAAGGTGAGTCCACCCCCGAACCAGTCGGGTACTCTGATATTGCAACTGGGCTAACTCCACCTGCAACTTCCCTTCATGCGTTCGGGCCCGTTGGGCGAAAATATCCAGAATCAAACCGGTTCGATCCAATACCCGACATTCAATGCCGGCTTCGATGTTGCGTTCCTGAGATGGACTCAGAGCATGGTTAAACAGAACTACATCAGCTTCGTATGTTTTTACGGCCTGACGAATTTCTTCCATCTTACCGGTGCCGACAAAATATTTCGGATGAGGGGTGGTTCTGGAGGCTTTGATAAAGGTGGCGGGATCAGCCCCCGCCGAGACGACAAGCTCTTCGAATTCAGCCGGATCTTCCCGATGGTCAGATTCCGGAAAGTCTACGTGAATCAGAATTGCCCGATTACCGCCTTCTACGCGTTCAAAAAACAATCACATACTCCGATGCCCGGCTTTGCCGGGCTAAGAGAAAAGGTCTGTCCGAAACTCTGACGAATTACTCGACGCTCAGGGTTTCTTCACCACCTTCCTGAGAAATCTTCACACTGCGAGACGGTACAACGGTAGAAATAGCATGCTTGTAGACCATCTGGCTGACAGTGTTCTTCAGCAAAATCACAAACTGGTCAAAGCTTTCGATCTGGCCTTGCAGTTTAATCCCATTAACCAGGAATATTGAAACCGGGATACGCTCTTTGCGCAGCGCATTTAAGAAAGGGTCTTGTAAAGACTGCCCTTTTGACATGATGTGCTCCTTTTTCTGTAAGGATTGTAATAGTAATCGGCTTTCGCAGTTATAACATCGGCGGGCTTCCCTGCCGATCTTCTGCGATCAAACGTCTTCCCCGAAAAAGCCGGGAGGCTCGAAAAACAAGCCCTGTGAACGAATGCTCCAGCGTGCTCACCATCAGCCGAGCTGATATCGAGTCACAAAAAGTCTGGACGAGCCGCATTCAAAATCTAACAGAACGAATTCTAGTTGATTTTCAACACGTTGTGGATGGGGGCTCTGAATTATTTATCATTTGAGGACACTTTTTACGTACTGACACTCAAAGACGTTCTCGGACCTGAGTTGCGTATCGAACGCTGTTTTCAATCGACGTATCCAGAACCGTTGCATCTGGCCAGCCTCGCAGCCAGGTCAACTGCCGCTTAGCCAGCTGGCGCGTGGCTATGATGCCGCGCTCAACCATGTTGTCATAGTCCAACGTCCCGTCCAGATACTGCCACATCTGCCGGTAACCGACACTGCGCATAGAGGGCAGATCCAGATGCAAGTCGCCACGCCGATACAAGGCTTCCACCTCGTTTTGAAACCCGAGTTCAAGCATCCCACGAAACCGATGCGCAATGCGATCGTGCAATACCGTTCGATCCTGTGGCATCACGATGTACTGCAACAGACGATAAGGGAACTGAGATGCAGCCTCGGCTGATAACCGCCCTCGCCCATCATGAACGCCTTCCGCCCAAAAAGAAGAGATGGGTCGACCGGTAATTTTAAAGACTTCCAGCGCCCGCAGTACCCGTTGTGGATTCTGATGGTCAATACGGCCATACGCCTCAGGGTCGACCCGGGACAACTCATCAAGCAGCCCTGTCAGCCCTTGTTCTTGCAGCTGGCTTTGCAACTCTGCACGCACACGGTCGTCCCCCGGAGGCAGATCGGACATCGGCTCTACCAGCGATTTAAAATACAGCATAGTTCCACCGGTCAATAACGGAATCCGCCCCTGCGCGGTAATCTCAGCCATTTTGGCCAGAGCATCCTGACGAAACTGAACCGCTGAGTAACTCTCGGCCGGGTCAAGCAGATCGATTAAATGATGAGGGGCTCGGCGCAGCGTCTCGGCATCCGGTTTGGCCGTTCCGATGTCCATATCCCGGTAAACCTGGGCAGAATCGACGGAAATGATTTCACAACCGCCCTGCTCGACCAGCTCAATAGCCAGATCGGTTTTTCCCGCGGCCGTCGGTCCCATCAGAAACACGGCCGTCGGTTTGTCAGAACTCATTAACGCCCCCTCAAAAAGAGCTTATCGAGCTCGGACTGGGTCAACTGTGTCCAGGTCGGGCGACCGTGATTGCATTGCCCGCTGCGTTCGGTGCGTTCCATATCACGAAGTAAAGCGTTCATTTCCGGAACGGTGAGACGGCGATTGGCGCGCACTGACCCATGGCAGGCCATGGTCGATAGGATTTCGTTGCGATGCGCCTGAATGGCGTCGGAAGTTTCGTGCTGAATCACATCAGCCAGGACTGATCGGACGAGTGGCTCCACATCGGCTTGCTGAAGATAGACCGGCACTTGACGAACGGTCATTTTTTCCGGACCCGAACGCTGCAGCTCAAGACCAAATTGCTGCAGCAAAGCACTGAACTCTTCGGCGGCATCGGCTTCTTTTTCGCTGACCGATAACGCCAGCGGCACCAGTAAAGGTTGCGCCTGGACACCCTGATGATCGTACTGTTGTTTCATACGTTCATAGGTAATCCGTTCATGTGCAGCGTGCATGTCAACAATGATCAACCCCTGCTCGGATTCCGACAGGATATAAATGCCATGAAGCTGGGCCACGGCAAAACCCAGTGGTGGCATATCCGGCGTTTCAGATTGCGGTAGTTGCGGCTGCGGGGTGAAACCCGCATTGGCAGCACCCGCCTCTGACCCGGGTTGTTGTAACTGCTGATAGAAAGAAACCTGTTCTGATACACCCAATGAGGATGTTCCCGAGGCTGACGCATCGACCATTGGGCCGGACCCGGACGGTCTCATGTCCAGGTGGTTCTGACCACGGAACTCGCCTGCCTCCAGCCCGGAAACACGTGGTTGGGGCGGTGCGGTCATAGGGTTGTCGAATGACGAGCCAACGTCATTTTCCGGCCGCACATCCGCTAGTGCTCGATGCAACTGACTGAACAGAAAATCATGAACCAAACGCTGATCCCGAAACCGAACTTCATGCTTGGTCGGGTGCACATTGACATCAACACCGCTGCTATCGAGCTCAAGAAACAGGACAAAACAAGGGTGACGACCGTGATAGAGCACATCACGGTACGCCTGCTTGACGGCATGACCGATGACCTTGTCTTTAACGACCCGGCCATTGACGAAAAAGTACTGCATGTCCGGCATGGATCGGGAGAAGGTTGGCAAGCCGACCCAACCGGTCATCCTCAATCCTGCACGTTCTGTCTCCACCACTAACGCGTTGGTCATGAACTCCGGTTTCAGCAACTGAGCAATCCGCCGCTGCTGTTCAGCCTGAGTATGCGCCGCTCTGAGTGAATGAATGGTGCGATTGTTATGTCGTAATGAGAATGCGACATCAAACCGTGACAAAGCCTGTCGTTTGACAACCTCTTCCAAATGATTGAACTCGGTTTTTTCAGTACGCAGAAACTTTCGTCGCGCCGGCGTGTTGAAAAATAAGTCACGAACTTCAACCGTAGTGCCGTCAGTATGCGCGGCGGGCGCCAACTCGGTCGCCATGTCCCGGCCATGGCTCTGAACCTGCCAGGCCTCACTCTGATTGGCTGGTTTACTGGTCAGCGTGAGCCGCGATACCGAGGCGACAGACGCTAATGCTTCACCACGAAACCCGAGTGAACCCAAAGCTTCCAGCTCGTCTAATGAGTACACTTTCGAGGTCGCATGGCGGGCCAGGGCCAAGGCGAGATCATCTTGCGGAATGCCCCGGCCGTTATCACGCACGCGGATGAGCTTGACACCACCCTGCTCAATTTCGATTTCGATCCGAGTGGCACCGGCATCGAGGCTGTTTTCAATCAGTTCTTTAACCACCGACGCGGGGCGTTCAACTACTTCCCCGGCCGCGATCTGGTTCGCCAACCTCGGCGATAAAACTGCAATATTACGAGGCTGTTCGTTGATCGATTCCTGACTCATGAGGCTCCCGGAATCAGCAGTACCTGACCCACCCAGATCGTGCTGTTGCTGAGATTATTAATGGATTTAATGGCATTGACCGACACCCCGTTGCGGATGGCAATGGCCGATAAGGTATCGCCTTTAGCAACCGTATAGCGACGTACGGTCGATTGCTGCTGTTGGCGCCAGGCGATGAAGCTGCCTTCCGGAGGTGTTTTTTCAAAATATCCGACGATACCGTTGCGAATGGCCGTTGCCATCTTTTGCCGGTAACGGGCAGAACCCAGATTTTTTTCTTCCGTCGGGTTACTGATAAAACCGGTTTCAACCAGGATCGAAGGAACATCGGGAGCACGCAGCACCACAAAGTTAGCCTGACCCACCGTTTTGCGATTACCGTGCAATCTGGCAAAGCGACTCATTTCATTCAGAACCACACGCCCGACATCCAAAGAGCGCTGCAATGTGGACGTCATCGACAAATCGACCAAAACAGATTTCAGTACATCATCTTTATCTTCCAGACTGACGCCATTAATCCCGCCAATCACGTCAGCAGCGTTTTCCTGATCCGCCAAATATTTTGCAACCGCACTGACGGAACCGCCATTGGACAGTGCATAGACTGACGCCCCATAAGCAGACGAGTTGTGAAACGCATCGGCGTGGATCGAGACGAACAGGTCAGCATTAGACGCCCGCGCAAGATTACGCCGTTTACTCAGGGCGACAATGTAGTCGCCATCGCGCACCATGACCGGCTTGAATCCTTCCGTTGCTTCCAGTTGACGATAGACTTCGCGGGCGATCGACAAGACCACATTTTTTTCCAGAAGCCGGGAAGGGCCAATCGCGCCGGGATCTTCGCCGCCATGACCGGCATCAATCACAACGATGATGTCGCGCTTCTGATTACTTAAATCGGTGATGTCTTTGCGCGTCACCGGTTCAACCTGCTCGCGACCGGTGGCGGCATCCAACAACGGCCGCTCCAGGTCAACCACCAGCCGGTGACCGTACTGTTCATTTGGGGGCAAGGCAAAACTGCGCGGCGACATGGCACTCGCCATATCCAGCACAATTCGCAAATCCGAACCGTTTCGGACCGCGTGTCGAATCCGGTTGATGCCAGAGTCGGTCAAGTCGAGGGATGACAGGTCGGCATTCAGAGAAACGTCTTCAATATCCAGAACGATGCGATCGGGATTTCTGAGCGTTAAAACCGAATGCTCAACGGCGCCATTCAGGTCCAGAACCAAACGGGTGTTGTCCGGTGCTGGCCAGATCCGGACACCATCCACGACGGACGCGGTCGCCATCGACACCGTGCAGAACAAAGCCAGAAGCCAACGGATCATACCCACCCCCAAAGCTGCTCAGAGACGGCCTGTACCTGCTGCTGCCCGCGCATCGTCAGGCCGTCCAGGGACAGGGTTCGGTTATCATCTTCCGTCCCGGGGGCCAAAGTTAAGCGGATATCCGCTGGCGGCAGGTAGCCGTCGCCTTTCTCAGGCCATTCGATCAGCCAGATGCTGCGTTGACTGTCGAGATCGCGGATACCGAGAAACTCGAGTTCCTCCGGATCGGACAACCGGTACAGATCGAAGTGGCAGACCTGCACATCGGGCAAGTCATACTGTTCATAGAGTGTGTAGGTGGGACTCTTAACCCGGTCCGTCCAACCCAAGCCCTGAATGAGTGCGCGACTCAACGTTGTTTTCCCCATACCCAGCGTTCCGTCGAGATATATCACACTGCCTCCTCGGCAACAGTGTCCAAGGACGCCCCCGAATGGCATCATCTGTTCTTCATCGAATACATTTTTCACAAAAAAACTGCTTAATAATCCTGAGGCAAACGCCGCAGAGTGTATCATTAGTCCCTTTCGTTGTGAGAGACCCAACATAAATTTACCCATGGCTGAACGTTCGGACCTCATTTCAACCTACGACCCGTTAACTCTGGCTGAACAGATCAGGGCACTGGGGCGCGACCTTGGTTTTCAGGCGGTCACCTTTGCCAACCCGTCCACTGAACAGCATCGCGCTGGCTTTGAGTCGTGGCTGGAAGCGGGCTACGCTGGCGACATGGGCTGGCTGGAGCGTAATCTCGATAAGCGTTTTGATGCCGCCAGTTTGCACCCTGGGACCAAAACGGTGATCTGCGTTCGCATGGATTACTGGCCGGAAGCGGCCGACGGGTTAACGCTGCTGTCTCAAACCGATCGCGCCTACATCTCCCGTTATGCCCTGGGGCGCGACTATCACAAAGTTCTGCGCAAGCGGCTGAGCGACTTTGCCCGCCAGATCACCGAACTTGCCGGAGATCACGGCGCCCGCCCGTTTGTCGACAGCGCTCCGGTGATGGAGCGACAACTGGCGGCCCACTCAGGCCTCGGCTGGATCGGTAAAAACAGTCTGTTGTTAGCCCCCGGACACGGCAGTACGTTTTTTCTCGGCGAACTCTGTACCAACCTGGCCCTGCCCTTTGATTCACCAAACCCCGCCTCTCACTGCGGTTCGTGCCAACAATGTATGGTCGATTGTCCAACGGACGCGTTCGTCAGCGATGGGGTCTTGGATGCCACCCGTTGCATCAGTTATCTCACCATTGAGTACAGCGGTGCCATCCCCGAGGATTTGCGAGCGGCCATGGGTAATCGGATCTACGGGTGCGATGACTGCCAACTGGTCTGTCCGCACAACCGCAAAGCCCCGGTGTCCGATGAAACCGATTTTCAGCCCCGGAGTGAGCTGGATGGCGGCGCCCTCGTCGATCTGTTTGACTGGTCTGAGGCGGAGTTTCTGAAGAAAACGGAAGGCAGTGCCATCCGTCGAATCGGGTATGAGCAGTGGCAACGTAACCTGGCGGTGGCGCTAGGTAACGGGCCCGTCACGGCCGAAGCCAGAGAGTCGCTCTCCCGTGGCCTCGGGCGTGTGTCGGAGTTGGTCGACGACCATATCCGCTGGGCGCTGAATCGATTGGGTTAGTTTACTGACCGATACGTTTAACCATTTGATAGGTGGTGTAGCCCCCGGTCATGTTTTTCACCTGATAACCCAGGTTTTTCAGCATCCGATAGGCCACATAACCGCGCAGACCAACGGCACAATAGACCACCAGCGTCTTGTCTTTCGGGAGTCGATCAAGATTGTCCCGCAGCGAGTTCACTGGGATATTGACTGAGCCATCGATGGAACCGAGCACGGTAATTTCCGTTGGATTGCGTACATCCACCAGAACAACGTCGTCACTGAACTCCGGCAAATCTTCGGCATGACAGACCGCATGTTCACCACGACAAAGGTTGCTGGCGACAAAGCCGGCCTGATTGATGACATCCTTGGCGGAACCGAACGGCGGGGCATAACACAGCTCGAACTCTTCAAGATCAAAGACCGTCATGCCACCGCGGATCGCCGTCGCGAGCACATCGATGCGCTTGTCGACGCCTTTGGCCCCGACCGCTTGAGCACCCAGAACCCGCCCGTTTTTCGGATCGAACACCAGCTTAAGGTGAACCTGTGTCGCACCCGGGTAATAGCCAGCGTGATCGGCGCCATGCACGTAAATTTTTTCATAGTCGATGCCTTGGGCGACCAACATTTTCTCGCTGGCCCCGGTTGAAGCCGCACTCAACTCAAAAACCTTACAGATACCGGTTCCCTGCGTATCTTTGTACTCCGAATGCAGATCGAAGATGTTGTCTGCGGCAATCCGGCCTTGTCGGTTTGCCGGGCCGGCCAGCGGGATTTGCGCCGGTGCACCAGTGACAAAATCCCTGACTTCGACAGCATCCCCTACCGCCCAGATGTTTGGTTGGCTGGTTTTCATGGTCCGGTCGACCTGAATGCCACCTTTTTCGCCGATGGCCAGACCCGCCATCGTCGCCAGGGTGTTTTCCGGACGGACGCCGATGGCCAGAATCACCATGTCTGTTTGCAGGGAACGACCAGAACGCATCGACAGTTCGAGTCCTTCAGCGGTCTCCTCGACTTTCTCCAATGCATCACTCAACTGCAGGCGAACGCCGTTTCGGCGCATTTCCTGATGCAAAGGCACGGCCATTTCCGGGTCCATAGGCGGCATGATCTGATTGGCCAGTTCCACCATGGTCGTTTCGATGCCGCGATGTATCAGCGCTTCGGCCATTTCTATGCCGATATAACCACCGCCGACGACCACCGCAGAGCGTGGTGCTTCGATGTTAATCTTACGGATGATCCGGTCCATGTCCGGGATATTGCGCAGGGTAAATACCGACTCAGAGTCCACACCCGGAATCGGCGGGACAATCGGGACCGCGCCCGGTGACAGAATCAGATCGTCGTAACGTTCGCTGTACTCCCGACCGCTGGCCAGTTCGCGTACCGTGACTTCTTGCCGCTCCGCATCAACGCCAATCACTTCCGACTGAATGCGAATATCGAGATTAAACCGGGCCTTCATTGACTCCGGTGTCTGAACCAGCAAGGCATCCCGGTCTTCGATTTCGCCCCCGATATGGTAAGGCAGTCCACAGTTGGCGAATGAGATGAAGCTGTCGCGTTCAAACACGATGATGTCAGCGTCTTCACTAAGGCGTCTCGCTCGAGCCGCCGCCGATGCACCGCCGGCGACGCCGCCAACAATTACAATCTTCTTAGTCATGGTCGTTGTCCTGTAAAGGTTAAAATCTAATTAATAAGAATTCTCTTATATTAGAAAGATCTTATTAATGACGCAAATCAACGAAAATGAAATCCGACAAAATCTGTAATCGATGGTGATTTCCAGTCCCTCGGGAATCCCATGATATACTCCGCGATCCGCTGTATATCCGGATTTTAGACTGTGTCGCTGTTACTTCGAGTTTTTCGCCTGACCTTACTGATGTGCCTGCTGCTCATTGGTGCGATGTCTGTTTTACTGCTGAAAATATTTGAACGCCGACCATCTCACCAAAGCCGGGTATTGAAGCTGGCCCGGTTCTGGTACCAGACGATGTTGGTCATCATGAACGTCCGGGTCATTCAACACGGAGAATACGCTCACCAGGCGGCGATGATCTGCGCCAATCACATCAGTTGGCTCGATATACCTGTCATTGGCAGCCAAATCCCAACCTACTTCCTCTCCAAAGCGGAGCTCAGACAGATTCCGATTGTCGGATGGATGGCGCACCAGGCAGGGACCTTGTTTATAAAGCGGGGCGCCGGAGAAATCGGTGAGGTTCGGTCGTTAATCGAAGACTATCTCAGTCGGGATCATTGCCTGACGTTTTTTCCCGAGGCCACCACCGGTAACGGCTACGGTCTGCGACAGTTTCACCCACGCTTGTTTGCCGCCGCCATCGATTCACAGACACCGGTCTTGCCTGTCGCACTGTCATATCATTGCGCATCACAACCCGAGTTAACGATTGCCTTCGGTGATGAAAGTCTCGGGGCCAACCTTTGGCGGGTGCTGGGGCGCTGGCGAACCGACGTGCATCTGACCTTGCTGCCATTGCAGTCAGAACCACAGCAGACGCGACGTCAGTTGGCCGACAAAAGCATGCATCTGATTGCCGATGCGCTCAATCTTCCCGCTCAACGACGAGGTCTGGATCTGCGGGCGCCAATGCCTGAAGGTCCTGCTGCAGCGCCTCCACCTGAGAATCCGTAACCGTCACCGTGGCGCTGACACGATCTGAATACGCTGGTGCATCCAACGTTAACTCATAACGGCTCAAGACCCGGCGAATCTGGCTTTCCAAGGCAAAGGGAAAAGACAGTTTCAATTGATGCGACGCTTCCAGCACAACAAACTCGGCCTGTTCGGCGGCTTGCGAAACCGCGCCACCATAAGCACGGCTCAACCCGCCGGCCCCCAGTTTGATGCCGCCGAAATAACGCACCACCACGGCCAGCACATTATGCAGATCTTTATGAGCGATCACATTGAACATAGGCCGCCCAGCGGTCCCTGAAGGCTCTCCGTCATCACCCATACCGCTGTTATTGTTTACGTAAAAGGCGTAACAGACGTGACGGGCATCCAGATGCTGCTGACGAATAGCCTCCAATCGCTGCTTAACCTGTTCCACAGATTCGATCGGTTCAAACCAACACAGGAACCGGCTTTTCTTGATTTCGAGCTCGGTATAAACCGGCGCACTGAGGGTTTTTGACATGTTGGACCGTCGTAGTGATCAGAAGGCAACAGACGGTAGAGCCTTTGCCATCCATCCGCAAGATCGTCATAACCAGATTCTTTGGAATGGTAACAAATGATTATTAACCTCAACCGCGCGCCTTGCGTACACTGTTCCTGTTGAACCATCCGAGAACAGGAGTCTTATGAATATTGCAAACAACGTCACCGATCTGATTGGCAACACACCGCTGGTTGAGCTGAACCGACTGACAAAAGACAGTAAAGCGCGTGTCGTTGCCAAACTGGAGTACTTTAATCCGGGCAAGTCTGTAAAAGATCGTATCGGCGCGGCCATGATCGACGCGGCCGAACAGGCCGGGGCGCTGAAACCGGGTATGACCATCGTAGAACCGACGTCTGGCAACACCGGTATTGCGCTGGCCATGGTGGCTGCAGCCAAAGGCTATGACTGCATTCTGACCATGCCGGAAACCATGTCGAAAGAACGACGCATGCTGCTGAAAGCGTATGGGGCTGAGTTGGTACTCACCCCCGGACCTGACGGCATGGGCGGCGCCATCGCCAAAGCCAAGTCGATTCGTGATGCAGACCCGGATCGCTACTTTATGCCGCAGCAGTTTGAAAATCCCGCCAACCCGGACATTCATGCGCGTACCACGGCTGAAGAAATCTGGCGCGATACCGATGGTCAAGCCGATATTCTGATCAGTGGTGTTGGCACCGGCGGCACCATTACCGGGGTCGCCCGAGCGCTGAAAGACCGTAAACCCGAGTTTAAAGCGGTGGCCGTTGAGCCATCGGCCTCTCCCGTTCTGTCGGGTGGCGAAAAAGGTCCACACCCCATTCAGGGAATCGGGGCTGGTTTTGTTCCTGAAATTCTGGACACCGCTCTGATTGATGAGATTGTACAGGTGAGCAATGAAGACGCCTTTGCAACGGCCCGGGCAATGGCCGCGGAAGAAGGCCTGCTGGTCGGCATTTCCGCCGGTGCCGCCGTCTGGAGCGCACTGGAACTTGCCAAGCGGGATGAAAACGCGGGCAAGCTCATCGTGGTTATCATTCCATCCTTTGGTGAACGTTACCTGTCCACCAAGTTGTTTGAAGACCTGATTGAAGACTGAGTCTGAAAATGGCGCCGGGAACTACCGGCGCCTCAGGCTGATAACAAAGTCGCCACTGGTTTCGAGGCGATGAAGAGGTGGTTCTCAAATGGACGTCGAAAACATGGATGTTTTCGTCGAGCGTATCAGGATGATACTTGCAGCGATCCATTTGAGAGCTACCTTTTTGTCGGCGGGGTTTATCAACAAACTGAGGCGCTGGGAACTACCGGCGCCTTATGCGCCAGAGACAGCCAACTCCATAAACCGAATGGGCGCCATGCAGCTCTGTTTCTGATCGTCCCATCGCACCGAATCACCCACTGCTCTTACCTGATTAAGCATCTTGTAGAGGTTACCGGCCACGGTAATACCACGAACCATCTGCACGCGTTCACCATCACGATACAAGGCACCACTTGCCCCGCAGCTGAACTCCCCGCTGACCGGGTTGATACCTGAATGCAAACCATCCAGTTTGCTGATGACCAGATAGGTGTCTGCGCTCAGATCCGCTTCTGAGTCCGGTCCCGGCAACACAAAAAGTTGATGCAAGCCGACATTCAATGACGTCTTGGCCGTGCGCGCCGCATGTCCGGTCGATGACACACCAAAATGGCGACCCGTAGCGGTATTGTGAATCAGCGTGGTTAAACAACCCTGCTTCACCAGTTGAGTCTCCTGAGTAGGCACACCCTCGGCATCGAATGCCGCATACGCCAGGCCATCGGTAACCCGGGGACGATCAACAATGGTCAGCCGGTCATCAAAGACGGTTTTACCCAACCGGTCACGAAACGGGTTGATGCCATCCTGAGCCCATTTGCCCGACCACATCTGGCTGAATGCCTGAAACAGCTGGGCCTGTACATTTGCATCGAACAGTACGTCATAATGCCCCGTTGCGACCGGACCGGCCCCGAGTAACTCGGTTGAACGTCGATAAGCCAAATCAATCAGTGCGTCGAGGTCCAGGTCACCAAAGTGCCGACCCGCCTGCATGGCGGCCTGCATGGCGGTATCGTCACCGTCAGCGGCCAAAGGCATGGCGTAAGCATACTGCATGCGTTCGCTCTGCATGACCGCCGCACCCTGCGTCGAATACACTTCGCGCGAACGAATCACATCAGAGACACCGTTGTAGGGCACATTACGGATACGCTCTTTACCCGCCAAACGGGATTCGAGCTCAATGGCAAACTGAATCCGGGTTTCAATCTCAGTTTCATCTTCTGGGTTCAGATCTTCCGGTGGCGCTTTCTCGAGTGCCGACACCGGGGCGATTTGCTCTTCGGGACGGGCTTCGCTGTAGCGCGCATTCATCAATGCCTGATCGAGCATAAAACGCAGAGCGTCTTCGTCGGTCGCTTCTGAATAGGCCGTTCCCACACGATTTTCGTGAACGACCCGCAAACCCAGCGTCAACGCTGAGTTCGCATTGTGCTCTTCCAACGCTCCGTTCAGAGCTTTAAGGGACAGTGAGCGAGATTCATTAACAATCAAATCGGCTTCGGCACCGGCGTCTTTTGCCCAGTTCAACAGGCGTTCTGCTACGGATTGCTGAGTCATCAGGCATTTCCCCCGACCAGAATGGAATCGACTTTCAGGGTTGGCTGACCCACTGTGGTCGGTATGGCCCCACTGACCGATCCGCACATCCCGCACGCCAGAGACAGATTGTCACTGACCATGGAAATTTCCCGAAGCACTTTCGGCCCGGTTGAAATCAAAGTCGCCCCCTTAACCGGATACTGAATCTTGCCGTTCTCAATGTAATAACCCTCGCGAACGGCAAAGTTAAATTCGCCGGTTCCCGGTGTCACCGAGCCTCCGCCCATATGAGAGGCGTAAATGCCGCGATCAATCGAGGCAATCATGTCTTCAAACCGATCGGTACCGGCTTCAATAAAGGTATTGCGCATCCGCGATGCCGGGGCATACCGATAAGATTCACGACGCCCGGAGCCGGTACGCGCATACCCGGTTTTTTCGCTGCCCAATCGGTCGGCCAGAAAACTGGTTAAGCGCCCGTTCTTAATCAGTTGCGTGCGTTGTGTCGGCATACCTTCGTCGTCAATGTTGATGGAACCCCAAGCGTCACTGAGCGTACCATCGTCCACGGCACTGACTTTCTCATTGGCAATCATTTCACCCATCTGATCGTGGAACACCGACGCTTTTTTGGCCACTGACGTGGTTTCCAATAAATGACCGCAGGCCTCATGAAAAATAACGCCGCCAAAACCGTTCCCCATCACTACCGGCATCGTGCCACTGGGACAGGGTTTTGCCGTGAGGTTGACCATGGCTTGTCGCCCCGCTTCCTGGCCCAACTCGGCCGCATCCACCTGCTCGGCTAACTCCCAACCCAATAAACCGCCCATATCTTTCGAGCCCGACGCCTGGTTCTGGCCGTCGGAAGCAATGGCGGTGATGACTGAGCGCACATAGTGGCGTGTGTCTTCAATGTGCAGACCTTCGCTGTTAAAAATCGTGATCTGCTGCTCGCGCTGTAAATTATTACCGCGAGTTTGACTGATGGCTTCATTGGTCGCCTTTGCGGCCTCGCTCGCGCTCAGCAAAAAACGAATTTTGTCATCAATCTGCGGATCGTCGGACAGGATTTTCTGCTGTGAGTGAATAGTCTCAGGATGACGATAATCAAAAGCAACGGCAGACGTTCTTGGATCGCGTCGATCTTTAGCGGCCAACTCCGAGGCCATGCGTTTCAATTCATCGCCAGAAGGACGGTTGGTGTAGCCGTATAAGACCTTGGTTCCGAACACAAGGCGCAGACCGATACCGAACTCAATGCCGGACTGAACCGATTCAACGGTCGACGCCAGCGTCGAAACATTCGACCGCAGTTGTCGTTCAATAAAGAGCTCAGCAAAATCAGCCCCAAGTGATAGGCCATGATCAATCACAGAGCGAGCGACGTCAGGTGTCAGCATAAAAACCTCGTACGATGTTGAACAAACAGGGTAACAGATTCCACAAAGTCAGACAGAATCCCTACCGTTCCTTTGCACTTTCCAACCTACACCCCAGGGGGTCAGTTATTGAACCACCAGCTGCGATCATTCCAGATCAGGTCACAGATTTTCTGATGCCCCTGCGCGTCGGGATGAACACGATCCGTTGATAACAGACGTCGTTTGTACTGAACATCGTCTGCCAGTGCGGTGTAGAGATCAATAAAGGGGACATGGGCTTTCTGACACACCTCTTTCTGCAAACCGCTCAAACGTTTCACCCAAGCATTGCGTTGAGGCTCGTAAACCGGTGGCATGCCAACCATTAACAGTTTGAAATGTTGCCGGGTTTTAACAATTAATTGCTTCAGGGCCTCAGTGGATGCCTGATTACTGAGCAATGGCTTGCCATCGACTTCGGCCGTATCCTGCAAACCAAAGCTTAAAACCAGCCGGTTATCCTGACCCTTAACACGACGAGGCACCAACTCTCGCAATCGATTCGCAACGGTCACACTGTCTTCGCCCGGAATCCCCAGGTTGTAATAGTTGACCGGTCCAATTTGATCGACCGTCTGATGAAGCAGTTGATTGGCCCAACCGTTAAAACCGGAAGTACCCAATCCGTACACAAAACCGTCACCCAAAACATTCAGATGGATACCAATCGAATCGTCATCGTCAAGCAATCGAAACTCTCCTGCTGAAACCCTGTCTCACCTCTCATTAAAGTCAGAGGCACCTAAGGCGAGTTTAGCCGACTCTGCCGGATAGGGCGATTGACCTTCGGGGTGGGCTGAGATAGCGTTCAGAAAAAAGAGAGCCGAACTATGAAAGCCTTGTTTCCCACCTTGTTCATTGCCGGTCTGCTCAGTGCGCCACTGTCACAAGCAGACGAGTCATTAAAACCTGCAGCCTGGGTGCCATTGCCAGCGGTGGGCTCGTCACCTGAGACCGGGTTTCAATATGGCGCCTATGTGATGCGGATATTTCCACAAACCACAGCAGGTACGCCGCAGAATCGACTTGAACTGTTGCTGCAGGGAACCACGAACGGGCAGTTTCAGGCGTATGTCTGGCCCAACCTCTATTTTGACTCTGGTCGGTTACAGGTGAAGGGCAAGCTCGGTGGAAGATACTGGCCTATCGGCTATTTCGGCCAGACCAACGAGGCTGGCGATACGGCGGACAAATACTCCGATACCGCCATTGAGGCGTCGATAACCGTTAATCGCAAAATCACCCCGGATCTGGCTTTAGGTGTTAAAGGCTTTGCCGAGCATCATTCTCTGGATGACATCGATGAAGATCCATCGTCGACCTTACTGACAGATGATGGCCGAACCTTGGTCACCGGCCTGTTTTCCGGTGCCGGCGTCAATGCCATCTATGACACACGCAACAATCTGGATTGGCCAAGCCAGGGGCAGCTTGTTGTTGCCAGCCTTGATCAGTTCAGCGAGTTGGTGGGTAGCGAGTCCACGTTCACGTTGACGCGCCTGCGCGGGGCCCAATACTGGTCAGTCAGCGACGATGTCATCGCACTATCTGCCGAGTTTCAATCGGCTTCGGACGACACCCCTTTTACCTTCCTGCCGCGGCCGAATGGCGGCAGTACGTTGCGGGGCGCGAATGGTAATCGCTGGATTGACCAACTTGGTCTTGGTGCACAGGCCGAGTACCGCATGACATTGAGCCCACGCTGGGCTGTTGTCGGCTTTGCAGACAGCTATCAGGTCGCCAACGACGCGGGAGATCTGGGACTCGATCAGTTTCACAGCAGCCTCGGCGCCGGTGTTCGCTTCGGTATGACGCCGGACCGCTTTAACATCCGCTTCGATCTTGGCTGGGTGGATTTTGAAGCAATCGGCTTCACCATCACGGTCGGCGAGGCCTTTTAATGGCCGACAATCGCACCAATCAGTTCCATGTGCTGCCAAGTGATCAGGAAGCGACTCAACTTAAGCGTTGGCAGCTGACGCTGAACGACATCATTTTCGGGGCCGAATCGCCAGCCGGGAAAGCCTTTGATGTCATTCTGATTGTCGCGATTGTCCTCAGTGTAACGGCCGTCATGCTGGAAAGCGTCGCCCCGATCCAGCAACGCTACGGCCATTGGCTCTATGTTCTGGAGTGGGGTTTTACGCTGGCATTCACGGTGGAATATATCCTCAGACTGGCTTGTGTGCGCATGCCTGCCCGTTATGCGTTCAGCTTCTACGGCATTGTGGACCTGCTCTCAGTCGTTCCCACCTATTTGTCCCTGGTGATTGCCGGTGCCAACACCTTGCTGGTGATCCGTATTTTGAGGATTCTACGGGTTTTCCGGATTCTTAAACTCTTCAGCTATATGCAAGAGGCTGAACACCTCGCCTGGGCCATGCGCTCGTCCCGCCGCAAAATTATGGTCTTTCTGTATGTTGTCTGCACCATCGTCGTGGTGTTCGGCTCCATTATGTATCTGGTTGAGGGACCGGCCAATGGCTTTACCTCGATTCCGAAGAGCATCTATTGGGCCATCGTTACGCTGACGACGGTCGGCTATGGCGATATCACGCCAACCACCGCGGTTGGTCAGCTGATTGCCTCAGCAACGATGATCACCGGTTACGCCATCATCGCCGTACCAACCGGCATTTACACCGCCGAACTCACGCAGGTCATGCGCACGCGCCGTGATGCTCGTGGCTGTTTGGGTTGTGGAAAAACGGGCCATGAGCTGGATGCCCAGTTCTGCCGCTATTGTGGTGACAAGCTGCCCTCGTGACAGCATTGAGCCATTACAGCGGCGGAGATCAACCCCAGATGGTTCCAAAACATTGAAGACTATTAGCCGCTACTTGCTGCTGAAGCTCAGCTAATGACAGTGAACGCAGCTCAGCGACGCTCTCAGCAACCACCAACAAATCCAGGAGCGGATTGACCGCCTGCTTCTGGAGGGCCATAAACGGGGCGTCGGTCTCCAGCAGAATGCGCTCACCGGCCATGGAACGGACGGTGTCCTGCAGTTTGGTTGAGCGCATCAGTTGGGGCCCGATGCCAAGATAAAAACCCTGGTCAAGATATTGCTGAGCCAATGGATAGGAACCCGCGAAAGCATGGACAACGCCATAGACCGAGGGGTATTTTTTCAGTAACCGGATGATTTCCTGATGCGCTTTGACCGCATGGAGTATCACCGGCTTTCCGTACTCGGCCGCCAATGCCAGTTGAGACTCGAACACGGCCATTTGCAGTTCTGGCGTCGGTCGCGCTTTACCGCCACGATAGAAGTCCAGTCCGATTTCACCAATAACCGCGACCTCATCGTTGAGCAGTGCACTTCTGAGCGCCTCAATTTCGCGTTCAGGGTCTTGAACAAACCAGGGATGAGTCCCCAGTGCCACAGGACGCTGCGGTGACCGCATCGCCCGCAACTGAGGCCACTGTTCCGGATGGGTTCCCGGTATCAGGATTCGATCAATCCCTCCGGAAACGGCTTGAGACCAGGCGGTTTCCGGTTCGGGCAGATCATTCAGATGGCAATGGCTGTCGATCCAACCATCGCCTTTATTGCCTTCAATAGTAGGCATACTTCTCTTCAAGTACCCGAAGCTTGGCTTCAGCCTGGGCAATATCAACCACCAGCTGTTTATTGCGCTGCTCAAGCGAGCCCAGCTCTTCCTGCATGCGACCAATTCGATCGTAGATGTTGCGCTTGTCCTCTTCACTGGTTTCGGCTGAAAACAGCGCCTGTTCGGCGGCGGCTATGTCATCCTGCAATCGACTAATCTGAGACTCGTTTCGGTTTTGCTCGGAGCGCAACTCACGGATGCTGGACTGTACCGCATAGATCTCACGACCGGCATCGTAGGCATCCAGGAACTCACCTTCCAGGGATGGTGGGCAAATACCTGTGTATTGATAGCCCCGGGTTCCCTGATCAAAGCCATTTCGCGGTGTACAGAAACGAATAACGCCTTCGGAATGACCGTCCTGATAAGAACGAAAATCCGGTGAGATGCCATGCTTGGCGCAGGCTTCACGATGGGAGGCAATTCGGGTATCAGAATAGCCACGAGCGCCGTCCTCATATCCAATCTGATACCAGTCGGCGGTCAGGCATTCTTCTTTGTTCAGGGTCGCACAACCGGACAGAACCAGCGCACCGATCAGAATTACACCCCAGGTCCTCAGCATGTTCATCTCCTCTGATGAAGGTCAGTAAAGTATTAGTAAGGTAACGCCATGACGCTGAACCGAATCTGAACGAGCAGCGCTTAGATCCCTTCGGGGATATTCTGCGTCCGACGAGACGTCATGACAGGATAGTTGAGAACGTGCGAGAGCGGAACCGAGAATGCGGTGTCCTGAGTCATTTCCCGGCGATTTTGAAAAAACGCGAGTGTTTCCGGATAAGGGTGAGCGATGACGGTAACGGTCTGACCCTGGTCGACCTGCGCCAGCGCCAGACGCCACTGACTGGCAATAAACGCTTCTGTCTGATAGTGATCCAGAAAAACCTGACGCGAACTCCACGGTATAAAGTGGTTTTGCGCAACCTGCCAGGCAATGGAACTGGCAATGGTTTTCGAATCAAAGAAGTACAGGTTCTGTCTCTTAAGTTCCTGCATGATCCATCCCATGGCCTCGCCGTCTTGCGTCAAGCGGCTGCCCATGTGATTGGACAGGCCCACCGCGTACGGCACGCTATCAATGGCGTCGCGCAGGTTTTTGAGCAGCGACTCCGGTCCTTTTTCACGGGTCAGCCCCATTGGCCCAAGCGGAAAATCCGTCAGATTCGCCATCGGGGCATGAATAATGACTTCCTTTCCCAAGGAATGAGCGTACTCCGCCAGCTCCCGTGTGTAGGGCCGACCGGGCATAATCGCCACCGTCGTCACACTCGGCAACGCTATGGCATCCAACCCCAGACGATACTGATTACCCAGGTCGTCCATAACTAACACCAGCCGACCGGACGCCAGCGCATCTGACGTCCCGATCAACAAGATGAAAGCCAACCCAGCCCGCGACAGCCGGCACAATGCAAGGATCATCTGACTTAGTTACGCTGTCCCAGAATCGCAATGCCTTTGAGCACGGTTATGGCCTGGTAAAGCTGATAGTCATTTTCGGCCAGATTCTCGGTTTCGGCCGCGCTGTCCTGATCACCCTCGTCAGCCTCTCCGTTCGGGTTTTCCAACGCCCCCGCCAGATCCGCTTCTTTATAGAAGGCATCGGAGTCATTCTGAGTCAGCGAACCCTGCTTTACCACGATATCCGGTACGATACCCTGAGCCTGAATAGATCGACCACTCGGGGTGTAGTAGCGAGCCGTCGTCAGCTTCAGCGCATGACTCTGATCGAGCGGTAAAATAGTCTGGACTGACCCCTTACCGAAAGACTGGGTACCAATGATCAGACCGCGTTTATGGTCTTGGATCGCGCCAGCCACAATTTCTGAAGCCGAAGCGGAACCGCCGTTAATCAACACCACCAGGTTCACATCCCGGCTTGGGTTACGATTACGCGCCGTAAACCGGCTTTCCGAGTTCGCCAAACGGCCTTCGGTATAGACAATCAGGCCTTCACTGATTAACGCATCCACCACATCGACAGAGGCCTGCAAAACACCGCCAGGGTTGTTGCGCAGATCGAGCACAATGCCTTTCAACTCTGTCTCAGCTTCATCGTGCAGGCTTTCCAAAGCCTCTTCAAAATCACGACCGGTACGCTCCTGGAACTGAGAAATCCGGATATAGCCATAATCCGGCTCCAGCATCCGCGATCGGACACTGGTCACCTTAATGACGTCCCGGGTAATTTCGATTTTCAGAGGACCACTCTCGCCTTCACGCAATACCGTCAACACCAGCGACGTACCGGGCTCGCCACGCATCAGCGTGACCGCATCGTTAATCGTCATCCCTTTGACTGGCGTATCATCAATCTGTGTGATGAGATCGCCCGACTGCATACCGGCGCGCAGGGCTGGGGTGTCATCGATGGGCGCAACGACGCGCACAAAACCGGTCTCATCCATCGTAATTTCAATGCCGAGGCCACCGAACTCACCCGAAGTACTTTCTCTGAGTTCCTGAAAATCTTCCGGCGTGAGGTAATCCGAATGCGGGTCCAGGCTGGTCAGCATACCTTCGATGGCAGCTTCCAGCAGGTCCTCATCGGTTACGTCCTCAACATAGGACTGCTTGATCCGCTCCAGAACCTGCGACATCAACCGGACTTCATCCACCGGCAACTGAATTTCATTGTCGGCACGAACACCAGAGGTCATCCCCACGGCAATACCGATCACCAGGGCCGTCGTTGCCGCTAAAAACGGATTTCGAATCAATCTCATAAGTGTTCCTTTCCAGTTCTTCTGTTCAATTGAGGTCATGTTTTACCTGTTCTGTAGCCAGTTTGCCGGATTCTGAGGCTCTCCGTCGAGCCGGACTTCAAAGTATAGTCCGCTTTCGTTGTAGCCACCGGACCGGCCCACCTGCGCAATGGTATCGCCAGGCTCTACCCAGCTGCCGACATCTCGCAACAAAGCCTGATTCCGGCCATACAGGGTCCAGACGCCATCACCGTGATCAATGATGATCAGCAGACCATTTGATTTGAAAAAGTCCGCAAAGATAATCCGGCCACCATGAACCGCCCGCACCGGTTCCCCTTCATCAGCAGCCAACAACCACCCCTGCCAGGTTAACCCGGACTGATTAATGGCTCGACCATAGCGATTCATCAAGCGTCCATCAACCGGCCAGGGCAGGCTGCCGCGGGCCTCTTCGACCGGCTCAGCGCCGGCAAAATTGAGATCACGTGACGCCAGTTGGGCTTCAAGTTCTGTGATCAGTTCGGTGACCCGCTCACGCTCGGAGACCATCCGGGCAATTTCATCGTCTGTCTGTTCAGCCTGCGCCTGAAGATTAGCGACTACCTGAGCACGACGGTTCTTTTGCTGTTCAAGATCCGCCTGCTGCGCCACCAGCTGTTGTTCCTGGTCTTCCAGTTGTTGCAATGAACGCTCTCGAGCGTCCTTCACTTCGGCTAACCGAGACTGTTCGGCCACCCACTGTTCAATTTGTTTCTGTTGCTCCCGGGTCAGCACCGACAGATAGTACAGATGCCTGGATAACTCTTCGGGACGCTCACCGGAAAGCAGGAGTTTAATGAGCGGCTGATTCTTTTGCTTGTAAGCAAGGCGTAAAAGCGCGGCAATGTCGTCCGCCTTTTCAAGAAGTCGACGTTCCAGATCTGCCGATTCCGCAGCCAACTGCTCCAACGCTTGGTTCAGTTCGGCCATTCGGTTACGAGTTTCGTTCAAAGATTGGGTCAGCCGGCCAATGGAAGTTTCAGTTTCCGCCAGTGCCCGCCGCTGGGCATCGGTTTCGACCTGAAACTGTTTCAGTTCAGCCTGCAGGGACTGCAATGAAGCATTGATTTGCTCGAGCCGCGCTTGAGACTCGGTAAGGTCATCAGCAAAGACCGCTGAGACAGCCAGCGACAAGCCTAAAGCCAAAGCGATGCCTTTAAGCGTTAGGAAACAAGATATGAAAGCATGAGCCAGGATAGGTTTACGATCCACAGGGTATCCGCAACCAGGATGGCGCTGAGCGCTCAACAAACAATCGCCAGACGTGTTCATAGAGCTGTCTTTGCCCGTGAAAAGGTACGCGTTCCAGCGCTTGTGAAAACGCACACCAGGTAAAATCTGTGTGTTCATCGTTCAGGACAACATTGGCATCCCCAGCCACAAACACCACAAAAACCGGCATCACCAGAATCCGGTTCTGTTCGACCTGATAAAACTGCTCGAGATACTCGGCATTGTAGAGTCGCTCTGGTCGTAACCCGGTTTCTTCATAGAGTTCACGAAGCACAGCCTGCACCGCCGTTTCCCCCGCATGAACGCCGCCTCCAACATGACTCCAAAAACCACCATCCGCCTCGCACCGTTTTAACAACAGTATCTGAGTCTGGCCCTTATCCAATGACCGAAGCACAACACAGCTCGCCGCATCGGGACAAAGTGGGATCATAAGAACGTTTCCTGGGTAATAATGCCGATCTCTTATTCTGACACAGGCAGACGATCAGGTGAATGAATAACGAATGGCACGCTACCTGCACCCTTTAGTATGGAGTCATAACAAGAACAGGCATAACCCATGACATTTACCAAAGCCATGATCGACCTTGCCAAAGAAATCCGCCGCCGTGCCCCTTCGGAGCTGAAACCAACCCTGAAGATGGCCAATCCGGATCTGTTTGACGAGCTCGGCAAATTGTTTCATAAGACCGACGACGCCGTTATGAAGGCGTTGATCCGTGAAATCTGTGAACTTGCCGGCGACCCCTGGATCGACGTCTTGACCGATGAAGACAGTCAGGGGCAAGCCTCAGTCAGGCAATATCGAGGCATAACATTGTTTGAAAAAATGACGTCTGAATCCAGCGCTCACCATCAAAAATCGGAAGCGACCCCTAAACGAATTTACCGTGGCCGGGTGGTCAGTTCCTGAACAACTCAATATTTTTCGCCCCACAACAGTGCACATAGGCCAGCAGGGATGCTGTCTGTGCAAACCGCCTGAAAACCCTCACTCTCTGTTTTAGCTCCCATTCGGCTCCGCCGACCGTCACTCCGCTATTCCTTGCAAACACAATATCGATTGGAATCTGACTGGCACAAAAAAGCCGGACACTGTGATCCGGCTTTTTCCGCAGTAACGTGATCGTTTTATGACGATTTCTGAATGAGACTGCTGCCCGTCATTTCGGCCGGCTTGTCAATGTTCAGAATGGACAGCAGCGTCGGCGCGATATCAGCCAGGGCCCCATCTTTCAGCTGAGCCGAAGCATTCTCTTTACTGACATAAACCAGTGGCACCGGGAATGTGGTATGGCTGGTAACGGCACCACCGGTTTCCGGATCCACCATCAGCTCCACATTACCGTGGTCCGCCGTGATCAGAACTTCAGCATCCACTTCAAGTGCCGCGTCCGTCACCTTGCCGATGGCCTCATCCAAGGCCTCGACGGCTTTCACAGCCGCGTCAAAATCACCGGTATGACCCACCATGTCACCATTAGCATAGTTGCAGATGATCAGATCGTACTTTTTATCACGAATCGCCTGAGTCAGCTTCTCAGTGACTTCCGGTGCGCTCATTTCAGGCTGAAGATCATAGGTTGCCACTTTAGGTGACGGCACCAAAATCCGATCTTCGCCATCAAACTCGGCTTCCTGACCACCGCTGAAGAAGAACGTAACGTGGGCATACTTTTCAGTTTCAGCAATACGCAACTGCTTGCCACCACGAGCGGAAATCACTTCACCCAGAGTGTTTTGCAGGTTTTCAGGTGGGTAAGCTACCGCACATGGAATATCGGCCGCGTACTCAGTCAAACTGACAAAGCCCGCCAAGTCAGGAGAGACTGAGCGGTCTAAATCTGACTGCAGATCTTTGTCGACAAAGGCCCGCGTCAGCTCCCGAGCACGGTCCGGGCGGAAGTTCATGAAGACAACGGCATCGCCATCCTGAATGGTCACAGGCTGAGTGCTTTCGGCACGAATAGAAGCCGCCGGGCAGAACTCGTCATCTTTATCTTGATCATAGGCGGCGTGCAGCGCATCTAAAGGCGTGGCCGCAACGATATCCGCCGTACCTTTGGTCAGCAGGTCATAGGCAACCTGCACCCGCTCCCAGCGATTATCACGGTCCATCGCGTAGTAACGGCCGACCAGAGAGACAATACCGCCAACGCCCAGCTTTTCCAGTTTCGCTTCCAGTTTCTCAATCGAATCGGCGGCGCTGCGCGGAGGCGTATCTCGACCATCAAGGAAGCCATGAACATAGACTTTATCGGCGTTGCGTTTGACCGCCAGGTCGACCATGGCGTGCAGGTGATCTTCATGCGAGTGGACACCACCCGGGCTCAGCAGGCCCAGAATATGAACCGCTTTGCCACCGGCAACGGCTTTATCCACCGCACTGACGATCTGTTCGTTTTCAAAGAAGTCACCATCAGATATGGCTTTGGTTACTCGGGTCAGCGACTGATAAACCGTCCGACCCGCGCCAAGGTTCATGTGTCCGACTTCGGAGTTCCCCATCTGCCCATCCGGCAGCCCCACAGCCATACCTGAGGTTTGGATCAATGTGTGGGGGTAATCAGACCACAGCCGATCCCAAACCGGTGAGTTGGCTTTTTCAATCGCATTGGACTTGGATGTTTCACTGTAACCGAACCCATCTAAGATGAGCAGAATTGCGGGTTTACCCTGCGCCATGTGACAACCTCATTCAAAAATGTAGGAAAATTACAAACCTAGTGTACGGATTTATACGCACATTTCGAGTTTTTAGTCTGACACGGCTGCGGAATCCTTGTTTTTTTCCTGCTTTTATTGATTTGAAACCGCCAGGTTTCCTGGCAGGGGTCAATGTCATACAGAATGCATTCACCCCATAATTCAGGTTGTGTATACTGCCGCCTCAATTTTATTTGTCTGCTAGAGATCGATCGATGTTAGAGCAATTGTTAGAGTTTGTGTTGAACCATTGGATACTCAGCCTGATCTGGGTCACCCTGCTGATCCTGTTGATCCGTTCCGAGGGTTCACGAGGTGGTAAAGCCATCTCACCAACTGAGGTCACCCTGCTGATCAATAAAGAAGATGCCAAGGTCATCGATATCCGGTCAAAAGAAGATTTCCGCAATGGTCACCTGCCGAACGCGATTAACATTCCTTCCAGAGATGTCCAGAAACGCCTCTCTGAAATTGAAGCCTATAAAGATCAACCGATCATTCTGATCTGCAAAACCGGTACAACAGCCGGTGCAACAGGATCTGTCCTTGCCAAAGCCGGCTTTACCAAACTGAACAAGCTTCGGGGCGGCATCATGGAATGGCAAGGCGCGAACCTGCCGCTGGTCAAGGGCTGATGGCACTATGAGCGCAGATATCCGCATGTACTCTTCCCAATGGTGCCCATTTTGCATTCAGGCAAAGCGCCTTTTAGAGTCCAAGCAGGTTTCTTTTAAGGAAATCATTGTTGATGGCGATCCGACATTGCGCGCTCAGATGATGCAGGAAAGCGGACGCCATACTGTTCCTCAAATCTGGATAAACGGGGAACACATTGGCGGTTGTGATGAGCTGTACACGCTGGAACGCAATCAAAAGCTGGATTCCTTGCTGACAGAGGCCTGACCGACCAACGCACTGAACCATAACACCTGACGCTGGCGGAGAAAGGAATGCCGGCGCTATAAAAACACAAACGATGGAGTCACCATGACTGAACAACAACAACCCCAATTCGGCATTCAGCGTATTTTCACCAAAGATGTCTCATTTGAAAGCCCGAACGCGCCAGACATTTTCCGCAAGGAGTGGAAGCCTCAGGTGAAACTGGATCTTAATACGGCTACTCGCGTTCTGGACAATGATGCGTTCGAAGTGGTACTGACTCTGACCGTATCGGCCAAAATTGAAGATCAGACGGCTTTTCTGTGCGAAGTTCAGCAAGGCGGCATTTTCAGCGTGTCTGGTTTCCCGCAGGAGACCCGTGATCAGATGCTCGGAGCCTACTGCCCGAACATCCTTTTCCCATACGCGCGTGAAGCCATCGACACGGCGGTTGTCAAAGGCAGCTTCCCTGCCCTGATGCTGGCACCCGTCAATTTCGATGCCCTGTACATGCAGAATAAAAAGGCCGCCGAAGAAGCGCAGACGGCAAACTGATAGTCATTCGGCAGCCCGTTGGGCTGCCATACAACGAGACAACTGATGGTCGCGGATCTGAATCATCCGGCTTTCGCCGCAGCTTTTCTGAACAGTGACGACAAAGCACTGCTTTGCGACACCAGCGGCCGTATCATCGGTATCAGCGACGCATTGCTGGAAACCTGCTCTGGACTGACGGATCGTGTTGTTGGTCAAACGCTTCACATCACCTCAAGCGCTTACAACCGGGAACAACAGTGGCATATCGGTTTGTCATCGATGCATCGGCCAACACAAATCCGCGGCGAGGCATCGTTTGACGACGGCATCAGCCTCAATCCATTGAACCTGATTACCATCTATCCGTTGACGATCCAGCGCCAGCTGACGGGTTACCGAATCGTTTTCGAATCAACCGCCAGCTTCGAACGCTCCTTGCCCCCATCCGCCTGGCATCAGTTATTTGATAACAACCAGATTGGCATCGGTTTGTTTGATGAAACGTTCAGGGTTTTAAGTTCAAACTCAACGTTCGCACAGTTAACCGCTATTCAGAGCGACGAGTCGGTAAAAATCCACGAAATCATCAGCGTTGAGGGCAGTTTCCAGAACTGGCTGCTTCGATCTCGATCACTCAGTGCCGAAGCGCAATTGATACGCAATCCGGATCAACCGGCACACATCGCAGTTACATCGATTGAGCATTTTGGACAGCAGCTTTTCTGGGTCGGTATTAATCCACTCGATAAGGCTCTGCAACAGGGATCGGGCCATCTCAACCAACGCTTTAATGAAAACACCAATGGTGTTGCCCTGGTCTCAGCTGACGGACGATTTGTGGATGCCAACCGTCAGTTTGCTGAATTGCTGAAGCGCAGTCGCGATGACATCATCGGGCAACCCTTCACTCGCTTCAACGCTCCGGGCAGCTACGAGCTGTCAAAAGACGATGCACAGCAATTTGTTCAGTCCGGTTTCAGCCTACCTTTCGAAAAGCAACTCGTCCGGGGCGATGGGCAAATCGTCGATGTTCAGGTGCAGCTGGTATCAGATACCGATGCCGATGGTCAGTACGCCGGCGCCTGGAACTTTATCCAACCCATAAAGCCCGACAGTCGGGACGCCATTAACCGCGAACGTTACTTACAACGCTTTTTGACGGACAATCAGGATCCGATCGTCCTGACCGACCTTAATAACCGGGTTCTGATGGTAAACCCCGCTTTGGGCGAGCTGCTGCAAGCCGAGCCGGAAGCCCTGATTGGCACTGACTTCCATCAGTTTGTTCGCCGCGAGGACGCCCAGCTGGAACAACGCCTGCATCGCCCGATGTTATTGAAGCAGGGTCATACCGATCTGTATGAACAGCGAATAACCCGCACTGATCTCCCGGATGTACCGGTATCGGTTCGTCGCTGCCTGATCAGGAACCACCGCGGCCAACCCGAAGCCATCTGGACGATCATGCGGGATGCGTCCGTGCAACATAAGCTGATCAGCTCCCTGGCCAATGCCGAGCGACGTTTCCGATCCCTGTTCAGCAACAGCATTGACGCCATTGCCTTCTGGACGCAGACGGATGAACTGCGCTACGCCAATCGTGCTTATCTTGATCTGGTCGGTTACAGCCAGGAAGAGCTCCGTCATCTGACGTACCATGACTTCACCCCTCCCGGGTGGGAAGAAGCCGACAGACTTATGGCCGAACAGATCGCCACACGGGGCTACACCGATATCTTTGAAAAAGAAGTGCTGAGAAAAGACGGCAGCCTGGTCCCGATCACTTTGCGAGCCAGCTCTGTCCGCGGCGAGACAGGGAACATCACCGGCAGCTGGGTCATTATCCGGGACATCTCAGAGCTGAAGGAAACGCTGCGACGCCTGCAACACAGTGAAAACATGCTGCAACAAACCAGTCGCATGTCCAGAGTTGGTGGATGGGAGCTGAACGTCAAAGACATGCTGTTCACACTGACAGAAGAAACCTTTCAGCTGCTGTCCATCCCCCGCTCTTTTCATACGTCCGTGCGAAACATCGCCAAACTCTTCGATGTCAACTCTGAAGAGGAAGCCATACGACGGGTACAGAGGGTCTACAAAACCGGCAGCTCTGAAACCATTGAGATGAAGCTGGCAGGTTTTTCACCCGAGCGCTGGGTTCGCGTTTCCGCCCAGCTTGGTTTCGAAGACCAGGGCACACCTTATGTTTACGGTGCCATTCAGGACATCAGTGAGTTTATTAAACAGCAGCGTTCGTTAGAGTCTGCCCGCGACACCTATCAACAGCTGGCGTTCCACGATCCATTGACGAAGCTGCCCAATCGATTGTTGATGAAAGACCGGTTCCAGCAGATTTCCGGTCAGGCCAGACGAGACAACAATCAAGTCGCCCTGATGGTCATCGACCTGGACGATTTCAAGGATATTAATGACCGTCACGGCCATCCGGCGGGCGATGCCTTACTCATTGACATTGCCCAACGATTGCAGGGCACCATTCGGGCCAGTGATACCGTGGCACGACTGGGTGGCGATGAGTTCATCATCATCGCGATGATTGCCGAGCCATCACAAGCCCACAAGTTGGCCGAGAAAATCGGAGACAGCATCAACCGCCCGTTCACATGGAAAAAGCACACCCTGCAATCGGCCTGCAGCGTCGGTATTGCCTTAATGACGAGCGAAGAGGATACCTTTGAAAACCTCTATGCTCGTGCAGATCAGGCCCTGTATACCGTCAAGTCCGGCGAAAAGGGAACGTTCCAGATTAATCTGTCCGATCCGGAATCGAGTCAATCCTGAGGCTGTCGATAAACACCAACATTCCGGAAGCCGGCATCGGCCAGATGCAGCGCATGCATTTTACTCATTACCCCTTTGTCGCAGTACAGCAGATATTGGCGGGACTGATCCAGCTCACCAAACTTCCGGTTCAGACTGTAAAACGGCAACTGAATGACCTCGTGTCCGGGCGCATCAAACGGCGCTGATTCGGTCTCGTGGGGGTGGCGCACATCGATGATCACAGCATGAGCCTGATCGAGAGACTGATTCAGCGCCTGCTCCATATCGATGGTCGGCTCCCATACCATGCGATCAATCGACTCAACTTTAGCCTGCTCCAAGGCTGCAGTCAGCACAGTCATGTCAAACGCGGACTCCGCCGCTTCGAGATCGTGTCGCTTGCAGGCCGCATTCGGTTTTCTGGAAATCACACCGCAGTATTCCGGGATGCGCTCCACAAAGCTGGCTGCACCAATTTGGCGCGCGATAGTGACAATGTCATGCTTATCGGTGACCGCCAGGGGTCGAATCACCAACCGATCCGCCACATCATCAATCAAGCGCTGATTCATCATCGTCTGACTGGACACCTGCGACAGAGCTTCACCAGTAACATAAGAGTCGAGCTTCAACCGATCACTGACCTGGTTGGCGGCGCGCATCATCATCCGTTTCAGAACAACACCCATGTAGCGATCTTCGACCGACTCAAGGATATTTTCTACAACGCCTTCAAAAGGTACTGAGACAAACTGAACTTTGTGCGAACTGCCGTATTTTTTCCAGAGATAGTAGATTACCTCTTTAACACCGTTCTCATGCGCCGCACCGCCCAGATTAAAAAACAGGAAATGGGTTTTAACACCGCGGCGAATCATCTGATAGGCCGCGACCGTGGAATCAAAGCCGCCACTGACCAGCGTCAGCGTACTGTCGGCGGAGCCCAGTGGAAAGCCTCCGAGTCCCGGCCGGCGTCGGTCGATGACAAACAGGCGATTGTGTTTAATCTCCAACCGAATGGTCACATCAGGCTGATGCAGGTCGACGCCCTTGGCGTCGGTGAGCTTATTCAAACCGCCGCCAACATACCGTTCAGCCTCAACCGATGTAAAATCGTGCTGCCCGGTACGCTTTACCCGGACAACGAAAGTTTTTCCCTGCAGCGCCTCGCCCCAGACTTCGCGGGTATTTTCAACGATATCGTCAAAGTCCCCGAGCGGAAACTCCCGAACACGATTCACATGTGCAATGCCCGGTATACATTCCAACGCACCGTACACATCATCATTGACCGAGTCAGAAGCACCGTCTCGCGTCCAGACCTCAATGGCATCCCACTGGTTCCGGATCCGCACATCATCGCTGATTTTTAACAACACGTTTCGGATATTCTGTGTCAGCTGCTTAACCAACAGCTTGCGAACCGGACGCGTTTTTATGGTAATTTCGGGGAAGAGTTTGACGATAAATTTCATACGGCTGAGGGCTGGTTCCAGAAAAGCGCGAGAGTATACCACCATGTTGTGCTCAGGTTTACCGGTCTCAAGGTTGTCTTTTAACCAGCTTTCCCACCGTCCTGTTCCGCCGTGGAATGCTTGCCGGATCAGTACGCACCAAAACAGCGCACTTAGTTGGTGCAGCAATTCCTAAAATGACCCATAATGACGCACGCACAGCTGTACACTTGTTACCCTCTGCGTCTGAAAGCCGCGTTGCTCAAGGGCTTAGTCTTGTGGCATATCACTTGCATTGCGATGCACACTGTTAGTGCTTTCAATGAAAGAGTCTGCTCTTTCGGCAGCCACGAATGAATCGCTCGGCCACCGGGCGCAAAATAACCAATGGAGATGTCAAATGTCATCAAATACGCTTTCGCTGATTAAAGATAACGAAGCCCGCTGGATTGATCTGCGCTTTACCGATACTAAGGGTAAAGAGCAGCACGTAACCATTCCGGCCTCTGAAGTCGATGAAGACTTCTTCCAAGACGGAAAAATGTTCGATGGTTCCTCCATTGAAGGCTGGAAAGGCATTAACGAGTCCGACATGATCCTGATGCCAGACGATTCTGCTTCCGTTCTGGATCCGTTCACTGAAGACGCGACTGTAATTGTTCGCTGTAACATTGTTGAGCCATCTACTGGTGAAGGCTACAACCGTGACCCTCGTTCTGTTGCGATCCGTGCTGAAGAGTATCTGAAGTCTACCGGACTGGGTGATTCTGCGATGTTCGGTCCAGAACCAGAGTTCTTCGTATTTGATGACATCAAGTGGGGCGCGGATATGTCTGGCGCTTTCTACAAGATCGATTCTGAAGAAGCGGCCTGGTCTTCTGAGAAAGTATACGAAGACGGCAACCTCGGTCACCGTCCTGGTGTGAAAGGCGGTTACTTCCCAGTACCTCCAGTCGACAGTCTGCATGAAATCCGTGCACAAATGTGTGACGCAATGGAAGCCATGGGTCTGGAAATTGAAGTACACCACCACGAAGTGGGTACCGCTGGTCAGTGTGAAATCGGTGTTGGTGCCAACACACTGACGAAGAAAGCTGACGAAGTTCAGATCCTGAAGTACTGTGTCCACAACGTTGCACACGCGTATGGCAAAACAGCCACGTTCATGCCTAAGCCAATCGTTGGTGACAACGGTTCTGGTATGCACGTTCACATGTCTTTCTCCAAAGACGGTGTTAACCAGTTTGCTGGTGACGACTACGCAGGCCTGTCTGAAACCGCTCTGTTCTACGTTGGCGGTATCATCAAGCACGCTCGTGCACTGAACGCATTCGCGAACGCGTCGACCAACTCATATAAGCGTCTGGTTCCTGGCTTCGAAGCTCCGGTCATGCTGGCTTATTCAGCCCGTAACCGTTCCGCTTCTATCCGTATCCCATACGTGAACAGCCCGAAAGGCAAGCGCATCGAAGTTCGCTTCGGTGACCCATCAGCCAACCCATACCTGATGTTCTCTGCTTACCTGATGGCTGGCCTGGACGGTGTTCTGAACAAGATCCACCCTGGCGATGCAGCGGACAAAGACCTGTATGACCTGCCAAAAGAAGAAGCCGACAGCTACCCAACCGTTGCGACTTCGCTGAAAGAAGCTCTGGATGCCCTGAGTGCAGACCGTGAGTTCCTGAAAGCCGGTGGCGTGTTCGACGATGACGTCATTGACGCCTACATCGAGCTGAAGATGGAAGAAGTCACTCGACTGAACATGACGACTCACCCTGTTGAGTTCGACATGTACTACTCGATCTAAAAGACTGTAAAAAACAGCAACAGATCAAAAGAGTCAAAATCGAAACCCCGCATTGCGCGGGGTTTTTTTATGACTCAGAACCCTTAAGTTAGCTGACAAAAATGCATATCCATTCAATAAAAACCCAGGGGTCAATATTGATCAATCCAGGTCACTTCGAGTAACACCGGTTGTGACAAGCGATCTTCCAATGCTTGTTTCAGTGCTTGAATTCGAACGGAATCGGCATTGTCGCGACGTACAATATCCAAACGAATCTGTACGGGTTGACCGGAACTCAGAACCCGCACCGATCGAACGTCGAGCGACGGTGAGCTGACCTGTTGGAACAGATCAACAATGGCGGCTTCCCTAGCAAGCTGCTGAAAGCTGAAAGCCAAAGGTATGCTGACCAGCAGCACCGCGATCGCAGAGGTCATCAAACCTTTACGAGCCCGGGCGAAGGGTGCAAAGCCGAGCAACAGAAACGTCAGTGACGCTGCGAAGACAATGCCCGCCAGGTTGGTAATGAACAACAACAGGGCTCCCAAGGCGACATCAGCCGAAAACCAACCCAGACCAATGCCAGAGACTGCCAAAGGCGGCACCAAAGCGACGGCAATCGCCACGCCTGCCAGGCTTTTTGCAGCTTCCGAACGGGCATGGGCGTATGCGCCAGCAATACCAGACAGAATCGCGACGCCTAAATCCAGCAATGTTGGACGCAGCCGAGCGCTGATCTCTGACGTTTCCAGCGTTAACGGCAGCAGGAAACTTAACACCATGGACACACCCAGTGCGACCAGCACACCAATCAGGACGGTCTGGGCACTGCTTTTCATCAACTGAAAATCTTGCCGCGTTAACCCCATCGCCAATGAAACAATCGGGGCCATTAACGGTGCCAAGATCATCGCGCCAATAATTACGGGCGCTGAGTCCGCATAAAGACCGAACCCGGCCAACAATACTGAAAGAATCATAAACACCACGTAACCGCTCGTGATGCGCGCGTTGTCGCGAAGCGTCTGATACAGCTCTCTGAAGTCCTCTGCCGAAGCATGCCGGATCAACGGCAAAGGTTTGGCCGTCAGCGCCGTCACGGTCTCAGCACTGGAGGGGAGCGCCTGTACTCGCCAGGAAGAGCGACCGGCCATCTGACAGTGTTCCCAGCCAGAGGCTTCCGGAACTGCCAGGCGCACGGCTCCCTTTAGGACAGTTAAGTCAAGCACACTGGCCTGATGAACCTGTTCATCCACCGAATAGCGAAACGATCTCAAGGCATGAACACGTAGCCCGGCTACCCGAAGAATGCCAAGAAACCCGGTTTGCTGACTGGCACTGCGCATCGATTCCGCCACTACAGCACGCAACATCTGCATAATGCTCAGCGGAGCCACCAACAGCGCGTAAAACAGTCCGTCATTGGCCGAGTGATCGGGGAGAATGCTACGCGATAAACTGGAACTCTCAGCATGAGCCATCAGGCTGATTCCGAGAACAGCCGTCTTAAGTTTCTGGTCCTGAGATCCCTCAACCGTCAGCGCGAGCGGCTGATATTGCGGTAATCGGCGCAACTGCGCCCAGGCTATTTTCAGTCGTTGCCAGAGTGAATGCGCATGCCCACCCGGCTGGTAAGTAAAGGCACGACCAACGACGACTTTGTTCAGCACCAGCTCATCGTTTGCCTGCAACAGATCAACATCAAGCGTCTCCAGAGATTCTGTGGACCCAGACCATTGTGACGGGCATCGATTCAGCCCTAACCCTCTGAAGCTGTGGGTAGCGTCCGGGTGACGCAACAGGTGAAGTCTGGGTTTACGATCCAGGCTGGCCTTCAGAACTCCTCGCAGGTCCGTATCTGAAAGCCACAACACCCAGTCGTCATAAGAACTGAGCCATTCTTGTTGAGATGGCCATCTGACGATGCTGATATAACAGCCGTCCGCAATCAGCGATTGGATTTTCCGGGTATCCTCGACGGCATCCGAAATGATCAAACAAGTCGTCACATTCCTCTCCCTGGCCTGTGTTGTTGAAATCAGTCTTTCAGCTGCTCGGCCAACGCGACGATCTGCGCCTGATTAAACACCTGTATCCCATTTTGTTTGAGCAACGCAGCGGTCGCACCCGCGCCCGGTATTAACGCTCCACTGAAGGTGCCATCGTAGATTTGCTCATTACCACAGGAGGGCGACCGAGCCGCCAGCAGCGCAAATCGACAGCCGTACTTCTGCGCCGTCGCCAGAGCCTGTTCTGCACCGACAAGAAACTCACGGGTGACGTCGCGCCCATGGATGTCAACAATCGATGCTTGCTGACTCAGCACATCTTCGCCATTGCCACCCTGGATCTCCGACGGTGGCCGAGGTATCGGTAAGCCACCACTGACTTCCGGACACACCGGCACGAGCCTGCCTTCCTCTTTCCAGCGCTGTAACCAGTCATTGCTGACACTGTTGTCCGCGCCATCATAACGAACACGATCGCCCAACAGGCAGGCACTCACGAGAATCTTAGCGGTCATCGTTACTCTGCCGCCATCCAACGTCGCATCTCAGTACGGGCTTCCGTCGCACCGGATACATTGCCCATTGCTGATCGGCATTGAGCAATCACTTCCCAAAGTGAGGCTTTGTATTTCGGGGTTTCGTCGGTTAACGACAGCCCTTTCAGGGCAATCTGCTCGGCTTCAGAAAAACGCTGTTGACCCAGACGAACAGTGGCTAACTGGTGGTAGATATCCACTTTTTCCGCGTCAATTCTTAACGCACGTTCAAGAATCAACTCGGCTTCCGCCCATCGCCCTTCCGCCTGCAACTGCAACGCCTGCTGCTGTAGACGGGTGACGACCCGCTCCGGCGAGGGTGCGGGTTCTTCCGGTTCAGAGGCCGTAACGGTATCAGGTTGGTCGGATGTGTCAGCTGTTGTCTCGGAAGACATCACGTCAGCCTGCGACTCGACTACAGGAATGGCATCGCTTGCCTGCCCTCCATCTTCTGGTGCATCCGGGACCTCAATCTGCTCCGGCTCGTTTGCCTGACGTCTGGCATCCTGAGCAGCCACCGGCTCGTTCAGCGGAATTGTTTGACAGCCCGCGAGTATCAGGACCGCCGATACGGCCATCAGCCGAACAGTTTTTGCCACCATGTCTCTTTCTCAGTATCCGGTTGTTTCACATCTGACTGACAGCTTAAGCTGCGAGCCGGTTCGGTGCCAGCTTTGAAAGGCAAACCGCGAGCACCGTCACACCAGTCCGGGACTGCAGCACCGGCATCATTAACGAGGACCGTCGTCACGTTAACGGGTCGGCCACGACGCTCCTGAAGCGGTTTAAGCTGATCCATGACATTAATCCAGATTGGTAACGCGCCGCTGGAACCGGTTAATGGCGTTGGCTGATTGTCATCACGACCGACCCAGACTACGAGCTGACGATCCCCGGTAAAGCCCGCAAACCAGGCATCCCGGTTATCGTCCGTTGTACCGGTCTTACCCGCAACCCACCAGTCTGACGGTAATGAGCGGGATATTCTTGCCGCCGTACCATTCAAAGTGGTTTCATGGAGCGCGGCCTGCAACAGATAAATATCGGCAGGCTCGAAGCGCTGACTGACATTCAGATCAAACCGCTGAATCACACCCTGCTCTGGATGAGACACCGCCCGAATCATGTTCAGCGGCGTATAAAAACCGTTGCCGGCAATGGTCTGATACATCTGCGCAATCTGCATCGGTGACATGCTGTGCGCACCGAGCATGACCGATGGTACTGGCGGAATATCGCCATCAACACCGAGCCGATCAATGACATCAAATACCTTAGCCAAGCCTATTTCCATACCTAAGCGGGCGGTTGCCTGGTTATAGGATTTGGCCAGTGCATCCACCAGAATAGGCTGGCCGTGGCTTTGTTTGTCGTAATTATTGGGCGACCAGATGGTGCCGTCACCGGCTTGAACCTGTACCGGTTCATCACTGACCGGACTGGCCAGACTTTTTCCCGACTCAATGGCGGCCAGATAGACCGCCGGTTTCATCAAGGAACCGACCTGACGGCGCGCATCCGCCGCTCGGTTAAAGCCAGACTGCTTTGGCTCCCGGTCCCCCACGACGGCCAGAATGTCACCCGTCGATGGCCGCGTCAGGATGGCCGCGCCCTGCAAAGCGCCGGTGTCTATCCGATATCCGGCTTCCGCCGCTTCAACGCCAGACGCCAGTTGCGTCTCAAGCACAGCCTGAGCAACAGGGTCCAGAGTGGTAAACACCGACAGGCCTTCGGCCATCAGATCGTCTTTACGATAGTCCCGGGACAACTGATCCCTTAAGCTGGCCATAAATGCCGGGAATCTTGCCTGACCTGGTGTTTTGGAAACGTCCAGCGGCGCAGACTGGGCTCGCTGGTATTCATCCGCCGTGATCAGCCCCTGTTCGTGCCAGACGGATAACACCAGATTTCGCCGCTTCAGGGCCCGCTCCGGGTTACGACGTGGATTGTAGTAGGAAGGTCCTTTAATCAGCCCGACCAACATGGCCTGCTGGTGAAGGGATAAGCCCTCCAGAGTACTGCCGAAGAAAAACTGCGCGCCCAGACCAAAACCATTGATCGAACGGGCACCCTGCTGACCGACATACACTTCGTTCATATAAGTTTCGAGAATGTCGTTCTTGCTGTAATGGAACTCCAGGATCAACGACATCAGCGCTTCGTTGATTTTTCGGGTCAGGGTTTTTTCCGGTGACAGATACAGGTTTTTAACCAACTGATTCGTCAGCGTGCTGCCACCTTGAGTCGCAGAGCCGTTAGTCAGGTTGACCACTAACGCACGCAGGATGCCACGTATGGACACGCCGTGGTGGCTGAAAAAGCGATCATCTTCCACCAGCAGCAGTCCGAGTACCATCCGCTGTGGGACCTCGTCCAGGCGATATAGAACCCTGTCTTCGGTGACACCCGGGTATATTTGCCCCAGATACAGTGGATCCAGACGTGTTAACAGAACCGGTTGGCCCTGACGATTGGTCAACGTGCGAATCGCCGTATCATCAAAGGTCATACGCAGTCGCTGGGCCGGCTCAACGCCATCCCAGAACCGAAAGCCTCGGGTATAGACCTCAATAGTGCGCGTACCGACGGCATAACGCCCGGCTTGCACCGGATCACTGACCCGGCGGTAACCCAGCTGATCAAGCAGACGAATCATGTCCGTTTGTCGAATGGGCGCGCCCGCATACAGCTCCTGCGCTTCGCTGTAGACTCGTGCCGGAATGCTGAAGCGCCGACCTTCAAAGCCTTCGCGAACCTGCGCATTCAGATAAACCATCCAAAACGCTAAAAGAGTGACGCAAATCATGCTTAGCTGAAGCGTCAGGCGCAGAATTTTGCGGCGTCGATTGGATGTATCGCCCCGTTTGGTGTTCGGTTTACGCGTTCGTTTGGGTGTGCTCGTCGCGGCTTTGCGCGTCGACGATCGTTTTTTGGAAGTTGTCTTATTTGCCATAAGCGGCGCATTATAAAGAGGAACCGCAGAGAAGTCTCAAGGAGAGACTATTAACAGCGGTGAAAATTTCATTACAATGCGCGCTTTTTCACAAAAGGCCTGATCATGGGTAAGTTGGATATCTACGCGTTTGGACACGCGCTGGTGGATGAAGAGTATGCCGTCAGCGAATCCTTCCTGCAGACCCTTGGCATCGCGAAAAGCCATCGAACCCTGATCGACTTTCAACGTTCGCAAACACTGCGCCAATCGGCCACCGAGCGTGGCAAACTGAACCTCCGATCCGGCGGCGGCAGCGGTGCCAACACCATTGCCACTGCGGCGTTGCTCGGCGCTCAGTGTCATTTTTCCTGCTTGCTCGGGGATGACGAAGACGGGCGTTTTTATCAGCAACAGCTCGTCGAGTCGGGCATTGCCACTGATCACAATGCAAAAACCAATGACGGACACACCGGTGTCTGTCTGGTCATGTTAACGCCCGATGCCGCCCGAACGATGAACACCTATGTCGGTATTACCGATTACATCGGCCCGGAACATCTGAATCTCGACGCCCTGCAAGCCGCCGAATGGGTTTACATCGAAGGACATCTGCTCATTGCCGAGCCTGGTTATCAGGCTGCTCTGAAAGCCCGCGACGAAGCACGTCGGCTCGGCAAAAAGATCGCCGTCAATTTCTGTGACCCGGCGGTCGCCCGTCTTTGTCGCGAGCGCATGACCCACTTGCTGGATGAACCCGTCGACCTGGTGTTCTGCAATGAAGAAGAAGCCGAAATCTGGGCTTACAGCGACGATCTGTCACTCCAGAAAGAAACCCTGAACAAATTGGCGCATCAATGGGTCATTACGCTGGGCGAGGACGGAGCCCTCGCTTACGATGGCCACACCGAAACCCCTGTTCCAGCCCATCGGGTAACGGCGATCAGTACATTGGGAGCCGGAGATACTTTCGCCGGTGCCTTCATGTATGGCGTCACCCAAAATTACAGCTTCGCCGATGCGGGGGCGTTGGCCAGTTTGGCGTCCGCTCACCTCGTGCAGCAATCCGGTCCCCGGCTCAGTGCCCTTCAGTTGCAACAGATACTGGAAACGCACCAACAGCAGCGCGAGGCGCTTTAATTCACAAAAACAACACATCAGGGTTAAACTAACGGCTTGTCCCGGCTACTATGCCGGTATCTAGAAGATTTCGCTTTAAGGAAAGCTGTCATGCTGCAACGTTTTTTGTGCCTGTTGATACTGCTGACACCTCTGTCGGTTCTGGCCGCCGGTAAAATTTATACCTGGACCGACGACGATGGCAATGTCTATTACGGAGATCGGCCGCCCACTGAAATCGAGGCCGAAGAAATCACCATTCAGGGCAAGAAACGCGAACCGGTCACCGTCGACGAGTCAGTACTGCCCGGCCAATGGTTCGGCACCGATGAGCGCGGTGGTGAAGTGAAAATGACGCTGAATGAAAATGGCACCGTCACCTTCATCCATACCCGGTCAGACCAGAGTGTCTATAACTATCAGGGCATTTGGACTTATGAAGACAACAGCATTACCGTCATCACAGAGTTCAGTCAGACCGCCCCGGCAAACGGTAATTTCAAACGCAGCGTAGAGCCTGTGCAGCTGACTTACTTTATTGTTCGCTTTAGTAGCGACACCATGGAGCTGGTCATCGAAGACGACCGATTCACGCTGGCGCCGGTGAACCTGTAGGCCCTATTCACACCTGTTGAGCGTAGGGGCGAAATTAAGTCAGAAAAGACTCATCTGGTCGTCCACCACCGCTTGAAAATCATCATCGAAGAAGAACAGCAAGGCGTCCGCAATGGGAGCCAGCTGTTTTTCAATATAATGGGTGTAATCCAGCGGCGCAGACACATAAGGCAATGGCTGCCAACCCTGTACCGTCTTCACATACTCAATGGTCCGTCCAAACCAGTTTGGATTGTGTTGTTTTTTCAGTCGTGCCGCCTGAACATGCGGTGGCGCCTGTTTCTCATACTGATCAATTTGCCGGCGCAAGCGTCGGCGATAGACCAGCTCGGCATCTAGCTCACCGGCATGTAGTTGTTGCACAGTTGAACGGATCACCTGCCGGTAATCCTCTTCCTGAAACACGCATCGATAAAGCCGATGCTGAAACGCCTTCGCCATGGGAGTCCAATCGGAGCGTACCGCCTCCAGACCTTTAAAAACGAGACGAGGCTCTCCATCACCTTCAATCCACCCAGCGTATCGCTTCTTTGAGCCTTTGTCGGTGCCACGAATGGTAGGCATCACAAATCGGCTGTAATGAGTCTCAAACTCCATCTCCAGCTGACTGGCCAGACCATAGGATTCCTGCAGCAACGACCGCCACCACTCGTTTAACTGATCTGCCAGCTCCCGACCCAGTCGCTTGGGTTCCGCATGGTTGCGAGCGTGAATAAACAGGGAGTCGGTATCTCCGTATATAACGGGGTAGCCCTGCGATTCGATAAACTCGCTGCTGCGCTGAAGAATGTCGTGCCCTCTCATGGTAATCGAGCTGGCCAGCCTCGGATCAAAAAACCGGCAAAGCGGGCTGCCCAACACCCCATAAAACGAGTTCATAATAATTTTAATGGCCTGAGACATGGGTGCATTCTGCTCGCGCTTGGCTTGGTCACGGGCAGCCCAGAGCTGATCGATCAACCCGGGCAGAATATGTCGGGTCCGATGAAACCGGGCGCCCAGAAATCCGGGGATAGATTCCGCTTCATCGGCATTCAAGCCTTCTAACAAGCCCATTGGGTCAATTAAAAAGGTCCGGATGATTGACGGATACAGACTTTTAAAGTCCAGCACGATGACATCTCGGTAAATACCGGGAGTACTGTCCATGACATGCCCACCCGGACTGGAAGACTGCAACGTCTGTTCACCAACGCTGCTTGCTACATAGCCATAACGATGCAACCGGGGCATGTAAACGGTATTGAACGCGGCCGATGAACCGCCGACACGATCCATCGGGAGGCCGGTGAGATGAGACCGCTCAATCAAAAAATGCCAGAGCCCGGCGACGTCAAACAAATCGAGTACCAGCTGTGCATCTTCCGCGTTGTAGTGCGCAAACGCCTGCAAATCTTCACGATACAACCGTTCAATTTCACCTACCCGATCATCACTGTGTTCGATTCGCTTACCGCGATTTAGCAGTGAGCGTGAGACCGTCTCCAGTGAATAGTCTTCAAATGCCCAGGCAGCCGAGCGAAAAGCGCCCGGACCATCGACCACCTGCCGTCCTTCCAGCTCTAGAGCATAACGTCCGGGCTGACCGCCCATCTCACGCCAGAGCGGCACGGCTCGTTGACGTCCGACTTCAAACGCCAGCCCAACCTGATCGCAATGCTCCTGAAGAATGCGCAAATCAAAATCGATCACATTCCAACCAACGATACAGTCCGGATCGTAGGCCTGAATCCTGGCGATCGCCTCAGCCAGACAATCGCGAACCGTACTGAACAACCGAACGTCTACGCCATCGTCGGTGATGAAATCAGCCCCGTCGTTGACCACCAGCACCTGCTGTTGATCATCAAAGGCTAAAGCGATGCTGTAAAGTGCCGGCAATTGGCCGGGAATGTACCAATCGGTTTCGATATCCAGAGACAGGACGCGCAGCTCAGGTTCCGATGAAGCCGGCCGGAAACGCCCCTCCTGCTCGGACAAACTACCAAACAGGAACCGTTCCATCAGGAAACGATTGGCAGGCATGACATCGTCTTCCCACACTTTAAGACCCTGATCCTGTCCGGTATGAACCCAGCGTCGCTGTTGTCGAACAGAATGGGTATAGACAGGCAACACCTGGTCGCCCAGCAGCGAGGTGAATGTCCGCTCCCCCACTCGAACACTGATACCGAGCCGTCGCCACAGCCCCTGCCACTGCTTAAGATGCCGTTGAGCGACAAAACAACTGCTCGATTGCTCGGGAATGACCCGGCAACGGCGCTCACCCTCACTGTCAATCAACCAGAAACGCAGCTCAATCCCCGCTTCCGAGTCAGTCCAGTGGCGAGACAGAATAAAGCTTGGCGGTGATGACTTCACAGATTTCCCAAAAACAGTAGAACTTGATGGATAATATCACTAATCTGAGCACCGAAAGGACCATCAGGTGAAATCAGTCCTGATCCGGTTCAGACCAGAAATAACCACAGGATGCCAACATGTTGCTTCTCGGTGAACGACCGACGCACGTCGATCAACTCACAGACCGACTAAAAAAACTGTCGCAAAAGTTGTTTGAGGGATTACCCGGCGGGGAGCGGGTCACTTTGCCGGTAACAGCCGATCTTTACAGTTTGGAATCCACTGAACACCTGTTTATCGTGCAACAGGGCAACATTTCAGCCGTTTGCGAGGGTCGAAGCTGCCTCTACTTTGAATCCGGCGATCTGATTGGACTGACGCAATGCTATCAGCTGCCGTCCTTCCAGATTTCGATTGATGATGACACAGAAGTCATTCAATACGACGCCGATCAGATTCTGAGATTTGTCAACGAGACCAAAGAACGCCAAGCTATCTGGACCAGCTATCTGATTACCCAGCTGAGCCTGTTTCAGGATGCGTTCGGGCGGCAGCAGGTAACAAAAATCCAACCTCAGACCGGTTTTCTCAACTTTGCAACCGGTCAAAATATTATTGAACAAGGCGACACAGCAACCGAAGTCTTTACGATTTTGACCGGGACCGCTGACGTCTTTGTTGACGGCACAAAGGTCGGAGAAATCAGCCAGGATGAAATTTTTGGTGCCATGGCCGTATTTACCGGAGAAACGCGATCTGCAACAGTAACGGCTTCGTCACCCTGTACCGTCCTCGCGGTGCCCAAAGAAGAGTTCATCACACTGATCCAATCTCACCCTCAAACGACCATGACGCTGATTGAAAACATGGCCCGCCGCATCGGCATGATGAACAGTCAATTAACTCAACAGGCTGATAAAGGCTAACACCCATGACTACCACCACGGCCGAGCGGGTTCTCGTCATAGGCGGAGCCAATGTCGATATGAGCGGTACCTGTCTGGGTCGGTTGATTCCCGGCGATTCGAATCCAGGGATTGTCAGCAGCGGCGCTGGTGGTGTGGGGCGAAATATCGCCGATAACCTTGCCAGGCTTGGGCTAAGCAGCACTCTGCTCAGTGTGTTTGGTAACGATATCGGGCGTACCATCATCGAAAAAAGCTGTCAGTCAGCGGGTGTCGATACCTCCCCTTCGCTGATCGTCGACGGGGCCGCAACCGGATCCTACCTGGCTATTCACAATCAACTGGGCGCCTTACTGGCCGCCATCTCTGACATGGCCATTACTGAGTCCCTAACGCCAGAGCGGCTCAAAGAGCGGCTCCCGCTTATTCAATCCTTTTCGACACTGGTCCTCGACGCCAACCTGCCACAAGCCTCACTGGAATGGCTCGTTGAGCACAGTCAGAATCAGACATTGATGGTTGATGCTGTCTCTGCCACCAAGGCCGTTCGGCTAAAACGTATGTTGCCGAAAATCGATTTATTGAAGGTTAATCGGGATGAGGCGTCCGCTATTTTGGGCCAGCCTGCCGATGATAAAACGCTCTCCGAGGCTTTACACAAACAAGGTGTCAAAACCATACTGCTCAGTCAGGGCCCACAAGGGGCGTCACTCTATAGCCAACAGGCCTATCACCACAAAGATGCCATAAAAGGCGATAATGCGAGTGATACCGGTGCTGGGGATGCCTTATTTGCCGGTTTCATTGCGGCCAGGTTCCGGATTAAGGAGCCCAGCCGTCAACTCGAGTTTGCCATCGCCTGCGCCACGGCGGCCCTTTCCAGCCAATCTTCCGTATCGGCTGAGTTAAGCTTTAGTGCCATTCGTCAGCGATTCTTCAATCACTGGCCGGATTCCGCTTTTATCGACTGAGCCTTCTCGGTCGGCCAAAGGCTTGGCACCAGCACGGGGGTTCGAGCTTTATACTCTCGATAGTCCGGTTGCGAACCCCAGCGCTCATCGGCACGTTTTTCCAACATAGGAACCCCGCTGATACGGGTTAACAGCAGGATGACAAAGATGGGCGAAACCAGCGCCATAAACTGCCAGCCTGACAACGCAGGGAGGCTGAGTACGGCGATTCCGAGCCAAAGAACGATTTCACCAAAGTAATTCGGATGGCGAGAACGTGCCCATAATCCCTGCTGAATAAATGTCCCCTTGTTCTCCGCCTGACGCTTGAAACGGCGCTTTTGCTCATCGCCAATCACTTCAATCGCAAACCCAACCACCCAAAGTGTGAGACCCACTGCCGTCCATACAGAAAACGTTACCGTTGAAGACGTTGTGAGCACGACAATGGCCGCCGCGGTGGTCACACTCACCCATAATCCCTGCAGGTTCCAGACGGTAAAAAAACGGATCGGGTTCGGTTTGATTTCGTCGAAGCGGCCGTCTTTACCATCGCGTAGCATTCTCGCAAACAAATAACTGCCCAAACGAACCGCCCAAGCCACAACCAGAATACCGACCAACCATTGAACCACTGAGGGGTTTCCCTGCACGGCCCAGGCACCCACCACCATGGCGATATAGGTCAGACTTCCGGTTAAATCAAAGTAACGCTCAGACTGTTTAAGATAAGCCGGGATAAACATCACCCATTGAATCACAAAAGCCATCACCATCAGCAGCAACACACTGTTGAATGATCCAAGTTTAATCGCCTGGCCGCCCAGGGCCATTGCTAACCCCAGTGCAATCAACCAAACAACGACATTTATCAGCACGGATTTAGCCAGCTTCATACCATTCCTCATTCACCTGTTAGCGTCTGAGGCAAAGACCTCAAGACTCGCGCAGTGTTTTACGAACCATTCTTAAAACGGATTCCTCATCCGTTCGTTTTCTTATTTCAGCTGCAGATAACCAGGCAAGGTCGTTCGATTCTTCGTTGATCTGCAAACTAAGATCGTCCGCCACCCACCAGAAGCGGATATCCAGATGCCAATGCTCCGGCTCAGATTTTCTTGCCGGAATGGCATGCACATCCAGATCAAAGATATCCCGATGCTTTGGATACAAGCCGTCTAAGCCGGTTTCCTCGATGGCTTCTCGCCGACTGGCGTCAATGAGGCTTGGGTCACTGGCATCTATGTGCCCGCCGGGCTGTACCCACATGTCCAGTTTTCGATGATGCAATAGCACGGCCTGCCGACAATCACGGTCGGTAATCCAGGCGGAAGCGGTCAGATGCCCGCTCAGGGTTTCTCGCGACCAGAAGGCTGTCTGTTGTTGGACGAAGTCCTGTATGAACAGCCTGGCTTTTTGTTCTTCAGGGTCCTTGGGTTGATAGTCGTTTAACAGAGACAACACCGATGTCTGCGATTGCACAGTCAGGATTCCTTACTACTCTCCAGAATTGAAGCGAACACTATACCGAAGGGATTACACCGACAGAAGCGATGCCAACGGATTAGCAATCAGAGAACCTCATCACTGATTCCACGAATTGTCTGACAGGACCTCAGCCCGGAAAGGACACCGGCCGGACAATCCGGTACTATCACAATAAACCCACGTTATCGGATGCCGCATTGAGTTTAAAAGCCGAATCCTCAAAACGACCGGTCGGTCGAAAAGCCACCATCAGTCAGGACGACATCATCGCTGCGGCTCTGCGCTTGGCTGGACCTCATCGTTCAATATCTGCGCTCAGCCTTCGCGAAATCACCCGGGAAGCGGGCATCGCACCCAACAGCTTTTATCGCCATTTCCGCGACACTGAAGAGCTCGCCGTCAGTGTTATCGACCTTGCCGGTCGCACGCTCCGAAACGTCATCGGCCAAGCCAGAGGCAAAGCCAGAGAAAGGAACAAGGGCATCGTCCGTATGTCTGTTGAGACCTTTATTGATCAGCTGCACAGCGACGGAAACTATCTGCCAACACTGTTAAGAGAAGGCGTTGTCGGATCGGACCGGTTTAAAGATGCCGTGCGTCAACAACTCGACTTTTTTGAGCAGGAACTGACTGAAGATCTTATCGCCTTTGCTCAGTTGCGGCAGTTGACCCCCGACCACCCCGACCTGATCGCCCGGGCCATAACCCGATTGGTCTTTGCCATGGGGGCGGAAGCGCTCGACAAACCAAGACACGAACACCCGGCGATGATTGATGACATGGTTATCATGATCAAGATGCTGATCACCGGCGCCTATGCTCTGAACAGCCAGAAATAGTCTTGTGAGTCGCTGTTCCGGTCTCTTAATTTGCCGTAAAGCCCACTAAAGCTGTGTCAGGTGCCGAATGGTCATGGCTACACACATGACGATCACCAACGGTCGAATCAGTCGGGCCCCACCCCAAAAAATGGTTCGGGTACCCAGGTAAGCCCCGATCATCTGCCCCAACATCATGACACCGCCCGCCAGCCACACCACCTGACCGCCAAAGGCAAACAAAACCAAAGAGATGATATTGGATGTAAAGTTCAGCGGCTTCGCGACGACGGTTGCCTGCACCAGCGTTTTACCTCTCAGCATGACACCACTGGCGGCAAAAAATGAACCCGTGCCCGGGCCAAAGAAACCGTCGTAAAAACCGATCAGCGGAATGGCCGTACGCGACCAAAGACGCTCAGACATGCGAGGTTTTTTTTCCTGCTCTCCAAGCCCAGGGACTAACAGAAAATATAGGGCGACTGATATCAACAAAACCGGAACGGCCCAACTCAACCAGCGGGTATCCACCATTTGAATCAGTAACGTTCCTAAGGCGGCCCCTATCGCGGTCATCAGCATTAACACCGGCAACCCGGTTTTCGGCAGTTGTCGTCGTTGCAGCAACGTTAAGGTGGCGGTCAACGTACCAACGAAACCCTGGCATTTGTTAGTCGCCAGAGCCTGTACCGGGGACAGCCCTACCAACATTAACGTTGGCAACGCAATCAAGCCACCACCGCCGGCAATAGCATCGATCCAGCCTGCCAGCAACGCGACCGCAAATAACAACATTAACAGTTCACTACTCAGCTCCACCGGCTGCATCTCCATGTTTAAAGCGCAGCATTGTAGGGGGCGAGCACGTTCAGGTCTATTCTTCTGCCAAGGCCGGTAACAGTCCAACCGCGGTCAGGTCGGCCCAAACCCGCGCCCGCGCATCCGCATCCGCGATGTTCACAGCAATGAGCCGATATCGATTGTCTTGTCGCGAATAGTTCAACGAGGTTTCTGCTGACTGATCGTTAATGCGCTGAAAAGCTTGGAACCACAAGACCTCCGGGGATCGCATACTATTAAACAAAGACTGTGCTTCGGATTGTCGAACCATCTCAACGCTGAAAGGGGTTATCGGACGCGCCAACGCAAATCGATACACATCTCCTAGGGGGTTAACAGAATCAGTAACACGGTCAGCAGTTAGCCCTTCGGACTCCAGCCAGGCTCGCCATTCATCCATTTGCTGAACATCTTGAAACCCATTCAGATACAACCAGGCTTCGTCGCGGGACTCATCCCAGATCAGTTCACTGTTCTCAGGCGACCGTACTTTCGGATCGCGCGCGAGCATAGCCTGCAGCGTGTCCGTTGCTAACAGAGTCAGCAGTTCATTCTGCTGCATAGGCCCGAGCTGAAGCCCTTCATCAATGAACACCGCCTCGGCAGGCTCATTGGTCACTTGGTTCAACTCCTGCTTCTGCTCCATTTGAGCGTCTTGCCATGCGCTGATTGCATCTCGTTCGTCTTCCATCGCCGAGGCCGATGAGCGGTTTTGTTCATCATTTTCCGGTAATGAGTTCATTCTTCGGATTTCTTCGGCCGTATAAATGGGCGTTTTATCGACCATAGAATCGTTAACCTCGACAATCGGATTAACCACTCGTTCACCGGTGCTGTTCACAACTTTTCTGAATCGCGCTTGCAGGCCACTCTTTCTCAACTCATGTCGCCAAAACTGCATTTCGTCAACACTGCTCAGCTCACCCAGATACAAACCCACGGGACCTTTTGCTTCAGCCTGGGCTAAAAACACAGGTAATGGCGCTCTCAGATAAGTCCGCGAATTAAAAAATTGTCGTAAACCCCGATACTCCAAGCCACGAATGGCCTGAGCCATGCTGGCAAACTCACCCAACTGCAGGGTGTAAGGGCCCGCCGGAAAGCATTTACAAACTTCACTGTTGGCAACAATGGGCGGCAGTGATTGAGACAGGTGTGACGGCACGTATTGGGGTACCGCAGGATCAATGACGACATCGGGCATCTCGGACAACACGAGGGCATTGTCACTGCTCGAATCGCTCAGCGTGACATCATTCGGCAACGACTCTGGCTGACCGCCAACCAGTATTCGCAAGCCATACCGCCAGCGAAGCTGACCAGGCATTTCGGCATCCAGCCACCCTTGGTAACCAAACTCTGCGAAAGCGCGAAGCCGGGTAAACACAGGAACGCTGACCCCAGCGTCCAGGCGATACCCTGGCGCATAGCGGGCAATAACATCCTCAGTGCCACTTTGGACCCAACGATTAGATAAGATACCACCGCCTAACAGCTGAATCCGAAACGCCTCATCCCCGGCCTGCCATAGGCCCGCTACCTCATACTGGCCAAAGGAATGATTAAGCGTCTGATTCAAAGCCTGATAACTGAGTTGGTTCACGTGCCGATAGCCAACATCCAGACCAAACCCAGACTCACCGATTAACTGAGCGTGGCCACTGAGCCCCCAGTCATCCACCAGCCCGCCGCCATAAAACGCACCATCAACGCCAAGCTCGATGGCTTGTCCGGATGAGCACAGCGAGCAGCCGATAATCGCAGTCTGTAAAAATCGTCTAATGTCCGGCATGAAAGGATTCCTGAATACTCTGACCTTATTATCGTCCGATACACACAGGAATTTAGAGGTTTAGCGACTTGATGGCTAAAAAGCAGTGAAAACAATTTCTTTACGGTCATAAAAAAACCCGACAGTCCTAAGACAGCCGGGTTGATAGGAAGTGATTACTGCTTAGTGGTTCAAGCAGCTTCAGGTCGACGACGACGCGACAGAACCAATCCCGCAACACCCAAAGTCAGTAAACCCAGGGTTGCTGGCTCTGGTACATTGGTAACAACGGTCAGGATTGAGTTACCCAGCCAGAAATCACCTAACAGTGATGTTACTGTGACGTCCAGAAAACCGTCCGAGTTCAACTCTGCAAGAGCTTTCAATTCCAGTTCCGCATCAAAGTCGCTGAGAGCAAAAGTCAACGCACCGCCACCGGTGTCGAAATCAAACTCTTCTACCGTGAAAATAGCGATTTCCGGGTCAAAAATACTGGAACTGTCATCCCAGACTTCAATACTCAGGCTGCCGCCAATAGCCGAACCCAGTTCAAAACCATCATCATTCAGGTTGTGTGAGTAACTGACAGATTCCCAGGTTTCCAACCAGCTGTTTACGTTCACTTCATCAATCAACAGATCCGCTTGCGCGGTAGCAAAAACGGAACTGATCCAAACGGCTACCATGCCGATAATTTTACGATTCATGTGTTTTCCCTAGCTATTACTCAATTTGACGATCTTAGAAAGCAATAACCAGGCCAATTCCAGGGGTGCCGATAATTTGCGGTTTTTCGGACTGTCGATGAAAGAATCTGATAAATTTTCCGACAGGACTTTTAAACGCAGTTCACAGTCTGCGCTTAAAAAAGTGATGGAAGTCGCATAAACAAGGGCTTTGCAAGAGCCCGTCGGGTTTAGATAAGTTTTTACACGGCGAAAGGAGATAGCCCAAAAAATCATCGATATGTCGGCATTATTTACATCGATATCAATACATCAAAAGTTCACTTGCAGAATATAATGTTCGCTCTTAACGGGCTCAGTGATCTCATGCTCCCAGAGCTGGCAATCAAACCGCTCATCCGCCCAGTCGACCAGCTCATTGAACGGGCTGCGTCCCGGGTCAGCCAGAAAAACCGTTTTCACACCCACTTTAGAGGCTCGTTTCAACAAGGTTTTCCATTCATCACGCAATGAATCCCAGAAACAAATATCACCTCCGATGACGATATCCGCTATCGAAAGATCATCGCGTGACAAACCCGATACCGTATTTTGCCAAAAATAAACAGGAACGTTGTTTTCGGCAGCATGCAATTGCAGATAGGGCTCAACAGCCTCGTCAGCATCAACCGATATAACTTTGGCGTTTTGCCGTTTGGCCAGGTAGCAGGTAAGCGGTCCCCAGCCACAACCAATATCAAGTATTCGGGACTTCGCCGGTAACCCGTCAATGTTCAGAAAGTCCATTAAAACAAAGCTTGCATCCCAAACCTTGGTTCCATGAATGCTGGCGCCACCCACCGCTTTAGTGATGGATTTGATGTCGGGATGTGAGGGTAACAGGCAGGTAATGCCATGCGCTTCAATCAGGTGATCAGACATAAGATACTTCAGGAGAAATGACTCTGTTCGATGCTAAAGCATGCGAAATCAATGTCCAGCCTGGAAGCTAAAATCGATTGAAAATCCTATTGGATTTGATGACAGACAGCACCGGAACCCGGTGCTGAAAGCTGGGTAGCAGGATCAGTTGTCGCTGAGAATAGCGACGCCCTGAACGGAGAGCTCTTCACGTACTTCCGGTCGCCATAACTGCTTCAGTGTCATACGGTTTTTCTGGCGACGAGATTCTGGTGTCTTACTGACCACCTTAATAAATGCAGTGAGCGTCGGCCTTTCAGGTTCGTTGCGGTCCATTAATATCCCCTTGATAAATTCATTCTGTAACGTTGTTGAAATCAATGCCCGCCTTCAACGGCGTGGCACGTTTTAAATATAGGACACAACAGGTCAAAAATCGAACAATTATGCGACAAACATTTATAACTTTAACGACACAATAAACTTAACCTTAGAGGGGGCTTAGCTTTCGTGCGTACTCAGTACGGCGTTCAAAATGACTATTTGTTCAGTATTTAAAACAAAAAGGACAATATCAGAATCGTAAAAGGGCGATATTGACGCAGCTCACACTGCGTCATTCTCTTTGCTCGAAAGCCACGATTTGTGACTTTCGTTAACGTTTATGTCGCAGGGACGGCAGTCGATGGACGATCGAACTGGTGAACGATCACACTCGCGGCGATTAAGACCATCGCCCCAATGATCTGCGCGATTGTCAGCGCGAATCCGAGAAACACCCAGTTAATGACACCGGCCATAACAGGAAAAGCCATTTCAGCCAACGCACTGTGGCGCGACGCTATTCGCTGTAAGCCTTGATAGTAGAGCAACATGCCTACCACCCCGGAAATCACGATCATCAGGCCAATTAGGGCCACGGCGGACAGGGTTATCGGTGCGGTCTCCGCAGAAGAAATCAGCATGAATGGCAATAACGCCACTAAACCGGTTAAAAACCGACCCTGCATAATCTGATCTGATCGATAACCTCGCTGGGACAGTCGCTTACCAAACACAGTACTGGCCCCCCAACTGACGACTGCCAACAGGGCCAACCCATAACCCATTAACCTGGCGACAATTTCCGAACGATAGTGCCATTGAGACGCCTGCAACAAAACGACCACATCCTCAGCGATCAACAGAAGACTGCCGAACAGCGCCAGCAAAACGCAAAGTAAGAATCTTGGCGAAATCGGCTCATTTAGCAGATAGCCGGCTAAGGCAATGGCCACCAGCGGTTGCAGTTTCTGGAGCAGAATCACCAAGGTCGGGTTCATGAGTGAAAATGCCTGCGTAAACGCCAACGTTCCAACCGCTGAACCCAGTGCACCGATTACCAACAGAGGCCCCCAGTCACGTCGCGCAAACGCCCACAAGGACAATCCCCGGCTGGTTAACCATAAAGACATCAGACCAACCAACAGCACATGCTCGATCAGTACGATATGAACAGCAGAAAAGCCAGCCGCCATGAGCGGATATCGAATCAACGTATCCAGCGCCCAGAAAAACGTGGCCAATAAGACAAAAAGAGTACCTGTCACGGAACAACCCTCATAATAAGATCAACAGTGACAGGGCATGACGGAAGACCGTCGTCGGCTTCGGCCAATCGGCAGAACGACACGGTGAATCGCCGCCAGAATTAAATCCCGGCAACGGGCTGTACGCCCAAGCGGGCAACAACCTCTGCGTTAACTTCTTCCATCCGGACTATCACCGTCGGCTCAGGCCTTGCACGATCAACCAATCCTTAGATTGCCTGTCTTGCGCACCTGATCTGCTAGACCCCGGGCCACCAGAATGGCGACTCGGGCGCTCGTGGGCTCCTGACAAAAACAACGACACACGGTCATCACTCTCATCAACTACCACCGGTGGGGAATTTCACCCCGCCCTGAAGTTATGCGCTTTCAAACAATCGTTTGAAACGCCCATCGATTGTATCAACCCCGCATAAGAAAGAACAGGTTGGTCTATATAGGTTTGCTGAGCCGCTACACGACATAAAAGTGTTGTTTTTACGCGAGTCCGCCCTAAAATCGCCGCTCCGAATCCGAGGCAACCCGGCGATCCATTGTTGAACGTTTCGACCAGTGCTAACCTCAACCCCTATTGTGTTCTTATTTGCTTAGCGGAGAACTTAAGATGTCCAAAGTCATGATCATTGGCGCGGGCGGCGTCGGCAACGTTGTAGCCCACAAGGTGGCCCAGCTGCCGGAAGTATTCACTGAGATTGTACTGGCCAGTCGTACCAAGTCTAAATGCGATGCCATCGCTGAATCGATCGACCGGCCGATCAAAACCGCCGCAGTCGATGCCGACAATGTCCCTGAGCTGGTTGCGCTGCTGAATCAGGAAAAACCAGAGCTCGTCATCAATGTTGCCCTGCCCTATCAGGATCTGACGATTATGGACGCCTGCCTGGAGGCCGGCGTGCACTACATGGACACGGCCAACTATGAACCGCTCGACACTGCGAAGTTCGAATATAAGTGGCAATGGGCGTATCAGGAAAAGTTTGAAAAAGCCGGCCTAACCGCACTGCTGGGCTCTGGTTTCGACCCGGGCGCGACGAACATGTTCACTGCTTATTTGGCCAAGCACTATTTTGATGAAATATCCGAACTGGACATCATCGATGTTAATGGCGGCGATCACGGCTACCCGTTCGCGACCAACTTTAACCCTGAGATCAACATTCGCGAAGTGACCGCCGAATGCCGGCACTGGGAAAACGGTGAGTTTGTCACCACACCAGCCATGTCGAAAAAAGCGGAGTTCACCTGCCCGGATGAAGTCGGCACGTACAACATCTACCGTATGTATCACGAGGAGCTGGAATCGCTCAGTAAGCACTTCCCTACCTTGAAGCGAGCACAGTTCTGGATGAGCTTCGGCGACAGTTATCTGAAGCACCTCGAGGTGTTGGGCAATGTCGGGATGACCGGCATTGAACCGATTGATTACAACGGTACCCAAATCGTACCGATTCAATTCCTGAAAGCGCTGCTGCCAGACCCGTCGACACTGGGCCCGCGTACCAAGGGCAAAACCTGTATTGGCTGTGTGGTTCGTGGCGTAAAAGACGGTGCGGAAAAAATCATGTACCTGTATCAGGTAAAAGACCATCAGGACTGCTATCAGGAAGTTAAGTCCCAGGCCATTTCCTACACCACCGGCGTACCTGCCATGATCGGTGCGAAAATGATCCTGGAAGGCCACTGGAAGAAGCCCGGTGTCTGGAACATGGAACAACTGGATCCGGATCGGTTCATGGAAGATATGAACAAATACGGCCTACCGTGGAAAGTCATCGAGCTGGATAGCTTCAATCTGGACCAGTAATCCTGGTCAAAACCGGCTCCATCAAGCCTCTTGGTGGAGCACTCAATTTTCCGTCTTTTTTCGAGCAGAACACCATGCAGTTTACTGATTTTTCCCGACTGGATCTGTCACGCGTTCCTTCTCCATGCTTCGTGGTCGATGAAGTCGCCATCGAGCGGAATCTGAAGATTCTCCATGACGTTGCCGAACAAAGTGGCGCTCGGATACTCGGCGCGTTAAAAGCGTTTTCAATGTGGCACTTTGGTCCGTTAACCGGCCAATATCTGTCCGGAACCTGCTCCAGCGGACTGCATGAAGCCCGATTGGCTAAAGACTACTATCCGGGTGAAGTTCATGTCTTCTCAGCCGCATTCAGCCAACCGGACCTGGAAGAAATACTGACCCTTGCGGACCATGTAGTGTTCAACAGCTGCAGCCAATGGCAACGTTTCCAGCCGCAGATTCAGGCCGCACTGGCAAAACGCCCGCACATGGATTTTGGCCTGCGCATCAACCCTGAGCATTCAGAAGGCGATGTGCCTATTTACGATCCCTGCGCACCAGGCTCGCGATTGGGCATCCCGCTTTCAGAACTGGACGAGTCCGCACTCGAAGGCATCAGCGGCCTGCACTTCCACACGCTCTGTGAACAAGGTTTTGAACCACTGGATCGAACGTTAACAGTCTTCGAAGAAAAGTTCGGTCATCTGTTTTCGAAAATGAAATGGATCAACTTCGGCGGCGGGCACCACATTACGGCACCGGATTATGATCGTGAAGCGCTGATTCGTCGTATCCGGGCATTCAAAGAAAAATACAATGTTGAGGTGTATCTTGAACCGGGTGAAGCCATGGCCATAGGAAGCGGCGTTCTGGTCGCTGAAGTGCTGGACCTGACCTTCAATACCCTGCCTCAGGCAATCCTGGACACGTCAGCAACCTGCCATATGCCCGATACGCTCGAAATGCCCTATCGAGCAGACATCAGCAATGCGGGTGAACCCGGCGAAAAAGCACACACCTATCGCCTTGGAGGGCTGACCTGTCTGGCTGGTGATGTCATCGGCGACTACAGTTTTGATCAACCACTGGAGATCGGGCAACGGCTGATTTTCGAAGACATGGCGCACTACACCATGGTAAAAACCAGTACATTCAATGGAACACGTTTACCGTCGATTGCTGTCTGGAACTCAACCACTGATGCGTTTTCCGTGGTGCGCGATTTCGATTACGATGATTTCAGAAGTCGTCTGTCGTAGTGTCACAAAAAAACGATCTGTTACCGATCTATTGGCTTTTTTCGGCGTGAGACAATGAACTTCCATTTTAAATAAAGAAGGTTGCTAATGATTTTGAGTAACTAGGGTACCTAACTCCTAGAATAGCCGCCAAAGGCGGTCGAGTGGAAGGCGCGGTCCCAGAACGAACTGGAACCATTTGTTATGTTTCGTTTCGCAAATTACACAATTTTCCCTATCAAACTAAACACTTCGTCTAGCAAGCCTCGTATTCCACTTTCAACTAAATCATATGATTTCGCAGCTTCGGGGTCACCCTGACAGGCTAGTGACATTTTTTCATAAACGCCAGATAGCTTTGAAATTGCAACAATGTAAATTTCTAGTTCGTGCAAAGGTCCCTGTTTAGAGAGCTCTATGTGACCTTGATACCAATAATAAAAATCCGATATATCTTGGTCTTTTTGAACTTTAGATATTTTGTGTTCTCGCGCAGTCATTAACCATTCTGAGTTTAACTTACCACTTTGTAAAAGAGCATTTCTTTTGTAGTCACCCAGAGATAGTCGCCTCTTGTCAATTTCTGGAACTACTGAAGAAAAAGCTACTCTCCATCGATCTGATGAGCAAGATTGATAGGAGTTTAAAGAGTTAATGTACCTTTTATTTGCCTCAACTATTTTTGAATTAATTTCTTGCTTTGAGGTTTCAAATGAATCTCTAAGAGCTGCATAATCTTTGTAATAAAAATCTCCAAAACTAGGAGATGAAAAGGCCATCAAGATTATAAATATTATTTTCCTCACCATATTTCTTATATCCTTATTTTTGTTCACTCTTTATATGAAAAAGAACCATAACAAAATATTCTATGTCGCATGACCATAAATCACGACGACCCAAAATCAGCCACCCTATCTCAGCTTGATCACCTCACTGCCCTTAATATTCTGCAACTCAAAGGTCATTGTCAATTTGAGGTCAACTTTATTGACGTCTTACGACCAAGCACCCCTGTTTATTAGTTTTTGCGTTCCAAATGCCCTAATTTTACGATTTAGCTCTTAAAATTTAACGCTCCCAACATCAAAAACTGCATATACATACAGTTAAATTTAACACTTTTAGCACATAGAGGTCAGTTATGGGAAATATTGATACTCGTTACACGATCGATATAAAGTCTTTGAGGTTTAATGACCGCTTCCGGCTATTTATTCGCAGTAAAGGTTTGGCTAATGCAACTGAAAAGACGTATTGCCTCTGGATTCGGCGTTTCATAAATCAAAATCGTTATCTCAGTGAACAAAACTTTGATCAACACGATGTTGCGCCCTTTCTAAATTATCTGGCCAATGAACGATACTGTTCCGTCAATACTCAACGAACAGCACTGAATGCGTTGGTTTTCTTGTTTGGTGAGTTCTTACAGCAAGATACGAGCAATCTTGATTTTGATTCCACCCTAAAAAATCGGAAAGTCCCCATGGTGTTAAGCCATGAAGAAGCCAATCGGAATATCCTTCATCTTTCCGATCTGCATCAGATGGTGGTTGAGTTGAAGTATGGTGGAGGCCTCAGAGTTTCTGAGGTAGTACGGTTACGGGTTAAACATGAAGTCAACAATCTGGAGTACCCAGGCGCGAACGGTTGGCGCAAAGCGCCGACAGCCTCATGTTAATCAGAGACTGCCAGCGCAAAGTAGATTAGAAATGCTCTGCAGGGATGTTCATCAACGGCTCACTTCCGGCCATGACTTTCGCAAAATAGGCTTGGCTCTCCGGCAACAGACGCTTGAAGAAGAAATTCGCAGTGGCTTGCTTACCAGCGTAGAAATCTCCCTCCTGCCCCTGTGTAGCTTTCAGCATTTTCAACCACATGTAACCATACGCGGTCAGACCGAACAGGTTCAGATAATCACAGCTTGCCGCACCGATGGCATTGCGATCCTCAGCCGCCTGGCTCACAACATAATCGGTGGCTTCAGAAAGCTGCTCCAATGCTCGCTTCAGCATGGACACTTCTTCGTCGAGGCCTGAGCACTCCGCCAGGAAGCTCTCGACTTCGGCACGGAACAGACGGAAAGATTCGCCACCATTAGCAACTACTTTTCGACCCATCAGATCCAATGCTTGAATGCCGTTGGTACCTTCATATATTTGCGCGATACGAGCATCACGAACGAACTGCTCCATACCCCACTCACGAACATAGCCATGACCACCGAACACCTGCTGGCCCAGAATGGTGGCATCAAGGCCCCGATCGGTGAAATAGGCTTTTGCGACCGGCGTCAGCAAGGCGACCATGGCTTCAGCGGTTTTCTTCTGTTCCGCATCGTCCGAACCCTTGGCTACGTCCAGCCACATACCCACGTAAGCCGCAAACGCCCGACCACCTTCGTTGTAGGCGCGCTGAGTTAACAGCATGCGACGAACATCAGGATGGACAATAATCGGGTCGGCTGCCTGATCAGGGTTCACTGCACCCGTGGGCGCGCGGGATTGAATGCGGTCCAATGCGTAAGCCCTAGCCGACTGATAAGATACCTCACCCAAACCTATGCCCTGCAGACCAATCGACAGACGCTCATAGTTCATCATGGTGAACATTGCCGCGAGTCCGCGGTTTTCTTCGCCTATCAGGTAACCAGTCGCGCCATCAAAGTTCATGACACAAGTCGCTGAGGCTTTGATACCCATCTTATGTTCAATACTGCCACAGCGCACGGCGTTACGATCACCCAATGAGCCATCATCATTGACCATGATCTTAGGAACCAGGAACAGCGAAATGCCTTTCGGACCGGCCGGTGCATCGGGCAGTTTCGCCAGCACCAGATGAATGATGTTCTCGTTGAGGTCGTGCTCACCGCCAGTAATGAAAATCTTGGTGCCGGTGATGTCATAACTGCCGTCACCCTTTGGCACCGCCTTGGTTTTCATGATTCCAAGGTCGGTTCCACAATGAGGCTCGGTCAGACACATAGAACCGGACCAGCGGCCTTCATACATTGGCGGCAGGTAGGTTTGCTTCAGGTCTTCTGAGCCATGCGTCAACAGACTCAGGCAAGCACCGGCCGTCAATGCAGGATACAGCGCAAACGACGTATTCGACGCATACAGCATTTCTTCAAACATGACGGTCAACATCTTCGGCATACCCTGCCCGCCGTAGTTCACGTCACCACTGAGACCGACCCAGCCACTTTCAGCATAGGTGGCGTAGGCTTCTTTAAAACCTGATGGTGTCGTCACCACACCATCGTTGTACTGACACTCTTCTTCGTCACCAGAACGGTTCAGTGGGAACAGCTCACCTTCACACAAGCGAGCCCCTTCCTCGAAGATGGCGTTGGCCAGTTCCATGTTCACTTCTGACGTAGCGGCCATCGAAGACCACAGTTCGTCCGCTTTAAAAACTTCATCCAAAACAAACTGAATATCGCGTAAGGGCGCTTTATATTCGGCCATGACTCAAACCTTTTTCTTGTTGTGAAAAAAACAACGGCCCGACCCTAGGGTCGAGCCGCTTTATTATGCATGCTTACGGGCACTCACCGGATCAGAAGGCGAAGTGCTCTTCATCCAGAGCCATCATTGAGTCCACACCCGACAACATCATCGTCTTATGCGATTCAGTACGCGGCAAAATGCGGTCGAAATAGAACGTCGCCGTTTTCAGCTTCGCCTGATAGAAGGCTGGCTCGTCGGTACCGGCATCCAGCTTGTCCTGAGCCGTTTTCGCCATCAGCAACCAGTAGTAAGCCAATGTGATATAACCGGAGTACATCAGGTAATCGACAGCAGCACCACCCACTTCTTCACGATTCTGCATGGCTTTCATGCCCACCTGCATAGTGATTTCACCCCATTCTTTGTTCAGAGCGGCCAGTTTTTCAACCAGTGGCTTCAGGGTTTCATTCTCAGCATTTGCTTTGCAGAACTTATGAACAATCTTGGTGAAGCCTTTCAGGCTTTCGCCCTGAGACATCAGAACCTTACGGCCCAGCAGGTCAAGTGCCTGGATGCCTGTCGTGCCTTCATAAAGCTGCGCAATACGGTTATCCCGGACGATCTGCTCCATGCCCCATTCGGCGATAAAACCATGACCGCCATAAACCTGTACACCGTGGTTGGCAGCTTCAGTACCGACTTCAGTCAGGAACGCCTTGGCAATCGGGGTCAGGAAGCTCAGCAGTTCGTCCGCTTCTTTGGCTTTGGCTTCGTCTTTCGAGTATTTGACCACATCCACCAGCTGGCTGGCGGCATGCATCATGACCCGACCACCTTCAGCGAATGCTTTCTGTGTCAACAACATGCGGCGTACGTCTGGGTGAACAATAATCGGATCGGCAGCCTTCTCCGGCGCTTTAGGACCGGTCAGAGAACGCATAGCCAAACGGTCCTTGGCATACTCAAGCGCACCCTGGAAAGACAGCTCGGCCGAGGCAACACCCTGCATAGCCGTACCCAGTCGGGCAAAGTTCATGAAGGTGAACATGCACTTCAGGCCCTGATGCTCAGGTCCGATCAAAAAGCCTTTGGCGGCATCGAAGTTCATCACACAGGTAGCATTGCCGTGGATACCCATCTTATGTTCGATCGAGCCACACTTAACGTCGTTGCGGGTGCCGTCTGGCAGGAACTTAGGCACGATGAACAGGGAAATACCTTTGGTGCCTTCCGGTGCGCCCGGCAGTCGCGCCAAAACGATGTGCACGATGTTTTCAGCCATATCGTGCTCACCGGAGGAGATAAAGATCTTGGTACCGGTAATTGCGTAGCTGCCATCACCATTCGGCTCAGCTTTCGACTTGAGGATACCCAGATCCGAACCACAGTGCGGCTCAGTCAGACACATGGTGCCGGTCCACTCGCCGGAGACCAGCTTAGTCAGGTAGGTTTCTTTCTGCTCATCGGTACCATGCAGTTCAATGGTGTTCATGGCGCCATGAGACAAGCCCGGGTACATGCCCCATGACCAGTTCGCTTCAGAAACAAACTCGTTTACGGCAGCGCCGATGGATTCTGGCAGCCCTTGACCGCCGAACTCTTCTTTATGACTGAGTGATGGCCAGCCATTTTCAACCCACTGCGCGTAGGCTTCTTTAAAACCGGTCGGTGTGGTGACTTCACCATCGTTGTAAGTACAGCCTTCTTCATCGCCGACCCGGTTCAGAGGGGCCAGTACGTCTTCGCAGAACTTACCGGCTTCGCTCAGGATAGCGTCGATCATATCCGGCGTGGCTTCTTCCGCGCCGATGGACTGGTAGTGGGATTCAGAATCCAGTACTTCATGCAGGACAAATTGCAGATCACGAAGGGGGGCTTTATATGTTGGCATTCTCTCTACCTCTCAAGTCACTGCTTGATGCAGCCTGTCTTGTTGTTATTGATGCCGGGACTGGCAACTCTCTCCGATACGCTCGCGAAGCCCCCGCATCGTATTCAAACGATCGTTTGAAACATACGTTCGGCTGATTTTAAAGTCAAGGCAGTCGCGTGGATTGGTGTGTTAAACGCAGATTATTTACCGAAGACCGGAACCAAACCGGGATTGTTTTGCCGAAATTTCATCAATCCAGAGGCTCAGTGAGCACTATCGGCACGCACTCATGGAATCGCCTGATGCTACGACCGGTAGCCTTTAGCTAAACTTTGTCGCTTTTGGTTTGAGCCCTGAGCCAGCCCAGTTAATCTGGCTTTATTGTTTACCGCGCAACAGGGTGGTTTCGCAGTGTCATTTACCGCTTATCTGCTTACCTTATTCAGCATTCGTTCTCACATCCATTTGTCAGATCGACCCCGCTCATTCTGGGGGCTGGTGCTGTCACTTTTTTATCGAAAAATTCACGTATCCGGGGTTGTTCCAGAATCCGATATCGCCACCATCGTGGTGGCTAATCACAGTAATGCCTTCATTGACCCCTTTACTCTGCAGGTCGCACTGAACCGTCCCTTGATCCGTACCATTCGTGCCGATTGGTTGCAGCACTGGCTGGTTAAATGGTTCGCCAGACTTGTCGGAGCCGTTCCTCTGACCCCGCGTAAATATCAAACGCCGCACTCAAATCGAGACAGTTTCCGGGTTTTGCAGAACGCGTTGGACAAACAGAAGTGGGTGGTCATTTTCCCGGAAGGCATCAGCCACAACCGCAGTCGCTTACATACCTTTCGTAACGGCGCAGCCACGCTGGCGAAGCACTATATAGAAGCCACCGGGAAACCGATTCGTGTCGTACAGATGTCCGTTTTCTATGGCGATAAATCCAGGCCCGGCTCTGACGTTTGGGTACAACTGGCGGGTATTGATCACTACAGTTCAACAGATGAACTAGCCCATGCTACCGACGTCAGCGAGCACTGGCGCCAAAACATTCAAGCTCAATTACCTCTGCATTTACGTAAACCTCAGCGAGAACAACTGACCTGGCTCAAAAATGCGCTGTTACCTGATGACCCCGTCAGCACAATCAGTCCGCCACAAGATTGGCCATCTTCGGCTCAGGTCACTCAATTACAGGCGTGGCTGAAAGTAGCCGGTCTCGACTTACAAGTGCTTCGTCTTCATTCAAGCGCCAGGTCTCAACTAGGTCGATTGTGGCACGAGCTGATGGTCTTTATTTCGGGGTTACCGGTCGCTCTTTTCGGTTTACTGATGCATGCGCCGATCTGTCTGCTGCACTATGGGCTGGTGTGCTACCATGCCCAAGCCGAAGACAAATGGGCCAGTAACACCTATGTGATTGGCACACCACTGTATCTGCTGTTCTGGATAACCCTAGCAATCACCATATCGCCCTTAATCGCGACCTCAATCGCGCTGGCCGGATTTTATGCAAACTACTACTGGCGCAGCTGGAGTCGGCGAAAAACAGCGCTGTTCACGGTATACCAGTGCCTAAACCACCCCATGTCCAGGCAGATCGCCTTGGAAGGCGCTGATTCAGCCCTGGCGTTGCTACAAGCTGAGTCCTCAACGGCCTGCGGCTCTTCTTAATCAAACAACTGACAGAAACATATCAGGAGTTGCCTTTTTCTGGGATTCGGATCCATACTGTCCTTAGTAGTTAAGGACAGACTGATGATTGGACGAGCCAACCAACCTCGCGATCTGGTCTGGAGCCTTGAGTCATTCAAGGCACCGGATACCGCGATTCGTTTTTTTGAACTGTTTCAAAACCGCTTTATGGTCTATTCCAAAGCCGTAGAGAAGATTTATTGTGAGTACGATACCCATCTCACCGGCCCATCCGGGCGGCGCCGGCTAGTCGTTTTACCAGATTTCAATCAGTACGAAGCCATCTTTAACCGCATCGGTCTCCAGGCCATTGAAGAAACCAGCATTCATATCTATCCGACGGTTCAGAATCAGAAAACGCGCTTAATGTTATCGGGCCAGGCGACCTCAACAGGCGAACTGGCACGTCTGCCACTGCGACAGGGCTTGCGCGCACTCAAAATGGGTTACTTCGATAACCGGACTATTATTCCGACGCTGATGTTGGGAGACCTTCGTGAGTTTCCTGAAAAACGCCTGCCATACCTTAAACTGCACTCCGTTAACACTGACGCACTCGATCAACAATCGGACTTCGAACGGTCCGATATTGCGAAAAGTGCCTGGACTCGCCTGAACCCGCTGTGCTGACCAATCGACACCTGATCGAGCCGCATTTTGATTGTTTCCGATGGGCCGTATAAACTTGCTTGGTTAATAACCTGAATCAGATAACCGACCTTACATGACAGCCCAGTCTCCATGGTTTACCAAGGTGCAGCAGTTAAACCTGCCAGCCGTGCTCCCGATCAGCGCATTGCCTGACTCTCAGGCATCTTTGGGCGAATGGATGACCATCATCCGTGAAGATCCGCTGCTGACCATCCACTTGTTTCGCTACGCCAACAAGATGCTGGCCAGTCACGATGTCTCGGTTAGAACCCTGGAACACGCTGTCAATCTGCTTGGCGCAACACGACTGGTCGCCCTGACCGGCAAGGTACAACGCGTGGATGGCAAAAGTGGTTCGGCCAAGGGTCTGCTCAGAGCCATCGGCGACAGCTTGCTTGCGGCCAGCCTGATGCGCCAATGGTTTGAAATACGTCAGATTCCATGGACTGAAGCCGACTATTGGGTCACGCTATTTTACGATTTGGGGATCTGGATGCTCTGGATTCTCGAACCGGAAAAAATGGAACACATTGAATTTCGGGTCAAACAGGGTGACAGTCGAGAACAGCTGCTCACCGACATGATTCAAATGCCTCTGCGACAATGGAACGCTATGCTGTGTGCGTACTTCCAACTGCCGGTACTCCCCGATGAAGACAATGAGCAGGTAGCGGAACAACCTGAACAACGCATCCAACCCTTTAAACAGTCGGCACTGAAGTTCTTTTTGCCATTCAGTCACGAGCTGGCCTTTTCGGTTCGTCAGAACTGGCATTCCGACTCATTGGATACTTTGTGCCGAACGGGTGAAATCTCGCTGGGATTGACCGAGTTTAAACCAATGCTGAAGCAATGGGTCGCGGTGGCAGCCCGCGAGTTTCGCCTGCCACACGCGGCTCTGGCGGCCAGGCGATTACTGGCGCAACAGCCCGCCGTCAGTCTGCAAAGAACATCCAGCGGCTTCAGTCAGGATGATATGAAGCGGGCAAACCAGCTTTCGCAAAACCGACCTGCCCCCATTGTTGACCCCACACCAGAGCCAGCACCCGACCTGGCGAGCTGGCCGGAAGCCAGATCAGCCACCCCATCAGCAACGCAACCCGGTCAAAGCGCGACAACTGGCCAGGGCAATCCAACGCCATCCCGACGTTCACAGGTGGATCTGAACATTCAACGCGAAATACGCCGACAGTTTCGAAATCAGAAAACCTGGCATTCGCCCATCGAAATTCAGGAAAGCGCCCTATATGGCCTGCGTAAAGGCCTGTCTCTGTCCAGAATCGTAGTCTTAGAGGAAAGTAATGGCTTCTGGGCAGCGTTTGACAGTGAAGGCTGTCAAAATCACCCGCTGTTGAGAAACCTGAAAGTACCAATGAACGCGTCCGATATTCTCACCGAGTTATCCAAACGCGTGACGGCGCTATGGGTCAACGACAACAATCGTCGTAAAGCGGGAAAAATGTTACCGCCGCCACTGCTGATGGCTGCTGAAAACGAGAGCTTTTTTCTGAGATCTTTTGCCATCGGCACCGACGTGACCATGTTGATCTACGCGGATGCCTTCGGTCAGGAAGAGCCGCTCAGCGCGAACGATTACCAGCTATTCCGTGAATATTGCGCCGACTGGAACACGGCACTGAACAAAATGAGACTTTGATGACTTTCCAAGATCGACTGTTTCTTGCAGCCCAGTTTCTGCTGCCGCACCAAACGTTATCACGCCTGATTGGCTGGTTTGCCGAGTCCGAGTGGCCGATCATACGCATGCCACTGATGCGATTTTTCCTGAAACGCTATGGTATTGACCTTTCAGAGGCTCAGCGGACGTCTTTATCAGACTATCGCAACTTCAACGATTTCTTTACCCGGGCTCTGGCAACGAATGCCCGTGACCTGTCTTCTCGCCCGGAGGCTTGGTTAAGCCCGGTAGACGCCGCCGTCAGCCAGTTTGGCAAAATCAACGAAGGACAGGTCATCCAGGCCAAGGGGAAGTCCTATTCGGTCGAAGCCCTGCTAGGTGGTCATGCCGGGATGGCCGAGCGATACAATAACGGCGACTTTATTACGCTTTACCTCTCACCCAAAGATTATCACCGCATCCATATGCCACGTCAGGCAAAACTGATCAGCACAACCTTCATCCCCGGCCGGCTGTTCAGTGTAAACCCATTAACAGCCAGCCATGTCGATAACCTGTTTGCCCGCAACGAGCGGCTGGTCTGTGAGTTTGAATCCGAAGCTGGACGATTTGTCATGGTCTTGGTGGGTGCGATGGTCGTAGCCAGTATCGAGACGACCTGGGCCGGTATCATTGCCCCGTTTCAACGACGAATTGTGCAACAGCACTTCAACAGTCAGGCAATCGAATTTGCTCAGGCTGAGGAAATGGGTCGGTTCCGACTCGGAAGCACCGTCATTATGCTGTTTGAACCCGGCCAAATTCAGTGGTCGAATGAGATTCAACCTGAGGCAACCGTTAAACTGGGACAACCGTTAAATCAAGCCTGAAGCATCGAATCAGCCTTACATATTGTTACACCTAAGGCTGGTTTTTCGCTAATTCTGACACCGTTAGCCCAATTCGGTTACAAAGCTTCGACCGAATGCCCTGTCCGCCTTCCATCCAGTCAACAAAATACGCCAAAAACGGCACAAATGTGCCGAAATACCGTCATTCTCGCACAAAATCATGATTTGAGAGCCACCTCACAAGATAGAAAACAGAGTGCGTATCCGTTCAAAAAACCAACAAAAAACGTTCGCATTGCTCGTTGGATTCACTACTTTAAATCCAACCTATATCGAGTGACCGGAGGTCAACATGGAACAGCTGATGATATTTTCTGAAACCAACATCTATATTTTATCCAAGCTCGTCGCCTTGGTAAGACGCGACACAGGCACCCGTCATCGCTTGAACTCCAATGACGCCATCCTCGGCCTACTCAAAGATGCATCCCTTTCTGCAGATGACCGCATTCAGAACTATTTCCATCGCTTTCTGGAAAATCTGAGCCCGGAACAACTGGTCGGGTTTAAAGGTGAGGGGTTACTGATCCCGGAGCAATATATGCGAAAGCCGGGACTGCTTCCGACACCGGTTAGTCGCCAATATGCCTACATGCCCCGCTGATTTTCATCCTGGTTGCGGTAAATCCAGATACCCGGATTACCGCAACCTGCTTTTCACGCAACAATTGCCGCCGAGCAGCCTTTTCAGCTTTGCAAAACCCGGATTACGGGGTATGCTGCGCCGCTCAATTTTAAGTTAATCGCTTTGCATAAACATGTCTGAACAGAATACCGCCGCAGAAAACAACGAAGTCAGCCAGAAAAAACTCGAGGCCAAACGTAAAAAAGAATACGAGGCGAATCGCAAAGCACTCGACGAGCTCTGCGAGCTGTATCCAGAGGTTTTTAACCCAACCCAACCTAAACCTTTGCAGATTGGCATACATGAGGCTATTGCTGCGGATGGAAAACTGTCTAAAACACGTATTCGCCGAGCATTGAACCTTTATGTCCGTATGCGTAAATACATCGCGTGTCTGACCACCGAAGGCGCTGAGCGGGTTACACTGGGCGGGGTTTCTACGGGCACGGTTACGGCTGAAGAAGCCCAACATGCTCAACAGAAGCTGGCAGAAATTGATAAACGCCGGGCAGCAAAGCGACCTGCAACCAAACCTGGCAAACCGAAGCGCAAGCCTCATCGTGCGGCAAAAGCACCGGCAAAAAGCCAGCGAAAATCAGCACCGCAGGCGGATACACAGAAAGACTCCCGCAGCGCCGAAGAACGCATGCAAGCTAAACTGGCGGCCCTGGTTAATAAAAAATCAAACGACTAAGTCCTATCGGACTTGCCGTAATCAGTTAAAAGCCAACGGGAAGGCCACGACCTCGTCTATGTGCGCCTTTCCCAATAACTTCATAATCAGCCGATCCAATCCCAAAGCCACCCCGGAGCATTCCGGCATACCTTGACTGAGTGCCGCCAGGAACCGTTCATCCAACTTTGGGATAGCCTGCCCATTAGCAAGACGATCCTGGCAATCCTGCTCAAACCGCTTGGCCTGTTCCTGAGCGTCCGTGAGTTCGTAATAGCCGTTCGCCAACTCCATGCCTCCCCAAAAAAGTTCAAATCTTCGGGCAACAAGAACGCCATCTATGCGCGAATGCTGAGCAAGCGCCGCCTGTGAGCTCGGGAAATTCTGCACAAAAACCAACGTTTCTGCTGGTAGTGACGGCTCAACAACCATCGCCATCAACGCGTCGAGACACTCGTCTCGCTTCCAGTTGTCGGGTGCTGCATTCAATCGGCTGCGAACCGCCGCCTGGAGCATGTCGAGGCTGGCACGATGTGGATCTGGCAGCCCTTGCGCTTCAAAAGCCTGAGCATAGGTGATGACTTGCCTTGGTAATTCCCGGATACCGGACACGTGTTCAATCAACGTCGCCACATCATCCATGAGTTCATTTTCTTGAAAACCAACGCGGTACCACTCGAGCATGGTGAACTCTGGTTGATGTCGCTGACCTTGCTCATCTTGTCGAAACACCCGACAAATCTGATAGATATCGCCGCTTCCAGCCGCCAGTAAACGCTTCATCGCAAATTCCGGAGAAGTATGCAGCGTCAGGCCTTCCGCTGTCTGCCAAGCATCCAGATTAACGTCAGTACCACCATAACTTGACAGAATCGGCGTTTCGACTTCCAGCACCTGATGCTGCTGAAAATATCGACGAATCTCCGCCAAAATCTCTGCTCGGCGTCGTAATGTCTGAATGCTGGCCGTCGGTTGCCATTGCGGGTTCGGCATTTGAGTTTCTCTTTTTACGGAGCTGAAAAGCTAAAAAAACCGCTCGGGAAACACAGTTCCGGAGCGGTCATTGATTAATCGGGAAGACGGGATCAGCTCTTCGCCCGACTCAGGTACTCTTTTGATCGGGTATCGACTCGGATCACTTCACCCTCGTTAATGAACAGAGGAACCTTGACCACCGCACCTGAGACCAGTTTGGCCGGCTTTGAACCACCGGTGGCCGTGTCGCCTTTGACGCCCGGGTCGGTTTCGGACACTTCCAGTTCAATGTGGTTTGGCGCGGTCACAGAAATCGGTGCACCATTAAACAGCGTTACCTGAAATACTTCCTGCTCTTTCAACCATTCAACCGTATCGCCCATCGCGGTTGCATCAGCACTGATCTGCTCGAAAGAGCCGTCAGTTTTCATGAAATGCCAGAACTCACCATCGGTGTAGAGGTACTCCATATCGATGTCCAGGACATCGGCACCTTCAATACTTTCGCCTGACTTAAAGGTTCGTTCCCAGGTACGACCGGTTTTAAGATTTTTCAGTTTGACGCGGTTAAATGCCTGACCTTTGCCCGGTTTAACAAACTCGTTTTCAACAATGGCGCAAGGTTCGCCATCCAGTAAAACTTTCAAACCTGAGCGGAATTCATTGGTAGAATAGTTCGCCATCGTTTTATCTTCTGCTAACTGTAAAAAAAGAGCGAGTATGATACCTGTTTCTGCAACAACTTTGGACACCTCCGATCAAATCGCATCAACAAAGGACAGTCAGCATTGGCAAAAATCAATCGCAAAGGGTTTTCGCACTCCGAGTGAGCTGCTCGATTACTTAAACCTCAAGACCAGTGAGCTGCCTTATCAAATCGACCCGAATAGCCCGTTCAGAATGCGGATCACACGCCATTTAGCGAGCCTCATGGAAAAGGGCAATCCTTTCGACCCGCTTCTTTTACAGCTCATTCCGCGCTTAGATGAAACCACTGAGCAACCCGGTTATCAGACCGACCCGCTGATGGAAGAGGATTATCAGGTCATCCCCGGGCTGATCCATAAATATCAAAATCGTGTTCTGATCATTGCTCATCAGGCGTGTGCAATCCACTGCCGATACTGTTTCCGGCGCCACTTTCCTTATTCCGAGGCCCGTTTATCCGAGTCATCTCTGGATGCTATTGAACAGTATATTCAATCACATTCGGACATCGATGAAGTCATCTTCAGTGGCGGTGATCCTCTGAGCCTGGCCGACGAGGCATTATCGAATCTCATTCAGCGTTTTGACCGACTTCCTCAGATTCAAACGGTACGCTTGCACACCAGGACCCCGGTTGCAGCACCCGAGCGTATAACTGAAACACTGCTGAATACACTAAATAATCTTTCCTGTCAGGTCGTCATGGTTGTCCATATCAACCATCCAAACGAACTGCATCCTGACTTACTTGCTAAGTTCCTGCGTCTCAGAGACATCAATGTCACGTTGCTTAATCAAAGTGTGCTCCTGCGCGGCATTAACGACTGCAGCAAAACTCAGATACGCCTGTGCAAACAGCTATTTGCCCATGGTGTTTTACCCTACTACCTGCACAGCCTCGATCCGGTTCAGGGCACTTCGCATTTTGACGTCAACCAACAGACAGCCGGTCAGATATGGCTGGAAATGCAGGCGGGCTTGTCCGGTTACCTGCTTCCTAGACTGGTCCGCGAGATTCCTCAGCGGCACAGCAAAACCTGGATCCACCCATAACCGTCAAACACTCCAACTTTTTGCTTAAAGCGTGAACGATTTGATTGCATGTGCGTTTAAAATTGACCACAATGCGAAAAAGTTTGAGACTGACTTCACATATTTTTACTCAATAAGCAGTGAGGTTACTGCTCTGAACACGCACCGGACGCGTATCAGACTCAAGCAAACAGAGTTCGCATTGACCACAGCAAAAAACAGCTATACTGACAGGGACGTATTAAAGAGAGTGTCATGCAATATCGTGATCAACCCTATTTAAATGTACCGGAACAGACACAGTCGACTTTAACGTTCTGTGATCCGACGGCGCGACAGCTAAAAACCTGGGTCGACAGTCTGCCGATGGCAAACATCGGAGAAACGTCGAGACAGCTTTATCATGCCGTCATTGAATTCAATCAGCTGAAAATTTCTGACGCATCCCGCCTGGAACTGATGGATCTGATCCGCGGCCCGATTCACTTTGTCTGCACTCAGTTAAACAATCGCTACCTGAATCAGGGTGTGGTACTCGACGACCAGCAACGCAAGGTCGCCAATCTCGCGCAAGCGCTTCAAACTCATTTGGCGATCGGCTATAAGATCGTTATTCAACACTTGCTGGCACAGGGCAATCTGAAGCAGAAAGCACCACTTGCCAAAGCCGTGCATCGGACACTGCACGAGCTGATTCCAGCGGTGTTGCGCTCCTATCAGCTGTACATTCAGACACCGGCTGGCATCTGGCAGGAAATCCACCAGCTGTATCAAATCGCCTCAGCGTTCAATCTTCAGTCTGAAATCATCCGCGACCCCGTTGAAAACACCGCGTTGAGCATTCAGCAGGTTTATATCAAAACATTGCTTTTAGGGGCGTGCCAGCCCAACCAGCTTCTGCAGCGGGAGTTGAGTGATGTCTATGAAAACCTCGGGCGATGGGCCACATTTTTGGATATTGACGAAGTCGCCGATGAGAAATCGGTGCTGGTGATTAATCCGGAAATCGACAGCTCACCGCAGTACCGATACCTGGTTAAAAAATCCAATCTGACCGACTATCTGGGCATTAATGCGCTGCCACTCGTTCGGCTGCTGCACAACGACTATAAGTTATTATCATCTGCCGATCGTCCACGAGCACCGGCCATTGTGCCTGAACGCTTTAATCTGGGGCTCCTCGAGCACCTCATTCAGTCCTGGGGAGGTATGAAACAGCGCAGCTTCTCCCGGACAACCGCGACCGGACAGGTCAATATTGCCGTGGGACTGACGGCAACGCACTATCACATTGCCGGCGAAATCGGTTTTTACTCACTGCTTTTCGGAGCCGCGACTCACAGCGATAACCCTTTCATTGGCGCGGTTGGCAGCCGATTCAGTGCGTCCGACACACAGGCAGTCCGGTCTCAACAGGACGTTTGGGAAGATGCGTTTGATGCTAACGGCCATCCGAGAATGGCTCGTGAAGACGCCATCGACTTTGAAGCTGAGAAACAGGAATCTCACCCTCGATTTACCGGCCAGCTGGTCAACGTGAGCCCACGCGGATACTGCATTCAATGGGTCGATGCGGCCGCTCCGAACCTGAAAACCGGTGAAGTCATCGCCATCAAAGAAGACCAGCTGCAACACTGGAATCTGGGTGTTGTGCGCTGGATTCGTCAGGGCAAGGACATCGGTACTCAGATGGGCGTTGAACTGCTCGCGCCTAACAGCAAACCCTGTGGCATCCGTCAGCTGCACAAGACCGGTGCTCATGGTGACTATCTGAGGGCACTCTACATCCCTGAAATTAAAGCGATTGGGCAGGACGCTTCCGTGCTGACCCCTCGATTACCATTCAACGTCGGAAATAAAGTCACTATTAATCTTGAAGGTCGTGAGGAGAAGTATCAGCTGACCAAACGCATCCTGGCCACCGGCATTATCAGCCAGTTCCAGATCCGCCCAGTGACACAAAAGAGCACCCAACCCGAACGAGCCAGCTCACCGGCCGACTCCGACAACTTTGAAAGCCTCTGGCGACAGCTCTAGAACGCGGGTTCTAAGCCCGCAAACCGCCATTGAACAGTGTCAAAACATGATCGAGCCCGTTGTTGACGCTTTTTTAACCGATCTGTATTTCAAACCGCCAACTTTGTACCACTTTTACGAATCGATTGGGCATAACGGTGTGCAGCTGGACCGTTTGTCACTATACTTCAACCAGTCATCCATTTATTTTGAGCCGTTGAGTTTATGAGTCCATCGTCCAGCAGCGCTATCCGCATACTGCTAATTCATGACACGCAAAATGAAGCTGAGCCGATTGCTAATGCCCTGCGTAATGCGGGACAGGCCGTGCGAAGCCATTTTATTGCCTCTCTGGACGAGCTGGCCAAGGTCATCGATGAGCAGACGTGGGACATCATGCTGGTTCGGCTAAACACCTCAACGGTGGATGCCACAGAAGCCGTCGAAACCGTTCAGCGCGAAGGTAAAGACATTCCTATGATCGGGCTGATCGATCAGTATGATGAAGACATTATCTCCAGCGCACTCGACATGGGCATTGCCGACGTCATTGTTGAATCCTCCGAACAACACCTGGTTCAAGCGGTTCGACGCGAAGTGGCCTCATTACGCAGCCGTCGCGAACTCAGAACCCAGCGGATTGCGCTAAAAGAAACCGAAAAACGCTGCCAGTTGCTGCTTGAAAGCTCTGTCGACGCCATCGCCTATGTTCACGAGGGTATGCACATCTACGCCAACCCGATCTACATGGACATGTTTGGCTATGATGACATTGAAGAGCTGCAGTGTACGCCCATTATGGATCTAGTCAGTGGCGAAGAAGTCAGCCATCTGAAAGACGCTCTGAAAGGCTTTAAAGAAGGTAAATCGGGCGAACTGACGACCAAAGGCCAAACGACAGACGGTGAGACCTTTGGCATTCATATGGACTTTTCCAGCGCCAGCTATGAGGGCGAACCCTGCACGCAGATTATCATCCGTAAAAACGATGTGAATGAAGCGGTTCTGCAGGAAAAAATCCGGGAAATCAGCAGTCAGGATCTGGTCACGGGTCTGCACAATAAGCTGTATTTCAACGAGCAATTGGATAAAGCCTATCAGCGGGTCATCAACGACTCGACCCGAATGCTGGTACTGCACCTGGGCCTTACCAACTTTAATGAAGTCAAGTCGGCTGTCGGTGTCGCCGGCTCCGATGTGATCCTTAAGGATCTGGCTGAACAGTTACAGATCCATCAGCCGGACAACAGCATCCTGGCACGTTATGCCGATGATATGTTCGCATTACTCTTGCCATCGTCCGATCTCGAGGCTGCGAAAAAGGTCATCAATCACACCATCCAATCGGTACAGGAACACTTGTTCGATGTGGATGGCACCACCGTGCCGGTCAAACTAGCCTGCGGTATTGCACACATTGACGAAGCTTGCAAAAACGGTAATGAAGCGCTGGTCCAGGCGGATCAAGCTTTCAGCCAGGCCCTTCAATCCGGCGAGCGGCTGGCTTACTTCGACAAATCTGACATTGCCAACCTGGCCGATAATTCACTGCTCGCGAAGGTCGATCACGCCTTGATGCACGATGGTCTGCGGGTCCAGTTCCAACCGATTATGAGCCTTCGGGGCGACAGCCAGGAACATTATGACATTCTGGTTCGCCTGATTGATAAGGACGGCTCAGATATTCTGGCAGACGACTTTATCCCGGCCATCGAAAACAGTGAACTCAGTGGTAAGCTGGATCGCTGGGTGGTGCAACAGTGCATCGAAGCGCTCGCCGAACACCGTCGACGGGGTCACAACACTCAACTGCTGATCCATTTGACCGCCGCATCCATTCAAGACCCGACGTTCCTGCCCTGGGTGAACAGCCTGCTGAAAGCGGAAAAACTGCCCGGCGACTCGATCTGCTTCCAGATCACCGAACAGATCGCGCATTCGCATTTGAAAGCCGCCAAAGCCTTCAGCAAAGGCTTGTCGTTGCTCAAATGTCAGCTTTCGATTAACCAGTTTGGCGTCGGAGATAATGGCCTCGCCCTAACCCGTCACTTAGACATCAACTACGCCCGTATCGACGGCTCCTTTGTTGAACAACTGGTCAAAGATGGGCAAGCCTCAGACGAGCTAACCGCTTTACTGAAAGCCATCCATCAGAACGACATCAATTCCATTGTTCCGAAAATCGAACATGCGGAAGTACTGGCCTCATTGTGGGAACTGGGTGTGAACTATATCCAGGGCTACTATTTGCAGGCTCCGCTGGATGATATGGACTATAACTTCGAAGCAGATGAGGAAGAGGCGGTTTAATACCGCCTGGTAGACCGATTAAGATTATCTAAAGGGTCAGTGTATTTCCTGGTCCCGAAAGCCCAGAAAGTACAGCACAGCATCCAATCCCAGTGTCGAAATCGAATGGCGCGCGCTTTCCTTAACGATAGGCTTGGCACGAAACGCGATACCCAGCCCGGCTTCGCTTAACATCGGCAGGTCATTTGCGCCATCACCAACAGCAATGGTCTGCTCAAGTTGAATGCCTTCCTGCTCCGCCAACTGCTTTAGCAACGCGGCCTTTTTCTGACCATCGACGATATCGCCCTTCACCTCACCACTGACCTTTCCGTCAACAATGTCCAAATGGTTGGCAAATACAAAGTCGATACCCAGCTTCTTCTGAAGGTACTCACCAAAATAAGTAAAGCCACCCGACAAGATAGCGGTCTTATACCCGTAAGCTCTCAGTGTCGTCATGAGACGCTCGGCACCTTCCGTGATCGGCAACCGCTCTGCTATGCCGCGCAGGACCGACTCATCCAAGCCTTTTAATAACGCCATACGCTCCCGGAAGCTCTGTTGAAAATCCAGTTCGCCCTGCATGGCCCGTTCGGTAATTTCAGCGACCTGAGCTCCAACCCCGGCAGCGGCGGCGAGTTCATCAATGACTTCGGCTTCAATCAGCGTCGAATCCATATCAAAACAAACAAGGCGACGGTTTCGCCGATAGACACTGTCGACTTGAAACGCCACATCAACGTTCAAATCGGCACTGATCTGTAAAAATTGTTTACGCAGAGATTCCAGACTGACGGGCTGACCTTGCAGCGTCAGCTCTATGCAGGCTTTGTCAGACTTTGCCTGAGATTCGCGTGATACCCGGCCAGTCAGACGGGAAATATCTTTGATGTTCAGACCCTGCTCAGACACCGCTCTGGAGATGTGCGCCAGATGCTCTGCCGTCACCCGCCGCGCCAGAATGGTTAACACAAACCGGTCTTTCCCCTGCTGCTGAACCCACTCTTCATAGGCACTGTCGGTCACCGGAGAGAATCGTATTTGAATATCGCGCTCGTGTGCCTGATACAACAACTCTTTCATCATCGTCGCATGATCGGCTGACTCTGGTAATTGAACCAGCATACCCAGCGACACCTGATCATGAATAACAGACTGCCCAATATCCAACAAGGTAACCTGGGCATCGGCAAGAATCTGGCTTAAAGCCGCGGTCAAACCAACCTGGTCTTGACCGCTGACTTTTAACATTAGAATGGTGCTCAAGGACGTCTCCGCAAAGGTCAGCTTTTCAGACGGCTTACAGACTTAAGCGCGTCTTCGGCCAGATCCTGAAGCTCCAGAATCAGATCGTCGGTTTCATGAGTCGACAGCGCACGTACACGGTCCCGGGGACTCATTTTAACCAAGCCCTGCTTCAACGCTTCTAACTGTTCTTCTAATTGTTTCACTGCATCGCTCATGCACGCACCTCACGTTAACTGATTAATATTCAACCGCCCTGTACATTCTTTGCATCTGTTTGATCACCCGGCGATGATTTTTGGCTGCAAGGGCTTTAGTATGGGACATCAGACCGCACCGGAAATCGGTCGGACACCATTGTATAGACTGAGTATTTTTATTCCAGCACCATGCATAATCTCAAATGGATCCTTCAGCCCCTGACAGCCATCGCGCTCGGCATGCTGTTCACACTCAACCTACTGCTGTACTTCTTCTGGTACTTGCCTGGTTATGACAATCTGAATGCCGCTACCGATCAGTTGGGAACGAGCCTGGCCCGCAGTCTGGCCTTTGAAGCCACAACCGGCTTGTACGACGCCGACCGGGCCGCTATCAGCAACTTGCTGAATCGCTATGCTGATCAGACCGACGTTCTGATCACACGTGTACTGTCTGAAGAAGCCGGCGGCATGGCACTGACATCCCGAACCAAAAACTCACCGCAAAACCAGGGGCGCCTGTATCAGCACCCGATTCATTTCAGTAATGCCTTACTTGGATATGCGGAGGTTGAACTGAGAGAAAGCAGGCTTGGTCAATGGCGATCACAGGCTCTCGCCTCATGGATTTTATTTGACATGATCGGCCTGGCCGCTCTGGCGGCTTTCATCTATCTGAGAACGCAACACCATCAGAAACGCTGGCAGGGAGTCTCACAACAACTGGAAGAACAACTGCCAAACATCTATGCACAATTAGATGGCACTCCAGAGCAACAGCTGGAACAGCTCCTGTCTTTACTCAGCGGGCCAATCAATCAACACGGTCAACTGATTCGGCATCTGCAGCAGAATGCGTTGTCCGACGATACCGAGCGCCTGCTCGAACAGATCGAAATGGTCTCCGATGGGGACTACCGGGATGTCGCACTGGTCTCCATCCAATGTCAAAACTGGGACAGTTTAATCCGAACCTATCCAGCGAATGAGCTGCAGATGCTGTGGAACGACTATGAGTCCCTGATGATTCGTGTCGGCGAGCTGTATTCAGGGATTCTGCTGCCCGATGGCTTCTCATTGGCGTTTGGACTCAGAGAAGATGACTCCTTTGCCTTTAACGCTTTGTGTGCGGCCCGCGTGATTCATCTGGCCCTGGCTGAAATGGCTGAGCGCAACCAACGACTGTCACCAAGGTTTGGTATCGCCGTCAGCGCCGGTCCGGCGTTTGTCAGCAAAACGCGAAAACATGGCATACCACTGCCCTTGGTGACTGGCGATGCGGCAGATTGGCTCTCACACCTGAAAACTCAGTTACCTGTCGAACAGATCCTGCTGGCTGAACCCATCCTGCAGTTTGAAGATGTGAATCAGCAGATCGAAGCGTCACTGTTGCGCGATATTACTCTGCCAGACGGTGACCGGCTTGAAGTCTGGGAGTTAGACCGAATTAACGACCGGGACGACCTGCTGGCCATACAGGCCAGAACTCTGATTGACGCCGCTTAACCCCGACTATTCGAAGGAGTACCGATGACCGTTCTTTGCAGTATTCATGATTTGGAAGACAGTACCTCCAAAGGCTTCGCCAGCCATGTCGGACCCGTTTTTGCCGTCAAATATGACGGTCAGATCTTTGTCTACAAGAACGAATGTCCGCATTTGGGCGTCAATCTTGAGTTTCAGCCAGATGAGTTTCTCGACTCAGAAGGCCAGTTGATTCAATGTTCGACGCATGGCGCTCTGTTCAACATTGAAGATGGCCATTGCTTGTCCGGTCCCTGCCAGGGCGATTACCTGACGCCGGTCGAGCATGTGATTGAAGACGATCAGATCGTTATTCCAAAATAAAACTCCGGTTTTGCCTTTCAGCAGACACAAAAAAGCCCGCGATTGCGGGCTTTGAATATCGATGGCTTTAATTAAAGCTTTTCAGAGTTACCAGCCAGGTACTCTGCAACGCCATCAGGGGTGTTTACCATACCAGCGTCGCCTTTCTGCCAACCCGCTGGGCATACATGTCCGTTTTCTTCAAAGAACTGCAACGCTTCAACAACACGGACCAGTTCGTCGATGTTACGGCCAATCGGCTCATCATTCATGTGCTGAGCACGAACAACGCCGGATTTATCGATTACAAAAGATGCACGGAACGCAACGCCTGCTGGGTAGTAGCTGTCGCCACCAATAGACTCAACACCAAAGGCTTTACAGATGTCGTGGTTCATATCACCTACCATGGTGTACTTCACTTCACCGATACCGCCTTTGTTGACCGCTGTGTTACGCCATGCATTGTGCGTGAAATGTGAATCGACAGAAACCGCGATGACTTCAACACCCAGCTCTTTCAGGCGATCAACACGGTGATCCAGTGCGATCAACTCAGAACGACACACGAAGGTGAAGTCCAGTGGATAGAAGAACACCAGGGCATATTTGTCCTTAATGGTGTCGGCAAAATTAAATTCGTCAACGATCTGACCATCACCCAATACCGCTGGTGCAGTGAAATCCGGTGCCTTACGTCCCAATAAAACGCTCATGTGTATCTCCGTTTGTTGTCAATGTTGATGAGAGCCTGAACCGAAGACGCCATACCCGTCAACAGTTCCATGAATAACTGCGAGACTCTAGCCCATTTAAGACCAGATTACGCGCAATGCTAACCTATGGTCACCATAGCTTTTTTCAATGTCCGACATTGGCTTTGCCAATCGCCTTCCCAATCGCAACCGTTAAAGTGATCGCAACACCAATAACGGTGGCACCTTGACCACGCGTCGCGTTGATAGCATCCCAACCAGGCCAATTAATCCAGCGCCCAGCACCGGCCCAACGACCAACAGCCACCACTCCGGACGAAATGCCATGTTCAACAACTGAGTTTGCAACATAAACAGAGCGGCCTCTGCGCCAATGGCCGCTAACAAGCCGGCAAGGCCACCCAACGACATAAACTCGATGGCCAGAGCCCCCTGCACCAGCTTCGCACGGGCGCCCAGGGTCCGCAAAATCGCACTTTCCTGTAATCGACTGTCCAACGTGGCCTGCACGCTGGCCACCAGCACAATCAAGCCCGCAATCAGTACCAGCCCTAAAATGAACTCGATCGCGCGTGTCACCTGCGAAACGATGCTCTGAACCTGTTTCAGAATCACATCCACATCAATGACCGTAATGGTCGGATGTCGCTGCAATAGCTCTACCAGATGAAATCTTTCATCCGTTTCAAGATAAAAGCTGGTCAAATAGGCTGCACCCGCCCCGTTTAATACCGGCGCACTGAAAATAATATAGAAGTTTGGCGACAGGCTGTCCCATTGCACCGTACGAATGTTATCAACCGGGGCCGACACCGCTTGTCCACCAAATGAGAATGTCAGCTCATCACCGATATCGATGTCCAGTGACTGGGCAAAATCCTGCTCAATGGAAATCAACTGACGCTGTTGATCGTCTTCGTCAAACCACTCTCCCGCCACGACTTCATTGTCATCGGCCAATGTCTGGCTCCAGGTGTTATTGAGCTCACGTCGAAAATCATCGCCATCCGGTTGCAGGCGGGATAAGCGGTCATCCATTGACTCACCATTCACCGCGACCAGCCGGCCGCGCATCATCGGATAGAATGGCGTGGACTCAATGTCATGCTCGGCGAAGTAAGCCTCTATCGTCGGTCTTTCCTGTTCAAAAATATTAAAAGCGAAATGGTTTGGGGTGCCTTCCGGCAACTGCTGTTGCCACTCATCCAACAGACTGGTTCGCAGCAGCGTCAACAAAAACAACAGCATCAGCGCCATTGCGAAAATCATAATCTGAAAGCCATTCTGCGCAGCATGGCGATGCAGGCTGGCGATACCCAGACGCCAGGTCGTCCCCAGCTTCGTTGACATTAAGCGCAATACACTGATTAACAGTCGTGCGAGGACGGTCACACCGAACACAGCAATCAGGCCAGCCATGAACAGCACACCGGTAATCATCAAACTGCGGGAATAGAAGTAAACCAGACCAAAGACCGCCACGGCGCCCAGTACCGTCGTCTGCCAGCGCTGAAGCGTGCCACCCTCAATCTCCGATCGCAGCACTCTTGCTGGCGGTGTGTGCCGCAACACCCATACCGGCGGTAACGCAAAGGCAAGCAGACAGATCAAGCCGGTTAACCCACCGACGAGAACCGGCCTCGCCGTTGCCGGCACCAGCTCGCGGGGTAACAAACCGGCGGCAACTTCGAGAAACAACCAATGCAGTCCCCATCCAACCAACAAACCAAACAGAACGACAACAATACCCAGAATCAACAGATTACCGCTGTAAACCTGTCCGATCTGAGACGGCGTTAAGCCCAAGGTTTTCAATGTAGCCACATGAGATAGCTGGCGCTGTGCAAAACGTCGTGACGCCAAAGACAGCGCCACGCCCGCCAGAACCACACCCAGCGAACCGGCCAGCAAGAGAAAACTGTCTGCCCGTTCAAGGGTTTCCGTGACCCGCTCATTGGCGTCTGAGACATTACGCCAACGATGATGTTCGCCCTGCATGGGCTTCCAAACGTCGTAAAACGGTTCGGTCTCGCCAGCGAGCAACAAGCGAAACTGCACACGTGAACCCAGCTGAACAGCACCGGTTTGATCAACGTCCTGCAGGTTAATCATCACCTTGGGACTGAAACCCAACCCGCCGGTCGAGCTGTCTGGTTCCGCTACCAGAACCTCGGTAATGGGGAAATCTGCGTCGCCTACGCCAATGGTATCCCCAACAGACAACCCCAGTGCTGCCAGCAAGCGTGCATTGACCCAGGCTTCTCCCGGTTCAGGGCCATGGCTAACCTTAGCACCAGAAACAAAAAGATCCTGAGCGATTTCCACCTGCCCTTTCAATGGATAAGTCGGTGAGACTGCTTTAACACTGGCCAGCTGTGCCATGCCATCGTCGCCGAAGGCCATGGCTTGATAACTGAGGATTTCCGCCGTTTCAAGGCCCATATCCTGTGCCATGAGTACCCAATCGCGAGGGATTTCCCGCGACCCGGAAATGCGCGCATCGGCAGCCAGTAAACTGCCCGCTTCGTCGAGAATCGACCCCTGGATGCGGTCCGAAAACAGTCCGATTCCGGTGACCGTTGTCACCGCCACCAGCAGCGCAACGATCAGAATATTCAGCTCTCCGGCTCGGGTATCGCGCCAAAGCAGTCGCAACGCCAGCGCAAAAACAGATCGTTGACGGTTCATACGCTGGCCTCGTTGAGCCGACCCGCCTCCATCCGCAACTGTCTCCGACAACGTTGCGCCAGCCGGTCATCGTGGGTCACCAGCACCAGGGTCGTGCCTTCAGCCTCATTCAGTTCAAAAAGCAGATCCGCGACCTTACGACCGGTTTCGGTATCCAGGTTTCCAGTCGGCTCATCGGCAAACAGAATAGGCGCCTGACTGGCAAAGGCACGGGCAACAGCAACCCGTTGCTGCTCTCCACCGCTGAGTTGCTGTGGATAATGGCTTGCCCGATCGTTTAAACCGACGCGGCCCAACCAGGACAGTGCTTTGGTGCGCGCATCGGCTTCACCACGCACCTCCAACGAGAGCATGACATTTTCAACCGCGGTCAAGCTGGGTAATAACTGAAAGTTCTGAAACACAAAACCGACTTTTTCACCACGTACCAACGCGCGTCGCTCTTCATTCATGGTGGTGAGATCCAGGCCATCGATCAACACGGCACCACTGCTCGGCGTATCCAATCCCGCCAGCATCCCCAGCAACGTCGTCTTGCCGGAACCCGAGGCACCGACAATAGCCACCGTTTCACCGGCAGAAATCTGAAGGTCAATACCTCCAAGAATGACCAACGGACCTTCACGACCAGGGACTTCCTGTTTAAGCTGTTGTGTCTCAATTAACGTATGACCTGGTGAATACTCTGACATGCGAAATCCTATAATGTGGTTCAAACGACGCTTAGCCCATCATCTGGGCACACTCATTGTTGTCACGGTTCTTTCCGTTTCCTTTACGAGTGCCGAGACTATTCTGGTTCACGGTGACAGCCTGTCAGCGGGTTATGGCATTGAAGTCAGTGACGGCTGGGTGGCATTAATGGACGACGCGCTGGGCACTCAGACGCAGGTTGTGAACAGCAGCATCAGTGGAGAGACATCACGCGGAGGACTGGATCGCTTACCCGGACTGCTGGAAGCGCACCAGCCTGATATTCTGATACTCGAACTGGGCGCGAATGATGGCCTGAGAGGCTACCCGCTCACTCAGCTTCGCGACAACCTGGAACAGATGATCCAAATGGCACAGAACCAGGGGGCTCGGGTTGTGTTGCTTGGTATGCGTCTGCCACCGAATCTCGGCCGCCGCTATATCGAACCCTTCATGAACATCTACAGCGACCTGGCCAGTACTTATAACCTGCCCTTTTTGCCGTTCATGCTCGAAGGTGTGGCGGAAAACCGAGAACTCATGCAGGCCGATGGATTACACCCGACGGCTGCAGCACAACCCATCCTTCTGGATAACATACTGTCCCTTGTTGAGGAGGCTCGCTGACAGTCGATGTTCGAAAGAGACCGAACTCAGAGCGTCCGGTCTCTGCGGAACTCAACTGCGCGGAGTTCCTGGCGATGATTACCTTCCTGTTGCCAGAGCTCAAGAAAACTCAGCGTTCGCCCCGGGACCATTCGATCAGGCCAGATATCAGCCAATGGTAACGCGACAAACGCATTCTTAAACAGCTCAGGCCGGGGCATTTCCACCCCCTCCAGTTCGCCAGCGGCATTGCCGTAGGTGACAACGTCTATATCCAACGTTCTGGGGCTGAACTTAGGCCCTTGTCGATCCCGGCCATTCTGATCTTCGATATTCTTGAGAATCTGAACCACTTCTGACAGCGAGTGCTCAGTTTCGATTGCGGCAATCATGTTCAGAAAGGCGTTGCCATCAAAGCCGACGGCTTCGGACTCATAGACCGGCGAACACAGCAACGCACCGAAAGCCGCCTCCAGGGCATTCAGCCCACGATTGATGTGACGATAGCGCTCAATGTTACTGCCCAAACTCAGTGAAACGGTGGTCAAATCAGCCCCCAAAAGCACGATTAATTTGAATTCCGACGGCACCGCAGTCTGCGACTGCGGCCGGCTTATTAATGCGACATGTCATCCGCTGAATACCAAACTCAGCGTGAATCAACTGACACAGCCGTTCAGCAAAGGTTTCAATCAGCTCAAACGTTTGAGATTCCGCCCAGGCCCGTATTCGACGGGATAACCGATCGTAATCGAGTGCCCGTTCGATGTTGTCCGACTCTCCTGCCGGTCGACAGTCATAGTCGAGCGTCAAGTCCAGGATCAACTCCTGAGGTGCATGTCGTTCAAATTCATAAACCCCGATGAGCGTTGAAAGACTCAACCCGGATAAGTACACCTGATCGGTCATGCTAATGCCTCCAGTTCGTTCAATGGCCATCGGGGACGTACCTGAAGCGCCAAATCGGCGGTCTGCCCATGGCTCAGCCGGAGCCAGCCCGCATAGGCAATCATGGCGCCATTATCGGTACAAAACTCCGACCGTGGATAGTACAGCCGACTCTTTTCCTGTTTGGCCATCTCATCCAGTCGCTGGCGGAGGTGCCGATTGGCACTGACGCCGCCGGCAATCACCAGCCGACGATAACCGGTCGCCCGTAACGCCCGTCGGCATTTGATGGCCAGCGTCTCCACAACGGCCTGCTGAAAGCCACTGGCAATATCGGCCATATCCGTTTCGTCGACTTTCTCATCTTTTGCGTGACGGGCAATTTCAAGTCGCACCGCCGTCTTCAGACCGGAAAAACTGAAATCCATCCCCGGTCGATCGACCATCGGTCGGGGAAACGAAAATCGATCAGGATCACCCTTTTCCGCGATACGGCTGAGCATCGGGCCACCGGGGTACGGCAAGCCCATCATTTTGGCGGTTTTATCGAACGCTTCTCCGGCCGCATCATCCAGTGATTCGCCCAAAATGACATAGCTACCCGGAGCGGCGACATCCACCAGCAGGGTGTGCCCACCGCTGACAAGCAGTGCGACAAACGGATAGGCCGGCGGCTCATCCTCAAGCATGGGCGCCAACAGATGACCTTCCATGTGATGCACGCCCACGGCCGGAACGCCGAGTCCCATCGCCATTGAGCGAGCGGCGGCGGCGCCAACCATCAGCGCACCAATCAAACCCGGACCTGCCGTGTAAGCAACACCGTCAATGTCCTTGCGGGTGAGCCCGGCCTCCTTAAGCGCAGCCTCGGTGAGCGGAAGCAGCTTGCGGATATGATCACGAGAGGCCAGTTCCGGAACCACCCCGCCAAACTCCGCATGCATCTTTACCTGACTGTACAGTTGATGAGCCAACAGGCCGCGATCCCCGTCGTATATTGCAACGCCGGTTTCATCGCACGAGGACTCAATTCCCAAAACTCGCATAGATTTACCAAGACACAGAACCCAGAAAGCGGCGTAGTTTACCGGTTTTACTGCCCCTTAACATCCTCTGAAGACCGAGCATCGCCATCACCGGGCCGACGAACCGGTGCCCGCACACTAATCTAAGTTTCACTTGCACGGGCAGGGCCTGGTCAGTACAATTACGCGCCTCAAAATTCCGCTAACCCGGTGTTTTGGGCACTACCCACAACGAAATAGGAAGAGTTAATGCCACACGTAAAAGTTAAAGACAACGAGCCATTTGACGTAGCACTGCGTCGTTTCAAGCGTTCATGTGAAAAAGCAGGTGTTCTGTCTGAAGTACGCCGTCGTGAACACTATGAAAAGCCAACCTGGGTTCGTAAACGTGCTGCAGCCGCTGCTGTTAAGCGACACGCTAAGAAGCTGTCTCGCGAAAACAAGCGCATGAACCGTCTTTACTGATTCGAATTTCGTGGGTTAACGAACATGTCTGAGCTCAAGCAACGTCTGACCAGTGAAATGAAAGACGCCATGCGCGCCAAGGATAAAGACCGACTCGGTACGATTCGGCTTATTCTGGCGGAGCTCAAACGCATTGAAGTTGACGAACGAATCGACGTAGACGATGCCCGTGTTTTATCCGTACTGGATAAAATGTCCAAACAACGACGCGACTCCATTGCTCAGTTTGAAGCAGCGGGACGCGAGGATCTTGCCGCATCCGAGACTTTTGAACTGGGGGTGATATCCACTTTCCTTCCCGCGGCAATGAGTGACGAAGAAATCGATCAACTGATCGCTGACGCTATCGCACAGACTGGTGCCAGCTCGATGGCTGACATGGGTAAGGTGATGAACCTGATTAAACCCAAAGCCCAGGGACGTGCCGATATGGGAGAGATCAGCAAACGGATCAAGGCCACTCTGAACGCCTGACCCACGCAGCAAACGACTGTCGTCATCTGCTGTTTCTGACAATCTGATCCTGAGAGACCTCATGGCCGGTTTAATTCCGAATGACTTTATCGATTCTTTGCTGGATAGAACCGATATCCTGGAAGTCATTGGCAATCGCATCGACCTGAAAAAAAAAGGTAAGGATTACTGGGCCTGCTGCCCCTTCCATAACGAAAACTCCCCCTCCTTTTCGGTCAATCCCGGTAAGCAGTTTTATTATTGTTTTGGCTGCGGCGCCTCCGGAACCGCCGTCAAGTTCCTGCAGGAATACGACAACCTCAGCTTCGTTGAATCCATCGAAGAGCTGGCCAGAATCGCCGGGGTAGAAGTACCGCGAGAGGAAGTCAGTGAAAAAGCCCGGCAACAGCAGCAACAGCGGAAAACCCTGCACGATCTGATGAACAGCTGTGCTGACTATTTCGCGCACCAGTTATACCAGCACCCTTATGCACAGGGCGTTCAAGACTACATCCTTGGCAGGGGCCTGACCGAAGACACCGTTCACACCTTTCAAATCGGATTTGCCCCACCGGGGTGGGATAACCTGATTCAGCACTTTCGCAGTGAAAACACCAACCGCGCCCTGCTGAAGGTCGGCATGCTGACTCAGAATGACAACGGCCGGATCTACGACCGGTTCCGTAACCGCCTGATGTTTCCGATTCGAGACATCAAAGGACGAGTCATCGCCTTTGGTGGGCGGGTCATGTCCGCCGACGAAAAACCCAAATATCTTAACAGCCCGGAAACCCCTATTTTCCATAAGGGTCACGAACTGTATGGCCTTTATGAAGCCAGAAAAGCCCTGAAGGACTTCGACAACATCATCATCGTTGAAGGCTATATGGACGTTGTGGCTCTGGCTCAGCATGGCGTCCGCAATGCGGTCGCTACCCTGGGAACGGCCACCAGCGAAACTCACGTTCAACGACTGTTCAAGCAGACTTCGGAAATTGTCTTCTGCTTTGATGGCGATGAAGCCGGACGCCGGGCCGCCATCCGTGCGCTGACCAATACCATGAGCAGTCTGAAAGACGGTCTGCAGGCGCGTTTTCTGTTCCTGCCCGATGGTGAAGACCCGGATACACTGGTTCAGAAAGAAGGCCATGACGGCTTTATGCGCCGGGTCAAACAGGCTCAAAGCCTGCCGGATTTCCTATATCAACATCTGCAGACACAGGCTGACATATCCAGGTTGGATGGCAAAGCACGACTGGCAAGCCTGGCTCAGGGCTGGATCAATAAAGTGCCCGAAGGCTTCATGAAGCAATTATTGCTCAACCAGTTATCAAATCTGGTCGGGCTGAGCATCGAGCAGATTGAGCAACAGTTTAAACCGGAACCCCCTAGCGTCCCCGCGGAGCCAATGCCGGAAACGGTCATACCCACCGCGCCACCACCGTTCGATGACGCACAGGGCGAGTTTTACAGCGTCCCAGTCATTGAAAAACGAGAACTGTCCGTTCGAATTGGGTTTGTACACAGGGCACTGGCTTGGTTAATCCGCTTTCCGCATCTGGCCGATTATGTAACGCCGGAAACGCTGGGACGCCTGAAAGCCAGCGGGGATCATCAGCTGCTCCAGCGGGTCATCGAGCTATTGCAACAGGCGCCACGCAAAGACCTCTACTTCGCTTTTGATTATCTTTGTCAGCATGGCCTGCGGGAAACCCTGTCTCCCATTGCCGCCTCGGATTATCTCTGGCTGGAAGCGGCCAATGATGACCACAAAGACGAAAAAGACTTTGCACGACAAGAACTTGAAAAAATCTTGCGCGCCCTCACTCAGAAGGCCCCGGATGATGAATACAATGCCTTAAAACAGCGCGTCATGGCGCTCGATCCATCCTTAACGGATGCAGAAAAGCAGCGATACCGCGAGCTGCTTAAACAAAAAAAGCAGTAGCAACGTGTGGACCTGCTGTCGAACAGGCTTCGAAAGCGACAGTAATCGTCCGAATGTCACAATATGGAAGCCAGGTCGCAGCATGGCTGGACAATTCAGTAAATTTGGCTAACTTGTTGATTTACTGTACACTATCCGGCTATTTGCTTGCGTTATCAACCATTTGAAGAGCTTACAGGTTATCTATGGCTGAAAAATCTCAGCGTCAGTCCCGTTTAAAAGAGCTGATCGCCAAAGGTAAGGAACAGGGTTACCTGACTTTTGCCGAAGTAAATGACCACTTACCGGAAGAAATTAACTCTCCGGATCAGGTTGAAGACATCATCGCCATGATCAATGACATCGGTATCGAGGTGTTTGAACAGGCCCCGGATGCCGACCAGTTGCTGCTGTCTGAAAGCGACCAGAGCACTGATGAAGACGCAACCGAAGAAGCTGCGGCCGCCTTGGCAGCGGTTGAAACCGATACCGGCCGGACGACCGATCCGGTGCGCATGTACATGCGCGAAATGGGCACCGTCGAGCTGTTAACGCGCGAAGGCGAAATTGTCATCGCCAAGCGTATTGAGGAAGGCACCCGCGAAGTTATGCAAGCCATGGCGTTCTACCCGGGCGTCATCGACAGTATGATTGGGGCTTACGAGAACACACTCGAAGAAGAAGGCGGTCGCCTGTCTGACATTCTGACCAGCTTCCAGGACCCGGACGACGACGATCCATTACCCGCCGCTGACTCACCCGACGCCATCCAGTCTGAAGACGATAAGTCCGATGATGTTGACGACGATGATGACGACGACTCCGATGACGAAGTCGACAACGGACCGGACCCGGAACTCGCCCGTGAACGCTTTACCCTGCTCAAAGAGCAATTGGAGAGCGCGAAAGCCTTAATCGAAGAAAAAGGCCGCTACAGCAAAGAAGCCAACGCTGCCCTGTCTTCTATGGGTGAAACCTTCTCCTGCTTTAAGCTGACGCCGAAAGCTTTCGATGATGCCATTGAGCCCATCAAAGCGACGGTCGAAGAAATTCGCTCACAGGAACGTAAAGTCATCGCCATCTGTGTGCGTACCCTGAACATGCCCCGCAAGGCGTTTATTGACGCGTTTGTAGGCCATGAAACTGAAGACGAGTGGCTCAACGAACTGCTGGAAAACCCGAAGTACGCCGACGAAGCCTTCCGTTACGAAGTCGAACTTCGTCGTGCCCAGCGCAAACTGCGTAATATTCAGAAAAACACCGGCATTACCCTGGCGGAAGTCAAAGACATCCACCGTCGTATTTCTATCGGTGAAGCGCGCGCGCGTCGTGCCAAGAAAGAAATGGTCGAGGCCAACCTGCGTCTGGTGATTTCCATCGCGAAGAAATACACCAACCGCGGACTGCAGTTCCTGGATCTGATTCAGGAAGGCAACATCGGCCTGATGAAAGCGGTTGATAAGTTCGAATACCGTCGTGGTTATAAGTTCTCAACCTACGCCACCTGGTGGATTCGTCAGGCGATTACCCGCTCCATTGCCGACCAGGCACGCACCATTCGTATCCCGGTTCATATGATTGAGACCATCAACAAACTGAACCGGATTTCCCGTCAAATGCTTCAGGAAATGGGCCGCGAGCCAACGCCTGAAGAGCTGGCGGAGCGTATGGACATGCCGGAAGACAAGATCCGTAAAGTACTGAAGATTTCCAAAGAACCGATTTCGCTGGAAACACCGATTGGTGACGATGAAGACAGCTCACTGGGCGACTTTATCGAAGACAACACCATGATCCTGCCGGTGAACTCAGCCACTTCGACGGGCCTGCGTGATGCGACCACCGAAGTTCTGGCCGGACTGACCGCCCGCGAGGCCAAGGTTCTGCGTATGCGCTTCGGCATCAACATGAATACTGACCACACTCTGGAAGAGGTTGGTAAGCAGTTTGATGTCACTCGTGAGCGGATCCGTCAGATCGAAGCCAAAGCGCTGCGCAAACTGCGGCATCCGTCCCGATCGGATCATCTGCGAAGCTTCATCGACGAATAATCGTCATAAAAAAACCGGCCGAGGCCGGTTTTTTTTGCTTTATTGGAACCGTTTTTTAAGGTTCTAACGCACGGATGTTGTCCAGTATGTCTTCAGGGATGTCCACTTTCTTCGCCTGATTAAAGTCATACATCACCATTCTCGCCTCTCCGGTCGTAACCAGCGCTTGCTTCTGCTGGCTGAAGACACCATAGCTGTGCACCAGCTGACGCGCCTCATAGCTGCTCGCGGATGCGCCGACCAACACCTGATCAGGGTACTCAACCGGTAATCGATAGCGGACCGACTGAGACGCCAATATCGGACCGACATTGTCAGACACCAGGCGGGACATGAACTCAATCCGGTTCATGTACTCGATCCGGGCACTTTCAAACCACTTCAGATAGATCACGTTGTTCACATGCTGTAAGGCATCCATATCGCCCCATTGAACCGGTAGTTCGATGATGACCGGATACTGCGCCCGAAACTCTTCCATTGTCAGCGCCATCAGCGATCCTCCTTGGAGCCATCAACCATCAGTTCCTCCAACGGCAGTCCGGTCAGCTTTTTCAACTGGGTAAACAGATACCAGATCGCGCCGAGCAGGACGACCATGCTGGGAATGACAATGACCGGATAACTTAAGGCGGTCATTCGCCCTAACTCTTCCGAAAACGCCGTCGTACCCGGCGGACTTTGCAGCACGATTTTCGCGAGCAGATAGTTCAAGGCAGATGACAGGAAAAACGAACAGGCGACGATGTAGGTGACGACGGTCATGCGTTTTTCAAACTCTCCGGTTTTTCCGCGTTCAGCTAACGCGTGATGAACCTTTTCTATGCGAATGATCTGCTCATTGAAAATCAAAATTTTCACCAGGGATCGATGAGACTTCTGGCTGACAATGACCGCCAACCCGATAATCCCGGGAATGGCCGCTTCTTTAATAGCGATGTACTTCGGATCCAACTGCAACAGGCTGATGCCACCGGTCAGAATGACGCTGACGACACCGAGTACGGAAAAACCGTTAACCTTACCGGTTAAACGCATTTCCCAAAGGCCATAACCAATCGGGAAGGCCAGCGCGACCACAATACTCCACAATGGTCCGAGCTGCGTTTCTCCGCTGAATTTTGTTAAAATTACCACCGGTATGATGATATTAAACAGCAGATTACTGAAAAAACCGCCTTTATGAGGTTGCCCTGCACCAGTCGCGGACTGGCTGGAATGACGTTCTGACATGAAACTCAGGTCCAGTTAATAAAGTTTGCGACACTTTACCCGATTTAGGTTACCGAAATACACCGCCGCCATGAATATGCCCAAGAAAACCCGACTCGGTCGGCGCCTGAGAGCGCTGTTCGACACCATTCCTGACGGCACCGACCAGCTGGTCGACCTGTGCTGTGACCACGGGGCACTGGGCCGTGCCGCACTCGAAGCCGGCCGTGCGCAACGTGTGCTGTTCAACGATATCCACCCCGACATCATGGCAGCGCTGGAAGATCGATTGATTCGCTACGGTGCTGACTCTTACGAGCTGTCCGTTGGTCCAGCCCAGACGCTCATATTACCGAAAGCCGAGAAAGGGGTCGCCATACTGGCCGGTGTTGGCGATGAACAAACCATCGCGATCCTGGACGCTCTGTTTCAGCAGCCAAGCGCCCGACATTATCGCTTTGTGGTCTCGCCAGCCACAAAAACCGCTTATGTCCGAAACTATCTACGGCACCAACCCATTGTGACGCTGAGTGATCGAATCGTTGATGACAACGGTCGATGCTACGAACTGATCACCATTGCCTTGGCGGATACCGCTAACCAGTCTCAGAGCCAATTACAGCCATCACTGGTCGGCCAAGGCTGGCAACCTGAACAACCGATCCATGAACGCCACTTACGTAAACTGCTGGCGTTTTATCAAGCACAGCAGCACCGACAACCCTCGAATTTGGTCGAGAATATCTGTACCGAATATGAAACCCTTCTGGCCTCCACTGACAGAAACGGCGGTTAAAAAATCTTAAACTTAAGGCCTTGAAGTCTTCAGCACGGATCCCTATTTACGAAATACAACGCCGCGAAGCGGGTTGTATTAACTAAGAAACGAAGTACCTGGTGTGAACAACATCAGCCAAGGTACTTACCCCTTTTGCTCATAGGAGATTAGGCATGCGTACAGCATTTGATTTCACCCCACTTTACCGCAATACCATTGGTTTTGACCGTATCGCTCAAATGATCGATGCCGCTGCACAAAGCAGCAGCAACGGCAACAACTACCCACCGTATGACATCGAAGTCACCGGTGAAAACCAGTACACCATTACCCTGGCCGTCGCCGGCTTCACCGAAGAAGAGCTGGAAATCCATTCCGAAAGCGGCGTTCTTCAGGTTCGTGGCAAAAAAGAAAAAGACGACCAGAAACGCGAGTATCTGTATCAGGGTATCGCCTATCGCTCTTTCGAACGGAAGTTCCAGTTGGCTGACCACGTCAAGGTGAACGGCGCCAACCTGGCCAATGGTCTGCTGACCATTGAGCTGTTCAAAGAAGTACCCGAAGCGATGAAACCCAAGAAATCGCCATTAACGGCGCTCGTACCCTGGAACAGCAAGACGCCTGATGTCTGACCCGGCGGCCCCGGAACCCGGGGCCGCCACCGCAATGATCAATCCTTCATATCCCCTTTTCTGTTCTACGACCAGAGTAGGCTTCACCTACACGCCCAAACCCCTTTACACTGAGTGATTCATGTTCAGATGGGGTAAACTCCATGTCCTTTGCAGCAAACACCTTCAGTCAGTGTTTCATTAACGGCGACTGGCAAGCCTCCGAGTCTAACCAAACCTTTTCGGTGATTAATCCGGCCGATCTGCAACCGCTGACCAAGGTACCGGATTGCACCGCTGCTGATGCAGAGTCTGCCATTCTCGCGGCGCATCAGGCGCTGAACGATTGGCAGCAACAACCGGCCAAGAGCCGAGCCAATCTGTTACGTCAATGGTACAACCTCATTCTCGAACATCAGGATGCGCTCGCCGAACTGATGACTCTCGAGTGCGGTAAACCCATTGCAGAATCCCGGGGCGAAGTGCAGTACGCTGCATCGTTCATTGAGTGGTTTGCCGAAGAAGCCAAACGGGTTCGCGGAGATACCATTCCGGCACCGTCTAAAGACCGCCGTATTCAGGTGATTAAACAACCCGTCGGCGTGTGCACCGCCATTACCCCATGGAACTTTCCTTTAGCGATGATTACCCGAAAATGCGCCCCCGCACTGGCGGCTGGCTGCACCATCGTTATTAAACCGGCCGAAGGCACCCCGCTGTCCGCGTTGGCACTCGCGCGGCTCGCCCAAGAAGCCGGATTACCCGCAGGCATCTTTAATGTCATCACGGCGTCTCAGGGTAAAGAGGTGGGTGAAGTGCTTTCAACGCATCCGCTGGTGCGAAAACTATCGTTTACCGGCTCAACTGCGGTTGGCAAACAATTACTGGCTCAGGCCGCCGGAACCGTCAAACGAACCTCAATGGAACTCGGTGGCAACGCGCCCTTCCTGGTATTTGATGATGCCGACATTGATAAAGCTGTCGCTGGCGCCATGGCCTCAAAATATCGTAATACCGGTCAGACTTGCGTCTGTGCCAACCGTTTTCTGGTTCAAGCCGGTGTCGCCGAGGCGTTTGCCAAGGCGCTGGCGGAAGCCACCCGCGGTTTAAAAGTCGGGCCGGGACTGGAACCGGATACAGCGCAGGGTCCGTTAATCAATCAGGCCGGGTTCGACAAGGTACAGGCACTGGTCAACGATGCCGTGGATAAGGGGGCGACGGTACTCACCGGAGGCGGCCCACACGCCCTCGGCGGACTCTACTACCAACCCACGGTCCTGACAGACGTTACCGGTGACATGCGTCTGGTTAACGAAGAAATATTCGGTCCGGTTTCACCGATTATGGTCTTCAAAGACGAAGCTGAAGGCATTGCGCTGGCTAATGATACGCCTTTCGGGCTTGCCGCTTACTTTTATACAGAAAGCTTATCGAGATCGATTCGGGTTGCAGAAGGTCTAGAATACGGCATGGTCGGTGTTAACGAAGGCATTCTGTCCACCGAAACCGCGCCGTTTGGCGGGATCAAAGAGTCTGGCTTAGGTCGGGAAGGCAGTCATCTGGGTATTGATGAGTATCTGGAGACTAAATACCTGTGCATTGGCGGTCTCAGCGAATAGAGCGTGCCGGGTTTCCGGCTACTTCGCCACCATCGGCCACATCCCGCGTGACCACACTGCCGGCACCGATGATGGCATCCCGGCCGATGGTGACCCCGGGCAAGATGAACGCTCCACCGCCTATCCAGCTGTTAGCGCCGATCCGGACCGGTCGGCCACGCATCCATCCGGCCCGACGCTGGTCCGGGTCTTTAGGATGCTCAACCGCATAGATGTGCACACCCGGTCCCAATAGGACGTGATCACCGATCTCAATCACGCCCGCATCCAACAACACACAGCCCGCATTGATGTAGACATCCTTGCCCAGATAAATCTGCTGCGCCATATCGAGATGCAACCCACCTTCGATACGGCATCCGGTCCCAACGCGGCCCAACAGTGCAAGCACCTGCTTCAGGTGCCCACGCGACGGTGACCGGTTGAACTGAGCGACCACCTGACGAACATGCTGCTTCTGCGCCAGGATGATCGGGTCCACAGCGTCAAACCAATCTCCGTCCTGCATCAGCTGTAAGTTAGTGCGTGTTGAATCGGTCAATCAGTGAGCTCCAAAATGAGTGCCTGCCAGGGCTTCAGTGCGTCAATCCGATCATGACCTGGATAGTTGTTCTTCACAACCTGCCAGGCGAGTTCCGTGACTGATTCCGGTAACCGGGTTATTGCACGCTCATCACTGAGATTAATCAGCACCAGAAAATCCCCCTGCTGATCTTGCCGACGGAATGCAAACAGCTGTTCCGAATCGATCATGTAAGGTTCGTATCGACCATAAACCAACGTTTTCCGGGCTTTACGTAAAGCAATAAGATCCCGATACCAGTGCCAGATACCATCCGGATTGGCTCGATCTGCGGCTACATTGATGTCCGGATAATTCGGGTTCACCTTTAACCAGGGCGTGCCGCTGGTAAACCCGGCATGGGTCGAGGCATCCCACTGCATCGGAGTACGGGCGTTGTCCCTTCCCATTCGATGCACCGAGGCCAGCAGAGCTTCCGGATTCTGTCCTGCAGCCACTTGCTCGTTGTACCAATTGTGAATTTCAAGATCCCGGTAGTCCTCAATCGGATAGGCCACATTGGTCATACCGATTTCTTCCCCCATGTAGATGTAAGGTGTGCCAGGCAGTGTCAACGTTACGGCGGCGAGGGCTTTGGCCGACTCAACCCGATAGTCTGCATCATTACCAAACCGGCTGACCGCCCGTGGCTGATCATGATTCATCCAGAACTGACTGTTCCAGCCCACACCGTCCAGCCCATCGATCCAACGGTTCAGAATCTCTTTCAACCTGACCCGCGACCAGTCCGGCTGCACGTCCCATTTTCCGTTGCCATGGTCGAGTGACATGTGTTCCATCTGAAAAACCATACTGAGTTCGTTGCGATCTTCTCCGACCAGTTTCCGGCCCTCATTCACATCCAGGTCAAAGCACTCGCCAACAGTCATGCAGTCAAAATCGGCCAGCACTTCACGGTGCATCTCCTGCATGTACTCATGAAACCTGGGCCCATTCATGAAGTGCTCTCCGCCCCAGGCGAGTGTCGATTCATCACCAACGGACGGCAGTGACGGATTTTTCGAAATCATGTTGATCACGTCCATTCGAAACCCATCAACGCCGCGTTCGAACCAGCGCCGCATCATGGCGTATATATCCTGGCGAAGGTCCGGGTTTTCCCAGTTCAAGTCGGGCTGCTTCTTGGAAAATAAATGCAGGAAGTACTGATCGGAGGCTTGGTCATATTCCCAAGCCGGGCCGGAAAACACACTGACCCAGTTGTTCGGCGCACGCCCGCTTTTACCATCTCGCCAGATGTAGTAGTCCCGATACGCACTGTCCGGATTCCGGCTTTCGATAAACCAGGGATGTTCATCGGAGCTGTGATTGACCACCAAATCCATAATCAGCCGAATACCACGCTGATGCAGTCCTTCGAGCAGCTCATCAAAATCGGCCATCGTTCCGAACTCGCTCATAATGGCTTCGTAATCGGAAATGTCATAGCCATTGTCGTCGTTTGGTGATGCGTAAATCGGGTTCAGCCAGACGATGTTCACGCCCAGCTCCGTCAGGTAATCCAATCGACTGATGATACCGCGCAGATCCCCGACGCCATTGCCGGTTGAGTCGACATAGGATCGTGGATAAATCTGATATACAACGCCTTCTTTCCACCAGCTCATGGGGGGTTCCTATTTAAAAAATTTGCATCAGATTAGGGCAAGGCCGGTCGACGCGACAGACGTAATCGCCTGCCTGGTTGATTTATGTCTGTCCTCAAAGGCTCTGATACAGCGCCAGAGCGACCCAAGCCATGATCAGAGCCATCAGACCATCAAAGACCTGCCATCGCCGGACGGACGATAACCAACGGCTCAGCGGTCGTCCCAGCGCCGCTAAAGCACTAAACCAGCTGGTTGAGGCCAGCGCGGCGCCCATCCAGAACACCCACGGATGCTCTGCCGTGACCGCCAGACTTCCAACCAGCACGACGGTGTCGAGATATACATGCGGGTTCAACAAGGTAATGGTCAGTGCGGCAAACACGGCTTGCCAACGGGACAACATCTTAACTTCCGACACGGTTTTTAAGCCGTTGTTGCCACGAACCACCCGCAATAAAGCCGACACACACAACCAGACCAGAATAGCGATCCCTAACCAGGTCATCCACGGAACCAGTCCTGGCACCCACTGCTGAATCTGAGAGACCGACAGGACACCCAAGGCCATCAACAGCGCATCAACTGTGAAACACACAACCGCGATGGCCCAAGGGTGCTGTCGCCGGACACTCATACCCAGGACCCAGGCGTTTTGCGCACCAATGGCAACGATGAGCCCCAATGCGACCGAATAGCCGGTGAGAAAATCACTCATGGTCTAATCTCATACTGAATTTGGCCGCAGCTTATCCGGTCGACAATAATCATTCAAATTAATAAAATTTCTCATTAATTAATTTTTCTTATAATGTAATGGTTCGATTTAAGAAATAGCGACAACACCATGCTAGACTATCGCGCACTCACCGCCCTTGCGGCGGTCATTCAACATCAGGGTTTTGATCGGGCGGCTCAGGCGCTGCATTTGAGCCAGTCGGCCATCTCTCAGCGCATCAAACAGCTGGAAGGCCGCATCGGGCAACCGCTGATTCTCCGCCAGTCACCACCACAAGCGACCGCCCTTGGCCTGCGACTGATCACCCACCTGGAAACGGTGCTGCATCTGGAGTCGGATCTCAACCTGCCTCTGGAGACGGATGCCCGGATCCACGCTCGCATTGCCATTAATCACGACAGTCTGGCCACCTGGTTTTCAGAAGCTCTCGGACGTATAACGGAAGACATCGATGTCGATCTGATCACCGCCGATCAGGATGCCGGTATCGAGTTAATGAAGCGCGGTGAAGTGATGGCATGCTTGTGTGCAGAAGGCAAAGCGGTCAACGGCGGGCGCGTCGACCGTTTGGGTACCATGAGATATCGGGCTTATGCCAGCCGTGACTTTCTGATGCGTCACCACCTGCTGGAATCGTTTGATCGGTTATACCAGGCCCCCTGCCTTGTCTTTAACCGGGACGACCGGCTTCAGCATCGGTTTCTGCAGCAGTTGGGGCAAGCAGAACCGATCAATCTGGTTCACTGCCCATCCTCTGAAGGTTTTGTACAACTGGCCGCCTCCGGATGCGGGTTCGGCATGATTCCCGAGATTCAGGCCGCACTGTCTGTACAGGTCGGCAGCCTGATTGATCTGGCGCCCGAGACCTTTATCGATGTGCCGCTCTACTGGCACAGCTGGCGTTCTTCCGGTCAGGCCATGAAACAACTGAGAGCATCCGTGATTAAGACAGCCCACCGCTGGTTGCGCCAGGATCGTTAACGGAAGGTTCATCGATTCCCCGTGCGATTTTCAGAATGTAGACATATATCAGCAAACCACTGACGGTATGCGCTAAGGCGACACCCGAGAAAACACCAAGCGTGCCAAATAACTGTCCACCGAGCCAGGCAAAGGGGATCAGAAATCCAAACAGACGCAGTACATTCATCCACAACGACGCCATCGGCCGATGCAACACATTCAGAATTTGTGAAGCGACAATACCGACGCCTAACCAGGCATAACTCAACGGCATGATCCGCAGATAAAGCGTCGCCAGCTCGGCAACCTGAGTTTCATCCGTGAACAACCCTGCCAAATAGGGCGCAAGCAAGAAAATCAGGGCATACATAGCCAAATAGAGACCAATCACCAGATGAATCGTGAAGCTAATGGTTCGAGCGGAACGCTGCTTTTGGCCTGCCCCAAGATTCTGCCCCAACACCGTTGGCATGACGGACCCTAAAGCCATAATAAAGACCAAAAAAATGGCTTCAATACGGCTACTGGCACCAAAGGCCGCCACGCCTGCCACACCAAACCCGGCCAAGATGGCAACCTGTATCGCGTTGGCCATAGGATTCAACATCTGCGCGAGCGCGGCCGGCATGCCAATGGACATCAGTTGTCGCCAGTGAATGAACAAAAGAGACTTCTCTGGCTTTTCGAGTGTTAAAAGGTTCAACCGGTTTTTCAGAACATGAAACGCCACGACAAAGGTGATCAGCCAACTCACACCGGTTGCCAGTGCCGCGCCGCGAACGCCCATATCCAGCACGAAGATAAATATCGGGTCGAGCACCCCATTCACCAGCCCGGAAATCAACATGACCACACTGGGGGTTTTGACATCCCCGCTGGCCCGGATGGCGCTGTTACCGACCATCGGAATCACCAACAGCGGAATCACTAAAAACCAAACGCCCATATAAGCCCGAATATGCACAAGGACGGAATCGGGTGCGCCTAACAGGCGAAACAAAGGGTCCATCAACAGCAATCCGACCACACCTAATACCAGCACCAGAATCGTGCTGAGTATCAGGCTATCGGTGGTAAAGCGCTTCGCCTGCTCGTGATCACCACCACCCAACAGCCGACCCACGACAGCGGAAAGCCCGATGCCCATGCCCATGGCCATACTGGAGACAATAAAGGTGACCGGAAAGCTGAACGACATGGCCGCCAGCGGCTCAGTGCCTAACAGTGAAATAAACCAGGTATCAACTAAAGTAAACAGTAGTATGGCCAGGACACCGAACACCATGGGAATCGACTTTCTGACAACCAGGTTCGGAATCGGCTGACTCAATAATTCGTTTTGCAAAAAGAGCTCCTGTTAAGTGATCGCGCCGAGAGACGTTATATTGAAAGGTATTAAAACCGCTCTGGTCGTTGGCTCCGTGCTAACCGTTATCAATCAGTGGTCGGCATTGGTCGGTGAGGAAAGTCTGCGCTGGCCAGCGCTCTTCCTGACGTATCTGGTTCCGTTTTCGGTCTTTATCTACAGTTATCGGGCCAACCGAGTCGCTAACCCGGTCGAGACACATCCAGTTGATACGCCTGAAGACCCGGGGTCGCAATCGCCACCAGCATCTCGCTGAGCGCCGTCCAGACATCGCCTTTTGCCTGCCCTTTGATCAAAGCATCAACGCCTGAACAGGCCAACAGGCATTGCTGATAATGCGAGGCCGGTGCTCGTTGTACCGCACGTTGATAATCACTTTGACGCTTCTCGAAAATGCGTAACTTTTTGAACAACCCGTTCAGGGCTTGCCCTCGGGCATGCGCTTCAGCTAACTCCAACACCAAACGCAGCTCGCGACTGATGAGCCATAGAATTACCGGTGGCTCAGTGCCTTCGGACTCCAACGTGTGTAAAACCTTCAGCGCACGGGACAGATCCCCGCGTAAAAAGGACGAAGACAAATCAAAAACCGTGTAGCGGGAGCTGTCAGACACGCTGGCGAGAATCAGTTCTGTGGTGATACCGCCCTCTTCTGCCAGCAGCGCCAGCTTATCGATTTCCTGCTTGGCCGCCAGCAGATTTCCATCCACTCGTTCAGCCAACAACGACACCGCATCCGGTTCGGCCTGCAGCCCCGCCTGTTTAATGCGTTGCGCAATCCAGCCGGGCAGCTGACTGTATTCAATCGGCCATATCGGCACCCACCAGCCGGACTCCTGAACCTGAGTAAACCATTTGGCTTTGCTCTGCGCGGCTTCAATTCGCTCAGAGACAATCAACAACAGGTTATCCGGGTTGGCACTGTGCACGTATTCCAGTAGCGCTTTGCGGCCCTTGTCCGACAACTTCGCCTGCAAACGCAACTCTATCAGCTCGCGTTCTCCAAACAGGCTCATCGACTGATTTGCCGCAATCAAATCCGCGCCATCCCAGCGGGCATCGACTTCCAGCACCCGGCGTTCACTGATGCCCTGCGCGGTCGCCGAAGCGCGGACGGCATCGCCAGCTTCAATCAATAGCAGAGGCTCATCACCACTGAGCCAGATCACCGGCGGCAACGCTTCCGATGTCAGTTTCTGATTCAGTTGTTGCAGATTCAATTTCATCCGGAGAGTACCCGATGGTTGCCGACCGCCACATACTGATCACATCTCAGCAGTGACGGTCATGCTTATGACAGGAGATCAGTTAGCAACGATATTGACCAGTTTGTTCGGAACCACAATCACCTTACGAATGGTGTTGCCGTCGGTAAACTTAGTCACCCGTTCATCAGCCAGCGCCATCGCCTCGACGTCCGCTTTGTCGGCATTTGCCGGGACATCTAACTTGGCACGCACTTTACCGTTTACCTGCACAACGTACAGCAATGTGTCCTTAACCAACGCCGACTCATCGACCACAGGCCATTCGGCATCCAGAATCAAACCGTCATGCCCCATCTGGGTCCAGATCTCTTGAGTAATGTGCGGAGCGATTGGCGACAGCATCAGGACAGCAGAAGTAAGCGCTTCCTGTATCACCGCGCCCGCCTGTTCAGATTCATCTTCAAAGCGGTTGACGGCATTGAGCAGTTCCATGATTTTCGCGATGGCGGTGTTAAACGTTTTTCTTTCACCAAAATCGATGGATACACCCTGAATCGTCTCATGCGTTTTCAAACGCAGGGCTTTCGCGGCTTCTGATAAGTTGGACGTGTTCAGTTCTGCAACCGGGCCTTTCGCTTGCAAATCCTGTACGGCACGCCACAGTCGCTCAAGGAACTTTCTGGCGCCCTGAACACCGGACTCGGTCCATTCAAGCGTCTGTTCCGGCGGTGCTGCAAACATCGAAAACAGCCGCACGGTATCCGCCCCATACTGGTCAATCGCTTTTTGCGGATCTTTGCCGTTCAATTTCGATTTGGACATTTTTGCCATGCCGGCATAAGTCACCGGCTCACCAGTCGATGTCTGTACACCCGCGATAATCCGGCCCTGATCGTCTTTTTCGACCGTGACGTCCTCGGGAGACACCCACACTTTGGTGTGCCCGTCCAGCTTAAACCACGTTTCGGCCAATACCATGCCTTGGCACAGCAAGTTAGTGAACGGCTCATCAGAAGTCACCAGGCCTTCATCACGCATGGCTTTGTGGAAAAACCGAGCGTACATCAGGTGCATCGTCGCGTGCTCGATACCACCGATGTACTGATCGACCGGCAGCCAGTAGTTGGCCTCTTCGGGTTCCAGCATGCCCTCATCATACTGCGGTGTGCAGTAACGTGCGTAATACCAGCTTGACTCCATGAAGGTGTCAAAGGTATCCGTCTCACGTTTCGCCGGTTGCCCCTGCCAGGTCGTGTTTTCGAACTCCGGGTTCCCTTTCAGGGGGGAGTTCATGCCATCGAAGGTGACATCGTAGGGCAGTTCTACCGGAAACTGATCGGCCGGTTTCGCTTCACCATCAACAAACACAACAGGAACCGGAGTCCCCCAATAGCGTTGACGGCTGACGCCCCAATCACGTAAACGATAGTTAGTGGTCACTTCCCCGCAACCTTTTGATTTCAAAGCATCTGCAATAGCATCGAAGGCAGCTTCGAAGGTCAGACCGGTAAACTCACCGGAGTTAACCAGGCGGCCTTTTTCAGTGTAAGCGGCTTTGCTCAGGTCACACTCGCCTTGTTCATCCGTTGGTTCAATCACCTGACGGATGTCCAAACCGTATTTATGGGCAAATTCCCAATCACGTTGATCATGCCCGGGAACAGACATCACCGCGCCGGTGCCATAGTCCATCAAGACAAAATTCGCCGCCCATACCGGGACTTCCTCACCCGTTAATGGGTGTACCGCATACAGGCCCGTTGCACAGCCTTTCTTCTCCATCGTAGCCATATCGGCTTCGGACGTCGTCGAACGAGCACAGTCTGCAATAAAATCTGACAGTTCCGCACTGTTCTCAGCGGCTTTCGCCGCCAGAGGATGCCCGGCCGCAACCGCCAGGTAGGTCACGCCCATCAGCGTATCCGGTCGGGTCGTATAAACCTCAACCGTTTCATCAGAACCTTTAACCCCAAACTTAAGGGTGACGCCGCGAGATTTTCCAATCCAGTTGCGCTGCATGGCTTTAACTTCATCCGGCCAACCTTCAAGATTGTCCAGCTCGTTCAGCAACTCTTCCGCATAGGCCGTGGTCGAACA
>NZ_CH724149.1:587607-603400 GCF_000153185.1 Reinekea blandensis MED297 | reverse complement strand
GCTCAGAAGCAGACAGCGGAGTGTATTTTACAGCGTCAGCATCACCGAAGATTGCAGCAGCAACCGCGCGGCAATAGTCGACGTCCAGACCAGACCAGTTACCATTTTCATCAGTGCTTGAGAAACCAGGCAAACCTTGGCTCACACCACATTGGACAAACCCTTTCTCCAATACGCCATCCAGTACTTCACCGGCCTGTGCGTTTGAAATCATCAGTGAGGATGTCAAAGCAACACCCAGCGTTGATAGGACTGCTTTTTTAATCATTTGAGTCTCCTGCATTTTTTATTATGTGCTTCCTGTTTGGCCTTCTTCATGAAGACCACCGGTAACAGCATAGTCAGACTAGCACGGGTTAATTTAAATTCGAACCCCTTAAATTTCCATCCTTTTTTGTTCTTTAGGTGTTTATGTACCGTACTGGGGCAGGTGTTCACTCAACGTTCAAAGTTCGCACCATGAAAATGCAAAGCAGCTTATAATCAGGGCTTTCAGACCGTTTTTCATACTTAAGTCGAAACAAATTTTTCCAAAAATTCATGACAAAATTAGCCATTCAGTGTTTCTTGAGGCATACAGAACGTGCGATTTCTGATCGCTGCAACCTGTCACTCGGAAAAAACCTGCCAATAGTGAGTCGCTTGCTCGATCTGTTGCGGCTGATCAAACGCCCACTGCGCGCGTCCCCACCATGAATAAAACAAATAAAGACGGCCTTCAATGATGCGATAAATTTCAGGGTTGGCCTGAATCAAATGACCATCACTCAGACCATTGGCACAATACCCGGAAAACTGCGGCCAATAGGCTTCAGGGTCAGCTTTGAAAGCATTCAGATTGACTTCATTTGCAAAATACAGGCGTGCCTGCCGGTACTCCGTTTGCCACACCGGGTTCCCCTTAGACGGCTTACTCTGCTGGAATAGAACAGGTCATAACCATTCAGCACACCCCGTGCTGATCGGTATTGATCAACTCTGCAGAGCACGGCTTATTATTAACAACACGCTCAAAAGGTATGGGATACAAGATCGGGGGAACATGAAGACTCCTGGAGATTATCGAAAGTTAACCAGCCTCTCAGACTGTCTTCATGACAAAAGGTTTCCGAAAACAAAAACGGCGCCAAATGGCGCCGTTTTAATGTTCTGACTATGTTCTGCTTAGGCAGCTGAAGACGATACCGCGCCTTGTGCGTCCAGTTGTGCTCGCGCCTTTTTGATGTATGCGATCATGGCGAAGGATGTTGCTAAAGCCACCAGGAATGCGCCGGTGAACACATACATGGTCATTTCGTATGAGCCGGTTACGGTACGCAGATAAGCATTGATCTGAGGGCCTGCCAATCCAGCCATGGCCCAAGCCGTTAACACGTAACCGTGGATCGCGCCCAGCTCCCGGGTACCAAACAAATCGCCGATAAAGGCAGGCAAGGTTGCGAAACCGCCGCCATAACAGGTGAGGATGGTATACAACACAACCTGGAACAGTATGACACTGCCGATGTTTGGCAGCAGAACAAAGGCAAGAATCTGAATCAGGAAGAATGTCATATAGGTATAGCCACGACCCAGGTAGTCAGAAGCTGATGCCCAGCCAATACGACCCAAACCGTTAAACAGAGACATCAGACCGACGACGGCTGCGGCTTCACCCGGTGACAGACCAATCGACTCCTGAGCCAAAGGTGATGCAGAGTAAATCACACCAATACCACATGAAATGTTAATGAACATCATAATCCACAAACCGTAAAACGGCAGGGTTTTCACAGCTTGGTTGGCTGTTTGCTGTGTCAGATCCTGAACAACCTTCTTCTCACCGGACGCAACCGCCGCTTTCATCCCCTCTGGCATCCAACCTTCCGGTGGGCGCTCCAGATAAGAAGCCGACGCCAGCATAACCACCAGATAAACCACACCCATGATGAACCAGGTATACGCAATACCGTTTCCGGCAACTGTGAAGGTTTCAATGATGAAGTTAAAGACAGGGCCACCGACCATGGCGCCAAAACCAAAGCCCATGATCGCTAATCCGGTGGCAAACCCCCGATGGTCAGGGAACCATTTTACCAAGGTCGATACCGGTGTGATATAGCCAATACCCAGACCGATACCACCTAAAACACCATAACCAAGCCAGATAATATAGATGTTAGCCAGATAAGCACCGAGACCGGCAATCAGCAAGCCTCCGCCAAAAAAGCTGGCCGCCAGCGTACCGGCTTTTCTTGGGCCATGACGTTCAACAAAGTGTCCCATAATGGCCGCAGACATACCCAGAAAGAAAATGGCCAAGCTGAATGTCAGTGCAATCTGATTATTCGTTGCCGACTCAATCAACTGCCCCAATGGCTTTTTAAACACACTGAATGCATATACAGAGCCAATGGAGGCATGAACCCCGACCGCGGAAGCTGCAATTAACCACCGATTTTTCATCCTGTTCTCCTACTATCATCTTTTTTGTTTGAGCCTAGAGTACCCTGTAGGAAAACAACGCAATTGACTCGAATCAATTCAATTCACGTTAGGTAATACCGCTGCAGCCCCCGAAAACACTGCCATTTTGACCATTTAGAAAGACGTTGTTTGTAGTAAAATTTCAAGGTTTCTGACGTGAAAAGCGGTATTGGCTTTTACCCGGCATATTAACCACACCTGAGAACGCCAGAAGCCGGCACAGAAAGGGATAACACCGTTAGTAGCTTTCATTGACAAGTTACAGGGGGCGAATTAGCCTGAACGACTGATTATCAAAGAATTCTTTCTCATGTATCGATGCCATTCGATTCCTAAACGTTTATTTTTTCTGGCTCAGACGACTCTGTTGCTGGTCTGCCTTTCGTTGACATCTTCCTTCACGATTGCCGAAGTTAAGGAAAGTTTTTGGTTAAATGACCAGTTCGCCGATATGTCGCTGGGTGATCTATCAGAGCGAAACACCACATCTCTGGAACCCAGAGAAAATCTACTCTCCGTAACCGGAGGAACCTTCTGGCATTTCATATCTGTTGATTTAACAGAAATGCCCCCTCAAGTGATTGATTTCGAAAGCTCCTCAGTCGTTGGACGTTTCACCCATTATATTTTCGATTCACAACAGACGCTGGTAGATCAACTGAGTGGTGGCATCCAAAGCTCGGAGCCTAATCCTTATTTCCTGAGGCACGGGCGAAACCTGAACTTGCCACCGGGTGAATATCGGATATACACACGTGTGGACAGTCCGTTTCTCTTGGCACAACCCACACCAAAACTTTATGAACAGACGGCGTATGTCCAGTCCATCAAAACCGGTAATACCATTACACTGTTAGGGCTCGGTGTTTTTTTGGCATTGGGCATCTATTACACCGTGTTGGGATTAACCCGTCGCCAGCCTGAAGATTTCCTGTATGCCTTATTTATCCTTGGCAATCTGGTCTACAACAGTACGTCTCTTAATGTCTTCAGCGATGTATTTGGTTGGACATCGTTTTACTCAATAGGCTTCCCGATCATGGCATCAAACATGGCCTATATCGGTTTTGTCTGGCGCTTACTCGGAATCAACCGATACCGTACCCCCGTCCTGTTTCGAATCAGCCAAGGGGCACTGATTGTCATGGGAAGCTTTTGGCTGATCGTTCCCTTTATGCCGGAGATGAGCCTTGAGTTCGCCCGATACGGCGTCGGCATGTTTGCTCTCTACGGTATTTCCAGTGGCATTGTTATGGCCCTGAAAGGTCACCACATTGCCCGCTATTACCTGATCGCGAATGTGGCGTTCATCATCCCGGCTCTGATCTCAATCGGTCTCAACTCGTTGCCGAACAGCACCCTGATGATCGAGCATATCGGTCTGTTTGCAGTGGCCATTGAAGTCATACTGTTGTCGCTCGTGATCAGTTATCAGTTGAGCCTTGTGTACAAAGAAAAATCGGCCAATCTGATTGCCGCGGAAGAAGCGCTGACCATTGCTGACAATGCCGTCAGAGCGAAAGAACGCTTTCTGGCCAACGTATCTCACGAACTACGAACACCTTTAAATGCGATTCAGGGGTCAGTCGATCTGCTCTCTCACAGCAGCCAGGACGAATCATTGAAAGAACCCATCGACATGATTCAACATTCATCGTCATTCCTGCTGTTCTTGATTAATGACATCCTGGATTTGGCCAAGTTAAACGCTGACATGCTGACAATTGACGAACAACCCTTCAATCTGCACGGGTCCATTCAGCAGATCTGCAGCATCTACAGTAATAGCCTGGCCAACAATGCTCAGACCCGTTTCGAACTGACCATCTCACCGGATGTTCCGACCTGGATCGTCGGCGATGAAAAACGTTTGGAGCAGGTGATCGCCAATCTGCTCTCCAATGCTTTTAAGTTCACCGAGAAAGGCAAAGTCACTTGTCGCCTGACCTTAAAAGACACCCATACGTTGATGATTTCGGTACAGGACACCGGAATCGGCATCAAACCCGATAATCTGGATGCCATGTTTGCCGCCTTTACCCAGGCAGACTCTTCCATCTCAAGAAAGTATGGTGGCACCGGGCTTGGTTTACGTATTTCATCGAAAATTATCGAACAGATGGGCGGTGAGATATGGGCCGAGAGTGAAACCGGCCAAGGGTCAACTTTCACCTTCACCTTGCCGCTGGTTCTCGCTGAGGCACAACCTGAGAACAACCATGCATCTGACGCCCCTCTGAAAACGTCCATTGATGATATGGTCGTAATGGTTGTCGATGACAACCCGGTTAACCTGAAGGTCATCGAGGGCATGCTGAAAACCATCGGAGCACGGGTCGTGTGTTTCGGACAGGCGAAAGAAGCGATCAAATACGTCAGTTCTCACGCCATTGACCTGATTATTATGGACGTTCAAATGCCCGAAATTGATGGTCTGCAGGCGACACAAAGCCTGCGCCGAAGCGGGTTCAAGCAACCGGTTATTGCGTATACCGCCAACGCCAGTGAAGAAGACCACCAGGCCTGTGTAACGGCCGGCATGAACGATGTTCTCGTTAAGCCTATACGACTGAACAACCTGGTCGACGTACTGAATCGCTGGGGTGCGGAATCCAAATCACAATCATGCTGAAGGCAGAGCTCAGGTACATCCCCGCTCAGCACGTCCGGTGGCACGGTAGACCCATAGGCCGAGCCATTCACGGCTGACTCGCTCCAGCTCCCACAAATGATCGGCAAAAGCCCAGTTGGGACGCCAGGAGCCCGGCTCGTAAAAGTGATCAACCGGATAGGGGACAACCCTCCAACCGATGCCACAAAAGACCTCTGTCGCCCTTGTCATGTGATAAGCGCTGGTCACCAACCACCAGATGTCAGCGACATCTGGATTAATCAGCTTCTGACTGAAGCGGGCATTTTCATAAGTATTGCGCGACTCCGATTCGAACTGGACCCGTACGGGATTCAACCCAAGATCTGAATACAGCTGGCGGGCCACATCGGCTTCCTTGAACTGCTGTGAAAACAACTTGCCAGACCCTCCGGTAAACACCAGCTCAGCCTCAGGAAAACGACGTGCCAACGCCAACATCGCCAGGTCTCGCTCGGCCGCATGATTCAGCTCCCATTGTCCCCAATAGACGGAGCTTTGCGTGCGCCAGGCTCCGCCAAGCACAATGATGCCATCGGGCGCCTGCTCAGTATTCGGCGGCTTAAAGCGATGCTCTAGGGGATACACCAACCATGCGCCCACCGGATAAAACCCGATCAACAACAGCGCCAAAATCACCAAGACCGAAAGCCATCGGGTAACGCGCGGTAACCGACTGCGCAGGAACCAAGCCAGAAATGCACCAGACAACAATAGGCCCGACGGCGAAACCAGGCCCCACAGCAGTTTTGAAAGCAGAAAAAAGACGTCATCCATACCCGGGATCCAACTCCATTACGAGATAGGATAACGTACTTTTGGAAAAGTTTAGAGTTCAGCTCAGCGGGGAAACTCACTGGCAAACTTGGCAATCCACTCCTGCGCCGCCTGTTCACCGGTTAACGCCCGGCCCTCTGTTTCCAGCACACTTCGCTTATAGTGTTCGATGTGACAAACCTGCTCAACCATACGAAAACTGAAGGCCTCTCTGGAATCTTTAAAGCGAACTCCAACGTGATAGTAACCGTCGACCCGTTTGCACCATTTCACCTCGCAATCGGCTTCAAAGCTGGGATCCTGGACATAGATATTCACATGGATGACTTCACCCGGGGGAATGTAATGGTCAGCCGAGAAACTCAGCCCACCCGCGCTCACATCCAGCATGGCATTACGGACACAGTAATAATGATCCTGAAGAACATAATTAATAGGGATGTCTGTCGGGTGTCGAATAAAATGACGCATACCAACGGCCTCCGGATGACCTTGGCAGTATAGACAATAAAAAAGCCGATGCAGCGAATGCCACACCGGCCTCTCTGAGTCCTGTTACGTCAGGATTTACAGCTGTGAACGCCCTTTTGCCGCGGCAATCTTAAGACGCAGAGCATTCAGCTTAATAAAGCCTTCCGCATCTTTCTGGTCATAGGCGCCGGCATCCTCTTCCATCGTGGCGATTTTCTCGTCAAACAGACTGTCGTCGGATTTACGACCCACAACAATGACATTGCCTTTATAGAGCTTCACCCGAACGGTGCCATTGACGGGTTCCTGGGTGGCGTCAATCATTTCCTGAAGCATCTTACGCTCAGGACTCCACCAATAACCGTTATAGATGACTTCCGCGTATTTTGGCATCAGCCCGTCTTTCAAGTGCGCCACTTCCCGATCCAAAGTAATAGACTCAATCGCGCGGTGTGCTTTCAACATGATGGTTCCCCCTGGCGTTTCATAACAGCCACGGGACTTCATACCAACATATCGGTTTTCCACGATGTCGAGACGGCCGACACCATTGTCACCACCCACCTTGTTCAGGTAAGTCAGTACTTCCGCCGGAGTCATTTCTTTTCCGTCGATGGCGACGATGTCACCTCGGCGATACTCCAGCTCTAAGTAAGTCGCCTCATCAGGTGCGGCTTCAGGACTGACCGACCAGCGCCACATGTCTTCTTCCGCTTCCGCCCACGGATCTTCAAGAATGCCGCTTTCATAAGAAATGTGCAGCAGGTTGGCGTCCATGGAGTACGGCGATTTGGTTCCTGCCTTGTTGAAGTCGACCGGAATGCTGTGCTCTTCGCAGTAGGCCATCAGCTTTTCCCGGGAAGTCAGATCCCATTCACGCCAAGGCGCAATGACTTTAACGCCAGGTTTCAGCGCGTAAGCCCCCAGCTCAAACCGAACCTGGTCGTTGCCTTTCCCGGTTGCGCCATGCGCAATGGCGTCGGCACCGGTTTCATTGGCGATCTCGATCAGACGCTTGGCAATCAGAGGGCGCGCGATGGACGTTCCCAGCAGGTATTCCCCTTCATAAACGGTGTTCGCACGGAACATGGGGTAGACATAATCGCGAACAAACTCTTCGCGCAGGTCTTCAATGTAGATTTCTTTGATACCCAGCGCCTGAGCCTTGGCGCGAGCAGGTTCCACCTCTTCACCCTGCCCCAGATCGGCAGTAAAGGTCACCACTTCACAATCGTAGGTTTCAGCAATCCATTTGGCGATCACCGAGGTGTCCAGGCCACCGGAATACGCCAGTACAACTTTTTTAATATCAGACATGAAAACTCCCTCACAGGACGGGCTAATTGACGGTTGCATGGCATTGTATGAATTGTCGGGCTTAAGCACCAGTGAATAGCCCACAATGAACTATTGCGGGCGGAGTTATTGCCTGGCTTCGGGGGTCACGCGGAGGACTTCGGCAGGGGTGGTTTGACCGGAGGCGACCTTACGGGCTCCCGATAATCTGAGACTGAGCATGCCACGCTTAATCGCCGCCTTACGCAGAGATTGCGGATCACAACCATCGTGGACCAGTTCAGAAAGGGTCTCGTCCATCACAAAGCTTTCATACACACCGGTTCGCCCGATATAGCCGGTGTTTCGACATTCCAGACAGCCAACCGGTTCAAATGCCCGCGCCGGTTTGGTCGCCGACCAGGGACGAACGAGCTGCTGCCAGACATCATCGTGAATCTCTGCCGGTTGCTTACAGGCGGGACAAAGCGTTCGAACCAGCCGCTGGGCCATCACGCCCAGAACCGTTGATTTCACCAGATACCCCGGCACACCGAGATCGAGCAAGCGGGTAATGGCCGAGGGCGCATCGTTGGTGTGAACGGTCGACAAAACCAGGTGCCCGGTCAGGGCAGCCTGAATGGCCATCTGAGCCGTTTCGAGGTCCCGGATCTCACCGATCATGATGATATCCGGGTCTTGCCGCATCAAGGCCCGCACACCATCAGCAAAGTGCAAACCGATGCTGGATTGTATTTGCATCTGATTAAAGGTGGGTTCGACCATCTCAATGGGGTCTTCAATGGTGCAGACATTGACTTCCGAAGTCGCCAGGCTCTTCAGCGTAGAATACAAAGTTGTTGTTTTACCTGAGCCCGTTGGCCCGGTCACCAGAATGATTCCATTCGGTTGACGGATCATAGAACGCCAGTGCTTCAGATCTTCGTCCGCCAGACCCAGCTCATCGAAACCTTTTAACAGCACTTCCGGATCGAAAATCCGCATGACCAGTTTTTCGCCAAACGCGGTTGGCAATGTGGATAAGCGCAGTTCAACCTCCTGACCATCCGGTGTTTTCGTCTTGACCCGGCCGTCGAGCGGTTTGCGTTTTTCCGCAATATTCATGCGGCCCAGAATCTTAATTCGACTGACCACCGCCAGCCCGACCTGAATGGGTAGCTGATAAACGGTATGCAGAATCCCATCGATGCGAAAACGGATATGTGAATAGTCGCGGCGGGGTTCAATATGGATATCACTGGCGCGCTGATCAAAAGCGTATTGGAACAACCAGTCCACGATGTTCACGATGTGTTCATCGTTGGCATCGGGGTTGCTCATATTACCCAGTTCAACCAGTTGCTCGAAGTTGCCTACACCACCGCTGTTTGTGCGGCCTTTTGCACCGGATACAGAGCGGTTCAGGGAGTAGAACTCCAGACTGAAGCGCTCAATGTCTTCAGGCGTCGAGACCACCTTATCGATCTGCTTGCGGGTGACCTGTTCAATAGTATCTTCCCAACCAGTCACCAGTGGTTCACAAGTGGCAATCTGAACCCGATCTTCACTGACTTTCAGTGGTAACAGGTGATATCGCTTGGCGTACTCAAACGACATGACGGAGGACAGCGATTCGACATCGACCTTTAAAGGGTCAATGTGTTCAAAAGGCATTCCGACTTCGTCGGCTAGCCATTGTGTCAGAACCGAGGACGTCAGTTTCCTCCCTGGATTCTGAGTGTCCTCTAACTGCAGGGCCGCAATCTGTTCAATCGCATGACGACCCTGTCCCTGACCTTTCATACGAGCCGATGCTACCTGCTCAGCATTGACTCGCCCGGCAGACTCAAGCTGTTTTAGTACATCATCAAACTGCAGTTTGCCGGGCAAAAAATTCAAATCGCGCCTCCGGAAAGATGTTCGCGACCACGGACGAGTTTGTTAGCTAAACGTTTAATATCTCTTAACAACACCGGTTGCGATCGCGCCCAGCTGTGGACACTCGCCTGCTGCTCTTGTGGCAACTCGTTTAACCAATCCTTTAACCGAGCAACGACATCCATGGCGGACAGCCGTGACAAACTGTCATTCATCGCTTCCAACGGCGCTCTCAGATGACCTAGCTGCTCTCCATACAGGTGATCAAAGTAATGGCAGAGCATCAGTAGACGGTGAACCGCAGGAGACTGACTTAAGGCATGGCTGGCTGAGCCCGCAAAACAATCGGAGTCAATGTTGCGAAATGCCCGATCGAACGAGAAGTCGATACCGTCGACAACCGGCGTTTCAGCCAAATGGCGATGTTCTGCACTCTGACCCGTGTGCCATCCACTGCTATGCAGCCAAGCTGTCAATGACAGCATGCGATGACCCAGTTCCGGGTTCATGCGCAACGCGTCCAGCGCCTTGATGGCTTTTTGCGCTTTACTCTGCTGCAAACTCACCGCGACCGTTTTTGGCTCCTGCTCAGCGTCCTGAGACAACTCAAAACACGCAGGCCACCAGGAAAGGATGGGCTGAATCGCCTTGGTCATCCAGTCCAACTGCTCGTGAACAAACCGGATCTGTTCAGTCGGCAACAACCCCTGAAACCATTCGATTTCAGCTTCCATATTACCCAAGGTGTTTAAAAAGCCCTGCAGATGACGCCATTGATGGGTTGACCAGAACACCTGCCATCCACGTTGCAACCGCTCTAACTCATAGCCAAACAACGCACAGAACGCACTTTCCATGCTTTGCTGCGGCGCTATGTTCGGCAAAGCGACCTCAAAATCAGTCTGCTGGGCTACAAGCCGATAACCACGCTCGGCTTTTGACATATCGGAAGGCATCACCGCCACTTCGCTGCTGATCAGGCTCGCCAGGTCGAACAAATCGATCAGACTTCCCTGTTTCAGTTCCAGTTCCAGCTCTGAAATGGGGTCGGTCGATTCGCCCGCTTCAACGCGACCTGAATCCAACACCACTTCAATCTGAGAAGACTGAAAATTTAATAACCAGCGCTCACGCACGAAATTGGTCTGGAAAAGCGGATTGACATCAGACTCATCCAACTCAGCAGTGGGGGAATCGGAAGGAAACAGCGAAAAATCGAGCGTAGGGCCCGATATCGGGAACTCCCATTCATTGCGCTGATGCAAACCGCCAATGTTTTGCCCGCGGGTTTTCAGGGTTTGAATGTATTTTTGGCCGAAGCGCCGGATGCGTAACGCGGCACCACTCCGGGTTAGTTGTTGGTCTTGGGTATCAAAATAGGTATTACTCAGTTCAAAACGCTGTGATTCGACAACATTCAGCACCGAGAGCTGCCTGAAAGCACTGACGGCTTCCTGGCAGATTGTCAGTTTAAGTTCGATTTCCTGCGACATGGCGTACGACTCTGGCAGCATAGTTATGATTATTATCGTTGGAACGGCCCGGTTCAGAGCGTTGCAAACACTCTAACGACCTCCCACCGAGCTTATCCGAGTTTACAGAAGCGTGGCAGAAAAAAAAGCATTCGCGACCGGTAACAGCGTGACACACGTCATACAACAAAAGCCAAGCCTGCTACATTGACCGCTAAAACTGCGATAATCGTTCACTAAACCATCAGCGGGTTGGTCTACTCAACTTCTACGATTTCAAAATCGTGAGTAATTTCAACACCCCCCTTTTCAAGCATCAATGACGCACTGCAGTATTTTTCAGCCGACAACTCTACCGCCCGTGCCACCTGTTTCTCTTTCAGGTTCCGGCCTTCAACAATGAAATGAATATGAATGCTGGTGAATACGGAAGGAACCGTGTCCGCACGTTCCGCCTGCAACTCTGTCCGGCAGTTCACAACGTCCTGACGGGCTTTCTGCAGAATGCCGACGACATCATATGACGTGCAACCGCCTAGACCACAAAGGATCAGTTCCATTGGACTGGGTCCCCGGGCCTGATCCGACTCTTTAGCCGCCCCATCAACAAAACCTTTAAAGCCGCTGTTTGATTGATAAGAAAAGGCTTTTTCACCAGCCCACTCAAGTGTTGCTTTCATGCGTGCATCTCCAGATACCGTAGTGTTTACCGAGGTTATACCCCAGGGGACCAGGCAGCGTGTACTCTTGAATCAGGTGCTTCTACCGGTCTACCATGGCTATTTGGCACTAATGTGAGCAAAGTTCAAGGTTATTGCACTAAGCGTGTAGAAAAAACCAGCCTAAAAAGAACAACTTACCGGCACTTGCGGTACCCTAAAAACGGGACACACGTCAAACATCCGTCGTTTGACCGTAGCCAGTGGTCGACATATGCCGCATAATGATTTGAACTTACTGTGAGACAGGCCATACTGAACCCATCAGCGGCCTAACAAAACGAATCGGATTTCACGCAATATGGTCAACAGTACCCTAGAACATAAACATCTGGATTATTTTCTTTCCCAGTGCCATCGCAGACGCTACCCGTCTAAGACCACGCTGATATATGCAGGCGACAAAAGCGATTCGCTGTACTACATCATTAAAGGTACCGTCTCCGTCATTATCGAAGAAGATGATGGCCGGGAAATGATCATGGCTTATCTGAATGCCGGTGATTTTTTCGGTGAAATGGGGTTATTCGACTCACTGAACTCGCGTTCAGCCTGGATCAAGACCAAGACCGAATGTGAAGTGGCGGAAATTTCTTATTCCAAGTTCCGCGAAATCACTCAGAATGACGCTCGCATGCTGTATTTTATTGGTGAGCAGATGGCGACCCGACTGCGTAACACAACACGCAAGGTCGGGGATCTGGCGTTTTTGGATGTTACCGGACGTGTGGCACGAACGCTTCTGGACCTGTGCAAACAGCCCGATGCCATGACCCACCCCGATGGCATGCAAATCAAAATCACCCGTCAGGAAATCGGTCGCATCGTCGGCTGTTCTCGGGAAATGGTCGGACGGGTTTTGAAAGGCCTCGAAGAACAGGGCCTGGTCTCCGTTAAAGGGAAAACCATGGTCGTTTACGGATCACGAGAGTTCTTCCAACAGGGTGCCTGACGCGCATCCGACCAGCTTTAATCCAAATTCCTCCTGAGTATTTCAGCAAGGCTTGACTCATATCAGTGCAATTTGCCCGCCGACCACCTAAGGTCGCAGGCAAAAGCACTGGAGATTCAAATGACACAGCCGAACCGATGGCATGTGCCATGGAATGATGTACTTATCAGAAAGTACGACATTACCGCCCCCCGATACACGTCTTACCCAACGGCGGTTCAGTTCCAACCACTGCAACCCGTTGAAGTGCAGGCACATCTGGATAATCAGCGCGACAAAACAACACCGCTGTCGCTCTATGTTCACATCCCGTTTTGCCAGCACATCTGCTTCTATTGCGCATGTAATAAGATAGCCACCAAGGACAAGACTCGTGCCGATGCTTACCTGGATACCCTGGAACGGGAGATGGCTCTGCACGCCCGCAACTTCGGCCACCGAAAAGTCACGCAGCTGCACCTTGGCGGCGGAACGCCAACATTTCTGACTCTGCCACAGATGTCGCGGATGCTTGACATGCTCAGCATCTACTTTGACTGGGACCCCGCTCAACACGACGGCGAATATTCCATCGAACTGGATCCGCGCGAAACCACGGACGACATGCTTCGGCTGCTGCGCACCCGAGGCTTTAATCGCGTCAGTTTTGGTGTTCAGGATTTTGACCCGCAGACGCAAATCGCCATCAACCGCGTTCAGCCTTTTGAGCTGGTCAAAGACAAAGTCGACCTGGCGCGAGAACTGGGGTTCAGCTCAGTGAACTTTGATCTGATCTGCGGCTTGCCACACCAGAACACCCGCTCGTTCAGCCAGACCTGGGACCAGACGCTGACGCTGGAACCGGACCGAATCAGTCTGTACAACTACGCGCATCTGCCTGAACGATTCAAACCACAACGCCGCATCGATTCCAGCATTGTTCCTCAAGCTGAAGAAAAGCTGGAGATCATCCGCGACAGTATCCAACGCCTGCAGCAATCCGGCTATCTATACGTAGGTATGGATCACTTTGCCAAACCCGGCGATGAACTGGCCACAGCACTCGAAGAAGGCACGTTGCAACGTAACTTCCAGGGCTACTCCACAATGTCCGAGACTGACATGCTGGCTTTGGGCGTCTCGGGTATCAGCCAGATCGACGGTCTTTATATGCAAAACCACCACGAACTGGAGCCCTATGAGGACCTGATCAACCAATCTCAACTGGCGGTAAAACGCGGTGTCTTCCTGAACGATGACGACCGTATCCGCCAGTGGGTCATCGGACAGCTGGCCTGCCAGGGCCAACTCAGCTTTGACGCCCTGGTACAGCGATTCGACATCGATGCTCAGCAGTATTTTGCCTCAGAACTGCATCGAATCGACGAGCTTGCAGTGGATGGACTGGTTTCCGTCTCAGAAACCGGCATTCAGGTTGAACCCCTTGGCCGCCTTCTGCTGCGACCGATTCTGTTGACCTTCGACGCCTACTTTAACGCCGAGGTTGCTCAACGCTATTCAAAAGTGCTCTGAGGCTCGGTTTCCGGCGATCTGGCATGAACTGATGGTACGGGGTACACTCCGCCCTGATACCATCAGTGAATGCTCACCTTACCCATGGATTTTGTCAGCCTTTTTCGCAACAGCGCGCCCTACATTCACGCCTACCGCGGCAAAACCTGCGTCGTCTGGCTCCGGCAACAGGCACTGTCACCTGAACGACTGAAATCCACGGTCTCGGATCTGACCCTGTTACACAGTTTGGGGCTCAAGCTGGTGCTGCTGATTGACACCCACCATCTGTCGACACCTGTGTCTGCGCAAGCGGTTATTGACGAAACCCTGATGCACGAACTCATCGGGCAGATCGGGCACTTCCGCTACACCCTGGAAGCGTTGTTTTCACAGGGGCTGGTTAACTCGCCGATGCACGGCTCAAAAATCCGCGTGGTCAGTGGCAACTTTGTCATGGCCCGACCGGCGGGAGTGCATCAGGGCGCCGACTTAAAGCACCAGGGACGCGTCCGTCGCATTGACGCCCGGGGCATTGCCGAACACATATCGCGAGAACATCTGGTATTGGTGCCGCCGTTAGGCTACTCCGTTACGGGCGACGTCCTTTATTTGCCCGCTGAACACCTCACGGTTGAGCTGGCCCGCCAACTTGGCGCGGATAAGGTGCTCATTGTTGGCAATAATCCCCTGGAGCTGACTCAGGGTCGAAAAGAGATTGGACTTGCAGCGCTGCAGAACATTCTGTCGCAGACTCAACCTTTAACACCGGGCTATACCGAACTGAATGCAGCATCTGCCGTTGCCGCCGCCGGTATCGCTCGCTGCCACGTCATTGACGGCGCGACTGATGGAGCCTTGCTGTCGGAGCTGTTTACCCGGGATGGCGTGGGCACGCTCATCGCCCTGGATCAATACGATACTTTCAGAAGCGCCCGCATCGATGACCTGCAGGGAATCCTGACGCTACTGCGCCCGCTGGAAGAACAGCAGATACTGGTACAGCGTGAGCCTGAAAAACTGGCGGCAGAGATCGATCATTTCATCGTCAATGAGCGAGACGGTATGATTGTCGGATGTGCAGCGGTTTATGCGTTCGACAACCATCAGGCCGAACTTGCCTGTGTCGCTGTCCATTCCGACTATCAGAAAAATGGACGCGGTGATGCCCTGCTAAAACAGATTGAATCACGCGCCAGAGAGCTGGACATCCACCAGCTGTTCGTACTGACGACGCAGACTGAGCACTGGTTCATCGAACGAGGCTTTCACAGTGCTGATGTGCATGCCTTGCCAGCGAACCGCCAGGCTCTGTACAACAATCAACGGAATTCCAAGGTCTATATTAAGACCATCGTCTGAGCGGACCTCTCATCTGATGAGGGGGGAACATCTATACCGGAAACATGGAGAAGACATCTTTGAGTTTTACACAGAAAATTCAGGCGCGCTGGCATCAGGGAACCCAGGTTTGCATTGGTTTGGACCCCTTCCCGGAACGCTTTCCAGAACACGTCTCATCCATTCTCGAGTTCAACCGGGCCATTATTGACAGCACCGCCGATCTGGCCTGCTGCTACAAACCACAATTTGCCCACTATGCGGCGGTCGGTGCAGAAGACCAGCTTAAACAAACCATTGC
>NZ_CH724149.1:324788-587319 GCF_000153185.1 Reinekea blandensis MED297 | reverse complement strand
ATTGATCGAGGGTGAGCCACTGTATATTCATATCGCGCGCATGGCGCAGAATCATTGGAACGAACATGGCAACATCAGCCTCGTCGTTGGCGCAACGGCACCTGAAGAGATGCAGCGCATCCGCCAGGTTGCTCCAGAGTTGCCATTCCTGGTGCCGGGTATCGGTGCTCAGGGCGGCGACTTGCCAGCGACAGTGAAGGCGGGGCGATTCCCAGATGGTCACGGCCTGATGATTAACTCGTCTCGTGCCATTTTGTACGCATCCAAAGGCGACGATTTTGCTGATGCGGCACGCAAAGAAGCAGCGGCATTGCGGGCTGCCATTGAGCAGTTAAATACCTGAGCCGGTATAGTACTCGCTGCGGCGGTATAGCCGCAGCCTTTCCATCCTGATTCACAACTCGCGAACGATTTCCCGAATTCGGGAAACATCGTCTTCTCCCATCTGGTCGGTTTGCAGACAACGCTCTACGTAGTCGTGATACCGAGCCTGCCATTGCTCAACGGTGGCCGGCTCTTGCCCAAACTCAACTTCAACCAGCTCAACCTGAGGGATCAGGTAGCCAACACAAAACAAATCCGAGTCCGAACATTTCGCCTCCATAGCATGCAACTTTGCCAGTGTCTCGGTCGCCCAGCGTTCAGCTGTTAAATCGGACATACCACCCCCGTACCTTTCAAACCACAGTATCCTTGCGGGTTTTTATGCAGGTACTGTTGATGATATTGCTCTGCGTAATAAAAAGGCGGCACCGAAGCGATTTCCGTCGTGATACTCCCTTTGCCCTGCTTACTCAGTTGCGCCTGATAGGCCTCCAGAGAACGACGCACGGTCTCGAGCTGATTATCGTCGGCGTAAATCGCGGATCGGTACTGCGTACCGATATCGTTACCCTGTCGCATGCCCTGAGTCGGATCGTGTGCTTCCCAGAAGGTTTTCAAAACCGTCTCGAGCGAGACCTTTGATGGATCGTACACAACCTGTACGATCTCAGCATGACCTGTCAGACCGCTACAAACCTCTTCATAAGTTGGGTTTGACGTCTCCCCGCCAGCGTAACCAACGGCGGTGTTTACCACGCCAGGCAACTCCCAGAACAGCCGTTCAGCCCCCCAAAAACAGCCAAGCCCCAGCCAAATCACGCGACAACCGTCGGGGACGTCGCGCATATCGACCGGCAACACAGCGTGAGCAAATGACAGCGACATGGGGGTTGATCGACCCGGCAGTGTCTGCTCAGGTGTGGGCATTTCGATGTTGCGGGACATTAGAGAACCTCCGGTTTCAATTGCAGCTAAGATGTGAGCGAATTATAGTGATTTCAACCATAAACTCGCAGGAACCGGCCATGTCAATCGAAAACCGGCGCTTCGCTCGCATCCCTTTTGATGCAGACATTCGCCTGACACTCAACGATTCCCCCGGCAACACACTGCACGGCACTTTACAGGATATCAGCCTGAAAGGCGCTATGATCGCCCTGAACAGCGATCAACAAGATGACTACCTGGCCGCTGACACCAGCGCCGAACTGATCATTCAACCGGAACAAAGCACTCTGTTACTGACCATGACCGTCCAGGTGGCCTACTGTTTGCCGGAGAAACGCATTTACGGGCTGAACTTTGTGTCACTCGATATTGACACGGCAGCGCATCTGCGCAGATTGGTTGAAATGAATCTCGGCAGCGATGCCAGTCTACAGCGAGAGCTGCAAAACCTGATTGAAGCCATGGAAGACGAAAACCGTGCTCCTTGAACGCAAACACCCGTCCAGAGCCGACTAAGTAACAGATTCTGACTATTTAGGTGCACCCGGCGGTGAGTGCGCGCTATGACAGGGCAATTTTTACGTCTCTAGCAGAAAAACGCACCACAATGACACCCTTTACATCAATGACATCCGCAAAAATTGAAAAACAACGTTGAAGTTTTCGATAAGACATGGCAACTTTCCATGCGGTTGTCCGTGTTTGGGCAAAAGCCTGTAAATAGTCCTTTGGTCGTGCGATTCACATTGAAACCGCAATCACTGGTCAGGCTAGCATTCTGGTTAAATCCGATCGTTGTCACCGCAGTTGGCCTGTTTATTGATAGCAAACCAACTCTTGATGCGACCTGTCATGCATCACCGTCGCCTGACAACGTCCTGAAATAACCGTATTTCGATGCACAAACTTGTGCACCAAGTAATGCAAGAAGCCTCCAAAAGGGGCTATAAAATGATAATAAGAGGATCACTCATGAAAGCATTTCAAAAAACGCTGGCTGCTACGCTGGTAAGCTCTGCTGTTCTGATCGTCGGCTGTTCATCCGATGAAGAAGCAACAACGCAGACCACAGCGGCCCCTGAAGAAAAGTCAGGCCCGGTTCATCCGGTCACTGGTGAAACGCTGGCAGCTGACCAGACGTTTACTTACTGGGCACTGGATGAGCACAGCTCACTAGACCCACAGATTATGGAAGACACCGCCGGTTCTGACCATGCCCGCCAGCTGTTTGAAGGCCTGCTGAACCAAGACGAAGACGGCAACCTGGTCCCAGGTGTTGCAGAGTCTTACACGACTAACGAAGACAAAACCATTTACACCTTCAATCTGCGTGAAGATGCTAAATGGAGCAACGGTGATCCGGTCACTGCTGGCGACTTCGTTTACGCATGGCGTCGTGCGGTAAACCCAGAAACAGCGTCTCCTTATTCTTGGTACATGGAAATCATGAACATCAAGAACGGTGCAGAAATCATCGCTGGCGAAGCACCGGTTGATTCTCTCGGTGTTGAAGCGGTTGACGACTACACCTTCCAGGTTGAGCTGACTCAATCTCTGCCTTACTTCCCAATGATGGTCAACCACTCCACCGTCTTCCCAGTTCACCCTGCAACCGTTGAAGAACACGGTTCTGACTGGACCAAGCCGGAAAACATGGTTTCTAACGGTGCATACAAGCTGACCGAACACGTTGTTAACGAACGTGTTGAAATGGAACGCAATGAAATGTACTGGAACAACGATGACACCATCATCGAGAAAGTTGTCACCATTGTGGTACCTGACGAAAACCAAGGCCTGATCCGTTGGAAAGCTGGCGAGTTCGACCGTGGTCCGGTTCCTTCAGGTCAGTTCAAGTCTCTGAAAGAAGAATTTGGCGACCAAGCAGTATCTGCTCCTCGTCTGTGTAACTACTACTACACATTCAACCTGAGCGAATCTGGTCCGGAAGCGTTCCAGGACGTTCGTGTACGTAAAGCACTGGCCTATGCGCTGGACCGTTCAGTCATTACTGAAAACATTCTGCAAGCCGGTCAGGAAAATGCTTACACCTTCACGCCAAGCAAGACTGCTGGTTTTGTAATGCCTGAAGTTGACTGGGCTGGCTGGACTCAAGAAGAGCGTGACGCCAAAGCGAAAGAATTACTGGCGGAAGCTGGTTACGGCGAAGACAACCCACTTCAGTTCGACCTGCTGTACAACACTTCTGAAGGTCACAAACAGATTGCGACCGCCATGTCTCAGATGTGGAAGTCTAAACTGGGTGTTGAAGCCACTCTGAACAACATGGAATGGAAAACATTCCTGACAGAACGTGGCGAGCAAAACTTCGAACTGGCTCGTGGCGCTTGGTGTGGTGACTACAACGAAGCATCGACCTTCCTCGACCTGGTACGTTCCGGTTCTGGTTACAACGACGGCAAGTACAACAACGCCGAAGTTGACAGCCTGATGGAAGCGGCGAAGACTTCTGCTAACCCTAACGAGCAGTACACGGCCGTTGAACAGCAGTTGGCTGAAGACATGCCAATCATTCCAATCTACTTCTATACGACTAACTTCATGCTGGATGACAGCGTGAAAGGCTGGCCGTACAACAACATCGAGCAGAACTGGTACGTTCGCAACCTGTACAAAGTTGCCGAATAAATCCAGGTCGATGTAACAGTCTGAAAACACCGCCCATCGGGCGGTGTTTTATGTTAGGGCGCAAGAAACCAAAACATCGACAGCATCACAATAAAATCAACAACTTTGACCGATGTTTGTAAGCATATGTTTACACGGTTTAGTAAGTAATTGATTTCGAACGGTTTCCAATTGCACGGAAAGTGTCGCAGATGGTCACCGATCGCGATAAAATCCCCGCCTTTTCTGCGGGTAGAACAGGATAACAACATGTCCATCTTCATACTCAAGCGTTTGTTAACGGCCATACCGACGCTGCTCATTCTGATCGTTATTTCCTTCATTCTGATGCATAGCGCACCCGGCGGTCCGTTCACGTCAGAGCGAGCATTGCCGCCTCAGGTGGAAGCCAACATCAATGCGAAATACGGTCTCGACAAACCGCTTCATGAACAAATTTATATCTACGTTAAGAGCATTGTTCTTGATTTCGATTTCGGACCGTCTTTCCGTTACAAAGACCGTTCCGTAAACGATCTGATTTCCGATGGCTTTCCCGTTACTTTAACCTACGGCAGTATTTCTGCTCTGGTTGCCGTGTTGTTCGGGGTGACACTGGGCGTGATCGCGGCGCTCAACCACAATACCTGGAAAGACTATACCGCGCTGAGTTTCACCTTTACCGCGCAGGTTCTGCCAAACTTTGTTATGGCACCGCTGCTCGTTCTGTTGTTCACCCTGTACTTAGGCTGGTTACCCGGTGGCGGCTGGGAAGGCGGGAAACCGCAATACATCATCATGCCTGTGATCGCACTGTCGACCAGCTATATGGCCACCATCGCGCGTATTACCCGCTCTTCCATGCTGGAAGTCATGAACTCAAACTTCATTCGTACGGCTAAGGCGAAAGGTTTGCCTTATCCCCGGATTGTTTTCAAACATGCGTTAAAGCCTGCCTTACTGCCGGTACTGTCCTATATGGGCCCGGCTATGGTCGGCCTGATCACCGGTTCTGTCGTCATTGACATGTACTTCAGCACCGGTGGCATTGGTGTGTTGTTCGTTAACGGCGCGCTTAACCGGGATTACTCAACCATTATGGGCATCACCATTCTGGTTGGCACACTCACTGTTCTGTTGAATCTGCTCGTAGACATCCTTTACGCGTGGATTGATCCGAAGATCCGTTATTAAGTCTCAGTGGGGAACACAATGATTGTTAATCAGAAAAAAATGCAGGACCTTGCTGACAACATGCTCAATGCAGAAGAAGTCCAGGGTCGTTCGCTGTGGGCCGACGCCGCCGGTCGCTTTATGCATAACAAAGCCGCTGTCGGCGGTGTCATCACGCTTTTATTGATCGTGATTTTTACCTTAGTCGGACCGGCCTTTGCTCAATGGTCTAACGAAGAAATCGATTGGACCGTCATCGGACAGGTTAAAACGCTCGGGGCGCCGTCCATCGAAAACGGCCACTATTTCGGCACCGATGATCTGGGTCGAGACCTCTACAGCCGTGTCATTCAAGGGACAACCATCTCTTTGATGGTCGGCATCATCGGCTCACTGGTCGCTGTGATCGTCGGTACTCTTTATGGGGCAATCGCTGGCTATGTGGGCGGTCGTGTCGACAACGTCATGATGCGACTGGTGGACATCTTCATGTCCATTCCATACATGTTCGTGCTCATTTTGCTACTGGTGATCTTTGGCCGATCCATCAACATGCTCTTTGTCGGGATCGGTTTGGTATCCTGGTTTGATATGTCACGTATTGTGCGCGGACAAACCTTAAGCATTAAGAATAAAGAGTTCATCGAAGCGGCCATCGCCGCCGGCGTGTCGAACTTCACCATCATCATGCGCCATATTGTGCCAAACCTGATCGGTATTGTGATTGTCTACGCCTCTCTACTGGTCCCTGGTTTCATTCTGACAGAATCATTTATCTCGTTCCTTGGTTTAGGTGTTCAGGAACCTCTGACCTCTTGGGGTGCATTGATCAGCGAAGGCGCGAAGACGTTGCAGTACGGTACGCTGTGGCAAATCGGCTTCCCGTTGTTCTTCTTTGTTATCACCCTGTTCAGCATGTTCTTCATCGGCGATGGTCTGCGTGACGCGCTGGATCCGAAAGACCGATAATCACCAGGAGCGAATCATGAGTTTGTTAGAAGTTAAAGATCTCGGCGTTCAGTTCCAAACCGGTGATGGTGTGGTGAGCGCAGTGAATGGCGTTAATTTTACGCTGGAACAGGGAAAGACCCTGGCAATTGTTGGAGAATCCGGTTCAGGTAAAAGCCAGACCGTATTCTCTATTATGGGCCTGCTGGCTCAAAATGGTTGGGCAACCGGTAGCGTCAAGTTCAACGGACTGGAAATTCTCAATCTGCCAGAACAGGGTTTGAACAAAATCCGCGCCGAACAGATCGCGATGATTTTCCAGGACCCGATGACCTCACTGAACCCTTATATGAAGGTCAGCGAGCAGCTGATGGAAGTGCTCATGCTCCACAAAGGCATGACCCGCCAGGAAGCACTGGAAGAATCCATCAAAATGCTGGATGCCGTGCGAATCCCAGAAGCGCGTTCACGTGTTCACCTGTACCCGCATGAGTTCTCCGGTGGTATGCGTCAGCGTGTCATGATTGCCATGGCGTTACTGTGTCGTCCAAAACTATTGATTGCGGACGAACCAACGACTGCGCTTGATGTCACCGTACAGGCACAGATCATGGATCTGTTGTCAGACCTTCAGCGTGACTTTGGTACCTCCATTGTACTAATCACCCACGACCTTGGCGTGGTCGCCGGCTCCTGTGAAGACACGCTGGTCATGTACGGCGGTCAGGTCATGGAATACGCGAAAACCGAAGAAATCTTTAAGTCGCCGGCACATCCCTATACCCGGGGACTGTTATCGGCCATTCCACGTCTGGATCACATTGGCGATCGCCTGAACACCATTCCCGGAAACCCTCCAAACATGCTGCATAAGCCTAAGGGCTGCCCTTTCTCTGAGCGTTGCGTCAATGCCAAAGAGATCTGTAAACAGGAAATGCCAGCATTGCAAATGTTTGACGGAGCCCGCAAGCGCGCTTGTCACGTTCCGGTGGAGGAAATCAAATGAGTACACAGAAAGAAAAGCTTCTCGCGGTAGAAGATCTCAAAGTTTATTTTGATATCTACCCACCCAACTCCATGCCATGGACAAAGCCTCAGAAGTTAAAGGCTGTCGATGGCGTCAGCTTTGATCTCTATGCTGGCGAAACCCTGGGAATCGTGGGTGAATCCGGTTGCGGAAAAAGCACCCTGGCCCGTGCGGTGATCAAAATGGTTCCGGCTGAAGCCGGCAAAGTCATGTGGATGGGCACTGATCTGCTCTCCTCCACCAAGAAGCAGATGCAGAAAGCCCGCAGCGACCTGCAAATGATCTTCCAGGATCCGTTGGCGTCGTTGAACCCACGGATGACCATTGGCGACATCATTTCTGAACCACTGCGCACGCATTATCCAAAAATGTCGGCGTCAGAGCGCAAAGAGAAAGTGAAGGAGATGATGATCAAGGTCGGACTGCTGCCGAACCAGATCAACCGTTATCCTCACGAGTTCTCCGGCGGTCAGTGTCAGCGTATCGGGATTGCCCGCGCCCTGATCCTGAAGCCTAAGATGATCATTTGTGACGAACCGGTTTCGGCATTGGATGTCTCCATTCAGGCGCAGATCATCAACCTGCTGATGGAACTGCAGGAAGAAATGGGACTCTCGCTGATCTTTATTGCTCACGATTTAAGCATTGTTCAGCACATTTCTACTCGAGTTATGGTGCTCTACCTGGGCAATGTCTGCGAAATCACAACGTCGGAACAGCTCTATTCGCACCCGCGTCACCCATACACGCAGGCGTTGATCTCAGCAGTACCGATCCCAGATCCGGAAATCGAGAAGAATAAGGAAGTTATTCTGATCGAAGGTGACCTTCCGTCACCAATGAACCCGCCCTCGGGTTGTGTGTTCCGAACTCGCTGCCCCAAGGCGCAGGCTAAGTGTGCTGAACTGAAACCTCAGCTCGAAGATGCCGGTAACAACCATCAGGTTGCCTGCTTCTACGCGGACTGATCAGCCTGACAGCCCAATAAAAATCCCCGCTCGCTCATAGCGACGGGGATTTTTTTGTTTCAGGAGCCAAGGCTTCGTCAACAGGCTGTCAGTGGCAACATGGCTTTGCAAAAATCACACTTTCGCCTGCGCGCCCTTCCGCTAGAATGGCTGAATCACTGAACCAAACAGGACAACCACATGCCACAGTATCGTTCCAAAACCACCACTGCCGGTCGCAATATGGCGGGGGCCAGGGCCCTTTGGCGAGCCACCGGCATGAAAGACGATGATTTCCAGAAGCCGATCATTGCGGTCGCGAACAGCTTCACTCAGTTTGTACCCGGCCATGTGCACCTGAAAGACATGGGTCAGCTGGTTGCCCGGGAGATCGAAAAAGCCGGCGGGGTTGCCAAGGAGTTCAACACCATCGCTGTCGATGATGGCATCGCCATGGGCCACGATGGCATGCTCTACAGCCTGCCTTCTCGGGAAATCATCGCCGATTCGGTTGAATACATGGCCAACGCCCACTGTGCGGACGCCCTGGTGTGTATTTCCAACTGCGACAAGATCACCCCGGGTATGCTGATGGCCGCGATGCGACTGAACATCCCGGCGATTTTTGTCTCAGGTGGTCCAATGGAAGCTGGTAAAACTAAGCTGGCGGATCACGGTCTGGATCTGGTTGATGCCATGGTCATTGCTGCTGACGATTCCGTTTCGGACGAATACGTCGCTGAAATCGAGCGCAGTGCCTGTCCAACCTGCGGGTCCTGTTCCGGGATGTTTACCGCCAACTCCATGAACTGCCTGACCGAAGCCATTGGCTTGTCTCTGCCGGGTAACGGTACCACCCTGGCCACACACTCAGATCGCCGTCGTCTGTTTGAAGAAGCCGGTCACCGCATCGTAGACCTGGCAAAGCGCTACTATGAACAGGATGATGATTCCGTTCTACCTCGCCGCATTGCGTCCTTTAAGGCGTTCGAAAATGCAATGAGCCTGGACATCGCCATGGGCGGATCCACCAACACCATTCTTCACTTGCTCGCTGCAGCACAGGAAGGTGACGTCGATTTCACCATGAAAGACATCGACCGGCTCTCCCGTGAAGTGCCTCAGCTTTGTAAAGTTGCTCCTAACACCCAGAAGTACCACATCGAAGATGTGCATCGGGCCGGCGGCATTTACGGCATTCTCGGCGAGCTTAACCGCGCCGGACGACTGCATACCGATGTGCCGACCATTCACGCGCCGTCCATGGCCCAGGCACTGAAAGAATGGGACATTATGGAAACCGCCGACGAGAAGAAAGTCGAGTTCTTTAAAGCCGGTCCTGCAGGCATTCCAACTCAGGAGGCCTTCAGCCAATCCACCCGATGGCCAACGCTGGACGGCGACCGCGCCCAGGGCTGCATTCGGTCACTGGAGCACGCCTTCAGCAAAGAAGGTGGTCTTGCCGTTCTGTATGGCAACATCGCCCAGGACGGCTGTGTGGTTAAGACGGCCGGTGTTGATGACAGTATTCTTAAGTTTGATGGTCGCGCACGAATCTTTGAAAGCCAGGATTCTGCCGTGAACGGGATTCTCAATGACGAGGTAGAGGAAGGCGATGTTGTCATTATCCGCTACGAAGGTCCGAAAGGTGGCCCCGGCATGCAGGAAATGCTCTACCCGACCAGCTATTTGAAATCCAAGGGTCTCGGCAAAGCCTGCGCTTTGTTGACCGACGGCAGGTTTTCGGGCGGTACCAGCGGCCTTTCCATCGGACACGTTTCGCCTGAAGCCGCTGCCGGTGGTAACATTGCACTCGTCGCAGAGGGCGACATCATTGAAATCGACATCCCCAACCGGTCGATAAACGTCCGGCTGACGGAGGCCGAGTTAACAGAACGGCGTGCGGCCATGGAAGCCCAGGGAGACAAAGCCTGGAAGCCTCTGGAAAATCGGCCACGCAAAGTGACCCGGGCGTTGAAAGCCTATGCGATGCTGGCCACCAGCGCCGACAAAGGTGCCGTTCGTAACGCTGAGTTGCTCGACGACTAAGGCTCGGATTACCAACGATCGCTGTCAGGGGGCTTCGGCCCCCTTTTCATTGGTCAGGTGTTGCCCTCCGGTTTTTTTACATGCTGTTATTTTTAAAAGGAAACCTGACGTGAACACCCCGTTGATACGTCGTAGCCTGTTCATCATTATCTCTGTCCTGATTGTTTTGGCTCTGATCGCCGCCGTTAACCTATGGCGGTTCGACGCCAGCGAATGGCTCAGCAAAACACTGCCCGTTGGCGCTCCGGCGTTACAGCAAAGCGATGTCGAGGTTCAGGCTCTGGGCACCGAGCTGACCTTTGTTGAGCCCGATATCCAATGGTCAGAAGCCCGGTTCAGTGCCGACCTCCTCAGTTTGCGTTTCAACCTGCTGTCGGTGTTACTCGGACAACCCCGGCTGCAATGGATCGGCCTCGACGCACCGGTTCTCGAAATGGCCACCAATCAGATCGACGTTCAACAACTGCATTGGCCGATCGACGTTGGATTTCAGGAACTGACGCTGACCAATGGTCTACTGTTGTTAAGCGACTCCGAAGTCACCGACCTTGAGCTGTCACTACTCAAAAATGGCGTCTTCGGTGAGTATGCGGTGCAGGCTTCTGCGGCCCTTTATACCCCTGATTGGCAAGCCACGCTGGGTCTTTCCACATTGTTAGGCCGCGATGGCGATGAAAACCTCGTATTGGGCAAAACCCAACTGGACACCAATCTGGTGATGCTGAACTGGACCGGGCGCCTGGCCGGTAAACTTAAATCCGTTCGCATCACTCCCGATAATGACCTGCAACTCTCCTATCTCAGTTGGTCGTCCAACTGGCGTACCTCTAAAGAACTGATGCCGTACATCCTTGATTGGGCGGGCGGATTAACCGAAGGAACGCTGAGCGACGGCCGCTGGACGCTGGACACCCTGGATTCGGCACTGGCTTATCGCGATAGCAATGACACCGCTCACACGCTGGCGATTCAATCCAATGCTTCAACCTGGCAACAGGGTGATCTGGTCGGTCAACTGGGGCTTTCACTGCTGGCAGAATATCCGCTCGACAGCCCCTATCAGAGTTATCAATTGGTCATGAGTGGACAACTGAATGAAAACGAGCCGCTTTCACTCTGGCACAACCCGGTCATTCGTCTGTCGACGGTTCGCGACGACGGGCTGCAGCAGACACATCAGGTTCAGGCAGCCAGACTGAAGCTGGATACTCAGGTCATGAGCTGGCAATTACACGATGGTGACTGGACGCTTAATGAGGGTGAATCCATCCTTGACGACTTCGGCTTTGGTCAGGTCAGTGGTCAATGGCCCGCATTGACGCCCGATCAAAGCCACCGCATGGCGAATGCGCTGAGTCCCGCACTCACCCTCATTTCACAAGACACTGAGAAACTCGATGCATTGTTCAGTCACCTGGTTCCGTAACGCCGTTCTCGCCTGGTATGACCGCCACGGCCGCAAAGATCTGCCGTGGCAAACCGGTAAAACCGCTTATCGTGTCTGGTTATCGGAGGTCATGCTGCAACAAACCCAGGTGACCACGGTGATCCCCTACTTCCAGGCTTTCACTGAGCGTTTTCCCGATGTCGCGGCGTTGGCCGAAGCCGACATCGACGAGGTATTGCACCTGTGGACCGGGCTGGGCTATTACGCACGTGCCCGCAACCTGCACAAAGCCGCAAAAGCCGTCATGGACAGTTTTGGTGGCGAGTTTCCTGCCGATCCCGAAGCGCTGGAAACCCTGCCTGGCGTTGGACGATCGACAGCGGCGGCCATTGTCAGTTCGGTATTTGATCGCCGTGCCGCCATATTGGATGGCAATGTCAAACGGGTGCTCAGTCGGTTTTTTGCTTTGGAGGAATGGCCCGGTTCGACCGCGGCTCAGAAGCAACTCTGGGCCTGGAGCGAAGCGCTAACGCCACAGACGCGAGTCGCCGACTACAATCAGGTGATGATGGACCTCGGCGCCCTGGTCTGTAAACGATCGCGCCCTGCCTGTGCCGAGTGCCCATTGTCTGAAGAATGCCTGGCGCACCGTCACGACTTAACCTCAGAGCTTCCGAAAAGCAAACCCAAAAAAGCCAAACCGGTGCGCACCTGTTTTATGGTACTGCAGCAATCACCGGAAGGTCAGGTTTTGCTACAACAGCGGCCCGCAAGCGGAATCTGGGGCGGACTGTACAGTTTTCCTGAGTTCTCTGACGAAGGCGCTCTGGAACACTATCTGGATAGCATCGCCATCGAAAAACAGGAACACTGGACGCCGTTTCGCCATACCTTCAGTCACTATCACCTCGATATTGCGCCGATCGTTGTGCATCAACAAACGGCCGTACCTGGCGTTGCTGAGTCCGGACACCTATGGTTCAATCCCCACCTGTTAGACGATGCAGAACAAGCCATTGGTTTACCCGCGCCGGTCAAACAATTGCTGATCAAGCTCGCATCCTCGATGTAACCGAAGTGACTGGAGATACGATGACCCGAACCGTCCATTGTCGAAAATATCAGAAAGATCTGCCCGGATTGGACAAGCCGCCTTTTCCCGGTCCGAAAGGTGAAGCCATTTTTGCGGATGTTTCCGCCCAAGCCTGGGCGGAATGGCAGGCGCATCAGACCCGGCTGATTAACGAAAAACAGTTGGTGATGACCGATCCGGCGTCGCGCAAATATTTACTCGATCAGATGGATCGGTTTCTATCTGGACAGGATTACGATCAAGCCGAAGGCTACGTACCGGAAGACTGAGCCCAATGCTGCGGCTCATTTTCCCTTGGATTTCTGGTCGTCCCATTCCACGAGCCGCGCTTCACCCTTTTTCAAATGTCGCTGAATAAGTTCCAGCTTGTCTTTCAGGCGTTGCGCTTCATCGTTACTTTCCGCCTGTGCCAAGCGCGCTTCCAACTCTACGGCTTTGCGTCTCAAATCGGTCAGCGCCGTTTGCAACGCTTCACGATCGGTGTCGGCTTTGCCCTTCAGCAGCTTACGAAGATGTTTTTGCCATTTCGGCTTATTCGGAGGCTGAGACATCAGAATTCTCCTGTAACTCTTCGTCTTCCAGAATCAGTGATTGAAGCGCCGATACCGCCGAGCCTGTCTGCGCCCAGTACAGCTTTTGCGCCATATGAATCAGACGAAACCCGATATTACGACAATACTCACTGTCGTTCATCAGCGACGTTATGGCTTCGGCCGGAATGCGACCAGAGGCCACCAAACGGTCAAACGTGCCGTTTTTCAAAATGTCCTGCTTCTTAACCCACTGATGCTGTTCACTGAACCCTAACAGCGCTTCTTCCTCATCCGGGTAGTTCAGAATCGATTGCAGTCGATGCAGCAACTCGGCCAGCTGCAAGCGAAACGCGCGGTACTGTTGGTTAAGTTCTTCACTGGGGTGATTGTGATAACGCCTCAGATTTTTCTGTAAATGCTTCACGTCTTTCACTGCATTGACCAAATCCCGACAGGCCACCTTCAACGCAAAAACCGTTTCCTGCTGAGCATCGGTCAGCTGGCCAGGAAGATGATGACTGGCGGTGACAATCGCGGTGTTCAGTGGGCGAACGTAGCGTTCGTACAGCTCATCAATGTCGGAGGTCTGCTCATGCACTGCGCTGTGCAATAACAGTAAATCCAAAGGCTGTTCGGATTCGATGTCGTCGCGATCGAGAAACAACGCATACGCCATCACTGCGACGCTGTTGTCCCATAACCGGCGCATCTCCTGTAACAGCGCACTGAGTGCGACGTCCGGATGGGTCATCACCGATGACGTCAGGTACTGAGGCGTTACCGGGTCCTGACGTCGATCCGCCTGACGCGCCGGCAACGACAACCGGTTCTGACGCTCATCGGTAAACCATTGCTTCAGTTGCTCGGCCAAACGTTGCATGAACGGCAGCATCAACAAGACACCGGTGACATTAAAAATGGTATGGAACAGACTCAGTTTGAGTGTGTAGTTGTCAGCCGCAATGCCGAAAACGGACGACAGCCAATCGACCAGATGAATCATTGGCAGATGAAACAGCAAGGCCACCAGAGCTGTCACACTGTTGAAGACAAAATGAGCGGCGGCCAACTGTCGACCGGGAGACGCCGCGCCAATCGCGCCGATGATCGCTGTGACCGTCGTCCCTATGTTGGCGCCGATGGCCAATGCAATGGCGTTTTCGTAGGTAATCTGGTCACTGGCCAGCGCCGTGATGGTGAGGATCAGGGTCGCGTGACTGGACTGCATAATGACCGTCGCCAGTAACCCGGCCAGTGTATACACCAACAACCCCAGCAACCCGGCTATTGCAAACTGCCTCAGGTCGAGTACCGACTGAAAGGCGCTGAAGCCGTCCTTCATGTAGTCGATTCCCAGGAACAAAAAACCCAAACCGGTCAGTACGTGCCCAAGACCCCGCCAGTGTTGGTTTGATTGCATGATCAGCACGACGCCGGTCATCAACATGGGCATGGCGTAAATGCTGAGGCTCACTTTCAAACCGATGGCAGAAACCAGCCAGGCACCGGTGGTGGTCCCGATGTTGGCACCAAAAATCACACCGATGCCCTGTAACAGCCCCATTAATCCGGAACTCAGAAAAGAAATGGTAATGACCGATACCAGCGAAGATGACTGCACTAAAGATGTGGTTACGATGCCGAAACCAATCGACTTCCAAACGCGATCGGTGCTGCGTTGCAGAAGCCGTTCAAGTGTACCGCCGGTAAACACCCGGAACCCGTTATCCAGCGACAACATGCCAAACAGAAAAATCGCAACACCGGCGCCAATCCGTTGCACATTCAGGTTCCACCATGCCGAGCCCAACAGCAACACCAACGCAACCAGAAAAAACAGGCGACGAACCATAGACGCTAAAGCACTCCTGTTGAAATCCGTTCAAAGTAAAATGGAGATTTATCCAGACCTCCCTACTTACAGCATAGACGATCAGCGCTTAGGATGAGTCCGTATGTTATGGATGCTCTGCCGGCCAAACTGTGTAGAATACCCCTTCCACCCGCTTCGTCATGTGAATCAACTTATGGGCACCACTAATAAGTCTGTTGGGGCTCTGGCCTTTCAGAAAGAGTGGCTGTCCAGGCGCGGTTTGCAGTGAATGTCGGGACCTTTGCAAAAACCGGAACAACGATAGGCGCTTTTTCTGAAAGTCGGGATGCCGCACCACCCTCCGGGCGGGCCTGAACAATTCAGGCTCCGCAGAGTTCCATCAGACTTATTAACGGTGTCCATATGTCAATGCCCATATTTTCGGCCCCCCTCGGATTACGCAGCGAGTATGTGATCAACCACCTGTCATCAACGTTTTCGGAAGAAGAGGACGTTATCGTTCTGCGCTCGCCCGACGATCCGAACTACTATTACGGCAATTCATTAGCGCTGAAAATACCCTTGGACAGCCGCACACCGGCACAATGGCAAACCCGTTTCCGAGAGTTGTTTCGTTCCCTGCCGGATGTTCAGCACTGCACACTGGTTTGGGTACGTGAAGAGCCAACGCCTGAAAACGTCCGCGACTTTCAGCGCTTAAACTTTGAATACGATGAGAATCACATACTGAAGGTGCATCGCGAAAACTTCCGGGTTCCCGAACGCCTCAACACCGAGCCTGAGTATCGTGCCTTACAAACCGACCGCGACTGGCAGCAATGGACCGCACTGAACATCGCCGAAAACCTGGACGATCACCGCGAAGAGGAACTGCGCCCTTATCTGCAAGCACGCATCCATAATTATCAACAGCTGGAAGACAAAGGATTGGGCGAGACATTGGGTGCCTTTCAGGACGGACGCTTGATCGGCTATGCCGGGCTGTACCATCTGGATGGTCTGGCACGATTCCAGATTGTTCATGTGATTCCATCGGCGCAAAACCGTGGCATCGCCCGAACGATATTAACGCAGTTAACGCAGCGACTGCCGGCGTCCGTACAGGAATTGGTGATTGTGGCCGACGAACATTACCACGCCAGTGCGTTGTATCAGAGTTTAGGGTTTCATATCGCTGAACGTGAATGCAGTCTGTGCTGGTGGCCCGGTAAACCGCATCGACCGGATCAGAACAGTCCCACATAAATCGCAAAGCCTATCCAACTCAAGGCAAGCAATACCCAAGGCAGCCAAACCGCTGCGGACGCACTTGGAGATGGGTCGGTCGGTTCTGTTGTTTTGGTTGTGGGCAGTTCTTCAGCGGGTGATGCTTTTTTCCGAGCTTTATCACGTTCACGCGCTTTGGCTTTCTCGCGTTTTTTAAACTCAGCAATGCCTTTTTCAATGCCCTGAGCAATCTGTTTGGTCTGCTCTTTGGTTTGACCGGGACGCGCGGTGCCCTTGGCAATTTTTAACGCGTCATCGATGGTCTGTTGTGAGACTGTCTGTTTTTTAGCCATGAGTACTTATCAGGTTCATTCCGTCTGCGCAATGTACCAGATCCGGTAAAGAATTTGGCAGCTGTCATCAAAAACCTTAAGCTACTTCTACCCTTTAACTGACACCAACCATCCAACGATAAGCGAGTTCATGTCCACACTTCTGCCCGGCTCAAAAGACCTCTATTTCCTGCCACTCGGAGGCACTGGCGAAATCGGCATGAACATGAACCTCTACGGTCACGACGATCACTGGCTGATGGTCGATTGCGGCGTCACGTTTAAAGACACCCTGACACCAGACTCCACCGAACTGTTCGATGTCATCAGTGCCGACCCGGCGTTCATTACCGCTCAATCTGACAAACTGTGCGGCCTGGTCCTTACCCACGCGCACGAGGACCATGTCGGTGCCGTTGCCGATCTGTGGCCGCGCCTGCAGTGCCCGGTCTACACCACCCGCTTTACCGCCGAGTTTCTGCGCCGCAAACTGGCTCAACACAGCCTGCTCGATCGGGTACCGATCATCGAAGTGGACAGTGGCGCGACCCTTGATATCGGCCCGTTCAATGTCGAGTGGTTACCCTTAACCCATTCCCTGCCCGAACCTCATGCGCTGGTCATTCGCACGTCTGCCGGCAATGTCTTTCATACTGGTGATTGGAAAATTGACCCACAACCGGTCATTGGTGAACCGTTTGACCCAACCCCGTTTCAGGCCCTGGGAGACGGCTCGATTGACGCCATGGTCTGTGATTCGACCAACGCCAACCGGCCTGGCCGGTCATTGTCTGAAGGCGCCTGTTTCGCAGGGTTGTATGAACAGGTGAAGACCACGGAAGGCCGCGTCATTGTCGGTTGTTTTGGCAGCAACATTGCCCGCCTGATCACGCTGTGCCGCATTGCTCAGGAAACCGGCCGCTACGTCGGGCTGTATGGACGCTCCCTGCAAACCATGGTCAGTACGGCCAAGGCAACCGGTGTCTGGCCTGCAGACTGCGACATCATCGACAGCCGACATCTGGCATACCTGCCGCCGAGGGAAGTACTCGCGATTGCTACCGGCAGCCAGGGCGAACCTCGGACAGCCTTGCAACGAATGGCAACCGATAGCCACTACGAACTGGATATCAGTGCCGGTGATAGAGTCATTTTCAGTGCCATCGTGATTCCCGGTAACGAAACCTCCGTCGAGAACCTGGTGCGGCTGCTGAAGCTGAAAAAGGTTGAGGTGGTGATGGCAGCCGATTGCGAAACGCCGATACACGCCAGCGGTCATCCGAGTGCCGACGACGTCGCCGATCTGTATCGCTGGGTTCAGCCCCGTATTGCCATTCCCGTTCACGGTGAAGCTGAGCACATGCTTGCGAATGCCAACATCGCCCGAACAAGCGGCGTACGCAAACAACTGACCGGACAAAACGGCGATTTGTTTGTCATCAGCGGACCGGGCAGAGTCCGGAAAAATGCCGTCTCGACCGGTCGAATCGCCTTACGTCGCTGACCGTTTGACAGGATAAGCTATACTGACAGTACGCTTCAGGACAGGAAGATGATGATGACCGAACGCCTGACCACCCAAGAAAGCAAACAGCACTGCCCCTATTGCGGCTCCCCGATTCATCTGATCATCGAACCGATGGATGAACCTCAACAATACACGGAGGACTGTGAAGTCTGCTGCCGACCGATGGTTGTCGACGTCAGTCCGGACCAACAGGTCGAGGTGTTCCGCGAAGACGATACATGACGGAACGCAAACCCGACCATTGTCAGCTCTGCGAACGCCCGACACGCCTGACATACCACCATTTAATTCCGAAAAAGATGCATCGTCGGACCCGGTTTCAAAAGCAATATGGTCGTGATGAGTTAAATCGCGGGATCTGGGTCTGCCGCAAATGCCACAATGGCATTCACCGGCTGTACGATGAAATGACGCTGGCGAAACAGTTCGCGAGTCTCGACGCGCTCAAGCAGGACCCTTCGCTGCAACGCCATGTACACTGGGTACGTAAGCAAAAAAGCTGATACCCAGTCCACGTTCTGGACATAATAGCCGTCAGCGGCGAGTACCGCGTTGCTCGAACTCGGTCGGTGTCAGGCCCGTCCAGCGTTTAAAGGCTTTAAAAAAAGCACTCTCGTCATTAAAACCGAGGCGCTCAGCAATGTCCGCTTTTGACACCTGTTGCGCCAGCAGGTCTTCGGCCATCGACAACCGGGTTTGGTCGGCCAGAATTTTAAAGGTCACCCCTTCACGAGACAGGTTTCGGTTCAGATGCCGTCCGCTCATTCCTAACGCTTCAGCGATGCGCTCTTTACCCCAGTTAGGATGCTCTCGAATGAGGTTGGCGATTTGAGAGCGCAGATCGAACTGCTGTAACTGGGAAAGCTGGTCATCGGCCAACGACCGCATCTGATCAAACAAATCGCTGTTGGCCTGCACCAATGGCAGCGACAGTTGTGAGGTATCAAACACCAGCGCATCGGCCAACTGGCCAAACCGAACCTCACAACCAAGTGCCTGCTCGTACTCAACGACCGACAGCGTCGGTTCATGCTGAAACGTCACAAAACCGGGGTTAAATGCTTCTCCCGTTAAGTACCGGGTCAACCGAACCAACGTCGCCATCACCGCCTCTACCCGCTGCGCGCGAACCACGTTATGAAAGGGTGCATAAATCAGCCGGCAACTGTGATCGTCTTGCGTGGAAACAAACTCGCCGCCTTCACCGACGATTGGATGGTAAGTCAGCAGCACATCCATGGCGTCTTCCAGTGTGTCGCAACTGAGCAACAAAAAACCGACCACATCCAGATGACCAGGCTGCACCTGCAACCCCAGTTTTAGCCCCAACCCGGGATCGGGGTACAACCGTACCAGTAATCGCCAAAGCTCATCCTGGAGCGGCATGGGGACACGCTTATAAGGCCGGATTTTTGCCAGTAACTGGTTCAACTCGTCATTGGGCGGCAGATCGGACCCATCCAACGCCGCCACAATGGCTTTGGTGAACTGTTGAGTGACCGTCGCCTGTCCCAAATTAACCATAAATGTGTCCCGAATCGTCAGGGCGAAATGCCCCAAGCCCGCTTACATTGTTCCCAGTCGCGTGAAAGGCGTCAACACAGTCGGTCTTTACCGTCCGCCCACACAACAAAAAACAACGCGATATGAACTGGAGAGACACAACAATGCTTCCTTACGCCATTATCGGCGCAGGTCCTATGGGCTTGTGCACGGCTCGTCGTCTGAGCCAATATCAGATTCTCTGGATCGGGTTCGAAAGCCATACGGATGTCGGCGGCCTTTGGGATATCGACAACCCCACCAGCACCATGTACCACTCGGCGCATCTGATTTCCTCGAAAACCATGACCGAGTTTCACGAGTTCCCGATGGACAGCGAGGTGCCCACCTACCCGGCGCATCATCACCTGAAAGCCTATTTTCAGGCGTATGCGCGTCGCTTTGGGTTGTATGAGCATTTTCGGTTTAATCACAGCGTCATCGACATTCAGCGCCATGACGATCACTGGCGAATCACGACCTCAGTCAACGGTGAGACACAAACGCATGACGTTGCTGGCGTTCTGCTGGCCAACGGCACGCTGCATCACCCAAACCGGGTCGAACTGCCGGGCGAGTTCACCGGCAAACAAATGCATGCGGCCGAGTATAAATCGCCGTCGGAGTTCAAAGACAAGCGCGTGTTGATTATCGGCTGCGGTAACAGCGGTTGTGACATTGCCGTCGATGCCGTCCATCAGGCCGCCAGTGTCGATATGTCGGTACGCCGTGGTTACTACTTTCTGCCGAAGTTCATCAAAGGCCGACCCACCGATACGCTGGGTGGTAAAATTCGTCTTCCGAAACGCTTAAAGCAGCTGGTCGACGGCTGGCTGATCCGCATGATCATCGGCAAACCCAGCGATTATGGACTGCCCGACCCGGACTACCGGCTGTATGAGAGCCATCCGGTCATCAACTCGATTTTTCTGCATTACATCGGGCATGGCGACATCAACCCACAACCGGACATTCAAGCGGTAAACGGTCAGACAGTAACGTTCAGTAATGGTCAGACCGGTGAATACGATCTGATTCTCGAAGCCACCGGTTACAAGCTGAACTACCCGTTCATTGCTCCGGAAGCACTCAACTGGCAGGGTTTTGCACCACAACTCTACCTGAACGTTTTCAACCCGATGCACAACGATATCTACGTGATGGGTATGGTAGAAGCTGCCGGTCTGGGCTGGCAGGGGCGCGACGATCAGGCCCATCTGGTGGCTTTGTATCTGCGCCAGAAACTGGACGACAAAGCCTCCGCCCGAGCGCTCGACAACACCATTCAGCAGCAGTTCCAGCAGCGCGCCGTCGGTGGCATGGATTACCTGCCGCTGGAGCGCATGGCCTATTACGTCGACAAGCAAACTTATCTCAGCCAATTGCATCAACACATCCGTGAGCTGTCGGCCGACCTTGAAGCCGACCTGGCTACTCGCATCCGGGAGGCTAACGCATGCTGACCGACGTACAGATTCAGTTTGATCCCGGTGCCCTGATACTGCTCAACGGGATTCTCGCCTTCATGATGTTCGGCGTCTCGCTCACCCTGAAACCCGACGATTTCCGTCAGATTCTGCGCGCCCCCATTGCACCCGGTATCGGGCTGATCGCACAGTTCATCGTCTTACCCGCGCTGACCGCCTGGTTTACCTGGGCGTTTGACATCGACCCGGAACTGGCGCTGGGCATGATTCTGGTGGCCTCCTGCCCCGGCGGGTCGTTCAGCAACATCATGACCCACATCGGGCGCGGCAATGTGGCCGTGTCTGTCTCCATGACCGCGGTTTCCAGTCTGGCGGCGATCATCATGACACCGTTTAACTTCATGCTCTACGGGCAGTTGAATCCAGCCACCCGTGAACTGATTCAGAACATCGCCATCAGCCCAATCGAAATCCTGATGCTGACCACGTTGGTGCTGGCCATTCCGTTAATCCTCGGCATGGTGGTCGGTCAGCGCTTTCCCCGCTTTGCCATACGCTCTGACAAGCCATTTCGGGTCCTGTCGCTGCTGGTGTTCTTTGCCTTCATCGTCATTGCCGTGCGCAACAACTTCTCGGTGTTTATGGAACACATGGCGAGCTTTGCGTTGTTGGTCATTGCGCACAATGCCCTCGCGTTGGGCATCGGCACTTTGGCGGGTTACGGCGCAAAACTGGCGCGGGCCGACCGTCGCGCGGTCACCTTGGAAGTCGGCATCCAGAACTCCGGCCTGGGGCTCGGCATTCTGTTCACGTTCTTCCCGGAGTACGGCAGCATGATGATCATCGCCGCGTTTTGGGGCGTCTGGCATCTGGTCAGTGGATTAAGCCTGGCGTTGATCTGGCATCGGCGCACGCAACTGAGGGAGACGGCTTATGTCCAAGGATAATCGCATTCTGATCACCGGCGCGGCGGGTTACATCGGCCATCAGGTCGGTAACGCGCTCGCTAAAGAACACCAGGTACTCGGTTGTGACATCCGGGCTTGCTCGGCGGCACAGTTCGAGATCAAACATCTGGACATTAATGACGAAACGCTCGCTGACCTCATGCGAGAACATCGCATCACACACGTCGTGCATTTGGCCAGTGTGCTGGAGGCCAGCGAAGACCGTGCCCGCGACTATCGCATTGATGTCGACGGTACCCGCAATGTCATCGAAGCCTGCCTGGCCGCTGGCGTTGAGCACCTGACCGTCAGCAGCAGTGGCGCCGCCTATGGCTACCACGCCGATAACGCCGAGTGGCTAAGTGAAGCCGACCCTTTACGCGGAAACTATGAGTTTGCCTACTCGTGGCACAAACGCTTAGTTGAAGACATGCTCGCCGAATACCGCCAGAGCCACCCGCAGTTACAGCAACTTATTTTGCGGCCGGGAACCGTGCTGGGGCAAAACACCCGGAACCTGATCACCAACCTGTTCCTCAAACCCCGGATTCTGACCATCAAAGGGGCTGACTCGCCCTTTGTGTTCATCTGGGACAAAGACGTGGTGAACATCATCTGTCTTGGTGTGACAGAGAATAAAACCGGCATCTTCAATCTGGCCGGAGATGGCGCCCTGACCCTCATCGACATTGCCCGGCGGCTGAACAAACCGGCGTTGTCGCTGTCTCCGCTTCTGCTCAGTGGTGCCCTGCGGCTCGGCAAGCGGCTTAAACTGACGCGCTACGGACCCGAACAGCTCAAATTCCTCCGCTATCGTCCGGTTCTGGCAAACGACCGGTTAAAAGCCGAGTTTGGCTATACCCCGCACAAAACCTCGGCGGAAGTGTTTGAACTGTTCTGTTCCGGGTTAATGCAGGAGCACAGCCGATGATGTCCTCAAACGCGGTGGCACTGATTACCGGTGCGGCGAATGGGCTGGGTTGGGGTTTGGCGCAGCACTACGCACGACAGGGATACGATCTGTTGCTCGTCGACCGAGACCAGATGACGCTGGAAAGCCGCCTGCAACACCTGCAACAACACGGATGTGCAGCGGACCAACGACTGGCAGGGCTGGCTGTGGATCTCACCGACAACCAGGCCACCAAACAGATCCTGCAAACCCTTCGCCAAACGTTTGGCCGACTGGACGTGCTGATGAATAACGCCGGCATCACTCATCGTTCGTTAGCCGATGAAACAGAAATTGCTGTCACCGAGCGCGTCATGACGCTGGATTTTATGGTGCCGGTGCGGCTCACCCAACAATGTCTGCCGTTGCTGGAAAGCCAGCAACATCGGCAAACACCGGGCACCGTCATTAACATCGGTTCTATGGCGGGTTGGTTGCCGGTCATGGGGCGGTCCGGCTATTGCGCAGCCAAAGGCGCCCTGCATCAATACTTTGAAACGCTGCGCGCCGAAACTGCCCACAGGCCGTTGCACATTCTGATGGTCTACCCCAGTTTTCTGGCAACCGACATCGAACGCAATGCCCTCAGTGGCACCGGCCAGCCGGCTAAGCACCAACGCTCAACCATTGGCTCGATTCATTCAGTGGACTGGATGGTACAGCGCATCGCCGACGCCCATCGTAAGCGCCAGGACCGACTGTTTCCCAACCGCAGTATTGCGCTGGCGGCGCTGTTTTACCGCGTAATGCCAAGCCTGTTTATTCGCTTAATGCGGCGAAAGTTCCGCAGCGAGCTGAACCCGGAGCGTACGGCATGACATGGACGTTACTCGGGCTCGCCATTTTTGCCGCCTGGACCATCGATGCGGCCATCGGGTTTGGCAGTCTGGTGATTGCCCTGGCCATCGGGGCGTTACTGTTGCCGTTGGAGGTGATCATGCCGATCCTGGTGCCGCTGAACATTCTGCTCAGTGGCTACCTGACGGTGCGCTACCGGCGGCAGATTCAATGGTCGCTGATGCTGAAAACCATCGGGCCATTCATGGTGATCGGCACGTTGGTCGGCCTCTACGTGGCCGACCTTGTCCCCGAAACCCAGCTCCGCTTGCTGTTTGGGGCCATAGTGGTCTGGTTTGCGGCGCGCAGCCTGTGGCTGGCTTTCGACAAAAACGCGCAGCCAAACGCACACAGAGCATTAACCACCCGAGTGCTGACGTTTGCGGCGGGCATTACCCACGGTCTGTTTGCCTCCGGTGGGCCGTTACTGGTGTACGCCTTAACCGGCGTTACCCTGCTGAAACAGCAGTTTCGGGCCACCCTATCGCTGGTCTGGTTTCTGTTGAACAGCGGGTTGACCCTGTGGTTTGTGAAAAACGAGCGGTTGCTCGAGCAAGCCGACAAAGTTCTGTGGTACGTTCCGGTGGTGATAGCTGCCATCGTGTTCGGCGAATGGCTGCATCACCGCGTCAGCGAAGACCGGTTTCGCAAGGTCGTCCTGGTTCTGCTGCTCATCGCCGGCATTCTGTTGCTGCTGAAATAGCCGCCCTGGTGTCGATCAGGGATCGAGTCGAGTCAGCAGCCCCAGTTCGGCTAACCAGGCCAGATAGGCCTCAACATTGAGATCCCATAGCCACCATTCATGCCCGCCCGGCATTTCTTCATACACCAGCGGTACCTCGGCCTGATGCACCCGGTCGCGGAACCGCCGATTGCCCTCAAGTAAACTGTCTTCCAGACCACAGGTAACAAACAATCTGGGACCATCAACAGATAACGGTAACGCCAGCACATCGTCGCCAGAGCCAGCAATGGCTTCGGGAGACCCAAAAGACGCGATCAGGTCGGGCACAATCGCATCGCTGCGCTCTGAGCGCTGAGCGGCCCCGGCCAGGTCCAACACCCCAGAAAATGCGCCAATGCTCTGGAACCGCTGGGGTTCAGACAAACCCAACTTCATCGCACCGTAGCCACCCATCGACAAACCGGCGATGTGACGTCGTGAACCGACACCGCGAAGGTTCAACCAGGTTTCCATTTTTTCAGGCAGTTCCTTGGCCACCCATGTCCGCCAGGCGTAACCGGTCTTCTGGTCGGTATAAAAGCTGCGCTGACCGAAGGGCATCACCACCACCAGATTGTACTGCTGAGCGTGCTCTAACAGCCGGGTACGGTGCAACCAGGTCGTCTGATCGTCCAGCAGACCGTGTAACAGGTACAGGATGGACGCCTCGGCAATCCGCTCGGGCGGCGGCAGAATCACATTCACCGACTGAGGCGTTCCTAACGCCTCACTGAACATTTGAAACGACGCAACAGTCATCAGCACACCCTCGTTTATGTCAGAAAAGGAAGACAGACTCTAACACCGTTGGTTTTTAAATAAACCGTGCTGAATCAATGTCCAAAAAGGTAGCCTGGACGGCCAGTGCACAGCCGTAAATGGACGTTTTTATTAAAAAAATCAAAGATTTAGCAAAAAAGGTGTTGACGGGTGAAATGAAAATCCGTTTAATACGCATCCGTTGACGGGGCAACAGCCTAGAACGTCAAAGCCCAGATAGCTCAGTCGGTAGAGCAGGGGACTGAAAATCCCCGTGTCGGTGGTTCGATTCCGCCTCTGGGCACCATCCTTCCTAAGCCCTTGATACATATAGTCTTTCTAGTCTACAAGAGCAGTTCCTGTTACACCACCCTGTATCACAGCTGACATGTTAATAAAGCCTTGCCTTTAGTGACTTGTAATTTTAGCCACCAGCAAATTCCTTAGAAACACACCTATTTCGTGATCTTAACGTAGTCAAACAATGACACTGATTTGTCTAGTGACAGTCAACAAGTGTAGGTGAAAACCAGTCTATATTGAGGTCCAGCACGAACCAAAGATGTAAGCCATATTTAATTTAAAGCACCTAAAGCATGGGTTGGTTTAAAGGATGTACTCTTCTCCTAGGTACTTTTTCTACACTGTCGAGTTTAGGGCTATTGCTTTGCTTTTGGGAATGCTGGCGACGGCTGCCTATTTCGGTTATGGTCACACTCACCAATTTGAACAATAAGGTGAACAGATCCATGGCAGTCAATGGTCACGCCAGCTACTTCGAAGTACCAGAATGCGGTTTATACCGACGTAATGGTTCTAAACCAGACGGATATGATCTGAGTGAAACATTTGATGCGATTCTGCAATGGACTGGTGGAAAATCGTCTTGGACCAGTACGCTTCCATGGGCTAAAGATACCAATTCCAACACCCCAAGTGCCTATTGTTACGACCTAGTCAAAGATGAGCCTACAGGCGACTTCTTTATGGTGATGTGGAAATCTGATGAAGATGCCAATGGTAAGCTGTATGCGGCTCCTATAGACAAATCTCGTGGAGCACCTGCGGCTGTAGAGCAAGGCGGGAGCAAGGGAACAGTTCTAGGGCGTCCCTGCTACTACTGGATCATTCCTCAGTACAACTCGGTTGTTTCTTTAAAATTTGACCATTCAATGACGGATTCCTCCTTATTCATGAAATTCGTTCGAGCATGCATTAACAACCACATCGGCCATGACCGTAAAAGGAAAACCGTTGATGAAGAGAACGGAAGCGTTAAAATCTACTTCGAGGATGATCAAGGACGGCATTTAAACTACCGCTTCCGTAAAAAGCTGTACATGCCAAGTTCAAACACACTCGAAATTCGAGCAATGGCAAACAAAATCACCCATGTAGTGAAACGTCAGACCATTTCAGTCGAAAGGAAAGACCACAGGTCGGAGTGGGTTAAGATGTTTGACGAAATGTTTTCTGACGTCTCGGTTAAAAAAGGAAAGAAAAACCGAGAGATAGAAGTACTTATTGAGGCTTCCCCAACTGAAACAGAGATTGCGAGTATTTTCAGGCAGTATTCAAAGGATGATCGTGACCCTCGCCAATGGGACAATACGGGTTTCATTTTAGAAGGTAAGATGAACCAACCTGTTTGGGCTACCAAATACCGCTTGACCGAATCACTTTCTATTCCAAAGTCACCTGGAGTTACACTCAGTGCTAATGACTTAAAACAACACCTGTTAGGTGAACGGCAACGACATTTGCTGATTTTGAAAAGAGGTCTGAAAGACCAAAACACTAGCAGTCAGTCAAGTTAGAGATAAAAAGATATGAAGATACAGGCCTTGTTTAAAGTGCTACGTTTCATGATGAGTAAAGGGAAATTCTACTTACTGGCTTTTCTCACTTTAAGCACCATGTTCATAATGACTGATTTTCAATATTCTTTGGTCAGCCTAAAAGAATACCTAAATGTTCTTTTGTTGATTTCGACGGTCATATTCACAATCATGGGTTTATGGATTGCCATTTTATACCCTAGCGCACTAAATCGCTTAGCGAACCCACGCAAGGTTGAAACCGCAGATTTCAGTGAGACAGGTGCAGACACAAAAAGGTTAGAAAGCCTCGTAGCCACGGTGATGAAGTCAGCCATCGTTGTTTTCTTTATTATGGTTATTTTTTTAGCTGGCCTCACTAGTCAGGCCATTGATCTTGAAGATTCCACAGTATCTATCATTAAACAAATCACTTTCTCATTTGTAGTGATGCTCAGCTTTGTTCAATCAGAAGCGCTTTTTTACGTCATTAAAAGCAACATTCTTTTCTTGAGTGATTTCCATCAAAAACGAAGTGTAATCGAAGACGACAAATCGTTCTTTGAAGACGCTACTAACGATGACTGACCGGTATCAACAGACAGACATGAACACGGATTACTTCATAGTGCCTGTCAGCTGATGGTTGACACTTCAGTTGTAGCCCTGAACAACACATTCGGGGTCAAAATGGTGCAGAGATTTACTTATCACCACTGATTGTCTCTCAATGCTCGTGCATGGACGATCAGATCAGAAAAATCAACCACCCACATACCTTCCTTCAAGCCCCGCCAATACTGGGCTGGCAATTAGTGTACCCCTTAGAGGAGAAGAACCTCACAAAAAACTGTTCTGAAGCGGTCATAGCATTACTACGACCCTTAGAGGAACAGCAAGGGAAACACTCTTGTCCATCTTCTTCTGCTCTTTCTCTTTCATTAACTACATAGGAACAATAAGAAGAAGGAGTAACAGTAACACGCATTTTAACTCCCCCCTACCCCCCTCTCCTATATATCCACAAATAAGGAAATCAATGACTATCAGACCCAACATTGAACTGAATTACAAATACACAGAATTCTTTAAAACACTACGAGACGGCCCGAACTACGCTTTCAGCCCAACGTCAGCCGTACACAGCTTCTACCCCGATTATACGTCAGGCTTATGGGGGAGAGCTGCTGAAGACCTGTTCAGCGTCGCCTATCAAGATAGAAAGCGGATGAACAAACAGACTAAGGAAGCATTTTCAGCCGTACTCTACACTCTGACACAGGCGTCTGAAGCTAACGAAGGAGATGAAAAGCAGTTCATTGGCTTTTTGCATAGCTTCAACAGAAAAGGAGAAGCCAGCAAAAGATTTAGAGCGTGGTCGTATAACAGGGACCAGTTCGCAGACGCAATAAAACGGCTTAACAAACTTGGCCTTGTCAACTACCATCTTGGTACGAAAGGCGAACATCACTTTCTCGGGCTATCCACGCTTTGCTGGCCTACAGAATTATGGAACGAATGGCTACGTACCCACTGCACCTCCCTCAATGTTGTTTCCTTTGAGCATGACCATGATCCGTTATGGCTTAAATGCGATGAAAGCAAAAGATTACTCGAATATGATGAAAGTATTCATACGACGCAAACGAGAAACCGTCTTGATCATACGAATCAGCTAAGACGGGAACAATGTTGGACGTTCGTTAGCTCCTGTAGCCACATTTTGCCTAAAGAAAACACTCACATCGAAAACAAGCTGAATGAACAGAGCCTAACCTGTAGAAGGATATTCAAGAATAAATTTCGTTCAGAAGGTAGGTTTTACTGTACAGCCCAAAACCTGAGAAAACAGGAAAGGGCCACTCTTAAGGTAAACGGACAGCCCACTGTTGAACTTGACTTTAAAAGTCTCCACCCACGTATGATGTATCATCGAGCGAATCTCGAAGTACCAAAGCATTTATCTGAAGATTGCTATTCTATACCTGGCTTTAGCCGAGATGAGCTAAAACTGGCATTTATGCGTGTTGCCAATGGGAAGAACAAACGAACAGCTATCGTCGGGACAGCGAGGGAACTGAAATGCACAATAGATCATGCATCAAAAGTCATTGATTCATTTCTACATGCACACTCAGGTATTGCGAATCAGTTCTTTAAAGACAACTGGAAGTCGTTGCAGTTTAGTGACAGCAAAATAGCAGACCAAGTGCTTTATACGGGGCTTACACAAGGCATTCCAATAATGCCGGTCCATGACAGCTTCATCGTCGAGCAACGTCATGCAGAGTGGTTGCACGCAGTCATGTCTGAAGCTTACAGCGCTGAAATGAATGGTTTCAATGCCGTCATCACTTGCCCAACAAACACCCAATGAGAGTCAAATAGTCTACGGCATTTTTTGCCGAAAAATCTGTGCGCCCATTTAATAATCCGGACCAGATAGAATTCCCCCGTACCCCCTACCCCCTCGCAAGAACACCACCCACAATCCATTAGAGTGGGCTTCTTGGTTATCCCTTATAGACGCTGTAACAGCCACAACGAACGTTGACATATGTAACACATGAAGACGATACTGCCGTCAGGCAAAGAAACATACTCACAGCATGGTGGACACAGTCATGGTTCAGTTCGTGATTTACAAACGCGTCAGTACAAAGAAACAAGGTGACAGTGGGCTGGGCCTTGAAGCGCAAGAAAGGGACATTCAACTGTACCTCGATAATTACGCAGGTGATCACGAAGTCATAGACACTTTCGTAGACGTTCTGTCAGGTAAGGACGGGGTACGGCGTCCTGCTTTCCTAGAGGCCGTTGAACTGGCAAAGAAGACTAAAGCGACCTTGCTGGTAGCCAAGTTGGACCGGATCAGCAGAGACGTTGAAACAATCGCCGGAGTCATTAAAAGGATTGACGTGAAAGTGGCGGTGATGCCTCATGCTGACAAGTTCCAACTTCACATCTACGCCGCGTTAGCTGAACAGGAACGGGAGTTTATCAGCATAAGAACGAAACAAGCCCTCGCTGAAGTAAAAGCGAAAGGGGTGAAGCTGGGCGGTTTACGTGACAAAACAGCAAAGCGAAACGTAGCAAGAAAGGAACAAGCAAAGACTGACGCCGAGTCGTTGCGTGGTCTCCTTGAGCCAATGGTAAAACAAGGCTTGTCTTTGAGGGCCATAGCAGCCGCTCTGAACGATTCCGGGCAACGAACCAGTAGAGGTTCAACTTACCAACCAACGACCGTTCAGCGGGCTTTGAAGCGCTTAGAACTGTCTCTGTAGCACCAACCTTTCAGAATAAACCTTGAGTACCTGTATACCCTTGTACTTGAGGTTATTTTTTTTACGGAAGCTTCAACTGCCGCCAGTTGGCTTTACCTTTCAAACGATCACGGACATGGTCAATACCATCGAAAGTGAATAGTTCAACAGCCTTTGCTTTTAGCGGTAACTCAAAGCCGCCCATGTATGTAGCTGACGATCCTAGTTCTTTGGCTTTTTGATTTTCATGCCCTACAACTTCCTGAAGAACAGCCCGATAAGACACTGACGGGTCTTTGTTCGAGCAAGTAGTAAAGAAGGTTTTCCTGAAGGAATGGAATACTTTTTTCTCTACAACAAAGTCAGGAAACTCGGATGACCGGTACTTTTCGTTGAACCACCGGCTTGAACCGTCCCCCGGCTTCTTTCGATCAGACAGAAGATTTGGCAACAGCATGTCGATGTTCTCTTTTCTGAGGTACGAGGCATATTCCAATAAGCCAAGGTCCAACAGAAAGCTATGGACTGGCACGGCTCTTTCTGCATTCTTGTTCTTTACGGTCTTCCCTTCTTCTCTGTTAATGCTGAAGAAGTAAACGCCATCTTCTTCTCGCAGGTCATCAACGGTCAACTGGGTTATCTCAGCCAGACGCATACCACTAAACACAGCGATCAGAATCAACCACCAGTTTGAGCGTCGGTTACCTGTAATAAACTTCGGGTGAGAATGGTTGTACAGCTTAGACGACAATATCCGTTTAATGTCTTCATGTGAGAAAGGTGCATAGGGTTGTTTGTCTTTTAACACGACTGTCATACCGCTAAAGGGATCAGACGAAATCTTGCCCTGCCTGATCAGCCACTCGCAGTATGAAGACAGATGAGAAATACGGTTGTTTATTGAAGTGCCGGAAAGCCGGTCAGATTGCGGTAAATCCATGCTGATCAAATGCAGAGGGCTTTTCCCTTTGTACTTCGCTGAATTTGAATGCTTCGGTAGCTGTTGAATGTTCTTGAGATACTGATCAGCAAGGTCATTGTCAACGGCAGACAAAGCAGGCTTGTTCATCAGAAGCCAGAATTCGTTGACATGGTCGACATACTCTTGGTGTGTTGAGGCTTTGGTGCCGGGATTCTTCAAACGTCGACCTTCTATGAAATCCTCAACCAGTGCGTTGAACGGCTCGTCAGAAGTCCTTACATCCCGAAAGGAGCCGCCCTTCATGCTTTCCAATAGATTCTTTGGTTGGTTCCAGCCTTCTAGCGTTTGCCTTTTTAAAGCGTAATACAACAGGTCTGACAACGCGATTTCCACCTCGTCAGGCAACAACGTTCCTTTAGTTAAACGCTCTTGAACGACACCCATCGCTGCACTGTCGGCTTCATACTCCGAATCGTAAGGTGATTCAGGCAGGTCATGGTTACCCACTTCCAAATCAACACCATTGAAGTGATCAGTCAACCAATCGGCATGTGCCTTCTGGGCTTCCTGAAGTGCTCTCTGCTTGATTTCTTTATAGTCCAAGTACAACTCCCACCGACTGACTTTCTTTCCAACACGAGCGGATACAGCGATTGCCCTGTACCTATCATTCGTCTTAAGAGAAAACCGAAGAACCCTGCCAACAACCCACCGATTGAAGTAATAAACCTGACCACGCTTTATAAGGTGCATGAATACAAATCCGCCGAACATATGTTACAGACCTGTACCAAATGACCTGATTGAACGGTGATTGACAGAGAACGCACTAACCGATGATACGGGAAAACCCAGTGAATTCAGTGACTTGGAGCAGCCTCACCTGAAAATCCCCGTGTCGGTGGTTCGATTCCGCCTCTGGGCACCATCTAATTTCCGATAGAAGCCTGCTGAAAAGCGGGCTTTTTTCGTTACGGGGGATTGATTTATCAATCCTCTCTCGGTGACCAAGCTGGCCGCGTTATTCCGCCTCTAGGCACCATCCTATTCTACGAAGAAGCCTCGCATTTGCGGGGCTTTTTTATATCTACCACCGACACTAAAACCGTGTCGGCGCCGGATGCGGACCAGTTCGTTGATTGCTCACCTCATCCATGAGATTCAGCCTCCGGCTTCCCTAAGGTTACGCAAATTCGTTCCCGACGAATTTGTCCGCCTCTGGGCACCATCTAATTTCACAAAGAAGCTTTCTGTCATATCAGCAATTTATGGTCGCAGAAGCGTTTGAAGAAGTCTGACTTAGTGAAAGCTTCGCTTAACTTCAGTTATTGGAGTGCAATCAACGATTCCCCTGAGGCGGCATTAAGTTGCCTTTTCAACGACCCTATCAGAACTCGACTTACCCTTTAAAAAACGAATCGCCACGAGAAGCGCTACCAAGTAGACGCAGAGCCCGTAAAGCAGACCAGCCGTCAACGCCTCGTTATAGTCTCCGTCAATCGACAGTGAGTGGAAAAACAGCTGTCCCATAACCGCCATACCTAATGCCATGCCCATTTGCTGAATGGATTGCATCGCACCGGAAGCAGCGCCTGAATCGGCAACGGGCACCGATGCCATAACGGATTGAAACAACGCAATGATCGCACTGCCCATACCAAAGCCTGCGATCAACAAAGGCCCCCAGAATAACCACTGCTGCGCAGGGCCTTTAAAATAGTGGTGTGACATAAGCATCAATGCAAAGCCAATGATGAGTGCAGACAACCCGATCACAACGCGCCAACTCTGCCACTGGGGCGATAATCGCCCCATCAAATAAGACGCACTCATCACGCCCACGGGGAACGCCATTGTTGTCAACGCTGACATAAGTGGACTGAGCTGGTAGCCCTGCTGCAAATAGAGCGTCAGAATCAAAAAATAACCTGGGGCGACGGAGGCTAAACTCATGATCAGCCCAACGCCTAACCAAAAGCTTCGGTTTTGTTGCAGACTCAAAGGCAATAACGCTGCGTGACTACGCTGAGCGAAGCGAATTTCCCAACGCATCAACACAATGAAACACAGCACAGCAAACGCCAGCAACGCGACGATCCACCAGGGCCACCCCAATACGGCACCTTCTGTAAGCGGATACAGCAACGCCGCCATAAAGACAGCAAACAACAGACTACCAATCAGGTCGATGTGTCTAACCGCCGCGCTTTTAAAGTCATTTTGCGCATGAGGTACGTATAGCCAAGCGCCGATTAAGGCCACCAACCCAATGGGCAGGTTGATCAAAAAAACCGATCGCCAATCCAAGGCCAACGGATCCCATTCCAACAATAAACCGCCAACAAAAGGCCCCAAAACAGACGCAAGACTCGACAGCATGCCGATCACACCAAACATGCGGCTTTTTTCGGAGCTGGGGAAAATGGCATTTGCAATGGCCATAACCTGTGGCGTCATCACCGCCGCGGCCAAGCCTTGCAGCAAGCGCGCAGCAATAAGCATCTCAATTGAGTTCGCAAAACCGCAGAGCGCGGATGCCAATACAAAGCCCAAAACACCAATGAGAAAAACAGGTTTGCGGCCTAAAACATCACCGAGCTTACCAAAGGGTAATAAGCCACAGGCAAAGGCCGTCACATAGACAATCGAGATCCACTGCAACTGGGCATTTGTGGCGCCCAGTTGCTGCTGAATCATGGGTAAGGAGACGTTCACGATGGTCACATCCAGTAAGTTCATGATGTTTGCCAACATCAAAAACGCAAACGCTCGCCAATAACGTGGGGTATCGGACAAAACTGCGGTCATTATCGCCTCTTATGTAACATCAAAAGTTTCATGACTTTCACCTTACATTCATGTAACTTTTAAAGCAACATAAGTTTTTAGTCTATCGGAGTCTGAAAATGCGTAACGACGGTCGACTTTCGCGCGTCATCCACGCCTTGCTGCATTTGGCCGCTATGGACAAACCTGCCACATCTGAACGACTCGCGCAGATGCTGCAAACAAACCCGGCGGTGGTGCGCCGAACCATGGCAGGCTTAAGACGCATGAACATTGTTCAGTCCAGTAAGGGCCACAATGGTGGTTGGCAACTGCAAAAGTCTTTAGATGAAATCACCTTGGCCGACCTGTATGAGGCACTGGAAACACCGCAGTTGTTTGCTTTGACAGCTGGCGACGAACATCCGACGTGTTTAGTGGAACAGGTGGCCAATAGAAGTGTGCAGGCCGCGATGACCGCCGCCAGCGATGTGTTTTTAACGCATCTTAGACAGGTGAACTTGAAGCAGCTGGAAGCAGAATTTAAGCAACGAATGGCTGAACTTCCGGCGTGGGAGCGAGCGCTTTACGAGGACTGAGTACTCAACTTCTGGCGCAATATTGAACATATCATAGGTATAGGCGATACAGCCCAGGCGGCAACGAATACCCATAATCTACCTGCTAACAGCACATCCCTTGAATCAACAAGCGCCACCACCTTTTGCTGGATTGCTAGCAGCACAATAGTTCACCGCTCATGGAGATGAACGTTTAGTTCTGCCCTTCCCGATAAACCACCTGCACATCAATGCCAGACCAATCCACCGGCGCTAAAAATCCTTTGGGCAAACTCAGCTGATTATCGATGCCACTGATCGACACATGCTCGATGTGCACGCCATCATTCACAAACACAACATTGTCGATCCCTGAAACCGTCAATCGCCTGGTATGAGCTGTAATCGTAACCGTGTTGTCAATGCCGGAAATACTCAGATCGGTGGTGCCGGAATAGTTTGTGGTGACCACGTTGTTCGTACCGGCGACCGACTCTTTGAGAATTTCCGGCCGCTGGCGTTCACCATCCGGTAAACAACTGGATAGCATTAGCGCTAGTAAAGAGCATGTGAGAGAGCGCAGAGGCAAGGGCCGTTCCTTGGATTGATCGATGTTCGGCAACAGCATACCTGAAACCTGACTGGATTTGCTCTGTCTCACGAACGTCTTCGGTGAAACCGAACATAAGCTGCGATTTTTCTGACTATTAATGAGAATTAATCTCAATTAAATTATCAGCATGAACTCAACAGTAAGCAGGAACTCACGATGAAAACCACAGGCATTAAAACCATCACCTTTGCGATCACGCACTTCAGTGTGGCGTTTTTGGTGGGCTGGGCGATTACCGGGAGTTTTGTCATGGGCAGTCTGCTGGCGATTGTTGAACCTGCCGTCAACACGGTGGCGTACGCGATACACGAGTCGTTCTGGCAGAAACGTCAAAATCGCAAACCCCAATCGTCCACCGATAACACGGATTCACACATCCGCATGGCGGTGTAACATGGCGATGCCAATCAGCGAAGACAAAGTACTGACCTGGCCGGGCGATCTGCTTCTGTCATTGCTTAACCAGCAACTCAGGGATGAGTTCAAGAGTCTTGAAGGGCTGGCGCGATACCATGATCTGTCATTGACCGTGCTGCAGAAACGTCTGTCGGAGCTGAACCTTAACTATGACCCGGTGACGAACCAGATTAAGGGGTAACCTGGTACTGCAACCCTTGTGATCGAACACTCACCTCAGAGTTCCGTTCACTTACCAAGCCTCATGTTCCATGATAAAGCCGCGGGCTGAACCCGCTCCCACCCTGGTTGACAACTCTGAGACAGATTTTTTTTGATTGCTTCACTCTAATAACCGTCAAGCTGGCTATAATGCCGCTCGAACTATGTTAGGGAAAACAACATGCAATTGACTAAGAAGCCCGTTTTATCTTCACGCTTATTAACACTTACGGCATGCGTGGCACTGCTAACCGCATGCAATGCTCAATCCGAACACGACTTTGACAACGACAGTCACGGCGGAGATCCGCAGGATGTGACCGAAAACGATTGTGGCAACGCACGCCTGCACCGCGATTTAAACAGCATTGCGATTTTCAGCGCGTCGACCAAGGACCTACGGAGCGATACAGGTGTCTACGAGTGGCGGGCCAAACAAGGCATTGGACTGGATATCTGGGACAATGGCGGTGGCTTTAACGGTGGGTCCACCATTCCTCAAGAAAACCTAGCGGCCTGCGCTGCGGTAAAGTCAGCCTTCGGCTCCCTCGGCCTGGTCCCATGGTCAGGCGAGCGCAATGAGGCTTTTTTTGAAGACCTCACTTATGTGTATATCGATCCGGACTTCGATTTTGTGTACACACCGAGAACCGACCTCACGCTTCAGCAATGGCGAGCGGCGGGCGAACCTTCCACCGCTGAAGGTAAACTGGTGTCGGCCGCATTAAACGTTCGCTATTCGAAATCCCACAATGGCGGTACGCAATCGATTATTGATACCGAAATGGAGAACATGAACAGTGAGGTCACACTCCATTGCGACCACACTCAACAAATCAAATATTTGCTTAAGACATTCAATCAACCCGGAAATCGCGATCTGGGAACCTGTGAACAGGACGCCCAGAGCGGTCAATGGGAGTGCCTCGCGGTATCTGCAGTGGCCGACTTTGAAGGCTGCACCTTTACGACGGCCACGACGATGATTCCGGATGGTGCGGGCGACTATTACCGCGTCGCGCTGGGCGGCAAGTTTACCCGCAACGATGACGATGGCTATGCAATCAGCATTTCAGACATCAATATTTTAAGCCCGTACCCGGCTCCGTAAATCGACGACACGAGCTCTCAAACTCAAGCGCTGAGCGAAGTGGCCCATTCATTGAGCTCAGCACTGACCGGCTTGTCATGCTCACCCAAAAACGCCAGGAAACGTGCTGGGTTTAAGGTAGCAATGCGATCTTCCGGGAAGCCGACTTTACGAATCGCTTCGATGGCGTAGTCAAAATGCCCGACTTCCAAACTGATGTGGGCGTCACTGCCGACACTGATTTTCCAGTCGTGCCGGTCGACCACTTCCAGGAGCGACGTACAGTGCTCATTGGACCCAGTACGGGACATATAGAAGGAGCTGTTGTTAATCTCCAGCAGAACGTTGTTGTCTTTCGCCGCACGAACCACTTCATCCTGGTCGATGGGATAGTTCGGGTTGCCGGGGTGCCCGACAATCTGCACCAGTCCGCTTTCGATGGCGTTGATCATCATCCGGGTGTTTTCCTGACGACTGCGCGGTGCAATCACCGGTTCATGAAAACTGGCGATAGCGAAATCCAGATAGGCCATCATGCCGCTGGGCAGGTCTACCCACTTACCGGTCTGCTCAAAAGGTTCCGGCAGAATGTTGGCTTCTATGCCACGTAAAATGCCGATATTGTCGACGACGCGCGGGATGACTTTCATATTGCCAAAGTGCCATGGATGCGGACTGTCCGGCATGGCAGGGGCATGATCGGTCACTGAAAAAAGCTGCAGGCCCTTGGCTTTCGCGTCACGAATGTAGTCGTTCACCGTGCTGAAAGCGTGCGTACTGGCGACGGTGTGCGAATGGGTGTCACATAAAATCTTCATGGTTACTCCTGTCTTCAAAGCCCGCACACTCTACCAATGGCATGTGACCAAACCAAGAACAACTCAGACTAACCCACCGTTCATTAACCCTGCGCAAATTCCGCTTAAAAAAAAGTGCAAATCTACGTCGGCAGGCTTCCGCCAGGGCGTCGACATGTCGCCGTTTTTCTAGCGGTCGCGGATCACTAATCCCAAGGCTTGCCCGCCAAGGGCCGTCAAAAAAATTCTCGGAAATGACAGTCAGCTATCACCCCGGACGAACATCGTTTAATCGCCAAAATATCACCGATTGAATGCGCCCAGAGCGTCAAAATCCTCGTTTTGGACACAGATTTGTCACGAAAAGGTACGTCTTGAAGCTCGTCACACCCCGAAAATGGGCGCTTTCGTATCATTTGCTCAACTTTTAACCAACACAAACCTTAGGTACACGACAATGAAAGCAATCCAACTCTTCTCCGCTCTTTTCATGGTTTTCCTGTTAGCAGGTTGCCAGATAGAGATTACGCCATTGGAGGGTGCTACATCGTCGGACACCACCGAAAAAGATCAGGGAGACACAGGCGGTACGGACACTGGCGGTGATGCCGGCAGCGACACTGGTTCAGGTTCTGACACTGGTTCAGGTTCTGACACCGGCAGCGGCTCAGACACTGGCGGTGACACCGGTACAACCGAACCACAGCCGTCTACGGTAACGCTCTATTGGTCAGCACCGCTGGAGCGCGTCAATGGCGACAGCATGACCGTCACGGACATCGGCGGTTACGAGATCCGTTACAAGTCCGAAGCTGACAGTGAATACACAAACGTTGTCCTGAACGACCCCTATGTGGACCAGTACAGCGTAACCGATCTGGCTGAAGTCGACGCATACACCTTTGAAGTCGCAGTATTCGACGTCGACGGCATCTACAGTGACTTTGTGGTTGCGACGGCTAACTAAGTCACAACACGCATTATTCATCAGTGAGACTTTGCGCCCGAATCGGGCGCTTTTTTTTGCCTGATCTGTCTGGTGGCGTGTCAGCTCGTGATCAGTACCGGTCGATGTAATCGTGTCGCTAATGCCACCGTCAATCGGTCAGCGTCCTTCGATTCAGTGGATAACGACACCGTGCGACACCGACCGTCCGTCATCACTATCTGTACCTGATGGGACAAAAAGACGCGATTCCGGCCAGCAATGCGCGTCAAAGACCGCACACCCATTATGTTTTCCAGTGTCACCCGCTTACCCGCTATGATCAGCGGCTCGGGCCCTGCATGAACGTAGGTCCTCCGAACTAAACTCATACCGAGATAGCCGGCGAGCATCAAAGGGACGAGAATCAGCAGTCCAGAGCTGACGGAGGCCGGACTCGTTGGCAATCCCACATTGACTAAAGCCGCCCCGGCCGCAATAACCAACCCAACCAGTATGCCGACCATGCCTTTCACGGGCATCAACTGGTAAGCATCGTCACCCACGGGCTGACCAACATGCGTGTTTACGTTAATCGCCATCATACGGTCGTCTGTTATGGCAACCGGCGAATGAGCATAGGCGGGATCGCGCAGGGCAGGCCATTGATGGCACACCCGACGGGTCAATGCGTAGCCCACCATGACAAAGGCGAAGGCAATCGCCCACAACAACCACCCTACTCTCAGGTTTGTCGCCAAGCCGGCGCTGGTCTCCGGAGTGAACCGGCTGATCATCGTTTGCAGATGCTCAATCGTTGCCAAATCCGCTTCCGTTGGCTGTTCAATCTCCAGATAAGGCGCCAACTGATCCTGCAAGGCCTGATAGGTTTCCTGTTGCGACGTTTGGCCGCGTTGTATTAATGAAGACGTACTTGTCCATGTCATCAGTGCTGAGCCCAAAGCAACCAACACTATGACGCCAATCATCGCTTGCCGAAACACCCTAAATATCCTTTTCTCTTTCTGGTTTGCCGCCAACTCTAACAGAGTTTTATCGCAACGGAATGCATCTGATGGTGATTATCATTCTGCGTATCAACGGCCTGTGCGCAGCAAGGTCAGATCATCGAGGACGCACCCGGTGCGAGTTCACAGTTTTGGTCGTTAAGTTCAGGGTAAACTGAGCGGTCTGTTGTATTAATGAGAAGATGAACGGATGCCGGTCAACGCCCCCCAAAAAACCCGTTATCGTCTGATCAGTCTTGGACGACTGAAGCCAGGCACCAATGAAGCCGAAGCGGTCAAGAAGCTTCAGGCATTAACCAAGCTGGACGAACTGAAGGTCCGGAAAAAGCTGCTGGCCGGCAAGAAAACCAGCCTGTTGACCACCGACGACGTCACCCGTCTTGCATCGCTGAAAGGCAAGTTTTCTGCCATAGGGCTGCTGGTAAGCGTTGCTGAAATACCACCGGAACCCGCCCAACCTGAGCCACAAACGGCCAAGCCGTCGTCAGGCCCACGTTGGCTGAAAAGACTGGGCGTCGGATTTGCCGGCCTGTTGATCTTAACAACCGCCCTGGCAGCGGCAGGTTGGTTCTGGTTGTTCAAACCCATCGCCGACCCGGCTTTGGCGGTCGAATCCGCTCTGGTCACCGAGCGTACGGCGGCTGTAACGCACATCAATCTCGACCAGGTTAACAAGCTGCTGCAACTGAGCCGCACCAGTCTCACGGACCTGGCCGCAGACCCGGTCGGCAATGCTCCGCCACTGGTGGATATTCTGGCCGACAACAGCCTCAGTTTGTCACAGGCGTTTGCTGCGGTGCTGGCAAATGACGATGGTACGCAACCTGATGCGATCGTTGCGGTCACGGGTACCTTCGGTGAGGCGGCCATGCGTCAGGCACTGTCTCGTCACTATGCACTTACGGAGACCACATCACCGGCCGGTCTGTGGCAGCTGTCGGCCAAAGCGGCTGCGGTAGACGCTGACTTTCATTGCCCTGGCGATCAGGCGCCCTCAGAGTCCGTGTTGTACGTCAGTCTGGCCGATAACCGGTTCGCCCTGGCTACGTCAACGGCGGCCTTACAGCGATTCAATGTCCGTCTCAGCAACGCCCAACCTTCGGCATCACTGGATTCATGGCAAACCTATCGGGCAAACAAACTCGCCAGCCTGATGGTCTTTTCTCCCAAAGACGGATCGGCTGCACTGCCCGGGATGGCAGGCATGATTGGCAGTCAGGTCATTGCGTCACTGCCGGATCTCAACATCGCCGCCTTGTCAGCAGAAGTCGATCTTCTGGCAAGAGGGCTGCGACTGAACGGGCAACTTGGCAGCAACAATGCCGGCTGGAATCAGCAAGTCGCGACGACCGCCACCACCTGGCTGAACTCAACCCGAAACAACGCGCAAATCACCTCACCGGTCGCGGCGGATTTAATGGCGGCAATCGCTATTCAGCACGACGCGCAAAGCGTACGTCTGGATTGGCCCATCACCGCGAACCTGGTCACTCAGTTGCGTCAGTCGATCGAAAACACCATCGCATCAGCCTTTGGTGGGCGGCTCAACGGTGGTGACAGCAACGAGGAACAGATTGTCGACGATCCCGCCGACTACCAGGCGCGTTTTGAGCTGGCCAATCTGCCACTTCTGTCATTGAACTCATCGACGGTGGCACCGGCTTTCCATGAAGGCCCGATCGCGATCGACGTTGACAGCCTGAGTATGACCGATGACGACGTGATGGAGCTGATCATCGATGCCGAAGCGGCGATGCCCGAAGGTATTAACGACAGCACTCTGCGCGCGCTCGTTGGTCAGTCGTTGATGGTAACCGACGTGAAAAGCCGCGATGGCGAGTCGTTGTTGCGCGAAGAACACTGTCTCGATGTGCAGAATGTTTTCGGCGGCAAAAACCACGAGGCGGCCACGCAAGGTTCCGTATTTTTTCAGAAAGCCAGCGTCAATAAACGGGTCCGCTTGATACCGGACACCCATGTGGCAGACATCCATGAGATCGACGTGACCTACACGCTGAGCCGCCCCACTCAGATACAAACCTTTGCGGTACCGTTGCAGGCCGGCGAGCAAGTCAGCTATGCCGGCGTGAGTATCGACCTGGTCAGTATTGGCAACCGCAGCATTCGCTATCGGCAAAGCGGCCAAATCGATCGTCTGCTGGAGGTTCGTGCTCGAAACGCGGCCGGCCAGGTTTTGCAAACGAGCTGGAGCTCGTCATTCGGTCGCGTGAAGGATCAGCATTACCGCGGCCAGATACACCAACTGGAAGTCATCATCGCTGGCAGTACGGACCAACGCACAGCCACTGCGTCACTGACCGGACTGTTCGAACCGGATCTCGACAATGAAACACCGGCATCACCCTTTGCGCTGTCCTATGCGCCTGTCGACAATGCCAAATGGAACCGCTATCAGTTCGTCGATATGCGTCTGCTGCGACCGTTAGCCGATGATTGGACAAGCTTTTATGACGATGAACGGATTGTCGGTCAGGCGACCTGGCCGGGTATGAAGTTGGTGGTCACTCACAGCGAGTCCGGCTGGTCTGGCAACCCGACGGCCCGCCTGTACATGCCGCTGTTTAAAGAACTGACAGGCTCTATGTCCGCGCTGAGTTATCGTTTGCCCGACGCAGAAAACCCGATTGAACGCTTTGTCGCGCCCAGTTTTCCGTATAACGCGGCCGATCTGACCCTGATTCCGGTTCGTGAAGTTCAACGACAACCGTTTGGTTTAACCAACTTTACACTCGATACCGGCACCGAAGCCGGTGCGGAGCTCGATGGCATCAATGGTGTACTGACCTTGCGTATGCCAAGGCGGCTGAGCAATACGGCGCTCAACCTGAACGATCTCTGGCAAGGGCAAAGCATAGAAGGTGTGCGCGTGACGCTGGAGTCTGTCGAGCGTGGCATGTTCCCTGGCTATCATCTGAAACTGGCGGGAGATTTAGACAACCTGATTGCGATCCACGGTCTGGATGAATACGGTCAGCGTGTCAGCCCGATCACTCAGAACTTTCAAGAAGCCGGTTACTGGACGGCCACCATTCCGTTTCGCAATAACATGACGTCTGTGCAGCTGGTGACTGACAATCAGCAAGCCGTGTTTGAGATGCCCTTCCGGTTTTAACGTGGGCGGGTTCAGTGCTGGTCGCCAGCCGGCACTGAACCCGTATGTTAAGAGCGTTTCAACAACAGGTTCACCCCCGAACAAGCCAAGAAGGTGGCACAGGCCCGGTTAAACCGTTTTGCCATCGCCGGTTTGGCAAACCAGCTTCGCAGGTATACTCCGAACAACGCATAAAGGCTGATCGCCGATATTTCCAACATCAGAAAGGTGACACCCAAGACAAAAAATTGCTCTGCGCTGTTGCCCTGCACGTCGACAAACTGCGGCAAAAACGCCGTGAAAATCAGAATGGCCTTTGGGTTACCGGCAGCCAGAAGGAACTCTTGTTTGGCTAACCCCCATCGATTCTGTTCACGATCGACATCGGCCACCGGGCTTGCATTAGAGCGCCATAACGACACGGCAATCCACATCAAGTACAACGCACCAAAGAGTTTGATGATAAAAAAGAGCGTCTCTGAGGCATATAAAATCACCGCTAATCCGGAAGCAGTCAGCGCAATCATCAGCGCAAAGGCCGTAATCCGTCCAAGCCCCGCCATTAACGCCACAGAAAAGCCATAGCAACGCGCGTTGTTCATAGCGAGTAGGTTGTTGGGTCCGGGAGTCATGTTCAAAGCAAAACACGCCGGAATAAAAAACAGTAACGTCAACAGCTCCAATTGGGTTCTCCTGCTTGCCTCGAGGAACAAAAAAATAAGACCGATCAGGCCTCTCTCAGCGCTGCGAAAGCCTACGTTGCTCACCCGAAAAATTCATCATTTCTTTTGAGCTTTTTCGGTGCACGGCACAGTGCACCAATAAAAAACCAGTGCACTTTTGGCGCACAGGTTGGTCCGCTCCAGCCGACAGCCCGCTGAATCCAACCCATTTTCATTTTCAATCTGCCGCACTGCGGCGGGTCATTCCGCTCATTTTCGACCAGACAGTCAACACTGGCCCGTGCTTTGCAATTCCACCGGTGCATAACCAAAAAAACAGATAAGAGAGGACAGCGCATGCTGAATAAAATCACCCGACTGCTGGCAGCTCCATTGCTGACCATCAGCACCATGGCTATGGCCGAAACCGATGTTGCCTTTACCCTGGACTGGAAATTTGAAGGACCGGCAGCGCCCTATTTTCTCGCCATCGACAATGGACACTTTGCGGCGGAAGATCTGAATGTCAGCATTACAGCTGGCCAGGGCTCATTGGATGCCATTCCAAAAGTAGCCACCGGCGCCTACCCCATCGGCTTTGCCGACATTAACTCGCTGGTTAAGTTCCTTGACCAAAATCCGGAAGCTCCGGTCAAAGCCGTGATGATGATTTACGACAAACCGCCATTCGCCGTGGTCGGGCGTAAGAGTCAGGGCATCTCCAGCGTGAGCGATTTGGAAGGCTCCGTCTTGGGTGCGCCGCCACCGGATGGTGCCTGGGCACAGTTCCCGGTCTTCGCACTGGAAAACGATCTGGACATGGACAAGATCACCGTTGAACCGGTCGGTTTCCCAACCCGTGAGCCTATGTTGGCCGAAGGCAAGGTTGACAGTGTGACTGGCTTTTCATTCTCGTCGTACCTGAACCTTGTACGTCTGGGCGTGCCGGAAGATGACTTGACCACGCTGCTGATGGCTGATCACGGTGTCGCGCTCTATGGTAACGCGATCATCGTCAACACCGACTATGCCGAATCCAACCCTGAGATCATCACCGGGTTTTTAAGCGCAGTCGCCATGGGTGTGAAAGATGCCGCCGCCGATCCGGAAGCCGGTGCTCAAGCCGTGATCGACCGTAACCCGGCCGGCGATGTTGCGTTGGAAACTCGACGCCTGAACCTGGCATTACGAGACAACATCCTGACCGACTACGTCAGTGAAAACGGCCTGGGTAATGTCGACAGTGCCCGATTTGCAAAAGCGCTGGAACAGATTGCGATTACCTATGACTTCAACAGCTCGCCAAGCATGGAGGCGATCTTCACCGATGCCTACCTGCCGGACAGCAGTGTGCTGATGGTGAAGTAATTATGTCTGTCGATGTCGGCATTGAAAATGTCAGCCACGCTTACACCACCGGGCAGCAGTCGCTGCCCGTGCTGGACAAACTTAACCTGACGATTCCGGCCGGTCAGTTTACGGCCGTGGTCGGTCCCTCGGGATGCGGCAAGTCGACACTGACCCGGCTGGCCTCCGGCCTGATGGCGCCGGACAGTGGTGCCGTGACGCTGAATGAGGAACGGGTGACGTCACCGCGTTCCACCGTGGGGATGGCGTTTCAGAATCCGGTGCTGCTCGAATGGCGAACCATCATAGAAAACGTGGTGTTGCCGATGGAAATCGTCAAGCACGATCTGACGCGCAACCAGTGCCTGAAACGCGCGGCCAAGTTACTGGAACTGGTAGGCCTGGCGGACTTCAAACATAAGCGACCGTCTGAACTGTCCGGAGGAATGCGGCAAAGGGCTTCTTTATGTCGCGCGTTGGTTCATAAACCGGACTTGCTGATCCTCGATGAACCATTCGGTGCACTGGATGCCTTCACCCGGGAAGACCTTTGGCAAATCATGCGTGAACTTCGGGGCCGGGAATCTTTTACTGGTTTACTGATCACGCACGATCTGCGAGAAAGCGTGTTCCTAGCCGATCAGGTGGTCGTGCTCTCGGGTCGTCCCGCCACCTGCCAATATGTGCTGGACGTGACCTTACCCGAAGACCGGCGTATCGATTCGCTGTACACGCCCGAGGCCGTGGAAATGCTGGCCACGTTGCGCGAACAGATTGAAATTGCACAGGGTCGCAAACAGGAGGTCGCCGCATGAGTGAGCGAATGAAAGGCATTCTGTCGCCGATCATTGCCATCGTATTGTTCCTGCTGTTTTGGGAATGGTTGGTCTGGTACAACGACTGGCCGAACTACAAAATGGCCTCGCCCTCCGATCTTTGGCCGGCATTCTGGAAGTTCCGGGACCTGTTTGCCATGTATGCCTGGGACACGCTGTGGCGTACCGTGGTCGGGCTTGCTCTGGCCGTTGTCGTTGGTGTGGCGTTCGGTGTGGTGATGGGTTTTTCAAAAACCATGCGGACGGCTTTGTATCCACTTCTGGTTGGCTTCAATGCGGTTCCCAAAGCAACCGTGGTGCCGGTCGTGGCGCTGATTTTTGTTGGTCAACACGATTTTAATACCGTCCTGATTGCGTTCATGATTTCGTTTTTTCCGATTGCGGTGTCGGTCTCCATTGGACTGTCGACCTTAGAACCGGAATATCGAGACATTCTGCGTGCACTGGGTGCATCAAAGCTGACCGTATTCTGGAAAATCGCGTTACCAAAAACCCTGCCGGAGTTTTTCGGAGCGCTTAAGGTGGCATCGACCCTGGCCTTTATCGGCACCAACCTCATGGAAATTGTTGAACCGCATGGGCGCGGCCTGGGTCATCTGTTCGACAGCGGAAAAATTAACGCTGACTACCCGCTCATGTTTGCGGTGCTCATCGCGTTGGCGGTACTGGGAATATTGCTGTACTACGCCGTCGTCATCCTAGAGAAAATCTTTGCTGGCTGGGCCGAACGGGAACCGACTTATTAGTAAACTAAAACTCAGGGAGTTACTGACTCCCTGAGTTTTCTTCGTGGCAATGGTCATGGCGTCGGCAGCCATTAGAGAACAGAGCATAACGTAGTATCAGGTTTGCAAAACGATGTTTAACCGTTAAACAGTTACCGATGCTCAAGCATTTTTTGAACGCACCGGGGCGATCCATCCGTCACCCACTCAAAACAGTCGCTATACCGACAAACCTATTCAACCACCAGCGTGTCGCATTTATAAAATACGCCACCGGTTTGAGTCACATCCTTTGCCAGTCGGGGTAATAGGTTCGACATGGTTTCAAAAAGTGTCCAGGGCGGGTTAATCACGATCATCCCGGAGGCGGTCATGCCGCGCGTATCTGAGTCCGGAGCGACGCCCAGCTCAAACCGCTGAATGTTCCGGATACCACTTTTCATGAGTGTTTTTTCCAGCCGCTGAATGGTCGGTCGATCCACCACGGGGTACCAGATCGCATAAATACCCTGCCGGAACTTTCCATGCGCTTTCATCACGGCTTGCGCGACCCATTCGTACTCGGCTTTCACTTCATAAGAAGGATCGATCAACACCAGTCCCCGCTTACTTTTTGGCGGGAACACGGCATTTAAACCTTCATAGCCATCTTTCGGCTGAACACGAATGTTTTTCTGATCGACAAAGTTTTTTTGCAGTCGGTTTGAATCGTCAGGATGAAGTTCAAACAGCCAGCCACGATCATGCGGCCGAATAAAATGTTTAGCGACCAACGGAGAGCCCGGATAAAAGTCGATGGTCGAGGACTTATTCAAATGACGGATGATGTCAAAATAGGTTTTCAGCTCTGGGTAGTCGGCAGGCTTTAGCCGTTGAATCCCATCGATGTGCTCTTGAGTCTTTTGCGCTTGAGCGCTTCTCAGATCATAAAGTCCGGCCCCTGAATGGGTATCGATATAATCAAAGGGCGTCTCCTTTTTCACAAGGTGACTGAGCATTTCAACCAGAACAATGTGTTTAATCAGGTCGGCAACATTGCCGGCATGGTACGAGTGGCGATAACTTAACAATGGCAGACCCTGTAAAACCGTTAGATGTCAGGGCGCTCAGTTAAGCTCGGTGCAGTGCGCGCCCATTGAGCGAAGACTACACCGGCTTGTCGGTTGGCGCACTAAAAAATCACCCCCGGGTTTAACCGGTTTTCCGGGTCGAACGTCTGTTTGAGCCGACGCATCCAGGCAATCTCAGTATCGGAACGACTGTACTTCAGATAGCGTTTCTTCTGATGGCCGATGCCATGCTCAGCCGATATAGAACCCTGTAATGCTTCAAGGGGTTCATACACCATCTGGTTGACCGCCTCCTTGTCTTCAGCAGACAACTCAGGACCGATATGAATAAACAGATGTAAGTTGCCATCGCCCAGGTGTCCGAAGACCACCATCTTCGCATCCGCCCATCTCGCGTTGATCGTCTCGGTCAGGTCGGTCACGTAGGCGTTCATCGCCTGAATGGGCAAACTGACGTCGTACCCAATGTAAGGTGCAAGCCCAACGGTCAGTCGTTCAATATCGTCACGAATCGCCCAAAGATCCGCTTGCTGAGCCAACGAGCTGGCCACCGCGGCATCCACCAGCAGCTCGTCACTCATGGCTTGTTCCAGCGCCGACTGAAAAATATCGGCTTCCAGTTCGTGGTAGTTAGCGGCCTGCACCAGAACATAAAACGGATAGTCGGTCGGCAACGGCGCTTTGTGTGTTTGTTCATCGTCAATAATAAAGGCATAGTGGTTCTGCCACATGACTTCGTAAGCAGAAAGGCGTCCACCCAAGGCGCCCTCCAGGTGCCGCAGCAGATGCGCGACCTTGTCGAAACTGTCGGTCGCTACGAGGGCGGTTGAATGACTCAGATGTTTTGGCCGCAGACGCAGACACAAGCGCGTCACCACGCCTAGGGAGCCTTCACTCCCGATAAACAACTGCTTCAGATCGTATCCGGTATTGTTTTTAATGAGCGGGCGTAAGTTCGTTAACACCTCACCGTTGGCCAACACGACCTCCATGCCCAGAATCTGTTCACGCATCATGCCGCGGCGCAGCACTTCGTTGCCACCGGCATTCGTCGCCGTCATGCCACCTATTGTGCAGCTACCGCGCGCGCCCAGATCGACCGGGAAATGTAATCCATGCGCTTCGGCAGCCTCCTGCAATGCCTGTAACGGAACGCCAGCCTCAACAACGACACTGCGGTTCTCCACATCAAAGGATTCAATCCGTGTCAGGCGCTCGAGCGATAACCCGATTTGCTGATCCCCGGCTACAGCACCCTCGACAAACCCGGTCAACCCACCCATCGGGATCAGTGCGACGCCATGTTCAGCACAGCATTGTATGACGGCCGTCACCTCCGCTGTCGTACCGGGTCGTACAATGGCCGCAGCCGACATCGGTGTGTTATCGAACCAACTCGTCGCTCGCTGTCGCACGGCATCGCCGGTCAGCACGTTGTTCTCTCCGACCAGAACGGTTAGTTTTTGTAGTAGTTCATGCATTCTCAGGCTCCGGACAATCACGTTTCGTCTCCAGCTTACTGATTACTCAACCAGCTGTCCCTACGACCTTGGAACGGCAAACCAAATGCACGGGGAAGCCAAAGCAACACTTGAACTGCTCCGGTCCGGGTGCGAAAGTACCAGCTATGTCTTAGTTTATTGCGATGGAGACGGTACGTTGAGTTCAACGGAAAACCGATCCGCCCTACCCTGGTGGGGCATTCACACCTTTGCGGAGCAGCCCGGCTGGACCTGGGCCTTAGAAAACCGCACGATCACCATCCGCCGGGATCCAAACGAATGGAAAGTCTGGGACCGGCCACAGCAGGAAGAATCGTCGGCCGCGTACATCCACAAGCGACCGGCGGAGTCAGTCGATGAGCCCGAGGAAGTGTATTCGCCGCACTTTACCCTGACTCGTCTGATTCAGGACCGCAGCCATACCGAACTGAACATTCTGCCAGCACTGGCCGATCGCTTTATGGTGGTGAGTCCATCAGCGACGTTGCACCTGCTACCCGGTGAAAGCGCCACGCTCTTCGTCAGTACGCCATTGTGGTTTACCGCCAAGACCACCACCAATCAAACACTGGTTTTGGACTTGCCGTTCTGGCGACCGTCAGACTCCTGGTTCGGACCCAGCACCCGCGAAGGCGAAATGTGTTACGCCAAATACACCGATGCGCGACTGGATCTGAGCTTACTCGAGCAGCGTCAGCACCGCGCTGTCACACCGGTTCACGTAATCAACAAAGCGAAAGATGTGCTGACATTCGAGCGTATTAACATTCCCGTTCCGCTGCTGACCTTATATTCCGGCGAGAATGCCCAGTTGTGGACCAACCAACTGACGCTGACCCGCAACGACGACCGGGACATTGAAGTGGACATTGCCCAGAGTGCACCCTTTGACCACTTAAACCCCACCCCGGTCAACACCGCACGACTGCCCAGTGAACGACGCACCCTGATGCGTAATCTCAGCAGTCTGTTTGCATGATCGTCGCCCCGACCTCCCGAGGAGTCTGAACCCATGGACGTACTGACCCGTTTGAATGAGTTAATCGAGTCCACGCATCTGTATTCAATACTGCAGGCGATACTGTTGCTGACGGCCGGTTATGTGCTCGGCAAACTGGCGAGCACCGCCGCGGTTAAAATTTCCGGGACCGCGCTGAGCCCCCACAGCCGTTTGATTCTGAAACGCGCGGTATTTTATGTCATTTTCGGACTGCTCAGTGTTTCGGCGCTCAGTCAGCTCGGGTTTGATCTGAACGTCATTCTCGGTGCGGCCGGTATCCTGACGGTCGCGCTGGGTTTTGCCTCGCAGACGTCCGCGTCGAACCTGATCAGCGGTTTGTTTCTGATGCTGGAGCGCCCCTTTTCCATTGGCGACATCATTCGCGTAAATGCCACTTCCGGCGAAGTCATTAGCATCGATTTACTGTCGGTCAAACTGCGCACCTTCGATAACCTGTTTGTCCGCATTCCGAACGAAACCATGCTGAAAACCGAAGTCACCACCTTAACCAAATACCCGATCCGGCGAGCCGATCTTTTAGTGGGTGTGGCCTACCGAGAAGACATTGAACGGGTGCGTGACATCCTGATGGACATCGCGGCAAAGGAACCGCTGTGTTTGGAAGAACCCAAACCACTGTTTATCTTTTCCGGGTTCGGTAACTCATCCATCGACATTCAGTTTTCCGTCTGGGCCCAACGGGAAAACTTCCTGACTCTGAAAAACAACATGCTGCAGGCCATTAAGATCCGCTTCGATCAGGAAGGCATCGAAATCCCCTTCCCGCATGTCAGTTTCTATACCGGCTCGGACAGCCGTCCACTGCCGGTCTCATTGGTCAACGATGCACCGGCCGACCCCTCTTAAGTCACCACTCGTCCAAGCCCAGCAAGCGGCGACCTAAAGCGGAGAGTTCGGCTGGTCCATACTCAAAGGTTTCCTTGCCGCGCGGATCGCCCGGAAACGCATCCCCGGCTGGTGCCTGGCGGTGAGCCCAAAGGTGAATCCTCTCGTCAACCAACCGTCTATCTTCCGGTTGTGCCGGAAACATCGAGACATATTGCGCCATCCGTGCTCGATTCATCGAACCGTTGGGTCGCACACCATGAGGCAACAGTGCATTGAACACCAGCATGTCACCGGCATTTAACGGAACCGGGGCAATGTCATAACCGGACACATCCGGATGGTAAGGGTCGACGCCCGCTGGCTGATGTGAGCGCCACCAGTCGAAATCACGAAAAATCCCCGGCACGCACTGGAAGCCCCCGGTTTCGGCATCCTGATCGGACAACGCCAACACCCCCTGTACCGACACCGGCAACGGCGTTGCGGAACTGTCGACATCAAAATGAATGAAACCCTGGTCATCAGTCAACGCCCGGGGGCCTCGATTCGGCGTGTTCAGATTGGCCCGGTCGATGGACACCCAAAGGTCTTCCCGATCCCAGATATCAACAAACAGATCGTACATCGCGCGGTGCTGACGCACCTGCCACATCGCCGGGTGATGATACATCTCAACCATACCGGTGTTGTTCAGCTCGGTCATTTTGTGATCTCGGCGCTGGCGTTTCGACCAGGTTGTCGGATCATCCGGGTCCATCTCTTCGAAGGCCCACACCGCCTGTCGCACCTGTTCGATCAACGAAGCTGGTATCAGATTACGGATAACCACATAACCGTGGGTAATCCACTGTTGCCAGTCATCCTCAGTCATGACCCGCAACGGGTGCGTTTTAATAATTTGGTGTAAGGGCTTGGCTGGCCCTACGGCGCCGGGATGTTTGGGTTGCGCGGTCATCAGTCGCCTCCAGTCGTGGTTCCGATGCGTGAGAACTGACAGTGTATGGCGCTGAACAACCAAAAGTGATGTAATTACCGCAAAAAGTACGTCTATACTTGCGAATATCGCATTATTTATAACGAACGATGAAACCGTTTCTAGAGACCATCAGCAAAGCACCGCAACAAAGCCTCACGGTGCTGGATCGCCGGCTCGATGACGGCATTCCGTTTGAGTGGCATCAGCACCCGGAGTACGAGCTGACCCTGACACTGAACAGTCAGGGGCACAGATACGTCGGCGACAGCATTGCGCCCTATCAGGACGACGATCTGGTGCTGGTCGGGCCTAACACGCCGCACACCTGGCATTCCGACAGTGCTCCGACGTCATCAAAACCGCACACCGCCCTTGTTGTCTGGTTTTCGGAAGCCTGGCTCCGGCAACTGGTCACGCTGTGCCCGGAATGGTCGAATCTGCAACACCTGATCGATCGGGCCCGGGGGGCGTTACGCTTCAGTAACCAAACCGGTGCCGCCATCCGATCAGACCTGCAGGAACTGATCGAGGCTGAACCGGAACGGCGATTACTGACCTTTGTGCAGATTCTCCAGATGCTGAACACAGATACCGAGGCACAGCCCCTGTGTCGCCATTTTCTGCACACCCCGCCTGATGATCGTCTGCAACCGGTCATTGATCGGCTTAACCGCGAATATGCCAACCCACCGACAGCGGCCGAACTGGCGGCGATGACGCACCTGAGCGTGTCGTCATTTCAGCGACAGTTTCAGCGCCACACCCGGTTGTCTCCGAGCCAATACATTGCCCGTTTACGGATCGGGCAGGCCTGCTCACAACTGATTTCCAGCCAAACCCAGATTGCCATCATCGCGCAACAGGTCGGCTATCAGAGCCTGGCTCAGTTCAACAAAACGTTTAAATCCCTGAAGGGCCTGACGCCCCGTCAGTTCCGCGCGCAGTTCCGCGCTCACTAAACTGAGCGTTCAATCATGACCAATGGCAGTCGATCCTTACAAGCTATTTGTATCTAATAGACATATCTAAAAGATAATTAAATAGGATATACCCATGCGCCTGCCCTTGCTCTTGAGCATCGCCCTGCTGTTATCGGCCTGTGCCAGCCAGCCCAAACCCGACATCAGTCAATCATCGCCGCAGATCGGCGTACAACGCTTTGATGTTCAGCGTACCGAAACCGATTGGTATCAGGTGTATGCCTGGTATCCGACCTGTAACACCCTCGACACTCAACCACTGCCTTACTCTGAGGACTGGTTGAACGATGTGCTGGCACAACAGTACGGCATTCCCGCCTTCCTGATGGGCGGAGAATCGCCTTCGGATTCCTGGCTCAACGCCCCGCCCGCGCCGGGAGCCTATCCGGTTCTGATTTTTAACCACGGCTGGGGGGCCTTTGCCCGCTCCAACATGACGCAGATGCAAACACTGGCGGAAGCCGGATTCGTTGTGTTGAGTTTGAATCATCCCGGCGACAGCGCCATCGTTCAGGACGCCTCCGGCCAGCTTCACCGACAAAGTGACGATGTGCTCAACACACCGGAGCCCACCGAGGAAGACCTCGCCGCCATCGCCCGGCAACTGACCTCTATTCGCGACAGCCAAACACCGGCTGCGTTTCGCGACGCTGTTGCGGCCCTGGAAGCTCGTCCGGATTACCAACCGTTGCAGGATAACTTTCAACGTTGGGTGGCGGACACCGAACACCTGTTAACGCTGCTCGACAGCAGTAGTGAGCAATTACCCGCAAGCCTGATCAGCCACCTCGACACCACGAACATCGGTCTGCTCGGACACAGCTTCGGCGGTGCCGTGTCCGGCGTCGTTACACATCGAACGGAACAGCACCGGCCCACCATAGTGATGGACGTGCCGCAGTTTACCTATGGCCTTGAGCTGATCCACGACACACCCACGATTCGCTATCTCAACGGCACCGACACCCGCTACGGTAAGACCACTGTTTCCGGTGAGGGCATGAATGCTGGCTGGATACAAAACAATCCCAACGCGAGCGAGCGAACCTTTACCGGTGCCGCGCACATGAACTTCACCGACCTCAATCATGTCCCGCCACTGAAATGGGCTGGCCTTTTAGGGTCGGTCGACGGTAAAGTGTTCTGGAACGAACTGAACCAGGACATCCTGACCTATTATCGTCAGCACCTGTCCACCATCACGGAACCCGACACCCTCTGTGCAAGACAAAATCATACTGGGACTGCTGAGCTTTTCTGAACTGTCGCTCTACGATCTGCGAAAGGCGATGGAACAGAGTACGGCCTTCTTTTATAACGCCAGCACGGGCAGCATTCACCCGGCCCTGAAAAAACTGGAAAAAAACGGCTGGGTGACCGTGCGGACGGTCTCTCAGGGCAAACGGGAGAAGAAACTCTATGCCCGAACCGAGGCTGGCGCCCAGACGTTCCAGGCGTGGATCAGCGAACCGCTCAAGCTGTCCACAATTAAAGATGAAGCCATCCTGCGACTGTTTTTTCTCGGCCACCAGCCGCAGGATGTGTCCACTCAACTGCAGGATTACATCGAAGAACTGACGCGGCAGGCGAGCGTGATGGCAAACCTGCAAACCCGGCTCGAACAGGAAACGGTCCCCGAAGCCTGGCAACACCAAGCCTGGTTTCAACTGCGCACGCTGAAGTTCGGACTCGATTACACACGCTTCTGTATCGGATGGATGCAGGAAACACTCGACGATTACCAAGCTCACTTTCCAATCTGATCGGTCAGATGACGGCTGATCGTGTTCGTCGCCTCTGCTATAGTGGCCGGCTTTTGAACGCACTTGGTCTACGCTTTTATTATGTTGTTGGAAAACTGGCCCAAATCGGTACGCGTCATTCTGTTTCGGATTCTCGGTCTGACCTGGATTCTGAACCTGCTGGCGCACATGCAGAAAGATCACCCCTCCACGCACGAGTTGCTGAATCGGATATTCAACCGCAATCAATTCGATGTTCGCGTGTTCAACGAAGAACGCTTGCCGAAAGAAGGCGGCTGTGTGATTGCCATCAACCACCCGCATGGCTTTTTCGATGGGCTGGGCGCGGTATGGCTGGGCAGCAAACACGGCAACGATTGCCGGATTATCGGTCGGCATTTCATCTCGGTGTTCAAGCCCATTCGGCGACTGTTTCTGTTTATTAAAATTGACGCGGAACGGCGTTCTGATCAGGGTGCACAAATTACCGAACAATCGTCTGAGTTTGTCCGTAATGGCGGTCGACTGGGCATCTCGTCGGCTGGACGATTGAGCCTGTCCAATCCGGTCTGGAAACCAGCGGAAGACCTGCCCTGGAAAACCGGTACCGTGCGCATTGCCACGGCAGCGGAGGCACCGATTGTGCTGGTCTATGTCGATGTACGTCATTCCACATGGCGGCAGATCGGCCAGCGGATTCATCCGGTCGTTCGGGCTCTGGCCCAGGTATGGAGCTATCGGTTTTTCCGCACCCAAAAGCTGCACATGCACATCCTCGATGTCGTCCACCCGGATCAGTTACCGCAAGGCGATGTTCGAGAACAGACGCAATGGCTGCAGGCGCATTTCGATAAACTCAGCGCCGATATTTCAACTGGCCGTCAACGCCGGACGACGTGACCAGAACAGTGACAGGCTCAGACCCGACACCAGGTGCCAGACACCCCAAAAGGCAGTAATGATCAACATACCCCCGAGGTCCGGATAGAAGTTAAACAGAATGATCAGACCCAAGCCGGAGTTCTGAATCCCGACTTCCAGGGTAACGGCCCGGGTCTGGTCTTCGGGTAATTTCATCAGGCGACTGCTCAGATAACCTAACCCCAATGCCAAAGCGTTATGCAATATCACCAACCCGATGAACTTATGCGCGTGCTCAAGAAAAATTTCCCCGTTTGAGCTGAAGGCAATACCGACAAACCCAAAAAACAGCAACATCGAGAGCCAGCGGAACGGCGTGTCCAGGCGAGACGACACCGTCGGAAAAGCTCGCCCCACGAACATGCCACCAGCCAAAGGCAACACCAATACCACCAGAATCAGCTTCATGATATCCAGCGGCGCGACCGAGATGTTGGCCAATAGCTGTGCGGTTTGCGGATCAAGACCTGCGTAAAACGCAAAGTTAAACGGCGTCATGATGAGCGCGGCCACCGTGGAGATGCCGGTCATGGATACAGAGGTCGCCAGGTGTCCCCGCGAAAGCCAAGTCATGATGTTCGAAAAACTGCCACCCGGACACGAGGCCACTAGAATCATCCCCAGGGCCATAGATGGATCGACATTGAGCCATTGGGTAACAACAAAGGTAATCGCAGGCAGCAAAACAAACTGACTGACCAGTCCGATCAACGGCGCTTTAGGTGCGCGCAACAGGTAACGGAAGTCATCCACCCGGACAGACAAGGAGGCGCCGAACATCATTAACGCCAACAGCCCGTTAAGCAGCGCAAATGAATCCGGATTGAAATGGATTTGAACGGTATCGAGCAAAACGTACAACCTTTCTCGTTTTTATTTTGCAGGGTAACAGCAAACCGGGGTTTTGCAACGCCAGCCCGGCGGTCAGTGTCGGCTCAGGCTGTGCCGGAACGGCCGGTGATTATACAGATAGCTCCAGGCTTTATGCCGCCAGCTGATCTCCCGTTCAAAGCGTCGGTTCACCAGCTCATGCAACCAGTTCGGCGTATTTTCACTGATCAGATCGAGCGTCTCGAATGGGGCCAAACCAGACAGTGACATGCGGATGTTTTCACGTCGGGAAAAGTTAATAAACTGCACGTAAAAAAAGCTCAACTCTGCTTCGTGCTTTTTCAGAAACCGAACGATCTCCCGGCTTCGCTCCGGATCGAGTCGTCGATTCACGTCGTAAGTTTGAACATCGCCATTGGTAAACGTACAGATAATTTTAAGAATGACGTACTCATCCGGGCTGTTCCGCAACAGCAGCTTGGACAAACGGGAAATGTGTTGCGCCAAACTCCATTGCGCACGGTTATAGAGTTTCCAAGAAACAGTTTTAAGACTCATCTGAGTTCAAAGGTTAATCGCCTGACCTCAGTATAGTGTAGTTTCCGAACATGTCTGTTTGATAACAAAGCCAAACGAATGATTTAGCGGCGGTTCACATTGAGACATCCATGGCCATTCGTTGCGTAATCCATTGCTGAAAGGCCGACATCGCTGATGAAAATGGTCGGTTTTTCTGAGTCACCAGATAAAAAGACTTCGATTGTTGCATCATGATATCGATCGGCACCATGAGATCACCGTTTTCAATTTCCTCACTGACCAACGACGGATCGGTCAGCGCCACGCCCAACCCCCGGGTGGCGGCATTGGCCGTGTTCATCCCATTGGAAAAACTGATCGTCCCTTGCGAAGGTTGGTAGGGCGTGTCGGTTAACTGGAACCACTGCGGCCATTCTTCCGGACGCTTTCGCACGGACAGCAGGCGGAACTTCAACAGATCTTCCGGCTCCATCACCCGCTCCTGTTCGAGCAGGTAGGGAGAACACACCGGCACCAGATAGGAAGAACGCAGGAACTGACAGTCGATACCCGACCACTGGCCATCCCCGAAATACACCGCCATGTCGATATCCGATTGTGCAAAATCGATCTCACCAATGGAGCTATGAATGTCCATTTCAATGTCAGGATAACGCTCGGTGAAATCCTGAAACCGGGGCAACAACCAGCGCTCCAGAAACGCCGGAGCCACAGCAAGCTTCAGTTCATCCCCGCCCTGACCAACCATCAGCCGTCGGGTGGCCGATTCCATGGTTTGAAACGCACCGGCTATTGACTCCAGATAGACCTCACCCGTCAACGTCAGAGTCACTTTCCGGGTTTTGCGCTCAAACAGCTGTATACCTAAATATTCCTCAAGTGACTTAACCTGATGACTGATCGCTGAAGGCGTAACATTCAGTTCATTTGCAGCTTCCTGAAAGCTCTCGGTGCGGCCTGCAGCTTCAAACGCTTGCAGAGACTTAAGTGGTGGCAGTCGCATGCATTACCCTAACAAGTGAATTTAATTCAACCATAGCGTTAAAATTAATCGTTTGTGACCATGCGGTCAACTGCCTACTATGGCCCTGTTCTGAAGATTTACTGTGTTTGTGACCTGTCAGAACAGGAATTTACTGAATCAGAGACTGAGCATTGCCGCATCCGCGCCTTGTCAGTTATCCCCTAGCAGGGCTCTCTCGATTCAGACGACAGCCCGGTGTTACCGATCTGTCGGGAGCTGAAACGCTCTTCCCCACCGTTTTTCAAAACTCGTTTAGTCGCCCGCTGTTAGCGGGCTTTTTTTTTGCCTGTCGAATGCCTGTCTTATCCCCGCTCTCTTTTTTAACCCCGTCATTTTGGCCACATTGGTACCATACCATCCTATTATTCATGACAGTTTTATTAAAAATTCATCAAAATAAGATCTTTATAGAAAACAGTCAGTTAGACCACTATCCGGAATCAGGTAACAGCGTTGTTTAGACAGCCGTCACACTCGATGAATGGTTCTAACTTCTAAGCCGCCTTTTCACTGTGCAAATATCCGACTTTAGTGCCAAAAGGTATTTAATTGGTATTTAAAAAAATAACACGCCCGAAAAGGACAACATCATGAAACAACCTTTACTCATGACAGCACTGGCCAGTGCTGTCCTGTCTACCGGAGCGTTTGCCGTCGACTGCGCTCCGCTGACGCCCTGGGAGCCAACGGTGGCCTACCTCGGCAAAGATCAGGTTAAACACCTCGACAGTGCTTATGAAGCCAAGTGGTGGTCACGCGGCAGCGCCCCGGATCAGCACAGCGGAACCGATCAGGAATGGCGCCTGCTCGGCCAATGCGACGGTACGATCGATCCGATTCCACCCACGGTTTCCTTGACCTCTCCAGCCGCCGGTACTTACGACGCTGGCACCCAGCTCACCCTGTCCGCAAACGCAGCAGACAACGATGGCAGTATCACGTCCGTGGTGTTTCTGGTCGATGGATCCGTCATCGCGACCCGTAACAGCGCGCCCTATACCGCCGACTGGACGGTGACCACCGGCAGCCACACACTGACCGTGGAAGCGACGGACAACGACAATCAGATCAGTACCGCATCAGTCAATGTGTCCGGTCGCGACGTCACGGACCCGAATGTGGTACCCAGCGTTTCCCTGACGGCGCCAGCTGATAACGCCGAAGTGTCCGTTGGAGATGTCCTCGCTCTCACGGCCAGCGCTGCCGACGCCGATGGTAGCGTTAGCTCGGTTGAGTTTTTTGTTGATGGCACCTCCATCGCCATTGATACCACTGCTCCATTCGCCAGCCAATGGACGGCTACCGTGGGTAACCACTCACTGTCCGCCATCGCGACCGATGACGATGGTGCCAACAGCCCCGTCGATTCGGTTTCGGTGACGGTGACCGGTGACACCACCCCACCGGTTTCCGACTGCCGACCGCAGGGGCTGTATCAGACCACCGGCATCGATGTGCCTTACTGCTCCATCTATGATGAAAATGGCCGGGAACAACTGGGTGACCACCACAATCGCCGCATCATCGGTTACTTCACCAGTTGGCGAAATGGCACCAACGGGCAGGCCCAATACCTCGCCAGTGACATTCCCTGGGAAAAGCTCACCCACATCAACTACGCCTTTGCCCACATCGACGACCAATACCGTCTGTCGGTTGGTGATCCGACCAATCCGGAAAACCCCGCGACTCAGATGACCTGGCCGAATGAGCCGGGCGCAGAGATGGACCCAAGCCTGCCGTACAACGGGCACTTCAACCTGCTGAACAAATACAAACAGCAATACCCGCACGTGAAAACGCTGATCTCGGTCGGCGGCTGGGCGGAAACCGGGGGCTTCTTTGATGACACCGGAGAACGCATCAACAACGGTGGTTTCTATACCATGACCACCAACCCCGACGGGTCTGTGAACACGCAAGGCATCAACACCTTTGCCGATTCGGCGGTCGACTTCATCCGTACCTACGGCTTTGACGGCGTTGATATTGACTACGAATATCCGACCTCAATGAATGGTGCCGGTAACCCAAAAGATTATTGGGTTGCGGATAACCTGCGGGGCGATCTGTGGGCATCGTATCAGGTGCTGATGAAAACCCTGCGTGAAAAACTCGATGCCGCTTCGGCGGAAGACGGCCAACATTATCTGCTGACCATTGCGTCACCGTCGTCAGCGTATCTGCTGCGCGGCATGGAAGATTTTGATGTCACGCCGTACCTCGATTACGTCAACATCATGTCTTACGACCTGCACGGCGCCTGGAACGCCTACGTCGGCCACAACGCGGCACTGTACGACACGGGTGAAGACCTCGAGCTGGAAGAAGGTGACATTTACGGCACCGCTCAGTACGGCAACATCGGTTACCTGAACACCGACTGGGCGGTTCATTATTTCCGCGGGGCACTGCCAGCGGGTCGGGTGAACATCGGGGTGCCCTACTACACTCGCGGCTGGGAAAACGTCAGCGGTGGCAACAACGGACTGTGGGGTAAAGCCGCACTGCCGAACCAAACCGACTGTCCCGATGGTACCGGCTTGACCGTCCCCTGTGGTTTTGGTGCCTTTGGCATTAACAATCTGTGGCACGACAAAGACGACAATGGCAACGAACTGGGCGCCGGTTCAAACCCATTGTGGCATGCGAAAAACCTCGAAGAAGGCATTGTGGGCTCTTACGTGACGCAATACGGCTTCCCGGCCAACACCACGCTAAGCGGTGACTACGTACGCCACTACGACAGCGTGGCGCAGGCCCCCTGGCTGTGGAATGCGACGGGTGGCGTCTTCCTGTCAACCGAAGACGAACAATCGATGACGGCCAAAGTCAATTACGTCATCGATCAGGGTGTTGGCGGAATCATGTTCTGGGAACTGGCGGGCGACTATGATTGGAACGCCAGCGAAGGCGAATATTACATTGGTGATACGCTGACCAGCATCGCGTACAACGCCTTTGCCAATGCCTCCCCTTATGACATTGTCACCGCGGACAACATTCCGGCACCGACCGAAGTACTGGAGCTGAACTACGACTTCGACGGCTTTAAAACCGGTGACAACAACTTCCCGATCAACCCAACGTTGCGACTGACCAACACAGGCGATCAGGAAATACCCGGCGGCACCGTCATTGAGTTCAACATGTCGACCGCCACGTCGAGCATCATCAATGATCAGTCCGGCGTTGGTTTGTCCGTCATCAGCGACGGCAGCAACACCGCAGGAAACAATGTCGGCGGTCTGGAGAATACCTTCCACCGCGTTGCGATGACACTGCCGGCCTGGCAAACACTGGCACCGGGTGAGGAAGTCGAAGTCACCATGAACTATTACCTGCCAGTCTCTTTGCCCAGCGGCTTCCGCGTAGTCATCGGTTCGAACAGCTACGGCGTGACGCAGGAATACGCCAACTTGCCAATTGCCGACCTTTCAACGGATGGCAATGATGGTGGCGACAACGGTGACGGTGGCAACGATGGCAGCTGCGATGCCACGAACGTTCCGGTTTACCCCAACTGGCCACAGACCGATTGGCAGGGCAATCCCAGTCATGCCAGTGGTTCTGACCTGATGGTACATAACAATGCCATCTGGGAAGCCAAGTGGTATACCAGTACAGAGCCTGGTTCCGACAGTTCCTGGGCGTTGGTGTGTAATCTGTAATTACGGTTAGACAGTACGCAAACGGCCGGAGAATCCGGCCGTTTTTTTGTTTCGAACATTCATCAAGCAATCAAAGCTTTCCGGCACCGGCATTCGCTTTAACATACTCGACAACGTCGCTGGCTGGCTTTGCGGGATTAACCCCATACAGCTCAGGCTTCCAGCCAACGTCCGGAGACATAGGCTTGCCGCTGGCGGCATTGGCAGCGTCCAGCAGATCAATCATCTCGCCATTGAACATCGACCCTGTATCAAAGAACACATCGCCTTTCATGTTACCCGCCGCATGAGACGCATTGCCGTTTGCTATCTCAAAAACATTCGCTTCGGAGTAGATAGCTGAATGTTTACCGGCACCCAGCGCCTGACGCAGGACATTGTGCTGTGGCTTATTGGCAAGCGAATCTAAATGGGCTTCATAAGCATTACGGCCATTGCCGGCACCCTGTGCATTTCCGACAAAATAATTGTTGTAAGAATGCACTTGACCATAACGTACCCGAGGCATTCGCTGTCCAACATTGTTGAAGTAATTATCATGCAGCGTCACACGCAGGTGGCCAGTATCGGCTGTTTTCTTATCGCTGTTACCGATTAACATTGCTTTGTCGTGATCATGAAAATAGCTATTTGAGATGGTAATCAAGTCCGCCTGATTGGTGATATCGATCAGACCATCATGATGTTGCACCTTCTGTGTGATCTCATTTTGTGGAAAAGGATACACCGGTGGAAACATGGAATCGGGACGATCGCCATCGGAGAATGTGCAATGATCAATCCAGATACGCTTCGCGCCGTTAATTGAAATCAGGTCATATTCAGCGTTCCAACGGCCGCCGCGACACATCTGCGGGCCATGCGAAGCATCGACATACGTGTCCTGACATCCGGGATAGCTGGCATCCAATTTGAAGCTGTCACCCGGATCCCAAGCTGGGAAGTAGTCAAACGCGTCTTCAAAAGCAATGTTACGGATAATGACATTTTCGACATTGTCTCCGAGTAACAGCATACCTTTTTCTATGGTGGCATCATCGCCAAGTCCAATCAGCGTAGTATTGGATGGAACATGAATGACAATCTGAGCTTTCTGAGCATCGGCAGAGGCCTGACGCGCTTCTTCCAATGGACCATCCAGGTTACGGTTAGGGCGCCCTTTGATCAGCGGCTTAATGTTCCAGACGGCTGGAGAATAAGCGTTTTTATAATCTTCAAAATTGTACGGCGCAACTCGATAATCCTCTTCGGTCAGCTCCTGACCGTCGTCATCGCTGGACAAGTTAATCGTGCCCTTGATCTGAATGATTTTGGGTTCATCGCCCGCCTGAGACAGGGCATCGACGAAGGCTTTACGGCTGGAAACCGTAAAAACGTTCTCTTCCAGGGCTAAGGCGCCTCCCGTAACAGGCCCTTCAGCCGCTGCCCAGCCGTCCTGCTCGGGCAAAACTTCTCGGGCCGAATCGGCCGTCGCTTGCAGGCCCAGGCTGGAACAGCCGAACAGCATAAACGGCAACAGGCACGTTGCGAGATAAGTACGTTTACTCATGGTTTTCTCCAAATGTTTTTGTTGTTGTTCTACGCTTTCGGAGAAACATAAAAACACTTTTTTGATTTATTTAAAATAGCGTTTTAAATTAAAATATTGATTCATTTCAAAAAAATCAAAGATAGTCAGAAATAAGATACTTTTTGCCAGGGTTGTTGAGGATGAATTTCGGCAATATCGACATGCATAGGAAGAGCCCCCTCTGCTGAACGTATGTATCGAAGACTCGACCTGGAGGACTTTGCAGATCATGCATGGTCGATTCGACGACGAACGTCAACAAGGGCAAAAGCTAACAATGATGAAAGGTCTGAGGATCGGTGTTTATGACTGTGGCAACGGCAGTGATATCCACAGTGATCAGGTGAGGGCTTTCCGATCTTGGCTCACGCAGCCACTTGATCGCTCTCAGGCGCTCGCATCAGCCAAAGAGCAACAATCGCCAGGCCCATCATGGCGCCACCCGCAACAAACACATGGTAATAGCTGAACCACTGAGCAATGACGCCGATGAACACATTGCTCAATAACATGGCACAGATAAAGACATTGTTGAACAGCGTATTGGCTAACCCCAACTGATCGCGCATGAGCTTTTGCATGAGCAACATCCCCAGAGTCTGCGTTGTCGCGACGAAGAGCGCATTAAAAAATTGAAGCCCCATCAATGCCGGAGTTTGCGTAAAAGTCAGCATGCCGAGGAATAAAAGCAGCCCGGAAGTCATTCCAACCAACAGAACGCGGCGATAGCCCAATCGAGCGCCCCACATCCCTGCTAAAATCATCAACGGAATTTCCAGTAAAGCGGCTAATCCTAACAGGTAACCAGCCCACTGATCGGCGATCATCAGTTCCTTGGTGAGGTAGAGAGGAATGGCGGTGACAAACAGAGTATTCGCCATAAATGCAAATAGAAAACTGCCCAGTAAGAGGACGATCGAGACATTACGATACCAGGCCATCGGGGCAATATGGCCGGTATCACTTTCGGTTTGATGACTCTGTTCTGGCAAACGCCAGGTCATCAGCGCTAACAACTGCGACATCACGATGGCAATCATAAAGGTCATTGAAAATCCATACCCGGCTTTTACCATGAACGCCACTGGCGGACCAATCACAAAGGACACCGCAAAGCCCGCGCGCATAGAGGAAATAAAGACTTCGGTATCTTTAATCCCATTCTGATCACAATATTCTCGACCCAGACTGTAAATCTGCGACATCGCCGGTGCATTGCCGCTGAACAAAAGTACCGCGGCCGCCAGTACAACCCAGTAATTATTGGAAAGCGCAAAGACAACAAGCGTGGCGGTTAGAAATTGCTGGCCGACGATGATGATTTTCTTTCGTGATAATCCTTTATCAGACCACTTCGCTACCCGGGTCGCGACAAACACGCCGGCCATCGCCTGAATGGCCAAAAAAATCCCCATCTGCAATGGACTGGCGCCCACTTCGTCAATTAAGAACAACCCCATCAACGGCATGACCAGCGAAATACTAAGCCCGTTGAACAACGCTGCACTGATGAACTGAACACGATAAATCAGAAGTTGAGACATTAAGATTACCTCCTGACTAAGAAAGGATGCTGGCTAACGACCTGCCAGAAAAAATCGAACCGAAGTAAGCCGCATAAAAGTAACGCTTTATGGCGTAAGCGAAATGACTTATCGCAATGATTGCCGAAGATCACAGCTACCGATGAGAAGGCCACCGAGTCCCGACATTCGCTCTGAGAACGGATGACCGGGACAGGAGGTATTATAACGGCCGCGACTACACGCGCTCTGTCAAAGCCAACTTAACGCCTAAGGCCGCAAAGCTTGCCGAAAACGCCTTTTGCATGACAATGCTTGCCCGTTGAGATTGCACAATGAACGCACTGAACACACTGGACAGAAAGCCGTAAACCAAAAATACCGCGAGAGTCATCAGCATAAACACGCCACCCAACGTCAGCATGTTCAGCAAGGCGCTATCCGTTGCAGCCGGAATGAACTGAGGCAGAAACGCCAGAAAGAAAATCGACAGTTTAGGGTTAAGAATGTTCAGCAGAAACCCTTTCAGTACCAAACCGGACAACCGGTTGTCGGTCTGCTCTTCCTGAACCGATAAGGGCGTTGATGAGCGCCAAATCTGCCAAGCCAAAAACAGCAGGTAAGCGGCCCCGACATATTTCACTATCTGAAACGCCAGCGCACTGGTGTGAAAAATAGCCGCCAAGCCAAACACACTGGCTAGCAGGCTGGGAATGATCCCCAGTGTGCAACCAACGGCCGCAAACACGCTCGCTCGCTTGCCCTGAAAAAGACCGGTGGCAACGGTGAACAACACACCCGTTCCGGGGATTAACACAACAACCAGCGAGGTCAGTAAAAATTCGATGGAGACCATAATTCAATTCCTTTGAGTTCAGCAGTTTGCAACAGTAACACAGGAAATTTGCACCACGCTGTTCTTTGCTTTCTGGTTACAACTTTTAAAAACGCCAGCTGGTGTTCACGGGTCAAAGTCCGTTACCCTACCCCTCACGAACCATGACGTCTGCTGGAGAACGCAAGGAGCGCACATGAACTCTGAGATTAGTGCCATTTTCAATCAATACCCGCCCGAAGCCAGACTTCGGCTCGAGCACCTGCGCAGTCTTTTCCTCAATCTTCGCGATGAACTTGGGCTGGGTGAAGTCGAGGAATCGCTGAAATGGGGTGAACCCAGCTACACCGTGAAAGGCGGCAGCCCGGTGCGAATGGCCTGGAAGGCAAAACACCCGGACCACGTCTGCCTGTATTTTATCTGTACGACCCCTCTGGTGGCGACCTTCCGGGAACTGTATCGCGACAAACTCACCTTCGAGGGTAACCGGACCATTGTATTGCCCCTGAGCAAACCCGTACCCGAAGCAGAAGTCGCCCACTGCCTGTCATTGGCGATGACTTATCAGTCCATCAAACACCTGCCAAACCTTGGTGCCTGACAGCACACTATAAATCACCAAAATAAACCAATATCAAACAAAGGCTACCATAACGCTACCCTTAGGTGCGCCATATGCAACCTTGGCAATAAAACTACTCTTGCAAACAACAATAATTATTCTCACTATCATCCAATTAATTCAGGACAGGCTGTATGGATACCGGGTTACTGTTAATTAATATCTTGCTCTATCTCTTTTTACCTCTGTGGGGGATTGCAGGTTTTGTCGATTGGCTATGCCATCGCGCGACTCAGATCGAAACCACGTCAGGACTGAAAGAATCGCTCATGCACACCTTAATGGGCATTCAAGTCGGTATTCCGATTCTGTTGTGCCTGACCTTCCGCGTAAATGTTCTCATCCTGCTTTTGTGCCTGGCGGCCTGGGCATTACATGAGTTCGTTGCACACATGGATGTCAAGTTCGCTTCACCGCGCCGTAAGATCAGTATCTGGGAAATGCACGCCCACAGTTATCTGGCGACGTTGCCGCTGTACATGCTGTCGATCATTGCAGTCATTAACTGGCCGGTCGTGGTTGATCTGGTCACCTTGAACTGGACTGGCCAACTGCGTCTGGTACCGATGGAGTACGCGCACGGCTTTGATGGCTACCTGTTCTGGTACCTGACGTTTATGGCAGTGGCCTGTGTCTTCCCTTACCTCGAGGAAAACCTGCGCTGTCTGCGGGCGGCCCTTGCCAACCGAGCGGTGTCAGCATGAGCGTCTACATCAACAGCACCGGACACTACTTGCCCGGATCGGCCATAGACAACGACAGCATCGAACGTATTCTCGGCAAAGTGCATGGCAAACCCAGCCGACTTAAAAATCGTATACTGAAAAGTAACGGTATCCGCACCCGCCATTATGCGATGGACGCTGAACACAAAACACTGGAAAGCAATGCGCAAATGGCCGCCAAAGCTGCGAATGCTTGTGTCGATGCCATTGGACTTCGTCGACAGCGACTGGGATTACTCAGTGCCGCCACCAGTCAGGGCGACCTGGTTTTGCCCGGTTTTGGCAGTATGGTTCAGGCTGAACTCGGCCTTTCTGATGTGGAGCTGCATACCAGTCATGGCATCTGCTCAAGCAGCATGATGGCTCTGAAACATGCTTACCTGTCAGTAAAGGCCGGAGAGCATGAAGCGGCACTCGTAGTTGCCAGTGAACTGTCGTCTCGGTTGTTTAAAGCCAGTCGTTACGAAGCGGCCGGTGATCAACCGGATTTCAATGCAGAGTTTCTGCGCTGGATGCTCTCCGATGGCGCCGGTGCCTTACTGTTGGAAAACACCCCCGGCAAGCGCAGCCTGCGCATCGACTGGATACAGGGGTACTCTCATGCCGATGCTTACCCGGTGTGTATGACGGTAGGACAGCCGCGCACTGAGAACCAAGACCTTAGCTGGCAGGACTACCCTACATACGCTGACGCCGAAGCGGCGGGTGCCCTGTTGATCCGCCAAGACGTTCGCCTGCTTGAAAATGTGGTGAAACTGGGCGTCGATGGGTTTCTGCGAGTCATGGATAAACACCGGTTAACACCGGATTCGATTGACCATGTCCTGTGCCATTATTCGTCCGACCACTTCCGCAGCAAAATTTTCGACCTGCTCAACGCGGCGGGCATGATGGTGCCGGAAGAACGCTGGTACACCAATCTTTATGATCGCGGCAATACCGGCTGCGCGTCATTGTTCATCATGCTGGATGAGTTTCTGAACACCCAAACCTACAACGAGGGCGATACGCTGCTGTGCATGGTGCCTGAAAGCGGTCGTTTTAATAATGTGTATATGCAACTGACGGTGGTAAACGCATGAACGCCCCTGCAACACTCACAACACCTGATATGAACGAACAGGCGCAACAATGTTTGCAAAAACTGATGCGGGTCTGGTTCGATTTTGAACGCCAAGTGGGTCGGGTACCGATCATTCAACGCCTGGAACGTGGCACCTTTACGCAAGACGACTATCAGCGGCTGCTGTGTCATTTGCGCCAGCAGGTTATTGAAGGCGGACGCTGGATCAGCCGCAGTGCCTCAAGTTTTGAACGCGACTATCTGGATGTGCGCAGCCTGGTGATTGGACATGCCAAAGACGAGCATCAGGATTATCAAATGCTCGAACAGGATTACCTCCGCGCCGGCGGCTCTGAAGACACCATTCAAACGCAGGTGGCGAACCTCGGGACCGAAGCCCTGCACAGTTTCCTGATGCATCGGGCCAGCCTACCGAACCCAATCGATATGATCGGCGCCATGTGGATGATTGAAGGGCTGGGTCAGAAGATGGCCGGCAGCTGGGCTGATCGGATTGATGAGGCGGTACCAACGACGCCACCGTGCACGCAGTTTATGCGCTATCATGCCGAGAACGATGAGCAGCACATGAACAAGCTTTACGCGATGCTTGACCGGGTTTGCCGCACAGACGCCGATGGCCTGCGCATTGTAAAAACGGCTCGCGTCGTGGGTCGGCTGTACGCATTACAACTGGAAGAGGTCGATCATGACGACACGTTATAGTGCGTTCATACAGGCCGTTGCCAACGACGACGCCTTACCGATCGACAAACAAGCCGCACAACTCTGGTTGAAAGATTTGCACAATCCCGGACGCTGGATCCTCCGACCACTGCTGCAATTCTTTTTTGGTGTACTGTTGCACCTTATCTGGTTTGTAAAGCGTCTGCCGCTGCCGCAGTTCCGTGCACACAGTTTACTGCAACGCCTGATCTGTTGGTTTTGCAAACACTGGGTCACATACGAGGCCAACATTTTAATTTTGCGGCACTTTGCGACTGAATCAAACATTCTTAACTTTCTCAATGACAACGACGTCGACCCTGGCGAGCCAATCAAACTCTACCCGACCAAAATCAGCGATATGCTGCGCGACTCGTTTGTTGAACACGATCAGGAATTGTTCAGACTCGTCGGAGGTTTTGAGTCGGCACAGGGCCCGAAAAAAACCGAGCCGCTGCGTTGGACGAACTGGCAACCTATCGAAAACATTGAGTTTGAGGTAACACGTAAACGCACACAAATTATTGATTTTGAAACCGCTCACGTCCTGTTTATGTGTTTGTTCTGCTTACTGTTAACACGAGATGAATACCGGGACGCAATCAATGGCTTTCAACTCGACCAGAGCATTGCCATTCGAGTAGGCAAGCTCATCGATGACCCAAGCGTGGTCGAGTATGCCTACAATAAATACCCGCACTATCTGGTCGGCCCATGGAATCTGACCCATCGGTTCTTTATGCATGGATTATTTACCGAGTATCTGTATGCGCGACTGGCACTGGCCCATGAGGCTCAAACGCCAAAACCATAGCCAAGGTCGGAGCGCCACAGCATGAGCCTGAGTTAACAGACTGTGACGGCTACTTCCATCTAAAAATGGCTGAACTGTCGCTCAACAAAAAAGCATCGCTCCCAAATCAGGGAGCGATGCTTTTCACATTTAAGCTCTGTTGAACACTGCGCCTTAATTACTCACTTACAAGCAGTTCAAACGATTCGGCAGACTCGTCTGACGAACCATCTTCGCTGTCGTCAATGGTCACACTGACCAAATCATTAATACCGGTCTGCTCGTGCCATTGCATCGCATTCGGGATACGAATCGCATACTGACTGTCCTGCTGTAGCGACGCGGCGGCATCAGGCAACCAAAGCCCCAAGTCATAAGTGCCTTCGGTGATCGATGCAGGAACCTGGACCGCACCAGTCAGCGCTGTCACGGTTCCCGATTGCCAAAGGCGTACATCTTCATCAGCCAGCCGCACCTGATATCGATCACCCTCGTTATACAACACCAGATAAACCGGACGTTCATTAAACGGCGCAGCAAAACCGGTGTTCTCAATCCGGATATCAAACTCAAATCGTCCACCCGGAACAATCCCCGAAGGCAGCGAACTTTCTTCCAACTCGAAACGATAGCCAAGACGTTCTTCGATTTCAGCGTAACAACCGTTCGCTTCCCATCCGCTCAACACTTCTGGATGATAATCGCTGTTCAGGAAGCTGTAATGAAAGCGCGACATTTCGTCCAATGCAATGTCGCACCCCGACCGGGCGCTGACCGCACAGGTTTCGCCACCCATGGGGACATAGCGGGTATCGTCGTCCAGGTAAGCTTTCCATTGGGCCACTTCGTCGCTTGGGTAAGTTCCCATGTCGGTGTCGCTGGCGAGGAAACAATCGTTGTGATGACCAAGACGTGCCTGGCGAGTGTCGCCAAATGCCTCAGTCACCGTCAGTGGTTCACTGTACATCTCTCCTTTATGTGCTGGGTAGCGCAGCTGAATGGCGCGCTGCTCAGGCACCGCCGCCATGAGCTTATCAATTATGCCTTGCCAGGTCGCCGGGTCATCCAGCAAGCCATTGGTTGAAGTATGCCACTCGCCCCAAGCGCCGATAAATCCGGCCTGTACCACGGCAATGACATCGGCATTTGCCTGTAATAAGGGGGCAACCTGTTCGATGTGTCGGCTGACCCATTCATAAGAGGCATCCGGTTCAGAGTTTGGATAAGGACCAAAGTTGTATGCGAACCGAGGAATAATTTTAATGCCGCTGTCTCGGGCAGCGTCGAACCCGGCCTGAACACTGTCGAGTAATGATTCCGGTAGACGTTGCGACCGGTAATCATCTAAACGAATGTAACTGTAGGCCAAGGTATAACCTTCTTCGCGGACGTAATCGAAATCACGTTCACTCACCAGATCTACGTAAGCGTAGAAACCACGTTCAGGGTTTACGTTGTCGGTGATCGCGTCCTGAAAGCTGACCGGACCATTCGGCGCGAGTTCGAAAACACCGTCGCCCGGCTGATCGCCTGAAACATCATCTTCCGGCAGATCAATCGTAATGCCGTCGTCGAGATTAATATCAATCTGACAGGCCGACAGAATCGCCCCCGCCAGACAAGCAACAAAGAATACCCTTTTACTCATGAAACGCTCCCTCAAGAAATAAGTCAGCACCATACGGCACAACCGTCTTTGCGAGTGGGAACTCACGCACGAAAAAAGAGTGCCATATTATTCAACCGTGAACGATTAGAGCTCGTTGACGAAACCAGAGTGACGCCGGTCACAAAGAAAAACGCACTGTTACGGTTCACCGCGCACCATCGTTTGTATCATTTTATTGACAGGCATTCGCCTCCGTCCCCTTCGAAACCTCAATAGTGCGGCTATGATGCAAACGGTTTGATTCACAAAAGGGGGACATTATGAAAATTGGTGTCATCGGCGCTGGCGCGGTAGGTGTCGGCGTCTGTCATTACACGCTGGCCTTCGGCTCCTGTTCAGAGCTGGTGCTGATCGATCAACAGATTGGCAAGGCCGAAGGCGAAATGATGGACTTCGGTCATGCAAACTCATTAACGTTTTCAAAAAACATTCGTCTGCGCGCCGGTGATGATTATTCGTTGCTGACCGATGCGGACATTGTGGTCATTACGGCCGGCGCCCAGATTAAAGAAGGCCAAACGCGTGACGACCTAGCGGAAATCAACAGCCGCATCACGGTCGACATTGCACAAAAAATCGAAACGGTGGCCCCGAATGCGATCCTGCTGGTCGTGACCAATCCGTGTGACATTGCCACGTACTTCATTACGCAGAACACCGGTTTCCCAGCGGATCGGGTCATCAGCGCAGGCTGCATTATTGATACCGCCCGGCTGATGAAGCTGGTCAGTGAAAAGGTCGATGTCGACCCCAAAAATGTGTCTGGTTACATTCTGGGCGAGCATGGCAGCCATTGCTTTATGCCGTGGGGATTAGTCGGTGTGGCCGGTCAGCCGATTGATTACTATTGCCAGCACAACGGGTTTGATGCCATCGATCCGCAGACGTTGCTGGAAGAAGTCAAACAAGCCGGTTTCGAAATTTTTAAGCGCAAACACAACACCACACACGGCATTGCCGCCAGCGTGTTTCGGATGATTCAGGCCATCACCATTGATGAGTATTCCATTCTTCCCGTCGGGACATTGCTTTCCGGTCATTACGGCTTAAGTGATGTCGTGCTCAGCCTGCCAACCATTGTGAACGCCCGCGGGGCACACAAAGTTCTGGAGCACCCCTTCAGTGAAACCGAAACGCGCGAATTGCATGACATCGCGGCGGCGTTGCAAAAACTGATTCGCGAAGTGCAGGCAAAAACCGGCCTGCGCGGCATCAGTTAAGGGCCGCTATTTCCCAGCTTTCTTACAACAAACGGGCCTTAGCTGGGTGAGTCTGTCTCCAGATACCGTTGCGGATGCATCACCTCGTCATACATCGGGACCAACCGGGACAGCAGATCGTTCTGAGCGGTCACCGGTGTTCCGGCAGCGTCCATCGCCGCGATCAGGTCATTCACCAGCGAATCAAAATGTGATTGATCGAGCGACATCGTTGAGTGCGCTTGTGCCATAGAGTCGCCGGTGTATTCACACCCCCCATCACTGACCTGACACAGCTGCTCAATCAGTTTACTGCGGAAACGATCAATGTCCGTTTCGGCAAAAAATCCTATCAGCTTCTCGTTGCTGCCCAGTTCGTAAAGCAGGTTATCAACGATGGTCGTGACGCCCTGCAGGCCGCCTAGTCTCTGGTAGAGTGTTTCGTCCGGCTTAGTTTGGCCAGCACAGGCCGTTAGCATTAAGACGCTCACCAGACACAGATGCGATAGCGTTCGTTTCAGTTCAGGCATAGTCGTTGTCTCAATTGGTGATCTGAATGGATACGTAGCCGCCGCGCTGCTCGTCCCAGAGCGCGACCGTCCCTAAGTCGACATACGCAGCGACCACGGCAATGCGCGGGTTTGGGAACCAGGCAACAAAGGCATCCCACCAAGCGCTTTCATCAACGGACGACAAACGATCCGGCTTTTGACGATACTCACCGCCGACGGCCCAATGCGGATTTAAAAAGAGTGCTGCACTGCCCTCAGCAACCAACTGGTAATCGGAGCCGTCAGCATTGCCAAACCCCAGCAGACCGATTTGATTGGCATTGGTGTAACGGGCCGTCGCATTCACCAGAACGTTACGACCACCCAAAGCATGCAGCCAGAGTTTACTGGCACTGACATAGACATCGGTCCCCTGGTCGCTGTCGGCGCCGAGAACGTCCTTCGCAATGTTCGGGTTTTGGTTGTATTTCTGCTGCAGACCGACACTGACCTGTGGCCAACGCTCGTATATCAAGTGACCAAACGCACGGACTTTCAGGCCATACACCTGCTGCTGAATGACGGCATCAAACGGTCCGCTGGCGAGTTCTTCAACTTGCAAGGTCTGCTGGGCATAACTCAACTCCAGTCGATTATTAACACCCACTAAGACCGTTCCGGTGTCGAGAATAAAATCATCCACCTGCACGCCACTGATGCTGGCGGCTGCACCCCACTCGCCTTCACTGCCATATCCTCCAATCGTCGCCCAAGGCACTATACCGCCGCCGGATGCGCCTTCGAGCTGTGATAACGCCGATGTCCCCAGGATTTTACTGGTACTCTCCGCCAGCGCCGCCGAGCCCAGGCACAGCAGAGACAGAAAACAAAGCATCGGTTTAACCATGTTGAACCTCCGTTTGTGGCATCCGGAAGTCTGACAACCAGGTCATGATGTCATCGGATGCGATCGGCTTACTGAGAAAGTAACCCTGAATGGCATTGCAGTGCATCGAAGACAGCAGCTGCATCGACGCCTCATTTTCGACGCCCTCTGCTATCACAGACAGCCCCAGGTGATGCGCCATTTCAATGGTCGAACGGACAATCTTCTGATCATCCAAATCCATGCTCAGGTTCAGAACAAAGGATTTATCAATCTTCAACTCATGTACGGGTAACACTTTCAATTGCGCCAAAGATGAAAACCCGGTGCCGAAGTCATCGATCGCCAGTGACACGCCCGCATCATACAGGCGCTGAAGGTTGGCAACGGCATGATCCAGCTCTTCAACCACGGCACTCTCTGTGACTTCCAACATCAACCATTTCGGGTCGACATCACCCTGGTCGATGCGGGCAATCACCCGATCGATAAAATCGTCCTTCAGAATGTCCCGGGCCGACAGATTAATGCTCACCCCCAACGAATGGCCTGCGCGGTGCCATCGCGCCAGTTGCGCCAACGACTCATCAAACACCCAATCGGTAATCTGGGTAATCATGCCGGAACTTTCCGCCAGCGGAATGAACTCATCCGGGTAAATGGGACCAAGGACATCATCGTGCCAGCGAATCAGGGCTTCCGCTGAGTGCACGCGCTGAGCCTGTAAATCGTACTGTGGCTGAAACAACAGACTGAACTGACGCTCACTGATCGCACTCTGCAACCGTTCCGTGACCTGCAGTTTGCGTAAGTGCCGCGACTCCATATCCGGCTCAAATACACACCAGCGCTCCCCGGCGGCTCGCCCTTCACTCAACGCAATGTGGCTGCGCCGGTGCACCGTTTCAAAGTCAGCGGCATGGTCCGGACAGTACAGTACGCCCAGTCGGACTGAGAGCCGAAACTCAACATTACTTTCATGTATCGGTTGCGTCATCAGATCCAGAATGTCATCGATGACCTGAGACAACCCATCATCGCGAGCGCCTTGGTTAAAGAGTAACAGTTCGTCGGTTGCAATCCGGCCGACCGCATCATCGTCAGGAAGCATCTGCGATAGGCGACTCGCCACTTGCCTTAAACCACGATCCAGCATTTGCGTTCCGTAAACGTCGCTGAGGTTATCGAAGTTGGCAATTTTCACCAGAATCGCACGGCAATGATGCGCGCCGGGGGGTTGTGCAATCCGCTGATGAAACAGATCCGACAGGTACTGCCGATTGGGCAGCTCGGTCAGCATGTCATGTTGTGCCTGATAGGTGATGCGTGCTTCGCGCACCTGAATATCGGCCTGCATTTGGTTCAGCGTTTCTCCCAGTTCGGCAAACTCCGTGCGCCCGGGTATGGAGAGCTGCTGTCGATAGTTCCCTTTCGAGATACGCCGGGCGGCGCGAACCAATACATTAATAGGTCGGGTAATGGTACTGGCGACGACCGTTGACGCCAGTACAACCAACAGCAACACGACCACCGCAATGATCAACATCTGGTTCTGCAAACTGCTGTACGCGGCCATCGCGTCTTTCAAACTGACCGAGAGCACCAACGTGACATGCTGTGTCGCACGATCGAGCAGAACCAGCTCCCGGTTCAGCCACTCATCGTCCACCAGCGAGGATTCAAACGCCGGCACCATTGAAGTAAAGGTTGTTGCGTCGCCGTCCATTCGCGCATTAGCATTCGACAACGTGCTTAGCACCTGCATCGGCCCCTGTGCCGATTCCTGGTAAAGCATACTCACGTCTGTGGTCGTGATGTCACGAAACCGCTGAATCAGTTCATCATCGATCGCAAAACCGACGCCCACCCAGGCAATCAATTCCGGGGCCAACACAGGTACCATCACCAACTGAAAGGGTGTGTTTTCCGCTACCGCCAGCTGCGCAAAAGCACGGGGTTGCTGACTGACTTCAGTCGACAGTTCGGGGCCGGCCACGCCCAGATCGTGAGTACTGATCTGAATATCGCCTTCCGGATTCATCAACAGAATCATATCTGCTGCAATACGTTCCCCGTGATTTGCCAGCACACTGATGATGGTGTCTTCTTCATTGGTGGCAATGGCCTGCCGAAAGCCGAAGTCTTCGGCCAGTAACGTGGTGCGGTCCGTCAGTTGACGACGGTTATCCTCCAGCAAGGTCTCAAACACGCGCTCCGCCACTTCCAGTTCCCGGGCAGCATTACTGCGGGCGTTACTGTCGACGGCTCTGAGCACCGCCCAGGTCGACACAAACAGCGCGGTGCCGAGCAGAATCGTAAAAACAATCAGAAGTCGGTTGCGAAAACTAACCGTCATTGCGTTTAAAACTCTTCAGTCGGTCGCGCAGTGAATTTTCAGGAGCATCGTCGGTTTCTTCTTCCGTCAGCGTAAAGGGCAACGTTAAGGTCCAGCCCTCCGCGCTGAGTTGAAGATCGCTTACCGATTGCGTCACCGTGGTCGGCAGGTCCCGATGCCAAACGCGCACCTGCACGCTCTCTGAAACCGCTGACGGCAGCATCAGAGCGCCGTCTGCGTTCGATACCCCCGCCCAATCGGCATCCGTCACCACGATATGTGCGCTCATACGGTCATGAATATTACAGCCAACCGCGACAATGCCCGCTGTTGGAAAGGTGACCGGGTCGGCCTGATTACCGGCATACAGCTGGAGCTCGAACGTCTTGGTATTGGAAAACGAATAAACGTGATGTCGGGATTCATCGTTATTTGGGAAACTGACCGACGCCCCTTTGGGCACTACCAACACGCGCGGAACAAACTGAAAATCCTTTTGATCCATCAGGTAAGCAGAGGCTCCCCATTGCACCGATTCGACCTCCGGGCCCGTCAACTCAACGGCGGCATCCGGGACGGGTGACCCCGCCTGATCAACCAGAACAAGCGATTGGGCCAAAGCCAACGATGGCAAGAACATCAGGATCAAACTCAACAGGACATACGGCGGCATGGGTCTATTTTCCTAACAACTTAATAGCAAACAGGTACGCGGGACGAGGCCGAACAGACCGCCCTGATTGCACCTCAACAGGCACAGCGCCCCAGACGAGTGGCAAACTGCGTGAACGTTCGGCGCGACTTTTCAGTCAACCTTTATTCACCATAGAAGAAAACACCCGCAAATGTGTGTATTGGGGCAAAAAAAAGAGGCCATTGGTCTCACAGACTGATGACAAAGTCACCGACGGTTTTGAGACGACGAAAAGGTAGCTCTCAAATGGACGTCGAAAACATGGCGGTCCGGCGTTCCGGTGTTTTCGTCGAGCGTATCAGGTGGTTCGGCATTCCGGCGATACTTGCAGCGATCCATTTGAGAGTTACCTTTTCGTCGGTGGGGCTTATCCAAAAAAAAGGGGCCATTGGCCCCTTTCGCTGTGTCATTCGACTCAATCGCCCGGCGTCGCTGCCGGCTTACGTGCGTTAAAGAACACCACGTAAAACGTTGGCACCGCCACAAGCGTCAGCACTGTCGCAAAGCCCAGGCCGAAACTGATGACCACCGCCATGTCTTTAAAGAACGGGTCCAGAAACAGCGGTGCCAGACCCAGAATCGTGGTCAACGCGGCCATAAACACCGGTCGTAAACGACTGACGGCGGCATCAAACACCGCCGAGTAATGATCTTTGCCATCGCGAATTTCCACATTAACCTGATCGATCAGCACGATGCCGTTCTTAATCACCATCCCCGACAGACTTAACAACCCGATAAAGCCCATGAAGCCGAACGCCACATCGAGCACCAACAGGCCGGTTGCAATACCAATCATCATCAGCGGGATACAGAACCAAACCACCAACGTTTCTTTAACGGAATTAAACAACAGGACAGTAATGACAAACATGAACAGATACCCCATCGGGGCTAAGCGAATCATGTTTTCGCGCGCCATGTTGGAGTCTTCCCATTCGCCACCAAACTCCATGCTGTAGCCCGGTGGTAAATCAATCGCTTCAATGGCATCACGCGTGCGTTTAAACAGCTGATCTGCGTTATACGGGCTGTTGATGTGCGGATCGGCCATGGCCGTAATCGTCCGCTGCCGGTCCCGACGTTCAATGACCGGGTTTTCCCAGATAATGTCAAAGCGCTCGGTCACTTCCGTCAGGTTCACGTAGGTGCCGTTGGTAAAAATCTGAATGTCCTTCAACCGATCGACACTATCCCGCTCACGCTCAGGTAAGGTGGCGACAATCGGCAGCAACTTAGTGCCATCACGGAAAGCACCAACCTGCTGACCCTGCAATTGCGTCAACAAGGCGCTGTCGTAATCGGTCTTGGAAATCCCCAGCTCCGAGGCTTTTTCAGCATTAAATACCGGCTGTAGCACCTTCACCTGATCTTTCCAGTCGTCGCGGATCCCTTCCAGGTTCGGATCGGACCGGTAAACGCTCTTGGCCTGTTCCGACAAATCACGCAGTACATCGGCATCCGGCCCGGAGAACCGGGTTTCCAGCTTGGCTCCTCCACCCGGACCGAGCTGCAGCTTGCGCAGGGTAAAATGCGCTTCCGGCTGTTCGTCACTGAGGTACTGGTGAATGTCATTGAGCAACGCATCAATGTCTTCGACCCGATGAGTTCGAACAACAAGCTGAACGTTGTTATAACCGGACTCCATCGCCATGTAGGTCAGAATAAAGCGTGGCAGCCCCTGGTTAAACGTGGCCGTGACAAAGTTAACACGCTTATCGTCCGCAAGCTTTTGCTCCAGCGCCTGAGCCTTGGCTTGTGTCGTTTCCAGATTCGTCGCGCTGGGGTAACGAAGTTCCGCGTAAAACAACGGCGTCAACGAGCTTGGGAAGAACGCCTGTTTCACAAAGGTAAAGCCGTAACCCGCCCCGGCTAACGCGGAGACCAATAGCGCGATGGTTACCCAGCGATGCCCCATAGCAACCGATAGAATCTTTTTGTAGACGGAGAAAATGACACCGCGATACGGATCCCGTTCTTCGTCTTCACCGGCGGCGATGTCTTCTTTAAACAGCAGGTCACAGAAAAACGGTGTCAACGTGACAGCCGTAAACCAACTGATGGTCAGACTGATCAACAGCACCCAGAACAGCGAGCCGACAAACTCACCAATGCTGTCCGGTGACAACCCCATCGGGGCAAAAGCCGTAATCGCGATAACGGTCGCACCGGCCAACGGCCACTGCGTTTGTTTGACCACATCGCTGGCGGCCTGCAGTTTGGTTTTGCCGCGTTTTAAACCAATCAGTATCCCTTCGGTCACCACAATGGCGTTGTCCACCAGCATCCCGAGCGCGACGATCAACCCGCCAAGAGAAATACGCTGCAACGCCAGACCGACCCAATCCATCACAATAAAGGTGCCGAGAATCGTGATCGCCAGAATCATGCCGATCAACACACCAGATTTCAGGCCCATAAACACCAGCAACACAACGATCACGATCACCACGGCCTGCACCAGACTCATGATGAAACCGTTCACCGCCTTCTCGACTTCATCGCCCTGAAAGTAGATGGGTTCCAGCATGATGCCCTGCGGCACCAGCGTCATCGACGATTGCAGTTTATCTCTTACGTGTTCACCGACATCAACAACATTCACGTCAGGCAAAAAGGAAACGCCCAGGGCAATGGCAGAACGGCCATTGTGGCGAATCACATGCGAACTGGGGTCCATATAACCGCGGGAAATCTCAGCGATGTCTTTCAGTTTGACGGTCTGTCCGGTCTGCGCACTGGTGATGGTCAACAGCCCGAGCTCTTCCAGCGAGTTGAACTCACCGGTGGGTGACAGGCGCACGTAATCCTCACCGACATTCACGAAGCCCGAGTGCGACACCACGTTTTGCTCATTCAACAAACCGGCAATCTGCTCGACCGGAATGCCCATAGCCACCAGATTATGACGCGGGATTTCAATATTAATCTGCTCGCGCTGAGCTCCACTGACGGTGACTTTAGAAACCCCTTCGACCAACGCCAGTTCTTTGCCGAGATCAGAAGCAATGGTGGTCAGTTCATGCGCTTCAAAGGCGCCTTCCGTCTCTGCAGATAACGCATACAAAATGCCGTAAACATCGCTGAAATCATCCACGACGCGCGGACTGTCGGCGCCGGGCGGGAGCTGTTCTTCAAGATCACGGATCTTCTTGCGAACCTCATCCCATACCTGACCGAGCGTGTCGCCTCGAATGGTATCTTTCATCTCAACCGACAGCTTTGAAAGACCGGCCGTTGAGGTGGAGAAAATCTGCTTCACATACGGCAGATTCTGCATTTCTCGTTCTAACAGGTAGGTTACTTCGTCCTCAACCTGAGACGGCGTCGCGCCCGGGTATTGGGTAATGATGTTGACCTGTTTGATCGAGAACTCCGGATCTTCCAGTCGTCCCAGGCTAAGAAAGGCCAGAATGCCACCAACCAGAAGGATCAGGGTCACCATCCAACTGGTGACCTTACGTTCAATAAAATAACGGGCGATATCCATGGATTACTCCGCCTCCCAAATCGCGACTCGCTGCCCGTCCACCAACTTGTTAACGCCAGCAGAAACAATCTGGTCACCCGCATTTAACCCGTCAAGCAGGGTGACATGCGCGCCTCGCAGTTCACCCAGTGCAACGGCGGTTTTGGTGACTTTGTTGTCCTGCAGGTGCCAGACGTAGGCTTGCTGGTTCTGATAAAACACCGCATGCGACGGAATCGACAACGACGGGCGATCGGTAATACGTGCCAAGTCCAACAGCACGGTGGCGTCCATCCCCGGCAGCAACGTGCCTTCGTCCTGCGGGGGTTTCTGCAGAGTCAGTGTCACGTCAAAAGAACGAGTACTGCGATCGGAGCTGGCACTGAACTCACGAACATCGGCGGTGTAGACATCATCTGGGTAGGCATCAAAGACCACTTCTACGTTAGTCCGTTCCACATCTTCGTTCATCTGCGCAATGATGTCGCTGGGCACCTGGAACAGCACATCGATGTTGTCGGTTGACTGGATCGTCACCAGCGGATGGGCCGCCGCAATAAAATCGTATCGTTTTGGGTTCACTCGAACCACCGTCCCGGCAAACGGTGCTTTAACCCGCGTGTTCTCCAGTTGGTTTTGCGCTTGCTGCAAACCGACCGTGGCTTTATCGAGGTTGGCTTTGGCGTTGTCAAAGTCGGCTTGCGTTGCAATGTTGCGCTCACGCGAGGATGACACCCGATCGAACGAGACCTTGGCGAGGTTATAGTTCGCCTCGGCCTGTCGAAGGTTCAACTGATAGTCGGTATCGTCCAACGTCAGCAGCAGATCGCCAGCTTCTACTTCGTCGCCCGCTTCGACAGCCAGCGAAACGACCTGCCCGGCCACTTTGGAGGCGACATTCGCGCTTTCACTGGCGGCAACGCGGCCGGGAAACTCCCGCACCGGCTCTTTTAAATCGGAACGAACAACATCAACCTTAACCGGTTGCTCAGTACGGGGGACATCCTGAACTTCAGAAGACGGCTGACAGGACGACAGAAACGCCACCAGCGCCAGGCTGGTAACCAGATAACTCGAAGGGACGGTGCGGTTCACAAAACTCTCCAGAAAGGCGTTAACCCTGAAAATACGATACAAATGTATTGAAAGCCGCGAAATATAAGTCTAATTTATGAGCATTCAATAACGATTCTCAGATATGAGACAGAGGTGACCGGTTTGTATCGAAACAGCAAGGACAAACGCGTACATCAGACCGCCGGTCAACTTTATGACGCCATCCGCTCCCTGCTGGAAGATGGCAAACCTTTTGAGAGCATCGGCATCAAAGAAGTCAGCGCACAGGCCGGTATTGGCCGAGCGACCTTCTACCGCAACTTCGACTATGTCGACGATGTTCTCAAGTACCAGCTCGACCATCTGTTCATGCAACTGAAAGAGGAGCAACCGCCGGAACGGTTTAAATCGCCGGACACCCTGATACCGTTCTTCGATTTCTGGGTTCGTCATGATCAGATGCTGCAGGTTCTGCTGAAAGCCAACCGCTGGGATATCTTTGCGGAGCAGTTCCGCAAAGCCACCAACACAGAACTGCCGATCATTATTGAAGAACACGACCTCGATCAACGCTCGCTGCGCTATCTGGAGCAGAGCATCAACAGCCTCATCACTGCGACACTCTACACATGGTTGACACACGGCTGTATCGAGACTGCCGAGGAGCTGCAACAGCAGTTCGTGCTGCCCTTTGAGCTTTATTTAAAACGAACGCGAGACCCCAGTATCTGACCCATTAAAGAAAAACGACATCCGGACCAATCACTCCTAAACTTTAAAATCATAAAACTGCCCGTATCTTTTCCGTTTGCACTGAGTCACTGACGTTTCAGCACCGGAACCGCTTTAAGGACATCACTATGACCGATTTTCTCTTACTGGCCACAATTCTGCTGGTCGCCGGTGTGTTCGCCGTACCGCTGGCGACCAAACTGGGGATGGGATCGGTTTTGGGATACCTGCTGGCCGGTATCGCCATCAGCCCGATATTGAGCCTGCTGCACGTGGATGTGGTCCAGATTCAGCATTTTGCGGAGTTCGGCGTGGTAATGATGCTGTTTTTGGTCGGTTTGGAACTGGAACCAAAGCTGCTTTGGCAAATGCGGCACAAGTTGCTGGGTTTGGGCGGTTTACAGGTCGGCCTGACCATCGTTGCCGTCATGGCCATTGCGATGATGATGGGGCAACCCTGGCGCATCTCCCTGGCGATTGGTCTGGTACTGGCCCTGTCGTCAACGGCCATCGTCCTGCAGACGCTGAATGAAAAAGGCCTGATGCACAGCGATGGCGGCCAGTCGAGTTTTTCCGTGCTGTTGTTTCAGGATATTGCGGTAATTCCCATGCTGGCGTTGATCCCTCTGCTGGCCATTCCAGAAGTTTCAAACCCCGCTGCCACCGCTGTCACTCACGCAGCCGAAGCCTCCCATGGCGGCGGCTTAAGCCTCGTCGACGGACTCACTGGCTGGCAAACGGCACTGGTCACGGTCGGCGCCATTGCCTTTGTGTTATTTGCCGGTAACTACCTGACACGCCCGCTGTTTCGATTCATTTCAGTCGCCCGCTTACGGGAACTGTTTACCGCCACCGCGCTGATGATTGTGATCGGTATTGCCCTGTTGATGTCGCTGGTTGGGGTCTCCCCTGCATTAGGCACCTTTCTGGCCGGCGTGGTGCTGGCCAACAGCGAATACCGACACGAACTGGAAGCCGACATTGAGCCCTTCAAAGGGCTGTTACTTGGATTGTTCTTTATCACCGTCGGTGCCGGCATCAACTTTGCCCTGCTGGCTGACAATGCCGGCCTGGTCATCGGCCTGACGCTCGGCCTGATCGTTTTAAAAGCCACCATCCTGCTAGTGCTCAGCCAGCTGTTTAAACTGCAGGGCTACGACCGTTGGTTAATGGCCTTCGGGCTCGCCCAGGCCGGCGAGTTCGGGTTCGTGCTGCTCAGCTTCACCGTCGCCAGCTCGGTTTTACCTTCTGAGGTGGCCGACATTCTGATGCTGATAGTTGCTCTGTCCATGCTGATCACACCATTATTGTTCATAGGGCTGGATCGATTCATTGCGCCGAAGTTTGCAAAGAGCCAGCGCGAAGCCGACACCATCGACAAAACCTCGGACATCATCATCATCGGCCATGGTCGCGTCGGCGGTATCGTCAACCGAATGCTGCGCAGTGCCGGATATGACACCACCGTGATCGATTACAGTTCCAGCCAACTGGAAATGCTGCGTCGCTTTGGGTTAACGGTCTTTTTCGGCGATGGCACCCGCCCGGATCTGTTGCACTCCGCCGGTATCGACAAAGCCAAAATGCTCGTCATTGCCATAGACGACAAAAACCACATCACCGAACTCGCCCGGTACGTGAGTAAACATTACCCACATGTTCACATCCTGTCTCGGGCACGGGACCGCACTCACGTTTATGATCTTTGGGCGGTGGGTTGCCGGGACATTATTCGGGAGACGTACGACAGTTCACTGCGTATGGGCCGGTCAGCATTCGAAGCGCTGGGTTTCAGCCGTGAAGCCTCGCAAGCCATGGTGGACGAGTTTAATCTGCGCGATCGTGATGCCATGCTGCGCACGGCTACGGTTTACCGACAGGACATTCCGACCACCGAAAACCCGGAGTTTGTTGCCATGGTGCGCCAGATTGCAGAAGAGTGGGAAAATGATCTGTTGGGCGAACACGACCCCATCGAACAACGGGATGATGATTTGAGGCAGCCGGAGGGTTGAGTTTTAAGCTTGCCAACTGTTTAGTCGACAAGTGGTGATGGCGTATCTTCGGGTTGCTAAAACGAAGTACCGCAGCTTCTAACTAACGATCGAATGTGTCTCCTAACCTTGGGAAAAGTCAGCGCCGAACTCCCTTTTCACTCCACTCATGGTGAACAGCGCACCGTTACAGTCGGCACAAGTAGCGAGCTTGCAAGTACAGCGTAAACCACGAAGAGCAGGCTTTAGGCTCGTGGTATGTAATGCACTTGTACGTAAATTCAAACCAATGACTCAAAGCCCTTAGCAACTGTGCCGGGTACAAACTCGGTTATTTGGTAATCGGCTACCCCTTCCCGGTGAAACGGGTCTTCCTTAATAATCTTTTCTATATTGCTAAGAGACTCGTTCTTAACAATGATGATTCCGCCCGTTCGAGGTTCTTTTCGACCCGAAACCACGAACAAACCTTTCTCATAGTATTTATTTAAAAACTCGAAATGCTCATCGATGAGAGGGTCAATGAGATCAAAATCGACTTTGTAATCAATTGAGATTACGAACATAAAGTTCCCTTTAATAGTTAATGTCTGTAGCAGTTGCGTAGGCTTTTTCGCGTTGAGCACCTGCAACTGTTAGGAGCTGACTACCTTTGCAATCAGGTCCCCCTTTAGTTTCGTATATAGCTTTCGATCTGATTGATGCTTTTCGGCTAGCCGTTCTTTGAGCTCAGCATATTCAGCTTTTAAATTTTTATCAGACCTAAGCGACTCTCTGAACTTAACGTAATCCCGAAGTTGGGAAGTCCCTGCAAATGAAACATGGATGTAATGTGTTCTATAGGATTCAGGACCCTTGGCAAAGAAAAAGTCGCCTTCAATATCTCTTTCGCCAAAATACTCATAAATATCGTTAGGCAGAGCTTTAATGATTTCATTTAGGTCTTCGGTAGATTTCACTTCTATTCCAATGTCTATGATTGGCTTTGCCTTTAGCCCTGGTACTGAAGTGCTTCCTATGTGCTCAATACGAGAAATATTCGAACCAGTAAGCTCCAGCAGAACCGATCGTTCCTTTTCAAACTCTATAGGCCATTGCTCTGAGTATTCCCTAAGAGCAACAGTCCCTCGTTTTAATCCGATACTCATTGGTTCCAAACTAAGGTTAATCGGCGCAGACTGATACTTCCGATGAAGCGTATCAGAACGAAATTCAACATTTTGTCAGATGCTTTTTGCAGGTGGACATTGAGGAATCTGGACTTCATCACCATCTGTTTCCCTCCGCCATATCGACATTTACTTTTTCAAGATGCAAGTTCCCTGTCTCATCAGGAATAGATCGTAATGCAAAGCTGAATCTATTCATATCTAAACATAAATCAAAATCTGATGAAGGGCACCACGGTTTATCTGGGTCAAAAAATCGTTCTGAGTAGGGAGAATTACATAAAGTCTCAACAATAGCCGTCTCATCAAACGGTTGGTTGTTTAACAGCATCTTAATATATTCAGCACAAAGGTCATCTTCATCAGATTGGCTTTTAGCTTCAAGCCCCATTTTAACCAGCGTTACCTTATCAGGATTTCTATCTTTAATGTATTTAGCCGTCGCCTTTGCGTTTACAAATGCTCCCGTGAGAACTTCATCCGCATTTACTGCGTTAACTAATCCTTGAGTACCGGCGTGCGTGGTATGGACAACTGCCTTACCCAATAGGTTCGCAGCCATAATTTCTGTTGGCGAGTTTCCATAGTCAAACCCCGGTAGCTTCTTGCCTTTCCTTTCGCCAACCAGGATCCCATCATCAAAACTTTTCACCAAATCATATGCGTCATCGACGTCACCAATAGGGTATATTTTGGAAACACCCTTGCTAAAGCAATAACAGGCAACAGAAAAAGCCCTAAAAACATCTATAACAACCGCTATACCTTCAGCGTTCCTAGCCCCATCTACAAAATTGACTATATCTATTTTCATACTTTCTCTCTGGGCATCTTTGGCATGTAACCTTTTAGCACTGCCGCGAGCGTTAGTGATTCGAAGGCCAGCTCGCAGCAACGTGGAGGGATTATACAGGGGCTTTTGTTACTTAACTTTCTTATGAGTGGTTTTGGCCTTAAGACAAATCACGTGACGCACCTGGGAGAAGTTTTGCAAACTTCTTTTTACCTAACACGCCGTATAAGAAAAATACTGGACCGAGAATAAAACCAACCCAAAGGTCTGGGCTGTTTAATGAAAGAAATAGAAATAGAGCCATCCCGAACATGAGAAGCCCTAAAAGTACAGCTAGTACTCTAGTGATCTTTGTTGATGCAGTCTCTTTCATTTTCTACTTAATACTCATAACGGCTTTCGGTTTCAGTTTCGGTGAAGTTCAAAGGCCTAGTACAAGGCGCACATCGCAGAACATATTGTGATCTTTTCAAGAAGCGCTACGCCGATGTAGGGCTTAAATGGCACGCTGAAAGCAGACGAACTTTTGACTCAGGACACTAACTGTTCTGAGTATTAGTCCGACATTAACGCCCGCACACGACAAGCGTAACGCTCCAGAAGATCATCCACAATGTTCATGGACTCGAGCGCAGAGACGGTATCCAGTAAGTAGTCGGACGCTCGCCCCAAAGGGCCAACGCCTAACGCCAGGTCCTGGCAACGCTCTTCAAAACTCAAATCCCCGGCGTATTGCGGATAATCCCGATCCATAACAAACACTATGGCATGTACCGACCCTTCGGCCTGAGTGTCTACCGGCAACCACATCGGGGTATAAGCACCGGTGACCATTTCACGTGCCCAGAGGATGTCGAGTTCACTGTCCAGATGTTCCGGCGCCATGCACAGGGCCTGTCCGTAACAGTGCTGGCCTTTTTCCAGCCCCAGAACCAGCCCCGGTTGCTCCAGGTTACCGCGGCCAATATAGGTACGCAGACAAAAATCCCGGTGGTACCCGTTCAGGTACGCATCCACCTGTTCGGTAAAGTGAAAAGCCGGGTTCCATAACAGCGAGCCGTAAGCAAACACCCAAACCCGACCGTCGCTGTTCGGGTTCTCCGTCAGCATCCGTTGCCAACTTTGCCGTCGCTCTTCGGCGGTCGTCAAACGTACCAGCCCGAGGTCGGCGGCTTCCTTTGCCATGGCTTCAATGGCACCGTTCTGTATGGCTTCTCGACTGATGTTGGTCACGGACTGCATCTCTTCTCGTGTAGTTCAGGCTGGGAGGGTCACTGAGGAAAGCCTAACGAAGTCAGTTTCAAATGACCAGCCGACGGCAAGTTCACCCCATTTCAACCAGTTCGGCCACTTCCAGTGTGCCGTTAATCGACAGGAACGGACAGCGTTGAACCATGGCCAGCACTTCGTCCATCGATTCCGCCTGCAGCACGGTATAGCCGGACATGCGTGACTGACTGCCCGCAGAGGCCTGGCCATCCGGCGTGACCGTATGGCCATCTTTCAAGGGGTTCATAGCGCTGACAACCGCATCACCAAGGCCGCCTAGCCATTGTTGATACTCTTGAAAATGCGCAGCTCCGGCTTCTTTGCTGGTCGGTGTATCGCCACCAAAATAGGTGATCATAAAACGCTTCATGTCTGCCCTCTCCGTGTCTTTGCCGACTGAATGCCGACCTCAAGTTACTATAGCCGGTTTTTCGGTCATCATGCTCGGGTCGGTCAGTGCTAACTGCAAAAAGGCATCCACATAATCCAGACCGTCTTCGCCTTCACGAAACCCCAGATGTATCTGCTTATGAATGCCATCCTGGCCTAGAGGACGCCATTGCAGGGGCAATGTCCGCTGAACCTGCTGCACCAACCATTTTGGTAACGCACACACACCGCGGTCCGCGGCCACCAGCTGCAGCATGATGTCGGTATCCTCTACCGATTTATGCCGCGCCGGCAGACATTGCGCGGGCGTTAAAAACTGGCTGTATACGTCCAGCCGCTCCCGGTCCACCGGGTAGGCCAACAGCGTTTGCTGTTGCAAATCTTCCGGTCGGATCCAGTCTCGCTTGGTCAGTGCCGACTGATCACTGATCACCAGCACCTGTTCATAATCAAATACCGGCACAAATCGCACTCCCGCTTTATCCAGCGGGTCCGGGGTGACCAGAATATCGATGTCGTAACTGTACAGGGCCGCCATGCCACCGAACTGAAACTTCTGCTTCACATCGACGTCCACTTCCGGCCATTGGCGCAGGTAGGGCGTCACAATGCTGAGCAGCCACTGGTAGCAGGGGTAGCATTCCATGCCGATTCGCAGCTGCCCTTTTTCACCGCGAGCCATATCGCGAACCACCTGATCGGCATGCTCAAGTTGCGGCAACAGACGCTTGGCGACCGCCAGCAGATAATGGCCGGCCTGCGTCAGCTCCATCCGGCGACCCGTGCGCTGCCACAATGGCGTACCAATCTGTTCCTCAAACTTCCGAACGGTATGACTCAACGCGGACTGTGTCAGGTTCATTGCCTGTGACGCGGCCGTCATCGAACCCAGTTCATCGATATGTTTCAGAATGGCCAAATGATGACGTTCTATCATAGAAAATCTCGCTTTTCCGGGTTATTCGCCAACTAAAACGCGAATTATATGAATTTTACTCATACAACAATGAATTAATACCATTTTTCATCAACATCGGTTCTTCATAGCATGTCGGCGTTCTCATTCACCTTCAGGGATACGACACGCATGGCACAGATTCACAACCTTGGCTTTCCACGCATTGGCGAAAAGCGAGAGCTCAAATTTGCACTGGAAGCCTACTGGCACGGCAATGAGTCCGCTGACCAGCTGACCACAATTGCCGATACGCTCGAACGCCGGCACTGGCAACATCAGGCCCAGCTCGACTGGGTTCCGGTGGGGGATTTTTCCCTGTACGACCACGTTCTGGACACCGCTATGACACTCGGTGCGATCCCCGAGCGGATCCGCGAAGCCACCGAAACCGATCTGGACCGGTACTTTCGCTTTGCCCGTGGTCGCTCACCGGAAAGCGGCGTCTGTTGCGGCACTCGTGCCGGCAAAATGGTGAAATGGTTCAACACTAACTACCACTACATCGTGCCGGAGCTATCCGCCAACACTCAGTTCAGCTTAAACAACCGTCGACTGGAGCGTGCCCTCGATACGGCCCGTCAGGAAAACATTGCGGCCAAGCCGGTCATTCTCGGTCCGCTGACCTTTTTAGCGCTATCGGAGTTCTCCGACGGTTCTGACCCGTTGGCAAAACTGCCCGATCTGGTTCAGGTTTACGGACAATGGTTGAATGCGCTGGCCAGGAGCGGCGCGACCTGGGTACAAATCGATGAACCCATTCTGGTAACCGATCTGGCTCAGCCTTGGCAGACCGCGTTCGAAACGGCCTACCACCAACTGCAGTCCGCGCCGGTTAAATTGCTGCTCACCACCTACTTCGGTGAACTGCGCAACAATCTGCGTCTGGCGTGTGAGCTGCCGGTTGCCGGGCTGCATGTCGATGCCATTGAAGGCCGCGAAGAAGCGCTGCGCGTTGCCGATTGGCTGCCCAGCCATAAGGTTCTATCGCTTGGTGTTATCAACGGACGAAACATCTGGCGGAATGACCTGAACGATACCCTGACTTTTCTGGAGCCATTGGCTGAACGTTTAGGTGACCGGCTGTGGCTGGCGCCGTCGTGCTCATTGCTGCACGTGCCGGTCACTGTCCGGCATGAAACGCAACTGGATCCGGCGCTGAAAAAGACGCTCGCGTTTGCTGTTGAAAAACTCTACGAACTGCAGATTCTCGCCCGGGCATTAAACGTCGGCCGGGACACCGTGTCTGCAGAACTCGCGCAATGCCAGCAGGCGCTGACCGACTATCGGCAATCGTCCAAGGTGATCAACCCCGAGGTGCAGAGCGCCTTGAAGGCCATTCGCCCGGAGGACACTCAGCGACACTCGCCGTTTGAAGCGCGCTACGCCACACAGCAGGCTCAGTTGTCGCTGCCGGTTCTGCCCACCACCACCATCGGTTCGTTTCCGCAGACCGCGACCATCCGCTCCGTCCGCCGGGATTATCGTCAGGGACACCTCACGGAGGACCGCTATCGAGAAGCAATGCAGGAACAGATTCAATACGCCATCGCCGAACAGGAACGCATCGGGCTGGATGTGCTCGTGCATGGCGAAGCCGAGCGCAACGACATGGTGGAATACTTCGGTGAACAGCTTGACGGCTTTGCGTTCAGCCAGTTCGGTTGGGTGCAATCGTACGGTTCACGCTGCGTGAAGCCGCCGATCATTTACGGGGATGTGTCCCGTCCCGGTGATATGACGGTGGCGTGGACTCAATACGCCGCCAGTCTGACCGACAAACCGGTCAAAGGCATGCTGACCGGTCCGGTCACGATTCTTAACTGGTCGTTTGTCCGCGAAGATCAGCTTCGCCGGGAGACTTGCCGACAAATTGCGTTGGCCATCCGCGAGGAAGTGAACGCACTGGAAGCGGCGGGCACCACCATCATTCAGATCGACGAAGCCGCACTGCGTGAAGGGTTGCCCTTACGGCAAAGCGATTGGAACGAGTATCTGACCTGGGCCATTGATGCGTTTCGTCTCAGTGCCAATGGCGTCAAAGACAGTACGCAAATACATACCCATATGTGTTACTCGGAGTTCAACGACATCATTGATGCCATTGCTCGCATGGATGCCGACGTCATTACCATTGAAGCGTCGCGCTCCAACCTGAAACTGCTCGAAGCGTTTCGATCTTTCGAGTATCCGAATGCGATCGGCCCGGGGGTTTATGATATTCACTCTCCGAACGTGCCGGACACGGCAACTTTGCAAGTGCTGGTTCAGAAGCTGACGGAAACCATTCCGATTGAACGGCTGTGGGTCAACCCGGATTGCGGCTTAAAAACCCGTCAGTGGGAGGAAGTTGTGCCATCCCTCACGCATATGGTGAAGGCAACAGAGGCGATTCGGTTCTCTCAAACGAAAAAAGCCGGATAACAGATCCGGTTCAGTTTGCTGTTAAACCCCGACGACAAAAAGGTAGCTTTCAAATGGATCGCTGCAAGTATCCTCCTGATACGCTCGACGAAAACATCCATGTTTTCAACGCCCATTTGAAAGCTACCTTTTCATCGTCTCGAAACCAATGGTGACTTTGTCATCAGTCTGAGCCGGATGCGCTACCAGGATGACTGTCGCATTAACACGGCCAGTCATCCACGCTCATTGAGTTAGCTTTCAACAAACGCCCGTTCAATCACGTAATGCCCCAGCTCCCCTTGTTTCGCCTCTTTAAATCCGCGGGCATCCAGGATTTTGCAGGTATCTTTGAGCATGCTGGGGGAACCGCAGATCATGAAACGATCATGTTCCGGGTCCATGTCCGGCAAACCGATGTCCGAAAACAGCTTGCCGTTTTCCATCAGCTCGGTCAGTCGGCCCATGTTTTCATAAGACTCACGCGTGACCGTTGGGTAGTAGATGAGTTTTTCGCGAACCAGATCGCCGAAGTACTCGTTGGTCGGCAACTCGTCCCGGATCAGATCCTGATAGGCCAGTTCGTCGACGGTGCGGACCCCGTGGGTGAGTATGACCTTGTCGTATTGTTCGTAGACTTCCGGGTCTTTGATAACACTCATGAAGGGCGCCAGTCCGGTACCGGTACTGATCATGTAAAGGTTACGGCCCGGCAGCAGGTTATCGACGATCAACGTTCCGGTTGGTTTGGAGCCAACGACGATTTCGTCACCCACCTGAATCTTCTGCAAACGAGACGTCAACGGCCCGTCCGGCACCTTAATGCTGAAAAACTCCAGTTCCTCTTCGTAGTTCGCGCTGGCGATACTGTAGGCCCGCATCAACGGACGGCCATCGTCTTTTTCGAGGCCGATCATCACAAAATGTCCGTTTTTGAACCGGAACCCCATGTCTCGGGTGGTTTTAAAACTGAACAGTGATTCGTTCCAGTGATGCACCTCGGTGACCGTTTCTTTGCGCAGTGTGTTCGCCATAACGACTCCTGAAAATGATTGTGTTTAGGATTATGGGGGCGTTATCCTACCGATCAAACAGGATATTCAGTAATCTCTTATCGGAAAAATCGATAATGAAATACACACTCCGACAGTTAGAAATCTTTCTGGCCGCGGCACACCACCAGAGTATCTCCAAAGCCGCGCAGGAACTGGCCATGTCACAGAGCGCAGCCAGTGAGTCGTTGCGAACGCTGGAAGCCCAGTTCGATTTGCAACTGTTCGACCGGGCCGGCAAATCACTGCGGCTTAACGACCTCGGGAAGCAACTGAGGGTTCGGGCAGAAAAGCTCATTGACCATGCTCGCGAGCTGGAATCGGGGTTTCAGCAGCACAGTGACATTGGCCGACTGACCATCGGCGCAACGTTATCGATCGGTAATTATCTGACGATCCCCTTAATTGCCGAGTTCATGAAACAGCATCCCAGTGCCGATATTCAGCTCGATGTGGCGAACACCTCGTCGATTGTCGCCAAGGTGCGCAACTTCGATCTGGACATCGGATTGATCGAAGGGGAACGCCACGAACCGGATCTGGACGTCATCCCGTGGCAAGAAGATCACCTGGTCGTGTTCTGCAATGCGGACCATCCGTTAGCGCAAAAAGGCATGATGACCGAAGAAGATATTCTTAACGCGTCGTGGATTTTACGTGAACCCGGCTCTGGAACCCGGCAAACCTTTGACTGGGCGATGCATACGGTGCTGTCCCAACTGACCATTGCGCTCGAACTGCAACACACTGAGGCCATCAAACGTGCGGTTGAAGCCAACCTTGGCATTGGCTGCCTGTCGGCACTGACGCTGTCGGACGCCTTTCGCCGTGGCAACCTGGTGCCGTTGGACGTACCCGGCCACAATTTCCGGCGTTTTCTCTACTTTATTCTGCATAAAGAAAAGTATCGCAGTGCGGGGATCAGCCAATGGATCGACCATTGTCGGCGCTTTCAGGGACACATCAATGAACTCGGGAGTGGGTGAAATTCTGCTCCGCTCGCCTTATCATGCGCGCTCTTTCTGACCCGAGACCCAAGCATGGCCCGCATTGTTTTTCGCCTCAATCATGTTCCCGAGCCCGAAGCCGACGCGGTTCGAGAGCTACTTGCTGAACATGGCTTCGATTATTACGAGACCCATGAAGGACGTTGGGGGTTATCGGTTGCCGCCATCTGGTTGAAGCACGATGAAGATTTTGAACGCGCTCGTGAGCTCATTGATAAATTTCAAGCCACTCACAGCACGGCCATGCGTGATGAGTTTGAACAAGCGAAGCGTGACGGCAAAATCCCAACCTTCTGGCAGTTACTGAAAAGCAGTCCGTTGTTGTTCATCGCCTACTGGGGACTCATCATCGCAGTCGCTCTGCTCACTGTTGTGCCGATGTTTCAATTTTTTCTGTGACGAAACCACGCGGTTAACTGACTCAGAGTATCAATGCTGATCGGCATCGGGTGAATCTCCGGCCAGTTGTGAAACCCGCGCAACCACACTGCCGATAAGCCGGCGCTCTGCGCACCGCAAACATCGACGGTTGGGTGGTCACCCACCATCAAACAGGCTTCGGGTGCGATTCCAAGTACTTCTGCGACGTGGCGAAACGTCGCCGGGTCCGGCTTTTTCAGCCGTAACCGGTCGGAACTGAACACATCCACGCAAAACTCCCGAAGACCCAGCGCATCAACCGTTGCCTGGCGGCTGAGGTCATTGCCGTTGGAAAGGATCGCCACTGGCAGATTTTGCTTGCGTAACTCCGTCAGAATCTCGAGCGCCCCGGGCATCAAGACAGCGCAGGTCGGAAAACTGTGAAACCAATGATCGAGCAACGCCGCCTCAGACGGCGGGGATCGCCACGCCAACTCCCGATGCAGGCGATGTGCGATCGACGCTTTAATGGAGGGATGAGGATTGCCCGCGCGCCCGTAACCGCCATTGTCGGTTGCCGAAATCAGCGCAAACAACGACTTCGGATCGACGGTTTTCAGGCGCGACTGAAAATCTTGCAGGAAGCGTGCGACGTAACGTTCAATGCTTTGAGCGCGGTGCGTTAACGTATTATCGAGATCAAACAGCACCGCTTTTATGTCAGCCGCCCGCCAATCACGTCCTTGTAGACTCACGCTCAACGCTTCGCCATAACCTTGTCGATGTCGGCTGCACTGTGGCGTTCAATTACCTGCTCATGGTCTTCACCGAACGGTCGGTTCACCCGACGACCTCGTTTCACAGCCGGTCGAGCGGCAATCTCTTCACTCCAACGAACGACATGTTTGTAACTTGCGACGTCCAAAAATTCTCCGGCCTCATAGAGCTTGCCCTGTACCAAGGCGCCATACCAAGGCCAGGTCGCCATGTCGGCAATGGTGTACTCATCACCGGCCAGGTAACGATTATCCGCCAGATGACGATCCAGGACATCCAACTGGCGCTTGGTTTCCATGGCGTAACGGTTAATCGGATACTCATACTTTTCCGGCGCATAGGCGTAGAAGTGACCAAAACCACCGCCTAAAAACGGAGCACTGCCCATTTGCCAGAACAGCCAGTTCAATGTCTGGGCGCGCGACGGCTGCGTCTTCGGCAGGAATGCGTCAAACTTTTCGGCCAGATGTACCAGGATGGAGCCGGATTCAAACAAATGCAGAGGTTCCTCGCCACTGCGATCCAGTAAAGCCGGAATCTTGGAGTTCGGGTTGATGTCGACAAAACCGCTGCCGAACTGATCGCCCTCGCCAATGTTGATCAGCCAGGCATCGTACTCCGCCTCTGAGATGCCTTTTGCCAGCAACTCTTCGAACAGGATGGTGACTTTTACCCCGTTTGGCGTCGCCAGCGAATAAAGCTGGAATGGATGCTCACCGACCGGCAGCGTTTTGTCATGGGTAGGTCCGGCAATCGGACGGTTGGTACTGGCGAACTGACCGCCATTTTCGCCCTCCCAGGTCCAGACTTTCGGGGGGGTGTAGGTTGGATCGCTCATGCAGACTCCTCAGATGATTAGGTTGGTGACTCGCAGTAAGAGTACGCCTGTTTCAATAAGTTCGATCAGATTTCAATTTTTCAAGCCTGAGCGTTCAATCCGGAGCTTTTGAGCAGGGGCAAAGACCAACCATCACCGCCACTCCCGACTCTAGGGCCTGTTAACACTCATTTCGAGAATTCTATAGGTTGTGAGCCGGTTCAGGATCCACGAAATTAGCGTTAACAGGCCCTAATAAAAGCAATTGAATCGCGACCCGCGTTGGTCCCTGATGAAAAATCAAAAAGTAAAGTCAGGGTCTAACAGCCGCAAGCGAATCAGGCTATAGTGACACTGATCAAAAAACAATCAACCGTGTAGCTGTGCCGTAACACCTGTCAGACCGTCCTTTTCGGTCGGCATAACCTGAGATGAACAAGCCAGGCACTCCCATGACATGGACAACGTCATTCAGAATGCGCCAAGCCTATCGTCAACTGGCCGGTGATGATGAGCTGATCGATTTCAAAGACTGGAAAGCAGCGCTGTCCGTAAACAGTGACTTTCTTGCGCGCCGTCTGTTTGAACTCGCCGACACCGACCGGTCTGGTTACATCGACCGATCTGAGTTCAGCGCGTTTTTATCCCAACTGGCGCCGGAACGGAGCACACAGCGACTGAACTTTTTGTTTCAGTGCCTGGATGTCGAAGGCGATGGCCGTTTAAGCCAGCAAGAACTTCGCTCGTTGCTGCAGACCAGCCTCACCGAACAGAAGCTGACCCTGACCGATACCATGTTATCGGCGCTGACGGACAGTCTGTTTCACGCCAGTGGTGCGCGACGTCAATCGCTCGACCTAGAAGCCTTTGAACGGTTGATCAGCACCGAACCCGGCGTTGAACGCCAGCTGGATCGGTTTTATGCACACCTGCTCAATCGCCGACAACGACGACTGCAGCGTCATAAAAATCGGGCACCCTGGCGTCTCCGCCTGAAAGCTCAACTGCTGCAAGGCTTTGCCAGCAGGCTTTGGTGGTTTCTCTATCTCTTCGGTAACGTGGCTCTGTTTATCAATGCGCAACAGCAATATGCCGATGCCGGTGCATCCTTCGCTATTCAAATTGCCCGTGGCGCCGGTGCCTGTCTGAACCTCAATGCTGCGTTGATTCTTTTACCCGTGTGTCGGTCCTTGTTGAGTGGTGTCCGACATACGTTCATTGCGCGTCTGTTGCCCTTGGATCATCATACCGATATTCACCGGCACCTTGGGTTTGCCCTGATTTTCTTTACTGCCATTCATGCCATCGCTCATGGCATCAACTATTGGCAAACCGACACATCCATCCAAACCTTGATGACATCGCTTGCTGGTGCCACCGGTGTTGGACTCACGCTCATCCTCCTGTTCATGGCCTACGCAGCCTCGAAACGCCAAAAAAAACATGAACGTTTTGTTTTATCGCACCTGCTTTACGCGCCCTTTTTTGTGGCTCTGCTCTACCATGGACCGGACACCTGGCTATGGCTGGCACCGTCACTGTCGTTGTTTACCCTCGATGCGATCTTTCGCACGTTCCGGCGCTACCGTTCTGTCGACATTACGGCTTTGGAACCCCTGTCAGACAATGTGACGGAAGTTCGTTTTAAACGGGGTCGTTGGTTTCCGTTCAATCCTGGCGATTACATTAAAGTTCGGATTCCAGTGCTCTCACGGTGGCAATGGCACCCCTTTACGTTAAGTGCCGCGCCGGAAACCGACCGTTTCAGTATTCACGTTCGAACCGCAGGGAACTGGACCACCGCCCTTCATAATCTTTCGCGGAAACCGCGTCCCAAACGTCAGAAGTGGACGGCGTACATCGACGGCCCATATGCCGCGCCGACTTCCAGTTTGTATAAATCCTCAGTCGCTGTGATGATCGCCGGCGGTATCGGTGTCACGCCTTTTGCCTCTGTCATTCACAGTTTGACCAAGACGGAAAAAAGCAACCCGGAGACGCTGTACTTTCATTGGCTGAACCGTTCACAAGCGTCTTACGATTGGTTTTTATCAATGTTGTCGCAAGCGGAAAGCCGCTTGGGCCAAGATCGGCTGCAGGTGACCAATCATCTGACCAGTCTGGCACTGAACCTATCCAATGTGCTGTTACAGATTGCCTTCAGTGCCTACCGACAGCAACACGGTCAGGACCCGATTACGGGCTTACGCGCCACCACAGAAGCCGGACGACCCGACTGGGCCAGGATATTCAGCGAGCTACGACTGAAACACCCTGACACCACCATCCATGTGTATTTCTGCGGTCCCAAAGGGCTGGGTAAAAGCATTCGTCAACACGCCAAACTGCAAGGACTGTGCTTCCATGAAGAGACGTTTGATTAACCGTCTGCTCGCACTGGTGCTAACGCTGCCTCTGATAGCGGTCGCCCATCCGGCCGGCGGCATGGTGGCCAGTGACGGACAACTGGCCTGGTCCTATGTCTGTCCCATTGATGCCATCGAACATAAAGCCTGTGTCATGACCTGGTCGGAACGCGACGGAGTCAACCTCTGGATAAAGTCGGAGCGCACAGCCAGCGATTGGTTTTTGTCCCGGACATCGGATGGTCGCATCCTGTTAGTCGAGACAGCTTTTAACATTCATCAGGAGGCACACGAGTATCGGCTGTTTCAAGCCGAGGCCATAGGGGCACCGCTGACGGAACTGTCCTCCTGGCAACCGGATCCGGATCGTTTCGGTATGGCCGGGTTCGCCGAACTCACCCCCGGAACCTATCTGTTTGTGCGCTACCCGGACATTCTGATCAAACGGCATGGAGAACCGGCGACACCCTGGTCCGGTTCACTGCCCGGTATAGAGGCGCACGGCATCAGCGCGCTGTCTTCAGGGGAACTGTTAGTCCGGGCCGACAATCAGATCTGGCATGTCGACTTAACCGGGGAAGTTCGGCAAACGTGGGCAGATCTTAAACTCACTAACCTTGAAACCATTCCTATGATGGGCAACCGACTGTTTGATGCCACCTACGCGAACAATCAATTGAGCCTCGCATACTGGGGAGGTCGACAATGGCTAACGGTGAGACACAACACGCGCCAGATACTGCATCAGTTTCAACCGCCTTACTTACCACATCAGGTCGCTGCTGATGGCGATACGTTGTATATCCTGGCGTCTACACTCGATCCGGGTCACGTCGACGGTATCCAGCCCCAATTATTGCGTTGGCAAGCCGGATCAATAACACAGATTTGGCCGTAAACGACGGGCAAAAAAAACCAGGGACAAGCCCTGGCTAATACAGACAAGAGAACTCAATGATTAGTTGAGAAGTGCGTTACGAGTCTGAGCGTTGATCGGAATACGCAACACAATCGAACGGGTGTCACCCAGCATATGCACTTGCTGGTCGCCGATGCGTTCAACCGGAATTCCGATTCGGGACATCATGCGCTCAATGGCGGTAGAGGTTACGGTTACGTATTCATCGATGTTATGTTCGACCGCGTGAATGTAGGCGGCCTGAAGCAGTTTCAACGTCACTTCGCTGACGCTGGCATTTTTTGCCGAAGTGCGTTTGCTTACGGCAAAACGGCTCAACTCGACAATGCGTGGGTGGCAAGGTGCTTCCTGATCACCCAATAATACGGGGAATGTATCTTTCAGCATGTAACGACCGGTCGTTGGGATCAGACGCCAGCAGCCAATAACCTGCTGACCATCGTCTTTGGCATACAGATATTCTGCATGCTCATTGTCGTAATCATCCTGTTCAAAATCTCCCTGGGTTTCGAGTTCCCAGCCGAGACGTTTTTTGAAGACTTCGTAGCGCAGACTTAATAGCCCCTGAAAAGCTTGGGCTGGAATGGTTCGGTAATCTGAATGTTCGATTGTGAAACTCATTGGTCGTCTCCTTCTTCTTTTAAAATCATACTACCAAGGAACGCGCTGATAACGACCTGTCAGTTATTGCAGGTTTGCTCGAATAGTGAAATTAAACTGACTTATGGAGGGCATAAGCTAATAACAAAATGGAATAAACATAAAAACAAGGGAGAGGAACTCAACAACGTGGGTTGATTAGAAAAGCTGGATATAAGCAGGTTTCAACAGAGGGGGTTAATAATTCCACACAACAACGCTTTGGAAATCGCCTGATACCGATTGGTCGCCCCGAGCTTATTCGCCGCATTACTTAAATGAAAAATAGCCGTTCGTTCAGAGCAGCCCAGTATTTGTGAAATTTCCCAAGAACTTTTTCCCTCAGTTGCCCAGGTCAGGCATTCGATTTCCCGCTTGGTCAACTTCGCAGGCGGCTCTTTACTTTCGGAGACCCGTAACCGTTTCACCGCATCCTGAATGGCCGGCACTAACATCTGAATCACCGGAATGGCCTCAGCATACTTCAGTCGTTGCTCATCGGTGTTGTGATTGGACGCAAAACTGATCATGCCAAACTCACCAACCGCACCATGAATAGGCAAACTGAACCCCGCTTTGAGACCACTGGCTTCAGCCTCCCACATGATTTTCAAATCACTTCTGGAATAGCTGGGAGATTCGGAAATTTGAGCCCAGGTTACCGGCATATAGTTGCTGATGCTGTATTGAACAATCGGGTCACGTTTTGCATAACCAGACTCATCGTAGACCCGCCGCCATTCACCCGGGTAATTGTCATACATCAGAATGTCTGAATGAGTAATGCTGTTGGGCAGCGCCAGGCCGAACAAGAAGTAGTCGAACTCGACAACCTGCGAGATGGACTCAAGAATTTCGGGCAGCTCTGACGTAGACTGCGCTTGTTGCAGCCTTTCCAGTAAATCCATAACAACTTTCACTGACAAACTCCCCTTTTCCTGAGGTTTGGAGAAACAGCGTCATACTATTTAACCATAGACCTGGCTTGGCAATGCCTTAATTTTTTTGACGCAGCTTCAATTTTTTAGACGCAGTTCAAATATTTTTAAGCTGACTGCGTTTCTTTTTTTAAAATTAATGCAGTGGTAGATCTTCTACCAGTCGAAATCCAATAACAACCTTGTCAGGTTGACAGACTGGGTGACGACAACTGGTCCGGGTTAAATCATGGAACCGTGCAAAACTTCCCCCTCTGGCAATGCGCATGCCTTCAAGACTGCGCGCGCCGTTCGTTCCGATTATCGGCCGACCGAGATAATCGTTAAAGGAACTGCTGGTGTACTCTTCGACATTTCCGGCCATATCAGAAACACCGAACGGTGAACATCCATTCGCAAACATACCCACTGGCGTGGTGCTCATCATTTGTGTTTCGATCGTGTTTGCGCGATCCGGTTCAAACTCGTTGCCCCACGGAAAACGCAAATGATCTGAGCCGCTCGACACAAACTCCCATTCGGCTTCTGTGGGTAGACGAAACGAACGCCCGGTCAGATCTGTCAGCCATTCACAATAAGCCAACGCTGCGGCATAGGATACGGAAAAGACAGGATGGTTTGACTTGATACGGTCATAATGCCGACCCGACCACGAGGTCGGCGTGTTTTGGAAACCGGTTGCCTTTTCGAACTCGTAATATTCGGTATTGGTCACACAATACTTGGCCATGCGGAACGGCGACAGCTCAACGAGATGCTCAGGTCCGTCAAACTCCAAGACATCCCGCATCACACCAAAGGATCGGCTTTGCTCAAACACCGAGTCCATCTCGGACTCCGCCAGCCCTACCCGAACACGACCCGCCGGGATATCAATCATCGACGGATTGGTGAGTGAGATTCTGGGGTCGCCGCGACGCGCGAGTGCTTCACCGGCGGCTAACCGGTAATCAATTGGATATTCCTGGCTTTCAACAATAGAAACTAACAGTTCCGGGGGCTGCTCCCCGAGCTGCCGTACCGGTCCGTTACCTTCTGGAGCATGTTCAGCCCAGCCAGGTCGGAAAAGTTTCGCATTTTTCTTAGAGTCCACAATCATTCCTTTCGCTGAAAATGGCGACGCAACGACCACGCGGCTGAAACTTTCAATCCTGGCAATGACGACTCAACAGATCAGGACAAACAACAAGGCATTCGTGCCTTGGCGTGCTAAGGCGCCATCATCCTTGACGGCCCCCGTTGCGCAGCACAGTGTCTGTTGATTCGGGATTTCGGTAAACTGTCAAATGTAACAGGTCAATGGTTTGGTATATAAAGGCACAACGGATCTGTGACTGATCTGACATTCCCGATACACTGCGACGTCTGAAGATCGTCATTTACTCTGATCCTGCTGGGAGACCTCAAATGCTGCCTGATTTTCGTTCTGCCGAGTTCCTGAAATCTCATATCGACAGTATCCTCAAGTTCTACGAGCCGAACGTGAATGACCCGGCAGGCGGGTTTCGCCAGAATTACTTTGATGATGGCCGGACCTTTGATGACGCCCATAAGCAACTGGTCAGCAGCTGCCGGATGGTTTTCAACTACGCAACCGCCTCAACTTTGTTCCCGGAACACCCCGATTACGCCGACTTAACACAACAGGGTCTGGCGTTTGTTCGTGAACGTCACTGGCAAAACGAACGCCAGGGCTATGTTTGGGTACTGGACGGTGACCGTCCTGTTGATGAAACCAACCACTGCTACGGCATGGCGTTCGTCCTGCTGATGTATGCCACTGCGCTGAAATGCGGTGACGAAAGTGCACGGGCCGATGTTTATCACACCTTTGAACTGTTGGAGAAACATTTCTGGCGTCCGGAAGAACGTCTTTACGCTGACGAGATTTCTCCGGATTGGCAGACGGTCTCGCCTTATCGCGGTCAAAACGCCAACATGCACGCCTGTGAAGCGATGATCCTGGCGTATGAAGCCACCGACGATTCACAGTTCCTGGATCGGGCCTACACCCTTGCACAAACCGTTGCCATTCGACAGGCGGACCAATCCGACGGTCTGGTGTGGGAGCATTACACCCCGACGCTGGAGCCGGATTGGGATTACAACCGGGACGATCCGAAAAACCTGTATCGACCTTGGGGCTTTCAACCCGGTCATCAAACTGAATGGACCAAACTGCTGCTGATGCTGCACCGACATCGCCCTGAAAGCTGGATGGTTGAACGCGCCGAATCGCTGTTCCAGCGCGCCGTCGACACCGCCTGGGATGATACCCATGGTGGACTGTTCTACGGCTTTGCGCCCGACGGGACTATCTGCGATAACGACAAATACTTCTGGGTTCAGGCCGAAAGCTTTGCCGCCGCCGCTTTGCTTGCCACCGTAACCGGCAAGGAGGAATACTGGCGTTGGTACGACCGCTTGTGGAACTACTGTTGGCAGCACTTTGTCGACCACCGGCATGGTGCCTGGTATCGAATCCTGAATGCCGACAACAGCAAACTCACCGACCGGAAAAGCGAAGCCGGTGCCAAATGCGACTACCACACACTCGGGGCTTGCGCCCTGGTACTGGACCTGGTGGAGAAAAACGCCTGATACCGGGTCCTGGTAAAATTCACTGAATCACGATGAAGAAATGCCCCGACCGGGGCATTTAATGAGACCTGAATCACATTTCTGATCTCGCTGAAGACCGCATCCTACCAATGGATGAGATTATCATTCCAATCACATTCAAGCTGGAAATGCACTGTTTCAAAGACCTAACTGACACCAACACCTAACCCGATCAATCAAGACCCTGATCGACAGTTTTCAGACTCCGTTTGAACGTCTAAACTTCGGGCTTTGAAAACGCTTACCGGTACTGATCGCCTACATGCAGACGAACGTTAACCACATTTTCCGACGACGGCTTACTCAGCTCGTTGTCATAGCCGAAGTACCGCTGCTTCTGTTGGGCATAAAAGCCATCTATGAACCCGCTTACATCGACGCTTGGATTTTATTGGTCGGTGCGGTTCTGTTATTGGTGGTGCCCTGGTTTACCTATCAACAACGCCACAAACTCGCTTCCGGCTGTTTTATTGGCATTCTGTCTTTGATGATGGTCGCTATGCAGTGGAGTACCGGTGGCATCCGTGATAATTCAGTCATGGCGTTGCCGGGCCTGCTGATATTTGCCTCCATGATCGGCTTTAACAGCCTCTACAACAGTCTGCTTGTTTTCCTGATCTGCAACCTTTTGCTGATGGGTATTGCGGCTGACAGTGGCTGGGTGTTTGATCCATCAAGCAACTCATTTTCCAACGCCTTCAACATCAGTATCATTTTGGTCATTACAGCTATTGCAGCCAAGATCCTGGCGCGAGACAACATCAATCTGGTTGCGCTGCTCAATCAGCAAGTTGAGGAAGTACGCCGGGCCAAAGAAGATGTTGAGTTTCGAGCCCTGCATGACAACTTAACCAACCTGCCCAACCGTCAGTTTGCGGAAGAGCATTTCGATGTCCTCCAACATCGCTTGTCACGTGGCATGATCGCCAATGCCGCTGTCATTTATGTGGACTTCGATGAGTTCAAGGACATTAACGACACTCAGGGACACGCCGTAGGCGATCGCTTTCTGACAGCCAAAGCGCAGGCTCTTGTTGACTGCACCCGGGTGACAGATCAGGTCTGCCGGATTGGCGGAGATGAGTTTCTGATTCTCGTCGAAGACCTTGAAGAACTGCAACTGGCTCAACTGGCGCAAAAGTTACTTCAGCACGCGATGCGTGAAATTCAGATCGACGGCAATCTGCTGCATTGTACCTGTTCCATAGGCATCGTCTGCCTGCCAAAAGATGCCGAAACCTACGAAGACGCCGTCAAGCGCGCCGACATTGCCATGTACCGCTCAAAACGAGATGGCAAAAACCGTTTCCACTTTTATGACCGCTCCATGGAGTTAATCGTCAACCGGCGCTATCAACTGCAGAGTCAGATCATGAGCGCCATTCTTGATGAACAGTTCTATATTGTTTTGCAACCGATTGTCCATCTGGAATCCCGAAATATCGTCGGAGCGGAAGTATTGGCTCGGTGGGCACATCCGGAACTGGGTGAAATTTCTCCGGCTGAGTTCATCCCATTAGCTGAATCCAATGGCTTAATTGACGAGCTGTGGATATTTGTCATGCATCATGCTCTCGAAGCGGCGCGTTTGCTTAGACAGCTTGAGCCGGAGTTCTACGTCACGGTCAATATCGCTCCTAACCAATTAAAGTCTCCCGGGTTCTTTGATCAATGTGAGCACGTCATCCGGGAATCTCAGCTCCCCTTCAGCGCACTGAAACTCGAAATCACTGAATCTGAAATGATCGAACGGGATACCGAGTTTGATGCCACCCTCGATCAGCTCCATCAAAACAACATCGGCCTGTTGCTGGATGATTTTGGAACGGGATACTCCAACCTCGGGCATCTGCAGAAGATGTTGTTTGAAGCCATTAAGGTCGACCGCTTGTTCATCAACCACTGCCACTTAAACGAAGACACCGGCGCTCTGTTGCGCGCTATCGTTGCCATGTCCGGTGAACTGAACGTCGGACTCATTGCCGAAGGCATCGAAACCGAAGACGAACTCGCTCGTGTTCAGGAGTTAGGCATACTGAAAGGTCAGGGCTATCTGCTGGCTCGCCCCATGTTGGTCAACGATCTGAAACAAGCACTTCAGACCGCAGCCTGACGCCCTTCGTCGGTTTTCTCAGAACAGAACACATACCCTCTCAAGCTAAGCTAGCTGTTTTTTATTCAAAATAGCTATAAAAGTTTCCTTTCGATCAGCACAGGATCTTCTATTCTTCGCGAGTCACCTTATTAAAATGACAGGGAGAACCTTTATTGAAGTCCCTGAGGCCACTCGGTTTCGTTCTGGTTGCGCTCATGCTGAGTCAATGCGCCCCGGACCCACCGAAACTGATCAACGTGAAGATTGCCGTGTCGCTGACACCGCTGTCGACGGCCTTTTTTGTCGCCGAATCTTCCGGGTACTTCCGCCAATGCGGACTTTTACCTGAACTGATTCAGGTGAATGGTGGCAAACGCGCCTTTGAACTGTTGGAAGAAAACCGTGTCGACTTCTCGACCTCTTCCGACAGTGTCGTTTCCTATGCAGTTCAGCAAAACACCACCCCTTTTAACATTCTGGCCAGTTTTGCCAGCTCAGAAAACGACATCAAACTCATTTCACGTCAACCCGAGCCTCTACCGGCCAACAGCACCCTGGGCTACTGGAGCGGATCTGCCAGTGAACATCTGATGCAAACCTACCTGGCCCTTTACCAGTCCGACAAAACCTTTGATCAAGTGGACGCCCCACCGGAACAGCTGGTGAGCTTGTTTCGGGAAGGTAAAGTCGATGTTATCAGCGTCTGGGAACCTTTCGCCTGGCAAATGACAGACTTGATCGAACAGAACGACGCCCACGTTCTGGATGCAGCAGCGTTGCACAGTTTGCACTTCCTGCTGCTATCCAATCAGAACTCCAAATTAGACAGAACCGTTGCTGAACGTCTCATCGGGGCTTTGCAGCTCGCGACCATCAAAGTTCATCAACACCCTCAGGAAGTTCAACAGGAAATTCGTACCGTTCTGAATGCGGACCAATCGTTCATTGACTGGATATGGAACGACTATTTATTTCAGGTGAAACCGGCCACCTCAGTCCGCTACGCCTTACTGTCAAACTCACGCTGGTTTAACGGTTCGCGTCCATTGAACTACCAGAACTATCTTGCGAATGCTGAATCGTTGGCATCGCCCTCGGATCTGGCCGAACAATGGTGCCAAGACACATGAGAATACGGAAACAGTTGCGCACCATGGCGCTGGTCATCTCTCTGAACCTTATGTTAATCATCATCGGGCTGGTCGCCATTACCCGGTTCTCCGCTGAAAACGTCAGCCAACAAAACATCATCCGCGCCGCCGAGACTCATCTGCAACAAGCGCTGACCAGCGCCTACCTGGTCATTCAATACCACGATGCAACAGCAGATCGTGATGTCAGTTTTGAGCTGAATCAGGCACGTACTGAACTCAACAAACTCTTCATTGAAAGTGACAGTTTAGATTCATTACTGGCAGCCATCGAGAGCCGGATTTTGGTTGTCCAAAAACTCTACGATCGAGTTTTAAGCCTAGGTAACGTAACAACCGAAGGTGTCGCCGTCTCACATCTGGAAGACAAGATGATCAGCGAACTGAACATCTTGATGGAAGACAGTCTGACACTGGCTCAATCGGTCACGCTGCAACGCCAGGAAGCGCTGACCCAACAACTGACACTGCTACTGGTGGCCATATTTCTGCTCGCGTTGGTGCCGATTGTGTTTAACCTGCTTTTGGCGCAACGATTTGCTAATCGACTGAAAGCACTGGTTCGCTCGACACAGAAAATCAGTCAGGGAAAACTGGACATCCGAGTAGACTCTGAAGCCGACGACGAGTTCGGGCTGATCGGACAATCCATCAATCACATGCTGAACAGCCTGAAGACACTGACATACAGCAAGGCTGAGCTTGAGGACATTGTCAGGCAACGCACCGAAGAGTTGAATCACCAGGCAATGCATGATTCGCTGACAGGCGTACTGAATCGCCGTGCACTGACGACCCGGTTAGACGAAGAAGTTCAGCGATCACGGCGTCACAATCATCCACTGACACTCCTCTTTTTGGATCTCGACCATTTCAAACAAGTGAACGACCACTACGGTCACGCGGTTGGAGATCAGATTCTTCAGGAAACCTGCCAGGCGCTGACGGAGTGTATTCGTGAATCCGATGTCCTGGCACGATACGGTGGCGAAGAGTTCGCGATCATCCTGACCGATACAACACTCGAAGCCGGTCATGAGCTGGCAGAACGCCTTCAGGAATGTTTCTCCACCCGTTTTTCTCGTCACGCCATTCTCGAAAAACCACTGACGATGAGTGTCGGCCTGACGTCACTGTTTCCGACCGACACCTTAACCCAACTTTTCACCCGCGCCGACACCGCGCTCTACGATGCCAAGAACAGCGGGCGCAACCGCATCGTCATTGCTCAGGATTAATCAACACCGACCAGTTGTTGCCATGCCAACGTAAACATGGCATTCGCTTCACTCTCGTCAGAGATCTTTTGACGATGTCGACGAAAGCCATCGTTAAGCAAGTTCATTTCGGTGATTTCAACCCAGCCTTGCTCGGTCATCGACATCACCATCAACTTGCGTCCGTTACTCAATTTGAGCCGGGTTTGTTGTGCGTCATCGGCCGTATATCGTCGGTTCAATACCGCCTTAAAGCCCAACTGCTGAACGTGGGCTGCCATATTTTGATACCAGGCATCGAGTGAGTTACGAGTGTCGTGAGTCATAACGTTTGCACCGAGACATCCGGAGCGGGTTCGGTCCAGAGCTCCCGATCCTGCTTCACGTCGAGTATCCGAACCGTCGTTGATTGCCCGGGCGACGACGGCCAGGCGATCTCATCGCCAACTCTCAGCCCCAGCAGGGCCATTCCTACAGGCGATAACACCGAGATGTGCTCGTCGTGTTGGCGTTGCTCAGGCAGTACCAGCTCTCGCAGATAAACCTGGCCGGATGATGACAACTGAAAACGGACCACTGAACCCAGTTGAACCGCATCAGCAGGCAACTCATTTGGCAGGCAAACAGTAGCCCTGTCCAGTTCGCTTTCGAGCCAATCGATGGCTTCATGATCGGGGTAATGTGCAACGAGCCGTTGCAGTCGTTGCCAGTCGTGTTCACTGATAAAAACATCGGGTTTTGGGAAGACCATAGGTCACCTCAGTAAAAAAGGAGACGCACGCCGAGTCGTCAGAATCGCAAAAAAGCATCGCTCAGACGCAGTTAACCCAGTTAACAGGACTTACCTAACGACTGCTGGCGTTGAGACGAAAACCAATTGTACTTACGGGACAGATCGGGCGATCAGGCGGCGCTCACTGATCGCCCTGACAGGGGAAAGGCACTGCTGGAACGCACGAACCGCAGTGTGTAGATAGAACGGGAATTAAAGGTGACGAAGTTATTCATACCCGGATCATAGCATCGACCGGAAGAAAGAACAGTCCGGGAGGTCGAGACCCGACCTTTTTGACCGGTCAAATAGGGTCAAACCTGCTCTTCATGAGGAACACAGAGGATCAAGGTCTTTTCAAGACTTATGTGCAAACCACTACATCTTGAGACTCGGTTCAAAAAATAATTGATGAGTAATTGACCGATGTAAGCGCTTTCATCTAGCATGTAACCGCTTACAGAGGAGTACACCCATGGATTACAACAATAACGCAACATCACGAACCAGGGTCCGAAGTGCTTTAGCCAGCACGCTGTTTCTGACCATCACCTCCACCACCGCCCTCGCAGCCGTTCAATCAATCGGTGCCGGCAGCATTGCCGATCGCCCGAACCCGGACGGTTATACCTGCGTCAACGATTACGGCGCCTGGATTCACAATGCCGGTGTCGTCGAGCCCGGAATTGCAGGCTGTGACCCGGTCCTTGGACCAATTGGTGAACCCACCAAAGTCTACCCACACGTGACCGGTCCGGCCGATGCCGCACCGACCGGAACTCACCGTTGGTGGGGTTCGGTCGCTTTTTATGGCGACATGGGCATTGGTGACGCCAATCGCGCCGGCTACATCACACCGGACCCAATCGCAGCCCGCATTACCAACCGCGGTTTCCGTATGGCAAGCATCCCGAGCGGTATGCAGTTTAAAAACGGCAACGCCGATACCTATGACGTACCGGCCCCATTCGATGAAGTGTTTGATGGCATTGCCATCGGCAACAGCGCGTTCCCAAGCCTCGACGCCAAAATGTATGATTATTCTGATGGCAGTGTCACTGTCGAATGGCAGAGCAACGGTTCTGCGGTCATGCGCGGCACCTTCGTCCACGGCTCCCCTTACGTTTTCATGAACGTGTTGCAGGGTGAACTGGAACTGCGCACCAAAGCTGCGACGGGTGGTGAACGTGGTGTCTATCATCAAAGCGCCAACCAACTGGGTGTATGGACGGACGTTGCCGGTATCCGGGGCAACTACCTGGTGGTTGGTAACGGCAGTACTCAGTTCCACAACATCAACAGCGACACCGTTCGGGTGTCAAACGGCTCCGGACAGATTACGGTCGCGCTGATCCCCACTGAAAATGGCGCCACGCCCGATGCCGGCAAAATCAGCCGCTTTGCCGCACGCGCTTTGAACCGCGTCGACGAAGTGCGCATCGACTATCAGGTGGATGACCAGACTCAGGACGTGACCGTCACACAGCGCTACCTGCGCAATGGTCAACCCGTCGATACCTTCACCGGCCTGATGCCTCTGCAATGGAAAAACTCAGTTGGCGGTGTGAACAGCCAGGACCAGGTTCGCAGTGCCCGTGGTTACCTGAAGTTTGCCAACGTCAATCAGTTCCAGTATCGCCTCCCGTTTGTTGGTGTGCTGCCAGCGCTACCTGCACTGAACCGCAGCTACGACCCGGCGACGCTGACTCAATTAATTCGCGACTTTGTCGCCGAAGGACCATCGGCCTGGAACACCTACAGCGATACATACTGGTCCGGCAAAAGCTATGGCAAAGTTGCCGAAGTGGCAGCACTGGCCCATGAGCACGGCCTGACCAGCGAACACCAGACTCTGGTGAACTGGCTGAAAGCCGAACTGGAAGACTGGTTTACCGCGCAGACCAACGGTCAGCCGGATGTGACCCGTTATTTCTCGTATGACGATCAATGGAACACCCTGCTCGGATACGACGAAAGTTTCGGAGCTCAACAACAGCTGAACGACCACCACTTCCACTACGGTTATTTTGTTCGCGCCGCGGCCGAAATCTGCCGAACTGACAAGAACTGGTGTGCCCCTAACAACTGGGGCGGCATGGTGGAAATGCTGATCCGCGACTATGCCGGCCAACGCAATGACCCACTGTTCCCTTACGTGCGTAACTTCGACCCGGCCAACGGTTTCAGCTGGGCCTCCGGTCACGCCAACTTTGTCTTGGGTAACAACAACGAGTCAACGTCCGAAGCGGCCAACGCTTATGGCGCCATCATCCTGTACGGTGAAATCACCGGCAATGATGACCTGGTTGATCATGGTGTGTATCTGCACACACTCTCTACAGCCAGCTACTGGGAGTACTGGAACAACATCGACCGCTTCCGTGGTCTGGGCGCGCCGTACGATAACTTCGCGCCGGAATACGACAAGATGACCACCTCCATCATCTGGGGCAGCGGCCATGTATTCTCAACCTGGTTCTCCGGTGCTTACGCGCACATTCTGGGCATTCAGGGCTTGCCACTGAACCCAATGGTGATGCACATCGGACAGTACGCCGATTACCTCAGCCAGTATGTGGATCTGGGCATGAGCGAATCGTCGAACGGTAAGCCTTCCGGCTTGGCAAACGACCAATGGCGTGATGTCTGGTGGAACATCTGGGCGATGACCGAACCTGAAGCTGCGATTGCTGACTTCAACAGCATGAACTTCAACTACGATGTCGAAGCTGGTGAAACCAAACCACACACCTATCACTGGATTCACGCACTGAACATCCTTGGCCATATTGAAACCGGCAAAGGCAGCATTACCGCAGACAGCCCAACGGCACAGGTTTATGTGAAGAACGGCCAGCGTACCTATGTCGCCTATAACTACCGCGACAGTGCACAAACCGTTACCTTCTCGGACGGCACAACGCTGAACGTTCCGGCCAACAGCTTTGGCATTACCGGCTACGGCACGCCAGATGGCGGTGGCAACAATGGTGGTGATAACGGCGGCGACAATGGAGGTGATAACGGTGGTGACAATGGTGGCGACACTGGTACCCCATGCACCGACTTCTGCTTCTCTGAAAGCGGTGACAGTCTGACGGTTACGGCCAATGTCGGCACCTACGTTGACATTCACTACATCGTCAACGGCGGACCACAGCAGAACATCCGCATGACCGCAAATGGCTCTGAGCATGTTCACACCATCAACAACCTGAACAACGGCGACCAGATCGACGTCTTCTTCACCGTCATTGACGGATTGGCGTATGACACTGAATGGTCGACTTACACCTTTGGCAGCGGCGGCAGTAATAATGGCGGTGATAACGGTGGTGACAATGGTGGCGACAACGGCGGCAGCACTGGCAGCCTGACACCGGTGAATGCGACGGCCAGCTCCGCCATGCAAGGTGCCGCTCTGGCGATTGACGGCGACAGCTCAACCCGTTGGGAAAGTGACTGGCAGAACGACGGCCAATGGCTGACCATTGACCTGCCACAGAGTGCTGCGATCGGCACGCTGGAAGTGGACTGGGAAGCGGCTAATGCCGAACAGTACGATGTCTGGTTGTCTGACAACGGCAGCGACTGGTGGTTTGCGACTTCATACAGTGGCGGCACTTTTGGTAACCGCACGGATGTGATCACTCTGAACCAAACGGCACGGTTTGTATCGCTGGTCATGGGTAACCGAAGCGCCGGTAATAACTGGGGTTACTCAATTTATGAGGTTCGCCTGAACGCTCAGTAAACTATCAGCACCCTAGGTAACACGCAAAAGGCCCGGAGCATTCCGGGCCTTTTTGTTTGAACACTCAATGGACGTTTGGTCACAAAAAACCAGACTTACTTACCGGTTTAAACCCACACATCGTTCTCCGCGGTTTTTTCGGATTCAACATCGCCGGTATTCACCACGCCTTTGGGTTCCACCAGCAGAATTTTACACTCGGTTTGTGCAAACGGCTTATGCTCCACGCCTTTGGGCACCACATAGAGTTCACCGGTTTGCAATGTCACCGCCCCGTCTCTGAACTCAATGCCCATCTCACCTTCGAGTACAATAAACACCTCATCGGTGTCCGGATGATCGTGCCAGACAAACTCACCCTGAATTCTTGCCACCTTAAACTGGTAATCGTTCATTTCAGCGATCACACGAGGCGACCACTGCTCACTGAACTTAGAAAACTTCTCCAGCATATTGATCGCTGAGGTCATATCTACTCTCCATTTTTACCGTTTGATTCATCAACCTTTACGTCCTTACACAAGGCGATGCCGTCGAAATTTTAACAACAATCCACCCAGCAGCAAGCCAGCCATTAGACTGACAACATGACCTGCTTTCGGTAAGTGAGATGGTGAATGCAGGACATCCAAAATGAGCGCCGGCGCGAGTGCAAAAAGCAGCACGCCCAACAAGAACCGGGACCGATCCACACGCAAGGCGTATAACATCACGCCCAACCCCGCCACCGACAAAACCGCCTGTGAACCTCCTGTACCCAGATTCCAAGGAGCAGGCACCGTAAAGGTGCTGACTACAGTACCAATCGCCCCACCCACAAACCAAACAAACAAAAACCGGAACGAGCCGACGCGCCGCTCCAATACCCCGCCCAAGAGCAGCAGTGAAAGTAAATTATACAGCATATGAATAGGTTTACTGTGCACCAGTTGAGACATCAGCAGTCGCCAATACTCCCCGTTCCGTAGGTGCTCGATTGTCACGCCACCGTAAGCTTCCAGATCAATAATCCGAACCTTACCGAAGACATTTCCGGTTACCAGATAACTGACCGTCATTGAGCACATCAACGTCGCTAGGCACAGAAAAAGCGTCAGGTATGAGGATTTAAACAATGTCATGCCAGTCCTTAACCGCTTTAGCTCGAGGCATACTGCCTTATTCAGTTATTATTTTAAGCGGATGGTGTTTAAAAAACCGAAAGGCCGACGTTCGTAAGGGATGATCTTTACGCATGCGGTTAAGATAAAAAGAGGGTGTCTTGGACCAGATCGTGTGACCACTGAAATTCACCTGAATCCGTTCGCTATCCAGCCCAATTCCCGACTCGCTCTGATAGGACATGACATCAATCAGGTACTGTCGATACACAAACGTGAACTTTTGAGGTTCAGTCCCGGATATCGCCTCGGGCTGATGCTGCAGAAATGCTTGCCGCACAAGACCGATTTTCCCCCACTCCACGGTGATGTCCAAATCGTCCATCTCAAAGTCCAAACCATAGACATAAAGCGACGATGACGCATCGACGTGATACTTCACGCCAAGGCTTTCAATGCGTTTGCAGATTTCAGGAATGATCACAGTCCACATAACAATGGCTCTTAATCGATCATCAAAAAAAAGACAAAGACACTTATCAAGAACACCCCGAATGACACCAGAGAAATTGTTTCTTTCCTGCCGAACCAATGAACACCTTTTCCCGGATTTTGAATCGCCTGCGCAAGTTGTTCATCGCTCGGTGGTGTTGCTGTCACCAGTATCGGTTGTTTTTTTCCTGGCATAAATGTCAGGAAACTTTCAGAAGTCGTCACTTCCATAATCTCCGACTGATCCCAATGATCGACGTCTTTCCCATCGGACTTGAGAACGGACAAGTCTACGCCGTTGATCTGTACCTGACGATAACGAGTGGTCGCCATTGAATGCTCCTTTTCACCTTGACGTAAACAATCTAACAAGAAGTCAATCGGTATCGTAATGCTCAACGACACGGCTGACTTTAGCCAAAACGTCACGAACCCGTTTCGATAGGATGAGATACCGATCTGCACCTACCTTGGGTAAGCGACAGGGCCGTTCCAACACAGTCGGCTCGCGAAGTACCTCTTCTGGCCAAAACTGATCGCCCGTTGCGTCAAACGCGGTACCATCAGGCAATTCGTTCGAATAATGAAAACCGACCTGTTGGTCACCGACAAACACTTTCCACAGCACCAAACGCCCGGCGAAGTAGTCGTGGATAATCAGCGATGAAATACCGCATTGACCGCGACTGAGATTATCGGGAGTCCAGTTTTCAGGCTCTTCGGTGGTCGCTGATGACCAGGATTGCTTGAGTGCTTCGAGCACGTCATGAACGGTCAACGACGCAGTAGACGGAGGGTCAATCACTGTCATCTCTAGCGTGACTCTTCGATTAAAGGCGGTCACTCTAGCATTCGTTAAGCGAGGATCACAATAACTGGCCCGGCGATTGAATATCCAAACCCACATCAACTCGACTGCAAATTAACATTGTATTTTCCTAATATAAACGCACAATGAGCACCGTTCCCGCCCCAGCAGAAGGTTTTGCCCACCATGGCCCATCGTCGTCATCTGTTCTCCCTGCAACTGGCCCACGCACTGCGCGAGTCGTTGGCCGAAACGGCCTACAACCGCTCGACCCTGTTTAAAGACCTGATTGCCGGGTTAACGGTCGGGATTATCGCCATACCGCTATCCATGGCGTTGGCCATCGCCAGTGGCGTCAGCCCGCAATACGGTCTGTACAGTGCGTTTATTGCCGGGTTCCTGATTCCCTTGCTGGGTGGGTCACGCTTCAGCATTTCCGGGCCAACAGCGGCTTTTGTCGTCATTCTCTATCCGGTCACACAACAGTACGGCTTGGCCGGGCTATTGATTGCCACGGTATTGGCCGGGCTCATGCAGATGCTGATGGCTACTCTGCGCCTGGGCCGCTACATCGAATACATTCCTGAGTCGGTCACGCTGGGCTTTACCGGTGGGATAGCCATTGTCATTGCCAGTTTGCAGTTAAAAGACTTTTTGGGGTTAACCATTGATGAGATGCCTGAGCATTTTGTCGGCAAGATCCACGCTATCGTGCAGCACTTACCGACGGCCGCTACAGGAAGCGTGATTGTTGGTTCCATCACTCTGCTCACTCTGTTGCTGTGGCCACGTTTACGCCTGCCGATCCCCGCGCATTTGCCCGCGGTGCTGGTCGGGACGCTTTCCGCTCTGGTGCTGAACCAAATGGGGACGGACGTCGCCACCATTGCTTCCACCTTTGAGTTTGTCACAGATGAGGGGCTTGTTCTGGCGGGTATTCCACCGGTTTTGCCTTCCTTTGAATGGCCGTGGCTGCGCAGTCAGAGCGGAGATCCCACCCTGACTCTGCAATGGGATGTGATACAGGATCTACTCTCAGCGGCCTTTGCCATTGCCATGTTGGGGGCGATTGAATCGCTGCTTTGTGCGGTCGTGCTCGATGGTATGACCGGTAAAAAACACAGCGCCAACAGTGAGCTGATGGGCCAGGGCATCGGCAATGTCATCACCCCGTTTTTTGGTGGTATTACCGCCACCGCCGCCATCGCCCGCTCGGCTGCAAACGTCAAAGCCGGAGCCGTCACGCCGATTGCCGCGATGATTCATGCACTCGTGGTCTTGGTGGCCCTGGTGGTGCTGTCACGCTGGTTGGGGTATTTGCCCATGGCGTCTATGGCTGCGTTGTTAATGCTGGTCGCCTGGAACATGAGCGAAGCACCGAAGGCCAAACATTTTCTGAAAAAGTCACCGGGGCCGGACATCGTTGTTTTTGGTGTGTGTCTGTCACTGACGGTATTTTTCGACATGGTCATTGCCATCACCGCCGGGATTGTCCTCGCCAGTTTGCTGTTCATGAAAAACATGGCCGACATGACCAAAGTCAAAGACATCAGCGACAACCGCCGACTGTTGCCCACACCCGTTCCGGCGAACTGGAAAGTCTTTAAAATCAACGGACCGTTGTTTTTTGCCGCGGCCGATCGTGTCTTTGGGGATTTAGCCGCGCAGTGTAACGATCAGGACGGACTGGTGTTGTATATGGATGGCGTGCCAGTGCTTGATGCCGGCGGCCTCGCCGCCCTCACCCGTTTCCGACAAGCCTGCATGAGCAATAACACCCGGCTGTATCTGGCCGACTTCCAGTTCCAGCCACTGAAAACATTGGCGAAAGCCGGGTTTGAACCGGAAGGAGATCGCTGCGTCGTGTTTTCGACGTTACACGATGCGTTGGAAGCGCTGCCGTCTGAAACGGCCGCATCGACCCCGAAAAGCGTTTGACCCGGATGTAAATGTCGTGGACGTGCGCGCTTATGCCACCCCACGACGATTCAGTTTTCGGCGGATGATCACTCTCGGTGGTTAATCGCTTGATTCGATACGTTGAACCAGTGTTATTTTAGCGAGGCTTCTTCGATCAGCTCATCAAGAGCAGCAAAACTTTCGTTATGATTGATTTGAAAAACTAAGTCATAGTTATTTGTCGCACCGTAGGCAACGGGACCCAGTTCAGTTGAAAGCAAGATAAATAGCCAATCACCTTTCACGTACTGCAAAATCTCGTTAGCGTTACTTACCCCCAGCGCCTGACGATACTTCGATAAGGTCTCCGAACCATTGCTGCCATCAAGTAGCGATTCCAGAAACTCTCGATTTTTCATTCCTAGTTGAACTGGACCATTAGCAAATAAACCAGTTGGCAGAGTTTTGCTCAAACCAAAGCCAACCTCGTTGTTCTCTCCAACGGTAACGTTCGCACCAGCAAGTGAGCCGGTAAAACTAAGCACTTCTATTACTGGCCTATCTTGGCTGTCAATTCGAAAAACAAAAGGATCTACAACAAGAGAAATGTCTGAATCGCCTGAAGAACTATGCATGTGTACACAGCTACTCAACGCACTAATAACTAAGAAGAAACTTACAAGTTTTAACATCGAATTCATTACATCATCCCTGATAACTCTAATTCAGCTCTTAAACCTAAGAGCACTCTTCGCCCACAAGTTAGCGAGATACTTTTCTTTTTCAGTTCCCTTGTAAATGAACTGCCCAGATTTCTAACAATCCAAGAAATGGTCGCTTTACCTCCAGTCGGACGGGGAACCCAGTTTAGGGCGCTCGTGCAAGATCTAATTTCAGAGAGCATTCTACCCATAACTTCAGCGGTTAACTCTGTTACCTCCCCGCGATATTTATATTTAATGCCAGCAGCATCATACAACGCGTTGACAATCTCTCTTACTTCTTCCCTTTGAGACATAATGTTCCCTTTCACAAAAGTGAAGTATCAGGTTACTCAAGCTACTTTATTGACTCTACAACCGATGTAAAAAACTGTGATCGAACAATCAGAAAGGAAACCAAGGTTCAACAACAACTATCTCAGCAAAATCACCAGGACAAAACATAACGTGACTTAAAGCATCATCGTTAATATGAAGCACCCACACATCTAAAACCGGAACCGGATTACAACCAACTATTGTCAGAGAATGAGTGTGGACTGACCCTGTATTTACGCCACCCCACGACGATTCAGTTTCCGGCGGATGATCACTTTCTGCGGCTGGTAACTGGACTCAATGGCCTGCCGTGCTAGGCTCCAGGCCGCTTCGGCAATCTGTTCGTACTGCTGCGGAAGTGAGACCACCGGCATCGGCAGGAAGTCCAGTAAGCGACTGTTCCCGAATGTCCCTAACGCACAGACCGGCGACTGAAATAAAGCTTCACGAAAGTCCGACTGCAACACTTCAATCACGCCCTCCATTAAGGCGTACGAGGTGGTAATGACCGCATCGGGCAAGCCATCGTGATCGGCAATCGCGTTACGGAACTGCGCCATGCCGGACTCCAGGTCGAAGCGTTCGCCATAATAGATGGATGGAATCAATCGGGTCTGCCCGGAAACCGCCGCACGAAAACCGCGTTCACGCTCCTGGCTCACGCTTAACTGAGGCAAAGCGCCGATCAGAACCACCGAGTTCAGGTTGGCCAGCGGCAACGCGTTGGTCAGTTGCAACGCTCCCTGATAGTCGTCCGATATGACGTTCGAGAACTGATCACTCAATCCCCGGTCGATGGCGATCACCGGCGTGCCCCGATTCAGTATGGACAGGTAATCGCTCGAATCGGTCAGGCTGGTTGACACCAATAAGGCATCGACTCCACGCGACACCAAGGTACGGGCACTTTCGAGTTCGGTCTCCGGTTGATCGTCCGACGAGGCAATAATGAGCTGATAGCCTTCGGCGCGGGCTAAGGCCTCCAGCCGTTTGGCAATACGCAGGTAAGAGCGGTTTTCAAAGTCCGGCACAATCAGTCCGATGGAATGACTTTTACCACTGCGAAGGGACGCCGCCGAATGGTTTGGCTGGTAATCGTGTTCGCGAACAACCTTAAACACTTTTTCCTGAGTCTTCTGGCTGATGCGGTATTGTTCAGCCTTACCGTTCAGCACGCTGGAGACAGTGGCTTTTGAAACTCCAGCCAAACGGGCGATATCGGCGATTTTCACAGAGAACCTCAAAAATTAACGTCATGCCATTGTACTATGTTTCTTGCTGAATGCATTCAGCTTTGCAAATTTGGTGAGATCTTAGCCATTTCAGGCCGTTTTTTCTGATCCAGATCATTTTTTGACCGATTCGAACATTGATCACAACACTTTGTAATAAATTATCGCTTGCATCACCTGCTGAACCGTTTCAGTATTGTGCTAAACCGATTTAGCAAATGTTACAGCAGGAGATCGATCCGATGCTCGAACTGAAACCCACCGACATCCGCCTGAGTGCGGAGGCGAAGGACAAAGACGAGGCCATCGCCCTCATGGTCGATGACATGGTCGCCTCGGGATTGGTGACACCCGCCTATCTGGAGGGCATGCGGACCCGTGAAACGCAAACCTCCACATTCCTGGGTAATGGCATCGCCATTCCGCATGGCACACCCGAAACCCGCGATGAAGTGAAACAAACGGGTATCAAGGTACTGCGCTTTGATGACGGTCTCGATTGGGGTGACGGCCAGATTGCACACACCGTCATTGGTATCGCCGCCAAGTCAGATGAACACCTCACCGTGCTGCGTCAGTTGACCCATGTGATCATGGACGACGATCTCTCAAACCAACTGCACACCACGCCATCGCCCGATGACGTGATTCAGATTCTCAAAGGCGAAAAACTCGAACCTAAATTAAACATTGATGCGAAAGCCATGCGCTTGGATGCCTCGGTGACCGGTGTGCATGAAGCCAAAGCCTTGGCCGCCGGCATCATGGTCGCCAATGGTTACGTCAGCCAGGCCGAACAGCTGTCGCTGATGACACAAGAACCACTGAACTTCGGTGGTGGGGTATGGCTGCTGACCGAACTGACTGAACAATCCACGCCCGGCGTTGCCGCTGTGGTTCCGGAACAGGCCGCTCAAAGTGCCGACTTCAACCTGCTGCTGGCGATTTCCACTCAGGGTCGTTCGCACAAAGCACTCTATGACCGACTGCTGCAGATGAAGCGTGATCATCAGTTGCCACAACTCACTCAAGCCGCATCCGGTTCGACCTTAGCGGACTTGCTGCGTCAGATGCCGATTGAAGGCGACAGCATTGAACTTCGCCTGCCGATTGAACACGGCTTACACGCCCGTCCGGCCGCACAGTTAGCCAAACTGATTAAATCCTTTAAGGCCGATGTTTGGGTCACTAACCTCAGTGGCGATGGCATGGCCGTTCAGGGCACCAGTGTTGCCCGGTTGATCAGCCTGGGCGCGGCACACGGCCACAGTCTGCGCTTTACCGTCACCGGCACCGATGATTCCAACCCGATTCTGCAGCAATTATCGTCTGCCGTTACCCAAGGCCTGGGTGATCCGGTGATGCCATTGCCTGAACTCGACGAAGACAGCGCACCAGAATTGGATCTGAACGAAGCCGCGGAAGTCCGTCCACTCGAAGCCGGCGACGAACTGACGGGCATGACCGGTGCACCGGGCATGGCGGCCGGTCGGATACTGAAACTGGAACGCCTGTCGTTCAACTTCAGTGAACACGGCCAGGACACCACGACCGAACTGGACCGGTTCGAACAAGCGCTGGATCAGTTGATGACCCAGGTCTCCGCACGACTGGACGCTACCAACGACAGCACCAAAACCAAAATTCTGGCCATGCATCTGGAACTGCTGAACGATCCGGAACTGGTCGACGGCACCCGCAATGCTATTCGACAGGGTCGCAGTGCTGAAGCCGCCTGGACAGCGACCTATCAGTCACTGGCCGATCAACTGTCGCTGAGCAGCGACCCAATGCTGGCCGAACGTGCTGACGACTTTAAAGATCTGGGTTATCAGTTGATGCTGATTCTCAGCGGTCAATCCACTCAAGCCGCTGACGAACCGCACATTCTTTTGTGTGAAGAAATCAGCCCGTCGCAGGTTGCCGAGTTTGACCCGGCCATTGTGCAGGCCATCGTCACCGCCAAAGGCGGCACCACGTCGCACGCAGCCATTCTGGCTCGAGCCGCGGGCATTCCATTGCTGGTGGGTTGTGGTGAGCAAGCACTGACGCTGACCGATGGCACGCCGGTGATTGTCGACTGCGATAATCGACTGCTGACCGTGGCGGATTCTGACGAGTCTCTGGAGCAGGCTCGTGTTGAGATAGATCGTCGCAAGCAACAACAAGCCGAAGCCTTTGCCAAACGGTTTGATCCGGCCATCAGTCAGGACGGTGTACGCATGGAGGTGGTCGCCAACATTTCCAGCGCCAGCGACGTTGAGAAAATTCTCGCGCAAGGCGCGGAAGGCATCGGCCTGTTCCGCTCTGAGTTTCTTTATATGGCGCACACCAAAGAGCCAACGCACGCCCAACAGGTTGCGGAATATAAGTCAGCGCGTGAGCGTCTGGGCAATACCGACTTCCCACTCATTGTGCGCACGCTGGATGTCGGCGGTGACAAGCCACTGCCCTATCTGGCGATGGACGATGAAGAAAACCCGTTCCTCGGTGTTCGCGGTGCGCGACTGTCACTGATGCGCCCGGACCTGCTGAAACGTCAGTTGAAAGCACTGCTCGAAGCGGCGCGTTCCGGCCCGATCCGTATCATGTTCCCGATGATTAGCGACATTCAGGAATGGCGGAAGATTCGCGCCATCTATGAAGAAGTGGCTGCCGATTATCCGGACGTTCAATGCGAAATCGGCATGATGATCGAAGTGCCCAGCGCCGCATTGATGGCCGACGTCTTCGCACCAGAGCTCGATTTCTTCTCCATTGGCACCAACGACCTGACGCAATACACGCTGGCGGTTGACCGCGGTCACGCCAAGCTGTCCCGCCAGGCCGATCCGATTCATCCGTCGATTTTGCGATTGATCGATCTGACCGTGAAAGCCGCCGAACGAAACAACATCTGGGTGGGCGTTTGCGGTGAACTGGCTGCCGATCCGTTTGCAGCGACTCTGCTGATGGGCTTGGGTGTGAAAGAACTGAGCATGTCGTCGAAAGCGATTCCGATGGTGAAAGCGGCCATTCGTCAGGCCAGCAAAGCCGAATCTGCAACGCTGGCTCAACAGGCACTACAGGCGATTGACGCTGAAGGTGTATACCAACTGAAGTCGAAGGAGGCGTGACATGAGCGCTCCCATTCTGACCATTGCGTTAAACCCGGCGCTGGACCTGACGGTTCGGGTCGACACGCTGACGCCGGGCGAAGTCAACAAAGCTCAGAGCGGCACGCTGCATGCGGCCGGCAAAGGTTTAAACGTCGCCCGGGTGCTGCGCGACCTGAATCACGATGTCCACGTCAGCGGTTTTATCGGCGAAGACAATCAAGGCCCGTTTATCGAAACCTGTCAGCGCGATGGATTAGATAATCAGTTTATGGTTTTGCCCGGTGCGACCCGCATCAACGTCAAAGTCAGTGAGCAGTCACAACGGGTGACTGACATTAACTTGCCGGGCCTGCATGTACCGGTCGAAAAGTTCGATGAGTTGTTAAGCCAGGTGCGAAGAGCGGCTGAAAACTGCAGTGCGGTCGTATTGGCTGGCAGCTTGCCGCCCGGTCTCGATGAGAATGCTTATGGCCAACTGATCAATACATTGCGCCAAGCACGTTGCCCGGTTCTGCTCGATACCAGTGGCGAAGCGTTTGCCCGAGCCGTGCGTTTTGGGCCGACGCTGGTCAAACCCAATCGGGAAGAACTCGAAGAATGGCTCGGTACATCGATCCAATCCGAAGCCGATCTGGCCGCCGCCGCGGACCGGCTGTTTGCACTCGGTGTCGAACAGGTGGTGATTTCTGACGGTGCCAACGGCTGCTACTGGTTCCGTCAACGCGCCGTGCTGAAAGCTACGCCGCCCCGTGTGGAGGTCGTCAGCACCGTCGGTGCCGGCGACTCATTGGTCGCCGGTTTGGCTCACGCCCTGGTCACCGATTGCGACCCGGTTGAAGGCTTGAAACTCGCTTGCGCCATTTCCGCCCATGCTGTGGAACAGGTCGGTGTGGGTGTGCAAAACCCGGATCGACTGAATGAACTGCAACAGGCCGTCCAAGTGTCGGCTAACCCAATCCAGGAGGCCATATGAATCTGCTGATTGTTACTCATTGCCCAGCGGGCATTGCGACCAGTTACCTGGCGGCCGGCGCACTGAAGGATGCCGCCGAAGCGGCGGGACACCACGTCGTCACCGATGTTCAGGGCAACTTGGCCAGTGCTGGCACACTCGACGCAAAAACACTCAACGCCATCGACCTGGTGCTTTGCAGTTCCACGGCCGACACCTCGGCGTTAACGAATCTTCCGTTGGTCACTTTTGATCTCCGGGATGCCATTGAGAATCCGAGCCGGGTTTTCGAAAACGCTTTAACAGAAACACCAAAAACCACCCATCAAACAACAACAATGAACGAGGAAGCAGACATGCAATCATTAAACATTGTCGCCGTCACGGCCTGCCCCACCGGCGTTGCCCATACCTTTATGGCCGCCGAGGCGCTGGAAGCTGCCGGTAAAGAAAAAGGGCACAACATTAAAGTTGAAACCCGTGGCTCCATTGGCGCTAAAAACCAGATCACGGACGCTGAAATTGAAGCAGCCGATCTGGTGATTCTGGCGGTTGATATCGAAGTCGATGCCAGTCAGTTTGCCGGCAAGCGTATTTATCGTACGAGTACCGGTAATGCACTGAAAAAATCCGCAGAGGTGATTGAGAATGCCATTGCAGAAGCATCAGTTGAGTCCGCTGCCAGCGCAGATCTGGCGGCTGGTAAGTCTTTCAAGAAAGAAAAAACCGGTGCCTACAAACACCTGATGACCGGTGTCTCGTTCATGCTGCCAGTCGTTGTGGCCGGTGGTTTGATCATCGCACTGTCGTTCATCTTCGGTATCGAAGCGTTCCAGGAAGAAGGCACACTGGCGGCCGCACTGATGAACATTGGTGGCGGTTCGGCTTTTGCGCTGATGATTCCGGTGTTAGCCGGGTATATTGCCTTTTCCATTGCTGATCGCCCAGGACTTGCGCCCGGTTTAGTTGGCGGTATGTTGGCCAGCTCTGTTGGTGCGGGCTTCCTCGGTGGTATCGCGGCCGGTTTCATTGCCGGTTATGGTGCCAAATGGTTGGTCGACAACATCAAGCTGCCATCGTCACTGGAATCGCTGAAGCCGATTCTGATCGTGCCCTTCGTCGCAACCTTAGTGACTGGCCTGATCATGATTTATGTCATCGGTGGTCCGGTGTCTTCCGTCATGAACGCGCTGACCGCATGGCTCGAAGGCATGGGTTCTTCGAATGCAATCCTGCTGGGTATCATCCTCGGCGCCATGATGTGTTTCGACCTTGGTGGTCCGGTGAACAAAGCCGCATACACCTTTGGTGTGGGTCTGCTGGCCTCACAAACCTACGCGCCGATGGCTGCTGTAATGGCCGCGGGTATGACGCCAGCTATCGGTATGGGCCTGGCAACCTTCTTAGGTCGTAAGTACTTCAACGATGCCGAACATGAAGCCGGTCGTGCGTCATTTGTTCTGGGTCTGTGCTTTATCTCTGAAGGTGCTATTCCTTTCGCGGCGAAAGATCCACTGCGTGTCATTCCGGCGGCGATGATCGGTGGTGCCGTCACGGGTGCGTTGTCCATGTTGATCGGTGCAGAACTGCTGGCACCTCACGGCGGTATCTTTGTACTGTTCATCCCGAATGCGATCACTAACGTCGCACTCTATGTGGTTTCCATTGCCGCAGGTTCGTTCATTACGGCCTTCGGTTATTTGCTGGCGAAAGGCATCAGTGCCAAACGCGAGCAGGAAAAACTGGCCTAATGAGCCAGTTGTGAAGTCCGGTCACTAAGGCGCAACGTTAGGATGTTCAGGTTAAGCTTTTCCAATGCCGAGCTGGACGCATTAATGGCGCGAACCGTGACCTGACTTTACGCATGGCTCACAACGGGCCACCCCCTCCTCAATAGTCTGAACAAACCCGCTCCGGCGGGTTTTATCATTTATGATCCAGCCTAAAGTGATGTTCTATTCAGTTTTTTTTGAAGTCATTGTTCAAAGGGACGCCCTGTCATGAGCTGAACGATTCATGCTAAGGTCATTGCTCAGTCCAAGACAGGAGAAAGGGTTTGAGTTCTTTCACAAGTCTGTGGCACGAGGCTGCGGTCACCAGTATTGGCTTTTTTTGGATGGCTCTGTGGGCATTCATTCTCGGTTACATTGTCAGCAGCCTGATTCAGGTTCTGGTCACCCGCGCCCGCATGCAAAAAGCCATGGGTACTGACGGTCCTCGCAGCATGTTTCTCGGTACGTTTTTTGGATTTATTTCCAGCTCCTGCAGTTTTTCCGCATTGTCCACCACGCGCGCTATTTTCAATAAAGGGGCTGGTTTGGCACCTTCCTTAGCGTTCATGTTGTCGTCAACCAACCTGGTCATCGAGCTGGGTATGGTCATTGCCATCTTCCTCGGTTGGCAGTTTGTGGTTGGTGAATATGTGGGCGGCGTTCTGATGATTCTGATTACCTGGCTGATCATTCGCTTAACGCGCCCCCGTCGGCTTGAACAACAAGCACGACAGCAACAGGAAGGCTCTGAAGAATCGGCAGAATCACAAGACTGGAAAGCCATCATCAAAAGCCGGAAAGGTTGGCAGACGATTGGCGAAACCTATGTGATGGAATGGCAGATGGTCTGGAAAGATGTGCTGATCGGGTTTACCGTCGCCGGCATTATTTCCGCCATGATCCCGGATGCATTTTTCCAAGCTTTATTTCTCGGTTCGGGCACAACCGATGCCGCTAACCCCGGGTTTTGGTATGTTCTGGCACAGACGCTGGTCGGCCCCATTGCGGCATTTTTTACCTTCATCGGCTCGATGGGTAACATTCCACTAGCGGCGGTGCTGTTCAGTCAGGGCGTGACCTTTGCTGGGGTAATGGCGTTTATCTTTTCCGATCTCGTGGTATTACCGGTGCTGCGAATTAACGCAGCCTACTATGGATGGAAAATGGCGTTATACATCTTAGCAATCATGCTCGTTGCCATCGTAACGTCTGCACTTCTCATGCACTACGCTCTGGTGTTGTTGGATCTGTTGCCCGACTATCAATCTCTGGTAAACCCTGCCAATCGAAACTTTTTTGCTGTGAACTATCAGATGGTGCTTAACATCATTCTGCTGATTGCCAATGTCGCACTGTTCTGGCTGTGGCGACAGAAACAGAAGGCTCACAGCCATCATGATCACAGCGGTCACGATCACCATAACCATGGCGGCAAGACACTAACTGACAGAGTGTTACAGGCACTGTCCGCCATCGCGGTTGTTTGGTTGATTGGTGGGCTGTTGCTCGGTTAAAACCGACCCCTGGAGTTCAACCGAGGTCATTCGAACATAACCTCGGCCGCAGTCTTACCGTTCAAGCGGTTGTCGATCAGTCAGCCGCCCGGGCGACCGCTAAATCCGATACGGCCCATAGGCTTTATTCTCAGGAGACCGGATAATTTTCAGGTTCATTGACTGAACGGTATCGCATACAATCAGCGCTTGCCTAACGACACCCTATTTATCCGCATTGAAAGGACCCCTAATGTATTCAGGAAGCTGCCTCTGTGGCCAGGTACAGATCGAAGTTCACGGCGCCATCGATTCCATCATCCATTGCCATTGCTCTAAGTGTCGAAAAAACAGTGGAACAGCCTTTGCCACCAATGGGTTTGTGAATGCTGATGAGTTTCAAATCGTGCAAGGCGCACAGGCGTTAGGTCATTATGAAACCTCGCCCGGTAAAGTCAGACATTTTTGCGCGACCTGTGCCTCGCCGGTTTACAGTTCGAATGCGTCAGATCCGAGCCGGCTGCGACTGCGGTTAGGCATTTTGGATTCGGACATCACGGAACGCCCTGTCTCGCACAACTTCGTGACCTCCAAAGCCAACTGGGAAGACCTGGATGCGCCACTGCCGCGTTACGACGCTCATGAGCCCGGCCGATAACCCGACGGATCGCGGCACCCGGTTCCACCGCTGAACGAAGATTCGCGCATAAACTCGCCACGACCCGGAGTCAGATCAATAGACGCGTATGTCAACGTCTGTTCTAATCCCGGTTCTGTCGCTTCAGTGCCTCGTGCGCATTCACATAACAACAAAGGATGCTTTAGAAAAAATGGAAAGATCAACAGAGACCTACTTAAACCCCTGGTTCTCCATCTGGACACAACCCAGAGCCACCATCCGGCAGATCATCCGCACCAACCCCAAACAGTCGGTCATATTGCTTGCCGCGCTGGGTGGATTTGCCGAAGCGCTGGACCGCGCCAGTTACAAAGACGCCGGTGATGATTTTTCAGTCGTAATGATTGTCCTGATGGCTATGTCGCTGGGTGCCTTGGGTGGCATCCTCGCCATGTATGTCTATGGCTGGTTACTGAGCTGGACCGGTAACTGGATCAATGGTCAGGGGCATCGGGAAGAAATCCGCGCGGCCATTGCCTGGGCTAACGTGCCGGTGATTTGGGCATTGCTGCTGTGGATTCCTCAGTACGCATTGATCGGCCGTGAAATGTTTATGGCCGAGGCCTACAGTCTGACTGAGAGCACGACCACGTTCGTTCTGTTCTTCGGCTTAGCCGTCATCGAAGTCATCCTCGGCATTTGGGCCTTCATCATTTTCCTGAAATGCCTCGGCGAAGTTCAGGGCTTTTCCGCCTGGAAAGCGCTCTGGAACTGTATTATTCCGCTGCTCGTTGTCGGTTTGCCTTTTGTGTTAATCATCGGGCTGTTTACCTGGTAAACCCGTTTGTCATCAACGGGTTTGATACATCGCTTCAATTTCATCTTTGAAGCGTTGCACAATCACCCTGCGTTTCAGTTTCAACGTCGGGGTGATCTCTCCACTTTCCACCGTGAACGGTTCTGCTAATAACGTGAATCGCTTTACGCGTTCATATCGCGGCAAGTGCGCCTGTAAAGTGGCCAGCTGTTGTTCGAAGTACGCCACGATGTCTGCGTGGCGGATTAGATCCAATCGACTGCTGAACCGAATGCCCATTGTTCTTGCTCTTTCTTCGAGCGATTCCCAGGCCGGTACAATCAACGCGGTGGCATAGTTTCGCGCATCGGCAATCACAGCGACCTGTTCCACCAGCGCTTCCCGGGCAATGACGCCTTCAACGTGCTGCGGGGCAATGTATTTACCGCCGGATGTTTTCATCAACTCTTTGAGCCGTTCACGGAACACCAGATTACCCTCGTCATCCAGATGACCGGCATCTCCGGTGTGCAACCAGCCATCGCGAATCAGCGTCTGAGTCGCCTCCGGATCGTTGTAGTAACCAACCGTCATGCTCGGACTGCGCACCAAAATCTCGCCATCCGTCGGCGAAATCTTGATTTCAATACCGGGCATAGGACGACCCAGCGTGCCGAGCCGATAACCCTGATCCGGCATAAAACTGACTGTCGCCATGGTCTCGGTCAGGCCATAGCCGATTTTCAGGTTGACACCCAGTCCCATAAAAAATGCATGTATGTCGGTATCCAGGGCGGCACCGCCACAGGGGATAAACCGCGTGTGCCCACCCAGCGCGGTTTTGATTTTGCGTCCGACCAAACCGCGGGCAAGCCCTTGCAACAGTTTTCGATAAAGCGACAGCTTGTCCCCGGCCGCCAAGCGCTGCTGATTATCTCTGTTCCATTGATCCACCCAGGTCAACACCTTAAGTGACAGACCACCCGCGGCATTGGCTTTCTGGAAAATGCCGGCATGGATTTTTTCAAACACACGCGGCACCGCGCAGAACACGTGAGGCTTTACCTCGGCCAAATACTCCGCCAGGCGATTAATGTCTGACAGATAATGGTTGTGCCCGCCGGCAAACAACACGATGGCTGTCCAGCCACGTTCAAACACATGCGACAGCGGCAACACCGCCAAAGATCGGTCGCCTTGATTAAAAGTCAGGCTCGACAGATGTGCAGTCATCGACCCCATCAGGTTTCCATGCGTCAGCATGACGCCCTTGGGCTGACCCGTCGTCCCGCTGGTGTACACCAGGGTGTAGAGTTCTTCACTGCGGCAATAAACCGGCGGTACCCTTGCCGATCGCCGCTGTAACCAACTATCTATAGCGACACCGTCTGCGCCTTCACCGAACCGGATGACGACATCCAGCGAGGCCACGCCGGACAGAGCCGGTGCCACCGCTGATAACAGTCCGCCATCTGCGAACAGCGCCCGACACCCGGCATGATTCAGAATGTAGCGGACCTGCTCCGGGCTCGACGTGGCGTAAATAGGGACGGACACCACGCCCAGATACACACATGCCAAATCCACCAGCGTCCAGATGGGCGCGTTTTCAGCAAATATCGCGACCCGGTCGCCTCGGCGTATCCCGTCCTGATGCAGTTCGGCGGCTATCTGCTCGATCTGAAGCCAAACGTCCTGCCAGACCCAGGTTTGCCAACCGGCTTCGGTTTTTTGTGACAAGGCCGGAGCGTCAGGCCGTTGCTGTGCGTGTTGCTGGATGCGGGCGATATAAGACAAGTGAGATTCTCAAACAATTAATATACAGATGTATATTATAAGAGTTTTCTATTTTGATACCAGCTTTCGGTGCACTAAAGCCGGTTAAAATAGGTATCGACCCTATGACCGTGGCAAAACACTCCATTTCCACATTTCAGATAGCACGGAAGATACAACGACGGTTTCATCGAGCTTCTAAAGTTCACTCGGCTCAGTGTTGACCGGCAAAATCTTGGATAGGCGTACCCGTCAAAATTTCCTAAACTGTGTAACTCTGTTACTGACGCCAAGGATTGACCCACTGTCATGCATTTTGTCACGCCCATTACACTCAACCTGAATGGCATTTCGTTAGTGCCACTGGAACACGAACACGATGCCGGCTTGAAAGCCGCCGCGGCCGATGGTGAGCTATGGAATCTGCGCATTACCGGGGTGCCAACACCCGAACAAACGTCGGACTATATTAAAACGGCTCTGGCGGCGCGTGAGGCCGGTCATCGGTTTGCGTTTGCCGTCATCAACGACAACAGCGGACGTGTACTGGGCAGCACCAGTTACCATGACATTCTTCCGGACGTTAAACGCGTCGAGATCGGCTACACCTGGTACGCAAAAAGTGTGCAACGCACTCAGGTGAATACAACCTGCAAACTGATGATGCTGACGCATGCGTTTGAAACGCTGAACTGCAATGTCGTGGGGTGGCGAACCGACAACTTTAACTTTGCCAGCCAGCGCGCCATTGAACGTCTCGGTGCCAAAAAAGATGGCGTTATCCGCGGGCACGCTCAACGTCGCGATGGCACCATTCGCGATACGGTTATGTACAGCGTCACTCGCGGTGAATGGCCCGAAATTAAAGCGCACCTGAATTATCTGCTCACCAAACCCCGACAAGGTTAATGCATGGCGACCATCAATCAACGCGCCTATTCATACTGGCAGTCAGTTTTCGGGTTTTCGGATCAGCCGGCGAATGATGAGACCGTTAATCTGTACATTGCAGACACACTGCCGTCCCGACATTCCCTGTTGAAGCTGGTCCGCCACGACGATAAAACCTTTGTCGCGGTGACCCGCCCATGCGCTAACCAGTTGTCGCTGACCCCGGAGTCATGCCTGCCCGATATCGAATCCGCCATGTCAGCTCAGAACTTAATCTGGTATGACGACGATGCCATGCATTATTTTTCCGACACCGATGAACAGGCCTTGCTACGTTCACCGAACCCGACGAACATCCGCCAGCTGACCGAAGACGATGCTAATGTTTTCGACCGGTTTCATGCCCGGATGCCTGCTGAAGACTGGGATGAAGTGGAGCCCGAACTCGATAACGAAGCCGTGTTCGGGCACTTCGATCAAGGTGAGCTGTGCAGCGTTGCTGACTACTATCGTTGGCAACAAACTCCGTTTGCCGATCTAGGAGTCATCACCGCACCGGATTGCCGCGGTCGCGGTGTCGGCGCTGCCGTGGTCAAAGCACTCAGTGCTCATGCCCTTCGGCGTGGACTGGTACCACAGTACCGCGCCCAACTGTCGAACCTCAGTTCCCTTAAAATATCGCAACGGTTGGGATTGCAACGCTTTGGACTGTGGACCGTCGCCGTCGCGAAGACATAAGCTCCGTGTGCGCGTTACCTCAAGGGTGTAAATTGAACGGCCGGCAAACCCCCGTTATAGTGCTCACATCAACGGTGCTACCCACTTTATGCTTTGCCTGTCGCGGTATCAGGGCCTGACTGCTATGAATCAAACGTTATCCACTGAGCGTTGGTTGTTAATCGACGACCACACCATGTTCGCCGATGCGATGTCACTGACGCTGCGTCATCTGGCACCTCAACTTGAAATCGACGTCGCCGCCAATGCCCAGCAAGCCATAGCGCAGCTGAAGAACGGACAAACCTACCAGTGCATTCTGATTGATCTGGATTTACCTGATACCCCCGGCCTGGCACTGCTCGATCAGATATTAAAGCGTTGGCCGCAATCAGTAGTTCTGATCTGTTCAGCCAACCGTCAACCCAGCTCTGTCACTAACGCCCAACAACTCGGTGCCCGCGGCTTCATAACCAAAGATCAATCCCCGGCCGACATACTGGCGTTTGTACAACAGATTCGACAGGGACGTCGCTGGATCACCACCGACACACTGACCCGAGAACTGGCCGAGCGACGAGAAGAGAACATCGATCTGACAGGCCGGCAACACGCCATTCTGCAACAGATGCAAACCGGGTTAAGTACCTCGGAGATTGCTCAGGCGCTGAACCTGAGCCCCAACACCATCAAGACGCATACACGACTCATGTATGGCAAGCTCGGGGTCTCCAACCGTACGGAATGCTTGAATCGAGCGGCGGAACTGGGCCTGATCTGACTGACATACAAAGTCAGCCAAGCAGTCAGTTTGTGTCACTGACTGGACTGACGGCTGTTAATCAGGTTTGCCAGCGTTTCTTTCAGCAAGGCACTGTCAACCGGCTTATGCAGAACCGGCCATTGTGTATGACTCAGCCGCTGAATGCCGCGTAGCGACGTGTTCCCGGTGATCACCGCGCAAGGCGTGTTCGGATACCGCTGTTGCACTTCGGCAATACAGTCCTCTGAACGATGCTCATCATCGAGCATGTCATCGGTCAGTAAGACATCCGGCGCTGACGGCAGTGTCTGCAGCAGGGCTTGCAGTTCGGCAAACGAGGCCGCCGTCCAGACATCCCCGTTCCATTCCACCAGCATCATAGACAGTGCTTCGAGAACATCCGGGTTGTCATCGACGACAATGGCAACAAACGATTCAGGTAAACTCGGTGAGCGACGCTCAGTGCCCGCAACACCCGACGTCTGCCGTGAGACCGGCAATGTCAAACTGAAGGTAGTCCCGTGTCCCGGTTCAGACACCAGAGTCAATGGCACATTCAGTTGATCGCACAGACGCTTGACGATCGACAGGCCCAACCCCATACCAGGCTCAGAAGATTGCCCATGTGCAGCCCGGTAAAACTCTTTAAAGACATGACTCTGCTCATCTGCCGGTATGCCCGGACCGGTATCTTCTATGCGCAGCGTTGCCTGAGTTTCACGAAGCTCAACACTGACGTCTACCGAACCGGCACGGGTATACTTAACGGCGTTACCTATCAGGTTGCGAAGGATCTGCATCAGTAATACCGGGTCAGTGCTGACTTCCACCGGCATCGGCGCAATACGCAATTTCAGACCCTTACTCATAGCTTGCTCAGCGAACTCAGATTCAATGGCGTCCAACATAGATTGCAGCTGACAGGGTTGGATCGACACCGTCACGACGTTGGCATCGAGCAGCGACATATCCAATAACTTGGTTAACAGTTCGTTGGCCGATTCAACACTGTGCTTGGCTTTAAGCAGCAATTCATCTTGCGATTCAGCACGCGATGACAGAGTTTGCAGATAAAGATTGGCGGCCTGCAACGGTTGCCGAAGATCGTGACTGGCCGCCGCCAGAAATCGGCTTTTGGCCTGATCCGCTTCGTGTGCCTGCTGCTGTGCGAGTTGATGCTCCAAACGAAGGCGAATTGAGTTCATTTGACTTTTATGCGTCATCAGACTGAATACCGCGAGTGAGACACCCGACAGGGCGACCACGATCAATAACAAAGGTGTGGAGGTCGGCCATAAGAGAATAAAAAGACTGCTGAACACGGGGACGATAAACAGCAGATAAATGTCCGGGTAAGTTCCCATGGTTACAGACGGCATCGATGACATGACCATGACAAACAGGAGCAACGTAAAAATCTGCGATTGACTGGCGCCGTCCAAGAAAAACCAGGGCAGCACGCTCCACAAGGCCCCCCAGGTGAGCGCGATCAGCAGGTTAATACGATGCCAGTAGCCTAAGCGGTACGATCGGTCCTGTTGGTAGTCCCGACCTAACACCTGGCGTTGTCGGGTCAGCAGGAAATAAGAACCGACACTGACCGACAAGCAGATCACCAACCAGGTCAGCAGAATGGCAATACTGAGATTGCTCATCATCAAAAGTGCCAGCAATGCCGCACCCAGGCCGCTGGCGACCATGCGCGGTTGAACTTCATCGACAAACAGCGATTGCCGCTCCCATTGAATGTTTCGGGCGTGGGGCGACTCACGGTCAAGTTCAATCAGTGTCATGGTCGGACCTGTGGCTTACGTCAATGGATTAATAGGTGAACTGCAACAGTTTACCTTCGTCTGTGCTGTTGTGGCACCACAATCGCGCATTCGGCTGGCTATCGGACGTGATCACATCCACGCAGTTCTGCGCATCGGTGTTTGTGCTTTTCACAAACGACGGGCTGACACTGTCATAGTCGACGGTCACGACTCCGGTGTAGTCATGACTGACCAGACTCACTCGCGGAATGTTGCCGAAGGCGACGTGGGCCTCCATGTCGCTGACGGTCATGTCATCGGTCTGTCCGGTAAAGGCATTCGTTCCCGAAGTGACCAATGTACGCAGCGGCGACGGGGACGACATATCGTACTCATACAGTTTGTTGTTCACACCAGAACGATGGAAAGCGATCACTTGAGTGCCCGATACGGCCGACAACGCACGAATGTCATCGAAACCAGAGCTGTACAGTGTCGCACCACCGATACCTCCAATCATAGGTCCAACGGCTGGATCGTTGTCTTCCATTTCACCGTCTCGGTCAAAATCCATGGAAAGACGCGTCATCGCGGATCGTCGGATGATACTGCCTGAGCTATTCACGTACGCCTGTTTACCACCAATGAACACCACCACTTCATCCGGCGAGCCTGCGCCATCATAGACATCCATCGCATCGCAGGACACCAAATGCTTATACGCTGTCGGTTCACCGTTCAACGTCAGGCTTAACTCTTGAGTTTCGCTGGGGTTACTCTTTAGCGAAAACGTCAGCGTTGCCGGAATCAGAATTGGACCGGTCCCCGGAGCCCCGGTATACATCCACACGCCGGGCGTACAGGTCACGACCAAAATATCGTTTTCTGAGTTATTGGCTGCCGAGTGCTGGAACTTAAAACCGGCGGTGCGCACGTGATGTGACGACGTCTGATCAAACAAAACCTCGCGGTGAGTGACCAGCCCTTTAGACACCTCTGAACCCGCCAGCGTTTTATACTCATCAGCCCCGAGCTTCGCTGTTCGTTTCACGGCAAACAGGTCGATGCCGCCTTTAAAAAACGTTAGGTCTTCAAAGGTATCGGTGTTGGCATTCCATTTTTCATCAGTATAAACCGTCAAGGGTTCCGGGGTCGTTGAACCACCACCCGGGTTGGTTTCACCACCACCCGTTTCGCCGGTTTCGCCCGTGTTTCCCGTCGAACCGGCATCGTCGTTAGAAGAGGGGTTACATCCAACCAAAGCCAGGGTTGCCGCCAGTGGTAAGGTCAGTAGGATTCGCTTATTCATATAGACACTCCATTGTGATGACACAGCAAGCGCGCTGTAAAACAGAGTGGCCAGTATGAGCAGGTTATGAATCCCAATCTTCACCCATTCGGGTGAAAATCTAAAAACACTAACGACCCAGCATACGAGACAATGAACCGTCGACGAATTGTTGTCGAATGGCGGCAACAGTGTGCAAAACAATAACAGCGATCATGACTTTCGGTGCGGCTCCGTGAACAGCCCGACCCATATCACGCAGCCAAACAATCGGCTCACCGCGCTCTACCAGAGTCATTCCGAACACCTCATAACCAAAGCCATTGCCCAGCGTCATAGCGATGCCCGAGAGTGGCACTAGAACCGTCGCGGCAAGCAAAACCCAATGTACACCGTGCGCCATTGATGCTTGCCATCGAGGCTTATTGGACAGTTCTGTCGGAAACCCTGTCAACATTCGGTAACCAACACGGAATGCGGCCACCAGAAAAAACAATGAACCCAAGGATTTATGAGCGTTCATCAGTTGAAACTGCGCCGGCCCCCGGTCCATGTTTTCCATAATCAAACCTGAGACGAGCAAAGCCATGAAACCGATCGCGATAAACCAATGCAAGCCAATCGTCAGTCGGGATAAGCGAGAGGAAGTAACAGCGGTCATACAAAACTCAAAGCAAAGAATGTCCCGCCCATTGTTGCCAGAAATGTGCAACAAATATGACCTCGGTGGTAAATAAACGGTCAGCGATCACCGTCTAAGCACTGAGTTCAGGTCCATGGACACAGTTGCGCCCGGCATTTTTTGCTTGGTATAAACAACGATCCGCCTCAGCCATTAATGCCGTTGACGTGGCCTGTTGTTGCTCGTCGTGTCTAACCGCAACACCAAGACTCATAGACACCATCAGATCACCTGCTCGGGTTGCCACCGGCCGCTGCTCAATGGCTTGCCGGATACGTTCAGCAATACGTTGCGCCGCATTCGGTGCCGGATCCAATACCAACACCAGAAACTCTTCACCGCCGATTCGACCCAGGGCATCGTAGTTGCGCAACATCAGTCGGATGCGATCCGCGACCTGTACCAGCACCTCATCCCCGATGGCATGACCGTAGGTATCATTAATGCGTTTAAAGTGATCAATGTCGGCATAAACGACCCCTAACGTCTCGCCTGTACGCTCAGACACATTCAGTTTCTGCTCCAGAATGTGAAGAATGCCTTTGCGATTCCAGACACCGGTGAGTGCATCGGTGACACCGTCGCGTTTCGATTCCACCAGGGCATGTTCCATATCGTGTTTAAGCTGACTCAATTCCACGCTGTGCAGCTGCCCCTCGGCGATCTCTTTCAGGTCAAACATCCACTCACGCTCCTGGGCAGAAAGCACTCTGGGAGTGTCGTCCATAATGCAGAATGAGCCGATGGTTCGGCCACGCGCATCATGCACCGGATAGCCGGCATAAAATCGCATTTCATTGCCATTGGCACCAAAAACTGAGTTGAACCGATGGCGGCTGACACGCAGATCGGGGATTTCAAGATACCCATCCTGTTGCGCCACATACCCACAGCAGCTGCCCGCTCGGCTGACCACCGACGGCTGCATACCGACGGTATGTTTTAACCAAAGATGGTCATTATCCACCAAGGACAGGTTAACGACCGGAACCTTCAGCACCTGACTGGTCAGTTTCACAACGCGATCAAAGCGTGCCTGTTCTGGTGTATACATGGGCGCATCCATTTTTACAGTCGATACCGGCACCGGATGCCGGAACAACGCTTCCGCTTTCATGTTCAGTTCGGACAAGGTCATAAGCAACCTCCTCTCAGATTTGCAGACTCAGTGACTCACCAGGCACTAACGCCTGAGTAATGTTCACTCGGGTCTGCTGTTGATCATCATTTCTTTTTAGCTTTCGAGCCGTTCAAGCCCAGCTGTTCAATCTCTTCCAGGCTGTAGCGCGGCGTGATATGTCGCGGACAGTTCCAGTCGTACGCGACAACATGCACAAGGAACACCCGACTCACCTTACCGCGTTCGGACGCGCCAACCAGTGTCGAGACCAGAGACTGCCATTGCGATGCTTCAACAATCTCAATGCGGGCAAACAGCTTCAATCGCATTCGACGGGTGTAATCCATCAGGAACAAGCAACTGCGATCATTACCGTCCAGATTACCGGTACTGATGAACTGACGATTGCCTCGGTAATCGGCAAACGCCAGTGTGTGATTGTCGAGCACTCGGAGGAAGCCCTTCGGGCCACCACGGTGTTGCACATAAGGCCAGTCTGTTTCCGACACCGTCGACAGATAAAAGCTGTCACGGGTTGCAATAAACGCGGTTTCTCTCGGGGTCAAAGCGTCCCCGCGCTCATCGGCACCTGCCTTTGCCCACAACCCGGCTGAGCCGTCCTGCTGCTGCCGACGGATGACCGCAGGTGTGCTGGCAATGTTCAAAAACGTTCCGGCCATAACTAACTCCGTGACTTGGTTGGCTTAGGCGGCCTGTTCCGCGTCTACGACCGGAAAATCTATCTCCGTCTGCGCTACTTCGTTCAGGTAGTTGGTGAAGGTGCTTTCAGCAACCAATGCAACAATCTCGACAATCTGAGCGTCGCTGTAACCCGCCGCACGCACATCCGCAAGATCCGCTGCGGACACATGACCGCGCGCCTTAGCAACCTTGGCTGCAAAGCTCACCGCCGCTTGGGCAACGGCGTCATTAGACTGGCCTTTACGGTTCAGCGCGATCTCTTCCGGGCTGAGCTTCACCAGGTTCAAACCCAAATAGGTATGGGCCGACAGGCAATAGCCACAGCCGTTCACCTGAGCAACCGCCAACGCGATACGCTCCCGGGTTTTGGCGTCGAGAGCCAACGAGATTGAACTGTTGAAGTTGGTGTAGGCCGTCAGAGCTTTGCTGCTGACGCCAATGAGTCGAAACAGGTTCGGCAGGGAACCTAATTGCTTTTGAACACGTTCCAGAATCGGTTGAGAAGCTTCCGGCAAGGCATTCAGTTCAGGGATAGTGATACGTGACATAGTCGTCTCCTTTAAGTGAGTACAATCGACTCTGCTCGATTGCTGGGCGCATCCTAGCCACTTTCATATTTCAGGATAATCCCCTATATTCGAGAAACATATTTCCGGAAAATGGAAGAATAATGGACCGACTCGAGGCCATGCGGACCCTGGTCAACGTCATTGATCGTGGGAGCTTTTCGTCCGCCAGCAAAGCGATGAACGTGCCACTGGCGACTGTCAGCCGGAAAATATCCGACCTGGAAAAACTGCTGGGAACGCGCCTGTTAACCCGGACAACCCGCAAACTCACGCTGACCGATGCCGGCAGCCAGTATCTGGATAAAGCCCGGACCATTCTGGAGTTGGTTGACTGCGCCGAACACGAGGCTCAGGGTGAGTATCTGGCTCCAAAAGGCCATCTGGTATTGACCGCCCCTCTGCTCTTTGGCCGCCGCTATCTTCAGCCTCTGGTGACGGAGTTTCTGGCGATGTACCCGGATATACAGATTCAGCTGCATTTGTCTGATCAGAACGTCGACCTGATTGATGAGCACATTGATATGGCCTTGAGAGTCGGCCACTTACCGGACAGCAACCTGGTCGCCACTCAGGTGGGCACCATGCCCTTCATCACGTGCGTCAGCCCGGAACTGCTGGCAGAAACGGGCCCAGTGAATCATCCGAGCGACCTGTCACACCAACCCTGTGTCACGCTTGACACGCGTTTACCGTTCCCGGTCTGGCAATTTTGCGCCCCTGATACCGGCCAGATGTTTGAGGTACCGATCTCGCCGAGGTTCAGAGTGAATAGCGGGCAAGCCGTGGTCGATGCCGCGGTCGCTCAGATTGGTTTTGCCCGGGTTCTGTATTATCAGGCCTTCCCGGCATTGAAAGTTGGATCGCTGGTGAGTGTTTTAAACGAGTATGAACGCGAGCCGGTCCCGATCCACATGATGCACGTAGCACGCGGTCGAATGCCGTTGAAACTGCTTTGTTTTCTGGACTTTGCCATTCCGCGAATGCGGACAGAACTGGCTGAGATGATGACCTTTCGCCAACCGGCTGAATAACCGGGAGGCATGCTCAACCAGCGCATACAGCACAAACGAGAGGCAGTGACTCGATCACTGCCATTCACTCTCGTCCCAGACCATGGTGCCCCAAGTGCTTTCCGGCTGGTTACCTTGTTCATTGCATCCGGCGATGAAACCGAGTGCCAGAAACATCAACAGCATAACTGAGATATTACTAAATCGTCGTTTCATTGTGCCTCCGACTTAGCAAATCAGATCATAGGTATTGCTAAAATCGCCACCCGGCAACCCATCTTTGTCGCCATCAATGGCTTTACCATGCATGTCTTGCGGCACAAGTTCCCCGCTGCCAAGAATGGTGAGTGTCAGGCCACCTGAAAAGCAGGGACTGATGGTGGCAAAGTCTTCGGTTGTCCGAAACGTTAAGGTCGAATTATTATCGGTCCATTCGATGGTTCCGCTGCCAACTCCGCCGGCACCGCTCACCAGAACATTGGTGCCTGCGACAAAGGTGTCCGGATCGACAACGACGTTAAACTCGATGGTAAATACACCTTTATTGCCATCCATATCATAATCGTCTATGTAGTTAGTACCCGGACCAAAACTGCGCGGAAAAATCGGCATGGCGACAGTTGAGGGCTGCGCGTTACGCAGTTCGTCGATTTCTTTTTGCAGTTGTTTGTTTTCGTCTTCAAGCGCTTCGATTTCCAACTGCATTGCGGTGATTTGCACCTGATTATCATCGACGGCCGCTTCGACTTCCGAGAAATTTTCATTTACTTGCGCAGCGATGGCCGGTGTACCCGCTGAAAACTGGTGCGGAATATCAACGTCGCTCGCCATGAGGCATACGGGAATGGCAGAAAAAAGAAACCCACACCAGAACACTGACGTTTTCATAAGAATAACCTCCGAGTTGTTCATTCTTTATGGTGTCTAGAAAGGTGTTGCATCTGTTCAATAAAGTTTCAAAAGCGATTCAATTTAGCATGACTGTGACAGTAAAAAGCTCAGACTCCATCACATTGCTAAACACGTCTTTATCTGACCGACGCCCCCTTCACGACTGCCGAGGTGGCCGATCGGTGTTCATTGACGACATACCTTCACAATCCACAAGGAGGGCCACGACTCAGTTAAACGCGCTGCACTCAAGTCGATACCAACCCCTGTAACGCCGACAGACACTGTTCAACCACCTGGTCACCATCGCCAGTCAGATACGCCGTCGTAATGGCACCTTCTTTAAGCAAAAAAATCGTATCAGCCAGTGACTCATCCGCTCTAGGCAAGTGCCGACCAATGAGTTTGCGAACGTCACGTTTATGCGCACGACAAGCCTGACTGATCGGACTGTCCGGATCGCTGAACTCCGCCGATGTATTGATAAAAAAGCAACCACGGAACGCTCCCAATGTTGGGTCGTCGCTGCGGAACCAACGCCTCAGTGCAGCAAAGAGCTTTTGAATCATCTCGTCGTTTGACGAGGATTGTTCAATGTTGCTTTCCAGCCAACTTAAAAACGTGTCGTGACGACATTGCAGTGCCGCCAGCACCAATTCGTCCTTGCTGTCGAAGTGACTGTACAGCGTGCGCTTGGCGACCGTAGATGCCTTCAATACTTCGTTTATGCCAATCGCCCGGACACCATGGCGGTAAAACAGCTCCAGCGCCGTGTCCATCAGTTGTTGTCGCTTGCTCATTCTTGCTCACCCCAGAGTACTTATTGACAAGGGTAGACAATTTTGTCTACCCTGAAAAGTAGACCGAATTGTCTACCTGGAGATCTCAATGATAAAAAAACTGTTAACCGCCCTGTTTGCGGGCCTGGGTGCTGCCCTGTCTATCGGCTTGTTGTCTTTATTTGAAACATCAACCGGTGGACTGGCGCTGTTGATGGCACCATTTGGTGCTACGGCCGTGCTGGTTTTTGGGGTTCCGGACAGTCCGCTTGCACAACCGAAAAACGTTATCGTCGGCCACCTGCTGACAGCGTTGATTGGTGTCCTGTTCGTAACATACCTGCCGATTAATGCCATCACCCTGGCCGTGGCGACCGGTGCCGGTGTCAGCGGTATGCTCCTGACGCGTACGACACACCCACCGGCTGGCGCCAATCCGATTCTGATTATGTTGTCCGGTCAGAGCTGGCTATTCCTGGTAACACCGGTGTTGGTGGGGACCTTGGTGATTGTGATGATTGGACGGTTGTTGCAACGGGCGAAGCAACATGTCCCGTTGGTCTGAACCAGGGCCTGTTAACACTCTTTCTGTCTATTCTGCCGAGATTAAAACCATTTCCGGCAAGGCAGAACGCGCGAATCGTGGTTGTTCCACCATAGCAAGTGATAACGATGGCTTAAATGGTTTTAATTCGGCCCTACGGGTTGGGTTGAGCCCTTCCAGAAGCGTCGTTGTTCGTCGTTCATGTGGAGCCACTAACCATTCAGGGACCGGTCAATCGACGTTTCAACAAGACTCAGAATCGCCTTGGTTTGATCGGGTCCTGTGGCATTCTCAGACAAGCGGGCCGCAGAAATAAGTGGCAACCAGCGGTCCATCGCTTGTTCAGGAAACGCTCTGAGTGACGTGTAGTGAGCCAAATACGCATCCAGAAACGCATCCTTCATGCGGTTGAACGCCAACGCTTCGGTCGGCTCGGCAGGGATTTCACTGTATCGGATTAACATCAGGGTGCGCGCCACATCGGCCACTGGAGACCCCATGGTGGCGTCAACCCAATCAATGAGAACCGGCCCCTTCTCTGTCAGCAAAACATTGCCCGGATGAAAATCGCCATGACAGAAGTGCGTTTCACCGGGCTGTTGACTCAGTTCTGCCTGTAATGCGCTTCTCGTTTTCTCATCCAGTATCTGAGCGTGCGAGATTTTCATACCTGTGCGCTCTTGCGTGGTCGGCAACCCCATACCAGAGCAATCGTGTATTTGGTGGTGCAACTGCGCAAATGTCTTTGCCATCAAATCTATATCAGTGGGATGGTCACGCAATCGCGCTTCCATGGTTGGTCCTGAGCATTCATCGAACACAATGCCCTGCCGCCCATCCATCGTCGTCAAGTCGATAACACGCGGTGTTGGCAGCCCTTGCTTAAATGCCACCTCACACTTTTCCGCTTCTTTTATTGCTTCATCAGCAGGATAGCCGACATGATAAAGCTTAATAACCTTTCCCGGTTCCAGAGAAAATACTTCGGCCGTATTCCCTTCAGCAATCTTTTTTAATTTCATGAAGTTCTCTTTAAATGATTGAACTGCCTGCTTGACTATCCTACCTTTCAAGCGGAATACAGTAGGTTGTAAAACGCCGCCCTAACTGCTCTGTTTTATAAACTTTGCTCGCCATTTTGTTTAACGCCTGATATTCCGGCCGACTATCAAGCAGATGAAACAGAACTTCCTTGTGCCCGAGTTCTTTCGCCCAGCCGATGAGCGTCTTGTAAATGGCAATACCAATACCCCAGAACCGCTGAGAAATCACAATCGCCAACTCGAAGCCCTGATCATCGGGTTGGATACCACACCACCCTGCCAACTCTTCATCGACAAAGACAGCCCGCACCCGGCAACCGGGCATCGAATCGACTTTCACTTTTTCATCCATCCAGGCTTTCAGACTTTCACGGTCGTAGTAGGGATGGTCAATCAGATGAGTCCTGAGGGCGTCTTCGTTGACAATGCTCAGCAAACCGTCAACGTCCACCTGATCAAAACCTATAAAGCTAAGGTCATTCATGGGGTGCCTGTCCTTTTAATAACTCAAATCTACGCAGCTTCACCGATTATGATCATTCGGGCGACTCGATGTCTGCGAAGGTGACGCTGTAAAAGACATTGCCAGTCACTTCGTTTTCGAACCCGTAGTCTGTTAACACTTGCCTGATATCAGTGCCAAAGGCTCGTGCCTGATCTGTGTCCATCCGCTCAAGACTGAAGCCGTTTCTGGCATGAAAAGAGGCAACATACTCATCGATGTGTTGGGTGAGAGCTTCGCCTGGAAGGTCAATGGCAGTTACATTTGAAATGAAACCCTGCTCCTGGAGCAGTTTGACGATCGAATAGGGTTTAAAGTTCCGTGTCGTCGAGTATTTTTGAATAATCTGAAGGATATCATCTTTAATGCCTTCTACCACCAGATCGCCACCGGTGACTATGGCAAGCTTGGTGTGCGGTTTTGCTAACCTTTTGAGCAGGGGAAACGTGACAGACCAATCCGGCCAATGAATGCTGTTGGCGGCGACCAACAGATCAAACCGCTGATTTGAGGAAAACTCCTCAATGTATGAGTTTACAAACTCAGCGGTTGAGCCCTTTGCTCTCGCGGCCTTTACCATCGCCGCAGAGGGGTCGACGCCAATAACCGAATGGCCTTTGTCTGCCAGCGGAATCGAAACTTCCCCGGTCCCGGAGCCGATGTCCAGCACGGACATTGAAGTCCCGCGACCTTGGTCAGACAAGATATCAATTACCGCTTGGCTGTATTGAGGTCGATACCCATAGTTTTCGACGACACTCTTATCGGCAAACTGATCGCCGACTTCTTTACTGAGGTGTTCGGGTTTGTTCATATCATCCCTTAATCTGGTTTTTCCCAGCAGCCCCCCTACACTCCCTGCCTGTAAACTACCTTTTGGCCATAGGGTGGTCAGGTTTCAGCTGAAGAAGATCCCACAAGTTCCCATACAAATCTTCAAAAACAGCCACCGTTCCGTAATCCTGTTCAGAAGGCTCGCGAACAAAATGAATACCAATCGAAGTCATACGTTCGTAATCACGCCAGAAATCATCGGTGTTTAGAAACAGAAAGACGCGTCCACCGGCTTGGTTACCAATAAAACTGTGTTGCTCGGGTTTCGACGCTTTGGCGAGCAATAACGTAACCCCATGAGAGTTTGGCGGTGCAACCACCACCCAACGTTTGTCCTGTTCCGGCTGATAGGTGTCTTCAATCAGCTCAAACTTGAGTTTGTTTACGTAAAAGTCGATGGCTTCATCGTAATCTCTCACAACGAGTGCAATGTGAACGATCGTCTGCTTCATGATATGCCTAACGGATGGGGACGGTAAGACAGAGATGATAACTCATTGCTAACCCACAGTAATTCCCTGCACTGCGGTCTTCGGAACCGGAACGGTAGGGTACAGAATGAAAGGACGTGGCAATTCGGTGACTGCCCGCTATTTCACCGCTATCCCCATATCCTCAAGGCGCATCAGGATATCCAGCCGTCGCTCACGCTTAACTTGCTGCCAGTGACACTGCTCCTGCGCGCCAATCATGGCGTAGAGCAGATTCAAGCTGACCGGGACGCCGGCTTCAGCCATTGCCCGGTACAGTTCAAATGGGTCACTGGCCAGAAAGCGTTCTGTATCGACTATGCCGATCTCCGCCAGCATGGCCTGACTTTTCTGACCCAGACCCATCAAGCTGCTAAGCGCTGCCATATAGCCCTTCGATTTCCCGCTGGTACTGCTCAGCGATGTTTTTACGCCGTACCTTCATCGTCGCTGTCACTTCACCATCATCGTGATCGAGTTCTTTGGGTAACAGATAGAACGTTTTAATCTGCTCGACCCGTGCCAACTGGGTGTTGGCTTTTTCAACTTCTTCCGCGATCAGCTCGCGGACCTCTGGCAATTGCGTCAGAGATTTAAACGTGGTGTAACTGACATTATGTTGCTCGGCCCAGGTTGGCACGGAGTCCGGGTCGATCTGCAGCAGTGCTGTGACATAAGGCCGTTGATCAGCAATAACAATGCATTCTTTGATAAAGGCCGACGCCTTTACGGTGTTTTCAATCAGGCTCGGTGACAGATTTTTACCGGCGGCATTGATCATGATGTCTTTCTTGCGATCGACAATACTGAAGGAGCCATCGGTATGTGCTTTGGCGATGTCGCCGGTATGCAGCCAACCGTCCTCAATGGTTTCAGCGGTGGCTTCTTCATTCTTGTAATAGCCTTTAAAGATAATGCCTCCTTTAACCAGCAACTCACCGTCTTCAGCGACTTTACAGTCCACACCGGTGCAGGGCTGCCCGACACGGCCTTCGGAGTTCATGTGCCACGGTTGAATGGTGGCCGCGCCGGTGGTTTCGGTCATCCCGAAGATCTCACAAATACGAATGCCCATGCCACGCATTTGCGACAACAACGAGGGCGAAATCGGCGCTGCAGCGGTCATGGCAAAGCGGCATCGCGCCAGCCCGAGATAGGCACGCAAATGTTGATACACCACAGCATTCCAAAAGGCATAGCTGAGCTTTTGCGATACCGACCAATTGACCGGCAGCACCTCGCCCAGGTCCCGGGCTTTGTCCATGGCACGCAGAATCAGCCAGCCGCGCAGCTTGCCACTGCGTGACGCTAACACGCTGATTTCGGCTTGCATCTTCTCCCAGATCCGAGGGACACCAAAGAATACGTCCGGAGAGATTTCCTGCAGATCGGTCCGGATGGTACGCAAGCTTTCGCCGAAGTTTATCGTGACCCGGTTGATCATCAGGTTCAGCGTCGACATGGCCTGTTCGGCTATGTGACACAACGGCAAATAGCTGAGCAGGTTAAGTCCGGGTTCCGTTTCGATGGCGTCACGAATCACCAGCATTTCGTGCCACATATTGCGATAGGAAATCATGGCGGCTTTCGGCGGTCCGGTTGAGCCACTGGTAAAAACGATGAGCGCGGTGTCGTCCGGCTGTTGTTGGTCATGACGTTCGTTGACGCAGTCACGTTCCGTTTGCAAACGCTGCGCGCCCGACTCCTGAAGCGAGGCCAGCGTGATCAGCTTATCGTGGTCGTAGTTGTTTAGCCCTTTGGGATCAAAAACGATGATGTGTTTCAGCAACGGCAGTTGGTCTTCAATCGCCAAGACCTTATCGACCTGCTCCTGATCCTCGCAGAACACCATGGTGCAATCCGCGCTTTTCAGCAGGTAGACCACTTCGTTTGATGGACTGGTCGGGTAAACCCCGCAGACCACACCGCCCATGAAATTGACCCCAAGTTGGGCGAGCACCCATTCCTCGCAGTTTTCCGCGATAATGCCAATATGACTGCCGCGATCCCCGCCCAGTTCAATCAAGCCGGCGGCGATAGCCTGAGTGACATTGAGGAAATCCTGCCAGGTCTGCTGTTGCCAGATACCGTGTTTTTTCTGCCGCAGGGCAATGTCGTCCGGGTAGGCTTGCGCATTCATCTGCAGCATCTGCGTCAGGCTGTAATACGATTCCATCTTGGTTCCTCAGTTCAACCAGCGCTTACGTCGCTTATAGTGTTTAACATCCCGGAACGACTTTTCACCGTCTGCGTCGCCCATGCCCAGATAAAACGTCTGAATGTCTTCGTTGGCTTTCAACTCGTCGATCCGACCTTCCAACACCACCTTGCCATTTTCGACAATGTAGCCCTGATGCGATACCGAAAACGCAGCGCGGGCGTTTTGCTCCACCAGCAACATACTGACGTTCTGTTCCCGGTTGATTCGCGCGATGATGGCAAAGATTTCATCCACCATCTTCGGGGCCAGGCCCAGTGACGGTTCATCGAGCAGAATCAACTTGGGTTCCGCAATTAAGGCGCGCGCCATGGCCAGCATTTGCTGCTCGCCACCTGACAGCAGACCGGCCAGCTGCCGCGACCGTTCCTGAAGCCGTGGGAAATAGGTATACACCTGATCGATTCCCTGTCCTGCCTTGCGACCGGTTAAGGCATAGGTCGCCGCTTTCAGGTTATCTTCCACCGACATCTCGGCAAATATCCGCCGCCCCTCACGCACGTGAACCAGGCCTTTACGCGCTAAAAGATGCGGCTTTACCTGCCGCACGGAGTGACCGTCGAAGATAATATCGCCATCTTCAATGTGGCCGTTTTCCAGCGGTAAAAGCCCGGAGGCCGCTTTCAGCACCGTGGTCTTACCGGCACCGTTGGCGCCCAGCAAGGCTGTTACCTCACCGGGCTTGACCGAGATAGAAAACCCTTTCAACACCTGCACAGCGTGATGGTAGTTCACGTTGATGTTGTTAATCTGAAGCATTCAATCGTCCTGTTTTATTGTTATTGGGCGGACTTTGAGTCGGCCAACTTTCGACTCAGGTTTCGATCCAATCAGAAACCGGGGTAAAGAGTTTGGACTCGGCGCTGTAGCGATACACCCGTCCCTGCCCGATCTTGTGTTCAGCCAGCGAAACCGGTTTACCGAAAAAGCCGCGGGTATCCCAATCGTTAATGGCACGCATAGACGCCATCAGGTTGTCGGCGGTAATAGGCTTGTCGGCTTCGATGGTCATCTCCATCGACTTCTTCCAGATCAACAGGTTGATGTAAGCTTCCAGTGCCCAGGTGACGATATAACCGGGGAAATCCGGATTCTGGTTTTTCTTCCAGGCATTCACTTCCTGGTAGTAAGGCGCGTCTTCCATGTCGTAGAAATAGCGGTACGGCATAACGCCCTGGTAACCATCGAGGAACGGGCCGGCTTGATCGGTGACGCGGTCGGCGACGACCTTTTCCATGCCCCAGAAGGTACCCATGAACTGAGTGGGCAACCCAAAGGCGCGAGCGGCGCCAATCAATTGCGGCCAAACGCCGGTGACATAACCCTGCAGGATGGCGTACTCCGGGTTGGCCTGAGCCAGCTTAGTTACATGCGATTCAATGTCAGCCCCGGCTGTTTTGGTGACTTCTTCCAACACAATCCGAAGACCCAGGGCTTCACAGATTTTGCGTGCATGCGGAATCGGGTCGCGACCAAATTCGGAGTCGGAATAAATCAACGCGACGGTTTCACCGCCTTTGTCAGCGATGTCGCGCAGCAGTATTTCCACCTGGTCCTGATAACTCGGCCCGGCCATAAACTGGTAGGGTCGTTTGGCTGGATCGGCGAGTGACGAAGCAAAGGATGTGGACATCATCATGACCGCTTTGTCACCGGTCAGCGACGGCCCCACCAGTTCCATAAAACCGGTTGAATCACCAAAGTAACCGTGCAGCGGTCCACCGGCCAAAGCGCGTTCAAAGTTCGCTAACGCATTTTTTGGAATGTAGCCGGAATCTTCGACTTCAATTTTCATCGGTTTGCCACCAATGCCACCGGCATCGTTCACCATCATGGTGAAATCGGTCAATGCCGGTGCCACCAGCTGACCGGCCGTAGCGAAAGGTCCGGTCATTGGTAAAGAGCCACCGACGCGCCAGACTTTTTCTTCAGCACGAACAATGGCCGGGGCAACACTGGCCGCAGTCAATGCAGCCCCCGCTTTGATAAAGGTACGACGTTTCATAGACATGAGTGTTCCCCTCTTGTTGTTATTTTGAGAATGGCCAGCGTGCAACGACGCGCCAGAATCGATCCCATATCGACACCAACCCCATGGGTTCGAAAATCAGAAACAGAATAATGATCAGTCCGAAAACGATGTCCCGAATCGAACTGAAATGAATCAACGCGCGACCATCGCCGCCGGTTGCCCAACCACTGACAATCTTGAGCATTTCCGGAATCAGCAAGATCAGCAAGGTTCCGAACACCGGACCGAGCGTGCGGCCCATGCCGCCGGCGATCAGACACACCACCAGCGTGATCGACAGGTTCAGGCTGAAGTCTTCTGGCAGAATGGCCGGGAAGAAGTAGGCCCACAACGACCCCGCCGCGCCACAATAGGCGGCCGAAATAGCAAAGCTCTTAAGCTTGTAGGCGTACAACGAAATGCCCAGAATTTCAGCGGAGTGGTCGTTATCACGAATGCCGATGAGCGCCCGGCCAAATCGGGTACGAAACAGATTCTGCGCAAACAGCACCATCGCCAAACAGATCGGGATAATGAAGTAGTATTTTTGTGTGTTACTGAGCATTTCCTGCCCGAAGAACATCGCATTCGGCGTTTCGATGCCCTGACGTCCCCCCGTCCAGGGAGCGGCCCAATCCTGTCGGATAAAAAACAGAATGATGAAATTTGCCGACAGTGTGGCAACGGCCAGATACAGACCCTTCACCCGCAACGATGGCAGCCCGAACAGAAACCCGAAGCCTGCGGCCACGACAATGGACACCAGCAACGTAATCAACGGGAACAGATGCTCAACATACTGATGCAGAATAACCGTGGTATAGGCACCGACCGCAAAAAAGGCACCATGGCCAAGCGACATCAACCCGGTGTAGCCCACCAGCACATTAACCCCGGTCACCGCAATCACGTAAATCGCAATCTGACCGGCTAACAGCAAAACGTAGTTATCGGCAAACAACGGCAGGACAAGCAAAAAGACGACCGCCAGCACAAACCCGTATCGTTTCGCCCAGTTGTTCCACAGGCTTTCATCGGCGGCGTAAGACGTTTTAAAGTTTCCGGTAATCATATCCGCTCAATCTCCGCCTGACCCATGAGCCCGTTCGGTCGCCAGAGGATGACCAGCAACACCAGAACGTACGGCACAATTTCGGCGTACTCGCCACCAAACTGCCATTGCGTAAAGGCTTCAAAAATTCCGATGATCATCGACGCGATGAACACACCGGCAAAGGAATCCAGCCCGCCCATCAACACCACGGCCAACACCGACAAGCCAAACAAACCGAGCGTTGGTGAGAGACCGTTTCGGCTGGCCAGAATGGCGCCGGCAATGGCGCCGGTCGTCGCTGCCACGACCCAGGCGGTGGTAAAGACCGCAGGGACATTAATGCCCATGGCATAAGCCGTCGATTGATCTTCTGCTGTGGCACGCACCGCCACGCCGGAACGGGTATAACGCAACACCAGCATCAAACCGATAAACAGAATCAACGCGATGACAAAGTTAACCACCGAAGAACTGAACAGGAACACCTGCGAGTCGAAAACAGTAAAACGAATCGGGAAGTTTGGACCCAGCGGTGGCACCTGATCGATGTCGGCCGACCAGATCAAACTGGCGCTGCCTTCCAACACCCAAATTAACCCAACCGTACAAAGAATCATCGACAGGCTGCTTTGCCCAAGCAACGGTCGCATAAACGCACGCTCGATAAAGACCGCCAACAACGCATTACAGACGATTGAACCCACCAGGCCTAAGACAATTCTGGGCAGGTTACTGACCCAGGCCGCGATAGCCGCCTTGGGTGAAAACATGGCCGCCCCTTCTTTGTAAGCCAGCAGCCATTCCGGTTCCCATTTCGCAACCCAGTCCGGCATAAACTCCGCACCCGGCAAAATCACCGCAAAGGTAAAATAAAAATAGGCGCCGAACATAATGACGTGACCGTGCGCAAAACTGACCACTTTGGTCGACTTAAAAATTGAGACGATACCGACCGCAATGAGTGCGTAGAGCGCTCCGTTCATGATGCCATTGAGTAAGTACTGAATGACCTGCGCCATCACGCCACCTCCGTTTCGCTGCTGCCCAGATAGGCTTCAATCACCTGCGGGTTTTGCTGAACGTCGGCGGGAGCACCTGTGGCAATCTGCTTCCCAAAGTTCAGCACCACGACCTGATCGGAAATGTCCATCACCATGCCCATGTCGTGTTCGACCAACAAAATGGTGGTACCCCACTGCTCCTGAATGTCGAGAATGAACCGCGCGATGTCTTCGGTTTCTTCGCGGTTCATGCCCGCCACCGGTTCATCGAGCATCAGCAGTTTGGGCTTCATGGCCAGTGCACGCGCCAGTTCGACACGCTTCTGTAAGCCATAGGGCAACGCCGCGACCGGCGCTTTGCGGATGTGGTCCAGCTCCAGAAAATCGATGATGTCGCGCTCAATTTCTTCGCGAAAGGTGATCTCTTCTTGCTGTGCTTTGCCGTAATACCAGCCGCCGCTGAAGAACCCGGTTTTCAGTTTGGTGTGGCCACCCAGCTTGATGTTGTCGAGCACCGACATGCCCCGGAACAATGCCAGGTTCTGAAAGGTTCGGGACATACCGCGACGCGCCCGTCGGTCTGGCCGTTCACGGGTGATGTCATCGCCTTCAAACAGAATGGCGCCGCTTTGCGGCTGATAAAACCCGGAAATGATATTGAACAGGCTGGTTTTGCCCGCCCCGTTGGGTCCGATGATGGAGGTGATTTCGCCTTCACGCGCTGTAAAACTCAAATCAACGAGTGCACGAATGCCACCAAAGCTCAAACTTGCGTTTGATACGGTCAGCATTGATTGTTTACTCTCTGTTCCGGCAGCGACCATCCGATCGCTCATGTTATTTTTGTTTTTTGCCTTAGCCTCTGTTCAACCTGACCTCTAAACGGGTCATCAATTGAACAGACAGCAACCATACTAGACATGGTTTCTACAGAGGGTCAACAGAAATGGACCTCAGACCAAAGTCTAAGGTCCGCCTGAAACGGGTTACCTTTCGAGCAGCCTGAGCGCGCTCTGAACGTCTTCCAGTCGCCAGGCTTGAAGGCCTTCAGGCCAGTTAGCTTCCAGCCTGGTCACGCGTTGACGCAACTGATCAACTCGCTCAGCGCGATCCGGTATGGCTTCGTAAATTTCTGCCAACGACACATAGATTTCGCCCAGTACCCAGGCACTGATTTGTGCCTCCCGTTCATCAAGCAGCCGTTCTAACTGCAATGCTGCGTCATAAGGCGCGTTATTATGGCGAAGGTCGTACAGAGCGACATCCCGGGTGGTTCGGGCAACCAGATCGGCCGGACTGCAATTGGCGCAGTAATCGGTCGGCTGTGAATAAAACAGATAATGCTCCAACAGATAACGCGAAAGCTGAATGCTGTCGTCATAATCCAGAGCGACATCCATCAGCCACAGACAATAGGGCACCAGATGCACGTCATCGGGCTTGGCCTCAATGGCGCGATAGCAGCTTTTATAGAACACACGATTGGCCTTAACGACACTGCGGTCGTCACCGCAACAGCGTTTTTCACTGGCCCACAATGCCTGCACATCGTCCCAACTTGTCAGCGGCTCGGCGTCTACACGATTGAACCAATCGGGCTGCACGGCGGCGCGGGTAAACTCGGTGGACTCCTGAATGATCTCTGGTTCAGGATCGGAACAGGCCACCAGCAAAAGTGCCAGCACCCAAGGTAAAACGCGAAACATCACTATCTCCTGAGGTTCATCAATCGTCTCTGAGGAAGCGCACACCCACCCCATCACCGTCCAGTCGCTCGACTCGCATGGTGACATCGGCAAGATGCCCACCTTTGACCAGTCGGGCCGTCAACCGCTGACCCTTTTGCAATTGATGGTCTTGAGTGACGTGCAACAGCGCCCCGCTTTCGGATATGTTCACGCAAGCACACTGAATGTGTTCACCGGCTTCGTTGGTCACTGTAAGTGGAATTTCAATCTGTTTGTAGCGTGGGGCTCGGGGATCCATGAATGGCTCATTGACTGCATACAACCTTGGTCATTAAAACGGATTCCAATGGCGGGGTCACTATCGAAATCGACCCAGCGGAACCAGTTCACATTTTCCCGGTTTCAACCGGTTCCGTGATCAGTGCCTGATAAAGCGACGCGCTGATCTCATGGCGGAGATCTGCTTCTACCCGTTGCAGAGCGGCGCGAATCTTATCAGCAAGTCGGGCGCCGCCCGGCGTCAGGCAGACCGCTCGGGTTTTAACACTTTGTGGCGCAAACTCTGTACGGACCCAACCTTGGCGCTCGCAAGAGGCCACGCCTCTGGATACCGCCGCCTTATCAACTTCGAGAACGCGGGCAAGGTCGGTCAGGGATACGGGGGAGCGATCTTGAATGGCCAACAACAACGCATGCTGTCCCCGGCGCAAACCCAACGGCCGCAGATGCTGATCCAGCCGCCGGTTTAAGCGCTGATTCAATCGTGCCAACTGAACACTGGCGAGAAAGGACTCTTCATTTAGACCCATTGCGCTCGATGCTCCTCAATAAAACGGGTCAATGAGATGGGGGATCGTTGAATCAGTGTCGGTAGCGCATCACTGTAACCGTCGGCCTTGCCCAGTCGGGCAACGCTGTAGATAACGCCGGTGACGAGGGCATAACCCAAAGGATTGCCCTGTCGCCACGTCCGCCACAGATAACGCAACAGGCCCGGCTGTGAGTACACAATCGTCCGCCCAAGTACCTGTGACAACAACGCCGCGACTTCATCGTAACGGTACGCCTGAGAGCCGGTTAACTCGTAACTGCGGTCCTCATGTCCCGGTTCAGTCAACACCACCGCCGCCGCCAAGGCGATGTCACGGGCATCAATAAAGTTGGTCGCGCCACGACCCGCAGGCATAAAGAGCTCGTCATGCTCACGAATGTCCTGCGCATGCTGTTGCGTCAGATTCTGCATAAAGAAGCTGGGCTGCAAAAAGGTATAAGGCAAATCCAGTTCTCTGATGATGGCTTCGATTTTTGCGTGCGGCGTCCAGGGGTTACGGGCCGCACCCTGCAACGACAAAAACACCACCTGTTTGATCCCCTTCTGCTGACAGGCTTCCAAAAACGGGCGCATGTCCTTCTCCGGTTTGGCCAGCGCCGGCGGCCTGACCAAAAAGACACGATCAATCCCGAACAGAGCGGCGTCAAACGTTGATGGGTCGAGAAAGTTTAAGCGACGGTCATTGCTGAGCGTTGGTTTGGATACTCCGCGAAAAAACACGCAAGAACGCTCAGTCAGTTCTCGACACAGCAACCCACCCACATTACCGGTCGCACCGGTTACCAGAATCATTGGAACCTCCTCTGCCAAAAAAACTTAGTTGATACATCAACTAAGTGACAGACTAGCAGCCATACGCAACACCAGGATGCGCTAGATCAGGTAACAGCGAGATTCCGAAAAACCTACCACAGTGCCGGATTAGCAAAGGGTTCAACGCATTGTGGGCGCTCGGTACACTGAGGGATAGTACCGCCCTGCAACGATTGCCCTTGCCACCCGAACGGCATAGACAGCGTAAGCGGCGCTTGTAACAGCGTCTCCGAGAGTGGCTGAAAGCCAAACCGGCCGTAGTAAGCCGGGTCACCGTAAGTGAGGGCGACCTGAGCGCCCTGCTCGGCAAGCACGGTTAAGCCATAGCGGATCAGCGTCTGCCCTACCCCCTGACGCTGGAAATCGGTGCGAACAGCCACCGGAGCCAACAGATAAACGCCGGCCAGGGACGGGTACTCCAGCCGGGAAAAGAAGATGGCGCCCACCAACGCATCGTCGTGGTAATGACCAAAGCACCAAACCCGATCCTGATCGACCAGCGGCACCAATCCAGCAGTTAAGTCGGCGACCAGAGCACCTTCATGCTCGTCTTCGGCGATGGTAAAGGCTGTACGGAACAGCTCCGTAAACAGCGCTTTATCCGGGTGAGCAATCGCGATGGATGCCATAACGAGCCTCCTCAGGTGGACAGAATCGGACCAGTATACGCCTTGTCTGCAGACAAAAAGGGGCTGTCTGCGTACAATCGCGACGTTTTTCCAGGCAACTGACGTTCATGACCCAACCACTGATCCGTTTAGACAAGGTCTCGCTGACCCGAGGCGGCCAACCGGTACTGACCGATGTCTCGCTGACGATTCGGGAGTCCCGGATCGGCATTATCGGTTACAACGGCTCCGGAAAAAGCAGCCTGCTGCGTTTGCTTTGTGGACTGTTAACGCCCGACAGCGGCGAACTGACGGTGCACGGTCTGGATACCCGCGACCACCAGAAAACCCTGTTTAAAACCGCCGGTCTGATTTTCCAGAACCCGGATCATCAGTTGATTTTCCCCACGGTCATCGAAGAGCTGTGCTTTGGACTGCGCAACCTCGGCTGCAGCAAAGCGGACGCGATCGCGCAGGCTGAACAGATCCTGCAGCGCTATCAGCGTGAACACTGGCGGGACCGTCCGGTGGCATCCTTATCCGAAGGTCAGAAACAACTGCTGTGCATTCTGTCGGTACTGCTGATGGAACCGTCGGTCTTGCTGTTCGACGAACCTTACTCCGCACTGGACTATCCAACTCGCCACCAACTGGCGCGGGTCATTTACGACCTGCCGCAACAGGCGATCATGGTCAGCCATGAGCCCAATAGCTTTGTCGGCTTTGATCGGGTGATCTGGCTTGATCAGGGAGCGATTCGTATGGACGGAACTCCCGACGACGTTCTGCCGGCCTACGAGGCGGCCGCTCTGGCCATTGAGGCACTATGATCAGCCTGTATCTGGAACAGCCTACCTGGCTACACGCCGTTCGCGCCAGCCACAAACTGCTGGCTCTGGCGCTGATCACGCTGGTGATGATGCCCTTTGCCGACCTGTTACTCTGGGCCCTTGCCCTGTTCGCCACGCTCTCGTTATACGCCACACTGGGACGCCCCGCCTGGGCACAGCTAAAAAGCTATCGGCCGATGCTGTGGATGTTTACGATTCTGTTTTTTCTGCAATGGTGGCTGGCCAGCTGGCAACTGGGGTTACTGGTGGTCTTGCGCATGAGCACATTGATTCTGCTGGCCAATGCCGTGACCATTACCTCAACCTTGGACGACATTACCGAGGTATTTCTGTGGCTGATGCGCCCACTTAGAAAACTGGGCATCGCGACTGAAAACCTCGCCTTTGCGATGTCGCTTTGTATACGCTTTATACCGATTCTGATTGCCATCTTAAACGCACTGCTGGACGCCTGGCGCTTGCGCGGCGGAGGCAAACACTACTGGCGGGTGATCGCCCCAATGGTGATACAATCGCTCGTTTTTTCACAGCACGTCGCCGATGCCATCAACGCACGCGGCGGGCTTCCCAAGCAATGACAACAACACGGTTTACCTTATGAGTTCAAAAGCCTTTCAGTTTAAAACCCTGGACATTGTTCAGATTGCCCTCTTTGCCGCCATCATGGCCGCACTGGGTTTGATTCCGAAAATTGACATCACCGCCAACCTGCCGATTACCGCGCAGTCGATGGGCGTGATGCTGGCCGGCATCATCATCGGCAAACGCAATGGCTTTTTTGCCATCTTTGTTTTCACCTTGCTGGCCCTGGCAGGTCTGCCGCTGTTGGCCGGCGGTCGTGGCGGACTCGGTCTACTGGGCACCGGCACGGCTGGGTTCATCATTGGTTACCCAATCGCCACCTTCGCGACCGGACTGATTTTTGAAATGATGAAAAAACTGAGCTTACCGGTGGCGACCTTTCTCGGGTCAGTTCTGGGTGGCATTGTTGTGCTGTACGCCATTGGCGTTCCCGGCCTGGCCTTGAACACCAGCTTGTCATTGGCCGATGCCACCGTTGCCATGCTGCCGTTTATCCCGGGTGATTTGATTAAAGCGGTGCTCACCACACTGATCGTCATGTCAATTGCGCGAGGGTTACCGGAGCAGTTCGCACATCGCCGATAATCCATTGATCGACAGGCTGGGCATCATTGCACAGCCTGTATCGCTTGAACCACCTCATCTAACACCACCGCTTCCTGATCGAGATGGATGGCATGCGTGCTGTTCTCAACCACGTGAAAGTGAGCGTTTCATAAGTAAGGCAATCCTGTCGTTTTTAGGTACGCACTATAAACCTGTATTGATGGCATGCTCAGTCCGAAATAGGTTTAATAGCCGGTCACCACACAAGTTACCCATCAACCTAGCCAGACTCTTAGCGGTCATCACGAAAATCAAGATTGTATTCAACAATCAGCGAATCTCTGAAATGTAACCAGGCAAGATTCCGACAACTTCGAAAGCTAATACTGAAATGCCATTAGATTGGGCCGAAATGACGATTCCCGGGAACCGTTATAATGGATAATGTTTAAACATCGTTGATGTTTACGGAGCCAATAACATGAACCCCAAAATGTCTAAGGATTCCGTCAGCAAATCAATCTCAAGCTTTAACATGTACCGAACGCCTATCACCCTAATCGAACGACTGGCACGTATCAACGCTACCGGGAACACGCCCGGTTACAGTTGTGTTTCTCATGAGGTTCACAACATCCTTGCCCTCGATAAACATAAAACCGCTGTTGCGTATAGTGCGTTCTTCGAGTTCTGGGGTCGTGTTCATTACGATGTCAGCCATGGAAATCTGGAACTTTCAAGCACTGACTTCTTTATAACTTTTTTAGAGAACTCAGTTCAAATAGCTACTTACCTTAAGTGTACCCCGCGACAGTTCATTCGGTTGCGGATGGGTCATATGACCGACCGCCCTCATAACTCCGGACTTAGAGTGACCCGGACGGACAAAAAAGCCACCCAAAGTTTATTAAACATCAATATCAGGTTCACATTCCAATAACAGACCAGAGTTAACATCGATGGATCACTATAAGAAAGCTCGCCTTAACGATGAGTCGCGCAAAAATGACAATCAACACTGGCTAGCTGACCAATCGCAACTTCACAGTTTAAGTCCAACTGAATTGCTCGACAAAATTGCCAGGGCAATGACATTCCGGGAACTGAGCTCATCGCTCGATTTAATCGTTCGTAAAACGAACCCCTGCGAGTTGAAAAGCGAGCAATCCAAACCATTATATTCACTGTTACGTACGTTCTGGAATAGCCTATTTGATGAATGCAAAAATACAGGGTTTGATATCAAAAACATTCAGTTCATGGTGTCGCATTACCCTAACTCGATGTTATTGGATGCCTCATGCAGCACGTTAAGAGGTTCAGAAGAAGCACCAGACAAGCTTTTCCAAAATACGTACAAAGTAATTCAAGGGATGCTACCTCCGGAGATTCGTGCTCAACGAGTCAGCATATCTCAGATCCATGGCTTCCATAACCTCAGAGTAGCAATTCAGTTTACAGATTTTAAGGTATCTAACCTTTCTTAACCTTAGATACGCCACCTTAGTCAGAAAAGTAGTCTTCATATCCTCGACAAGTCCAGGAACGAAAAGCTCGCGAAAATGCACTGGCATCATTGTAGCCAAGCGACCTAGAAATATATTGAGCACTGCGCTTTTTAGTCTTAGTCAGGAAAATAGTCCGCTTCAAAAGAAAATTTGATTTTAGTTCTGAGTAACAAGTGCCTTCCAATGCCAGCTTTCGCTTTAAACTCGCTACGCTCATCCCTAACTGTTCAGCCACAGCATCAATACGAACTTTTACAGGATAATGAGCTTCCTGAAAAATCAGCTCAACCCGGCTCGCAACGGTACAACTATGAACTTTTTGCTGCTGACATTCCAACAATGGCAATATATTAGGTACGATCGCCTCGCTTGGCTGGTACACTTTTAAAGCAAGAAAATCGGACGGAACAACAACACTGTAATGACCGCTTACAACGGCGATCGGGCACTTAAAATAGTTCAGAAACGGCTCAAGTTGACCAACGTGATCTCCTATTTCAATAGTCGTTAGCGCAACCTTTTCTGGAAAACGATGATTGGTGACTTGAGCAGATATAACCAAAAAGTCAGCCAGTATTTTGAAGAACAGGATTGGACGCAACTCTACTGGAACAAAATCAGAAAACATAAAGTTGACATAAAAATGCCTACCCTTCGGCTGAACCCTCAAATTAACGGCATCAGTAATCAAAGACGTAAACTGAAGAACCGTGTTTAAACCAGACCCGATAGATCGGCTATTTTGCAAAACCTGACCGATAACACCATAATCTGAAATGTGTGATAACTCCGCGAGTTTCAATGGTAGTTCTATGTTTGGTGTCAACATTACCATCTGTTGCCAACAGGATAGGTAAGAAACCAGCGGGCAATACCCATCGACACAGTTTTCCGCTTCCAGTCCATCAGGTAGCCTAATGCCTGTTAACTTGTAATAGTTTTCAACAAGCGTCTTAATTTTTTGCTCTCTGATATAATTTTTCATTTTACAACCAATGGAAAAACCAACTTCAACAGAGTTACCATTACAGCTTATGTACGGTAAGGCAGCAGCTAAAATAGCCGTTAAAAGATCTAACCTGGTACTCTACATGCAACGTTTCCAGTGTCCGCCAGTCGCTCGCTCTAAACTGGAAATCGCTACAATCTATTATAAAACGCTGTTGAGTCCAGCAGAACATAGTAATGCTGATGGACGTAGATAGTCCCGATACTAAAAATTCACATTGATTCATAGCAAGCGCATCAGAATCAACAAATTTTAGTACTGAACTCCAGAACTCAACAAGTACTAAGTAGGCCTCGGACGCCTGTGTATCCTTCAGCAAACAAACACTGTTTTGGCGAATCATCAGACAGGGCTGTTCCTGATTTCCGCTGAAAATCTCCAATCTCGCTAATCGCTCTAAAACGGAAAGCGAACTCTCTCGAAAGACCGAATCAACGCGACTCATCGTAACCCATACCCAAACACCTGGCGCTCCATCAAAGGCACTAGACAAGTGCCAAACCACTTTCCAATTTAAAGACATCCATATAGGAGTCCTATAGCCAAAATAGAGAAATGATTTATCTTTTTGGGTCAAAGCAATGTCTTTGCAAAGTTACCTCAGTAAAAATAGTGAGCTCCGACTATGTCAGCTTCAAATTGGCAACAATGTAAGGCCTTTCACTATCGACCTCGAGACGTTTCATAGGACTATTTGATTCGACGTCTTCAAACAGACGAAGCAGATCACCGGGATTTACCGATATCCGTATTTGGATACCCGGCGGACTAACGAACCATACGAGTCATCACCCCGTTTTGGCGGCTGTGGTAAGTTTCAAAGAAGAATTGATTTTCAGCCGGCTCATCAAAACGAATAGCTACCGCCCGATGCTGTGGATGTTTACGATTCGGTTTTTTCTGCAATGGTGGCTGGCCAGCTGGCAACTGGGGGTAATAGTGGTTTTGCGTATGATCACATTGATTCTGTTGGCGAATGCGGTGACCATCACCTCCACTCTGGACGACATTACCGAGATGTTTCTGTGGCTAATGTGCCCACATAGAAAACTGGGCAGCGCAACTGAAAACCTCGCCTTTGCGATGTCGCTTTGTATTCACTTTATACCGATTCTGATTGCCATCTTAAACACACTGCTGGACGCCCGCCGTTTACGCATCAACGATAGACCACTTATTGACAGACTGGGCATCATTGCACAGCCTTGATCGCTTGAACCACCTCATCTAACACCACCGCTTCCTGATCGAGATGGATGGCATGCGTGCTGTTCTCAACCACGTGAAAGTGAGCGTTTGGTGCGTCCTTTAACCAATCGCGGTGACACTCAATCCAGGTTTGGTTATCCCGTTTCAGTAACGATTCAGGTGCCTCGGTGAACTGAAAATAGGGATCAGTATCCGGATGAAACCAGGACGTCAGATGGTCACAAACCAAGATGGCGTTATACAAGCCGTCCTTTAACGGTTGCGCCGCATCCAGTTCAAGTGATTGATAAAACGCCGCCTGCTCCTGACGTTCAGCCTCGGTCTCATCCGGGTCCGGTCGCGTGCTTAACGACTGCCAGTAAGCTCGCTGTGTATCGGTTCGGTAAGCTAACGTTCGCGATTCGAACGTTGCGTCACTGCCATCCACAAAGACCAATGCGGCTACCTTTTCTGGCCAACAATGGCTGTAGTGTTTGATTAAAAACCCGCCAAAAGAATGGCCAACCAACACATAGGGCGCAGGCAGGTTCCGTTCCGATAGCAGTTGCGCTAGATCGTCGGTAATGGTCGCCCGGGTTTTCGGAATCGGTGCAAAATCTGACTGACCCAACCCGGCCCGATCGTAAATCAGCGTCGTGACATTCGGGCATTGTTCCGCTAAACGATCCTGTATTGCGACCCAGTCGGTGCTGTCACAGGTCATACCCGATTCAAAAATCACCGTCGGACCCTGCGAGCCTTTTTGTCGGTAGGCAAGTTGTCTGCCATCACGCAATGTCAGTTTGGATCTCATTGATGTGTTTCCTATATTAATAAACAGCAAATCGACACAAACCTCGCCGTTTGCTTGCCTGATCCCGGGTTTACCGTGGGAGGGATGGAACCTAATTGACGTCGCGACTTCGTTGGCACTCAATCCCTCCCACAACAGCATTGCTTAACTTAAGCAAACTGCCGACGCCGCGCACTTTGCCACATTCCCAAAACAAACGCGAAACACCTCCAGTTCGACCGTTGCCGCCGACGCTGTTGGCTTGACTTTTCACCATTGTGAACCAAGCTGAACAGTCAATATAACGACGTATCGGGAGAAGGTGCCAAGGCACTCAACCCCGCCCCCATTCCCGCCTACCCAGATTAAATGGCATTGCCGAATTTGAGGTAGCAATCTGAAGGCAATCATGAGCGACATACGCCCCTTTTCATCCGGCAGTCATGCCCCTCCCACGCTCTTGGTCATTGATGATGACCCATTGCAGATCACCCTGCTCAATCAAATCTTTAAGGACACCTGCCAACTGCATTTTGAGCAGGACAGTCTACAAGCCCTCGCTGTGGTCGAATCCATTGCGCCTGACCTGATCTTGCTGGATATCGAAATGCCGGGGCTGAATGGCTTTGAAGTCCATAAACTGTTGAAGCAACACCCTCAGACACGAACAATCCCGGTCATCTTTATCACGGTGCACAGCAGCCCGGAGTTTCAGGTCCGATGCCTTAACGAAGGCGCTGTGGATTTCATCATCAAGCCCTTGAACCCCAAAATAGTGGAAGCCCGCGTTCGCACACAGCTGAAGTTAAAAGAACGCGAGACAACCTTACACAACCTCTATCGCCACGCAGCCATTACTTTGGACTCGATCGGCGATGCGGTCATCTCAACCGATAAAGACGGCCGGGTGAGATACATGAACCCGGCGGCGGAACTGATTACCGGTCATACCAACATAGAGGCACAAGGGCGTTTTATCGAAGACATCATGCCGCTTCGCATCGGTCACGATGGTCCGGCTCACGTCAATCCGCTTCGATTAGCCATTAGCGAAAAACGCAACGTGGGCATGGCATTCAACTGCCAGCTCCGGAATCAACGCGGGAAGTGGATCTCAGTCGAAGACAGTGCCTCACCGCTGATATCGGATTCCGGTGACGTCATCGGCGGTGTCATCGTCTTTAAAGACATTGATGAATCCCGGGCCATGGTCCTGAAGATGACCCATTCTCTTCAGCACGATCAGCTCACCAACCTGCCTAATCGCTTTTTGTTAATGGAACACCTGACGGCCGCCATCGCGACAAACAAAGGGCAGCAAACCAAGCTGGGTCTCCTTCAACTGAATATTGATCGCTTTAAACTGATCAATGAAGAGTTCGGGTTTGCGTTTGGTGATTCGCTGTTGAAAAAGGTTGCGAATTTCCTGAAGCAACAGCTCAGTGGTGAAGAAACCCTGAGCCGGCATAATGCCGATGAGTTCGTCATCCTGGTACCAAAGCTCAATGACACGAGCGAGCTGGCCAATCTGGCCCTTCAACTCAAAGAACAGCTGGGATTGTTCAGCCAGACCCTGTCGGGCATTGTTAATCTCACAGCGTGCATCGGGTTGAGTCTTTACCCTGACGATGCCCGTGATGCTCAGTCGCTGATACTGCACGCCGACTCGGCACTGAAGCGGGCAAAAGAAAACGCCATTCATCAGGGCATCTGCTTCTACTCCGATGAAATGGCGACCCAGTTCATGACTCGCCGAAAGATTTACAAACACATCAAGGCTGCGGTATCCAACCAGAGTGTCATCACGCTCTATCAGCCCATGGTCAACAGTCAGAGCGGACGTGTGGAAGCCGTCGAAGCACTGATGCGAATAAGCGACGACGAAGGCAACATCGTGCCACCGATCGATTTTATCGCCATCGCTGAAGATACGCGGCTGATATTGCCGTTGGGTGAACAGATGATCGTTAACTCGCTGAAACAGCAACAAAAATGGCAAAAAGCCGGCCGCAACATTCGCATCTGCCTGAACATTTCACCGGTGCAGTTTCGTGAACCCGGCTTTGTAGGCTTTCTAACACAAACCCTCCAAACAATGCAGATTGACCCCAGAATGATTGAACTGGAGGTCACAGAAAGTCTGATGCTGGAGACCCATGCTCAACTTACCCGCGACATTCAAACCTTACGGGACATGGGCATCACGCTGTCCATCGATGACTTCGGCACCGGCTACTCCAGCCTGAGTTATCTGAAAGACCTGCCTGTCGATGTCCTGAAAATCGACAAGTCGTTCGTCGCCCTGGCTGAAACGACGGAGGGCGATACTGTGCTCATTAAAACCATTGCCGAACTGGCCAACAACATGGGGCTGTCTTCGGTGGCGGAAGGCGTGGAAACTGAACAGCAGGTGCATTACCTGCAAAATCTTGGCATTTCGCTGCTACAGGGCTATTACTTCTCTAAGCCACAACCCGCCGAGGACGTCTTATTTGAGTATCCACTATGAGTATGCGACTGCCTAAAGCCGTTCAAACCATCACCCTTTGGATACCATTCTTAGCCGGCCTGCTGCTGACGGGCATCGCCTGCGTTATTGCGCTGAACAGCAACGATCAGGCCATCCGGGAACACCTTGTCGAGTTGGCCGACGAAGCTGAGTCATCCATCAGCACTGAGTTTGAGCACTTCCAGTATGGATTACGTGGCGCTCGCGGCGTATTTGTCACCGCTGGCGTTGATAACGTTGATCGTGCGATGTTTGAAGACTACATCGCCAGCCGGGACCTGGAGTATGAATTTCCAGGCGCATTGGGCTTCGGTTTTATCCGGCGGGTACCGATGGAAACCGAAAGCGATTATCTGCGCAGCATCCGCAACGATGGCGCACCTAACTTTGAAATAACACAGCTGGCACCGCACGACCTCGACCGGTTTATCATCCAGTACATTTACCCGTTTGCGCCGAATCGACAAGCGCAGGGGCTGGACATCGGTTCGGAAAACAACCGTCGAGCGGCAGCCTTGGACGCGGCCCGAACCAACCAGCCGCGTTTAACCGCGCCGATTACCTTAGTGCAGGCCGACCAGAAAACCCGGCGGGGGGTACTGATCCTGTTACCGGTTTACGACGCCAACCACCCAACCAACACGCCCGATCAACGCGAGTCGGCGGTAGTCGGCTGGACCTACGCACCGTTGGTCATCGATGATGTTTTGGAAGACCTGGGTGCGCCGATGGAACAAACCACCATTGTACTGAGCCACAGTGAAGACCCTGTTCCGTTCTTCACATCCGACATCAACGCTGACATCTCAGACCGCGATATTTTTGTCAGCAGAACCATTCAGGTCCTCGGTCAACAGTGGACGCTGACGATGTACCCTAACCGCCTTGGCCTGGCCATGGCTGAACGCTGGCAAATCATGCCGGTGGCGATTATCGGACTGACCTTAACACTGGTCCTCGCCTACCTGATGGTGTTGATCCGCACCACCCTATCGGCCGATAAAACGCTCGAAGAGTCGACAAGCTCAACACTTGAATCGTTCAGTGCCTTTGTCAACGAACCGCAACTGCGATCGACATGGTCGGCATTCATCACGATCTTGTTGTTCTTTTTCCTGGGATTAAATTACTTTGTTTTCCGACAAACTACCTATGACGTCCAAACAGAGCTTAACAGTGCCTTAGATGAAAAGGTCGACCGTCTGAAAACGCTATCGAACCGATACATCAACGATGTCCAGTCAATCGCGAACACACCGCCCATTCAGCAACTGATCGCCTTGGCAAACAATGACTCACTGGATCAAACTGGACGGGCGTATCAGCAATCCAGCGAGCGACTTGAAGACATTTTTCGTTCCTACATGCTCGCAGCGCCCGAGGTGTATCAGGTCAGGCTGATTCTCGCGAAGGATCGCTGGACCGAAGCCGTAAAGGTTCAGCGAGGAAACAGCCAGCTCATCAGTCTCAGTGGCGACCAACTGCAGAGCAAACAGAGTGAACCCTATATTTCAGCAACGCTTGCTGAAGGGCCGGGTGACGTCTATGTGTCCTCAATCAATCTCAATCGTGAGTTTGGCATGGTTGAGTATCCGCACCGACCCATGTGGCGCTTCGCCACGCCTGTTGTGACAGCCGACAACCGTCCATTTGGCATTGTCATCATCAATGTCACCCCTGACAACTATCTGTCGTCCTTAAGCGAACCGACGCATAGCGACGAACGAACCTTTATCACCAATGTCAGTAACGACTTCATTCTACACCCCAGTCAATCACGCACATTCGCCTTTGAACATGGCACACCTTACCGCTGGTCCGATGAGTTTACGCCCGACAGTAATTGGGCCAGCGCGCTGAACAGCGAACTGACTCTCTATTCAAGCACCTTTGGAGACGTCTGGATGGTGTCGGAAAGCATCGATTTCGAAACGCGTGCCAATAGCAATTTCCTGACGCTCTATGTGGCCCGCGCCAGCACGCCCGTTCTGCAGACTGTGCTGATACGGGTGTTTTCAGTTTTCACCGCTTTTGCAATCGTCTCTTTCATCGGCGTTCTGTTTCAGTTCATTGTGTGGCGAAACGCCGCCCGCAAACGCATCGATACCTATCAGCAGTTTCACCAACAACAGCAGGAAAAAGACAGAAAACTGTTTAAGTCGTTGCTGGAATCAGCGCCCGACCCGACTTTCATTGTCGACGAACAGGGCATCATACAACTGGTCAATCGTCGCTCAGAACAGATGTTCGGCTATGAACGCAATGAGTTACTCGGCCAGAACATCGACACCTTGCTGCCGGAGCGTTTCAAAGCCAACCATCCCCAACAACGAGCCGCGTTCATACAAAATCCAACACGCCGACTGATGGGAGTTGGTCGGGACCTGTTTGCCCGATGCAAAGACGGAACGGAGTTCCCGGTTGAAGTCACCCTTGGCGTCGTACCCCTTGAAGACCGAACGCTGGTTTCGGCGGCATTAAGAGACATTACCGAACGCAAAAATTCTGAAGAAAAACTTCAACATGCGATCACGCAAGCCATGTCGTCGGCTGAAGCTAAAAGTGCTTTTCTGGCCAACACCAGTCATGAGATACGCACGCCGTTGAATGCCATCATTGGCTTGAGTCACCTGCTCGACCATGAAAACCTGACCGAGAATCAGCATCTACTGGTCGACAAAATACAACTATCCGGTCAATCCCTGCTCAACATCATCAATGATGTGCTGGATCTATCCAAGATCGAAGCCAACGAAGTGGACATTGAATCCACACCCGTCAACTTAAGAGAGCTGATTGAAGACACCTTAAACGTGCATCGCATGCAAGCCGACTTAAAAGGCCTGGAAGTTGCTCTCAACATTGACCCGAAGGTACCCAACTGGGTCGAAACGGACAAAACCCGGCTCAAACAGATACTCGATAATCTGTTTAGCAATGCGTTAAAGTTCACCAGCGAAGGCAGCATCTCGCTGCGATGTCATCTGGTTGAAGAAACAGATCGGGCAACGGTTCGTTTTGAAGTCATCGATACGGGGATCGGCATTTCTGAAAAGGCTCAACAGCAGCTTTTTGAGCCCTTTACGCAGGCCGATGTCTCGACTACACGAAAGTACGGTGGTACGGGCCTTGGTTTGTCCATCATTTTAAAACTGGTTTATTTGATGGAAGGCCGACTGGGCTTGGAAAGTGAGGAGGGTCAGGGGAGCCGTTTTTGGTTTGAACTGCCCTTTAAAACCTTATCTGACAACGAACTGGACAACCTATCTGAGTCTGCCGGCACCCTGTTTATCATGATTGCCGAAGACAGCAAAGACGATGCACAGCAATTGCAGAAAATTACGCGGGCGTTGGGTTGGCGCAGCAGTGTGGTGAACAACGGTGTCGATATGCTGGCGGACATTCGGCTGCGTGCCGAGCAGAACCTTCGCCTGCCCGACGCCGTGTTAGTTGACTGGAACATGCCCGAGTTGGATGGTTTCGAGACCATCCGTAAGATGCGCGAAATGATCAGCAAGGCTGACTTGCCAGCCGTGATTATGGTCTCTGCCTATGAGCAACTCGACCCGGAGAACCCAACGGACGAAAAGTTGATCGACGCCTTTCTTCAGAAGCCCATTGAACCGTCGGCGCTATTCAATGTGGTTAACACCGCCGTCACGGACCGTACCGGCAACGCTGAAAAGGTACTAAAGTCTACCAAAACAGACCTGTTAGCCGGGAAGTGGTTAGAAAACTATTCCATTCTTGTCGTCGAAGACAGCCCGATCAACCAGCTGGTCGTATCGCAGATACTGTCCAGAAATGGCGCATCCGTTGTTGTTAAAGACAACGGTGAAGACGCGATCGATTACCTGTCGAATCATCCGGAAGCGTTCGATGCCATTTTAATGGACGTTCAAATGCCCGGTATTGATGGTCTGGAAACTACACAGCGGATCCGTAACCACCTGAACATGACCGACATTCCCATTATTGCCTTAACCGCCGGTGCGTTAGTCGAAGAACGAAAAAAAGCGCTGGACGCTGGGATGAATGATTTTCTGACCAAGCCCATTGAACCGGAGCGGCTCATCCAAACCCTGAGACACCATGTCGGCGACAAACAAACCCCTGACATCGCGGATGCTCAGGTCCAAGGCGTTGCTGAAGCAGACGATGATAACTGGCCCGTCATCGAGGGTTTAGATATGACACAGGCCAAAACGTTGTTGATGGACAGCCCGTCTCTTTTCCGCATGACGCTCACCAACTTGGTTGAAGAGCACCAGAACTTGAGCTCACCGCCAGACCCGTCGATCGATGAGCCCTCACACGCCGATGCCAGAAAGGCACTTGCCGGACAAGTTCACAAACTGAAAAGTGTTTCCGGCATGGTGGGTGCCCAAACCATTCAGGCCATAGCGACCAAAACTGAAACCGCCTTACGAGATGAAAGTGAGCCGGCATTGCCATTGCTGACGGAGTTATCGGAACAACTCCATAGATTGATTAACCACAGTGCCCCGTTTCTCAACGACGTATCAGCCGATTACAACCAAACTCTGTCCGAGGCTCAGAAAGAAAACTCAGGCCAACCCGTCGATTTAACAGCGCTCATCGACAAACTTAACGACCGTGATTTGTCGGTACTGAATGATATTGATGCGTATGATGAGCCCTTGCGTAGCCTGATCGGTTCAGAGAACATGACCACACTGCGCGCTCACTTAGGGCGATTGGCGTTTCAGGATATTATTCAGATGCTGCAACCCTATCAGACTGTCGAGGACCGCTGAATGAACAACACCCTCCCCGCGTCTTCTGAAATCTTAATCGTCGACGACGATCCTTCTGTAGTCATGTCTCTGTATCAGGTGATGAGCGATATCGGGCGGGTTCGATTTGCGGAAACGGCTGAACAAACCTTCAGCATGATTTCAGAAAAGCACCCGGACCTGATTCTGCTCGACATTGAACTGCCGGATGCCAATGGGTTGGATGTCTGTACCAAGCTGAAAGCCATGCCATCCACGCAGGACATCCCCGTGTTGGTGATTACTAGCCATGCCGACGTCGGCTTTGAGGAGTCGGTGTTTGAGGTCGGTGCCGGCGACTATATCCATAAACCGCTGAACCCCAGAGTGCTGGCGGCTCGTGCCAAAACCCATTTAGCCTATTACCATGCGTTGAAGTTGCTCGACAAACAGGCGCGCACGGATCAGTTAACAAAACTGGCTAACCGATGGGTCTTTGATGATCAGCTGACGTCTGAGTTGGGACGTGCCAATCGTCAAAAGAACCCGATTTCCCTCATCATGCTGGACATCGACAACTTTAAAGCCTTTAACGATCAATTTGGACATATCGAAGGTGATAAATGTCTGCAAGCCGTCAGTACCGTGTTCAGTGATGCCATTCTTCGATCCGGAGATCTGGTGGCGCGTTATGGCGGAGAAGAGTTTGCCGTGCTGCTACCGGAAACGGATGCACTCGGTGTACAGAAAGTCGCGGAACGTATCCGAGCCAACGTGGAAGCCTTAGCGATTCCGCATGCTGATGACGCCACTTTTCCGGTGGTCACTGTCTCGGTAGGTTGCTGCACCTCTGCAACCGGTTCTGTAATCGATGCTGCATCGGCGCTGCAGATTGCGGATCAGGCGCTTTACCAATCCAAACATGAAGGCAAGAACTGCGTGAATTTTTTACTGGTCGAATAGTCTCGTCAACTAGACAGCACAGAACTTGGCGCCGGTGCAGCCGGGGCGTGTGTTTCGGTTTGGTTAATCAGCGCTTAAACCGTCCCTGCCATTCGATGCTCCGACCCTTGTCACATGTGTGTTTTTGCTCAACTTAGAGCGGTTCACGGTGACGTGCGGATAAACGACTCACAAAGATACCGGTCAGAATCAGGCACAAGCCGGTCACGATGTTGGCGGTGATCGCTTCCTGAAAAATCAACGCGCCAAACAGCACTCCAAATACAGGCACCAGGTATCCGACTTGCGACACGAACGTATATCCCACGGTTTTAATGAGATGAAAGCGAATCAGGAAAGCCAGCCCGGTTGGGATCAGCCCGAGGTAGATCAGCGCCAGCAGGGGCCTGCTCAACCCGGTTGCGGCCAGATCGGTCACCGGGGTTTCCAGAATCAGGCTCGCCGGCAGCGTCATCAGAGCGGCGCTGCTCAACACACAGGCGGTAAAGACGGAACTGCTTACGTTCAGAACACGTTTGGCGATGGCTCCGGAAATGGCGTACGACGTGGCCGCGCCAATAATCGCCAACTGCGGCAACCATTCGGCGGCACCGGCACTGAATGAGTCCAGGCCAATGACCAGCAACACCCCGACAAACCCCATGACAAAGCCAAGGAGCTTGAAGCGATTCAGGCGCTCATCGGTGGTTGTGAAATGGGCAATGGCCAGCGCGATCAGCGGCCCGGTGGCCATAAAAATCGCCGTACGGCCGGAATCGAGGCTCTGCTCGCCCCACGGAATCAGGAAGAACGGAATGGCGCAGTTAAACAACCCCACAATGGCCAGCATGCCCAACACCCGACCGTTTCGTGGTAACCGATGCCCACGCGCCCGGGCGTAAAGCAGCATCATGACCGCGGCAAGGCCAATGCGCCCGGCCGCGACAGTCATGGGTCCGAACCCTTCCAACGCAAACTTAATGGCTTGGAATGACGAGCCCCAGATTGCCCCCTGAAAGAACAACAAAGCGTAGGACGAGGGTGTGGCGTTGGTCATGGCGTCGTTTCCGTGCAGAAGGGATCGCGCATGATGACCGATTGCACCCTCGTTTGTCAGCCTGGCCGACGCATTTGTAAAGACTTCTGAGTTTTATTCGCATTTCGATTCCAGATAATTATACTTTCAGAAATTTCTGAAAATTCAGAATGTCAATGATTCTGATCAAACGACTGGAGAAAACCGGATGCAAATGTCCGCCGAAACCGAAACCTTTGTGGTCCACTTTGGTGAGATGGCCAGCCGCTGGGGGTTCAACCGAACTGTCGGCCAGATGCTGGCACTGATCGTCCTCAGTGAGAAGCCACTGAACGCCGATGACATCGCCCAGGGGCTGAACGTCTCCCGCGGTAACGTCAGCATGGCCGCCAAAGAGCTGCAGAGCTGGCGCCTGATCCGCGTGCACCGCGAACCCGGCGATCGCAAAGACTATCTTGTTGCCAATGGCTCCATCTGGGAGCTGGCGCAACAGGTGATGGCCGAGCGCAAAAAACGCGAAGTCGACCCGACCCTGTCGGTGGTGCGCGGTCTGCTGATGGATTTTGACGACAGTGACCACTCACATGCCCGCGCCCAGATGCAGGAAATGAACGACCTTCTGGAGCTGTTCACCCATTGGTTTGATGACGTGCAGAACATGAAACCGGATCACTTGAAAGCCTTGATGAAGATGGGCGCCGGCGTGGGCCGGGTACTGGAAATGACCAGCCGTTTGAAGCCGGGTAAAAAAGACGAGGAGGCCTGAAATGGACGCACTCGCTCAAACGCTGATGCTGTCGCGCATTCAGTTCGCCGCCAACATCAGTTTTCACATTCTGTTTCCGACCATCACCATCGCCCTCGGCTGGATGCTGCTGTATTTCAAAATCCGCTTCGACATCAGCAAGCACCCGGTCTGGCTGCGCGTTTACTGCTTTTGGGTCAAGGTGTTTGCGCTCTCGTTTGCACTGGGCGTGGTCAGCGGCATCACCATGAGTTTTCAGTTCGGCACCAACTGGCCGGGCTTTATGGAAACGGTAGGCAACATTGCCGGACCATTGCTCGGTTACGAAGTGCTGACCGCCTTCTTTATGGAAGCCACCTTCCTCGGCATCATGCTGTTTGGCATGCAACGGGTGCCTAACTGGGTGCACACCGGCGCCACCGCGCTCGTCGCCATCGGCACGACGCTATCGGCGTTCTGGATTCTGGTGCTCAACAGCTGGATGCATACGCCCGCGGGCTACGAACTGATTATTGGGGTGGCGCATGTTACCTCCTGGAAAGAAGTGATTTTTAACCCTTCCATGCCCTATCGGTTGTCACACATGCTGCTGGCCTCGGCGCTGACAGCCTCGTTCCTGGTGGCCGGCCTGTCGGCGTATCGCATCCTGAAGGGCGACAAAAAAGCCGCGCCGCGTTACGCCCTGACCACCGGCCTGTTCGCCGCTGCGATCATCATGCCGATTCAGGCATTCGTGGGGGATTTGCACGGCTTGAACACATTGGAACATCAGCCGCAGAAAATCGCCGCAATGGAAGGCATCTGGGAAACCGAAACCGGCGCGCCACTGCTGCTGTTTGCCTGGCCCGATGAAGACGCCCGTGACAATCATTGGGAAGTCGGCATTCCCTATCTGGCGAGTCTCATACTGACACACGACACCCAGGGCGAACTGATCGGGTTGAATGACTTTGACGCACACCCGCCCGTTAAGCCGCTGTTCTTCGGGTTCCGTTTGATGGTGGGTATGGGCCTGCTCATGCTGGCTGTCAGTTGGGTGAGCGTTTACTTCATTGTCCGCCGCCATGAGATGCCCACCTGGTTGCTGCGCGTGGTGACCGGAATGACGTTTTCCGGTTGGATTGCCTCACTGGCCGGCTGGTATGTCACCGAAATCGGACGACAGCCCTGGCTGGTGTCTGGCGTACTGCGCACGACCGATGCGGTCACCACCGTCCCCGGCACACAGGTCGGCGTGTCACTGGCCCTGTACTTATCGCTCTACGCCTTTCTGTTATTTGCCTACATCCAGACGCTGTTTTATCTGGCGCGTAAATCATCGCGGGTCGAGGAGTTTACCGACGCTCCGGCACGCCCCAGTCGTCTGAAGTTTCTCAAAGGAGCCAACGCATGATTGATGCACATCTGCCGGAAATATTTCTGACCCTGATGGGCCTTGCCGTGCTGCTTTATGCCATTCTCGATGGTTACGACCTCGGTGTCGGTATGCTCATGCCGTTCCACCATGAAGCGCACCGCGATGTGATGATTTCGTCCATCGGGCCGTTCTGGGACGCCAATGAAACCTGGTTGGTGCTGGCGGTCGGCCTGTTACTGATCGCATTTCCATTTGCCAACTCAGTGGTGTTCAGCGCGCTGTACTTCCCAACCTTTTTGCTGTTGCTGGGCCTCATTTTGCGCGGCGTGTCGTTCGACTTTCGCGCGAAAGCACATGCACAGCACAAAGACCGTTGGGATCTGTTGTTTCGCTTGGGCTCATGGCTGGCAGCGCTGTCACAGGGTTACATGCTCGGACGCTGGGTCCTGGGTTTTGAACCCGGGCTTTTTGCGCACGGGTTTGCCGTGCTCAGTGCTCTGTGTGTCAGCGCTGCCTATGCCTACATCGGCGGTGCCTGGTTGGTGATGAAAACCGAAGGCGAGGTGCAACGTCATGCCGCTGCAGCCGGTCGTCGCGCGGGGTGGCTGGCGGCACTGGGTATGGTTGCCATCAGCGTCATCAATCCGTTGCTCAGTCAATCGGTCGCCGAGCGCTGGCTGAGTGTGCCGGAGGTGTTTCTGCTCGCGCCCGTGCCGTTGATGTGTTTGCTGATTCTGGTGGCGGTGGATCGCTATCTCGCGCATGTCCCAACGCAGAACGACATCGGCAACTGGTTTCCGTTTGTCGCGGTCACGCTGTTGTTTGTGCTGAACTTTCTCGGACTCGCGTACAGTTATTTCCCTGACGTGATTCCCGGCGTCATGACCGCCGCAGAAGGTGCCAGCAGCCCGGCCGCGTTGAAAATCATTCTACTCGGCACCGTTTTTGTGTTGCCGTTTATTCTCGCCTATACCGCGCTGGCGTATTACATCTTCCGTGGTAAAACGCGGGAACTGACCTATAACTGACGCTCACCAATAATGCCCTGCAGGAAACAATCGCCCCTGCAGGGCATGACTGATTCGTCTCAGGTAAAGATAAACGCCAACCTCCGTACAAAGTTGCCATCCTGTCCATCCGGCTTTATACCCCACGCGTACTTTTTACACCCTAACTCACCAATTTACGGTCATAACCATCTATGATGGTTGTGGGTACACAAAAGGAAACGAGGTCTGACATGGTAACGTTTATTTTATTCCTCCTGACTCTGGCCGGACTCTTCTGGGTCATGCGCCAGGAACTCGGTTCACTCGCCGCCGTCGGTGTTCTGTTGCTGTTCGGTGCGCTGTCGATGGAATTAGCATCGGCTGTTTATGGTGTCCTGCTGATCCTCGGTGCCATTGCGACACTGGTCATTGGATTCGGCCCCATTCGCCGCTTATGGCTGTCTCAGAAAGTCTTCGACATCTTTAAGAAAATTGCACCGAAAGTGTCACAAACCGAACAGGTGGCACTCGATGCCGGCACCGTCGGCTGGGACGGCGAACTGTTCACCGGCCGTCCGGATTACAACAAACTGCTGGCCAACAAACACACCGGCCTGACTGACGAAGAGCAGGCGTTTATCGATAACCAGTGTGTTGATGTACTGTCTCAATGCAACGGCTGGGATGTCGCCGTTGAACGCGCCGACCTGCCGCCAACCGTCTGGGAATCACTGAAGAAAGAAGGTTTCTTCGGCATGATCATTCCGAAACAGTACGGTGGCCTAGAATTTTCCGCGAAAGCGCAATCGGCGGTGTTGCAAAAGCTGGCGTCGAACGAAACATTGATGGTCACTGTCGGTGTGCCGAACTCACTCGGCCCGGGTGAGCTGTTGTTGAAGTACGGTACCGACGAACAGAAAAATCATTATCTGCCACGTCTGGCCGACGGTCGTGAAATTCCCTGCTTTGGCTTGACCGGCCCACGAGCCGGTTCCGATGCCACGTCGCTGCCCGATACCGGCATCGTCTGCAAAGGCGAGTTCAACGGCAAAGAAGTGATCGGTATTAAACTAAACTTTGAAAAGCGCTGGATTACTCTGGCACCGATTGCCACCGTCGTTGGTCTGGCGTTCCGTATGTTTGACCCGGACAACCTGCTCGGCAAAGGCACCGATCGCGGCATCACCTGTGCGTTGATTCCTCGCGACACAGACGGGATGGAAATCGGCCGTCGTCACTGCCCGATTGGCAGCCCGTTCCTGAACGGCCCCATCAAAGGCAAAGACGTATTTATCCCGCTCGACTACATCATCGGTGGCGAAGAGATGGCCGGCGAAGGCTGGCGCATGCTGGTTGAATGCCTATCCGTCGGTCGCTGCATTACCCTGCCTTCCGGCGCGGCCGGTGCCGGTGCTTATGCATTGGCAACCTCGGGCGGCTTTACCCGGGTGCGTCGTCAGTTCAATACGCCGGTTGCCGAAATGGAAGGCGTACAGGCACCGCTGGCACGCATGGCGGCATACACCTACATCGCACAGGCGGCCGTACAGCAAACCGCAAACATGGTTGACGATGGTCAGAAACCATCCGTTCCGTCCGCCATTCTGAAATACCACCTGACGGAAATGCAGCGCGCCATATTGAGCGATGCCATGGATGTACACGGCGGTAAAACCGTGACGCTCGGTCCGAAAAACTATCTCGGTATTGGTTACAGCAGTTCGGCAGTCTCGATTACCGTTGAGGGCGCGAACATCATGACACGCTCGTTGATGATCTTCGGTCAGGGCGCGATCCGTTGCCATCCTTATGTGTTGAAAGAGCTGGCCGCGAAAAACAACGACGATGCCAATGCCTTTGATAAAGCGGTGTTCGCTCATGTCGGTTTAGTCATCGGTAACGCCAGCCGGGCCTTCACTCAGGGGCTGGGTATCGGTAAAGCCTCGGTACCTTTCGATGGTCCGGCAAAACGATACGCGCAAGCCTTGTCTCGTTTCAGTTCGGCCTTCGGTTTGTGCAGCGATGCCGCCATGGCAACACTCGGTGGTGAACTGAAAATGCGCGAACTGATTTCGGCACGTTTGGGTGACATGCTGTCGAATCTGTATCTCGCGTCGATGGTTCTCAAGCGCTGGGAAGAATCTGAAAAAGTTGAAGGTGAACAGCATGTAATGGAGTACAGCCTGCAATTGCTGTTGCATCGTACTGAAGCGGCGTTGTCGGAATTTCTCGACAACCTGCCGGCCCGTCCGGTCGCCATGGCACTGCGCGTGGTGACTCTGCCATTAGGTCGACGCTGGAAAATGCCGGACGATCGGGCGACCCGACACCTGGCGAAAACGGTCTCGACCGATTCAAGTTTACGACGTCATCTGATCGAAACGATCTGGAACGACGAAAAAGATGGCGGAGTCGAAAACCCGGTCGCACAGTACAATGCCCTGCTGAAAGATTACGAAAAAGCCGAACCGCTCTATCGTAAAATTGCCAAGGCGTACGCGAAAGGTGAGCTGCCTGAGCAGGCACTGCATCCGGAAGAACGCTTCGTGGCGGCCAAAGACGCCGATGTGATCAGTGATGAAGAATTTGAGTTCATGACGAAGTATGAAGCGAAAGTTCTGAACATGCTGATGGTCGATGATTTTGCGTTCGACGAGTTTGCTAAAAACAAAGACACGCTGATCGAACACAACGACGATCAAGCCGCGTAAACGCTAAAAGCGCCAGTGAAGCACGCCCCGCACTCCATGAGTCCGGGGCGTTTTTTTTGGTTTGAGTGTTAGTTCAGCGCGTCTTGAATCGCGGTCTTCAATGGTGTTGATGGCCGACCGATCAGCGTCTCCAGATCCTTCGATTCACTGGCAAGCCAACCGTCCGCGGCACCGGCTTCCGAATCCGCCAGAATGGCCGCGAATTCGGCAGGCAGACCCACCTGCGCCAGCAGACCAGCAAAATCCGCCTCTGGCATATTCTGGTAAGTCAGCGGCTTGCCGCTCAGTTCACTGCCCAGTTGTGCAAACTGCGCCAGGGTAAAGCCCTCAGTGCCCGCCAACTCGTATACGGTGCCGCTGGTGTTGTCTTCGCGCGTCAGTACGGCGACGGCGGCTTCGGCATAGTCCTGACGGGTGGCGGCATTAAAGACCCCTTCACCGGCCGCACCGGCCATGGCGCCCTGCTCCAGGCTGCCGGCCAGACCCATGGTGTAGTTTTCGGTATACCAGCCGTTGCGCAGGATAACGTGCGGCACGCCAGACGCCTTTAACGCGGCTTCGGTTTGCCGGTGCTCTTCGGCCAGTTTCAGCGGGGATTTATCCGCCGATAAAATGCTGGTGTAAACCAACAGCTCAACGCCTTGGGCCTTAGCGGCATCGATCACCGCCTGATGCTGACGTGTCCGTTGGCCGATTTCACTGCCGGAAATCAGCAAAAGGCGATCAACACCGGCCAGTGCACTGGTCAGTGTGTCGGGTTGGTCGTAGTCGGCTTTGCGAACATCAACTCCGCGTCCCGCCAGGTCCGCCGCCTTATCCGGGCTACGGACTAAGGCCACCAATTGTTCGGCAGGAACCGTTGTTAACAATTGATTCATAACTTTCTGGCCCAGTTGGCCGGTTGCACCTGTGACAGCAATCATCGGTTTTTCCTCATTCGGTTAATGACGGAACCAGTGTAGGCTTCTACAATTGTAATCAGTAGACGACCAATAACGAATGGAATGATCTGATTTTGAGTACAATAGACCTGAACGACCTGAAACTGCTGGGCATCTATTGCGCAGTTGTGGACAGTGGCAGCTTCGCTGGGGCGGCCCGTCAACTCAACAGCAGCCGCTCGCGCATCAGTGAGCAGGTCAGCCAACTGGAATCGCGGCTGGAGGTGCGGCTGTTGCAACGCTCAACCCGACGCCTGACCACGACCACCGAGGGGCGCAAAATCTACGAGCAGGCACGCGTGTTGCCACAACTGCTGAGTCGGGTTGAAGCCATTGCCGGTGCGGACACCCCAAGCGGGCGGGTTTCCATGACCATGACGCACGACTTTGCTCATCGTTTTATTCTGCCTGTGCTGCCACGCTTTACGCAGCAGCACCCGGACATCGAGCTGGACTTTATACTCGACGACCAGCCATTAGACCTGGTTGAACAACAAATTGATTTGGCTTTACGCGTCAGCTTACCCAAAGACGACTCCGTCGTTGCCCGCGTGATGCATCAGGAATCGTTCGGTTTATTTGCGAGCCGTAAGTACATTGAGCAGTTTGGTATGCCACGGTCTCCGGAAGAGCTAAATCAGCATCGCTGGGTCATGACCAAGCAGGTGCCCCGCGCCGCGCTGCCTTTCCATTTCAAAGATCATCGACTGGTGATTCAACCAGAACGCGCGCATCGCTGTAACTCACCGCACCTGATGATCCAAATGGTCTTAGCCGGTGTGGGCATCGCGTCGCTGTTGCCCACCACGGTGAAAGCGGAAGTTGCCAGCGGCGAGCTCATTCCCATTTTCCCTGAGCTGAAAACGGACCCGGTGAACTATTATCTGGTTTACCCGTCACGGCGACACATCCCCCTGCGCACCCGCACAGTCATCGATTTTCTGCTGCAAGCAAACCTGTTCAGCGATTTGACCTCGTCATCTGCTCTGGCACCATCAACGTAGTCATTTGCTGACTCATAAAAAAGGACCACTCTATGAACGTTGCAGAACTGATCGTACAAGTCCTTAAAGAACAGGGCGTCCGCCATCTCTTCGGCATCCCCGGAGACGCCATTAACGATCTGATGGAAGCCGTTCGCCAGACTGAGGGCATTGAGTTTATTCAGGTCAAACACGAAGAAGCCGGTGCCCTCGCCGCCTCCATTCAAGCCAAGCTGACTGGCGAGCTGACCGCCTGTGTCGGCACCAGCGGCCCGGGGGCCATTCATCTGCTGAACGGGCTTTACGATGCAAAGATGGATCACGCATCGGTGATCGCCATTACCGGCCAGGTGGAAACTCAGTACTTGGGTACAAGCTATCATCAGGAAGTGGACTTGCAGCGCCTGTTTTCCGACGTGGCTGTTTACAGCCAGACCATCAGTACCGAACAGCAGGTTCCGGACGTTATACTCGAAGGTTGTCGGGCCGCGTTAAGTCATCATGGCGTCGCCCACATTAACTTGCCCAGCGACATTGCACAGAAAAAAGCACACCTGCCCTATAACAAACTCTCCGATGTACAGTTCAACGCCCGCATTGCGCCCTCCATGGCCGACTGCAAAGACGCCACTCAACTGATCGATGACAGCGAACGCATTTGCATTCTTGCAGGCATCGGCACCGCCGACGCGCGTGACGAACTTATTGCGCTTTCCGATCATTTGAAAGCGCCCATCGTACGAACGCTGCGAGCCAAAGACGTGATCGATGACGACCATCCGAACTGCATCGGCGGCCTGGGCTTACTCGGCGGTAAACCGGCCATGGATGCCTTTAAACAGTGCGATTTGCTGCTGATGATCGGAACCGACTTTCCTTACAAAGCCTTTTACCCGCAAGACGCGAAGGTAATCCAGATTGATCGTGACGCGACACAGATCGGTAAACGCCATCCGGTCGATATCGGTTTAGTCGGTCAGGCGAAACCGGCCATGAGCCAGTTACTCGAGCATACCCAACCGAAATCATCCGGTTTTCTGGAAAAAGCCCAACAGAGCATGGCGAAATGGCGGGACGCACAGGAAAAAATCGAACACGCGGACGAACAACCCATCCGACCGCAGAGCCTGATTCAGAGCCTGGCTAATGTTGCCCCGGACGACGCCATCTTTGTCTGCGATACCGGCACGGTTAACGCCTGGACCGCGCGCCACCTGACCGTGAAACCCGGACAGCGATTCACCTTATCGTCGGCGCTGGGCACCATGGGTGTCGCCTTACCCGGAGCCATCGGCGCTAAGTTGGCGTTTCCCGACAAACCCGTGGTTGCGCTGGCGGGTGACGGCGGCTTTGCCATGACCATGACCGATCTGGTCACGGCGGTGCACTACCAGTTGCCAATGGTCATCGTGATTCTTAACAATGAAAAACTCGGGTTCATCAAACTGGAACAAGAAGCCGCCGGCTTACCGGCCTTTGGTATCGACCTGCACAACGCCGACTTTGTTGCCATCGCCAAAGCCTGCGGCGCGGACGGTCAGCGCGTCGACCACATTGACGCACTCGACGGCGTCTTCACTCAGGCCATGGCCAGTGCAAAACCCTTTGTCATTGATGCTCAGGTGAATGCCGATGAGCTGGTGATGCCACCGGTTATCGAACCGGCCCAAGCGCTGAACTTCATGAAAGCCAAAGTGAAGGAGTGGCTTGACTGAAACAGTCGCCACGGAATCATAGACTTTTCGTTATTAGGGGGCGCTTTCTCCAGTTTTGCCGAAATGCAGCCCTCTGTTCGAAGGCGTTAAAAGTCTGCTGTATGGTGAAAGCGGCTGTAAGGACGGTGTTTTAGATTGAAATGATATACCTGATAACAGACCTTTGAACGTCGTTGTTAAGTGTTTGTAGTATAGATCGCCCAAATACCACAGAACTCAGCATGCCCGTCCTCTTTAAAATCTTTCCTAAGGTAATTTCTGATTTTGAGTGCTTCAGAAAAATCACCTATCAGTCCGTTTTTACACAACGAAGTATCAATTACATCGTTGTTGTTTCCCCAGTTAGTTAAAAGTGATACTTGGCAATACTCGTCTAATATATCAAACCCGAGTAACTCAGTTGTTTCTTTCGGTGGCGTTTCCAATTCAATTTCAACACCGACTAGATCAGAATTTTTGAAACGAGAATGGACTTTAGCTGCATATTCGAGATTCGTAATTAAGTTTAGCTTATAGTCCTCGTTGACACAGTTATCCCAGTCTTCATCAGATTTAGGTTCAAAAAGGTCTGGCCGTAGCAAAGCGTCCACAGACTCAAAGGAAGAGAATTCAAAGTTCCTCCACTCTTTGTATGAGGACCAATCCGAACCAAAATCTAACCCGAATTTTTTCACAACCTTGTAGTACATAATAACACTTAACGTTTGTAGCAGTTGCGCGGTCTTTTTCGCGTCGACTGCCTGCATTTGTTAATGGTTGCTGTAGTCCAGAGATAAGTTAATGCCATTGAATTGGCCCACTGAACTGTCGTACATCAAAACCATTCCATATAGTTTTCTAGTATCACCCAGTTTCCAACCAGATAACATTAGCTTTTGCACTGGGCTTCCGAGTTTAGGCACATACAATTCTATTATAGCGATATCTTTTTGAAAGAAGATGTTTTCTCCAGAAAATACAAATGCTTCACCGTTTCCTCGTTTAAAAGACCCTGAAAAGTCATCCGCTATAATTAGTAGTGCTGTTGTACTCTCATTAGAAGCTTTCCATTCACCAATGAAATCGGTCTTTTCCAAAGATTCTGAAAATGCAAATGACGAGAGGAGAGTAAAAATCAGTAGAATCGTATTCTTCATGAGACCATTAACAGTTTCTTATGCCGCTACCGCGGTTTTTTATGGAGCGGCATATACAGAGCGCCATTTCTGGCCCAAACCGTCTAAAGCCTTCATAGTCATCCTTCAAGAGGCTATTGTCAATTTGATTGGCCTGAAAACGCCGCGTGTGCGGTTTTCTTCTGAATACTACTGCGCCTGAGAGTACCTATTATCGGTGCTTACTCGTATTTTTTAATGAGAAAAGCTCTTATAGGATTCTATGCTTTACGGCACGTGCGGTAATTCATGGATATTCCCCACGAATAACCGCGCTAACTTAAGGAACTGTGACTGAACTGCTATTAACAGAGAGATGGTATCGACAGGTAATTCTTTGTGCATTTTTAAATGTATTACAAAGCTGACAAAAAGTTCAATTTTCGAAAACTCTGAAATCGTCAACAATAACGTCCGCTTTAGCGCTTATTGCGAATCGATCACGATTAACTCCAATATCTGCTTCCTCATTAAAACAGGCAAATTAAACCAAACACCCAACAGCCGCTCTATGCTTTAAGCAGTCAACATAGGGTGGTCGGGTACTCATAATTTGTCCGTTTTGGACAACTTGTAATTTCAAGACCAACAAGCTGGCAGGACGCCGCTGCGACTGGAACAGACCTTGCTGAATGAACCGTATCACGCAACAAGGAGCCTCCAATGTCGGCCTCGACCGGTGCCGTATTGCTGCACGCTAAACAACTGGAGATTGCAGACCTGAAAGCCTTGCACACCCGCGCCATGCTCGCGGGCATGGCCGGTCATCTCATTCATTGCCTGCAGAGTGAACGAGGCGCCAGCAGTATTTACATTGCCTCGCGCGGCACCCGGTTTCAGCACAATAGAGAACAGCTGATCGGTGAGTCACGAACCATTGCCAACCTGCTAATCTCAACCTTAGAAACAGTGCTCTCTGAGCCAGCACTGGCCAACCGGAAGATCGCCAACCAACTGGCCTGGGTCATTCTAGGCTTAGAAGCCATGGAACCCTTTCGCGCCGATGTCACCGCGTTGAAGGTTAAGGGCGACGCCTCTGTAACAACCTACAGCCAGTTAATCAGCGTACTCATCAACCTCATATTTGAGCTGGCCGATACGTCCGTGCACCCCACCATCAGTAAGTTGCTGGTCAGTCTGTTCAGCCTGGTTGAGGGCAAAGAACTGGCGGGGCAGGAACGGGCTGTCGGGGCTCTGGCGTTTGCCGGCGGCGGTTGCAAAGCCGAGCATCAGGCCAAGTTAACTCATCTAAAGGAGAACCAGGAACGCAACTTTGCCACCTTTGTTGACTTTTGCGAGCACGATATTGGTGCAATGATTCAACAGCTTGATGCATTACAGAGCAATGCGACATTTAAGGCGATGCGCCAGGAGTTCTATTCGCTGACCCCCGACACTCATTTAGACCCAGATCGCAGTGGCGACTGGTTTGATTGCTGCAGCGACCGTATTTCCAAACTCTGGACCATTCAACAGACGCTGGTTGAGCGCATTCAACAGCTTTGCACGGAGTTTATCGACGACGCCACAAAGAAACTTGAAAACTCCGAGGAACTGATCCAGCAGTTCATGAACACCAAGAATCAACCGCCCGTTGAGCCAATGGAGTTTTTTCAGCAGCAATCGCTGGCGCATGAGAACAGTAACTTTCGCTTGAACGTCAGTCAGAAGGCGACACAGAGTGCCCACCCGTTGTATGACCTCGTGCAACAGCAATCGCAACAATTGGCGCAAGCTGAATCGGATCTGCAAACGGCTCAGCAGATGCTGGAGGATCGCAAACTGATCGAACGGGCTAAGGGGGTGCTGATGGCTAAGATGGACATCAGCGAAGAAGCGGCTCATCGCGAACTGCGCAGCTCCGCGATGCGGCACAATCAACGTCTGGTGGAGATTGCCGACACCATCCTGAACATCGACCACTGGGGCTGAGTAGCGAAAGCTAGCAGCCTGTGAGGTCAGAACAAGGCGGGAAATCGCAGGTATAGTGGGGCTGTGTCAAGATTTCCCAACGACGTTATAGCCTCAGTGGCGTCGAGCTGTGTGACTAAACTTCCCGCATGGTCCACTACCGCAAGCAGGCCAACAACTCAGTTTCCAATGTTGGGTCGACCTGGAGTGCGATGACTTCGATGCGGCTTTCGCTGTACTCATCCAACGCCATCTGCTGCACGTTGTCTTCCGACTTGTTCACGCTGAAAATGCCTCGCTCGGTAATAAAAACGGCTTTGAGGCGCTCGACATCGGCTTGGGCAATAAAGCCCTGCACCCGTTCATAATCGAACAGTTTCTCTGGCGTAATTCGCCACCCCAAACTGACATATCCTTCGCCCTCATTCGCCGCTTTAATCACCCCCGACGCCGGAAACCGTTTTTCGGCAGCGAGTGGCTGATCGGATGGGTGATGATGGTGATGCGTCGATGCGGTGACGTCGGCAGAATCACTCTCACCCAAAAGGAGATCCACATCGATTCGCCCTTGCTCAACAAAGCGGACTTCGGTTCCTGGTCGCGCCTGATCTGCCACATATTCAACCAACCGCGTGAATTCCTCCGGCGCGTACAAATCCGTTTTATTCCCGACGACGAGGTCAGCAATGGCAATCTGCTGATTAAAGGTCTCATGTCGGGTATAGCGTTCATCCGTCAGTTTACGGGCATCGACCAGCGTCACGGTTTTTTGCAGGCTCAATACCGACCGATAGTGTTCACCGGTCAGCACCGATAAGACTTCCTTTGGATGCCCAAGCCCGGTCGGCTCAATCAATAATCGATCGGGTCGGGCCTGTTTCAGAAGCTCATTCAGCGCCACCTGCATGGGCACGCCAGCCGCACAGCACATACAACCACCGGGCACTTCCCGAATAAAAACGCCTTGCGCGTTGGTGGGTTGCGAGTCAATAAGCGCGCCATCCACTCCGATTTCGCCAAACTCATTCACCAGAATGGCCCAGCGCTCATGCGCGGGTTTATGTTTCAACAAGTTAAGGATAGCCGAGGTTTTCCCGACGCCCAGAAAGCCGGTAATGATATTGGTTGGAACCGATGTTAATGAAGCTGAAGAAGTTGCCATACGTCTGCCCTGAAGCCATTAAAATAACGAAACCATAGTGTTATAAACCTCAGACCATCGTGCTTCGTTTGAGACCATATCAGTGGCCTGCTAAAACAGCGCTTTCCGCGTCACCTGAGTTTGGATTGACAGTCAAAACAAACGCAACTGATTTCCAATTGCGGTGCTTCCATTTTAAATCCAGCGGCGGCAGAGACCGCTTTCAAATCCGCCATGGCTGTATCGCTCAAGATCACTTCCTTCACCCGGTAGCAGTGCGAACAGATTAAAAACTGCGGCGCGTGGTGAGAACCACAGCCGGCGATGTGTGCACAAGCGACATACTTATTGGCCAATTTTAGCTTATGAGCCAGCTGCTCCTGTTCAAGAAATTCAAGCATTCGATAAATCGACGTCGGCGGCAGTCGCTCGTGATGCTTTTGATAATAGCAGTCAATCAGTTCGTAGGCGGACACCGCTTTCTCCTGTTCAAGCAAGATGACCAGTAACTGCCGCCGTTTTATTGTCAAACGTCGACCAGAGACCTGGCACTGGTGCTCAGCCACGCGGACATCCTTATGAATATCCGGTCTTGACGACGCCGACGGAATGCTCATGATGCCTCATCCGATTCCGTAAAATCGAACGTCAACAACAACCGCGGCTCGCCGTCGGCCACAGCAGGCGACCGATGCACGATGCCCCGCCCTTCGTTTCCGATCCAACGTTCGCCTTTGAGCAGCGCAACATCGCCGGCGACGAGCTTTTGTATGTCATGATGTTGACCATACAGACCAGATTGATCATCCGGGATGCCGGCACTTGCGCGGCCCAATCGTCTACGATCGACGGCCCAGTTCTCTAGCCATTCCGATCCGACGCCCTGATACGTTGTGACCAAGCGTGCAGGCACATGATCGACATGAAATTTCGGGCACATGGCTCGGTCTAACTTGGTGAGTCGCAGGGCGACCACATCCAGATCGAACAGGCAGCAATACATATCGACGAGATTGCCGATGTCTCTTGCTAACCGGTGCGCTGGCGCATCGCCACCGAGTTCTTTGGTTAAGGTGTCCACGCAGTTGGACACCGATACGGTACAGGCCAGATTGAGCGTTGACGTTGACGTCAATATAGTCGAAACGGCGCGGACCAGTTCCGGATGGAGCGAACGCTCCCAAATCGCTATGTTGATCTCGTCCTGATAAATATCGGCCAGCGTCATTGGACTCTGACCACGGCTGAACGAAAGCGATTGAGTGAATGGTTGTGCGGTCATTGCGCGGCCTCCCACGCTGGAAACGGATCGGGCAATGTCTTCCAAACCTCTTTCCCCTGCAGCACTTCTTCCTCAGTCAGCAGGCACTGATCGAGCGCGGCCACCATGGCGTCTTTGTCCAAACCCTGGCCGATAAAAACCAGTTCCTGACGCATATCACCAAACGGCTCAACCCAGTGCTCACGGATGGCGTTAAGGTACTCGGGATCGTCTGGCCATCGATCTTTCGGTACGGCCTTCCAAAATAATCCGGCAAATCCATAATGCGCGATCCCACCCGCCTGGCTCCATTGCCCGGCAAATTCCGGGCGGGTTGCCAACCAGAAGAAACCTTTCGAGCGAATCAGTTTCCCATACGGTGACGTCCCATGCAGAAAGTCAAAAAACTTTTGCGGGTGAAACGGTCGTCGCGCCACATAACTGAAACTGCCGATGCCATATTCTTCCGTTTCCGGAACATGTTCGCCACGCAGCTCCTTCAGCCACCCTGGGGCCAACTGTGCTTTGTTGAAGTCGAAACGCCCAGTGTTTAAAACCTCGTTGATCGGCACCGCTCCATGGGTGATGGGCAAAATACTCGCCTCGGTATTCAGCGAGCGCAGAATCGCGGTCAGTTTGTCGATGTCGGCTTCCGACACCAAATCGGCTTTGCTGATCAGCAGGATATCGGCAAACTCGACCTGATCCACCAGCAGATCCGCCACACTGCGATGATCCTCGTCGCCCAACGATTCATCGGTTTCCTGCAGCGATTTCGCCTGCTCGTAATCGGTCATGAAATTTACGGCATCGACCACCGTGACCATCGTATCGAGTGTAGCAACATCGGATAGTGACACGCCGTCTTCATCGGCAAAGGTGAAGGTTTCCGCGACCGGCAACGGCTCAGATATCCCCGTTGACTCAATGACCAGATAGTCGAAGCGACCATCTTCGGCGAGCTTGCGGACTTCTAACAACAGGTCTTCGCGCAAAGTGCAGCAAATGCAGCCATTACTCATTTCGACCAGCTTTTCCTCGTGCCGGTTTAACGAAACATCGTTCTGCACAATTGCCGAATCAATATTAATTTCACTCATGTCATTGACGATGACAGCGACGCGCTTGCCTTCGCGATTGTTCAGAATGTGACTGAGTACCGTCGTCTTTCCGGCACCCAGAAACCCCGACAGTACCGTCACGGGTATTTTTTTATCAGCCATGTCTCTCTCCAGTGTTGAGTGGTTGGGCTTGCCGGTCTTTTTGCCGACTTTTCAGAATCCAATCAATGGCAGGACGCATCGCATTGATCAGTAAAAACAGCAGGGTCGCGGTACAGACAATGGTGGGGCCGGTCGGCGTATCGAACTGATACGAAGCGATCAATCCAAGCCCGCTGGCGCTGCCGCCAATGACCGCCGAAAGCATCGCCATGGTCTCGGGTGTTCGGCTTAAGGGTCGCGCGCCCGCTGCCGGAATAATCAACATCGCGACAATCAATAAGACACCCACAATCTTAATGGCAACCGCCACGACCACAGCCAACGACAGCGTTAGGATCAATTGTTCTCGTTTTGGGTCGATACCGCTAGCAATAGCAAGATCCGGATTCAGCGTCACCAGTAAGAGATTTGACCATCGGTAGGCCAACATCCCGACAACAAGAAAGGCACCCACCCAGATCGTGAGCAAGTCGGTTTGGCTCACGGCCAAAATGTCACCAAATAAATAGGCCATCAGATCAATGCGGATACCCGACACGAAGGAAACCGCTACCAACCCAATGGCCAAAGCGGAATGCGACAGCACCCCTAACAACGTATCCATTGCCCAACCCCGGTTGGATAAAGCCAGCGATAACAGCGCCATCAGCGAGGCCGTCAGCAGCACACTCAACGTTAATGGAAGCGAAAAAATGAGCGACAACGCTACCCCAAGGATCGAGGCATGGGCGGTGGCGTCACCTAAATACGCCATTCGCCGCCAAATCACGAAACACCCAAGCGGTGCGGCCGTCAGGTTAACCCCTAACCCGGCCAGGGCGGCTCGAATCAGAAAATCATCCAGCACGTTGTGTCTCCTGTGCCGCTACGGCATCCGGCTGATGGTGATACAAGGCCAAATGCGCATCGCCGAGCCCAAAGAGACGCTGATACTCCTGTGAGGAACTCCGTGATCGGGCTTGCCTTGGCAACAGATGTGTGTGTTCAGACAAATCACCCGATCAGTCTGCCGCATGACAACATTGAGATCGTGACTGACCATCAGAACCGCGCAATTCGTATCACGTCGAATCGCGGCGATCTGATGATAGAAATCCGCAATGCCAACGTGGTCTAAACGTTGGGTGGCTTCATCGAGCAGCAGCAGATTGGGTTTATCCATCATCGCGCGCGCCAGTTGCACGCGCTGAAACTGCCCACCGGACAGGCCTTGAATCGACTGCTTTTCTATACCCGGCACACCTGCGGCCGTCAGCGCCTGAGCGATGCTCGATGCGGTTTTCTTTTTGGGTAAACTGAGAAAACGCGCCACCGTCATCGGCAACATAGGCTCAACATGCAGCTTTTGGGGAACATAGGCGAGTCGAAGCCCTTGATCTTTTAACACCCGACCCTGGCTGGGTGTCAGGGCTCCAATCAGCGTTTTCAGCAGCGAGGTTTTACCGGACCCGTTCGGTCCGACCAGCGTGACAATTTCACCCGCTTCAACGCCCATACTGATATCACGTAGTACTTCGCGCCCGGAAATTTGGGCACTCAACCCCTCAACACGGATTAACAATGGTCATTCTCCAACGGCGCTCGCAAATTATATTTGTTATGATACATCATATCATTTAGAGTTGTCACCACACTCAACAACCCCAAAGGAGATCCCATGCTGCTTAAGAAAATCGCTCTGTCGGTGTCCATACTGACATTGAGCACGGCCACCCTGGCGGACGTGCCAAAGGTCGTGACTGACATTGCCCCGGTTCATTCACTGGTCGCACAGGTCATGCGCGGTATCGGTGAACCGGCGTTATTGATCAAACCAGAAAACTCACCACACGAATACAACCTGCGCCCTTCAGAAGCTCGCGCGCTGTCAAAAGCAGACATTGTTTTCTGGATTGGTGAGGACCTGACGCCCTGGTTGGATAAGTCTCTGGACAGTCTGGCCGGTTCGGCAGAGATCGTTTCTTTGATGGACTCGAGCGGTACACAATTATTGTCGTTCCGGGAAGGGGCCACTTTTGAGGCACATGATCACAATCATGACGACCACGAGCATAAGCATGACGAGCACGACCATGATGATCACGACCACGATCATGACGCCCACGAACATGAGCATGACGAGCACGAGCATGATGATCACGACCATGACGCCCACGAGCATGAGCATGACGAGCACGATGAACACGACCATGACCACGACGCTCACGAACACGAGCACGATGAACACGACCATGGGGGTCATGCACATTCACATGATGGGGACGATCCACATGTCTGGCTCGATCCTGTCAACGCGCAAGCATGGCTTCAGCACATCGCAACAACCCTGGCTGAACAGGACCCCGCCAATGCTGAACGCTATCGCCGCAATGCCGAACAGGCATCAAACGAACTGGATCGTCTGATAACCGAACTTCAGGCCGAAGCCGATGCCTTAGGTGATGTGAAATTCATTGTCTTTCACGATGCCTATCAATATTTTGAGACACGCTTTGATGTGCTGGCCAGTGGTGCCTTATCCGTCTCTGACGCATCCGACCCAAGCCCCGCCCGTGTTGCAGAGATTCGTCAAACGGTTAACGATCTCAACGTGAGCTGTATCTTTACCGAACCCCAATTTAACCCGAATCTGGTGAAAACCGTTTTTGATGGAACCGATGTCTATACCGGCATCATGGATCCGCTGGGGGTTGATATTGAACCAGGCGTGAATCAGTACCAGACGTTGATTCTACGCTTGATGCAAAGTCTCAGTAACTGCGCCTCGTAATTCACCGTTATCGCTTAGCGGCACAGACGCTCTCGTCTGTGCCTTTTTCTCCATCCAATATAAGTCGATTCCAGCTCATGACACGCACTCTTTACGCTTCTCTCAGTGTTATTCTGATCCTGACTGCAGCGCTGATTATCTGGCTTTCGTGGACCGACATAGTGCTGTTCATTGACCGAAGCCAAACGGCTTTTCATCACGCACTTTCTGAACACATTCGCCAGTTTAACCAAACCCCTACGGTCAGTGGGTTATTGCTTACAGGCCTGGCATTTGTATACGGTATTTTTCATGCGATTGGTCCAGGCCACGGCAAGGCGGTTCTGGTGACTTACCTGTCCACGCAAAAAGAAACCGTTCGACAGGGTGTGTTCATTTCTTTTTCTGCCGCAGTCTTCCAGTCAATCATCGCGATCTTGCTGGTCAGCCTGATGTCAGTCTTGCTCAGTCAAACGTTTAAGCAGGTTAACCTGGTCAGTCTGAGGGCTGAGCAAAGTTCCTATGTTCTGGTCATCGTGTTTGGGGCTTTTCTGTTTTTCAGGGCAATAAAAGCGTTTAATCCGTTCAACCGCACTCACGTTCAAGCGCCGGCTTGTTCGGCAACACCGCCTGATGAGAATCCGCATCAAACCGTTCATCACCACAACCACAACGACCATGACCCCAGCCATCACGACCATAGCCACGATCACAATCACGACCATTGTTGTCATACCTACGTGCCTGAGAAAAGCCTAACGGTGTGGCAGACCCTGACCGTGATCATGACAATGGGCGCCCGCCCCTGCACCGGCGCCATCATTACGTTAATTTACGCCCATGTCGTCGGTGTGTACTGGGTTGGCGTAGGAGCGACCTTAATGATGGGCATCGGTACCGGCGTCTCTATTGCCTTGATTGGCATCGTGACCATCTTTTTTCGAGATCGGCTTCAAACTTTGGCAACAGCACACCCCAACGGGCACCATCACCGTAAAACCGGAATCATCTTTTCCGCATTCGGCGGTGTTTTTTTAGTCGCCCTCGGTTGGAGCCTGTTACTGACCAGTCTGCAGAATGCCATACAGCACCCCCTGTTCTGAATCGGTAAGTCGGCCGGCGGCTCTGGGTAAATAGAGACCTCAGAGCCCTGATCGAACAGAGCTCTGTTTGAGCAAACCAGGTTTCACCAACTTTTATAAGGCAAGAACTTACCATTCATAGTGACTTTAACGCGATCACCCGCTGGGTTCTCTTCTTTCTCAATGTTCATACTGAAATCGATCGCGCTCATAATGCCGTCACCAAATTTTTCGTGAATCAACTCTTTGATGGTGCCGCCATAGACGCCAACAATTTCATACAGCCGATAGATCAGCGGATCGGTCGGAACGGCTTGATCCCATTGTTTTAACGGGCATTGTTGCAATTGAGTAGCGATGCTATCGGGCAATTCTAGCAGGCGACAAAGGCTTTCTGCAGCCTCCGCTTTCAAGCTGTTCATCCCCAAACAAGCGGAGGTCAGAAACACCGGGTCCAGACCAACTTCGGCCGCGAGCGATTCCCAACTGACGGCTTTCGACAGTTTGGCGTTGATGATGGTTTCAGTCATTTGGATTTTATTCATAAATCACCTCTGTTGTGCGAGTGGGACGGATTGTCCCGTGATAAGTTCGGATTTGCGCGCAAGGATACCCGGGTGTGTACCGGCCAGAATGAGCAGCAAAAACAACAAGATCGCTGACACGCTCTGCCAGAACACCACGGGGTGTTTTTCAATAAACGGAACCGACCCGCTTCGGGTAAAAGCCGGGTTGGGATGGGTCAGATCGAACACAAACTCTGACAGGGTCGAATAGCGATGTGCCGGGTCAATGTGCAATGCTTTACGTAGGGTCATGTCTAACCAAGGAGGGACATCCACCTTGTACTCATGCAGACTGATGTATCGGATCTTGCGCTGTGCTGAGCGACTTCCCGCGCGCTGTAACGCCGCGGGATAGGGCAAACGACCACTCAGTAAAAAATAGGTCAGGCACGCCAGAGCATACAGATCGCTCTGTTCAGTACCCGGCCAGCCCAGCAAACACTCCGGCGCCGAAAACTGCAGCTCGCCCTGCAACAACTGCTGTGCCGGCCGGTCGGTTTCCTGCAACCCTTCGATTCGCGTTGCGCCGTAATCAATGATCCGGATCTGGCCATGTTTATTGATCAGAATATTCTGTGGTCGTATGTCCTGATGGATCATGTGCATACGATGCATCGCCTGCACACCCTTGGCGACCTGCTCAACAATGGTCCGAACGTCCGTCAGCGTCGGCTGACCGTGATCGTCTCGCCATTGCGACAGGTTCTGACCGGGAAAATACTCAAGCGGCAGATAACAGGCGCGTCGTTCTTTGGTAACCGGAGCGGCTTTCGACAGACTGGCGTGTCGTACCCGTTGAGCGACCCAGGCCTCTTTCCAGAACGATGCCAACACCTCCGGGTTCGACGCCGCTCCCGGTGTCGGTACTTTTAAGACCAACGGTTGCCCGGTCGTGGGATCACTGGCCAGATACACCATACTGCGGTGATTGGCATGCAAAATTCGTTGAATGCGATAGTCATCCAACAGTTGACCGACACTCAGGGCTTCAGGAACCGGAAGCGCCACTGTTTGATCGTCGCTGAACTCATCTAACCGTGCCGCCGGCACCTGTTGAACACGAACCAACTGCAGGCTTAAGTTATCGTCACTCCCATTGTCCAATGCACGTTGCACGATCGACTCTGCAGCGGCGTTCAAATCTGTATCCGATGCCGCCAGCAGACGAACCAGTTCTGTTGGTGAAACCCAGTCGTAAACACCATCGGTCATCAACACAAAAACATCGCCAACCTCTATTTTCTGTTGAAGAATCTGCAAGTCCAGATGTTCGCGCATGCCCATGGCGCGGGACAACGAATGCCCCTCGCCAATCGACACCCGATGATCTTCGGTCAATGGTTCCAGTGCGTTGCCAACAACGCGACATACTCTAGAGTCACCAACATGAAAGATGGTCGCGGTCTGCGAACGGAGCACCAAACCGCTTAACGTACAGACATAACCTTTGTCGAGATGGTAACGATAAACACTGTTTCGGGTTTGCGCATACAGCCAGGAGTTCAACGACTGCAGTACCTTCTTTACCGATGCGCTGACACCCCAGGTATCCGGTGTCGCATAGTAATCGTCGAGCAAGGTACTCACGCAGGTCTGGCTGGCGATGTGGCTGACGTCACTGGAGCTGATACCGTCGGCCAGCGCCACCACCACGCCCTTTTGATTCAATGCCGAACCGTCCGGACAATGCACCCCGCAGTAATCCTGTTGGCGCGGTTTACGCCCGGCTCGGCTGCACTGACCCACCTGAACCTGAAGACGGCGAGTCAGGTTCTGTTGTGAGTCAGTGAGGGTCGTCATGGCAATGTCTTACGCGTTAGCGTTCGCAGCTGAAGTCGCAACCGGTTTAGCACCGGCCAGCTGACGAGCCGGACTGGTACGAACGTGGGTCAGATAGAGTGGTAATCCGACCAGCGCAATCCCGCCGACCAGGTTCCCCAAGGCCGTTGGCAGCTCATTCCAGATGATGTATTGAGAGAAGGTGAACTCACCACCCATGATCATGGAGAACGGGAACAGAAACATGTTCACAATGGAGTGCTCAAAGCCCATAAAGAAGAACAGCATCACCGGCATCCACATCGCGGCCATCTTCCCGGTCGCGGAGGTTGAAATCATCGCGCCCACCACGCCCATCGAAACCATCCAGTTGCATAGCATGCCGCGGATAAAGATGGTGAACCAACCGGCCACACCATGCTCGGCATAACCCAACGTACGCGACTCGCCAATGGTGCTGACCTTCGCCGCCAACGCGCCGCCATCGGTGTTAAAACCATAGGTCAGGATAAACGCGATCATAAACGCCGTGGTTAATGCACCGGCAAAGTTGCCTAAAAACACCAATCCCCAGTTACGCAGCATCTGGTTCACGGTCACACCAGGTCGCTTATCCAACACCGCTAACGGTACCAACGTAAAGACACCAGTCAGCAAGTCGAACTTCATCAGATAAAGCATCATGAAGCCTACCGGGAACAGTACAGCCCCTAAGATCGGTGATCCGGTCGAGGTGGCGACGGTAATCGCAAAGACGGCGGCTAAGCCCAAAATAGCACCGGCCATGAAGGCACGGATAAAGGTATCTTTTGTCGACATAAACACTTTGGATTCGCCCGCGTCGACCATTTTCGAAACGAACTCATTTGGCTCTAGATATGACATAGTCCTGTCCTCTTGTGTGTTGTCCTACCACGGCTTGTTCCGTAGCGAACCGTTTCAGGCACAAAAAAAAGCCCTAAGCTTTTGGCAGTTTAAATTGCCAAAAACTTAGGGCTCCATTACCCGGAATAAAACTTTGTAGTCGCGTATGTTATTCACTGTGCGCCATTGCAAAGTGAGCCTACGCTGATTTCGATTTTGCAATGGGTGTGCCAAAACCGAACTTTAAAAATGAACCCATGCCGAAACCCGCGCAAAGCCGGCAGCGCTTTGGTGAAAGCGAGCCTAAAAACACCGGGATCGAACTCGAATAAGCGTTCCACCGTCATCGAACAGCCCAAACCATGATGCCTCTTTTTTGAGCCTCCCCCGCAGCGCCTGCACCAAAAGAGAACTTTTTTTGAGTGGGTACGTTGCCCTTACAACCACCCGAACCAAGCCCTCTATAAAAAGTATGAAGGGCGTTGGGTTCCCGGGAACGCGGTAACGTCGCTGCAACAACTCGCAGTCGTGATAGGATTGGCGCACAGTAGAAAACAGTTTTACCGGCCATGGCACAAGCTGTGCATTAAGTTCGTTTACAACACAGACACATCGAGTAAAGGCGCTCGAAAAAGATTCCGTCAGGATTCTTTTTCGGGCGCTTTTTTTTTGGGAGAAGAAAAATGAATCGCTTACTGGTTATCGGGCAAGGCATGGTGGGCCACCACTTTATCCGACAGTTCATTCAACAACTACAGAGCACCAACCAACGCGACCAATGGCAAATCACCCTCATCGGGGAAGAGCCTCATCTGGCTTATGACCGCGTCCACCTGTCTGAATACTTTGAACAAGGCGCCGAACATCTGGCTTTGACCTCTGCGGCCGATTACCAACAAAATAATATTGAGGCACTGACGAATGCCCGCGTTGTCGACATCGATCGTGACAACCAAACCGTCACCACCGATCAAGGCCAGCAGCTCGATTACACGCATCTGGTACTGGCGACTGGTTCTTACCCGTTTGTGCCCCCCATTGAAGGACGCGATCAAGACCATTGCTTTGTCTACCGCACCTTGGACGATCTCGATAGCATTGCCGCCAGTGCCAAATCCGCAACCGTCGGTACCGTGATTGGCGGTGGCCTGCTCGGACTTGAAGCGGCTAATGCCCTAAAGAGTTTGGGTTTAGAAGCGCAAGTGGTTGAGTTTGCACCGAGACTGATGCCGGTGCAGGTCGATGAAAGAGGCGGTGAATTTTTAAAACGTCTTATCGAAGAGACCGGTGTTGATGTATTGACGAATCACGCCACACTGAACATTGAACCGGGCGAGTCACATCGTTACCAACTGAACTTCAAAGACCACCCGAGTATAAAAACCGATCTGGTGGTTTTCTCAGCCGGTATTCGTCCACGTGATGAGTTGGCAGAACAAGCGGGCCTGGATCGTCACGAACGCGGTGGCGTATTAATCAACAACGATTGTCAGACGTCCGATCCAAACATCTATGCCATCGGTGAAGTCGCCTGTTGGAACAACCAGATTTTCGGTCTTGTCGCTCCGGGATACCGTATGGCGGAAGCCGCCGCCGCGCACCTGTGCGGTCAGTCGCAGCCCTTTTCCGGGGCCGACATGTCCACCAAATTGAAGTTACTCGGCACCGATGTTTGCTCCATTGGTGATGCGCATGCTCAAACCGCCGGAGCCGTCATTTATGAATACTCGGATGGCCAAGCCAACGTTTATCGTAAGCTGGTCGTTAGCGCAGATGGTCAGCACCTTCTTGGGGCCGTTCTTGTCGGCAGTAAAGAAGGCTACGACACCCTGCTGCAGTATTATCTCAACGGCATGACTCTGCCGGAAAACCCTGCCGTCTTTATCCTGCCCGACAGCGGCGATGCGCCAACGTTGGATGGTGACGCCCTGCCCGATACCGCCACGTTGTGTTCATGCTTGAATGTGACCAAAGGCGATGTTGTTCAGGCCGTGCAAGCGGGTTGCTGCAGCGTGGCTGATGTTAAAGATGCCACCAACGCAACCACCGGTTGCGGCGGCTGCGCACAATTGATTAAAGACACGGTCAACGCAGAACTGGTCAAACAGGGCATCGAAGTCAACAACCATCTGTGTGAGCACTTCCCTTACTCTCGTGACGAACTGTTGCACATCATTCAAAGCAAACAGATTAGAACTTTCCGCGAACTGCTGGCTGAACATGGTGAAGGGTTAGGTTGCGACATCTGCAAACCAACGGTTGGTGGCATACTCGCATCGCTGTGGAATGAGCATGTTCTGGATAAGGAACACATGCCACTGCAAGACACCAACGATGCCTTTCTCGCGAACATGCAAAAGAACGGCACCTACTCGGTGGTGCCCAGAATTGCCGGCGGCGAAATCACACCCGAAGGGCTGATCTGCATTGGTGAAATTGCCAAAGACTTTAACCTCTACACCAAGATTACCGGTGGCCAGCGGATTGACTTATTTGGGGCGCAACTGCACGAGTTGCCGATCATCTGGGAGCGGCTTCGCGACGCCGGTTTTGAAACCGGTCAGGCTTATGGCAAGTCGGTACGTACGGTAAAAAGCTGCGTCGGCAGCACCTGGTGCCGCTACGGCGTGCAGGATTCGGTCGGTATGGCTATCCAGATTGAGCATCGTTACAAGGGCATTCGTGCACCTCACAAAGTCAAATTTGCCGTCAGCGGCTGTACCCGTGAATGCGCCGAAGCGCAAAGCAAAGACTTTGGCGTCATTGCGACTGAGAACGGCTGGAATCTCTATGTTTGTGGCAACGGTGGCATGAAACCGCGCCATGCCGACTTGTTTGCCACCGACCTCGACGATGAAACCCTGATCCGCTACATCGACCGAATCTTCATGTTTTACATTCGTACCGGTGATCGCTTGCAACGTACCGCCCGCTGGCTGGAAAACCTCGATGGCGGATTGGATTACCTGCGTGATGTCATCATCAATGATCACCTCGGCATCAACGCCGAACTGGAAGCGCAGATGCAGCACCTGATCAGCACCTATCAGTGCGAATGGGCCGCAACACTCGACAACCCGGAGAAGCTCAAACGGTTCCGTACGTTTGTGAATGCGGCTGAGCCTGACGACTCAATCGTTTTTGTCAATGAACGCGGTCAGCGCCGACCGGCTAACGCCGATGAACGCCAACATCTGATTCACGCCGTCAGCACCGACTGACGCATCAAGGAGAACTGTTATGACCGTTGCACAACAAAGCTGGCAAGCTGTCTGCACTCAATCGGACCTGTTTGAGTACTCCGGTGTTGCCATTAAAGTACAGGGACAGTCGATAGCGCTGTTTTATCTGCCAGATCATGAGCCACAGATTTACGCAGTGGATCACTACGATCCACTCTGTGACGCCAATGTGATTGCACGCGGCATTGTCGGTACACAGCAAGGTGAACTGTGCGTCGCCTCGCCGCTCTACAAGCAACATTACAGCCTGATTAGCGGTCAATGCCTGGAAGACGCCGACGCCCGATTGAACGTCTGGCCGTGCCGTCTGGAATCGGGCGAGGTTTGGATTCAGTTTGCGGTGTAAGCAAAGCTATTGCCACCGTGCGCCAAATTAATCTCGCTGACAAGATCATAACTGGCCAAGCTGATGCGCTGATTCAATCGGCCATCAGCTCAACCCCTTAGCTCATCAGCTTAACCAAGAATCAAAGTCAGCTGACTTTTGTCTGCTTGGGGAATGGGTCAGTCACCCAGGAAAATGATGCCATAGCCTTCTTCCTCTGACGCCCTGAGAACCCGGATCAACGACCGATAATTCTGATTGCCCGTACTCGTTGCTTCGAGCGATTCAACCAATGAACTGACGCCTGAACTTAACTTCAGATCGCCGTACTGATCAATGAACAAACCCGTCTTTGCTCGAAACAATTCGATAGCCGGAAGTAGTTCAACATACTCGGAACTGTTGATGGACAGAAGGTGATCTTTCGCCTTGCCATCCATTAGCTGGTGAACATCTAAACTCATAAACTTATAGGGTTATCGCCCGCGACAATGAGCGCATGCTACCACTCTTGCCACACCCAACGCGACGGTACGTTTTTAAAGGAATCCCTTTCATGCACATGGCTAAAGGCACACTAAAGTTGCAGTGATAATCTCAGCATGTCTTTATGCTGAATACCGTTTTCAAAGATTGGGTCAGGATAATTCCGCAAGAAATAGTCTTTGACGATCGAGTCAACCCGAAAGCCAAGTCGCTGATAAAACGTCAGTTGGTAGCCAAATGTACCGGTACCGAGTTCAACCCGTTTTATGCCTTTAGCTGGCAATTGAGACACAACTGTTTTTAGCAGTTCGGAGCCGACGCCCTGACCTTGGAACTCAGGATAAACCGATATATTAAAAATTTCTGCAACATCGTTGCTGAGTGCTTTCACCAAGCAGGCTGCAACAACACGTTCACTGGCCATAGCCGCGAAACACCAAGAATCAGTCAGATATTTGGAAATACTGGCTTCTGAAGGGTCTGCCTCTAACAGTAAATCTAAAGGAACCAGACTGCTTTTGATTTCGATATATTGCACGCGCCCTCCGAGTATCTCACTTCGCAGCCGTTTCCTGAGGTTACTCGGTGATGTGGCTAAGAGAAAGAGAAACTTGCTCCGCGCAGTTTGCTCCTTTTTTAAAGCGTAATCCATCACGGTTAGGCTGAACAAATCCGGTCTCTCGAAACAACCTCAAACGACGGAGCAAAAATTCATTCTGCATACGGCCCTCAGGCCGTCTCCGCATCTTCGCGCTTCACTACCTTATGTTCTTCTTCGGAGTTCCCCATTTTCCAGTAACTGCTGACGTACAGGTAGTCCCGAGCAACGTCACGTTCCTGTTTAAAATACTGGCGGATCGCACGCATGTTGGAAAACTCACACGCGGCCCAAGCCGATACCTGCCCACTGCGCCATGACTGCCGACGAACAGCATCCGCCAATACAGTGTTGGGTGTTCCGGGCTCCGGGTTAATCACCCAATGCAGTTCAACACCATCTGGTTTATTCAGCGGCTGAACGTCTTTTTCGCTGATCACTTCGATGACGGCAAGACCGGTCGCCTGCTCGCCCAGCTGTTCAAGGTTGGCACTCAGCGCTGGCAACGCCGTCATATCGGCGGCCAGAAATACCCAGTCGGCATCGGTCTGCAGGCGCTTAGCCGGGCCCGGCCCACCAATGAGGATGGCATCACCCGGCTGAACGCGATCGGCCCAAGCCGACGCCGGACCGGTTTTACCGTCGTGTTGATGACGCACAAAATCGACAACAATCTGTCGATTCACCGGATCAAACGACCGTACGGTATAGGTCCGCATTACCGGCCGACCGTCCAACGTCTCAATTTGTTGTTCATCCGCAATGGCGTTGCCAGCGTTATCAAACAGTAACTTGATATATGCGCCGTCGGCGTCCATGGGAAAGTCAGCCAGGCTGTCGCCACTGAGCCAGAGGCGCTGCATGTTGGGTGTCAAGCGCTGACTGTCGTTAACGGTCAACTGTCGAAATTTCCGTTTCATTGCAGAACTCCCATTCAGTAAATTCAGGCACAGCATAGCATTGAGCCTCATCAAACAAAAATGATTCTCATTTAAAGATATTGAATGGCTTGTTCAAATATGAACTTTGCCCCCTGGAGAATGTCTTACATTGAGACAAATACTCCGGGGGGATGCCATGCGACGCCTGACCTTACTCACTGTTTGGCTCCTTTGTACCGCCATGAAGACGCTTGGCGAAGAACGCCATATCTTTGAAAGTTCGGTCGAAAAAACTCAGGTGATTGAGCTCTACACTTCGGAGGGTTGCAGCAGTTGTCCGCCGGCGGATCGCTGGCTCAGCGGCTACCGGGATCACCCTGAGCTGTTCCGCGGTATTCTGCCGCTGGCGTTTCATGTCGACTATTGGAACTGGCTCGGCTGGCAAGACCCGTTCAGCCACACCCGGTATACCGGGCGCCAGCAGGCTTATGCTGAAACGAAACGGCTGTCGCAGGTTTACACTCCGGGCATTCTTATTAACAGTCGTGAATGGCGAGCCTGGTTTTCAGGGCAACGAGAATGGCCGCGGGATACTGAATCGCCGGGCAAGCTGAGTGTTGAGCTGTCCACAGACGGACAGATTCGAGCCACCTTTCCAACGGAAATGACCATGAACTTTCATGTGGCCGTTTTAGGCATGGGGTTAAGTAACCGCATTGGCAATGGTGAGAACCGGGGTAAAACCTTGACCCACGATTTTGTGGTTTTGCACTGGCAGCAGGCTGTCGGTGAACCACCCTGGGAACTGACGATGCCCGATCTGACAACATTACCAACCGGAGATAAAACCGCCGTTGCCTTCTGGGTGTCGGAGCCGGACAAGGTGGCCATTGTGCAGGCCACCGGTGGCTATCTGCCTTGAGCTGTTAGCTCAGCAGTCAAAACGAAGACTGTCATCCAGATCGAGCGGCAGAATCAGCGTGCTGAACCGCAACTCCCGAGCCTGATTACACAGCTGAGTACGACCATACTCGCTGGTGTATAAGTACGCACTGTATTCCGCATTCAGTACGGCCTTTCCGGCTTGGATAAAGGGTTTTAATGAATCACACTCGTTGTACTCAAAACATTCTTCATTGACGGCAAAGTCAAAAGTGTCCACCAGCTGTTCTATCTGGCCAAGGTCGTTCTTCAGGCCGATGGCCAGATCAAGAGTATGCGCCTGTGCCGCCAAAAACCGGTTGTAGCTGAGTTGATCGCTTGCCATCAGCGGAAAACCGGTGGCGTTATCAAAGCCATCGACATTGTCCGGCTCGACGCCATCGCAGCCTTTTTCCTGCGCCAGCTTTAAGCGTTCAACCATAATGGCCCGGACCCTGGCCGACCGGACATCGAGCCATCGTTCATCGGCCCAGCCATCCATGTTCAAGCCAAGCGCCTCAGCCGGAAAGTCACTGGCATCCGAGCGCCAGTGCTCATAACTGCCGGCTGAAAAATAACAGATGACAGCAATACCTTCAGCCTGCAGCGCGGCAATGGTGGATTTTGGCGTATCAAACAGATCGACGTCGTAGAGGTCGACATCGTAGTCAGTGTTCAGGGTGCCGTTCAGTTGCCAATGCCAGGTGATGCCGGGTTCCGGAGCGTAACGAGTTGGGGTGTTGTCAGGACGTTCCGATGCCGACGGGGCTGATAGTTCAAACTGACAGGCGCTGAGCATCAGGGTGAGTACGATCGGATACAGCAAGGCGGGCTTTAACATGGGGTTATCTGCGAAGTAACAAAGTGGAACAGAGCATAACGGTTTCTTTGCGTTTGACCAGCCTGTTCATTCTTTCGATAGCCTTTTAAACGACCGCCCAGCGCTACAGACGAAAATCAGGTTATCTGTTTGGACTCATAGCTCGTTCACAACCAGATACTCGGTGCCATCAAGTGGCCGTTGCAGGCGATCTTTCAAAAAGGCCGGCAGCAGGTGTAACGACGGCAGGTCTTCAATTGGGACCCACATAAACACCAAGTCGCAATCGGTTTCAATTCCGTTGAACGGCTGACTGGGCTTTACGTCGGGTTGTGGATCCAGAGTCAGTGGGTAGTAGGTTGAAATCTCGTGATACCGGCGGTGGTTGTATTGAAAAAAGTTCTCAACATAAAACTGCAACCCGCCGGCCGTGGCAGACCATCCCAGTTCTTCTTGCATCTCGCGGACGACGGTCTCTTGTGATGATTCAAAAAACTCAACGCGCCCGCCAGGCAAAGACCAGAAGTCTTCGCTGGCGTCGCGATGTACCAGAAGGCAGCCATCCTGAATCACAAGGGAGACACTGCGAATGTTCAGTCGGTTATCACCTTCGGTAAATCGCAACATAAATCAGGCTGTTCCTTATTCTGTTAACGGAGTTAACTGAACGGTGAGCCCGCCCTTCGGTTGCCAGACCGGCGCTTTCTGCCAGTTCACTTTTTCACTCTCATCCCGACTGATCTGAAAACGCTGCAGCAAATGAAAAAGGATCACTTTAATTTCCATTTCGGCAAAGTGCAGACCAATGCATTTATGGACACCACCACTGAACGGGGCAAACAGATAAGGGTGTTGCTTATCTTCGGCGCGTTCCGGTGAAAATCGTTCCGGGTCAAAGGTGTCAGGGGACGTCCAGTATTCCGGCAGGTAGTGATTGTGAATCGGCGACACAGAGACAATCGTATCCGCGGGAATGCGATACCCGTTGTACTCCACTTCCCGCAGTGATCGGCGGGGAATAACGGCACCGGGTGTGCACATCCGTAAAACCTCTTTAAACACCCAGGAGGTCTGCGGCATTTGCTCAAGGCTTTCATAGGTGAACTCGGAGATGGCCTGATACTCTTCGCGCAGACGTTCCTGCCATTGCGGATGTTCAGCCAACATATAAAACAGGCTGGTCAGCGCGCTGCTGGTGGTATCCTGCGCCGCCATCAATAAGAAAATCATATGATCGGCAATTTCCTGATCACTGAAGTTGTTGCCGTCTTCATCTTTTGCGCGAGTCAGCGCTGCAAACAGATTGCCACTCTCATCATTACGCTTTTGCGGTACTTTGGCGAGGAAATACCGCTCCAGATAGGCGCGGCTGTCGAGACCACGTTTATACAGCGTACCGGGAATCGGTTTACGGATGATCGCCATGGTGGCCGCCACCGTCGTCCGGAACGCTTTCTGTAGTTTGTCACGGGCATTAACGTCCGACTCGCCGATAAACACGTTAGAAGCGATATCGAGCAACAGGTTGCGCACCTGGTCAGCCGCATCAAAGCTCTGCTGACTGGGCATTTCCTGAAGCAGTTCCGGCATTTGCTTATGCATCATCTGCTGATAACGAGCCAGGGCAGACTTTTGAAAAGCGGACTGCATGATACGACGATGATACAGATGATCATCGCCATCTTTGAGCATCAATCCGCGAGGAAAGAGGTCGCCAACAAAGCTTTCCCAACCGAGCTTGGTGGAGAAATTATTGTCTTTATCCTGCAATAACCACTGACAGGCGTCCGGGCCGGTCAATCGTATCCACTCTTCGCCCAGAAACTGCGTAGAAAACACAGCGCCATGCTGACGGGTTTTACGATCAAAAAACGCTTGGATGTCTTTCAGAATGGACAGGGTATGACCAACCAGAGGCCACCCCCGATCGCCGGGTATTTCCCGGATTACCTGTTGTTGACTGTTCACGCACTCTCCCCCTTCTCATGAGCTCTGATAGCCCTGAACAACGTAAACAGAGGCGGACGACTATTTGCCCTTCAAACCGGCACGCTGGTGCCCGACTCCCGTTGGCGAACATCGTTTTACCTTACGCGAGCACGAACCATAATGGCAATAACAGAAGGCCATCTTTGTGACGTCGGTTTCCAACTTTACACAGGAAGGAGAGCTGACCCATCAGTCAGCTATTAGAGGCATTCTTCAGTGTTCACGCGGGTTTCCGGCTAAGACCGGTTGAAACAACCCGAACCTGAGATCCGTTTGACGGGACCGTTGACGCAACACGACAATCGTTAATAACAAGGCCAGAATTTCGGCAGACGGGCCGGCGTACCAGATGCCCCATTCCCCCCAATACAATGGCAGCAGAAATATCAACGGCAGTGCAAACAGGTAGGTTTTCGACAGTCCCAGGATGGCCGCTCGCAGCGCATCACCCAGACTCTGAAAATACATGCTGATCATCAACAATGGACCAAAGAGCACCAGAGTTAACGTCATCACCGGCAGTATTCGACTGACTTCCTGAACCACGACTGGATTGTCGACAAACCAAAACCCAACCTGGTTTTTCAACAGCCACAGCGTTGTTTCCACTATCAGGCAGTAGGTCATTGAGATCAGCAACGCCAGCCGTATGGCGGCATTGGTTCGATCGTGCGCCTTTGCGCCCGCGTTGTTCCCCACAATACTCTGGAACGCCATGCTCAACCCTAGCAACGGTAAAAAGACAAAGGTCATGATGCGCGTCAGAATGCCATAGGCACTCACCGTCGTCGCATAGCTGTCCAGACTCCACAGTTGCAGGTTAAGCAGAATGGCCGCCGAACTGAGCGCCAGACCGATATAGTTCAGACTCGAGGGTGCACCGAGGGCAATAAACGACGACCAATGGCGGCGTTGTGCTGATAACCGAAACACCGGTAACCGAGCCTCCGGCGCCATGCGCAATCGAAACACCACCACCGCCATTAACGACAGGGCCTGTGCAAGCAGCGTCCCCAATGCAGACCCGGCAACACCCCAACCCAACACCGCGATAAACAGATAGTTCGCCACAATATTCAGGCCGACAGACAGAATGGATACTACCGCTACAAAGCCGGCAAAACCTTCACTACGCAGGGCATCGCCATTCAGCGTCATCACAAACATCAATGGAGAACCCACAATCACCAACGACATATATTGCCAGCTCATACTTGCCAGATGTTCATTACCGCCGTTGGCGGCCAGCGTTAATGTCGGCCCCACCAGCAAAAAGATCGCCATCAACATCAGGCAAAACAACACCGCCAGTGTAAAGGCCTGCGTCAGCGCTTGCCTTGCCTGTGCACGCTTACCAGCTCCCAGCAAACGCCCAACCACACTGGCAAAGCCGTTGCCGACCCAGGTAGAGCAGGCAATCATCAGCATCATCAGCGGAAACATAGAAGTTACCGCCGTAAGTGCCTCAGCGCCGACATACCGCCCCAAAAAGGCGGCATCGATCAGGTTAAAAGAACCGTTCACCAGCATCATCAGGATGATGGGCGCCGCGGTTTTCACAAAGACCACCGGCAACGCACCTTGAATATAGGGGTTGTCAGAGGTTGGTTTGGTCATCGTTGGGTCCGTCATGTAATTGCCCTATTTCGTCAAATTTTTCCATCATTAGGGTTCGGATTTCCTCCGGCCAGGACGCGATCGCCGCGGTAAAACTGATACGGCTGTTGCGATACATGGCCCGGGAGGCCTCTTCGAACCCTGGCTCGTCTGCGAAAATCGACATCAGCGCGTAGAGCTGATTCTGTTTTTCAGTGATTTTCTGCTCCGGTGAAGCATGCTTCATGGCGTGGTCCACCAAGCGCCGTAAGGTGACAGAGGCACCACCACGTTGTGTCGCCAACCATTCCCAATGCCTTGGCAGCAAGGTCACTTCCTTCGCTTTTACGCCCAGTTTCGGCCGCCCCCGGCGGGCAACGGGTTCCGGATCGGGCTGTTCCAGCGCCTGAATTACCGTGTCGGCATCGCCACGCCAGCTGAACTCAACTCTGCGGCAGTTCTCCCACTCCAGTACAAACGGCTCGATGTCCTCACCGAGGGACTTAGTTTTACGGATCAGGGTTTTCAGATCGCCCCGACCGATCAGACGACCATCGTGGATCGCAATGTATTCTTTACTCATAAATCACCTCTCAATAAAAACAGGATGAATTGATTATTACCCGGATATTATTAAAATGCAATTATACCCGGGTAATATTTTTGAATGCTCATCAGATGAGTCACCCAAGTTGTTCAATAAAACGGTTCTAAGAAGTGTCGTCTGCGGCGTACTCACTGGCTTCAGTTGGTTTTTGTTGGAAGCGCCATACCCGCAGAACCAGCCAATCACCGCTGCTTACGAAATGACACAATGTTTGTGATCGGCCCTGATTGCGCTTACACCGGATCTTGTCAGAGATCTGTAAAGTAATCCGACTCTTTTTTACAAGTTAAAGTCGTCATAAACTCCGGACGCTGATCGTAATCGCAATCACAATCGCAATCATTTAAAAGGAGCTATTAAATGAGTTGTACTGCCGGATCTGCAGGAGCACGATTCCTCTCGTTTGTCCCTGCCACCATTAACAAGAAAACCCTCAAACGCGGATTTCTGACTCTGTTTTCAGGGCTGATACTGCAAACCTCGGTCTTCGCCGAATCGCCCTTCAGTGTCACAGGCGAAGTCGCCGTTTACGGCCCATACGGCATCGGTGCCGGTATTGGCACTTTTTACGAAAAACCCGATCTAATCCCTTTTGTTTCGGGGTTCTGGGGAAGCGCGGCCCTACTGTTCAGTGACGAAGAAGGGGTCTTCGAAGACTACACCGAAACCCTGATCGATCTTCAGGTGGGCGGCAATCTCGATACCAGCCAAATTCCCCTGTTGCGCAATGTTGAAAAACTGGATGTGTTTGCCGGACTGACGCTCGGCCGGCGCAGCTACACCTACCTGAACGAAGACTACAGCAAGATTCTGTTTGGCGTTGTAGCCGGCGGACTCTACAGCATTAATGAGACCTGGGCGGTCGGCGGCAAGCTGTCCACCATGACACGTGATCCACGACTGCTCGTGCGTTACTCATTTTAAGGAAGCAAGGAGACAAGGAATGAACAAACTCACTACCCTGATTGTCGCAGGTCTGGCCACAGTGCTGGTCGGCTGCGAAAAAGATGCGCTGCACGAAGAGCAGCAGACCCGCAATGATGTTGGTTCCCGCTCTGTGATACTGCCGGCCGACTTTGATGTTACGTCCGTCAACGGCGACAAAAGCTTTTTCTATTTCGGAAAAGATTCCGCGCAAGGCCGCAGCACCAACGTTTCGACCCGCGCCACAGCCAGCTACTACGACATCGCCGGCATTATGGTTGAACGGGACCTCGAAACCAATGAGGAAGACGCCAGCGATATTCTGTCTACCATCGTCAGCCGAACTCAATACAACAGTATTGCGGAAAATCCGTGGCCGGATCTGAGTTCCGAAGTCGACAGCCTGTCGCGTATTTCACTGTACGACCTGCAGGAAAACTATTCAGCGGTCGTGGCCAGCTACAACCTGACGACCTACTCCGACTACACCATCATCGAGATCGCCAATGCCTTATCGCAGGTGTTCAGCTATACCTCCGCAGATGGTGTACCAGAAGAAACCTTACCGGCAAAAACAGAAGGGGATCCGGTCAGCGACGAGTTCCGAGTATTTATCGTCGCGTTTTATCTGGACAACAACCCGGGCAAGGCGTTTTTGTTAGCAACGGTGGTCCGCGAAACCGTCTATGAAAACTACGTTACCGAAAACAGCCGCGGTGTAAATCCGGGCAATGTCGTGTCTCAAAATGCGAGCTTCTCAAGTACGACGGACAGCTTTACCGCACAGGCCGGCAGTGGTCTTGCCGACTTCCTGTTTGTTATTGATAACTCCGGCAGCATGGGTGATGAGCAAACGGCGATCTCGCAGGTTGCAACCGACTTCCAGAACACCATCCAAAACTCCGGGTTAGATTACCGTATCGCGACCGTCACCACTGACAGCAGCACCTTACAGGACAATAACTCTGACGGTGGTATTACCACATCGCTGGAAGAGTTTGAAAATGATGTCCAACCGGGTACCGGGGGCAGCGGAACAGAGTCCGGCATTTACCATGCCGAGCAGGCACTGTTGTCAGTTGCTGAAGGCGATGCGTCCGACGGTTCACTGGCCCTGGAAACCAACCCGATGCCCCGGACAAACGCGTCAATGAACATCATCATGATGTCGGATGAGCCGGAACAGTATTACAGCTATGCCGGTAGCGAGTTTGATATCGACAATAACCTGTTTGTGGACCGCGGTTACGTTGTTCATGCCATTGTTGAGCCCGACACCGAGTACTACGATGCAAACGGCAAGTACAGTGATCTCGCCGGTAAGACCGGCGGCCTGGAAGGTGACATCAATAACCTGAACAGTTTCAGTCAGATGATCATCGATATCTCGATCATTGCCGGCGGCACCACCTCTTCATTCGAGCTGGCCCACAACCCGGTCTCCGAAACCGTAACGGTTAAAATGGACGGTTCTACGGTTCCGCGTTCGCAGAACAACGGCTGGGACATTCCATTCGGCAGCAATAAGATTGTGTTCTTCGGAACCTACGTTCCTGAAGGCGGGGAAAACATTGAGGTGACATACACTTACGTTTCTCCCTAAGTGATCTTAAACAGCCATCACAAAAAAAACGCAGCCATTGAGCTGCGTTTTTTTATTTCGCGGAGTTTTGTGAAGCATCTTCAGATCATTCTCAGGATTCGGCTGTGCGTATCTCCGGAATGATGTACTGGCTTAACAGCCGATGCAGTTGATCGCGATACCCGGAACGTCCCGAAGGCAGGGTTTCCTGTGAGGTAATGGCGACCGTCAGCTCCAGTTCGGGCAATACATAAATCATCTGCCCGCCATAGCCCCAACCATAATATCCCGGGACACCGGCAAAAGGCTGAATGAACCAACCATAACCATACTCACCCCGATGAAAGCGGGATTGGGTTCGCGGCGTCCAGCTCTGTTCAATCCAGGCTTCGGAAATCAGGCGTTCGCCGTCAGACGTCACACCTCCTCGCCGGTATAGCTCACCAAAGGCCAACAGCGATGCGGGCGTCATGCCAACCTGATTGCCGCCCATGGGAATGCCCTGCGGGTCCGTCTCCCAACTTTGTACGCGAACACCGGACCCTGCCAGCCAACGGTTTGCCAGTCGATACGTATGTTCGCCGCTTTCCTGCATCACAATGGCCGAAAGCAGATGGGTACTGCCCGTTGAATACTGCATGTTGCCGCCAACCTCTGCGACAAAGGGACGGGCCAGAGCATTCTCCACCCAGTTATCACTGACCACCCAACTGCCGTAATTCCGGCCGGACGTTCGCTCCAGGCCAGCCTGCATCGACAACAGATGGCCGACGGTAATGTCCTGCAACTGAGGGTCCGGATTGTCCGGCAGCTGATCATTCAGCAAGGCAGCAACCGATTGCTCCACGCCGTCGAGTACGCCTTTGTCGATGGCGATACCGACAATTGCCGACATCAGCGATTTAGAGGCCGACTTAATGTTCGTCACTGCATCGAGGTTTGCGCCGTGATAGGCCTTGGCCCAGACAACTTCGCCCTGGTGAGCGATCTGAATGGTCTTTAAATTCGGTAATTGCTGCGCCGCCTGATCCAGCTCGGAAAAATCGGCAGACTGAGCGTAAGCCCCCAACATCAAACCGAGACAAACCCCGCTGAACCACCCTACTTGAAAACGCCGGACACTCATGACAAAAACAACCTCAATACAGCTAAAAATTTCAACAATGGCATACGGCAAAAAACCGCATTGGGTTTATGCTGAATACATCGCCCGCAACTGTTAAAAGGTCACGACGATGACAACAACGAGCCCCACCACTTTAATTTTAGGGGCTTCAGGCTATATCGGAACCCACCTGACGGCAAAGTTAAGTAAAGATGGCATTCCGGTCCGGGCCGCCGCCCGACATCTGGATGCCCTCCGCGCACGAACACTGAACAATGTAGAACTGTGCCCTACCGATGCTGACGATCCAAAGTCGCTTAAACGAGCTCTGCAAGGGGTGTCTACGGTCTATTACCTGATTCACGCTATGAACCATGGCCGGGGCTTTATGGCGCGTGAACAGCAGTGGGCCGAGCATTTCTCCAAAGCGGCCAGCCAAGCTGGTGTTCAGCATGTGATTTATCTGGGGGCGTTGGCTCCGGATTCCGGGCCGTCCGAACATTTGCAAGCCCGGCGACTGACAGGAGATATCCTGCGACAAGCCGGCCTGACCGTCACGGAGATCCGGGCCGGCATCATCGTCGGGCCAGGTTCCGCGGCCTATGAAGTGATTCGGGATCTGGTTTCGGCTCTGCCGGTCATGATCACACCAAAGTGGGTACACACTCACTCGCCACCCATTGCACTGTCTAACCTGCTGACCTACCTCGCCAAGCTGCCGGAGCATCCGTCACTGCACGGGCAGATCCTCGATGCTGCCGGCCCTGAGTCGTTAAGCTATCAGGACCTGATGCGTCAATATGGGGCTTTGGTCGGCCGGCAACCGCGAATTCTTCCGGTACCGGTGTTAACGCCCAAACTGTCCTCCTACTGGTTACGGCTGGTGACCGCCGTACCGACTAATCTGGCCCGTGCACTCATTGACGGCCTGAGTCACTCGCTGAGTGCAAACGACGCTCCGTTGCGTTCCGCCATACCACAACAGCTGCTCACCTACCGGAAAGCGGTGCAGCAGGCACTGGATGATGAACAAAAAACCGAACTGCTCACCCGTTGGACCGAAGGCGCTATACAGTTCCGGCAGTATCGCAGCGACGTCAGTTTTTATGCCAAGCGTTGCGTTGTCGAGATGGTCGGTGATATCGATCGGGAGACCGTATGGCAACGCATCGCCCGGATCGGTGGCGATAACGGTTTCCCCGCCTGGAATGCGCTCTTTGTCCTGCGTGGCTGGTTGGATTGGGCCGTTGGCGGTCCGGGCCGGACCAAGGGACGGTCCCGGTCACAACCACATCTCGGCGATACCATCGACTCCTGGCGGGTGGTGGCACTGGAACCCGGACAAAGCCTGAGCTTGATGATGGGCATGAAAGCGCCGGGAGCCGGCATCCTCGAGTTTACCTGTCTTGAACACGGCAATGGCTGTCGCCTTCGCATTGCGGCCTATTGGCATCCGTCCGGCATTGCAGGTTTTCTCTATTGGTATGCGCTGTTACCGATACACCAGCCCTTGTTTCAACGCATGGCCCGCCGTCTCCTCGCCCTGTAAGGTCATTGTCGCAAGACAACGCTGGATTCGATCGTTGACCGATCCACTTTACATATCGGTTTAAACATATATATTAAATACCGAATATATAGCAACGTGTCCGACCCTTCATGTGCGCCCGATAATCATGTCGCACATCATCGTGCCTGACCGGGAGATTTCCTATGTTAAGCATCTTCACGGTATTTGCCGATTGGTTTGCCTTTCAACTGCTGTCACTGACACCCGATACCAAGTTGGGTGATTCGGTTCATTTTTTTGTTGAAGATGTCACCAAGATTTATGCCTTGCTGGTCATCATGATCTATACCATTGCGCTGTTCCGAGCGACGCTGAACGTGGAACGGGTACGCAACTTTCTGGTCGGCAAGCATCGGGTGTATGGCTACGTTTTCGGTTCGGCGTTTGGCGCCATCACGCCCTTTTGTTCCTGTTCAAGCATTCCGGTGTTTCTTGGGTTCACCTCCGCTGGAATCCCCATCGGAATCACATTGTCGTTTTTACTGACATCGCCATTAATTAATGAAGTCGCTCTGATACTGCTGCTCAGCCTTCTCGGCTGGAAGTTCACGGTAATTTATGTCGCCGTGGGCATGTTGGTCGGCATACTCGGAGGCGCTTTTTTGGATGCCATACGCGCCGAACGCTGGTTGCAATCCTTTGCGGCCAAAGCCCTGCAACAGGGACAACAAGCGCCGCAAGCCAATACGACCGAGTCAGGCGCCGGATCAACCCGGCTGACTCTGAGGGCACGTCATCAGTTTGCCCAGTCCGAAGCACTCGATATTTTCGGTCGAGTCTGGAAGTGGGTGTTGCTGGGTGTGGGTTTGGGTGCATTGCTGCATGGCTATGTGCCCGACGGTTGGATTGAGCAGCATCTTGGCGATGGCCAATGGTGGTCGGTCCCATCGGCCGTGTTGCTGGCCATTCCATTGTATTCGAACGTGACCGGGATTATTCCGGTCATGGAAAGTCTGCTCATCCACGGGCTGCCCATCGGCACCACCCTGGCGTTTTGTATGAGCACCGTCGCCGCCAGTTTTCCGGAGTTCATTTTATTAAAACAGGTCATGCAATGGCGGTTGCTGGCGACCGTTTTTGCCATGCTGCTGGTATCATTCACACTGGTCGGCTGGCTGTTCAACCTGATTGCTGTTTACCTTTAAGGAGTCATCATGCAAGACATCAAAGTGCTGGGCAGTGGTTGCGCAAAATGCGAAAAAACCGCAAGCCTGATTGAAAAACTGGCACAGGAACAAGGCGCATCGGTTACGGTCGAAAAAGAGACCCGTCCGGAAGCGCTGATCACCTATGGTGTCATGCGTACACCCGCTGTGGTCATCGACGGACAACTGGTTCACAGCGGCGGTATTCCCGCAACGACCGACATTGTCTCCTGGTTTAAGCAGAACTGACCCGAAGCGCGTTATTCACGCACGTTCATAAAGCGTTTGGCCCACTCGCGGTTCTCGTCCAGCGTGGAGTATTTTTCGGACAGTTCAGAGGCGTTGAGCGGGCTTTCATCAACGCCGCGTTGTTCGCGCAAACAGTCGTAAGTGGCTTTAATAGCAGCAAAATAAGCCGCATGGCCGTTCACAACGATGCGGACTCCGTTGCGAGCCAGGCGTTCCCGATCAGCCAGCTCCGGGTTGTCGTACGTTACCAGCATTAACGGCACCAACACATGCTGGCTGATCGCTTCAAGGTGATCAAAATCGCGAATGCCGACCATGCAGATGCCGTCGGCACCAGCCTGCTGATAAGCCTTAACCCGCTCAATGGCGTCTTCTGTCGACAGCTGACCTGCATTGGTCCGTGCAAAAATCGACATCGTTGGGTCAATACGTGCATCGATGGCGGCTTCAATCTTACCCACCGCCTCATCCAGCTCGATCAGATCCGTCGATTTGTGCCCGAACTTGGCCGGTAACAACGTATCTTCAATGGTCAGTGCGGCGACACCGGCGCGTTCCAGCTCGGTAATGGTGCGCATGACGTTCAGTGCATTGCCATAGCCGTGGTCGGCGTCAGCAATAATCGGCAGAGTCGCCACTCGACCAATCCGGGTTGCCTGTTCAACAAACTCCGACAAGGTAATCAGGGCGAAGTCCGGGGCGGCCAACACCTGAAGAGACGCAACCGAGCCACCCAGAATCCCGACTTCAAACCCCAGATCTGCCGCGATCCGTGCTGACATCGGATCAAAAGTGGATGCGGTGTAATAACACCGTTCGCTTTCCAGCAAATTACGGAATTCTTTACGTAGATCGTGTTGCGATGGGGTGGCCAAGTCAGTTCTCCAGAGATGTTCGTTTACGGATTTTCTATTGCCCTCATGATATCGAATGCTCTTCCCGGATAAAGGCCCGACGCTCGATTAAGACTTGTGAATGAAATTTAATTCCGCTACTTCCCGGGCTTTCAGCGCTGTCACAAACGTCTCAATCACTGAGACACCTGTGACATCACTTGTTCCACCCCAACACAAAGACCCTCACAAAGCCATCAAATGCTGATAATCCGGTCTCAACCCTCTTGAGGCTACTGGCGTTTTTTCCGTCTCAGGAAAATAGTAGGCCGTGACAACACGGGACCCCGGCCCGACTTAATTAAAAAGCCTAATCATAGGGACAAGGAGAGAGACGATGTCTACACATTCATGTGACCCAATCGGCCGCTACTGGAGCCGATTGTCGCTCGTAGCACTGATCAGTCTGATCACACTGGCGGCCTGTCAGCCCGATGCCACCGATAAAGGCAACCCGCCCTCAAACCCGGATACTTCCGAGTTAGATACAGACGGTGATGGTTTGTCCGATGCTGATGAGGAAAAACTCGGCACGTCATTAGTGCTGGCCGACACCGATGGCGATGGGCAAAGCGATTATGATGAGTACCTGCTTGGCGGCCTGAACCCCCTGATTGCGGATACACCAAAAGTTGCCATCACCGTGTCTTCGGCACCCACGCTGCAGCTGTTCACGTCGGAAACGACCGATACGAACGAGTCGTTTAACACGACCGTCCAGCTCGCAGAGGGACAAAACTCTAAACTCGCGCAAGCGAACTCGACGGCCACGGCCACAGCGACTGAGCGAGCGATTAAAATCGCTGCTGAAGTTCAGGGTGAGTACAGTGCACTGGGCTATAAAGGCAGTGCCAAGCTCAGTACCGAAGCCAGTGTTTCCGAGGCTGTCAGTCAATCCTACACCAGTAACGTCTCTTCCGAGTCGGCTACCAATGCCAGCCAGCAATATCAGGAACTTGTGGCTACAGCGGAAAACCGAAACGTCACCATCATCGGTTCACGGATCTCGACCAGTATTGAGATCAAAAATAACTCCAACCGAACATTCCGCTTAGCCAACATTGAGGTGCTGGCCAGAGTCAGGATCGCTCAGGCCTATCAAACACTGGCGACGTTGCGACTGGATGAAGACGACCTGGGTTCAGTGGAACTCGCTCCGGGAGGCAGCACCACCAAACTGATGGTGTCCGACGATTCCATCTCAACCGCACTGATGAAACAAATCATGTTGCAGCCACAAGGCATCCAGTTTGTTCCGTCCTATTACGAGATGTATTACGTCACCAACGGTAAGGAAGAAGACAGCTTTGCGGTGCGCGCGGAAGCCATCCAGGCATCCACCTCTCAAATCACCATCGATTACGGCACCGCGGCCAGCGCCTCTGATGCCACGACCAAACAGTATCTGGTAGCAACCAATGTCAACAAAGACCCCGAATCTCTGAAGAACCTGGGGCTTGCCTTTGATGAGACATTGACCACCCTGGGTCAACATCGGATTGAAACGAAGGTCATCGATATTTTCGATGAAGACAGCGGTGAGTTGCTTGGTACCAAAGAAGTCATTGCGAGCCTGGATGGCATCGTATCCGGTAATTCCCTGCAAGAAGGGGTCTGGTACGTGATGTCGTCCAGCCAAAGTTTGGATGATCCTCTGGTGAACATCAGCGACATTGTATTACAACCCAGAGACCGATTAATGGCGGTATTTATTAAAGATACCGACGGCGACGGGCTCCTTGACCGCGAAGAATACCGTATTGGAACTGACCCGAACGTTTATGACAGCAACGATACTGACCAGGACGGGATTGATGATGTCTATGAAGCTGCAGGATGGGAGAACACGGTCACCTCGAAATACTTAGAAAATGGCAACCTCATTGTTAACGAAGAGACCAAAATCGTTTACTCACAGATCGGTTCCAGCGACAGCGATAACGATGGTCTGACTGATGGCGAAGAGTTCATCCTCGGCACCGACCCAAGCAACGCTGACACCGATGACGACGGTCTCAGTGATCTCGAAGAAGTCACGGGCCGCATTACTATTGAAAACAACGGCCGCTACGTTGAGAACAGTAACACCATCCTGGCACGCTGGTCACAAACCTTCATCGATTCGGATAATCGCAGTGTGATGCTCGAAGCCGAAATCATTGAAACCATCGATGAAGAAACGGACTACTTTACGAATCCAAACTCAACGCATACGGATGAAGATTATTATTCCGATTATCAGGAGATTACTAACGAGGACGCCACTGATCCACGTCGACGGGATACTGACGGGGATGGGCTAGGTGACTATCAAGAGCAGGTCACCGGTACAACATATCGGGTCGATGGCGAGACTTTAACCGCTAACAGCAAGCCACTGGATTACGATTCCGATAATGACGGGATCAGTGACTATGATGAAAGTCGATTCTCCAGTAATCCCTTAGCGGTCGACACCGACGCCGATGGTCTCAGTGATCTGGAAGAGCGCGAAATAGATACGTTACTCTACAACAGTGACACGGATTCCGATGGCGTTAAAGACGGCCCTGAAACGTGGCTAACAACATCTCCTTTTGTCCCTGATGGTTGCTATGACCTTCGTTTTTCCAAGATCAGACGCGAAGAAAATGGAACTGACAATGTGGCACTTGCTATCCAAATGTATAAAACATCCTCGGGAAATGAAACAATGTTTTATAGCCGATACGATGAAAAATTTGAAATAAGCCATGTCGATACCTATTTGAACAACTGGCAAGGCACTTCAACCAAAATCAGTCAGGCACAAGTTCTGGGGATGTATGGGAATGTCCGTTATCTCCACAATGAGAATAATTCAGCATCGGATAGAGACTCGTATACGGGAAATCAACTGATCACTTTGACACAAGATGGTGTGATCTATACGGGGAAACTTGATATCAACGACAATAGAGGCTGGGATACCAAAATCTATTACACCTTTCACCGACAAGTGCCTTCGGTTGCGGACAAAGACATAACCATCCCTTGCGGGAACTGAGTCGATTAGAAAACCAGGTCGAGGGCGCTACTTCGCTCTCGACCATGGCACGTCAAGCAAATGAGCCACAGTTACTCAGATGGGCTTCGTCCCTCAGGAAAGCGTTGCCGATATAACCGGGAAAAATACCCCGGGCTGTTAAACCCGACCGCATGCGCGACCTCTGCGACGGTACGATAGGTTTGCTCCTCCATTAAGACTTTTGCTCTGGCCAAACGTTGCTCCCGGATAAACGCCGCCGGTGTCGTTTGCGCGAGTCGGTCAAAATACCGATGTAAGGTCGGCTTACTGACATGCAAAGCCTCTGCGAGTTGACGAGCATCGAACTTATCGTCTTTTATCCGCGCAGCAACAATGTCGTGTGCTTTGGCTAACCATTGTTCATCTGCACTGGGCGTCACCGATGATGCTTCAGCAGACTGAGGGGTTAATGACGGTCGTTTTACCAAGTTGTTTACACGCAATATCAGCTCTTCGCTATCAAAAGGTTTGGCCAGATAGTCATCGGCGTTGTTCGCCAAAGCAAGATTCCGATCGGTATGCTCTGAACGCGCCGACAGAACTAACACAGGCAGTTCCTTCAGCCGCTGATCAGCTCTTAACCTGTTTAATAAATCCATACCGTCCATAACCGGCATCATCAGGTCAGTGACCACCACATCCACCGATTCAGTCTGGAGAACCTCCCACGCCTGCAGACCATCGCCGGCCATCAATACCCGATAATCCTTTCGAAAGTGACCGGCCAGGTATTCGCGCATATCCGCCACATCATCAACCAACAACAAGCAAGGACGATTTTCCGTCTCACCGTCTTCTCTCAGCTCAGGCTGACTCAGTTCATTCACTGGTGGGGTAATCGGGTTTACCGAAAGGTCCATATCAATGACGTTCGTGGCAAACTCATCTTTACTGAAGTGCTGAAAGCCCAGTGGAATACGAACCGTAAAGCAACTGCCGCCCATGGTTGATTCCGTCACCAATACGGTACCGCCATGCATTTCAGTTAACTCGCGTACCAACGATAAACCCAAACCGCTACCCTCGGCACCACTGCGTGCATCTTTCTGCAGTCGATAAAATCGTTGAAAAACCTGTTCTCGCTGCTCCACCGGAATTCCGGGGCCGGTATCACTGACTTCAAACCGGTAAAACCGTTCGGTCTGATCGGCATCGCCTTCAACACTTAACTGAACGGTTATCGCCCCTTGCCTTGGTGTGAACTTTATCGCGTTGGATATCAGGTTATAGACCACTGTCTCCAGTTTACGAACATCGCAAAAAGCGACGGTATCCTCTGCCAGACACTCACAACTAAGCTTCAGCTCGCGCTCCTGGGCCTGGTACTCAAACAACGATACAATTCGCCGGCAGAAGCTGTTGAGCTCGGTGGACTGTACCTGAAGCTTTAGCTGGTTCGCTTCCAGATGCGATAGCATTAATAACTCTTCCATCAGCCGAGCCAATCGTTCTGCACTGCGTTGGGACGTTGCAATCGCCTGCAGCGTTGCGTCATTTTGCTCACCCAGATCTCCATTCAGAATCTGTTTCAGCGGTCCTTTAATTAACGTCAGCGGCGTCCGGAACTCATGGCTGAAGTTCGCCAGAAAGTGAGACTTCATTTGGTCCAGTTCTAATAGTCGATCGTTCTGATCGGATAATATTTGCTGTTTTTCATTCAGTTGGTCCGTACGTTCCTTGACTGTATTTTCCAACTGAATCGCATAGTCTTCTTTCAATTTTGCTTTATCGGTTAACTGGTCAATGACCTGTTGCCGTGCCTGTGCGGTTTGCGCTCGCAAGCCATCAATGTAACTGGCTAACGCTAACGCCAGAAAAAACACCTCAATAACCACACAACTGTATAAAAAATACTGTTCCATCCAGGGGATAATCTGACGGGCAAGTTCAGTTCCTATCATGCTTTGCCAGGGCAGTGAGTAAAGCGTTGTTTCAATACCATAGCCCACTGCGATGAAGATAAAGGAAATGGCAAAGTACACACTTGCCCGATGCCCTTCGCGTATGAGCGTTGCCGCAATGCCACCCAATGCAATAGTGAGCACCACGACTGTAATTTCAAGCCAAAAGCTCAACCAGCCGAAGTGAAACAGCGTCAACGGTAAAATCGCAAGCACCAACCAGATGGCCCGCTGATACCAAAGGCCCAGTTTGGGCCGGAAACGCTTCAACTGCAGAATATTCAGACCAAAGGCAATCAGGCAAATGCTGGCAACTAATGGCGCGATGGTCATGCCACTGATGACCCAGGCCGCTGGCGGTGGCTTGGGCAAATAAAGTAACAGACCTTCATAACAGGCGATGGTAAACACGAAAGAAAACAAATAGAGGCTGTAATAGATGTGACCCTTGACCCCGATACGGACATACAGAATGGCGTTGTACAGTGCCAGGGCTATTAACAATCCAATGAGCGCCGCAAAAGTGAGGTTTTGCGTCAATTGTGTCGACAAAAAGTCAGGCAGTGTATAAAGCCTTGGTGTCAACTCCAGTGCCGCATTGGCTTTGCTGGTCAGATCCATCCGTACCAGAAACTCGGAGGTAGACAGAGGCGGTAGCTGAAGCGAAAACGCCGGCTTACGATAGACAACCTCACGTTCAAACACCGAGTCGGCCAGGTCTATTTCATTCTGCAGCCGAACCTGCGAACCAATCCGTTGATAGAGCTGGGTGTTGTTAATAAAAATGTAGTCCAGATCGAGAATGTAGCTTTCAATCTGTTCCTTCGGGTTTGACAGTCTGAACCGTAGCCAATAGACACCCCGATTGTAGGGTAAGGTAAATCCTGTTTGGCGGTTCTCATCGATGGATTCAAAGGCTGCTATGGCATCATTTGCACTAAACACGCCAGACTCATCGTACAGTACCTGTCCTTGCTGGTTTATGGTTTGGGTACTGAGGCCAGATGGCGTCTGAGCCTGCCCACCAACAATGGCCAGGAGTAATACTCCCAATAACACATAATTTTGCCATCGTCCCATTGCACAGTCCCTCGTCCAGTCTTATGCCGTTCATGCTCACCACCTGCACTGAGCAAAGCGTATCCCGAAAAGCATAGACTTTGCCACGAAGCTCCGCGCGAAGCTATCCACAACCCAGATAGTATGCCTTAGCGACTATCAACGAACCCTTTACTTAACCATCAAAGGTGCCGTTGTGATCTGTCTCTAAAGATTGACAACCGTATCCCAACCAATAAATCGATTCGCTTTTGAACAACTTTATCAATGCTATCATAATGACCCGCTATCGCTGACAGCCCCGCATCAACGCACCTTGTGGCGATGGAACTTTCAGGAGAAAGGATGAAACGAACAGGACTTCTGGCAGCCGCAGTGCTGATACCACTGAGCGCGCCGAGTTGGGCAGCAGAGACCATTCCGCTGTTTGACACACTCAAGCATCAACCGGCTCAAACAACTCTGACGCCGGCGCCTCGACAAGCCGTTAGCCAGGGTACAGCAACGGACCAGATCATCGCGACTCTGCGTAATCGTTTTAACTTACCTGCATCACTGACTTTCAAACCCCTGAACCAGACCGAACAGGCTGGCCGTCGTTTCTATCGGTTTCAATTAGCTTACCAAGCCATCGACATTCTGAATCATGACATTCTGGTTACCGTAAACGATCAGGGCGAAATTACAGGTGGCTATGGCCGACTGTTAAACCACATTGAAACAGATATCCCAACACTGAGTGATAACATACCGCTCCCTACAACTGCCGAGTTACACGCCTTACTGGGCGACTCCGATCCGTCCACAGCGTTTTCGGATATAAATCACCGGCGAGTCATATTCATTGATGAGGCAAATCGGGCACACGATGCGTTGCTGGTTGATGTTACGTACATACGCACAAGTGACCAACATCGGGTTAACCGACAACTGATCCTTAACCAAACCGGTGGATTATTGCAGTCAACTCTCGGCCTGCACTCGATGCTGGAAGGGGAAGTTGTCGGTGGTGCCGGACCGTCCGGGAACCCTAACGCACCCCGGGAGGATTATGAAGCGACAGGACTTGCGTATAGTCCGCCAACAACCTTCGCATTGTCGCAAGAAGACTTTGGCAGCACACGGCTATGCAGCTTTGCAGCAAACGGCGTGATTACCATCGACGCCGGGAACCGCACTGAGGACCTCCCCACAGAACCCTATACCTTTGACTGCACAGACAACACGACCAACACGCACCGCCCTTACAATCATGCCAAGTCCCCGCTTAATGACGTGCATTACCGGGGCCAGATGACGACTGAGATGTATCGGCATTACCTTGGGCATTCGCCTTACTATGACGAGCCCATTCGCCAATACGTTCATTACGGTTACTATGTCGGCAATGCTTTTTTTGACCGGAACCTGGAATCGCTGTTCTATGGAGACGGCCACGAAGCCATGTATCCACCCGTGGAACTGACCATTGTCGCCCATGAGATCGCGCATGGTTTTACTTATGGCGTTGGTACTGAGTACAAAAAATGGATGTCCAAATTTGAGGCTGGCGCCCTAAACGAATCGTTTTCAGACATGGCCGGCCAAGCCGCTGAGTTTTATCTTTATGGCAGCAATACCTGGCAAACCGGCCAGGAAACAAACCGCAACGGGACTCCGGCGCGCTACCTAGACCGGCCATCGCTGGATGGCGTTTCAGTTGAGCACATCGATGACTACAACCGAGGCGTACCGCCTCACTATGCATCTGGCCTGTTCAATAAAGTCTTCTATACGCTTGCCACCAGCAAAATGACCGCACGGCCGACACCATGGAACACCCGCTATGCATTCGAGCTGTTTGCCAAAGCTAACCAGGCCTGTTGGATTGAATCGTCCCTGTTTGAAGAAGCGGCCGATTGCGTTGCACAAACCGTCCCACAGATGACATCGCGCTTTCTTAGTGAAGGCCTTCGTCAACCGGACAACCGTCCATGGACTAACCTCCAACTGGAAAACCAGATCCGCAAAGCCTTTTTGCATGTAGGCATTGACAATGCGATGCCTGAACTGGGCGTTGAAACCGGGTTCAAACCGACAACGCGGTTGTTGACCGTCGACTTTGAAAACCTGACCCGATCGTATGGGACGGCGGTTGCGTCGGACGCTTCGGGCTGGCAATGGCTGTGGGATTTCGGCCACGACGATGCTACCAGTACCGAGTTCAGTCCTGAGCACACCTTCCCCGCCGAAGGCGATTATTGGGTGACGCTGACCGCTACGGATCCGGAAGGACAATCGGATGACATTCGTATGCGGGTCTCTGTAACTGCAGATTACTGCACGGCCAACGGACTCCTATACTCACCAAAAGATGCGTTTACCGCCGCACTGTCCATGAACGGGCAAACACGAACCAGTGGTGCTGACGGTTACAGCGACTATTCCGATGATCCGATTTTCATCCTCCAAAACACAGATCCTGCTTTCCAATTATTGACCGGCGACCATCCGGCGCGTCAGGGCCGGACCAGACAGGTTTATTTCTGGCTGGATGCAGACCAAAACGGTAAGTTTGAAAGCACTGAACGCCTGATCGCTCAAGGCACCGATGGGCTGTTGAGCGGCACATTAGGCTTCATTGGCGAGCTCGATCAGGATTATCGTTTGCGCGTCATTACCGCCGATTTTTATGTTACAGGCTTGCCCTGTGGTGACATTAGATTTGCGGAAATCGAAGACTATACCTTGCGCTGGCAATCCAGCGCACCTGCACAACTCGCCATCGACGCCGTGCCGCTGGTGAATGCGATGCAGTTCGTCAACGCGACCAACCTGCCACAAATAGCTTCCTGGGTCTGGGACTTTGGCGATGGCAGTGACACCACGACAGCAACATCGCCCAAACACAGCTACGCCCAGAGCGGGGCCTATACTGTGACCGCACGTGGTCTGGACAACCAGGGCCAGGAAGTACAGCAATGGCAGGAGACCATCAACGTCGAAACAACCACGCTGGCGTCAATGGAGACGGAAAAGTTTGGTCAGTACGTCTCTGTTGATGGTACCGACTCTACCTACCCTGACAACTCCATCATGCATTGGGATTTTGGTGACGGCAGCGATGAAAAAACGGGGCTCCAAGCTGAACACCTCTACGCGTCTCGCGGTACCTATACGATCACGCTGACCATTACCAACCCCGACAATCCCAGCGGTGTTGTAACCACGGAAGACGTGAACCTGGCGGTTCCGGCGTTTAGCGGTTCAGTTCGTCACCGGACACTGAGCATGGCCGGTCAAGAGTACCAGATTGAACTGACGGTCGCCGGCACTGCACCCAATGACAAAAAATCGAACACTCAGGAGTTTATCTGGACACTCGGTGATGGACGCACCCTGACCACGCCAAAAAACCGATTGGAGACAACCTACGCCGCAGGAAGCTTTACAGGTTCAGTGGAATGGCGCTATCAACAAGCCATCGGACCAGACCCGGATGACTGGCAATGGCGATCCACCACCATGCCGTTTTCCTTAATCCTGAACAGCGACGAAGACTTCCTATACTGTGAATCGGCCCTGACAGGTAATGTTGACTACATCGCGTCCGTTGCGTTTGGTGACACCGAGTTTAACACCGCCAGTGCCAGCGGCCTGATTAATGCCGATTCACCCGTAGAGCTGTCTGCCCAACGCCAACCCATTAAGATTCAAGCCGGAACGACGGAAGATGATTTTGGACCCACCATGTATCGAGCCTGGGTGGATGCTGACAAGGATGGCAAGTTTGACGAGTCCGAGGCCGTTTTCAATCGATTCGATACCTCGGGTTTCGGTCTTGGCAGTGGTCAGGTATCCGGCTGGCTAGACCTATCCCAACTGTCTTTACCGCCCGGCCATTATGACCGCCGCCTGCGTATAGCCATGCAGTACAGCGAGCTTGGGCCACGGGACTTCGGTCCATGCGATTCGGTATATGGTAATAACGGCTATTTCGGAGAAGCCGAAGATTATCGAGTCCTATGGACGGTCTTACCGAATACGGTTTTACGGGCCGAACTATCGGGTGATGTTCTCGTTGTTCAAAACGACACCCCTTGGCATGATCAGTTGGTTTGGCAATGGTCATTCGGTGATGGCCAGTACAGCGCAGAACCAGCACCAGAGCATCAGTATCAGGCAAACGGCGTATATACGCTTTCTGCCAAAATCGAAGACCAAGACGGACACCTGCTTGATCAATGGCAACAAGAAGTCACTGTTGAACGACTAACGGAACCAACAATAGCGCTCAGCGTTGATAAGCGAACTCTCAGCTATGATGCCACGGACAGCCTGATCCCTTATGATTCTGAAGTTTTACTGAACTTTGGTGATGGGCAGTCCACACACAGCCTGCAAGGTCGTCATCAATATAAAAAAGGTGGCCAGTATGAAGTGACCTTGACCATCACCAACGCAGACTATCCTCAGGGGAAGTCAAACACCAGCATTGTCAACATACCGAAACAAAAAGGCGGTTCACTGCCCCCGGCGCTTTTAACGGTAGTTTTTAGCTTGCTCATCACTTTCCGGAAAAAGTCCAACTGACATTTCATCGTAAGCCCGCTTTTTCCCGCGGGCTTTTTAATTCCCTCCTAAAACACCCATAAAAACAAAACTGTTTAATGGATTTTTTAGATTAACCTCTAAAAAATCCAATACCATCTATTTCCTAACTTATTCAAAATTATTTTTCCCCCGCCGCATACCATAGAATTTTTTTTAGACGTTAATCTAAAAATAATTTCCAATAAAAATCACCCATTTTCACTCCATTAAATCCTTTCCAATTGCATCACAAAAACTGGCCAATAATTCATCAACCGTTCATTGTTTTAAGAAAAAAGGTGTTTGATACTGCGGGCGGTTTTGACATTTTCCATACGAACAAAAATCTTTTTGAAAATAACGCCGTTACAAAAAACGCGACAAAACCGTAAGCCAAAAGCTGAAAAGGATTTAACCATGTTTCACTATTTCACGCGGATACTTCACCCACCGCCCGTTCGTTGATGGCATTTTTTAGCGACATCTGAATAAAAGATTCGCGCACACTTCAAATATCTATTTTTTATTCATCACCTTCAGGGATGGACAACAGGATGCTTTTGCCCCAAAAAAATAAGTCAGTCGACATCTATAAATTTTTTCGTCATTCACTGTGTTGTCTTGGAGCCTTAGGCGCAGCGTCCTGGGCGAGTGAGCCATCGAGCATAGAGCGCATTACTAAACAACTGAGTTCAACAGCCAATATCGAATGGCAAGACGTTACACCCGAGCATACCTCTTCTGACATTCGTCGATTACAACCGCGAATGAACGGCAGGCCATTGCAGACCGGAACGATCTCAATCCGGGTGGACAATCAAGGCATCATTACAGATATCTATGGACAATTACCGACGGGGACTCTTAACTCAGTTGAGAAACACCCAAACCAACCAACCGATCAATCAACGTTAAACATTAACCCATCGTTCGATGGCGAAGCGATTGCGCAATCCTATCTGACGAGCCTCTCTGATGTTGGTCAATGGCAAATCGACTCCATTGACGTCAAACCGACGATAACTCTTATCGGCGGCCATGCGGTGTCCACATACGACATCTGGTTTTATGCTGAGAACTCAACCAGCGGTCTGTACACTCGCCCTCGGCTGGTTATCCGCCAGGACACTTTAGACGTTCTGCAAAAACACGAAACACTGAATCATGCGCAACAGGCTGGCAGCGGATTGGGAGGCAATGCCCTGATCCAACAGAGGAACTACTCCTTTATTGAGTCGGCAAATGATGCACTCAGTGCAAACACCTTCCTTGTGCAACGCAATGACGACCGATGCGTCATGCACATCGACTCAAACGGTAACAGTTGGAAAAACCAGGTTGAAGTTCGCCATGGGCAATACGCTACCGATGCCTTTGAGTACCTCTGTAATGCGCAAGGTTATCATGAAGAAAACCGTTTCAACGACATCGGCGCTTACTCACCGATAAACGACGCCGCGTTTCACGCGCAGGTGGCATTTAATTTATACGAGCGCTACGCCAAAACACGCGCCCGCGGTCCGTTAAACGATCCTAACCGTACGCTTCAGGTTCGCACCAGTTATGGCCCGATTGACTCCGCATTCTGGAACGGAGAGTTTATTGCCTTGGGGGATGGGTTTGAATTTTTCTACCCGATGGTTTCGGCCGATTCGCTCGGCCACGAGCTGGCCCACGCCGTTTTAGAAAACTACACCAGCCTTGATCAGACCACCGGCTTTTCATTCGGCATCGCTGAATCCTTTGCCGACATTGCCGGCGAGGCCACCGAATACGCCATCGCCGTGCAGCAGGGCTCAGTTAACGACTGGAAATTCAATGCCGAATCGTTCAAGCCAACCGCCGATGAGGCGGCGCGTTATTTCGCCGACCCGGCAGTCGATGGTCGCTCAATTGCCAGCCTCAAAGACTGGCATCCCGGGGTCATTGGCCATCATCTCGGTGGGGTGTTCAACAAAGCGTTCTACACGTTGGTGACTGACAATGATGGCTGGACCCCCATCATCGGTTATGACCTATGGATGACCGCTGCCACGGACTGTTGGAGCGGACTGATGTCCTTTGAAAGTGCGGCCGACTGTATTCTGGATTCAGCCAGTAACTTCCGCCAGAACAACAGCGACCTGCCCGCAGACTGGTCTGTCGAACGTATTGAAAAAGCCATCATCAACGCGTTTGCCAATGTTGATGTGATGACACAAACCAATCATGTAGATGCTGCGCTGTTCGACTTTACCCGATTTTTTGATCAATACATCCTGAGCAACCATTCGTCGACATCGAATAGCTCAGGCCCAAGCTGGGAATGGGACCTCGATGCAGATGGAGACTCCGATCAAAGCACCCATCGTATTGATCAAAGCGTCCGCCTGATTCGCGACCCGGATCAGGAAGCACAGACGGTCAGCCTGACCATGCGTCAAGGTCACAACGTCCAAACCTACAGTAAAGCCATCCCTCAGGCCGATCGCTATTGCCAACCCTCTGGCTTTGGAGGCAATACAGACTACATCAAGCAGGTCGCACTGAACGGGCAAGCCTGGCCAGCGTCGACGACACAACCCTCAGGATACGCGGATTACTCAGATCTCGCAGCGGTCGAAATGACATTAGGACAAGACAACCATCTGACACTGACACCGAACGACACACTCTACAGCCGGCGCTGGTCTGTGTTCATTGACCTGAACGGTGACGATGACTTCCTTGACGACGGCGAACGACTGATAAGTGAAAAGCAAAAAGGCGAATGGACCGCAACGCTTCAACTTCCGGAAAACGCACAGGCCAATGGAAAAACGACCCGCATGCGGGTTCTTATGGATTGGGCGAACAATACGCGGCCCTGTGCTTACGCAAAAGCCGGTGAATACGAAGACTATCGGGTTCGCTTTACTGAAGAAACGGCGCCTGCTCCTGAGATCACCTTCAATGCTGTGGCCGAAGGTCTCAACGTGACTATCAACAACACCTCTCAACACGTTCCGACCAATGCAGTCTGGGCCTGGAAGGTGAATGACAGCGATACACCCTTTGCCACCAGTTACAACGCCAGCATCACCTTCGAGTCACCCGGAACTTACCGCATTACGCTGGAAATGACCCTTGATGGAAAAACCAGCAAAGCAACCAAAACGGTTGAAGTCTCTGCAACCAATGATGATTACTGTCTGCCGGGTAGCGATTCCGACGATGTCCATCTGACCTTTGTTGCCCTGTCCGGTACCGGCCTTTACGACGAACTGAAAAGCGAAACGGCAGCCGATAACGGGTACCGGTTGTTCGATACCCAAAGCACGCTCGTTTTGACCAAAAAATATTACCTGGATGTAAAAATCGATAAGCCTACTTATGACTTTAATGCTTATAGAGTCAGCGCTTGGATTGATTTTAACCGGGACGGGTCATTCGCCAATGAGGAACGGGTTATGAACCGGAAAATCTCACACAGTCATTTTCAACAATTTGAAGTTCCAACAGAGAGTGGATTAGGCGAAACCCGAATGCGAGTTCTCACTCAGTCCATTGATGTCAGCAACCCAGACCCCTGTCGCTTTATCCCTGATGGCGAAGGCAGCGGTGAAGTCGAAGATTACCCGATCACGCTCAGCTCCGGCTGATTGAATTCCACCGGTCCGGACACTCAGGCAGTGCGTCCGGCATGGAATACCAGGAAAGCTCTGAACCTTTTGTTTTACGAGGCTACCGCTCCGGTAGCCTGTGGCGAACGGCTCAGAGCGGACCGGAAACTCACTCAATCTCAAAGGACAGACCCATGAACAAGAAAACTCTGGCGCTTGCGATTACCAGCGCAGCTCTCGGCAGCGCGCTGACTCTGACGTCTACGGCACTGGCCGGCGATTCCTCCGTTTCAGTTAAACCCTCAATGGGTGACCGGGAGGCCACTTACAAACACATCGCTCAACGCGGACAAAACGGCTTTCTGAACCCGGCCAACAATGAAGATTTCGCGATCATTATGGAACATCTTCGGTATGCTGGCGTCACCCCTGCCGAAGCGCCAATGCACTTCAAGATGGTTGAAGAAGCCCGGCGACAGGCCTTGATGAACCCGCAATTGTTCACCGAAGCAAGCCTGCTGGTGCAGGACCCTACGTTGCACCATTCAGTGCACATGCCCAAAACCGTGACCCATCCGGCTACGCTGGAGAACCGACTGATTGCGGCTGCAACTGTGAACGTCGCTGACAACCTTGTCTACGGATACACGACCACCGTGCTGAAGGATCCCAACGGAGTGCAGATCGGCAAACCGGGCGCTAAACGCGCCTACGCCGGCGAAGCAGACCGCTCTATCGCGCTGACTGATGTTGATACCGACTACATCGCCGCCAACTATGACCCGGACGATCAATTTATTCTGGAATCGTTCGCCATGACTCAGGATACCGACGGTCAGCGACAGTTCCACACCAGCAGAAACGTTATTTTGGCAAAAGCCCTGATGAGTCGCAGTTCCTCCAATGGTGACAACGGTACCCTCACCGTCGAAGCACCGGTGGTAAAACCGGCCCATGCCGGTAACAACAATATTAAAATCTGCCTGAACCGAGACCACGGTGACTGCGATTACCCGCAGATGTATCCAAGCAACACACCCAACTCGCAACTGAAGGTACGACTGCCCATTGCCGGTTCCATCGAAACCATCCACGAAATCATCAAGGTCTATGCTCCGGGCGAAACCGGACAAGGTGTGATTCAGGGTCTCGATACCGGCGTCTGGATTATGGCCGGTGACCCGAATGCCGATGGCGAATGGGCACACATGCGACACCCTGACGATCCTTCAACGACGTTTGTCGATTACGTCAACTTCCGTCCGTTCCTCGATGAGTTCGGCAACGTCACTACTGTCCTGACCTGGGACGTGCCAATGGAAGATGCACTATTCGGCGTTGGCGCAGATAACACTCAGGCGACGTTGTTCAAGCGCTTTGAAAACGTACAGTGGGAAATCCGCCTGCGGGTACAGGCACAGGACACCATTGATATGGATGGTGACTTAAGCACAACCGATGATCGTATTGTTATTGTGCCGCCTTACGACACCGTCTTTGTCGCTGAAAACGCGAGCCTCGATGACGAACTCGACCAGTGGGTTCTCGAGGAGAAACTGCCCTTCCTGTATTTCGAGTACAGCTGTGTTGCCAAGGGCAGCCTGATTGCCATGGCCGATGGTTCCGTGAAGGCCATCGAAGACGTGATGATTGGTGATGTGGTGCTGTCCGACGGCAAAGCCATGCAGGTCACCGATACGTCTATCGGTTATGAAGCCGAACCGATGATTGCCATTACCGATGACCTCGGTCACAACGTCTTACTCACCCGTACCCATCCGGTTCAAACCTCCAATCGCGGCGTCATCTGGGCTGAGGAGGTTCAGGCCGGTGACCAGTTGATGACACAACAGGGCAGCAGCACGGTGACCGCTGTTGAAGAGCAGCTGTTCAACGACACCGTCCATAACCTGGAACTGGAACCTGCCTCCGGCACCAATGAAACCGACGAGCTGATGTTTGCCAACGGCATTGCCATTGGTGACCTCGGCTATCAGTCATCGTTGACGTTTAAAGATAAAGCGCCGTCAACGGTCGAGGCCACACTGGAGCAACTGCCGGAAGCCTGGCATCAGGATTATCTGAACTCGCTGAAGTAATCCGCTCACCAAAGGGCGCCGGTCACCAGACCGGCCCCGCTTTAAACACTGCGCGGTATCACCAATGACGGAAGCGCAGTTGAACCATTTATCTGATAGGTGAATCCATGAGTACATTGAACAGAAAACGTCCCTGGTGCCGGACACTGCCAGGTCGCGTCTCAGCCTTACTGATCGGACTGGCCGGTTGCGCATCCCTGTCGACGGCAACTGAGATTCCAGGGACCGAAAACGATCACATCCCACTGGGAACCGCATATCACAGTGACAAAGCTGGATTTTACGGCTTTCAGAGTGTGAACGGTCAAATCGATGAAACCTACGGCAACACCGAGGCGGAAATCCAGTTCTCTCTCGACGCCGGTTACAAACAACTGCTGAACATGGTGAACGGCAGTGTGGACGCTTCAGTGAAACTGACCGCCGTCAGTGTCGATGCCGGAGGACAATACGCTTCACAAAATGCGGCCGATGAGTACACCGGTACCTACACTGTTTACATCAATCTGAAACCAAAAAAACGATTGCTGGTACCGGCCAATGAGTACGGCTACCAGGCAACCGCAGCGGCCGTAGAACTGGCAAACCTCTATCCGGGCAACAAGCCGGAAGAACTCGGCGATGAGTTTGTCACCGGCATCGAATACGGTTCTTATCTCATCGTCAATATGAAGGTGGAGTACCGCAGTGCCGAAGACAAAAGACGTATTGGCGGGTACCTGTCGGTTGATGTCAACGGCATCGTCAGCGTTGATGGCGATCTGAGCCTGATGGATGAAGACATCAAACGCTCAGTGAAAATCTCCATCTCGGCCAAGCAGGAAGGCGGCAATCCACTGGAGCTGGCAAAAATTATCCCCGATGGTTTGATGCAATGCTCGCTGAACAATCCTGAGCCTTGTTTCAATCTGTTTTCTGAAACTGTCACCTATTTAAAAACCGATTACATCAATCAGTTCCCAACGCTGGACAAATACAATCCGGTCAAGCTGTACACGCAACGCTATCAAACCTCCGGTCCGGGTCTGGCCGTATTGACACCGGTCAGTGGTTACGAAGACATCGGCTATCTGACCAAACTCACCATGAATCGGCTCAGTGACGCCTGGGTGTCTTCAATGCTCGATAAACGGCGCGCGGAGAACATCGTGAACTATTACGGTTCGGCGCTGAGCACGACGCAGAAACAACAGATTGAAGCCATTGTCGATAAAGCACGGGCCAACGCCTACCTCTATGCCGACACGGTCGCATACTGCAACCGAAACCCCTACGGCCCTTACTGTCGGGATCGGGAAACTGAACTGACCGATGGTGGCTACATTCAAACTTACGATGCCGACCTGCTCGATTTGAGCGCCCTTTAACCGGATTAAGGAACCTGACCCATGAAACTCATTAAATGGCTCTGCCTATGGGCTGCTCTGGTTGGTACCAGTGTGGTCGCAACCGCCGAGGACTACCCGAACTACGGCAAGTGGGACGATCAACTGACGCCCATCGAAGCCGTCGGACGTTTCCAATGGCTGCAAAAATGTTATGAAGGACTGCTGATTGAAACCTGGGAACGGATGTACGACGTGACGGACCCGACATCAACTGCCGATAAAATGAATGACCTCAGAAACGCATGGCTTTTTGAAGATGGCCGTTTGAAAACGCATGCGCAATATCTCACCTTTGGCGATGAAGACCATGAGAACCCGGAAAACTGGGTGGCGGGTACGCACCCCAATCAGGTCTGTAAAACCATTCCACGTGGTTATCAGGTGATCGGCCTGCAAACCACTTTCGACTACAAACCTTACTGTGCCATCACATCCGCCAGCTCCGACTATCTGGCCATCAGCCGGGTCACCATCGGTAACTACGAAAACAACAGCGACGCCTCAACCTACTCTAATTTTTCCGGACGGATTGTGACGCTCAATCGCGGCGACAGTTTCAGAGTCAGCGCGACGGAACTGAAAAGCCACGAACGCATCACGGGTACCTGGCATGTTTTTGCTGACTGGAACCGTAACGGCGCGTTGGATGATGCCGGCGAAATGATCGTTCGTAATCAAGCCTCTGCCGATGGCGAGGTGACTTTCAATCTGACTGTCCCGGACGATGCCACACCAGGCTTCACCCGGTTGCGCATTACGACGGATATCGCAGGCGGCTATGACAACCCCTGTTATGACATTCAATACGGTGAAGTCGAAGACTACACCCTGATGGTTAACTAAGGGAGATTCACCCATGACAATTTCATTCCGATCCGGACTGCTGGCAACAGCCTGTCTGCTCAGCGTCCTGACTTCTGCGGCCGACACAACGGTCCCGCAGCGCCAATCGCTGCAATCGCAACGGCTGGATACGTTCAGCAGCACCATTCCAGGCATGGTGAACGATCACATAATTCTCGGTACAGCCTATAACAGCGCAACCGAAGAGTTTCTGAATCACCAACCCATTGCCGGTACCGTAACCGAGCAATATGGTGGCGTTCAGTTTAATTTTACCTACGACACCGACACCAGCTACGACGAGATACTGAGCTCGTTGAATGGCAGCGTCGATGCATCGGTTGCCATTAATGTGGTACAGGTCAACGCTGGCGCACACATTGCAAAAGAGTCGGCCGAGTCGCAGTACAGCAGTTCGTACACCTTTACGGCGAACACCACACCGAAAAAGAAAGTGTTCATACCGGAAGACAGCAACGTTGGCTTTACGCTGAACCCAGTAGGTAACACCATTGCCAATGACTACCAAAGTGAACTCATGGAGCTCGCCGGTGATGAGTTTGTCACCAGCATTGAGTACGGTGCGCAACTGTTCGTTAACATGAACATTGAATACCTGAACAGTCAGGACAAGCGGGACATTGGGGGCTACCTCGGCGTGGATATTGCCGGCGGTGTGGTCAGTGTACAGGGCGAACTGGACTTTCTCGATGAAGAAACCAAAGAGTCGGTAAAGATCACCGTTCGCGCCATTCAGAAAGGTGGGCAGCCTGCTCAGTTGCTGCACATCATCCCCAACAACATCGTCACCTGCTCACTGGCAAATCCTCAGCCGTGTTTTGACCTGTTCAGTCAGGCCATTCAGTACGCGAAAAACGATTTCCGTCTGCAGTTTAACCAACTCTCTGACTACAACGTCATCAGTTACAAAACGACGCGTTACGACCGCTCAACCGCCGACGTTAAACGTCTGGCACCGGAGTATCAGGAAGTCAGCTTTGCACGAAATCAGTTGCTTTATGAACTGACCGATAAGTACAAAAAAGCGTTGATGGACGAGCAGCGGGCGGCCGACATCCTGGCAACCTATTTAAGCTGGGTGCCGGCCGATCAGCGCCAGGGCATTGAAGCCATCAAACGTGATGCGTACAAAAATGCCTGGCTGTATTACGACGCGGCGGAATACTGCCAGAAACATCCTTTCGGAGATCTGTGCGTAGACTACTGGGCAGAAATGCAAAATGTCTGCAACACTACCGGGGAAGGATGCCTGGCCGAATACGACCGGAGCCGTTTGGAAATTCCCGCCCAGGAACGCAAGGTGTACCAGTGTGAACTGGCCCGTCAGCAGGCAACTAACCGAGGGTTGATTTCAGAGCCGTTGTCCCTGTCGTATCGTAAGCTGCGCTGGGCACCGGTTTTTGTTGATGCGAGCCAACCGGACTATGGCATCGTGGAATGGACACCCTGTGAATTTGCTCTGACCACCTACGGTCTGACGTTCGAAAACTAAGGCCCACACACGGCTCTGTTTGCCTTATGTCAGACAGAGCCAACTGTTTACTTGCCAGCCGCCAGCCAATTGCGAGGGACACCATGTCACTGTTTAGGAACCTATGCCTGCCACTGTGCGGGTTGATGCTTGCCAGCACCCTGGACGCCACCGAATACGCGGGCTACCAGATTCAACCCGACCATCTGGGCGTTGGTTTTGACAGCGATATGGCAACCATGCGACAGGCCTGCCTGCAAGGCGATTGGATCGAAACCGGAAATGTTCGCGGTGAACTGAACTACCTCAGTTCTCAGACTGCCGAAGCGTTCATCGAACAAACCTATGGCAAAGTGAAAGGCGGCATCAATCTGATTTTATTTGCCGGTTCGGTCAGTACTTCGCTCAGCTCCCGCGTCACCGAAAACCGACGCAGTGCCTCCTCCAGTATTCGACTGATTTACGACGCCCGCGATCTGTCATTAGAAAACCGGACGCTGACCCCCTTGGGTCAGTCCATGGTTGGTGCCGACCCCATGACGATTCTCAGTACCTGTGGTGACGCCTTCATTCACCACATCAAACTGGGTTCCGAGATCTACGTAACGACGCGACTGCACTTTCGTTCGGTCGAAGAGTATCAGAAGTGGGTGACAAAAATTAAAGTGCGCTTTCTGTTCTATTCCAAAACCAAAACGAAAACCAAAGAATGGCTCAAACTGACCGAGAACGCCGTCTACAGCATCGACGTCAACACGCAGGGCGGTATGACACCAAGACTACAGGAGCTGCTGGATCAAAACCCACGTTACTGCCAAACCGATGCCATGACGGACTGTGAAACCACACTGGAAAAACTGTTCGACTATTTGTTCAGCCCTTCCGGGTATGCACAGGACATCGAAAGCGCACCAAAAACCGTGCTGTCTATGAACACCCAAACTTATCAGGCGTCGGCACACTTTGGACTGGTTGCCGACCCATTAGACCGCGGTGCTCCCTTTACATTTGAAAATGAGCGCCTGTCAGTTCGGTTCGTCAGTAATCAGCAGTCTATCGCTACGCTGGATGCGTTCATTGCCGTTGAAACCGATGACAGTCAACGCGAAGCCTACGAAAACACACGGGCAAAGGCGGTAGAAAACATCCAATGGCTGGATGAGGCGGCCGAAGATTGCCGACAGACAACCCTGCTGGCCTTTTGTCGTCAGCAGGTTGATGCGGCGCTGGCCCGTCAACACAATCTGAATGAGTTCTGAACCAAAGCCGGTGTCAGGGCGCTGCACACCATTGAGTTAACAATGCGTCCAAAGGGGTCGATGGGTTCCATAACTGAGCATAGTCCTTAGCCACTAAGGATTGCAGACGGGTCTCGTGCGACCCCATGACAAGGCTTTGCCCATTCAGAATGCCCTGGCCCACGACCGACATATCGACCGGTTCCAGGTTTGGGTTACTGCCCAGAAACTCAATGGATTTTAAAATAGACGCCCTGGCGGGCGGAAAGTATCGGGACATCACCATCGCACCCTGCCGCCCGGTTAGGTATTTTACGAACTCAATGGCTAACGCCTGATGTTCACTGTGCTGCGAGACAAACAAACCCGCACGCCCAACCATTTCTGCACCCTGCGGCATCGGTGCCAAGCCCCACTCAAAATCAACTGTCTGTAACTGAGACACATCGGAAATCTGGCCGTAGGTCACGGCAACTGATCCCTTAAAAAACTGACGTTCCTGATCCACCGGGACGGTGACATCAAAGCTTGTATAACTGTCCCGATACCAGTTCAGCAGCGCTTTAAAGGCTTCATCATTGAAAGCACAGCCTTCCGGTTGCCAATCTGGACCCAGATCGGATTGAATCAACAAATTGACCCATTCGAATGACCGGCTGCGTTGTTGCGAGCCACCGTGCCGGCCTTCAAAAGCATATACACCCGTCTGCTTTCGGGTATGCGCCGACACCGCCTCAATCATCGTCTGGAAACTTTCGAACTGCCCATCACGTAATGACTGAACCAAGGCCGCATTTAAGTGGTCCTGATTGTAGAACATAACAAAGGGGGAGTTAGAAAATGGGACCGCCAGCAGTTGTCCCTCATGCGAAAACTGCTCCAGCGATGCCAAGGTGTAATCTTCAAGATCATAACGTTCATCGTTTTGCAGAGCACTCATCAATGGAATCGCCAGACCTCGCTCGACCAGCTGAGGGAACTGGCTTTCTGAAACCCAGCCGATATCCGGAAGGCGCGTCGTTGTCGAACTGAACAGGTCGTTATAGTCGCCATAAGGAAGGTACTCCAACTGTACCGTCACCTCCGGATGGCGTTCATTAAAGCCTCTGATCAGTGTCTCCATCACCGCAACATGAGCGGGACGTTTGCTCCAGACCGTCAGGGTTAACTCAGCACTGAACACCAGGCTGCTGACACCCAGCAACAACAAAACCGTCAGTTTCCGTATCATCGTGAATGCTCCCTCTTTTCGGTTCATAAAAAAAGACGGTGCCGGGCACCGTCAAACACGTCAGAGTATTGCTGACTCCAGAGTTGTAGGGCGATTAAAGCCGGACACCATTTTCTTTCAGTGCCTGTTTAACCTCTTCGTAAGGAACGCGATTCACCGCACAGTGATGACGAGCGGCAACGGCCGCTACCGCGCCACTGGCTTGTCCGATAGACATCGCAATCGGGGTCACCCGAATGGCGGCGAAAGCCTCATGATCCGCACTGATCGAACGACCACTGAACACCAGGTTATCGACCTTGCCGGTGAATAGCGTTCGCATCGGGATGTTATAAACATGATCAGGCTGCAAGTGAGTGGATACCGTTTCGATTTTATCAGGTGAGTGGATATCGATCGGATAGGCACCAAACGCGACCACATCGTCAAACGGTCGCTGCTCCAGCAAATCGCTGGCGGTTAACACGTAATCCCCGATCGATCGGCGGGTTTCCCGCACACCCACCTGATAGGGTGTTGAAACCAATCGGGCGTTTTCAAAGCCTATGGCTTCAGATTTCAGGAACTTGAAAATCTCATAGCACTGGCGCCGCCCTTCAACTTCGGCCCGGGTCATGTCGAACGGATTAGTGCCGTCCATACCCTGAATCCGAGAGGAATTACAAACCACGGTACCCGGCTCGTTGGTTTCAAAGAACAGAATAAACTCTCGTGGAATACCCAACTGATGTTGATCACGATAAGCCGGCCAGGTTTTAGAAAACGCCTTCAAACTTAATCGCTTTGTTTCCTTGAGCCGCTTAATGCCTTCTTCGACGCCGAGGTCAAACTCGTAATTGTCCGGGTTGGCGTATACATCTTCCCGAATACGATCGACATCCACACCAGAAATCTTCAGATTCATTGTCATCGGTTGCGTGGCTTCGTCAGTCTCCCGGCCTTTTTTCTGCATAATGCCGGCCTGATTGGCAAGATCCCCATCACCCGTCGCGTCAATAAAATATTGGCCGACAATATCCACCAAGCCGGCTTTATTACAGACAGTGACTTTTTGCACCCTGGACTGGTCAAACGAAACCGAGGCCAGCATGGAGTGGTAAAGAATGTCCGCACCGGCGTCGATGACCATGGTTTCCATGGCTATTTTCATCGCCTCGGCATCAAAGGGCGTCACGGTTGAGCAATAGGTGATCGAATCGATCACATGCCCCGGTGACGCATCCATGGCGATCAGTTTATCAACCAATTCCTGGGCCAGCCCGAACACGACCTGATCGCCGCCAGGATTGTGAAACGTCATCATCGGACTGACGCCCATCATGGTCAACGAACCACCTAAAAAGCCACCGCGTTCAATCAACAGGGTTTTTGCTCCGGCTCGAGCAGATTGCACCGCCGCCATGACACCCGAGGGGCCACCACCTACGACAACGACATCGTACTGTTCTACTTTCATCTTTTATCCTTTAACGCCGGTCATCGCAAAGCTCTGCACAATGTGTCGCTGCGCGATAACGTAAATCAATAACACCGGAATCACCGCAAGCGATGTTGCCGCCATCTGTAAATGCCACAACGGTAAACCGTAGGCATCGGAAAAATTATTCAGTGCCAGGGGCACGGTAAACTTGTCGAGATCACTGACAAACACCAGTGGTTCAAGAAGCAGATTCCAGGAATGCAGGAAAGACAGGATTGCCACCGCCGCCAGCGCCGGACCGGATAGCGGAAGCGCAATGCGCCAGAACACGCCAAATCGGGACAGGCCATCCATAATGCCGGCTTCTTCGACTTCGTTCGGAATCGACATAAAGAACTGGCGCATCAGAAACGTTGCGATAATGCCCTGAGAGCCAAACACCGGAAGCAAAATCAACGGCACATGCGAGTTCATCAGATTCAATGTCGACATGGCAAAGAAGTTTGGGATAATGGTGACCTCTTCCGGCATCATCAGCCCACTGAGCAGCAACAGAAACACCAGATTTGCACCTTTGAACTTGATTTTGGCAAAGGCGTAACCTGCCAGCGAGGCGACAAACATAATTGAGATCGTCACCACCACCGCTATGTACAACGAATTAAAATACTGCTGTGCGAAAGGCTGGTATTGAAAAATTTCGACATAGTTCTCCCAGCGAAACGTTTCCGGAATGATGGTCGGTGGAAACGCGGTAATTTCACTTTGACTCTTCAGTGAACCTGACACCATCCAGATGAACGGAAATACAAAAGGCACCGATACCCCTAACAGCGTGGCATACCAAAGCACCCGATTCAGGTAACGCTTCCAGGGGACATCCGTCATCGCGGCATCTTTGCGATTCGATTTGGAAAAGACCAGGGTACTCATCTTATTGCTCCTTCTGCTTCAGTAGCCACTGACCGACGGTTAACACCAACGTCAAAACAAACAGGATGACCGCCAAAGCGCTGGCATAGCCGATTTCAAAAAACTCAAACGCACGTTCATAGATGTAATACGCCAAAACCAAGGTGCCGCTTTCGGGCCCGCCACCAGTCATCAGATAGATGTGGTCAAAGACTTTCAGCGAACCAACAACCGTCACGATGGAAATTACCAACGTCGTCGGCGCCAACAGCGGCCAGATGATGTGGCGGAACCGTTGCCAAGGTGTGGCACCATCCAGGGACGATGCTTCGACGTAATCAGGAGAAATGGATTGCAGCGCCGCCAGATACAAAATCATGTTCAGCCCCACGTTTTTGATAACCCGGGTCATGATGACGGCAAACATGGCCCAGTTCGGTTCACGCAACCAGTTTGGCCCATCAATGCCAATTAACGCCAACAGCTGGTTAACCCCACCGGATTCTTTCTGCAGAAGAAACGACCAGACAATCGCCCAGGCCGCTCCCGCGGTAATCACCGGTGCAAAATACACGGTGCGGAAAAACACCACGCCGGTAAATTTCTGATTCAACGCCAGGGCCAAAACCAAAGCCAGTGCGATGTTCAATGGCACCAAGCCACCGGCAAAGACCAAAGAGTTACGAACCACCAACCAGAACTCTTCATTTTCAGTAAAGATTTCCTGGTAGTTCTGCAGACCAACGAACGTTGAATCCTGGCTTAAAATGTTCCACTCAGTGACCGAATAGCCAAAAATAGCAATCACCGGAATAATAAAAAAGCAAAGAAAGCCAAACATCATCGGGCTGATAAACAGCCATCCCGACAGCGTTTCTCCGGAAAACAGATTCTTTTTCTGTGAGACAAGTGCAGACATCAGATCACCAAACGTTTTAAGGACGACCGACAGCATTCACCGCTGCCGGTCGCAGTGATGGGGTTATTTTCGAGTCAGTTGTTTGTTGATTCGAGAACAGGCTTCCGTAAACACCGCTTCGATGTCCGCATCCGCTTTCCACAACTTGTCGAAGGTTCCCCGTGTCGCCGATTTAATGACCGGCATGTTGACATGAGACGGCATAACGCTGCCGTTATTGATTTCATTCGCCACAATGCGCATGGCGGACGGCGTCAGCCGGCTGTTTGAGTTCAGGAAAGCATCCGACCCCAAGACCGAGGCACGTGCCGGCGGGAAGAACTCAGCCATACGTGCGACACCCGCTTCGTTGGTCATGTAAGCCAGAAACTCTTCAGCCAACGCCCGGTTTGGACTGTCTTTAAAGACGACAACTGCGGCCTGACCAATGATGGGGGCGCTACCCGCTTTACCAGATGGCATGGGTGCAATACCCCAGTCAAAGTCAGCCTCATCCAATTTTGACGCGCGGGAAATCTGCGTATAGGTCAGGGCGGCCTTACCATTAAAGAAGTCGCCCATTTCTCCCGGAGGGACCGCCGATTGATCTTTAAAGATCATGTCGTGATACACCTGAACGGCCTCAACCGCCGTTGCTGAGTTCAACGTGCAGGTATCGCCCTGCCAGACGTCGCCACCGTAGGATCGCACCAACGGCACCAGCACTTCCCACACGCGCCCGTCATAACCCTGGCCGTCCATGGTTTCAAAGCCATAAATACCCTGTTCAGCGTCCGCAAGGGTATCGGCCATGTCACGCAGCGCACCCCAGGTCCATTCGCCTTTGGCGTGCAGTTCATTCGGATTGTCCAGACCGGCGGCATCCAACAGGCTCTGGTTATAGAAAATCACAAACGGTGAGGTTGAGAACGGAACCCCGTAGACGGCATCGTCTTTCTGCCACAAACCCATTGCTGAAGGTGACAAATCCTCAAAGTTGTAGTTCGCGGTCGCCTGCAGTGTGTCGCTGACATCGGCCAGGATATTAGATTGAATAAAGGTGGGTGCCGTACCTTCCAGCATCCAGCCCATGTCCGGCGGATTACCACCACCGATCTGCAGGGAAATTTTCTGCACGTAATCGGCAAACGGGATGGTTTCGAAAGTGATATTGGTATTCGGATGCGTCGCTTTAAAACCGTCGGCAAATTCGTTCAGCATCGACAGATGGGCTTCACTGCCCGTCCATACGGTAAAACGCAAATCGTCAGCCTGGCTTACCCCGGCGGTCATGCCGAGAGCCAGAGCGGCGGTGGTGAGTTTGATAAAGCGCATAATCATTAAGTCCTCTAATTGTTTTTGTTACTACAAGCGCTGAGCTCGCTCTGAGTTTTTTATTGATGATTAAATCGGGGCAGGCCCGAGGGTCTTTCCAAGACGCAGCTCACACGGCAGCGTCAGTTGAACTTTTGAGTTGGTCAGGTTGGCATCGATCATCTGTATTAATGATACAAACGCCTGGTGACCCATATTGACTTTAGGAACATCGAATCCGCTCCACTCGATGGACAGGTCCATCGCACCCATAGGTTCACCCAAGATAGCGATAGAGATATCGTCCGGTACACGTTTCCCCTGCTGTGCCAGCCGATCAACCAGCTGTTCAGCCACTGGGGTTTCTTCGACAAGAACAGCCGTCAACTGATCGGCGTTGATCCGCTCCACCAGCTCGGCGACAAAGGTGTCGGTGTTTCCCCGTTCGATCCGGTTGTGGCGTTCATCCAACTGATGATCTTGCAGGAACTGTTTAAAACCCTGCTCTCGATCCAGTCGACGCTCCACCAACGGCACGTCGCCAACGTACAGAAACTTACGGTGACCAAGTTCGTAAAGGTGCTCACACAACTCGCAGGTTGCGCCGGTGTAGTCGGCGGCGACATAACTGATGGGCGTCTTCAGGTCCTGCCGGCCGATATAAACAAACCGGTAACCATCCTTCTGTAACCGAATCAGTTCTTTCGGATTGGGATCCCGTCCGAACAGAATGGCCCCATCGGCCATCACCAGGCGATTCACGTCGTTTTCATAAATCCGCTTCTGTTGGTTACGGTTTTTCGACGAGGTATAAAGCAGCAGGTCGTAGCCCATGGTTTCAGCCGCCGTTTCAACACCCAACAGAAAATCACGGAAAAAGTCGTTCGGGTCTTTTGGAAACACCGACTCGAAACTGAACAGGCCGATAATTTTCTTGCGACCTCCCGCCAGAGACTGCGCCACCATATTGGGCACATAGCCCAACTCCTTGATGGCTTTCAGAACGCGCTCCCGGGTTTCTTCACCCACACGGATATTACTGGAGTCGCCTTTGGACACCACAGCAGACACAACGGCCGAGGAGACTTTGGCCAGTCGGGCAACATCGGCTTGAGTTGGGCGTTTCTTTGTGTCCTTCATGCGACTGTGGCACTCTGCAAATTAACTTGATGAAAAAATGATAAAGCGCGTAATCAATTTTAGCAAGTCCCGCACGGAAAAAATCTCAAATAAGCAATAGAAACCACCTAAACCGTACGTTACACCCGAACAAGCTCTCCGCCCCTTCAGTATACGACTGCCAACTTACAGCTCTTAGCCGATCGTTCACTAAAACCAAATAAACCTTTATAAATCAATAATTTATTTAAACCCTACTCACCTAAAAAAGCTCAAACTACCGCTTTTCTTGATCTAAAAGCCCCTATCCCATACCAAACCGCGCCTGATTAATCCTGATCATTTGACAACCTAAGAATCGAACCGTAAGGTAATTAAAAGATTATGCGCATAATCATTTAGTCAAAGAACAGACTGACGGTGCGCTGATCGACTCAAGCTCATAAATACAAAAATAATGAAAACCATGCATCGATCCGGTTTTCATGAGACCTACCAAAACGGAGTCACACTCATGAAAAAACAACTGTCCGCCCTGCTCTGCAGTGCCCTCAGTCTGACGGCCACCTTGGCCTTCGCTGCCAAACCGACGTTCTACCATCAGGGCGTGGTCATCAACACTGACACACTGAACTACAACCCGACTGACGAGGTCATTTTTCCCAGCTTGTTAAAGGTGACCGACCACATCAGCGGTGCCCTTGGGAACTATTACCTTTACTACGCACCGCATGATGCCCCGGGTGGTATTGCGGTGGCTTATTCGAACACCATCGAAGGCCCATACACTGAGTACAGCAACTTGCCACTGATTTCGAACAATGAACCGTCCCGCTGGAATGTCAGCCACATCTCGAGCCCGAATGTGGTCTGGATGGAAGAGTACGGTAAATTTTTCATGTATTACCACGGAGAAAACAACACCACTCGCTGGGCCTGGTCCTGGGATGGACTGAACTGGAACATCGCGCAGGACAACGTTGCCGTGACAACCGCCGATTTTCATAACGCCGGTTTCAGCACTTCGATTTCCGAGACGTCCTATGCGCGGGTGTTCGACTATGAAATCCCAACCTGGGGTGACCGGTACACGATGGTGTTGATGGTCAATGACGGCGGCCAGCGAAAAATCGCTTTGGCCACCTCAGACGATGGTAAAGACTTTACCCCGCGCGATGGCTCCCTGGTGTCGCCGGTTCCCGATGGACAAAGCAATATCTCCGGCGCGTTTTATTGGCAGGACGCGGGCAAGCACTACGTGCTTTATCACGGCAGCAGCAACATCTACTACACCGAAGTCGGTGCCAACTTTAATTTGGAGAACCACCAGGGTGTGTTCTATGACCCGACATCCGGTGGGGCCGAACAGAACAAAGCCGCGGAACCGTATCTGGTGTACGACAATAACCAATGGCATATGTTCTATTCTGTTGGCGCGCGTCTGAGCCAGAACATCGGCTACGCCAACGAGACCAATCCAGCCGTGGACATGATCATAGATAACAACAGTTCCGGCTTTCTCACCAGCAGCAGTGGCTGGAACAGCAGCACCTCAACATCGGGCTACCAGGGCAGCGACTACCTCTATGACGTCGATGCAGCCGGTGGCAGTAACGTCTGGGCATCCTGGCGCCCCACCTTTCCGAACACCGCCACTTACAAGGTTTACGCTCGCTGGACATCGCACAGCAATCGCCCCGACAACATCAAATACAAGGTGTATGCACAGGGTCAGGTGACCGAAGTCTACCGCGATCAGACCATCAACGGAGGCAGCTGGCAATTACTGGGCACCTTCACCTTTGGTGCCGGTACTTCGGATGCCAACCGGGTCACACTGGATGCCGCAAGCGATTCCGGCCATACCATCGCCGACGCGGTCCGGTTTGTTCTGGACTGATCCAAAACACGACACCCATCGGGCGACCCAAAACGGTCGCCCATTCCCAGATAACTTTTACATAGTGAACCACCCTCATGTCTGACCGCTCACCCTGTCATGTCATTTTAGAAAATGCTGTTCAGCATTATCACTGGGGAACCCATGATGGCATTGCCACGTTCCTTGGTCGTCCGGACCTCATTGGTGATCGACCGGTCGCTGAGTACTGGATCGGAGCACACCCACAACTGCCTTCCAAGGTGGCGCAGACCGCCCAACCTCTGCCCGAGTTTTTACAGCAGTATGAACTGTATGACGGTCAATTGCCCTATCTGGTAAAACTGCTGTCCGTTGCCTCGCCCCTGTCTATTCAGGTGCACCCCAGTAAATCGCAAGCCGAAGCAGGCTTTCAACGGGAACAGAACGCTGGCATCGACATCACCGACCGCCGACGCAATTACAAAGACGCCAATCACAAGCCCGAAACCTTGCTCGCCTTAACGCCTTTCCGGGCGATGGTGGGTTTTAGGAAACCGGAACATATCTTTGAAATCATCGACACACTGCCCGACCGGACGATCGTTGATGCGTGCTATCGCTGCCAAACGTCCGAGACCGAAACGACGTTAGCAGCCCTGTTCCATTTCTTTCTGAGTCTGGAACAGCGCACCATTACGGCCTTGGTCGATCAACTCGCCTTAGTGGAATCAACCAACCCGACGCTGTCGTTAGTCAGACAGTTATCACAATGGTATCCGGGGGACGCCGGTGTCCTGATGCCCATTCTGCTGAACCCGATCTCACTGTCGCCGGGCGAATCCTTTTTTGTTCCGGCAGGCATCCCTCACGCGTATCTGGAAGGCGATGCCGTCGAAGTAATGGCCTGTTCTGATAATGTGCTGCGCGCCGGACTGACCTGCAAACACATTGACCTGGATGAACTGACCACGGCGGTGCGCTTTCAACCCTTTGCGCCCGAAATTGATCGCGTGGTCTCCGGCCGCGGCCGGCACCGAATCCCGGTTCCGGTCGATGACTACCAATGCGAAGTTCTAACGATCAACGAACAGGTCCAATCACTGGAACCGACAACACAAAGCGAACTGATGCTGGTCCTTGAGGGAACAGTGACTCTGAGCAATGCACCGCTCGACACCGGCATCAGTGCTTTGTTAATGCCCAGTACGGTAGCACGGACCCTGTCTGGTAACGGGCGCTGCCTGCGCGTTTACCAAAACGCCGAGGAGGGTCAGGTATGACACTGATTTCAATCGATCTCGGCGGTACTCGGGTCAAGATGGGCGCTTTTGTTAATGACCGGCTGGATCGCACAACCGTGCTTACCATCAACAGTCAAGCCGCCATGACTCTGACCCTGAATCAGATTGCTAACCAGGTTCGTCAATGGCAGCACGATGGTTTGCCAGCGATCGATGGTATCGCACTCGCCTTGCCTGGCATTGTTGATCGCGATCGGCAACAGGTGCTACGCATTAACGGCAAACATCAGGATGCTCCGGTAACGGATTTCAGGCAGTGGGCCCGACAAACCTTTCAGTGCCCGCTGCTATTGCAAAACGATGCTATTGCGGCCTTGCAGGGGGAGTGGCAACAGGGCGCCGGAGAAAACCGCCGCAACGTGATCATGCTGACGCTGGGCACCGGCATCGGTACCGGCGCGATTGTGGATGGGCAACTGCTGGCCGGCGCCGGACACTTCGCGGGCAACCTGGGTGGACACTCGCTGACCACGATCGACGGTGCTGTCTGTAACTGCGGTGCCAGCGGTTGTGCGGAAGCCCAAGCGTCCAGCTGGGCATTGCAGACCGACTTTAAACAACTGTGGCAAAGCGCCGATCAAGGCGATACTCAGGCCCAGCAACAACTGCAGCACACCCTGCAGGTCTGGTCTCGGCTGATTCATAATCTGATATTGGCGTATTCCCCCGAACGGGTGATCATCGGCGGAGGGATCGCAGCGCGAGGCTCATCATTATTACGGGACCTGAAAGCACGGCTGCCGGACAATCTGTGGTATCACGCGGATGACATTGATTTTAGGTTAGCTCAACTTGGCGACATGGCGGCCGTCATTGGTGGTGCCGTGGCATTTCAATCCCGCCGGGCAACATCGGACTGGAAAACGTCCGCCTCGCCGGTCAAATGCTGAGCCAGAAAATCGAGCAACAACCCGACATTCGGAGACACCCAGCGAGTTTCGGGATAGACCCCCCAAATGCCTTCACTGTCCGGCCGATAGGCCGACAGCACTTCCACCAGCGTGCCGTCGGACAAACCGTCCAGCACATATTCTTCCGGCAGCTGCACAATGCCAATGTCTTTGCTGGCGGCATCTAACAAGGAGCGCCCGCTGTTGCAGCGCAAACTGCCGCTGACGGTGACCAGTTTTTCCTCGTCCTGAACCCGGAAACGCCATTGCCCAACCGACCCCAGCAGACAGTTGTGTCGCTTCAGTTCCGCCAGAGTGTGAGGCTCACCACAGCGTCGCAGATAGCCCGGACTGCAGCAGGTGCGCACCTGACGCGTCGCCAGTTTACGTGCCCGCAGTCGACTGTCCGACAGCCGGCCCAGTCGAATGGCCAGATCAAAGCCGGCATCAACGATGTCCAGCTGAGTATTGGTCAGTTCCACATTCACGGTCAGTTCGGGGTACTGCACCTGAAAGTCATTCACCTGCGGCATCAGAAACTGTTCGCCGTAGGTGATCGGCGCGGTGAGGTTTAATCGTCCACGGGGCGTCGCCTGCAAAGCCTGCAGATCGTTTTCGGCGGTTTCAAAACCGTCCATCAACAGTCGACACTGATGGTAATAGCGTTGCCCCAGTTCAGAAACACGTACCCGCCGGGTGCTGCGATACAGCAACTGGGTCGCCAGCCGCTGCTCCAGCTGATTCACCTGCCGGCTCACCTGAGCCGTCGACACCTTCAGTCGCTTGGCGGCGGCGGTAAAGCTTCCGGTTTCTACAACACTGACAAACTCGGCGATACCCGCCCAATCCGGGATGAAGCTCATTGTTACACACACGTAATAAAGATTTTAATTTTTGGATATTATCAACACCGAGGCATCAATGTAAGGTTTTCGGACCCTTCAACACACAGGAAATCCGTTCCATGACTGCTGAAACCCTAACCTGTCGAGCCGCTGTCGCCTGGGCGGCCGGCGAACCGTTAAAAGTCGAAACCGTTCAGGTCGCCCCACCCAAAGCGGGCGAGGTGCGCATTAAGGTCGTGGCCTCCGGTGTTTGCCATACCGATGCCTTTACCCTTTCCGGAGATGATCCGGAAGGCATCTTCCCGGCCATTCTTGGTCATGAGGGCGGCGGTATTGTCGAGGCCATCGGTGAAGGCGTCACCAGCGTCAGCGTTGGCGACCACGTCATTCCGTTGTACACGCCCGAGTGCGGTGAGTGTAAGTTCTGTCTGTCCGGTAAAACCAATCTGTGTCAGAAAATCCGTACCACCCAGGGTCAGGGCCTGATGCCTGATGGGACCTCCCGTTTTTCCATCGACGGCCAACCGATTTTTCATTACATGGGCTGCTCTACCTTTTCGGAGTACACCGTTCTGCCGGAGATTTCGCTGGCCAAAGTGAACCCACAAGCGCCACTGGAAGAAGTGTGTCTGCTCGGCTGCGGCGTGACCACGGGCATGGGTGCCGTGATGAACACGGCCAAAGTTCAGTCCAGCGATACCGTGGCGATTTTCGGTCTCGGCGGTATTGGCCTGAGTGCCATCATCGGTGCCACCATGGCCGGTGCCAGTCGCATCATTGCCATCGACATCAACGAAAGCAAGTTCGATTTGGCGAAGCAGTTGGGCGCGACCGATTGCATTAATCCGAAAGACTATGACCAGCCTATTCAAGAGGTCATTGTTGAACTGACCGACGGCGGCGTCGACTATTCCTTTGAGTGCATCGGTAATGTCGACGTGATGCGTTCCGCGCTGGAATGCTGTCACAAAGGCTGGGGCGAATCGGTGATCGTCGGCGTCGCCGGCGCAGGTCAGGAAATCTCGACCCGACCATTCCAGTTGGTTACCGGTCGCGTCTGGCGCGGCACCGCTTTCGGCGGCGTCAAAGGTCGCAGCGAGTTACCGTCTTACGTTGAACGCTATCTGGATGGCGAGTTCAAACTCAGCGACTTTATTACACATACCATGCCACTGGACGAGATAAATGAAGCCTTCGATTTAATGCATGAAGGCAAAAGCATTCGCTCCGTTGTGCACTTCTAACCCATCGCCTGTACGCTGCCCGGAAAACCTTTCGGGCAGCCGTTACGTTAAGGATGTTTTATGACGCTTGAACTTGAACAACAGATAAAAAGCGCGGGTGGCTGGCTAAAAAAATATCGTCACCAAGCCAGCAGCACCGGCTGTCAGATGCGATTCAATCTGTTCCTGCCGCCTCAGGCAAACGAAGGCAATGTCCCGGTACTCTATTGGTTGTCCGGCTTAACCTGCAACGAAGATAATTTCATGCAAAAGGCGGGTGCGCATCGTTTAGCTGCAGAGCTGGGTATTGCTCTGGTCGCCCCGGATACCAGCCCTCGTGGTGACGCAGGCAAAGATGCTCAGGGCCGCGACATTATGGATGCCGATCGCTACGATCTCGGTCAGGGTGCCGGCTTTTACGTAAACGCCACCGAGCCGTCCTGGTCGGCGCACTATCAGATGTATCAGTACATCGTTGACGAGTTGCCGGCCCTGCTTGCCGAGCACTTTCCGATTACGGATCGTAAAGCGATTGCCGGCCATTCCATGGGCGGTCACGGCGCCATTAGCATCGCCTTGAAAAACCCCGATCAATACGCGTCTGTGTCGGCGTTCAGCCCTATCACCAACCCAAGTCGGGTGCCGTGGGGCGAAACCGCATTGACGACCTATCTGGGCACCGATAAAACCCAATGGCAGCAATACGACAGCGTTGAGTTGTTAAACCGCATTACCGATCCAACTGGTTACCCTCACCTGCTTGTGGATCAGGGCTTGGCCGATGAGTTTCTGGAAGAGCAACTCAAACCTCAGCAGTTGGAAACCGCTGCACGTCAGTCGGACTATCCACTGACACTGCGTCGTCATCCGGGGTATGACCACAGCTATTACTTCATTGCGTCGTTCATCGATGATCATTTGCATTTTCATGCACATCATCTGTTCGATGACCCGTCCGACGCATGACGCCAACTGTCTGACGACGGCACGTCAACGGGCGGCGGTTTACCACGCCCGTTTTTCCAAACCCGACCTGTACTTCAACAAAAAGGGCTGACCCGGTTTCGCCGAACGCCCTATCGGTTAGGTCGTACGGCACTCACTTGAGAGTGGGTTAACACGCGTTTGTCCGATCAGTTCACATTAAGTTCGGTTCATTCTGGATCCACCCCTTAAACAAACCACAACCTTTCTGAAATTCCGCCTTTTTTCCTCCCCGCTCAATGATCAAATCCTGTTCGATTGGTTTTAAGCTGACGCTCGGGCTGTGTTGTTGGTCGGCCCAGATCAACCACGCTGCATCCGCAGTACCGTGCAGTGACGACAAATACAATAAAGGAGATACACGGTGTTTTCATTACGAACCGGCGCAGCCATGCTTGCGCTCACGACCACGCTCGCCAGCGCGCCACTCATGGCCGATGTTGGCGGTCACAGTGGCGGCGGTGTCCGCTTTCACGGTGGCGATGAAATTATTCTGCAAGGGTTCCACTGGAATATTGTCCGCACAGCGGAATACCAGTGGTACAACATTCTGCAGGGCATGACACCCATGATCAGAGACGACGGTTTCACCGCCATTTGGTTACCACCACCATGGCGAGATCAATCGTCCTGGCAACCCAGCACCAATGTTTGGTTTGGCGGCGAAGGTTACTTCTGGACCGACTTCAACAAAAACAGCCGCTACGGTTCCGATGCGCAGTTACGATCGGCCGCCAGTGCATTGAAAAACAACGGCGTGAAAGTCATTTACGATGTCGTTCCGAACCATCACAACCGAGCGCATGGTGGCGACGAGATGGACCTTGCCAATGGTCAGGGACTCTACCGAAACGATTGTACCTACTGTGATGATGGCGACGCCTTTGTGAATGGCGACTCAGATTTCAACACGGCCCATCCCGACGTTTACAACCTGTTCAGCAATGAACTGGCCAACCTGAAAAACAACTATTCCGCCGGCGGCTTCCGTTTTGATTTTGTGCGCGGCTACAACCACAGCCGAATTGATGGCTGGATGAGCGATGCCTTTAACGATGGTTACTGCGTTGGTGAGCTCTGGAAGAGTCCGTATGAGTACCCCGCCGGCGACTGGCGTTCAACCGCGGGCTGGCAGGACATCCTCAAAGACTTCTCCAACAGCTCGAAATGCTCCGTGTTTGATTTCGCGCTGAAAGAGCGCATGCAAAACAGCGACGTTCGGTCCTGGCAGTATGGTCTTAACGGTAATCCGGATGTGCAATGGCGCGAAGTGGCGGTCACCTTTGTCGACAACCATGACACGGGCTATTCACCGGGTGATTTAGCGGGTCAGCATCACTGGCCACTGCCTGACGCTCAACGCAAAAAAGCCTATGCGTACATCATGATGAGCCCGGGAACACCGACCGTGTACTGGCCTCATATGTATGATTGGGGACTGCGTGATTACATCCGTCATCTGATCAGTGTGCGTAAGCAGGCGGATATTCGTGCCTGGTCCTCCGTCAGCTTCCAGAACCAGTTCAGCGGACTGAATGGTGTCACGCAGGGTGTGAACAAGAAGGTGGTGTTCGCCATCGACTCGAACCTATCCAACCCGAATCAGGTCACCAGCGGCAGTTTCTCGATGGTGATGAATGAAGGTGGCGTACGAGTCTGGAAAGAAAACTGAGTAAAATCAATATGACCGGACCCGATTGAGGGTCCGATCATTCCAACCACGATCCACATGGTTCATTCGCCAGCCGATACCTACAGTCACTATGACAACAGGTAAAATCAACGAGCGTTTTTCAGTATTCGACTCGGTGTAAGTGTGCAGCTAGCCAACTAAAGCCACGCAAACCGTGGGCTAAGTTCATTTTAATACAGATACACCACACCTGATTCATTGGCACCTTTGATGGTTTGGTCGCCATTAATCCCGACCGCACCGTTGTCATCAAAGTCTGTGCCTACGGCTAGCGTGCTACCATCTTGGTTTAGGTCCAATGCACGACCAAACTGATCGCTCCGGCCGGGATTGCTTGCTTTCACAAAAGCCCTTTGAACCCATGTGTCATCGATGCGGTCAAAGACATACACTGCACCCGAATTTTCCAGGCCATTATTGTCTTCAACTTCTTTGAGGAACGGGGATGAACTGTCTTCGCCGTTTGCAGATACGGCGATCATAGTGCCGTCATCGCTGATGCTTACGGCTCGACCAAATAAATCGTTCCCACCAATGGTATTGGCTTTCACATAGGCTTGTTTATTCCATGTGACACCATTGCGCACGTAGACATAAGCGGCCCCTGCATTTCCGCGACTGTTATCCGACTCATTTAAATTACCACTGTCTTCACCGCGAGCACCCACCACCAAGGTATTCCCATCTCCACTGAGGTCAATCGCGTCGCCGAAGAGATCGTTTGATTGGCTATTGCTGGCTTTAATGTACGCCTGCTCTGACCATTGTTCTCCGTCGATGGCAAATACATAAACAGCACCCGATTTTCCCTGCCCGTTGTTGGTGCCATCACCATTGATCACAGTAGAGTTACTGTCTTCAAACTGCGTACCTACGGCAATCGTATTGCCGTCGGCACTGATACGGACATTGGCTCCGAACAAGTCATCACCCTGCGTATTGCTCGCTTTGATATACGCTTTTTCGACCCAGCTGCCATCGACAAAATCAAACACGTACACAGCTCCGGCATTACTTGCGGCATTGTCAGTTGCACTCACCGTACTGACACCTGTTGTGTTACTGTCTTCGCCGAATGCACCAACGACCATACGAAGACCGTCCGCGCTGATCGAGACGGCTTGGCCAAACTGATCGCTGCCTCCGGAGTTACTCGATTTTATATACGATTGCTGGCTCCATTGGCCTACATCGCGAGTGAAAACATACACGGCACCTGAGTTTCCGGCACTGTTGTTTTGTTCTGCGATGTCGCTTGGATCTACGCCCTGACCATTACTGTCTTCATCGATGGCGCCGACCACTAAGATGTTACCGTCAGCACTGACGCTCACCGCATTGCCGAAGTGATCATTTGCGTCAGCATTGCGGGCTTTTATGTAGGCTTGCTGGACCCAACCACTTTCTGATTTGCTGTACACGTAAACCGCACCAGACGCGTTACGACTGTTGTTATCCTCGACACCGCCTACGGTAATGGATTGGCTATCTTCGCCCGGCGCACCGACGACCAGTGTTTGGCCATCGGCACTGAGACTCATGCCTGCACTCGATGAATGCTCATCCTTCAGCAGTCCGCCGAATCGATCATTGGTTTGCGCATTCGAGGCTTTAATGAAGCCAACGGTTTTGACCAACTCATCTGCATTGTCCTGGACAAAGGCAATGTCCGAAAACCCGGAGCAACTTTCAGCGTTACAGGCTTGCAACATGTATTGTGCAAACATAGCGCGATGCAACGAAGTCTCGACCTGGATGATTTCTTCGCCTTGTGGAATATTGTCGCGAATAACTGAGAACCCGGACTGACCATCGATGTTCTCTAACAGTTTGTAAAAGGTGGCGTTCGCAGAATCGGTCCAGGTAAACTCAAAAGTTTTTATACCGCCACTCTTCACTGTAAAATCTACAGGGCTGTCCAGCGAAACTGGATCGCCGCCACCGGTATCACCGCTGCCACTGTCGCCCCCATTGTTCTCTCCTCCATTGTTCTCTCCTCCATTGTTCTCTCCCCCAGTGTTTCCGCCCCCGTTGTTACCGCCCGTGTCGGTTTCTCCGGTATCAGGGTTGCCGTTAGATGCTGGGTTGTCAGTTGGACCACAGGCGACCAACAGAGTCGCCAAAAAGAAAGCGCCGGCAAGCAACCTAATGCGTGACGTTGGGCTCATTTCAGGATTAATCGTTTTCATAATTCCACTCTCAAAATAACTACGTTCTGGTTTACGGTTAGAGCCCGAACTGACGTCTTTGGTCACAACATTGAAAATCGAGTCGTTTCCAGCAATCTCGTTTCAACTAACTCTGTTTCAAGCTCTAAACTCGTGAGTTGCTTTCCTAAGAAACGAACGCAGACCTATCATTGGATGCAGAGAGGTAAAAAAAATATTGAGGTATGGAGACTTACAGAGCAGTATCAGTGACCGTTACCGTACTGACGTCACTTTATTTTTCTGCTTCATGCGAATTAGGAAACCGCCTCGGCGCTATAGGGGTATTTGCCTTCGACCCGAACCGGCCCAACCCGTATCAGGACACCAGTAGCCGTTTCTCGATGATGATGAATGAAGGTGTCGTATGAGCCTGGAAAGAAAGCTAAAACATAAAAAAAGACCAAACCCGACGATGGGGTCCGGTCCTTGACCGTTTATTCCACTGAAGACTCGTCCTCTTCTGTCACCAACGCGAACCCACTGCCATCAAATACCACTATGTTGCCGTTTTCCTGATCTGCGACCAACAAGCGATGATCGAAGGCATAGACCCCGGTAGGATACCCGAAACGATGACCAACAGTTTCGAACTCATCATCCGTCACGGTACTGAAATCTGCCTGCCCAATCACCTGATCGGCCGGAACCCCGCTTTCAGTCGGCCAGTCATTCCAAACCAGGACTCGATTGTTCCCGCTGTCGGTTACATAAATCTGGCGGCCGTTGGAATGAACACCTTCGTAGTTGTCACACAAACCAGCAGCGGTTGATGTTTCCGCATCCAGGTTACAATCGTTACTGATAAAATCCGGTTGGCCCAGGACAAAATCTGCCGGTTGGTTGTTCGCCGTCGGGAAGGTGTTCCAGCCCAACACTCGATTATTGCCCCCATCGACGACCAACACCTTAGTGCCGTCAGACCAGACGCCAGATGGGTAGTCCAAGGCAAACTCACTAAGGCCATCATCACAGCTGACAAAGTCAAACTGACCAAGCACAAGGTCAGGTAAAGTGCCCGATTCCGTCGGGATCTGACTCCAGATTAAAATACGATTATTATCACCATCCGCCACCAGCAGTCGGTCGTTTACAGCATTCAAACCTTCTGGACTTGAAAACCGTTCCGCCGAACAGGCGTCAGCTTCACTCTCTTCCGCGAAGCCGGGTTGACCCAGTACGATGCCAAAATTCAGTTTTTCAGACGTCGGTATGTCATCAAAGAGATAAACAAGGCCATCGCTATAGTCCACAAACAGAAGTTGACCGTTATAAACGAACGGTGTCTGTGGGCCGCTAATCTCCTGCTGTGCAACCTCCTGAGTCTCACTGTCGAGAAAATCCATAGCGGTGATGACATGGTCAGGCTCGGCATCCGGCGTGGCTGGTAGCGAATTAAAGAAATACAGCGCTGGTTCATCATAGTCGGCAAGCCAGATACCCTTCTCATCGATGAACGGGTTACCGTAATAATCACGCTCGGCCTCCACTAACTCACCGAATAGCTGTTCAGCCTGTGGATCGATACCAAAGGTCAGGTTGATACGCGCAGTGACCGTAAAACTGGCCATGTTCCCATCCACATCGGCCACATGGAGTGTGATCGTGTTATCACCCCCTCCCCAGATGGGGTCGGGTGTCAGTTGAACGGTGGTGTTCTCGTCCAACCAGTTGGCGGTAAAGTTAGTGATCTCCGCACCATGCTGAGTAATCTGAAACGATTCAATGTCCACCGGCTCAGAAAACGTCAGCGTGACCATTTCATCGGCCAGCAACACCGTACCCGGTGCCAGTTCAGTGAGGAGTCTCGGACTTTCAGTATCCGACGGTTCATCAGGGTTACCTGTATCCGACGCTTCATCAGGGCTACAGGCCGAGATGAAAAATGTCGCGGCTAAGGCTGGTAAAAATAGTTTTCGAGGGCTCATACGGCGTCCTTTCTCAATGGTCAATGAAGTTAATGACCGCACAGAAGAGGAACTCGCCGAAATCTGTACGGTGCTTTCGGTATAGAAACGCCGCGCAGAGCCCAATTAGATGCAGCCAGGGAGATAATCAGCCACTCCCTTACAAAGCCTTTACAAAAATAAAGTTAACCTTCCGCATCCATAAGAAAGGTGACTGTCGTTCCCCTGTCACGCCGGGCATCGGGACTTTCCCGGGCCTTTCATTCGCACATCAGACGTTTCGTGATTGCATTGAAGACTGAACAGGCGGATCATTGATCAAAAAACAGACAGGTCCGTTTACTGTCGCAATGCGCTTCGCAAATCACGACGATCGACACATTTAGCAGGACCCGGATCTTTGAACAGTCAGACCGCACCAACACTCAAGTTTTCGCTTCTCGGCGAGCCTCGGCTCTACCGACACGGCCGACCCGTTGATTTACCACCTTCCAGAAAAACACGGGCATTGCTGTGTTTTCTCGCGCTGACCGGGCGACCGCATCGCCGCTCGCGGTTGTGCGAGATATTCTGGCCCATGCCGGATGATCCGCGCGGTGCACTGCGCTGGTCATTATCGAAAGTCCGGCAACTGGTGAATCAACCGGACGATGAACGCCTGTCCGCTGACCGTGAACGGGTCTCATTGCTCATGGACGGGGTAGAAATCGACGTACATCAGATCAGCCAACAACTGAAGCGTGAGCGTCTGAGCTTGACCGAACTGGAGGCGCTATTAAGTTCACTGGAAGAGCCCTTTCTAGACGGTATCGACTTAGTTGAAGAGCAAATCTTTCAACAGTGGTTAACAGCCGAACGTCGGGAAGTTATTCGTTTGCAGGGTAAGGCGCTAAAACAGCTGGTGACGCACCCGGAAGCCGATATTGAACGACGCCTGCATTGGGCGCGACAATGGGCTGACATCGAGCCAATGAGCCCAGATTCTGCGACCTGTTTGTTGAGTGAACTCAAACGTCATGGTTATATGCAGGACGTTGCAGACCTGACACAAACCTATACCGATCGATTCCGCAATGCCGGCATCGCCTGGTCACACGATAGCGTACCTTCAAACCCGACAGAAAAGCATCGACGCCGGGATCTGCTTTCGCAGCAGAAGATTGCGTTTTGCCAGGCGGAGGATGGCGTCCAACTCGCCTATGCAACGGTCGGTAAAGGCTCACCGATCATCAAGGCGGCTAATTGGTTAAGCCACCTTGAACACGACTGGGACGCCCCAATCTGGAGTCCGCTGTTCCGTGAGCTGGCCACCGAGCATCGCTTTATCCGCTATGATGAACGAGGCAACGGCTTGTCCGACTGGAACGTTGACGACATCAGTTTTGAATCGTTCGTCTCGGACCTGGAAGCCGTGGTCGAGGCAACCGCCATTGATCGCTTTTCTTTGTTGGGCATTTCACAAGGTGCCGCCGTATCGATTGAGTACGCCGTCCGTCACCCGGAACGGGTTTCTTGCCTCATTCTCTTTGGTGGCTACGATGCGGGTTGGCGGGTTGATGCGACAGAAAACGTGATTGCTGAACGCGAAGCAGTCATGACACTCACGCAAGCGGGCTGGGGTCGAGACAACCCAACCTATCGACAAATTTTTTCTTCCACCTTCATGCCCAGTGCCAACACCGAGGAACTGGCCTGGTTCAATGAGTTTCAACGCCTGACCACGTCTCCGGAAAACGCTGTCCGGTTCCTTTCTGTGTTCGGAGACATTGATGTGCGCGATAAACTGGCGCAGGTCTCGGTTCCAACGCTGGTGATCCATTCGCTCGGAGACTGCCGCATTCCAGCGTCCGTTGGCCGAAATATTGCCGAACAGATTCCCGCGGCTGAGTTTGTCGGCCTGGACAGCGATGGTCATCTACTATTAGGGCGTGAATCGGCGTCTCGGGCCTTTGTCGATGCCGTCAAAGCTTTCACTAAACGTCATGCCTGATAACAAGGTGCTCGCTCTACATGCGCTAGTAAACTAACTCTTGGTGAGCACACGACTTAACCTTTTGCGACGAACCTCTCATTTCTTACTGTATTTAACGATCCATTCAAACGATGACTCACACGATAACCGCTTAGCCTAATCGTCATCTTGAGGGCTCGGTCTTTCGAACCAGAGCCCTCCTTGTTTACAAATCACGCAATGCAGCAGGGAAAGGACGCTTATGTCGCTGATATCAAAACGCCAATGGCAAGTGGAGGTGAATCAGCTTTTAGCCGCTCTTAGAAAGGGTCACCACGCCGCCTTCAACGAACTCTATTCAAAAACGACCGATCGACTTCACCACCTGGTCATCAGCATTGTTCAGGATGAACACATTGCCGTCGATGTACTGCAGGAAGCCTACATCAATGTCTGGACCCACCGGCATCGGTTTGAACTCATTAATGGAGACGCCTGGAGCTGGCTTTGTCAGGTGTTTCGGAATAAAGCCATCGACTACTACCGGACACATAAACGCACCCTTCGCGCTACCGAAAACAGCGCACGGCCTGAGCCCTACAGGGAAAGCACGCAGGAATGGGAAAACACCATCGACCTGAAACGCATCCTCAACCCATTAAATGCCAAACAGCGGCATTCGCTGATTTCATCCTATGTGCTTGGCTACAGCCATCAGGAACTGGCCGATGAGTTCAACGAACCACTGGGCACTGTGAAATCGCGCATCCGCCGAACCCTGAAACAGCTGGAATCTCATCAAACCTGCCTGCAATAACGAATACATGACGATGTTGCGGCTTAGCGCATCATCGTCATGCAAATATCTATCTTTTTAGAACGGTCACTTGGCGTCATCGACCATTTGAATGGTTTTGTCTTCCACTTCTTTGGCAATCTTCGCCAGGTTTTCATCCTGAGAAAGCGAAGCGAGCATTTGCTCCGGCTTAATCAGCCCGATCTTCGTGATGCCTTTTTGGGTAAACACGGAAATACGACATGGCAGTGCCATGTTCAGTCGCATGTCAGTCGCCATCACCTTGGCCGCCTGACCCGGATTACAGACTTCGAAGACTTTGCACTGCTCATCAAACTCAAGGCCTTTGCTGCGCAGGGTCCCGCCTAAATCGTGGACATGCAGCACACCAAAGCCGTGTGCCTTCACCGCCGTATCGAGGTCGGCTGCGGCTTGTTCGAATGATTTGTCAGTTTCAACGATGTAATACATAGGGTCGCTCCTTCTGAGATTGAATCGGTTCGCTCATGTGCGACAACGGACAGCGAGCCGGTAGACAACTCTACTCTACGCCTTACCGACAGGACATGAAACCGACAACGCTCAATTGGTTTTAGACCCTGCGAGATCGTGGTTCTTTAACCAGTTCGAAACCTGTTCAAAGGAGACTTCCGACCCTTCCAGATAACGAGAAAGCAGCACGCCGTACATCAGGCAGCGCATGATGTCGGCATCATCACCGTCATACCATTGTGCAATGACCGACTTGAACCGTTCATTGGCAATTTTCATGGCTTTGTCGTCCTGTTTCTCCTGTTCCGATTTTCCTCGCAGATAATCGATTAATAAAACCAGTTCGCCTTCGAAAGCCGGTTCGACTTCAGCGGCAAACGCCATCAAACGCTCGGCGGCGGTACCCGCCTGTTTGGCCACCGCCTGCTCTGGCTCAAACCGGGTGGCCGCCTCGGTGGCGGCCTCAAACAATGCCTGCTTGGTTGGAAAATAATGGTAGAGCGCGCTTTTGGATATGCTCAGTGCTTCAGCAATACTGCGCATCCCTAATCCTGAAAAACCATGCTTGGAAAACAATACCGCCGCCTGGTCAGCAAGCTCCTGCCGTACACGGTCGTGATCCACGATTTTAGGCATAAAGTCACTTATTTCGTCCATTTGGTCGAAATTATATTGACTCAACTCGGGTACGTCCATTATTTTTATAGTCCAACTGGACTATTTAAGGAGTCGTGATGACACATTCGAATCCAACACCCAACGGCGGGGTGAACCGAACACACGGTCACTCAACCCTTCAAAAAACAACCTTTGCATTATTGCATGCACTGAGCGTGGGCTTTCTGGCGTACTTAGTCTTCTTTGACGGCCTGACAACGCTGGTCAGTCTTCTGAATGAGCAATGGACAGTTAAAAATGAAGATCGCCTGATCCTCATCTTCGCCTGCGCTGCGCTCTACTTTGTTCGCCATTTGGTGACGTTGCTCTACCTGTTGGTACGTAAAGTGGACTGGGGTGAAGTCGTCGGCCTGTCGATATTTATCGGTTTATTTGAAATCGGATTTGCGGTGCTTGCCAGTGGCATTTTTTCCAATCACCCCACGCCACTCTCTTGGATTGATGGTGTTTGGATAATACTGTTACTCGGCGGCTCTTACCTAAACACGGGCTCGGAACTGCAGCGAAAATGGTGGAAACGACGACCAGAAAATCAGGGGCATTGCTATACCGGAGGATTGTTCCGCTATGCCATGCACATCAATTATTTTGGCGACGTCGTGTTGTTTACCGGCTGGGCACTGCTAACCGGAGCTTGGGTGGCGCTGATATTGCCGGCGTTTATGGCCGTTTCATTTATTGGATTTCATATCCCCGGGCTGGATGCTTACCTGAGCAATCGCTATGGGGAGGCCTTCGACCGCTACGCAAGTAACACCAAGAAGCTGATACCTTGGGTTTACTAAAGAGGGATTAAACCGATTAAGTTGACGCCAGTTTGCGGCAAAAACCTGATTCAGAGATTCGATCTGTGCCAATAACCAGGGTAAGTCAGCGAGACTGACCCGGTTGGTACACTCCGATGGGAATCGACGTTTGTCCTGGTCTGGGTGGAACAAATGATCATGGACAAAACCGTTTCAATGCCATGGACTAAGGGCGGCGCTTTTTAACCAATACCAGTCGACCCGCATAAAAAAAGATTAGACCGATACCGACGATCGTTAAACCGTGCTTAGCCATATTCGCGATACCAAGCCCTTGTGCAACAAGGCTATTCTGATCAGGAAAGCTGTGAATGGTGCTTAACAAGAAAAGATTTTCACTCACATCACACAAACCAATACCTAATGGCACCAGCACCCAGTATCTGGCCAGCGAATGGTGCAACTCATTGGCTTTGAGTAGCTCAATCAAAAGCAATGCGTATGCAAAGCTGTAAATCAGCGGAAAGAGCATGTCGAGGGTGGCTTCATTTATAAAATATAAGTCGCGACCGGCTGAGCCGATATCCGATAGGAACTGAGCGATTGTTTCTGGCGTCAATCCAACGCGCACATCTAACGGTTGTAGCGTTGGTGAAATCTGAGGATAGATGATCCATACAATGATCGCTTGAACGAAAAAGTTTACTGCCAGAAAAACTCCGGCTTTCTTCCAATTTGAAAACGCAAACAACCTATCCACTGTTGTACTCCGTAAGTTGACTCGAGTTGAGCCCATGAATGCACGACTCATTGGTACGCATTCATTTATAAATAGGGTGACTAGTCGATAATACAAGCGCAAGACTTAACCGATAGCGACATTCGACCGAGTTGAGCACAGAAAGGAGTGAGAAGTGAGCAGATGCTTGTGTTTGCTCACTTCTAAAATAGACCATTGCTGACCTACTTTTATTCATGGCACTAAGGGCATCCGAGCTGGGGTGCGGCAAAACAGATCATTTTAGAAATCGTCTCTCATACGACCGGTGACCCGGGGTCACCGATCATTCAGAGAAGATTTAATTACAGAGAGTTCAAAAACGCGATCAAGTCGGCTCGTTGCTGAGTACTCAACTCATTGACGTATCGATCACGAGACTTCTGCGCTTCCCCGCCGTGCCAGACGATGGCTTCTTCCAATGTCCGCGCTCGGCTGTCGTGCAAAAAGCCAACCGGGTAACCGTCACCGGCGACCGCCTTCGCATAGCCAATGCCCCAAAGTGCCGGAGTCCGCCAATAGCGGCCCTCGGCTAGGCCTTCCACCAGTTTGTCGCTGAGGTCTTCTCCCATGTCGTGCAGCAACAGATCGGTATAAGGCCGAATGGTTTGGTTGCGCACCTCTTCAAACGCGGAGTTGTTGCCGGTTTGAACTTCCATCACATGGCAGGCATTGCAGCGAATGTCTGTAAATACCGTTTCGCCGCGGGCGATGGCGATTGGGTCCACATCCAGAGGTGGCAGTGGTGTGACCCCTTTCGGAAAGCCGCTCTCAACACTGCGTTGTGCCGGTACCGCAAGCAGATGCAGATACTGAGTCATCAGTGTCAGGGCGTCTTCAGTAAGACCCGGGTCTTGATAGGTCGTATTACAGTTGGCAGGCCCGCCTAAACAGGCTCGGCTTGGAAACACCGGCGATGTAACCGCCATATCCAACAAGGCCGCTCCGGCCACCTGATGACGCAAACTGACTTTGGCGGCTTTCCAACCGTAACGCCCGACCCGAACTAAAGGCTGACCAAAGGCGTCGGTCACTTCCGGGTCATAAATCAGGTTCGCGATGCCTTTGACACCATCCGGGTCATCGGTCTTTATGAAGGACAGGATGGTGTCATCGGGTATGGCTTCCAGTAACCCCATACCGATGAGCGGTTGCGCGGACCGTACAGAAAAGACTTCCGGTCTCGGACCTTCGAAGGCATAGGTGGGCTGACTCAGTTCAACAACTTTCCCGTCGTTTAAGGCCACCTCTTTGGTCTGGAAACCATCCACCCAGACACCGCCACCCCAGTTCTCTAATTCTCCGGTGGTCAGCGATCGAGCATTCATTTGCATGGCCTGACCATACAAAGCATTTGGGGCTTGTTGACCATTGCCATCGGTTTCATCGCTGGCGACACGAATGGCCATGGTGTCCAGTTTTTGGTTCAGCACGGTCGGCGCAACCCCGCGACCGTTATTAATGTGGCAACCAAAGCAAGACGATTGATTAAAGCGGGGCCCTTGCAGGTACATGCCGTCGTCGTTGCGGTCATTATTGGCTTCGTTGTGCTCACCGGTCCACAGGTTGGTGTGCAACCAGCGACGACCTTCAACAAAACGCTGCATGTTTTCCATACCGATGTTGCTGTGAGGCTGCTGATAGATGAACGAGGTGTTGTCGGCGTAATCGTAAGATACTGAACCTAGTCCACCTTGCAGCGCTTCCTCTGGCAAGGGTTCATTCATTAAGCGCGGTTGCACGCCGTACCAGGGACGCAAGCCCTCGCCCATGACGTAGGTTAACTCGTTGGTGTAGTAGCGAACGGCTCCGTCATCACCAACGGCGTCCATAGCTTCGCGGGTAGAGAAGAACGAACCGGTAAACTCAATCACATCACCTTTAACCAATGCTCGCGAGGGCACAGTTTCACCACTGTTGACCAACACTCCGTTCGCATCAGCCACAAGCTTACCGTGACGAGGATAGCGATCGAACACCACGCTGCAGCCATCGTTAGCACCGATGACTCCCGCATATCCGGAGTTCGGGTTTTTCAGCCCATCGAGAGGCGGCTTAGCCACCACCTTGCAATCAGCACGGCCAGAGCTGTAGGTCGAATCATCAAGGAGATCGCCCGGGCTCATCCAGCCAAAGCCGGTCACACCGGTGGTGTCAAACCGTCGCACAAACGAATGGCCGCCGCCGCGTTGATCCTGTTGATAATACTGGTTGACGACAATGCTGGGCTCCGTCACCCCCGGCACCAGAGTGTTGTCGATAAACTCCACGCCCCAGGTGCGGTTTTTAAAGTAATTGCCGACAAAATTAAGATGTGCACCCGGTCCTTTATCCTGCGGATTACCGAAAGCGTCGACGGTTTCATTGTTACCATACCCAATTTCATTCCACTCTTCGCCACGCTCACGCGCATGACGGGACCGGGCCATCATCCCAAAGCGAGTGACCAATCGGCCATCCGGCAACTGAAACTGAATGCGATCAATAGGGTCGATCGGATTTTCCAGCGCGACCGGTGTCAGGTCTTGCGCATAATCCGGGTACGCCAAGCGCGATGTTGCCATTGCAGGCACGGTGTTTTCCAGGCTTGGGGATGCAAACTGAGCTTCAAAAATGGAGTAACCATAATGGGTCGCACGCTGAATACCTTGCAGTTTGACGTAGCGCGCGTTGGCTTTCAGGTTAAAAAACTTTTCTTCACCACCGTCACTGCCAACGGTATAACGCAATTGATACCAGGTGTCGTCATCGTCGGAGATGTAAACCGCGTACTCGTCCGCATGAGCGGCTTCCCAGTTCAGGGTTAATGAACCAATGGCCGTCTTTTCACCGAAATCGAACTGAATCCAGGCGTCATCTACCGAGGCGCTTTCCCAGCGGGAACCCAGGTCATCATCAATGGCTTTATCGGCGGTGTTATTACCGTTCGCTGCAGTGCTTGAGGTCGCCGCAACAGGCGTAACCTTTGATGCGGTTGATGGCAACACATAGTCCACAGGCAATAGCATGGAATTCGGCGGCGATGGTAACGAGGGCGCATCGGAACTGGGTAGAGCAACGGTTCTTTCGGTGGTAACACCCTCAAAAATGGGCTCTTGATCGTCGACAACAATGGGATCGTTACCCTGATTTCCGACCCCATTGTCAGGAACGGAGTTATCCAGTGGTGACCCGACGTCACAACTGCTGAGCAACACAGCCGCAAGCGGGCTGACGGCAAAGCCAACCCACATCCTGCGGCGTCGCTCCGACTTATCTTGATGGTGCATGTCCATTTCAATCTCTCCTTTGTACGGTTAGCCGGTATGGCCGGCAATTTATAGTTCTGTTAGTTGGACCCAGTTGATGGCGTATCCGGCCTCACTCGTTTTGATGGTCAAGGTAGGTTCGCCTTCAGGCATCACCATCTGGCCAGTAAACGTCTGCCATTGGTTAAGACCCCCAGTGTTTGCAATGGCGAGTGTGGTTACAGGTTGATGATCGATAAGCAAGGTTAAGATCCGCTCTGCGCCGGCATTCGCCGCACGCACGGTGACCCTGACCGTGGCTTCCTGTTCGGACCGCAGATCAAAGTCGATAAACCCGGAGCTGTCTGTCCACACAATGTCGACATATCCTTGGTTGTCAGAAGTTGGCTGATGCGCGTATCCCTCGCCACGATGTCCGCCTTCGGCTTGCAGGCGTTGATTCACAGCAAACCGGTAATCGGATGCGGGGATATGCGTATAAAGCCCACCCAACGGCGTCAGTTCGCCGTCGGCATCTAAAATGTCCAGATAAGGGTGTTGGTCCTTCCCTTCGTCTGTTCGCCCGATAAACCAGGCGTAGCGATACACTTCCGGATTGTTTTCCAGCCAGCGGGCGGTATTAGCCAGATAATTCATCTGCTCATTCACGGTGGCAGGGCCACCCTCATCCCATGAAGCCCATTCGGTTAACCAAACCGGCTTGCCGTAGCGCTCGGTAAACTGACCCACAAACCACTTCACCGCCGACGGATACTTCATGTAACTGTGAACCGCCAGGTAATCCACCTGGCAATCAGAGCAGGCTTCAAAGAACGCATCCAGATAAAGAAACGGGGAACTGTCGTCCTCGACGCCGGGAATGTCGACACCGCCGGGACTGAAATTGACCGCCGGACCGACAATTTTCAAATCGTAATCGTGCGCAATGGTTTCCAATCTTGGCCAGTGCTGCGCCACTTGTGCCGGTGTCAAGTTGGCCTGGTCGCGAAAGTTAGGTTCGTTAAAACCCAACAAAAAGCGAACATCGGGGTGCGCATCCAAATACTGACGCAGTTGGGTTTCGTCAAAGTTTTCGTCCCAGGCCATGGGAACAAACTCGACACCCATGTCCTGATAAGACGATAGTACCGCTGCCTCTGGTCGCGGCCCCCAGTTGTACCACCACTGCATCCCCTGGCTGAGTACAGCTAAATCCTGAACGGAATGCTCACCATACGCCAAGCCACGTTTTACGCTGAACTGGCCGTTGGTCAACGGTGGCTGATCACTTGTGGGGTCATCGGTTCCGTTGCCAACATCACCGGGTTGCGGACCATCAAACTCCACATGACAGCCGGCTAACCCGAGTAGGGAACCAAGCAGAACTGCTTGGAAAGTTATTGAACAGAGCTTCATAGTGGAATGACTTTGCTGTTAGCGACACATCGACATTAAACAACAAAACTTTTTGAAAATAGCTATCGTTCCCCATTTTTGAACGGTGGGTGCCGAGTGATTTAAAATGTGAGATGGAGCTCTCAGAATGCTGCGCGGGGAGAACAAAGGCTGGCAGTCATTGGATCTATCGAAAGAGGCCAATCAGTCATGATCAGTCAGGGACTTCTTTGTCTACTTGATCTATTTTCCAACTAACTCAGACTCTGCAGCAAATCATCCTAATCAAAAAACATCATTCTAAGGTTTATCGAAGTTTACCCACCACATATAACAACGAAAAAACTATTGTACGACCACGACCTCAAATAAGCTCAATATAGCTGGTACATTTCTCAACACGATATAGACGTACAACTTCAGCACTTTTCCAGCCTACTCGATCACAACCTCAGCTATTTGACTAAGCTGATGACAACGTTCAACTCTCGCACTCCTGTGGGACTGGAAGTATCAGGTTTTCTTCTTAGACGATGCTTATAAGCCGGAGTATAGAGCGCCTTTTTTAAGGAATTTATTAGTCTCTGACCTTTCAATTCA
>NZ_CH724149.1:200000-324423 GCF_000153185.1 Reinekea blandensis MED297 | reverse complement strand
CTGATAAGTGCAGTATTGCTGATAAGTGCAGTATCGCTGATAAATGCAGTATTGCTGACAAGTGCAGCATCGCATTGTAACAACTGACTTTAGATAAACTTAAGCTCGGTTCTAGCCGAGCTTTTAAATTACATAGAACGAAAATCTCAACGCTTAATACTGTGAACCGATGTTCTATAACAGCATAAGTGCTAAACCAATATTGTTTATGCCTGGATTCTGATAATTGATCTGAGTCCTAGATACGAAATTATGATTCACGAACTTGATTACTACCTCATTGAGTTAGATAACCCATTTTGCAGTGACCTTCCAAAAATTATTGCTGTTCATGATAAAAACCTTCGATACACATCAATGGGGAGAGGAAGCTCAATTGAAATGCGAACTATAACCGCATATGGGGAAATACTTGAGCGCTATTGTTTGTGGAACCAAACTCCAGACTTGACTTCAGCTTTTTGCGCGGATAAACCTATGCTATCTCCTGAAGAACAAGTGCTTCCTATATCTGAATCTATAGATGACAGGGAAGTTGAGTGGAAATCTTACTATTCATTAAGCAATCATCAGCGAATCTTTATCCATCGCCCTATCAACTCAGCATGTTACTCAAACTATTTCACTCAAACATCAAATGGTTCCGCAGTTCATGAGACAGAAGAACTTGCTATTAACTCAGCTTTAGAAGAGCTAATAGAAAGGCATTTATTCAACATTTTTTGGCTTTTCGAATCCAATATTCTAGAGAAAAGCTTTTCAAGCGATGAAATCGAACACGCTATCGAGTCAGGATGGAGACTAGATTTCTATGAAATAAGGGATTATAAATCATGCACTATTTGCGTAATGATAAATCGGTCTGATCGTAGGTTTAGTAAAGGAGCGATGACGGTAGGACTCTCTTTTGGGAGTGACTCTGATGCTTGCATTCGAGCTTATACCGAATGCCTTCAAACACTTGAGGCCTATCTAGCCTTTGATAAAAAGGTGAACAATGCGTCCCTTTACTATTTGTCGGGCAAAGGAACTTCCCAATGGCAAAGGAAGATTAACACTTCATTAAGTTCAACCCCGCTTTCCATAACTAAGAGTGTCTTCGAAAAGTACAGTCCTTATATGTTCACTGAAAAGACAAATAACGACCTTGTTTATTGCGAAGTGGTCATGCCTCACTTAATCCCCCTTCAGTACGAACACGAAAGAGATATCAGGGTCAACCCCGACCTTTTAGGGCATTTAACTCATAGGAATATGTGTTACCCGATAGGGTAAATAAGGATTTTCAATAATGATTAAGATGAACCGCACCCTATCGGTACTCATGTTTGCGACCTTTACAAACTATATCGGTTTTGTTGTACCGATGTTTTTGTCTCTGTTTTTACATGAGGAGGGGCATTCACTCGGGGTAATTGGCTACATTTTGACAGCTTATGGTTTTGGTGGATTCATCGGCGGTTACCTAGGTGGTTACTTATCAGATAAAACATCCCCTTTTCAGGTAATTATCGTCAGTTTAACAATTTCAATTTCCGCATTGGTTGGTATCTTCTTTTCTGAAAGCCTGTATCTATTATCTTTTTTGCTGTTGACTTTTGGGTTCTCTGACCACGCATTCAGGCCTGCGTTTACCATGCTATTGGTCAACAATACATCTGAAGAAAAAAGAACCTATGTATTCGGCATCAGAAATGCTGTTATGAATATCAGTATTGGTATTTCAGCGGCGGCGGGTGCCGCAGTATTTGATTTAAACGTGAAATACATATTTTTATTCGATGCTTTTTTGAACGTTATTACCTTAATACTATTACTATCTTTCTCACCAAAACTCGTGACAACTACTCGACAGATTTTATCATCTGAAATCGAGTCATCCATCGGATGGAAAAACCTCAATTCTACATTCATTTTTTTATCACTGGTTATGGTATTGAATGTCATTGTCTTCTCGCAGTTTAAAACTACTTTCGCCATCTACCTCAAAGAGGTCTTTAATTTTAGTTCGAAGGACATATCTTTTATTTTTTTGCTTAACACCCTGCTGGTTATTTTTATCGAAGTGCCATTGATTGCATTCACGGCTCGGTTCAATCAAGTAAGATTGATGTTATTAGGTAGCTGTGCGCTATGTTTTGGTTTTGCGGCAATATCTTTGTCCAGTAATTATACCTTCCCCTTTCTCTCAGTAATTGTTTGGACAGTTGGAGAGATGTTATTTTTTCCTATTATTTTAAACGAGTTTGTAAAAGCATCAACAAACCATCGCGGTAAAGTAGTCGGATGGCACCAAACTTTATTTGCAACCGGAAACTTCTTAGGTGCTCCCATTGGTTTTTATTTCTATCAGTACCTTGATGGGGATGCGGTTTGGCTACTCTGTGCGGCAATCGGTTTCGTAAGTCTATTCGCATTACCAATACTAAGCTTTCAAAAAAGTAGACAGGAAGCTGTTAATGCAACCTAAAAAGAAGCGGCGAATGCCGCTTTTTAATGCTAATGCTTCAAAACTTTCGAACGAACTCTGCGTTACGTGATCAATCAACCATAGCCTAGCTTACGAACTTTAGAGACCCGGGTAGTTCCTTTAAAATCGTAAATAACCGAGGCAACCTCAAGGGATAAACTCTTTTAAAGATGCGATGGTAGTTTCTGTGCCTACTTTACTATCAAAGAAGGCTTGACTGATTACGACAATCGAGTGAGCTGATAGTACAAATAGTGTTAGAGACGGCCTAACATCTGTGTCTGCTCAGTTCTAAAATCGAAACGTTATAAACCCATCCTTAGGATTTCATCATTGATAACCGGCCTTTGTACGGTCTTTTGTCAGTACCTCAACAAACCGAACACACGACTTAGGTGCCTTCTTGCCTCACTAAACAATGGCTTCGTCCATTGCCCGTGCTCAACCGTGGTGCAAAAGGCCAACCGGATAACCATGACCGACAGCCGCCACTGCATCGTCAATGCACCATTAGACCTGTCAACAAGTTCCTGAAACCCTTATGATTATTCTTCTTATCCGAAAAACGATATAGATATGAAACAACTCGCTATTATTTTTTCGTCAATCACACTGTTATTCAGCTGTGCTGCTACTCAATTTGAAGACACCCTCAGCGATGAACGTAATCTATATGAATGGGATCGCTCCGGCCTACCATCTTATTGCCAATACTCCAAGCGGAAAACTCGACAACAAGCGAACGAGGATGGTGATTTCATACGTTTTACATTTAAAAAAGACTGTCTTTTATGGAAAGCAAGAATCTTTAACAACACCGATTCTGTAGCCATTTGTACATTCAACGGTACGGAGGTCCACGTCCCCCCACGCGAAGGCACTGGGTGGCAATATTATGGTGATGGCAATAGCTTCCGTTCCAGCTGTCGAACTCGCCGTTAAACTGATAATAGATTCAGCCAATCTTCGATGACGCTTATCCGCCTGATCGCCGATCACAACTGCTAGAAGCTGACATCGCAACACCTTTCCAGCGAACAGCATCACGGCTGAGCCTCCCGAAGATCTTCATGTGTGTCATGTGTTTGCCTGTAAACGAACCACTTAACGGAAATAGGTAGTGGGCCGTCGCACCGTACGGACTTAAACGTGGACCTAACGATTATGAGTCATGTGCTCCAACCGACTGAGCTGAAGGCCTTTAAAGAAACCATAACTGTGACAACGTCACTTTTAAATCTCCAACTCCGGTTCAAAGTTGGTGGGCTTCTATGAAACACTCAAAAATGCCCTTCTCGTTACCCAAAAACGCAAAAACCCGCCGAAGCGGGTTTCTGGACTTTCGTTTCAGTTCATTCAAAAAAACAAACTGAGGAAATAGGTGGTGGGCCTTCACGGACTTGAACCGTGGACCTAACGATTATGAGTCGTGTGCTCTAACCAACTGAGCTAAAGGCCCCTATAAAACCGTAACGGTGACAACGTCACTTTTAAATCTCCAACTCCGGTTAAAAGTTGGTTAGATTCGCTGTAAGGCTCGAACGTCCTGTTCTCGCTAACAGCCCGGCCTCGGGCTCCTGCCCTCGGCGTGTTCCACTCCAAAAGCAGGGTTAGCCTGCTTTCAGTAGCTTCGCTATCGTGGAGCCACCCAACTGAGCTAAAGGCCCCTAACCGAAAGTCCGCGCATTATAACGCGCTACTTCAGCAAGTCCACCCAGATACTTGATTTGCTTGTGTTTTTCAGATTTTTCAAATCGAGGTTGTCGGCTCGGAGCCTACGGTGCTTACGGCACAATGGGCGGTCATTCCGGGCAGGTTCCAGGGATTTTCTATTGTTCAAAATGACTCGATTATGTGTGACAAATTTCCGTCTATCTTTGTAGGAAATTGGCTATAAACGTGATTTTTGACACTTATATCTAAAAATAACGCCAATTTAACAGTGTTCAGTTCACACTTTTACCGCTAACTTCGTCCTTTCATTTAAGCCCGACGTCACACTGGTATTGTGACCTATGTCTGATTATTGGTTGTTATTCACATGAAAATTCTGCGTACATGGCTATTCACCGGGCTGGCGGTCGCGACGTTTCAGATTGCAGCCGCCGACAGTGTCGTTGAGGGCAAGGGCAGCACCTTCGTGTTGACCTACGACGACGTCTACACCACCGAAATGCGCGAGGTCATGAACGATGCGGCGCTGTTCTGGGCCGATTGGCTGCGCTCGGACGTGCCGATTGAAGTAGCGGTACAAGCGCCGTCGTTAAACTGCAGCTTCGCGTACAACGCTCACATTGACTGGCAGCCACCAGAAACCGTCATTAACTTCCCGAACGCACCCATTGCGGACACCCATTACCCCATTGCCCTGGCCAATGCATTAGCCGGTACCGACCTGTCACCCAATAAACCAGACGTCTACATTCGATTTAACAGCAAGATTATCACTCACAACAATTGCCAGAAATGGTATCTGGGCCGCGATGGGCAATACGAGTTCGGCGAGTACAGCCTGTATCTCGAAACCATCCAGGAGATGGGTCACCACTTAGGCCTGGCTCCACTGGGTGATCTGATGAGAGGCGAAACGCTCGACGGCATTCCGGACATTTACTGGCGTCATCTGAAATCGTCTAAGTTGGACCGTATGCTGACGGATATGACGCCAGCAGAAATCGATCAGGCCTCCCACGACTACGACAACCTGGCCTTCAAAGGTGAGCACTCGTTTGCGGCCGCCGAACACCTGACGTTCGGCCGAACCAAAGATGCCCTCTTACTGTTTTCCCGCACCTACCATGCGCCTCAACTGACGGGAATGCACCTGCACGAAAGCATTGACCCTTACCAGATCATGATGATTACCCGCCGGGGCTACAATCCGGAAGGGGTCATCGCGAAGGCGATGATGCGTGACCTGGGTTGGCCAACGATGCACAACCAGGCTCCGGTCATTGAAGGTCAACAGCCCGTATCGGTTTCGGAGGACAGTCAGATTACCCTGTCGCTGGCGGACTTCATCGTCAGCGACGAACAGCCCGACGCCTTAACCTTGCTGGTTGGCACTGGCAGTCATTATACCGTTCAAGGCACGACCATCATCCCCGACACAGATTTTGCCGGCACACTGGCGGTCCCGGTTACGGTTCAGGATACGGAACAAAGCTCAAACGTTTTTACCGCGCAGATTAGCGTCACCCCCGTCAACGACGCGCCGGTCATCGTTGAGGCTCAGGCACAAACGATGGCCGAAGACTCGGCACTGACCTTAACGCTGGCGATGCTCGACATTCGCGATCCGGACTCCAGCAACTTTGAACTGCAGGTGTTACCGGGTGCTAACTATCAGGTCACCGGAACCACGGTGGCGCCGAGTGCCAACTGGAACGGCACGCTGCAGGTGCCTGTTGTGGTCAGCGACGGTGCGCTGTCCAGCCAATCCGTATCCGTTACGGTCAACGTGACGCCGGTCAACGATGCACCAGCGTTAGTGGCGACTGAAGCACAGATGATTGAAGAAGACACCGCCCTGACAGTCACGGCGTCGATGCTCACCATTCAGGATCCGGACTCTCAGACCTTTACTATTCAGGTTCAGCCAGGCGCGAACTACCGTGTGAATGGGCGAACCATTACCCCTGCCGAAAGCTGGACGGGCACCCTGTCCGTTGGCGTTGCCGTCAGCGATGGCAGCCTGAGCAGTCAAACCAAGGTGTTGACTGTGCAGGTGGTGCCGGTGAACGACCCACCGGTCTTAACCGGCCACGCTCCGCTCAGTACACCAGAAGATACCGCACTGACACTGTCACCGGGTCAGTTTCAGTTCAGTGATATCGACTCCTCCAGCCATAGCGTCGTCATCGAAGCGGGTGAGCAATATTCCGTCAACGGCAACACGCTGATGCCCGCTCAGAACTTTAATGGTGAACTGACCGTGCCAGTGCGCATCTTCGATGGCCTGTCACTCAGTAATGCTTTGCTGGTTCCGGTGACAGTTACCGCGGTGAACGATGCCCCAAGCCTGATCAGTACCGCTGCGCAAACCATGCCGGAAGATACCTCACTGACCTTAACCACAGCTATGGTCACGGTTGATGACCCGGACTCCACCTCGTTCCAGTTGCAGGTGTTGCCGGGGGCAAACTACGACGTTACAGGGACAACCATCCAACCGGCCAGCAACTGGTATGGTTCTCTGTCGGTGTCGGTCGCCGTTAGTGATGGCGAACTGAGCAGCGCGCCGCAGCCAATGACGGTGAACGTAACACCGGTCAACGATCCGCCGGTATTGCTCAACACGATTGACCAGGTCATCGACGAAGACGCCTCGTTAACGGTGACGACATCAATGATGACCTTACAAGACCCGGACTCAGAGACCTTCACCATTCAGCTACAGCCGGGTGCCAACTACAGTGTGGATGGTCAGACCATTACCCCGGCCGACAGCTGGACGGGCACTCTGTCCGTCGGCGTTGCCGTGAACGACGGTGAACTGACCAGCGAATCACAGATACTCACCGTGCAGGTGAACCCTGTGAACGACCCACCGGTGCTGACCGGCCACGCTGTCCTCAGTACACCGGAAGATACGGCACTGACACTGTCACCCGGTCAGTTCCAGTTCAGCGATATCGACTCAACCGAACACTCGGTCGTCATGGACGCCGGCGAGCACTATACCGTCAACGGCAGCACGCTGATGCCGGCTCAGAACTTTAATGGCGAACTGACCGTGCCGGTGCGCATCTTTGATGGCGATTTACTCAGTAACACCCTGCTGGTTCCGGTGACGGTTACCGCCGTGAACGATGCTCCCGAACTCAACGCGGTGACGGCTCAGACGATTGCGGAAGACACCAGTCTGTTTGTCGTTCGGGACATGCTCGACATCGTGGACCCGGACAGTGCCGACTTCACCATCGATATCGCTCTGGGCGAGCATTATCAGGTGGCCGGAAACGAGATCATTCCCGATCCGAACTGGAACGGCACGCTGACCATCGACTTAACCGTGAATGACGGCCAGGCCGACAGCAACACCTTGTCGCTGACGTTGACCGTGAGCCCGGTGAATGATCTGCCTGTCATCACCACGCAGGGCTTGCCCACTGCGCAGATTTATCGTCCGTGGGAAGCACGCCTCGAAGCTGAAGACATCGACAGTGATACGCTGAGTTTTGAACTCGCCAATGCTCCGGAATGGCTTTCTTTGTCGGCCGATGGCGTGTTAACCGCGCTGCCGAATGAAAACATGATCGGTGAGCAAGTCATTGACGTCCGGGTGACCGACGGACAGGCCACCACCGGTCAAACGCTGGCACTGACCGTGCTCAACGACCCAACCGCAACGGACCTGTCCGTTGCCATTTCAGCCAATCGCACCATCTGGGCCACCAACGCCTGGGTACCGCTGACGGTGACCGCGACCAACCACGGCCCAATGCCACTGACAGACGCCCAACTGACGCTGCGCTTTGCCGGCGAATGGACCAGTGAAGACCCACGCTGTACGCCGCACAACAATGTGTGCCTGCTGACGTTGACCGAGGACGAAGCGCAGAGTCTGCGTGTTGATGTTCGCCAACAGGAGATCGGTTCAGTCGACATCGAAACCCAAATAAGCCACAACGGCTTTGAGACTCAAGCCGACAACAACCGGGCGCAGATGACGCTGACCTTTACCAACGGTACACCGACGAGCCCACAATACAGCGTACCGGCTTTCGGTCAGGGTACCGTTCGGGCCATTGGCATTGCGGACATTCAGGGCGGTCGCTGGCCGGAAATCCTGTTTGCTAATGGACCGGCCGAAGCCTCCACTGCGTACCGATTCAAGCACTCGCTGTTCCGCCCGGTCCTGCATACGCATCTGGCCGACGCCTCGGACAGCTACGCCATGGCCGTGGTCGACCTAAATAACGACGGCCACCGGGACTGGGTGCTGGCCAACGGACACGGCGAAGCCAACACGGTCTATCGCAATCGCGGCGACGGCACCTTTGAACTGATCGGTCAGCTTGGCCAGGCCGACAGCCGAGCGGTGGCCTATGCCGACATCGATCGCGACGGTGACATCGACCTGGTCTTTGCCAACAACACCGACGACAACACCCTGTTCCTGAACGATGGCACCGGCCAGTTCACGCTGGGCAAAACTTTCCCGGCCCGCAACAGTCGACGCGTCTTGCTGTACGATTTCAACTGGGACGGCTATCCGGACATTGTCTTTGCGAACCGGGGCTTCCGTAACCGGCTGTACTGGAACCGAGGTTTTGGCCATCGTCACAACGGTCACCAAAACCGCAATCTACTGCGCATTGGTGAAGCGCCTGCTGCTGAAGACTTTGACGCCGCCGAGTTCGGTGACGACACCGATCTGACCACACAGATGGTGCTTGCCGATCTCGACGGCGACGGTACCGCCGGTGAACTGGTTCTGATGCACGAAGGGACAGAAGACCAGCCTGCGAAACTCGAAACCCTGAGCATCAGTCAGCAGGAACAGACAACGACGCTGACGTCGACTGACACCGGCTCGGTGAATGACCTCAGCATCGGTGACTACGACGGCGACGGTCAGGACGACGTGGCGGTACTGCGACCCGGTGGCGCCCTGGAAATCATGAGTCAGCGTCAGGGACAGCTAGCCGTTATTGATGTGATGGATACCGACGGCGCCGACACCATTTTAATGGTTGATGTTGACGGCAGCGGGGAAGCCGACGTCATCAGCGCTAACAATAACAGCAACAGCAGTCGTCTCGACTTTGCCGGTGACGTGCGCGACAGTGAAAGCGCCGTTGATGGCGGCAGCGACTCAACGCCACTGCCCGACGCCAAATCAAGCGGTGGTCGTGGTGGCGCGGGTCTGCCATGGCTGTTACTGCCACTGCTGTTGTTCGGCAAGCGCACCTTTAAACGCTCCTGATCCTAAAAGCGGTCAAATCCGCGCCAGTCTCACGACTGGCGCAATTCATCAAACAGAGTACAATCTGAGAGGAACTCCGACTGTATTCTGCCCATGCTCAGCCCGCTTATTGTTGCTAAGAAAATCCTCATCGACGCCGGCCAGGTCACCGATCAGCGAGCATTGGTATCTTTGATTGTGCGTCGCATCAGACAGGCATTGAAAGTCGACGTCTGCAGTCTCTACCTGATGAACGAACGGCAGCAACTGGTGCTTTCCGCAACCGAAGGGTTGTCGCAGGAGGCCATCGGCCGCATCCGTATGAATCTGGGTGAAGGTCTGGTCGGTACCATTGCCCAGCGCCAACACCTGCTGAACCTGACCCATGCCGACCAGTACCCGTCGTTCAAATACTTTGCCGAGTCCGGCGAGGAAATCTATCAGGGTTTCCTTGGCGTTCCGATGATTCACCATGGCGAAGTCCTCGGGGTTCTGGTGGTTCAGGTCACCGAGACCCGACGCTTCAGTGAAGAAGAAGAAGCCTTCCTGATTACCATGGGCGCGCACCTGGTCGCCAGCCAATCGATTCAACTCATGGAAACCACGCCGGACGGTCAGGACGATCAGGTTCGTCGTATGCGCGGGATCTCCGGGTCACCGGGCACCACCATTGCCCGCGCCTGGGTGGTTCGCGATGACATTCATCTGGAAGACATTGAAGAACGCGAAGGCTCGGGTCTTGAGTTCGAGCGCAAACGCATTAAAGATGCGGTCAATAACACCCTCGAAGAACTTGATGCTGACGAGTCCACACATGTGAACTCCGAGACACTGTCGTCACTACTGGAAGTGTATCGCCTATTGCTTGGCTCGCCGGAACTGCAGATGGCCATTGAAGCCGAGTTGGCACTGAACGTCAGCGCCAGCACGGCTCTGAAGCGGGCGATGCTCAATCAGATTGCCGTCTTCGATGCCATTGAAGACCCCTACTTAAAAGCCCGAGCCGATGACCTGCGAGTACTCGCGGTTCGGGTTTATCGTGCTTTGCAAAACCTCGAACCGGAAGTCATCGATACCGATGAGCCGGTTATCCTGGTCGGTGAAAACATCACGGTCGAACATTTCACCAAGCTCGATGCCCGCTTAATCGCCGGGGTCGTCAGCAATCAGGGCTCCAAGCTCTCGCACACTTCCGTGTTGGCAAACGCACTGGGCATTCCGGCGGTGGTCGGTTTAAAAGAAAGCCGCCTGAAAACCCTACACGGCAATGAACTGATTCTGGATGGACACCGCGGGCATGTCATCGCCAACCCGCCGGAGCAGATTCGTCAGGAGTTTGAACGACTCATCCGACAGGAAGCGGCCCGCCAGGCCGATTTGGCACACCTGAAAAACCTGCCAGCGGAAACCACCGACGGTGAACGCATCCGGCTGTTTTCCAACACCGGTCTGCTGGCCGATATCACACCAGGGCTGGATCGTGGCTCCGAAGGCGTCGGACTGTATCGCTCTGAAATTCCGTTTATGGTGCACAACACCTTCCCCACCGAAGAGGAACAGGTTCGGATTTACCGGGGCGTGCTGGAAGCCTATGCACCAAAGCCGGTGGTCATGCGCACACTCGATGTCGGCGGCGACAAAGCTCTGCCCTACTTCCCGATTCAGGAAGAAAACCCGTTTCTGGGCTGGCGCGGCATCCGCTTCACACTCGATTATCGCAACATACAACTGGATCAGATTCGCGCTATGCTGCTGGCCAACATCGGACACGACAATCTACAGATTATGGTGCCGATGCTCAGCCACGAAGACGAACTGCTGCGCGTCCACGCGTTGATCGACGAAGCCATCCGGCAACTGAAAGAAGAAGGCCACCCAGTGCACAAGCCACCGGTTGGCATCATGGCCGAAGTACCGGCGGTCATCTGGATGTTGCCGCGCCTGCGGGACAACATCGACTTTGTTTCCATCGGCTCTAACGACCTGACACAGTACTTACTGGCGGTCGATCGCAACAATCCTCGCGTTGCGCACCTGTACTCACATTTTCATCCGGCCGTGCTCAGTGCCATGCATGACATTGTGCGTGAATGCCGACGGCTGAACCTGACGGTCAGCGTTTGTGGCGAAATGGCAGCCGACCCCAAGGCCGTTCTGTTGCTGCTGGGCATGGGTGTGAAAACGCTCAGCATGAGTGCCTTTAAACTGCCTCAGGTAAAATGGTTAGTTCGACGAGTCAGTATTCCGCAATGCCGGCAGATCCTCGATGAAGCGCGCGACCTTGGCCGCGACGCCGACATTCAGGCCATGTTATCCCGGGAACTAAAAGAACTGGGCTACAACGGTCAGTTTGAGTAACGACGGAGTCTGTTATGTCGAAGCTGCTCCCCATCACATTGGCGGTTCTGGGGTTTGCATTCGGCATTATGGCGGCGAACTCGTTACTGGAACGGCTGGCCATCACCCACAATACTGAACGCGAGTTTCTGATCTCTCAGGTCTCGCAATCGTTGAAGCCTCAAAACGAAACCAGCAGGGCACTGCAACAGGCCATTTATCAGCAACGCATCGACAGCCTGGAAAGCCGCATTCAGGAAGTGGAGCAGAAAAACCGGGCCGTCGGACAATACGTGGCGCCTCTGGAAAGCGAACTACAAACCTACCGTGCAGCCTTTGCCGACAAAGCTCGCGCCAGTCAGGATGAACGTCTGCAGCTCTACATCGATCTGGTCAACAAATACCGCGATTATCATCAGGCCATGACAGCGCTTGATTCCTTCGTAACGCTCGAGCAGAGCGACAGCTTACTCAGCCTGCCTTCGGTACAGCTCGACCTGGTTTACGATGCCGGCGGTCAACTGGCAAACACGCACAACCAGTTCATCAATGAACCCCGGGATGCCTCCTTTGCGGCCCGCTATGAGTTACCACTGCGGCGTTTTCTGGCTCAGCAGGAACTGAATGTATCTCTGGCTGAGTGCCATCAGTCGTTGTGTGCGGTGCATCTTGGCCATGTCTGGTCGGAGCCCTTTTACGAGGGGTTTGATGTCCTTTGGGATCAGTTATCGCAACAACCCTGGATGGATCTGCAACGCGTTGGAAAGGCGCATCAGTATCGGGGCAAGGGTCATCAGGTTGAGGTCTGGTACCTGCAGGGAGCCACGCCATGATTCAGAAGTTGTTGATTAATTCGGCACTGTTCATTGCGCTGTTTGTGGCCGGCTTCCTGGGAAGTTTAGGCATCCATTGGAGCATTCGTCCCAGCCTCGAAACGACCGATCGCAGTACCGTTGCGAGCAGCGTCACCATCAACCCTGAGACCAACGAGAACGCGATTGAGGTTCCCACCTCCTTAAGTCCGAGGGTTTTGGAGCTGGAACAAAAGCTGGCGCAGGTGCAGACGGAATACCGTATTGACGAGGGGCACGCCCGTGCCTTGATTCAGGAACTGCAGACGTATCGGGATGAACGGGACCGGCTGTTTAACGACCTGGAAGCCCGCAAACAAAAAGTGATTGATAAAATTGAAGAGCTGGATGACAAAATTCAGACTCAGCTCGCACAACGGGATGAACAACTCAGCCAGGTACCAGACTACGAACTGGAAAACGAACTGCTTGGCTTACTCAGTTACCCGCACAGCCTGAACGATAACCCCACTCTCTACCAACACATGACGGCCGATGTGACCCGCCATCAGGAATTTATTGAGCGTCGCTTCTCACTGTTGCTGCAGACGGTCGATTATGCCTTTACCGATCAACTCTACGAACGCCTGACGCCGGTGACCGAACAGCTGACGGCGACGCACAACAACGATACCCGCCTGTTGGTCATCCATTGCAGCGACCGCTACTGCGAGATTCAGGTCTCACTGCAACAGATTGAACCCTATTTCGATTATTGGCAGCAGTGGTTAACAGCTCTACGGGATGTGAACGACACTAAGTTGATCGAGCATCAGGTCAGCGTCAGTGAAGGCGATCAACTGACCGGCGCAGTCATCATTAAACGTCTGTGACCTGGCCGCTATAGCATGAATTGGAAAGAAAGTATGGTTTGTTCGCTTCAACCAAGTAGCGGGTATTGGACTCATTGAAATCCGATTCTGGCTTGTGTTCGAAGCTGTCATTGATCCAAACCCAGAGAACAGAATAATTAACCAAGAGCTGAATTTAAAATTCTAAATGTAATCGCTGTTAATCCAACCTGCTTCCCCTTTCAACTAGTCAAACCACCAGTCTAGAAAAACAAGAGCTCTAGATGCGGACGATGGCGACAATCCTACGTAAGCATTGTCAGCATCCGAATCTTCCAATGTAATGGTGCCACCAGGAACAATCAAAAAGTCTTCGGGCATGAGCTCAGAATCATCAATACCGAGGTAATCGTCCAGATAGATATAGCTTTCAGAGAGAATGTAACCTTCGGTATCCATGAACCACACTCGCTGGGCATCGTCGTCGATTCTTATGGTTTCGGATTCTGTATTGGTCCATGTGACTTGCAGAGTTGGTATGTTTGAATTTCCATTGCCCGGGTTCAGCCATAGCATTTCAGCCGAAATAGACGGAGCAATGTCAAAAAGATATTTGACTTCGTCCAGTTCGATTTCCGGGATAACTGCGCTTGATATTCTGTTGAACTGGCTCTCTTGCACTAATGCCGCATCAGCTATAAAAACATGGGTTTCTCCAGCAGGTAAGCATCTTCGTCGAGTATCGTTGATTCCATTAATTAGTGCACCTGAGCGCCCATCATTCAAATTGGTAGTCGTATCGATAGCAATGCCATCTGAGTCTAGAAGCTCTATATTTTCGGCGTCGAAACAATAATCAGATGTGGAGTTGTTCGTAAAATTCAACGTCGCATAGAGATCAAACCCGCCCACGTTAATCCCGGACTTACGCAACGTTAGCCTAATCTCAGATTCGTACTCGAACTCAGGTGATCCTGGAATACTGTTGTCGACATCAAGGATTCTTATAGTTAACGGCACCGACTTTTTTAGAGACGTGGTTTCTTGAACGCCAATACAATCTGTCGGTTCAGCTTCGAAGACATAGACATTGCCAGTTGTAGATATTGCAGATGGATAGTTTTCAACGCAGGAGGTTAGGGTTGTCTCTCCAGCTCCTCCAGTTCCAGTGTCATTGTCTTCCGGAGGTGTCGATGTCGGCCCGCACGAAAGTAAGATCAAGTTCATGAGCGCTAGTGCTGCGAGATTTCTAGTTCGTGGGCGTAACATCTTCATCTCCTTGAATTGCCATCCTCACATCATCCTTGATCAATGGTTGATCAATTTGAATAGCAATCCGACTCTATCACACGAAAATCTCACAGACCAAAGCCCAACATAAGTCTATTCGTATTTGTGATTGCGATCACAGACCGGGCAGGTTAGGGTTCCGTAACCAGATAAGCCTACAGCAGAAACAGTATTAACTGCAGAATCGCCAGCGCAAACAGGCCGGCGATGACGTCGTCAATCATGATCCCTAAACCGCCATGAACGCGCTTATCCAACCAGCCGATCGGAAAGGGTTTGATGATGTCGAAAAACCGGAAGAGCAGGAAACCGACCACAATCAATGTCCAATGCACCGGCACAGCAATCATGGTTATCCAGAAACCGACAAACTCATCCCAGACAATGCCGCCGTGATCATGCACACCCATGTCTTTCGAAGCCTGTCCACACAAATACACGCCGAGCGCAAACGCCAGCACCAGCACGACCAGATAGGCCACTAACGGCAGCTGCGCTAACAGCAGATAAACCGGAATGGCGGCAACAGTACCAAAGGTTCCGGGGGCTTTCGGGGCCGCACCACTGCCAAAACCAAAGGCCAGGAAATGCACCCAATGGTTGTTCCAGCGGCGCTCAGAGGGTTGTGTCATGCTGTGTTCTCGTTCAGAAATGGGTAAAACTCTGCCAGGGCAACTGACGTTCAAGGCCGCTATCATACCAGCGAATGTCACCCTTGCCTGCCTGAACCTCGCCGATTTTTGTCACGCTTACCTGAGCTTGCGCGGCCAGCGCAACTATTTCACGCTCGGCGACCGGGTCGGCGGTAAACAACAACTGGTAATCATCGCCACCGGCGAGGGCCAGTTTTAAGCCCTCGTCCTCACGCTGTTTCAGGTCATTCTCCAGAGGTAAGCGATCGAGATGAATGGCCAGATCGCACTCACTGGCACGAGCCAGATGGGCTGCATCGCCTATCAAGCCATCCGACAAGTCGATGGCACTGTGAATACAGCCTTGTAACTGACTGGCAAACAACACCGGAGGCTGTGGGTTCCAATAAGCCTCGGACCACGACCTTGGCGCGTCCGCTTCCCGTTTCTCAAGAATGTAAGGCAAGGCGGCAGCGGACTGGCCCAATTGACCGGTCACCCAAATCTGATCGCCACTGCGAGCCCCGGAACGCAGTACCGGATGCGGACAGGTCCCATGCACACTGAGCGTTAACGTCAACGTTGCACCCGCTGTGGTGTCGCCACCGGCCAGCATGATGCCATAGGTTTCTGCCAATGCCCGCAGTCGCAGTGCAAATCGTGTCAACCAGTCTTCGCTGGTGGCAGGCGGTAACGTCAGAGCCAGCGTAAAAAATGCGGGGGTTGCTGTCATTGCGGCTAAATCGCTGACGGCTGGCAAAAACGCACGTTGAGCCACCTGCTCCGGCGATGCCCATTCAGGGAAGTGTCGGCCGGCGACGGCGGTATCCGCAGAAACCACCAGCGGCTGAGAGCCGGACCAAACCAGACAATCGTCACCGATGCTCTGCAACACATTGGGATGAGTAATGTCCCAACCCTGAAAACAGCGCTGGATAAGAGTGAATTCATTCATAGGCTGGATTGTGCGCGATGGGCCCCATGAATGAAAGCCGGACCGAAAAAGAAAAGCCCGCCAGTGGCGGGCTCTAAACAGTGCTTACGTTGAGGGGAGGATCAATCGTCAGCGCTGTGCAATTTAGGACCGGCTTTCACAATGCTGTCGTCCACATCGTATTTAGCGAAGTTAGCCGCAAACTCCCGAGCTAATTCCTGCGCCCGTTTGTGGAAGGCAGCTTGACTGGACCAGGTCAGTCGAGGATTCAATACTTTTGAATCGACGCCGTGTACTTCGACCGGTACATCCAGATTCAGTTCTTCAATGTGTTGCGTCGGCGTATGATGCAACGACCCATTGGTAATGGCTGTGATCACGGCACGCGTCGTCGGAATATCGAAACGCTGACCTTCACCGTACGGGCCACCGGTCCACCCGGTATTGACCATGTACACACTGGCTCCGCTCTCGGCGACACGCTGCATCAACAGTTCGGCATAGACACCCGCAGGCCGTGGGAAGAATGGCGCACCAAAACAGGTTGAGAACGTCGATTTAATACCACTGCCGGCCCCCATCTCAGTCGAGCCAACCAACGCGGTGTAACCACTGAGGAAGTAGTACGCCGCCGCCTCTTTAGACAGCTTGGCCACCGGAGGCAGCACGCCGTTAAGGTCGCAGGTTAAGAACACCACGGCATTCGGTTCACTGCCCTGATTACTGACCTGACGTTTTTCGATATGACTTAACGGATACGCCACACGACCATTCTGTGTCAGAGAGACATCGTGATAGTCTGGCACGCGGTTTTTATCCAGAACCACATTTTCCAGAACGGCACCAAAGTGAATGGCATCCCAGATCATCGGTTCGTTTTTGCGGGTTAAATCGATGGTTTTAGCGTAACAACCGCCTTCAAAATTAAACACAACGCCCGGTCCCCAACCGTGCTCATCATCGCCGATCAGGTAGCGATCAGGGTCGGCGGACAAAGTGGTTTTACCGGTGCCTGACAAGCCGAAAAACAAGGTGGTGTTGCCATCTTCGCCGACATTCGCCGAGCAGTGCATGGGCAGCACACCCTTTTCCGGAAGCAGGAAGTTCTGAACGGCGAACAGCGACTTTTTCATTTCGCCGGCATAGTAAAGGCCCGCCACCAGGACCTTACGCTGCTCAAAACTGACGACAACGACACCGTCGCTGTGTGTGCCGTCTCGATCGGGATCACACACAAAGCTCGGCACATTCAGAACTTCCCAAACCGGTTTATCCGGTGTGTTCCATTGTTCAGGAACAATAAACAAATTACGGGCAAACACCTGATGCCAGGCCAACTCTGTGGTCACCCGGGCCGGCAACATATGCTCTTCAGCTGAGCCGATTTCCAGGTGGCCAACAAACCGCTCCTTTTCTGCGACATACTGACTGACTCGGTCCCAGAGCGCGTTGAATTTTTCGACTGGAAATGGCTGGTTCACTTTACCCCAGTCGACCAGATGCGACATGGAGGGTTCGTCTACAATAAAACGGTCTTTCGGTGAGCGTCCCGTCCGGGTGCCGGTGGTCGCCACAAAAGCGCCATTGGCGGCAAACTCACCTTCTTCCCGGCGCACCGCCAACTCAAGCAGTTTGGCATTGGGCAGGTCAACGTGAACAAATTGTGTGGTGGCGTTCATGCTCGATCTCCTTGATTGGATAACAAATCGTCAGTCAGGTTGTGTTGGCGTGGCTGTGATTGTCCGTTGATTCAGTCTTATTTTTTAAAGGCCGTTCCGGCTCATATACCGGAAAGCATTAACTGGCAGTCTAATCAGTAACCGCATTAACTCAATCACCACATCGTCAACTTTTTACTGACAAACTTCCGACCTCACAATTTTCTCTGAAACTAAACTACAGAACGTCCTTTTAACGGATCCACAGCCCGCTTACGCTTTCAACCCGGACTATTTCTCCATTATACGCCGATAGGCAGCGCCGTCCGGGGGTCTTGTTTGACCCTTATCAAGAATATGACCGCTGTTAATTCCAAAAAAAGCTATCAGAAAAATTGGATATAAGATTTCCTGACAAGGCGTCCTGACGTCAAAATACAGGCCGATTTGTCAATTTTTTCAGGGCATTTTGCAAAATGAGATTGTAGTGATATTACGAACATATCGTCCGTTTCAAAGCTTTTCGGTAAGTTCACAACATCGCTATACAGAATACCGATAGTCACTATCCTGTAAGCTTATGTGCAAGATTATAAAGGTAGATTAGAGTCCGATTACCCGGAGGCAGACGGACTGATGAAGTAACCGAGACGATCTTCCAGACCCAGGTATTCCTGAACTTCCTGTGGATACTCGCCGGGCTTCAGCGCGTGCCGGATCGATAAGTCCTGATTATCCGTCAAATCGATCATCAGGGCCTGCTTGGCGGGAATGTCCGGATTATAGATCAGCACCCGGGGCGACAGCAGGGCTTCACTGCGAACCGAGATAACCACAGCAATGGAGTCATCGTTCATCTGCACAACGGTACCCGGCGGGTAGACGCCGAAATGACGAACAAACTGATGAATCAACTGGCTGTCGAGTTTGGTTTCAAAATCGGAAAACAGCTTCGCCATGGCGGCTTTCGGTGACAACGGCGTAAGCGGCACCGACGGGTTACACATGTTGTCGTAATGGTTGGCAATCTGCAGGATCCGGCACAGCGATGAAATGTCGTCAGCATCGCTGGTCGGGGGGTGCCCTGACCCATCCAGATACGCATGATGGTGGGCCACCATTTCCTGCACCTGATCGCTGACAATGTCCAGCCGGGTCAGCATTTTCAGGCCGTGACCGACGTGCGTCAGAACGACCTGTTTTTCCTGCTCTGACAGATGGGTTTTCTGCAACAACGGGGCCGGCAACATGATCTTGCCGATATCATGCAACATGCACCCCACACCAAGGTCGTGCAGTTGAGCTTCGGACAAGTTCAGCTGCTTACCAAGGGCCAGTGCCAATACCGTCACGTTCAGTGCATGATGTTGACTGGAGAACTCATCCGAACTGAGATTCACCATACTGATGACAATGTTTCCGGTCTCGGCCAACATGGCCGTGATGTCGGTAATCACTTCGTCGGCGTCCCGGATGGCATTTGCCGGAGCCAGTTTCAGATTACGGATCACATTGCCGATCCGCTTTTGAGTTTCCCGGTAAGCTTTGGTGGTGCGTCGATGCTCTTTCTTAAACCCTTCTGCTTCGGCCAAACTGTCTTTTTTCTGCTGCCACAGGGTGTTCAGGTCGGCATCGCTGTCAGGCACGTCATTGCCTTCGGGGACTAATGGCGGCGGGGATTTCAGAGTTTGTAAGGCGTCGGCCTGAGATTTTTTGGTGATAATGCGAACCCGGGACAACCCGAGCTCACGAATCTGCCGAACCTCACGGGTATTTTTAATGCGGAATCTGGGGAACAGGAAGGGGTGTTGAGACCAAGCCAGTTCCAGATCAACAAACAACCCCGGAACCAGACGTTCAATTTCAATGTAGAACGATTCTTTTTTCAACACTCATACCTGCGGTGCCTGATGCATGCATCAACTAAGATAGTGGGGTTCGGGTAACACGCAAGCGCGTGTCAGAAATGATCAGATTGGGCGCGAGCCGTATTTATTTTCCGGTTTCTTCGGAATATCGACTCGGCGACCTTTTTCAATCTTCTCGACAGAACCACCCTGCGCCAGAAAGGCTTCAACTTCGCTGGCCATCTGGGTGCGCAGTTCTTCATTGGTTTTCGGGGTTCTTGCCAGCTCGGCTGTGGTGATTGGTGCATCACTCTTCTTAGTCGATGTCATCTTTTTAACTCCCAATACGCTTATTATCGTGCCACTTTTGACACTTTAACAGTTCGACCACTGAGTTATAGACCAAAACGGGAAAAACGCCAGTAATTTGTCTGCCCGGAACGTCATCAAACCCGAGAGCGGCACTAAGTATCAACCGATGATTCAATCGAAAAGTGCGCGAACTTCCCGGGCATGTCGTCGGCTGACGGCAATGGGTTCCTCAACCCCCCGAACCCGAACCCAGTAACCCCCTTCGTGATCCCGGTAAAGCTTCTCAACGCGGGCCCGGGCAATCAGTGTGTTGCGGTGCACACGAACGAAACTGCTGGCAAAGCGTTGTTCAAGCGCTTTCAGGCTTTCATCCACCACCCGCTCACCATGCAGGCCGAACAGCATGACGTATTTTTGCTCGGCTCGGAAAAAATAGACGTCTGACAGCGGCCAGATCTCTTTTTCACGACCATGCTGTACGCTGAGGCTGTCCACCTGCTGCTGCGTGTCGAGCGCCTGGACCTGCGCCCGGTTCAAGCGGCGACAGGTATGTAGGGCATCGGTTAATGCCTGCCGCTGAATCGGTTTTAACAGGTAGGACTGAGCCCGCACCTGAAACGCCTCCATGGCGTGGTCATCGTAGGCTGTACAGAAGATGATGGCCGGAGGCTGTTCCTGCTGCTGCACGCGATCAGCCACAGAGAGGCCATTCAGACCGGGCATACGAATGTCCAGCAGTAACACATCGGCCCGAAAATCGTTGAGCTTACTCAACGCCTCTTCACCACTGCTGGCCGTTGCAATGTTTTCCACATCATCTATGTCCTGCAGAAACCTCACCAGTCGCTCACGAGCCAGAGGCTCATCATCGACCACCAATACTCTCATGTACCCTCCTGTACCGATGAGCGCGGCAGTACCACGGTCACCTTATATAGTCGATCGCTTTGTTCTACCTGGCAACGCGCCGCGTCCCCGTACAGCACACTGAGCCGATGCCGGACATTATCTAAACCCACGCCGTGTCCGGTGTGTCCCGGTCGGGTTGGATCTATCGGATTTTCCACCATCAGAGTGGTCACCCGGGGCGACTGCAACACCGATACCCGGATGCACCCACCAGACGGTTGCGGTGCAATACCGTGCACAATGGCATTTTCAACCAGAGGTTGCAGACACAGCACCGGCACCGCCGCTGACGGATCATCAAGCGATTCCTGCCAGTCTACGCTTAGGCGCTCCCCTAATCGCCACTGCTCCAGCTCGAGATAGCCCTTCACCAGATCAATTTCCTGCTGCAGAGCACAAAAGCTGGAGGTTTGGCGAAGATTGGCCCGGAACAGGGTCGACAGATTTTCAACGGCGTCTTCGGCGGCCTGCGGTCGCGTGGCGATCAACTCAGAAATGGTGTTCAGGCTGTTAAACAGGAAATGAGGCTTGATTCGAGCCTGCAAGGCGTCAAGCCGGGAACTGACTTCGGCCTGATTGTTCTCAATCACCTGCTGAAGTATCTGGAAGTAACGCAACACCATGGCCGCCAGTATCGAGACCGCCAGCCCGAGCCGGAAAAAATGGCCGACGCTAAAGGCCTGCGGGCGGACCAACCAATAGCCTAATCCAATCACGGTTAACCCGGTCACCAGTATGACCACAAAACATAGAAGCCAACCGGTGCGCAGACTGAAGCGGGACAACAGTGGGCGCAGCTGACACAGCGCGGCGGCGCTGAGCAGCACAATCCATTGAACGGTGATGCTGCGTAGTCCCAGCTGAGCCCAGCTGAACGGTAGCTCCGTCAGCGTCCAGACCAGAACACACAGTTCAGAGACCAGGATCAACAGCAGTAACGGAACCGTCTGGCAAAGATTGGGGATAACAAAGGCGTTTTTTGTACTCAATGGGCACGCACTGTCAAAATCTGGTTTCTTCAACTGTATTACAGTTACGTCAGTTGACCAATCATTTCAACCACCGGTCACAGAACGCTCGATACAGTGTTGCCGTATCTACAGGTGATGTTTACGGCCATTTCCCTATAATGAGCGCTGTTTTTAATCCAATAACTGTCAGGTGAGTCTTATGAGTCAAACCAATTCGGCCTGGGGTGGCCGATTTTCCGAAGCAACGGATGCCTTTGTGGCGGAATTCACAGCCTCCATCGGTTTTGATCAGCGACTCTACCGGCAGGACATTGAAGGGTCCATTGCCCACGCCACTATGTTGGCTGAGTGCGGTGTCCTGACCGACGAAGAAAAAAACGCCATTGTTCAGGGGCTGAACGAGGTCAAAGATGACATCGAACAAGGCCGCCAGCAATGGTCGGTCGCGCTGGAAGATGTGCACATGAACGTCGAAGCCGCACTGACCGCTAAGATCGGCAGTGTTGGCAAAAAACTGCACACAGGGCGCTCCCGTAATGACCAGATTGCCACCGATATCCGCCTGTATCTGCGCGATAACATTGACCATCTCAGTGCCGAGCTGACACGTTTGCAACTGGCCCTGATTGAACTGGCCAAAGGCGAAGCCGACACCATCATGCCCGGCTTCACGCATTTGCAAACGGCGCAGCCGGTGACCTTTGGGCATCACCTGCTGGCGTGGAACGAGATGCTGCAACGCGACTATGAACGTCTGCAGGACTGTCGCAAACGGGTCAACATTATGCCACTGGGGGCGGCTGCTTTGGCCGGCACCACCTATCCGATTAACCGGGCCCGCACCGCTGAGCTGCTGGGTTTTGATCGCCCCAGCACAAACTCGCTGGACTCGGTTTCGGATCGCGACTTTGGCATTGAGTTTACCCACGCCGGCGCGCTGATCATGATGCACCTGTCACGCATGTCGGAAGAACTGGTGCTCTGGGCGTCCGCTCAGTTTGACTTCATCGACCTGCCAGATCGTTTCTGCACCGGTTCGTCGATCATGCCGCAGAAGAAGAATCCGGACGTTCCGGAACTGGTACGCGGTAAATCCGGTCGGGTGTATGGCCATCTGATCAGTCTGTTAACGCTGATGAAGTCACAACCCCTCGCTTATAACAAAGACAACCAGGAAGACAAAGAGCCACTGTTTGACACCATCGATACGCTGGCGGGCAGCCTGCGCGCGTTTGCGGACATGGTGCCCCACATTCAGGCGAAGAAAGACTCCATGCGCGTTGCAGCAGCCAAAGGCTACTCCACGGCAACGGACCTGGCAGACTATCTGGTGAAGAAAGGCTTGCCGTTCCGCGATGCGCACGAAGTGGTCGGGGCGTCGGTAGCGTTTGGCATTGAACAGAAAAAGGATCTCGCTGAACTCAGTCTGACCGAACTGCAGAACTTCTCTGACCTGATCAGCGAGGATGTCTTTGATGTCCTGACGCTCGAAGGCTCCGTTGCAGCGCGCGATCATATTGGCGGTACCGCACCGTCACAGGTACGCAAAGCCTGCGAAACAGCGTTGACCCTGGTTAAGAGCCGAACGGCGTAAGTATTCGTTATTGTGCATCGCGTCCGTTGGCGTAAAATAGCGACGCATTTTGACAGACACCCGAGACGCCAGCCTTCACAGTCAGGGCTGGTGTCACATTGACTCAGGTGCGCACTGTCATCCAAACCCGTCGTTGATGCGTTCTGCCTGCGCCAACCGCCGCAAAACGCACTGTGAAGAGAAGCCCCATCCATGCGAAGCCTAAACCGATTTGTCCACCGACTCTGGATCGGAGATTTCAGTCAGGGACAGGCGTTCTGGGCCATTTTGATTCCAGCCCTGCTCCTGCTCAAGTTCAGCATTGCCATGCTGTCGCTGATGAACGTCATCGCCGATCCGGTTGTATCCACGCGCATCTGGCTACCCATAGGCTTGGTTTGTTTCATCATCCTGCTGCCACTGCTGTTCGCCGCGACACTGAAGTCCATTTGGATTGCTGCACAGCAGTTTAAAGGCGGATACCAAAGCCTGTTGTTAGCAGCCGCGTCCGCTGGGTTGATGTTTCTGGTGGTGTCCGATCTGTACGAACATCGTAGCGTCGTACAATCGATGTGGCAGATCGCCCTGAAGCAGGACGATTTTTCGCTTCAGCTGAAGACGACAGAAAACCGGTTACAACTCAGTGGCGCCCTGACCTACGACAGTACTCAACGCGTCCGCACGGTGCTCAATCAATCTCCACAGATCGACACGGTTGAACTCGACTTAAGCGGTGGTCACCTGCACGAAGCCCGTCAACTGTCCGCGTTGATAACCCAGCGGCAACTCAACACGGCAGTGCGAAACGAGTGCTCCGGTACCTGCATGTTGGTGTTGGTGGGCGGTCTGAAGCGAACTGCCTGGCCGGAATCGACCTTGCGTTTTCATCGGACGATAGGCTACGACAATGGCTATCGCAGTGAATGGACCATAGAGCGGGAGCGACGAGCCGATCAGCAACTGTATGCACGACGCGGTGTTTCTGAATCTTATTTATTCCCAATATTCTATCCGCAGAAAAACGATGCCTACCTGGAACCGGGCCTCGACGTTTTAAAGAATACCGGCGTACTGACACACCTGGCCGACGCAACTACTCCAGCGTAAATACGTTGGTCTCGTCAGACAACGCATGATCCGTGGCAATGGTAAGCATCGACAAAACTTCTTCCAGCGTTTCGCCGTGTTCCGGATAAGTCACAATGCCAATGGCCGGTTTAGCATCAACTGTCTGTTCGCGCGCACGCAGTGGCTGAACCGTCAGTTCCGATAGCTGGCGGGCGAAATCAATCAGCGATTCCCGGGTTTCCATCTGCCCCACCAGCAAAAGAAACTCATCGTTGCTCATTCGAATCAGTAAATCGTCCGGTCGCAATCGATTACGCAACCGTTGACCGAGAATCTTGACGACATCTTCATCAGAGCCATAGCCCAAACCCTTGTTAATGTCGGCAAGGTTGGCGATTCGGATCAACAGACAATGGAATGGCGCCTGAGATATCCAACGTTCAAAATGTGCCGGCAAACTTGTCCGATTGGGTAATCCGGTTAGTTCGTCGTGATCCACCATGTGCGCCATCAGTTGTCGGACATCATGCAGCTCCTGCTTGTGCCGACTGACCTGGCCACTCAGTTCAATGGTGCGCCGGAAATTGATTTGGTTGGCAAAGGCAATGCCGATGACCGGGGCAATATATTCAAGCAGACTGATGCATCGGTTGTCGAACGCCTGTGATTGACGAGACTGCAGCGTCAGCAGTCCAATCACCCGATTTTCACACTTCAATGGAACAAACGCGACCGAACGCGCGACGTTCGGTGCCTCCTCCATCAGGATTTCATCTTTAAAGACAAAATCGTTATCAAAGAGTATTCGCCCTTGTTGAATCGCTTTGACAGACCAGGCCCGAGTCTCTGACATCGACAACCGATTACTGGGAATGCGGCGTTCCCCGTCCAGCAGGCAGTCAAAAATCAGTTCTTCATCACGTAACTCACCGATACCAATGATCTCGGCACTGACCCATCCTTCCAATTGTTCGCGCAGACGCGTCAACAGACTGTGTTGATCGAGCGCGGCATTCACCGCCATCGCGATACGGTTAACGGCCTGTAACAAGGCATTACTCTGCGCGAGAATCTGATTGTTCTTTTTGTGCTGCGCCAGTTGCGAGCGCAGTTCATGAAACATGTCATCGGCGCGGTAACGTGCCCATTGTTGGTTGATCTCGGACTCCCGGATGGTGTTGGTCAACCTGGCGGCGGATTGGAAGTGCTCATTGGCCAGTTCATGGCTCAGATGCGCGACAAAAAAGTTAGCCAGGGCCAGGTGAATCTGTTGTTTAAGGCTGAGCGGTAAAGCCGTTTGCGTCAGCAGCTCCGTCAACCAGAAGATACCGCGTTGAGGGTAATCCGATTGCAGCAGATCGACCGCGGCCTCATAAGCCAGATAAAGAATTTGAATGTCACTTTTATTTGCATCTTGCCATAACCGGGTCAATTCTTTTTCACCCTGGCGTACCTTTTGGTATTTACAGACGTAACGGGCACTGTAGTAATCCAATGGCATTCGAAAACGGTCATTGTCCAGACTTAAAATCATTTCACGGCACAACTGCAGCTGTTCCCGGACGGCTCGTTGATCGCCGCGGAAGAACACCAACCGCAACAGCGCGAGTTGGTATTCAGCCAACTGTTGATCCGACACATCCAACCCTTCGCCCAGGGACAGAAGCTCCTGTTCAGCATCGGACCAATAGCCCAGATTCATCAGCGTCTGTGACAACTGCATGCGTACAACAGCGACCAGACTGTGTTCCTCTTCCAGCCGGTTTAGCCAGGTTAAGGCTTTTCGTAGTTGTTCCAGAGCCAACGAAAACTCGCCTTTACGCAGATAGACGGCGGACAGGCCATGAAAGCTTTCAGCAACGCGCTGAATGTCATCAACATCTTTAAACAGGGTGCTGGCTCGCTGATAACACTCGACGGCCGAATCAAAGGCAGACTGGCTGGCATGAGCGCGACCGGCAACCAGATTAGCCAGGGCCATGATGTTGACCCAGCCGTTTCGCCCGGCCCATAGAATGGCTTTTTCAGCCGTCAGGCGCGCCTGCGTTGGGTCCAGATGAGTCTGTTCTATTAGCCCGATAAGGTCTCGTTGCAACCGATCTTGGTTCATACTGTTTTCTGTGGTTCCTGTACTTATTTACTCAGAGTAGACAGCCTGATCAGCGATTTCGCTTCAGCCACTCTTCCACTTCATCCCCCGGGATGGGCTTGGAAAAATAATAGCCCTGGATCATATCGCACCCCAAGCGCATCATTTTTAACAAGGTCGCTTCATCTTCGACGCCTTCCGCAACGACCTGTAACCCCAGATTGTGGGCCATCTGCACGGTCGACTGAACGATGACTTCATTATGGCTGTCGCTGCTGATATCGGCGACAAACGAACGATCAATTTTCAGCGCACTGAGCGGCAAACGTTTCAGATACGACAACGACGAATAGCCGGTGCCAAAATCATCAATTTCCACTTTGACACCCAATGCACTTAACGAATGTATGATCTCAACGGCCCGGACCGGGTCGACCAGAAGCGTCGATTCGGTCAGCTCCATTACAACGGATTCACCTGGTAAGTTATAGGCTTCCAATAAAGCCTGAACCCGATTGGGAAAGTCGTGATCCAGCAGTACTCGCGGTGAAATATTCACAGCCACGTGCATCTGAGGCAGCAATCGTCGCCAGACAACCAGATATTCCAGGGTCGAGCGCAAGACAAAATCGGTGATTTTACGAATACCCTCCCCCACTTCCGCCAATGGAATAAACTCTGACGGCGACAGTTCACCAAACTCAGGGTGACTCCATCGAACCAGAGCTTCAAAACCCGCCACCTGTCCGGTACTGGTCTGCATGAGCGGTTGGTAAGCCACCGATAACTGGTGTTCGGCAATCGCCTGATCCAGACCAGATAACACCGCGATACGCATCGGCGTCGAGTTATCCAGTTGCGGATCAAATAAGACCACTGAACGATTGGTGTGTTTGGCAGCATACATGGCAACATCAGCACAACGCAGCAACTCATGGCCATCGTCACCATGCTGTGGGAACTGAGCCACGCCGATACTGGCTTCTACCTGAAACCGCAGGCCGTCGATGGTGTAGCTTTTGGCCAGCGCTTTATGGAGTTTCCCTGCCAACTCTGATGAGGTTTCGGTGTCGGTATCCGGCAAAAAGAGTGCAAACTCATCCCCACCCAGCCGGGAGAGATAATGCTCACGATCCCCCAACGTTGATGAGATACGGGGACCGATCTCACACAGTAACCGATCGCCAAACTGATGACCGAAGCTGTCATTAATTTCTTTAAACCGGTTCAGGTCAAAAAGCAGCAAACTGGCCCGCTCTTTAACCGGCAAAGCCACCTTAATCCAAGCATGCAGCTGACTGCGATTACCAAGCCCGGTGAGGGAATCGTACATGGCTTGCCGGCGCAGGTTTTCGCGTTGCACCAACCCCTGATGAGCCAACGTCAGTGAGTTTTGCGCAAACTCAAGCAGTTCCCGGTCGGGAAGACTCTTGCGAAAGGTTTGCACCAGTACCAGAAACCCATCTAACGCGGAACCGACCGGCCAGAATACCCGCAGCCGCCCTCGGTAGACGACCATTTCGGACTGCCGGCGTACCTGTTCAAGAAACTCGATCCAGTTGGGTTTGACTATGCGGGTTGCATCCGATGCCGGGCGTCGGTTCATGAGCACGTCTTCCAGCGTCAATCGATGCCACTCCCCTGACACCCATAAAACCCAATCGAGACACTGTAGATTAAAGGTCTGCCGTAACTGGTCTTCGGTTATGCGCATAAAACTGAACTCATCGGCGACGGTGTCGAGATCCCCCAACAGAGTCACCATGCGAGTCAGCTGTTGCTTTTGCTGTTGCAGTTGCAGGTTTTGCTCCCACTGAGCCTCGGCAATGCGCACCTGACGAATTTCCCGAAGCACTCGGATACCCAACAAACGAACCAGCTGCACCACCTGGTCAGAGTTCGACAGCGGTTTCACCGAGCCGAGTATCAGGCACGCCACAACCGATTCGCCATCGTGTTTTAGCGGCAAAACCGATTGATATGGCATCTGATCGTAGAGCGCCTGACTGGCATCGTCGTCGCGACCGAACAGGGAAGTCAGATTCCAGGCCGCCTCATCGAGGCGGTGACCGTGATTCAGTTGAATATGAAAATCCGGAAGCTGCGAGGCTCGACGATACAACGCCCAGCTTTCCCACCAGTCTCCACGGGTGTGGGCAATCAGCGCCAGCGAATCCACATCATCCAGCGCCTCCAGACGACGGCAAAAATGATGCAGAAACTCGCGACCGGACAACAGACTGAGATCGGCCGTCGTCGTTTGGATATCATGAAAGAGCTGATACTGGGTTTGACTGTCCATCTGATCCAGTTCCCGATGCCAGATGGTTGAGATGCATCGCCGTGGCGGGTCATCACTGATGTACAGAACCCTTTCCGTCACGGGGTAATAAACCCCATCTGCAGCTAACAGGCGATACTGCAATGTCATTTGCCGGGAGGTTGTCCGCGTCATGTCGTAGCTGGTCATCAGCATGCGTACATCGTCTGGATGAATGAAATCGATCATCACTTTGCGTGCACCGCGCCCTTCCAGTTCCGCCGGATCGACCCCCAGAAAATCCCCCAGAGCCGGGTTTGCTTGAATCAAGACCCAGCGACCGTCCAATTCGGCCGCTTCATATTGAATGATTGGTGAAAACCGGAAAATCTGAGCACTGACCAGCTGCTGCTGGAACACCACCAGCTGAGCTATTCTTGCAGCGAGCCCTTCCGGTAACTCAACGATATCCTCCAAAGGAGATTGTGTATAGAGGACGATTTCAGTCTGACCATCAGGCCCAGGCAAGCGTTGTACGAGGTCGCTGACGTCACCAAGCGCACACAGGGTTCGTGATTCACCCAACTGAACGTCGTCAATACTCACGCTCAGCCCGATAAGCTCAGACTGCCGGGCAAGCCAAGGCTGCAACAATGGCACTATGATCTCTTGTGCCAGTTCAGATACGGATCGCCAGGCGTCGTCCAGGCCCGGTGCTCTGGAATTGTCAACTAACAACAGGTTTCAACTCTGTAAACATTCTTAACTCTTTGAGTTTAGGGAAGTTTCACAGAAATTCACGCATTCTCTGGGAAAAAGCCCGGATTTGGTCGAGCCAGGCGCAGCGACCACGAAGAAAGCGTGTTTCCCCTTAAAAAAAACGCGGCTTTCGCCGCGTATAAGGCCTGATTTGAGCACTAAGTCAGGCATCTGGCTCACTACCAGCACACAAGAATCGAGGTCAATCCGTTAGATTCGATCTTCTGTTTCGATATCGAAAAACACGGCTTTATCCATGTTAAAGAGAATGTCCATCATCTCACCCGGCTGTCCGGCTTCGGCGGGATGTACACGACACTCACACTCTTCGTCATTAATGCGAGTCAGTACCAGGGTGTCGGCACCGGTCGGCTCAGTCACTTCAATTTTCACCGGTACTTTGGTTACGAACTCGCCTTCCTCAACATGAGGCATCACATGGGTCAGCTGCTCAGGTCGAATACCCAAAATTACGTCTTTTCCAACGTAACCGCTCAGGTCGCCTTGCGCCTTAGGACACGGCAACTGATAAGTGTGACCTTCCGATGCAATCAACACGTGATAATCATCGCCATTCTGTCCCACTTCCACACGCAGGAAGTTCATCGATGGTGAGCCCATAAAGCCGGCGACAAACATATTCGCCGGATCATCATAAACCTGCTGAGGCGTGCCGAACTGCTGGACGTGTCCCGCTTTCATGACCGCGATTCGATCGGCCAACGTCATGGCTTCGATCTGATCGTGCGTCACGTAAACGATGGTGGTCCCCAGACGTTGGTGCAGCTTTTTAATCTCGGTACGCATTTCCACACGCAGTTTCGCATCCAGGTTGGACAGTGGTTCGTCAAACAGGAAGACCTCCGGCTGACGAGCCAGCGACCGCCCCATGGCAACACGCTGACGCTGACCACCGGACAATTGCGATGGTTTGCGATCCAACAGGTTCTCAATCTGCAGCAACTTGGCGACGTTGTTTACAATCTCGTCAATTTCAGCCTTCGGCATCTTGCGGATTTCCAGACCGAACGCGATGTTTTTACGTACGTTCATGTTCGGATAGAGGGCATAACTCTGAAACACCATCGCGATGTCGCGATCTTTTGGTGCCGCATGTGTCATATCGGTGTCGCCCATCAGGATACGACCACTGGTCACCTCTTCGAGGCCTGCGATACAGTTCAACAGTGTCGACTTACCACAACCAGACGGCCCGACCAGGATGACAAACTCGCCATCCGGGATTTCCAGGTCAATCCCTTTCAGAATATGGGTTTGGCCAAAGCTTTTCTGTACGTTATCAATGATTAAACCAGCCATGAAAAAACTCCTAATTAACCTTTTACAGAACCGGCCGTCAGGCCGCGAACGAAATATTTTCCTGCTACGACATAGACAATGACCGTAGGCAATGCAGCGATGATGGCGCCCGCCATATCGACGTTGTAGCGTTTTTCACCGGTGGTGGAGTTCACCATGTTGTTCAGACCCACGGTGACCGGCTGCGAATCCGGATCGGAGAAGACCACACCAAACAGGAAGTCGTTCCAGATCTGCGTGAACTGCCAAATGACGGAAACCACAATAATGGGCGTCGACAGCGGCAGAATGATTCGATAAAAAATCATCCAGAAGCCGGCACCATCCAGCTTCGCGGCTTTGATCAGCTCTCCTGGCAGATTGACGTAATAGTTACGGAAAAACAGCGTGGTAAAGGCGACCCCGTAAATCACGTGGGTCATCACCAAACCAGAAACGGTTCCCGTCAATTGCAATTTACCCAGCACAATCGAATGAGGTAACAAAATGGCCTGGAACGGCAAGAAGCAACCCGCCAGCAACAGGGCAAAAAATATTTCACTGCCGCGGAACTTCCAGAAGCTCAACACATAGCCGTTCAACGCACCCAGCAGCGTTGAAATGGCCACCGACGGAATCACCATTTTAATGGAGTTGATAAAGTAAGGCTTCAGCCCCAGCTCTTCACGAGCACCAATCTGGACCTGATTCCAGGCCGCAGCCCAGGCATCCAGACTGAAGGATTTCGGCCACTCAATGAGCTGGCCAACACGAATTTCATCCATTGAACGGAACGATGTGATGATCATCAGAAACAAAGGCGCCAGGTAGTAAATGGCGGCAATCACCAGTACCGCGTACAGAATCGAGCGAGCGGTGATGTCTTTATAACGGGTATCCTGAACTTTAATACTCATTGTTTTTCACCCCGAAGTTCTGAATAGAGGTAAGGAATCAGAATAGCGGCCACACCCATCAACATGATCATGGCGGATGTCGCACCCATGTCGTACTGACTGCGGGTAAAGCTGAACTGATACATGAAAATGGCCGGTACATCGGTTGCATTACCCGGTCCGCCACCCGTCAACGCCATGATCAGGTCGAAACTCTTAATGGCGATGTGGGCCAGCATGACAAAGGCCGAGAAAAACACCGGACGCATGGACGGGATGATGATGCGGGTATAAACCGAAAACAGACTGGCACCATCCAACTGCGCCGCTTTGATGATCGACGTATCAATACCCCGCAAACCGGCCAGGAAAATAGCCATGACAAACCCGGACGATTGCCAGATCCCGGCAATCACGACGGTGTAGATTGCCATTTGCGGATCGACGATCCAATCAAAGGTAAAACTGGTAAAACCGATGTCCTGCATGAATTTTTCGATACCCACGGTCGGGTTCAGGATCCACTTCCAGACGGTACCGGTCACGATAAACGACAGAGCCATCGGGTACAGGTAAATGGTTCTCAGCGCGCCTTCTGCACGGATGTTCTGATCCAGCAGAATGGCAAAAATAAGTCCGACGATCATACAGATGCCAATGAAAAGCACACCGAAGATACCGAGGTTAAGCAAGGCTCCGTTCCAACGGTCGTTTTCAAAGAGTTTGACGTAATGATCCAGCCCGACGAAATCAAAGGTAAAATCGATGTTTGGGTTCGTCAGTGAAAAGATGGTCATCAATGGCTCGTCCGTCACCGATAACGCGGCAGTCAGGAAAATAAAGCCATAAATAAACACGGTCGTAATTGCGATAGTTGGCGATAGCACCAGTTTGGGCAACCAGTAGTCTATCCCCTTTGAGCGGTTGGATTTCGTCATGCGATTACCGTCTTGTTTGTTATTGTTCAATGACTGAAGTGACGCTTTCCGGGATATCGTCAGCGTAACCTCGGTTCAGTGTAGTCCTACTTTTGCCAAAAACAGACGTACCCGTCGCAGGACCGTCACGTGCCGGCCTGACTGTATTTCAGTTTGGGAGTTCGGAAGCAGGGTTCCGGAGTTTTGATCACCGGACCCCAGGGTCCGGTGATCAGACTGCAACTTACTGCGCTGCGCGTACCGCGCGAGACAGTTTCAGTACAGCTTCATCTGCTGACATGTCAGAGTTGAAGAAGTCTGTTGCTACGTCATAGATGGCACCCTGGATAGCCGATGTAGTCGACATACCGTGCGCCATTGAAGGCACCAGCCCTTCGCCAGAAGCGGAGGTGGCTTTAAAGGTGTCCATAGACGCTTGAGCACAGCTATCAAAGCCGCTCATGTCTTGGTCCAGACGTACTGGAATGGAACCTTTGTTCATGTTGAAGACATCCTGGAACTCAGGAGACAGAATCAGCTCAGCCATTTTCATCTGGGCTTCTTCGTTTTCTGAGCTGCGCTGTTTGAACATCGCCAGAGAGTCGATGTTAAAGGTGAACTCACCTTCAGTTCCTGGGAATGGCAGGCAGTAGTAGTCGGCACCCGGCTGCTTACCGGCCGCAGAGAACTCACCTTTCGCCCAGTCACCCATGAACTGGAAGGCGGCCTCGCCTTTAATGACCATACCCGTGGCTACGTTCCAGTCACGACCTGGTGCGCCCTTGTCGATGTACTGTTTAACCTTGCCGAACTCTTCAAACGCCGTCTTCATGGTGTCGCTTTCCAGCGCCGCCTGATCGTGATCAACGAAAACCTGCGAGAAGAAGTCAGCACCACCAACGGCAAGCACAATGCTTTCGAAGGTAGTCGCGTCTTGCCATGGTTGACCACCATGCGCAATCGGAGTGATACCCGCAGCTTTCAACTTGTCAGAAGCAGCCCACAGTTCATCAAGACTCGTTGGCGCTTTCACACCATGCTCTTCCAAAACGGCTTTGTTGGCCCACATCCAGTTAACGCGGTGTACGTTGACTGGCGCTGCAACAAACTTACCGTCATGTTTCATAACATCAGAAACGACGGCAGGAAGGATTGAATCCCAGTTGTTGTCTTCTGCGACATCAGACAAGTCTGCCAGGAATCCGAGATCACCCCATTCCTGAATTTCCAAACCTTTGATTTGTGCAGAAGCTGGGGCGTTACCAGAAACAGCTCGTGAACGCAGTACGGTATAGGCGTTCTCACCGCCACCACCAGCCACAGCAAAATCTTTCCAGCTGTGACCCGCGTCGTTTACCATTTCTTTCAATACTGCGATCGACTTCGCTTCGCCACCGGATGTCCACCAGTGCAGTACTTCAACTTCGCCAGCTTGTGCTGTCGCTGCGATTGTGCCGCCGAGGGCCATTGCAAGCAGTGTCTTTTTAAACATCTTTGCTTCCTTCTTTCTTGTTGTTGTAAACAGGTCAGAGCCTGATTTTTTGGGATTGCTAAGGTCAGACAGCAGAACCGCTTGCTTGGACAGTGTCCGAGTGCAGTACTCTGCTATCAGGTTAGACTCTTTCACTGTAGCCCTGAGGATGACAGGAGTAACGTCTCTTAGCGCAACGTAACGTAACAAAGTATGACAAGATTGATTTTTGTACGGATTTCAGTCATTTCAGCCTCCGAAGCCGAAACAACAAAAAACCCAAAACCCCTGAATATCAAAGGCTTTCGGCTATAGCGGAGCGCGTTAGTTACGTAAATTAGAAGCAATGCTATGTAACAAGAATGTTACATAGCATTGCAAAAAGAAGAGAAAACAAGGCTCAGAACTGGGACGTTCCAAGCCAGGCGGAGATTTCAGATAAGCCGGCCACATCAGCTTCAGTGAAGTCATTCAATCGATCACTGTCAACATCCAGTACGGCAACGACTTCGTCGTCTTTAAGGATCGGGACGACCACTTCGGACCGGGACTCACTGCTGCAGGCAATGTGCCCGGGAAACGCGTCGACATCAGGGACCCATTGGGGTGTCGCTTCTTGCCAGGCCGTGCCACAGACACCTCGCCCATAGGCTATACGCGTGCAGGCGATATCCCCCTGAAACGGTCCCAGGACCAATTCTTCACCTTCAACGCAATAAAAACCTACCCAAAAGAAGCCAAAGGTCTGACGTAACGCCGCGGCCACATTGGCCAGGTTCGCTACCCGGTTTGGCTCGCCATCGGTCAGTCCCTTCAACTGTAAGAGTAAGTCCCGATATTGGGTTAACCGGTCATCGGATGTTGAAGTTGTCAGTTGTTCAGCCAACGTTGATCTCCTGTGCTTTTTTGGCTTGGAGCTGAGCCAGCTCCCGATAAAGTTTGGCGGCCTGAGCCGTCATCTGCCGAGCATCATAAAGCTCCGCCAAGGCCAGTCCAGCCCCGAGATCGCCCTGCTTCCAGCCCTGTTCCAACCAGCTTTGCGCATTACCCCACAACTGTTGACGATGGTTCAGTATACCGGCCGTACGACAATAGACCGGACCCGGTTGCGCTGGCGGGTTCTGTTCCAGAAACCCGAGCTTTTCGCCATTATCGACCTGCATGTCCAACAGGATATCGGCTTGCTCATGCTGATCCGGACGCTGCAATAACGATTTCGCCCGGCGAAACGCCAGATTGAACTCACCCACTGAGCAGAGATAATCGATTTCGGCACGAACAATACCCGGGACAGTGCGCTGTTTTCTCGAAAGTGGCTTTAACAGGGACGCTGACCGTCCGGGTTCGCCTGCTGCGTCTTTCAGCGCCACCTGAGCCGCTTCCTGCAACCATTGCTCACGTTTCTCAGGTTGCAGCCCGGCGGCTTCATTAACCACGGTCAACAATCGTTCGGCCTTACCAACAGCCATCAGGGCGCGCCAATAATGTTCGCGTAGCCAGGGCACTTGCCGGAGTCGAAACTGGTCTTCCATCAACTCAATAAACTCTTGGTGTTGAGCCGCTTGCACCAGACGCCATGCCCGGATGGCATCGGCATAGGTTTTCATCTCCGGGTCTTCCGTAATCAACTGGCCATAGCGTTCCGGCCAGTCACTCTGATCCATGCCCAGCACCAGTGAAACCGCCGAGGGAAGACGGTCAGAGCCGCCCGCACGGATGACTTTCTGCAAAGACGCCAGCGCGCGATCGTCAGCCCCATGCAGCCAGTGGTCGATTGCCGACGCCGTTTCTTTTTTGGCGACTTTCTGGTCCCGACGACTGCGCAGTTGATTCAGCAGTCGCGCCGGTGCGAGCTTGCGTAACAAAGCTAACAACACAACGCCAAGAATCACCAGCGTCAACAACAGGCCGAGGCCGGTCCAGAAGGTAGTTTCCACCATCCAGCCATTCCAGGTCAGCATCATCACGCCAGAGTCCCGGACCATCATTTGAGCCAGTACGCCACCCAGCAGAAGGGTAAGAGCAATTAATACTATCCAGAGCATCAGTCGGGTCATTCGCTGCCCTCCTCGGCGGTAGCCGCTTCATCCTGAGCAGAATCGTCTGCCGGACCGGCCAGATAATCCTCAATCGCCTCGATGCTGGCATCAATATCCGGCCACTGCGGGTTCAGTACCGCACCCGTCACCTCAGCGAGGGTTGCTTGAATGCCATTCAGCCTAACCTGACTCTGCATCTGCTCGATCTGCTCAACAGTCTGCTGAAGTGCGGTGTCATAGAGCCGCTGATTCCCCGCCAATAAAGCCAACTGCGTCTGTTCAATGAGCATCAGGGTGTGCTGTCGCCAACGTTCAAAGTCACTTTGCAACGCCGGCGCCGCCATGGGGACATCCAGCCGACTGATCACCACAACGTTTTTCAATCCGTGCCAGAAGCCGGATGCCGGGTCCGCAGAGTCCGGTACTGGTTCCTGAGTTTGAGGCTTAGGTGCCCAGCTCAGCTCACGAACCTGGTCAGAGACGGCATCCAGTTTAAAGAAAATTCCGTTTACATCGGCCGAGACTGTGGATTGCAGCGCCAAGATATCCTGAGCTAACTGTCGGCGCAGCGGTAACACCGCGGCCTGATCCATTTGCGCAAGGATCACGTCAGCCGATTGCAGCATGCGCACAGCGATGCCAGCATCGGCATCCAACTGCAATCGTTGTGCAGCCAAACGGGTCAGGGTTAAGGCTTCTTCCAACGGCCAACGATTTTCGGTGCGGTCACTCTGGGCATTCCAGCGCTGGGCAGACTCAACCACCAGCGTTTCCAGATCGTCAATGGCGGAACGCCACTGGTCATCGGTGCGTTCGGCCATGGATTCAAACTGACGAAGCTGAGCCGTTGCCGTTTCTAACTCACGGGCAAGTTGCTGGTTTTGCTGGTCCAGAGCACTCAATGACTGCTGCAACCATTGCCAACCCCAGTAGCCGCCACCCGCAATCCCTGCCAGTACCACCAACAGCATCAGCGCCAGAATACCGGCCGTTCGTCCGCGCTTGACGGTCGACTTGGCTGGCGCAGGACGTGCCTTCTGAGCCGGCGAAGATTTGGATCCTGTCGTTTCTGTTTTCTCTGGTTGCGAGGCCGGTTTTTCTTTTTTTTCTGTAACTGACGTACTGTTTTCTGCCATAACTCACCTGTTTGCTTCGGCTACTGCGAAGCGGTTTCCCTAATCATTGCCTGCAATGCCTGAACGGTCGCACCGGAGGCGACCCGAACGCGACGACACCCTTGGGCCTGACACCAGTCTTTCAGCCTGGGCGAGGAAACCCACCACTCACCCGTCCAACTCTGCCACAGATCCCGACCCTGGTTTAACAAACTCTCACCTAAGAACTCGGAGCTCAACCAAAGCGCGTCGGCGTCCGCTCGGATTGAGGTCATGTATTGAAGTGCATCATTATCAACTGCCCGTCGATAGACGGGCAACTCTGTTGCTATGGCTCCGCGTTCGGTCAGAGTCTGAGCTAAGGTTACCCGGCCACCCTCGCCTTTCACAATCAGCCATTTGTCACCCTGAGCACATTGGGCTTCAGGCAACGCCAACACCTGCTCGGCCGTATGCCCCTGTTGCGGAAACACCGGCGTTAATCCGGCCTCCGAAAGTACTTCAGCGGTCCTCGGCCCATTACAAAGCCAATGCACTCCGCTGGGAGGCATTGGCCAAAACTCATCGAGTGCGGCAACCAACACCTCGGCAGCGGTTGGACTGACACAAACCACTCCACTGAACAGGTCCAGATTCAGCCACTGATTACGATGCTCCGCCGTTTGCGGTAAACCGCTCATTTGCCAGGGATCAATCCAAAGAGGCTCGATGCTTTCTCCGGCCAGGGCTTGTTGCCAGCGGGCCTGTTCCCGAGAGGCTTTCGGGATCAGAATACGACGCATCACTGCTCCGCCAACAGCGCTTGTGCACCTTGCGATAGCAGATCACGCGCAACCATGTGTCCCAGGTCAGTGGCTTGGCTGATCTGCTGAGAAACCGGTCCGGTCAACGTCATTTCTGCAGATGATTTCAGAAGCTTGGAACCGTCAACTGCACCGACCCTGCCTTCGAGTTTCAGCACCTGATCGTCCAACACCGCATACCCGGCAATCGGGACTTCGCAACCACCATTTAATACCCGGTTCATCGCGCGCTCTGCGCTGACTCTGAGCGTGGTGTTTTCATGACTCAGCGGCTGCAGTCGTTCTTTCAACGCAATATCACCTGCACGGATTTCAATGCCGACCGCCCCTTGCCCTACCGCAGGTAAAGACAGATTTCCCGGTATTTCCTGACGAATACGCGCCTGAAGATCCAGACGAATCAAACCGGCACAAGCCAGCACAATGGCCTGATATTCGCCATCATCCAGCTTACCCAGCCGGGTACCGACGTTACCGCGTAAGAAACGAACGTCCAGATCCGGCCGATGCGCAAGTATCTGAGCTTGTCGGCGAAGACTCGACGTGCCAAGCACGGCGCCCTGGGGCAAATCATCGATGGAATCAAAGTCATTGCTGACAAACGCATCAAAGGGGTTTTCCCGCTCGCAGATCGTGGCCAACTCAAAACCGGCTGGCATCTCCATAGGCACATCTTTCATGCTGTGCACAGCCATATCCGCCTCGCCCGCTTCCATCGCCACTTCCAGTTCCTTGATGAACAGCCCTTTGCCTCCGACCTTTGATAAGGCAACGTCCAGTATCTGATCGCCTTTGGTACTGATTTTAACCAGCTCAACCTGAAGGTCCGGGTGATGTTTTTCCAACTCGGCTTTAACAAACTCCGCCTGCCATAAGGCGAGCGGGCTTTTACGGGTAGCAATTCGGACGATTTGACTCATACCAGACGGTTCTCAATGTAAAACTTTGGGGGCAGTGTATCACGCAAGGTCCGGTCATTAACGTCTTCGCCGGTTTTTCCTGGGCTCTTGTAAGATACCATTCACACTTTGATACATTAGGTTACATAGTCGTAGCGTATCCTTTGACCAGGCTCCATGCAGCCAGAATCTGGCCTATGCTAAGGTTAGTGAGTATGAGCTGTCTGCACGCAGATCTGGTCGATCAGAAAACATCAAACAACAACAAGAGAGCACACTATGCGCACATTATTACGACAGGCGGCCGTTATCGCTGGCCTGGCCCTGCCAGTGGTACATGCTGGAGAGGTCGAAGTACTGCATTATTGGACGTCCGGTGGCGAAGCGGCTGCACTGGATGTTTTGAAGCAGCAGATTTCCGCAGAAGGGCATCAATGGCAGGACTTTGTCATTGCCGGCGGCGGTGGTGGTAATGCCATGGCAGAGCTGCAGTCCCGTGTGCTCAAGGGACGCCCGCCCGCAGCTGCCCAGATCAAAGGTTTGGACATACAACGATGGGCTCGTCTCGGCTTCCTGGAAGATCTCAACAATATTGCTGAACAGCAGCAATGGGATAACAAGCTGCCTCCCGTTGTCGCCGATGTCATGAAGCATGGCGACCAGTATGTTGCGGTCCCGGTCAATGTGCACCGCACCAACTGGCTTTGGGTCAATAAACCACTGCTGGATCGACTTAACATCAGCGCCCCTCAGACCTGGGAAGAATTCGATGTGGCGGCTGAAGCGATCCGTGCTGCGGGCTATCAGGTCATTGCCCAGGGCGACCAGCCATGGCAGCACGCAACGTTGTTTGAGACGATTGCGCTGTCCATTGGTGGTCCGGAATACTACCAGGCCGCCTATGTTGACCACGACTTTTCAGCCCTGAAGAGTTCGACCACAGAAGCGGTATTTGAGCGTTACTTCAAACTGCTGAACTGGATTACATTCGACGATCAGAATGAGTGGAACGAAAACACCGCCAAGGTCATCAATGGCGAAGCCGCTTTTCAGATTATGGGTGACTGGGCCAAGGGTGAGTTTAAAAATGCCGGCCTGACGCCACGGGAAGATTACCTTTGTGTTCCGGTCCCGGGTACGGCCGGTCAGTTCCTGTTTAACATCGACAGTTTTGCCATCTTCCAGTTACGCGATGTTGAGAACAGTCAGATTGAAGCTCAGAACGCGCTGGTACAGAACATCATGAGTGAATCGTTCCAACGCACGTTTAATCAAAACAAAGGCTCTATTCCAGCCAGAACGGACATGTCGATGGCGGATTTTGATGCTTGTGCAAGAAGCTCCATGAATGACTTCCTCGCCGCCAGTGCAAACAATGCGCTGAAACCCAGCATCGCACATGGCCTCGCAACCACCGGCACCGTTCAGCAGTATTTTTACGAAAAAATCGCGGAGCTGACCGCCACACCGACGACACCGGCTGATGCGTCCTCTCAACTGGCAAAAGCCATTCGTTATGGCTTATACGTCATTAAGTAATCAACCCTTCAGCCGCGCCAATCAGGCGCGGCTTTTATGCGCCTGAACAAACGAGATAGCGTGATCCACGGCCGATTTCACATCGGCCTCCATCGCCTGGTTCTCAGACGCTGACAGATAGAACGCCATATCCACCGAATAGCGATAATACCGAGACGGCAACTGGTTCAGCGCGACGCAGGCCATATCAATCAATACGTCATCAGATGTGTCGGCGAGGTCTTCACGACGCCCAAGCTCTTCCACCACCAGTTTTTCGTAATAGTTGGATATCTGTGTTTCAAAACTCATGAAGCCTCCTGCAATGTCATAACCATGACAGTTGGTAACCAGATGTCCTGTCTGAGACAGGACATCTTGAGTATAGAGGAGGTTGGCAAAGGGCAATCGAATGATTGCCCGAACAGAGGATTATTTTTCTTCGATGCCCAAACCCGAGACACTCTGGAAGCCTCTGGGCAGTTTATTACCGCGCCGGCCACGCTCACCCAGATAATGCTCCAGGTCGGAACCGCGCAGTTTCAGCTTGCGCTTGCCGGCATACACCAACAGCGTATCGTCGGCGCCAAGCACCACCGCACCGACCATCAGTTCTTCTCTCGCGGCCGCCCGGGACGACGGAATGTTGATGATCTTGTTTCCCTTACCCTTAGCCAACTCTGGCAGATCCCGAACCGGGAACACCAGTAACCGGCCTTCATTAGAAATCGCAGCCAGATAGTCGGTACTCAACTGTTTAACCGGTTGCGGCGGCATCACTTCAGCGCCCTTAGGCAAACTCAACAACGCCTTCCCGGCTTTGTTTTTGCTGACCATGTCCGACAGTTTGCCGATAAATCCGTAACCCGCATCGGAGGTCAGCAGATACTGATCATCCGGATTACCGAGCAACAGGCCTTTCATGGCAGCCCCCGGCGGCGGGTTAAGGCGAGTGGTTATTGGCTCACCCTGACCGCGTGCGGATGGTAAGGTATGCGTTTGCAAGGAGTACGACCGACCGGTGCTGTCCAGCAGAACCGTTGCCTGATTACTCTTACCCCGGGCTGCAAACGCAAAGCTGTCACCGGACTTATAGTTCAACCCTTCCGGTTCCAGTTCGTGTCCTTTACCCGATCGAATCCAACCGCGTTCAGACAGCACCACGGTGACGGCCTCCGACGGCAGGATTTCGGTTTCACTGAAGGCACTGGCTTCCGCTCGGGATACCAGCAGCGTACGGCGATCATCACCATAGGTTTCAGCATCGGCCAGAATTTCTTTTTTGATCAGCGTGCGCATGCGGGCTTTTGACCCGAGAATTTTCTCGAGCTGATCACGCTCTTTAGACAACTCGTCCTGCTCACCACGGATTTTAATTTCTTCCAGTTTGGCAAGCTGACGTAATTTGATTTCAAGAATGGCTTCGGCTTGAACATCACTCAGACCAAAGCGGGCCATCAGCTCTTCTTTGGGCTTGTCTTCCGTGCGGATGATGTCAATGACTTCATCGATGTTCAGATAGGCGATCAGCAAACCATCGAGGATATGCAGCCGGGCCAGGACTTTATCCAGTCGGTACTGCAGCCGGCGGCGAACGGTTTCGGTACGAAACTCCAGCCATTCGCTCAAAATGTGGTTCAACGGTTTCACCTGCGGTTTGCCGTCGATGCCGATCATATTCAGGTTAACCCGAATGGTTTTTTCCAGATCCGTCGTCGCAAACAGGTGATTCATCAGTGCGTCGGTGTCCACCCGATTGCTGCGCGGCTCAATGACCAGACGGGTCGGATTTTCATGATCCGATTCATCGCGAAGGTCGGCCACCATCGGTAGCTTCTTCGCCTGCATCTGCTGTGCGATCTGTTCGAGAATCTTAGAGCCTGACACCTGGTGCGGCAGCTCAGTGATAACGATGTCCGTGCCTTCCTGAATGTACTTGGAACGTAACCTCAGAGTCCCCCGACCACCTTCGTAGATTTTCCGGATGTCCTCTTTCGGGGAAATCAGTTCAGCTCCGGTCGGAAAGTCCGGACCACGAACATGCATCATCAGATCGGTCACTGAAGCATCAGGTTGATCAATCAGGTGAACACAGGCCGCCGCCAACTCTTTAAGGTTATGCGGTGGTATATCCGTTGCCATACCGACGGCAATACCGGTCGTACCGTTCAGCAATACATGAGGCAAACGAGCCGGTAACACGGACGGTTCATCCATGGTCCCATCAAAATTTGGCACCCAGTCAACGGTTCCCTGCCCAAGTTCTTCAAGCAGTAAATGAGCATTTTTGTGCAATCGGGATTCGGTGTATCGCATGGCGGCGAAGGACTTCGGATCATCCGGAGAGCCCCAGTTGCCCTGGCCGTCCACCAGCGGATAACGATAGGAAAAAGACTGCGCCATCAGCACCATGGCCTCGTAACAGGCGCTGTCCCCGTGCGGATGATACTTACCGAGCACATCACCAACCGTTCGAGCCGATTTCTTATACTTGGCGGTGTTGCGTAAACCCAGTTCACTCATTGCGTACACAATGCGGCGCTGTACCGGTTTCAGCCCATCGCCGACATGCGGCAGAGCCCGGTCGAGAATGACGTACATGGAATAATCCAGATACGCCTTCTCGGTAAACTGACCCAGCGAGATGGTTTCGCTGTAATTCTGTTGATCGGTCATGGTGATAATCCGTCGGAAAAAATCAATGAAATCAAACTGTTGAGCTGGCTAGGCCCGTCATCCTCTTAGTGTCGCAGGTACGGCCGATGAACTCAAACAGTCTCTGCGCCACCCTCAGGTAACAGGCTCTGAATCGCCAGCCATGAACCGTGGATGCCCCGGAAATGCCAGCCGGGTGACACTGAGTTAGCCTCGCCCCAGTCTTTATGACAAACTCCTGAGGGATAAACCATAACAAAAAGAACTATTTGAGAGCGTTTAAACACCCCTATGATTCGATTCGCAAAATTTTCCCTGTATACCCTCTTGTCCTTACTATTGCTGGTGCTGATTTTAGCCTCTGGCCTCTGGTGGCTGCTAGACGGCAGCCTGGCCCGGCTCGATGGCACCCTGAGCAGCCAGCAGGTCACCCATGAAACCCTCATTGCGCGCGATGCTCAGGGCCTGGTTACCCTGCACGGAGAGTCCCGGAACGACATCGCCTATGCCCTGGGTTTTGTTCACGCCCAGGAACGGCTGTTCCAGATGGATCTGCTACGTCGCAACTCCGCCGGCGAGCTCTCGGTCCTCTTCGGTGAACGGGCGGCGGACTTCGATGCCCGCATCCGAACGCATCAGTTTCGCAAACGCGGCGCAGTTGCTCTGGCACAAATGCCGGCCGAGCATCAGGCCTTGCTGCAAGCCTACGCTGATGGCGTCAATGCGGGCGTTGCGGATCTGCGCAGCGCCCCATTTGAGTACCTGTTGCTACAAGCCGACATTGAGCCGTGGACACCGGCCGATACCATGCTGGTGGTCTACAGCATGTACATGGATTTACAGGATGAATGGGGTGAGACCGAACGATCTCTGACCGCGATGGTGGACCTGCTGCCAGCCGACTGGGTCGAGTTTCTGACCCCAACGGGTGGTGAATGGGACGCAACTATCGACGGTGGTGATCTGACGTTGACACCGACACTGCCTGAGGAACCGTTAAGCAGCTTTCAACGTTCTCAGCAGGCGTCGGCTTATCGCTATCAGGATCAGATCGAAATCGGCTCTAACAACTGGTCCGTCAGCGGCAACCTGACCCCCAGCGGGGCCGCCCTGGTGGCCGATGATATGCACCTCGGTCTGGATGTGCCGAACATCTGGTTCCGGTCTTCGTGGATACTGCCAGGCTCTGGGCAGCGCATTACCGGAGCCACCTTACCCGGCGCGCCCATTATGGTCATCGGTTCCAATGAATACGTCGCCTGGGGTTTCACCAATGCCTACGGTGACTTTATGGATCTCATCCGGTTACAGACCAATGCAGAAGAAACCGAGTATCTGACCCCAAGCGGCTGGAAAGCGTTTGAAAACGAGCAGGAGATCATCGGGATTAAAGACAGTCCTGATCGGACCATTCAGGTAAGACGCACGCAATGGGGTCCGGTTATTGGTGAAGATCACTATGGCAACCTACTGGCCATGCGCTGGGTGGCTCACGATGCAGACAGTGTGAACCTCGGTTTGCTTGAGTTGGAGTCCGCCCATACGGTTGAAGACGCGCTGACCATCGCCGCTAATACCAGCGTTCCCGGTCAAAACTTCAATGTCGGGGACCGTCAGGGCAACATCGGATGGACCATCATGGGTGCCCTGCCGCAACGGCAAGGGTATTCAACGGCGTTACAAGAGCGGTTAACCCAGGACTGGTCCGATGGTCGCTTCGGCTGGCAGGGCCGCCTGCCCGCCGATCAATACCCGCGTTATGTTAACCCTGAGAATGACCGGATCTGGACGGCTAATGCACGCATTGTCAGTGGCGAGGCGTATCGCAAGGTAGGTGACGGCCTCGGCGCCATCGGAGCCCGACAACAGCAAATCCGCGATCGCCTGCTCGAGAAAACAAGCTTTACCCCATCAGACTTTCTCAGCATCCATCTCGACGACGAAGCCCGCTTTCTGGCGCGATGGCAATCACTGCTGAATGACGTACTGTCGAGCGACGCACTGGCTGACCCGCTGTTCAATGATTATCGGGAGCAGGTATCGAACTGGCAGGGGCGCGCCGCGGCCAGTTCAGTCGGCTATCGCCTGGTTAAGGAGTATCGCGAGCGGGTCATTGATGACACCGTCGGACACGTTCTGGATTATGTCGCGGCCAAAACGTCAGACTTCTGGCCGGGCTATGTCGATAATCGGCTTGAATATGCAACCTGGACGCTCGTCACTGAACAGCCGGAGCAACATCTGCCCTCGGGATACCGTTCCTGGGATGCGCTGCTGACCGGCATCGCCATTGACGTCTTTCAGTCACTCAATGATCCGGAAAGCGGGCTGAAGAATGCCACCTGGGGTGCAAGCAATACCCTGAACATTCGCCATCCCATGAGTTCTGCCCTGCCGGTACTCGGTTCATTCCTCGACATGCCAGCAGAACCAATGTCCGGTGATACCTATATGCCCCGGGTGCAGGGAACCGACTTTGGCGCCAGTCAGCGAATGGCGGTTTCGCCTGGCCAGGAATCGGAAGGTTACTTCCACATGGCGACCGGTCAGAGCGGCCATCCGCTGTCTCCATTTTACGGAGCCGGCCATGAAGACTGGGTAGAGGGCAATGAGTCACCCTTCCTGCCCGGAGCGACCGAGTATGAGCTTATTTTGACACCTTGAATAAAAAAACCGGGGCATTTGCCCCGGTTATTTCAACAGCCCGAAATCAATCGGTGGCCCGGCAAAAAACCATCCTTTCGAGAAGTTATCGATGGTACTTCGGCGACAGCTCAACCACCGCTTCGACGAAAGCGCCAGCATGGTCAGGATCAACAAACTGTTGGATGCCATGACCCAGGTTAAACACGTGGCCAGTCCCAGACCCATACTCGGCCAGGATGCGCTCGACTTCGTCACGGATTCGGTCCGGGCTGGCGTACAGAACGCACGGATCCATATTCCCCTGCAGTGCCACCTTATCGCCCACTCGCTGACGTGCATCAGTCAGTGAGGTGGTCCAATCCAGTCCCAGAGCATCAGCGCCGCTGTCCGCCATGGCTTCCAACCATTGACCACCACCCTTGGTGAACAGGATGACCGGCACTTTACGCCCGTCATGTTCCCGTTTGAGCCCGGCAATAATCCGGTTCATGTAAGCCAGGGAAAAATCCAGATAGGCTTGATGACCCAGGGCACCGCCCCAGGAGTCAAAGATCTGTACCGCCTGAGCACCGGCATCAATCTGAGCATTCAGATAGTCCGTCACCGTATCGGCCAACCGGGACAAGAGCTCGTGCAGAACATCCGGCTGGCTATACATCATGGCCTTGATGTGACGAAAATCTTTGCTGCTGCCACCTTCAACCATATAGGTTGCCAGCGTCCAGGGGCTACCTGTGAAACCAATTAACGGGACTCGGCCATTCAACTCAGAACGAATGGTGCTGACGGCGTTCATGACGTATTTCAGTTCGTCGTCCATTTTCGGAGTCTGTAAACGACTCAGATCCTGTTCGCTACGGACGGTGTGTTTAAACTTCGGCCCTTCACCCGCCTCAAAATACAACCCAAGCCCCATCGCATCCGGCACCGTCAGAATGTCGGAAAACAGAATGGCTGCGTCCAGCGGATATCGATCCAGCGGTTGCAAAGTCACCTCACAGGCCAGGTCCGCGTTTTTGCACAAACTCAGAAAGTCGCCTGCCTGAGAACGGGTTTCGCGATATTCTGGCAGATAACGTCCAGCCTGACGCATCATCCAGACAGGGGTCCGGTCAACAGGTTCTTTCAGCAAGGCCTTTAGAAAACGGTCATTCTGCAATTCGCTCACGATTAAATCTCACTTCTTCTGGACGAGTGTGCCATGCTGTCGTGCATAAACCGGCTCAACCGTCTGTTGGTTTTGGGGCCATTATACGCATTGTAGCAACCTCTGACTAAGGTCTTGATCTTCGGATGAATTTTCTCGGACACTGTCTGTTTTCTGACCTGACACCGGACGCACTCAATGGCGGCCTGTGGCCAGACTTTGGCCGCCGGCCAGACGCCGCCTTTTTGAGTGAATCATTTTATCGTCATTTTGATCGACATCAGGTCATCGATCAGCTCACAGACCATCACGATCTGTTGGAGCCCATACGCGCTGCACTGCGCCCGACGTTTCGTAAAACCACCCCGGTCGTCATTGATATGATGCTCGATCACCATTTGGCCACCAATTGGGAGCGGTATCACTCCCAACCGCTGGAGGACTTTGCTCAGGCCTGCTATCAAAACTTACGTGCGTTTGATGGCCTGGAGCAGCCAAAGCGCATGAGCCAAACCCTGCATTGGATGCAGAGCCATGATTGGTTTGTCAGTTATCGGGATCCGATGGGCATGGTCCGCGCGCTGGAAGGCATGTCTCGCCGACTCAGGTTTGATAACCCGATGCACCAACACCGGCACCAGGCTGTCGATGACACCGTGCGTTACGCCGATGGCCTGTCAGACTTTGTGCGGTGGCTGCAGCAAGAGCTGCCGACACCGGATCACAATGATTAAGATCTGTTAAAAGGCCCTAAGAAGCCGACGCAATCATCACGTCGCGCACAATCGACTCGCTCATACGGTGAGGCGCAGAAAAGTCCGCGACCGTCAGGCCGGCATCACCTAAAACCTGAATCAGCGCATCGCGCTGAGGTAAGTAACTGTTAAAAGCCAGCACCAGTTGACTGTGCTTTTTCATCACCGCTTTCCAGGCAGGCAATGCCTGTTCGATCAGCGACAACGGGTTTCGGGTTCCATCCCCGGCGAAATGCTGCACACCATAAGGCACGTCGCTGATCAGCAGATCAAACTTCTCCTTTGGAAACAGCTGATCCGCTTGTCGGGCATCGCCCTGTGCCAGACGAAATTTCACAGGCTCCACGGCAAATTCGATAAACTGCCCATCTTTCTTTCGACCGGTATTACCCAGAACACCGTCTCGAAGCCGATGGCTCTGTCGGCGGACTTTGCACCATTTTTTCACCAGTTGACGAACATCGTCCTGGGCTTTGCCATCGGGCTCGATCCCCCAGGCATTCAACCCGTAACGCATGGCCCAAAGTAATGACGTGGCTCGCCCCGCGAGCGGGTCCAGTACTTTCGCGTGCGCTTTGGCATGATCGGGTAAGGCCGCCAGGCCCACATTCAGCAACAGTTGGGTCAGGCGTTCGTTGGTTTTGCCTTTAAACTTACTGCCGAAAACAAAGTCTTCGTGCAGTGCGAACTCGGGCTCCAGGTTTATCGGTTGAAACCGGTCTCCTTCGCACACAAACAAGCCCTGGCAGAATGACAGACGCAGCAATAATGGGTAATGCTCAGCATCCGCCTGAGTGAATAAAAAATTAAACGGACCGCGTTGCTCCAGGCGACAGTCGAACCCTGGCATGACCCAGCGAAACTCCTGCTCAGCGACTGAAACAGCTTCCTGAAAATAAGCCGATTTCGTCTCCGGGGAAATCAGCAGAGCAATTTCCGACATGGTCGGGCTCCAGACTAGTGAAATGCAGGGGATTATAGCGGGCAACGCCAGTCGATTGAACACAGCGTCACGCCAGCCTTTAGATACTAGGGCCTGTTAACACTGACTTCGAGAATTCTGTTGGTTGTGAGCCGGTTCAGGGCGAGGCGAGAGGAGAGAAATGTGGTGGTCCCACCTGAACGACGAACAACGAAGATCCTGGATCGGCTCACCGCCAACCCTTCGGGCCGGATCAAAGCTTCACACAGCGTTGTTATCGCTTGCTCAGGTCGATTCACGACATCACGCGCGCTCTGCCTGGCTGGGAAAATCTTTGATCTCGGCAGAATCCATGAAATCAATGTTAACAGGCCCTAAGCTCCGGCCGGTTCCGACCGGAGCTTGGACAGATCAGACGTCCAGATAATCCATAATGCCTTCAGCGGCCTGACGCCCTTCATAAATGGCGGTCACTACCAAATCGGAACCCCGGACCATATCCCCACCGGCGAAGACTTTTTCATTACTGGTTTGGAACCGATATTGTTGCTGCTCTGCAGCCACCACACCTTGCCAGTCGTTCAGCTTAATGCCGTATTGTTCAAACCACGGTGCCGGACTCGGTTTAAATCCAAACGCCACCAGTACTGCATCGGCCGGCAGAATTTCTTCACTGCCTTCGATGATCTGTGGTCGGCGACGACCGTTTTCGTCGGGCTCTCCCAGTTCGGTGCTGACCACTTTGACACCTTCGACTTTACCGTCGCCGACAATCTCAACCGGCTGTCGGTTAAAAAGGAACTGAACCCCTTCCTCCCGAGCGTTCGCCACTTCTTTGCGAGACCCTGGCATGTTTTCTTCATCCCGTCGGTAAGCACAGGTCACTGAGGCTGCCTGCTGGCGGATAGACGTGCGGTTACAGTCCATAGCGGTATCGCCACCACCGAGAACAACAACCCGCTTACCTTCCATGCTGATAAAATCGTCGTCTGCTTTGGCCCAGCCGTTATTGTTGTTCACATTGGAAATCAGGAACGGCAGCGCGTCGTAAACGCCCGGCAGATCTTCGCCCGGGAAACCGCCCTTCATATACGTATAGGTACCCATTCCCAGGAACACGGCATCGTACTCATTGATGATGTCCTCAAACGCGATGTCGGTACCCACTTCAGTGTTCAGACGAAACTCAATTCCCATGTCGGTAAACACTTCACGACGACGGGTCATGACGGTTTTTTCCAGCTTAAACTCGGGAATACCGAACGTCAGCAAACCACCGATTTCCGGGTTCCGGTCAAAGACCACCGGTTTGACACCATTACGGATTAAAACATCAGCCGCGCCGAGCCCGGCAGGACCCGCGCCAATGATGGCGACTTTTTTGTCAGTCATCGTCACGTGTGACATGTCCGGCTTCCAGCCCATCGCGAAGGCAGTATCAGTAATGTACTTTTCTGTATTACCGATGGTCACGGCACCGAACTCATCGTTCAGAGTGCAGGCCCCTTCACAAAGCCGGTCCTGCGGACAGACCCGACCACAGACTTCCGGCAGTGAGTTGGTCTGGTGGCTCAGTTCAACCGCTTCCAGAATGTTCCCTTCGCTGACCAGCTTCAGCCAGTTTGGAATGTAGTTATGAACCGGGCATTTCCACTCGCAGTAGGGGTTGCCACACTCCAGGCATCGATGCGACTGCTCAGCGGCCTGGCGCTGACCCATTGGTTCATAAATCTCGCCGAACTCAGTCCGGCGGGTTGTCAGGTCTTTTTTGGCGGGCTCTCGACGGCCGACATCCAAAAACTGAAAATCGTTATTTAAACGTTGTGTCATGGTGTTGGTCTCCGTCTTTTATTCTGGACGTGCACGGGTACTGGACAGCAAATCGGACAGGCTGGCGGCCTTAGGTTTCACCAACCAGAACTTACCAACATAGTCATCGAAGTTATCCAGCAGTTCGGCGCCCCAGGCACTGTGCGTTTCATTAACAAAGCGTTCGATCACCCGGAACAGGTGATCGCGATAGCCTTCCATCGACTCGATTCCGATCCGATGAATGTCCACCAACTCCCGGTTGTACTTGTCAGCAAAGGTGTTTTCGAGGTCAAGAACGTAGGCAAAGCCCCCTGTCATCCCGGCACCGAAATTACCTCCGACTTTACCCAAGACAGCAACCATACCGCCGGTCATGTACTCACAGCAGTGATCACCGGCGCCTTCAATCACCGCGTGAGCACCTGAGTTACGAACAGCAAATCGTTCACCTGCTGCACCGGCCGCAAACACAGCACCGCCGGTCGCACCGTATAAACAGGTGTTCCCCATGATCGACGTTTTCTGTGTTTCGAAGGCACTGCCCTTCGGCGGACGGATGACAATTTTTCCACCCGTCATGCCTTTGCCAACGTAATCGTTCGCATCGCCATTGAGAATCAGGTTTAAGCCACCAGCATTCCAGACACCAAAGGATTGCCCGGCAATGCCCGACAGGTTCAAAGTAATCGGCATATCCGCCATGCCTTGGTTGCCGTACTTATCGGCAATGGCACCGGAGAGTAATGCACCGATTGAGCGATCACAGTTGCCAATGTGGAACGCAAACTCACCGCCGGTTCGGTTTTCAATCGCGTCTTTGACTTCCGCAAAAATCGCCCGTTGCTTACTGCCTTTATCAAACGGTTCGTTACGCTCAACCTGACAGGTCTGTGGTTTATTCGCCGGCACAGCGTCGCTGCCCAGAATCGGAGTCAGGTCGAGTGCCCTCTGTCTACCGGTCAGATCATCACGAACCTGAAACAGGTCGGTTTGTCCAATCACTTCTTCCAAAGTGCGATAGCCCAGCTGGGCCAGAATTTCCCGCACTTCTTCGGCTACGAAACGGAAATAGTGCTTCACCATCTCCACCGTTCCACGGAAGTACTGCTCTCGCAGGGTTTCATCCTGTGTGGCAACGCCAGTGGCGCAATTGTTCAAGTGACAGATGCGCAGAATCTTACAGCCCAGCGCGACCATCGGTGCTGTACCAAACCCGTAACTTTCGGCGCCGAGGATTGCGGCTTTGACAACATCCAGACCGGTTTTTAAACCGCCATCCGTCTGCAACCGAACCTTGTCACGAAGGTCATTACCGCGCAAAGTCTGTTGCACTTCAGCTAAACCTAACTCCCATGGGGAACCGGCGTGTTTGATGGACGTTAACGGGCTTGCCGCCGTCCCGCCATCGTATCCGGAAATGGTAATCAGATCGGCATAAGCTTTTGCAACACCCGCGGCGATGGTCCCCACACCTGGCTCGGAGACGAGTTTCACAGATATGAGCGCTTCCGGGTTAATTTCTTTCAGGTCAAAGATCAACTGCGCCAGATCTTCGATCGAATAAATGTCATGATGCGGAGGCGGTGAAATCAACGTCACACCTGGCACCGAGTAGCGCAACTCAGCAATCAGTTTGTTCACCTTTCCGCCGGGTAACTGCCCGCCTTCACCGGGTTTTGCACCCTGCGCGACTTTAATCTGAATCACGTCCGCGCTGCGCAGATAGGCTGGCGTTACGCCGAATCGACCCGACGCAACCTGTTTAATCTTGGAGCGACGATTGGTACCGTAACGTTTTGGATCTTCGCCACCTTCTCCGGAGTTGGAGCGACCACCCAGTTCGTTCATCGCCACGGCGAGCGCTTCGTGTGCCTCGGGTGACAGCGCCCCTAATGACATCGCGGCCGAATCGAATCGTGGGTAGATGGATTCAACCGGCTCAACGTCATCCAATGGAATGGCCGGACGGTCACTGGTCAAACGGAACAGGTCTCGAATGGTGGCAGGAGTACGCTCATTCACTAACGCCGCAAAATCGCGATAAGCCGCATGATCACCATTCTGTACCGCCTTCTGAATGGTGGTGACCACGTCAGGATTATAGGTGTGGTACTCGCCGCCATGAACAAACTTCAGTTTACCGCCCTGGTCGAGTTTTTTGCGGGGTTTCCAGGCATCATTAGCCAACTTTCGAACTTCGGCTTCGATATGCTCGAAGCCGGCACCCTGAATCCGGCTCATCACTCCGGTAAAGCACAGATCGACCACTTCATCGGCCAGGCCAACGGCTTCAAACAACTGCGCCCCACGATACGATGCAATGGTCGAGATGCCCATCTTGGACATGATTTTCAACAGTCCTTTGTTGATGCCTTTACGATAATTTTTGTGCAGCAGATGGTGATCGCCAACCAGTTCTCCGGTGCGGATCATATCGTCGATCACTTCGTAAACCAGATACGGATAGACGGCAGTGGCACCAAAACCAATCGCCACCGCGAACTGATGCGGATCGCGAATGGCGCCGCTGTCGAGCACGATATTGGTATCGCAGCGCAACCCTTTGTTCACTAAGCGGTGATGCACGGCCCCGGTAGCCATGACGGCCGGTATGGCTTGCTGACCGGGTTCAAGTAACCGATCGGACAAGACCAAAATTTTCACACCATCACGGCTTGCCCGTTCCGCTTCATCAATCAGCGCTTCAATTGCGGACTTCAGATCCTGATCGGCGTGATAACCCAAATGCAGTATCTGATGACGGAACTGAGGCTTTTCCTGGTGCAACATACTCTGAAACTTCAGCGGCGAGAGCACCGGCGAAGCCAGAATCAATCGCGTTGCATGCTCAGGTTCCGGATTAAACAGGTTCGCTTCCGGCCCTAAACAGGTTTCAAGCGACATCACAATGGATTCACGCAACGGGTCAATCGGCGGATTGGTGACCTGCGCAAACTGCTGACGGAAGTAGTCAGTAATGGGGCGTATTTTATGGGACAGAACGGCCATGGGCGTGTCATCCCCCATGGAACCCACGGCCTCCTGCCCGGTTTCAGCAAGCGGCCGGATCACCTGATCACGCTCCTCGTAGCTGACCTGAAACAGCTTCTGATAAGCGTCAACCTGGCCTTCATTCAGGGTTGAGCCGTCACCTTCTTCCGCCAGCTCCAAACGAGAACGCAACCGCACCGCATTCTCTTTGAGCCAGTCTTTATAGGGATGCGCTTTTTTCAAGCGACCATCAATGGTTTCGGTTTCCAGGAACTCACCGGTCTGGGTATCCACGGCCACGATACGACCGGGACCAACGCGACCTTTGGCAATAACATCTTCCGGCGCATAGTCAAACGTACCAATCTCTGAGGCCAACGTAATGTAACCGTTCTTGGTAATAACCCAACGCGAGGGACGCAGCCCGTTCCGGTCGAGCATACAGACGGCATACCGCCCATCGGTCAGAACGATGCCGGCCGGTCCATCCCAAGGTTCCATGTGCATGGAATTGAACTCATAAAAAGCCTTCAGTTCAGAATCCATGTGTTCGACATTATGCCAGGCGGGTGGAATCATGGTCCGACAAGCCCGGAACATGTCCATGCCGCCCAGCAACATTAACTCCAGCATGTTATCCATACTGGAAGAGTCTGAACCGGTGGTGTTCACCACTGGCTGTAAATCTTCCAGATGGGGGATGCGATCATTAGCAAATTTACTGGCACGCGCACGCGCCCAATTACGATTGCCGGCAATGGTATTGATCTCACCGTTATGGGCAAGCAACCGAAACGGCTGAGCCAGAGGCCACTTGGGCATGGTGTTCGTGGAAAATCGTTGGTGGAAGACACAGATACCGGTTTCGAGCGCCTCATTACCCAGGTCTTTATAAAACTTAGGAAGGTCGACGGGCATGACCAATCCTTTATATGACACGACCTTTTCGGACAACGAACAGATATAAAATTCGTCGTCGTGCGCCATCGCCTGTTCCGCTTTTCGACGAGCCGTATAGAGTTTGACGGCCAAATCATCATCCGGCGACGCTGTGACAAAGACCTGCTGAATATCGGGCAGGCAATCGAGCGCCATCGGTCCGCAGTATTGCGTATCAATCGGTACCGGACGCCAGCCTATGACGTCCAGTCCCTGATCAGCCAATGTCGCTTCAAGGACCTGACGACCTTCACGACCCTTTTCCGGATCGGCATTCAGAAAGATCATCCCAATCGCGAAATGCTCTCCGATGTCAGCATTGAAATGTTGGCGGGCTTCATTCTGAAAGAAGCCTGTCGGCATCTGCAGCAATAAACCGCAGCCATCACCGGTTTTACCATCTGCGGCAATACCGCCTCTGTGGGTCATGCAGGTTAACGACTCGATCGCCGTCAGAAGCAGGTTGTGGCTGGCCTTTCCTTCCATGTGGGCAATCAGACCAAAGCCACAGTTATCCCGGAACTCACCGGGGTTATACAACCCTGTGCTCATATCAATGCTCTCTCAGTAGTGTCGTTGGCATTCGCCGGTCGCGAGGCCAACGTCTGTTCTTTATCTTTGTTGAGGAGAGAGTCTATGCCTGATGGCCAAATTAACAATTAATAACGGTATAATATCCGGTTAAATATTGCATTGCCCGTCCAAACACGCAAAAAACGGGGATCACCCGCCATGGATGCGCCGAATGGTTTTCTCGCCGCACCATCAACACATTAAACGGTTAGAGCGAGCTACGAAGTGACTGGAATGAACGAATCCAGGGATCCCCGGAAAAAAGCCCTTCTGGCAAGGCTTCAAACGCTGACTGAGCTTCATCACGAGTATCAAACTGCCCATATATCAGCACAAACCACGGATCGCCCTGATAGGTGGTTTCCACGATGTCCACATCCAGAGGGCTATTAAACTCAGCAAGCAGTGAGGCCAGCTGCGCTTGGTCGCGCACACCAATCAGCTGAACAGTGTACTGGGCATCATCACCCCGATCTAACAGGGATGGCACTTCGGCGTTCTGTGTCGGACGAGATTCTTCTGCTGTTGGGCTTCCTTCAGTCGATGACGGCAAAGCAACCGATTCTGAGGGTTCTGATTCAGAGCCCGTGCTATCCGAACTGACCGTTGATGCTTCCGTTGCTTCCACTTCAGCGGTCACTGATTCGCTGCCGCTTTGCCGGGCTTCCACCTGCGCCACCGCATCAGCCAAGCGCTGCTCAACCGACGTAAGCGGACGGTCCGTCTCAGTCGACCCTGAATCGGCCTGCCTGACGGGTTGGTTATCGCCAGATTCACCGGTTTGATACAAAAACGCCACGGTTACCAGAGTCAGAGCGGCGACACCAGCAATCACGTGAGTCAGAGGAAACGCTTGTTTTTTCTCTGTAGTACGAAAGGTCGATGAGATCAGGTAATCACGAACCATGTCGTTGAGTTGCAAGGGAATGCCGCCAGACAGTTGATTAAGACGGGCAATATCCGTAAACGGAATGGGCAGATCATCCACATAGCCCGACGCAATCATCCGGTCTCGAATGTATTGCTCGGCGTCAGCGTCAGTAAACGGCTCCAACGGGTGTCGATACCAGTCGGTATCGCCCTCGTCGCTCACAGCGTCTGCGTTTTCGACCAACCAAAGTTGACGGATTCGATGGTCTGCATCTTCTGCTTGCACTCGCAGTGCGTCCAGAAGTTGTTCCACTTCAGGTCGCGCCTGATCGGCTCGCTGAACGACCAGCAAAAACGACTCCTCATCGGCATATCGTTGCGCAATGACGGCATTGATTCGCTTTAAGAGAGTTGCTGTATCGTCTTCGACTTTGAGACCAAGCCCCAACTGACCGATGATTTCTTTTTCCAGAGCTTTCGGTGAATCAAGATCGGCAGCATCGACCCAGGCCACACGCCAAGACTCATCAAGCATCTTGATGACCTGTTGCGCGAGCATTCGCTTCCCGGACCCGGCCGGGCCTTCTAGCTGACTGTCCTGCTGTGAATAGGCCAGCAGATGTCGCAGAGTTTCCGCTGTCTCGTACCTTCCTCCGGCACCACTGAACACCATCGCGTCAACGATCGCACCAAATGGATCGTGGGCCAGGTTGTAGTAAGACTGCATGCGTTCAGACTGTTCTGATAGATCCACCGGGGGCGCTCCAGACAAACAATACGTCTCATTTAAACGACTAACGGGCGCCCTGTCCAGAGTGAACAAGGAGGAACCAGGAAAACTCTGTCCGTAATCAATGAGACGATTAGCTGGTGATCGTTAGATTAATCCCGGCAAAACTCAGCGAGCGTCTCATCCAGTGAAGACTGGGGATAATCCGCAGTCACCAAAGCCTTTCCAAGCGATTGGAGCAAAACGAGCCGAAGGGCACCCGCATCTACTTTTTTATCCCGCTTCATGGCCGTCGAAAACTGGTTTTGAGTCATTCCTGACGGCGCCTCAATGGGCAACCCGGCAACAGCCAACAAGTTTTTTACCCGCTCAACCAGTAAGTTATCGATCATACCCAGCCGGACTGACAAATCAGCGGCCATCACCATGCCGACCGCAACCGCCTCGCCATGCAACCATTGTCCGTAACCCAATGTGGTTTCAATCGCGTGTCCAAAAGTATGCCCGAAATTTAAAGTCGCCCGGACACCCTGTTCGGTTTCATCCTTGGCAACAACACCCGCTTTAATTTCACAAGACCGACCAATGACCTGAACGAGCGCATCGGACTCTAACGCAAGTATTGATTCGACATTCGCTTCCAAATGCTCAAAGTAGGTGGCATCGGCAATGACACCGTGTTTGACAACTTCGGCAAACCCTGCGGACAGTTCCCGATTCGGTAGGGTTTTCAGCGTTTCTGGATCAATAAAGACGGCCTTTGGCTGCTTAAAAGCACCAATCATGTTTTTCCCCAACACATGATTAACGCCCGTTTTCCCTCCGACCGATGAATCGACCTGAGACAACAAAGTCGTAGGAATCTGGTAAAAGTCGACACCACGTTGGTAGCAGGCCGCGGCATAACCGGTCATGTCTCCGACAACACCACCACCAAGTGCGACTAATGCCACTTTGCGACTGAAGTTTCCTTCAAGAAGGTAAGTAAAAATACGGTTCACCGTATCCAGCGTTTTATAGGCCTCGCCATCCGGTAAAACAACCTGGCCGAGTCGCCGCCCATCACGCTTCAACGATGCCAGTACCTGATCCGCATATAACGGGGCGACCGTTTCGTTCGTAACAACGACGACTTCAGTATTAGGAATGCTGCGAATCAGAGCATCATCGCTGAAACAGGAACCGATATGGATGGGGTAGCTTCGATCGCCAAGATCAACCTGGATGGTTTTCATTTAATCAACCTGAATTTGACTTATTATTTCCTGCACGACCAACTTGGGAGATTGACCATTGGTCACAATGACACTGTCAGCAACGGCCTCATACAGCGGATTTCTTTTTTCTGCCATGGTACGCAGAACCGATTCCGGATCTTCTGTTTGCAGTAAGGGACGATTCTTGTCTTTGGCGGTACGCTGTAGTTGCTGTTCCACAGATGTCTTCAAATAAACCACATGCCCTTGCGTCGACAACAGTTGACGATTCTCATCCAACAGCACGCAACCACCACCCGTTGCCAAAATAAGATCGGGTCGCTGAAAAACTTCAACCAAGGCCGCGCACTCACGCTCTCGAAAGCCGGCCTCACCTTCTATATCGAATATCCAGGGAATGGATGCCCCTGCCCGATCTTCGATCTCGCGATCGAGATCGACAAACGGCAGATTTAGTTGCTCAGACAGCAAACGGCCAATGGTGCTTTTTCCAGCGCCCATTGGCCCGATAAGTATTATTTTGGAACCACTGATCATTAGTTGGAGATAAGTCCGTTCTGTATCAGCTTCGGTGTAATGAAGATCAACAACTCGGATCGCTCGTCACTGGTCGTCGTTCGCTTGAACAGATTCCCAACGACTGGCAAATCCCCGAGTATTGGAGCTTTTTCTACTAACTGTGTCTTCTCGGTACGATACACACCACCCAGTACGAGCGTCACTCCATTCTCAACCAACACCTGAGTTGACACGGTATTGGTGTCGATTGCACCGCCACCTGCTGCCAATGAATCCTGATTAACCGTCAAGGTCAGAATGACTTTGTCGTCCGGCGTCACCTGGGGTGTTACATTGAGATTCAAACCTGCCTCAATAAACTGGGTACCACCATCTTCTGCCGGGAACGCGACGTTCTGCCCTGAGAAAATGCTGGCGGCTTGTCCATCCGACGTAACAATCTTAGGCTGCGAGACCACTTCCGCCTCACCCAGGCTTTCGAGCGCTGATATCTCTAAATCGAGATCCAACAGGTTATCGGCAATCAACCCTACTGCGAACGAACTTGCATTCCCTGTGGCAGGAAGGTTTACAGCAAAAGCATCCGGGAAGGTTAAATCAGGGTTAGGTGATCCACCATAAATATCAGACTCGATACTTGCGCTGGATTCTACTGTACCGGTCGCAAACACATTCTGGGAAGGGAAAATTGCCCCGCCCCATCTCACACCTAACTGATCACCCACGGACGTTCGTGCGGAAACAATTCGAGCCTCAATCAGCACCTGCTCAACCGGAACGTCGAAGAAGCTGATAGCACTGCGGATACCGTCTAAGTTGACCGATGTATCGGTAATAATCAGTGTGTTGGTCCGTTCATCGACAGACACCGAACCACGACTCGACAGGAAACCGCCTGACGAAGGCAACGAGTTAACGCCGCCAGACTCATCACCGACATTCGCCGCCGCAGCTGCAGCAGAGCTAGATGATCGTAGAATTGACGCGATATCCGCGGCACGGGCGTAGTTAACCTGAACATATTCGGTACGCAGCGGGGCCAGTTTTTCTGCCTGCTCGCGGGCTTCGAGTTCCAGCCGCTCCTGTTCTGCCAACTCAGCAGCAGGGGCCACTAATAACACATTACCCGTTTGCCGCTTATCCAAACCGTTCGTCTTTAAGACAAGCTCCAGAGCCTGGTCCCATGGAACATTATTCAGGCGCAACGTAATTGTCCCGGAAATGGAGTCAGAAGCCACCAGGTTAAACCCGATATAGTTGGCGATGATCTGGAGAACGTCTCGAACTTCAATATCCTGGAAATTAAGCGACAGTTTCTCGCCGGTATAAGGGAACTTTTCTTTAATACGAGCTTCGGCTTCGTCTTCTGTCAGCTGGTTCACTTCGACAATCATCTGGCGGTCAGATTGATAGGCCAGATAGTCGTAGGCGCCATCGACATCCAGACGTATCAGCGCATGTTCATCTTCGTTGTAGACGGAGATGTAATGTACCGCGGTCGCAAAATCAATCACGTCTAACTTACGGCGAAGTTCAGAGGGGACGTTATAGTCATCCACCTGAATGACAATATCACCGCCTTCTTCGTAGACAGAAGCACTGGCATTGGGTCGGTCAAAACCAACAACAACCTGCCCTGCACCTGATTCTGTTCGACGAAAATCAACATCGCTGATCTCTTTTGCACCACTCACTGGCGTAGAAGACGATTGAGCCGAAGCAACAGGCTGCGCCTGAGCGGAGTTACTGGCTGCACGACCGCTAGATGCAATATCTTCGACACCATCGCCAAGATATACTGAAACAACGTTACCATCCATCTGAACCGCATAATTCACCAGAGTGGCAAGACTGAATACAATTCTCGTACGATCACCGGCGTCTAGAATGGCCGCATTTCGCGTATTGCCACTGCCAATCTGAATATACTTCTCTGCGAGTAAGCTGGAGACTCCATCGAAATCGAGAGAAATACGTGCAGGCTCTTCGATACTGTACCCAACCGGCTCGCTCACCGGCGCATCGAAAGACAGAACAATTTGTGTCCGGTCGCCAGACAGGGACATTACTTCAAAATCGGTCAGGTTCGCAGCATGAACAACACCAAACAAAACTGTTACACTGAGGACCGCAATTAATCGGTTCATTTTATATTGCACCCTTGGGTAGAAATTTCGCTTTTTCATCATTACTGCTCCAATCCATCAAGCACAATCACTCTCGGTCTCTCGACCCAGTTATCCTTACCTGACGGCACAATCTCTATCAGATCAATTTGTGTTTCTGTTATGTCTATAATTCGGCCAAAGTTCCTACCCAGGTAATTTCCTTCCCGAACCCGGTGAACTTCACCATCACCGTCACGTACCAGAGCCCACAACAAATCATTACCCTCCAAACCTTGGAGAGTCCCGACCATGGAGAGGTTTTCAACGCGGAAAGACTCCAGATACTCTTTTACTCGGGTTAAATCAGGCTTCACATTACTCTTAGGTGCTTCTTTTTGCTCTTCGACCAGCTCGATTGGACGAGGCACCTGGAACGGTGAACGACGACTGCTAGCGGTGTAAGACACAAAATCGGGCGACACAAACTCAGGCGGTGGTGGAATTTCACCGGTTGGGCGTGAATCTTGTTCTTGGACGTAAGCTTTCAGATCCACCAGCGGATCTTGCTGAACACAAGCCTGCAGAACTATTAAAGAAACAAAAACCAATGGGAGTTTAAGAATTCGCATCACTCCTCTCCTTTATATCGGTAGGTTTTTGCTTGAATAGACATCTGCAAAGGTGCTTCAGAATCGTTGTTAGCGCCAGCGCCACCTGCCCTCCTTACCGAAAAATCATGTAAGGTGACGATTCTGGGAATCGCAGCCATTGCACTGACAAAATTGCCCATCTCATGATACGACCCGCGAACGGATATGCTGATTGGCGTTTCAATATAAAACTCTTGAACGACATCTGCTTGCGGTGTGATGGTATCAATCTCCAAACCACTTTGAGTGCCGGTTGTACTGATATCATCAAGAAGACTTGGCAAATCAATATCATTGGGCAACTGATCCAACAGGGCACTGAAGTCCTCTTCCATTTTTCTCAGCTGCTCTTTAAAAGCGTCTAGGTTAGCGACCTGAAAAGACTTCGCCCGATACTGCTGCTTAAGCGTTGGTTCTTTAGCCAAGGCTGAATCGTAGCGAACATTAGAATCTTTGACCTGAAACCAGAAAAAACCAAAAACAATCAAAGCTGATACAAATATCAGTGTTGATATTTTTATCGCAAGCGGCCATGACCCCATGTTATTAAAGTCAGGGTTTTGGTAGTCAAAGTTCTCCGGTCGGAAACCATCAAAAAATTCTTTAAACGTCATGACTCATTTTCCTCACCAGCAGCCACAGGATTAATTCGGTTAATCCTCAGTTTAAAGTTATGTCCGACCACCTCAGAACCCTCTTTTACAGACACCATCTCGGTCATGAACGCATTATCGAACCACTCCGACCGGTCAATGTTCCGGAGAAAATCTGAAATGGTTAGCGCCTTGTCTGCCCGGGCGGAGACCTGAATAGTATTTCCTGACGACGACAGGTCGGTAAAATAGACGCCATCTGGTGTTGCATTTACCAGCTCTTCAAAAACATGCACGATGATCGGACGATCGCCCTGAAGACTCTGAATCACATTCATTCGGTCAATTAGCTCTTCACGCTGCTGCCGTAGCGTCTGAATCTCACGGATTTTCGTATCCAGTTCTGCAATTTTGTTTTCTAAATAGGTGTTCCGCGTATTCTGGAAATCAATCTTGTTTTGAACCGATTGATTCCACATCCAACCACTCCCGGCGGCCATTGCGGCAACGATGGCAAGAATGGTTACAAACTGGTTTTGCCTCGCTTTCCGACGCTCTTCACGCCAGGGGCGTAAATCAATATTTGCCATCTTCGAAGCTCCTCAAAGCCAGACCACAGGCAATCATCATCGCAGGGGCATCGTTTGTGAGATTTGCCGCATTAACTTTATTGGACAAAGTCATGTTTGCGAATGGATTGGCGATAATCGTATTGGTGCCGATTTTCTCCTGAACGCGCTGAGCCAATCCAGGAATCGAGGCGGTCCCACCAGCAAGCACAATGTGATCAACATCGTTGTATTGAGAAGCTGCAAAAAAGAACTGCAACGATCGACTGACCTGCTGTACTACCGCTTCTTTAAATGGTTCAAGCACTTCGCTTGGGTAATCGTCCGGCAAACCGCCCTGCTTCTTGGCAAGACCTGCTTCCGACTGAGTCATACCATAGCGACGCATAATCTCTTCAGTCAGTTGCTTACCGCCAAAGAGTTGCTCACGGGTATAGATGGTCTTCCCCTCATTAAGTACACTGAGCGTCGTCATCGTATGACCGACATCGACAATCGCTACCGTCAAACCATCATCATTGGATTCGAGCTGCTCTTCGAGCAGTCGATAGGCACGTTCAAGCGCAAATGCTTCTACGTCAACTGCTCGGCAGTTAAGGCTGGCAATGCCCAGTGCCGTTTCGCGGTACTCAACGTTTTCTTTTCGACAGGCTGCTAACAGCACCTCGACCAGGTTCTCACCTTTCGGTGAAGGTCGCTGCACTTCAAAATCGATGGCCACTTCGTCCAGGGGGTAGGGAATGTACTGATCAGCCTGAACCTGAATGTCGGTTTCCATCTGGTCATCAGTCAGGCCGGCATTCATTTCAATTGTCTTGGTAATCACCGATGAGCCTGCAACCGCAACCGCCGCATCTGCCAACTTGGTTCGCGATTTAGCTTTCAGCTTTTCAATCGCTTCTCCGACACTGGTCTCATCATTGATATTTTTTTCAACGACGGCATTGTCTGGCAGGGGTTCGACCGCGTAAGCTTCCACGCGATAGCCGTCACCGGAACGACTCAATTCCATCAACTTAACGGATGTAGAACTGATATCGATACCGAGCAACCTTTTTTGCTTCTTTTTGAATAAGGAGGCCACCGATGTTTCCCTTCAACAACACGCACTTACGTGCGATATTTAGTATTTACATTAACTATTACATAACACAATAGACCAATCCGCAATGTATAAAAAGAGCTATTTCAGCTTATAATCGGGCCTTTAATTCAAAAACGTGACGTAACTCCTTAATTTCCTTGGAAAAACATGAAATTCGCAGCTAAAACAATTCGATTCCTGTTATGGAGCGCCTTTGCCGGGATTTGTGGCTTGGTTCTCATTTCAGCCAGCCTCTATCTTTACCTTTCTCCCGCCCTCCCTGATGTGCAGACATTAAAGGACTTTAAACTGCAGACGCCCATGCGAATTATCAGTGCCGATAACAAGCTTATCGCTGAGTACGGGGAAAAGCGTAGAGCACCGTTACGATATGAACAAATCCCAACTCAGTTTGTTCAAGCACTTGTGGCAATTGAAGATAAACGGTTTGAACATCACCATGGTGTCGACCCGATTCGACTGACCCGGGTTATCATCGATACCATCGTAACCGGCGATAAAGAAGGCCCAGGTGGATCCACCCTGACACAGCAGGTTGCTCGGAACTACTTCCTGACCCAACAGAAGACCTTTACCCGGAAGTTCACCGAAATCCTGTTGGCGCTTAAGATGGAAAGTGAGCTATCCAAGCCGGAAATTTTCGAGCTCTACGTCAACAAACACTTTTTGGGTTATCGATCCTATGGTATCCAGGCGGCCGCCACAGTTTATTATGGTCGGGATCTGAACGATCTGACGCTACCTGAACTGGCCATGATTGCAGGGCTACACCAGGCCCCTTCCGGCGCCAACCCGATCTCAAACCCTTCCAGAGCCCTGAAACGCCGCAATACCGTACTGTGGTTCATGCGTGACAATGGGTTCATCACAGACGTCGAATACCAGGCCGCCATCGCGACGCCGTTAACGGCCTCTTACCACGGCAACAATCCGGACATTGAAGCTTATTACCTTGCAGAAATGGTACGAGCGCAAATGATCGATCAATTTGGCGAAGGCGCTTATAACGACGGGTACACGGTTTACACAACCATAAACAGTGAGTTACAGGCTGCTGCTACCCGAGGTGTGCGTAAAACATTGATTGAATACTCGCAGCGTCATGGCTATCTCGGCGCCGAACAGCACCTTGTGGGCGAAGGCCACGACCCCCACAGCCAACTGATGTCACAACTTGAACAACTGAATGACATCCCGGAGTTTGGCGGGTTGCCACCGGCCCTGGTCGTTCAGGGAAACCAAGACGGCTTAACAATTATTGTTAAGGGCGAACGTGATCCAATCACCCTACCAATAGACTCTATTGCCTGGGCGAGAGAACGCATAACCGTCGATGATCTCGGTCCGGAAATATCCCACGCTTACCAGGTAGCCGTACCCGGCGATGTCGTACGAGTACAGAAAAGTAGCGACAACCAGTGGCAACTTGCGCAGATACCCAGGGCTCAGGGGGCACTGGTCGCACTGTCCCCTAACGACGGCGGAGTTCAGGCGCTGGTTGGCGGGTTTGATTTCATTCTCAACAAGTACAACCGTGCCGTCCAATCGAGCCGTCAACCCGGCTCAGTCTTCAAACCCTTCATTTATAGTGCCGCGCTCGATAAGGGGTTTACGCCAGCCACCATCGTCAACGACGCCCCTATCGTTCGGGGAGACTCTGCTCTGGAAGATGTCTGGCGACCTAAGAACTCCGGTGACCGTTATCTGGGTCCGATACCGTTGCGCCAGGCCCTTTACCAATCCCGTAACTTGTCTGGCATCCGAGTGCTGGACAGTATCGGAATTAACTACACCCGGGATTATTTACAGCGGTTCGGGTTTGAACGGGACAAGCTGGCCAACGACATGACACTGGTACTCGGCAGTACCGTCATGCCACCTATCCAGATCGCGCAAGGTTACGCCATCTTTGCGAATGGCGGTTATCAGGTCGAACCCTATTTCATTGATCGGATTGAAGACAAAGATGGGAACATTCTGTTCGAAGCCGATCCGGCCGTTGTATGTAAAGGATGCCCGGACGTTCCGAGCCTGTTTGATAACCCGGACGCCGTGGAAACCACCGCGATTGACATTCAACCGCTGGCTTTAAATATCGAAAACGGTCTAGACGACGGAACCAGTCAGCCGAGTGCACCTCGTTACGCAAAACAGGTTCTGTCTCCTCAAACCGCGTTTCTGATGGATTCAATGCTTCGTGATGTGGTGCAGAGAGGTACCGGACGGGCCGCCGCCAACGCCATTAACCGAAATGACTTGGCGGGCAAAACAGGGACGACGAACGATGCTGTAGATGCCTGGTTCAGTGGCTACAACGGCGACATTGTTGCCTCGACCTGGGTCGGTTTTGACTCGAACGCCTCTTTGGGTGCTCGGGAGTTCGGTGGTAAAGCCGCACTGCCTGCCTGGATTGAGTTTATGCGCACCGCTCTCGCGGGTAAACCAGAGAACACTCAGTCTCAACCCGTCGGTATTGTTCAGGTCCGAATCGACCCTGAAACAGGATTACTAGCCTCTCAAAGCACGAGCAATGCCCGCTTTGAGTACTTCCGGGAAGAAAACGTCCCGAGTGAATTCAGCAGTGAAACGACGACTATCGACTTCAGTGCTGACCCATCACTGTCAGCAACACCGGAAAATACCGGGGGCGGAGATACCACACTGGAGTCTTTGTTTTAACCGGACTGTAGCCAGCAAATAAAATGTCATTCATAAAAAAGCCCGGCAATGCCGGGCTTTCTATTTTACTGAACGACTGAGCGGTTAGACTTCAAGCTTTGCTCTGTCTTCATCAGTCACTTCCTTAATGGACAGTTTGACCCGGCCACGTGCATCTACGTCCAAGACCTTCACAACGACCGCTTCGCCTTCACTTAGCTTATCGGCGACTTTTTCAATGCGCTCCTGAGCAATTTGTGAAATATGAACTAAACCATCTTTGCCTGGCAGGAAGGTAACGAAAGCTCCGAAGTCAGCCAGACGGGCGACGGTACCTTTGTACACCTCACCAATTTCAGGCTCGGCGGTAATAGCAAGAATCATATTGCGAGCAGCTTCAGCACCTTCTTTCGCAGCGGCATAAATCCGTACAGTACCATCATCAGAAATATCCACTTCTGCACCGGTCTGATCGATGATTGAACGAATAGTCGCACCGCCTTTACCAATAACGTCACGGATCTTATCCTGATCGACTTTCATCACATCCATGGTCGGTGCATTGTCTGGTAACTCAGGACGGGCGTAGCCGATAACCTGCGCCATTTCACGCAGAATATGCAAACGCGCATCCATCGCCTGACCCAGTGCGATTTCCATGATTTCTTCAGTAATACCCTGAATCTTGATGTCCATTTGCAGCGCCGTAACACCGTTTTCGGTACCGGCCACTTTAAAGTCCATGTCGCCGAGATGATCTTCATCACCCAGAATGTCTGTCAGGACAGTGAACTTGTCGCCTTCTTTAACCAAGCCCATGGCAATACCCGCCACTGGCTTTTTAACCGGAACACCGGCATCCATCATCGCCAGAGAAGCGCCACAGACTGAGGCCATTGAAGACGAACCATTGGATTCGGTAATTTCAGAAACCACACGGACTGTGTAAGGGAAGTCATCGGTATTTGGCATCATCGCCAGAACGCCTCGCTTAGCCAGGCGACCATGACCGATTTCACGACGGCCAACACCACCGATTCGACCCGCTTCACCAACCGAGAATGGTGGGAAGTTATAGTGCAGCATGAAGTTATCGGTAATCGTGCCAGTCAGCATGTCTTCCATCTTGCCGTCACGCAGCGTGCCCAAGGTGGTCGTAACCAACGCTTGCGTCTCGCCACGGGTAAACAGAGCAGAGCCATGCGCACCGGGCAGTACACCCACTTCGACTTTAATGTCACGTACGGTTTTACCGTCACGACCGTCAATACGTGGCTGACCATCCAGAATACGCTGACGGACAGTATTTTTTTCGATTTTACCGAACATCGAGGCGACATCGTCAGCGCTGGTTTCGCCGTCTTCGGTTGCCAGCGTTTCCACGGCCTGTGCACGCAGATCGCTCAGCGCTGCATAGCGCTGCATCTTGTCAGAGACCTGATAGGCTTCAGCAATTTTCGCCGCGTAAGCTTCGGAAACCTTAGTTTTCAGAGCTTCGTTTTCTGCTTCCGGTGCCCAGTCCCAGGCAGGCTTACCGTGTTCAGCGGCAAACTCTGCAATCGCACTGACGGCAACCTGGAACTCCTGGTGCGCGAACAAGACAGCGCCCAACATCTGGTCTTCAGACAGCTCCTGCGCCTCGGATTCAACCATCAGTACCGCATCCTGGGTTCCTGCTACAACCATGTCGAGTCGTGAGGTTTCCAGTTGCTCAAACGTCGGGTTCAGCAAATAGCCTTCAGCGTCGGTATAACCCACACGCGCAGCACCGATTGGACCGTTGAATGGTACACCAGAAACTGCCAGGGCCGCTGACGTTGCCAGCATTGCCGCAATATCCGGATCATCGGTCTTATTTGCTGAAAGCACATTAATAATGACCTGAACTTCGTTCATGAAGCCTTTCGGGAACAACGGACGAATCGGGCGGTCAATCAGGCGAGAAGTCAGCGTTTCTTTCTCAGAAGGACGCCCTTCACGCTTCAGGTAACCACCTGGAATACGACCAACAGAGTAGAACTTTTCCTGATAGTGGACAGATAATGGGAAGAAGTCCTGACCCGGAGATACGCTGTCTTTGGCAACGACGGTCGCCAACACCACCGTATCACCATTCATGGTACAGATTGCAGACCCTGTCGCCTGACGCGCAACGCGACCGGTTTCGATCGTTACGTCATGCTGGCCAAACTTAAAGCTTTTCGTTTTAGGTGTTAAATCTATCACTCAATTTTCCTCAATACGCCAGCTGCAACGATGCTTCTATCTTTGGATTCGAGGCAAAGCCAACCCAAAGATAGAAGCCCCGAAACGGGAATGTATCGTTGCCCGCCGGCAAATGGTTTTTAAAAAAGGAGGGTACAGATCACGCATAAGCGATACTCTGTGAAAAGACAAAGGGCCCCACAGTTGGAGCCCTTTTCGGAAATCAGGATCTTACTTACGCAGACCCAGGCGCTTGATCAGAGACGCATAACGGTTTACGTCTTTACGCTTCAGGTACTCAAGCAGCTTTTTACGCTGTTGAACCATGCGAATCAAGCCACGACGTGAGTGGTGATCCTTAGCGTGATCTTTAAAGTGAGACTGCAGCGAATTAATGTTCGCCGACAGCAGAGCAACCTGGACTTCAGGAGAACCTGAATCGTTTTCGCCCTGTCCGAACTCTTTGATGATTTCCGCTTTCTTTTCGACGCTTAAAGCCATCGTACTTTACTCCAAGAATGTGCGTTTCAATAAAGGAGTGCATGCCGTGCACATTAACAGCCGCATTCCGATTCCGGCTCCGCAGAGCAGGAAACGCGCGGATTATACACAAGGCCTCGCTCTGAACCAAGTGAAATCAGGCTTAACCCTGGGCTATGAGACGGACCGGCTGCAGCCGAGAACGCTCCGTCACGCGGCCAACCCCCAGAAAACGTTTATGTGTATCATAAACCCGCACCTGGCCAGGCTGATCCGCATCGATCTGCACATCATTGCCATGACTGAATAGCCGGGTTGGCTGTTCCGCCAAATGAATCGCCGGTAAATCGGCCAATAAGACATCGAGGCTAATCAACCAGAAATCGAGCGCCTCCGGCCCCTGCTCTTCACGTCGCCGCTCTAGCGCTTCGAGAGTGACGGCATTGTCCAGGTGAAACTGGCCATGCTGCAGCCGTCTGAGCGTTTTTACATGGGCCCCGCAGCCGAAGTGAGTACCCACATCAGCGACCAAGGTACGAATATAAGTCCCTTTCGAACAGTGAACATCCAGATCAAACTCAGGCAACGCCAACCGCGTGAGCTGATTCCGCTCGATACGCACAGGACGGGGCTCCAAATCCACGGATTTACCTTCCCGCGCTAACTCATAGAGCTTTTTACCGTCTCGTTTCAGCGCAGAGTACATGGGGGGAATCTGCTCGATCTCCCCTGTAAAGTGCTCATCCAAGACCTGCTGAACCTCTGTCGCCGATATCGAAGGCACCGGACTTTGTCGAACAACCTCGCCTTCGCCATCCAGAGTGTCGGTCTCAACGCCCATAACACCTGTCGTTTGATAGCGCTTATCGGCATCTAACAAGAACTGAGTAAACTTAGTTGCTTCACCTAAACATATCGGAAGCAGCCCCGTCGCTGCAGGATCAAGCGCGCCTGTGTGTCCGGCCTTCTGCGCCTGAAACAACCATCGGACTTTTTGCAACAAGCCATTTGATGACCATCCAGCCGGCTTATCAACCAACAAGACACCGGTGACCGGGCGACCTTTTCGTCGACGGGCCATCAGTCCTCGTCCTGTTCCTGACCTGAACGTTTCTGATCCTGCTCCCGAGCTTCATCAATCAGTTGAGAGACTCGGGCACCGGTTTCGATAACGACGTCGTAATGAAAACGCAGCTGAGGGATGACACGAAGTTTCAGCCCTTGAGCCAGCTGAGTCCTCATAAACCCGGCTGCACGATTCAACAGCTTTTCCTGCTCTTTTCGTTCCTGCTCCTGAGCTTCAGCTTCACTCTGAGGCCCGAATGCCATACAGGTGAAATACACATCCGCATAAGACAGATCGGATGAGACTTTGACGTCATTGATTGTCACCATGCCGACTCGGGGATCTTTTACTTCCCGCTGAATAATGACCGACAGATCTTTTTGGATCTGATCGCCTATTTTTCGGATTCGACTGCTATTACTGGCCATGACAGACCTCCTGAAATGACTCTGCGATGACGCCCTTCAACCGCGCCATCCAAAAAAAAACCGGCGCACCTATGTTGACCCATAAGTTCCACCGGTTTCGATTACTCGCCTGCGTCAATCATCGATTGAACGGGCAACCTCTTTCACATCAAAGACTTCGATCTTATCGCCGACCTTAACGTCAGTGTAGTTCTTCACGCCGATACCACATTCCATGTTCTGACGAACTTCCTGGACATCGTCTTTAAACCGACGCAAAGATTCCAGCTCACCTTCATAGATGACCACTTCATCCCGCAGGACACGGATCTTCTTGTTCCGATAAACCGTACCTTCGACGACCATACAGCCTGCAACCTGACCGAACTTCGGCGAGTTAAAGACATCACGAACTTCGGCAAGGCCGACAATCTCTTCACGCAGATCCGGTGACAGCATACCGCTCAGTGCTGCTTTCACATCGTCGATGAGATCATAGATCACGTTGTAATACCGAAGATCCAAACCACCACGCTCAATGACTTCACGTGCTTTACCGGTTGCCCGAACATTAAAGCCAAAGACAACCGCGCCTGCGGTAATCGCCAGGTTAGCATCCGACTCAGAAATCGCACCAACACCGCCTGCAACGATGTTTACCTTCACTTCATCGTTACCAAGCTTCATCAAGGCACCGTTGATGGCTTCCAGAGAACCCCGAACATCCGACTTGAGTACGATATTCAGTACTTTCTTCTCGGAATCGCCCATGCCGGAGAACAAGGCATCCAACTTGGCGGCCTGTTGCTGGGCCTGCAGGGCGTCTTTAGAACGCGATGAACGCAGCTCTGCAACTTCCCGAGCGGCGCGCTCGTTTTCCGCCACAACCAGTTCATCACCGGCTTCGGGCGTTCCGTTCAAGCCGAGAATCTCTACCGGAATGGAAGGACCGGCCTCATCGATCGGCTTGGCGTTTTCATCCAAAAGCGCACGCACGCGACCGAAATGAGCACCCGCCAGTACAACGTCGCCTTTCTTCAAGCGACCGCTCTGAACCAAAACGGTAGCGACCGCGCCTCGTCCCTTATCGAGACTGGATTCAATGACCACACCTTTACCCGGGCCGTCATGATGCGCCGTCAACTCCAGCAGTTCTGCCTGCAGGGAGATAGCTTCAAGCAGTTCATCAATACCTTGACCGGAATGAGCAGATACTTGGATAAACTGAGTATCGCCCCCCCAGGCTTCCGGAATCACATCGTGCTGAGACAGCTCGTTCGTCACCCGGTCAGGATCCGCAGTCTCTTTATCGATTTTATTAATAGCAACAACCAAGGGTACGCCAGCCGCTTTCGCATGCTGAATCGCTTCCAAGGTCTGTGGCATCACACCATCATCGGCCGCCACCACCAGGATAACCACGTCCGTAGATTTGGCGCCGCGCGCGCGCATTGCGGTAAAGGCCGCGTGTCCAGGCGTATCCAGGAAGGTAATCATGCCGCGTGATGATTCAACATGGTAAGCACCAATATGCTGAGTAATACCGCCTGATTCACCTGCGGTAACACGCGTTTTACGAATATAGTCGAGCAACGACGTCTTACCATGGTCAACGTGACCCATGACGGTCACGACGGGCGCGCGTGGTGCCAGATCGCCTTCATAGGTGACTTCCATCATGGAGTCTTCGAGCGCGTTTTCATTAACGATCCGGTACTTATGACCCATCTCTTCAATAACGAGAATCGCGGTATCCTGATCGAGTACCTGGTTAACGGTGGCCATAACACCCATCTTAAAGAGTGTCTTCACTACTTCGGCTGACTTGGCAGACATCTGTTGAGCCAGATCAGCAACCGTAATGCTTTCGCCCAGTTCAACTTCGCGTATGACCGGAGCGGTCGGTTTCTCAAACTGGTGCTCCAGATTCTTTTTGCTCTTCTTCGGCCGACGACGACGGCCAAAGCCATCCTCATCTAACGCATGCAGCATCTGCTGATGCTTGTTGCCGGTACGATGAGTAGACGCGCGCTGCACTTCCGTCTTCTTGCCGCCTTTTTTATGTCCGGCTTTACGGCCGGTCTCAGCGACGCCATCGTCAACGCGCACAGGTTCGCGCGTTTTCGCATGTTTTTTCTTTTCAGCCGTACGATCTTCTTTGGCGATTTTCGCTTCGGCAGCAGCAACGTCCGCGACGGGTTCTTTCTCGTCAGCAGTTTCAGCTTGCTGTTCTGCTCGTTTGGCCGCTTCTTTCTCCTGAGCCGCTTTTTCTTCGGCCGCTTTCAGACGTGCCGCTTCGAGCTTGGCATCTTCTTCAGCCCGCTTCGCCGCGCGATCTTCTTCCTGCACCGGTGCCACCGGTTCAGCAGCTTTCACTTCTGGTGCTTCAACGGCATCACGTTTCACATAGGTACGCTTCTTTCGAACCTCGATGCTTACCGTCTTACCTTTGTTGCCACCACCGGCTTTTAACGTCGTTGTCACTTTACGTTTTAACGTGATTTTCTTAGGCGCCGCGGCTTCTTCACCATGGCTGCTTTTCAGATGCGCCAACAGCGTTTGCTTCTGGTCATCATTCACGGAATCCGTTTCTTGCGTATGCGGCAAACCTGCCGATTTCATCTGCGTCAGTAACTTATCGACGGGAGTGCCAACGGACTGCGCTAACTCTTTAACAGTAACTTCAGACATTCAGTTCCCCTTCCCGCTTATTCATTTTCAAACCAAGGTGCGCGTGCAGCCATGATCAGTTTTCCGGAAGCGTCTTCATCAAGACCGCTGAACTCCATCAACTCATCAATGCTCAGTTCAGCGACGTCTTCCATCGACACCACACCGTTACTTGCCAGAACCCGCGCCAAATGGTCGGTCATGCCGTCCAGCCCCAACAGGTCTTCCTGCGGCTCAGCGGAATCCAGCCGTTCTTCCGTGGCCAACTCCTGAGTCAACAACTCGTCTTTCGCGCGTTGTCGCAACTCGTTAACCAGGTCTTCTTCAAAACCATCGATGTCCAACATCTCGTTGATGGGCACATAAGCCACTTCTTCGAGAGTGGTAAAGCCTTCTTCGACCAGGATCATGGCCAGTTCGTCGTCTACACCCAGTTTTTCAACAAAGTGCGATACCAATTGACCCGCCTCTTGCTCCTGACGAGCACCGGCTTCATCTTCTGTCATCACATTAATGATCCAGCCGGTCAGATCGGCGGCCAATCGAACGTTTTGGCCGTTTCGTCCAATGGCTATCGCCAGATTGTCTTCTGCAACCGCCACTTCCATCGTATTGGTGTCTTCGTCCATCACAATGGAGGCAACTTCGGCTGGCGCCATAGCATTAATCACCAGCTGTGCCGGGTTATCATCCCAGAGAATGATATCGACACGCTCATTACCCAACTCGTTGGACACCGCCTGCACGCGCGAACCACGCATTCCGACACAAGCACCAACCGGATCAATTCGGCCATCATTCGTCTTCACGGCAATTTTTGCCCGTGAACCCGGATCTCGTGCACAAGAGCGGATTTCAATCAACTCTTCCTGAATCTCCGGTACTTCTATGCGAAAGAGCTCAACCAGCATTTCATTGCTGGTTCGGCTGAGTACCAGCTGTGGTCCACGACCTTCACTTTTAATCTCCTGCAACACAGCCCGAACGCGATCAGCCAATCGGAAGGCTTCCCGGCCGATCATCTGATCACGAGGCAAAACGGCCTCCGCATTATTGCCAAGATCAATAATCAAAGCGTCGCGGGTGACTTTTTTAACAGTACCGGTGACCATTTCACCAACACGCTCTCGGTAATTATCAACGATTCGAGCGCGCTCAGCGTCCCGCACCTTCTGAACTATAATTTGTTTTGCTGCCTGGGCACTGATACGGCCGAAACCTTCGTTTTCAATCTGGACTTCGTAAACGTCACCAGGTTTCAAGTTTGTGTCCACTTCGTGGGCTTCTTCAGTAGTCCACTGAGATCCCAGCTCCGGCACGACATCATCACCCATGACTTCCCAGCGTCGGAAGGTTTCGTATTCACCGGTCTTGCGGTCAATGACCACGTAGACATCCGGCTCGCCCTCGTCGTCCAGTCGTTTTTTTGCCGCGGTTGCCAACGCCAGTTCCATGGCATCAAAAATCACATCACGAGACACACCCTTTTCGTTTGCAACTGCATCTACGACCAGGAGGATTTCTTTGCTCATCGTTTCAGCCCCTTCCATTTTTTATTTGAACGCAGTGCGCCCAATGACTTAATACGGTTGTCAGTTAAAGTTCGGAATAATCCGACCACGATCAATGCTTTCTATCGGTAACAGGAACTCTTCTTTGTCGACCTGCACAATGACATCCCCATCTTCAATGCCAACGAGGACACCTTTAAATTTCCTTCGGCCTTCAAAAGCATATCGAAGTTTAATATCGACCCATTCGCCGATATAAGCCGCATATTGCTCCAGCGTGAACAGAGGTCTGTCCATCCCGGGAGACGACACTTCCAGGGTGTAATTCGAACTGATCGGATCTTCCACATCCAAAACAGCGCTCACCTGGCGACTCACGTCCGCACACTGATCCACCTGGATACCATCTTCATGATCAATGTAAATTCGAAGCGTCGAGTAATTACCGCTGGGAATATATTCCACACCCCACAACAGAAAACCCATTCCAATCACCACAGGCTCTATCAGATCTGTTAACTCATCAATCTTTGCCAAAACGCCAACCAATCATTTTTTATCAGAGTCACTTTTTTAAGTGACAAAAAAAGGGCAACCGATGCAAATCTCCAAACTTGGTGACTTGCAGCAGACCCACAAATACGACCCGAGCTGCCTTAGCTCATGACATCGAGCAAATCGGGTTCCAAAAACGAAAAAACCCCTTCAAGAGGGGTTTTAAAAGCAACTTCCTATGGCCGAAACACCCCTCAGGTACTTCGGTGCGCACCGGATCGATGCACAGGTGATCCTCATCACCAACCAATTTCTCATTTGAAATTGGTAGCGGGGGCCAGATTTGAACTGACGACCTTCGGGTTATGAGCCCGACGAGCTACCAGGCTGCTCCACCCCGCAACAAACGCTTGAAAACACCGATTAACACTGATGCTTCCCGACAAATCGCGCGAGATTATATAGGGACAACACTCAGCATGCAAACACGCAACGGTTTCTTTCTGAAAAGCAGAGGGCCTGTCAATGACAGGCCCTTAAAATGGTGCCGACGACTAGACTCGAACTAGCACGGGCTTGCGCCCACCACCCCCTCAAGATGGCGTGTCTACCAATTTCACCACGTCGGCTTAAACGGCTTACAAATTACTCTGTCGGCAGTGCACTGCTGCCGTCGTCCGTAGACGCGGGCACATCAGATTCCACCGGAGCAGCCTGTTCACTGACAGGAACATTGATATTATTCATATCTTCAGCGCGCTGCTTCGCAACGTACGCCAGCGCCATGCTGGTCAGGAAAAAACCTGCAACCAGAATCGCTGTCGTACGGGTCAGAAAGTTACCACTCCCTGACGAACCGAAAACGGTCTGCGACGCCCCACCTCCGAACGAAGCACCAGCTTCAGCGCCTTTACCACGTTGCAGCAGCACAAAGACTACAACACCGATGGCCAACGCTACATGAATCAACAATATCAGATTTTCGTAAACCATTTTAAAACTTATCCTTGAGCTGCGTTGCAGATCGCAACGAACTCGTCTGCAATGAGTGACGCGCCACCAACCAGGCCGCCATCAATATCAGGCTGACCGAACAAAGCTTCAGCACTGGCGGCTTTAACGCTGCCACCATACAGGATTCGGGTACGCTGTGATACATCCGCTTCTTCTGCGGCAAGCAGCTGACGGATAAAGGCGTGCACTTCCTGCGCCTGTTCCGGGGATGCCGTCTTGCCCGTGCCAATCGCCCAAACAGGCTCATAAGCAATTACAATTTTTTCGAAAGCAGCAATGCCAACTTTCTTCAGTACCGCATCGATCTGAGTTTTAACAACCTTCTCAGTAATGCCGGCTTCACGCTCTTCAAGAGTCTCACCAACACACAGCATTGGAATCAGATCAGCAGCCAATGTCGCCTCGACTTTCGCAGCGATCTGCTCGTCCGTTTCACCGAAGATTTCGCGGCGCTCGGAGTGACCAATCAATACATACTGACAACCGAACTCTTTTACCATGGACAGTGCAAGCTCACCAGTATACGCGCCCTTCTCTTCGAAGTAGGCGTTTTGCACACCGTAAGCAATGTCGGTTCCTTTCAGGCTCTCAGCCAGTTGACTGATATACAAAGCCGGTGGGAACACAGCGGTATCTGCTGAGCCATCAAAGCCCTTTTTAAAGGCTTCTAACAATGCTTCATTCGAAGCTTTGTTACCGTTCATTTTCCAGTTCGCTGCAACCAATGTGCGACGCATAGTCTTTGCCTCCATCGAGCGGGCGCAGAGTTTACTTACTTTGCTATAACGGAGCAAGTCAGTAAGCTAAATTATCCCGCAGATTATAAAAAAATGTGAAAAATCAGTCTTTTACGATCTAAACAGTCCTCGTATCCGTTCAGAACGTTAACTGACCGCTGCCTCCACTACTGCTGCTAACTGCTTGCAGACTTTTTGCACTTGAGAGATGTCTTCGCCTTCAACCATGACCCGAACCACCGGTTCGGTTCCAGACGGTCGGAGCAAGACCCGACCACTCTCAGCCAGCTCAGCCTCAGCATGGGACACAGCATCGATAACCGGCGGCAAGGCTAACACATCCATCTGCGATGGCAGCTTGACGTTGATCATCACCTGCGGAAACTTTCTCATCCCGGTCTTTGCTTGAGCCAGAGACTGATCTGAGGCTCGCAAGGCACTCAACACCTGCAAAGCCGCAACGATACCATCCCCGGTTGTCGTGACATGCTTGCAGACCAAATGACCGGAGCTTTCCCCTCCGAGCACCCAATCATGTTCGTTCAGCTGTTCCATGACATAGCGATCGCCGACATTTGCCCGAACCAGCTTCAGATCCAGCTTTTCCAGAGCGACTTCTAATCCCAGATTGGTCATCGACGTCCCAACAATACCTTGCCGAACCGTTCCATTGACACTCAAATGCCGAGCCAGGATGTATAGTAACTCGTCACCATCCACAGCCTGCCCTTCATGATCAACCATGAGCAGACGGTCACCGTCGCCATCAAAGGCGATGCCGACATCCGCACCGGTATCGAGAACCGCCTTCTGCAGTGCCGACGGGTGCGTTGAGCCTACCTGTTCATTAATATTCAGGCCGTTTGGCTGCGCACCAATCACAGTAATCTGTGCACCTAACTCCCGAAACACCTTCGGTGCGACGTCATAAGTCGCCCCATGGGCGCAGTCCAGTACGATGTGCATGCCGTCCAGGTTGAGGTATCCCGACGTCGACTTACAGAACTCGACGTAACGCCCGTTGGCATCATCAATGCGACGCGCCTTGCCGAGTTTTTCACTGGCAGCCGTTTCCATGACCCGATCGAGTTCAGCTTCAATCGCCAGTTCGATTTCATCTGGAAGCTTGGTGCCATCAGCGGAAAAGAACTTAATACCATTGTCATAGAAGGCGTTGTGCGAAGCCGAAATCACAATGCCTGCATCACAGTGGAACGCGCGTGTCAGATAGGCAATGGCCGGAGTCGGCATCACGCCAACCATTAAACTATTGCAACCAGCCGCTGCAAGACCGGCTTCCAGTACCGATTCAAACATATAGCCTGAAATACGCGTATCTTTTCCGATAAGAATTTTTCCGCGCCCTTCTTTTGCAAAGACCCGCCCGGCAGCCCATCCTAATCGCAGCACAAACTCTGGTGTTATGACGCCCTTACCGACCTCACCGCGAATACCATCGGTGCCGAAATATTTTTTTCCCTGACTCACTGCTGACTCCTATGTTCGTCTTTGCTCTCGTATCGTTCCATTCGAATGGCTTCAATCATTCTGACCACATCCACGTTTTCCGCAACATCGTGCACTCGCACGATAAAGGCATTTTGCCAGGTCGCCGCGGCCGTAAAAGCCAAAGTACCGCTTAACCGAGCATCCACAGGCCGATTCAGTACGGTACCGATGGTGCTTTTTCTGGACATGCCAACCAGAAGCGGTCGACCACCGATGGCAACATCCTGAAGATGATTGGCCAATCGAAGGTTGTGATCAACGGTTTTTCCGAACCCAAACCCAGGGTCCAGCAGAATCTTATCACGATCGATGCCGGCATTGAGACAGGCCTCCATCCGCGCCTCCAAGAAGGTCTTAACATCAACCAGCACATCGGTGTATTCCGGGCGCTCCTGCATGGTTGCCGGCTTGCCCTGCATGTGCATCAGACAAACAGGCAGATTGACATCCACCGCGGCTGCCAATGCACCCTCTCGGCGTAACGCCCGTACATCATTAATCAAGTGTGCGCCGACACGGGCGGCTTCCCGAATAACGTCTGGAGTACTGGTATCAACAGAAAGAACTACGTCAAGCTCGCTGGCCAGTCGTTCAACAACGGGGATGACCCGATCTAACTCCTCGGCCACCGACACGCTCGCTGCCCCTGGTCGGGTGCTCTCACCACCAATGTCGAGCAATGCCGCACCATCGGCCACCATTTGCTGAGCTTGACGCAGCGCATCGTCAAGGTGACGATACCGACCGCCGTCTGAAAAAGAGTCCGGCGTGACGTTCAGCACGCCCATGATGTGCGTATGGTTCAGCGGTAGTGTTCGACCTGCAAAATCAAATACTGACACTGGCAAGATTCCTCTGAAATTAAAAAAGCCGGCTCTCGCCGACTTTAATTGTCTCGTTTACCGAGCTTGAATTACCTGCTCGCGCTGACCTTACTCAGAAGACGCATCAGGCTGCGCACCTGGAGAAGGTTTTTGCTCGTCAGACTCTTCTTCCTTTTCGGCGACTTCGGGTTCAGCTGCGGCCGCTGGCGGGTTATTGCGATCATCCCAGCCACGTGGCTTGCGAGGCTTTTTACCTTCCATAATGTCGTCAATCTGATGTGAATCGATGGTTTCATATTCCATCAATGCATCTTTCATCAACTCCAACTCATTGCGATGAGTACTGAGGATTTCAGTCGCCTTGGTATAGGCTTCATCAATGATTTCGCGAATGGCTTCATCGACGGCCTTCGACGTTTCATCAGAGATGTGACCCCGATTGGTCTGACTACCCAAGTAGCCCTGCTCTTCCTCTTCGTACTGAATCGGTCCCATTCGGGAGAGACCCCATTTGGTAACCATGTTCCGGGCCATACCCGTCGCCTGCTGGATGTCGTTAGACGCACCCGTGCTGACCTGATCGTCACCGTAAATCAACTCTTCCGCAATCCGGCCGCCATAGGCTGAGGCGATCCGACCTTTGATGTATTGCTTGCTGTAGCTGACCTTATCTTCTTCAGGCAGGTACATGGTCACACCCAGAGCCCGACCGCGGGGAATGATCGTGACCTTATAAACCGGGTCATGCTCAGGCATCAGCCGGCCAACAATGGCATGACCGGCTTCATGATAAGCAGTCATTTCCTTGTCTTTCTCACTCATGACCATGGATTTACGCTCAGCGCCCATCATGATCTTGTCTTTTGCTTTATCAAACTCTTCCTGAGTTACCGTGCGGCGGTTAATACGCGCTGCAAACAGTGCAGCTTCATTCACCAGGTTTGCCAGGTCAGCACCAGAGAAACCAGGTGTACCGCGGGCAATGACCTTCGGATCAACATCGTCGGAAACCGGAACTTTGCGCATATGGACGTTCAGAATCTGCTCACGACCGCGGATATCAGGCAGTGACACCACGACCTGACGGTCGAAACGGCCCGGACGCTGAAGAGCCGGGTCCAGAACATCGGGACGGTTGGTTGCGGCAATCACAATGATGCCGTCATTGACTTCAAAACCATCCATCTCAACCAGCAGTTGGTTCAGAGTTTGTTCGCGCTCATCGTTACCACCGCCAATACCAACGCCCCGTGATCGGCCAACGGCGTCAATCTCGTCGATGAAGATGATACAAGGCGCTTGTTTTTTAGCTTGCTCGAACATGTCGCGCACCCTTGAGGCACCGACACCGACAAACATTTCAACAAAATCCGAACCGGAAATGGAGAAGAACGGTACGCGAGCTTCACCCGCAATGGCCTTAGCCAACAGTGTTTTACCTGTTCCCGGCGGTCCCACCATGAGCACGCCGCGAGGAATTTTACCGCCTAAGCGCTGATATTTACCCGGGTCACGCAAGAACTCAACCAGTTCCTGTACGTCTTCTTTGGCCTCTTCGACACCAGCAACGTCTTTGAAGGTTGTTTTAATCTGATCTTCACTGAGTAACCGGGCCTTACTCTTACCGAAACTCATCGGACCTTTGGCACCACCGCCTCCGCCCTGCATCTGCCGCATGAAGAACATGAATACGCCAAGAATGATAAGAATCGGGAACGCAGCGACAAACAACTGAGTCCAGATACTCGGCTGTTCAGGCTGTTGCGCAGACACCTCAACGTTATGAGACAGCATACTGTCGCGGATTTCAGTGTTATCAACGCCAGAAGGCAATTGGGTTTCGAATCGGGTACTGTCGCGCCGCTCACCATAGATCATTGAATCACCGACGAAGGTCGCTGTCTTGATCTGATCCTGCTCCACCAGCTGCACAAAGCGGGAGTAGCTGACATTTTGTGCGCTGGAAGCCCCATCAAAATTCTGGAAGACTGCCAACAACACCACGGCGATAATCACCCAGAGTATTAGATTCTTTGCCATATCGTTCAATTTTCACCTTCTTACGCAGACTCGCTGCGTGCCTGCTTAGCCTTTAAAACCGGTAGCAACGATGTAAGTTTCGCGTGAGCGGGCTCGGGAAGCCTCCGGCTTACGCATGACTACTTTTGTGTACTGTTGACGAACCGTTTTGACGTACTCATCAAAGCCGGCACCGTGAAACAGTTTGGCGACAAAGGCACCACCCGGTCTCAGAATCGATTGGGCCATGTCCAGGGCCAGCTCAACAAGGTACATTGCCGCTGGCTGATCAATAACCGCATTACCGCTCATATTGGGGGCCATGTCAGAAATTACAAGGTCGACAGGCCGATCTCCGATACAGTCCAAAAGGGCCTGATAGACCGCTTCATCGGTAAAATCGCCCTGAATGAACTCGACATCAGGAACGGCATCCATTTCAAGGATGTCCGATGCCACCACTCGCCCCTGGTCACCCACCATTCGAGCGGCCACCTGCGACCAACCACCCGGGGCTGATCCAAGATCGACAACCATCATTCCCGGACGAATCAGACGATCTTTCTCACAGAGCTCAAGCAACTTGTAACTGGCCCGGCTGCGATACCCATCCTGCTTCGCCTTGTGGACAAAAGGGTCATCGAAATGCTCTTTCAACCAATCTTTACTGTTTTTGGGCCGTGCCACGCACTTTCCTCTTTAGTGATTTGCCCCGTTCTAAAGTACAATTTAGATCAAAGCAATGAAATAAACATGAGATTTACGGATTATGAGCCTAAGCCAGGATCAAAAAAAGCGCTTGCGCACCATCGGTCACCAACTGAACCCGATTGTCACCGTTGGAGACAAAGGGCTGTCTGCAACCGTCATCGAAGAAATCAATCGTGCCTTAAACGACCATGAGCTGATCAAAGTGAAAGTCGTCACCGAAGACCGGGAAGACAAGAAAGCCATCGTCGCTGAACTGATTACGCAGACCAATGCGGTCCTGGTTCAGACCATCGGCCACGTTGCACTGATTTTACGAAAAGCAGACAAGCCGAACCCTAAACTGTCCAATCTAAAGCGTTTCCAGAACCTCTGACAAAGTCAGTCGGGCCTCAAGGCCCGACGTGCCCCATCGATCAGATGCGGGTCAACCAGCCATGTGCGTCTTCGGCTTTACCCCACTGAACATTATTCAGCGCTTCACGCAGCCGTAGCGTAGTCGCACCCGGCTTTCCGTTACCCACCTGAAACTCCTGCCCGTTATGAATCAGGGTTCCCACCGGCGTCAACACCGCTGCCGTACCAGACAGTGCGGCTTCAGTCCCCGGTTTCTGGGCGCGTTCAATCAGCTCATCGACCGTCAGATCCCGTTCACTCACGGTCATGCCCAGATCCCGCGCCAGAGTCAGAATTGAGTCTCGCGTTACGCCATGAAGAAATGAACTGTCGAGGCCTTTCGTGATGACTTCATCGCCGTCAATCAGAATGAAGTTCGCCGCACCCGTCTCCTGAACGTCCCCATTAGGACAAAACAGCACCTGGTCCGCATCAACACTTTCACGGGCACGGGAAATCGGCCCTAAGGCGCTGGCGTAGTTACCGCCGCTCTTCACCATCCCCATGTGTGGCGCACAACGCTGACCGTTTTCTTCGAGCAACAGGCGCAGGGTGACATCGCCACCGGCAAAATAGTCGCCAACCGGTGACAGCAGAACATACAGCAGGGACGACATGGACGGCGCGGCCGCCTTACCAATGGCCGCTTCGGTGCCGATGTGCGTTGGCCGGATATACATCGACCCCGGCGGGGTAGGTACGTCACCTTTAAACTGAGTGACGATGTCGACGATCATTTGATGCAGTTGGGCTTCGTCAATCGGCGGTAAAGACAGCAAGCGACTCGACTGCGCCATCCGGCGAATATTGGCATCCATACGGAAAATGCACACATCGCCATTGTCATGGCGAAACGCTTTTAACCCCTCGAAACAGGTACTGCTGTAATGCAATACATGAGCGCCGGGATGAAACTCCAAACGGTCTGAGGGAACCGTCTGAATATCGCTCCACTGCCCATCCTCAAAGGTGGCCAGGGTCATCTGAGGCATAAAAACCGTACCGAATGCTGCCATGGTGCACTTCCTGAAACTTTTGTGAATACGTCCGGCCATTGTAAGCGAAGTTAAAACAGCGAGACCAGAACCGTGACCGCATCTAAGCCGCAAAGATTGCAAGAAAACGTTGCGGATAGTTTCCAATACGACCTGTTTATGTCGACTCAGCGGTCGGAAGCTGAGACAGCAATCGCGACGCCCATGCCGACTGGATGCGCTCCCTGACCTGCACCAGCTCCTCCGACATGTCTTCCAGAGGGACTTTTTTGCTGTCGCCGGCCAACACCGCGTGATGAATCTGCTGCCGCAGCACCAGATAAGCTTCCAGCCACTGCTGTTGTTCGGTGTCGGTCAGAACACCGGCCCGGGCCAGTTCCTCGATTGATCGGATATTGTCCGACCATTTCGCTACATCCGGGTGGTCGTGAGCATGAGACAGCAACAAGTATTGTACTAAGAACTCAAGATCGACGATACCGCCGGGGTCCTGCTTAACATGAAACACCTCAGCACTTTCTCCGGTCGCCGCGGAAGACAGGTGATCGAGCATTTTCTGCCGCATAGCCACCACGTCCGCTGCCAAGGTATGAGGATCTCGTGACTGACAAATAAGTTGTCGCCGATAGCCATCGAACGCCTCGCGAATCCTCACGTCACCAGCAATAAAGCGAGCTCGGACCAGCGCCTGGTGCTCCCAAACCCAGGCCTGCTCCTGCTGATATTTCATAAACGACCCCAAACTGCTGACCAACAGCCCGGAATTACCCGAAGGCCGCAGCCGGGTGTCAACCTCGTACAACATTCCGGATGGCGTAACGGCGGACAGCAGGTGTATCAGCTTCTGCCCCAATCGGGTCATAAACACCACGTTTTCAACAGACTTCGGCCCTTCAGTCATTCCCTGCGGGTCGGCGTTGTGCAGAAAGACCAAATCCAGATCGGACTCGTAAGACAGTTCCAACCCACCCATTTTGCCGTAAGCAATAACGCCAAAGTCCGGATCACACCAGTCGCCATCGGCTTTACTGGGACGCCCGTGCCGTGCCACCTGAGCACGCCAGACGAGGGAAAGCGCCTGTTCAACAACCACTTCGGCCACCCAGGCCAGGTAGTCGGAGATTTTCATCAGTGGCAGATGCGCGGCCACTTCACAAGCGGCCGCACGTAATGCCCGTCCATGACGAAAATGCCGCAACAACTCCATCTGCCGCTCCAGATCTTCCTCTGGAACCCTCAGCAACTGTTGATGTAAATCGTCCATCAGCTCCGAACGATTCGGTAAACGGTAGAGCTGATCGACGTCGGTCAGTTCATCCAATAGAAATGGCTTCTCTTCCAGCAACCGACCAATCCAGGGGCTGGCCGGCACCAACTTGACCAACTCCCGGATAGCCTGGGGGTTTTCACGCAACAGCGAGAAATAGGAAGAACGCCTTAAAACCGCTTCGAGGATGGGACGAATCGCGTCGAAGCGCTCCACCGCATCGCTGTGGCGACGAAGCTCGGCCCACAACAGTGGCATAAACGCATCGAGATTATCCCGGGCCATTCCGCTCAATCGCTTGACCCCCGGCAGCTCGTGGAACACCTGCATCGCGTCGGTCAGAGCATTTTCACCCGCTCCTGCCCACTTTTCAGCTTGCCAGGCTTCCTGTAAGGCCTCCTGCTTAGCCGTATCGTGTTCATTATCCTGATCTGAAATCAGCTGACTGAAATGAGTCTGCACCCGCGCGCGATGCTCAGCCAATCGATCGAGCAACTCGCTGGCGTCCTTAAAGTTCAGACTCAACGCCAAACGCTCAAGATCGGTTTCATCCACAGGCAGATTCTGTGTTTGTTCGTCGCGAATGGCCTGAATACGGTGTTCAAGGTCTCGCAAAAAATCATAAGCCGCCACCAGTTCGTCAACCGCTTCTGCCGGCATTAACCCCATCGATTTAAGCACCGATAACACCGGCCAGGTCCCCCGCTGCTGGAGAATTTCATCTTGCCCACCACGCACCAGCTGGAACACCTGTGCGATAAACTCGACTTCCCGGATGCCGCCGGCGCCCAGTTTGACATTGCGATCCAGGTTCTGCCGCCGGACTTCCTTTTGAATTTTTGATTTAAGATCGCGCAACGCGCCTACGGCCTGAAAATCGACATAGCGGCGATAAACAAAAGGATGCAATATTGCCATCAGAGCTTCCTGAGCCGCCGGATGACCCGTGACCGGACGCGCCTTCACCAAGGCGTAACGCTCCCAAAATCGCCCTTGCTGCAGATAATAGTTTTCCAATGCCTTAAACCCGGAAACCAGCGCGCCCGACTGCCCCCAGGGGCGCAGTCGCATATCAACCCGGAACACAAAACCGTCCGCGGTACGGGTATCCAGCAACTGAATCAGTTTGCGCCCGATACGGGTAAAGTAAGATTCGTGATCCCGTCCTTCGGACGTCTGGCCCTGCGCAGGGTAGGCAAATATCAGATCGATGTCCGATGACAGGTTCAACTCACTCGCACCATGCTTCCCCATCGCGATGACAATGAGCTGCTGAGGCTCACCACTGTGAGGACAAACCGCCGCGACGCCTTCTTTAGCCCGCCAAAACGCTGTACTCCAGGCCAGTGCATGCGTTAACGCCCGATCAGCCATATCACTGACGGCTCGTGCCGTATCACGGACCGTCGACATCCCCCAGACATCCCGGGCAATTAAACGGGCCATATGGCGATTGCGCCAGTGACGCAGATCCGCCATGACTTGATCCTGTTCATCAACAGACCAGTGCTCAGCCAAGGCGTCCAGATCTTCAAAGGTGACATCGTCCGCATGACAAAAAGCCATCAGCTCAGCGTAATCAGACTGATGTTTTAACCAGCCTGCAAACCAGGGACTGGCCAGCGCTACCCGCATCAATGCATCTATCTGAGCATCGTCCAGCGATGCCCATCCGGTCTCCGCCAGATATCGACTCTGTTCTTTTTTGAGCACTTTACTGAGCGTCATGTTCACCTCGATTCTAAACGGAACTCAATCTATCCTGAGCAAAAGCGATAAAGATGTGAAGACCAGACCACCATCGGCCCATTGAAATGTACAGTTTTTATCCGGCGGAACTTTTTTGACCCGAATCTGTCTTCTCTCGTATAACATTGACATCATAAATCACTGTTCTGTTTATACCGAACTCACTTGATTGAAACAGGGAAAATTTCATGCTGAAACGCCTGCTTAGTTCTGCAGTCGCATTTTGCGTACTGACTACCTCACCTGTCTGGGCAGAAACCTGGACTGACATTCTTGAAAAGGCCAAGGGCCAGACCGTGTATTTTCACGCCTGGGGTGGCGACGAAAACATCAACGATTATATCCAATGGGCCATCAATCGCGTGGACAGTCTCTATGACGTTGAGGTGCAACATGTTAAGAACGTCGCGCCGAATGCGGTGAACCAGATTCTGTCTGAAAAAACCGCTGGCAACGACGATGACGGAGCCGTAGACCTACTGTGGCTAAACGGTGAGAATTTCGCCAACATGAAGTCCAATGGTTTGCTCTACGGCGCATTTACGCAACTGCTGCCCAACTATGCGCTGGTCGACACTGAGAACAAACCAACCACATTGTTCGACTTTACCACGCCAGTGGATAACCTCGAGGCACCCTGGGGCATGGCGCAACTGGTATTTCTGCACGACTCTGCCGAAATCGCCGAGGCGCCCACTTCGGCCGCTGAACTGCTGAACTTTGCCCAAAACAATCCGGGGCGCTTTACCTATCCGGCACCCCCGGCTTTTCATGGCACGACGTTCGTCAAACAGATTCTGCTGGAACTGACTGAACCTTCCGATGCCTTGTACAAACCGGTCGAACTGGCCGACTTTGACGCCATCACGGAACCACTGTGGTCGTATCTTGATGAACTCCATCCGTTAATGTGGCGTGAAGGCAAAGTCTTTACCGACGGAGCGCCGCAAATGAAGCAACTGTTAAATGACGGCGAAATCCTGATTTCCCTGAGCTTCAACCCATTTGAAGCGAGCAATTCCATTGCAAATGGCGAACTGCCCAACAGTGTCCGCACCCATATTCACGACAGTGGCACCATTGCCAATACGCACTTTGTCGGCATCCCCTACAATGCTGGTAGCCCGGAAGGTGCGATGGTCTTCGCCAACTTCCTGATGTCTCCCGAAGCCCAGGCTCGAAAAGCGAACACCGATATCTGGGGTGACCCAACGGTACTGGCCATGAGCAAACTGACGGCAACCGATCGAGCCCGCTTTGCCGATTTACCCAAAGGCGTCGCGACGCTGTCTAATGAAGCCCTGGCCAACGTTCTGTTAGAACCCCATGCTAGTTGGGTAGAAGCGCTCGAAAAGGCCTGGTTGGAGCGCTACAGCCAGTAACAAGGTGCCGACGTTGACATCCTCCCTCTCACTGCGCCGGCCAACGTCGCTGTGGTCTGCCATTCTGGCCATCATACCCTGGCTGACCGCAGCGCTGTTCCTGTTACCGATCATCGTTGGGTTGCTGGGCACCTGGTTACCCGCCTTCGGCTACTTTCCGGCGCTGAATGAACACAGCCTGTCACTGACGCCCTGGCGTCAGTGGTTGGCGTATCCGGGAGTGAACAGTTCGACCGTAAAAACACTGATCAGCGGTTTGGGCGCCTCATTCCTTGCTTTGGCGATGCTACTGCTGATTCTGATCGGACTGTATCCTTCGCGACTGTTCCAGAAAATCGAAAAAGCACTGTCTCCGGTTCTTTCGGTGCCACACGCGGCTTTTGCGATTGGACTGGGCTTTCTGATTGCTCCAAGCGGCTGGTTGTTGCGTTTGGTCCATGAAGCGACTGGATGGGTAGCCCGCCCACCGGTCTGGAGTCTCTTTCAGGACCCTTACGGGTTCAGCCTGGCGGTCACTCTGGCATTGAAGGAGCTGCCATTTTTACTGTTCATGTCGCTGGCCGTATTGCCTTCATTGAAAGTGCATCGAACCCTCTGGCTGATGCGAGGCATGGGTTACTCCCGACGGGCGACCTGGCTGTGGATGTTGTGGCCGCAACTGTACCGACAGATTCGACTGCCCTTTTTTGCGGTCGTCGCCTACTCACTTACGGTGGTTGACCTTGCGCTCATTGCCGGTCCGACCACACCACCAACGCTGTCAGTCCTGATCACCCGGCTGTTTAATGATCCGGATCTGAGCCTGCGCACGGTTGGTGCGGCCGGCGCGACCGCACTGTTCCTCGGTGTTTTGCTCATTTTGTGGGCATTACGCATCGTTGAAAAACCGCTGGCCTGGTGGCGTAACCGCACGCTGCGCCGTGGTCGCCAGATCACCCGGCACACATGCCCCGAGCGGCCCATTGCGATTTTATTGGTGAGCATCACCGGGTTACTGTATTTACTTGGCCTGGTCGTAACGACGCTCTGGAGCCTGACCTTACGTTGGCGCTATCCGGACTGGTTGCCGGAATCGACTTCACTGAGGGCCTGGAGCCGCATCACCGGTCGCATTGAAGATCCACTATGGTGTACTCTGCAACTGGCCGGACTGGCCAGCCTGATTGCCATTGTTCTGGTGATTCTGGCGCTGGAAAATGAGGTTCGGCTCAAGCAGATGAATCGCCCGGTCAATACCCGCCGGGTGCTCTGGTTGCTATACCTGCCGTTGGTCGTTCCCCAGGTTGCGTTTATTTTTGGCTTTCAGGTTTCACTGATCGGTCTGCGCTGGGATGGCACCTTTCCGGCTCTGCTCTGGTCACACCTGGTATTTGTTCTGCCATACGTTTTCCTGACTCTCAGCGGCCCTTATCGCCGGTTTGACGAACGTTACGCCTGGGTCGCCAGGACTCTGTCCAGCGGTCCGTTCACAGCCTATTGGCGGGTGAAGTTCCCGATGCTGTTACGACCCATACTGTATGCTGTCGCCACAGGCTTTGCTGTTTCAATCGCCCAGTACCTGCCCACACTGTTTGTCGGGGCTGGCCGTTTCAGTACCCTGACCACTGAAGCCGTAGCCATGGCCACCGGCAGTGACCGGCGGATGATGGCGGTGATGGCATTGTGGCAGCAATCGCTACCGCTGGTGATGTTTGCGCTGGCGACCCTGATTCCGGCTCTGTATTTCCGAAACCGACGCGAGATGATGCAAAACTGAGTGGCTAATATGTTTATTCTTGATCAGTACCAAATTCATTTACAGGGCGCTGCGCTTTTTGCTCCGTTGACCGCCCAACTGAGCAGTCGGGATGTTCTGGCTATCCAGGGGCCCAGTGGTTCCGGCAAATCCACGTTATTGGCTGATATCTGTGGCGTCCTCAATCCGGTCTTTTTCAGCACCGGCGCATTGACACTCAACGACCGGAACCTCAGGGACCTGAGTGTCGACCAACGCAACGTCGGCATCCTGTTTCAGGATGACTTGCTGTTCCCGCACCTGAACGTCTACGACAACCTGGCATTTGGCTTGCCATCCGGCCTGAGTCGGGACGTACGGGATCAACGTATTCACAATGCCCTGGAAGAGGCGGGTCTGACTGGCTTCGCCCCCAGAGACATCGCCACGCTGTCCGGCGGGCAACGTTCTCGGATCGCCCTGCTGCGTACGCTGTTATCCGAACCTGATCTGATTTTACTGGATGAGCCCTTTTCCAAACTGGACCAGCAACTGCGCACCCAGTTCCGGGGATGGGTGTTTGAACACATCGCCGAACAGAACATTCCATCCATTCTGGTAACACACGACCCAGCCGACATTCCTGAAGGCAGTCAGCGACTCACCCTCAACAAGGAGCCTGCCAATGCTTGATCGCTGGACATTACAATGGATTAAACCTCCACTGGCACAGACTGCAAAACGCCTCGTTAACCGGGGCGTGACCGCCGATCAGGTGACGATTTCCGGCTTCATGGTTGGCATGGCCGCCGTTCCGGCTATTGCCTTGGGCCATACCGGTGCCGCGGCTGTATTGATCCTGGCTAACCGGATTATGGATGGACTTGATGGCGCCATCGCCCGTCAGACTGAAGCGACGGATCGCGGCGCCTACCTCGATATTGTTCTGGATTTCATTTTCTACTCGGCGGTGGTATTTGCCTTTGCATTGGCAGACCCGGCGCAGAATGCCCTTGCGGCGAGTGCATTGATTTTTTCTTTCATGGGCACCGGATCGACGTTTCTGGCGTTTGCCATTCTTGCCGAACGTCGCAAGCTGCAATCAATGCAATATCCCAGTAAAGGGTTTTATTACCTTAATGGCCTTGCTGAGGGAACGGAAACGATTTTGTTCTTACTGGCCATGTGTCTCATACCGACGCACTTTGCCACCATAGCCTGGGTGTTTTTTGCCATCTGCGTGGTCACCACCGTGACCCGGGTAATCGGCGGCGCGCATACTTTAGCGCAACCGCCCATAGAGAACTGACGCCGAATGGCGCCAGTCTATGCTCAGCGTCCGAAGACCTGATTTTCCTGCTCTTCGACGCGGATAAAGGTTGTGCGCTTGCTCAACTCTTTCAATGCCGCGGCGCCCACATAAGTACAGGTTGAACGCACGCCACCCTGAATGTCCGCCAAGGTAGCGACTAACGGGCCCCGGTAGGGTACTCGTACTGTTTTGCCCTCACTGGCGCGATAATTAGCGACGCCACCGTGATACTTGTTCATGGCTGTGTCGGAACTCATGCCATAGAACAAACGGTACTGTTTGCCATCGTCCTCAACCAGTTCACCACCGCTTTCATCGTGACCGGCCAACATGCCGCCCAGCATGACAAAGTCAGCACCTGCACCAAAAGCTTTCGATACATCGCCAGGACAAGTACAACCACCATCGGACACCACATGTCCGTTAAGCCCATGAGCAGCATCGGCACACTCAATGGTCGCCGAAACCTGAGGATAACCCACACCGGTCTTCACCCGGGTGGTACAGACCGACCCCGGACCGATACCGACTTTAACGATATCCGCACCAGAGAGCAGTAACTCTTCGGTCATTTCACCGGTGACGACATTTCCGGCCATGATGGTTAACGACGGAAACTCACGGCGAACACGACGAACAAACTCGACAAAATGCTCAGAATAACCGTTGGCGACATCAATGCAGACAAACTCCAGCCCGTCGTTCAGAGCAGTAATGGCTTTTAGCTTGTCATAGTCCGCGTCGGAGGTACCGGTCGAGACCATGATGTAAGGCAGTACCGATGAATCGGATGTCGACAGAAACGCCTGCCATTCGTCCACGCTGTAGTGTTTGTGGATCGCTGTGAGCATTTTGTGCTCGGCCATCACAGTGGCGGCTTCAAAGGTTCCGACCGTATCCATATTGGCCGCAATGATCGGGACACCAGTCCAGGTGCGTTGACTGTTTCGGAAGGTATAGGTTCGTTCGAGAGAGACCTGGGAGCGGGATTTTAATGTGGATCGCTTTGGACGGATCATCACATTTTTAAAGCCCAGTTTAATGTCGGTTTCAACGTGCATGTCAGTGCTCCGGTTAGATAATTTTGGCAAACCGGTGATTAAGCCTATCACCGGAAATGGAAATCACCAACACCTTTCTGACCGTTTGGTCAGGTGACCACTGATTGAAATCAACTCCCAGCGAAAACCACGTTTACCAGGGTTTTGTGGAGGTATCCAATACGTTGGTTCGGAGTGTGTTTAACAAGGAAGTGTGGGCCGAATCGGATGACCAGCCCGGGCATTGATCAGGCCTGTGCCGCCATGATCCGTTCGTACTTATCCATCAGCTGTTCTTTGGACTCGACATGGTTCGGATCGTTAGGAATACAATCCACCGGACAAACCTGCTGACATTGAGGCTCATCGTAATGACCGACACACTCGGTACAGAGCGTCGGATCGATTTCGTAAATTTCATCACCTTCATAAATTGCATTGTTCGGACATTCCGGCTCGCAAACATCGCAGTTAATGCATTCATCAGTAATAAACAGGGCCATTCAGTTTTCCTCTTACAAACCAGATCGCGACTCAGTCCTGACTGAATCGTTTTTTCAATGCCGCTTCAACTGCAGGATGGACCATCTTAGAGACGTCTCCATTCAAGTATGCAATTTCCCGGACAAATGTCGATGAAATAAACGAATACTGCTCAGATGGGGTCAAAAACAGGCTTTCCAAATCCGGAGCCAACACACGATTCATGTTCGCCAGCTGAAACTCGTACTCAAAATCACTGACCACCCGTAATCCGCGCAGGATAACCTGAGCGTTATGTTCCCGGGCGAAGTCGACCAGCAGGTTACTGAACCCGGCCACTTCCACGTTGCCGAGTGATTCTGTCACTTCCCTTGCCAGAGCTACCCGCTCATCGAGGGAAAACAGGGGTTTTTTCTTGGGGCTGTCGGCCACGGCAACGATAACCTTGCCGAAATGGCGTAAACCACGTTCGATCAGGTCCATGTGCCCAAGCGTGATCGGATCAAACGTCCCAGGGTAAATGACAGTACTCGACATAATTCCGGCTCACTGGCAATAAAAAAGCGCGCGCATGGTACCTCAGCGACGCGCCCCGGGCAATTATCGGCCAAAAAGCTTCAGAATTGCGGTCATTAACCAACCTTTGTAAGGCGGGTAAATCAACTTAAGGCTATTCAGACGCTGTTTAGAAACAACCGGTTTCAGTTTAGAAAAGGTATTGAACCCGTACCGTCCGTGATATTGCCCCATGCCACTGGCACCGACGCCGCCAAAGGGGAGACTGTCCATGGCGACATGAATCAATGCTTCATTAAACAACAGTGCACCGCTGTGGGTCTTCTGCTCAAACGTGGCTCTCAGTTGTTTTTCATAACCATAAACGTAGAGCGCCAAAGGCCGGGGGTGCGCATTAATGTAGGCCAGCGTTTCGTCGAAGTGCCGATAAGCCATGACCGGCAGGATCGGTCCGAAAATCTCGTCCTGCATCAGCGTCATCGACGCTTTCACGTTCGTCACCAGGATCGGTGGCAGTTTATCGCCGTAATCGTCCAGGTTATCCGAATCTCCCGCGATATGGATCGACGCACCCTTGTCACGGGCATCGTCCAGATACCCCACCAATCGATCGCGCTGACGCTTGTTAATGATGGCGGAGTAGTCAGGATTCTCAGCAACATCCCCAAACTGGCGCCGCGCTTCATTAATAAAATGCTGTACGAAGGCGTCGACACTGTCTTCCGGGCACAGCACGTAATCGGGCGCCACGCAGGTCTGACCTGCGTTCAGACACTTAGGGTAAACCAACCGATCCGCCGCCTCGCGAACCGGCATGGAGCGATCAATAACCGCCGGGCTTTTGCCGCCTAACTCAAGCGTAACGGGTGTCAGGTGTTCGCTGGCCGCGCGCATGATATGCCGTCCCACCGACGTCGATCCGGTAAACAACAGATGATCAAATGGCAGCGAAGAAAACGCCTGCGCCACCTCAACCTCGCCGTTCACAACCGTTACGACGGATGGATCAAACGTCTGCTTCATCAGATCCGCAAACAACGCTCCGAAAGCCGGTGTGAACTCGGACATTTTGATCATGGCATGATTACCGGCAGCCAGTGCGGCAATTAATGGTCCAACCGCCAGATACAGCGGATAGTTCCATGGGACGATGATACCGATGACACCCAATGGCTGCGGAAAGACTTTCGCGGCCGCCGGCTGAAAAACCAAAGGCGCCAGTTTCCGCTGTGCTCGCATCCAGCCCTTCAGATGCTTCATCGCATCGGTGATCCCCATGATGCTGGGAAGAAACTCGGCCGACAGCGTTTCCATCCGGGCACGACCATTAAAGTCCCGGTCGATGGCGTCACACAGCGCGTCCTGATTGGTCTGCAAAACGTGCTTCAGGCTCAATAAACGACGTCGACGTTCCGCCGCATCCGGATAGGGTTGATTCAAAAACGCTTTCCGCTGCCGACTCAGCGTATCGCTTAACCACTGAGTATCTATCGGCTCGGATGGTACCTGTGCGGACATATCCCGCCCTCCTGTGATCAATCAACGCTATCCTGCCGCGTAAATGACCGCCGGTCAATTAAGTTCTGTTAACCGTTCCTAGCCAGCCACGCCAGCTTTCTGCCAAAGCTGAAAGCGCACCTTGCCGGCCGTTTTTTCCTTCACCACCGTCAATCCATCCGGCACCGTGAGGGTTTGTCCGACAGGCGCCTCGACGTAGATGTAGCCACCCGATGACAGCCGGTCCGAGACCGCCAGTCGATCGACTGTCGATTGCCAAAGGTCCAGCGAAAAAGGCGGATCGACGAACACCAGATCAAAGACCGCATCGGTCTGCTCGAGAAACTGCTCAGCAACCATGACCCGGACCTCCGCCGTCAGATTCAATGTCTGAAGTGATTGACGAATGCCCTCGGCAGCCACCGATTGCGGCTCAACAAACACAGCAGATTCAGCATCCCGGGACAACGCTTCCAATCCAAGTGCACCGGTACCGGCAAAAAGATCGAGAACATGCATCCCCGGTAACTCAAACTGAAGCCAGTTAAATAACGTCTCCCGGGTCCGGTCAGAGGTCGGTCGCAAACCATCCAACGCCGGAATGGGCAACTTTCGTCCTCGATGGCGTCCTCCGATAAGGCGTAAGGTTGAAACAGGCACAGCGGATGTTTTGCGTTTATTGTATCTGGGCAAGCGTGTTCTCCCGGCTCTGGTTGATATCCGACAGAGTGATCTGCTGCAATCGAGCAGACTGACGAACAAAGAAATCAAACGGTACATCATACAGCAGACTGGTCTCGAGATACCGGTGTATCTGCTCTGCAGAACGTTCGGTTTGCGCGGCCGCCGCCAAATAGGCGTCCTTAACCGGCTGCCATTCGGTGTCGGTCACCGGATACAAGACATCCGCTGACAGTGTGGTGTTCATCCGGATCAGGCTGGATGCCCGGCGATGATCCCAGGTCACGGTTACCTGATACCCAGCCAGACGCTGCTTGAGTACTTCAATCCACAACAAGTACGCCAACTGCTCGGATGTTCCAAAGGTTGGCGCCTCTAAGACCGTTAACGCCGATGGCTCTGACAAGGCTATTGGGCGTCCGGCGCCGATACTGGTCTCATTTAGGTTTTGCAATGCTGTCCAAAAACGATCCGACACCGCCCCGGTAGCGACCCAGCGAGGTGAGCTGTTTTGCGGCAATAGGACCCGAAGAAACTCGATGACCTGAGACTCCAGCGTTTCCGTCGGTGCAAAGGCCAGACGAACCACGGCATAACCGGCGCGTTGACTGAATGACATCTCGACCCTGTCCGGAACCTGCTCGGCTCCGGCAGGAACAGACGACACCAACGCACTGACACGGATAAAATCAGTGCCGTCCAACAGCAGTCGACAGCCATCCATGCAATCCGGCGCAAGCTCGTTCATTGTCCAGCGCAGGTCGGTGTTTTCTGCTTGGCGATCCACCACCACAGACTCTTCCGGGTCCGGCCCCAGACTGTTCAGAATCAGAATCAGCGGGATCGTGATATAAATGATGATCCACAGCGTTCGGCGTTTAAAGTGAAACATTCGTCCATCCATTTTCAACGGGCAATATGCTAGCATAGCGCCCCGTTTATCAACCGCTGACCGGTACCCCTGACACCATGTTCGGATTTTCAAAACGTAAAGACAAGCAACCCAGCCAAGAATCCCAGAATAACGACAGCAAACCGTCCTGGTTTCAGCGCGTCAAGAACGGACTGAGCAAGACACGATCCGGGTTTTCCAATGGGCTGGCCACCGCCCTGCTGGGCCGAAAAACATTGGATGACGACACGCTCGAAGAGTTGGAAACGCTGCTGTTGTCTTCAGACGTCGGCATCGAAGCGACACAGACCATTCTCGATGACCTTGTTGAGCGAACTTCCCGCAAAGAACTCAACGATAACAACGCCCTGATGAACGCACTGCGGGAAACATTGGTAGAACAACTCACCCCCGTCGAGCAGCCGCTGCAGATCGATACCGGTAAACAACCCTTTGTCATTCTGGTGGTTGGCGTCAATGGTGTCGGTAAAACCACCACCATCGGCAAAATGACGCAACGTTTCCAGTCGGAAGGCAAGTCCGTCATGCTGGCGGCCGGCGATACGTTTCGCGCTGCGGCCGTAGAGCAACTGCAAACCTGGGGTGAGCGACACAACGTCCCGGTCATTGCTCAACATACCGGCGCCGACAGCGCCTCGGTAATTTTCGATGCGGTACAGGCGGCGAAAAGCCGTGGCGTAGACGTTTTGATTGCGGACACGGCCGGCCGACTGCACAACAAAGATAACCTGATGGCCGAGCTCGAAAAGGTGCTGCGGGTCATGAAAAAAATCGACGACTCCGCACCGCACGAAGTGCTCCTGGTTCTGGACGCCGGTACCGGTCAGAATGCTGTGGCTCAGGCCGAGTCGTTCACCAAAGCCGCCCCATTAACCGGCATTGCCCTGACCAAACTCGACGGTACAGCCCGTGGCGGAATCATCTTTGCACTGGCGCGTAAGTTCGGCATACCGGTGCGGTTTATCGGGGTCGGTGAACAGGCTGAAGACCTCGACCGGTTCTCGGCACAAGAGTTTGTCAGTGCGCTTCTGGACAGTGACGACGAATGATCCACTTCGATCAGGTCAGCAAACGCTACGATGGCGGCTTTGAAGCGCTTTCTTCGGTCAGTTTTCATATCGAACCGGGTGAGTTTGTCTTTCTGACCGGCCACTCGGGTGCCGGTAAAAGCACCTTGCTGAAGCTGGTCACGGCGACAGAGAAACCCTCCTCCGGCCAGGTTCGGGTGGATGGACAGCAGTTAAAGTCCCTCAATCGCCGGGAAATCGCCTTTTACCGGCGCAAACTGGGGATCGTACATCAGGACCATCAGTTGCTGATGAATCACTCGGTTTATGACAACGTCGCACAGCCCTTGTTCATCAGCGGAGAGCATCCGGGTGACGTTAAGCGCCGGGTTCACGCCGCTCTGGATAAGGTCGGCTTGCTAAACAAGGAAAAATTCAGACCCATTCAGTTGTCCGGCGGTGAGCAGCAGCGGGTTGGTATCGCCCGGGCCGTGGTCAAAAAGCCCGATGTGATTCTCGCAGACGAACCGACCGGCAACCTCGATCCGGCCTTGTCTCGCGACATCATGAACCTGTTTGCCCAGTTTAACGATATCGGTACCACCGTTCTCATCGCCAGTCACGACCTGGGTCTCATTGCCCGGCTGAATTACCGGGTGCTATCACTGAAACAGGGACAGATGATCAGCTCGCCGTTCGGAACCAACGGAGGTACTTATGGCTAAAAAACGCCCAGCCTCCAACCGTCGTCGTAACCGCGCCCCAACCTTCGATGCTAAAGGCTGGGCCCGACACCATTGGCTGTGCTGCAAAGACAGCGCCTTAAGCCTGCTTAAAAGCCCTATTTCCAGTGCGCTGACGTGGCTGGTAATCGCCATCGCCCTGCTCCTGCCCACGCTGTTCTACATCTCACTACAGGCGTTGAACAGCCAGGCGGATACCTGGCAGGAAGGTGGCCAGATCACGCTTTATCTGACGTTCGATACCGAAGAATCATCCGGTCGCCAACTGGCGCAGGAACTGACCGCACGAGCTGAAATACTGCGAACTGAATACATCAGCCAGGAGCAAGCCTGGGCCAGTTTCAACCAGACGTTAAGTTTGGAATCCAATCTGGAGCTGGCGGAGAACCCCTTGCCAGCAAGCATTGTGGCTATTCCGGTACAGCAGAGTCAGGCGGATTTGGAAGCCTTACTGCTGATGCTCCGCGATTTACCGGAAGTAAACGATATTCAGATTGATTTGGCCTGGATCGACCGGCTGAACCGACTGCTCGATCTGGCACGTTCCATGGTGCTGTTGCTGAGCCTGATTCTTTCGGTCGCCGTGCTACTGATCGTCGGGAACACCATTCGATTGTCGATTGAGTCGCGCAAGGCCGAAGTTCAGATCATCAAGCTGCTCGGCGCGACCGATGCTTACGTCCGACGCCCGTTCCTGTATCTGGGGCTGTGGTTCGGATTGCTCGGAGGCATCGCCGCCTGGGTCATGCTGACGGCGATCAGTGTTAGCTTTCAGCAACGGTTAGACGGCTTTCTGGGCACCTATGGTCTGGATGCACCAGCCATCTGGCTGAACGCGACTGAGCTCAGTCTGTTACTTCTGACATCTGTCATTGTCAGCCTGGCCGGTGCCAGAATCGCACTCTGGCGGCATCTGAAAGACACCGATCCGAGTTGATCCGATTCTGTCAGTCCGACGTAAAACTCACTGAGAAAGCTCTGGCCTTAGGTCTATACTCGTGTCAGCACTTTCAAAATTCGGCCGGGTTGCTACAATACTCGGTCCGAAACTAGTTCACCGTTGCACCCATTTGGAGGTTATAGCGTGAAACTGAACCGAAGCGTTCCTGCACTCGCACTGGACACATTGTCACCAGGTCAGAACCTCGAAGCCTATATTACGACCGTTAATGGCTTCGAGCTGCTCAGTGCCGAAGAGGAAAAAGATCTGGCGGAACGCCTGTATTATCACGACGATCTCGAATCGGCCCGTCGGCTGGTTATGTCGCACCTGCGCTTCGTGGTCCACATTGCCAAGAGTTACTCCGGTTACGGTCTGAACCAGGGCGATCTGATTCAGGAAGGTAACGTTGGCTTGATGAAAGCCATTCGTCGGTTTAACCCGGAAGTCGGGGTTCGCCTGGTGTCCTTTGCAGTGCATTGGATTAAGGCCGAAATTCATGAGTACATCCTGAAAAACTGGCGCATCGTTAAGATCGCGACGACCAAAGCTCAGCGCAAACTGTTTTTTAACCTGCGCAGCTCGAAAAAACGTCTGGGCTGGCTGAATGAGCGCGAAGCTCAGGCCATTGCCGACGATCTGGGTGTTGAGAAGAAAATCGTGTATGACATGGAAGGCCGTCTGACAGCGTCCGATGCCGCCTTCGATGGCTTTAACGACGATGACGATGATGGTGCAGCCTTCCATCCGTCTGACTACCTGATGAACGAAGCGGATGACCCGGCGGCGGCCGTTGAGCAGGCTAACTACACCGATGACGCCCATGGGCAGCTGTTCAGCGCCCTGGAAGATCTCGATGACCGCTCGCGCGACATCATTCAGCAGCGCTGGTTGAATGAAGAAAAAGCAACGCTGCATGAGCTGGCCGATAAGTACGGCGTATCCGCCGAGCGTATTCGTCAGCTTGAAAAAAATGCCATGAATAAAGTCAAAAAGGTAATGACCATCGAGTTTTAACTGATTTGACGTTGGAAAAGCCGCCTCGGGCGGCTTTTTTTATGTCTGATTCCTATCGACAGGACACGCTATGAACCGTTTTGCTCTGATCAGCGGCAGCCTATTTGCCGGCCTCGCTATCGCACTCGGCGCCTTTGGTACCCACGCCCTGGACACGCTGGTCACCCCGGCCCGTTTGGAAACCTGGGCCACCGGCGCGCGTTATCTCATGACTCAAGGTCTTGGGCTGTTGCTGATCGGATTGCTCAGCGAGCAACTCAAACGACCGTTAAGGGGCCCGAGCTACTTGCTATTTGCCGGTACTTGCGTATTCTGCGCAGCGCTTTTTTTGCTGGTTCTGTTGAATCAGCCCTGGCTTGGCGCCATTGCTCCGCTGGGAGGCGTACTGATGATCGCAGGTTGGCTAAGCCTGGCCATCATCCTGATTCGACAACCGAAATAAACGAGACACCCGATGATACAATCCGAGCAGCCTTTTCAGCGTAAAATCCGCAGTTTTGTCATGCGTGCCGCACGCATGACCGATGGTCAGAAGAAAAGCCTGGAGCGAAACTGGGCCGAGTTTGGTCTGAGCAAAGCCACCGGCCCGCTGGATTTGACCGAGACCTTTGGACGCGATGCGGATACCGTGCTCGAAATCGGCTTTGGTATGGGCGACTCGTTGGTCGACATGGCTCTGGCCGCACCCGACAAAAATTTCATCGGCATCGAAGTGCATCTGCCGGGTGTTGGGCGAATGCTCAATCGCACCGAATCGGAGGGTTTGACGAACATCCGTTGCTACAAAGACGATGCCGTTGAGGTCCTCTCGGACTGCATTGCCGACGCCTCACTGAGCACTGTCCAGTTGTTCTTTCCAGACCCGTGGCATAAGAAAAAGCACCATAAACGCCGCATTGTGCAACCGGAGTTTGCGCAGCTGATCCGTCGCAAGCTGAAGACCGGCGGTACTTTTCATCTGGCGACCGACTGGGAAAACTACGCCGAACACATGCTTGAGGTGATGGACGCTGCTGAGGGTTTTGAGAACACCGCCGGGCAAGATCATTACCTGCCGGAACGCCCTGCACATCGCCCGGTGACCAAGTTTGAAAAACGCGGACAAAAACTGGGTCATGGCGTCTGGGATCTGATTTACCAGAAAACCAGCTAACGGCTTTAAATTTATCCATATAAACCCCGCATAAAGTCATTCACAGCTTGGTTGGGGTTCATTACACTCCCCGGCCTCCTATTCAATTTGCGAGGTCGCCTGTGCTCAACGCCTACTGGTTCGTGATTCGACGTTATTGGCCCATGCTCAGCTTTGGTTTGCTGACGGTCTTTTTCGGTAACTTCGGCCAATCGTTTTTTATCAGTTGGTATGGCGCATCGATCCAGGAACAGATGGGCCTGTCGGCGGCGGCATACGGCTCTGCCTACGCCACCGCAACACTGATCAGCGGGCTGCTGATCTTTTTTGCCGGCGGCATGATCGACCGGTTGCCACTGCGGGTGTTCCTGACCCTCGCCGCCCTGGGGCTGACCGCCGCCGCGCTGGTGATGTGGCAGGTTGAAAGTTACCTCAGCTTATTGATCGGACTGTTTCTGCTGCGCTTTTGCGGCCAGGGTTTACTGCCGCATACGGCCATGACAACAATGGCCCGCTATTTCTCTGACAACCGCGGCAAAGCCAGCAGTATTGCCAGTAATGGTGTTCCGGTTGGGGAAATGATTTTACCGACACTGGTCGTCGCTCTGATCGCCATGCTCGGGTGGCAGGCCAGCTGGCTGGCAATTGCCCTGCTCATCCCCATCCTCTACCTGCCGTTGGCCCACACCTTCTTATCCTTTGCCGGACCGGGTGAAACCGACGCACAGACTACAGCTCAGAACCAGCCGGCCAACCCAATCCCCGATGGTTCCCGCCGCACCGTGCTTCGGGACCGGCGATTCTGGCTGGCCCTGCCACTGGTACTGGCGCCGCCGTTTATTGTCACCGGTCTGTTCATTCAACAGGGTACGATCCTCGCCGACAAAGGCTGGTCTCCGGCGTTATTTGCCAGTGCCTTCGTCGTCTACGGTGGCGTTCATTGGTTAAGCTCGTTCGTTTCCGGGGCGCTGGTGGACCGCTTTTCTGCCATCGCATTACTGCGTTTTCTGGGCTTGCCGTTTGCGGTAGGCATGGGCTTCGGGGCCGTTCTTCACGGACCGTGGGTCGCGTTTCTGATGATGGCCATCATCGGCATTGGTATTGGCATGATGGGGCCGATTTCGAACTCATTGTGGGCGGAGGTCTATGGCACCAAGCACATCGGTGCGATCCGCGCGCTGCTAACGTCCATCATGATTGTCAGTACGTCGGCGTCACCGTTTCTGCTCGGTCTGGCGATTGATGCGGGCTTGTCCGGCGCACAACTGCTGCTGGTCATGGGTGCTTACGCGGCCGTGGCCACGGTGCTGGCCGGATTTTCGTATAAAACACGCTAAGACTGGCGGGCCATTGCCCGCCATTCCGATTCAGATCGCCAGAAAGGTTTTCATCTGCTGAACCAGAGTTTCCGCGTCGGCTTCATTGTCCGCTTCGGCAAAAATACGCAGCAGAGGTTCTGTTCCGGAGAAACGTGCGATAACCCAGGCACCATTATCAAACATGACTTTGGCACCGTCGGCATAACTGACGCTGGCAATCGGGAAATCAAAAGTCGGCAGACGTTTTTCTTCGTAAACCATATCCCAGATACGCTGACGGTCTGAAGCCTTAAAGGTGCAGTCGCCTGAGGCCGTGACAAACCGGCCGTAACGTCCGTAAATGTCATCGAGCAACTCAGACAGCCGCTTACCAGTCACACTGATCATTTCCACCAGCAATGATCCGGCAAAAATACCGTCTTTGCCTTTGATGTGACCGCGGATCGTCAATCCACCGGAACTTTCACCACCAATCAACGAGTCGTCTTTTTCCATGGCTTCGGAGATGTGTTTGAAGCCGACCGGAACTTCAAAACTTCGCTCGCCGTGATCTTCAGCAATCCGATCCAACAGATGCGTCGTCGCGACGTTGCGCACCACGCTGCCTTTTTCGCCCCGATACTCCAGCAGGTAAAAATACAACAACGCCAGCACTTCATTCGGGTGCACAAACCGACCGGTTTCGTCGATGATGCCGAGACGGTCCGCGTCGCCATCGGTACCGATGCCCAGGTCATAGCCCTTCTCCGGGACCAGGTGCGACAGCTTAAACAGCGTATGCGCGGTCGGCGATGGCAAGCGACCACCAAAGGTGGTGTCGTGCCGATCGTTGATGACATCCACATCGCACCGGGCGCTGATCAGTACTGCCTGCAGGGAGGTTTTCGCCACGCCGTACATCGGGTCGAGCAGGATTTTCAGGTTCGCGTTTTTGATTGCTTCGATGTTGATACCGGCCAGGACGGAATCGATGAAATCGTTCAGCGGCCGGACGATGCGGATTTTACCTTCGGCCAGCGCGTCCTCGAACGGGAAGACCTGCAGATCACCGTCGGTAAGGCCACGAATTTCGCTTTCGACCGCATCCGTCAGAATTTCTGTCGCATCGCGCCCACCCTCCGCAAAGAGTTTGATCCCGTTGTAATCGGCCGGGTTATGCGAGGCCGTGATGCAGGCACCATAGGGCAGGTTCTGATTTTTCACACAGAACATCACCACCGGGGTCGGCACCGCCTTATCGATCAACTCCACGGCAATGCCATTGCCCGCCAACACTTCAGCTAACCATTTAGCCGCCTTGTCCGATAGAAAGCGCCGGTCATAGCCGATGACAAACGGCGCAAAGGCGACCTTTTGTTTATGCATCAGGTTAGCGACCGCCTGACCCACCCGTTGTACGTTGGCTTTGGTGAACTCCTCACCAATAAAGGCGCGCCAGCCACCTGTTCCGAACTCAATCATAGGATGCTCCCGATTACCCTAACGTGACCACAACGTTGTTTTCCGAGCCGGCCGGTTGTACCGGAATCTCGCCGTTTATCACCTCGCCGTTCAGCTCAATGCGGATCACGCCTTTGCTGACATGGTTCGGGTTTTTAACCTCAATCTGGTAGACCGCGTCACGCCATTCCCGTCGGACAGAAAAGCCATCCCATTCGGGCGGGATGCACGGATCGACTGTCAGACCATTGAAACCCGGCCGGACACCATAGATGTAGTTGGTCGTCGCCACGTAAGCCCAGCCGGCCGACCCGGTCAGCCAAGGATGGTTCGCGCGACCGAAGTCCTCGTGATCCCGTCCCATCACAAACTGACAATAGGAGTAAGGCTCAGCTACGCGCTTATCGGCCAGATCGTTGTAATTGGCCGGCAGCAACCCATCAATGAACTTCATGGCGCGGTCACCGCGGCCCAGTTTTGCTTCGGCCACCCAAGCCCAGGGGTTTGGATGCGAGAAGATCGCGCCGTTTTCTTTCACGCCCTGATACACCCGGGTCACAAAGCCGATGTCATCATTCGGCGTGGCAAACGAAGGGGCATTCAGATGCAGGCCATAGTCGGAGGCCAGCCAGGTATCGACCGAGTCCATCGCCTTCACGGCACGCTCCTGCGACGCTGCCCCGGAAATCACGGCCCAGGTATTCGACTCCAGATGCACCTTGCCTTCGTCTTGTGTGTGAGTGCCCACTTTGTCGCCGTGTTTGGTAATGCCGCGAAGGTACCAGTCACCATCCCAGAGCTGCGTTTCGCACGCATCTTTCACCCGATCGGCCATGGCTTGATAGGTGTCAGCATCATCGAGACGACCCAAATGTTGCGCGGCTTCAACAAAGGCTTCACAAGCCCAGAGGTGCAGGAAGGACACCAATGCAGACTCACCACCACCCAGGTTCAGACAGTCGTTCCAGTCTGCGCGCAGGCCCAGACAGATACCGCTTTGCCCGATGTACTTGGCTGAGAAATCCAACACCCGGGTCATGTGCTCATACACGGTGCCTTCGCCGCCGTCGGCGTAAGTGATCACTTCATCAAAGAAGGCCGTATCGCCGGTTTCCTGCACATAACGGCAGATCGTCGGTACCAGCCAGAGAGCATCGTCCGAACAGGTGTCTTCAATGCCGTGAATCTTGTCATCATCGCTGGGGGTGGGTACCACCGTAGGGGATTTGGACGGTGCCACGTCCTCTTTTTCCGGATCAAACCAATCCGGGTCAAACAAATGCAGTCCATATCCCGCCTGCACCTGACCACGCAGCAGATCAACAATGCGTTTTCGGGTCATCGGGGCATTGGTGTGCGGTACCGCCATGGCATCCTGTGCAGTATCGCGATAGCCCAAACCGGTTCGGCCGCCCACTTCAATAAAGGAGGCAAAGCGTGACCAGACGACGCAGGTTTCAGCCTGATACAGCGTCCAGATGTTGGTCATGGCATCGAGTTCAGAGTGCGGAGAGCTCACCTGAAAACGGGACAACCGATCGTCCCAATGCGATTTGATATCGGCGAATGCCGCATCCACATTGGCAAAATCCTGGTATTTCGCACGCTTTTCCTGCCCTTTGCCTTTACCCAGTCCCAACACAAGAACAAACCGAACCTCTTCACCCGGCTGCAGCTCAAACGCTTTGTGCAAGGAACCACACTGGTTGTAACAGGTTTTGGCGGTGTTGCTGCACTGCCCTTGCTCTACGGCAAGCGGATTGGACTCATCACGATAAGCACCGAGAAAATTATCGCGCGACCCGTCATAGCTATCAGGATCGAAACTGGAAGCCAGGTAATACCAACCTTCGTATTCATCGGTGTTGTAATAGAGGTCATACTCGATCACGCCGTCTTCATAAGACGTACCGGAAGAGTACAGACTCATCTGATGATTCTGGTTATCCGAGGCAATGTGACTGAACGAAAACTCCACATAGGAAAAAGCAGAAATCCGACGCGGACGGTCATCGTTGTTGCGGATTCGCACGTCCCAAATCTGCAGATCTTCGCCTTTGGGTACAAACAGTGTTTTTTCGGCCTTGATCCGATCGTAATCGCACTCGAACTTGGAATACGAGAGGCCATGACGAACCACATACTCAGCCTCATCCAGGCTTTTTGCGACCGGCTGCCAGGAGATTGACCAGTAGTCGCCAGAGTCATCATCCCGCAGATACACGTAATGCCCGGGCCGGTCAAAGGTGAAGTTCGGTCGGAACTTAGTGACCCGGTTGTACTCGGGTGAGTTATAGAACGAATATCCCCCGGCATGGTTTGAAATGACGGTGGCAAACTTTTCCGTCCCCAGGTAGTTCGTCCATGGTGCCGGCGTATCCGGCCGGGTTATAACGTATTCGCGGTTGTCGTTGTCGAAGTAGCCGAATCGCATGATCGCATCTGCCTCTAATTGGTATTGTTATTTAAACGCTTATTTAATACCAATTGTATACCAATAATATTATTGGTTCTAACGTATTTTACGCACTCAGATCAATTCCCGTGCCGGGACACAGCGCTGATGAAGGTGTTGCCTATGGGAGGTTAATGTTTTTTGGCTGATGGCTCTGATGGCCGGACTTTTCCAGGCCCGCAAGCGAATGATTCCTGAGCAAGAACCATTAAAACGACTTGATCAGGTCCGTTTGATGGCAAGATCGAGACTGATCTCATCTAAGTGGATAGGTTGTTTGGCAGGCTGGGCAAAAAACAGAGTCATCTGCCCCGAGGCAATGACGTTATTCAAGAATGGCAGTCATCACTCACCCAGCGCGTCGGGCATTGCGTATCTGTTCGTAAGCTTTCTGAATGTCCTGCGTTTTTTCCTTGGCAATGGCCATCATCTCCGGCGGCAGCCCCCGCGCCACCAGCTTGTCGGGATGGTGCTGATTCATCAGCCGTCTATAGGCTTTTTTCAACTCTGCATCGGACACGGTCGATTCAACCCCCAACACCTGATAACACTCTGTCAGTGCCTCTCGGTCGGCGTTAACACCCGCACGCTGCTGCTGTTGCGAAAAATGCATCTGTGCGCGGATGCGCTGGTGAATGATCTCAAACTGCACCCGGTTAATGCCCAGGTGAGTGGCAATGGTATGCAGTACATCCTTTTCATTGACGGTGAGCTGTCCATCGGCGTAGGCCGCTTGCAGCTGAACCTCAAGGAAAATCTGTGCCAACGTCACCCGGCGCCCAATCACCTCAGCCAGATCGGTCAACACCGCTTCCACGGAAAAATCAGGCGACTTGCCTTCATTAAACAGCCGCATGGCTTCCAGTCGCTGAGCTTCATCGAGCGCCATACGCGCCATGATGTGCCGAGCCAGCTCAATTTCCTGCTCACTGACCCGGCCGTCCGCCTTGGCGATTTTTCCCATAACCGTGAAGGTGGCTTGAAAGAAGGTGGTCTGCAGAATGCCATTGCTGGAAGAACCGGCCTCGTTCAGATCCCGCCGGGCCTGTGTACGATCAAAGGCATTGCCCAGTAATACGCCCAAAGCCAACCCCACCGGCCCTCCTGCATAGAGCCCGATCGCGCCACCCAGAATTTTACCGGTCCAGTTTTTCATGCTGTCTTACCCACCATCCAATCAACTTCCACGCCCTGAGGGGTCATAAACAGTGTGCAGATTACCCTGATCATTGCTTTTTTACTAACGGTTTACCGACCGACAAGACAGCTAACGCCACTCACACAACCAGACCAAACGAGACCAGCAGCCACACAGCGCGTGCACAAGCCCTGATGTTGAGGCATGTTGAAAGAATGCCCGGGGACGGCGGTAAGCCGTGAACGACCGCGCTAAATTCGGTATCATGCGCGGCTCTGATTCATCGTGAGTTCCAAGCTGCCTGTGCGCCACTATCTTGCCATCACCGTTATCGGTTTTTCTCTGCTCAGTCAGGCACTGGCCGAGTCCGTTGTCGTGTCTGACTGGCAACCCTGGAGCGCATTGCCGGAATCCGAAAAACAGGGCGTTGCGCCCTATTGCCCGGGCGGTTTCATTGCCATGCCATTGCAGGCGGAAACCAACCCGGAACAGCATTTTCGCTTCGACCAAGGGCAGTTCAACCAGGATCGCAGTGCCACGCTGAATGGTCATGTCGTCATTCAGGGTCCAAACCTCGCTTCCGAAGCCAATGCCGTTAACTACCAGCCGGACGGAATCAGCACTCTTTCTGGTGAAGTCAATTTTCGCCTGCCCGGTGTTGCCTTCAGCAGTGACGAGGCTGAAATCAGCATAGAAGGCTATTACGCTCAATTAAAACGAGCCGAGTTTGTGCTGGCCGAGCAGGATCTGCATGGTCAGGCCGACTCAATTGAGCGTCAATCGGAGCGGCGCTTTCGCGCCAATGACATCGCCTTTACCCGCTGTGCACCCAGTTCCAACGCCTGGCGCATCCGCGCCGCACGTCTGGACATCGACAATGAAGAGCAGATCGCCCGGGCCTGGCACTCCCGAGTGGAAGTTCAGAACATTCCGGTTCTGTATCTGCCTTACGTCTCTTTTCCACTGAATGATCAGGCCCGTACCGGTTTCCTCATTCCAACCTTTGGCAGCGGTTATTACCAGGAATATTACCTGCACCTGGCCCCGAATTATGACGCAACCCTGGCAGCCAACTATGTCGGTCAACAGGGCTTATACGGGCATACCGAGTTCCGTTTTCTGACAGAACATCACAACGGCATCACCAACCTGGGAGTGTCACTGACCGAACCGGATAGCCAGGACTTGGATCGAGACACGCGTGACTACGCATTTGAGCATCGCCAGTCCGGCGAACTCACCGATTGGTTAGGCTACGATTTGCAAACCCGATGGGTCAGCCATAAAGATTACGACGTTGAGATCACCCCCGGTGCCAACAAAGAAATCGAGTACAACCGGACGGCGGTGAACTTAACCGCCAAAACCGGTCAGGCCACCAGCAAGGCCGGAGTGACCTACCTGACGCCAGTGTCCGACAGCAGCAAACTATTCGATGAACTGCAGAGCCGGTTCTCCGTCAAACAGTCGGTCTACTCACTGTCCATTTTGCAGGAGAATCATTGGGCACACGAAGGTCTGACCGTGGCTCCAGCGTCCTACGAACTGATCCGACAGCCGCAAATCACCCTTGGCTGGGCACCCGGAGCGATTCTGGGCAATCTGCAACTGAACCAAACCGGTCAGTACAGTCGCTTCCGCCGGGATCTGAGCGACGAACAAATCAACGCATTGGCCGGCTCCGAGCGAACCCTGGCCACTGAAACCCAGCGGACCGACACCAACACCCGCCTGACCTACCCCTTACAAGCCGGGCCCGTCAAACTGACCCCCACGGTTGAAGGACTGTATGCGTTTTATCGACGCGACAACGAGACGGACCTGAACGTCGCTGACACCTATGGTGAAAACTCACTGCATCAGGCCAGCTGGCGCTCGAGTCTGGATCTCAGCGCGACCCTGCCCTGGCAGTCGCAATCGGTTGAGCATCGCGTCAAACCAAGAATTTACTGGGCTTACAGCCCGTTCATCGAACAGAATGGACCGATTCTGGATGCCGAAGCCGAAGACAACTTCACCCTGTTCAGCCGAAGCCGCTTCACCTCGGTCGACCGCGTGGGCGATCTGAACCGCCTGTCCACCCAGCTTGCTTATGAAGTATCACCCATCGGCCAGTCTTACCCGGCGTTCAGTACCAGCCTGCGCAAAGGTCTGAAGCTGTCGCAGGAGCGTTTAACGCTGACCGGTGTGGACGCCATCGACTCTAACTGGCAGACAGAATACAGCCCCTGGGTGATGGGCGCGGAGGTGAAACCCTCAGACAGACTAACGTTGTCCGCCAGCGGCGATCTCGATCATGAGCAGACCACCTTCAACCGCTTCGATCTGAACCTCGATTTCCGCCCCAGCGAACGCGTGTTTGCCAATGCTCATTGGGAGAAAACCGACGATTACCATGCGTTGTCCGCTGGCGCCTATTTCCCGATCCGTCAGAATGTCGCGCTGATCGGCTATGGCGAGCTCGCCACCCGTGACGATCAGCCCGAATGGCGGGATTATCAACCCACACAATTACTCGCGGGGATTGACATTGACAGTTGCTGTTGGAACATTCGTTTTGCGTTGCTGGAAACTTCAGCCGCCGAAGACGAAGACGGCGCCCCGGTGTTTCTGGAACAATCCACCATCGCGCCGTATTTTGAAGTCACCCTTAAGGGCATCGGTGCCGGTGCAGGTACCATTGAAAACATTCTTGAGCGACTGGATTTCGGTTATGCCGGTCGACTGTTTAATTCACGATAATATGGAAACAGATGCAGATGCAGACCTGGTTTAAATCCGCTTTATTGGCAACGTCATTGCTGATGAGCACGCTGACTTACGCACAAACCCTGGACCGGATTGCCGCCGTCGCCAATGATGACGTCATTACCGAGCTGCAGCTGGCCCAACGCGTGGAAGCCGTCCGCCAGCAATATCGAAGCAATCCGAATGTTCTACCGACCGATGATGTCCTGACCCGACAGGTTCTGGATGCCATGATTCTGGAATCACTGCAGATGCAACTGGCCGAGCGTGGTAATCTGGTTATCCCGGAACAGCAAGTAAACGCCGCCATTCAATCCATTGCGTCGCGTCAAAACATGACACTCGATCAGTTACTCGCCGCCGTGCAAAGCTCCGGCCAGAGCGTCAGTGATTTTCGCGAACAGATTCGCCGTGAAATCACCCTCAACGAACTGCAACAGCAGATTGTCGGTCGCCAGATTTTCATTTCCGACGCCGAAGTCGAACGCTTTCTGAAAAGCCAATCTGGCCAGTCATTGCAGGAAACCGAGTATCAGCTGTATTACAAACGCTTCGATGTTGATCAGCAGGCCGAAGCTGACGCTTTGGTGGACCGACTGAACAGCGGAGAATCCCTGCTCGACTCGCCCGACAGCCGGGATCTCGGTATGCGCACGCTCGATCAGATTCCCAGTATTTTTCGTACATTAGTCCCGGTGCTGGAAGAAAATGAAGCGGTTCTGCTGCCACGCGATGGCGTTCTGCATTTGGCCCAGCTGGCCGATAAAACCGAAGCCGCCAGTGTGAACATTGAAGAATATCAGTTGCGCCACATCCTGATTAAAACCGATCAGCTGTTCAATGCTGAGTCCGCACAAGCGCTGGCCGAAGACTTACGCCAGCGGGTACTTAACGGCGAAAGCATGGCTGAACTGGCCGATGAATACTCTCAGGACAATGGCAGCCGCGGACGTGGCGGTGAACTGGGCTGGGCCACTTTGGACAACTACGTCGAAAGCTTTCGTGATGCCGCCCGTAGCACCGAGGAAGGTGAACTGTCGGATGTCTTCCGCTCACCTTACGGGTTTCACTTCCTGCGGGTCGAAGGTCAGCGCACCCGAGACGTCGGTACCGACGTTCTGCGCAACCAGATCCGCAATCAGCTGTCTCAACAACGCTACAGTGAAGCGCTGCAGCGGTGGCAATCCGAGCTGCGCGCAGAATCGTTCGTGGAGATCCGCCTCTGATGCCGGTCTTAGTCGTCACACCCGGTGAACCGGCCGGGATCGGTCCGGACATTCTGTTGCAAACGGTTGCGACCGGACAGCATCCGCCGTTAGTCGCCATCGCCGATCCGGACCTGATGACTCAACGGGCTGCTATGCTCGGTGTTAAGGTCCGTTGTGAAGTGATCGATGACAGTTTTTTTGAACAACCGACTCACGCGCCGGGTTACCTGCCGATTTTGCCCGTGACACTCGAAACGCCGGTTACGCCGTCGCAACTGAACCCTGCGAACGGCGCCTATGTGATTCGAACGCTCGATAAGGCCATCGATTTGTGCCTGAGTGGTCAGGCATCTGCACTGGTCACCGGTCCGGTACACAAAGGCGTCATCAATGACTCCGGCTTGGCCTTCACCGGCCATACCGAATACCTGCGTGATCGAAGTAACACTGACGACGTTGTCATGATGCTGGCCACCGAAGGCCTGCGCGTAGCCCTGGTGACCACACACTTACCATTAAAAGACGTCAGCGGCGCCATCACCGGCGATCTTTTAAAGCGGGTCACCCGCATCCTGCATCATGCCCTGATCAAAGACTTTGGGTGCCCGGCGCCGTCTATTCTTGTTACCGGTCTGAATCCACACGCTGGCGAAGACGGGCATCTGGGCCGTGAAGAAATAGACATCATTCAGCCCGCATTGGCAAGCCTGGCCGATGAGGGCATCCCCACGCGCGGTCCGCTGCCAGCAGACACACTCTTTCAACCGCATTACCTGGATACAGCCGATGCCGTGCTGGCGATGTATCATGATCAGGGACTGCCGGTTTTAAAGTACAAAGGATTCGGCAATGCTGTGAACATCACTCTGGGGTTGCCATTCATTCGCACGTCCGTTGATCACGGCACGGCTCTGGATCTGGCTGCCACCGGACGTGCCGACACCGGCTCCCTGAAAGTGGCATTGGATACCGCCTGGTCCATGGCAACAACACGAGAACAGACACATGCATAAAGCCCGTAAACGTTTTGGTCAAAACTTCCTGCACGATCAGAACATCATTGACCGCATCGTCGGCAGTATCATGCCGAAGCCCGACCAACACATGGTGGAAATCGGTCCCGGTCGAGGCGCCATTACCGAACCCTTGCTGGAAGCAACGGACGGTCATCTGGATGTGGTCGAACTGGATCGGGACCTCATTCCCATGCTGCGTGCTCAGTTCTTCCGATACGAGGGCCTGACCATTCACGAAGCCGATGCCCTGCAATTTGATTTCGGCTCGCTGGCCACGGACGATCGCCCGCTCAGGCTTGTCGGCAATCTGCCATACAACATTTCCACGCCGCTGATGTTTCATCTGCTCAGCTATTCCGATGTCATAAAAGACATGCATTTCATGCTGCAGAAAGAAGTTGTGCAGCGACTGTGCGCCGCTCCGGGCGACAACGCTTACGGAAGATTGGGCATTATGATGCAGTATCACTGCGAAGCGCGTTACCTGTTTACCGTGCCGCCGGGTGCGTTTTCACCCGCACCGAAAGTCGAGTCTGCCATCGTCCGGCTGACCCCACGCAAAGCGCCAAAACGGGAAGCCACCAACTATGAACTGTTTGCCAAGGTAGTCAAAGCCAGTTTTGCACAGCGACGCAAAACGCTGAAGAACAACCTCAAAGATCTTCTCGATGGCGACGGTTTTGAAGCCTTAGGTATTCAACCGGGTGCGCGCGCAGAAACCTTGCCGATTGATGACTTTGTCCGTATTGCTAACTACGTGGATTCTGTCCAGAAATGACCCTATACGCCGTCGGAGATCTCCAGGGTTGCTTGGAACCGCTGCAGATTCTGTTAAAGAAAGTTCGGTTTGATCCCGATCAGGATCATCTCTGGCTGGCGGGTGATCTGATCAACCGGGGGCCTGACTCCATCGGTTGTCTGCGCTTTGTTCGGGATCTGGGCGACGCCGCAACGACTGTGCTGGGTAATCACGATCTGCACGCATTGGCGATTCACGATCTTGGATTGAAAACCAAAGACGCCGACATTCGGCAACTCTTATCTTACCCCGATGCGGATGACCTGTTCGATTGGTTGGCTCGTCAGCCACTGCTGGTTCGGGATAAAGAACGACACCTGATCATGACGCATGCCGGCTTACCACCTGTGTGGAGCGACAAACAGGCGCGTAAACTGGCCGATGAAGTACACGCCGCACTTGCCGACAAAGCCACCCGACGGGCCTTTTTTAAAGCCATGTACGGAAATGAACCTAAAACCTGGCACGACGACCTGACCGGGCATGACCGCCTGCGATACATCGTCAATGCGTTCACGCGTATGCGTTTTTGTGAGCAAGACGGCACGTTGGATTTCAAATTCAAATCGTCCGTCACCAATCATCCTCCCGGCATGCGTCCTTGGTTTGACTGGCCGGTAAAACGCAAGCACCGCATCATCTTCGGACATTGGGCGGCACTGATGGGAAAAACAGATTGGGAAGAAGTTATCGGGTTGGACACCGGTTACGTCTGGGGAAACCATCTGACACTGATGGATATGGACCGTAACCTCCGCTACACCTGCGACACCGACGGCAAAGTGCGCAAAATCCCGCATCGGGAGTTTACGCACGCAAGGCGCCGACCGATCTGAACGGGCTACCAGGCCATCACCAGATCGTCCATCTGCAAATTCAACCGCTGCGTACCCACCGCCATTTCGGCCACCGCGTAATAAGGCTGTACCTGTTTCACTTCGGCCACTAAGCGGGTATCAATGATCTGCCAGAACGAATCTCCCTGTCGGTCAAACTTCTGCGACGTACGATACACCGACAGAAAATCGCCAGGGCGTAATCCGGCTTCGGCACCGGCGGAGACAAAAATCCGGTTATCACTGACTTGTGCAATGGTCGCCATAAAGGGCTGACACTGTACCGTCTGTTGGATATCGGAAACCGCCTGATCAATTAACTGACGCACTTCCTGACCGTAATCGGTCGAAAAGTATTTCGCGGTTCCAAAACCAACACGGGCGTTGTTCTTTTCATTCCAGAGCCCATAGGTGCGATAGCGGCTTTGGAACACCAGGGCACCCGAATAGCCATCGTGAACAAACACATCGAAGACAAAATGACGAGTCCGTTTGGCTTTGGTAATGCCAACTTTCTTCAGCCATTTATCCCATCCACTGGCACGCGGTGCGTCCGGGTTTTCCATCGCCATATCACGAATCACACCGGAGACCACAAACTGAACCCCCAGGTCTTTCGCTGCGCTGACTGCACGCGTCAGCGTCATACGTGGCGAAATCTGTGTTGGGGCACTGGGTGTGTTCGGGTACAGCGTCATGTAGTTTGCGCTGAGCGCCCGTAATCCCTGCCGACCGTTCAGATCATTGACCATTAAAGCGGCCAATGAGCGGTCAACCGAACCTAAATGCCCCAAGGTCGCATGTTCCGGATGCTCCATCGAAAACCCGGTAATGGCCACCGATTTCCGGTAATGATTACTCATGACATTGGCGCAGATTTGATTCGGGGAGACTTTGGCCAGAATACGCACACGATAGAGGTCACCATCACGACCTTCGGACAACACCTGAATGTCGGTCACGCGCGCCGACGAGTTCACCCGAAGATAATCCACGGTGAGATTGCCATTTTCCATCACCTGAGTACTGTGCACGTTGGCACTGACCTGAACCGACGCATTCTGCACCGCATTGCGCATGGCACGCACACGGGCGCTGTTTTCATCGTTGTACTCAACTGGCGCCACCCCTTCTGCTTCGATCGGCACCAGTGAATCGGTATCGGCCAAGGCGAAGCCGGCCAGAAAGAGAACAACGGTCACCCCGGCCGCTCTGAATAAGCTGCTGAACATAGCCTGTCTCCTGATTATTCCGTCGGATATTACTCGATGAAGTACAGTCCGGAACCGGTGGACTCAACACCCTGTGCCGAGAGATTGCTGCGGGTCACCGCATCGAGGTCGTGCACCATGTCGGAGGCACAGGTGTCGTTACGCTTGCCCGGTCCCTGATTGGCCAGACAGTTTCGGAAGCCTTCATCGATCACCATTTCCACCATGGTTTCATAACTGCCATCGGCCATGACTTCCTGATAGACAATTTTGGCACCCAGAATATGAGCATCGACAAAGGTACGGTACTGATCGCTCTGCACCACCAGGTTCTCTACCGTCGAATTACCGATAATCTGCGTCCCGTAGACTCGCTCCGCTAAGGTCCGGTAGGCATCGAGCTTGGAAGCCCGCATGGCCAACAGGCGTCGCTGCACTTCGGTCAGACCACGCGTGGTCGGGTTAATCGCGCCATAACCGGTGGCACGCAAAACCATGGGCTCCATCGGTGGCAGCTTTTCATTAATCTGCTGGACCTGAGTCACAATTTCATCGACCTTTTTGGACTTGCTGTTAAAAGGCCAGATACTGCAGCTGCTGGTTAACACCACAGCCAATGCCATGATTATCAAATGTCGGCTCGTCATAATTCACTCCACAGTGATGCGGCTGTTCCGTCTACTTAGTTCGTGTATCGGCCCTGCCGTAAAAAGCCTTAGCAGAATAGCGAAGATTTTTACGTTCGTTGGATCTGTCAAAAAAACGCCGAAAGTACAGAAAATCAGCACAGAAATGTGATTTACATCACATTATTGGCTAGACTGGGGTGAACCAAGCCGATGAGCGGTCTCAGGATACGCACATCAAAGTGGCGAGCTGAACCAGTCGCGCTACGCTTATTGAGTCTTTCACCAAATTATTGAGCCGAGAATGATGAAAAAATCTTTACTCTTTTGTGCGGTCTCACTCGCCGGCACAGCCATGGCAACACCCTTTACCGGAAACGACGCTGAATCGAGCGCAATGGGCAACACCGGGGTTGCCTCGGCTTCGCCACAGAATGCGTTTCAGTTTAACCCAGGCCTGTTGGCCGACTATCCGGATAATGTCGATTTTGGATTGACGTTGCCCGCGATTAAGTTTTTTGTTGATGACTCTAATGGCTTTATCGACAGCGCTTCAGCCTTCACCGATGAAGGTGGAACCTGGGATCAATTCCAGACTGTAGATGCAACAGCGTTACAAGATGCTGTAACCAACATCACTCCGACGCTAGATGCCATTGCCGGAGCTGGCGGTGATCTTGAGCAAATTCAACAAGCCGTTACTGATCTGGAAAATGCTACAACGGAAGCTCAGGCACAAGCTGCAATCGACGACCTGAATACGGCCTCTGCAAGTTTAAGTACTAACGCGGATACACTCGACTCCGACACGACCACAGTCAACGTTCAGATGTCTAACCTGAATGGCACTGCAACATCAGCACAGAATGACCTCGAAGGATTTACCGACAAGCCGGTTCAGTTGGGATTAGGCATCGACTTACTTAATGTCGCAATTCCGAGCGAACGTCTTGGTATGGCATTAAGTTTATCTACATCGTCTACCGTGGGTACTTCATTCCGAATTGCTTCTGAAGATTTAGATCCTGTCATTAATCTGTCAGCAGACTTAACCGGTTTTACGGCAGAATCAACAGCCTTGACCACCGCCGTTAGTGATCTGGCAGATGCCAATGCAGAATTAACAGCGCATTTCAATGACCGGCCAAACCCTGAAGACGATCCAGCCGCATATAGCGTATGGACTGACGAACTTGAGGTTCGTCGACAAGCTGTCGAAGACGCCGCCACGGATGTGCAAACAGCACAGACAAACCTTCAAACTTATAACGGCGCTAACGGTACCATCACAAATGGTGAGATCACCATAGGAACTATTGAAGACCCACAATCTGAAATTGATATCGTTGGTGCAAACATCAGCGAAGTCGGAGTTACAGTCGCGAGAAAGTTCGTGATACAGGGAGAAGAAGTTGCCGTTGGTGTGACACCGAAGTTTCAATCCATTAATGTTTTTGAAAAAACCATCGCTTTTAGTACCTACGAAGACGAGCTGGATTCCGCCAGCTCTGACCCTGTTGGTTACCTAACCGAAAACACCACCATGCTATATCGCGTGAACCTTGATGTGGGTGTCGCCAAAACCTGGGATTTCTACGGTCGTGCCCGCGCAGGTCTCGCCGTGAAAGACCTGATCCCATGGACGTTGGAAAGCGATTCAGGAACCGAGTTATTGATCCGTCCGAAACTCCGTATCGGGGGTGCACACGAAACCAAGTTCACTAAACTGGCATTGGATCTCGACCTCACCGAAAACAAACCGCTCAAGTACGGCGTACCAACCCGTTATCTGGGCTTGGGTGCAGAAGTGAATGCGTGGGGACATGCAGCCCTGCGTGTTGGCTACCGCAACAACCTGAGCGTCGAGGACAGCCACGTATTGACCGGTGGCATCGGCCTGACACCATTTGGTACCGGCCTGGACATCAGCGCGTGGGCGAAGCCAGCGTCGTTTGATGACTGGACGACCATTATTCAAGACGCTGGCGCATCGGTTCAGTTTTCAGTCAACTTCTGATCCTCAACTCGATCAACAACTGACCTTGCAAACGCCCCGCTCCGGGGCGTTTTTTGCTTTATACTAGCCACCACATTGTCCGTTCTGGTTTCTCTATGAATATCTATCTCGTCGGCGGTGCCGTACGCGACCAATACCTCAACCTGCCGGTCAAAGACCGCGATTGGGTTGTCGTCGGGGCCCGTCCGCAGCAGTTGCTCGATTTAGGTTATAAACAGGTGGGTGCCGACTTCCCGGTCTTCCTGCACCCCCAGACGCACGAAGAGTACGCGCTGGCCCGAACCGAACGAAAGTCGGGCCACGGTTACAGTGGGTTTAACGTCCACTTCGACCCGGATGTCACCCTCGAAGACGATCTGGCCCGTCGGGACCTGACCATTAATGCTATGGCACAGGCCGAAAACGGCGAACTGTTCGATCCGTATCAGGGGCTGCAGGATCTGGAACAGAAAAAACTACGTCACGTCACCGAGGCGTTTCGGGAAGACCCTTTACGGGTGCTGCGAGTCGCACGGTTTGCCGCTCGTTACGATCATCTGGGTTTTACCGTCGCGGACGAAACTTTGCAGTTAATGCACTCGATGGTAACCAGCGGAGAGTTAGCCTATCTAACCCCTGAACGCGTCTGGACAGAGCTATCCAAAGCCCTGACCGAAGCCACGCCCAGTACGTTTTTCAATATATTACGCCAATGTGGCGCTCTGAAGGTGGTGTTTCCGGAGCTGGACCGATTATTTGGCGTGCCGCAGCCGATGCGCTGGCATCCGGAAATTGATACCGGGATTCACGTACTCAAAGCTCTGGATACCGCAAGAAAACAGACCAATCAGGTTGCCACGCTGTTCGCGAGCCTCTGTCACGATCTGGGCAAGGGCCTGACACCATCCGCTCATTGGCCGTCACATCGTGGGCATGAATCGCTTGGGGCAGACCTGATACCGGGCTTGGCGAAAAAGTATCGCTGGCCAAAACAGGTGGCCGATCTGACTGAAAAAGTCGCTCGCTATCATACCCATTGCCATCGTATCGATGAGTTGAAACCCAGCACCATCGTTAAGCTGCTTGGTGACTTGAATGCTTTTCGCCAACCAGAAACGGTCGAAAACTTTGTGCTCGCCTGTCAGGCTGATGCTCGAGGGCGTTCGGGTTTTGAACAAACCGACTATCCACAGGGGGATGTGTTAAAAGCGTGCCTGGAGGCCTGTATAGACGTTACAGCGCAGCCTTTTATCGATGATGGGCTGACCGGAAAAGCCATTGGCGAGGCGATGAACTCAGCCAGAGTCCAGGCCGTCGCCAATATAGTCAGGCCTTCGACGCCCCCCAGGGGTTGAGCAGCGTCTGCTCAAAGCCGGCTGCTTTGAGAATACGAGCCACCATGAAGTCGACCAAATCGTTGATGGACTCAGGTTGATGATAAAAACCGGGCGCGGCCGGCATGACCACCGCACCGGCACGTTTAACGGTCAGCATATTCTGCAAATGAATCTCGCTGAGCGGTGTTTCACGGACGACCAGAATCAGTGTGCCGGTCTCCTTCAAAACCACATCCGCGCCACGCTCAATCAGATTATCGCATTGGCCGGTCGCAATACTCGCCAGTGTCCCAGTCGAGCAAGGGCACACAATCATGGTATCAGGTGCACCTGAACCGCTGGCGACAGGGCTCGTCCAATCTTCCTTCCCGTAAACACTGAGTGTCCCCTTCGATGAGAGAGTGTCACGAACATGCTGTGCGATGCGATCGTGACCCGATGGCCAGGGTTGATTTTCCTCATAGGCGAACACCATCTGCGCCGCTTTTGAAATCAACAGGTGGACATGCACTTCCTGATCCAGCAGTACCTGGAGTAACCGGGTGGCGTAAGGGGCTCCGGACGCACCGGTGATCGCCAGCGTGACATTACGCATCGGGCTTGCCTTTATAGCGGATCAAGCCTTCCTGCGTGGTGCTGGCCACGAGGCGCCCTTCCTGATCAAAGATCTGCCCCCGCACGAACCCGCGTGCGCTGCCGGCAGTCGGACTATCGGCAACATAAAGCAACCAGTTGTCCAAACGGAACGGCCGATGGAACCAGATCGCGTGGTCCAGACTAGCGATCTGCAAACCGGGCTGCGCAATGGAAATACCATGCGGCATCAGCGCGGTTTCCAGAAACCCGTAGTCGGTCGTATAGGCCAGCATCGATTGGTGAACCAGCGGATCATCCGGCAGCGGCGCCGCCGAGCGAATCCACATGTGTCGTTTAGCAATGCCGTGGCGTGGGCGGAAGGGGTTCTGTGCTTCGACAATCCGGTATTCAATGGGTCGTTCGGCGGTGAACTGGCTGCGTACGCGTTCTGGAATCTCATTGGCATGATCACGAAACAGTTTTAACTCAGGTTCGAGATTTTCGGGTCCCGGCACATTCGGCATAGCCACCTGGTGTTCCATGCCGTCTTCCTCAACCTGAAACGATGCCGTCATCGCCAGAATCGGCTTACCGAACTGACTGGCAATCACCCGTCGAACACTGAATGAGCGCCCATCTCGAATGTTCTCGACTTCGAACTCAATGGGGTTTTGCGCATCACCCGGACGGATAAAGTAACTGTGCAGGGAATGTGGATGCCGATGCTCCTGGCTTTGTGCGGCAGCGGACAACGCCTGGCCGATCACCTGCCCCCCGAATAACTTAGCGTAACCAAGATCCTGTGAATGACCGCGATAGCGGTTCTGACCAATGGATTCAAGCTTAAGCAGCTCAATCAGGTTTTTAACAACATCTGACATGCGTTCCTCTCGTATAACCTATACAGCGTTTAATTCATCGACAATCCTAGTCGATTGTCTTATCTTAGACGATGAATGCCAAACATTTGACGGATGTCTTCGTCTAACAGCATTCACTGTGATGACCACTTCACATTATCAACGGCAATTTCATCAAAAACTCGGCGGTAGCACCACTAAGGCGCTATATTAATTAACCGAAGCGTATTCAGGAGCGATTGCATGACGGCCGCGCAACAGCCCTCGCAAACCAACAACGACCTGGTCTGGAGTCTCGACAACTTCAACCAGCGTGATCTGGCAAAAAGTTTTGTCAGTCGGTTTGAGTCGCGCCTGTGTGTTTATTCTCCGTCGGTTGAACAGGTTTACACCAATTACAGCATCAACTTTCCATCGTCTGAGAACGGAAAAATGGTCGTTCTGCCCAATCCATACGCGTTTCACGATACCTTTCACAATGTCACAGCTAATGCCGTTAGAGATACCGGCCTGTTTATCGTCCCCGGGGCGTTAATCAAGAAGAAGGGATTATACGTCATTGTGAAATATAAAAATCAATCGGTTAAACCCGTCCCACTGCCCATTCGCCACGCGCTGAAAAAGATGGTTCGAACCGGCGGAGACAACGATCCGTTTCTGCCAATTCTGATTAAGGGCGATCTGCGCGAATTCAACTCCGAAACTCCCTGCCTGCATCTGCATCGCATCAAACTGGCAGATCTGGACTCTCGTTCCGAGTTCGAAAAAGACAGCATTAAAAATGCAATTTTTGACAAGATGTCCGATCTCTACCGGGATGCGGACGAGATTGCTGCTGGTCTGTAAGCGAAGTTTTCACGCCACTATCCGTCGAAACGTACAACTGATTCTCGGGCGGGCTTGAGCTCGTTTGGGTAAGGCATGTTGCCAATGGTGCTGCACGGCGCCGGACATCAGTAAAAGACTGCCTTCAGGCAAGCGCAGTTTTAATTTCTGACTGTGGTCTTTGTGTTGCCGGAAATGAAAATCCCGCGCACCACCCAGAGATAAGATGGCAATGGTTGGATTTAAGCCCAGTTCAGGTTCATCATCCGCGTGCCAACCCATGGTATCGGCGCCGGAACGATAGTAATTCATCAGGGCACCATTCGGAGCAAAATCATGCTGAGACTGAAATCTGTCCAGCAACGACTTAAAGCCTTCCGGCCAACCTGACGCAACATACTCCTGCCCACTGTAGCCATACCTCAACCCTGGATCACCCAACCAGCATTCCAGCCTGGGGATCACGTGGGCTTTGCCGAACAGTCGTATGGTGCGGCTTTGCCAATCCAGATTCTGCCGACAATACTGGTAAAATGCCTCTGAATTGCGCAACCATTCCGGATACAATTTAACGAGACCGGAGTCATCATCTAACAGAGTTACAGGAGTCTGCATGTCTACGTCCGCTGAAAGTGCCAAGCAATGGGTTGATTCTAAACAGCCCAGCACTGAACAGATACAGGAAGTTGTCGATAAGCTTGAAAAGCGCATTGAAGCTTGGGACGGCGACGAAGAGTCCATTCAGGGCTCGATCGAAGCACTGGATTATCTCAGCGCCTTCTTAGTTAAAGAAGAAACACCCTCGGTCAGCCAAGTCCCGCTGGATACATCCAACCTGATCCCGGATTCAGCACCGGTCGAGCTTGAGCAGGAAGTGAAAGAAAAAACCTTTGCCGAGCTCAAAGCACAGTTGGGTATTGCAGTTAAAAAGTAACGGTTAATGGGAGGAGTTGCACATGACCGAACAGGTCTTAACACAACTGGAAGCGCTCAACGAAGCGATCGTGTCCCATCCTGCCTGTGCGTTATATTTCTCTCAGCCTCAGTGCGGTGTCTGTCATGCACTGAAGCCGAAATTACTCAGTCTGTTCAAAGAGCAGTTCCCCAACATTCCGTTCTATTACATCGATGCAGAACAATCTCCCGAACTCGCGGCTCAGAACCAGGTATTTACCGTTCCGACTTTGCTGGTGTTCTTCGAGCAGTCAGAAATGATACGTGAAAGCCGACATATCTCGCTCTCTGCCCTGAAAGAGCAATTAGAACGCCCCTACAGCATGATGTTTGGGTAGGGGCTGCGGGATGCGAGAAGGAGCCTTCAGCGAATAGCTGCAAGCGATCAGCATGAGGCGGCTTTAAGCCGGGTCAAGGGAAGGACGCGCCACCTTAACCAATGCTCGGTGTCGGAGCGAGCCTGCTCGCGATCCTATTCAGGCGCGATTGCTAAGCGATCGCCTGCCGGCAGGCTCTTACAGACCGCTCACCTTTCCCGCAGGCCATAAAAAACCCCAGCAAGTCGCCTTGCTGGGGTTCGGTTTGGGAGCCTGACGATGACCTACTCTCACATGGGGAAGCCCCACACTACCATCGGCGATGCGTCGTTTCACGGCTGAGTTCGGTATGGAATCAGGTGGGTCCAACGCTCTATGGTCGTCAAGCAAACTGGCTGGGATTGCATCAGCTGGTACGTGTTAGCTCATGCCCCAATTCGTTTACTAATAAAGTTCTCTTTGCTTTCGCTTCTTCACTGCAGCCCTTCCGGGTACCAACTCTTGGCTTTCTCAGCCTCGTATCCAATATCTTTCTTCGCACAACCTTGCGCACATAAACACCTTGGGCGTTATATGGCCAAGCCTCACGGGCAATTAGTACAGGTTAGCTCAACGCCTCACAACGCTTACACACCCTGCCTATCAACCAGTTAGTCTTACTGGGCCCTTTAGGAGACTCGAAGTCTCAGGGAAAACTTATCTTGAAGGGGGCTTCCCGCTTAGATGCTTTCAGCGGTTATCCCGTCCGAACGTAGCTACCGGGCAATGCCATTGGCATGACAACCCGAACACCAGAGGTTCGTCCACTCCGGTCCTCTCGTACTAGGAGCAGCTCTTCTCAATTTTCCAACGTCCACGGCAGATAGGGACCGAACTGTCTCACGACGTTCTAAACCCAGCTCGCGTACCACTTTAAATGGCGAACAGCCATACCCTTGGGACCGGCTTCAGCCCCAGGATGTGATGAGCCGACATCGAGGTGCCAAACACCGCCGTCGATGTGAACTCTTGGGCGGTATCAGCCTGTTATCCCCGGAGTACCTTTTATCCGTTGAGCGATGGCCCTTCCATACAGAACCACCGGATCACTATGACCTACTTTCGTACCTGCTCGACTTGTCTGTCTCGCAGTCAAGCTGGCTTGTGCCATTACACTAACCTCCTGATTTCCGACCAGGATTAGCCAACCTTCGTGCTCCTCCGTTACTCTTTGGGAGGAGACCGCCCCAGTCAAACTACCCACCACACACGGTCCGCAACCCCGTATAGGGGCCCGCGTTAGAACCTCAAAGGTATCAGGGTGGTATTTCAAGGTTGGCTCCACAGCAACTGGCGTCACTGCTTCAAAGCCTCCCACCTATCCTACACAAATACATTCAAAGTCCAGTGTGAAGCTATAGTAAAGGTTCACGGGGTCTTTCCGTCTAGCCGCGGATACACTGCATCTTAACAGCGATTTCAATTTCACTGAGTCTCGGGTGGAGACAGCGCCCCCATCGTTACACCATTCGTGCAGGTCGGAACTTACCCGACAAGGAATTTCGCTACCTTAGGACCGTTATAGTTACGGCCGCCGTTTACCGGGGCTTCGATCAAGAGCTTCGCTTACGCTAACCCCATCAATTAACCTTCCGGCACCGGGCAGGTGTCACACCCTATACGTCCACTTTCGTGTTAGCAGAGTGCTGTGTTTTAAGTAAACAGTCGCAGGGGCCTGGTATCTTCGACCAGCCTCAGCTTAAGGAGCAAGTCCCATCACCAAGGCCGGCGTGCCTTCTCCCGAAGTTACGGCACCATTTTGCCTAGTTCCTTCACCCGAGTTCTCTCAAGCGCCTTGGTATTCTCTACCTGATCACCTGTGTCGGTTTAGAGTACGGTTCCAATACAGCTGGAGCTTAGAGGCTTTTCCTGGAAGCAGGGCATCAATTACTTCGGGCTCCGTAGAACCACCGTCATCACCTCTCAGCCTTACGAAGAACCGGATTTACCTAATTCTTCAGCCTACAAGCTTGAACCACGACAACCAACGCGTGGCTAACCTAGCCTTCTCCGTCCCCCCTTCGCACTGTATTGAAGTACCGGAATATTAACCGGTTTCCCATCGACTACGCTTCTCAGCCTCGCCTTAGGGGCCGACTCACCCTGCCCCGATTAACGTTGGACAGGAACCCTTGATCTTTCGGCGTGCGGGTTTTTCACCCGCATTATCGTTACTCATGTCAGCATTCGCACTTCTGATACCTCCAGCATGCTTCT
>NZ_CH724149.1:0-195000 GCF_000153185.1 Reinekea blandensis MED297 | reverse complement strand
CGATACCTTGTCTTCCGTTTTTGAACGCGCAGGAGCTGGCGTATCCATTCTCTATCGGCTGATCGCTAATGACGATATTAAAAAGCCGATTGAAAAAATTTTCCCGGGCCAGGAGTTCACCTTTAAATTTGATGACCAGGACGCCCTCGTTCAAGTCAACTTTAATGCAACGCCCCTGCTTTCTTATCAAATCGATATAGATGAAGACAAAAACGGGCAAATCAGCAAACTGGAAAAGACTCCGGAAATTCATACCAAGTACGCCACAGCCAGAATCGATGATTCCTTATTCATGGCCGGGATGGAAGCCGGATTATCCGACAACATGATCATGCAACTGGCGACTATCTTTGGCTGGGATATCGACTTTGTCCTCGATATCCGGGAAGGTGATGAGTTCTCACTGCTCTATGAAGAAAATTATCTGGATGGCGAAAAGCTGAGTGACGGCCCTATCATTGCTGCTCGCTTCATGAACCGGGGTCGGGAAATTACCGCCATCCGGTATACCGATGAATCCGGCCGAACCGATTACTTTGCCCCGAACGGCGATAGCATGCGTAAAGCGTTTTTGCGCACCCCTATGGATGTGTTCAGAATTTCATCCAGCTTCAACCCTAACCGCCGACACCCGGTTCTGAATAAAATTGTGGCTCACAAAGGTACGGATTACGCTGCACCTGTCGGCACACCGATCAAAGCGACCGGCGACGGCAAAATCATCAAGGCTTATTATTCTTCGACTTACGGCAATGTGGTGATTATTCAGCATGGTGCAGGTATTCGAACGCTCTACGCCCATATGAGCAAGTTTTCAAAGTACTCTCGGGTTGGTAATCGAATTAAGCAGGGTCAGGTCATCGGCTACGTCGGTGCGACGGGCCGGGTTACCGGCGCACACCTGCATTACGAGTTCCAGGTGCACGGCGTTCATAAGAACCCTCAGACCGTGGACTTGCCAAACGCACAACCCCTGGCAACAGAATATCTCGGCGATTTTGAGCAATATGCGTCCAATGTTGTTGGTCAGCTGGGTGTCTACGACCAAGCCTACGCGCAGAAGAAACTGATCGCTTTCGAGTAACAACAGTACAGACGTTCTGAGTGACCGCTGGTCACTCAGAAATATTCATACCCTTCGTCGAGCAGTTCCTGCTCTCTTGTCGGGCCATAAGGCACCGTATCGACAAATGCCGGTAGATCATCGCGATGCACCGAAGCGCCGCGCATCCACGTTTCACAAACCTGAATATCTATCGCATTAAACGCATCCAACCGGGCAGCCAAATCAACAAGCTCCCGATTCTGGGCATAGTTTTGTCGTAGAAAAGCGTTCACTTCATCGCCATGAAGCACCAACGCAAGCGGCTGACTGACTGGATAGTCACTTTCGCTGTCCAGCAAGCCCTCAAGTCGATGCAGGATATCGCTCACTTCATCAGATGAGTGTGCTTGAATTTGACCGATATAGCGGTCAGGAGAGTGCGTCGGCGTGTACAGATCGTCTGCAAACACACCGGAAGCCGTCACCGCGGCCAACACACAGGCCGCCAGAAAACGACTTTTACATTGAAAAAGAGGAGCCGCAGCCACAGGTCGTTTCAGCCGAGGGATTTTCGATGATGAACTTACTGCCTTCCAAACCTTCCGTATAGTCGACAGTGGAGCCCCCTAAGTATTGGACACTGAGAGAATCGATGACGAACCGAATGCCATTTTTATCGATTAGGGTATCATCTTCAGCCGGCTCTTCATCAAAGGTAAAGCCGTACTGAAACCCAGCACAGCCGCCGCCAGTGACAAAAACACGCAACATCAGCTCGGGATTATCCTCTTCCCGAACAAGATCCTGAACTTTCGCCACCGCGGCCGGAGTTATATTCAGAGGGTCTGCAACCGCTACTGACATGATGTCACCATTCATTGATTCGATCCGTCGAATTATCAATACCTGAGCAAAACAGTCAACTATTGATCACCGTTACCGACTACTTGTTTTCGGATGCCGGTACCGGTGTCGCGGTCTGAGCGGCGTTCAGAATGTCTTTTTTAGACTTCTTACCCTTTTCACTGGCAACATGGAGCAGCTTGCCATTGACCTTAGCCCCCATGACCATTTCCATCATCACGTAATGAACATCGCCGGTCACCAGGCCATTTTTGTTCAATGTGATGTGATCCGAGGAATAGACGTCACCTTTGACCTCCCCGTTGATCACGATGTGTGGTGCTCGGATTTCGCCTTCAACGATACCTTTCACGCCAATGGTCACTTCTGCATTGCTGTCCGGGTCTGCGAGAATATTACCTTTCACGGCCCCTTCGATCTGCAGTGCCTCGGAGATTCGGATATCCCCCTGAATTTCTGCTTTTGCTGTAATCAAAGTAACATTTTTACCCACGCTCTTCTCACTGCCCCACATTATTTCCGTTCTCCAAATCTGACCAGTTATAGGCGCGTTCAACCCGGGCCGCTTTATCACCTACGGATTGCGCGACAACCTGAATCTGATCAGGCGTAAACCCCTCCGGAAGGACTAACTCTCCGGTGAAATCCTGAAAGTAGCGATATCGGAACTTGATGTCCACATCGCTGATATCTTCTGAGAGGTCTTTGAGCGGGAAAGCCGTAGCTTCGCCATTAGCGACCCCGAGCACATTGATCCCCACAAACCCTCTCAGATACGTTGAATTATTACCAACTTGCGTCAGCATTACTTTGAAACGGTAGCGGTTATCGGAGGGTGTTGTCGTCAGGTTAACCTCCTGAATAGTTAACCCTGCAGAGTTCACGGAGGGTGACATAATACCCTGGTAAAGCGCTATCTCCTCCTCAAGCTCAGCGATCCGATCACTGAGCTCCCGATTCAACTGACGCACACCATCGTTGGCTTCTTTATCGACAAATGAGGCCGTTTCCAGAACCGCGACCCTTTGCCGCAGCGACTCAAGCTGCTCCGTTCGATCACGCAGCTCAGCGCGCAGTTCATTCCGTTCTAACAGTAAGCGGGTTTCTTGCCCAACACCGACTTGCTCACCATACCAGTAAGCACTGTAGACCATGAGACCAACCAAAACCAATCCGACCAACGCCAATAGCCTGCGTCGCGCCGGATGATAGGGTCTGGCAACATAGTTGGTGACCGGTGTGCCTTTTACCTTTTTCATTTCCGTCCCCGGAACCGTCAAATCGCAGTACTGTAACAAAATGCGCTATAAACGGGTATGATCGGATTCGCTCAAACAAGGTCTTAACCCTCATGTCTCAGCAGTTTCTGTCACATTGGCGATCCATCGTGTTTCAGCGCAACGGTCTGGCGCTGCTGTCAGTGCTGGGCGTCGCTACCGGACTGGCGACCAGTCTGGTAATTGTGGGGTTCATGCTGGCCATTGATCTGACCACCAGCGCACTGCAAGCCGGTCAGGAAACCGGATTTGAAGGCTTCTCTCCGTGGGTCCGCCTGCTACTGCCGTTGACCGGCAGTGTCCTGTTAATCCTGCTCTACCGCCTAACCCCAACCGAACGTCAGGATGTTGGCATCACTCACGTTATTGACCGCCTGCAACGAGGCCGGGGCCGATTGCCGCTGGGCAACACATTTTTTCAGTTCTTTGCAGCTTTGATTACCCTGACAGGCGGGTTCAGCCTAGGCAAAGAAGGGCCAGCCGTGCATGTCGGTTCCGGTATCGCCAGTCGGCTCGGGCTCGCCGTCCACCGTTCTCCCAGTCAACTGCGACTACTGACCGGGTGTGGGACCGCTGCCGCGATTTCAGCAGCCTTCGGAACACCCTTGGCGGGCGTGTTGTTTGCGATGGAAGTTGTCCTCATGGAGTACAGTCTGACCGGCTTCATTCCGATTATCGCCGCCGCCGTTACAGCCACCGTCAGCACTCAGTTCATCATGGGTGAACATCCGGTATTTCTCCAGGTCAGTTTTGACAGCAGTGCAGACCTGCCGTTTGTCTGGCTGGTTGTGCTCGGTGTCGCAACCGGGGCCATCGCCGCATTGATGCATAAATTCATCAAACAGATTCTGGCCCTGAACATCGTCAACCGGGAATGGCGTTTTCTAACCGCCGGACTGATTACCGGACTGATCGGCATGGCCCTGCCTCAAATTCTCGGTCTCGGCTACGGCACGATGAACAGCATCGCCGCCGGTGAGCTCGGATTCATGCTGTTACTGGCCGTTCTGGTTGGGAAAATCGCAGCCACATCGGTAGCGGTCGGCTTTGGTATTCCAGCCGGCATCGTGGCGCCCTCATTAGTCATTGGTATGGCCACCGGCGCGTTGATCGGAGGCTTGGCGCCAGATCAATCAAACAATGCCGTCTTCGCACTGGTTGGTATGGCCGGCATGATGAGCGCTCTGTTACATGCACCGCTGGCTGCTCTGACCGCGGTACTCGAACTATCGTTGACGGCCGAGACGATGTTTCCGGCGATGGTCGTCGTGGTGTTATCAAACCTGACTTGTCAGGTCGTCTTTCTGCAGCCGTCAATTTTTCAGACGCTGCTATCAAACAAAGGCTTAAACATCAGCACTCACCCCATGAGAAATGCCCTGGCCAGCCGGTTTTTGACAGAAATCGCAACGACGCAGTTTGTGATCATCAATGATCAGATGGATGAAGAAGCCATTCGCGATGTCGCCGCCAGTAATCGTCGACTGGTGATATTCCGGCTGGCAAAAAGCAGCCATCTGGTCACCATGAATGCCCTGCAGAAGCGTTTTGAAAAGTGGCAGGGGCTAGAAAATCGTGACGATATTAATCTATTTCAATACCTGGCGAACGACCTGCCGGATCGAAGCCGCATCGCGGTCATTCAGGAAGACCTGTCCCTGCTTGAAGGGTTACGAATTTTTCAAAGTGACGATGTGGTTGGGATTCAGGTCCCGCTCGATGAATTCAGGATTGGGCTGATCACCCGATCCAAACTGTCCTCTGTACTGACTACCGAAGGAGACCTCCACTGATGCTTTATCTCTGGATCAAGGCGCTGCATATTATTTTTGTCATCAACTGGTTTGCCGGCATTTTCTACCTGCCACGTCTGTTTGTTTACCACGCGATGGCGGAAGATAAGCCCTCAAAAGAACGATTCAAGATCATGGAGCGAAAACTGTACCGGGGTATTATGACACCTTCGATGGTTTTGGCGTTGGTGTTTGGTATCTGGATGCTGTTCTTGATTCCCGGCTACCTGAGCGCTGGCTGGATGCATGCCAAACTGCTGTTTGTGGTCGCCGTTGTTGTCTATCACTTTTGGTGTGGCCGTATTCTTCGCCAGTTCCGGGACGATAAAAACGAGCGCAGCCATGTCTGGTTCCGCTGGTTTAATGAAGCGCCGGTGATTGCGCTTTTCGCCATCGTCATCTTTGTTGTGGTTAAACCCTTTTAAACACATCGAGGCAATGTGAATAAAAAAAGCCAACCTGTTTCAGGCTGGCTTTTTCGTTTCGTCAGGCAAAAGCCGCATCGACAGTTCTGGCTTAACAGACCCGTGCCGGACCCATCAGGTGTTGGCGGATGCGAGCTCTTTACCCAATGCAATGGCTTCTTTCCGATTAGCCACCGACAGTTTTTTGTAGAGGTTATTGATGTGCGTCTTCACCGTACTGACGGCAATGAACATGGTCTGTGCAATATCATCATTGCTTTTGCCGTCGATGATGTACTGCAACACGCGCCATTCTTTTTTGGAAATTCCCAGGGCCAGTAAGCCATCCGGAACCTCCTCTTCGCCGCGACGACTTGAGGTATTGCGCTGCTTATAGAGAATCAGCAACTGTTCTACAAATCGAGCTTGATCCTCAGGAAGCGCATCGACATCCATCTTTTCAAAAAGAGGCATAACCCACTGTCGCAGGAACAAGATGCTCGCAACTATCGAGTATTGCTGTATCAACGGTAACAGAAGCATCAGTTCGGTCATTGCCTCAGATTCTTTGTTCTGAAGATTCAGTAATGCGACGTGTAACAGACCCAAGCGAATAAACTCAAGCTGATAGGGGCGACCTTCAAACTCACGCAGCGGCGAATAAACCTGCTCCAGCCGCATTGAGGCTTCCTGATATCGGCCGCAAGCAATGTGACCATAAATCTGAGCCCGTAAAATCACATAGTCACGCATGCTGTGAAACTTATCGACCGGCGGGGTTGCTTTCAGCCAGGTTTCGATTTTTTTGATGTCTTCATTCTGCCACCAATACAGCAGCTGAACTTCCATGGAATAAGGTATCAAATGTTCAGCTACGTTCTCACGTGCCAGTATGCCTTCATGCTGCGCAGCCAGATCTCTAGCCACGGTTGGTTTGCCTTTCAGCATTTCCATTTTCAGCAGCCAACCAAACAGATGTTGTGACCAAAACTCATCCCAGTTCTGACACAACAGACCGACTTCGTTGATCAGCAATCGGGCTTCGCGAAGATGATAGGCTTCCAACGCCAGTTCAGCCTGATTGAACAACGAGAAGCAGGCATTGAAGCCACTGTTCACATTATGTTGCGCCGCGTACTCCTGCACTTCTTTCGCCAGGCTGATAGAGCGGGCAAAATCACAGCGTTGTTTCCAGATCTGTGCCTGCTGATTCAGACTCCACAGAACGGCATCATGGTTGGCCTCCTGCCGGCTGAGCAACTCGCTTTCTTCGTATATCGACAGAGCGCGATCTAACTCGCCTTGTTCGAACTTTACGTTCGCATAAATCAGCAACGGAGACTGACGACGGGTATTGTTGTCGGGGAACAGTTCCAAAGCTTCACGTGCGGCCTGCTCTGCTCCGACAAAATCGCCCATCGAGAAGTATGCCTGGGATCGAACGGTTTGATATTCGGCCCGCAGCTGACGGGAATCGGCATTATCGTTCTCGATATGCGCCTCAGCCATGGTCAGAATATGATCAACCCGGTTCGGATCACCGTAGATCGATTCGACCCAACAACTCACCAGTGTCAGCTGCGTATCGCTGGAAATGGTTTCGTCACTGAGCTCAGCCAGGCAGCGCTTAACCAGATCGTAGTGCGCCTTGTGGTTCAGATCATTTCCGTAGGTTCGAAGAATGTCGGTAATCTGCTTCTGGTCCTGCGAGCGAATGGCATGATCAACAGCGCCGACGATGTAGCCCATTTTCAGGAACGCCTGAGAGGCTTTGTGGTGAAGCTCGCGCACATCACCACCCGATTGGGTGATCAGCTTGTGCTTCAGGAAGTCACGCAACAGATGGTGGTAACGGAACCATTGCTGCGGTTCATTGAACTGCACGATAAAAAGATGCTGACGCTGCAGGTATTCCAGCACTTCATGCACATTGACGTCTTCGGCCAACGCTTCAGCGACCTCCGCATTGAAGCGCTTTACGACACTGGTACTGAGCATGAAACGCTTAACGTCTTCCGGCAGTGAATCGAACACCTCAGAATCAAAATAATCAATGGCGTTTAAATCTTTCTGTTCCAGCCGTGCCTTAAGCTCGTCATAAGACGGTTTGGATTTCAGACCCAGCACAATGAGCTGAAGCCCGACGGCCCAGCCCTCTACGTGTTCGAGTAATCGCTTAACATCGCCTTCATCGAGTTGAAACCCGGCACCGACCTGCTGGAAGAACGTCTGCGCTTCGGCCACGTTAAACCCCAGTAAATCGGCAGACATGTCGGCGACTAACCCCTGCAGCCGCAGAGACATGATGCTCGCCGGCGGGTCCGAACGGGTTGTCAGCACTAAGGTCACATGAGGTGGCAGGTGTTTGGCAAGGTAAGCCACTGCAGCATGAACCTCTTCGGAATCAATAGCGTGATAATCGTCCAGTACGACAATTAGCCGTTGGTGTATCCGGTCCAACTCGAACAGCAGTTGACCAAACAACGATTTAAGCTGCGTATTGCGATCATGCACACCCGAGTGGCACAGCTGATCGGACAAACGAACCTGCTTAGCAATGGCCGAGATAAAATAGGCCGCAAAATTGAAAGGATCGGAATCTTCCGGGTCCAGCGACAGCCAGGCCATGCGGGCCTCCGGCTCATCGTCTTTCAAAGCCTGAAAGCCGTGAAGGGCTGCGGTCGTCTTTCCGAACCCGGCGGGGGCACACAGTACCACCAGCGGCAATTTACACGCTGCCACAAAGGCCTCATCCACCCTGGGGCGGTTAACGGCATTTGGCGGTAGATAAGGTACGGAAAGTTTTGACGGCACTAAATAGTGCGAAGGAGCAGATTCCGTCATGAATCCTGAGCCATCCACGGTTAAAGAACATCCGACCATGATAACCAGCCTGCTATTGGCGTTTCAATTTATTCAGTCATTTCCGGCACATTGGCGATCACGTAAATGCCCTGAGTCAACCAGCACGAACATCGGTGCGAGATCTGGCAGTCATCACGGCCGATCGGATTTGCGTCTTGTGCAGCGGCTCGTCAGAATAGCCCCCTATCGACGAATAACACTGTAGGTTCTCATGACTCATTCTTCTTCAGACCTGTTTGAACTGGCTCAGAAACACATTCCCGGCGGGGTAAACTCACCGGTTCGCGCTTTTAAAGGCGTGGGAGGCACCCCCGTGTTTTTTGAACGAGCCAAAGGCGCGCATCTGATCGATACCGAAGGTAAGAGCTACATCGATTATGTCCTGTCCTGGGGCCCCATGATTCTCGGCCATGGCGCAAGCGTGGTCACTGAGGCTGTGCATCAACAGGTCGACAAGGCCATGTCATTTGGCGCACCAACCGAACTGGAAATCCAGATGGCCGATAAAGTCTGCCAACTGGTGCCATCTATGGACAAAGTGCGGATGGTCAACTCCGGAACTGAGGCCACCATGTCGGCTATTCGACTGGCCCGTGGTTTCACCGGTCGTGACATCCTGGTCAAGTTCGAAGGCTGCTATCATGGCCATGCCGACAGCCTGTTAATCAAAGCCGGGTCCGGCGCACTGACGCTTGGCGTACCAACCTCACCCGGCGTTCCCGCCTCGGTCGCTGAACATACAGTCACCCTGGAATACAACAACCCTCAAGCGGTGCGGGATTGCTTTGCTGAACTCGGTGATCGCATTGCTGCCGTCATCGTCGAACCCATTGCCGGAAACATGAACTGCATCCCACCCGTACCGGGCTTCCTCGAAACCCTGCGTGAAGTTTGTACCGCTTCCGGTGCGGTTTTGATTTTTGACGAAGTCATGTGCGGATTCCGCGCCGCGCTCGGCGGTGCCCAGGCGCATTACGGTGCTCAAGCCGATCTGACCACGCTCGGCAAAGTCATCGGTGGTGGCATGCCGGTCGGCGCATTTGGTGGCCGAGCCGATATCATGGACTGCCTCGCCCCGACCGGTCCGGTTTACCAGGCCGGTACGCTTTCAGGAAACCCGGTGGCCATGGCCGCCGGGCTGGCGACACTCAACGCTATTAGCGAGCCTGGCGTTTACGAACAACTCAGCCAGAAAACCCAAACACTGACTGATGGTATTGTGAGTGCCGCGCGTGAAGCGGGCATCCCGATGACGTCGAATCGCGTGGGCAGCATGTTCGGCCTGTTCTTCACCGACCAGTCTGAAGTCACAGGTTTTGCGGACGTTGGCCGCTGTGACAGTGACCGTTTCAACCGGTTCTTCCATGGCATGCTGAACGAAGGCATTTATCTGGCACCTTCCAGTTTCGAGGCCGGTTTTATGTCGTTAGCGCATTCCGATGACGACATTCAAAAAACCATCGCGGCCGCCACTAAGGTACTGAAATCGCTATAAAAAAATATGAAAATCTGTTGACAGTCGATTCGGTGCTCATTAATATGCGCGCCGTTCTCGACGAGTTATCGTCGGATTTCACACCGATGCCTGGGTGGTGAAATTGGTAGACACGCTAGCTTCAGGTGCTAGTGGGGGCAACCCCGTGGAAGTTCGAGTCTTCTCCCAGGCACCACTTCTTTTCAGAAGTTCCCGGTGAATTTAAAAGGTCGCGCAAGCGGCTTTTTTTATGCCTGAAAAACGCTCCCATCGCCTTAAATCCACGACTGTTCGCACTAAAAGGCGACCTGAATCAACGGGGTTTGTTTATTAAACGAAACCGAGCGGCTATCGTAGCCCTCAGACCGTTTAAGGAACCCATCATGCAACGACTTCCCATCCCGAAAAGTGACCTGACCTACAGCCGATTGGTGTATGGCGCCTGGCGTCTGGCGGACGATACCAATCGCACCACAGAACATGTGCGAGCGAAAATAGATGCAGCGTTAAACGAGGGCATCACCACATTTGACCACGCTGATATCTACGGCAACTATGAATGTGAACGATTGTTCGGCCAGGTATTGGCGACCGATCCCGGCCTGCGTAACCAGATTGAGTTGGTCAGCAAATGCGACATTGCCCTGATGTCCGACAAGTACCCGGACCGCCGGGTGAACCATTACGACACCAGTGCTGAGCACATCCGAACCAGCGTTGATCGCTCCCTGCAGATGCTGAAAACCGACCACCTCGATACGCTGTTGATTCACCGCCCGGACCCGCTGATGAATGCCGCTGAAACCGGCGCAGCCCTGGATGATCTGGTACGTGCCGGAAAGGTCCGCTCCGTTGGCGTATCGAACTTCCGACCCGACGACTGGCGACTGCTGCAAAAACACATGCAGCATCCCTTGGTAATCAATCAGATTGAAATCAGCGTTCTGCACACCGAAGCCCTGACAAACGGGGATCTGAGCGCACTGCAACTGGACGACATGGCCATCATGGCCTGGTCGCCGCTGGCCGGCGGCCGGTTGTTTAGAGATGAAGCGGCCGCTCAAAGGGTTCGCCCGCTACTTCAGGCCATCGCGGATGAACAAAACAGTCGACTCGATTGTGTGGCCTTCGCCTGGTTGCTGGCGCACCCGGCCAATATTCTGCCGGTTGTCGGCACCAACAATCTCGACCGGATTCGTGGAATTGGCCAGGCGATGGACATTACCATTGACCGTCAAACCTGGTTTGAAATCTATGTGGCAGCACTGGGACATGGCGTTCCATAGGCACCGGGGTCTAACGAGACGGGAGCAAGCCCAAACTGGTTAGCGGCACGCCGGCCTTCTGCAAAGCCAATTGCAACGTTGAACGGATGACCTTCGGGTCATCCAGATTCAATAACCCGCTGGCAACGGTTTCCGCCCAACCAGAATCTATTTGTCGTAAAACCGCTTTAACCCGCAGCAGATTGGCACCGCTCATCGACAGATGCCGATATCCCAGACCAAGCAACGTAACAGCGCCCAGTGGATCGCCGGCCAGTTCGCCACAAACGGAGACCGGGATGCCCGCCTGCTGACCTTCACTGACAATGATTTTCAACGCTTTCAGAACGGCCGGATGCATGCTGTCATAAATACCAGCCACCCGAGGATTGTTACGATCCACCGCCAACAGATACTGCGTCAGGTCGTTACTGCCAACGGAAATAAAGTCAACCAATGACAGGAAGTCCTTCACCAGATAAACCGCCGATGGCACCTCGATCATCACGCCGACACGCGGAACCTCGACCCGCACCCCTTCTTCATTGAGCTCGTAAACGGCCCGATGAATCAGGGCAAGGGACTCTTCAACCTCGCCAACACTGGTCACCATTGGCAACATAATGCTGAGGTTATTCAGATCCAGACTTGCCCGCAGCATTGCACGGACCTGAACAATGAAAATTTCCGGATGATCAAGCGTCACCCGCAGACCCCGCCAACCCAGAAACGGGTTGTCTTCTTCGATGGGGAAATACTCCAGACTCTTGTCGCCGCCAATATCCAACGTGCGCATGGTGACCGGACGAGGATAGAAAGCCTCTAACTGGTTTCGATAGATCTTGGCCTGCTCTTCTTCACTGGGGAAGCGACCGAGCATCATAAACGGGATTTCCGTTCGGAACAGACCGACGCCATCAGCACCGATTTCCTGAGAGCGTAAAATGTCGGTTTGAAGACCGGTGTTGATCATCAGATCCACCGAATCGCCGTTGGCGGTTTCAGCGGGCAAATCAGCCAGCGCTTCGAGGCCGGAGACCCGTTCTTTTTCTTCACGGACCAGCGATTCGAAATACTCACGTCGATCATCGGTCAGTTTGTAGTAGACATGCCCCCGGTAACCATCAACGACCAGCTCTTTCCCTTCCAGTTCCTGCCACGGGATATCCTGAGCACCCAGCACAGTGGGAATGTTCAATGCTCGCGCGAGAATGGCCAGATGCGAGTTGGCGGAGCCCTGAGAACAGACAATGCCCGAGACCGACTCCGGATCGAGCGAGCCAAAAACCGCGGCGGATATTTCTTCACCAATCAAGACCGCATGTTCAGGGATGGTCCGCTCCGGTTCCTCATCCACGAGATAGGTCAGCAGGCGCTGTCCAAGATCCCGCATGTCCGAAGCTCGCTCACGCAGATAGGCGTCTTCCATGTCCTCAAAGTGCCTGACATAGCCACGCATGGTTTCCGCCAAGGCACTTTGGGCAGACTCCTGATTACGGATTCGCTCGCGCACCGCGCCACCAACAGCCTGATCGTCGAGAATCCCGGCATAGACATCAAACAGGGCCAGTTCTTCGGGTCGCAACTCACCCTCAAGACGCTGACGAGTCTCCGATAGTTCCTTACGCAACCCGGAAATTGCGGCTTCAAACCGGGCCAGTTCCGCGTCAATATCCTCGGTTTTGGTATAGCGGACACTGTTCAGGCTGATCGTTGGTGAGATCACATAACCCTGACCGATCGCCACTCCACTGGCACAGGCAACGCCTTTAAACCGAATATCGGTATCAGCCTGGGTTCCCATGAGGTTCATACCCGACAGGGTGCCGGTCGCTTCCGCATGAGCAATGATGCCGGCCAGCTGCGCCGACAAGGTCACCAGGAAAGCTTCTTCTTCATCACTGAACCGTTCGACCCGATATCGCTGTACAGATAGCACACCCAGAAGCTTTCGGTTATGAATGATAGGAACCGCCAGAAGACCATGAAAATCGTCTTCACCGACTGACGGCACATGATGATAATTTGGATGGAGGTTGGAGTTGGCCAGATTAAGCGGCTCTTCTCGTTTACCAACAAGGGCAATCATGCCTTCGTTCTGAGTCAGCGTGACCTGGCCGACGGCGTCTTCACTCAGCCCTTTGGTGGCCATCAACACGTACCGCTCCACCGAGCTGTCCCAGAGAAACACGGTGCAGGCGTCCACGGCCATGCCCTGTTGAACCATCTGGGTGAGACGATTCAGACTCAGCTTCAGGTCTTTTGACCCGTTTACTGCCTCGACCACACGACGCAGTAAGTTCAGTAAATCAGGCATAATCCACCTGCGGACGAGTGATACGAGGCGCCAGTTCAGTTAACGCCTGCCGATAGACTTCGCGCTTGAACGACACCACCTTGGACAACGGATACCAGTAAGAAACCCAGTTCCAACCATCGAACTCAGGGTCATCGCTGGCATCGAAACGTATATGGCTCTCATGGCTTTGCAAACGCAGTAAAAACCATTTCTGTTTTTGTCCAACACAAATCGGCAAGGTGTTGTGACGAATCATTCGCTTCGGCAACCGGTACTTCAGCCAACCCCGTGTACAGGCAATGACGTCTACATCCGACGCGTTCAGACCCACCTCTTCTTTCAATTCGCGGTAGAGCGCATCAATGGGCGTTTCGTGCTGACGAATGCCGCCCTGAGGAAACTGCCAGGCATCCTGACCGATGCGGCGCGCCCACAACACCTGACCTGCGGTGTTGGTGAGAATAATGCCGACGTTTGGCCGGTATCCGTCTGAATCGATCATGCCTGTTATTCCAATTAACTATGAATGTTTTATAAGTCAGAATTATTGACGATATGTGACTTTAGCATTGTTCCATACCCCCCGCCAAAACGATATTGGCATTAATGACAGGGTCACAGGCGCTCAAAACGCCCGTAAAATCGTCTGACGACACGCCAGAATGTGACCTGTAACCATAAATCATTTGACCTCATTCACAACTGAATAGGCCTGCGTTTCAACAAACGTCAACCACTGTTAAGGTACGACCTTGTGCGTCTGAATTCGGCGGCGGGGATGCAATTCAAGCGGACAGGCCCTAGAATCCCACCACACACGGCTTTTGGAAACCCATTGTGACCCTGGCAATATTTGACCTTGATAACACCCTGATTAACGGCGACTCGGATCACGCTTGGAGTGAGTTTCTGGTGGCTAAGCAATTAGTCGATGCCGAAGAGGTTGCCCGGGTCAATAACCGGTTTTATCAGCATTATCAGAACGGAACCTTGAACATTCTAGAGTATCTCGAGTTCGCGCTCAGTTTTCTGAAAGACAAAACCCCCGCAGAGCTTGCGCCGATACATCAACAGTTTATGGCCGAGGTCATTGAACCCATGATGTTACCCGCTGCCCTGGCATTGATTGACAAACATCGCCAACAACACCATCAGTTATTAATTATTACGGCGACCAACCGCTTTGTGACCGAGCCGATCGCACACCGTCTTGGTATAGAAAACATCATTGCCTGCGAGCCGGAAATTCAAAACGGCGTATACACGGGACACTCAACCGGTATTCCCAGTTTCCAACAGGGTAAGGTTGATCGTCTCAACCAATGGTTGGACGATCATCAACTATCGCTTGATGGTGCCTGGTTTTACTCGGACTCTCACAATGATCTGCCGTTGCTTGAACGGGTCGATAATCCAGTCGCCGTCAACCCGGATGACCGCCTGCGCCAAATCGCCGAAAGCCGCGGCTGGCCTCTCATGGACCTGAGGACAAATTCATGAAACACCCTATCAGCCTGATCGCGCTGATCACCCTGCTTGTTGCTTGCGGTGAACCTGATACCGTTGACGACCCGGTGACGGTCATCGAACCTATCGACGAGACACCGGTGATTGAAGCGCCTCATCTGCTTGAGTTTTCAGAATCGGCACAAGCGTTCAGCCAACTTGCAGAACAGCAGTCGGCCGCCATGCTGAAACTCTGTTCAGCCATGAACGGTGATATTCAACGCTTTCTTGCACAGCCAACCGATGAGGCCCAGAGTCAGGCTCAATCCAGTTTTCGTCAGTGTTATCAAAGTTGGGTCAGTAACCGGCTGTTCTACCAGCTGCCCTTTACCCTGTCCGGTAGCGATGACTTCAACAGACTGCTCGACCTGATCGATACCCGGCCTTTTCAGGCAGGCTATATCGGTGGGTTGCCGGAATACCCTTACTCCGGCCTGGTTCATGAACTGGACATCCCGCTGACGGCCAATAACCTACGCAGCCAGCATCGGCTCATGGACGAAGAATCCGCATCCGTCGGCTTCCCGGTTCTGGAGTTCTTCCTATGGAAAACTCCCACAGAGGGTGTTTGGCTGGCGACCAACGACGACGCCGATAACAAAGTCGTTGAACGCCGAAAAGACTACCTGAATGAAGCCAGCTCGCTGCTGCTGACGCATCTGACCGAACTCAGCACACGATGGCAGGCACCCGACGAGTTCAGCCGATTACCGGAGCGCGCTCAGCTGGCCTACGTTCTGCGCAGTCTGCAGCGGTTAATGATGGTGGAACTGCTCGACCGGCATTTTGAAGACAAAGCCATCCGCGAACCGGAATGGCACCATCCAGCCCAAATCAGCGGGCAGGGACGTGATCTCATCAGCGCTGAGCTTTCGAGTCTGGTTCGATACCTCAATCCTCAGGACAACCCAAGCTTCAGCCAATGGCTGGCAAAACAGGACACCGCCGACATCACCGCCGATGGCCTGTACACTCAGGTGACCACGTTACAGTCGCAGATTGCCGAGCTGCCTGAAAACTACCCATTCGACACCACCGAAGAGAATACCGCGTGGCAAAATTCACGGCAGCAGGTTGCCCAGCTGGCCCTGAACCTGAGCCGCCTCTCGGACACCTTTCAGATCAGTATCGTGACGGAATAGTCCTCGCTTACAGTCCGGGGGTTACCTGCGTAAACAATGACTTGATATAACGGGTCTCCGGCACAGCAGGTAACACCGGGTGATCGGCGCCTTGCCCACCTTCTGCCAGCAACACGGCGTGGCGTTCAAGTTTACGGGCACTGGACCGGATGATGTCATTGAGACGCTGAGCCTGAAGGTGCATTGAGCAGGAAGCACTGATCAGCAGCCCGCCATAATTAACCAGCTTCATCGCCTGCTCGTTCAGCTTCTGATACGCACGTTCGCCGGCCGCAATATCTTTACGCCGGGCGATGAAAGCCGGTGGATCCACTATGACCACATCGAAGCGCTGACGCTCCTGATTCAACTGATCGAGCACATCGAATGCATCCCCCTGAATAGTCGAAACCCGATCGTCACAACCGTTCAAACGGGCGTTTTCCATGACACCTGACAGCGCCGAGTTTGAAACATCCGAACAAATCACTTCGGCCGCCCCCTGTGCAGCGCACGTTATGCCCCAGCCGCCCAAGTAAGAAAACACATCAAGCACGCGTTTACCGGCGGACCATTTGGCCGCCAGGGCTCGGTTCGGACGATGGTCGTAGAACCAACCGGTTTTCTGGCCACTGATCAGCGGGGCGTGAAACTGCACGCCGTTTTCAATCAATGCCACCTGTTCGGGCACTTCGCCAACGGCAACTTCCACGTAGGATGGCAAACCCTCCACGGCGCGCATTTTGCCGTCGTTTTTCAGCACAATCCCTTTCGGTTGAACCAAGCGCTGCAACAGGTCGAGGATCATCGGCAGGTGAGCTTCCATACCGGCCGTCGATACCTGAACGGAGAGGATGTCATCAAAGCGATCAACCACCAGACCGGAAAGACCATCACTGTCACCGTACACCCATCGATAACAGGGGTTTTCAAAGCACTGTTCGCGAATGGCCAATGCCTGCTTTAACCGGTTTTTCAGCAACGAGCGGGTCAACTCCCGCCCGGCTTTACGGGAAATCAATCGGCCACAGATCAGCGCATTGGGGTTGATCATGAAACTGCCCAGTGTTCGTCCGCGCGCGTCCTGAACGTCGGCCACCGAGCCGGCTTCGATGCCGGCCAGCGGTGTTTTTGAGGTGTCCACTTCATTGGCATAAAGCCAGTGGTGTCCGCTGCGCAATCGTTTTTCGGCGCCGGCGTTGAGTGTCAGAATCTGTCGGGTCACGTTGGAAGTTCCTGATTGGATGAAATCGCGGGCGAGTTTGGTGCCCACTGCTACACTGTTGAATTAACGTCCGAATAAAAGATAGCGTATCGGCCATGAGCATTGAACTTGACGATGAACAGATCGAACAGATCCTGCAGGGCATTACCATTCCACCACAGCCGCAGATCATGGTTGATCTGCAAATGGAGCAGTTTCAGCCGGTACCGGATCTCGGTCGCATCGCCGACCTGATTGCTCAGGATGTCGGCCTTGCCGGTACCATGCTGAAAATCGTCAACTCTGCCTCATTCGGACTGGCCAATCATATCACGTCCGTGCACCAGGCCGTGATGCTTCTGGGCATCCGTTCGGTCGTCAACATTGTCAACGGTCTCAGCATTCGCGGTCAGCTCAGCGATCAGGACATCCAGCAGCTCAACAGTTTCTGGGACACGTCGATGGACATAGCCGTGGTCTCACGCAGCATTGCCCGTCAGATAGGCATACCGGCACCGGAAGATGCCTACTCGCTAGGGTTGTTTCACAATGCCGGCATTGTGCTGATGAACCAGCGGTTCGACGGTTATATGGACGTTCTACGAGAGGCCTATGCCAGCCCGGTCGAACGCATCACCGACGTCGAAAACCGGCACTTCCGCACCAATCACGCGGTCATCGGGTATTACACGGCGCGATCCTGGAAGCTCCCAAGAATGATTTGTGACGCCATCAGTGACCATCACAATGTCGCCCGTGTATTTGAGCGCGATTCTGACGCAGAAGCTCACAAGCGGACCTTACTCGCCGTGCTGAAAATCGCCGAACATCTCTGTGGTAACTACCGCCTGCTGGGCAAAACCGACACCGATCATGAATGGGAGCGTATCCGCCGATACGTATTTGAGTTTACGGGCCTGGGCGACTATGACCTCAGCGCAATGATCAACGATTTCCAGGAAATGGGCGTCGCATCAGTCATCGCCAGTCATTGATCAGATTGGGCAGAGTCGCGGGTCAAAACCGGTAACAGCGCCGAGTCACCGACCGCGATAAAATGCGGATTCAGAGTGTTCTGCTTACCATATTCCAGCGGCGCCCCATTCCACTGCCGGATCGCACCACCGGTGGCTTCCAAAATGGCCTGCGGCGCGGCCGTATCCCACTCACTGGTCGGTCCCAGGCGCGGATACAAGTCGGCCGTGCCCTCAGCCAATCGAGCAAACTTCAGTGCGCTACCAACGGATTCGGTTTGTACATCATAACCGGCCTGTTGCAACTGATCACGCCAGGCGCCTTTCCAGCGTGAACGACGCGAACCCAGTGCCACCAGAGAAGCACCGGCGTCCTGTCCGGTCATTGTCCGGGCATCACCGGGCTGACCGCGAAAGGCACCTTGACCAGGGCCGCCCCACCAGGCTAATCCGGTCGTGGGTTGGTAGAGAAAACCAAAGACCGGTTGATGATCACGCATCAGCGCAATATTAATGACGAACTCGCCGGTTTTATGCAGAAACTCTCGCGTCCCATCCAGCGGGTCCACCAGCCAGTACTGCGGCCAGGCGACACGTTCCGCATAGGGCGGCAACGCCTCTTCAGAGACGACCGGACAATCAACCACGGCCGCTAACCCGGAGACCAGAATCCGTGACGACTCAATGTCAGCCGCCGTGACAGGAGTATCGTCTGCCTTGCTCTGCTTCTGCCATCGAGACTCATCGCCATACACCGTCAGAATCGCCTCACCTGCCTTTTGCGCGAGCTGATACAGAGTCACCAGATTGGTATCGGTCAGCGTGTCTTCCGCTGTTATGCTAGGGTTAAGACGATTCATTCGGGAGTGTCACTTGATGTCAGGTACCAGTCATCAGTCTACCATGTCTGTCCTGTCTTCTCAGGAATGGGACGCAATCTCTTGGGTGTTATTGGATATGGACGGCACGCTCCTTGATCTGTGTTTCGATGACACCTTCTGGCGGGTTGGCCTGCCTAACCAGTACGCCGAAGCCAAAAACATCGAACGGGTACAGGCAGAGGCCCATATCAACCGCATCGGCAAAGAGTGGTACGGCCAGCTAGAGTGGTACTGCATCGATTTCTGGAGCGAGCAGCTCGGTTTCGACATTCGTCCCGCCAAATCAACGCTGGCCCATCTGATCGGATTTCGGGCCGGCGCGCTGGCGTTTCTGAAATGGCTTCGCCACAGCGGACGCCACGTTATCCTGGCGACCAATGCACACCCCGACAGCATTGCCTTAAAAGATACCCGAACTGATCTGTGTCGCTGGGTCGATGTTGTGCTCGATGCGCACGCTGCCGGGGCACCTAAAGAATCGCCAGACTATTGGCAATGGTTACAGGAAAAAACCGGTTTTTTACCCGAACGCACCTTGTTTATTGACGATAACGACCACATTCTGGATGCGGCGAAGGCGGCTGGCATCCGACATCTGGTCGGCGTGCACACCCCGAACTCACAAGCACCGGCAAAACCATCTCGGTATCCGGCGTTTGATCATTTTCAGGAACTGTATCCCGTATCCATATGACTGACAGCAGTGACACTTCCAACGTCCGACTCGACAAATGGCTTTGGACCGCCCGTTTTTTCAAGACCCGCTCCTTGGCGAAAACCGCCATCGAAGGCGGTAAGGTTCATTACAACCGGGCGCGATGCAAACCCAGCCGAACGGTGGAGATCGGCGCCAGCGTGCGCATGCAGCTGGGTTGGGATGAAAAGACCGTGATTATCCGCGATATTCTCGACAAGCGGCAAAGCGCCACCATTGCGCAGACGCTCTATGAGGAAACCGAAGAATCCATCGCCCGACGCGAGCAACACGCCCAACAGCGGAAAACCATGAATGCGGCCGCCGCATCGCCCAACCATCGGCCAAACAAGAAACAGCGGCGCGATCTGATTCGTTTAAAATCTCAACCCAATGACTGACCTCAGGCCAACCTATGTCTTCATCTGACCAGACTCTTCGATTCCTTTTTGACCAAACGCCGATTCGGGGCGAGCTTACCCAGCTCGATCGCGCCTATCAGGACGTACTCAGCAAACACCCTTATCCAACGGCTGTGAAGCAGTTGCTGGGCGAGTTCATGGCGGCCACCGCCATGCTCAGTGACACCATCAAGTTCGACGGCACTCTGTCTTTGCAGGTGCGCGGTGCTGGCCAGGTTCGCACCTTGATGGCCGAGTGCCGACACAACCGAGCCTTACGGGCCATTGCTCAATATAACGATGACTACGACGATGCCGGACCGGTGTTGGGGGAAGGTCAGATGGCCATTACCATCGAACCCGACAAAGGCAAACGATACCAGGGGATCGTGTCCATCAATGACGGCGAGCTGACCCTGAACCGGGTTCTGGAAGATTATTTTCAGCAATCTGAGCAAATCCGGACACGCATCTGGCTCTATGCCGATGGGCAAAAATCAGCCGGATTGTTGCTACAGGCCATGCCCGAGTCGGCCAGCGCCAGCAGCTTAAGTGCCGACCTGTCCGAAGACTGGGAGCGCCTGGTTCACCTGGCTCAAACGCTGACAACTGAGGAAGCGCTGTCATTACCGGGAACGGAAGTGTTACACCGCCTGTTTCATGAAGAAACGGTTCGGGTGTATGAGCCGAACCAGCTGGAATTTGAATGCACTTGCAGTCGACAACGCAGCGAAGACGCTATCCGCACCATGGGCGTTGATGAAGCCGTCAGTTTGGCTGCAGAAAATGGCCATATCGAAATTGACTGCCAGTTCTGCCACGAACGCTATGCCTTTACCCCGGAAGATGTCAGGGCTCTGTTTTCAGCCTCCGACGACTCGACGCTGAACTGAGGTAAGTCTTACCATTAACTGTCAAATACCCGATCGCCCAGTTGATCTATCATCATCTGGGCTTTTTTCAGGCTGAAGGATTTTGCTTCATCCAACGTAGGAATCAGATCGGCCCGCACAAAGGTGTGGCTCAGCAATGCTTCCCCTTCACCTTTTTCAATTCGACCGCCCACCCGGTATTGACCCGATTCCGCCACCGGCTCAGCCGCAACGCGATACCCTTTGTACTCAGTCCACTCCAGAGTTACGGCTTTCGGTGCCGATTTCTTAAACCAACCAAACATAAACTGCCTCCCATCCAAATCGACCATGATACTACGCGTTGCACTGAACGTGGAGAGAGGTAAAACCACGCAGAAAGATGACCTGAATCATTCAATTTACTGCCAGAAAGGTTGCCTGACGCCAAGGTTTCAGGTTACCGACGCTTACATTCGGCTGACTAAAACGCAGAGTGTTACCACAAACCCCAAAAGTGTTACCGATAGCCACGTTACCCACAGCAGCCATGCATATGACCTGATCATAAATCAACCATATCGATATAACTTATTGATTTTAAAGGGTTTATTACTTTTGGCACGCCCCCTGCTATTACAAGGGCACAACGACTATAAGACACCCGTAAACAAAAACAAAAAGTGGGTGGATTTAAGAACGGTGGGCGCCCATCCAAAAACAAGAATAAGGGCGCTGTTTTTATTCCCGGACCGCCAAAAACAACAATGGTCTGGAAATTTCAGATACGCTTCCCCAATAAGAACAAGAATATGCAAGCGCCGTCTTCCTGACGACGCCTCCTTATTCATTATTTCCTGACCGTCACGTTGCCAACCATCCGGCCAGCTCCCGGGTCACCATGTCGTTCAACACCTGCATGCCTTCTTCACTGTCATTCAGGCAGGGTAACACGGTACAGTTTTCACCTCCGGCTGCTTTAAACGTCTCGACCCCTTCCATGGCAATTTCTTCCAACGTTTCAAGACAATCCGTCGCAAAGCCCGGCGTCAGCACCAGTAGATTCTTCACGCCTTCGCCAGGTAAGTCGGCCAGCGTATCGGACGTGTAGGGTTCAAGCCATTTCGCCGGACCAAAACGGCTTTGGAAAGTAATCAACACCTTGTCATGCGGCCATCCCAGCGCTTCTGCGAGCAGGCGGCCGGTTTTCTGACAATGGCAATAGTAAGGATCACCTAACTCCAGTGACCGCTTTGGTAACCCATGAAACGACAACAGAATCTTGTCAGGTGCAGGATTCGCCGAGCCTAAATGCGCATGAACCTGTTGGACCAGCGCATCGATATAGGCAGGCTGATCGTACCAGGGGTGCGCAATACGCACGGTCGGTTGCCAGCGCAATGTTTTCAAATGATCGAAAACCGCATCGTTGACCGATGCATTGGTGGTTGCTGAATATTGTGGGTAAAGTGGCACCACCAATAACCGGTCGCAGCCGGCGGCTCGCATGGCATCGAGTCGGGACGCAATATCCGGATTGCCATAACGCATGGCGAAATCCACAACCAACTCCGGCCAATGAGTTGCCAGTTTTTCGGACTGGGCCCGGGTGAAGTACCGCAGCGGTGATTCCTGATCGTCATGTCGCCAGATTTTTGCGTAGGCGGCGACCGACTTCTTAGGCCGGGTGTTCAATACGATACCATTTAAAATCAGCCACCAGATCGGTTTCGGAATTTCGACCACTCTGGAATCGGACAAAAACTCTCTAAGATAGCGGCGTACACTGCGCACCGACAGATCATCAGGCGTGCCCAGATTGACCAGCAGAACGCCAACACGGCCATACGCGACGGAGGGATGTTGCTTTGGTTGATGCATAGTCATTTTCAGTTATGGTAAAAGTGGGTAGTGTAGCGATTACGCTGACGAATAAGAATAAGATCTGCATGAACCCTTGGATTCTCTTTGCCTTTGCTGTGCTCTATTTCGCTTTGCTTTTTGGCATTGCGCTTTACGGTGATTCGCGTTCCGGTCAACGCGTAACCCGACGCCACAGCCATTACATTTATGCTCTGTCACTGGCAGTCTATTGCTCAAGCTGGACGTTTTACGGAGCGGTCGGTACCGCCGCCAACAGCGGCTGGTCATTTTTGCCGATTTATCTCGGACCGTTGCTGGTTTTTGTGTTTGGTCATCGACTGCTGCAAAAGATGATTCGGGTCGGCAAACGACAGAACACAACGTCCATTGCCGACTTTCTGGCGTCGCGCTACGGCAAACAACGCGGTATCGCCCTACTGTCGACGCTGATCTGTACTGTCGCCGGCATTCCCTATATTGCCTTGCAGCTTAAGGCCGTCACCAACTCCATTACCGTGCTCTCAGCGTCTGCGCACCCCGCGCTGCCGATACCCGACACGGCGTTAGTCGTTGCCATCTCGATGATGGGCTTTGCCATTCTGTTCGGCACCCGCCAGGTCGATGTGTCGAAACATCACCCCGGCATGATGCTGACCATCGCATTCGAATCGCTGATTAAACTCAGTGCCCTAATCATCCTGGCACTCTACGTCATCTTTGTTTTTTACAGTGGCACTGATGAATTTGCCAGTGAGCTGGCCGCGGCACAGGCATTCAATTGGTCGGGAATCAGTCTGAACTTCCTGACTCAGTTGTTATTAGCCGGCGCGGCCATTCTGGTACTGCCCCGGCAATTTCATGTCATGGTGGTTGAGAACACACAGCTCAGTCATTTGAAAACCGCGCGCTGGGTGTTTCCATTGTATTTAATCCTGATCAGCCTGGTGATCCTGCCCATTGCCTCCGCTGGTTTGCGTCTGTTCGAAGGCTCAGGCATCGATGCCGACACCTTTGTGCTGTTGTTACCGCTGGCCGGAGATCAGTTTTGGTTAACGGTACTGGTGTTTATCGGCGGTTTCTCAGCGTCTATGGCAATGATTGTGATCACCACACTCACGCTATCCACCATGCTCAGCAACGACGCGTTTGTGCCGTTAATGTTGAAACGACGACTGAACGAATCCTCCGAAGCCGTCGCACCCTGGCTGCTGTTGATTCGGCGTATCATTATCATTGCCGTCATTTTAATTGCCTGGTTGTACAACCTGCTCTTCGGTGAAACTGAAGCCTTATCAGCCATTGGCCTGCTGGCATTTTCTCTGGTGGTTCAGCTACTGCCCGCGCTCATTGGTGGTCTGTACTGGCGACAAGCTCACACCCACGGCGCCTATGCCGGAATGATTGTCGGCAGTCTGCTCTGGTTCTGGACGTTGATAGTTCCCATGCTCAGTCAGGCCGGATTTATCGATCAGACCTTGCTCACCCATGGTCCTTATGACATTCGCTGGCTGCGCCCGGAGTTCCTGTTCGGCTTTGAGTTCAGTGACGCCCTGTCCCGCGGTGTCTTTTTCAGTCTGGCGTTCAACGTGGCGGCCTACGTGTACTTTTCGAGGCGAGCCAAACCCACCTTGGCCGACCGGCTGCAAGCGTCCGCCTATGTTCAGTTCAACGAGCATCTGCAGTCCGATGACAATCGACAGAAGAAAAAACCCCAGGTTAAAACCGGTGAACTGATCTCCATGCTTGAGCGATTCGCCGGAAGCAATCAGACACAACGCTGGATTGATGACTTCGAGCGAGTTAATCATATCCGTCTGCAAGCCCATGACATTCCGACCGCGGATTTCATCCGCTACATTGAACGGACGCTATCCGGCGTCATTGGTGCCAGCTCGGCACGCGCGATGATGCATTCGGCGTTAGCTGGTCGAGAGCTGCACCTCGAAGATGTGGTGACCTTTTTTGATGAAGCCACTCAAGCCATCCAATTTAATCAAAAAGTCCTGTCATCAACGCTGGAGAACCTCGATCACGGGGTTTCGGTGATCGATCGCGACTTGCGGCTGGTCGCCTGGAATCGCAAATACCTGGAAATGTATGACTACCCGAAAGAACTGATTCGCGTCGGCAAGCCGATCGAGGCGCTGGTTCGCTATAACGCCGAGCGCGGGGAATGCGGCCCCGGTGAAGTGGAAGAACACGTACAAAAACGTCTGAATCATTGGCGCAGCGGCACAGCGCATCGCTTCATTCGCGTCCGCAACAATGGTCGCGTGACTGAAATACGGGGTAACCCACTGCCCGGTGGTGGCTTTGTTACCACATTCAACGACATTACCGAGTTCGTCCGGGCTCAGGATGAACTGCGTGAAGCGAAAGACACACTTGAAGCCCGGGTACAACAACGCACTCAGGAAGTTCGTGAAATAAACGCAGAGCTGCGCGCCGAGATTGCCGAACGCGAACGAGCCGAATCTATGATCATGGAAGCCAAGACCGAAGCGGAACTGGCGAATGAAAGCAAAACCCGATTTTTAGCACTGGCCAGCCATGACATTCTTCAACCGCTGAATGCGGCCCGTTTGTACAACACTGCGCTGCTCGAGCAATGGCCGGACAACGCCATTCTGCCAAAACTGGAAAGCTCGCTGCGTACAACAGAGGAACTGATCTCGACGCTGCTGGAAATCGCCAAGCTGGACGGTTCCACGCAGGCACCCAGCTTCGAAACCGTGGAACTGAACCGCCTGTTTCAGTCCATCAATGATGAATTCAGTGCTATCGCCGGTGACAAGCAGCTTCGTCTGATCGTTCGCGAAACCAATCTGTATGTCCGCAGTGAAGCCCGCCCGCTACGCCGGATACTGCAAAACCTGGTGTCCAACGCAATCAAGTACACCAGACGCGGTGGTGTCCTGCTGGCGGCCAGGAAACGGTCGGATCATGTGCAAATTGAAGTCTGGGATACCGGCTTGGGCATTAATGAGTCAGACTTTGAACGGATCTTTCTCGACTTTAACCGCCTGGACCAACATCAGCAGGAAGCACAGGGAGTCGGCTTGGGCCTGAGTGTGGTCTCGCGGATCAGTCAACACCTGGATCATCCGATCCAGGTCCGTTCGCGTCTGCATCGTGGCTCGTGTTTTTCTTTACAGGTACCGCTAGTGGACGACGTACCGATGCCGAAAGCCGAAGGCCCTAAGCGGACCATTCCATCTCATCAGCTTCAACTTAAGGTTCTGGTCGTCGACAACGACCGGCAGAACACCGATGCGCTGAACACCCTGCTCAGTGGCTGGGGCTGCCAGGTCACAACCGCTTCCACCCGAGCCGAAGCGCTTGCCGCCGAGCCACCTGAACTGTTGATTATGGATTACCATCTTGGTGAATCCCTGACCGGGTTCGAGCTGTTTAAGGAACTGAAGCGTCAATGGGGGCAAACCGTGAACGCCATTCTGGTAACGGCCCACGGCGATGCCGAGTTACAACAACAGGCTGCCAATGCCGGCATGGGTTATCTGGCCAAACCGGTAAAACCCATCGCGCTTCGAGCGTTGATCAAAAACCGACAGACCTGACGAACTGGGGCCATGAAAGGGCATCAAAACGCATGAAAGTGTTAACTGGAACTAAAAATCGGTAAAAACCAAAAAGCCAGTGAGAAGCAGTCGACGGATTTAACGGAACAGAGTCGTTACTGTTATTCGTCAGAGGAGACTTTCATTATGTACAGACACAAACTGACCGACGTCCCTGACTCGGTTTTGAAGCAACCCAGCGGAATAAAAAAACAAATGCGCTGGCAAGCGGATTATAACGTGGCTGCGTGGTTCAGATTCGATCGGGTTGCACAGCAACCCATTCGCTTACAACTGTTCTGGCACGATGACAGCGGCCAACACAGTATGAACATCGACCAAACCAACGTGAACGCATCGTCATTGCTGTTGTCGGGCATTGCAAAACTTAAGGTGAACGGACCTTTGCAGGCGATGAGTATCATCGTTGAATGCGAGCACCACGACTATCGAGTCGATGAGCTGTTTGTTCAACCGGCTGCCAACCCCGCGCAGACGGCACAGCGCGCCCAAAGCTAACGCTCAGGCTTTACTGAAGACCGGCTCGTCAACGATGTCGGTCAATACCGGGGGAACTGGCTGATGGCCGCTGGTTTTTTCCACTCTATCGGCCAGGTTTTCCGGTAATTCGTCAAAATCCAATCCTGTTGAACGCTTCAGATGCTCCAGAGCCAGTTCCGGTTTGACATCGTACAGTCGGATGACATTGCTCTTCACTGCTGACATGTTGGCGAACCTGTTATTCACTGTTTCGTTACTATCAGTTCAGCGAGAACCGTGCCAATGAAGTGTTTTCAGGGTTATTTTTCGGGGATTGGAAGCGCAAGCCGCTGATTGCTGGCTTTCAGATTTTTGCCGCGATATCCGAACGATAGTCACATTCGAAAGGATCACAGGTTAAATGCGAAATAGGACGGGAAGTGACCTATTTCGTCACCTCCCATCAGCCTTGGATCAGGCGGAAATCGGCGGGTCGACGTGGAGCTTGTTCGCTAAAATCACCGCTTGAGTCCGATTCAGCACATTCAGCTTACGAAAGATAGCGGTGACATGCGCCTTTACCGTCGCCTCGGAAATGTCGAGATCGTAGGCAATCTGTTTGTTCAGACGACCGTCCTGAAGGTGACGCAGCACTCGCAGCTGCTGGTCCGTCAGTTCGTTAATGCGACGGGCGATGTCTTCCAGCTCAGAATCCGGCGATAGATCGATGTCTGGCCAGTACTCATCGCCTTGTAAGACCGACTGTACTGCGTGCAGTATGGACTCCGCTGCCAGCGATTTAGAAATAAACCCGGCTGCGCCACAAGCCCTTGCCTTGGCAATAATCGAAGGGTCATCGTTCCCCGAAATCACCAGCACAGCGATGGCAGGATAAAGCTTGCGCACTTCAAGCAAGCCAAGAAACCCATCATTACCCGGCAGATGAAGATCCAGCAAAACCAGATCGACTTCGGCATTTTGTTTCAGGAACGACAGCGCCTCTTCCAATGAGGAGGAGAACTCGATTTGTCCAGCCGCCTGCAGCGCATGCGGACCGGTACTCTGAGTTAAAGACAACTTCAGAGCATCTCGAAACAACGGGTGGTCATCAACAATCAGTATTCGATCCACAATTTCCGTCCTTTTCTGATGTTATTCATCAACAGGCTGCACCCAGACATTCTATCGACGATCAATTTACCAACTCACCATACAAAAAACCGGAGCAACCGGACAGTTCAAACATCAGTCGGCTGTAGGCATTTGTCAGCGAAGGAATAAGCTCGGCAAGACGATCTCTGGCCGCTGTGTCATTCAAATCCTGCCAGAGCCGGAGTTGTGTCTGGCTGCGGGTCACAGTTTCTGCAACCGACGTATATAAACGACTCAGGTCGGTCATTGACTCGTAGGCATCGGCTTGAGGCAAAACGCCATTTGCGCAATCAATGGCACGGACAGATAAGGTCGTCGCTACGTCGATATACTGATTAAAATACTGCGAATATTCAGTTTTAAAAGCGTCTGAGTCCAACGGGTCACTTACGGACCATTGGTCATGCAAAACGACCGGCGTTTCCAGAGACATTTCCGAAAAAGACCGTAGCAAATCGCCGGATTCTGTCGCAGAGACTCCGGCGCACAGCACGATCGCGCAACATCCGAGCCATCGTCGACCACTCATGAGCAGCACCCTTGGTTTTTATCATTGTTATTTAACCGGCGACTAACACGCCGGTTTCGTACAGGCGTCGATGATTGTCACTCTTTTTCGTTGCGCTGTCACCCTGTCATGGTGTTCAGAGCGAATCCAATGCCGACTGAAACGCCTCGAGCAGATCATCGGTCTCTTCGATACCCACAGAACACCGAATCATCCGCTCTCCAATACCGAACTCAGCGCGTCGCTGAGCGCCCATCTCAAAAAAGATAGTGCTTGCCATCGGCAGCGCCAGTGTGCGGTTATCGCCCAGGTGGGTCGCATTGATAACGAGATCAATCCGGTTCAACAGATCCGCGCAATCATAGCCTTCCGCCAGATCAAAGCTCAGGATAGCGCCATTATGGCGAAACCAGTCCCGGGCTCGATGATGCTGAGGATGGTTTTCCAGACCCGGGTAGTGCACTCGACTGATTTTCGGATGGTTTTCCAACATTTGAGCAAGCGACAAGGCATTATGACACGCCCGGTCCATGCGCAATGCGATGGTTTCAGCGCCAACCGAAATCTGATAAGCCGCATCGGAACTGAGTGTACCGCCCATATCACGCAGGGCTTTCTTCTTTATCTGAGTCAGCGCCCATTTTTTCGGATCGCCGGTACGATAGCCCTCAAAGATGTGCGGATAGCCCTGCCAGTCGAAGTGCCCTGTGTCGGTAATGGCGCCACCCAAAACGGTTCCGTGCCCGCTGAAGTATTTTGACAGACTGTTCATGACCAGCGAGGCGCCAACCTTTGACGGGTTGAACAAGTACGGAGAGGTCAGGGTGTTATCTACAATAAAGACCAGCTGTTCCTCGCGGCACCACTGGCCCAGGGCTTCAAGATCCGGAATCTGAGTCCCGGGATTGGCAATGGTTTCGGCAAAGACCAGTCGGGTATTAGGCTGCATGGCGGCCTTGGCATTGCGGGCATCAGTCAGGTCCGCGAAGGTCACGGAGACGCCAAAGTTTTCCAGCGTTGTTAACAGGCTGAAGGTATTCCCGAACAGGTACTGGCTGGCAATCACATGATCACCCTGCTTCAGCAATGCAAAAAAAGTCGCATTCAACGCCGCCATCCCAGTGGCAAATACCAGAGTTCCGACACCGCCTTCCGCCTGATTGATCATCGACTGCAGGGCATCGGTGGTGGGCGTAGACTGCCGTGCATAGGAGTGCCCGGTGTTTTTACCCTGAAAAACAGCCTCAAGCCCTTCCGTTGTTTCATAGCCGTAGGGAACACTGTTATAGATCGGCGCATGAATCGGTCCATCGCTGAAGCGCTGCAGACGATCATGGTGCACAATTCGGCTGGTGAAGCCTTTTACTTTGGTCATAGCGGTTACCACATCAGATCGTCAGGAATGACGAAGTCTTTATAGGGATCGTCGTCTTCGGGCAGAGACTCGTCTTTGTCTGCGACAAACACCACACTGGCGGGGCTGCGTTCGGCAATTTTATCGGCAACGGACTTTGTCACCACGTGATACTGATCATCACTGGAGACGATCGCTAACTTGCCGGTCGCGAGGTTTTCCTGAATGCTTTGTGTCACCCAGATGGATTTGATTTTGTTGTCGTGCCGGTCAGCAAAGTTGTATTTAATATCGCCGTCGTCCGAGCGAATCGACGTATGCTGAAGAATCTGCTTCACCTGAGCGAGCAGGGCTTTTTCGTCCGCCTTTTTTTGTCGTTCAAGGTTCAGTTGACGATCGCGTTCGGCTTTTTCGCGTCGGGCCTGCTCCACCGCTGTCTTAGACTCATCGGTGGTTTCCAGTTTGTGTTTACGCGCTTGTTTCTGCTGCTTTCGCTTTTCAGCCTTGTCCTTCTGAACCTGTTTTTTATCTGCCAGGCCCAGTCCCATCAGCTGATCCGCAATGGACTTCGACATTTCAATTACCCTGATCGTAAATGCCCTAATTGAAGCACAATTACCGATGGCGTTGAAGTCGAAGCAAGGAGGAAGGAATCATCAGGCCAGGATAAACACCGTGGCTCTGATGATTCCCATGTCGGGGGAACCCGCGATCGATCAGCGATTCATCCGTTCATCAATCAGGACATCAACCACACCCGGGTCGGCCAGTGTAGACGTATCCCCCAGAGCATCGTACTCATTGGCTGCGATCTTACGCAGAATACGACGCATGATTTTTCCTGACCGGGTTTTCGGCAGTCCGTCGGCCCACTGAATAAGGTCCGGGGTAGCGATCGGCCCGATTTCCTGACGCAACCACTGTTTCAGCTCCTGAGTCAGCTCATCGGAAGGGTAAATGCCGGCCATCGGGCTGACGTAGACATAAATCCCCTGACCTTTGATGTCATGCGGGTAACCCACCACGGCCGCTTCTGAAACCGATGGGTGCGCCACCAGCGCGCTCTCTATTTCAGCCGTTCCCAGACGATGCCCTGACACATTCAGCACATCATCGACCCGACCGGTAATCCAGTAGTAGCCATCTTCATCACGACGAGCCCCGTCGCCGGTAAAGTAGGTGCCAGGATAGGTACTGAAATAGGTTTGGATAAACCGCTCATGATCACCGAAAACAGAACGCATCTGACCCGGCCAGCTGTCCAGCAAGACCAGATTGCCTTCAACGGCCCCGTCCAGTTCCCGACCGTTATTGTCGACCAGTGCTGGCTGAATCCCGAAGAAAGGCCGCGTGGCAGAACCGGGTTTCATTTCGGTCGCACCGGGCAGCGGGGTAATCAGAATGCCACCGGTTTCCGTCTGCCACCAGGTGTCCACAATCGGGCACTCGCCCGCGCCGAAGGCATTGTGATACCACTCCCAGGCTTCCGGATTGATCGGTTCACCGACTGAGCCTAATAAGCGCAGTGACGACAGGTCCGTGCCTTCAACCGCCTTATCTCCGGTCGCCATCAATGCGCGAATCGCCGTCGGTGCGGTGTACAGGATATTCACCTTATGCTTTTCCACCACTTCGGCGAATCGTCGCGGTGATGGGTAAGTCGGAACGCCTTCAAACATTAACGTCACAGCACCATTGGCCAATGGCCCATAGACGATGTAACTGTGCCCGGTTACCCAGCCAACATCGGCGGTGCACCAATACACATCGCCGTCTTGGTAATCGAAAACGTACTCATGAGTCATCGAGGCATAAACCAGGTAACCACCGGTTGTATGCAGAACGCCCTTCGGTTTGCCTGTTGAACCCGAGGTATAGAGGATAAACAGCGGATCTTCTGCTTCCATAGGCTCGCATGGGCATTCGGAATCAACTGTATCGAAACGGTCGTGATACCAAACATCGCGCCCATCTTTCCAATCGACCTTACCGCCGGTGCGCTGAACAACCAGGACGTGGTTCACGCATTTAGTACCCTCATGTTCCAGGGCTTTATCCACATTGGCTTTCAATGGAATGCTCTTAGAGCCCCTTACACCCTCGTCTGCGGTAATGATCAGGTTCGAAGTACAGTCCTCAATCCGACCGGCTAGTGCTTCCGGTGAAAAGCCACCGAAAACAACCGAGTGGATCGCGCCAATGCGGGCACAGGCGAGCATCGCGTAGGCTGCTTCCGGTATCATTGGCATATAAATGGTAATGCGATCGCCTTTCTTGGCACCCAACGATTTGAGCACGTTAGCCATGCGACTGACATTGGCATGCAGTTCACGATAGGTGATGTGCGCGTCGTCTGTCGGTTCATCACCTTCGAAAATGATCGCCGTCTGATCGCCCCGGCTCTCCAGATGCCGGTCGATGCAGTTATAAGCGACGTTCAACTCACCATCGGCATACCAACGAATGCGATGGTTGGTTTTGTCGTAACTGACGTCTTTCACTTCGGTATAGGGTTTAAACCAGTCCAGGCGCTGGCCCTGCTCTCTCCAGAACCCTTCGTTGTCTTCAACCGACTGTTTATACAGCTCAAGATATTGTTGATTATTGACTTTTGTGCGCGCTGCGGCTGCTTCCGGAACCGGATACTTTTCTGAACTCATCGTGCCACCCGTTCTTGTTTTTGTGTTGCGACTATTTTGATTTTCACAGTCGAAAGGACAATGCGACCTTAGTGTATACGACCGAAGTCGTGGCCTACAAAGGCAGACCAAAGAGCACGCCGTGCAGCTGCCAGATGGCGACAAAGACAATCGTCCCGGCGACTACCACCATGGCATCGTATTTTACGGCGACTGGTTCGGTTTGCAGTGCAGCACCACGACGGGTCTGACTGACCATCGCATACACCGAATAGAGCGCAAAACTGCCGAATAACAGCATCGACGCAAGATCACCATTCACAGCCAAGTGCGCAACGGACCACAGGATGATGCCCCACAACATCGGATGCCGGGTAAACCGCTTAATATTGGTTTTCATGTGGGCTGCCGGTAACAGAACGAAACAGGCCCACATCAACGGCAACGTTGCCGGACGTAAAGCCGGCCACGCATCCCAAACGGGCTCAAAGGGTGCCCGAGCTTTGCCGGCGATGATCAGACCCAGCCCGATAAAGGAAATCAGTGCATAAACCCCCTTATAGGGCATGGCACCTAACGCCCCCACCAGATGGTCGCGCAGGGGCGTGGATGAAAGTATGTGAATGGCAAAAAATACCAGCAAACCGATCAGCAGCAGCGTCATCAAGGGCTCCTTGGTCGTTAGTGTCGACGTTAACAATCCTTCCAGTCACCATAGCACAACAACCCTTTCAGCCGTGCGAAACGGACTATCTTCTGCTATAACACCAGAAACCCTGATTGATCAGAATGCGATGCCTCGTTTTATAGCACCTGCAATGCTGTGTCTGTTGTCCGGCTGTGCCGGTTTTCAGAGCCTCGACGCGATGAACGGCTCGCCGGCTACTCTCACCACGGCAACAATGACAACGCCGACCTCCGCCCCTTCCAAGAACGGACTGGATAAGGTGTATGCACAGTATCGGGGGACCCCATACCGCTATGGTGGCACGGACGCTAACGGGTTTGATTGTTCTGGGTTTATCAAGGTGGCCTACAACGAAGCATTTGGAATGTCGCTGCCCAGAACCACGGAGCAACTGGCGGTGAACGGTCAGCCCATTCGCCGCGATCAACTGTCGGTGGGCGATCTGGTTTTCTTCAGAACCAGTGCCAAGCAGCTCCATGCCGGTATCTATACCGGTCAGGGCCGCTTCATTCACGCGTCGACTTCAAAAGGGGTCATCGAGTCGAGCCTCGACAACCAGTATTGGCGGCAACGATATTTCAAGGCCCGACGTTACCTCTAGAGGGCCATGAACTCCGGAGCACAGAAAAACTGTTCAGATCAACGGTGGCGCAAACAGGATACCGCCTTTGCTCCAAAGAGAGTTAAGCCCGCGGTCGATTTCCAGCTCGGAATCCTTGCCGACATTACCATCGTATATTTCCTGATAATTACCCACCTGAGAAATAATGTTGTAACCCCAATCGGATGCCAGTCCCATGGCACGCCCCGTATCTGAGTTGACGCCCAGTAAACGCTGAACGACCGGTTTATTCGACTTACGCATTTCATCGACATTAGCGCTGGTAACACCTAACTCCTCCGCGTTCACCAACGCAAACAGACACCATTTCACGATGTTGTACCACTGCATATCGTCCTGACGCACAGCCGGGCCCAAAGGCTCTTTGGAAATGACCGTGGGTAAAATCCGGGCACTGGAGGGATCGTCGAGCTTTGTGCGTTGGGCATAAAGTTGCGACCGATCCGAAGTAACTGCAGAGCATCGCCCGGCTTTAAAGCCGTTAATCGCCCGATCAGAGGAGGTGAATGACACCGGTTGATACCGTAAACCATGTTCCCGAAAATAGTCGGCCAGGTTCTGTTCGGTGGTGGTCCCCTTTTGCACGCAAATCGCGGCACCATCCAGTTCCTGCGGAGAGCGAATACCCGCATCTTCCCGAACCATGAATCCTTGCCCATCGTAAAAAGACACGCCGGCGAAAATAATGTCCAGAGTGGTGTCACGGCTGTGAGTCCACGTTGTTATCCGCGAAAGCACATCGATTTCACCGGATTGCAGCGCATTAAACCGATCACCCGGGGTCAGCGGGATATAACGGACTTTTTCTGCATTGCCCAGAACCGCCGCCGCAACCGCGCGGCAGACGTCCACATCCAAACCGGTCCAGTTACCATTACGGTCCGGATTGGAAAACCCTGGAATCCCGGTCGAGACGCCACATTTCAGAAAGCCCGTTTTACGGACATCATTGAGCGTCGACGCCTGAGCCAGCGAAAACGCCAAACTGAGGGCCACCGCCACTCCCATTCGCCACTTCATACAATCCTCTTTTTCTTCTTTTGGTACTGCACCGAGTACATTTACCTGTTTTGACCGAGTTTACCGCACTTGCCCCCCGGGCAGCGATGGTAAAGGTACTGCCAGATCCGAACTTGACCAGTTACCCTGCCAGTCCAGGTTCAGATTCTGAGGCCATTCACCGCTGTTCAGTGCATTCGCCAGCGATAAACCGACATCCAGAATCGAGAGGCTGACCATCACCTGTTGTGTTCGTGTTGTCTTTGAATCGAGCGTCTGATCGGCCAAACCTAGCGAGGCCAACGATCGGCCATTGCGATCGAGATCCAATGCAACGCCCCGGGTTGCGATGGAAAACACATTCGGGTTTTCAACCTCAACACCTAAAGCCAGCGTCACTTCTGTGAGTGTCAACGAGCGTACCGACCAATCCGTCAGACGCAACTTCGGCAGTTTCGGAATCGGCACTGTGAACTGTGCAGACCAATCCAACGTTTGTGGTCCCAATACCGGTACATCCAACGTCGGCCGCATACGCAAGGTCAGCGTTGCCTCACCCGCTCGGTAGACATCGCCTGCACGCCGCGCGAGTTCATCATAGACCAAGGCCCAGTCCAGCTCGGTCTCAATGGTGCCATTGGCGGGCAAACCGCCAATGGAGCGGTTCGACAGCGTCAACCAGGGCTGACCTTCCAGCCAGAGTTCCGTTTCCAGTTCACTGACCGGAATCTGATAAGGGTTGCGGTTACGAATCTGAATGCTGGACTGTCCCGTCAAGGCATCCAGGCTGACCGCAGTCAGGCGGGTGCTCTGGTACTGAAAATCGGGTGTTCGATACACATCGGTCAAAGACAGATTGGCGCAACTGCTAAACAGCAGCGCAACCAGGATTGGCCAATAACGCATGGGGTTGTCCTCAGGCAATAGTCGCCACAGATTGGCACCAGTCGCAGATCAGGTCAATTCCAAGTCTTCATTCCCGGAGCATCGTTCAGACTCAATTCAGGTTTCCAACTCTCAAAAAAAAGGCACCCGAAGGTGCCTTTAAGAAGATTCACTCTCTCGCGGTCACCCGCTGGCAATTAGCCTTTATTGAATTCTGGGTAGGCTTCCATACCGCACTCGGCGATATCCACACCTTCGTACTCTTCTTCTTCGGTCACACGGATACCCATGATCGCTTTCAGTACGCCCCAAACAATCAGAGAAGCAACGAAGACCCAGATGAAGATGGTCAGTGCGCCGCCCAACTGACCCAGGAAGGTTGCGTCAGAGTTCAGAGGTACCAGCATCAGGCCGAGGAAACCACAAGTACCGTGAACTGAGATGGCACCGACAGGATCGTCGATTTTCAGTTTGTCCAGAGCCAGGATGCTGAAGACCACCAACAGACCGCCCAGACCACCAAAGATGGTTGCTTCAACCGGAGACACGATGTCCGGACCCGCAGTGATGGTCACCAGACCAGCCAGTGCACCGTTCAGGATCATAGTCAGATCCGCTTTCTTGAACAGGATGCGAGCCAGGATCAGCGCAGCGATGGCACCACCAGCGGCGGCCGCATTGGTGTTCAGGAAGACGATCGCAACCGCGTTCGCTGTATCAACGGTAGAAGTCTGCAGAACAGAACCGCCGTTGAAGCCGAACCAACCCATCCACAGGATGAAGGTACCCAGCGTGGCCAAAGGCAGGTTAGCACCTGGAATGGCGTTAATTTCACCGTTCTTACCGTACTTACCTTTACGTGGACCCAACAGCAGAACACCAGCCAGAGCCGCAGCCGCACCGGCCATGTGCACAATACCGGAACCGGCAAAGTCGAGGAAGTTCAGCTCATACATACCGAACACAGCCTGACCACCCCAAGTCCAGCTACCTTCCATTGGGTAGATGAAACCGGTCATCACGACAGCGAACGCCAGGAATGCCCAGAGCTTCATACGCTCTGCTACCGCACCTGACACGATCGACATGGCGGTCGCAACGAACACAACCTGGAAGAAGAAGTCAGAAGATGGTGCGTAGTACCAGTCATCTTCAGCTCCGGTGACACCAGACTCCAGAATACCGCTCAGGAAGAAGCCGCCGTCGTACATGATTGCGTAACCGCAAACCAGATACATCAGGGAAGCGATCGCAAACAGGGCGACGTTTTTAGTCAGGATTTCCGTGGTATTTTTAGAGCGGACCAGACCCGCTTCCAGCATTGAAAAGCCCGCGGCCATCCACATTACCAGCGCACCGCACACCAGAAAATAAAAGGTGTCGAGTGCATAAGACAATTGCATTACATCGTTCATCATATCTCTCCGACTGGAAATTCGTTAATTAAATGGCTTCGTCGCCGGTTTCACCGGTACGGATACGCACGGCCTGTTCCAGCGTGGTGACAAAAATTTTGCCGTCACCGATTTTGCCGGTGTTCGCTGCTTTCGAGATGGCTTCAATGGACTGGTCAACCACGTCATCTGAAATCGCAACTTCAACTTTGACTTTTGGCAGGAAGTCCACAACATACTCAGCGCCCCGATAGAGCTCTGTGTGTCCTTTCTGACGACCGAAACCTTTAACTTCAGTAACCGTGATGCCCTGAACGCCGATTTCTGACAGCGCTTCACGGACATCGTCCAGCTTGAAGGGCTTGATGATGGCGGAAACTAATTTCATGTTGTCTGCTCCACAATTTTGACTCGTCTCGTCTGATCAGGAAGTCTCTGGTATAAGCCGGCGACCTATAACAGAGGCGTCTTGATCAGACGGTTGTTATGTCAGTCTTTCCTCTGGCAGTTGTTGCTTTTATTTCGCTAGAGAAACGACCTGTCTGTACTTACAATGCACACAATGCTTGATCTGTTGAGTGTGTCGCACAGTGCCAACGAGGTTATTGCGAAGGCTGTGCCAACTCACCAAAGCCCATAAAATCAATAACTTAGAGGCTGTGACGGCCGTCACACCAACAACCTACGCACCAGTTTAGGGCGGCGCACCGTATAGGTGCGCAAAAAAGAGCCAAAAAGAAACACGCCAACCACCACTTTGAAAAAGGCCGGATTCGCTATGAAATCACCCAACGATTTTCTCAATGAACTCACCACTCAACTGACCGATTTACTCGATCAGGGCAAACACACAGGCAACGATGTTCGCGACAACATCCGTGCGCTCATCCAAAGTCAGTTGACCAAACTGGATGTCGTCAGCCGCGAAGAGTTTGAAGTCCAACAGGCGGCGCTTGAAAACAACCGTAAGCAGCTGCGAGCCTTGGAAGCACAACTGTCGGCGCTGGAGGCCGAGCTTGAACAACAGCGCCAGTCATCGGCACCGGACCCATCGCAGCCGTAAAACATGACCACAGGCACTGTTGGTTTCAGCAATGGCCTTGTTATCGTTCTGAGGATCGGGGTTAAGCTGGCGTTCAGATCCGGCCCCCATAATGACGATCCGTCTGCAAGGAGGTTTGCTATGCGTTCATTACTCACCAATTATCTGAGTGCTGCGGTACTGGTTTTCGCCAGCGGCATTCTGGCCACTCAGGTGGTTGCCAAAGAATCGCTGATCGATATGGACAATGCGCGCGTCGGAGGGTTCGGTGGCCCGCTGTTTAAAGTCAGTCAGATCCAGAATGAGCAAACCTTCGAAATCGGCGGCATGGGGGGAGCTACCTTCACCACCGGTAAACATTCAATCATGCTTGGCGGTGGTGGTTATGGCCTGGTGAATGAGTTGGGCTGGAACAACGGTGACAAGCTGGATATGGGGTATGGCGGTCTGATGCTGGGTTACACCTATGATCCGGAGGCGCTGGTGCATGTCGACACCACCCTGTTACTTGGTGCCGGCGGTGTGACCACGATCGATACGGATACGGATATCTCAGATACCGGCTCGTTTTTGATTACTGAACTGTCCGCCGCGGTCGAAGTCAACCTGACTGAGTTTCTGGAAATCGGAGTGGGAGGTGCCTATCGACTTGCTTCCGATCCGTCACTACCGGGCCTGAACAGTAACGATCTGTCCAAACCCAGCGTGTTTATCAGCTTTCAGTTTGGTTCGTTGTAAGTAAAACCCGCTCAACCTTCGAGTGCCGCGTATCGGACGCGCCTTGATTGGGCTGAGCGATCAGCGGTTGACCGTTTTTCTCGCATCAACAGATACCCGTGACGGGGATAATTAGCCGTCACGGTATACCGTTCCCCTCTGAACGACACCAGGTCTCCAATAAAACGTTGGGCGCAATTGCCCGAAGTCAGTTTTAGCATAACGCGTCTCGATCCATGCTCCAGTCTCCGTTATTAACGGCCGTTGTCGCAGAAACTTGAGATTGAAACGCTCTCCTTTTCACACCTGTGACCTACGGCCCATGTCAACCGCGCTCGTCTGCGTTAACGTCACCTTCCGATGAATACGGAGCAGGACGACACAGGACATGAGCAAAACGGATCAACCGACAGGCAGGTCAACACACTTAGCCATCAGCCAAGTCGTTGCGTAAGATAGAACGATCTTGGTGAACACGGCAAACCCATGACTCCGATACTGAAAGGCCTCATCAAATTCTTTGTCTTCCTGATCAGCCTGATCTTGCTGTTGTTGCTGTCGCTGACCATTTATCTGAGTAACCCGGCGCTGATGAACGCCACCCTGCCATACCTTTTTGACACCGATGAGGTCTGCTATGAGCACCGTTGGTCAACCGCGGACAGTGTCGGTCAGGAAAAAACCTGTGAGAAAAAGCTCAAGCGGAGACACCCTGCACCACCTATCTCCAAGGGCGAACTGGTGTACATCCAGACGCTGTCACCGGCGGAGTTTGCCGAGCGTTATCAACGGCCAAACCAATCGCTGGAACAGATGTATCAGCAGTTTCAAGACGAAGGTTACGCACTGTTGAATCAATGGCATGCACGCCATGACGTTCTTGCTAATGAAACCTTAGGTACCGTATTACCCGGATTTGAGCAGCCGTGGCTGGGTTTTCAATTAATGTTCGTTCCGGCGTTCCCTAATCAATGTCTGGGTTTGTTTGTAAACCACCACGCCTGGCTGGATTACTATCTGGTGCTGGAGTTTGCCGCCTGCGATGAATAAAACTTTACTCAGCCTTTGGCTGCTGATCATCGTCACCGGCCTGCTCACTTACTTAAATTGGCTCGGGAACGACCTCAGCACCGTAACTTCGGCCCTGACCGGTTATGTTGACGACTGGTTCGTCCTCAGTTTACTCCTGTACACCCTGCTGCTTTCTGTTCGTGGCATGACGTTTATCCCGAGTACACCGTTACTGTTTATCGGCATTGCGCTGTTTCCTGCGCATCTGACGTTTGCAGCCAACATGGTGGGCATTTTCATGTCCTGTCTGCTGGTTATCTTGGCGATTCAACACGTCGGCATCGATGTTGCCCTCGCCCGGGTCAACAATCGTCACTACGTCAAAGTACGCGACCGAATCGATCGCAACGGTTACTATGCCATCGTTCTGTGGAGTTTTTTTCCGTTTGCACCAACGGACGCCATCGTCTATGTCGCCAGCAGTATGCGGGTCTCCCGGAAAAAAATAGTGGCCGGTGTCATGACCGGCGAAGCCATACTGAACGCCCTATACATCTACGGCGCAGAACTGCTGTTACAGCAATTGCGCTTCTGAACGGTGAATGCCAGAGGACCCGAGCATGAAAGCCATTCAATACCAACAGTACGGTGACCCATCCGTACTTGAACTCAAGGACGACGTACCCGTTGCCGAACTCAAAGACAAAAGCCTTCGAATCCGAGTTGAGGCCTGCGAAGTCACCAAAGGCGATTGTGAGTTGCGCAGCTTTCGTTTTCCGGTCAAGTGGTTTGCACTGCCCTTAAGACTGTACTTCGGCTTTTGGAAACCCCGTCGACAGCGCCGCATCTTAGGTGGTTACATTGCCGGCACCGTAGACGCCATTGGTGATCAGGTTCAGGACTTTGCGGTGGGTGATCGGGTGTTTGGCAGCACCGGTATGACATTAGGTGGTTATGGCGAGTTTGTGACCCTGCCGCACTCGGCAACCCTGGTTAAAACGCCTGAGAATGTCTCTTCCGAACAGGCCGCTGCCTGCATTCTCGGCGGGCTGAATGCCCTGCATTTTATGACGCTCGCTCAGCTTAAACCGGGGCAGCGACTGCTGATCAATGGCGCAGGCGGCAGTATCGGACTGTACGCCTTGCAGATTGCCAAACTTAAAGGCGCTCACGTCACCTGCATCGATGCCGCGCACAAGTTACCGATGCTGTCTCAGCTTGGCGCCGATATGGTCCTCGATTACCAGAACAACCCACTCGATGCTCAGCACCCGCTCTGGGATTGCGTTTTTAACATGGTCGCCGGACTGCCCATGCCCGGCTTTCTGAAGCATTTAACCGAATCCGGAACTTACCTATCCGGCAATCCGACCCTCGCCGATTTTCGTCACGCCCGCCGGCTCAACCATGGCAATCAGCAGCGCGCCATCTTAAAGCTGGCCGGTGAAACCCGGGAAGAACTGCAACAGTTGGCCGATTGGCTGAGCGATGGAACGGTGCAACCGGTCATCGACTCAATGGTCGCCGATCACGACATCCGCCAGGCTCATGAGCGGGTCGAAACGGAACAGCGGCTCGGTGCCGTCATTCTCAGTCGACAAACACCGCTGACGAAAACTGATACAGATTGATACAGATTGACCGAAACTGTTACGACTTGAATTACCGCATTTCGATAGGCTGAGACTCTCTGCTGAAAAGGACACCTAACATGACACTTCATAACCAGGCGCTGAGATTAACCCCCATCCTATTATTCACCTTGGGTACCGCTCTGGCGGCCGATGAACCAAGTACCGATGACAGCGCGCGCATTGAGCATCAGGACGATGGCACCGCGACGGTGGAAATCGTTAAGAACAGTGAAGGCGGTCAAACCATCATTGAACTGACCATCGACGAAGGCGACCCAGATGACGAAAGCGACGATGATGTCGATTTTAAAATTTACCGCGATGGCAAAGAACTGAGCGAAGCTGAAACCGACGCAGAGCTCGAAGAGTGGGAACAGGAAGTCATGGAAAAGCTGGACAACGCTTTTCGTGGCAAGCCACGTAAAGGCATTTTCGCTTTAGCTCAGGACCGCGACGGTGGCTTTCTGGAGCTCGGTGTTGGCCTGGAATACAGCGACGGCGAAACCATGATGCGTGAAGGGTTTGAAGGCCTGGAAGTCGACACTCAGCTCAATGCCAGCCTGCAGGTTTCCGGACTGTTCTACGAGTATTACTCCGACAGCGGCCGCAATGGCGTCTTTGGTCTTAATTTTCTGAACACCGACTATGTCGGCATGGACGTCATCATTGGTAAAGAGCACGACAGTTTTGCCAAGGACAAAGACGATGAACTGTTGTTACCGATTCGTATTCGTGAAGCTGACTGGAGCGTGGGTTTCCGTTCAGCGATTTATCTGGGCCCCCTGGTGATTCAGGGACAGATTCGCGAAGAAATTTCCGGCCGGCATGAAGGCTTTACGGCATCATTGCAGACCGGTGCGCGATTACAGATTAAAAACCTGAACCTGCATGGCATTGTCGGCGCATCTTATCAGTCCGAAGAAGTCATGGACTATTACTACGGTGTCACTGCCGCTGAAGCAAACAGTGACTTTGCTGAGTACAACCCCGGAGACGATCTGACTTACAACGCAGAAGTCGGTGCCTCGTACCCGATCAGCGAAGACTGGATCATTCGCGGCCAGATGAACTATACCCAGTACTCGCAAGCCATCATCGACAGTCCATTCTGGGAAGGCGACAACCGCGAGCATCTGAGCAGTCGACTGATGTTGATGTTGGTGCTGTAAGGAACAAGCCATGTGGGTTTACGATATCGGAAGTCGCCAACAACTGATCCGGATGATCGCCGCCTTACTTTTAGCCGTCGTGGCGACATTGAGTGAGGACGCCCTGGCCCAACCGCAGGGCGAACTGACGCTGACTCCGGAACGTTGCGTCGCCATGAACGAAGGACAGACCTGTTACCAGACCGTCATTGTTCGCTGGCAAACTAATGAGATCGCGGACTATTGTCTGTATCTGCAAGACGAACCGGAGCCACTGGTTTGTTGGGAAAGCGTGCGTCAGGGACGGTCCCGGGTTGAGTTTGCCTCAGACATCTCATTGAGCTATCGCCTGGTTCTGACGCCCCAAACAAGCAACAAACGACAGGAGATCGCCCAGGCCACGCTGACGGTCTCCTGGGTTTACGGCGACAGTAAAAAACGACGCAACAGCTGGAGGCTGTTTTGAGCCAACTCTCACCCTTGAGCACACCGCACATCCTATTGGTTGAAGACGATGCCTCCTTAGCGACCTGGATCGCCGATTACCTGACCAATCAGGGCTACGACATCACGCTTGCGACCAATGGTATCGATGCGGTGACCCTCATCCGAGACGATCAGCCCGACCTGGTCCTGCTCGATGTCAACCTGCCCGGTAAAGATGGTTTTGATGTGTGTCGTGAAGTTCGGGTCTTTTATCATCGGCCGATACTGATTATGACAGCGCGATTAGAAGAAACCGACGAAGTACTGGGTCTGGAAATGGGCGCTGACGATTACATCACCAAACCGGTTCGCCCGCGCGCGTTATTGGCCCGCATCAAAGGGTTGCTGAAACGCGAACTCCACAATCCGGTCCCTGACGTAGCGTCGGATCAAAAACTTCGGCTTGGCGCATTGGTGATCGATGCCACCGCTCGCACCACCACCTTGCACGACGAGCCGGTCCGCATTTCTTCTAATGAGTTCGATGTCCTTTGGTATCTGGCCAGTCACGCCGGCACCATTGTCACCCGCGAACAACTGCTGAAAGATGTCCGCGGCCTGGAATATGACGGTTTTGATCGCTCCATGGATGTTCTGGTTTCACGAATCCGCAAAAAACTGGGCAGCGCCGAACACCCGGATCGCATTAAAACTGTTTGGGGCAAAGGCTATCTGCTGGTTACGGATGCCTGGTCCTGAGCCATGAAAAAACTGAGTCTGTCACTTCTTATTGTCTTGCTGCTGGCCATTGTCGCCCTCGGTTGGGCATTTGATCGGATCTTCACGACGTTTCTGGCCGAAGAACAGAACAGTCCGGTGGCCCACTATGAAATGCTCGGTCGACAACTCGCCGCCGGTCTCAACGACAGTGCCGACCCCGAACAGTTTCTGCTTGCCTGGCAAAACGATCAGGGGACTCAACTGTCATTATTAACGGCCGATGAACTGCCTTTGCCCGACAGCCTCTGGCAACCGCTGCAACAAGGTCAGCCACTGATTCTGGAAACCACCGGCGGTCTGATCCTGCACTATTGGTTACCGGCCCATCAACGCATTCTGGCCATGACGCCACCCGCCCTGCAAACAAATCCAAGGCAAACCATGATTTCGGCCTTGCTCAGCGTGGCTTTTTATTCAGGGATTGCATTACTGCTGTTACTCTGGCTGCTGCCGCTGGTTTTCAGTCTGCGACGTCTCCGGCAAAGTGCCCTGGATTGGGGACGTGGCGATTTCAGCGCACGCCTGCCGTCCCGTCGCTTGTCATACATCACCGACATTGAACGCACCTTTAATCGCATGGCCGATCAGATCGAATCACTGCTGCAGGATAACCGACTGATCAGCAGTGCGGTCTCGCATGACTTACGAACGCCGCTGGCGCGATTGCGTTTTGGCATCGACATGCTGAGCGAATCGACCGATCCGGACGAGCGCCGCCGTTACGAAGACCACCTCAGTAACGACATCGATGAAATGCAGGCGTTGGTGGAAGCCTTATTGCACTATGCCCGGCTGGAACAACACCTGGTACAGCTGGACCGCGAGCCGGTTAACCTGCTCGACATTCTGCAATCCTACGTTGACCATCACCCGAATGGCATGGTGACTCTGGCCACATCTACAGAGCATCTGTGGACGTCCGGGCAAACCACCTACCTGCGCATGCTGTTACACAATGTCCTCAACAATGCGCTGAACTATGGTGCTGGCCAGGTCTGTATTGAAGCGGAGCGAGTGCGTGACCATCACATCATTCACATTCACGACGACGGCCCCGGTCTCGATCCGGCGCAACTGTCGACGCTGGTAAGGCCGTTTGTTCGGGGCGAATCCGATTCCGGACATCAGGGGTTTGGCATGGGCTTGGCCATCGCGGACCGTATTGCGCATTGGCACAACGGGCAGTTACAGGTGCAACGATCTAACCGGTTAAAAGGCGCTGAGTTTCTCATTACCTTACCAGCCGCCAAACCGATTGAATCCAACTGAGCAAACCGTTTTTCTGTGCTGGATCAATCTGAATCGGACGTTTCCCCGTAAGGTGGAACCCTGTTCTGAAAAAATGAGACGATCGTGACCTCATCCCGCGCTGACGCTTTTATGTCACCTTACCAATCTCTGCAGCAACTCAGTCTGCAACTGAACCAGCGTCCTTTTCTGACCCAGCCATTGAGCGACGGTCACATCCGGGTGTACAGCTATCGGGAGGCTTTCGATACCGTCAGTCGATTGGCCGGCGGACTTCGACAACGTGGCCTGGAACCCGGCCAACGCATTGGCATCCTGAGTAAAAACTGTGCGGAGTGGTTCATTCTCGACTGGGCCGCTCAGATGGCCGGGCTCATCACTGTGCCACTGTATCCAACACAAACGGCCGAACACCTCAACGAGGCGCTGAAGGCCGTGCCGGTGCATTGGTTATTCATCGGAAAGCTGGACGATCCTACACTGGCCGATGCACTGGAGGTCAGTCACCTGACGACGGCCAATCTGCCCTACGAGACGATCGGAACGGATCTGGACTGGGCAACGTTGACCGCCAGCGAACCGCTGCCTGAGACCGAATGGGTTGTTCCGACGACATCCGACATCATGACCATTCATTTCACATCAGGGACCTCGGGTAAGGCACAGGGCGTCAAGCTCAGCTATGGCGCGTATCACTACGCTTGTCAGAACACGCGCTCAGCCATGCAAGTAACGCCAGAGGATCGATTCCTGTCCTACCTGCCTGCTGCTCACATTGCCGAACGCATGATGATTCAGGGCAATGCGGTCTACAGTGGTGCGCAGCTGTTTTTTGCTAACGATCTGTCCACCTTTGCAGCCGATCTGAAGCGCGCCCAACCGACGGCGTTCATGTCTGTTCCCCGACTGTGGAAAAACTTCCAGACCGCCATCCACGCGAAGCTGCCGCCAAGCCTGGTCAATGCCCTGCTTGCCATACCGGGCGTCAATCGTCTGTTTGGCCGTCTGGTGCGTCGCCTGCTGGGTCTGTCACACGCTCGTCTGACCGGCAGTGGTGCCGCGGCCATGCCGATTGATCTGCTGACCTGGTATGAAAAGCTCGGCATCCCCATTTCAGAAGCCTGGGGGATGACGGAGACCTGCGGGCTGGCCACCATGAACTACCCGTTTCAATCGAGATCCAAAGGCACAGTTGGACGTCCGGTACCGCAAACCGAGATACGTGTCAGCCATGAAGGCGAGCTGCTGATTCGCTCACCCGGCCTGTTTTCCGGTTATTTTAACGACGACGAAGCCACGACCGCCGCATTTACCGAAGAAGGTTATTTCCATACCGGCGATCTCGGGCAATGGCAGGACAACCAAACCGGTTGGGCGCTGACCGGCCGGTTGCGGGACCCGTTTAAAACCAGCAAAGGTAAATTTGTAAACCCGGGTCCCATCGAAACGCGGCTGCAACAGGAGCCGTTAATCGACCTGGCCTGCGTGTTTGGCGAAAACCAAGGGCAGCCCGTCGCCGCGGTGCAACTCAACCAACCACCCGGCCGCATCAACGGGCTTACCGAGATACTGGAAAACACGCTGGTCAGCATCAACGGCAGACTCGACTCACATGAAAAATTGTCCGCGTTGCTGGTGTCAGACAAGGCATGGACGGTCGAGTCCGGCTGGCTGACCCCCACACAAAAAGTCCGGCGAAGACCCATCAGCGAACATTATCAAAACATTCACACTCACCCGGAAAATCATTCCGTTATTCTGATCAAAGCACCACCATCGCCGCGGTGATCCGCGGCATTCCAGACAAACCTCAACTCGGCATGACAAACCGCTTCCGACCAATCGACGACACATCGGTTTGACCAGAAGGCGACAATCAGGGCAAACTATCGCGCCTACCTATTAGAGCCTGTTATCAGGGCCAGACCATAAGCACATCTCGATACGTGCGCATAACGTTCAATGCAAGTGAGACCATTCATGAGACGAGTCATTATTCTGGTATGCAGCGTGATGCTGACAGCCCCTGCCTGTCTGTTTGCCGAACCGCTGACGGTTGTACAGACCTGGCAGTCACCTAACGAAATCAAAGCTTTTAATGTATTGGAAACCCGCTTCAGTGAGTCGAATCTGACCATTACGACACTGCAGCCTTCGGCCGCGTCCCTCGACGGATCCGAAGCCATCAAAGGATTAGCGAATGGCTTAGCAGAAACCCCAACGCTGATCTCCCTGAGCAATGAGGAACTGCGCCAGTGGTATGACCTGCGCCAGTTACACAGCCTGACGCAGATCGCCCAGGAACAGAACTGGGCGGAACGCATTCCTCCGGAAATTCTGGAGACGGTTACGCATCGCGGACAGATTATTGCCGCGCCCATCAGTGTGCACACCAGCAACTGGGTCTGGGCCAATAAACAACTGGTCGACGCCACGGGTATTGATTATCAGGCCAGTTGGAACGACCTGCTGACCATGCTGCAAGCCATCGCCGACAGTGACCTGACACCAATAGCTCATGACGGCAGCTCTGATCAGGACCTGCTGATCTTTGAAACGATCTACCTTGCCGACTTTGGAGCGCCCAAATACACCGAATTGTTTGACCAGCTGAACCAGACCGCTCTGCGCAACGCTGAAGATGACTTCAACGCGGTGCTCACCAAGATGGCGCAACTGAAACCCTTCATTCAGCGCCTGGACGAAAACGCCGGCTGGCACGAAGCCATTGCAATGTTAACGGCCAACACCGCTGGTCTGGTCATTCAAGGCGATTGGGCGCATGGCGAGCTGGCCAGGCAGGGGCGCATAGCCAATCAGCATTATTACTGCACGGCCTTCCCCGGAGAGCACGATGCCCTGTCCCTACGCGTCGATGCCATTGCAGCACTGAACGCCCGCTCTCAGCCAATGACACCTGAGCAGCGTCGTGCCCTGAACGTGGTCATGGATACCGATGCGCAGTACTTTTTCAACAACTACAAGGGCGGCCTACCCGCGATCAGCGGAACCGGCCTGGAAAGCATCAGTGAATGCCTCCAGTTTGCCGTTCAGCGCAAACAGCAGGCCTTGTCGGCCGGCAATCTGGTCCCATCGCTCTCACAGGGCATGGCGGTTCGGGATGTGATTCGGCGTGAAATCGCCGCGGTGATCCATACGTTCATGACCAGCGATCAGGCACCGATAGACGCGGCGGATGAGCTGCAGAAACGCATGAAATATGCCGCTTACCTGATTAACTGATCAACCGCGTCATACCGTTTATTCAGGTTGATCTTGGCTGAGGTGATCTATACTCGTCACCAGTTCGAATCCATTGACAGTCACTGGCGATGGGAGCCGATATGACCGAAATAGCTGTATTTCCGATTCCACAATGCGTCGCCTTTCCGGGGACGCATTTTCCCCTGCATGTGTTCGAGCCCCGCTACCGGACCATGGTGGAGCATTGCATCGAGACTGGCCTGCCGCTGGCCATCTGCCACGTTGAAAAGCAGGTGCGCGAAGCGCCGAAAGATCAAACACTCAGTGAAGCGCTGAACTCCAATCAGGCCACCTATCGACCGGTACAATTGGTGACTGCAGGCGAGTGTCGATTGCACGAAACCCTTCAGGATGGACGCATGATGATCAGCGTGGCGCTGGATCAACGCTATCGATTGGATCGGGAAGTCCAGGCATTGCCCTTCATGATCTTTGACGCCACCCCAGTGGACGATGATCCGATGTCGCCGGAAGAAGCTCATGAAGCTCAGTTACTCAAAGACAAGCTGATGCATCGGTTGCTGGCCTTAACGGCAGACAGCGTCGAAATTCAGGCCACACTCAACAGCGATACGTGGATTCAGAAACCCGTCGATGCCTTCAGTTTTGAACTGTTCAGCCTACTGCAGACAGACCCGGACATTATGCAGAACCTGTTAGAGATGCGATCACCATTGGCGCGTATGAAAACAGCGCTGGACCTGCTCAGTGAGGTACCAGCGCAGTTATAGGACCAGTTAACAGGCCCTGAGAAGAATCAAGTGCGGAAGTGGCTCGCCACTTCGGCAATTTCTTCGGCGAGCTCCTGCACACGGTGGAACTGAGCCGTGGTTTCTTCGGTCTGATCTTTGATGGCTTCCGAACTGGTGGAGACATCGTTAACCGACCGCGCGATGTCCTGCGCTACCGACGATTGTTCAGTCGCGGCTGTGGCAATCTGAACATTGCGCTCAGCCAGGTTCTCAATGTTCTCTGTGGTCGACGCCACCAGCTCCTGAATTTGCGCCATCGCTTCGGCAACGGCCTCACGGCTGGCGGTACTGCGCGCCATATCATCAGAGGTCTTAGCAGAGGCCTGTTCCAGCTTGGCCAGAATGTCTGAAATCTCCACCGTACTGTCCTGAGACTTCTGAGCCAGAGAACGAACCTCATCGGCTACAACGGCAAACCCTCGTCCCTGCTCACCGGCTCGAGCCGCTTCGATAGCCGCGTTCAATGCCAACAAGTTAGTCTGTTCAGAAATCCCCTGAATAACGCTGAGGACACGATGAATGTCCTGCACGTTTTCACCGAGCGCCTGCGTCGATGTCTGCACGAACTCCATCGCTTCGTTCAGGTTACCCAACTGGTTCAGTGAGTTCTTAACCTGGCCCAGAATATTCTGCATATCCTGATTGGCGTTTTGTGCAAACTCGCGAGTGGTTTCGGAGTTATCGGCGATCTCACTCGCCGTCGAGCTCATTTCGTCGATCGCGGTGGCCACCTGCAAGGTGTTGTCTTTCTGAGTTTCGGTTTGCAACGCCAGTTCTGACTGTTGCTGCATCGACTGCGAAGACATATCCAGCAACTGCTGACTGTTTTCCTTCAACAACTGAATGTCATTGCGTAATACGCCGATAAACCGGTTAAAGTTCGTGGCCATCTGATCGTAAATGTCGATGACGGATCCCGGTACGGTTCGGGTCAGGTCGCCATTGCCATCCGCCAGTTCGGCGACCGAGCGGCTGAACTGTCCGGTGAGTTTCTGCGATGAGCGGATCGCAGCCACACCGGCCACCAGCACCAACAAAGCAATCACCACAAAACTGACCAGGAAACTGCTGCTGGCCTGGCGCTCAACCTGACGCGCCTCTTCTGCAAGGTCGGCGACCATGGCATCAATGGAGTCTAGGTAGATTCCGGTACCGATAAACATGTTCCATTGCGGAATACCAATCACATACGAGTATTTTGGACTGGCTTCCGTTTCACCCGGTCTGGGAAAATAGTAGGTGTAGAAATCACCACCTGTACGAGCGATTCGTGTCATGTCCTGAATCAGGTACTGACCATTCTCATCCTGAAGATTAATAAAGTTATCACCTAGGCCCGCTTGGCCCGGCCCCAGCAGAAGCCGGGTTCCATCGTACTCATAACCAAATAAGTAACCGTCACCCTCATCAAACTCATAGGTTGTCAGCACTTCAATGCCGGCTTCTTTACCCTGTGCACCGGGCTGGGACAGATAGGGTTGAATCAGAGAGACGGCCGACTCGACAACGGTGCGGATACGCTTCTTCTCCACCTCAAGAATGCGCTCCTCGGCCATAACCGTAAAATCGCTGGCCATATGATCAAGCGAACGAACCTGCATGATTCCAGCGGATACGGCCATGATCAGAAATGGTACGAACACCATCATCATCATGATGCCATTAAAGGATCGAAAAGGGTTTTTCATGTATGTGCTCCAAAAAAGGCGACAAAAACGCAACGACTACTCTGACCGTTGTATCGGCCTGTATTGTTGAGTCTAGAGGGGTTTTTCAAAGTTGGTTAATCAACGTCTCGTTCGACATCTGTTTGAAATTGATTTAAGTCAAAAATAATATTAGAAAATTCTAATTAATGAGCACAAAAGACTTCCATTCCTTTATATTAGAAAACACTAATTAAAAGGAGGAATGGTATGTTTTTCAGGCTCAAACAACCCACGGCAGAGGGCTACTCCCCTCTGTTTTTTTTGTCCGCACTGGGCAGTGGCGGACTGTCGATCAGCTTTTTCATGTACCTGATGTTCTGGATGCCACACCAAGGCAGTCCGATCCCTGCATTCAGTCACATGGCCGACGTCTTTCAGGGCTCAAGTCTCTGGCTGCAGATCACGGCCGTTATCGCCATGGTTGGCATTATCGGCTTTGCCATTAATTATTTCCGAATGTTGCTCTGGAACTTGTCGTCCTATCAAGCCTTTCGACAGACCGACGCGTTTCAGAGCCTGAAAAACTCCAATGCCGAAACCCAGCTGATGGCGATTCCGCTGACGTTGAGCATGGGTGTCAACGTGCTGTTCATCCTTGCGGCGGTGTTTGTTCCCGGGCTCTGGGGTATTAAAGAATGGCTGTTCCCGTTTGCTTTACTCGCCTTCGGTGCGATAGGGGTGCAGGCGTTTCGCATTTATCTCGACTTCTTTTCCCGGGCGATGACCGAAGGTGGGTTCGATTGCAGCAAGAACAACAACCTGTCGCAGATCCTGCCGGCGTTTGCCTTTGCCATGATCGGCGTTGGGTTTGCCGCGTCCGCCGCCATGAGTGACCTGCCGGTCACGGTCATCATTGGCATGATCGGCGCGATCTTCTTTACGGTGACTGCACTGGTGCTGGCGTTAATTAAGCTGGTACTGGGGTTCCGCGCTATGTTTGAGCACGGCGCTGCGGTTGAAGGCTTACCCACCCTGTTGGTGATGATTCCGGTTCTGACCATCGTTGGCATTACCCTCATGCGGTTAAGCCATGGCGCTCACGTGTTGGTGGATGTGCACACCGGATCGCCGTTTTTCTGGCTGACGGCATTCATTGCAATGCAGGGCATGTTTGCAATTCTGGGCCTGTCGGTGAAAAAGCGAACCAACTACTTTGGTCGGTTCGTGCATGGGTCAAACCGATCACCCTCTTCTTTTGCTTTAATCTGTCCGGGTGTGGCCGGCTTTGTCCTGCTCAACTTCTGGATCAACAAAGGTCTGGTTCCGGTGTTACCGGCTGAAGTGCTGAGTAAGTTCGACTTAGCCTACTTTGTTCTATACCTGCCGCTGATTTATCTACAGTACAAAACCATCCGACTCTACAGCCTGCTCAATCGCAAAGTGTTGGGTGTTCACCCAGACAATGGTTCATTCGACGCCCGAACCGCGAGCTGAGTTTCTGCCACATCGCTGGAGGAGGTTATTCCTCCAGCTGATCCTGCTTCGGGTAGGGGTACTTCAAATGCCCGAAACGAATAACAAACACGGTGACGGCCAGTAACAAGCCCGTCACCGCAATCCCGACGATCCGCCAGGTATCGAGGCTTTTCATATCCAGAATCAGGTAACGCGCCAATGCGATGATGGCAATGTACAGTGGCATCCGCACCGGCAGCTTTCCTGTATCCAGATAGAGCGCCACCATGGCGAACACTTCCAGATAGATAAACAGCAACAACAGATCCGCCAGCGTCACCGCACGGTTATTGACCATCACCATGATTTCCTGAAACACCGCAACCACCGTCGCGGCGGCAATGACCAGCAAGGCAGTCATTTCAATGGTTTTCAGCGCTTGGGTTCTTACTTGTTTGAGCGGCATCATTCCCCCTTCACACTTTCGGATGCTTCAAGAGCCAGTTAACCGGGTCACGTACATGGCTGCAAGCTCACGAGCCGATTTATTATTCGCAATGCTGAGTTGGCACCGCGATGAGGCTTATTCCGCTTCCTGAAACCAGGCGCGGATCTCCGCAAAGTTTTGATCATCGATGTAATCTTTCGGTGACCAACCCAGCCGGACAATCACCAGCTCATCGTCCGGTAACACCAGTACCCGTTGCTCTCGATTTCCCTGCGCTGCAAAGGCGCTGTCCGGTAGTGATGGCCACAAGGGGGAGTCATCGCCGCGATTGAGCCACCACTGGTAACCGTAATCGGATTTATTATCGGACCCGTTCGGCATAACCGCGCGCTGGTAAAAATCCTCGGTAAAGAAGCGCGTTCCGTTGAGCTCCCCGCGGTTCAGCATCAATTGACCAATCTTGGCCCAGTCCCTTGCTGATGCGTAGAGGTAGGAACTGCCGATAAACAGACCCGATGCATCCATCTCATAGGCAACAGACGTCATACCCAATGGGCGAAAGAAGTCATTGACGATGGCGTTCACATCGCTTTGCACACCCCCGGTGATGCGCTGTTGAACCAAGTCTGCGATCAGGTTGGCCGTACCCGATGAATAATTAAAATGCGTGCCCGGCGCAAAGCGAAGCGGACGTCCAGCCGTGTAAGCGCCCGCATCCGGTTCCTGAAACAGCATCCGTGTCGAGGGCTCACCCGGATCGTATTCTTCATCAAAATCCAGCCCGTCGGTCATGTGTAACAAGTCTTCCAGACGAATGTCGGCACGATCATCATCGGCCCAATGCGAATAAAGGGTGGTTTCGTTCACCGACAGACGGTCGCGCATTTCCAGCATCCCTACCAGCAACGCATTGACGCTCTTGGTCATCGACCATCCGAGCAAAGGCGTCTGTGCATCAATGCCATCAACGTAGGATTCAGCGACGATCTGGCCCTTGTGTGCAACCAACAAAGCACGGGTATCATGACCATCGGCGTTGTCGGCCGCCAGCATTGCGTCGAGTCGCTGTTGTATCAGCGGGCGGATGGTCAGCACAGAATCGCCCCTGGGCCAGGCGGCATTGGCGGCGTGCATTGTTGGCCAGTTAACCGAAGCTCGAACGTCTATACCGGCATAGTCCAGCGCGCAACCAATCCCTTCCTGATAAGACGCTGTCCGCGTTTTAATGCCGAGCAGGGAAGCACTCACGGACTTCTCAGTCTCATTAAACTCATAATCCAGCATGGCCAGAATGGGCGAATAAACCTCAATATCCGCCGCGGTTTTTTCCAACGTAAAACCACTGACAAAGTAGCCTGAGCAGGCGAGCTTGGCACCAATGCCAGTGGCGACCGCCGGTGCGTTATAGAGATATTTTGGGGAATAGCCGACCAGAAAATACACCGCGGCCAATAACAGTGACAGGATCAGCACCAGACCGGCTGCCCACTTCAGCAGTAACGTCTTAATACGCATGGGACTCTCTTACTGTTTTTTTGTTTGCGAACAAACTACACAGTCCACCGGGGCTTTGCAATCGCCTCAGGTGTTAGCAACTGACGGTTCATCAGGACGATGAATGCACGTTCGATCTTTACCATTGAGCTTGGCGTCGTACATGGCCTGGTCAGCTTCGGCAATCAGAGTATCGGCGGTATGATTGGCCTGAACTTCACAGACGCCCGCACTGAAGGTAATCGGGCGATCATCAATGGTCTGCGATTCGCGGATTTGTTTACGGACTTTTTCAAGATAACGAAAGGCTTCTTCAGCGTGAATCCCCTTGGCCAGAATCAAAAACTCTTCACCGCCCCATCGTGCGATGGTATCGGTTCGGCGGGACACCGACTGCAAGACGTAGGCTACGCTTTTCAGTACGGCATCACCAATGTTATGACCGAGTTGATCGTTAATCAGCTTGAAGTCATCCAGGTCCAGGAGCATCAACGTCGACGGCAGTTCGTAGCGTTGATACTCAGAAACGGCATCTTCAATCATAGGCAACATTGCCCGGCGATTATACAGCCCTGTGAGCGGGTCTTGTCGCGACAGTGTTTTCAGTTCGCCATTAGAAATGGACAGCGCTTTTTTGGTGTCCTTCAACATTCGGTTGGTTTGGTGTAAGCGATCCACGAGTCGCTTCAACCGCGAATTCCAATAGAGACTGAGAACGGACACGAGAATAAAGACCAACAGCACCCAGAGCAGAACACGATCATTTCGCTGATACCAACGTTCCGGCTCATTCAGCAGGATGACCGGAGTCGACAGTGAGGTATCCAACCGAAACCGCCGGGCGGCCGTTGCATCAATGTAACTCTGACTGGTCGGATAAAAACCGGCAAACTCACCAAAGCGCAGATAGTCCATCACCGCTTCAACCATACTCTGACCGGTCCTCGCCGGATCAGACAGATGTCCGCCAATCATCCCGGTCCCAAGATAAGTTGCATAGCTGCCATAGACAGGGACATTGGTCGCTTCAGTGAGTTCCTTCAGGGCGTCCCGTGGCACAAACGCTTGCCCGTCGGAATCTTGAAACATCGCGCCATAAAAGATGGCCGTTTGCTTGTCCAGATCCGTCAGGCGCGTCAACAACTCTGGCCAACGAAAATCGGATGGCACTTCCAGTGCAATATCGGGAAAACGCTGAAGATAAGACTCAATTACCGGTCGAACCCGACGGGCAGGCGGTGCACCTGACTCGATAACCACCAGTCGCTGCAGATCGGGGTTCTGCTCACGAATGATTTCCAATGTTCGCTCAATAAAATGCGTCTGATCATTACTGAACAGCAGTCGGTTCTGCTGCCGGACAACAGACCGATTGCTTAGGGCGTGATGAATCTGAATCAACGAGTCGAAAACCGGCATCTGTTCAAGAAAGGCTGACGACGGCGCGGAATCGGCAATGACCGCATCGAGATGGATCGATGAGTACTTTTCGCGTAAATACTGGCGGAACGTCTCCGACTGCTGTTGATCGCTGCGGGTTACATCGAGGTTTTCAAAAAACAGCGTGACATCGGCGTCTTCAATGGACATTTGTGCGGTCTGCACACCGTCATTAAAGCTCAACGTCCATGGCAGACGCTGATAGTAAGCGTTAATGACCAGAATATTTACAGTGTTCTCGGCTGGCTTTGCCTGTACGGGCAAGCTCAGCAAGCATCCAAGCACAAAGAACAGGTGGACGGTCGGTCTCATTGTACAGGTGTCATCCATTGTCAGCTGTGGATGCAGAATAGACCAAGACCGTCAATTTGATAAGTATTTTTTACATCAAAGCACAAGCTTTTTAAGCAACCATGGACCACAAAAAAGGCCCGCATCGGCAGGCCTTTCTATAAATGGTGCGTTACCACACCGACTTTAACCAACTCAGATTAAAGTACGTCGTAAGCGTTCAGTTCTTTGAATGCTTGCTCCAGACGAGTCACCATGCCCTGCTGGCCAGCACGCAGCCACACACGGGGGTCATAGTATTTCTTGTTTGGAGAATCCGGACCTTCCGGGTTACCAATTTGTCCTTGCAGGTAGTCATGGTTTTTCGCTTCGTATTCACGAATACCATTCCAGGTCGCCCACTGAGTATCGGTGTCGATGTTCATTTTAACCACACCGTAAGAAATGGACTCTTCGATTTCTGCTGCAGTTGAACCGGAACCGCCATGGAAAACAAAGGTCAGACCTTTTTCAGACAGACCAAATTTCTCAGCGCAGTAGGCCTGAGAATCACGCAGAATGGTTGGCTTCAGTTTTACGTTACCTGGCTTGTAAACGCCGTGAACGTTACCGAAAGATGCTGCAATCGTGAAACGTGGAGAAACCGCACTCAGCACTTCGTATGCGCGTGCAACTTCTTCTGGCTTGGTGTACAGGTCCGCCTGGTCAACATCGCTGTTGTCCACGCCATCTTCTTCACCACCGGTAATACCCAGTTCGATTTCGATGGTCATGCCCATCTTATCCATGCGCTTCAGGTATTCAGCACAGATTTCCAAGTTTTCTTCCAGTGGCTCTTCAGACAGATCCAGCATGTGAGAAGAGAACAGTGGCTTACCGGTTTCTTCAAAGTGCTTCTCGCCCGCATCCAGCAGTCCGTCGATCCAAGGCAGCAGCTTCTTGGCGGCATGGTCGGTGTGCAGAATCACAGGAATGCCGTAGCTTTCGGCCATAGCGTGTACGTACTTAGCACCGGCAACAGCGCCTTTGATCTGGTTTTCCTGACCTTCACCTTTCAGGCCTTTACCCGCGAAGAAACCTGCACCACCGTTTGAGAACTGAACGATGACAGGTGCCTTAACTTTCGCTGCAGCTTCCATCACGGCGTTGATGGAGTCAGAGTTCACAACGTTAACCGCTGGCAATGCGAATTTTTCGGCTTTCGCGATTTCAAAAATCTTTTGCAGGTCGTCGCCGGCAACAACGCCTGGCTTTACTACGTCTAAAATCTTAGTCATTTGGGCTTACCCTTAATAGGTTGCTTAATTTACCGGTAAGCACACGTGAGGCTTATTTGCCGAGCGCTAATCGTCGTCCTGACGGCTCGCTTCGGACGTCCTGTCCTCAGACGTCGTCAAATAAACCTCACGCGCACTTACCTGTGTCCGTGCCTACCTGATGTGCCAGTGACCCAAGGTCATCGACTGCCGGCTTTGCTTTTGAACTGCGTCGCGAACAAGGATGTTCGCGCCGAGACTACACGGATGTTTTTACGTCGACAGTTCAAAAGCAAAGCCGGCGGTTGATGGCCGGATAGAGCCACCAGATTTAAAATATTACTTCGCGCGCTCTTCCAGAATCTCGACTGCAGGCAATTTCTTACCTTCGACGAACTCTAAGAACGCACCACCACCGGTGGAAATATAGGAGAACTTGTCTTCCATATCGAATTTCTGAATCGCTGCGATACAATCACCGCCACCCACAACTGAAAACGCATCGCTTGCTGCAATCGCCTCGGCAATGGCACGAGTACCTTTGTCGAAGTTGTCGAATTCAAACACACCCGCTGGGCCATTCCAAAGGATGGTTTTCGCGTTTTTGATCACTTCGGCGTATTTCTTCTCAGTTTCAGGGCCCAGGTCGAGAATTTCTTCATCGTCGGTCACCTGATCAACGGCTTTAATGGTCGCTTCGGCCGTTGCAGAGAACTCCGGTGCGGTACGGACATCAACCGCTTCCGGGATGTCCAGCTCAGCCATCAGCTTTTGTGCCTGAGGGATCAGATCCGGTTCATGCAACGATTTACCAACATTGAAACCACGGGCAGCAACGAAGGTATTGGAGATACCACCACCAACAATCAGCTGGTCGCACACTTTAGACAGGCTTTCCAGAACGGTCAGCTTAGTGGATACCTTAGAACCACCAACAATGGCCACCATCGGACGAGCGGGCTCATCCATGGCTTTACCGAGGGCGTCGAGTTCGCCGGCTAACAAAGGACCGGCGCAGGCGATTTCGGCGTACTTGGCCACACCATGAGTCGACGCCTGAGCCCGGTGCGCAGTACCGAAGGCGTCCATGACGTAAACATCACACAGTTTGGCCATTTTCTTGGACAGCTCGTCGTCGTTTTTCTTTTCGCCTTTATTGAAGCGAACGTTTTCCAGAATCACGACGTCAGCGTCGGAATCGACGCCGTCCAGCCAATCTTTAACCAGCGGAATCTCACGACCCAGCAGTTTACCCATGTAAGCCGCAACCGGTGCCAGAGAATACTTCTCTTCGTACTCACCTTCCGTCGGACGTCCAAGGTGCGACATGATCATGACCTTCGCGCCTTTTTCCAGCGCCAGTTCAATGGTCGGCAGTGAAGCTTTGATACGCTTGTCTGACGTCACTTCGCCCGCGTCATTCAAAGGTACATTGAGGTCCTGACGAATCAGTAAGCGCTTACCGGCGAGATCCAGATCGGACATTTTGATCACAGACATGGCAGTTCCTTAAACGTTGAATTGGGATTGAATTGTTGGGCGACATTGTAGCCACTTGGCGGACGATTATCACCCAGTATGTAATTTTATTACAAAATAGTTGATGCGAATCATCGAACAAACTGTTGTCACTAACCTGCGGTCAGACCGGGGCAGATCAAGCCTTCCTGGTATTTTTGCGGATTAGTGGGCGACAAGCTTTGCATAACCTTCTAAAATTCGCCGAAATCAGCATTAAACGACCGCCACGGCTTCACGATGTCAGAGGCGGTCTCCAGATATCAGGACCCATCATGAACGACGCCCCCATCTTTATCGGTATTGCCGGCGCCTCGGCATCCGGTAAAAGCCTGCTGGCACATACCATTCATCACGAGTTGCAGTTTGAGTTGGGCGAAGGGGCGATCTCAATCATCAAGGAAGACAGCTACTACAAGGCCCGTCATGATCTGACCTTCGAGGAACGCGAACAGATCAACTACGACCACCCCAATGCGTTTGATCATGATCTGCTCATCGAACAGATGGATGCACTGGCCGGCCAACGCTCGGTTGAAGTCCCCGTCTACGATTACAAAATGCACAACCGTTCGGATCGAACCACCACCCATGTGCCCACCAAAGTGATCATTGTGGAAGGTATTTTGTTGCTAAATGACAAAAACATCCGCAAACGTCTCGACGCCAAGGTATTCATGGATACCGATCTGGACATCTGCCTGCTGCGACGCCTGAAGCGCGACATTGAAGAACGTGGCCGTACGGTCGACTCCATTATCGAGCAGTACAAGCGCACCGTACGCCCCATGTTTATGGAGTTCGTGCAACCTTCCAAGCAATGGGCAGATATCATCGTGCCACGCGGCGGCAAAAACCGCGTGGTCATCGAGATGCTCAAAGCCCGCATCAAACAGATGCTCGAATAACGCTTAGCTGACTATTGAGTCCTGAACAGAGCCACGGACTCGCTTTGTTTTTGCACTAAATCGCTGAGTTCCACAAACGCCTGCGCGTTCTGCGACGCATTGTCGAGAATGCGGTCAGCAATGACGGCGATTTCTTCGATTTCTGCGGTCACCTGATGGGTCGTCTGTCGTTGTTCCGAGGTTTGACTGTCGATGTCCGCACTCTGCTGATTGATGCCCACCAGCGCCTTTCGAATGGCCTGAACGGAAGCCTCCGTCCGTTCAGCATTCTGCACCAGCACATCGAGACGGTTGAGGTTCGCTGACATGGTTTCCGACGCTGTGGCGGATTGAGTTTGGAACCCAGCGATCAGGGTATCGATCTGTTCCGTCGCCGCCTGCGTTTTACCGGCCAAACTGCGCACTTCATCGGCCACCACCGCAAAGCCACGCCCTTGTTCACCGGCTCTGGCCGCTTCAATCGCCGCATTCAACGCCAGCAGGTTCGTCTGCTCGGCAATGCCCTGAATGGTGGTCAGGATTTGCGAAATGTTCACCGACTCGTCTTTTAAACGTCCGATCACCTCCCCGGCGGACGACACCCCCGAGGCCAGCTCTTTGACGTTATCAAACGTCGACTGCACGTTGTCGTTGGCTTCTTCGGCCGATTGGCTGACGCCATTCACATCCTCCAATGTCGACGACGCCCCCTGACTGATCTGCTCAGAGCTCTCGGTCAGCCGATGTGTCGCACGCACAATACTCTCCGATTTCTCTTTCTGATCACTGAGCTTACTCAATGAGTTCTGGGTGGTCTGGGTGACTCGCTGAGTCACGGTTTCGATGAACCGGGCATTTTCCGAGATCCCTTGAATGATCGTGCGCAGATTGCGGATTAATCCGTTAAGGCCTTCGGCAATGACGCCAAACTCATCACGGGAGCGGATGGCAACATCCTGCGACAAATCACCGTCGCTGACGTTAGCCAAGACGGCCTGTATCTGTTTCATCGGCCGGCGAATAGAGCGAATGACACTGACAATTACGGCACCGCCAAGAGCCAGCGACACCAGCAATACGACACCCAGAGTGCTGAAGGCCCGCTCGTTGACCGACTGAACCCGACCCGCTGTGGTCACCGTTTGCGCGGCAACCCGGTCAATCACCGCCTGATGCTGCGTAATACCGGAGTTCACTGCTTCGGCCAATTGCTGCAACAGTTCGGTATCCCGATCCTGCAACTGGTTTCGCTGCACATAGAGATTAAACAGCGCCTCGTCGTTACCGATGATTTGGTCTGCTAACTCAACGTAGGGCAAAGTTTTGCGGTGGATGTAGTTGGCGGTACTCTCCAGAGCTTCCATTTTCGGTGCCAGTTGGTCGATGTTCCGCTGCAGATTGCTCATCGTAATCTCCAGCGTATCGGGGTCAGTAATGCCCACCACAGCGGCCGACGCAGATCGCATCAACCGGAGCTTTTCCATCACCAGGCGAGCATCCACTTCCACCTGAATGGCGTTAGGGTCTTCCTCATTTTTCAACCGGTTGATGGTGGTTTCAACCAGCCGCATGTCACCATCGAAACTGAGCCAACTGCCGGAAACGGACTGATAACGTTCGTTGAACTGTTGTGCCACCAACAACGCATCCCGATGAACATCCAGATGCTGAGCCCCGATGTCAAAACTGACTTGCGCCGCCTGCTGGGCCGCGTCGACGCGTGTGGTTAGCTCCGTCTCACGGCTGGCCGTCAACACCTGCTGATAGGTCGAAATATATTCACCGACAGCGGCTTCAAACTCGGCGCGGTAAGTGGCCATGGTCTCCGGAGTTTCGCTGGCGGCGTGTTGAGACACCGACTTATTTGCATTCTGTAACTGGATCTGTAGCGAATAGGCCCGCTTGAGCAGGGGCAGCACCTCATCGGCCAGGCCATTAAACTCAGCGCCGGTCTGACGTTGGTTGTTCACCGCGACCAGCGTCGTCACGACCATCAAAGCCAGAACCAATGTGAATCCAGCCGATATTTTGCCAATCAATGTTATTGTTATTTTTTTCAATGAAACCTCCGGGCTCGGAATAACGACATCTCACCGTTCCCTGGTGCGTTTTTCAGACCTCAGGTCTGAGCACAAGCCTTCAGTATAGAAAGGTTTTCTGAGCGTGCGCGGCCTGCGCAGCGGAGGTTAAGAAAATTTGTCTCGGGAGGAACGGCCAAGCCCGGAACAGACCCGGCCGCGATAAATCAGTGTTTGGTGATTTTGTCGAGAAAGCCCATGGTGAAGGCCGACAGAACAAAGGTTAAGTGAATCAGCACATACCAGATGATTTTCTCTTCATCGTAGTAGGTCAGATTCATAAAGACCTTCAACAGATGAATAGACGAAATGGCCACAATCGACGCTGAGACTTTGTTTTTCAGGCTATTGGAGTCGAGCTGTCCCAACCAGGCGAGTTTCTCATCTCCCTCATCGATGTCCAACTTGGAGACAAAGTTTTCGTAGCCGGAAAACATCACCATGACGATCAATCCGCCCACCAGCGCAATATCGACCAGTGTTAAGGTCACCAGAATCAGGTCCACCTCTTTCATCGTCCACAAGGTCGGTACCAAATGAATGACTTCCTGAAAGAACTTCACACCCAACGCCAATAAGACCAGGCTCAAGCCCAGGTAAATCGGTGCCATGATCCAACGCGACGCGTACATCAGGCGTTCAAAAAAACGTTCCATAGTCTTCCCTATTCTCAGTTTGCGGACGAGGTTTTACCATAATGCACGCATCAGTCATACCGCTTATACTGAAACCACACACCGACTCAGCGCTGACGGCCTAACTCATGATATCTCGTTGTTTAATCGTCCTGACATGCTCGCTGACCCTGTCCGGTGTCTGGGCGGACCCCATCCTCATTGCCCGCGAACATACCGACATGTCGCCCTTTGCCTTGGTGATCAAAACCCTGGAAGCCGCTCTGCAGGCCTCGGACGCGCCAACCTCTCTGATTTGGGCGGATGCTACCGATATGAATCAAACGCGAGCGATCATTGAAATGGAGCAATGTAACGCGCCATTCGATGTCTATTTCACCGGCTATGACGCGACGCGAGAATCCCGGCTGCTTCAGGTTGATGTGCCATTGACCGGCGGGTTGTTGGGTGTGAGGGTCTTGGCCGTCCGTAACGATCGAGTCGACGAACTGGCTGCCAGAGTCAACCAGCCACGCGGGTTGGTGATTGGCTCCGGCAGTGGCTGGCCCGGCACCCGCATTTTGCAGTCCTATGGCTATTCCGTGCAGACAGCGCCGTATTTGTCGCTTTGGCAGATGCTGGAAAGCGGCCGAGTAGACGCGTTTCAGCGGGGGATTCAGGAAGCCCAGCTCGAGCTGGCATCCCGACCAGAACTGACCACCTTACCGAACACCCTGTTTATTTTCCCGATGGATTTTTTCCTCTATGTGTCGCCTTGCCGAGCCGATCTGCATCAGCAGTTGACCGAAACGCTGACCGCTTTTGCGGACTCGGGCGCACTGGAACAGCTGCTGCGCAAAGACCCGACCGTACAGAATGCCATCGCTCAGTTAAGCCAGCCAGAAACCCGTGTTCGGGTAATGGCCGAACCCGACGATCCGGACCCGATCTACGATTTGCTCTTGCGCTATGGACTGACCGAAGTTCAGGCTCTGCTTCGCCAACAGCTGGCAAACTGATCAGCCCCGGTTCCCATAGCAACAGGGAGTGCGAGGACAGTTCGCGCTTTTTGAACAGATCAGCTGAGCCGGTTCCTGTGCCCCCCGATCAATCCAGTTAATGTTGAGGATCCGCGACACACTGGACAGTTCCGTGCGGATGTTTTTCGGGATCGTCGCGACCCCGCCTTTACTGACACAGGCATCTTTCAGGGTCTGCGCCATCTCTTCCGCGTTGTTGCCTTTGGTTTCCAGCGCCGGGTTCAGGTCGATCCCGGCGGTCAGAACGTGACCGTTGCCGGCCATGTCGTTGACCTTAATGGACTCACAACAATAGATGCGCGGACCGGTCACCGTATCCAGAATCGAAATCTGGGCCGATGAGACGTTAACCTCTTCGTTGATTTTCCGGAACACCGCCCATTGTGGACAGGGGTCATCGACCGCACTGAGGTTCCCCCAGGGCAAAGGAATCCCGTTCCCGCGGTAAACCGCCTTCAGCTTGCCGGGCGAATAGGCATCAAAATAATGCCAGTGCGAGTAGGGCGAGACCGCCGTCATACGGCGCATCGCCACCGAGGCAGAGACGCCCACCTGCTTATGCACGTCAATTTCATACCCCATCCTGTCTAGCAACTGGCGGAACGGCACCCGTGGACACAACAACGCGCCGGCAAAAAAACTGGACTCAAATGAGCGCCAAGCCCGCAGGATGTTCTTCGCATTGACCATGGTAGAAGCCGTATTAATGTCGCCAGCCTTATTGAACTTACCGCCGTGACTGCCACCGACCGCCTTAACCGTTTGATAGCCGTCCTTGGTATGCAGCACACAATGTCCGATGTGCACGGCCATTTCGTACTTCAGGCGGGTCGGGAAGTCTTTCAGCGTCTCGTTTAAGAACAAGACACCGTCTTCCAGGTAGGATGAAATGATGTTTTTCGAATACACCCCCAGCTCATCGATGACACCCTTCGGTGGCTGACGGAACCAGCGGACACCCAAGCCCTGTTTTTTCAGCAACGCCGTCAGATCTTCGACCGACAACGGCATGCGCTTCTGTCCGACCTCTTCAGCGGCACGTTCCAGGTCGGGGAAGTGGTTCTGATGATGTTCCTGATAGGCCCGAATCAGCAAATGAGCGAACTGTCGGCCGGAAACGCCAGCCTGAGAGAGCAGTTCCGGGATGGCGATCTGCAGGATGTCATTGGAGAACAGAAAGCTCGGTTCCAGCGGCATGCCGGGAATGCCGCCCTTGGTTTCACTTTTCACCGGGGCGATGGCCTCAGCCTGCGGCTCATCGTCCAGAAACCAGTCAGCGTCCTTCTGGAACACCGCCGCGATGACTTCGAGCATGTCCAGGCTGGGCGTGCGCTTACCGCGTTCAATCATGGAAAGGTAGCTGACACTGGGGGCGGAATCCGGGTCGACGCGAATACAGCGTGCTGACAGGTCTTCCATGGTCAGATTGTTCTGTTTACGCAGGTTCCGGATCTTGGTACCGAGAAAATGCGACTGGCGGATCAGGCTTTTACTGGCTTTCATTTTGTAAAATTCACATTGTGAAATTTTATTTGTGAAATTGTATTGTTTTTTACCCTATAGTTCCACTCATGCCATGCAGCACAGCCGAGAACAACGAAAACACGGTGACATAAGCTGAGCGTAACCCGAACTGACGAAGAGAGTGAAAACGATGACTGCCCAACCACACCCGCAAATCGATCATGGATTTGAAAGCTTCATCAAAGAAGAAGTCACGCTGATCAGCTCGCTCAACGATGCGCGCATTCAGCAAATGATGGACTACAGCAAACAGTTCCTGGACAAGGTTTTCCCGCTGTCAAAAGGATCACACAAAGACGTGCGCAACTATGTCGTCTACTACCAGCACCTGCTGGCCTTCTTTGAAGATGGCACACAGGCGGGTCTGAAGTCACCGAAGCAGTTTGTCGCACTGAGCGGCCATAAAGAAGATCCGACCTCAGTGGTGCTGAAGAATGATGAAGGCTACCACGTTGAAATCATCTTCAACCCGAATGGTAAGCGTGGCCGTCGCGACGCCGCCTGTGTCGACGACATTCAGGTTGAAACCAAGGCTATGGATATGGGTGACGTGACCATTGCCGCTAATGACGAACCAAGCCGAACGCACTGGTTCAGCATGGTCCGCGGTGACAGTGAAATCACCACCACCAAAGCCGGCAAGCGCATCTGTAAATGCATCGAGAAAGCAAAGAGCTTCACCGGCAAAGACGGCGAAGATTACCGGATCTGAGTGCCGAACATCGAGCACAAGCTCGAACTATCGGTAACCAATCCCCTGAAAAGCGCAGCACCGACTGCGCTTTTTTTTGTGCTTTTGGAGAACTAGGGGTTGGCGCTGTCAGCGCTGAAAGGCGCTTCAATACGAATGGTCTGCAGAGCCAGAAAGCGATCCAACAGCTGATTGAACTCATCCTGTTCAGTTAAGCCGATCGTCTGATGCGGTATCTCCAGGATTGTCTCGATCGACAGCCGGCCATCATTGAGTATTTTGCTCACCCGCTTAAATGAACCGAACCGATGCACCAGTTCCACAGTCGGAGCGGGACTCATGACCCGCCAATGCGCAGTCACATCCACGTTATATCGACTGCGATAGCGAACGCCATCCAAGGTGACGGCGTCATACTCATTGTCCAGGTAGCTGGATTGAAGATCGTCAACCAACCAGGCATCGTCTTCGGTATACCGCAGATGATTGTCCGTGGTCGCAAACGCACTGTAGTTGGCCTCGGTACGCACCTGCAGTTGTCGGTAATCATCTTCCCGCTGGGTCCCAGCCAGAGCCATGGCACTCACATTGTCCGTATCGGCAACCACCTGCTGATATTGTCGAACCAGCATTTGCTGTTGCTCATCGGTATCCGAGCCTCGTAACTGCTCGCGCATATAGGCGGCAAAGGCATCCGAATAGGTTCGCGTTTGCACTTCGTGAAGGCCGCCGGCCTCGGTAAACACCAGTTCTGAAAGGATATCCATGGTCCAGCGGTGTTTCTCGGCGGGTATCTGTTCTGGTTTGGTCGTGGATGTCAGTGGCAAGGCCACTTTACCCTGTATCCAGTTGGATGTGCTCTGCCAATGAACAGTGCTGTCCGTTGGGTCCAGACAGTATCGCTGCCCCTGATACGCCAAGCACAATACGATGTGATTAAAGTAATTCAGGCTCGGCAAAACTAAGCGATCAGGATCTGTTCGATTGGTCGATACCAGCACCGGCGTCGCCTCCACCCCTTCGAGCGCCAGCAAAGCCTGAAGCAGTGCCGTTTTATCTTTGCAATCGCCGTATCGGTTCCGGATCACCGAATCATTGGTATGGGGCGTATGCGTATGCCCTTCTGTCGAAAGAGACACATAGCGGATGTCTTCAGCGACAAACCGAAACAGCGCTTCGATGCGCTGAGCTTTGGAGTCGATACCGTCAACAAGTCGCTGATACAACGACTCGACTTCAGACTGCTCAGTGAACGCATTCTGATACAGGGTTAATGCATGCGCGGCCAGCTCGCTCCAATCCAGATTAACGGCAAAACTGACCCCTCGTAACTTATCTCGCCAGTAGGTCGTGCTGTCAAACTGCAAGGCGGGAATGTCTTGCCCTGAGCAGCGGGTCTCATGGGCCAGTGACTCACAGTAAACGGCAGGATGTGAATTATCCCAGTTCAGCGTGACCGTGGGTGCGCGAACAATCAGTTCGAACTGTCGCAACGGAAACAGACTTTCCGCTCTTATATGGTCCGCAAAGGGCGTCTCTGTAAGCTTAAGATCTGAGGTAATTTCGTAGTCCAGCACCGTATAGCCATTGGCCTGCATCCCCGGCAACGCCAAATACAGAACCCGGCCGTTGCTGAAGGTATTGTATTGATCGCTGTCGCCGTATTGAGCATTGGCGGGGTCAAACTGACTGACGGTGCCATCGGGTGATAAAGTCGCCGCGGTGTGGACCCGGACCGATTCACTGACATCATCAAAGTAAATCGATTCCGTGCCATATTCTTCCACCGATGAGGTATCGGGATAGAACCAGAGTGCCTGAATACGGCGAGTCACCTTGTTCCCATCAACATCGACGACGATTCGCCGCAAGACATTCGTCACTTCATCATAGCCGGCGACCTGTTCCTGCTGATCGAGCTTTGCCCGCGCGATCAACGCATCGCTGTCCATTGGAAAAACGACTGACGCCCATCCGTTCGCGGGCATGAGCCATACGCACAGCAGGGCAAACATTATTCTGTTCATTGGAGGGAGAATCCTTCTATGGCGGCCCGGATACTGGTCATGATGCCTCCGTCTTCCGATTCCGGCGTGGCAACGAGGGCATAGAGTTCATAAACGGTTCCATCTCGTTCCAATACCGCCGAGAACTGAGCATCGGTACCAAAGTCAATGGATGTAATGCATTCCTGAACCGCTTTCACGTTTAATGAACCCGGTTCAAAGGTTTGATGTTCGGAACAGACCATGCCGTCGTCGATGTTCATGGCCTGAATGTGTCGGGACGCCAACACCTCGTTTACGGACTGGTTGGAATATTGATACACGTTAACGATGAACCCCCTGTTCACACCGCGCAGTGTCACCAGATCATCCGGATCTTCCGGGGTCTCTATCTCCAGCCAGGGCACGCGTTGAATCGGCCAGGTAAGCCCGGTGCCTTCGACGGTAAAAGCCGGGACATCAACATGCCGGGCCAACACGTCCTCCATCATGGACTCAAACACCATCAATGCGGCCAACACAATCGTCAACAGAAAGCCCATGATCGCCACGACCCACTCCCACCAATGAGTCGCCGGTTGCCTGGGCTGCTCGTGCAAGCGGGTATCGACCCGTTTAATTCGGTGAATGCGCCATGCCAGCAGACTGTATAAACCGGCCAGCAGCGCCAGGATAGGAAACAGCCAGAACTCGGCCACCGTCTCACTTCGGTTGATGACGGAGGACAACAGGGTCAATAACACCACCGCGATGATCCACAGAACCGCGATCCAGTTCTGCAACGTTAACCCCATTCGCTGCTCATACCCGGTGAGTTCACGATGCAGAGACGGTAGTGCGAACAGTTGCGCCGGTAAAAATAACGGAACAAAAAACCATAGCCATGGCTTACGTTGACTCTGGTAGAGCTTTTTCAGATCACGGATCTGTGACACCAACAGAAACGGCGTATAAAGGCCTAAGGTGAGCAACAAAAGTAAGAAATCGAACCAGGCGGTGCGGGGGGCGGTGACCGACCCGGAAATCTCAGGCTCCGGTGCCGATACAGACTCAGTCATGAATTTATATCCCTGTTCATAAACAGCCTGAACCCTACCTCAGAGCCCTGAAAAAACCAATGTCTCTCGTCAGCCAAAGGTACAACTCTCAGGCTTCATCTCAATTGACACTGATGACGACAAAATTATAGCGAACCACCCCTCATTCCATCCCTCCAATGCTTGAATAGCGCGGGATATCGGGTAGCTTAACGAGCATGATAATAACGATTCAGTAGTCGAGGTTTCGGATCGATGGAAAACGCGCGCTATCACCTGGTGTTTGAAGGGTTCAAACCCGATGCCAACAAAACCGCCGTCAGCTTTTCGCTGAAAGATCAGCTGTCCCTGAACGACAGTCAGATTAATGACATGATGGCCGGTCGCCGGACTGTATTAAAAGAAAATCTCAATAAAGAGTCGGCCCAGAAGCTGGGTCGTGAACTCACCCAGGCCGGCCTGATTATCAAAGCCAAGGCGTTAGCGGTAAATCAGAAAAACAGTCCGGAAGAGGTCCGCAAGCACCTGCTCAATGGCGGGATCGAACAATACTTTGCGAGCAAATACCGGCACGCCAGCGATGAACTGGAAACTCAGTTCAGTCTGATTATCCTGGCGGCTATGGCGGTCGGCACCTACTTTATACTGCCACTGATTGGCCTGGCCATTCTCAGTCCGCTGTTGAACCTATCGATCTGGGGCAGCCAGTTTGTGGCGGCGTTCATCCAATTACTGATCGCCAGTTTGTTTTTTATCCCGGCCGTTGTCCTTCGGCCACGTCCTGCGCAGGTCGATGGTATCGCTGTGGATAAAGACACCGAAGAACTGCTTTGGCGACTGACCGACAGCCTTGCTGACTACCTGTCCGCGCCTAAGGTCGCGGATATCATATTGGTCAATGACCCGGTCTTGAACGTTCACCAGAGTCCCAAACAATGGCTGAAAAACAGCTGTACGCTGGAAGTTGGGTTACCGGTAATGGAGTCCCTGACCTTGCAACAGTTTGTCGGTCTGCTGGCCATGCGTATGACGCCTCGGGCGTCTCGCTTCTATGCGCTGACGTGGGGTTTATTCATTCAATGGTACCGCGCGCTGCGTACCCTGCATAAAAAGACCGCCCTGTTGTTGAACAACTGGGTGCTGCCTATGTATGAGCATCAAAATCAGCGGGCGCAAAACATTGCCAAAGACCTGGTCGGCATGGGGGAATGCCGACGATTACAACGTATTGAAAAACGCTTCACAGAACTGGAACGCGATTGGCCAGAGTTCACCGAGTACTGCCACCGTCTGCGTTTACGCGGCACGCAATGGCAATCGCTGGTGGTACGGGATTCACAGGCCGACAAAGAAAACGATGAGATTCATGCCCTGTTCCGTATTGAGTCACCCGCTCTGTGGGCACTGTCGACAACCGAAGGCTATCAGAAAGCCATCAGCCGCCAGCAGGGACAGGCGGTCTTTACCATGCCTGGCCAACACCTGTGGCAGACCTTCCAGAAATACATTCCGTTGGCTGACCGCTTCAACGATCAGCTGATTCGTCCGGAAGCGCTGATACCACCAACCGACGCCAGCCCCCGAAAAAAACGACCGAATGCGTTGCTGCTGAACCGCCAGGCACAGGACGTCTTGCATACTCAGCAGTTGATGATTGAACAGTCGCTGGAGTTGCACGCCAAACCGAAAAAAATTAAAGATGTGAACGTTCAAATCAGCAAATGGCGGGCTACGGCCAATGCGTTGTGGCCTGAAGATGCGTTGCAACACAAACTCATGGGCATCGCCAAAGGCGCCTTTTCAGCATTTCAAACCCTGCAACAGATTCAAATGTGGCGACTCAACGACCAGAAGGTTCCTCAGGATAAACAGCGACGTCGGGACCAACAGATTCTTAAACAACACCAGAAGTGGGTCGGGCAAGTTCAGAAGCTACCGGCCTTACCCTTGTTGCCGAATGGCAGCGGAAAGCTGTCCGACCAAATCCAGACAGCACTGGGTGAAACGCCTCTGAGCGAACTGTCCGTTCAGGACATTCTGCAAAATCAGGCTTACTTCCTCGATTTAACACGCACCTACTGGGTGTTTATCGCCGGCCAGATACTCAAACCAAAAACCTTTGCTGATGAGATGGAGCAACAGGCATGAGCGATTGGCAACAGGTATTGGCGTTTTGGTTTGGTGACCAGTCGCCGCCGGATAAAGCCCGGCAAAAACGCTGGTTTCAAGCGTCGGACGCAACCGATCAGGCCATTGCCGCTCAGTTTAAAGACACACATACCCGTCTCACGCAGGGTTATCCGGACGACTGGCCAAACACACCCCACGCCCGCCTCGCGGCCATTTTGGTGATTGATCAGTTCAGCCGGAATCTTTATCGCGGACAAGCTCAGGCTTTTTCCTGGGATGCGATGGCCGTTGAATGGGCTGTTCAGGGGTTAGATCAAGGCCAGTTCGATTCGCTGACACCGGCCGAGCAGGGTTTTGCTGTCTTGCCACTGGTGCACTCCGAATCACTGCCGTTGCACGATCAAGCGCTGACATTTTTGCGATCGGCTCAGCAACAAGACGAACCTGACGGAATCCTTACAGGCTTTCTCTCGTCGGCCCGGGAGCATCGCGATATTATCGCCCGATTCGGTCGTTATCCGCATCGAAACGCCGTACTCAATCGGTCATCGACCCCGGAAGAAGCCGACTACCTGGCAAACGGAGCCAAGCGGTTCGGCCAGTAGCGATGAACTTTTTACCTGCTCTCGGGTCTTAAGCCAGACCCGTTTGAACCAATCTCTTGTTTGGAGCCACCATGTTAAAACCTTCCTTTATCAAGATTGCCGGCGTTTTGCTGGGGTCGCTGATGCTTGTTGCCTGCGCGGCGAATGCGGACGACCTGTCCCGAGATGACGTTGAACAGATTGTTCGCGATTACATCCTGGAAAATCCGGAAATCATTTCAGACGCCATCCATATCCTGCAGGAGCGCGCCGAAAATGAACAAGCGGCTCAGCAAGCCGCCGCGCTGACCGAACTCCAGGGCGCCCTGTTTACCAACGACCTGGATCCGATCGGCGGCAACCCAGACGGCAGCCTGACACTGGTCGAGTTTTTCGATTACAACTGCGGCTACTGCAAACGCTCAAACAGCGTCCTGCAGGCATTGATCGCCGACAACCCAAATCTGCGTGTGGTCTACAAAGAATGGCCGATCCTGTCGGAAACCTCTGCGCTTGCAGCCCGGGTTGCGCTGGCGGTTAACCTGAAGCAACCTGAGTACTATGAAGCCCTGCACCGTGCATTCCTGGAAGCCAGCAGCCTGCGCAGTGAAAAGGACGTCTGGAATGTTGTTAAGAAAGTCGGGGCTGATCGCGCTATCATTGAGCCCGCCCTGCGCGCGCCGGAAGTGGAGCAGCACTTACAGCAAACCTCAGTCCTGGCGCAGCAACTCGGCATCACCGGAACACCGGCCTTTATTGTTGGCGACCAGGTTCTGAAAGGCGCCTATCCTCAGGAGCAAATCCAACAGGCCATCGATTCGCAAAGCTAAAACCGTTGCGCCCTGCATAAAAAAACCCGGCCATGGCCGGGTTTTTTGTTTAAAGAGGCCTCACCAATGATCAGGCCGTCACGCCGGTTTCCAGATCATCCGCGGCGGTGCGTGGCTTCTTCTGCATCCGTTCCATTTGAGCATAAACAACCGCCTGCGCTTCACGCATCAGCGCTTCAGGATCGCCCTGGTCGGTCGGGATCGGTTTGTGAATATATATATCAATCACCCCTGCGCGTTTGATGTACGACTTGCTCGGCCAGTACTCGCCAGAGTTATGCGACACCGGCACCATGGGTGCACCCGCCGCTTTAGCCAGTACGGCTCCCCCCTTACGAAACGGCAAGGGTTCACCCGGTCGGGTGCGCGTGCCTTCCGGAAAGATCAGCACGGAGCAGCCATCCGCCATGCGGGCTTTACCCTGATCCACAATCTGGCTCATGGCCTGTCGACGATTACTGCGATCAATGGCAATTGGCTTCATCAGTCCAAAGGTCCAGCCAAACAGCGGGATTTTCAACAAACTGGCTTTGGCGACCTGTGTTTGCGGCTTGAACAGATGCTGCATGTAATAGGTTTCCCAAGCCGACTGGTGATTGGAAATAATCACGCAGGGCTCTTCGGGGATGTTTTCACGTCCATGCACCCGCACACGGATACCCAGTACGTACACGGTCAGGAAATGCATGACCTGCGCCCAGCCACCAATCACAACGTGATAACGGGCCGGATAGGGAATCAGAAAGGCAATAAACCCGAAGATCAGCGCCCAGGTCATGGTGAATGGGACACTGACAAGATAAAAGAGAACCGTTCTAAAGACTGATATGAGCATCCGTTCAGCACCACCCAATTTGTTCAATTTTTCAACAGTGTACGCCAGCACAGTCGACTGTCTGCATCAGCGAAGTGAAATAATCGTTTCCATTATGGAAAGGACAGTTGTCTATTAAAAGAAAAATTCACCGCGAAAGCGCCCGGTGACCTGCGCTCAAGCGATAAGTTTACGTGGAAAAAGCGGTGTTGGAGCACAAGAACCCGTCAAATATCCCATCTGTTTAATCACAATTGAGAAGTACTTATTATTTTGGCACACAAAAAACCCGGCTCAGGGCCGGGTTTCTGGAAGCAGTTAAACTGCCATGTCGAAAACCAATTACTTGATTTTCGCTTCCTTAAAGATCACGTGCTTACGTGCTTTAGGGTCGTACTTTTTGAATTCCAGCTTATCTGGAGTTGTACGCTTGTTCTTGTCTGTCGTGTAGAAGTAACCAGTACCGGCAGAGCTGACGAGTCGGATCTTATCGCGTGGCATGTTGTGGCTCCTTAAACTTTTTCACCACGGGCACGGATGTCTGACAGTACAGACTCGATACCCTTTTTGTCGATGATGCGCATACCTTTAGTAGAAACACGCAGTTTAACGAAGCGCTTTTCACTCTCAACCCAGAAACGGTGTGAGTGCAGGTTCGGCAAGAACCGACGCTTAGTTTTAATTTGTGAGTGGGAAACATTGTTCCCGGTTACAGGACGCTTACCTGTAACTTGGCAAACTCTAGACATTTTTGGACGCCTCCAGTTGTCGGTGACACCGAATTCAACAATAAATAATTCGACCACAGGAGTTTTAGATTTCAGCGCGTGCCGTTTGCAGTGCAGTAACATCATTCCGATGGACTGAATGTCTCCGCACTGTGTCCGAAAATACGGGCGTCGCGTGAGACCAAAACAGCGTTTTAACCACGTTTCGACCGAAGTCAGCCGGCGATTAAACTCAAACTAAAATCGTTGGGACCTGGGGCCCTGATTCAAAGAGGCGCGATTTATACCAGAAGATCCCGATTAACTCAAGAAAACATGGCGATTTTTTGGACGGTTACCCACCCTAGTGACCCATGCGGGAAGTTCGGTTACTCATGGTCACAGCCAGTGAGGTCAGAACAAGGCGGAAAATCGCAGGCATAGTGGGGCTATGTCAAGATTTCCCAGCGACGTTATGGCCTCTGTGGCGTCGAGCTGTGTGATTTAACTTCCACATGGTCCACTAGAGCAAACCGCGCTCAGCAAAACTGACGACAATGCCCTGCCCGACCACCATATGATCCAGCAAACGCACATCCACCGTCATCAATGCTGACGCCAATCGCTTGGTGATCATCTGATCCGCCTGACTGGGTTCGGCAATGCCGCTCGGGTGGTTATGGGCCAGAATCACCGCGGCCGCATTGTGCCGCAGCGCCGCCTTAACCACTTCCCGTGGGTATACCGCTGCCGTATCGATGGTTCCCTGAAACAGAGTCTCAAATGCCAAGACCTGATGCTGGGCACTCAGCCAGATGCAACAGAATTGCTCATTTTGTAAATGACTCATCTGAGCCAGCAAAAACTGTCGGGTATCGCCCGGCGACGTCAGCGATGCCCGCTGTGTCAGATCGGCCTTCAGGTAGCGGCGAGCCATTTCCAACACCGCCTGGAGCTGAACATACTTGGCCGGTCCTAAACCCGGGCCTTCACAGAACCGGGCTTGGTCCGCCGCAAACAGTGAGGTCAGGTTGCCAAAGCGATTCAAAATGGATTGCGCAAGCCCCACGGCATCAAGACCGGGGATTCCGGTGCGCAGGAAGATCGCCAGTAACTCGGCGTCCGACAGCGACGCTGCACCGCTGTGCAGCAGTTTTTCCCGCGGGCGTTGTGCCTGCGGCCATTCCTTTATTGACATATGCAGTCCTTTGAGTGATCCGATAAGACGTCTGGCTGTGGTATCCTGCCCGTCCTGGGCGCAGTCAGACCCTCGCACTGTAACAAATATCCCGTAATCACGGGAACTGCGTAGGTCAACCTGTGCTCTAAGGCTACTTTCTGACTGGAACCGCACACTATGGAACCCTTAGCCCTGAGAGATAAACGCATTCTGGTCGGCATTACCGGGGGTATTGCCGCCTATAAATCCGCTGACCTGGTCAGGCAGCTGATTAAAGCCGGCGCAGAAGTCCGTGTGGTGATGACACCGGCCGCCTGTGAGTTCATCACCCCGCTGACGCTGCAAGCACTGTCTGGCCAACCGGTCAGCCGGTCTCTGCTCGATGAAAGTGCGGAAATGGGGATGGGGCACATCGAACTGGCCCGATGGGCCGACCTGATGCTAATCGCACCAGCTACCGCGGACTTTATCGCCCGGTTAAACGCTGGCATGGCCAACGATTTGCTCAGCACGCTCTGTCTGGCAACTCAGACCCCCATTGCACTGGCCCCGGCCATGAACGAAAAAATGTGGTTGAACCCACTGACACAGGCCAACCTTTCGCGTTTGCAGTCGGTACTACCGACACTGCGCATCTTTGGTCCAGCCTCGGGTGAGCAAGCGTGCGGCGATCTGGGTTACGGCCGCATGCTCGAACCAAGCGAGCTGGTTCAACTGACCGCGTCGCAGTTCCAGACGCCCCAACTCAAGGGCAAGCATCTGGTGATCACCGCAGGGCCGACGCGTGAGGCCATTGACCCGGTGCGCTATCTGAGCAATCACAGCAGCGGCAAAATGGGGTTTGCTCTGGCGGAACAGGCCGCACGCATGGGGGCGTCCGTTACGTTAATCAGCGGCCCGGTCACCCTGCCGACTCCCGCTGGCGTCACGCGCATCGACGTCACATCGGCTCAGCAAATGCTGCAAGCCGCTGAACAGTCGTTAACGCGCTGCGATGCTTTTATTGCCACCGCCGCCGTCGCCGATTACCGACCGAGCGAATCTGCGGCCCAAAAACTGAAAAAGGGCGAAGCCGATCTGAGCCGGATCGAACTGACCGAAAACCCCGACATTGTCGCTACCATTGCCCGGCATTCGATGCGCCCGTCACGGGTAATCGCCTTTGCGGCTGAAACGCAGGATCTGGAAGCGTACGCACAACGCAAGCTTGATAAAAAACAGGTGGATGCGGTAGTCGCCAACGATGTCTCCCGGACCGATATTGGCTTCGGCAGCGATCAGAACGAAGTGCTGTGGGTGACCCGGGACCAGAGCCAGCCCTTTGGGCCCGACACCAAATCCGCCGTCGCCACCTTTATTCTTGAACAACTGATGACTTTGGATACCTCTGCATGACCCACAAACTGCAACTGAAAATTCTGGACCCTCGCGTCGGACAGGACATCCCTCTGCCAGCCTACGGCACCGATGGCGCTGCCGGCATGGATCTGCGCGCACTTCTGGATGAGCCACTGACCATTCAACCCGGTGAGACGCACCTGATCGGTACCGGGCTGGCCATTTACATCGAAGACCCGGCACTGGCGGCTACCATTTTGCCGCGTTCAGGTTTGGGCCATAAGCACGGCATTGTGCTCGGAAACCTGGTCGGCCTGATTGATTCGGACTATCAGGGCGAGCTGATGGTGTCTTGCTGGAACCGGGGTCAACAGGCTTTCACCATTGAGCCGGGTGATCGCATCGCTCAACTGGTCTTGCTGCCGGTTGTGCAGGCGAGTTTTACGGTTGTGGATGAGTTTGCAGATACCCAACGCGGGGCGGGCGGCTTTGGCAGTACCGGCCATAACTAGTGTTCTTTTACTGCCGGGCTATTAACGCTCGGCCTCCGTTCCGTTAAAGTAGCCTGAAAGCGCTTTATTTTCCTACCCAACCGGGCTGGACACCATGCTAGAGTAGACTAAACGCCGACGACTTCAGACAAAGAGGGCTAGTTTGTGGCCAAAAAAAAGACCACCCCGAAAAAGAAAGGTGCCGCACCAAAAAAATCCAGTAAAGGTAACCGCAGCGTTCTGAGTTTTTTGCTGTTGCCGATTCTGTTCGTTTTGATCGCAATGGGCGCCGCGGCCTATGTCGTCATTAACATTCTCATTGCGCCGGTGAATGATCGCCACCAGCAGGCATTGATCGACAACATCGCTAATCAATACGACGCCTACATTAATAACGTCCTTGAACAGCATGACTCGCTGATGAACCAGATCGCGTCCAGCCAGTACGTCATCGATCAGGTCAGTCAGGGTGATGCCGAGCTGCTCTTGGAAGCCGAATCCTTTATTGCCAGTCAGATCCCTTATGGTCTCTCTGTACACGTGTTTCCGGTCCGCCAGTCCCGCTTGATACCAGACGATACCCCGCCGCTGTCGCACGCGGGTCTGGACATGATCCGCAAAGCTGAGCAGGGCCAGAACCTGTCCATGGAAGCGCATCAACACGATGGCGAGGCTTATCTGCAATCGGTCAGAGCCGTACGCAACAATTCTGGCCGCCTGATTGGCACCGTAGCCATTGCACAGTCCCTGGATTATCTGTCCGAACAACTGGGCGGCATCGATGGCACCAAAGGCAACCTGGTGATCGAGCAGCAGTTTGAAGGCGCTCCCCGTCAAACACTGCTCACCTATGGCGCGAAAAACACCAACGAAGTCATTCGATTAGGCGTCAGCAATCCTAACTGGACCTTAACCTTCCAGCCCTCGGACGAACTGGCCTACGCCAGTGTGCTGAGCACCAATTTGCTGTGGACCGTATTTGGCGCACTGGCCATTGCCTGCATCCTACCGATTTTCCTGGCTGGCCAACGGGTACAGCAAACCCTTCGTCACGATGCCAATGCCTTTGCCAGAGAAGTGCAGAACCTGCTGTCCGGTCAGAAAACCGCACACTCCGATTTCGAGTTCGCCATCTTCAGCACACTGGCGAAAACCATCAACCGCATGCGTATGGGCAAACAACAGTCTGGCCGGGGGCCATCAGCCTCGACAGGTGGTGCCATTCTCGACACGCCGGCGCGAGCGCCAACCGCTCAGGACGACGTCACCGATTTTGACGTTTCCATGATGGACAGTGACAGCGACCTGCTCGGCATGAATCAATCTTCGGCTCCGGCACAGCCGCAATCGGCGGTGCAGCCCGACATTTTCCGGGCCTACGATATTCGTGGCATCGTCGGTCAGGCTCTGACCGCAGACACCGCACAGCAGATCGGGCTGGCCATAGGCTCTGAAGCCTATGACCGAGGCGAGCAGACCATTATCGTCGGCCGTGATGGTCGCCTGTCCAGTCCCGACCTGACTCAAGCCCTTATTCGAGGACTACAGGCCAGCGGACGGGACGTTATCGACATTGGCATGGTGCCAACACCCGTTTGTTATTTCGCCTGTCAGCACCTGAAAGTCGGTTCCTGCGTCATGGTGACCGGCAGTCACAACCCGGCCAACTACAACGGTTTTAAAATCGTTCTCGGCGGTAACACGCTGATGGACGATGAAATCAAAGGTTTGTACCACCGCATTGAGAACCAGAACTTCCTGTCCGGGTCTGGCAATCTGACCAATCAGGATGTTTCCGCCGCCTATCTGCAACGCATCGGTCAGGATGTGAAAGCCAAGCGACCGCTGAAGGTCGTCATCGATTGCGGTAACGGCGTGGCTGGTAACCTGGCCCCTCAACTGGTGAAAGGCGTCGGTTGTCATGTCTTACCGTTATTCTGTGACATCGATGGTAACTTCCCGAACCATCACCCAGACCCGTCCGATCCGGCCAACATGCAGGACCTGACCCGAACCGTTGTGGAAACCCGAGCCGACATCGGTCTGGCGTTTGACGGAGATGGCGACCGTATTGGTCTGGTGACCAACAGCGGTAAAGTGATCCCTGCCGATCGGCTGCTGATGTTGCTGTCAAAACAGGTACTGCAAAACAACCCCGGTGCGACGATTCTGTTTGACGTGAAAAGCTCTCGCCGTCTGAAAAACCTGATTCTCGGCTTCGGTGGCAAGCCGGTCATGTGGAAAACCGGCCACTCCTTCATGAAGCGAAAGATGCGAGAAACCGGCGCCGCGTTAGCCGGGGAAATGAGCGGTCATATCTTCTATCAGGACCGCTGGTTTGGCTTTGATGACGCACTCTATACCGCCGCTCGGTTGATCGAAATCCTGGCGGACCAAAACGAAACGATCGATACCCTATTGGCTGAACTGCCGCAGGATTTGTCCACGCCGGAGCTGAGCATCAGCACGACCGATGAGCGTAAGTTCCGGGTCATCGAAGCGCTGCAACGTAACGCCCAGTTCCCGAATGGACAAATCACCGATATCGACGGTGTCCGCGTCGACTACCAGGATGGCTGGGGCCTGGTACGCGCCTCGAACACCTCACCTAAGCTGGTGTGCCGTTTCGAAGCCGATAATGCAGATGCACTGCGCCGCATTCAGGACCAGTTTAAACAACAGATGCTGGGCGTTGACAGCCAGCTCCAGATTCCTTTTTAATGCGCAACGATTGCAAGTGAGTCTTCACTAACGGCCCCGGCCCGAGGACTCAACAGCCAGCTAAACGTCACCAGCCAAGCGGCTGGTGGCACCCGGTCACGTCAACCTTCACCGAATGGAACGCTATGTCTTTGGATAATAAAACGGCACTGGAGTTTGTGCAGGTTCTGCACGAAGCGCTACCGTATCTGCAACGTTTTCAGGGAAAAACCGTCGTTATTAAATATGGCGGCAACGCCATGGTCGACGAACAGCTGAAAGCGGACTTTGCGCGCGACATCGTGTTGCTGAAAACGGTCGGCATCAATCCGGTCGTCGTGCATGGCGGCGGACCTCAGATTGGCTCCCTGCTGGAAAAACTCAATATTAAAAGTGAGTTTGTCGATGGTCTTCGGGTCACCACGTCCGAAACCATGGATGTGGTTGAAATGGTACTCGGCGGTCTGGTGAACAAAGAAATTGTGTCGCTGATCAATCAGGCCGGGGGTAAAGCCTATGGCATTACCGGTAAAGACGCGCACTGCATCAAAGCCCGTAAGCTCAAGGTGACTCGGGATAACCCGGGGCTGCAAAAATCCGAGATCATCGACATCGGCCATGTCGGTGAAGTCGAAACCATTGAACGCGAGTTCATCGAACGCATGAGCCAGGGTAATTACATTCCGGTTATTGCGCCCATCGGTGTCGGTCATGACGGCGCGTCCTACAACATCAACGCCGATCTGGTGGCGGGGAAAATGGCGGAAGTCTTGGAAGCCGAGAAACTGATTCTGCTGACCAACATTGCGGGGCTTCAGGATAAAGACGGTAAGGTGCTGACCGGGTTGTCGACAACGCAGGTCGACGATCTGATCGCCGATGGCACCATTTACGGGGGCATGCTGCCCAAAATCCAATGCGCGCTGGATGCCGTTCACAGCGGCGTGACCAGCGCTCACATCATCGATGGCCGCGTCTCTCACGCCACCTTACTGGAAATCTTTTCCGATCGCGGTGTCGGTACTCTGATCACCAACGGTCTGGAGGTCTGAGCATGGCGGATATTCAGGCGGCCACCTCACGTCGAGATCAGATTCTGCAGGCACTGGCACAGATGCTGGAGTCGAACCCCGGCCAGACCATTACCACCGCCAAGCTGGCGAAGCAGGTTGGCGTGTCGGAAGCAGCGTTGTATCGACACTTCCCCAGTAAAGCGAAGATGTTCGAAGGGCTGATTCTGTTCATCGAAGAGACACTGTTTTCGCGGGTTAAGATGATCATGCAGGAAGAAGAGGCCGTCTTGCCTCGCTGCGAAGCGATCATCACCCTGTTGCTGGCGTTTTCTGAACGCAATCCGGGCATGTGTCGTATCCTGATGGGCGATGCTCTCGCCGGTGATGTAGAGCGGCTACGTGGACGGGTAATACAGGTATTTGACCGTTTGGAAATGCAGATTAAACAGGCCATTCGCGAAGCTGAAATCCGCGAAGGGCTGCGCCCGAGCCTGACACAAACCCAGGCGGCCAATCTGTTATTGACCTACGCAGAAGGCCGCATCAATCAGTTTGTGCGCAGTGAGTTCAAGCGCAAGCCGACCGACGACTGGCCCGCCCAATGGAAGGTCCTGTCTCAGGCCATCTTTCCGTCCTGAATCCGGTTTAAAAGCCCAGCGACGCCCCCGCGCCTGTGTACAGAGTAAACGCGGGGGTTTCAGATTCCCACTTGGCTTCAGCAAAGCCGTACAATGAAAACGATTCGGACATCACCACCTGATTCACCAAGCTGCTGTAAAACGCCAGCCGACGTTCATCATCCTGATCCACAAAGTGATTTGCAGACAGCGTAAGTTTTAAGCGCTGAGATTGCTCACCGAGCGACCAGGGGTGCTGACTGTAGAGCATCACGGACTGACCCTGAGCCTCCGTCAACGTATTGTGGGTGGCCTGCAATAACAGTCCGAGCGTGAACGCCTCACTGCGGTACTCGTTAATCCAGCGACCCAATTGTGCATTGCCATAAGCACCATTCAACTCAATGCCGGCAAGGCTTCGAAAGTGTTCACCGAGCCACGACAGCGTAACGCTGTAGCCGGTTTCCCCACCTATCTGTTCCGCGGGCATCAACGCGCCACTCAGTTGAACCCGGCTCCCCACCAGCGGTGTTCGATAGCGCAGGCCATCAACAGCCGTGACTCCCTGCGGTAAACGCAGCGGGCTGGCGCCGGCAAAGTCCAGCGCCAGGGGCAGGTTATCCGGGTCTTGATGCATGAGCGTCAGCCATTGATTAGTTTCCGATAACGGTGTCTCGCCATAAAACAGTGCCACCGTTCCCCAGCGACCCTCTAAGGACAAATCACCGCGCCGCATATAGGGGCTCCAGCTGTCCAACAGGTTTAACCCGAGGTTCAGATCAAAGCCGGCTTTGAGCTCTGGCGTCACAGGTGTTGAGTTACGAAATCCCAGTTCGGTCAGATAACCCGTCACTTCCAACGCGGTGCCGTCACTGACCGTACGGGTCTGAGCAAAGCCATTGGCGTAACCATAGAGTCGGGTATTGGCCTGCGCGGACAAGGCCACGCACAGGCACAGAAGGCAAAAAGTTAGGTGCTTGATCAAAGGTTGTCGTCCCCGGTCGTTCACGCTGAAGCAGGCATCCAGCATAGAGGGTTTGACGTCAGAATTCACGATTCACCGGATTCAACTCCGTGATTCCCGTTTCGATCGACTCCGGTTCAGCTATACTGTGAACTGAATCTAAAAGTCGCGTCGACACCAAAGAAATGAAAGGCACTACTATGGCTCAGCTCTCCAATCACCCTGACGACGCCATGATGTCCACAACCGATGTAGCGGGCCTCGCCCGACTGACTCTGGATGGCCAGGCCCGAATCACCGAGGCCAACACCCAAGCCAAAATCTGGTTTCCAGAACTGGTCCCCGGCCAATCACAGCTGTGCGACGCTTGGCTGGTCGGCCAGGATCTGCAGATCATTGACCGCAACTATCGCCCGATACATCTGCCTTCTCTCGTACAGGGAGAACTGGCTGAACCCTACCTAGGCCTGGCCGGTGCGCGCGATACCCAATGGGTGCAATGGCATCATCATCGCCAAGGGCGAAAAACGATTCTGACGTTGGTGGACGTCAGCCCGTTAATGAACGAACTGTTCACAATGCAGGATTCCTTCGAAGAAGCCAGCATCCGCGATTACGCCACCGGCCTGTACAACCGACGCTATGCCATGGAACGCTTGGAGCAGATGTATCTGCATGCCAAGCGTTACCACAACCCGTTTACCATCGCGTTGGTCGACGTCGATCATTTCAAGCGCATCAACGACACCTTCGGCTATGCGTTCGGCGACAACGTCATTGAGCAACTGGCCGGAGTGCTGGTCCGAAGTCTGCGTGAAACGGATATCTGTGCACGCTACGCTGGCGAAGAGTTCATGGTGTTGATGCCGGAAACGGAAACGCAGGAAGCAATCCTGTCGCTGGATCGACTGCGTCAGCAGGTTTCGGAATTAAAATGGACCAACATGCAAAGACCGGTCACGGTCAGTTCCGGCGTCATTTCGTGGCAACCGAACAAGTCGGTCGAACAACTGATGTTTTTAGCCGATCAGCGCTTATCAACGGCTAAAAAAGCGGGGCGGAATCAGGTATGTGGTGACCTCGTCTGAGGCCACCTCGTTTCAATCTGGTTTTCAGGCGACGCTGACGTCGTACTGGTGCCCTTCAATCAACGCCTGGTGCAGAGCCATGATTGTGGTTTCATAATGATCTTCTTCCACCACGACGCGCACGTCCACCTGACGGATGCTTTGGTAGATGGCCATAACATTGATGTTCCGTTCGGCCAGCGCCGTCGACAGGTTGGCTAAAATCCCCGGGACGTTCATATCCGACCCGATGACCGACACCATCGACACTTTTCGACTGGTCATTTCCGCATTCGGGAAGTGCCGCTCCAACCGAGCCTGAATCCGCTCAACCACTTTTAAGCCCGTATCGAGATACAACGTTACCGTATTGGCATTGTGCTCCTTAGCGAGCAACGGAACATTAAACTCCTGAACCAACTGCTGAATCTCCAGGAACTGATGCGGTTCACCCACCATGTCCTGATCGAACACATTCAGGGCATAGACGTGTCCGATGCCGGCAATGATTTCAACACGCGGTGTAGAAGATCGGTACTCCGTGGTAATCAACGTGCCGTCGTGATCCGGTTCGAAGGTATTTTTCACACGCAACGGAATGTTCTTTTTGCGCAAACCTTTAGCCGCTTTCGGGTGAATCGCTTCCATACCAATCAGTGACAACTGATCGGCCACATCGTAGTTAGTTCGCCCAATCGGCTTCACATTCTTTTCACCGACGACACTCGGGTCAGCCGTCGACAGGTGGTATTCCTTATGGATGACAGCCTCACGGGCCTCGGTCAGTTCCGCAATTTTGGAGAAGGTGATTTCGGAATAGCCGCGATCAAAGGTCTGCATCAGGCCTTCGGCACATTGGGTATAACCCGTAACAATCGGCATTTCATTGGCGACATCGTAGCGGGAAAATACCGTCCGGATCTTATCATCGAGTGGCAGATTATCCGGTTCGCGCCAGCCGGACAAATCTACAAAGCGGGCATTAATGCCTTCGGATTGCAACAGCAACGCGGTGTTAAACGCACTGTGCGCTTCACCAACACCCGCCAGCATTTCACGTACCGTGGCCAGATGCTCATTGATCTGAAAGTGGCCGTAGGAACAGACGCGTTGTAAATCGAGCAGGCAGGAACGCACCCCTTCCATGCGCTCGGTAATGAACTGATCGGCCTGCTTCAGCAAATGCGGCTGTTCAAAAAGCGTCGCGTTAAAGGCACGCATGGCTTTGGCCGTGTCGGTCAACGCCTCGCTCCACTGCCAGTCTGAATCGTTATTGGCAAACAAGGCATACACACCCGGTTCACGGGTTTTCTTGTGCTCCAGCAATCGGTTGGTCATGCCACCATAGGCCGAGACAACAAAAATTCGATTGTACATTTGGGCCTGCGAACGGCTCGTTTGAATAATGTTGTCCCTGACGGCCGGATAGTTCGTCATGGACGTTCCGCCGATTTTCTCTACTGTATGCAATGCCATGGTTGTGTCTGTTCCAAGCAGTTCCGGGGTTGGCCGGAGGTAAGTCTGTTGCCGACAAAAATCGACAGGAGTTGGGATCGCAGGCCGGTTATGGCCCGGCACGAGGCTGAAAGTGTACGGTTTTTAATAGTCAGCGCAATTGAGGAAGGTCTAACCTTAGATGGTTTTTACGCAAGATGATGTTGAGTATTTTGCGACTGTTCGGCGTTCGACGCCCGTTCAATCCTTCGCCTTGCGACGGCTACCGCTGAGACCCCGGTTTCAGACAACAAGACATAGGGTTTCGAAACATCTTTTTGACGGCCGGCTATAAAGTTGTGCAAAAGTGTAACGCGACCTTCCATTTTGGGGTTTTACGGCTACCTTTCAGGAGTCAGTCAGGAACTTAAAGGCTGACAACCTGTGATGGGGACCACCCCAATAAGGGCGCGCGGGCTGGCTGCCGCAGTGACGCTTCGGTGCATGCGGCACCCGGCGCCCTAGCTTACACCGGCAAATCATGACTTCTGCCCAAACCCCGACTAGGCTTATAGGATATGCCCTTAACGGAATCTTAAGCTTGTATGTCTGCCCGTTGTCCCTGTCATCAAGATTTGCCTATGGCCATTGCCATGGCCTTTCAGCCCATAGTGAACTGCCGAGATCATTCCATTTTTGCCTACGAAGCGCTGGTTCGTGGCCCAAAAGGTGAGTCTGCCGGGAGTATTCTGAATCAGGTCACCGAAGGTAATAAGTACAGCTTCGATCAGGCTTGTCGCGTTGAAGCCATAAAAACCATGGCAGGTTTGGATCGATCGGCACGGCTCTCGATTAACTTCCTGCCCAATGCCATCTATAACCCGAATACCTGTATCCAGCGAACCCTGTCGGCCGCAAAACAGTATCAATACGACACCTCCAAACTGATATTTGAAGTGGTCGAGCATGAAGAACCCATTTCCCAACACAAATTGAGTGAAATCTTCACCGCTTATCGCGCCATGGGTTTCACCACCGCCATTGATGATTTCGGCGCCGGCTATTCCGGTTTGAATCAACTGTTGGACCTGAAACCGGACCTGATCAAGCTGGACCGGGCTTTGGTGGACGGCATTGATCAGAACCCGGACAAAAAGATTGTCGTCAAACATCTGGTGGCGATGCTCAAGGACATGCGTATACAGGTACTGGCAGAAGGCGTTGAACGGCGGGAAGAGTATGAACTCCTGCATCAGCTCGGTATCGATCTGATGCAGGGGTATTATTTTGCCCGGCCACTGTTGGGAGCGTTACCCGTTGTGCCGGAGAGCTGCTGGTAACCTGTTATTTGCCAATCTGAATCAAGCCACCACCGCCTAACTCAAGCTCGACGTCTTTTTCATCTTGAGCGTCAATGCGAACCGTCATCGGGATGCGTTGCGACGATTGGCCATTCCAGTGACTGACCGTCAGTTCAACGACCGCGACTTCGTCTGTTCGGTTACTGAAAGCCAACGTCCAATGTCCTTCACGGGTTTGACGACTGGTCATGGTCACCAAAGCCGACTGGCCTAATGAAATGCGCGCTTCGTTTTTCTCAGCCGGCTGATATTGGCTCTCTAATAACGCGATCTGACCATCAAACACGCCGACTTTCACCGGACCGGACAGATCAGGCAACGCCTCATCGGAACGAATCACCAAATTAGATTGCGCCCGCTGTAAACCCTGTTGCCGACTGTCCCAGTTCAGCTGGTACTGTCGCTCAACGTCAGTGAGTTCCGTCGATGACACCGGCAGCCAGACATTGGCGTTGGCCGAGAGCATGACCGGTTCATCCGACATCAGGGTTGGAACTCCCTGCGACTGACCGGCTTTGGGTGCGCTCACCATGGCATCGCTTTCCATACTGACCGATCGCGACAGCATCATCGGCCCCTGTGTGGCCGTCTGAGCGTAACTGTAACCAGCGGCCTCGTAATCGTTGTCGGAATGGTTGGTCACCACCAGCTCCTGCACCAAGGTGGACTCACCATCTATTTCCTGAAGGCGATAATGCACATCAGCACTCAGATCCGGCGTTTGCCAGGCGTAAAACAGATCCCCTTTGGTGTTCTGCGATTGCTCAACCGTCAGCGAAAGGCCCAGCTCCGCCGTTGATGTCCATTTAAGCAAATGCCACTGTGACTGTGGCCAGTATCGGACATTCCGTCCCTGTTGCAGAACCAGGTGGCTGGCGCTGACATCTTTTACCAGCCATAAGCCCGCCTCACCCTGAATCTCCACCGGATCGCCCTTGCCCGGTAATCCAAGCGGGTCTGGCTGTGACCAGACCAAACGCAGATCCGCAACATCCGATTGCCACCAAAACTGGTGCGCCTGCAACTGTTCAACCGGTAACTGAAGCTGGGTCTTTTCATTCAGTAATGAGGCGGTGCGCGACACCCAGGTTCCGTTATTGGACAAATACAGCCAGTCAGCCTCGAGCGCCTGACTCAAGGGAGTCAGTGCCGTCAACACCAGTCCCGACCATATCGATAAAGAAAACGTCTGCATTGTTTCACTCCTTTGCTGTGATTGGGCGCAGTGTGCCACCGCGCAACTGAACCGCGGCTGAAGCGTTATCCGCGACGGTTAAACCAGGGCCGAACTTGAAAAAACAGGCCGATCAACGCGACCAAAAGCAATATGACGGACCCGTATACCAGTCCTTCGCCCATGGTCAGCCCGAACACGAACCTCGGGGTATAGCCACACATGGTCCAGACTTCAAAGATCTGTGGAACCCAGACATCCAGCGCAAACCAGTCAGGGAAACCGGCATCCATACCACACTGGCCATCGTACTGACCGCGCTCGACCAGAACCGAGATCCAGGAGCGGTTGATCAGCATAATCAGTGCGCCAACAATCCCCACTTGCAGGATCACCGCGGCCAGGCGGTTTTTGCGTAAAAACAGACCAACCAAGGCCAGTACCATACCGACCAACACCCAAAAACGGGCCTGGATACAGAGCACACATGGCGGCTCGCCCAAAACGTATTGATAAAAAAGTGCGACACCCTCCAACGCCAAGCCAGTGCATACAATTGCCAGCCAATACCAGAGGGAATGAAAAAAGCGGTCGAGTTGAGCCATCATGGTTAGGAATGTCCGTCAGTTCTGAAAAAGTGGGCGTCAGACTGTCACTGAACACCCGGCACAGCGTTGACGCTCATCAAAGATAACAAGGCTGAGACTGTCGGTGCAGCACAGTAAAACGTAAAGGTGGACCGGGAGCGCCCGTTTACCGGTCAGACCCGTTCGATTTTTGCGACCGGCGGCAAGGCATGCAGACGTTTCAATACCCGGGCCAGATGTTTACGACCAGTTACCGCGACGGTCAGGTTCAGTCGCGACGTGGTTGCGTCCATGTCGTGCATCTGAATGCTTTCTATGTTGGCTTCCGCATGCGAAACGGCGTTGGCCACGCTGGCCAACACTCCACGTGCATTGCGCAGATCGACGCGCAGATCAACCAGAAACTCGCCTTCCATCGCTTTGTCCCAATGCAGATGAACACAGCGATCCGGATCGTTACGGATGTCGGCGATGTTGCGGCATTGCTCCACATGAATCACCATCCCTTTACCCTTGGACATGACGCCGACAATCGGGTCACCAGGTATCGGACGGCAACACTTCGCGTAGTTGATCAGCAGACCTTCGGTACCCTGAATGGTCAGCGAGCTGTGTTCAGAATTGACTTCCTCGGAGCGGGACAACTCCAATAATCGGCGGGCGACGATATAAACCGCTTTGTTGCCGGCACCGATCTCTTCAAACATGTGCTCGACCGAATCGAGATGCGATTCCTGGAGCACTGTTTCGATCGCTGACTCCGGTAACTCATCGAACGTGCAGTTAAAGCTTTCTAGCTGGTTGTTCAGAAGTTTTTTACCCAGCGCCATGGCATCCTGTTTTTCCATATGAGCCAGGAAGTGGCGGATATTGGATCGGGCTTTGGCCGTGAAAACGAAGTTCAGCCAGGCCGGATTCGGTCGGGCACCCGGGGCGGTAATGATTTTTATCGAATCCCCGCTGGTCAGCGGCTGCGACAGCGGCGCTAACTTACGGTTCACCAAACAGCCGACGCAGGCGTTACCGACATCGGTATGTACCGCGTAAGCAAAATCGACCGGTGTCGCCCCTTTCGGCAGTTCCATAATCTGACCTTTGGGCGTAAAGACGTAGATTTCATCCGGGAACAGATCGATTTTAACGTTTTCGATGAACTCCATGGAGTCACCGGCCCGCTCCTGCATTTCCAGCAGGTTCTTCACCCAGCGCCGGGCACGGGCGTGTGTTTGACTGCTCTGGGTTTCATCGGTTTTGTACAGCCAATGCGCGGCGATCCCGTGGTTGGCCATGTCTTCCATTTCTCGGGTGCGAATCTGGATTTCCATCGGCACACCATTGGCACCAATCAAGGTCGTGTGCAGCGATTGGTAGCCATTAATCTTGGGCACGGCAATGTAATCTTTGAAACGGTTGGGCACCGGCTTGTAGAGGTTATGCACAATGCCGAGAATCCGATAACAGGAATCTACTGAGTCGGTGATGATACGGAACGCGTAAACGTCGAGAATCTCTTTCAGCGACTTCCGTTTTTCACGCATTTTCTGATAGATCGAAAACAGATGTTTTTGCCGGCCATTGACGTTGGCGTTGATGCCTTCGTCCAACAAACGCGCCTGCAACGCGCCTTCGATATGAGCAACGGTTTCTTTGCGAGCCCCAATCTGTTTTTTAATGGCCGACTGGATACGGGAAGCGCGCAACGGGTACATGTTTTCAAACGCCAGGTTTTCCAGCTCAACCCGCATATCGTTAATCCCGAGTCGCAACGCAATGGGCGCGTAGATCTCGAGGGTTTCACGCGATTTCCGCCGCTTCTTCTCGGGCGGCATGGCCCCCATGGTGCGCATGTTGTGCAATCGGTCCGCCAGCTTAACCAGAATCACCCGGATGTCTTTGGACATGGCCAGGACCATTTTCTGGAAGTTTTCGGCTTGTTCTTCGAGCTTGGATTCAAACTCCAGATGAGTCAGCTTGGACACCCCATCTACCAGCTCGGCCACTCCTTCGCCAAACTGTTCAATAATGGCGTCTTTGGACACGGCGGTATCTTCCAGCACATCGTGCAGCATGGCCGCCATGATGCTCTGATGATCCATGTGCATTTCAGAAAGGATGTTGGCAACCGCCAACGGGTGGGTAATGTACCGTTCACCACTGCGACGCATCTGCCCTTCATGCGCCTGTTCGGCATAAAAATAGGCCCGTTTGATCCGTGCGATTTTTTCGTCGGACAGATACTCGGTTAATCGATCGGCTAGGTCGTGTACAGTCGGCAAAGTACGTTGGCCCCGTTTGGCTGACGGTTGAGTTACTCGTTAAGTGTATTCAAGTTAAGGTCGGTTAACACTATTTTCCTAGGGTCTGCTAACACTATTTATATCGGTTTTTTCTCCTGACGGATCGGCAAGCCTATCTCCGGCGACGGTCAAAAAGAAAAAGACAGGCACAAAAAAGCCGGGGCTTCCCGGCTTCTTTATGGGTCATCGAGAGATTTATTCTTCGATGTTTTCCAGAATCGACGCGTCGATTTTACCTTCAGCAATTTCACGCAGCGCGATAACGGTTGGCTTGTCGTTATCTTCCTCAACCAGGGTATCGGCACCATCGTTTGAAATCTGACGCGCACGCTTGCTGGCGACCATAATCAATTCAAATCGGTTATCAACCTTGTCCAAACAATCTTCAACTGTGACGCGTGCCATGGTGTTCTCCTGTATGCATAGCGTTGCAAGCCGGGCAATTGTACGGAAATTAGTCGGCTTGGCAAGGGGTTTAGCGGGCTGCAGGCCCAAGCAGACTGCTAGTTAAGCAGCTGCTCGATCAGCGAATCATAGCGTTGTTTCTGCTGATCAATGGTCACCCGGTTGGCCGTGAAGATCGTACACAGCTCGTCGAGCGCCTTATAAAAGTCATCATTGATGATCAGGTAGTCGAACTCTGCGTAATGCGACATCTCAGAGACCGCATCCCGCATACGGCGTTCAATCACGTCCGCACTGTCCTGCTGGCGTTTTTCCAGGCGCTCCAACAGCGCTTCTCTGGAAGGCGGCAAGATGAAGATGCTTTTACAATCCGGCATCAGTTTGCGTACCTGCTGTGCACCCTGCCAGTCGATTTCCAGAATCACGTCGTGACCGGCATCCAGCTGCCGCTGAACATAGACTTGCGACGTGCCGTAGTAGTTGTCGAACACCTGCGCATGTTCCAGAAACTCACCGCGGCCGACCATGTCCAGGAACTCGTCGGTGGTGGTGAAATGATAGTGATCACCATCGGTCTCGCCTGGACGAACCTGGCGGGTTGTGTGCGAGATAGACAAATACACAAAAGGCAGGCGCTTGATTAACGCATTCACCAAGCTGCTTTTCCCGGCCCCACTGGGCGCAGCAACAATATAGAGAGTTCCGGGTACCGTTTGAGTCATAAACCTTGTCCTGAGCAAATAATCATCATACCCACTGAAAGCGAAAACCTTTCGCTGTGCCTCGGCGCTCAGCGGGGCGCTGAATAATAGCCACCCTGCGCTCGTTGGCAATAGCTTTCAGCACCCTGTGAGCATAGACGCCCATCAGGGGCGTTGCAGGTCGATCAACCGGGCGGGCCGGTCGGTAATGATCCCATCCACCCCCAATGCGGTTAACGCCTGCATATTGGCGTCGTCATTAATCGTCCAGTAGTGCAGCAAGATCCCGGCATTGCGCGCGGCCTGCACGAATCGCGGCGTACTCAGGTCAAATCCACCGCTTTGCATGGGGATGGCAAACGCATCGATGTCATAAGGGAACAGACGCTCCATATACAGACGATGCAACACGTAGAACAGGCGAATTTCCGCTTCGGCACCATAGGTTTGGGCCTGTGGCGCTTCACGTCGAACGGCCTGCAGGGCTTCCTGATAAAAAGACGCCAGTAAGACCGAATCCCAGCGATCATACCGTTCAAGCAACGCTAATACCGCTGAGCGCAGAGTTTGACGGTCGCTTTTGAGCTCCACCACGAAGCGATGGTTGGGATAGGCCTCAAACATGTCAGCCAGTGTCATGATCTGTTCACCCTGCCCGCGAAACGGAAAGACAGCGTCTTCGGGGACGGCGGTTTTGGTCACATCGTCCAGATCGTGATACGGCCACCAATAGGCCGCGTCGAGGGTTTTCAGGTGAGCCAGTGTCATGTTCCGGATCGCGCCGTGACCATTGGTGGTCCGGTCCACCAATTCGTCATGCATCACCACGACGTGCCCATCAAGTGTCAGGTGCACATCCATTTCCAGAACATCGGCACCGGCTTCAACCGCTTCGTCATAGGCTAACCGGGTGCTGTCCGGCCATTCCAGGTTGCCACCCTGGTGAGCGATGACGTCCACCTGACCGGCGACAAACGGGCTGAGAGTCGGTACCGGCCAGAAGACCTGAGCCAGCATTAATACCACGCCGATAAACAGCAGTCCGCCTAGTGTTTTCTTCATCCCTTAAATCTCTTCATCAATTACGCGTTATCTGGCGATCCGCTCTGTCTGTATTGCCAGTGGCCGTCAGTCCTTGTCTTGGCGCCATCATAAAGGGCTTTGAACAGTCTGTTAACCGTCAACAGGAATTTGATCTACACCACTTGCCGCACCAATGAAAACGGTTACAATCCGATCCCTTTTGTCTTTGGAGGCTCGGCCATGACAACGCTCAATCAGCGTATGAACATTCGCACCATCGTCTGGCCAATCTTCATCGAGCACCTGATTCGCATGTCGCTGATGACGGTCGATGTGTTCATGCTGGCTCGCTATTCGGACGATGCCGTCGCAGCGGTCGGATTGACCGGTCATTTCATTTTCTTCCTGGTGCTGGCGTACATGATCGTCTCATCGGGCAGTGCGATCCTGATCGGCCAGCATCTCGGCGCTGACAATAATAAACAGGCTTTGGATTACGCCCATTCCGGCCTGTTCCTCTCACTGGTTGCTGGCATTGCGGTCGGAGCCCTGTTCTTTTTTGGCGCCCGTCACTTCATTGCCCTGTACGATCTGGCTCCACAAGTGGAAATCTTTGCCAATCAATACGCACTGATTGTCGGCACGTTGTCCATCGGCATGTCCATCAGCGTGGTGTTGTCGACCACACTCAGAGCTTACGGGTTCAGTCGATCACCAATGCTGATCCAGATGGCCGCCGGAGGTGTCAATGTTCTTGGCAACTACTTCGCGCTTTACCCGCCATTTGGCCTGCCTCAAGCCGGCGTCCCCGGGGTTGCAGTCGCCACGGTCTGCAGTCAGCTGTTCTCAGCCAGCCTGTGCTTCTGGATCATCAAACGTCATCGGATTGGGCTGTCTTTCCGACGCAGCCTGCGTTCCGATAAGTCCAAACTGAAAGACATTCTTAAGCTGGGACTGCCTAACGCCGGCGAAGGACTGAGCTACAACATGGCCCAGATGGCGATCATGTTTTTTGTCGCGCAACTCGGTACCGCGGCACTGGCAGCGGTTGCCATCGCGCAAACGCTGTCCCGCTTCATGTTTGTCTTTGCCATGTCCATCGGCAACGGCACTCAGATTCTGTCGTCTTACCTGGTCGGCCAAGGTCGCATTCAGGAACTGAAAAGCAAGGTCAATCGATACTGGATGGTCGGGACCACCGTCTCCTTTGCCATGGCCGCTCTGATTGCACTGTTTCGTGAACCGGTTGCGGCCTTTTTCAGCACCGACCCGGACACCCAACTGCTCATCGGCACGCTGGTTCTGGTCTCCATGCTGCTGGAACCGGGACGGGCCGTGAACCTGATTGTTATCCAGGGACTGAAAGGCTCCGGTGATGTGGTGTTCCCGGTAAAAATGGGGATTGCCTGCATGTGGGGCGTCGGTGTTCTCTTTGCCTATTTGCTGGGTATTCACTGGTCGTTTGGTGTTGCCGGAGTCTGGATCGGCGTCGCCATGGACGAATGGATTCGTGGACTGGTGATGATCGTCCGCTGGCAACGGGAAAAGTGGACCCGGATGAAACGCATCGAAAAAATACCTCCGGCCGCAGTGCTGGCCGAAACACTCGACTGAGCTCAGCGCCTCCCTTCTCTGAGTACTTTGCGTCATAATCCGTTTACACATGGATTTTGACGCAGGGACCACTCATGACCTTCCGAACCCGACTGCTGACCGGCTTTCTTTTATTGGTCAGCAGCACGCTGAGCGCTGGCAACTGGCAAGTTATCCAACACCCGCATTTTAATTTGATCTTTGATCAGTCCATTGAAGCGGAAGCGCGCCGTACGGCCAGCCGTCTGGCCGTCTATCTTGACCTACACCTGACTGAACTGCCCATTGAGCGCGGCCTGCCACCAACGGACATCGTGTTGATGACCGATGCCCATATTGCCAACGGCTTCGTGGGTATCTTTCCCTACCGCTCCATCTGGTACAACCGTCCGGCCCCCTTTGCCCAGCTGGAGTGGCTGGATGTTCTGGCTGTCCATGAAGGACGCCATATCGTGCAGTTCAATCAAAGCCGGGATTCCGCATGGGTGCGGATGGTCTCGTTTCTGTTTGGTGAGGCCGGGCAAGGAGCGTTCCTGTTGCTGCTGCCGGACTGGTATCTGGAAGGGGATGCGACCGTCAGTGAAACCACCCTGACTGAGGGTGGACGTGGGCGGGTGGCGTCGTTTGATCTGTGGTATCGCACGGATCTGCTGACCCAAGAGCCTTATGACTACGAACGAGCCATGCTCGGTACCGGGTTTGATCGGATCCCTTACATCGGCCCATACGTCCTTGGCTATTACTTCACCGGTTACTTGCGCCGAACTTATGGCGACGACCTCTTTGATGAAGCACTCGACGACATTGGGCAATGGACCGGCTGGACCTTTAACGCGGCTATTCGAGAGCGAACCGGTAAAAACCTCGACGCGCTCTACGATGACATGCTTAACGAACTGACCACTCAATGGCGTCATCAACTCACGACAGAGCTAACGACGGATGCCCCCATGTCGGAATGGAACAGTCGCTATCCGGTGTGGGCTGAAGGCGATCAGAGCGCCATGCTGACCTTAGGGCTGACGGAGCGCCCCCGATTAGTCTTTGAAACGGCCGGTCAGATCACGCGATCGATCGAAGTACCGACTCAGGTGGCTCGCCACTATCGCTCCGGTTCCAAAACCCGGGCTATTTCGGTACTCAATGAGCGCGCTTGCTGGGTATTGGAACGTGCTCATCTGAACCATCCATTTATCAGTTATGGCGACATCGAATGCGTCGAGCCCGATGACCGACGACATCGCCTAACCAACAATGACAAACTGACCAGCCTCATTCAAACCCCTGACGGTTTCAAGGCTCACCGCTTCGATGCGCAGCGGCGAAGTTCGCTGGTGCATTTCTCTGCCGACGGCACTGAACTGACCCAATGGGCATTGCCAACGCACACATTGGCGTACGACCTGTTCGCTCAAGGTGACAAGCTGTACTTTGTACTCAGTGGCTCAGACAGAGATGGCATTTACCGGCTTGACACCCGCTCAAATCAGCCACCGGCGCCTGTGGTGCTGGCGCAACAAGAAAGTCTCAGAGCTCCCACGGTGACGGATCATTGGTTGGTGTTCACCAGTGACCGGTCCGGGCGAGATCAGCTGATGGCCCAACACCGGAACACCCAGACACAATATCAGCTGACTGAAAGCCCCTTTGGTGCTTATTACCCGGTGTGGAACGCCAGTGAACAACAACTCAACTTTGCCGACTATCAGTCCGACGGCATGCAGCAACGCAGCCAAACCTTTACGGGCGATGAGCTGCCGGCGTCTCATTGGGTCTCAGTCAGCCCGATGCCTACCCGCAAGGTTTGGGTGGACGCACTGATACCAGCCACCCCTGCGCTTGCTGAACCCAGCCAATCCGATTGGGAGGTGAGCCAATATTCAATCGCCAAAAACCTATGGAACCCGTACTCCTGGGCCATTTTGGGTGATACCAGCAGTATCAGCGGCACCCTCCATTCACTCGATACCCTCAGTAAACTGGCGCTGTCGGCCAGCGCCGGATACCACTTTGAGGCGAATGACTGGTTCGGATCGTTAGCGGCCCAATACCGATTGGATTCAGGTCCGCGAATCAATGCGGGTTGGGCAAAAACCATTGATGAGACAACCCTGAACACCGGCATGTCTTTACCGATGGCAGTGCAGAACCGTCTTGGTCAGTCACAGTTCCTGTTGCAGGCAGGCGTGGAACAGCGCTTTCAGCCTGATAACGATGACACCTTCCTGAGCACTACCTTGTCAGCAGCCTACCAACACCAGCGCGCGATGCAGGCCATCGAAACGCCTTTGGGCATAGCCGAAACCATCAACACACGATTTAATCTTAACGACAACGAACTCAGTGCCTTGTCGGACACCCGCCTGGCACTGGCCGGCTGGCACAGCCGACACGCTCTGAACGCAAGACTGGGTAGCCAATGGCTGAACGACGAAACACCCCTGCTGCTCGACAGTCCTCTGTTTACGACCCCGGATGCTCAGGGTTTGACGCTCCAGGGCGATGTCGATTATCGAATCAATCTGGGGCCGGTTGGGGCAGGATTAGGTTCTCTGCTGTATTGGCGCAATACCGAAATATCTTTGAATGGTCGCGCTCAGTTGACCGACTCGACAACGGAGACGGCTGTTGGGCTCAGCTTTAGCCCGAACCTCACCTTTTTCCGTAACCCGGTCCTGACCACTTCGCCACAACTGTCGGTTTATTACTTACCAGGCGAAGAGGCATTTCAGGTTACGGCGTCGGTGCGGATTGCTAACTTTTAATCCTGAAAAAGCGGGCACTCTCATGAAACACAGGTTTTTTATTTGTGAATTTTTGCAACTGAGAATCATCCCCATATGCCAATTAATTGGCAACTTTTTACACGATTCAACTGACGCCCTTTTTACCACCTGATGTAAAAAGCACAGATAGTAAAGCACTTTAACGCTCATCCGCTGATCCGTTAAGTGTCATTCGAATGACGTTCAAAGAAACTCAGCGATACATTCAGCTCATGCATCATGCGCGAGGGTGAGGACGGCTCGCCATTGCGCAGCGCAAATTTCTATACGCTTCCTATACTTCTCGCCTTGGCGCGTCCGCTCGGTCAGCGATGTCGACGCATATGGAGATGTTTTGGAGGAAAAACGCATGAGAAAGTCAAAGTTGGCGTCGCTACTACCCATTTTGATGCTCGCAACGCCTTTGTGGTTAATGTCTTGTGAGGGCGGATCGTCTGGCGGAGACTCAACCGACGATGATGGCGGCGATACCGGCAGTACACAGAGTGCGCGTATCAGTGGGTCGGTTACGCTGTCCAGTGAAGTGGCCGGTGCGAACAAACCGTCACTGCTTATTCAAAAGTCGGCGGCATCGCAACTGCAATACAAAGTTACCGCCGACGGTCAGGTTGATGTTTTGAACAAACCCATGCTATCCAGTACCGACACCTCGGCGACCCTAATGGCAGTAGGCGACAAGCTCGCCAGTGCCTACATCTATTTGTACGACGCCGAGCATCCAGAATGGCTCGCCCCAGTGGCAATGGATCTAACCAATAGCTCAGGCGAATACGAGTTAGATGCTTATGGCTGTACCGATCAAGTTTCGGTGTCTGAATGTGCCTCTAGTGCCGCTTCGAATGACAATGCCTATGTGGACGGTGACCCGCTCCCCTTCGGTATCTATACCATGTTGGTGTATAAACCTTCGACATTTGATCCGGTTGCTGGCGTGACAACGGACCCTATCGTGGCTGTTTTACCGGCGTTTAGAGCCGAAACAGAAGAGTACGAAGTTGAAGAGGCCGAAGCGGAGGTATCGGACGCTGCGCCCAGCGTAATGACAATGTTCGGGCAGTCAAAAAATACCGACGGTACTCAAACTTGGGGATCTTCCAGTGTCATGGTCGCGGGCAATTCTGCGCTTCAAATAACCTTCGATATGGCGATGAGCCGCGGCACTATGAGTAATATTTCTGTCAGCAATGGATCAGAAGTGTCAGGCAAGTGGTCAATGTCTCCGGATTGGAAAACAGCGACCTTCACGCCAACTGCAGCACTTTCTGCGGGTGCCTATACGGTCACGGTCCCTTCCAATGTGGTGAATGTTTACGGCATTCCAATTGACTCCGGCGCAACAGGTACCTTCACTGCCGAGCCTGCTGATACTACAGCACCGACGGTGAGCATCAGCTCGCCAAGCACCACAACCAACGTCTCAGCGACCTCTCCTATTCGATTGACATCTAATGAAGTCTTAAAAACAAACAGTTTACGTGTCGACAGTACGCCAAGCATTGGTGACTACCCTTCCGTGACCTTGGTCAGTTCAGGCAGCGGGCAATATATATATGAAGTGGTGATGACTGAGGCTCTAACATTGGGGGCTCAGTACAGTATGACGTTCTCGAATGTTCAGGACGGCGCAGGTAACGCCGCTGCAAACCTGAGTACGACCTTCAGCGTCGAGAGCGCAGCATCTGCCGAGGGCGTTGATGATACAGCAACATCGGCAACGCAAGCGGCTCAAGTCGCAATTTCTGAAATATTCTCTAAATGGGTTCGTGCCGTAAACGAACGTAATACCGCAACGATTACCTCCTTAATGAGTGGTTCGTTCGTTTTTGAATATTCAGTGCAAGCCGAAGACGGCTTTATGGATCATGACATTAACCGCAATGGACGATTGAGCTTCAATGAGTTCATGAACATGATCCAAGAAGGTATGAATCATTGGGAATATTGCGATACCACCTTCGGTGGTCAGATTATTGGAAACGTTAATACGGTATCAACGGAGGCCGGTAATTTTGAATTCGAATTAACCCTTACGACCACCAATCAAAGCCAAGAGTGCTCGGAAAATAATAACGAGAGCATGTACGCGACCGTTAAGAAAATTAATGGTCTTTGGAAGTTAACGCGTATGTCTGAAGGCTTCGACCACCGTGGTACCAGCTTGGTGAGCTATGACCTAATAGAAGCCAAACTCTATGAAAATGACGACGCCAGTGCGGATGGTTTGAGCTTGGTAGCAAATCGCGATCAATTGGAGAACTACGCCGACAACGCCACACCACTGACCTTTAAGTTCGATCACATTCAAGGCAACAAGAGTTATATCTTCTTACTGGTGAACGAGCGCAATCCGGACGAACTGGGTTTCGCCTTTGCCATCGGTGCGAATCGTTTGGCCTGTGGCGATGACACCGACTGTACAGCCACGGCTGGTGATGAACTAGACCTTTCGGTGCCGGATCCGTTTGGTAATGAAGGCATGCCAAAAGGCGCCTATCCGATTTCAGACCTCTTCGACTTTGACGACGAACGCGATTGGGGCATTGGCAATCCAGGTGAAAGCTTCCTGTGGGAGGTGATTGGCATTGGTACTTACACTGCCCTTGAGCTGTATAACGGGGATGTCAGCGTGGTCGAACTGGTCCGCGATATTAAATCCGTATCAGCCGTTAAGCGCTTCAAAAACCCGGGCGATCTTGTCAACCTCGACATCGACGTTCAGGCCATCAGCTCCCTGGGAGGTGACGGTCAGCTCGGTGGTGGCGACGACGCCATGTCGCCGTTGACTTATGACATCTACAAAAATGGTTACGATGCGGGCAGTGACAGTCACGCCTACATTTCAGTCACCTCACCCGACCCGGAGGGTGACATTGTGGCCCTGTCCGGTGGCGAGGAACCATTCTTCTACATCAACAGCCCCATTGGCTTTAAAGATGTCCCGACCAGTATTACGGATAACGGCGACAACACCGCAACCCTGGAAGGTGCTTTTGAACTGTTCCAGGGCTGGAACTGGGTTGAGGTTGGCAACGGTGTGAATCGCTGGGAACAATTCCAGATTTATACCACCGGCGGCCGGGCCCCGGACATCACGGTGGACACCGTGGAAGCGTTCGACAGCACGACCGGTTCTATTGGTTTACTGACTTTGGATCAATGGAACTTTGCCGATGCTTCCAGTGATTCGCTCTCTGTATCCGAAGGCGCTGTGACTCTGGATGTTACCTGGAACATCGTCTCTGGCGATGGCGTTGGCAACACTTTTGATGTGGATGATGTGCTGGATCGACTGACCGACAGAAGCAACGGCGGTGCGGATGCCTGTGATCTACAAGCGCGTTCTCTAAATGGTTGGGTGAACTTAGAAATCTATGTTCATAATGAAAGTGGTGCCTTTGATTCGGTTCGCTACTGTGATGGAATCTCTCCGACGGGTGACATCACGATCAGCGGGGGATTGATCAGCCTGGCCGCTGATCTTCAGGTCTTCGAAGGTGATAACTGGATTAACCTGCGCTTGTCCGGTGATAACGGTGGCTCGTCCAGCTACGAAAGCCAGGCCAGCTTCGGTGTCTATACCGACGCGGGCTCAACCTATGTTGCTCCGATTTCTATCGCCACCCTGTCTACGACCGAAGGTGATCTCGATGCCATTGGTGACTGGGGACAGGGTTCTGACTGGGATGCCAGTGACGTCACCGCATCGACCAATACCGTCGATCTGGTCATCGATTTTGCCAACGCCCCATCCGCACCGATGTACCACCTCGGTGCCGACGGTATTGGTTCTGAACCGGTCGATATGACCAGTCCAGATTTGTTCACCTCTGCCACCCGAGCCGAGTTCAGCATCACACTGTACAACGGTTACAACTGGCTCAATATCGAAGATGGCGATGGCAACTGGTACAACATCAACATCTACACCGAAAACGGTGCCGAGCTACCGCGTCCTAAGTTCTCAACGGTCAATGGTGTCACCGTTGAAAGCAGCGATGATTTTGGTCAGCTTTCTGCCACAGTGGGCTCTTGCCAAGTCACGGTCGCGGGTACCGCTCCAGAGAACACCAAGCGTTTGATGGTGAACTGGGACGGAGGTGACCTCAGTAACAACTATTGGGAAGGACAAGAAATTCTGTTGCCAGCCTCCGGCGGCTTACAGAACTGGTCTGCGACTTTCCAAGTGATTAGTGGTGACAGCGCCTACAACAACATCAATGTGTTCGATGAAACCAACAACTCCGGGGCGTGGATGACGGTTGTTACCACCGCCAGTGGTTGTACTTACACCGAACCGCAGTTGAACGTATCAGGCGTGCGCCTGCCGAACGACACAGAGCTGAACTTAGGTTTTTCTGGTGTGGCTTATGGTGTCGGTTTTGACGGCGCTCCAGTGGAGTCTGCTACGTCAGTGATCGTATACGGTACAACCACCGTTCCGGGCCGAAACATCAAAGCCGACAGTCAACTTTGTGGATCAAGCGTTGCTTACAGTACGCAAGCCTCCACAACGGAAACCGCTGCAGGTTCGGGTGAGTACAGCTGGAGCCTGGAGGTTGAACTGTACGATGAAGATGGCATCGTCGGAAATGTGGATGACACCACGATTTTCGCGTTTGAACAGACTCTGTTTCTTCAGGATGGGTTTAATCAGGCTGAGGTTCGGGTGTTGTCTGACAATGGCCAGGCGATGCCCGCTCCCGCGATCAGTGTGACACGCCCGGTGTCATTAACATTAGGTTCTGAAGATTGTGGTTATGCAATGTGGGATGGCACTGCACAGGGAGTAAGCTTAACGTCGATTACTCTGACCGGATCCGTTGCCAATGTCAGTAATGATGTCGGCTCGGTTTTCTTCGGCGACAGCTGGCAGGACTTCGCGATCGATGCCAACGGTGACTTCAGTGTCGAAGTGCCACTGTACGACGGCTTTAACTACCTTGGATTTAACGTTGAACAGGCTGGTCACTTTGATGTCACCATTGAAACGGCCAATGGTATCGTTCCGCCTCAATATGTGTTTATCAACAGCTATACCGCTGGCGGCATCACGAACCCACTGTCAACAACAACCGAAGGTGTCAGCGGAACCGTCAGCATCGGCGGTGACTTTGATGACGGCGATGGCAACACGACTAACTTTGTCCCGGATTGGTTGTACGGCATGGTTCAGGTTTGCGACATCGTCTCTAACTGCACCGAACACAAGTACGATTCGGAACTGAGTGAGGTCAGTGAGTTTGGCGACCGACCAATGGCCTACGATGCCGGTGCTGGAACCTTCAGCCTGGATGTCGATATTTCGGATGCCAATGACACGGTCTATGTGGATGTCTATGGGTGCGGGGCAGATGGCTGCCATGGGCATTCTTTTACCTTCAACGACTTAGGTGATGACTCGGACGAGCAGTACTACAAACCCGGTCAGGAAACCCAGCCGGTGACGATGCGTTCACGCACGCGTCACATGCCAACGGCACCTTAGTCACGGTGAAGAAAGGGGCAGAGGTTCTGCCCCTTTTCCCTGAGGAGTACTCATGCATCGGCCATCTTTACGAGCCTGGTCGTTTATGTTGATGTTCTGTTTGCTGACCATCCCCTTGGCCAGCCCCAAGGCTTTGTTTTCAGTCAAACCCAACCCGGGCATGAACATCCGCATCCAGGTGGCGGAACCGGTTAATGCGAAGACTACGGTTACCGTGCTCGCGTCGTCGGAGGTTTCAAACCAACAGCACGAGGCAACGATCGTGCTTTTCTATCGTGATGGGAAAAATGAACAGCATCACTGGAGCGGTGTGTTGGCAAACGAGGACAGCCGCATATTCGAACTGCCCATTGCATCCTCGACTGAGTTAGTTCTTGTTGAAGCCACCCTGATTCTGTCGACCCCAGCCAGCACATTGACAGCTATGGAGACATGGTCTGTGAACTCGGGCATTGAGTCCCGCTCCCGTATATCGGACGACAGTGTGAAAACCCAACCAGGCGGGGAACACGTCATTCAATTGGAGCTGTTTTAATGCGCGCTCTGTGGATCTTCGTATTATTCAGTTTGGGATTATCAGGCTGTGATGTCTGGCCATCACCCTCTTCCTCTTCAAAACCTGCACATGAACAAAACACAAACCCTGGCTATCATTCGGTCACAGGTTCTCTTGCGTATCAGGATCGTCTCTACACACAAGACGGTTTTTTAGATTCAACGATCGTTTACAAAACCGTACGGCACGCTGAAATAGAACTGACCGACACCACCGGAAATCAGTTGAACACAACATACAGCGATTCCACTGGCGAGTTTGCGTTCGGTGACGTTCCCGAAGGGAGTTATTACCTTCGGCTCAAGGCTCGTGTACAACACCCTGACGGCCCGGAGTTTCAGATTGTCGATGGCCAACTGGCACTCTACGTGATTGAGGTGCCGATTCAGGTCTCCGCCGAGCAAGACCGCTTTGAGGTGCAACTGTCTGTCGGGGATCGTGTTGCAGGTCTGTTTAATATGCTCGATGTGTTTCATTCAGCAACGGATTTCGTCAGCGCGGTTTCTGATGGCAGTGTCACGGTTAATGATTTAACCGCACGTTGGCAATGGGGATTATCACCCGGCAGTTACACCTGCGATATCAGTCATCCCAACTGCCATACCAACCTGTCTATCCTGAGTGATCCCTACCAATCCGGGGACACCGATGAGTTCGATGACGATGTGCTGCTCCACGAGTTTGCCCACCATTTGGAAATAGGATTGGGGATTTCAGAGTCCCCCGGCGGCTATCATTCACTGCGCAGTACCGATCTGGATCTACGTCTGTCATGGAGTGAAGGCATGGCCAGTGCATTTGCTGCCTCAGTGAAAAAATGGTTGCGAGAGCACGACCCTTATCGGCTGTCTGTGCCCATCACGCAAGGGTTTGATCTGACCGATTTTTACATTGACACCGCCGGCAATCGTAACGCGGTAACACTGGACTTACGTCAGGCGAGCCCTACCACCTATCGTTATGCCAGCAATGAAGTGGCTGTGGCCTCTTCGCTGCTTGCACTGCAAAACGAAACCGATGCAGAGAGGGTTTGGCCGACGTTCTGGCACTATTTCTTGACCAATCAAACGGCTAAGACGCTGGAAGCGTTTTGGGACGGCATGGTCGGGTATCACAGCCCTTCAACTGAGGCTTTAGCAGCCTGGCAAACTCTATTGGCTCAGCGCGCTATTTTTTACCAGAGCGACGAGGCTGAAACCAACCAGAGTATCGCGAGCTCAAAACCCGTTAGCATCGATCGCCATAGCCTGTACCGGAACCATATAACTCGAGATGAAGACTGGCATCGACTCGAGGTCGTTTCCGGTCAACGCTATCGGATTGAGACCTATGATCTGACCAACGGCGCGGATACCTTTATTCAGCTTTTTACCAACGACGGGACCTTGATATCGGAAAACGATGACACCTTTGATTGTAGCGAAACCGCTCAAGGCTGTGTCCCGCTGCATAACGGTTTAAACTTCGCATCGTCCATTGAGCACACCGCTACTGAGACAGGATCGCTTTATGTCCGTGTCACAACCAGCAACGCCGTCTATGATGATGCTGATCTGTTTGGCTACATTGCCCGTTATGGCAGTTACCGGTTACGCATGATTGAAATTTAGTTATATATCGAACGACAACCCTGCCGAATACCCGTTAACGTGACCGGTACAGTTTGTCTGATCTTCCAACTCATTTCGGATCGACCACTATAATTTTTCTGAAGGCATTCATAAACAAAAGACCACTCACTATGGCTAGGTGACCGTGAGATTTGCTAACTCCTATAGGGTGTGCAGCGGACAACCTCACTAAAGCATCGCTCATTGAAACAACGACCGTTGGGCTTTATTCGCAATAGAAGATTCAAGCATATAGCTAAAAACCTGCCATTACTCAAAACATAAATCTATGTGATATGAATAAAACCAAATCATGATAGTGATTATCCTATCTCCTAGGCGGTATCGAGCTTAATGATATTGTTGTGCATCAGCTCGGATTTCGGTGTCGGTTGAGCATGTTTAAACGAGTTTAGATATTGCTCGTAGCTGATCTCGTTTTGGGATAACAAATCTTCTTTGCACTTGTTTAAGTCTGTAAGCGCATCAAAAATGTAACTTAAATGTACCTTTTTTTCTTTCATACGTAGATCAGAAAGCTTATCTGAAAATTCCTTGATCTTGCCTTTTCTTGAATCAAAGTCCTCACAAATCTCAAGAAGTAGATCGAAGCTTTGATGCCTTTCATTAAACGTCTGTTCTCTGATTTTCTTTTCCAAAGACTCGATTCCAAACTCAGCCTCAGCCGCCTGTTTCAGCTCCGCATCGATCGCATCGACGCTCATCGCCTCCCACACCGCCTTCAGGTAACGATTCAGCAGGTCTTCTTTTCGCATCACCTCACGGCCTTCCGCGGTCAGCTGAAACTTAAACGCTTTGTCTTTGGGGTCGAGCAAGTCGGCTTGATAAAGACTGTCGGCGGCGGTGTACTTGGGCAGTTCGTCTTCAGGCAGAGGGCGCCACGCCAAGTGCCACAAGGTAAGCTTGTGTTTGCGATGCCATTCGATGCTGTGTTTAATCGACAGCGGCATGGCCTGAGTATTGTTCTTGTCCATAAAGCAGTCCACTGCCCCGACCACCTGAGCCATGCTGTACCCGGTACTGCCAAGCCCGGTGTTTAGTGCCAAACGAATGGGCTTTTTACGACCTTTAGGGACGTACTGACTGTGCATAATCAGGTCTTTACTGAAATTGCGGACGTCTTCGGTGTAACTGGTAAAGAAGATGCCGTCAAAAGGCACGACCAGAGGCTTTCGGAACCAGCCCCGGATGAGCATGGCGGTTTGGGCATCACGGTCGAAGATCACGCCGTGGCGTATGGGGAAATGACATAAAACAAACAAGCCAGCGAAGCCTACAGAAAATAAAGTGGTTACCTGCCAGCTTGTATCGACAAAAATTAGACCGAATATTCCGATTACAATTGTAGGAAAGCTCACCATCACAAATAATAGCTTGAGTGGAGCATTTCCATTCAAAAACAAACGATGACCGTCACACTGACATAGCATAGCGGCTTTTTCCATTCCATAAGCTGTACCTTCTAATCGAGCTTTTGATTGCCGTTTTGTTTGGTCAACCTTGTGCAACGCTACCCCTGAGGACTCCCCCTTGATCGGTGGCAATGACACCCATGATTGCGCACCAGTCAACAGAAACAGTGGCTGAAAAAAGTACCAGTAGAACGGCGCCATAAAGGTATAAATCAGTAAGTAGCCAAGGTGTGCCAATGGGTCTACGTTAAGGCGCTCTCCGCGTTCTTCTTTCCGACGTCGCTCACCCAAATAGTGTGCTAGCTCGCTGCGTTTTTCCCAAAAGGTGAGCTCATAGTTGAACTTATCTTGATCGTAAATTATAAAAAATTCTGAAAAGAAGTGGCGTATCTTTTTAAACCATAGTCTAAAGCGATACCCCCAACCTGTGTTTTGCCCATGATCGGGAAGATAGTTAGCGGATTGTTGAGAACTTTTCATTTGGATCGCGCTATATTTAAGGTTTAGTACTGGAGAAACTATAGTCATAGCCATCTAAAGTGACCGTACCAATTCATGCGATTCTGATCATCCATCTACATTGGACAACAGCCAAAAATTTCACATGCAGATCAACTCGCCTCGCACGAGCTATCCATCTGAATGATGTTAGTGTGGACTAACTCGGACTGCGATGTCGGTTTGGAATTCTTGAACGATTTTTTATATTGATCATAGGTAATGAGGTTGCTACCTAAAAGATCTTTCTTTCTATTGTTTATGTCTGTCAACACTTCGAAAACAAAGTTTAGGTTTTCTTTGTTCTCTTTTAAGCTTAAATCATATATCAGATCGTCTAACTCGCTTAACATACGGTGATTTAAGTCATTTGCTTTTCGTAAGTCGTTTACTAAAAACAAGGTCTGGCATCGCTCAGAATATGCTTGCTTCCGAAGCTCCGCTTCAAGGGACTCAGCTCCAAACTCAGCTTCAGCGGCCTGTTTCAGCTCCGCATCAATCGCATCGACGCTCATCGCCTCCCACACCGCCTTCAAGTAACGATTCAGCAGGTCTTCCTTGCGCATCACCTCACGGCCTTCCGAGGTCAGCTGAAACTTAAACGCTTTGTCTTTGGGGTCAAGCAAGTCGGCTTGATAAAGACTATCCGCGGCGGTGTACTTGCGCAGTTCGTCTTCAGGCAGAGGTCGCCAGGCCAAGTGCCACAAGGTGAGCTTGTGTTTGCGATGCCATTCGATGCTGTGTTTAATCGACAGCGGCATGGCCTGAGTATTGTTCTTATCCATAAAGCAGTCCACTGCCCCGACCACCTGAGCCATGCTATACCCGGTGCTCCCAAGCGTCGTGTTTAACGCCAACCGAATGGGCTTTTTACGGCCTTTAGGAACGTATTGACTGTGCACAATCAGGTCTTTACTGAAATTGCGAACGTCTTCGGTGTAACTGGTAAAGAAGATGCCGTCAAATGGCACGACCAGAGGCTTTCGGAACCAGCCACGGATGAGCATGGCGGTTTGGGCATCACGGTCGAAGAGAACGCCGTGGCGTATGGGTAAGTGAGCCAATACCAGAAGAATCAGCAGTCCAAGACCAATTTGAAGACTGACCTGATTTGACAAGTTCATCACAAGTAGGCTGAGCAAACCAATGAAGAACAACAAGATTGTGACCCCGAACTGCACTAGTTTTAAAGGTGTATTTCCAAACAAAAAAAGCCGGTGCCCGTCACATTGGCATAGCATCGCCGCCTTTTCCATTCCGTAGATTGTACCACTTACTAGAGATTTGGCTTGGCGCTTGGTTGGCTTAACTTTTTGGATTGAAGGGTTTCTATCATCCGTGGTTAGCCTTGGTAGAGAAAATGCCGATTGCATGCCACACAACAATGCAAAAGGCATAATCAGTCGGAACAATGGAAACATAAACAACGCTAGGAACCATTGTGACAGTTCATGGGAAGGGGCAACTCTGGGCTCTAACCCTCGCCGACGTCGACCTAAATAGTGCCCTAAATAGCTTGTTTGCTCCCAAAACGTCATTTCATAATCAATTTTATCCTGATCATATAGATACAGATGCCCACGGATTTGTTCCGATAATTTAAACGATGCTAGCTTCAAAAACTGTTTAAGGGAGCGAATACTTGAGGCCTCCGGGATGACCAGGTGTTCAGTAGACATAATCAAAACCACTCCGTGTCAATGGTTTTTTTCTGGCAATACCACCAGTCATGGACTCCAGAGCGATGCAGATATTGATCCGTACGGCGCTGGTTACTTTTCCAATTGTCTATAACCTTACCATCATGCCCTATGGCAGGTGACGGTAGCGCACCTAGCAGCCCAGTCTCTTTTTCATTTGGTGTACATTTTACTAATAACCGAAGGTCATACGTATCATCACCCCAATAACGATCACGTATCCTTTGCAACAAATCAGCTTTTAGGATTGCCTGAAAACTTCTAGCATCTTCTGACAACTCAAGTTTAAAACCAGATCGCCAATCGGCCGCTTGAATCTTAAATGGGCCATAAATGAACTTGCCAGCAAATGCTGTATCGATCACGTACTCCGGCTCAGATCGGCTCTCCGTTGCCAAATTCTGCCATTCATGTTGGCCATCATTCTTTCTCATCTGCAACTTCCAATGCAAAGTTGTGCCTGGAGGGCTGGAAAGCCGAGTAATTATACTTATGTCATCGCCATCCATATCAATATGCGCTTTTGGGCGATAAATAAGACTTTGCCACTCTTGCCAAGCCGCTAGTCGATTTTCTTGCCAGTGTGAAAAAACATAAAAGTTATCATCACTCCACCAAGCACTATCATTACCGGTTGTAGAGAAGCGCTTGTCTGGATCGGCACCAAAAGGACCTTCCTCCAAATACCGGTCCCAAAGATCATCACTAAAGAACTCTTGAAAAATCCAAGCTATCAATACAGAAGCTAAAATGATGACAACATTAAGCACAGGAATGCCAACCCCAAGAGCCAAAGCAAATCCGGCAACCCCTCCGATCAAAATGGAAATCTGGGCGCCCCCCATCCAAACGTCACCCTTTTGAATAGCGCTAAACAGTTCAATGCTTGCTACTACAATAGTGATAATTGAAGCAGCGATTCCAAAGCCCTTAGCAAACCATGAAACTGTTTTCTGTAAAGTTCGCCCCCATTCATGAAAATCACCTATCTTCCTCGCTGTTGTTTCAATGGTTTCGCCTATAAAAGCAACTATATCAATACTAGAAGCCGCAAACTCAAGCATTGCTTTTGTCGTAGTTTCTTTGACGAAAGCCATCAGCTTTTGTCCAAAATTAAATAAGTCCAAAAAACCACACCCGACAACGACGGGCAATAGGTTGCCATGAATCCTCATATCCTGGCGGATCAAAGTCTTCGTCTTACTATCCAGCGATTCGATGCTGGCTTCTAAGGCACGTTTCTGCTGTCCCAGACTATCGAGAGTATCAGAGATTGGAATTGTACTGTCATTGGCTGCCTGCAATTGCTGGTTGAGTTCAGCCAATGCATCTTGATTAGCACGAATCGAGGCATCTTGAGCATTGAGTTTCTGATCGATCTGGCTCATGTCCGCTTCTTGTGTGGACAAATCCATGGCCATGATTTTAACAACACGATCATTCTGTTGGTTAATTTCATCGGCATTGCCAAGAACCCGTTGCAAAATAGGAATGACTTCTTCAGCCCGATCAGCGGCCATCTGGCCGTTCAGCCGTACTTTCCGGTTACCAACGGTGAGGGTGTGGGTCGTTTGGGTATCATGCGCACCATTAACGATGTCATCAATGAGCTGCATATCTTTGCGCAGTCGCTGTTTCAGTCGCTCGATATCCAGAGGAACAATGTTGGAGTCGAACCGCTGATTAACGAGATCGTCTACTGATATTTCAATTTCCCGAATAATTCCGCCTAATAGTTTTTCAGAGGTCCAGCGCGCCAGCTGTTCGTTTGACTTAAAGTGTGCACCTCGAAAAAACGGACTTTGGCCACCGGCTATACGATCGTTAACCTGCATCAACGTCCTTTGGTGGCCACGAACACGTTGGTTAAACGTTTGCAGGCGGCGTTTACTAAAAGAAATTTCGCGCTCTAGCCGGATGCGACTACTGCGTAAAACAGTAATGTCTTGATTCAACCTTTGCTTTTGATGCTGAAGGTCTATAGAGCCTACTTGATTCTGCTTTAGTTCTGCTTCTAACTTGGTTAAACGGCTTTGTTGTTGCTCAATGTTGGCTTCAATCTGCACTAGTAAACTTCGCTTTTCTTCCAACTCCGCCTCTATGGCACCAACCTTAATCTTATCCTCTTCAATCAACGTTTTCTGTTCACGAACCTGGTTGTCCAACGTTACCCGTTTTTCGCCGAGGTTTCCGGCAATGCGCTGTTGTTGCTCTGAGGATAACTCTGCCCCGTTTTTAACGTAATCAGCTAATTGATCTTTCTGATAAACCGTGAGCACCGACATAGCTCGAATGATCGTCTTGATGGCATTGAGGTGACGGTCTTCAACCGGTACATAGCCGTCATTTTCAATCGATTCGACAAGCAACTTGTTATTCGCCACGACCTGCTGTTCTTCAGGTGTCAGTTCATCAATATAACGTTTTGCGATGGCAAGGAGATTGCCATCTTCTTTCCTTTCTATCGATTTCATCAACCCACTTACCGTCAACTGGGCGATTTGGGTTGCCACAGGCTCAAGAGTCGGTTGTCCGGGCAGGTCCAATCCATTCAGGTGTTCGGTGAGACCCAGTAGCAGTGTTTCAACCTCATCTTCCTGATCGAGAATACGAGCATCGGCAATATCAACAATGCACCCTTGTAGAGTATCTATCGGGCGAGCAGACAAACCATCGAGAATGTTTGCCAGGACGGCCAACCCTTCAACACGCCGGAACGGCTGCTCATCGCTGCCCAGTTGCGCGTAATCCTGAAACAAGGTGACTATCGCCTCGGTTTTAAACAGGTCGCAGATTTGCTCGCGATAGGCATACAGCTCATTAACCCAATCCTGCAGCTGTTCACTGCCCAATGCTTTCTTAATATCGCCGAAGTGGATGCGGGACTTTTTCTTTTTCCGATCGTCCAGCTCTTCCTGCAAACTGCGTATTTTGTATTTACGACGCAGTTTTTCCCGGTTACGAGTGCGTGCTCGACCGAACCCAGTTGTTTCGGCATCCACCAGGCCATGGCCACGGTGCAATGCCGCCTCGACGGCGGTGGTCTCCAGGTTGTAGCGCAGGTTCAAATCTAGGGCGAGCTTGATGTCCGGATCATCACTGTTTTGGATGCGTTGGTTGTGCTCGGTAGCAAGGTGGAGAATCTGGTCATAAGTATCCTTGATATCCAGTGCTTCACCAATCAGGTCAGGTAACGCAAAAATGCTTTCTTCCTGAGCTTGGTACTTCAGGTAGGTGTGAACCGTGGCGTCAAGTTCTTTGGCAAGCGAGCCCTGAGTTGCGATCATCGGGTTATCGGTCTGTTCACCTGCAAAATCCAATAAGGTAAGTCGTGTGTCGATATAGTCGTTGTCAGGTGCAATGCTGGACAGCTCTTCAGGCAAGTCTTTATAACGAGGGTCTTCCGGGTTCATACCGCCCAGTTTCTGAATGGTCACCCAACTCCACTGGGTATCCGAAAAGGCCGCTTTAACCTCAATGAAATCGCCTTCATAACGATAGGGAATGACCAAACTGGATAGTCGTGTACCCGAATGAGGTCGTAACGTTTCCGATTTGCCGAAACAGCGCTGTAGATTGATATCGTAGTAATGCCCGTTCAGCACTTTAACTTCACGCCACAAGTAGCCATCAACAAACAGGTATAACCAGCCATCGCGCAAGGCGTCGCGCTGGGTCGGCTCCGTACCGTCATTACACCAGTCACGCAAATCGGTATGCCGGCAAAAATCGACGGGTATCAGCATCAGGGGCCAGGTGTCGGGCTTCTCGGCTTTGAGCACCGGCGTTTCCTTTCGCACGGGGATCAGATACGGCGTGTTATTCAACTGATTAATGTTCAAACTTAACCACACCGGGTCATTGGTGGCACTGCCGAGGTCGATATCCCGTAATTGCTCGGTCATGCGTCATCCTCCGCGTGAAAGTCTTCTTCCCGGGCACTCACCAGATCGGCATTCGCCAACACCGATGGGTCGCTTTGCGCGCCAGTTCGATACGGTCCGTCAACGGCTTCGATCTCTTCCGTCGTTTTCAGGTCTTTCGGTAAAGGCGGCAAGCCCATGTCCTGTATTAACGGCATTGGCGGCGTGTTTTGATTGTTAGAGACCATCATGTCCATGGCTCGGGCAGCGGGAACGCCTTCAATAAACACGTTACTGCTGCCCATGATGAACGACGCTTCACCACCTTTAGTGCCAGACTTGATGCCTTTCTTGTTGCCCGGTTCATCTCCGCGGCTTTTGGCGAAGGTACTGTCTTTTGTGCAAGCCGGGTTACCGTTAATAAAGACGGTGCTGGCGGTATTAGTAGCGTCTTTGCTTTGTGCAACGTTTGGGTAGGGGATGGGGACGGTTGAATTGCCAATGCGGGTTAAACAAACATCAACGGTATTCAGAACGCCGCCGCTGTCTTTATGCACGGCGGTACGGCCATTAATTAAAACGCTTTTCTGACTCATGAGAGCTCCCTTTCTTTTTCACCGGGGTGAGTTCACTATTCCTTAGTGAGTTATGGGCCTGATATTTTGTGGAAGTGCTGTTGAAGACACAAGGGCAAGCGGGGCATTAAGTCCGCCCATTCGGGGAGTTTGCGAGACAGCGCACATTCCATATGCCCGTTAAAAACGGAAAGGCGACTAAACAAATAAAAAACCCGCTATCGATCTGCGGCTTGCAGTCTCAATAACGGGCTTAGGGTTTAGCATTGTGAAAAGGAATAACGCTATTCGATGTTCTGAACCTGTTCGCGCATCTGCTCGATCAACACCTTTAACTGCACGGCATGGCGGGTGATGCTTTCTTTGGTGCTCTTGGAGCCCAGTGTGTTCGCTTCACGATTGAACTCCTGCATCAGGAAGTCGAGCTTACGGCCAATCGCGCCTTTTTGTTTCAGAATGCCACGGCACTCTTTAACGTGACCATCGAGTCGATCCAACTCTTCCGCAACGTCGGCTTTCTGTGCCAGCAACACAACTTCCTGTTCCAGTCGGTCGGCGTCCAGTTCGACACCCAGGTTTTGTGCTTTTTCGCGCAGGTTTTCACGAAAAGTCGCGACCCATTCAGGCACCTCCGCGCGAATGCCGGCAACAATCTCAGTGATGCCGTCCAGCCGTTCTTTAATGGCGTCAGCCAATACGGCGCCTTCACGTTGACGACCGGCGAGGAAGTCATCCAATGCTTCGCCAAACAGACTGATCAGTTCGGCATGAACCTGTTCAACATCCAGTTCCGCGTCAATCAGCACGCCAGGGTACTGCAACAACTCCATCGGATTAATCGCCGAGGTATTGTCGACGCGCGCCTGAATTTTATCGAGCACGCGGGTGACGGCATTCAATCGGGCTTCGTCGATATCCAAGGCCTGTTCACCAGTGGCGACATGGAACCGTACCGTCACTTCCAGCTTACCGCGCTTTACTTTTTGTTTAAGCGCTTCGCGCAGTTTCATTTCTACCGGGCGAAGGGTTTCATGCAGTCGGAACGTCGGCTCCAGGTAACGCTGATTCACTGACTTGATTTCAATCTGCAAAGTGCCGAAGTCGTAGCTTTGCTCTTTACGGGCAAAGGCGGTCATGGAATAAGTCATGTTAGGCCTCGGTCAACGCGCGATTCTGAATCTCGAACAGGTCGCGTCCACCTTTTTCCGCCAGATCCAACATGGCTTTCAGTTGATCAGGCATGAAGGGTTCGCCTTCGGCGGTACCCTGAATTTCAACGAAACCTCCGTTGCTGGCCAGTACGACATTTAAATCGGTTTCGGCGGTGCTGTCTTCGGCGTAATCGAGATCGAGCACGGCCGTATCCTGCCAGATACCAACGGACACCGCGGCAACATTGTGCTTAATCGGATTTTTCTTCAGCGTGCCCTCGGCCAGCATGCCATTAATGGCATCCGATAGCGCAACGAACGCGCCGGTAATCGACGCGGTGCGGGTACCGCCGTCGGCTTGAATCACATCGCAGTCGATGGTAACGGTGTTTTCACCCAGCAGTTCCATGTCGATCGCCGCGCGCAATGAACGGCCGATCAGACGGCCGATTTCGACTGTGCGGCCGGTCTGTTTACCCCGGGCCGCTTCCCGCTGATTACGGCTACCGGTTGCCCGCGGCAACATGCCGTATTCTGCCGTCACCCAACCACGGCCCTCGCCCTTCATAAAGCGCGGTACGCCGGAATCGACGCTGGCGGTACAGATGACCTGAGTGTCCCCGAAACTGACCAACACAGACCCTTCGGCGTGTTTGGTAAAGTGTCGCTGCAGGGTGACTTCGCGCAGTTGATCGGTCTGACGGCCGCTTGGACGCATGGGAGCTCCTCGAATAAGAATTAGCAAAACAGGCGCCGGAGTATAGCGAGGTTAGGGTAGTTTTTCACCCGAACGGCGGTGTCAGCGACATGCGTCAACGTCTGCGACCTGTAACCAGCGGTAGCTGTATCCCGGCAAGTCCGGATCCTCTGACCACGGCCGCCAAGGTAATAGTGCGATGTCCTGCCAGTTCAGGGTTTCTGCCAACCGGTCATCCACCAGCGTATAGCGACTGCCCAGGCTGGTTGACGTGACATCTAAATAGTTGGCCTGCTGCACCTGTGGCAAGGCGATCGCGACGGACTGATCGGTCAGATTTACGATGACCATCGACAACACTCCGGTCTGATCCGGGTGGCAATGCGCAACAGCACGGATCAAGCCATCACTGTCGGCGACCCGTAATCCGCGACTGCCCATGGTCCGCTGCCAAAGCAATGATGCCCAGAAGTCCGGGTTGGGTGAGTACCCATCGTTGTATCGCAGCAGGGCGTAATCCCCGCCAACCAGGCTCTGACGGATCACCGTTTGGTTCCCATTAACCGCGGCAATCCCCAGATGCGTCAGCCACCACAACGAAGCTCCAAAGCGATCCGTCAGCCGGGCCCGTCCGCCGCATTGAGCCGGACCGGTTTCACCCAGCCACAGCTCCGATTGGGGCGAATAGCGTCGCAGCCAGCGGGTGATAATACGGTTACGCTTTTCGAACTCGCGAATGGTTTCCATCTCCAGCAACCCATCCCAATCGGCCGGTTCCGTTTTGACACCACAGCGCGACGACTGGGTCGGATAATAATGCCAGGTAAAAATATCGGGCCGCGCGCCCGCCTGCAGGAAGTCTTTCGATGACCCGAACAACTGCTTCAGAGGCTCACCAATTTCCGGCCAAAAGGCGTTCGCCGGGCCGGCCAGCTTTAAACCATAATCGTTCACTTGCTGTTGCGCCTGCTGATATTCCTGAGCCAGCTGATCAAAGCGGATCTGATGGCTGCGCCCGAAAATCAGCCAATGCGCGCCGGGCTCGTTACCAAACTCAAGGTGTCCATTGAAATTCTTGGGCAACCAACTGAGTAATCGATCGAGTTGCAAAGGCTGCCAGACCGACTCTTGCCGAACCAGCGGCCCGGTACTGACGGTGATAAACGGACGCGCCCCGACCGCTTCGGTAAAGCGCAGATAGTCGTTAAACAAGGATTGAGGGAGCTGCGGTGCATCCGGCGCCACTTCGCCAGCCTCCGGAAGCCAGAGCTTATCGGCTTCGGTACCGCCCAGTCGAACCCAGTCCGGTGCCAACAGCTGAGTCCAGCGCAACAACGATGGGTCATCAAACTCCAGTGGACGCGGCGGCGAACCGGACTCCGACCACCATTCCCCATCCGTGAGCATGGCCGCATCAATGGCAACGCCCAGAAAGTCCTCAGAGACCTGATACTGCTCATGCGTCCAAACCAGCGTAACCGCGTCAGGCCGATCCCCGCGCCCCAGGACCAGCCACAGAGCCACCAGCAGCACCTCTAACACCATGATTTTCGGATGCGTCAGAACTGGATGCAGACGACGCCAATAGGGCTTGGTAATGTAGCTGCGGATGAGCCACAGAGTGTGAAGCCAAAGTCGTTTTGGCGTAAGGTGCCTCATGATGCTCATCTGGATTGAGGGTTCAGAACGCCTCAGCCTAACGGGCCGCCGATGACGTTTTAATGACAACGCCAGCGGATCAAGCTTCTCAGGGTTGAGCCATCATGAACTGCCCCCATTCTATCGCCTAACATGCATAAAAAGGACACTGTCGATGACTACCGCCAATCCGCTTCTGGAACCCCACGAACTGCCACCCTTTGAGCAGTTTACCCCTGAACAGGTCGAGCCGGCCATGACCGCTCTGATTGACGATGTCAAAGCCACCATCGAACAGGTTCTTGCGGATCCTGAGGCGGCAACCTGGGAGAGTGTGATTGCTCCGATTGAAGAAAAAGAACGGGCACTCGATAACGCCTGGGCATTGTTCAGCCATTTAAGTAACGTGAAGGATTCGCCGGAACTGCGCGATGCCTACGGCAAAGCGCTGGGGCAACTGACAGAGTTCTCCACCTGGGTCGGCCAGCACGCCGGCCTGTTCAAAGCCTACCAGAGCATCAGCGAGCGTGACGATTTCTCGGCGTTGTCAGAACCGCAACAGGAAGCCGTACGCCAGGCACTGTTGGAGTTCCGTCTCAGTGGTATCGATTTACCCGAAGATCAGCAGAAAACCTTCGCCACGCTGAAGAACGAACTGGCGCAGCTGTCACAGACCTTTTCAGAACAGCTGCTCGATGCCACCCAAAGCTGGACCAAGCACATTACCGACGAGTCTGAGCTGGCCGGTTTACCCGAAACCGCGAAAGCGACCCTGGCGCAATACGCCAAACAGAAAGACAAAGACGGCTGGCTGATCACACTGGAAATGCCTTCCGTATTGCCAGTACTGACCTATGCCGATAACCGAGCGTTACGCGAAGAGGTCTATCGCGCCAATGTCAGCAAGGCCTCGGACAAGGGGCCGGATGCTGGCAAGTTCGACAACGGTCCGATCATGACGCAGATTCTGGAAAAACGTCAGCAAGTGGCTGAGCTGTTGGGTTACCGACATCATGCCGATGTTTCCCTCGCCACCAAAATGGCCGACAGCCCGGAAGACGTCATTGTCTTTCTCGATGAACTGGCAGAAAAAGCCTTACCACAGGCAAAGGAAGAGTTTGCCGAACTGTCGGCGTTCGCCGCTGAAAAGCTGAACTTGCCGGAACTGCAACCGTGGGACGTCACCTACGCCTCGGAAAAACTGAAGCAGCAAACATTCAGCGTGTCACAGGAAGAACTACGCCCTTACTTCCCGGCCAACAAAGTGCTGGTCGGCTTGTTTGAAACCGTGACCCGCTTGTTTAACGTCACGTTTGAACCGGCGGAAGGCTACGAAACTTATCACCCGGACGTACAACTGCATAACGTGTACGAAGACGGCAAGTTAATTGCCCGCTTCTTCCTGGATCTGTATGCCCGCGAAGGCAAACGCGGCGGTGCCTGGATGGACGAGTGCCGCACCCGGATGAAGCTTTCCGATGACAAGGTGCAGATTCCGGTTGCTTACCTGACCTGTAACTTCACACCGCCGGTCGATGGCAAGCCGTCGCTGCTGACCCACGATGAAGTCACCACCCTGTTCCACGAGTTCGGTCATGGCTTGCACCACATGCTGACCCGGGTCGATGTGAAACCGGTTTCCGGTATTAATGGGGTCGCCTGGGATGCCGTCGAACTGCCCAGCCAGTTCCTGGAAAACTGGTGCTGGGAAGAAGAAGCCCTGGCCTTTATTTCCGGCCATGTCGACACCCGCGAGCCGCTGCCAAAAGATCTGCTCGACAAACTGCTGGCCGCCAAGAACTTCCAAAGTGCGATGGCCAAAGTGCGTCAACTCGAGTTCAGCCTGTTCGATATGCACTTACATATGAAAGCCGAAGGCTTCGATGTCGACGCTGTTCAGTCGCTGTTAGATACCGTCCGCGATCAGGTATCGGTGGTGCCCCGCATCGACGATAACCGCTTCCAGAACGGCTTCGGGCACATTTTCGGAGGCGGCTATGCAGCGGGCTATTACAGCTATAAGTGGGCCGAAGTACTGAGCGCCGACGCTTATAGCCGCTTTGAAGAAGAAGGCATCTTCAACGAACAGACAGGCGCGGATTTTCGCAACATCATCCTTGCCAATGGTGGCAGCAAGCCGGCCGCTGAGCTGTTTAAAGCCTTCCGCGGTCGTGAACCCAGTGTCGAACCGTTACTGCGGCACAATGGGATTAAAGCCGCCTAGTGACTGGTGGGTGTTTCAAGAAGAGGGCGCCTGCCCTCTTTTTTTTGTCTGTCCATCTCGTAACTTCGTCTACCGGTTACCCACTGAGATCATCGTTTTCAGTTTGTTCCAGTCGTTTGTAAACGCCGGTATAGAGGCCTGATCAAACCCGGCAGCGCCATCCGACTAACGTCCAGAGCCCTTCCGGCCACGCACCGGAAAACCCGATTCAGATCAACTGAGCCTGAAATGGTATTGCAACGCCGTTTTTTTTCGGTATTGTAACCGGTTACAGGATCTATCAAATGCCCCTTTATCTCACTGTTATTTGACCGGAGTGGAACGACTCATGAAAACACCCTCGCGTCCCTGCCATCTCCGGGACATCGCTCAAACTCAACTGAGCGAACAGATTTTGCCTGTCTGGAAACAGCATGCACGTCGCGCTGATCAAGGCGTTATGGGTACTCTAACCGCCGATGCCCAATCTCAAACCGATCAGCCAAAAGGTTCAATCATGAACAGCCGGGCATTGTGGAGCTTTTCCCTGCTGCATCGACTCGAACCACAAACAGAACTGCAAATGAGCGCTCTGCGGCTCTATCACGGGTTTTGTGATGAGTTTTTTGACGATGCCACAGGGCTGGTGCATTGGCAGCTACCGGTCGAGTCATCAGACACCTTTGCACTGCTCGCGCAAACCTATGCCATCTATGCATTAAGCCAGTTTGCCGTGGCCTGCAATCACCCTGAGGCGCTGCAACGGGCGGAGCAACTGACTGAGGTGCTGTTTCAGTCATTTGCTCGTGAAGACGGAACCTTCGCCGGCATCTACCAAAAAGGGGTTGACCCAAGCCGTCAGCAGCCAGACCACATTGAAACCTGTGGTCAGCTACACGTGTTGGAAGCACTGACGCAGCTGTACCTGGCGCGACCTTCCAGCCGCCTGAAGCGAGAGCTGACAGCCCTGGTTGATCTGTTTTTGATTCACATCTTTCCTGAACAGGGCGACTTACCCTTGCTGTTTAACCGGCAATGGCGGCCCCAGCCCTTTGAAACATCCATCGGGCATAACTTCGAAGCCCCTGTTCTGGTTGCCCTCGCATGCCGGGCGCTGAAAGATGACCAACGACGGCTTCTCACCGAACAGAAGTTACTGCAACTGACCGACCACAGCCTGCAAACCGCTCAACTGCCCTCAGGCTACTTTCTTTACGGCCAGGATGAGCAAGATCAGTGGCGTGAACTCCTGACGTGGTGGACCCAGGTCGAAGCCGCCAATGGGTTGCAGTGGGCCTATGAGATCACCGGCAAAGACAGTTATCTGACTGAGTTGAGCCGACTCTGGCAGGGCTTTCCCAATCATTGGGCCGATCGCGAGTATGGCGATTGGCACCCACAGCTGGACCGGTCTCTGCAACCGGCTGGCGATACGAACAAAGGCGACATCTGGCGCAGCCTCTACCACAGTACACGCGCCTGTGTGGCCATGAAATACGGCTTTTCTGCCCTGGATGGGCCAAATAACACGAAGCCGAACACCCCTGAAACGCATCCGGACGACGCGCCTGCGCACCCGGTGACTCCTTATTGATTCCTTGAGAGATGCCACTCATGACACAAACTGAAAACTCCTACGGCTATTTTGATGACGACCAGCGCGAGTACGTCATCACCGAACCGAAAACGCCCTACCCATGGATCAACTATCTGGGCGATACCGATTTCTTTTCACTGATTTCCAACACCTCAGGCGGTTACAGTTTTTACCGAGACGCCAAGTTCCGTCGACTGACCCGTTACCGTTACAACAACGTTCCGGTCGACACCGGCGGTCGTTACTTTTACATCAAAGACGGTGACACCACCTGGTCACCCGCCTGGAAACCGCTGAAAACCGAGCTTGACCAATACGAATGCCGCCACGGCATGGGGTATACCCGCATTCGTGGTGAAAAGAACGGCGTCAGCAGCTCAGTGCTGTTTTTTGTCCCCAAAGGCGAAAACCTCGAAGTACAACAAATGACACTGACTAACCACAGCCAGGAGGTAAAAACGCTCAAGCTGTTTTCCTTTGTTGAGTGGTGTCTGTGGAACGCCGAAGATGACATGACCAACTTCCAGCGTAACTTCTCAACCGGCCAGGTCGAAGTTCAGGATTCGGTGATCTACCACAAAACCGAATATCGCGAGCGGCGGAACCATTTTGCATTCTATTCGGTTAACGCGGACATCAGCGGCTTTGATACCGATCGCGATGTCTTCCTGGGCGACTACAACGGTTTCGATACTCCTGACACCGTAGCACGTGGTGAAGCCAACAACTCCATAGCCCACGGCTGGTCTCCGATCGCATCTCACGCGATTGAAGTGACCTTGCAGCCAGGCGAAAGCCGGGATCTGATCTTTACCCTTGGCTACGTGGAAATGCCTGACGATGACAAGTGGGAAGCACCGCAGGTCATTAACAAAACCAAAGCGCTGGCGGCTATCGAACGTTTCAATACCAGCGAAAAAGTTCAGGCGGCATTCGATGCGCTGAACCGCTACTGGGATGAACTGCTCGGTCGCTACGTCGTCGACTCAGACGATGCCCGTCTGAATCGCGGTGTGAACATCTGGAACCAGTATCAGAACATGGTGACGTTCAACATGTCCCGTTCTGCGTCGTTCTTTGAAAGCGGCATCGGCCGCGGCATGGGCTTCCGGGACTCGAACCAGGACCTGATCGGATTTGTGCATCTGGTTCCGGAACGCGCACGCGAGCGTATCATCGACATTGCGTCTACACAGTTTGAAGACGGCTCGGCCTATCACCAGTATCAGCCGCTGACCAAACGCGGTAACGCAGCCATCGGCGGTAACTTTAACGACGACCCGATGTGGCTGATTCAATCCGTTACGGTGTATGTCAAAGAAACCGGTGATTTCAGCATTCTGGAAGAAGACGTGCCGTTCAATAACGACCCGGACAACTCCGCGAAGCTGTTCGATCACCTGACCCGTTCGTTCAATCACGTTGTCAACAACCGTGGTGAACATGGCTTGCCATTGATTGGCCGGGCTGACTGGAACGACTGTCTGAACCTGAACTGCTTCTCTTCGGACCCGAACGAATCGTTCCAGACCACGGAAAACCAGGAAGGAGGACGTGCGGAATCGCTGATGATTGCCGGTCAGTTCGTCCTGTTCGGTAAAGACTACATCGAGTTATGCCGTGAGCTGGGCAAAGCCGATGAAGCCCGTCGGGCACAAGATCACGTCGACGCCATGGTTGAAGCAGTGAAAACCCACGGCTGGGATGGTGACTGGTTCCTGCGCGCATACGATGCCGCCGGTAACAAACTCGGTACGCACGAGCACGACGAATCGAAAATCTTTATCGAATCACAGGGGTTTTGTGGCATGGCCGGCATCGGTCTGGAAGATGGATTGGTTGAAAAATCCTTGTCCGCGGTGAATGAACACCTGGCTTGCGACTACGGCATTGTGCTCAACGCGCCTGCGTTCACCAAGTACCACATCGAATACGGTGAAATTTCAACTTACCCACAAGGCTACAAAGAAAACGGCGGGATCTTCTGTCACAACAACCCATGGATCATGATTGCCGAAACCGTGGTTGGGAATGGTGATCGCGCCTTCGATTATTACACCCGGATCGCGCCCGCGTATCAGGACGATAAGGTGAAGCTGCACAAAACCGAGCCCTATGTGTATGCACAGATGATCGCCGGTAAAGAAGCCGCCACACCGGGTCAGGCGAAAAACTCCTGGCTGACCGGTACGGCCGCCTGGAACTATGTTGCCATCACGCAATCGATTCTCGGTATTAAACCGCATTATCAGGGTCTGCAGGTCGATCCCTGCATCCCGAAAGCGTGGGATAGCTACCGGGTCACTCGAGTGTTCCGTGGCGTGACCTATCAGATCCAGATTAATAACCCGGCTCACGTCTGCCGAGGGGTCGCGTCGATGACCGTGAATGGCGACGCTGTGGAAGGCAACATCATTCCATTGCAGTCTGAAGGGTCGACCGTCGAGGTTGTAGTTACCTTGGGCTAACCAAGCTCAACCTGTTTAGCAAAGGCCGATCTGTTCTGATCGGCCTTTTTTTGCACTGGCCCACCACGTTATCAATGCCAGCGGATGGCAGCGTCGTACCGGAACAATAACGAAAAGGCCGGTCTCCAGCCTTCAGAGTGCCGACAGTGTCGTGGATAAAGTGATCAGCAAAATTAGGACACTGACTGGCATCACGGTTTGCCGCAAGGGGAAGCGGCTCTCTGCCATTTTTTTGCCAGTTACCCGGATCCATGCACAACGCAGGCTGGCAATTTTGACATCGATCGATGTTAGTTCCGGGTTTTACAGCTCGAACACCGTAAAGATCACCATTCCTGAAGCTAATCATTTACTTCACGGCATGTAACCGGTTACATTTGATTCATAAAAAATAAAATCACAGAGTATTTACAGGAGGGCTTTCCATGCCCAGTCTTTCCGGCCGTCTTCAGACGCTGCTGTTCCGGATTATCCTTGGTTTCAGCCTGATCACCGGGCTGTTCATCGCCATTTTACTGTTCAGCCTTAATAATGCTCGCCAGTCTCAGCAAGCAATTAATGCTATAGAACAGGATGCCGTCCCGCTGCTGTCGGTTTCTGCCGAACAGGCCACCCTACTGCAGACTCTCGAGCCGAAACTCATCGCCTTAATCGACGCTGGAACCGAGTCCGACCTGGCCCAAGCGCGCGCCGCCTTGTCGGACCAGCTTGTCCAGACGCTGCAAATGCTCAGCGACAATCAGGACCTGTCAGGAGGCGGATCGGGTTCAACCGCTCAGTCGATCCAAACCACGCTCAGCCAAGCCGTCGGCCGTCTGCAAACGGACTTAACCACGCTGGTAGAGCGACAGCAGCAGTGGCTGCAAACCCGACAACAGTTCATCGAAGCTTCACAAACACTCGACAAAGCCAATGCCGACTTCCGCACCGCCATTGACGACATCGTGTATGAAATTTATGACGACTATCTGATCAGTCTGATTCAGGAAATGTCGGCATCAGCCAACTATGGGCAAGTCCTGATCGAAAAATTAAAGGCCGCCACCGACCCGGAAAACGCGGAACAAATCGGCACCGAACTGACGACCTGGATACGGGATTTTGATGCTTACACCGGCATGCTGCCGGTCAGTATTGAGGAAAATAACGAGCTTTATCGTGCGTTTGTCGCCTCCGTTGCCGACATCTCTGAAACCATTCGGACCACGGCTCAAGGCGAATACAACAACGATATTAACGACTACGAAAACGGTCTGATTAGTATCAAGCACACACAGCTTGATTTGATGCAAACACAACAAGACAGCCTTGAAACGTGGTTGAGCTCGATACAATCGATGCTGGCGACAAATGAATCACACATTGAGGTCGGCTTGACCGAACTGCACCAGATAACCGAACAGTCGGCCATCGCATTGCGTCAGCAGGAGCGACTCGGCCGTCTGAGTGGTGCGGCCACCCTTCTGTTTGTGATCGGTATTTCGCTTTACCTGACACGCCAGTTCCGACGCTCGGTCCAGTCCATCCAAACGCCACTGGGCCAACTGGCTGAGGGCGATCTCAGTGGCGAGATGCCTGTTGCCGGTCAAGATGAGTTTGGTCGGATTCTCAGCGGCATCGCCCGGGTCAAAGCCCAGCTAACCGACATTGTTACCGGACTGAGCCGCTCTAATCAGGAAATCCAGCGCGGCATTGAAAACCTGGATGAGCAAATCAACAGTACACGCCAGAACATCGGCAATCAGGCCAACGAGCTCGACATGGTGGCCACCGCTCTGACCCAAATGGCCGGCACCGCAACAGAAGTCGCCCAACACGCCAGTGATACCCACCAACAGCTCAGTCAAGCCGAACAAACCGCTCAACAGGGCCGGGAGACGGTTATCGAAACACGCGAGCGGGTGCAGGCGGTTGACGCCCAGACGCGCAGCGCCGCCGACGCACTCAGCCGCCTGACCGGTGGCGTAGACCGAATCAGCAGCATTCTCAGCACCATTCAGGGGATTGCTGAACAGACCAACCTATTGGCCCTGAATGCCGCGATTGAAGCGGCACGCGCGGGTGAACAGGGACGGGGATTCGCCGTTGTGGCCGACGAAGTCCGACAACTGGCCGGGCGAACCTCGGGTGCGACCGATGAAATCCAACAGATGATCGACACCATGCAAACGGATTCCAACAACGCCGTCGAGGCCATGAACCAGAATCTCAACCGGGTCTCAGACACCTTAACCAGTTCGGAAAAAACCGAGGCCACCATCGATCGCATGACGGATCTGATGAGCGGCGTCATCGACCTCAGTCACCTGATCGCAACCGCGTCTGAAGAACAGGCCGCCACGGTGAATGAGATCAATCGAAACATCTTGCAGGTTTCCGGTCTGGGTGAGCAGACCCTTGAGGCGGCGGACGTGATGCAGCAGCGCAGCGAAGCCCTGAAAGTGTTGTCGGATGAGCTGAACGACCAGGTGCGGCAGTTCCGAACCTGAGACTGAAACTGAAAAGACCGGCTTGAACATTGAGCCGGTCAGGTTTGTTACAGGTTTTCAGGACATTTTCAGGGAAAATCGGTAGAATCCGCTTGGAAACCAACATGTAACCGGTTACATTATAACCAATCACCGCTGGGAATGCGCTCATGGCTACGATCCGACAAGTCTCTAAACATGCCAATGTCTCTGTTGCAACCGTCTCCAGAGTTGTCAACGGTAACAAATGGGTGTCGGATTCAACCCGCGAGAAAGTTCTGCAGGCCATGAAGGAACTGGGCTACAAACCCAACTCATTCGCCAAAGCGCTGGCCACCAACCGTTCTGACACGCTTGGCATGGTGGTCTCGGATCTGGCCGGTCCCTTCTTCGGTGAAATGATGCGCGCGGCCGAGGACACCGTCCGTAAGCAAGGCAAACATCTGATCATCACCAGCGGTCATGAATCGTTTGACAGCGAGATGGACGCGATCGAATTTCTGATGCAGCGGCGGGTCGATGCCCTGCTACTGCACGTTGAATCAATTCCGGATAACGATCTGATTAAGATGTGCGATGAGTACTCCATCCCCATCATTCTGATCAACCGGCGGGTACCGGAACTGGCCGATAACTGCATTTCACTCGATAACGACATGGGTGGCTATCTGGCCACTCAGCATCTGCTCGATCAGGGACATACCGCCATCGCCTGTATTGCCGGCCCGTTATTCAAAGCGGATGCCCGCGCCCGTCTGGCCGGTTATCGACGCGCCATTGAACAGGCCGGACTGCGGTACGATGAACGCCTGGTGATCGAGTCCGATTATCAGGAAGAAGGTGGCACACAGTCGATCGAGCGATTGAATCGTCGCAAGGCCGACTTTACTGCCGTCTTTGCGCATAACGATCATATGGCCATTGGCGCCATGAAAGCCTTAAAAGCCGACGGTAAACGAGTACCCGATGATGTCAGTGTTGTCGGCTACGATGACATGGTCATGGCGCGGTACACAGTGCCGGGGCTGACCACGGTGAACATCCCCGTCGCCGAGTTCGGACGTCAGGCCGCCGACCTGGCTCTGCTTAAACTGGGCGACCGGGAAGGCAGCGTGACCCAGAAATATCAGCCTGAACTCGTCGTTCGCCAATCCACCACCCGTCCCAAACGCTGAGCAGTTGGCCAAAAGTCATCTTTGTCCAGCCAAACGACTAATTAGCCGCCGCGTTCGTCTATACTCCCCCGCTGCGCCGCACCGGTGTGCAGAACCGCTTTTAGACGCCCTTAGTTTCCGGGCGACCTGATTCTCCTGACAGGACCCATTGAATGACTCAACAGACTGAACGCCTGGGCACTGCGCCCGTCGGCAAACTTTTTGTTTCCATGTCCCTGCCGATGATTTTCGCCATGTTGGTGAACGGCCTCTACAACATCGTTGATGCGATCTTTGTGACCCGCGGTGTCGGGCCTCTCGCCATTGGAGGCGTATCGATCGTCTTTCCGGTTCAGATGATTGTGTTTGCGTTTGCCGCCGTGCTGGGCAGCGGTGCTGCATCGATTGTCTCGCGTCGCCTCGGCGCAAAAGATCACGAAGCGGCACGGCATGCGGCTCAGACAACCTTAACCTTCAGCATTCTGTTTTCATTTGTCATTTGCGCGCTGGTCCTGTTGGCGATGAAACCCATCCTGTCGCTGCTGGGGGTGACCGAAGCGTTGATGCCCTACAGTGTCGACTACCTGTTACCCATCCTGCTCGGCTCCCCCATTGCCATCATGGGGGCGGTGTTTGGTGATCTGTTGCGCGCCGAAGGCAAGATGCAATACATGATGATGTTGATGCTCACCGGTTCGGTCCTGAACATGATTCTCGACCCGATCTTTATTTTTGTGTTGGATATGGGTGTTCAGGGTGCCGCCATCGCCACGGTGATTGCCCAGACCGCGGGCTTGTGCCTCGCGGTGAGTTTTTATCTGCGCGGCAAAACGGCCATTCACTTAACCGCTCGGGAATGGCGAATCGATTGGCGGGCACTGTGGCCGGTCGTGGCTCTCGGACTGCCATTTTTTATTTCCCATGCGGGAGCCTCATTCATGATTGCCACGACCAACAACGCCCTGTCTCAGGTTGGCGGTAACGCGGCGGACATTTACATCAGCGCATACGGTCTGGTCGGCCGGGTGCTGATGTTTGTTATCCTGCCACTGATCGGCATGATGATCGCGTTTCAAACCATTACCGGTTACAACTATGGGGCCGGCGAGTTAAGCCGTGTCCGAACCATGGTGCGTCTGGGTCTGACGTCCAGCTTGATTCTCTGCGGCAGCGTCAGTGCGATCATGCTGACCGTTCCTCAGGTATTTCTCGGCATTTTTACCAGCGACCCTGAGCTGCTACAACGCGCCATGCAAATCAGCCGTACGGTTTTTCTGTGCTTTACGCTGGTCGGTTCAACCTTCATCATAACCGGATACTTTCAGGCCACCGGTCACGCGCGCATGGCGCTGATTGCCTCCAGCGCCCGTGTCTATCTGTTCCTGATTCCGGCCATGCTGACGTTGCCGCGGCTGATTGGAATCGACGGCGCCTGGATGGCTTTCCCGTTGGCCGACGTCAGTTCAGCGATCCTGGCAGTGCTGCTGTTTGTTCCGTTTTACAAAGCACTGCGCTCGCAACCGACACCCGTCGCTTAAAAGGACACAAGGAGTCTGCATGCAACGTGTATTTATCACCGGCGCCACCGGTTTTCTGGGCACGAACCTGGTTCGACAGCTGATCGCTGCCGATGTTGAAGTACACGCCTTAAAGCGGCAGACGTCCGATACCCGAGAACTGGACAACTTACCGGTACATTGGCACATCGGGGATGTGACCCATCACCAATCGCTGCTGGCCGCCTGCCCGGAAAACATGGATGTGTTCTTCCATGCGGCGGCGGACACCAGCATGTGGAAACGTAAAAACACGACTCAGAATCGCATTAACCTAACCGGAACCGATAACGCCATTGCCGTGGCCATTGAGCGCCGAGCCAAGCGCTTTGTGCATACCTCCAGTATTGCCGCCTATGGCGTTCACGACACCTTGATCACTGAAGCAACGGAACAGCTCGGAGAGCAATCGTTCTGCAACTATTACCGAACCAAGCATTTATCAGAAAAAGCAGTTAAAAAAGCCGTGGCGGAACAACAACTGGATGCGGTCATTCTGAACCCTTGCCATCTGGTTGGCGCTCCGGATCATCACAACTGGTCACAGATGATCGATATGGTCGACAAGGATCGGCTACCCGGCGTACCACCCGGCCTTGGTAGCTTCTGCGATATCAAAGAGGTGGCGCGCGCGCATCTGTTAGCCGCCGAACAAGGACGTACCGGTGAGAACTATATTCTGTCGGGCAAGGATTTAAGTTTTGTGGCGTTTGTCAGTGAAATTGGCCAGATGCTTGGGAAAAAAACACCCAAGCGAGCCACACCCGCCTGGGTTTTGAAAACCTTCGCACAACTCTCCGTACTCGGCGCGAATGTTACCGGTCGCGAACCTGAACTCACGCCCGAAAAAGCACTGATTGTCTGCGACCAATTACAGGTCAGTAGTGCCAAAGCACAACAGGAGCTCGGTTACCGTGCAGATACCGACGTTCAGTCTGCATTGCGTGACTGCTACGACTGGATGCAGTCACTCTCCTGACGCGTGCCTCAGGCAATCACCTGAGACAACGCGCCGTTACCATACTGCGGTAACTCCTGTTGCAGGCCCAGCATTTCCACCGCGGTGTCAAACACGTTCATGTGTGAGCCTTGGGCATCCACAACGCTACCACCACGCAGCGCAGCTCCACCACCGGCCATCATGACCGGGGCGTGATCGGAGCTGTGTGCATTACCATCGCCCATGTCCGTTGATTGGATGATCAAGGTGCTGTCCAACAAACCGGCTTTATCGAGTTCGGTGATCAAGTAAGTCATCCGGCTCGACAAATAGGCGCGACATTCTTCGTAAGCGCCGGCCTGCCCACCGTGAATCGACTGATGATAATCCCCGGTGAAATTCAGCTCCGGTATGGCGTGCTCGGACTGGTGGTTACCGAACATAAACGACACCACATTGGTCAGATTACATTGCATCGCTAAAATAGCCGTGTCCATTTGCAGCTCTGATTCCAGCGTAAACTTCGAGTTATCGGCGGCGTCGTAAATAAAGCCGGTTTCATTCCACTCCGGATTACGACACTGCTCTTCCACCGTCTGCTCCAGGCGTTTTTCTATTTTCTCGACCGATGCCAGATGTTCATCCAACCGCTGACGTTCCGCCATGCCCAGTCGCTGAGTCAGATCGGCCAGCTCCTGTTTATGCAGATCCAAAACCCGGCGGGTGCGTTTAGTTTCGACATCCCCGGTGTTGATTGTCGAGCCGAACAACCGGTTGAAGGTCGCCAGCGGATTGTCCTGATAGTTAACTTCCGTGCCATTTTTTTTGGTCGCACTGCCGTGACCATTGCTCTGCACGCCCAACAACAGGGATGGAAAAGCGGAGACCGCGCCCAAGGTGCGTTCCAACTCAACATCGAAGGTGTTGTAAAAACCGGCGCCACCAAAGGCTTTATTGGTATTGCCGTGTCCGCCAACACCGGCACCGTCTTTATTCGCGATGGTGGCATTGCTGAAGAAAATGCAATGTTGCTTCACGCTTTCCAGAGGGGCGGTTGTGACCGGTAGTGTCAGGTCATTAGATGGCAACCACAGGTTGGTGCCGTTCACCGGCGCCCCGTCCGGAATGTATACGCAGATGACGCGTTTTATACCGGGCACCTCGGCGGCTTGCGCCGCTCGCGCCGCCATCATACCTGCGGTAAAGGTGGCGCCTTTCAACATCGGTACGGTTAAGCCGGCCTGGCCAAGCGTTTTCAGAAAATGGCGACGATTCATGTTTGCAATGGAGTGAGTCATGTTCGCGATCTCCCTTATCGTTGTTTGCGATAGCGAACAAAGTCGCTGACACCGAGCTCACGGAACGCCGCTCTCGGATTGAGGTTATTGGCCGACATCGATGAGACCATCTGATCAATACCGCATTGATAACCGGCTTTCTCATCGGGTTCGAGTTCCGGCGCGTTTTCGGCGACATGATCAAACCAGTTGTGCCCGGTTCCCATTACAAAACGAAATCCCTTTTCCGCCAGGCAGGTTTGTGTTGCCGGCAATGTCATCAGTTCATCGGACAGCGAACGTGCGCCGGTAAAGGAGATCTGATTGCCATCCGTCATCGTCTCGGTTCCGATCAGCGCACCGGAGGCGTCGATGATTTTTCCGTTAACGCCATGACTGCGCAGCAGACCTACGGCATCAAAGTTCTCCATGCCAAAACCATGAGGGTTAATGATTTCATCGTGGCAAGCACTGCAGGGTTCGTCTTTGGTCAGGAATGCATAACGCTCCCGGTTGGTAATTGATCCCTGTTGCTCGATGTAAGCTTCGAGTTGTTCGGCAACGTCTTCGCGTGCCGCATCAATGTCAGTCGGCATCGGCGGCACCGTATGGCACAGTAAGCGCTCACGAACAGCAACCGCCCGCTTAATTGGCGACGTTTCCTGCTCGTGGGCAAAACCGGCCATAAAGGCACCGCTGGTCAGAATACCGCCTCGATTCGCAAGCTCAGACACCTTGCTGAACTCATTTGACGAAACGCCCTCGATACCATAAAACGCAGCCAGTTCCTGGTTCAGGAAGGTGAAGTTGCTGTAGAGGTTACTGACCGGTTGCTCACCATCAAACATGACATGCCGGAAAATCTCCCGCACTTCCTGGGCCATCAGTTTGCGTATGCCGGTTGTGAACTTAGGATACAGCTCAGCATCTTTCGCCGCCGACAGGACGTTATCGGTCGCCAGCCATTGAGCGGCAAACTCACCGAAGTGATGCCGGGCCGTTTCCGTCTGCAGAAGGCGCGCAATCTGATACTCAAGCTGGGCATCGGTAACCAGCTCGTTGTTGGCGGCCGCCGCAAACAACTCAGCGTCCGGCATGGTTCCGGTGTAGGTGTAAGACAGGAACGACGCGATTTCATGTTGAGTCAGCACATAGGCGTCATCATCAAGCTCTTCTGGTGGCTCGGGCTGTTCTACTTCAATCGCCGGTGCAAAATCGATCTGTTTGATATCGATACTGCCGACACCTTCCTGCAGGAACTGCACGTACACACCATGCACATCGGGTGTAGGCGCGTCTGGTCCTTCGAGCACAAACACGTAGGTTTTCTCGAGGCTGGAGTCGAGCGTGACACGAAGATCGAATGCATTGTTATAGGCACTTAACCGCAGAGTCGGGTAATCATCGTTTACCGGATTGGCTTTCGCCGTCACCATGATCAGGTCACTTCCGGAGTATTGATAATAATTGGCGCTTTCCATGTAACGCCCCCAGTTGTTGTTACTGTTACTGAGCGTTTTATAGTCGCCGGTTGCGCCCATACCTTCTGCGGTGAGCGTGTAGCCGATGTCTCCCGGTTGATAAGACTTATCTCCGTTAGAGACCCGATCACGCAAGGCGGTTACCGGCTCGCCCATTTCAAAGCGGTACAGGAAATAAGGCGACGTAATGGCGGCACGCAGAGCGGCCTTGATACCTTCGGCATTGCTGCCACCACTATAGGTCGGTGAAAAGAACACCTGAAAGCGAGCTTTTTCGTCATCCGTTAAGGGGCGTCGATACGCTTTCCAGGCAAAGTCATTCACAAAGGCTTGCGCACAGGCAGTATTGGACAGGCCCTCACAGTCGGTAACGCCCGCGAAGCCATCCTGCTCGGCAAACGCCACAGCGCTGTCAGCAATGCTCATGTAGGCATCCATATAGGCTTGCGTCACCGAGGTTTGCGTCTGGTTACTGAACCCTTCGACAAGCGTATCTGCCGGCACGCCGCGAGCGTTCGACACCACTGTGTAGCCCAACAGATCGTATAACGTTGCTTCGTACTCACTTTGCGTCAGCAGGCGCATTTGTCGTCGGCCGTAGTTGACCTCGGAAGGCGCACAGGCAACGCCTGTATCGTCCGGTCGCCAGGATTGAATGTAGGCGGCAATATCCCGAGCACAGGCCTCATCACACAAAGTGGGCGTCGTCGGCATATAAAGGTCGATATAGTCGGCCAGGCTGTAGGTTTCGCCAGGAGCAGAGCTGTGTTGATACACGGCTTTAAAAGGGTCCAGATTTGGGACATTCGGCAGTTGTGCCGTCCCGTCTGCGCCGTGACAACCGGAACAGCTCAGTTGAACATTTTCGTACAGCAGCTTGCCATTGGCGGCATTTGGTTCACCACCTGAGTCGCCGCCGGAATCGCCACCAGAGTCACCGCCGGAATCACCACCAGAGTCACCACCGGAATCACCGCCAGAGTCGCCACCAGAGTCACCACCGGAATCACCGCCAGAGTCACCACCGGAATCACCGCCAGAGTCACCACCGGAATCACCGCCAGAGTCACCACCGGAATCACCGCCAGAGTCGCCACCAGAGTCGCCACCAGAGTCACCACCGGAATCACCGCCAGAGTCACCACCTGATCCATCGTCTGTTACCCAGGTTTCAATAAAAGCGGCCACATCGGCGGCACACTGCTGCTGACATTTCGGTGCATTACCCGGCCCCATATAGGAGTCGATGTACTCGGGCAAAGACATGCTCAAAGCGGGCGCAGACGAATGCGCGTAAGCTGGCCGATCGGCGACCAACGGATACAGTCCTCCGCCTTGCTCGCCATGACAGGTCTGACAATTTTTAGCAACAAACAACTCGGCGCCTCTGCCCGCATCGCCGTTCAGCGAATCAACATCGCCACCGGAGCTTCCACCGTCGTTACCACTGTCACTACCGCCATCTGATCCGCCATCACCCGAATCGTCATTACCGGAGTTGTCATCGCCATCGGATCGCTCCCAGGTTCGGATGTATGCAGCCACGTTCTCGGCGCAGTCACCTCGGCACGTGATGCCTCGCTGCATATTGGCTTCGATAAAAGCCGCGAGCGTCTTACCGCCATAAGTGCTTCGAGTCGGATCAATAGCCGGCAAAGCCGATGAACCCAGCCCCTCACCTTTGACGCCATGGCAGCTGACGCACAATGCCTCATAGGCTCGCTTGCCGGCATCAATGCCGCTTTCGTTTCGGGTGTTTTCAAAGTTGGTGTTACCGCATGCAAACAGCAAAATCGCTGGCAGCAAGATACTGAGCGCCCTCTTGGCGCGATGATAGATTTCCATGTTCAATCCGTCCTCTCTCGACCCGGACCTCGTTGCAAGACAGTGAGGTAATTCCCTGGGTAACGGTTTGGGTGTTGTGAATGAGGCATTTGCCTTCGTTATCGGTAACACACCCTATCGGAGTTTTTACGGTTTTTTAGGAACGAGTTCGCAGCAAATCGGAACAATGGTCGTTTTTTAGCGCTTGTTCACAAGAAAGCTGTAACCAGTTACAGGAAATGAGACCTGTGTCATATAGAGAATGAGAATTGGTATTGTCAGAGAGGACATTTAAAACCGTCTGCAGGGAGCCACGCCGACTGACGTCACTCCCTGCCTTTGTGCTACTTAGCGTATGAGTTCGATCCAGTTCAGGTTCCAACCGCCTTGTGCGGCATAGACACCCAAGGTTACTGGGCCTTGTTCAAGCTCGACCGTCGTCGTGACAGTCTGCCAGCTCTGCCAACCGCCTGTGGCCGGAACCTCGACCGTTGCCAATACCGAGGCGCCGGCGTCACGATCCAGCACCAGAGTACCGCCGTTAGTACTGGCAACCCGCAATGTCAGCTCATAGGTTCCTGCCTGCGGAATATCGATGGTGGGATAGGCCATCCAATCCCCCGTGTCGACCCAACCCACGTTCTGACCACCGCCGGTATCGGTCGTTGCCTCAAGCTGCACACCGGACATGCTTTGATAAGCCTCGGCTTCAATGCGTAACTCGAAGGTGTCGGGGTTATCCTGTCCATCTTCAACACCGTAGGGATCCGGCAAGGTCTCACAGGTCAACCGGCCGACACAGTCCGTATTGTTCTGCCAGCCCCAACCTGACTCCACATGAGTACAAATCGGGTATCGGGTGCCCCACCAGTTACAGACATCACCGGTTGTTGGAGGCTCGCTGCCGTTGTCGTCATCATCGGAGTCCGGTACCGGACAACCATTGCTTTCAGAGCTTTCGGTGTCCACAAACGACGTGCCGTTTTGACGAAAACAACTCACCGTCTGTTCGACGTCGTCCGTTGATAGCTGAGCGTCTTTTTCAAAATACACCCAATCGACATCTTCCCAGTATTCCCGCGAGTCCTCTCGGTTCAGATAGCCTCGTCGCTGGCAGGCGGCATCGAAGCAGTCATTGCTGAACCAGATCTGAAACATCAGATACATCGGGTAATCCGGAGCAACGTCACCGCTGAACTCGGTTTGGAACTCACCGTCGATATAAAAACTGATATGCCCGTCAGTGACATTCATGACCAGGGTGTGCCAGCCTTGCAGGCTGCCGACCGTTTTGGTGACACCGTGATTGGCCGGGTCAGACCAATCCACGATCCGATAGGTACCAGACCACATAGCCGGCTCATCGCTGCCAGACCACCAGCCCCCATTGGGCAAATATTCAAAGTCGATTTCGCTGTACGGCTCGGTCAGCTCGATGTAATCCGTTAAACCAAAAAAGGTTTGAATAACCGTATCGCCATCAGGTCCTGCTGACGGTGCATCGTTGAAATACATCCGAGCAGCCCAAGTCCCGTTTTTGTACTCCTGTTCTGAACGTGCCACTTCGGCCTGAACACTTTGACCTCTTAACGCCTGATTGTTCTGAATGTTAGTGCCGCTGATGTTGGTTCCAGCCGACAAACGCATCGACGTTTCACCCTGCGCGTCGGTGACGAAACGCACGTTATCCGCACTCCACTGACCATTACTCAAACCAGGCCCCCCTTGCCAGGTTCGCACCTGCCAACCATTGCTGCTGAGCTGATTCACATTCTCGTAATGAAAGTCATCAAAAAGTCGCTGCTGCGCTTGGGCCGTAACCGCTGAAACACTCAACAGGCACATGGAGAAAGAGGCGATGCCAAACGCTCGCCCTACGGTAGTTGCTAACATGATCTTTCCTTATTCTTTATATGAGACAAATGACCTATTGGTCATGCACTTGCTGTCCTCTGATTTCACTCGACGATGACCATGATAAAGAGCACGAAGCGCAAAAAAATCTGACTCAGTCGCAAGAATGCAGTGCTGGATAATTTTGAAGACTACGATCGATGGGTGCAAAAGATGAGAACTTTATCGTTCAGATAGAGAGGATGCAGGCAGATAGCAAAACAAAAATGGAAGGCTAAAAAAAGCGGCGGCGAACTCGTCAGCACGTGGCAGTAACCGATGAATCGCCCTGATGCCGCTAAACGTTTTTGGGAAATCATTGAAGCTAAATTTAAAATTCAAACTTCAATTGCCAGGACTTGCCACAGACCTGGTCATTTGCCAACGTTACCAGCGCTGGCAAATCTGGTTGAACGCGTACCCACTCCAGTGAGCCCACCTTCATGAAAATTTGGCATGGCCCAATCAATGATCGGGCCTTTTTTTGGACAGGCAACACATCAGTTGCCTGTGTCGTCTGAGATTAGAAGCTCAGAGACAGACCGGCAGCAAAGCCCAGGTCATCTTGGGTGTCGGCATAACCGTCACCACCATACTGTGCAACTTCCGCAAAGGTTGAAGCATTAGCGGTCAGGTCATAAGAAGCGTTTGCGTACACACCCCATGGGGCTTCATCATTTGCGTCCGCCAGCTCCATGCCATAACCGGCTGCCACAGTCAGTTTGTCAGTGGCCGCGTAAGAACCGGCGACTTCGAGAGCAGACACTTCGGTTTCCGTTGAATAGCTGTATTCAGCACCCACGGTTAACGCGTCAAGGCTATAGGCAGCGCTGGCACCAAAGAGAGTGTCATCGGCACCGGAAATGCTGGTTGACTGAACAAAGCCCGCTACGGAAACACCCTCCAGATCTACGGAGGCATACAGATCGTAAAGTGAATCTTCAGCATCGGTCGCCGCATACTCGGTCGCGGCCGCAACACTGATGCCATCTTTCTCGTAAGCCACTTTAATAACGTCATCGCCAGAAGATTTTGCGATCACGTTACCAAAACCAAACCACTGGTCTTTACCGATGCCAAAGGCATCTGCTGCTGTGGCATGCTTACCAACAGTCAGAGTCGTCGCACCGTAAGTGGCACCGACATAGTTGTCACCCAGCACACCACTGTCCAAAGAGAAGTAACCAAACAAAGTTACATCGTCGTTCAACTCAGATGCAATTTTGAAGTTTACGTCAGCCGCGTCTTTGGACAGCTGAACGTCAGAATCGACCGTATTGCTTTTTTCAACAACCCAGGCCGCGTCGGCACCAACAGAAAGAGACAGACCTTCGTTTTCATAAACAGTTTCTGCAGCCTGTACACCAGCGGCCGCGAGTGCGATTGAAGAAACCGCAATGGAAAGTGGCAATTTTTTCATAGTGTTTTCACCATTGATTGACTTAAAAATTTTTATAAGAGCTTAACCAGCATCCGAAAACTGATGCCGGATAAGCCGAAAGCACGCGCAATGTATCACCGGTTTTTCGGGTCAACAACGAGGCTCAAAAAACGATGACACCCTTGCGTAAACGTTGTGAAAACGCCCTGGCAAAAACATACCGACAACAACTGCTTTGGCAATAAATAGAATATTTACTCAATATGACGATAGTCATTTTTACAGTGTTCAATAATTATTTAGAATATTTACTCAAGGTGTCTTTGGTCATATTTACCGATATAACCCAACCCAAGATTGTAAAGATCAGATGATTTTTTAAGCACGTTTTTAAAGTGCTCGCGATAATGTTTTGATCGTAAAGAAACTGCAAACGGACATCCGTCTTTTGGCACTTGACGAGTCCGACGGACTTGCTCCTCATGATTGTTCATCCGCCGTGGGAAACAAATAGAGCAGTCTCTGGGCCGCCAGAATCAAGCACGGTAAGCCATTGTCTTAGGGTAAGGAACGAGGGAGGTTGTAATCAGTGAATGCAAGCAGGGGTCAGTTCAAGGCGCTCACGGGCATTAATCCAAGCATTAACGCAACAGGTACCACGCCGGTCGCTGGAATGATGATCATCAGAAATCGCCACCAGGGCATCATGAGCACCAGGGATGCCAATAATGCGACACCGCCACCCCCGCCGATGACCCAGTTACCCGGTACATTCAGAGCCACAGCAACAAAAAAGACCGGACGCCGACGACTGAGAGAGACCGCCCGTGCGACCAATCCAGGGTCGGACGAGGTTTGCTGTTGCTGGTAGCGGTTTTCTACCTGGGTTAATCGCTGTTGATACCAAGCCGTTTTTCTGAACAGACGACCTGCAAAGAATCCGGTCATCAGGCCTACCCAGGTTGCTATCCAGGCACCGACAATACCCGGCAAGCCGAACATCGCCATGATCAACCAGCCCACTTCGACACTGGGCATAAACGGGATGGCCAAGAGCAGGGCATAAAAACACAGCGTAATGATCAGCCACGAAACACTCGGCTCAGAAGGAGTAAACATGTCCAATAAACCATCGCCACGTTGAGACACTAAAATGATCAGAGAGATCAGCGTCACCATAGGCAACAACCAGCGACGCACTCGCCAGAATAATGCGACGTCAGTAGGCCGATTCATCACTACCGACTCGGAGGAGGCGCCACGCTATCTCGGATCACAAGCGACGGGGTAAACTTCAGACCGGAGGCCTTTTGCTTGTGGTAGATCTCCTGAATGGCCGATCGTGCACAGGCTTTGGCCATATCGAAGGCAGGAAAGTCAATGGTCGTCAGCTTGGGACTGACATACTGCGCCATCAATTGATTATCGAACCCGATAACAGACAAATCTTTAGGAACCGAAAGGCCTTTTGCCCGGGCCCATTCCAACGCCCCAATGGCCATTTCATCACTGCCGGCAAAGACCGCGGTAAAATCCAGGCGCTCTTCATCAAACGAACGCATGGCCGTCAGGCCGCCCTGTAAATCGAAGACGGTATGGCAGATATGCTTTGCTGAGTAGGTGAGTCCGGCCTCTTTCATCGCACGTTTATAGCCGGCGACCCGCTCACGGGCATCCTGCTTGTATTTCTGACCTGCCGCACAGACGATCTGCTCGTGGCCCTGTTCGATCAGGTAACGCGTTGCGGCATAGCCACCGTACTCGTTATCAAGCCACATATTGCGATCTTCCAGCTTTTCAAAGTGCTGGTTAATCAGATAAATCGGCAGTTCTTTACTGAGCGCCAGCAGGTCTTCTTCATGCAACCCTTCGGTGAGCAGAATCAAACCATCGACCTTACGGGCTCTGAGATAGTTGATAACCTCACGTTCCTGATCAATATCGCCGTGGCCGGCACCAATAATGACGTGACGATTATGACGACGCAGCTCTTCTTCGACCCCGGACATCACCGGGCCATAAAAGGGACCATCGAGCCATGAAACCACCATCCCCAAGGTGTTGGACCGGTTCCCGGCTAACGACTGGGCGGCGGAGTTGGGTGTATACCCCAGCTCCTCCATGGCGGCTTTTACCCGGGCTTTGGTTTCTGCTCGAACGCGATCACTGCCGTTCATCACACGGGAAACGGTGGCCAGAGAGACTCCGGCCAGTTCTGAGACTTCTTTGATGGTAGGCATGAGGTAGCAGAATTCCTGATAGATGCGCTAGCGTTCAGGAATTCTGCGCTGGGGGTCAGGCCTTGTCAAATGGCACAAAGATATCGATACGTGCCAGCTCACCACTTCGCTCCGTCAGGTGTTGAATCACTGACCCTTCCAGTGTCGGCGCCTCCAGCACCTCATGGCGACCATTGCTCCACAACACCTCGATAGTGACCGCATTACTCTGCTTGGACTGGTGATAAACAAACGGGACCTGAGCCAACGTCATCGCCATGGTGCCGGCGGGTAACGCCAGTGTCTGCCAGCCGGAGCCGACCGACAGATACGTAAACTCAGACTCACCTGCGTTAAACTCGGAAGGCTTTAATAGCGCCGGATCGACAGTCAACGCACCTTGCCGCCACTGCAACCCCAACTCACCCAGGCGGGTAATCAGCTCTTCTTTAACCTGTCCTGTCATCCCAGGTTGCCGTGCTATGCCGGTCTCCGGTGTATGGCTGTACGGATCCGTTGGGAACGCCCCATATTGTGCAGGTGTTTTATTAAACCCGATACCGGCTCGGATATCGTAATAGCACTCGGCCAGTGCGTCAGCGACCGAAGCGCCCTGTGCACGTGCCTGCCACCAGTTCTCCTGTGCAGCCAGTAACAGCTTCGACACCATGTGCCAATAGGTGCTGCCTAGACCTTCATAGGCAAAGAACGACCCGGAACGACCGGTGAAGGAGCGATGATTAAAGGTTGTCTCATAAGCCTGTTCGATGTGTCGGTTCTGCTCCTCAGTAAACTCAAGGCTGTTTAAATCCGCCTGTAAGTCCTTAGCGTTGCGATAGTGCACATTAAAGTGATACTCACCGTCCGCACTCTGATACAGCACGTGTTCTGCCAGTAACCGGGATTTCACATCACGCATCTGCTGGAGAGCCGTGTCCGGAATGTGATTCTTTTCGGTAAATGCCGGAAGCTGCCGGTTCGGGTAAAGCAGATAGGTGTGTTGATCTTCCCGATAAAGATCGCTCTTACGGAGAGCCTCCAGCACAGACAATGCCTGCTCGGGCGACAAGCGATTGGCCGATAACATGGCAACCTGTCCTTCCAGCATCAGTGGCAGATGTTCAATTTCCGCCGTGCCTGCACCCAGATGCAGTACGTTGTAACCATGGAACAACGCATCGGGACGCTGGTTCGCATCCAATGTTTGTCCGATGACCGGAATCACGTCATCCAGAAAGCCCAACAGTTCCTTGACGGAAATTTCAACCGCCGTATCTGCCAGCCCTGTCTGATACAGACCCTCTCGATAGCGATCCGCTGAAATTACCAACGCCTGCAGGTCGTTATAACGCGACTGAGAAGTGACACCGCTCATCGAACGGAACTGCTGATGCACACTGAACAGCCAATCCTTAACCGAAACATTGATTGACACCGCCCCTTTCTGGGTCGACAGCAAGTCTCGCATAAACAGCAGATGCCGGTGCAGATAGGCCACGGTCACAACCGACATCCCCCAGCCTGCCAACGCATTATTGGCATCGTTCCATTCCGGACGCTGCGTGTTCATCCACAGGCCGCCTTCAGGGACGAAGTTGCTCAGTTTGGCCAGCCACAAGGTCAGCAGTTTCTCGATCAGGTTGCTGTGAACCACCGCGCCTTCACTGTCGAGCAGCAACTTACCATCACTGCCCATGGTGGCCACACGTGCTTCGATTTCCTGATTCAGCGCCTCGTCAAAGCGAATGCTGTCGTATGGGTCACGTTCAAGATCGACAAATTTTTTGATGCGATAGGGAACATTCGCGTAACTGAACCGTGGTTCAACCATCGCGGCCTGGAACCAGTCCGGATCAATCTGCGCCTGAAGCTCAAGCAACTTAGACAGATAAATAATCTGGTGATCGCTCCAGTAGCCGATGTTAGCCCAAGCATTGCCAGGCTCCGGTTCTTCCCACTCAATGCCCTGACGGGTCACCCGATAAGGGTTATAACCATCTGCGGTGGTCGCATTTAAAAAGGCTGAGATCATGGCTGGTAGAAACTTAGGATAGCTGTAGGCCAGCGGTTCCCAGTTCTGGAAAATATCCCGCCAGTTCCCCTGATAGTCTTTGATCAGTTCGCCATGCTCGTTTTTCAGGTTGATTGAAAACTTGTTCCAGGGTCGAGACGGGTCGCCATGGCGGCGACTGAAACTGATGGGCAGGTACTCGCGAACCAAGCGTCGCAGATCGACCGAATCACACGCCGCTAATGCCGGTTCCAGCTCCACCAACGACAGGGTTTCCGGAAGTGTCGACCACCAACTGTAATCTTTGAGGGCGTGTTGCCGCGTGATAACAAAATCCATCAGATCCTGTTTGTCGATCTGATAACCGTCTTCAAAAAAGCCACCTCGCATCATGTTAAACAAGGCATTGGCCTGATGGTGCACGCAAGTCGCTTCTTCTGCACCAGTTTGCAAACCGTCGACTTTTGCCAGATGCGCTCGCAGAGTTTCAGAACCGATCTGAATGTCGGCGTCGATTTGCTGACCGATATCCTGGCGGTGAACCAGATGCTTCAATAAAGCAATGTCAGACGCATTCTGATCCACTTCCAATACCTGCATCCATTCAATGGACTCGCCGGGGTTAACTGAAATGTCGGCCGTCAGGAAATAAGCCCCACGTTGCCCTCGCATCCGCGCATCGGTGGTTAACGCCTGTTCCTGAACAAAATGTTCTGGCGCCGACGAATCCATCGTCACCGTCGGTTTGAACGCATCGCCTTTGACATGATGCCAAACGGTGTTGGCCAGCAGACTCTCAGATGGCTCTGCCAGATCCGTCAGTCGCGAACTGAGGTAATAGGCCGCAACGTTCTGATCATGACAATCGGACGACTTATAAGCATCCAATAACACGCTGTTATTGGTCTGCAGGTCGGAATCGATATTGGCCGGCAGCAAGTTCTGCAATCCGTCCAGAATCGACAAGGCACGAACCTGATCACTCTGGTTAGTCAGTGTTACAGTTCGCACCAAGCCATAGCGGTCACTGAAGGACCAGCCGTAATCAAACTGCAGACCATTTTTCTGTTCGCTGAAATAAAGCTGGTCACCCAGTGCTGACTTATACAGTGTTCGGTGCCCCGGCTTATTCAATAAGGACCCGGTTGCAAAGGGTTGCCAAAGTTCACCTTGCTCGCGGATCAGCGTCATTGGCCCGGTGCAATGGGCCATGTCGCTGATCTTGTCCTCGGTATAATACGGAAACAAAGCATGCTGTGCATTGCGACGGCCGGCGGTCAGGCCACCATTGCTGGAAATAAACAACCAGTGATCGTAAGCGCTGACCACCGACATGAAGAAGTTCGACATTTGGTTATAGTTGTCGATTCGGTAAAAACGCTGACCACGGAACGAACAGAACTCTCCGGTCGCTTCGGCTGTCTTTGGCAAGGAGGTCACCTTCGTTAATTGCACAGACATTGAGATTTCCTTGAACAGTTAAATTTTATAAAGGGCAATGCGGATAGCCTTGGCCAGATTTTTGGCCCCCTCTTCAGGTGTCATGCTCGTATCCGCAACAAACTCGTTGACCGCGTCATACACACTTTTCTGCACGCCTTCGGGTGCGGCCATGCCCGCGGCCAGACTTGGTTGTAATGTGTTTGTGGTGTGAGATGAACGAAACTCACGCATCGCTCGCACGGCGCACCGGTCAAAACCATAAGGACTGATATCCAGCCTAGCCGGTATTGAGCCTTCGCGCAGATTCAGATCGGTCAAAACGGTTTCTGTAAACAACAGTTTGGCCATAATGTCTGAGTTCAGTTCATCGGTATCCCTGAACATCACCACACTGTTCAGGTTATACAAAAACTTAGCCGACGCTTCCGGAAACGGGGCGCAGACAAGCTGCTCGGGCAAGTTGCCGTTCGTATCGACGAACATGGGTTTAATCCAGTCTCCGGCAAAAAGGACCTGGCCTTCGCCGTTGGCTAATGCTTTGGCAGCCGACTCCCAATCGGGATATTGATGTTCGTTCAGAAGCGGCCGTAAACGAGCCATCATCCGGAACACATCGACCATGTCGTCACTTTTCAGTTGGCGATAATCAAAATCTTTAAAGGTAGATTGATAAAACGCAGAGCCTTTCAACCCCAAGAGTATCGACTCTAGAATCAGTGTGTATTGAGCCGGGTCATCTACCGTAATCAGATGTCGTTGCCCACTCGCACCGCCATCCATAAAATCAAAAAACGCTTTCCAGGTTTTTGGTGCCGGCATCGTTTTATTGCCGACATTCAAGGCGTTGCCATTCATCCACATCCAGTTGCTGCGATGAATCTGGGTCGGCACAGCAAACAGATTATCCTGAAAAGAAATGTCTTCACGAATGGTTTGTGGCAATCGTGAGGACCATTGATGCTGCCTAGCGGCATCATCAAGATTATTAATAAACCCCAGAGCAGCCCAACGACGAATGGTCGCCCCTGGAATCTGAGCGGCGTTAGGTAAATTAGAGGTCACCGCCTGTTGACGGATTTCATCGACCATCTGTAAATCGGTGCCCTGATACGCCAGGACATTCCATTGATCATTCGTTCGTAAACCGATCGTACTTTGTAAGACGTTCCGGTTTTCTTCATCGGTGGCCATGACTAGGTTCATGGCCTGTGTTGTCGCTGATGAAGCAAACACGAGCACCACGGCGGCGCTTATCAGTTTTGTTTTTATCGTGTTCATCATGGGTACCACACTAGATTACTGCATATTGATAAGAGTGCTCTGGAACTCCAGAGCACTCTTGTTCTTATGTGTTAATCAAACTTAACGTTATCGAGAAGATATTCAGCACCGACACCTGCGCCCCATGTCGGGAACACCATCACCACGTCAATAGCGGTGATATCCAAACCTTGATCAGCAAGATCTGCGATCGGGAAGGTGTAGTGTTGCCAAGTATCTAATGCAGGCACTTCTCCTTCTAAGCTGGTTTGAAGATTAATCTCAACAGCTTCCGCACCGTTATTACTTTCAACTTTAAGCTTCCAGTTGGTAACCCCATTGTCTGGGTGTGAGAGCATCTTCATATCAAACTCAAGGTCCGTATTAGAGCTTGCATCATGGGGTGCTCCTGCAACTGCTCCATGTGACCCGCGTGATGAGAACCCGGCGACTGTGGAGGTATGAGTTTCAAATCGAACGACATTGCCATAAAGAGCGTCACCGGAATCAACTTCAACAGGCTGATAGCCGTCTGCACAGCAATCCCAAGCTGTCCATGCCGGATTGATTCCATCTTCGTAGACCGTCAATGGACCTGTTGTCGGATCGACTTCTGGCCAAACCGGAGCATCTGGATAAAACTTAGTAAACTTCACATTGTCTATCAGGAACTGAGCACCCTGGCCATTACCCCAGGCAGGAGCAACCATAACGATATCAATGGCATGAACATCTAATGTATGCCCCTCGGTTGCAAGAACCTCATCCATACGGAAAGTGTAGTGCTGCCATGTGTTGAGTTCTGGTGAAACACCTTCTTCACTTGTGTTTAGATTTACTTCTACAAATGATGACTCACCGCCGCTTTCTAACTTCAAGATCCATGCTGTATCGGTAACTTCCGGGAGCGCTGTCATTTTCAGATCAAACTCAAGAGTATGGTCCGCACTGGCGTTGTGAGCGACGCCGGCCTCTCGACCATTAAAACCAACAATGGTTCCGCCCCATTCCGGATGATTGGAAATATCAAATTGCAATACGTTTCCGTATTCAGGATCGACGTCGGCAACCAATGCTGGCGTTGTTCCACCACAACAATCCCAAGCAGCCCATTCCTCATCAATCGCCTCTTCAAATAAAACCAAAGAGTCTTCAACAAGTTCTGGAGGTTCATGACCTTCGCTCACTTCAAAGCTATCCGGTTCGCCTTTTGACCCGCAAGCGACCCCTGTTGCATCGTCTTTGCATTGGTAAACACGGACATAGTCGATCTGCATTTCGGCTTCGGTCAGGTCTGGATCAACACCGCCTTCATTCACATTAGCAGCCCAGTCACCACCTATTGCCAAGTTCATGATCAGGTGGAAGGGCTGGTTATAGGGTGCATCCGCTTCACCTTCGACCCAATCTCCATTTTCCTGCTGATAATGGTTGTACCAGCCATCTTGAGTTTGTGTTGCAAAGTGTTCGCCGTCGATAAACCAGCGAATCTCACCCTTTTCCCACTCAATGGTATAAACATGAAAATCATCGGCCGGGTTAATATTGATATCGCCGAAGTCATGTTCAACACCGCTGTAAACATTATTTGGCCAAGTTGCTCCATAATGCAGCGTGCCATGGACGCGATTTTCCGGCACTGTCTCACCATCAATAACACGATCGGCTTTCAGGTTTACCGCTTCCATGATGTCGATCTCACCAGAAGCCGCCCATCCACCATAGGCCCAATCGGTTGGCAGCATCCAAATCGCTGGCCAGGTGCCTTGACCTTCTGGCAATTTTGCTCGAATTTCAAAACGACCGTACTGCCAGTCATTTCTGAAATTGAAACCCTCGCCTTGTGCGTAATCAAGCGGACTGATTGATCTTAACCGGGCTGAACTGAAATCCTGACTCTTAAGTTCATTAGGATCATAATCAGCGCTGTCCGGGTTATGAACAGGTCCTTCAATCGATTCGCGAATAGCTTTTAAGTGAAGCTTCCCTTCTTCGACAAAGGCATTATCCGGCTCATCAACATAGCATTGATGCTCGTTATTACCGCCGCCCCAACAGTTCACCTCAAAGGCCCATTTACTGTCGTCAATGACGTCAGCATCAAACTCGTCGGACCAAACTAACTCCCAACCTTTTTCATCATAAAAGTCGCCATCTGAACCCGGCCCTGTTGGATCGTCATCCGGATTACAGCCGGTGACGACAAGCGCTGCCAGCGAGATGGCAAACAGCGATGTTTTTTTTGTATTTGTATTAATCATCACGTTCTTCCTGGTTTATAACAAGTTAAATTGTAAGCGCTTACATTTTAAGGCGAAAAAAGCGGGTCCGAAGACCCTTAAGGTGACTCCCCCTGATGAAGGACAGTACGGCTTTAAAAACTACGCAGGCTTACGACTCTTTAGTCCCGACCTTTAGGACTCATACAGATAGCAGCGAACAAAATGATCCTCTGCTAACTGCGTGACCGGTGGCATGGCTTCACGACACTGGTCAGTGGCCTTGAGACATCGGCTGGCAAACGGACAACCCTGGCTGTCCGGCTTCCAAACCGGAATGTCTGCTTTTTTGGCCATTTTCTCTTTTGATCGGCGAATGCCCGCTTCCGGAACCGCACTGATCAATAACTGGGTATAGGGGTGCTGTGGGTTCTGTGTTACCGAATCGCTGTTGCCCCACTCCACCATGTGCCCGACATACATCACCGCGGTACGTTCCGCAAAGTATCGCGCAGTGGCAATATCGTGCGTGATGTACATAAACCCGATGCCATCTTTTTTCATGTCTTCCATCAGGTTCAGAATGCCCAACCGAATCGACACGTCGAGCATCGAAATCGGCTCGTCGGCTAAAATGAACTTGGCACCCACGGCCAATGCCCGGGCAATGGCCACACGTTGACGTTGACCGCCGGAGAGTTCGTGCGGATATTTGTCCGCCGTCTGCCGTGCCGGGGACAGCCCGACGCGCTCAATGATTTCAATGACGCGCTGCTCCAACTCGTCACCGGACACGTGCGGATGGTGCAGTTTAATCGGGCGAGCCAAATGGTGGCGGATAGTATGCACCGGGTTCAACGAACCAAAGGGATCCTGAAAAATCATCTGCACTTCTTTAGCGAAGTCCAGTTGCTTCATCTGATTTTTCTTCTCGTTGATGTCGACGTCCTGCAGCCAGATTTTTCCGGCCGACGGTTCAAACAGTCGGCATAGCGCTCGGGCACAGGTGCTTTTTCCACTGCCCGACTCACCAACAATAGCCAGCGCCTGACCGGCTTTTAGGATAAAACTGACATCGTTGACCGCACGCATGTGCTGACGATTGAAAATCGCACTATCCAAAGCGAAGTCGATGGTCAAACCTTCAACATAAATGCTGGGCTTAGCCGAGCCGGTTTCAACGGGTTGGAGTTGTTCGCTCATGCCGATACCTCTTCAGCTTCTACAACATGACAAGCCACCTGACGTAAGGGCGCTTGTTGGACAGTAATGAGTTCGGGATCTCGCGACAGGCAGATGTCCATGCATTCGGAGCATCGAGCCTGAAAGTAACAGCCTTCCGGTGTTTCCAATAAGTTCAATGGGGAACCGGGAATGCCTTCCAGTCGAACCTTGGGTCCATGGATAGTTGGAAAGGATGCCACCAATCCGCGCGTATAAGGATGCTTGGCACGGTAAAGGATGTCCTCTGCGTCACCGAGTTCGACCAACTTACCGGCATACATGATGCCGATACGATCCGCGATTTCACCCATCAACCCAAGATCGTGAGAGATAAACAGAATAGCGAAGCCGTACTCTTCTTTCAGCTCGTACAGTTCATCCATGATTTCCCGTTCAACAACCACATCCAATGCCGTGGTCGGTTCGTCCATGATGATCAGTTTAGGACGCAGAACCAAGGCGATGGCAATCACCACACGCTGTCGCATACCACCGGAGAGTTGGTGCGGATAGGACGTCATACGCGACTTATGAATACCAACGGTTTCCAGCAGTTCTTCGCCGCGCGCCCAGGCTTCCTGCTTGGTCACTTTCTTATGAGCAAGAATCACATCGATCAGCTGACTACCGATAGTGATGACCGGATTCAGCGAGTTCATCGCACTTTGAAACACCATCGCCGCTTCATTCCAGCGAAACTGACGAAGCTGCTCGTCGTTCATTTTCAAAACGTCACGATCTTCAAACAGAATTTCGCCTTCGCTGATCAAGGCCGGGGCGTTATGGAGATTGGAAATTGCAAACGCCAGGGTACTTTTTCCGCAGCCGGACTCGCCGGCCAGACCCAGGGTTTCGCCGGGACGGATTTCCAGTGATACCTGATTGACCGCGCGGGCATTACCCGTGTCCGTGACGTAATCAACACAGACATCGCGAACTTCCAGTAACGGTTTGGTCGCATGATTCATGACGCAGCCCCTTTTCGTCGTGCTTCTACTTCGGCTTTCATACGGCGCCAGATTTTAATGTAGGCACCGGTTTTCAGTTTTGGATTGGAGATCTGGTCAATCGAAATGTTCAGCAGCGCCAAGCCGCCACCCATCAGGGCAATGAAGGTTCCCGGAACCACGAAGTCCCACCACGCGCCAACAATAAAGGCGGCACTGGATTGTGCCCAATAAAGCATGGTGCCCCAGGAAACCACGGTCGGGTCACCCAACCCGAGGAACTCCATGCCGGCTTGCGCACCGATAGCGTAGAGGCAAGTACCCACAAACATACCGGCAACAAGGCTGATGAGGTTAGGAATGATTTCGATGAGGATGATACGCCATTTGCTTTCGCCCATCGTTTCAGCCGCCACGATGAATTCTTTGTTGCGCAGAGCCAACGTCTGGCTGCGCATGACCCGCGCACCCCAGGGCCAGGAGGTGAAGCCGAGAATCATGGCAATAATAAAGGGCCCTACCTGACCCAGGAAGGCCGCGAGAATAATCAACAGCGGTAACTGCGGAAAGACCAATAGAATATTCGTAAACGCCATCAGGGTTTCATCGGTTTTGCCGCCGACATAGCCGGACGTTACACCTACGGCCAAGGCAATAACGGTGGTCATAATAGCCGCAGTGAACGCCACCATTAATGACACCCGACCGCCATAAAGCACCTGACTGAAGATGTCTTTACCGGCACGAGTAGAACCGAAAATCAGATCCGCGCTTGGCGGCTGGTGACCACGGGCCACGCGTCGGTTCGGGTCAACATCGGTTAACAATGGTGCGGCCAGACAGGCAACAATGATGGTCGTTACAATGGTCGTGCCGATGATGGCCGCCGGATTACCTTTAAAATAACGGCCCAGAGCGTGCTTTAATTTCTTTAAGGGCTTCAACATGAGATGTCCGCCTTTGGCTTTATTCGTCAATGCAGTTTTTTCAGTCACAGTCGTCATCACTCATTACTTCCGCAGTCGTGGATCCAAAAGGACATAGAGAACATCGGCGATGAAGTTCGCAGCCAGTACGAACAGAACCAGCAACAGGAAACAGGCCTGCATCATCGGGTAATCGCGTGCACCAACGGACTTGAACATCATCTGTCCAATGCCGGGATAGTTAAAAACGGTTTCGACAAAAATCTGTCCGGCCACGGCAAAGCCCAGTGCCATCGACACCGCGGTAACCACTGGCAGGATCGCGTTGCGCGCGGCGTAATGCGTCATGATACGGCGCGCACTGAGACCTTTGGCTTTCGCCATGGTGATGTAGTCTTCACCCAACACATTCACCATGGCGTTACGCATGGTGAAGATCCAGGTCGCCAGCATCGCAACAAACAGCGTTACCATCGGCAGCACAGCGTGGTGCAAAATGCTGCGGATATATTCCCAGGTAAAGGCCGGATCCAGATCCGGGTCAGCCCCATAGCCCAGCGGGAACCACTTCAACGTCATGGCAAAAATAAAGAAGATAAACAGAGAGGTGACGGCTTGCGGCATCGACGCCATAAACTGCCAGAACACCGGATAAAAGCGATCCACAAAACCGCCTCGGTTGTATGATGCATACAACCCGATAAAACAACCCACGACCACGGAGATAAGTGTCGCGGTACCCGATAACGCAATGGTCCACGGTACCGTGCGCTGCAACAGTTCAGTGACCTGAACCGGGAACATCATGATGGTTGGGCCGAGATCAAACGTCAGTATGCTTTTCAGATATTGCAGGTACTGCACCCACAAAGGACCATCGACAAAGCCGAGCATTTCTTTGTAGGCATCCAGCTGTTCGGGTGGGATTCGACCGCCCGCCGCAGCGAAGAGCGCGTCGACCGGGTCGCCGGGCATCATTCTGGGAATCAAAAAGTTAAACGTAATGGCGACAAAGATAGCGATGATATAAAACGCCAGCCGCCGGAGAATAAAAGCCATAGCGTGGTCCTCTGTGTTGGCCCTGAGCTTTAAAAGGTTTTGGTTTAAGGGTCGTTAAAGCGAAACCTTCTGGGGTGAAATATTGAGGGAGGTTCCGACCGGAGTGCGCCGGTCGGAGCCACCGTCATCACGACGATAGCCCTCCCTCTTTTGCGTTAAATCCGCTTACTTCGCGTGCAGGTTTTCAAAGACCAGCAGCTTGCTTCCACCGTTGTAGAAGTTCGGATGAACGTATGGGTTGTCGTCCGATGGGAAGCCATCAACACGGGTCGTGTTGTACTGGAACCAGGTCGCGTTAGACATGACCGGAACGAATGGCAGGTTCTCAGCTGTGAAGGTCATCAACTCAGCGAGAATTTCTTCACGTCGGTCCTGATCATCGATACGGCTGTACTCATCCACCAGCGCACCGAGTTCTTCCGACGCCATGCCGTGGTTCGCGTGCCAGATTTCACCCACTCGAGCTGGGTGGTAATAGTTCAGGTAAGCCTGGATCGGATCCTGACCATTGGTGACCGACCAGTTGAACGACATGTCATAAGTACCGTCTTTCAACGCAGCGTCATAAACAGACCATTCCAGCGTACGGGTGTTCGCTTTGATGCCCACATCGGCCAGATACTCAGTCACCATCTGTACCGCCTGAACCACGTCGGTCCAACCGTTCACGATATGAATATCGAAGTCGATTTCAGTACCGTCTGGGTTTTCGCGATAGCCGTCGCCATCCACGTCTTTGTAACCGGCTTTATCGAGCAACTTGATCGCTTCGTCCGGGTTGTACTCAGCCAGGTCGGCGTACTTCTTGTTCACTTTGTCATTAAAGTGCGCACCGAAGAACTCACCGATACCAACAACAGATGATTCTGGTGTGGCATAGCCATAAGTCGCCAGATCTACAATGGTTTCACGGTCAATCGCCATGGAGACCGCTTTACGGAACTCAACCCGATCAAATGGTGCTTCACGTGTATTCATGTACAGGTTCCAGAGGTCGTTTGCTGGATACCAGTAACCGTGAGTGTCCGGGCTTGGCTCAACGTAAGTTTTGTCGATGTCGGCAACGAAGTTGGAACCCCAGTCGATTTCATCGGCCATCAACGCTGGCTGGATCTGGGAGTTATCGGAGTACTGACGGAACTTGATGCAGTCCAGATACGGCAGACCCTGATCGGCTTTGTAGTAATGCGGGTTACGGCAGATTTCGATCTGGTTACCACGAACGGTGGTGACTTCGGTAATCGGACCAGAGCCAACCGGATTCGGGTTCTTGTAGTTAATCTTGTCGTCGATGTCCGCCCAGATGTGCTCTGGAATCACCCACAGAGCCGGCATGTACCAATCGATGGTGGTGTTCACTTCAGAGAAGTTGATTTTTACGGCGCGGTCGCTGACTTTTTCGACACTTTCAATCACACCATTGGCCCACTGACCTGTGTGGTCGAGTTTGATGTCATCACCGCCAATGGCCAATGAGAACAGCAGGTCGTCGGCATCCAGTACTTCACCGTCAGACCAGGTCAGATCATCTTTCAGAGTAATGGTCATGGACTTCTTGTCCGCGCCATAGGTAAAGCTTTCCGCCAAACGCCAGTTGATTTCACCAGCCATGGTGTTCTGAACCCACAGCGGCTCGAACATGGTGCCGCTGACGATATCCGCCTGAACGCCATTAAGGGGGTTAAAGTCTTCCAGGAATGTCTGGGTGATGATCGGAACGGTCAATGTGCCGCCCTGTTCCGGGGTTGCAGCCTGTGCCTGCATTGCGACGCCTGCTGCAAGAGCAGATATCGCCAGTACGGAAGTTAACTTCTTCATGGGGTACCTCATTGTTGTTGTTTTGAAATGCGTCGCTTTCGTCAGCCTGGTGTGTTTTCCCCGCACCTGAACCCAAGATGAAAGCGCTTACATTGTCGCCTCAAAAAAACGCTTTCGGGTGAGTGGACGCACCAAATGAAAGCGCTTACACCGCGAACAATAATCCTCATTCAGAATGGGGTCAAGCAATCCAGACGGAGAAAATTTCGCTTTTTTGCACAAAGGCTGTTCGATTTAACGCAACGAAGGCCCTGTTGTTCAGAACCAATGTGACATGAGTGCACAGTCAAAATCGCTGAAAACGCCACCCCGTGCTGCCTGCTAAAGAGCTCTGAAAATGAACCTTTGTTTCATTTAGCTTCAGCGTGCCGGTCGTGACGTGACACCTCCACCAATCCTGCTCACGGTGGAAATTAACGAGGGTTGATTCCGGTCAAGGTCTGCACCCCTTTTTTCAACCGACCCATGGCAACCGACGAAAGAGGTTGGCATTTTATAGACGGTCGGTCCAAAATAGCGATCATGACTGAAAACATCACCCCACCCAGACGGGGACGTCCGCCGAAGCGGCGCGCCGGAACAGACGACACCCGCGCATTGCTGATCCGAAGCGGTTTGGAGCTGCTGACCGAACAGGGCTTCGTCGCCTCCGGTCTGGATCCTATCCTGAAACGCGTCGGCGTCCCTAAAGGCTCGTTCTATTACTATTTCGACAGCAAGGAGGCGTTTGGCCTGGAAGTGCTCGCGGCCTACGATCGCTACTTTGCCGCCAAGCTCGACAAACACCTGAGTTCCGACACATTGCCGCCTCTGCAACGATTGCAGGCTTTTGTGGAGGACGCTAAGCAGGGGATGATCCGACACGATTTTCGTCGCGGTTGCCTGGTCGGCAATCTCGAGCAGGAAGTGGCTTACCTGCCGGAACGTTTTCGCCCCCGGCTGCTGAGCATCTATCAACATTGGCAATCCAAGGTGGCTGCCTGTCTTGTCGCCAGCCAACAGACGGGTGACGTCACGCCAACCATGAACTGCAATGAACTGGCTGAGCAATTCTGGATCGGTTGGGAAGGCGCCATTAACCGCAGCCGATTGATTCGGGATACGCAGCCGTTGGATCGATTCCTGAACCATTTCATTCAATTGATTTCACCCACTCACCAGACTCCGGTCTGACAAGGAGTAAACATGTTTAAAGGTATCCTGATTGAAAAAGATGACGCCGGTTACCGCGCCAATCTCAGTGAGCTCTCAGAAGATCAGTTGCCGGAAGGCGACGTCACCATCGATGTCCAATACAGCACGCTGAACTACAAAGACGCCTTGGCTATTACCGGGAAAAGCCCGGTGGTCCGTCAGTTTCCGATGGTGCCGGGGATCGATCTGATCGGAACGGTCACACACTCAGATAACGACACCTTTGCGGTTGGTGATTCAGTCCTGCTGAATGGCTTTGGTGTCGGTGAAGTGCATTGGGGTGGCCTGGCCGAGAAAGCACGGCTGAAAAGCGACTGGCTGATTCCCCGTCCGGAGTCATTAACGCCCAAACAAACCATGGCCATCGGTACCGCCGGCTACACCGCCATGTTGTGTGTGATCGCTCTGGAAAAAAATGGTGTCTTGCCTGGAAACGGCCCCGTTCTGGTGACCGGCGCGAACGGTGGTGTCGGCAGTTACGCCATCGCCATACTGTCGGCGCTGGGATATGAAGTGGTGGCCGCCACCGGTCGTTTACAAGAGGCTGATCACCTGAAGCAACTGGGCGCGACGGACATCATTGACCGAAATGCCTTATCCGAACCGGGCCGACCGCTGGCAAAAGAGCAATGGGCGGCCGCCATCGATTCGGTCGGCAGTCATACGCTGGCGAATGTCTGTGCCGGCCTTAAATACGGTGGCACGGTTGCTGCCTGCGGACTGGCACAGGGGTTCGATTTCCCGGCCACCGTCATGCCGTTTATTTTGCGGGGCGTAACGCTGGCCGGCATCGACAGTGTGATGCGACCGCTCAATGATCGGATCGAAGCCTGGCAGCGTCTTGGCCAAGTCATAACACCGGCCATGATCGATGCCATTACCAACGAAATCACATTGGACCAGGCGATTGACACCGCCGAACAGCTTTTGAACGGCACGGTGCGGGGTCGGGTCATTGTGAAGGTGTCCGGAGACTGAGGCGTTCACGCCTCAGGTCTTAAACCGGCCGACCATCGTAGCCAGCTCATGACTCAGATCCGTCTGTTGCTGGCACAACCCTTTAACTTCGTCTGACAACGACGACACCCGGGCAGCGGCATCATTGATGTCCACGATGTTCTGATTGATGTCTTTGGTCACCAGATGCTGCTCTTCCGTCGCACTGGCCGTTTGGGTGGTCATGTCGCGAATGTTAAGCACCACCGATTCGATCGCCTCAAACGCCTGCATCGCTTTTTGTGACAGCTCAAGCGTCTGTTCCGATTCGGTTGCGCTGCGCTCCATCGCCTGACTCGCCGATCGCGATTGCTGAATCAGTTTTTCCAAAATGGTACTGACTTCTTCGGTCGAATCGTGTGTCCGCTGGGCCAGATTACGAACTTCGTCAGCGACGACAGCAAACCCTCGTCCCTGTTCCCCGGCCCGGGCGGCTTCGATGGCGGCGTTCAACGCCAGAAGGTTGGTCTGCTCAGCAATGCTTTGGATAGTCGTGAGAATGTTCGTGATGTTTTCGGTTTCTTTTTCAAGTGCCTGAATGACCGAGTTAGAGCTTTGGATGTTGGTAACCAAGCGCTGAACGCTTTCACGGCTGTCGTTCACAATCACTTTACCGTCGTGAGTCGTGCTTAATCCGTTATCCGAAATATTGGCGGTCTCCACACTGTTGTTGGCCACCTCATTCGCCGCGGAAGTCATCTCGGTAATCGCCGTGGCAATCTGATCAATACCACCCTGTTGTTCGGTAGTGGCGGCGGCCATATCACTGGCTGAACTGGCCGTATGACCGGAGACGCGATCCATCTGTTCCGATTGCGCTTTGATTCGCGCGATCATCGTTTGCGTCGATTCCATAAACTGATTAAACCAGGTTGCCAGTTCACCGGTTTCATCCTGGGTGCTGACATGAATACGTTTGGTCAAATCACCTTCGCCTTCGGCCATTTCCTGAAGACTGTCTTTGACTTCATTGATAGGACGAACCACTCGACGAGCCAGGTACGCACCGCCGGCGGTGAAAAGCCCTACCAACACGATACAGACGATCAGTGTTATCCACCCGATGCGTTGTGCGCCGCTTAAAATTTCCTGTTTCTGCATCATGCCGACGAACTTCCATCCGAGCGTCGGGGACTGATAAATGTTCGCCTGATAATCCACACCGTCAATAGAAAACTCAACGATGCCCCGATCCGTTTGGGCAATGGTGTTGAAATGCGCGGACTCGAGTTCGCCCAACGGTTGGAAATTGTTTTCCGGGTTCCCACCGTCCACCAGAATGTTGCCGCTGCCTTCGATCATCATAATGCGGCCGGTATCGCCAAATTGAATGTCCTGCACCATGTCCGTTAAGGCTTTCAGCGAAACATCAATGGCGACAACACCATTAAAGTCACCAGCCGCATCGGTATAGGCTTTTAAGACCGACACATAGACCGCATCGTCCGGCTCCCAGTAATACCCATCACGCCGGACAATCTCAAAATTCGCGTCTCGGCCCATTGCAAACCACGGACGGGTTCTGGGATCCCAATCGCCATAGTCGGCGGTGCCGGGCCATTCAAGATAACCGCCGTCCACATCGCCCATGTAAACGTAACCCAGCATCGGATTGTTCTCTCCAATCGCACTGAAGATATCGAAAATGGCTTTTTCCCGACCGCCATTTTGACGGGCCACTTCAGAGGGTTTCATACCTTCATCAAAGTATGTCGTCAAAGACTGACCATTGGTTTGTTTGACCGCCGGTAAGTCCGCCATGAGCGAAACGTTATAGGAAATGACATCAAAGAAGTTGGTAAAGGTCTGATCGATGATCGACATGTTTAACGAACTGGACGCTTCAAAATCCCGATAGGCTTCATCCACAACCCGATTGATCGTCAATACGGCCACTATCAGCACCGGTACCAGAGTGGTGACAACAAACGCCAGCAGAAGTTTTTTTCGTATGCTCATTTTATTCTGACTCCAACAACCATTAAGACCGCGTCGCTAAGGAGATTGGGGTTGTAATCCGGATGCTGATAAAACGATAACGACGACGGTCGACGACCAGAGCGCACTGCGATGTCGACAGGGGATGCCCACCTATATATAAAAACACACGTCGACGGCTCTGAATTTGCTGACCCTATGTCCGAACGGCTTTTCTCTCAGCTGACCCTTTTAGAATAGCTGCTTCTGTTGGGATTGCGGCTTTTTCTAACTCGCCAATTAGCTTCGATTCAAAATGATCAGAAAAGCAGTTCGCGGACTTATTGCTATACTCATAGAGTCTTCCGTTCTGGATTTTTATTTATGCCGTTTGCAGTAATCCAGTTTGTATTTTTGTTCACACTCTTCGCTTCTGTTGTTCAAGCAGACACGCTGAAACTGACGTCGTTACGTTGGCCGCCCTATTCCGACAGTGAACTTAAAAACTCAGGCGCGTCAGTGGCTGTGGTTCGTGCGGCACTCGAGGTGATGGGTCACGATTTAGAGGTCACTTTTTTTCCCTGGCCACGAGCTGTCCGCACCGCGATGGCCGAGCCGAGCTACCAGGGTTACTTTCCCGAGTACTGGTATGAGACCGAAGACTTTATTTTTTCCAATGCCATTGGCCACGGTCCATTGGGATTTTTAGAAAACCGTCAGCGACCGGTTCCCTGGTTTTCACTCGAGGATCTGCAGGCTTTTCGCCTGGGTGTCGTGCAGGATTATGTGAATACGCCGGAACTGGACGCTCTCATTGCAGCAGGGCAAATCAACACCGAAACAGTCGTCAGTGACAGCATCAACATTCTGATGGTGGCGCATCGCCGGGTGGATCTTGCCGTGATTGATCCGAACGTTTTTCATTTCCTGATGGACCATGATCGTGCACTGACGGAGTTGAAACCAACAGTACAAATGAACCCGAGACTGTTAACGACAAAACAACTGTTTGTTGCCCTACGCAACACTCCGGAAGGACGACGTTGGACCGACATCATTAATCAGGGATTGCTAAAAATCGATGTCGAACGGATCATGGCGGAACATGGTATTCGCTGAAGCCTTGCAGTGTTATGAACTCAGGGAGTAAGCGACCGGCAAAGTTAAGGTTAATGAACGCTCAGCCAGATCCGAAGGCAACCTCGGGAACGGGCTCGCTCGCTGAACCATGTTGATGGCCGCCTGATCGAGACGTTCGTTTCCGGAACTCTCAAGCACTTTTAGTTGGGCAATACGCCCGTTAGACAGAATCACAAACTGAATCGTTGTGATGCCGGTAATGCCCTGTTTTTTCAGACGATACGGGTAGCGTTTATAACGACTCAGGCGCGCAGACACTTCATCCAGGTAGTGCTGTTTCACCGGTGATGTCGCTAGCGGCTCTTGTTGGTTTTCATTTGAGCCTTCATCTGTTTTGACATCTTCGTTCTGAGTGACCACCGCATTATTTTTTGGTTCATCCACGGTTTCTTCGATTGCTTTTTCTGAAGAAACTGAAGTCGATGCCAACGCGGTTTGAACCGATGACGGCAAGGCCGGCACCCTTTCTGGCACTACGTTTTCAACGGGTTCTGGTTCTGGTTCTGGTTCTGGTTCTGGTTCTGGTTCTGGTTCTGGTTCTGGTTCTGGTTCTGGTTCTGGTTCTGGTTCTGAAACAGCTTGTGATACCGCTATTGGCTCGTCAACCGACGTCTCAGAATTTTCAGGGGTGGGTTGCGGAAGTTGTGCCGGTTCCGCTGAAACAATTGTGGACGGTTCGCTATCCTCAACAGGAAGTGAAGTCGACGCCGGTGCAATGCTCACGGCAATCGTCGTCATTGGCTCCGGCAACGTCACCCGTTGTTCCGTTTTCGGCTCCGTCAATAGCAGCCATAAACCAGCGACAAAAAAATGAAAAACAAGCGCCAAAAAAGCCGCGAACACAACCTGCCAATGGCGAATCATCGGGTCGTCTCCGTTGCAATCAAAACACGTTGCAAGCCCGCCTCCCGGCTTGCCCGCAATACCGGATCAAGAACCGATGTCGGCAGTGATCGGTCGACGGCGATAATCAGTTCAATGTCCTTCGGTTCACCTAAATCATGCAGGGCATCAACAACGGATGTTTGCACCGAGCGGCTATCGAGTTGATATTCATTTGGCCCAAGCACATACAGAACATGCTCACTGGGGGTCAGTGAATCCTGCGCACCCGATTCTGGTACCGGGGCTGTTATCGACGGGACACCAAACTGGCCGGCGATCATAAAGAAGATCAATAACAGGAAAACAATGTTAATGGCCGGAACCATGCTTTCATCCAACGTCTGACCGGACGAAGTCGATTCAGGTACCGTCACCAACGGCTTCATTGACTCGACTCCGCCACACTCAACTGAACAACGCCGGCCCGATACGCACGGTCCATCAAATCAATCAGATCCTGCACGCTCGCTTCCGGGTGTGCTGAAACGATCACCGCGGCATCCTGCTGCGCCAGTAGCGCAAGGGTTTTCGACAGAGCCTCAGATAACAGATCATAAACCTGGCCGTCGTATTCAACCTGCCCGTTCGCCTGCACCCGAAACCGCGACGCTTGGTCTGCGTCGACGACAGAGGTCGTCGAGCCTGCTCCGGCCGAGGTCAGTTCAATCTGTGAAAAGGCAGACAGCGAAGATGTCAGCATGAAGAACAACAACAGAATGAACACCACATCAATCAATGGCGTCATGCTGATTCGCGAAGATCGCGGCGGCGGAAGCTCGACCATCATGCCGCTTCAGCGTCCTGATATCGATCAGACACGGTCTTGTGCTCAGACGGTGGCACGGCAACTAACTGAGTAAAGGCATCGTTGAGACGATGGCTGACACGTTCCGCCTTTCGTTCAAACCAACTGTGTGCTGTGGCTACCGGAATGGCGACCACCAACCCCGCCGCCGTCGTCAGCAATGCCTGCCAGATGCCGCCTGAGAGAATCGAAGGATCCACCTGACGTCCGGCGGTTTCCATTTGCTGAAACGCAAGAATCATCCCAGACACGGTACCCAACAGACCTAACAACGGGCTCAAACCGGCAATGACATCGAGCGGGCGCAGATAAGCTCGTAACTGCTGCACAAGCACATTCGCCTGTCGCGACAGCTCATGAGCGAGATAACCTGCGTCAACGCCTTGCTCAAGATTCTGCATCGCAAAGCGCACCATATCTGTGACCGGGCGATCTCCTTGCAAAGAGTTCAATGCCAGGGCTCTCTCACCTTGTCGCCAGTAAGACAGCGCCTGGGTCAAGCCAGCATCGGACTCAGGACGGATCTGCGCCAGCTGCCACAGTTTGATGAACACCAACGTCAGTGAAAACACGGACAGCAGCAAGAGCAGCCACACCACCGGCCCACCGATCTGAACCAACTCCATCAGGCGCGAAATCAAAGACGTGGACGCTTCATCCGGTATCGAAACCAAGCTCACTGGCAACTCCTCTGCTTAATTACAAACAATAATCATTTGCATTTAGAAAAACTGGCCCGCATTATAGCGACCGCCAGCATTAAGAAAACGTTACGCTGGCCACGACTGTCCGAACCTTTGCAATCTGAGTAACCACGATGTCTCACTGCCTGCTGATTGCCGACGACCCGACGCTGGCGACGACCCTGAGTGATCGTCTCGAACGCGATGACATTCTGTGCGATTACGCGCCCACGCGAATCAAAGCACTGGATCTGGTTGCCGAACAACGCTGTCACGTCATCCTGCTCGATCTGGATCCCACGCCAACCGGCGGATTGAACTTGTTAAGAAAGCTGCGCAGGCAAGGCATTGATACCCCGGTGCTCCTGCTGTCGAAACGCGGCTCGTTGAACGACAAAATCACAGGGTTTAATGCCGGTGCCGATGATTTTCTGGTGAAACCGGTCGACATTGAAGAGGTGTTTCTGCGGGTTCGGGCGCTGGCAGCGCGACGCTCGATCATCAGCCATCAGTTGTCTGCAGGGCCTCTCAAACTGGATGCCCAACGCCGTACCTGTGTGCTGAATCGGGCCCCCGTCAGTCTGACACCCATTACCTTCCGGTTGCTGGAAACCCTGTTACGAGACAGCCCGAACCCGGTCTCCCAGCAACAGTTAACACGGGCGGTTTGGGGCGACGATTTGCCGGACAGCAACAAACTCCGGGTTCACATGCACCGCTTGCGGCAGAGCCTGAAACCACAAGGGGGAGAGTCGTTAATTAAAACCGTACCTGGGTTTGGTTTTGCGGTGGATGCCAACCGCCTGGAAACAACACCTGTTGATTCGACCGCAAACTGACATGACCAAACGGTTTTCTGTTTGTACTGAACTCTGGAACTCTGATCGTGCAAAACGACACCCGCTTTAATCGCCTCGACCAGCTGCTGGATTACATTCACCGACATATTCATGAGCCGATGTCGCTTGATACCCTGGCCGCCCAAAGTGCCTGGTCCCGCTGGCAGTTACAACGTGTCTTTGTCGCGTACACCGGTTACACCGTGGCGCAGTATGTACGCGAACTCAAACTCAGCTTGGCTGCCGACTGCTTACTCGAAAACTCAGACCGGGTCCTCGACATTGCCTTGTCGTTCGGTTTCGGCTCGGAAGTCGCCTTCAGCCGCGCCTTCAAGCAGTTTTTTAAGGTCTCTCCGCATCAATACCGCAAACGCGGTCTGCGCAGTGGCATCCGAACGCCGCTGCAACGTGCGGATGTCTCCCGGCTGAACCTGCCGGCCAACACCCTTTATCACGTCCGTCTGGAACATAAGCCGGCTTTTGACTTCTGCGGACTGCCGACGCGGATCAACGGTCTGCTGTCAGGCCAACCGAATTTTGAAGATCGGATTCCAGCCGCCTGGCAACACTTTCAACAACTCACCCACCGCCGTCTGCCAACGGACAGGCCGCGTATCGGACTGATCGACACCTTTTCACAACCCACACTTGGTCAGCTTGTGTATTGGACCGGCATTGAGCAAAGCAAACCGTCGGCGCCGGTGTTTCTGGAAAAACTGTCACTGCCCACCAGCGACTATGCGGTACTGCCGTATCAGGGGCCGATCGACCATTTTAAGCACGCCGTCACCTGGTTGCTGGCCGAATGGCTGCCGAATGCGGATGTTCATCACTCAAACAACCGCTTTGAGTTTGAGCGCTACCTGCCGAGTGAAACCGCAGGTTCAGAGATGGTAAACGCCGAGTACTGGTTACCTATCGACGGTTAAAGGCTGACATGCACCAAATTGTTAATTTTCAACGGGACTTCCTCGTTATGATCCTATATGCAAATGATTCTCATTTAAATCCATTCATAACCGGAAACCCAATCCATGATGTTGACCCAAACCAGGCTGGCAAATACCACCCGACGATACACACCACTCGCACTGACTCTGTCTGCCGTGGTGACCTTATCCCCCACTGCATTGGCTAATGAGGTTCTCGACCTGTTGGAAGTCACTGCCGAGGTATACCGTAATACCGCCACCAAAACCGCACTGGAACCCGAGGAAACCCCACAGGGTATTTCTGTCATCGATGGCGACCAGATTAAGGCGCACGACGCCGACACGCTCAGCCAGGCATTGCGCTATGCCCCGGGTGTCACAACCGAAGTGCGCGGCGGCGCCGTGACGTTGTTTGACACCTTTACCATCCGGGGCTTCGGGGTGAACCGCAGCTACTACGACGGCCTGGTACTGCCTTACCTGAACGGTTGGAACCTGCAGGCGCAGATCGATCCAGTCGCCATCGAGCAGGTGGAAGTGTTCAAAGGTCCGACATCTGTGTTGTACGGCACAATGCCGCCCGGTGGCATGGTCAACATCATCAGCCGCGCGCCGACCCGGACGCCAGAAACCCAAATTGATCTCAGTGCCGGGTCCCACCAACATGTGTCTGCGGCAATCGACACCGCAGGTGCACTCGGCAATACCGACCTGAGCTATCGTTTGATTGCCAAAGGCAGCCATCGGGCTGGTCAGGTCGACACCACCGAAGAACAAACCTATCTGATCGCGCCGTCCGTCGACTGGCAAGTCAGTGAGCGCACACTGATCAACCTGAACGCCTATTATCAAAACGACCCGGCGATGGGCATGAACTCTGCCATCCCCGCCTCCGGCATGTTGTATGACAACCCCAATGGCACAACCGACCCGACCACCTTTGTCGGCGATAAAAACTGGAACAAGCTCAGCCGCGAAGTATTCCGGGTCGGCTACAAACTCAGCCACACCTTGGCCGATGACTGGACGTTTTTGCACAACGGCGCTTACACCGACGCCAGCCTGGCGCAAAAAAATACCTACCATCGCAGCGCAAGCTTTGATGAAAACACCGGCACTCTCGGTCGCAACATTTACAGCACCGATGAAACGCTGACCGGGCTGACGCTTGATAATCAACTCTCCGGTCGTCTGTTTACCGGCCCTGTTGAACACAACCTGCTGCTTGGGTTGGACTATCAGCAACTCAAAGGCAATGCCGACTACCGCGAATTCCAGACCAGCAACAGCGATTTCTATTTGTTTAACATCTTCGAACCGAACAACGACCTGCTCGATCCCGATACACTGACCGAAGTTTATCAGCAGGACGATGATGTAAGCGTTCAACAGCTCGGCGCTTATGCGCAAAACCAACTGCGATGGCAGAATCTGGTTTTGATTGCGGGCGCCCGATACGACGATTATCAGAGCGAAAGCATCGTGACCGCCGCAAGCACAACCAAGACCGAAGCCGATCACCAACAATGGTCGTATCGAGTCGGCGCACTGTATGAACTAGCCTATGGTGCTGCGCCGTTCGCCAGCTTCGCAACCTCGTTTGAGCCGGCTACCGGCCAGGATGACGAAGGCAACGGTTATGACCCTGAACTGGGTCAGCAGATCGAAGCGGGTGTGAAATTCGTGTCCGGCAACGAGGCCGTTAACCTGAGCGGGTCCTACTTTCACATCACCAAATCGGACGCGCTGGTCGCGAACCCTGCTGACCCTTACGGCGCCCAGCTGCAAGTCGGTGAACTAGTGTCGAAAGGCGTGGAACTGGGATCGCGCGTGGCCTTGTCTCCTGACTGGACGGTGCAGGCTGGCTATGCCTACACCGACATGACCATCACCGACGATGCCAATGGCGGACTGGAAGGTAAAACGCCGATCTGGGTTCCCGAACACAGCGCACAACTCTGGACGCAATACCGACTGTCACGCGGCTGGCTTCAAGGGACTCGTCTGGGTGGCGGTGTTCGTTACGTCGGCGACATGCAAATCGATTCGGTGAACTCCGATACCGTGCCGGCGTCGACCGTTTATGATCTCTCCGTTGGTTATGAACTGGCGTATCTGCTGCCGATGCTGGATGGCTCGTCGATCAATCTGATGGTCAACAACGTCACCGATGAAACCACTTATCGCTGCTACGACACCGATAACTGCTGGTACGGTGCCGAACGTACCGTCACCGCCAATCTGAATCTGGCCTTCTGATGTAACAGGGCCTGTGGACACGCTACTCCATGAGTTCCCAGGCCCGCTCCTCGGCTACGTATTCAAGCATCAAAACTTTATCATGCAGTTCGTCCAGGTCGGGGACTCGAATAAACGATAACTTCATTCGGTAGAATTCGCTCTCTGCCAAGGGAAAGTGGGTGATCAGGTTACTGATTTCCAATAGCGCGTCCCGACTGCCCGCATACTGCGCGGCAAGAATGGCCCGGTCGAAACTGTCGACGCTGCCAAAGTCCGATGCGGCAGTCTGCCAGACCGAACGCGCCAATGACGCCAAATCCGGTTGATCATAGATCGCCAGCATCTCAAATACCTCAAGCGGGTGTTCACGTTCCACGACAAAGGATCGGGCGACCTCAAAGCTGCCTTCTTTACCAAACTCCATCGCCGACAGCAAAACGCCTTTGGGGATCTCCGACGGCGACTGCGTTTGCCAGTACTTATAGGCCGCGTCGAAGGCTGACGGATTATTTCGGTGAAGCCCCTTGTTGAAAGCGACATCAGCAAGGGTCTCACTGACCGTCAGGTAAGGAAGCAGACGGTCATAGTCCCGAACCGACAAGGCGTCCCATACCGCAACACCAAGATAAGGATCGTCCGTCTGCACGCTGGCCACTAACGCCAGAAAGCCCTCGATGTCTTCATTCGCTTTTTCGACATAAATCTGCAATCGCTGTTCATCGGGCTCAAAGAACAACGACATGACTTCAGGTGTCGGTTGGTTGGAGTACCAACGCAGCAAATCTGACGGAGGCGTCACCGTGACGGCATCACCGGCCGATGATGCTGGTTGAACACGATCAACAGAAAATTTCGGCGTTGGCGTGTTCGAGGCGGTCAAGTCCGAAATGACATCAGCAGCAGGGTCAGTAGGAAGCCGAGACGTCGGCGCTTCCTCCGGATGAAGGTTACCCCGGAGCCATACGAGTGCAGCGAGTACAAGCACCGGGACCAATGTTAAGCCCATCGCCGCTTTTACAGAGGTGTTCAAGTCAGACTCCTTCCGATCAATAAACAACAGCCAGTCAGTCCAGCCTACCATAAGGGTTGATGACGCACATCGGTTCGCCATGCGCCATCAGCCCTTCAGCAGACTCGTGACAGCCATCATCAATTGAGCGTTTTGAGATGACCTATCGCGACCAAACCACGTTATCTAAAAGAATCACCACACCCTGTTGGTTACCCCAGTCCGGCGACACCACCAACGGCGTGTTCACATTGCTCAGATCCAACGTGGACCCCGGATTCGCCAACAGATCGTCCAACACAAACTCATAATGACGCCATTCACCGACCGGTGCGGTTTCAAACGGCACTTCTCCGGAACTGCACGGATGGAAACAATCGACTTTCATGATCATGCCACCGGACTCGCGCAGATCGCTGACGATCTTCATGTCGAATGACACCGTTGCGAACTCGCTGAAGTCGAAACCGACGGGCGCCTGCCAGTACACCACCGACTCATCGGTGTTGAACTGTACCTGCGTCACCTGTCCGCGATCTTCTTCCGACAGCTCCGTCATTAACACCGAGCCGTTGGCAACGTACTGTCCGAATGCAAACGGCGGCAGTGCCTCGTCACCGTAAATGGTCACGGTGTCCTGCTCGGTTAGCGTCGGATCGAACTCGATTTCAGCATCGCTGATCACCGGTGGCTGATGGCCAAAGACCCGTTCGGCTTTGCGGTTTTTCGTCGCACAGGTAATCAGCGATTCGCGGGCACTCGGGCATTCGTACACACGCACATAGTCGACTTCCATTTCTACCGGCAACTCGGTCGTTTCATCCGGATTGCCCGGCCAGTTACCGCCAATGGCGACGTTCATCAACAGATGAAAGCGCTGATCAAAGGGCGCCGCTCCCGGATAATTGACCACCTCACCATCAGCATTGGGACTTTGTGAGTACCAGCCGGATTCGCGTTGCGTCGCGTAATGCACGTCATCGACATACCAGCGGATTTCACCGTTGGCCCATTCAATAGCGTAGGTGTGGAAGTCCTCCGTCGGGTCGCTGTCTCCGAAGGTATAGCTGGCGCCACTGGAAACATTGTTTGGCCAGTCACTGCCGTAATGCAGAGTGCCGTGTACGGCCATCTCGTCACCGCCCAGGTTCACCGCTTCCATGATGTCGATTTCACCGCTGGATGCCCAACCGCCGTAGACCCAGTCGGTTGGCAACATCCAAATCGCCGGCCAGACACCCTGACCGCCGGGAATGCGGGCGCGGACTTCGATACGACCGTAGGTCCAGTCACCTTTGTTCAACGTGCGCAAGCGCGCCGAGGTGTAAGGCAGTGTTGTCTCACCGGCCTCGCTTTCCCATTCCAGCGGTTCTGCTGGCCCGGTAAAGGATTCTTCCTGAGCTCGGATGACCAGTTTGCCGTCACGGATAAAGGCGTTGTCGGGGCGATCGGTGTAGCACTGCAACTCGTTGTTGCCGCCGCCCCAACAGTTGGTTTCAAAGCCCCACTTCTCGCGATCAATGGTCTGTCCGCTGAACTCGTCATGCCAAACCAGCGACCAGCCGTCGCCGACTTGGGCATCGGGTGCTTGTGGCAAAGTCTGACAACCAGAAATCAGACCAACGGTCAGCAGACCGGCAACCGGGATAATACGTTGATACATGAGTTTTCCTTCTTATTGCTCAATGATGTAAGCGCTTACATTTTATCATACACTCTTTAGCTTTCTCTGGCATGGGTCAAATCCCAACTTGGACTTTTGACTCTGTTTGCCATCACATTTGTGTGATACCAATAGCGTTTTAACACCGTAAAGGAATGACCATGTTTGAATGGATTGCCAGTCCCGAAGCCTGGATCGCACTGAGCACATTGATTGCTCTGGAAATTGTTCTCGGCATCGACAACATCATCTTTATTTCCATTCTCGTCGGCCGACTGCCACCGGCGCAGCGGGACAAAGCTCGCCGACTCGGGCTGGGTCTGGCCATGCTGGCACGCCTGACCCTCCTGTTCAGTATTGTCTGGGTGATGGGTCTGGTTGAACCCTGGTTCCATCTGTTCGGGCACGCGGTCAGCGGACGAGATCTGATTCTGATAGTGGGTGGCCTGTTCCTGATCGCCAAGTCCACACATGAAATTCACGCCAGTCTGGAAATCAGTCCAGAGCATTCACAAAGCACTCAGGCCGCCAGCTTTGGGGCCATCCTCGCTCAGATTGCCTTACTGGATATTGTCTTCTCTCTCGACTCGGTCATCACCGCGGTTGGCTTGGTTGAACATCTCTCGATTATGGTCATTGCTGTTTTGGTTTCGGTCTCGGTGATGCTGTTTTCAGCCAAAGCCATAGGTGATTTTGTCGATGAACACCCAACCATCAAGATGCTGGCACTGTCGTTTTTAATCTTGATTGGCTTCACGCTGATCGCGGAAGGTTTTGAGATTCATGTGCCTAAGGGCTACATCTATTTCGCCATGGCGTTTTCGTTTGGCGTTGAGATGCTCAACATTCGGGTGCGGCGTAAACGAGACGCAAAAACCATTCATCTGGCCCGTAAACTGACCCAATAACATAAAACGCCTGGCGCTCCGGTCGAGCGTCAGGTTACCCCGGTATGGTTGAAAATTCCTCAACCGACCCAACCCCATACAGACAAGTGCCGGCCTTTAGAGGGGTCGTATGCGTTAGGCAACACCCCGGCAGACACCCACAGCAAGGTCAGTTCGCCATTCATCGAATGCAAAGAGGACCACATTATGCTTTCCAAAATGCTACCGTGGAAATACCTGATGCAGCGGGCGGCGCATCACTACGGTTTCATCAATCCAGTCTCTTTTCTTGCGCGTCTGAGAAAATTTTCTCAACCCTCCGAAGTCGCCGAACCTATTGAGTTGCTCCGTGCCGGGGTGACGTTTCATGCTCGCGGCCTGATTAACACCAAAGCCATCCAAACCAATCTCGACTGGGTTTGGCCTTATTGGGTTGAGAAACAATTCAAACCCGGGGATCCGAGTTTTGTGCCGCGCGCGTTCAGTTTCAGTCACGTCAACCTGACACATCGCGACTGGTCTGCCGTTGGTTTGCCCAACATGGCGCTGTACCCAATCGTTGATCCGCGCGGATTGATTACCCCGCTGTATGACGGTTGGTCGCTCGATTTCTGGCTTCAGGACACCCAAGGCACACTGTATTTCCCAAGCCGACATGCTGATTTCCAACAGCGCCTGAACACCGACGGACGCTTGCAGGTCGAATCGATTTTTGACACCGAAGCGGGCACGCTGACCGCGATTACGGAGCTGATTCTCAATGCTCAGGGGCATCCGGAGCTGACGGTGTCATTGCACGGGCAGATGCCTGATGGCGGTCGCATGCTGGTGGCGGCGCGCCCTTACAATCCGGAAGGCATTCAGTTTATCGAACAGATCGCTGTGGACTCGCCACACCAGTTTACGGTCAACAAAGACACGGCCATCGCTTTCGACCAACCCAGCGATGAGGTCTACTTGTCGAACTACCGACACGGCGATGTCGCCACCGATGTCGCACGGAACGTCGCGAGTGAACAACAGAGCATCCGTTGCGATGCCGGGATGGCAACCGCCGCGCTGGCGTTCGACATACCGCGCGAACAGGGACAGCGCGCCCTGTCATTAAGCATCGATCTCAGCCGGGAACAATCCCGCGAGTCGACGCGTGGTGAACGTTCTGCCACCTGGGACGAGGTACTCAAATCGGCCGCGGTACTGAATGTGCCGGATCGACAACTGCAGACGCTGTATGACACCAACCTGAAAACACTGACCCTGCTCAGCGCCGAAGACATCGTTCCCGGGCCTTACACCTATAAGCGGTTCTGGTTCCGGGACGCCTGTCTGATGATGAACGCCTTATTGGCCGTCAATCTCCCGGACCGGGTTGGACGTGCGTTGCCGGACTTTCGCAAACAGCAGAAACACGATGGCTATTTTCAATCTCAGGAAGGTGAATGGGATTCAAACGGTCAGGTGTTGTGGATGTTTAACCGCTACGAAGCGCTGAGCGGACAATCACTCAATGATGATCTGGTACGCGCCGCTCGCAAGGCCGTGCAATGGATTGAGAAAAAACGGGAACAGGCGCCCGGTACCCGCCATCACGGTCTGTTTCCGGCCGGGTTCAGTGCCGAGCATTTCGGCCCGAACGATCACTACTACTGGGACGACTTCTGGGCTATTGGCGGCCTGCGCGGCATTGCGGATCTGTTCCGCCGTCATGGTCTGGAAGACGATGCGGTCGAGGTTGATCGGCTGCGCAACACCCTGGAAACAGACGTTCAGCAGTCCATCGACAGCATTGAACCGCACCGTCGTCAGGGCGGCATTCCGGCATCGCCATACCGACGGATGGATTCCGGGGCCATCGGCTCCATGGTGGCCGATTACCCACTGCAACTGAACGCGGCCAATGATCCGGCGATGGCCGCCACCGCTAATTTTCTGATTGACCACTGTTTCTATAAAGGCGCATTCTTTCAGGACATGATTCACTCAGGGCAGAACATCTACCTGACACTGGCCGTCGCGCAAACGCTGCTGCGACAGGGCGATGACCGCGTTCACGATCTGTTGGACACGGTGGCCAAAGCCGCCTCACCGACCGGACACTGGCCTGAAGCCGTGCACCCGAGTTCCGGCGGCGGCTGCATGGGCGACGGTCAACACGGTTGGGCGGCGGCTGAGTATCTGATGATGATCCGCAATCTGTTCGTCCGGGAAGAGAACGACCAGCTGATCATCGGTTCCGGGTTGCGCGCATCCTGGCTGAACAGCGACGAGCGACTGCACTTCGGTCCGACACTCACGCCCTGGGGGGCCGTAACCGTGACCATCGACGGTCCGGCGGACGATCGACGAATACGCCTGGACACCGACTGGCATGAGTCGCAGCACATCCCTGAACTGCAGGTCGCGATTCCGGGGTATCAACAGTTTCAATACCGGGAGCAGGCCGGCGCCATTCGCCTGCATCCGGTCACTGATCACAAGGAGAGCATGAATGAACATTCTGATGTTCACTAACACCTACTTACCGCACGTTGGCGGCGTCGCCAACTCGGTTTCTCAAACCGCGGAGGTCCTGCGAAACGCCGGGCACCGCGTGATCATTGTGGCCCCGGAATTTGAGGGCAGCGAGGGATCGGTATTTACCCTGCATGAGGACGTGATCCGCGTCCCGGCCATGCAGAACTACAACGGCAGTGATTTTTCCGTGCGTTTGCCGGTGCCATTTGCACTGACGGCGCTGCTGGATGAACTCTCGTTCGATCTGGTGCACAGCCATCATCCGTTTTTACTGGGCGATACGGCGGTGCGCATGGCACGCCGCTATCAGGTACCACTGGTGTTCACGCACCACACCCGCTATGAACAGTACACCCATTACGTCAGTGAACAATCGTCTTTGATGCCGCAGTTTGCAGCCGAGCTGGCCACCGAGTACGCCAACCTCTGCGATGCCATCGTCGCACCCAGCACCAGCATCCAGACACTCATTCGCGAACGCGGTGTCGAAAGCCCCATCGATGTCATCCCCACCGGGGTGGTCATGAGCCGATTCAAAGACGCCGATCAAAAAACCGCTCGTGAGCGTCTGAACCTACCGGAAGACGCACCGATCGTCGGCCACGTTGGCCGCCTGGCGAAAGAGAAGAACCTTGAGTACCTGAGCGAGGCGATGTTCCGTCTACTCAAAGACGATCCGCAGCGTCGATGGATCATTGCCGGTTCCGGACCGAGCGAAAACCACATTCGCGAAACCGCAACAAAAGAGGGCGTCGCGGATCAGATCATCTGGCTCGGCCGGCTCAGCGGTCAGGACCTGGTCGACGCCTACGCCGCGATGGATCTGTTTGTGTTTTCTTCACAATCCGAAACCCAGGGCATGGTGGTCAGTGAAGCGATGGCCGCCGGCACCCCTGTGGTCGCGCTGTCGGCACCGGGTGTCGACGATGTCGTCAACAACGATAACGGCTTGTTGCTCTCCGACAGCACCCCACCTGAAACTTTTGCCGACAAGTGCGCGGAGCTGCTGAATGACCGCGACGCGCTATCACAAAGACAACAGCCCGCGCTGGACACGGCCGAACGGTTCTCCGATCGTCGCAGCGGTGAACTGTTACTGAACTGGTACCAGCAGACGATCGATTGGTACGAACCCGATACCCTGCGCAATGAAGAGTTTCCGGTGCTGGATAATCTGACTACGAAACTGCAGGCCGAATGGCAACTGCTGCAACAGAAACTCTCGGCGGTCAGCCAGACGCTGATCGATGATAAGGATGTCTCCTGATGACTGAATCCCGCTCGCGGCGATCCCGCGCCTCTCTCTGGCTGGCACTGACGTTGGTGGCCATGGTGGTGGTTGCCATGGTGCTGACTTTTGCCAATGACATTGGCCAGATGCTTGGGCAGATCAAAGATTTTGTGCTGAACCCCAATGCGCAGACGGAATGGTATTTATTGGCACTGGTGTTCCTGCCGGTACTCGGTATTCCGGTCAGCTTGTTTTGCATCATGGCCGGCGCAAAATTCGGTTTCGGCTGGGGCATGCTGGTCATCGGCATTGCCATGGCCGGCCACATGCTGATGTGCTTTGCCGCCATGCATTCGTACATCAAACCACTGGTGAAACGCTTTCTGGATCGTCGTGGGTATCAGGCCCCGGCGATGAATGAATCGTCTCAGGTGAATTGGGCGGTGGGTCTGGTCGCACTGCCGGTCTTGCCTTACATGGTCAAAAATATTCTGGTCGCCAGCGGCACCTTACCTTTGCGCACCTACATGATGATCAACTGGCCACTGCAACTGCTGCATGCGGTTCCGTATGTCATGTTTTCCGGTGCGGTGAAAAGCCAGAACCTGACGCTGATGTGGGTGGCCATTGGCATGTTCCTGATTTTCTGGATCGGCGCACGCGTACTTCAGAAGCGTCAGAATTCAACAGAGTCCGCAACAAACCAGAAGAACGATGCACCAACGTCGGATGATCAGACCGGATAAGAAATGATGCCTTTCTCGGTCAACGTGTCACGCAACAGCTGAATCATCGAACGGCTTTTCTCCGACAGATACGGGAGCGACGCGTAGACCAGCTTTACCTGCAGGTCTTCAAAGCGTTGTTGCTCTAACACCGGTACCAGCTGCTGCGTGTCGAGACAGTTTTCCAACATCACCGCAGGCAACAGCGTAATACCCTGGCCATCACGCGCCAGGTTGCGCAGCAAATGAAGATCTTCACTGTAGACGTGCATGTTCATCTGGTCGGGCAGTTGCGTACGGGCATACCGGTTGCCTAACAGCCGGTGATCGGCCAGCGATTCCAGAGAGTCAGGGCAACCAAACCGTTCCAGATATTCGGGCGCGGCCACCATCTGACAGGGCAGATGCACCAGGTGTTGTTGAATATAATCATCGTCTACCGGCCGGCGGTACACCGGTAGCACCTGAATGTCGGTGTTGGTCCGTCGCAGGTCCACCGCCTGCGTGTGGTGGCGAATGTCCAGCATGACATCCGGGTACTGGCGGGCATAACGTTCGATCACCTGAGTAAAAAAGTCAGTCACCCCAAGCACCGGAGGAATGGCCAGCCGCAAGCGCCCGTGGGGCCGCTCACGCTGATCCGCTAAAACATCCATCACCTCAGTCAGCGTGATCAATGGCGTACGAACCTGCTCATACAACCACTGCCCCTGCTCAGTCAGTTCGATGCTGCGCGTGGTTCGAATCAGCAACTGATATCCCAGCTTTTCCTCTAACACCTGCAACCGACGACTGAGTTTAGAGCGCTGCAATCCACAGGCACGGGCCGCAGCACTGATGCCTTTATGGCGCACGGTCAACGCAAACAGATTCAGATCATCGTAAGTCGGCATGCCGGCTCCTTCATTGTCCTGTTTTCAGGTCAGGCGCGGCCTGTTTTCGGATCTACAGCGCCAGATATGATCTTTTTATACTCCTAATGATCAATTCAACCATTGATGCAGCGCAGCCTCACGGTGCGCCCATAACAACAATAAACGCGGGTCTTCAGACCCGAGGAGAACGTCTATGTTTTTGTTCGAACCCATTCCCTGGTATTCCGCTGTCGCCTGGTTTGTCGTCCTGGGCGCTCTGATTCTGCTGAATGAAATTTCCCGGCGCTCAATGTGGGCGGCGCTGTTTTTCTTTGTCGTTCTGCCCATCATATTGCCGTTCACCTTATGGCAACATGAAGGCGATGCCGGCAGCAGTGTCGGCACCTGGTTCCACTGGGTCAAAGTCTATTCAGCGCTGGCCGGTTGCCTTGGCTTTATGCTGATTCGTTACACCGATCTGGCCAAAAAGTACAAAGCCCTGTTGTTCTTCCCGGCGTTCATTCTCGGATTGAACATTCTGGAAGCGGTGATTCGCGAGTTTCAGGTGTCCTCATTTTCTGGCCTGCACGATGGCATGATGATCACCGGTGGGCACTGGAACATCGTCAATGGCGTGGCGGGTTTACTGAATATCATCACCATCTGCGGTTGGGCGGGTATCGTCATCAGCCGTAAAAGCAGCAAAGACATGCTCTGGCCAGACATGCTCTGGTTCTGGATCATCGCTTATGACCTGTGGAACTTTGCCTATGTGTACAACTGCGTACCGGACCATTCCTTCTACGCCGGCGCAGCACTGTTGATTGCCTGCACCATTCCATCCTTCACTCTGTGCAAAGGTGCCTGGCTGCAACACCGGGCCCATACACTCGCGTTCTGGATGATGTTTGTCATGGCGTTCCCGAACTTTGTCGACAACTCAATGTTTGCCGTCAAAGCGTCGCAGGATACTAACGCAATGTGGTTTGTTTCCCTGTTAAGTATTGCAGCGAACGTTGGCGTCCTGGTGTATCAGGTGTATCGCATCCGCAGCCGTCGACTGAACCCGTTGAAAGACGAACTCTATACTGACCTGGCCGCTTACCAAGAGGTCAAGGCCAACGACAGTGCCTTACCAAAAGGCACCGCCAATCCGGCCCTCGCCTGATTGTCAGCTCCGGTGACCCTGAGTCCATCTCAGGGTGACCGCCCTTCCGACACGACGCACCCAAACGCGTTCCAGTTGTCTATTCCGTTCAGGCATCCTCAGCATTCCAAGATTTGATTGGTCGTCATCCACCCTGCGGAGTAGGATCGTTTCCTTTTTACTGGGTACGCATCATGGTTTGGGTAGCCTTTACGATCTTGGCGGCGCTGATGCAGTCGATCCGCACCGCGGGTCAGAAACACATGACCGGCTCGCTGAGTACACTGCAGGCTACCTGGTCTCGGTACGGATTCGGATTGCCATTGGCGATCGTCTATTTATTGCTGCTTTGGGTAAACGAACGGCCAACGAGCCTGAAGCTGGCTGGCCAATTCTGGGGCTACCTGATTCTCGCCTCCGTCGCACAGTTATTAGCAACAGGGTTACTCGTGAAGTTGCTCAGTTTGGGGAACTTTGCCGTCGGCACGACCTATGCAAAAACCGAGGCGCTGATGGCCGCCATCTTGGCTGCTGTGTTTTTCGGTGCCTGGTTTACCGTTTGGACATGGCTTGCCATGGTGCTGGGCTTTGCCGGCATCGCGCTGGTCAGCCTGCAAAAATCGTCGGTGACCAAGAAGCGACTGATTCAACCCGAATCGTTGTTGCTTGGCCTGGGTGCCGGTTTGTGCTTTGGCATCACATCGGTATTCATTCGTGCCGGCAGTCAGCTCATGCCGACATCCGCACTGTTTTCCGCGGCCTTCATGCTGACACTCTCGCTGGCGATTCAGGGCGGGCTTTGCACCTTGTTACTGCAATGGCGCCAGCCCGACGGCTGGCGAGCATTATGGCAACAGCAACGCCTGGGTTGGTTCATTGGTATCACCGGCGTGCTCGGCAGCATTGGCTGGTTCACGGCTTTTTCATTACAGGAAGCGGCGATTGTGAAAACACTCGGTCAGATTGAGTTTCTGTTTACCGTGTTAATAACGTACCGGTTTTTTAACGAACGCATACGCCCTGTTGAGTGGATCGGAATGACCCTGGTGCTGCTGTCTATTGTGCTGTTGTTTCAGGGTAATGCTGGGTAGACCCCTAATCTGCAAGCCAGACCGCGGCACCAGACGCCCGGTCTGATGAAGAACGCAAAATCATCAAACTAAAACTGAGGGACAGTCGACAGCGATTTAACCTCCTGATCCGCAATCGCGATAAAAATTAAATGTCTTCGCGGCCAACATAAAACATCAAATAGTCTGGAATCTTCCGCGACCAATAGGTTGATGTATGCCCGCCTTCGGTTAAGGAAAGCAGGCAGTCAATGCCGTTTTGTTTCAGGCTTTCCGCCAGCGTCTTTGTTGCCGGAATAAAACCCCACTGATCTTGTAACCCAATGTCCAGATACACATTAAGCGCACTTAGATCCTCAGACTGTGCCAGCCGCAAAGGGTTACGGTTCAGCCACGTCTCGTGGTCGGGATACAACCAGTCAAAACTTTCATCCGTGACCAACGCAGGACTGTGCCCGCCTACTTTTGAGAACAGTTCTGGATGCCGGAACGCTAAATGCAATGCTGCAAAGCCGCCCATCGAAATACCCCCAACGTAACGACCACCAGCGTGGGTCTGCGCGGGATAATGTGACTCAATAAACGGAACCACTTCGTTGACAAGATAATCTTCATAAAAGCCGCCATCATAATGAATGAAGGGCCCGTTTGGGATTTGCACATCGGCCGATTCGAGGGTATTGACACCAAAACTGTTTTGAATATCGACCGCAACAATAATGACGGGTTTAATCTCATTATTGAGAATCATTTGCTCAGCTTTTCGGAACAAACCCAAGCGTTTAAACATGGCCGGTGACTCACTCTGACCATGGAACAAATACAAAACAGGGAAGGTTTCGGAAGGTTCAGCCTCAGGGGGTTGGTAAACCAAGATTTCCATCGGCTGTTGCAGGATGTCACTCTGCAAGCTGATTTTGTCGAGGTTTTCTGCTCGAACCATTGAGCCTGCCCCCAACACTAAAAAACACAGAACGATAATTATAATTTGAGTATGCGTGCGGTTCATATCAAACCCTTATCTCTATAAATTTCATTCTGATGAACAGACAGCTGGACGCATTCACCCGTTACAAAAAACCTTGAATGGATACATTTAACCTGTCATTAGAAACCTGTCAATTTGAAACCAGGATAAGCACTTGTCATGTTTTTAAAAAAGTGCCGGCAGCGGTTATGCCAATGGCAGACAATCCTCGGTTGTTACCAACGATAAAGCATCAAACACGATGGCAACGAACCGTCAGGCAAACTCTGCTTGCCGACGCTGAACACGCCATGAGTCCGATATCGGGTGTCGATCATTTCGAGGCAGTGGCGATGTGCCCGGCCATTGTTGAAGCTGACAGCTTGTTATACGTCGGCGAAGATCGGTGGTTCCGAGGTTGCTTTTCAAACGGCTCAATAATCTTGCGCCATCCGTTCAATCAGGAAGTCCCAAACCAGTCGCAGTCGACGGCTGGTCTTTACGTCCCGATGTGCAACAATCCACAACTCCGACGTGGGCAGACGAATGTCCGGTAAAACGTTAGCTACCCGTGGCTCCTGATCCCCCACTTCGGATAACATCAATCCAATGCCGGCACCCTGCTTGGTCAGCTCCCAATGGGCTGGATGCTCATTGGAAGCGATCGCGAAATTATCCAATGAAACATTCAGCCCCTGGGACTGCAGCAAGTCGACGATTCGATGCGCCTGATCAAAACCAATGAAAGTCAGTTCCTGGCTGTGTTTCGCGTTTAATCGCCCCGCCATGCGTTCGACATAGTCATGACTGGCATAAAACCGATAGGTATCATCGCGTAACTTGCGAGCGATCAGATCCGGTTGGTCTGGACGATAGGCTCGCAGCGCGATGTCGGCTTCTCGCCGCCGTAAGTCACTGCTTTGGTTCGTCGCCATCAGGTCCACACTCAAGCCGGGGTTTTTACGCACCAGCTCCATCACTAATGGCGGCAGCAGATAGGTTGCGGCCAGCTGGGTGGCGGATATCGCTATGTGCCCTTCCAGGGTTTCAGACGCTTCGGTCGCGGCAAGATAAAACTCATTCGCCGCACTCCCCATACCCCTGAGCCTTTCAAGTAACCGAAGTCCGGTGGGGGTAATGTTCAAGCCGGTCGCGCTGCGTTCAAACAGAGCGACCCCCAACTCGGCTTCAAACGCGGACACCTGACGCCCAACGGTCGACTGGGTCAATCCCAGTGCTTTCCCCGCGGCCGACAATGACCCGGTTTCCGCCGTCAGTAGAAAAGCCCGCGCGCGATTCCAATCGAATCGAAGGGTCTGCCATTTTTTAAAATCTTCAGTCTGCATATTTGCATATCCCGATTGAAAATATTGTCAATTCTCAAGCGAATTCGCACACATACAATGCCTGCAGAACTTGACGACGTCGAGTCATTTACTCGGAGACCCTTATGACACTGAACCTATTTCAACCAATACTGCCTCTGGCGCTACTCACCGTCGCCTTGCTGCTGACAGGTTGCTCCACGGTAACCATCGCCCCCGGTGGGCAGAAAACGGCTCACACCGAACCGCACTATGAAGCGCAAAAACCGTCCTATCTGCTCGGTTTGATGGGCGACAACCGCGTGGATGTGTCAGCGATTTGCTCGCCGTATTCTGTGCGCCAGATGCAAGCCCAACGCACGATTCACAATGCCCTGGCCGCTGCTTTCTCGGCAGGTATCTACACCCCTCACACCGTCAAAGTTTGGTGTGACACGCCGGAGGAAAACTGAATGAAACCGACTTTGCTGATTCTGTCCCTGACCGTTGCCCTATCAGGTTGCGCGTCCATCACCTTCGACAACGGAACGCCCAAAACAACCGCCACAACCACCGAAAGACAATGGCACCACAACGCCGCTTATGACCTGCTGGAGCTGGGAAGCCCCATTGATCCAGTCGCCGTATGCGAAGAACGAACCTGGCTGTCCGTACGCACTCAACACCCGTTCAGCGGAGCCGTTGCCACCGGCATCGCCACCTACGTTTTCGGTCCCGGTGCGCTGCTGACCACCAACCTTTGGGCACCGCAGAACGTGGCGGTGGACTGTCAGGAGCAAGGCTAATGGCCACGTTCTTGCGTACTCAACGACGACCGTGGGGCTGGGGCTGGCTGGTCTTTGGGTTTCTACTGTGTCTGATTCCGATGCTGGCGGGCCTGATCCGGCTGGAGTCACTGGCGAGCGGTGCCGCTCGAACGGTCGACAACGCGCGGTTTGTGGACCAGCCATTGCCGGTTGTTATCCACATTCTGAGCGTACTGATTTACGCTCCCGGTGTGCTGCTGCAATTATCACCGTGGCGCGTTCGCTGGCCCGGCTTGCATGCCGCAGTTGGCAAACTGACATTGCCAGCCGGTTACCTGTGTGCGCTGAGTGGAGTGTGGATGACGCTCACCTACCCCTGGCCGGAGTTAGACGGTGTCGTGTTATATCTGGTTCGTCTTGTGGTTGGTACCCTCATGCTGCTTCAATTGGGTCTTGGCACGCGCGCGCTGTGGTGTCGACAGTTTCCGGAACATGGGCGATGGATGTTGCGAGCGTATGCACTCGGTATGGGAGCCGGCACACAGGTGTTCACACACATTCCTTTTTTTCTGTTGCCGGACGTTCAAACCGAAACCGGACGGGCGATCTGTATGACGGCAGGTTGGATCCTGAATGCAGGATTGTGCGAGCTGTATCTGGTTCGGAAACGCGCGCGATCGCGCGATTTGAACTCGGTATCTTAAGCGCAGCACTGAAGGCATGGCGTTCTTATCAATTAACGACAGGGTTACCCCGACAAGCTGTCGGACTAACCCTGCTGTTCACAACACTAAGCGCGAATAAACGACAGCGTTTCAATCACCAGGCCAGGTTTAACGAAGTCGATGTCCATCTCGTAACAACCGGCACCCAGGCGAATCTCTAAGCCGTCGACATCGACAACCTTACCGTCGGTTCCGTTGATCGACAGTGACTGACTGAACTCATTGTTCAGATGCAAACTGCACGTTGACTGTGCCTGACCATTGCGGTCATAGCGCAGTTTACCGTGCACGCGATACACGCCGTCCTCCGGCACGTCGATCACCATCGTCGCGTGATTTGACAGGTTGAGTTCCAGCGGATGTGCAATGCTGATGGTGTCGTCTTTAGATAGTGAGGCATCGGGTGCAAAGGTTTTTACCGGTTCGTATGCCTTCAACGGACGCTCCATCACCGGCGCATTCATGATGAATCGGCAGATGTTCATCGCACTGCGTTGCAGTTCGCCGATGCTCAGCGTTCCGGCGTCTAAAGCGGCCAGCGTGTCATCGTCCATCGCATTGCGACCGGCACCGTCGTTTTCCACCACCATGTACAGATCGTTCTGCGAGCGCACCATGAAGGAAGTAAAGTTGCGGGCTTCGGTGCCGCCCAACACCGGATCATTCATCTTCGCCCACCAGTCGGTCATCAGGATGCCAGTGAACGCCCACTCACCGCGAACGATAGTGGTGTTGAGATCGTAACTCGATGCGGTCCAGTGACCGTTCACCGGGTTGTAGGCCGTCATGATGCTTTTGGCATTGCCTTCTTTCACCGCCAGTTCAAACGGTTTCAGATGCACTTCACGTAACGCCCGTTGCGAGACGACGCTGTCGACATCGACACGGGCGGTTTCCTGATCGTTTGCAACCAGATGTTTGAGTGTGGCAAAGACACCGGCCTGACCCAGCCCACGGGTTTGCGCAGCCGCCATCGCACCCGTCATCAGCGGATCTTCTGAAAAATACTCAAAGTTCCGACCGTTCAACGGGTGACGGTGAATATTAATTCCCGGGCCCAACAGCGTATCAATGTCGTTGGCACGAAGTTCGTCACCAACGCCAGCAAACAGTTTCTCGTTCAACTCGGCGTTCCAGGTACAGGCCAGCAAGGTGCCGATGGGAACCTGAGTCGCTTTGTGACCACTGTCCATTCGAATTCCGGACGGGCCATCGGCTGCCGCGGCGATAGGAATGCCCAGCGCAAAGAGATCATCGGTCACGCCACCAAACGCCGCCGCCGTCCCCGGCGTCACCTTCGGGCTGCACATGCCTTCTCCGCGCACAATGGTGGCCAGCTGTTCAACGCTCATCTGGGCGACAAAGTCTTCCAGGCTTGCATCACCATTCTTCACATCGATCAGGCGAATACCCTGATCGCCGGTGATGGCAAGATCCGCCGGCCGATTGGATCGCATACGCTCGGCGAGAGAAATTTTTCGCTGGGGCGCCGCTTCGTAAGTCAGTTCATAGGTGCCATCGTCGAGCTGCGCACCCGGTTTCATGCGCGCAAACGGACGAATCGGGGCCAGCGCTTCAGTGAGCTGCTCAATCACCAGCAACTCGGTCTGAGACCAGTCAGCGTCAATTCGCTGCGCCGTCCGGACATCACCACCGGAATAGAAGCGATAGTCACCTGCCTCAAGCACATAAGCATTCGGATAACCGGTGACGCCGCTGTCGTCGTAAGACGCCAGAACCGACAGTGGTACAGTGATGACCACGTTGGTGGTTGCGCCGGGTGCCAGCGTTTCGGTTTTGGTAAACCCGGCAAGAGCCCGCGCTGGCTTACCGAGCTGACCCTGAGGGGCTTCAACATAAAGTTGCACCACCTCTTTGCCAGCCTGATCACCCAAATTGGTGACTGAGAACTCAAACTTCAGCTGAGCGCTCGCACCTTCGCCCTGCAGACTGTATCGCTGCAGGGCCTGTTCAAACCGGGTGTACGACAACCCGGCACCGAAGGGGTACTGCACGGCATCGGGCTTGAAGGTTTCAAAATAGCGATAACCGACATAGATGTCTTCGGCATAGCAGTTGTAATCACGTCGGCCAAAGTTGGCCGATGACGGATAGTCTTCGAGTCGCCAGGCGATGGTGTCGGTCAAACGACCACTGGGAGATTCGAGTCCGGCAAGTACGTCTGCAAGCGCATGTCCACCTTCCATTCCCGCGGCCCAGCTATACAAGACAGCCTTAATGGAATCACGTCCCTGCAATGTACTCAGCCAGGACATATCAATGATGTTGGTCACGTTTAACACCACGATGACACGATCAAAGCGGGCACAGACCAGCTCCATCATCGCGAGCTCGGTGTCGGTTAAGCGATAACTGCCAGGAGCATCGGCGTTGTCCTGATCCTCGCCGGCAGTACGGCCAATGACGACCAAGGCCACATGGCTCGCCTCTGCGGCTTCGGCTACCAGGGCCTCCGTCAGTGGCATCTCCTGCTGGAACCAGGGCTCCGCGGCCCAACCGCCACCGCCGTCGTCGAAAGGGTTCTGACCAATCCACTGCTCGTAAACACCCGCCAACGTTTCATTCACGGTCACCTGTTCAGACTCGCGCAACCCCTGAAGAATACTGATCGCATAAGGCACATTCACCGCGCCACCGGAACCGGTCCCGCTGCGATAGGTATCAATCTGGCAACGGCCAAAAACCGAGAGCGTTTCGCCTTCTGTCAACGGCAGGGTTTGCTCAAGGTTTTCCAAAAGTACAATGCCTTCGGTCGCGGCCTGGCGACTGATCGGAATCAGATTCTGCTGGGCGAAAGTGGGCGTCATTGGGGTCATAATTACTACTTCCATACTGAATTTGGGCTGGGGTTCCTAAGATGACAAGGAGCCTCAGGTAACCGGTTACAACGTAATGGGGATTCTAATGGAGAATCCAATGAAAAGTGATCCTAGCGCGCCCCTTTCTGATACTATTCAGTCATCATGCTGCTTCACTGTGATCAAAATGGCATGAGTAGGTCGCCGCCTGCTATACGGGATAAAAAACGGTCACAGGTTAGTTCGTGTCGGGTTCAAAGAAGTGAATGCCACCAACCCCGCCGCGCTTGGCGTGATACATGGCCTGGTCAGAGAAGTGCAGCAGTTCGGTTCGGCTGTGAACTTCTTGGTTGTATCGCACCACACCGATACTCGCCGAGACATGCAACAGCCGTTGCTCAATAGAAATGGGTTGCCGGATACTGTCGAGAATCCGCTGCAGAGCGGACGTCAGGTCGTCCTGCTTGGTTTCCTGAAACAGAATCAACACAAACTCATCTCCGCCGATGCGAGCGGCAAAGTCCGATTGGCGCAGTACATGCCGAAGTCGCTGACTGACCACCTTGAGTACAGCATCGCCGACTGCATGACCATGCTGATCGTTAATCGGCTTAAAACCATCCAGGTCGACATAAGCAAAAGCAAAGGGCTCTGGCGAGTCCATCAGCAGATCCAATCGCTCATCCAGCGCGCGTCGATTGGGCAGATCGGTCAACATGTCGTGGTTAGCCAGATGTTCAATCTGCTTACGCGCCTGCTCAATGGTGGTTTTTTCTTCGCGTAACTGCTGATTCAGCTCATACACGTGCTCATGACTGCGCGCATTGTCGACCGCCAACGTCAAAAATGGCGCAATCGCCAGAATCAGCTCAAGGTCGTCGCCCTGAAAATGTCCGACCTGACTGCTCTGACAAGACAACACCGCAACCAACTCATCATTGAGTTTCAGCGGCAAAAAGAGCTGTGACAAAGGAACCAGAGTGGGATCACCGTAGCCAATCAGAGGGTCGTCATCGTGAAACACCAGCGGTTCACCCTGCCGTACCGTTTGAACCATCCGGCTGTCTTCCAGATCATAAGACAAACAATACAACGGCAATGCCTGGTTTCGTTCAATAATGGCCCGATACGTCAGGCATCGGTTAGGCTCATCGTTACTCGCCAGTGCAATCACGTGGGCATCAAAGTGCTTTTTCATCAGTGCGTAAATGGCGTACCCCAGTTGCAGGGTATCTCGCGTGGAGGCCAGTTCCCGGGCAAACTCGTTCACCACTTCCAATCGTCGCTGTGAGGCTTTGAGCAGTTCATTTTCCCGCTCGGTCAGGTGGCGCTCGGCTTGCAAGCGCGTCTGCTCCCGCTGATGGCGCTCAATCGCCAACGAGTGCTTCACCTGATCACTGTTCACCGATTGTCGTAGCCGAGATGCTTCCTGGGAAGCCAGATAGGCCTTTTCGTAGCCGCCGGAATGCGCGGCACTGGCGGCCGTCAGTTCGAGAATCTGATACTGAAACTTACTGTTGTACTGACGATCCAGAATCTTCTGAGCCTGCGCGATAAAAGTCGCCGCGCGCTCATACCAACCCAGACTCATCAGCGCCTTGATTAACTCAACATAGGCAGTCACGCCGAGTACGCCTTCGAGCTCAAACCCTGGGTCACCAATAACGTCTTCCAGAATCGCCACGGCCGACTCGAGCGCACCCTGAAGGCGGTGGACCCGGCCCAGAAGGGTTAGAGCGTTCACGCGAAGATGGTGGTAGGCCAGTTTCTCGGCGACCGATAAGGCGTTTTTAATGGAGTCCTGAGCGTCACCAAAATCAAAACGGCCAATGGCAATGCGCGCTTTCAGAAACTCCAGTTCACCGGCCCACTCATCGCTGATCTGAGCCATCGGCAAACCGAAAATCAGGTTCAGCTGCCACTGTGCCGTTACCTGATCTTCCAGTTCGAGAAAGAGGTTTGCCAGGTTCAAACGAACTGGTATTTCCGCTTCCGGCATTTTCAGAACCTGACACAGTTCGGCCGACGCCTCCAATGCCTGTGCGGCTTCGTCAAAACGTCCCAGACTTTTCAGTACCATGCCGCGGGAGTTCTGAACCCGACGCTGCTGATGCTGATCACCGACGTTGAAGGCCTTGTCGAGTAACAGGTCTAGAGCCTCCAGCGCTTCCTGCAACTGACCTAAATACAGAAAGCAACAGGCGCGGTAAAACTCCAGATGCGGATAACGCTCATGGGTTACGGGCGTACTGACTAACATCGCTTCCACACCGACCAGCGTGGTGGCCGGATCGGTCAGCATCTGATCCCAGTAGAAATCCAGCGCCTCATCGACGGTTTTGAACTCAACAGTCATTTGACCAAATTGACAACAGTTTAGAGAAGAGTATATGCATGACTTGTCGATTCTGCCGCTGTTTTATCGAAGTTGCGTCAAGTATAGACGCCTTAATTGATCGGTTACGAAAACATCAGCGTGCCAGATGACGTTTTTACGTGCAGAAATGGCAAAACAACGGTTTTGCTTTTTAGGCGTGAGCCTCAAGCAGCTTATACATCACCAACGCATCCACCATCCCAAGCGTCGGGTGTTCAAACGCTTCAGGTAATCGCCCAACCACATCAAAACCCAGCTTCTGCCAAAGCCGAACGGCGCCTTCGTTACTCGACGCAACAAAGTTAAATTGCATGGCGCGATAACCCAGCTCAACCGCCACCTGTTGCGAATGCTCGCACATCGCACTGGCGAGGCCGCGACCGCGCGCATCGGGTGCGACCATGTAACCACAATTACAAACGTGCGAACCGGGCCCCTGCTGATTGGTTTTTACATAGTACGTGCCCAGTGTTCGGCCGTTCGCTTCAACAACATAGGTTTTCCTCGGCAGTGTCATCCACAACGTTCGTCCCGCATCGTAATCGGTGTCCGGATCGAACCCGTAAGTGTCTGCGGCGGCAACGATGTTGTGAAATATCGGCCAGATGTGTTCCCAGTCAGAATCGCGGGCTTCACGAATGGTAAAGTTTGGCATCGTACGGTCTCCTGGATAAATAAAAAAGCGGGCCAAGCCCGCTTTCTTATTAGTACATCAGTTCAGATATTCGTTGATCTCATCGGCTCGGTCGTAAAGATCTTCTTCATCGACATAGAGCGATTCCAGAAAGGCTTCCAACTGTTTTTTCTTGTATTTTCCTGGATAAAAGCCTTCGATCAAAAAATCGCCTTCGAAGTCGATGTAATAACGTGTCGAAACCGCGCCCTGATTCAGCTCATTGATCAGTTCCAGATAGGCCGCCATGTTGGTGTGACCGTAATCGCCGGTAATGAAGTAGCTGGTGAACAGCATACCGTCGTAAAACGCTTCAATGGTCAGGTCGAGATGGTCTTCATGGGTGGCTTCAATGTATTCCTCACCCACGGTCACTTCATAACCATAATCTTCCAGCACGTTCACCACCCGATTGGTTTTTTCAGGTAGGTCAGCGGTCGCAGGCAAAGCAAACAACGCCAAGGAAAACAGGGTGGCAAGTGAGATAGTCAGTTTTTTCACGAAAAGCTCCTTTTAAACAAGCCCGTTAGCTTACTCATTTTCAGCCGAACTATCAGCTTAGTCGTTTCGATTCAGTGAGATTACTGAAACGGGCTCAGCAGTACACGCTGCCAAACACAGTCAGGCGCGAGGCCATTGGTGCCAATCTCTCTGGCTGGCTGTGCTTTTAACTCGGGGACGATTACAGTCTGGTCCGTGGTCAAACCGTAGCCCACAGCAAAGGCGGCACGTCGGGTGCTCCGAGGTAAACCTTCGCAATCATCGGCCGGCCAGTTGAAGGGCAGCCGCCCGGTAAAAGGATGTTCCCCAAACAAAAGGTCAGCTATACCGGCGCCTTGAGTGCCCGGCAACCAGCCCATCACAAAGGCATCCGATACGTTAATTTGTGGATTCATCCACAGCGGCCGTCCAGCGATCACAATGGTGACGATGGGCAGTTCCGGATAACGTTGTTGAATGGCCGACAACTGCGCAATGCCATCAAATCCCGTCTGCTTTTCGGCTGCAGACGATTGCCAGGCGGTTAAGTCGCCCTCGCCTTCCGCGTAACTGCGCTCACTGAGCACCACGATGGCCGCATCGGCGTCGAGCTTTTCGTTGACGCCCGGCAAGCCCACCTGCAGTGAACCATTGTTTGCCCCTGTCCATTCCCTGAGTCCATCCAACAACGTCGCCGACGGTCCAAAATAGTCATTGTCGTAAGCGCCGCCTTGCCAGTTCAGCGACCAGCCACCGGCTTGAATCGCGATTCGATGGGCAAGACCGGTAACCAAATATCGACCCGCTGGATTCAACGGCAACACCTGATCATTGTTTTTCAATAACACGGTCGACTGCCGAACCGCTTGTCGCGCCAGCGCATTCAACTCTGGAGAGTTTACCGCCGACTCGTCTCCGGCACCGATGCGTTCAGAAGGCCGGGGCTGTTCAAACAGACCGCTGCGCAGCTTCACGCGCAGAATGCGACGGACGGCGTCATCGATTCGGCTCATGGGTATGTCCCCGGCTTCAACCGAAGCAACGGTGTTATCGATAAAGGCTTTCCACGCCGTGGGCACCATCACCATATCGATGCCGGCATTGATGGCTTGCGGACACGAATTTGGCAGGCATTGGTAAACATCGTTAATGCCATTCCAATCGGAAATCACAAAGCCATCGAAACCCATTTGTTTTTTGAGTACATCGGTTAGCAGATACTCATGACCGTGTAATCGTTTCGTCCACCAGCTGTTGAACGAGGCCATGATCACCTGGACATCAGCGTCCAACGCACCATAAAAACCCTGAGCATGCCGTTCACGCAGTATCGCTTCCGACACCCAGGCATCGCCCTGATCGACGCCATTGCGCGTCGCGCCATCACCAATAAAGTGCTTGGCGGTTGCCAGAATACCCGGCGCGTTTTGACCCTGCTGGTAACCTTCGACAACTGCTTTGGCAAAGTGAAACACGGCATCGGCATCCTGCGAAAAACTTTCATAGCTTCGACCCCAGGCCGGGTTATCGGCAATGGCAACCGTCGGTGCAAAGGTCCAATCCACACCACTGGCGCGAACCTGGTCGGCCGTCACCGCCGCAATCGAACGCACCAGTTCCAAGTCACCGGTTGCACCCAAAGCGATGTTGTGTGGAAACAACGTAGCACCCTGCAGGTTGTTGTGTCCGTGCACGGCATCGGTCCCCCATAACAATGGAATCCCAGTCGCGGATTCGGTTGAAGCGAGCCAATAGGCATCGGCCAGTTCCAACCAATCCTCCAACACATGAAAGGGTGTTTTACCGGGCCAGCTGCCACCGCCATTCAACACCGAACCCAAACCATATTCTTTCGCCTGCGACGGTCTGACGTGTTGAATTTCGCCCTGAGTCATCTGACCGACTTTCTGACGCAACGTCATGGTCTGAAGAATGTCGTCGATTCTCGCTTCAAGCGCTGCGTCGACGGGACGCTCAAACTCAGGCCAGGTCGATACCGTTTGATAAGGACTATTAGGCAGACCCAATGACATCGTCGACGGCCAGTGAGAGACAACAACCGTCAGCGTTAACAAGAGCAGCGCGCTTAAGGCAATCCAGTAACGAGGTTTTATCAACTTTGGTAACCTTTTCTTGTGAAGTTTAACTTGCTAAACAGAGCACTCATTGCGCCAGCTCGGTCAGTAGCTGACGTGCAACCTGGCCGATATTAAAATGGTTGCCCGCTGTCACCGTTAACGTAACCAAAACGTGACGTTGAGATTGCTGATCAACAAAGTTCTGAACACGTTCAACAGGTTCGGAATGATCATCGACGGCATGAAACAACCTGATGGGTTTCAATCCCGCATAGTTTGCAACTAACCGTGCATTGATGATGGTCGCACTGGCAACAGGGGTATCCGGATAAGTGTTCAGATACCGATAGACAGCCGTTCCACCACGGCTGTAGCCCATCAAATGAATACTACGGTCCGGATACTGGCGAGCAATAAGATGAAGAACATCATTTAACTCTGCCAGGTTCCAGTGCTCTCCCGACTGCGCATGAAGCACAACAAACGGACAAGCCGGCTGATACGTTCCATCCCGGAGCAGTCGCGGAAAATCCTCATACTCGTAAAGCCCGGCCGTGTTTCCAAAGCCACCTTTGCCATGCAAATAAACAGAAACCGGACCCGGACGCGTTCCGCCAAACGTGAATGTAGAAATGTTCGGCTTCATGGAATTCGTAAGTACATGCCCGACGATTTAGGCAACGACGCTTTGGTAAAGCCAAAGCGCTCATAAAAATCCGGCGTACCATGGTCGGCCATCAAACTGACATAGGCCGTCGATGGCGCGTTTGTTTTTAACCAGTCCACCAAAGCCGTCATGATCTGGCGACCGATGCCCTGTCCCTGATAATCGGGCAACACCGCCATGTCGGTGATTTCAAAAAAGCAGCCGCCATCGCCAATCACCCGACCAATGCCAATGGGTTTGTCATCGTCATAAACCGTGACGGCAAAGAGCGAATTTGGTAAGGCGAGTCGAGCGGCCTCTTCGGATTTCCGTGACAGGCCAGCGGCCAGTCGCACCTTGATGTAGGTGTCGACGGTTGGAACTTCAGTCCTGAGTTTAATCATTCTGTTTCCTTATTGGGCGTTAAAAACGAGCGCCGGACGTCTTATCAAATCACAGTCGTTCCACAAACGGTCACCCAATATGGATAATCCAACGACCAAAATGGACAATAAGACTGTCGAATCAAAACCCCTGAAGTGTTCGTTATCTCTAAAATTCTTACATAGTTCACACTTTCGCATAAAAGTCCCGGAAAACCACCGACCTACCCCACAAAACAGCCGTTTTCCTCAGCTGAATGTCGCCTTTTTTGGTATTTCTTTTCAAAACCAATTTTACGAATGACACCACAGGGACACATCATGACATTCCGAACCATCGTCGCATTGAGCGCTCTGCTCGCCTTTGCCGGGTGCGACTTTCAAATTGATCTCGGCGAAAACGTTTCCGATTTACCGCAACTGGAAGAGCCTGTCGATAACGATGCTGACATCAACAGCGGCAATGATAACGGCGGCGACAACGACAATGATCAGGGAGATGACGAAGGAACCGATGACGACAACAGCGACCCAACAACGTTTCTTATCCTTCAGGAAAACCATTCCGGGTTTTGTCAGGTTGACGGCGTCATCGAGCAGGAGCATCTCGGCTTTACCGGGTTGGGGTATGCCAACACCGACAATGCAATGGGCAGCGAGATTCGCTGGTCAATCAACGCGCAAGACGCCGGCACCTATCTCATTCGCGTACGCTACGCCAATGGCGACGATTCATCCCGTCCGGGGCACTATCTGGTGAACGGTACCGAGCAGGTTATCTTCGAGGGAAACAGCACGGGCGACTGGGCACAGTATAAGCTTTCCACTGAGGTACCCGTCTTTCTGAATGCCGGTCTAAACCAAGTGACGCTCAAATCAACCTCAGACGGAGGTCTGGCGAACATCGATTACCTGCACATCGCTGGCCAGAACCTGAACCCTGGCAACTGTTCGGACGATGGTGAGGACGACGGGGGCGCAGGCGATGATGGCGGAAACACTGGTGGCGATAACGGTTCCGGGGATGGAGATGACTCCGGTTCCGGCAATGCCGATACGCCCGCTCAAGTGTGCCTCGACCTGGTTCAGAACGATGACATCAACTGGCGCGAATCGTCACTTTCATCCGATCAGGCGATCGTCGAATGTCTGGCGGAGACGCTGGGTCGCCCGATCGGTTTTGGCGAAAACACCACCGGCGGCTATGCAGCTGACGGCGGCAGCCAGCTTGTCGTCATCCGCAACGACGCGTCCGCCTCCGTCGCAGAACAACTGCTGGCGGCCATCAGTGACCCATCGCCTAACTGGATTGTATTTGATAAAGCCGATTTCGCCGACGAAACCGCCATTCGAATGCACAGCCTGTACTGCAACGATGGCGATGTGCTCTCCGCACTGAACAACGCCACACCGGAACAGTGCCGAAATCCTGAGCAATGGTGTGAGGCCAATGGCGTTTCCGCCAGTAGCTGCCTGAACACCTTTTACAACGATAAGCTCAACGACAAGTCGTTACCGATTCGTACGTTGCTGGTCGACTCGAACACCACCATCGACGGCCGCGGCACACAGGCGTTCATGCAGTTTTTAGGGTTTTCAATCGGCAAAGACAGCAGCGGGCAGTCCACCCACGAAAGCAATAACGTGATCATCACCAACATGGAGTTCCGCGGTGCCGGGCACGTTGAAGATCACAACCTGGACCCGGACATGATCCGTTCGACCGGCGAATCGCACAACATCTGGATACACCAGAACACCTTTGACACCACCGGCGACTCGGCCTGGGATATTAAAGTCGGGGCGTACGATGTGACGTTATCGTTCAACAAGCTGATTAACGTGAAACGCGCCGGACTGATGGGCTCATCGGATAGCCGAACGATCAATGAACAGATTACGGCCACCATGCACAACAACCTGTTCATCACCGAAGACCCATACTACGCAAACAAAAGCTATGACACCCTGCGTCGGGTTCCATTGATGCGTCGCGGTCAACTGCATGCGTTTAACAACGTGTTTTACGGCTATCGCAAGGATATCCTGAGCGTGCGCGTCGGCGGTCGTATTCTGTTTGAAAACAACATCGTGCTGAATAATCTGGACGAAGCCAATGACAAAGGCGACGACATGCCTTACTTCCTGGAGAAACTGTTCCGTGACTTCCGAGAAGGCGGTTTGGAAATCCGCAACAGCCTGGTGTCATTTTCCGACTCAAACTGCACCATGATCGGCCAGCCCGGTGATCCCTCGGCGTCACATGGCAGCACCCCGGAAATGTCGATCGCTTACTTGAACCGTTCCAACAGTCAGATTCAGAATCATCGATTTGAGGCCGGACAAGACCTGGTGTCGTATGTCTCAGCCACCGCAGGCAAAGGTGGGGAAACGCCTTACTTGTCAGCAATGGCACAAGAGGCGCTGACTGTTATCGATGCCGCACCTGAGACCTGCCAGGCAACAAGTCAGGTGCCCCACTGAGTTTGAGATTCCACGCCCCGGGTCGCGCGCGACCCCGGGCGTTTTCAGCATGGTCGCTCCGGCGGCTCACGTAAAAACCGGCGCGCGTCGTTCACCATCAGCCAGGTCTGGTGCATTCGCAACTGACCCTGTTGGTAAAGCTGGTCAACGTCTTCCCAGCTGAATAACCGCACTTCAGCAATTTCATCCGGCAACGCAGATTTAGGTTCTGCGTTTACAGGCAAAGTCGCTAACCAAACGTGGCGCAGTACCAGAGCACCGTCGTCAAAACAGCCAACGTACGTTTTCAGGAAATGATCAAAGGAGAGCCGCAAACCGGTCTCTTCAAACACTTCACGTTGTGCGGCCTGTTCAGGAAACTCGCCCGCTTCGAGCCGGCCGGAAGGAATGTGCCAGAGATTTTTCTTCGTCCCCTCGCGCTCGCGAACCAGCAAAACCCGGTTATCAGTATCAACAATGACAGCACCCGCCGCTTGCGCAGAAACTTCAAGATGATGGCGTTCAGTGTATTGCATCGATGCCGGCCTCCGGCTGTGTCTCAGTCAGCCGATGCGGCGTGACGGTATCGGTCAGAATGTCATTGCGAATGGAAACAAAGGCAGTATTGGACAGATGCTCGCGACCACCGCGTTCGGCGAACCATTGTCGAATCCGATCACCATGTTCGGTATCGGCACGGACACTTTGCTCGATGCGCTCATAAGCCGCTTCAGAGTCATATTCCCAGATGGCAAAGACTTCCACGTCGCCGTTGTCGAGTGGCATCATCCATCGACCGATCAGACGGGCGCCATGTTTCAACTGGTTCGGCAAATTGATGTCAGTGAACAACCGGTTAAAATCATCGACGAAATGATCCCGAATGACATAGTGCTTACGGCGATAAAACATGGCGTATTCCTGACCGGGGTTTTTGGTTACCTTAACCGAATCGACTACGCCTGTCCTGAACATTGAGCACGAATGATCAGGTATCTTCTCTCACAGCCGGTAAACTGCTCAGCACACTCAAACGGATACAGCCATTGAACCTGAATGACCGCTTACAAGATGTTCTGGCCAACATTGAATCCTCTCTCGAGGAGGACCTCAGTGTGGACCAGCTGGCGCAGCTGACGCACGTTTCCCGGTTTCATTTTCACCGGTTATTCAGCGCGACCTTCGGCCTCGGCGTGATGACGTTGATCCGGCGTTTACGACTGAAAAGGGCGGCGTTCCGGTTGGCGTATCGGGCCGGCGATTCGATTACCAACATCGGTTATGACTGTGGCTACGACAGCCCAGAGGCGTTTAATCGAGCGTTTCGCAAGCACTTTGGCCTGGCACCAAGCGACTTTCGTCGTTCACCGGACTTTTCCGTTTGGGCACAACACTACGATCCCATTCAAACTCTGAGGAACCAGCACATGCCAGCACCGTTACCGGACGTCACTGTCATTGAAATGCCTGCCATTCCACTGGCCGTCATGCCGCATCGAGGAAATCCAGCGCGACTGAGCCACACCTTGCAGGCGTTTATTGCCTGGCGCAAACGAAACGGCTTGTCGCCAAGCCATAGCCGGACATTCAATCTGGTATACGACGACCCGAATGAGGTGACCGATGACGATTACCGATTCGATCTGGCCTGCGAAATCCAAGGCGAGTTGCCAGCCGATTTCGAAGGCATGGAAAGCCGAACGATTCCGGCCGGACGTTACGCCCGGGCGCGGTTACAGGGCAGCGACGATGCACTGGAGCGTTTAGTTCACTCGCTTTATGCCGAATGGCTGCCAAGCTCCGGATACGACCTGGCCGACTTCCCACTTCTGTTTGAACGGGTTCGCTTTTTTCCGGACGTGTCCGAGCACGAGATGATCACTGACGTCTATCTGCCGCTGGCCAGCGAGCGTTAAGCTCGCCGCGCCTGTAAGCAGCCTCCCACAAGAAACACTCGCGGGCTTGTCATCACTCCCGCGGTTTCAGATTTAATACATGAATCAGTCGCTCCGGGACACCTTTATGCACCTGCGGGCGAACATAGGGGTTATCTTCCGTTACCCAGCCGACAAACTCTTTGTCGCTGTACTCGTACCAGATCGGGTTCGCAAACAACGACAAGACCGGCACCTGTTCGGCCACAACAGTTTGAATCTGCGTAATCAATCGTCGCTGTTCCGTCGGATCGTTGGTCTGGGTAAACGCCTGCAGCCAACGTTCGATGTCTTCTGAGCGATACTGATGCATGGCCTGGTTTTCAAGTTGTCCCGGAGTCATCGAGTTCGGATCGAACAGCTCATTGTATATTTTCCACGGAGTAATGCCGGGGTTCGTCCACATCATGTAGAGGTCAAAATCCCCCGTCGGAATGCGCTCAAACCATTTCTGTTCGTCCATGCCTTCAACGTGTGCGTTAATGCCAATGGCTCGGAAGTTATCCACCATGGTCAACACCACATTGAACCAATCGGTCCAACCACTGGGCACGGCAACACCGATGTTAATCTCGGTGCCATCGGGCAGTTCGCGCCAACCATTCGAATTGGTGTCCCGATAACCCGCCTGGTCCAAAAGGGCGGCGGCCTCACCGGGATTGTATTGCATCAATCGTGCATAAGGTTCCAGCGTTTGCGCATCATACCAGGCGGTATAACCCGGCCCGGTGGCCACCGGCCAGGGCGTTGGACTGGTCAGCCCGAAGGTGTCTTCGCTGAGCATTTCGTCGCGGTTCAATGCCATGCTCAACGCCTGACGGAAGCGGGCATCGTTTAACGGCGCGCGTGTCGTATTAATCTGCACATTGGTATTAGCCCCCGGTGCGAGCCAGACTTTGTTTGACGGCAAATAGGAGGTGTATTGTTCTTCGGGTTGATTGATACCCTGGCCCATCCAATCAATTTTGCCGCGCCGGGCGGCGGCCCAGAGTTGCTCGTTGCCGGAATAATGTGGAAAACGCAGACAATCGATCTGCACCTGTTCCGCCTGATAGTAATTAGGGTTCTGACACAGTTTAAAATAGGTGGTGCGGAAGGTATCGACTTCCGTAAAAGGTCCGGTACCCACCGGCGTCAGGTTCGCATGGTTCACCGGATCATCAATCTTGGAAAAGATATGTTCAGGCAATGGGTATAAGCCACCGATCGATTGATGCGCCAACGCATTGGGTTGCACCAGCGTAAACCGCACAGTGAAGTCGTCGAGCTTTTCGACATCGTTGACCAGTCCGTTATCGGTCGCCGGATCGAACAGGTCGATGTTGACCGGATAATCCGGATGCTTACGCGCATAGTTTACGGTAAACACCACATCGTCGGCATCAAAACGCTCACCGTCGGACCAGCGTACGTTGTCGCGCAAGGTGTAGGTGACGCTGCGATAGTCGGAGGCAACACTGACCGACCTCGCCAACCTTGGAAAATCGTTCTCCGGGTGCCAAACGTTAAAAATCCACAACGGTTCGTAGATAAAGTCGGTGGCGTAAAACGAACCGACCGTCGGGTCAAACGGGTTAAAGTTTCGTTCAAACCCGTTGGTCTGCGTCGGGATGATAGAGAGATCGTTACTGGCTATCGCACAGGAGGCGAGCAGCGACAGGCTGATCAGACAGGTTTTTATTTTCATCAGGGATTCCACGTTATCGTTAGTACGGTTGTCGGACGGAGTCTCTCGGCCTCCGAGCGGAACATCCCTGTCTGTTATTCCCCTTTTCGGGTGTTATTGTCAGGTCCATGGCACCACTTGCCTGTGGTGCCTGAGTTTTCTGATTAAAAGGCGTTGACCAACAGTGCCAGATAACTGCTCCAGGCGGCCTGCCAGTTAATCGCCACTTCATTGGTCGCCCAGCTCTCCTGGTGATCGACATACACCTGCATCGGCGCCTTGTTCGACACGGACGCGGCCACCTGATCGCCTTTCAATGCGACCGAATTCGGACCACCGGCCAGCAGACCATAAGGCTGCGGTGCCGCCTGCGAGACCAGCGGCCGGAAATGCGGATGTCGGACATTGAAGCGTGAGGCTCCGGTGGTGAAGTTCAGTCCGTGCGGGTTCAAACCGAAAAACCAGTGGCTCATGCGGTAGGCCGCGTCACGGTAATCCTGCTCGCCCGTTAAAGAATGCAACCACATCAACTGCGTACCCATGGTGGCAATAACGCCGTTACTGCCCCAGTCAAACTCGTCTTCGGTACCGGCAATCATCAACCCATAAGGGTCTTGTTGCTGAACGTTCAGCAACCGGGAAAACTCCTGCTCAACCACCTTTAACAACGTTGACGATTGTTCTGGTGATTCGCTGGCCATCAACGCATTAAATACGGCCAGGAAGTTCACGTTCATCCAGTCGGGTGTTTGATCGCCAAAGCGGGGCTCATCGGCACGCTGCAGCAAGGACTGGTAAGTCGACACGTCCAAGGGTTCTCCCCGCCACATACGGGACACCGCATACAGTAAGCGTTCATCCGAGTCGTCACTGTCGGTGTAAGGCCCGCCGTACTCGGCGCCGTCATAACGATCCGCAACCATGATGCGCTCAGGATGGTTGGCAAGAAAATCCCCAGCACGGTCAGCGGCCTGAGCAAATCGTTCCGCCCATTCGGCATCGGCATCACGCCCGGTTTGGGCGAACAGATAAGCCGCCAGATTCATCACTGCACCGACATCCGCCGTTGCCGTACTGCTGATGGGCATGACAAAACGAGCGTCCTGATCCTGCTGGGGCGAGGTCGTCAGTAATGGCCAGTCCCGGGAGGACACCTTGTGATAAACGGCACCATCATCGCGCTGCATTTTCAGCAAAAACTCAAGTTCCGGCAGCACCAGATCGAGTAAGGCGGGGCGCTCAGCATCCGTTCGCGTCAGCGGTGTTATTTCAGCCGGAAATGCGTCTTCAGCCGCGACATACGACATCAGCATCACCATGACACTCCAGGCACCATTGACGCTGTAACGACCGTAGTCACCGGCATCGTACCAGCCACCATACACATCGAGGGTCTTATCATGGCCGTACAGCGTCGCCTGCCGATCCTGCTCGTGCGCGCCCGGATAGGTACGCATATCGAACCAATGAAACGCGCCCAGCGCCAGGTCCCGCTGTTTCTCATACTCATCAAGCGAAGTTCGGGTTCTGACCAGCGCGCTGGTGTGTTCGGTACGCTTTACCGTCTCGGGGATGATCAGCGTGTTGTAATCCGGCTCGCTCAGCTCCAGCTCTATAGGCGTAATGGCAAGGCCAGCGTCAGCCGAAACCAGGGTACGGCTTACGGTTTCAACGCGTTCGCCATGTGAGGCTTGCCGAATGGTCAGCGGTAACTCTTGTGCATTCAGGTCTTCCTGCCACTCCAGGATGACCGGCTGTGGCTGATTGGTCAGGTAGCCCAGGCGGTTATAGCGAATCAGGTAAGGGCGCGGGCGCAGATCTTCTTCTGGCCAGACGTCAAAACGGACGTTGTGCACCGTCATATCGTAGTTTTCAGCGCCGGCCGTCATAAACGACAGAAACTGAACATCGGTGATCTCTTTCGGCACTTCAAAGCGGTAAGTCCCGCTTTTGGCGGGCACAAAACCCTTGCCATCATCCCCAAACTCCTTTTCGAAATCGGGGTCACCGCTGTCATCTTTGGCCGCATCCAGCTCTTGTCCGTTCAGCTGAAACTGCATCAGACGATTGCCCCACAAGGGTGCAA
>NZ_CH724150.1:669731-687876 GCF_000153185.1 Reinekea blandensis MED297 | reverse complement strand
GATCGTCGTCGCTGCACGATGGTTTTAAAAGACAATCCCACCCCAACAGACCCACCCGTGTTCACGGCAGACCCGACAGAACAGAGCCATGCTCAGATTGCCTATGGTGACTACCAACTCACCTCTCTGGCCCCTTTTGAACTGCAAGCCAAGATACTGGGGATTAAAAACTATCGTTTTGGTCGAGAATCAGAGCTTTCCCCGATGGACCTGGCCCTGGGTTGGAACCGTATGGCCGACGATTCGGTACTGGAATCGATTCGGATTCGCCAATCCAACCGTTGGTATTACTGGTCGACAGACCGCTACCCGATTCCACGTCGGGAAATTGAAACCAGCAGCGCCAACATGCACATGATTCCTGCCAGCAAAGCCATTCTTAGCCAGCTGAAGGCACTAAAAGTCGGTCAGAACATACGAATAGAGGGGCGATTGGTTCGTGCGGACGCGGAAGATGGCTGGCACTGGGTCAGTTCATTAACGAGACAGGATACCGGCGATGGCGCCTGTGAGCTGGTATTGCTGACGCAACTAGAGGTTCTTTAACCAAAGCTCACAGGTTTTCAAATGCTTTAGTGTTTTCAGATACGGCAGGCTGAAACCATCCGCTTTGTGCTGCCCGGCCAAACACAAGCGCTGCCACAGAGAAACGGGCAAACCCATCATGGCTTCTTTTAAGGGATACAAAGGTCGTCCGGCAAACGACCGGTGTCCGAGCGCTTTCGCGAGCCGAAAACCCGTGTATGCCGAATCGACGAACAGCTTACGGATATTATCAGACTGATATTCCCGTGCTTTAAGCCGGTGACCGACAGGCGCATCCGGAAAATAACGAATGGTTCTTTTTTGCGCTACGAGTTTACGGTAAATCAGCGTCTCTTCTCCCGCGACTAACCGATCACCACAGCGCCCCAAAGCCGGATCGAAACCACCCATTTGACGGAGCAGAGCCGTCCGAACACAAAAGTTTTTACCAAAAAACTCATGATGAATGTCTGAAATCATCAAAGGATCATCACCATAGTTCAGGTATACAAAAAACGGCAGATACTCCGGACGAAACCAAGCCGGTTTCGGCTGATCCCAAATCACATCAATACGACTGAACAGACAGTCCGGCTCATGTGACTGAATTTCTGATTGATAACGAGACAACCAGGTATCGGTAATCTCTGCATCGTCGTCGGTAAACAACACATACTCGCCGGTAGCTGCGGCAAGCCCGGTGTTTCTGGCGTGGGAAAGCCCCTGTTCAGGCTGAAACAAATGCAGAAACGGGAAGGGAAAGCGGTCAGCAAACTCGTTTAAAACAGCCGCCGTGTGGTCGGATGAATTATTATCCACCACTATCACCTCACACAATGAGGCATCCACATTTTGCATCAATCCGATGAGCGTCTTTTTTAAAGAATCGGCATTGTTATAGGTACAAAGAATGACAGATATCAACACAGCTGAACTCCTTTTCAGACCTTCAGTGTGCCATTGGAAAGTGACAGTTCTGTGTCAGTTAGCTACGCCAGGTCAGCGCCGTCACTATCACTCTTGTTACAGAGACGCATCCTGACATCCGTCAAATAATCCTTCATTTGACGGTAAAGATCAGAACGTCCAATCCAGCCGAAGTTCAACCGCAAATGGATAAAGGCTGTACTCATGCTCTAACCCAGTGTCCATCGCGACTGGCCCCAATGCATTCACCTGAACGGACAACGATTGCGAAGCGTCGTAGGCCACACTGGTATGAAGCAGCGATGAGCCATCGTTCAGGTTGGTGGTAACGCCGGCGGAAAGCTGCGTCAACACATTCACCGGATACTGCCCCTGCAGACTTAAATACCATTGTCCCCAAGGCTGAACCGCACCTAATTGATACCAGCTTTGAGTCAGGTTATTCAGGTAGGATTGATCCTGCCCTAAACCGTTATAGTGCAACTCAGAAAAAACATAGAGGTCATCAAACCAGGTCGCATCCAGACCAACCGTCGATCGGATCCCCTCCTGATCAGGACCATTCAACCAGCTGGTTTCCTGCCACCAGCCGACGGTGCCGACAGCGCCCGTGGTGCCCAACGACAACAGCTGATGATCCCCGTTAATCTCAAGCCCGATCAGCTCCCAATCCATACCAGCCAGGTACGCCTTCAGACGCGCAAAGGCGACCTGATCGTCACCAAACACATAGCCGACGTCCAACTCCGATACCGCGCCAAGCAACCAGGTGCCGCGCAATGCATCAACACCGGGGCGATAAGCATTGTTAACCTCGGTAACCGACGCCGGTTGAACCACATCAACCGGAGAAAAGATTCGGGCCTGCCCGAAGCTGATAGCCTGTCGTCCGAGCACATAATCCCCGAACGGGCTGTACCAACGCAGATTCAATCGATCCAATCGCTGCCGAAACTCAGGGTCGAGATCGGTTGGCAGATCGTCCAGTCGATAATCGGCGCTGTCATTAACGGCATCAGCCTGCCCTGCCTGATCCAGTTCGCTGATCGCCGCCAGACCATAGCGCGTTTCTACATCCAGAGACGAGGTTATCGACGCCCGTACATTCCAGTCGACAGACAGCAACCCGGTCATCTGATAATCCGGTCCGGAAAACTCTGCGGGCAGCGACGCATCTTGAGTGTAGTGCGCACCCGTCACCTGAGCCGATACATCCGTAGTGGTCGACAGCTCAAAGCCCCAGGCCGGCAGCGTCAGTACCGGCAAGAGCATAGGCAGGGCTCGCCAACGTCTAACCATTGCGGGTTTCCTCACGAATCACCTTGCCGTCTTCCACATAAATCAACCGTGAGGCGCGCTCCATGATTTTCGGATCGTGTGTTGAAAACACAAAGGTCATGCCTTCGTTCCGGTTCAGGTCGTGCATCATGTCTAACAGTTCCATGCCTGTTTGCGAGTCGAGGTTTGCCGTAGGCTCGTCAGCCAGGATGATGTCGGGTTGACTGACCATCGCGCGAGCCACAGCAACGCGCTGTTGCTGACCGCCGGACAGCTGCCCGGGTAACCGATCTTCCCGCCCTTCCAAGCCAACTTGCGCCAACATACTCAGTACTCGCTCACGACGTTCAGCAGCGGGAATGCCCTGCAACAACATGATGTACTCACAGTTCTCCGCGGCGCTTAACACGGGAATCAGATTGTAAGCCTGAAAAATAAAACCAATGTGGTCGCGACGAAAGTCGGACAGCTCCTTACCGCTCATTTCAGATATGGGTTTGTCTTTCAGCAGGACTTTGCCGTGGTTTGGAATATCCAACCCACCGATCTGTTGCAGCAAGGTCGATTTACCAGAGCCCGACGGTCCCACAATGGCGGTAAATTCACCTGGATCGATTCGAATATTGACATCATCCAGCGCCTTGACGAGTGTGTCCCCTGCGCCATAAAAGCGACAAAGCTCTCGGGTTTCAATAACCGGTTTCATGGCAATCTCCTATAAACTTTTATGCAGTGCCTGCGCCGGCACGATGCGTGCGGCATGCAACGCGGGGTAAAGGCTGGCTACCATTGTCATCACAAAGACGGAGAACGGTAATTCGGTAAACTGTCCAATGGTGATTTCCGGTCGCAAAACTTCGGCCAGTGCGACACCGGAAATATCCATATTGCCGTAGTCGATGCCAACGGCTCCGGTGATCTCAACAGCAATCGCACCAAGAATCGATCCCAACACCAGGCTGATCAATGCCAGCATCAGCCCTTCGGCCATGATCAACACAAACAGACTACTGCGCCGGGTACCGATGGCCAACACCACGCCGAACTCGTAAGTACGTTCATAAATGGACATAAACATCGCGTTGATCACCCCTAAAATGGCGACCACAAACAGAATGGTGGCAACAATGAGCATGCTGTAATCCATCAGACCAATCATGGTCGCAAGGTCTGGCATCAACGTGGTCCAACCTTCAGCGATCGTTTGCGGACCGGACAGTTCAGACCAGAGCGCTAATGATTCATCGGACGACAGCGACTCGTCGACAAAGTTAAACGCAATTTCATGAACATTCGATCCGATGCCCATCATTTCCTGCGCACTTGCCAGCGGCACAAAGATCAGGGCTTCGTCATAAAACTTCGAGTTCAGCTGAAAAATACCACTGACCCGAAAGAGTCTCTGATCAACGCTGTCGATTTCATAGTTATTGACCGATACAACTAAGCGGTCGCCTAAATCAACTTCAAGCAGTTCGGCTAATGGCCGGCCGATCATAATCTGCTGAGAACGGCCTTGCGAAGACAGGTACTCCCCTTGCACCAAACTCGACTCAAGCTTGGATACCCCGGCTTCCAGTTGCGGATCGATCCCCACCAACTGAACCGCCAGGTTATTTGCCGAACTGGACACCATGGCAAAATCCATCGCGCGCGGACTGTAACTGGCGATCTGCTCAGTCGATTGCAACCGTTGCAGATGCCCATCGACGTCAGATATGACTTTTTCACCGTCTCGTTCAGCGAGATAGTCGACGTGATGAATCTGACCATCGCCGGGATACAAACGGGTCGCCGAACGCACCATGACATCGCTCATCGCTCTCATGTAGCCGTCGGTAAAAATCAAAATAGCCAAGGTCATGCTGATCAATAACAACGTCAACGTGGTTCGGCGCTTATTACGCAAGATGTTGCGTAATGCCAACTTCCAGGTCAGTCCCATTTTACAGACTCCTCATGGCATCAACCGGTACAATTTTGGCTGCACGGCGGGCCGGGAACAGTGAAATCAGCGCGGCCGATCCGATGACGATCAAAGCCGGCTCCATAAAGGTTTTCACATCCCATAAGCCTTTCATGTGCGACATAATGACGCCGGATACTTCCATAGGTTCGGGAAGGACAAAACCAACCGCCGCCAGGTAATAGTTGATTGGCATGGCAACAATCAGGCCCGCCAAACAGGACAGCACCGCCAGCATCAACGTTTCGGTCACGATCAACGTAAACACCCGCCCGGGTGACGTACCAATGGCTTTTAAAACACCGAACTCACCGGTCCGTTCCAACACAGACATCAGCACGGTATTCAACACCCCAATGCACACCAGAAAAATGATGATGTAGTAGGCCACGTAGCCACCTTCCACGTCGGCTTTCATGGTTTCGTAAAACTCTTTGGAGACCACTTTCCAGGTCACGGCTTCCAACTCAGAGTCCCCATCCAGCCAGCTGTTCAGGCGTTGCGACAGCTGGTCGCTGCGTTCGTAGTCAGACGTTAATACCGCCCAATAATGCGCCTGCTCCGGCATGACAAAAAAGGACTGAGCCGCGGCTAAGGGCAAATAGACATTGCGCGCTTCCGCACCTTCGGTAGAGCCCACAACACCGACAACCCGATAAAGGTCATTCGCCATTGACCCATCGGCCCCTTGTGAAATCAGGATCAGTTCGTCCCCCATCTCAAGCGACAACTGACGGGCGACGGCTGCGCCAATCAAAGCTGAGTAATAACCGTCGCTGTCAGGACCGACTTCAAGATACTGTCCGGTCTTTACTTTTTCTTCCAGAAAGGACATCCGCGCTTCTTTTTCGACGTCCACGCCAATCACCTGAACGGGGAAACTTTTGGTTTCACCATAAGCCAGTGCGCTGCTGACGATTCTCGGCGTTGCCCGCTGCACACCGTCAACCTGCATCAGCTGCTGATAAAAATCGGTCGTTTCCGGGACGGACTTATACAACGTCGGTTTATCCTGATAGCCGACCTCGCTGATTTGCGCATGCCCGGTTGAGTCCCGGGTAAAGAAATCAATCACCTGAACGTAGCTGCCATTCTGGACAGAAATCGACAACGTCAAAAGCACATAGCCACCGAACATACTCAGCATGGTCAGGATCGTCCGACGCTTGTTACGCAGAATATTTCGGAAAGCCAATTTGAGCATTAGCATGACGTGCTCTCCTATCGCGAACGACGCAGATTCTGCAACGTGAAGAAGTCTTCATCGATGTCGACGTCGAATGACATCTCCTGATACGTCACCCGGGTCTGATGGCCGGGTTTGTTAAGCGGGTTCAGCTCCATCACCGATGGCAACGTGACACCGTCGAAGGTTTTCACCTCTTTAAACAGCATCTCTCGCATTAAAGTACCGTCTTCATCAAAGTAACGTTGGCTGACGGGCAAGAGCGATTCTGTATCGATGTCGATTTGCATCTGCCCCCAAACAGTCACGGTCTCGGGCTTGGCGTTTAAATCGAGCGTATAAAGGTCTTCGGTTTCACTGAGCGTGACGTCGAACTCTTCCACCCAGGAACCTTCGCGCATTAAATCATCGTTGGTGAAGTCAGATCCCATCCAGCTGCCCATCATCATGGAAGGCGGCACTTTGAGAACCTTGCGAATCTTGGGCAGGTAATTCCACATGTCATCTTCCCGCTTCAGCGTGGCGACGCCCTCTTCTTTTTTGGGCTCCAACACCCGCACCAACGAGTAATCCAGCCCGATGGACCAGGACTCCAACGTCATGGACCGCTCAAAGTCCGGCGTCTGAATGTCCATGGTCATCACGGCATAGGAGTTATCTTGTTGATAGAGGTTGTCGACTTTCTCAAGCAGTTCAACGGCTTCGGGGTCCGACTCCGCCAAGGCCGCCCCCGCAACCAAAGCGGCACTGAGTACACCGGCAAATAACACTTTCGACATCGCTCATCCTCCACTGAAATAATTGGCTAACAGTCAGCCACTAATTTAACAGTGCCGTCGGGCAAACTTAAGCAAAGGCAGGAAGGTCATGACATCTGTCATGATTCCACCCAGGTAAAGTTACTTCAGCAAACCAATGGCAACGATGCCAATGACGACAAGCCCGCCACCAACCAGCTGCAGAGGTTGCAAAAACTGCTGCAAGAACAGGAAACCGAGCCCCAGCGAGGCCACCGGCTCGAAGTTAAGCACCGGAGAATTACGGGACATGTTTAAGCGAGGGGCCAGCACGAAGAGGACCGTCGAAGCGATGCCATACAACAAAGCCAAAGCACCGATGGCCCAGAAACCCGCCGTCGATTCTGGCAAGGTAAACGACCCCGGCAAAATCCCGGTCAGGCCCAGGCCCAGCATTGAGACGAAGACGATCAGCATGGTGTAAAAGCTGCGGACAGAACCCGGAAGCTCCGCCAAATGCATGTTGGTCTGCCACATTGCCGTGCACAGCAGCATCGCTGACAACAATCCGAAACCGATTCCAATCCACCATTGATCATCCAGAACCATCGTTTCTGAAATCATCTGTGGAAGATTCAGCACCAGCGTTAAGCCGATTAAAATTAAGGCCATCATCATCGCCAGCGGCAGCCGAAACACTTCCCGCCCCGTCAACCAACCGAGCACGATGTAATAAACCGGCCAGGTATTCACCAGCAACAGAGCCACAGCAACCGGCACGCGGGCCACAGCGCTATAAAGTGCAAAGCTCTGCCCGGCAATCAGGAACCCCAAAAACCACTGCCGCCACCGCAGCGAGGCCGGTATACGAAAGGAGATTCGGTTGACTCTGGCCAGACTGAACATGATCAAACAGGCCATCAGGCTTCGCGCCAGCAGTGCAACAATTAACCCGGCACCATCATCAAACGCCAGCCGGGCCGCGACGTGATTACCGGCAAACAGCGTTGAAGCAAACATGAGAATCAGGATGGCCAGACCATTGTTAAACGTCATCAGGAAAGCACCGCCAGAGGGATCAGGCGCGTACCGTACGCGGAATCGAAACCCAATGCCATCCTGCTTTTGTGTCAGATGACGCGCACAACTGAGACAAATCAAGATTGTTTAGGTTATCGAGTTCGGGTTATCTTCGCCGCTGGATCTAAAGGAACAGACTGAAAACTATGAAAACATCTTGGCTGCTCAGCCTTTCTGCGATTCTGGCGGGGATTGCCGTTCCACTGTCATTGGCTCCATTTAACTTCTGGCCGTTGATGTTCGTCGGCGTCGGTGGTTTCTTCTATCTGCAGCACATCGCCCGCTCAGCCAAAGAAAGCGCCTGGTTCGGCTGGTTATTCGGCGTCGGCTATTTTGGTCTGGGTGTTTCCTGGATCTACGGCAGTATGCAAACCGTTGATACGCCAATCTGGTTGGCCCTTATTCTGACCGGCGGTTTCTGTTTGCTGATGGCCCTCTTTCATGCCTTTCAGGGCTGGTTTTATGGTCGGTTTTTACGGCAACTGCCTTGGGCACTGCTCCTGGTCGCGCCATTGTGGTGGGTCCTCAATGAGTGGTTCCGCGAATGGTTTCTGACCGGCATGCCGTGGCTTTACGCGGGTTATGCCTTTACTGACCTTCCAATTGGCCAACTCGCGGCCATCGTTGGGATCTACGGTCTCAGTCTGATTTTGGCCGTCAGTTCGGCATTGGGTTTGTCGGCGTTTTTACAGATCCGCTCTGGCGATCGCCGCAAAGCGCTGGGCCAGGTTGTGGCTGTGGTTCTGCTGCTCGTTGGCTCTGTCACGGTCGGCATTCTGCGACCGGCCAGTAGCTGGGTCGACAGCGCCGGCGTTCTTGAAGTCGCCGCCGTGCAGAGCAACATTGATCAGCGCGTGAAATGGTCAGCCGCACAACAGCGCCCGACGCTTGAGTTCTATGGCGATTCCATTACCAGGATGAAAAACGTCGATCTGGTCTTGTGGCCGGAAGCTGCCATGACCCGACTACCCGATAAAATCCCCTACTTCTTATCGCAAATCGATACACTTGGGAAAAACCGGGATCAGGCCATTATTACCGGCACCCTGACGCAGGAAGACGGCCGCTACTTTAATGCCATGCGCGGTTACGGTCAGGCCAGCGGCGAGTATCGCAAACAGCACCTAGTGCCGTTTGGCGAATACGTGCCCCTTGAGAACTGGCTGCGCGGCCTGATTGCGTTTTTTGATCTGCCCATGTCGACGATGATTCCCGCCGGTGAGCCTCAGGCCCCCATTCCCTTCGAAGTGGCCGGCCAACCCTATTTTGCCGCCCCGGTCATTTGCTATGAAGCCGCATACCCGGGGCTGGTCCGGCAACTGGCCCGCGATGCGGGGTTGATTACCGTTGTCAGTAACGATGCCTGGTTTGGCGATTCGCTGGGGCCTCATCAACACTTGCAGATCACCCAAATGCGGGCCATCGAAAACGGCCGCCCTATTCTCCGGGCGACCCAAAACGGCATTTCCGCCCTCATTGATGCCAATGGCCGCATTGTTCAGCGTACCGACCAGTTTGTGTCCGCCGAGCTGATTGGCGAGATGACACTCAGCCAGAATCGGACCCCGTTTCAGACATTGCCACGAGCGTTGGTCATCTGGCTCAGTGGCGGGGCGCTGCTCATACTGTTCATTCTGAACTGGCGGAAAAACAGCGTTAGATCAACATAACCTGTTGGTTTTGTTACAAAAATACGTCTTCTTCGGCTTTTTTCACCCTGAATAAGCTGACCTTATTCCTCAGAATGGGTACACTCGGTGCCCATTACAACTTTCGTACTGAGTCTGTGCGCCCCAGTGGGTCAGCACCGGCCGGATACGGACTAAAAAGGAAATCCGCGGAGTAAACAGCTCACGACGGGTTCAACAAAAACCACCTTGGGCACAGTCGGCAGATCGCCGGTCTGTGTGACTTGCAAGTGGAGAGTCAAAAAAAATGTCATCTATGATCGAGGTCAGGAACGTCGAGAAGGCGTTCGGCCGCCTGAAAGTCATCAATGACTGCTGTTTTAACATCGAAAAAGGCTCCATTACGGGCATGATCGGCCCCAATGGCGCTGGTAAATCCACCATTTTTAATATCATTGCGGGGACTTTCCCGCTCGATTCCGGAAGCATCATTCTGGATGGTGAAGATGTGACAAACCTGGCAGCCAACCAGCTTTTTGATAAAGGTCTGCTACGAACCTTTCAAATTGCACACGAATTTTCCCACATGACGGCACTGGAAAACCTGATGATGGTCCCTTCTCATCAGGCCGGTGAAAGCCTGTTTAACACCTGGTTCAAACCCGGTGCAATCCGTGAACAGGAAGCCGCCAACCGAACCAAAGCCCTGGAAGTCATCAACTATATCGGTCTTGACCATGTTAAGAACGAACTGGCCGGCAACCTGTCTGGCGGTCAGAAAAAGCTGCTGGAACTCGGCCGAACCATGATGACCGACGCTAAAGTCGTGCTGCTTGATGAAGTCGCCGCCGGGGTCAACCGAACGCTTCTGAAAGATCTGACCGACAACATCCTGCGCATGAACCGCGATCTGGGTGTGACCTTTCTGGTCATCGAACACGACATGGACATGATCGCGAAACTGTGCGATCCGGTCATCGTATTGGCGCAAGGCAGTGTCATGGTCGAAGGGCAGATCGAAGACATTCAGAATAACCCTAAAGTGATTGAAGCTTATTTCGGCAGCGATGTCGCCTGATCGGTTGGAGTTTTCATGGCCATTCTAGAAACAAAAAACATCCATGCCGGCTATGGCGGTATGAACATTCTCAACGGCATCAACATGTCGATCGACTCTGGCGAAATCGGTGTCATTGTCGGGGCGAACGGTGCGGGTAAGTCGACGTCCCTGAAAGCCATTTTCGGACTGCTGCACATCAGTGAGGGCTCGATTGAGCTCAATGGTGAAGACATCACCAATGCCGATCCGAACACCCTGGTCAAACACGGCATGGCGTTTGTTCCACAGGAAAAAAACGTCTTTGTCTCCCTGACCGTGGAAGAAAACCTGGAAATGGGCGCCTTTCTGCGCAAAGACAGCTACAAAGGCACGCTGGAAGCGGTCTACCACTACTTCCCGGACCTCAAAGACAAGCGCTACCAGCCCGCTGGCGAACTCTCCGGTGGTCAACGTCAGATGGTCGCGATGGGTCGCGCACTGATGATCGAACCCAAAGTACTGCTGCTGGACGAACCTACCGCTGGCTTGTCGCCACTGTACATGAACGAGATTTTTGACCGGGTGGTCGCGGTTAACCGCGAAGGAGTCGGCATTCTGATGGTCGAACAAAACGCGAAACAGGCGCTGAATATTGCCCATAAAGGCTTTGTTCTGGCGGCCGGTCGCAATCGTTTTACAGACACCGGTGAAAACCTGCTCAACGATCCGGAAGTCGCTAAAAGCTTCCTCGGCGGCTAACGGACAGGAGAATTACAACGTGAACGAATTCATTTTTCTATTTAACTCAGTGGTGATCTCCGGTGCGGTCATCGGCGCCATCTACGCGATGGGCGCCATCGGGGTGACGCTGATTTTCAGCATCCTGCGGTTTGCGCACTTTGCGCACGCCGACCTGATGACCACCGGTGCCTTTGTCACCTTCTTTCTAACTGTGATGTTTCCCGGAGTCGGTCCGGCGGTCGGGTTACCCACGGCGTTTGTCATGCTGCCGATTGCGATGGTATTGACCAGCCTGATTGCCGTCGGCATCGACAAAGCGTTTTACAAGCCACTGCGCGAACACAACGTGAAGCCGATTGTCTTGGTGATGGCCTCGCTGGGTGTGACCTTTATGCTGCAGGGGCTGGTGCGTTTGTTCGCCGGGACTGGCTCCCGTAACCTGTTCGTGGATGACCGCAAAGAGATCTTCCGCATCGACCTGCCCTGGGAACTGGCGTCACGCAAAATTGTGATTACCGAACCTCAGTTGCTGTTGTTCCTGTTTACCATTATTGCGGTGGTCTCCCTGCACTACTTCCTGACGCGCTCCCGTTTGGGTAAAGCCATGCGTGCGATGTCGGACAATGCCGATCTGGCCCGAGTTTCTGGCATTAACGTGAATGTGGTTGTTATTGTCACCTGGGTGATTGCCGGCAGCCTGTGTGCTGCGGCCGGTACGCTGCTGTCACTCGATGTTGCCCTGAAACCCGACCTGAGTTTTAACCTGCTGCTGCCTATTTTCGCGGCGGCCATTGTCGGCGGTGTCGGTCACGTGTACGGCGCGGTGCTGGGTGGCTTTGTGGTTGGTTTTGCCGAATCGCTGGCCGTGTTCAACTGGGCGGTGGTGTTGAGACCGCTTGCACGAGCGATGGAATGGGACCTGCCCCGCAGCATGGCGCTGGTGCCGACAGAATATAAGATTACGGTTCCGTTCTTTATTCTGATTGCCATTCTGGTGCTTCGTCCAACCGGTATTCTGAAAGGGAAGGTGATCTGATGCTGGCTGACTACAAACGCGAAATCATTCTCTTTTCTGGCTTATTTGCTTTAATCCTGCTGGTCATGTCGTTCATGGGCATGGCGTACTCAACCCGTATGCTGGTTGAAGCGTCCTGTTATGCCATTATTGCCCTCGGCCTGACCATTCAATGGGGATACGCTGGCCTGTTCAATGCCGGCATCATGGGCTTCCTGGCCATTGGTGCCTTTTTAACCATGCTGTTCAGCTACCCGGTGAATGAAGACTTCTGGGGCTCGGGCCTGGCATCGGACTTGGGCAGCGTGTTCCTGAAGCTGCTCATCGGCATTGTGCTGATTGTCGGCTCTATGCAGTTGGGTCGGTTTGGCGTGCGTCAGAATGTGCGACGCCTGATCACGTTGATCCTCATCGCCATCACCTACATTGTGTTTATGAACTCGCTCGATCCGGTGGCTGGCGCCATTGAATCGGAAGTCGGCTTCATTGGTGGCTTTGGCTTGCCAGTCTGGATTGGCTGGGTGTTTGGTGGCCTGGTGGCGGGCGGCATCGCCTACTTCATCGGTCACATCTGCCTTGGCTTGCGCAGTGACTACCTCGCCGTTGCCACGCTGGGTATCGCAGAAATCATAAAAGCGTTCCTGAAGAATGCCGACTGGCTGACGCGCGGTACGCTGACCGTATCGCCACTGCCGTGGCCAACGCCCGGCCCGGCGGAGCTTGGCTTTGTGATGGCTCGTGCGCTGTATCTGTCGTTGACCGCGTTGATGATTGTGGTGATCTTCTTCCTGCTCACCCGCGCATACAACGCCCCTTGGGGCCGTATGCTGCGCGCGATTCGCGACAATGAAACCTCAGCGCTGGCGATGGGTAAAAACGTCAACAAGCGCCGCCTGGAAGTGTTTGTGTTTGGCGCCATCCTGATGGGCATTGGCGGTGCCGTGCTGGGTTCCTTCAACGGTATTTTTGACCCCTCCGGTTATATCCCGCTGAACCACACCTTCCTGATCTGGGTGATGGTGATTCTGGGCGGTGCCGGCAACAACCTGGGTACCTTGTTTGGTGCCGTTTTCGTTTATATTCTGTGGACGATGTCTGAACCGGTCGCCTTGTGGGTGTTCGATGTGATTCGCAACCTGGGTGACGCCTGGTTTGGCTGGGAAGCACCGGGCGATCTGGACAGCCGGGCATTGCAGGCTCGGGTCTTTGTGATTGGACTCACCATTACTTTGGTGCTGCGCTATGCGCCGAAAGGGGTGATACCGGAACGGGTTGCGCATCATCACGAGTGATGTGGACTGTTTGAAATAAGATGTTTTAAAAAGCCAGCGTTTGCTGGCTTTTTTATGTTCCTGACCCTTCCTGATACATCATTAAACAGGCTCAATTGATTTTTTATTCCAAATACTCAGGAGGTTATCGAGTCAAAATGGGCTGAAAGGAGATGTAAATCCTTCTCTTCTATAAGAAAAGCTTTGCCCAATAGAATGCCCTGCGTGATTTCGATTAACTCTTGTAGCTGCGACTAATTACGAATGCAGCGAGTAATTTTTCGAAACCCTATACTTGTTGAATGCTTGGCACAGGCAAGCAATAGACCTATGAAAGCTCCCAAACTCCTGTTGGTGAAACATTAGCGTCTTTCATTCTACCTGTACGGCGCAATTGATTTGCGGCCCACCGCATATCGTATTGCCATTTGTAAAACAGATCGCCGGAGGCTCGAAGCTCAGATTCACGATGCTTCCAGATATGCTTCGCAACATCTATTAAACGGGCGCTTCCACCATGGTCGCTTAGGGCTTCTACGACCCAATCAGGTAAATCCTCTTTGCTAGCCATATTTCCTCACTTAATATCAAAGACTCTGACCCCTTTGGTTTTCCGCACCGGGCTCTTCTGTGATGCATTCGCTCGTGCAATGCACCAGCCCTTAATACCAGTCCATTACTACCATCCGCTTACTCACCTTCAGCTTCAGTATCCTGAAAAATCAAAATCAACGATTCTGACCCCTTTGATTGTGCGGTTGGTTTGAAGCGCAGCGAAAAACCAATCCGACAACATGCACTTGTTAGAATTCTAGTGGCTAGCATCAATACCCACCATACAATCTACATTAGAGAAAGTATTCCCCGACATTGTCTGATTGCCGACATTTAATCCGTCTTTGTCTCCAAAGATAGAAATTCCAATTGGCCTTAAGTCCAAGTGGATTACATCAGCTTCATTGCTAGATTTCTTTATCACTTCAACAAGCAACTCTTTGTTCGCAAAAATTTTGGTACGTTCAGGAGTTTGATCGATTTGCACTTGAGGATGTAGTGACAAGCTCTCTCTAACGATGGGTCGAGTTTTTCCTGATTTATTCTGCGACAATAAATTGATCCATATTTTTAACTTACTACCTTGGCCAATCAATATTGGAATATCACCAGATATTGAAATTGGGACTTTCCCATTTACTAGAGTATTCGAGCAAAAAACTAACGTCTTAAACGGTTTATAGTTCTCAGGTAGGTCGACCATATTTTTCATTCCGATCTTCCTTGTATATGTCGAGTTCGAGGAGCCGTTCTAAAATGCTCTTCAATTGCTTTGAAAACTTTTCTGGCCTCACTAGGAAAAAACCAAATTACGGCAAAATAAATTACAACTGAGAATATGCCCGTTCCGAGTGGAGCTACCCATTCCCATGTTTCATATAGGAATGGCGTATTATCTATGTGGCTAGCAATATATTTGGCTACGAAAGCTACTCCGAAGCCCAATGAAGTTAAGAAAAACCCAATCGAAATGCTCTCTGCATGAGAATTTTTTGACTTCAAACGCAGGTAATCTGCTTCACAAAGTGAAAAATCTTCCTGCATTGAGCTTATGCGAGGCTCAGTCCTTACATTCATATCAAGTTGTAAAGACTCATTCCTAACTTGATTTTCCAAAATTAGGCTCCTTAGTTGCCATGAGCTTTCAAAATTCTAACGTTTACGCCAGTTGTTGGTGGAGCGCAGCGTAACCAATCAACTGCGCGTACTTGTTAACCTTTTCTCTTAGAGTCCCGTTCAATAATTGACGCAGAAAAGTTTTTTCCTTGCTTAAACAGATTGAAGACATACCAAAAATTAAAACCACCAACCGAAGACATAAGGTTTCCTTTAACTTTACCAGATGAAAAATTGAGTTCCATTTGGTTGTCTTCAACGACTTTAGATAGCTCCTCACATGCTTCGGTACTTATCTGCGATAAATATGATCGAATAGGATCAGTGTCTTCATATATCTTAAACGGAACATTTATCCAAAGTTTAGATGATATCTCTGAAACAGCGCGCGTGGCAGAATTTAGACTTTCAAATAACCCTGGTGAGGAGAAAAACACCAATGAGTATTTAGAGGTTAGGCGATGAACATCAATGGACATTGCATTTAATTCACCTCTAATGGAAATGAATTTTCCTGTTTGGTCAGTGTAGTATTCAACCAAGAACTCAGAACGGCCTTCTTCGCAACCATTTGCTATTTCTTTAGATGAGCTAATCAGTCCATCCGAATATATTTTACAATCCGTAGCAAGTTTCGAATACTTAGAAAAAAACTCATCTATTTCACTTGCAGCTTCTAGTTTGATAGCGGCAAACATTTGGTTTTTCCAGTTTGCTTGAGACGACATAAACGCTAGGAAAAATCCAAGTACAGTAACCAAAGTGGATATGATAGCGATCTTGCTAGTTTCACTAAGTTTATCCATCCAAGATAGTAATTCACTGAAGGTGTAAGGTGTAGTTCCGAAAAGCCAATTGGAGCTTTGATACAGAAAGATTGATAAAATAAGGATGCCCAGCAGTTTGCCGAAGAAGAATCGATAGAGATATCCAGCAAGTACAGCAAAATAGAAAAGGCCGATCTTAATTTTGCTCTTAATCACATTTGCATCCTTACAAGGTTAACATTTTCTTATGCCGCTCCCGCGGTTTTTTAAGGTGCGGCATATACAGGGAAGGTTAATCCCCCTATTTGCCACCAACTCAAGTCATAATCAGCTCTTTATTTAACCACGTCAATTTGAATAGCCAAAAAAAACAGCACTTGCGGCTTTTCTAGCAATACTCCTGCGTCTGAAACCCCCTTGGTAGAGCGGCTGCTGATATTTACGCATTTCAGTGCGATACACCTTTATCGACTTTTACCACACATGCGGCAAAATACGGAAATATCCATAAAAAGCCGCATGAAATAACGCTTTTAGGAGTTTTCTATCTTTGACTCGGTATTTAGACCGATTGAAGCCACTTCATAATCAAAGTAACCAACTTATCAACATCTGAATAAAGATGGTCGTGGCCGCTCACGACCTGAAGCTCAACCCGATCCGTTAACAGCGCATGAACCTGTTCGGCGGAGCCTGCGATATCCTGTTCCTGCTGTATTACCAGTACCGGTACTGGGCCCTGAAACAGAGCCTGAAGGAGCACCCGCCCTTCGTCATCCAACCCATTTACCGGAATGCCAATCAATACAATTAATTGGCATTTCAGGGTATGGCTGGTTAATGCTTTGGCGGCTATCAGGGTGCCTATCGATTTAGCTACTACCAGATCGACAGACGTTGAGGGCAAACGGTTTACTTCTGCAAGCGGGTCGGGTGCCAGGTCTGGGTCTTGCCACCACTGATATTCATGCAATTGGCACTCGCCATTCAGCGCTGATGCGAGTTGTTCTGTGAGGTTCTGTGCCCATTTACGGATGCTGGCCGTGCGGCCCGGGAGTAGTAATGCATTCATATGTTGGTCCTTTGCCAGTAAGTCCTTCGCCTGTGCGTCTGATCAGTCTGCTTCAAGCCAGCCGTTCGTAACGGCCTGGGTAATCTGTTTGCTAATCCAACGGTGAACGTCGGGCGCGATGTCTTTGATAAAAGCGTTGTGCTGAACCACTCGGCTCTGGGTAATGCCCTGCTCTCGCCAGGTCTGGCCTTGGCTCGCTATGTTCAGCATGAAGGGAAGCAGTTTATCGAATACCCGAACCCACTGGCTTTCGGGTGTTTCACCCTGTTCGTATTCCTGCCAGAGCTGCAAAATCTCGTCACCCAGCACAGGCGAGCGCTGCCGTAACGATTCCAGATAGGCCCGTTCTTTTTCCGTTTGCTCGGGGGCTCGGTCGTATGCACAGACATCGCCGGCGACGATTTCACAGACGTCATGACACAGGGCCATCTTAAACAGTTTCATCCGGTCGAGGTCTTCGGGCAATTGCCGTTCAACACTCCACAGCGCCATGGCCAGGTGCCAACTGTGTTCGGCGGAGTTTTCATTGCGGGCATCAGTCGTCACATAGGAGCGACGCTTGATCGACTTTAATCGATCGAGTTCATACAGAATTGAAAAGTCTGGGGTCATCAAAACACGCTCCTTTCGTGACAAAACATACCTGCTGCACCTTTCAATTCTCGCTGAGTCTGCGAAGGCTTTTTCACCACAACTATTTGATGGCGACGTACACCGTCGCCGTCGCTTCCCTGTTTTGAAACGGGTTGTAAAATCGAATAATGTGGCTCTCCACGCGAGTAAATACGCTTTCAAGCGTGGCCATAAAATCAGCCGCAGGCGGTTCATTTGACCAAAGTGCAAAAACGCCCTGTTCACGTAACTGTTGTGCCATGGCGTTTAAGGACTCGTACTGATAAAAACTGGCATTAGCGGCATTAAGTAACGCACTCGGAGAATGATCGATATCGAGTAAAATGGCATCAAAAATCCGACCGGGCTGCGCAGGGTCAAAGCCACAGGGTTCCCCTGTCGCCAGCTCAAAAAAACTGCCCTGAACATAGCGCTGACGCGGGTCGGCATTCAACACAGCACCCAGCGGTACCCGTTCTTGTTCATGCCATTCAATCACCGGCTGCAGCAGTTCCACCACCAGCAGGTCACGTACCTTTTCATGCTTCAACGCCGCCACAGCGGTATAACCGAGACCGAGACCACCCACAACCACATCGGCCGGCCGATCATCGAGTGCTTGAGACCAAG
>NZ_CH724150.1:588682-669416 GCF_000153185.1 Reinekea blandensis MED297 | reverse complement strand
CGATGAACTTGGCATTCTCGACGGCCATATTACGTCAACCAGTTATTTTGCCGGTAAAGATCCAGCGTTCGCCTTGTTGGGTGGAACCGTAGGTGCCTGGTCTGACACCACTCAATTGTTGCAGTTTATGAATTTTGGTGGTGGTAATGAGTTGATGGAAGAGCTGTATGCGCCCTATGGTGTTCAGTTCATCGCTGCATCAACGACAGGCCTGGAAGCTTTCGTCTCTAAAGTTCCTCTGGAAGGTGTAGACGATTTAAAAGGTCTGAAACTGCGAGCTCCTGAAGGCATGGTGCAGAAAGTCTTCGCCGCTGCAGGCGCGTCTCCGGTTAACCTGCCAGGCTCGGAAGTTTTTACCGGCTTGAGCAAAGGCGTTATCGATGCCGCTGACTACACCGTATTTTCGACAAACCATGCTCAGGGCATGCACGATGTAGCCGGACATCCGGTGTATCCAGGATTCCACTCGCTGCCATTGATTGACATTTCCATGAGTCAGAAGAAATGGGATCGACTGCCGGAAGATCTGCAGCAAATCCTGATCGTGGCTTCACGCGACTTCTCTTACAACATCACCAATGAACTGAAAATGGCCGATGCCGTTGCGGTTGCCGAAGCTCGGGCTAACCCGGACATTACCATTCACGATTGGTCTGCAGAAGAGCGCATGAAGTTCCGCGCCATCGCTAAAACAGAATGGGAAAAAGCGGCTCAGGCTTCTCCAAGTGCTCAGAAAGCGTATGACGTTCTGATCAGCTACATGGAAACAGCTGGCCTGCTGTAAGAAACTCAGGTTTCTGAGTTCGTCCATAAAAGGGGGCCGCCCGGCCCTCTGTTTCTGAAACTGCTTTGGGGATTTGATATGTCTACCCAAGATAATGACCAGCAGGAACATACTCCGAAAAATCCGCTGGATCGGGCCCTTAAGTGGCTCGGTGATGTCGCGAGTCTGTTGTTTGTTCTGACCGTTTTGATTTCGTTTTATGAAGTCATGATGCGCTACGTGTTTAACTCACCAACAATATGGGTTCACGAAACGGCATCTTTCCTGGGCGGAATGCTTTTCGTTTTAGGTGGCAGTTATGCCCTGGCCACCAATCGACATGTTCGTGTGGTGTTGCTTTATGATTCGGTCTCCGAGCATACCCGCAAAATCCTGAACTTGTTCCACCACGTCATGGGTATGGTGTTTGCCGCTCTGATGATTTATGCCTCGTATCACATGGTTCAGGCATCCTGGTTCTCACCACTGGGCGGCATTCATCTTGAATCATCCGGTTCTGCGTGGGACCCGGATTTTCCGGCCTACACCAAGCTATTCATCCTGATTATTTTTATCGTCATGTTTGTCCAGTTTCTGTTGCATCTGATACAGGAAATTATTGAGTTGAGGAGCGATCGCTAATGTTTGAATTATCTGCTTTGGGGATCGGCTGGGTCAGTTTACTGATGCTGGGTCTGATGATCGCTCTGTTATTGACGGGGATGCAGCTGGCCTTTGTTACCGGTTTGGTTGCTGTCTTTGCTGCCATTGGCTGGTTTGGTATTGATGCTTTAGGCGTTGTGTCGAGCCGGGTATTCAGTTTTGTCGGCAGTTATGTGTTTCTGGCTGTGCCTATGTTTGTGATGATGGCCGCGTTGCTGGACAGGTCGGGTATCGCAACAGATCTGTTCGATGCCATGAAAAAAGTGGGTCGTCGGTTAAACGGCGGTGTTGCTGTACAGACCTTGTTGGTGGCTGTCGTCCTGGCTTCCATGTCGGGTGTAATTGGTGGTGAAACGGTTCTGTTGGGTATTCTTGCATTACCCCAGATGCTTCGATTAGGTTACGACCGTCGCCTGGCCATTGGTACGACTGCGGCCGGTGGCGCCTTAGGCACAATGCTACCGCCGAGCATCGTCATTATTATTTACGGTTTAACAGCAAACGTCTCGATTGGCGACCTGTTTAAAGCCTCTTTTTTGCCCGCCTTCATGCTGGCCGGGTTTTACATTCTTTATGTTCTGATTGTGGCCAAGTTGCACCCTGAAAAAGCACCGATTCCATCAGCGGAAGAACTTGCGGCCGACGAAGCCAAGGACATTAATTATTTCAAAGCGCTGTTTTTTCCTTTACTGACGGTGACGTTTGTTCTCGGCAGTATTTATGGGGGGATTGCATCAGTCACCGAAGCGTCAGCACTGGGCGTCGTTGGTATTGCTGTGAGTGCGGCCATTCGCGGCGAACTGACCTGGAGTGTTGTGAAGGACAGTGCACAGGCCACCATGCGTACTTGCGGTATGATCATTTGGATTGGTATCGGCGCCACCGCTCTGGTCGGGGTTTATAACCTGATGGGCGGTATTGATTTTGTCGAGCAACTGATTCTTTCGCTCAGTAACGGAAGTGCCATTGGTACCGTATTGATCATGATGGCGATACTGCTCGTGCTGGGTATGTTCCTGGACTGGGTTGGTGTTGCTTTGCTAACGATGCCGATTTTCGTTCCGATTATTTCCGGACTGGGTCTGGATCCGATTTGGTTTGGCGTTGTCTTTACGCTGAACATGCAGGTGTCATTCCTGTCGCCGCCCTTTGGTCCTGCAGCCTTTTATTTGAAATCCGTTGCACCGAAAGATATTTCGCTGGGTGAGATTTTCATCTCCCTGGTGCCATTCATCATCCTGCAGGTTATTGCCTTGGCGTTGGTGATCACCTTCCCTGAACTTGCGCTGTGGTGGAAATAACTGCTGCCGTTGAAAGGAAGTAGGTGAGTGTGAATGACGGTGACTAGAACAGAGAATATGACATGAACTATAAAATTGTTGTCATGGGTGTGTCCGGATGCGGCAAATCATCCGTTGCTTCTAAAATCGCTGAGCGGCTGAGTATTCCGTTTGTCGATGGTGATGATTATCACTCGGAAGAAAGCATCCGGAAAATGAGCAGTGGTACTCCGCTGACCGATGAAGATCGCTTCAGTTGGCTGAACCGGCTCAACGGTATTATAAAAGAAAATGATCAGTTGGTTCTGGCTTGCTCATCATTAACGCCGACGTACCGTGACATATTGAGAAAAGGAAACCCGGAGCTGCGGTTTGTTTATCTGCAGGGAACCTTAGATGTCATCTGGCCGCGAATGAGTGAACGATCAAATCACTATTTTTCAGGTCTGGATTTACTAAAAAGCCAGTTTAAAACGCTCATTGAGCCAACAGAAGAAGAAGCCATCATCATTCCAATTGATCAACCCGTGGATGATGTGGTCATGCAGGCTGTTGAGCAATTGTCGTCGATAGAAATGTCGTAAACAGGAGCCCTATTGTGCACCCAACGATACAGCAAGTGACCGACGCGATCGCAAAGCGAAGCGCTGACACCCGGCAGACCTACCTGCAACAAATGCAGGCCCAGGAAAACCAGAAGCCCAACCGTGATGCGCTCAGTTGTGGAAATCTGGCCCATGCCGTTGCGCCTTTTGAATCGGCTGAAAAACAGCAGATTCTTGATCGGCAGCGTGCGAACGTTGCTATTGTGACGGCGTATAACGATATGCTCAGCGCGCATCAGCCTTATCAGCATTATCCGCAGATGATAAAGCAAACCCTCTTTGCGCTCGGACATTCCGCTCAGGTTGCCGGTGGCGTACCGGCCATGTGTGACGGGGTGACCCAAGGGCAGGTGGGCATGGAAATGTCGTTGTTCTCGCGCGATGTTATTGCAATGGCGACATCCGTTTCGCTCAGCCATAACATCTTCGATGGCACGCTGTTACTGGGTATCTGTGACAAGATTGCGCCGGGACAGCTGATGGGTGCACTGGCCTATGGTCACCTGCCAACCGCGTTTGTACCGTCCGGACCAATGAGCACCGGAATTTCCAACGATGAAAAAACCAAAGTCCGCCAAGCGTATGCCGCCGGTGAAGTCGGTAAGGATGCACTTCTGGCATCAGAATGCTCGGCGTACCATTCTCATGGAACCTGTACCTTCTATGGTACGGCCAACACCAATCAGTTGGTGTTTGAAGCGATGGGGTTGATGCTGCCCGGTTCTGCGTTTGTGCATCCGGACGATCCGTTAAGACGTGCGCTGACCGATGAAATCAGTCAGCACATTCCGCGGGTGTCACGTCAGGGGGATGAGTATCGCCCGCTGTACCGGACACTCGATGAAAAATCGTTGGTGAATGGCTTGGTGGCCTTGCTTTCATCAGGCGGTTCGACGAATCACACCATTCACATGATCGCCATCGCCCGGGCTGCCGGTCTGATCTTAACGTGGGAAGACATCGATGCCTTATCGGATGTGGTTCCATTGTTGGTGAACATTTATCCCAATGGCAGTGATGACATCAATGCCTTCCAGGAAAAGGGCGGTACGCCCCGACTACTTTTCCAACTGAATCGCCAGGGGTTATTACACATGGACGCCGTGCCTGTGTATGGGCAGATGATTGATTATCTGAAATCCCCGCAGTTGGATGACAATGATCAGCTTTCCTTTGTTGAGCAATCTGAGTTGCCACCGTCCAATGTTATCGCCACGTCTGAGTCGCCTTTCAGTGCCAAAGGCGGACTGAGAGTGATGACCGGATCGCTCGGGCGAGGAGTAATGAAGGTCTCTGCTGTGGCAGAGTCGGACCGGAAAATAGAAGCGCCGGCACGCGTGTTTGATCATCAGGATGACGTTGTTCAGGCCTATGAAGATGGGCTGCTTAACAGCGATGCCATCATTGTTGTTCGTTTCAATGGTCCGAGTATGAACGGTATGCCGGAACTGCATAAGCTCATGCCGATTCTGGGTAATCTGATGAAAAAAGGTCACCGGGTAGCGCTGGTGACTGACGGTCGTTTGTCCGGCGCCTCCGGTAAAGTTCCATCGGTGCTGCATGTGACGCCAGAAGCCGCCAAAGGCGGAGCTCTGGCGAAACTGAAAGACGGGGACCCGGTCGTTGTTGACGGCGAAAACGGGAGCCTGGAATGTTTAACCGATCTGAGTAGCCGTAAACCGGTTGAAACACCGAACCTGGGGTACGATCGAGGTTATGGTCGGGACTATTTTTCACTGTTCCGTCAGACGGTCGGACCTGCGGATCAGGGCGCATCAGTTTTGTTTCCGGGAGATATTAAATGACCCAACAACTCGAACGTTTATTCACCCGATCGCCGATCATTCCGGTGATGGTGATACAGGACAAAGACGACGCTATACCCTTAGCGCAGGCGTTACTCGATGGCGGTATTGACGTGTTTGAGATCACCTTGCGCACGGAAGCGGCTTTGGAGTCGATCCGGCTGATCGCGGATCACTTTCCACAGGCATGTGTGGGCGCGGGTACTGTGCTTACTGTTGCTCAGTTTGATGCCGTCGTCGAGCAGGGCGCTCAGTTTGTGATTAGTCCTGGCTTCACGACCGCGTTGTTGGCTCACGCTAGCCAAAGCGACGTGCCTCTGATACCAGGAGTGGCCACTGCCAGCGAAATGATGACTGCCCAGGATTATGGTTTTCAGTATCTGAAGTTTTTCCCTGCCGAAGCCAATGGCGGTGTAAAAGCTTTGAAAGCGTTGACGGCTCCTATTCAGGGCGTTCGGGTATGCCCGACCGGGGGCGTGACTGAAGACAATATGAACGACTATCTGGCAATACCGGGTGTGACTTGTGTTGGTGGCAGTTGGATACTGCCGGACTCGCTGATTCGTCAACGGGATTGGGCTGGGATTACAGACCTGACTCAACAAGCATTAGCCGCTGTCGAAGCACAATGAAAGTAACTCTGGTAAACTGAACGTCAGTCAGTCAGACCATGCCGGTCGGCATGGTTAACGACCTCCGTTCAGAGCGTAATGTACATGTCTGGAAACTATTGGACGTGTTGTTGTACATCGGTGCGTGAGCCGGCAATAACGATGAGGACCTGATCTGACTGTACTATCTGATTGAGGCACCTGGAGTGACTGGTAAACAAAAACAACTGCGACCCTCGCTGCAACACGTTGCAGATGAAGTTGGTACCACCAAAATGACCATCAGCCGTTATCTCAAAGATCCTGAGCTGGTGTCGGAAGCCCTTGGAAAAAAAATATCGGCGGCGCTCGATAAAGTAGGTTACATCCCGAACAAAGCGCCAGGCATTCTGTCTAAAAATCAAAGCCATTCCATTGGCGTTTTGGTTCCGTCTTTGACCAACCAGGTCTTTTCTGAAGTAATTCGTGAAATCGAGCAGGTTCTTGAACAACATGGCTATCAGCCCATGCTTGCGCACTACGGTTACAGTAAAGATCGGGAAGAGGACCGGATTACGACGCTGTTGTCGTATAACGTCGATGGCTTGATTCTGTCTGAATCTCACCATACCGAAAAAGTTCGTAAAATGATTAAGGTTGCAGGTATTCCTGTTGTTGAAATCATGGACAGCGTGTCGCCTCCGATGCAGCAAGCGATTGGTTATGACAATGCCGAAGCATCGAAAGCGATGACCCGCCGGATGATTGACAAAGGTTACCGATGCATCGTGTATCTGGCGGCTCGGATGGACGAGCGGACAAAGTTGAAAATCAGCGGCTATGAAGCCGCCATGCAGGGAGCCGATCTTGAGCCTCGCGTTTATACCACGGAAGCCGCTTCATCGTTTTCGTTAGGCGGTCAGTTGTTGAATAGCGCACGGGAGCAATACCCTCAGATGGATGGCATTATCTGTACGAATGACGATTTGGCCATCGGTGCGCTGTTTGAATGTCAGCGTCAGGGGCTGCGCGTACCTGAAGATATGGCCATTGCCGGGTTTCACAATCACAACTTTGCTAGGGAAGTCGTGCCAAGAATTGCTACGGTTGATACCCCGCGAGAAGCCGTTGGTCGCATTGCGGCGGAGCAGCTTATTGATCGATTAAACGGTAAGCGCATGAGCAAACGGATTTATTCACTGGATTTCACCGTTGTTGACGGCGAAACCATTTGAAGTTTGGTGCCTGACCTGAGCAAGGAATGAGAACACTTTCGTCATCGAGGACTGGGTTTGTTCGTCGGTCAAATGTGTTGGAACGCCCGAACCCTTAGCCATTGGGTTCGTTGTGATAGACCTTACGGAGTTTGTCATAAGCCGTTCGGGTCTGAGTTTGCGAAAAACCATCAGGCACTTCATTACGGGCAAAAAAAGCAAAGGCCAGGACACTGGCCACCCACTCATACAGTTCTGCAGGTATGGCCTGGCCGACATCCAGCTGGCTGAGAATGGCCGCTAAGTCTTCATCTTCGTAAACCGGGACGCCACAGGCTTTGGCAAGCTGGATCATTTCCTCGGCCTGCTCGTTTTTTCCTAAAGCCGATATGATGGGCGTTTTCCGGCCCTTGTATTTCAATGTGGCCGCTCGGGTAGTTTGTTCGTCCGTCATGTTTTGATGTCCACGAGATGGTGAGACGGTTCATCGTCTCGGTGATTTTGACGTCGAGACGGCATGCCATGCTTGGTCGACAGATTGCGTTCACCCAACCCTTCGGTCCACTGGTTCAGTGTGGGCAACAATTGATTCAGGTGATTCAATGTGGCGGGGTCTTCGCTCCAGAACGTCAGTTGGGTTTGGTCGGGACCCCAGTCAAGATCCGCGCACACCTGTCCCAGCGGTGTCAGAGTCAGATAGATTTTCATTCGCCAACGGCGTCGTCGCGACTCATCCTGATCTTTCTGTTTTTTGTCTTTTTTAGGGCGCTCCTGCCACCATTCGATGTCCGCCCAACTGGTGAGTCCCAGCCAGATTAATGGCAGTTGCATCTGCTGTACGGGTTGATCGGGTTGCGTTACTTGTTGCGCTGCCGTCTGAATGGCATTGTTTTGAATCCGGGCCAGTGTTGAATCCAACAGATTGCGCAGTGCCAGCAGTGGTGCATCGTTGTCAGATGCCGCGTCAGTTGAAGGGCGCGTAACCGCATCGGGCGTTGATCGGGTGAGTTCCATGTTGCGGAGAATCTCTTCGGCTTTTCCCTGCATCTGACTTTGCAGCGTTGCAGGGTGTTGCGCCACGGTTTTGTCCAGTTGCTGCAACCATAATCCCAGCTTCATTTCTATGGGCAGTTCGCCGTCTCTTCGTTGTGGTAATAACTCGAGGTTTCTCGGCAGAGGGAGTGTCTGCAGGGGGGCTCTTGATCCCGTATCGGTTGATGTTATCGGTTGTGGGACTTGTGCGATCAGTTGCAGTGCCGGTTGATGGTCTGCTGATCGAACTGGGGTTAACGCAAAATGAACCGGTACGGGGGTTACTGAAGTCGCTGGTGTCCCCGTGCTGACCGAACCGGTTGGCGCTTGTGTGGATAGGTTCGACGGTTGGTTTTGCGTCGTGGGCGTTGCCGTGGTCGTGGCCGTACTGAGTAGTGACGGCCAGGCGAGCGTAGCGCGAATGGGTGTGACGCTGTCATGGAACACGACCGGCGATACCGGTTGCGTCAACGGTGCCGTAGTTAATGTGAAAACCCGACCTGCAAAAGTGAGCACAGACGGGTTAGATGTTCGGTCAGTTTGGGCAGTTGCCGGTGCTAAACCATTCGGCGGTAATGGATTGATGTTGACGCGCGTACCGATCGGATAATTGAGGGCAGGGTGTTGAGCCGCAATTGGTGATGGCAGTGGCAGCACACGTGAAACATCGGCCGTGGGTGTCGTCCTTTGTCTGGCCGAAGTCTCCTGCGTAGAAGGCGTAAGTTGCCAGTTTCTCAGGTGGCTTAGCGGGCTGGTTTCCCGAAACCAACGCTGCATTTCACGGCCTGTAATGGTTTCCGGGCGTTGCGTCAGCCATTCCGTCAAGGGCTTCAGCTCCGGCCATTGATTGCCTATTCGGGTTAAGGCGGCCGCTTCAGGTGTTGGCGGGAAGCTTCGCTGGTCGGCCTTTGGCAACAAGTGCGCTCGCCAGAAGTCGAGCTCCAGTTGAATCATCTGGGTCAACTGTGCACGACTGGGTCGTTCAATTGGACGATAAACGCCCTGATCATCCAGTTCCAAAAGCAATGAGGTGCCGGGCGCGATCCGGGTATCGCTCTGCAACCGAATTGGCGGCTCACTTTTGGGATCATTCTGCAACAACAGTTCAAACAGACCACTTCGGCTGCCTTCAATGAGCGGCTTGGTCTGTAAAACCACGGTGATCAGCGTTTGTGGCGTGGCTACCTCTTTCGGGGTAGCCGGGGTGATCTGAGTGTCCCGGGCCTGACTTCCGCGATGCACTTTCTGACTGGCAACGGTAGTATCACTGGGAAGTCGTATGCCTTCGTTTGCCATGGTGGACACGCTCATTGGTAACTGGTCGTTTTCTGATCATAACCCGTTATCGGCGGGCCTGTGAAATAGTTGAGTTTGCGAGGCTTTCGCAGGTAAGGTTCAGGCTTTGGTAAAGGTTACGGAAGCATGACTTTCGGTCGTTATAATGGCCGCGGTTTTATTCTGGGTAGGTATATGCAAGGCATAGTTCAAGCAGATAAGTTATATTGCGAACGTGACGATCGGGTGTTGTTTGAACAGCTTAGCTTTGCGGTCGAATCGGGCGAGATTCTGCACATCAAAGGTCCGAATGGTGCGGGCAAAACGACATTGTTGCGACGAATTGTCGGCTTGAGCTGGGTGGTCGATGGGACCATAACCTGGGGGGCTGATTTCAGCGCGGACGGTCAGCAGCCGGACGGTCAACGTTTCTGGTACTTGGCTCATCGACCCGCCGTGACCTTGCAGTTGACTCCATTGGAAAACCTGGCGTTTTCGGTGGCACTGCATAACGCCGATGTCGATGAATCATTGCTTTGGCAGGCCTTGGATACGGTTGGATTGCGCGGTTATGAAGATGTTCCCAGCGGCAGCCTGTCGGCAGGGCAACAACGGCGGGTCGCGCTGTCGAAGTTGTACCTGGATTTACCGGATGTGCGGCTCTGGGTGCTCGATGAGCCTTTTACGGCTTTGGATGTGAGCGCTGTTGCGCAACTGGAAAAACGAATCGAAGCTTTTGCCGATACCGGTGGCAGCGTCATCATGACCAGCCATCACGGTTTGAATCATACCGCAGTTCGAGAATTGCAGATCGGAGTCAGACCATGAACGTTGTATTGCGGCAGATGCTGGCACGGGAGCTGACCCTGGCCAACCGTCGACGGTCGGACCTGGCGAATCCCTTGTTTTTCTTTCTGATTGTTGTGTCTTTGTTTCCCATAGGCGTAACGCCGGATTTACAGAAACTGTCAGAAATGGCCGCAGGAGTCCTGTGGGTCGCTGCTCTGTTAGCGGCGTTGCTGTCGTTGGACCTTCTGTTTCGGCACGATTTCGAGGACGGTTCACTCGAACAAATGCTGCTGTCATCGGTTCCGGCTCAATTACTGGTGCTATGCAAAACCCTCAGTCATTGGTTGGTAACTGGTTTGCCGTTAACGCTGATGTCCCCGGTGTTGTCTGTCATGCTGGCCTTACCGGTAAGCGCGATACCGTTACTGATGCTGACATTGGCCATTGGAACATTGACGCTTAGCTTATTAGGTGGAATCGGTGCGGCACTGACGGTTGGTCTGCGAAAAGGCGGCCTCCTCTTGACCATACTCATTATGCCGTTATTTGTTCCTGTCATTATTTTCGGGACGTCCGCCGTTCAGTCGTTCGCGAATGGGATGCCGTGGACCGCTCAGTTAGCTCTGTTAGGCGCGTTTGGTGCTGGTGCGTTCGCCGTTTCGCCTTGGCTGACAGTGGCGGCGCTTAGAGTGACGGTAGGTGACTGACGTCAATTGAACAGAAAATGACTGTTTGCGGGATGTAAAAAGGGTTTTCGCAAACCGTCTAAAAAATCAGAATAACATCGTTTTTGAGGAGAGATGTCCCAATGTGGCAAGCCTTTGTGCGCTGGTTCCATAAATGGAGCTCACCAAAGTGGTTTTATGAAATGTCCCGACCCTGGAGCTTCTGGCTGGGGTGGTTGGCATTGATTTGTATTGCGACGGCCCTTGTCTGGGGACTGGCGTTTTCGCCGGTTGAGCGTCTGCAAGGCAATAGCTATCGCATCATCTTTCTGCATGTGCCTTCTGCCTTCCTGTCTCAAGCCATCTACATGACCATAGCCGTCGCCGGCGCTATCGGTTTGGTCTGGCGGATCAAACTGGCTTTTTACGCGGCCAAGCAATGCATTCCGATTGGTATGAGCATGGCCATATTGGCTCTGGCAACGGGTGCCATCTGGGGGAAACCTACCTGGGGAGCCTGGTGGGTATGGGACGCACGCTTAACCTCAATGTTGATACTGCTGCTGTTATATCTGGGTCTGTGGGCATTGCACAATGCTATGGAACGAGCTGAGAGCGGGGATCGGGCTGCGGCTATTCTGGCCTTGGTCGGCGTGGTCAACATTCCCATTATTAAGTTTTCCGTAAACTGGTGGAATACCTTGCATCAACCGGCGACGCTGAAGGTGACGGAAGCGGCTCCGATGCACATGTCTATGTTAATTCCGCTGTTGTTATCCATTTTCGGTTTTTATCTGGCGTTTCTAGCCTGGATGTTAATGCGAACCCGGTTGGAGATTCTCGATCGAGAGAAGAAAGCTCGCTGGGCACAACAAGAAATTCGGAACCTGGAGGCGCAGTAATGGCATTTGCAACCGTAGGTGACTTTATGGCGATGGGTGGACACGGACTCTATGTCTGGTCGGCCTATGCGATTGGCTTGGCAGTGATAACCTTTAATGTTGTAAGCCCGGGACGGCTTAAGAAAAAACTCATAACAGAACAAAAACGACGTGAGCGTCGGGGCGAGATATGAATCCAAAACGAAAACAACGACTCCTTCTAATATTACTGGGCGTTTCGGCCGTTGGCGTGGCGGCAGCGCTGGTGCTGTTCGCATTGCGCCAGAATGTGAATTTTTTCTTCACCCCTTCAGAGATCTCCAGTGGTGTTGCACCGACGGAACAGGTCATTCGTGCGGGTGGTATGGTCCGTGAGGGCTCGGTTAAGCGTGAAGATGGTTCGCTGCGAGTGCACTTTAACGTGACTGATTTCGCCGCGGACGTCGCCGTTATGTACGATGGCATCCTTCCGGATCTGTTCCGAGAAGGTGATGGTGTTGTGGTTATCGGTAAGCTGGATGAAACCGGATTGCTGACGGCTGATACAGTCTTAGCCAAGCACGATGAGACTTACATGCCACCGGAAGTGACCCACGCCCTGGAACAGGCGGGTCACCCCGACACCACTAACTGATCAGAGGTTCTCATGTTACCGGAATTCGGACAATTCTCCCTGATTCTGGCCTGGCTGTTCGCCGGGCTTCTTGCTGTATTGCCTCTGGCCGGCGTCGTTCGAAAACACGATGCATTGCAGCGTACAGCACCGGCTTTGTCATGGGGGATGTTTTTTTTCATGGCCGTGGCTTTTGTCATCCTGGTGCAGTCATTCATTAATGATGACTTCTCGGTGGCCATTGTCAGTCAGAACTCCAACAGCGCCTTGCCGTGGTTCTATAAGTTCTCGGCAACCTGGGGTAACCACGAAGGTTCGATGCTGCTATGGGTGCTGATGCTGGGTGGCTGGACCGTTGCCGTGACCATTTTTGCGCGCACGCTGACCTTAGAGCTGAAAAGTGCAGTGCTGGGTGTATTGGGTATTGTGGCTTTCGCGTTCTTGATGTTTTTGCTGTTTACGTCGAACCCGTTTGAGCGAATCTTGCCGGTTCCTCCTGCAGACGGTTCGGACCTGAACCCTTTGCTTCAGGATATCGGGCTGATCCTCCATCCGCCGACGCTCTACATGGGGTATGTTGGCTTTTCGGTGGCGTTCGCATTTGCCATTGCGGCACTGATTACCGGACGATTTGATGCGACCTGGGTCCGCTGGTCACGTCCCTGGACTAACGTTGCCTGGGCATTTCTGACCATCGGTATTGCACTGGGCAGCTGGTGGGCCTATTACGAACTGGGCTGGGGCGGCTGGTGGTTCTGGGATCCAGTTGAAAATGCCTCGTTTATGCCCTGGTTGGTCGGAACAGCGCTGATTCACTCTCAGGCCGTCACGGAAAAACGCAATCTGTTCAAGAGTTGGTCCGTATTATTGGCGATATTTACCTTCTCGTTCAGTTTGCTGGGGACGTTCCTGGTTCGATCCGGGGTGTTGACCAGTGTGCATGCCTTTGCAACCGATCCGGATCGTGGTTTGTTTATTCTGGGCATTCTGATGCTGACCATTGGCGGCAGTTTGGTGCTCTATGCGTTGAACGCCCACAAAATCAAAACCAGCGGCCAGTTTGAACTGGTGTCACGTGAATCCTTCCTGTTGATGAACAACCTGTTACTGGTGGTCATTACCTTTGCCGTGTTGTTTGGCACCTTGCTGCCACTGCTGGCAGACGCTTTTGGCTGGCGCAAACTCTCTGTTGGCGCGCCGTTCTTTAACTTAGTCTTTAATCTCATCATGGTGGTGTTGTTGTGCCTGCTTGGTTTGGGTCAGATGTTGCGCTGGAAGCGACATTCGCTGCATGGCTGGACCGGTTATCTGCTGGCAGCGGCTGCGGCGGCCATTGTTATCGCTTTACTGTTGCCGTTAACCGTCAGCGGAACGCTGCACTGGCAGGTATGGCTGGGTATGGCTCTGGTTTTCTGGGTCGGTATCGGCTTGGTCCGGATGCTCATTGACCGGACGCGGAACGCGACCAACAAGTGGCGCGCTCTGGCCAAAGCCGGTGTTGGGTTCTGGGGCATGTGGCTGGCACACCTTGGCATTGTTGTATCGACCACGGGTGTCGTGCTGGTATCTAACTTTGACCTTGAACGCGATTTCCGGCTGGAGGCAGGCGATTCGGTTGAAATGAGCAATTACCGCTTTGACTTTGACAGTGTGGAACGCGTGAATGGCCCTAACTATTCATCCGATATGGGCGTGATCTCAGTCTTCCGTAATGATCGTCAAATCGCACAGCTTGAACCGGAGAAGCGATTTTATCCCGTTCAGGGGAGTGTGATGACGGAAGCGGGTATCGATTCTGGTCTGACCCGGGATCTGTACGCGTCTTTGGCTGAGCCTCTGGATGAAGCCCGACAGGTCTGGTCAGTGAGGTTGCAGGTAAAACCTTTTGTGACCTGGATCTGGTACGGTGCCGTGCTGATGGCCATTGGTGGCACGCTGAGTATTACTGACAAGCGTTATCGATTGCGTCGACGGGGAGTGCAGGCATGAATAAGAAACTGATTTTTGCGATTCCTTTGGTCGTCGTCGCCGCCATGTTCGGCGTGTTCGGGTACGCCCTGGTCAGTGGTGTCGATCCCAAGTCGGTTCCTTCAGCGCTGACCGGAGAGCCGCTGCCGGATTTCAAACTGAGTGAACTGCAGGATGAAAAAGCGTTTCTGTCCCGTGATGACATCACCGGTGAACCGATGTTGGTTAATATCTGGGCAACCTGGTGTGGATCCTGTAAATACGAGCATCCGGTGCTGAACGCACTGGCTGCATCCGGCGTTCGGATCATCGGTATTAATTATAAAGATGATCGGGCACTGGCGCTGAAATGGCTGGATGAGTACGCCGACCCTTATGAGGTGGACGTTTACGATCCAAACGGAGATCTGGGGTTCGATCTGGGCGTGACCGGTGCACCGGAAACCTTTTTTGTGGACTCCGAAGGCAACGTGCAGTATCGCTTTCAGGGCCCGATTACCGATCAACTCTGGCAGGACAAGTTAAAGGCGATTTACGATGAAATGGTGTAATCGAACCGCAGCGACACTGTCATTTCTGGTATTGCTGTTCGGCAGTCTTGCGTTTGCGGCCAGCGAAGTTCTGACCTTTGACAACGATGAACTGCGCGAGCGCTACGCTGAGCTAACGTTCCAGTTTCGGTGTCCGAAATGTCAGAACCAAAACGTAGCCGATTCCAATGCGCCGATTTCGGTCGATATCCGGCAAAAAACCTACGAAATGCTGCATCAGGGGTATTCCGATCAGGACATTGTCGACTTTATGGTCGATCGATACACCGAGTTTGTGATCTATAAACCGCAGATGTCTGTGGTCACCATCTGGCTCTGGGTGGTACCGGCCGTTGTTCTGCTCAGTGGGTTGATACTGTTAATACGCATGACCCGATCCAGATCCAGTGAAACCGTCGACGAACTGACGGACGACGACCGCGATCGGCTCAAAACCTTATTGGAGGACAAATCCTGATGTTAGGCTTTTTGATCTGGGTATGTCCCATTCTTATTTTTATTCTGTTTGCTTTTCGGCAGCGCAGTCAGGCTGGCGTAGAACTGGACTCGTCTCAACAGGCTGTTGAGATCCATAAAGAGCGTTTGGCCGCGTTGAAGGCACGGCACGATGCCGGTGAAATCGACGATGAAGAGTATCAGTCTTTTCGGTTGGAAGAAGAAAAAGCCTTGTTGGCAGATACCGAAGTTGTATCCCGGCAGACAAACCAGAGCCTGACCCTGTCTTGGGTGTGGGTGCTGGTTGCGACGGTCATAATGATGGCGGCGGCCTGGGTGGCTTATGACCATCTGGGCGCCCGAGATGCCGTGGCCGTGCGCGAAGAGTTCCGGGCTTTATCGATGAACGCGGATCTGAAGCCTGAAGAGATTGAAGCCGCACTCGACAGTTATGAGGCGTTACTGCAATCCGAGCCTGATAATATCGAGGGCTGGTTTCGGTTATCCCGTATGCAGATGGACATGCAACGGCACGAGTCGGCCATCCGAAGCCTTCAGCATGTTCTGGAACAGCTCAGGTTGGTTGAGCACAATGCGGATGATGAGGCCGCCGTCCTGCGTTATCTGGGCCAGTCACAGGCCACCATTGGTCAGACAGAAGCCGCGCTGGCGTCTTATGAGTCGTCTCTGGAGTATGGGATCAGCAACAATGCATTGGGTATGGCCGGGCGTTTGAGTTACGACCTTGGGCTTTATCAGAAGGCGATCGATTATTGGACTCGTTTAACCCTGAACAGTCCACAAATCGACGTTTCAATCATTGATGACTTTATTGATGATGCGAAGAACCGGCTCGCGGAGCAGGGCATCGACTACGAAGCCGAGCAACCGGCCCGGATCATTGTCCAGGTCGAGCTGCCAGCGGCCTGGGAAGGGTTGTCAGATCAGGCCGCACTCTTTGTTTATGCTCGCCCTGTCGGTCAACGGATGCCGTTAGCGGTTAAACGCCTGCGGGTGAACGCTGGTCAAATGGCCGTGATTCTGAGCGATGCGGATGCGATGGGGCCAATGGGCGGTATTTCCGAGCAAGACGAAGTGGAAGTGACGGCGCGGATTTCATTGACCGGTCTGGCCAATACCCAGCCAGGCGACTGGACAGGAACGGCTGAGATTGTGGATATGTCCGAGTCCTCACCGCAGGTCACTATTCAGGTTCAACAGCCGTGATGGTTGTCTGATCGTCGATGGCGTTGGCGGATCTTCCGCCTTCGCCATTCATTCTGACAAACGCATCACGGTTTTCCAGATTTCTTTAAGTTATTGAATATTCAATAAAAATGCGTGTCTGACGGAGGTTTCCCCGAGCCTCGATTGACGCTAGAATCGAGGCTTTAAAGCCGTGCAGAAACCGATTCCATGCGTCTGAAAAGTATTAAACTGGCTGGATTCAAATCTTTCGTCGATCCGACCAAGATCCCCTTTCCTACGAATCTGTCCGCCATTGTCGGTCCGAACGGCTGTGGAAAATCCAATACCATTGACGCGGTGCGATGGGTCATGGGGGAGTCCTCTGCGAAACATCTGCGTGGCGAATCGAAAACCGACGTTATTTTTAATGGCAGTAACTCCCGTAAACCGGTCAGCCAATGTAGCGTTGAACTGGTGTTCGATAACTCTGATCATACATTGCGTGGTGAGTTTGCGGCTTACAACGAAATCTCTATTCGCCGCAAGGTGACCCGTGATGGCGACTCCACCTATTATCTGAATGGCACCAAATGCCGCCGAAAAGACGTGACTGACCTGTTCCTCGGAACCGGCCTCGGTCCTCGCTCTTATGCCATTATCGAGCAGGGTATGATTTCACGGCTGATTGAGTCCAAGCCGGAAGAACTGAGGGTTTATATCGAAGAGGCGGCCGGTATTTCCCGCTATAAAGAGCGTCGTCGTGAAACCGAAAACCGGATGCGCCGAACGCGGGAGAATCTGGAACGATTAACGGACCTGCGCGAAGAGCTGGACAGACAGCTGCAACATTTGCATCGACAGGCGCAGTCCGCGGAAAAGTATAAACAGTTCAAACAGGAAGAGCGTCAGACCAAAGCGCAGTTGTCGGCGCTGAAATGGCAACGCCTGAACCAAGAAGTCAGTGGGCAAGAGCTGAAAATTTCAGAGCTGGAAACGCGTTATGAGTCGTTCGTGACCCAGCAACGTTCCATCGATACCGAAGTCGAGATGCTACGGGAACAGCATCATGATGCTACTGATGCCTTTAACCGAGTGCAGGAACAGTATTATCAACTGGGCAATGAAATCGCCCGGTTTGAGCAGACTATGCAACACAGGCAAGAGCAATCTGCCCAGTTGCTTCAGGATATCCAAGATGCCGAACGGCAATTAATGGAAGCCGCCTCAGAAGCCGAGACCGATACCGATCGTATGGAAGAAAAGCGTGAGACGCTTGAAATCATGGGTCCGGAAGTGGAAATGGCTGCTGAGAAAGCAGAAGAAGTCGCTGACAAGCTTTCCGAACTGGAACAACGTCAGCAGCAGTGGCAGAGCAAGTGGGATGCGTTTAACCAAAATGCACAGGGGCCTAAACGACAAGCCGAAGTTGCGCAATCGCGTATTCAGCATGTGGAACGAGTGGTTGAACAGCTTCATCGGCGTCAGGAAACGCTGCATCGTGAGCGCCAGGCCATTGCTGACAATCCGGAGTCCGAAACGCTGGCAAGGCTCATCGAAGACTCCGACCTGCTGGAAGGCAAAGGTGAAGAACTTCAGGGTCGGTTAGAAGATCTCACAGAGCGCATGCAGCAACAACGGGAACAGGTAGACACCAAGCGAACCCGATTGGAGCAGGCGCGACAGGAACTGCAGCAGAAGACCGCACGCCAAAGTACCGTTGAAGCGCTGTTGAAAGCAACGCTGGGGGATGAGTCCGAAGGCGTGCAGAACTGGCTGGCCAGCCATCAAATGCGTGAAGCCAAGCGTTTGGCCGAAGACCTTCATGTCGAGGCAGGCTGGGAATCGGCTGTGGAGACCGTGTTAGGTGACGCGCTGCAGGCCGTGCGGGTTGACAGTGTTTCCGGAATGAGCGAGTCCATTGCCCGCTTTAAAGATGGCACGCTGACGTTGATCAGTCAGCAGGCATCCGCACCGGTGGCTACCGCAGGCACGCTGTTGGACAAGGTCACCAGTGAGGTCGCGTTGGACCATTGGCTGGGCACAGTGAAAACCGTCGATAATCTGGATGCAGCACTGGCACTGCAACCACAGTTGGCGGCGCATGAATCCTGCATTACCCCGGATGGCATCTGGGTCGGCCCGAATTGGCTTCGGGTGCGCCGTGGTGAAGACAACCAGCACGGTCTGCTGAGCCTGCAGCAGGAACGCGAAGAGCTGGCCGACATCATTGATGAACTCGAAGTCACCGAAGAAGACTTAGCCGTCAGTCTCGATGTGGCACAGATGCAACTGAAGTCCGTTGAAGAAGAACGTGAGCAGTTGCAGCAGGAGAATCAACAACTCAATCGGGAGTTGGCGGAAGTCAAAGCGGAGTTGAGTGGTAAGCGTGTGCAGGCCGAGGAGCTGAAAGCCCGTAGTGTACGTCTGGATCAGGACATTGAAGAAGTTGAAAGCCAGATGCAGGAAGAGCGTGAGGCACTGGCGATGACCCGTGAAGAGCTGCAGACGGCTCTCGACTCGATGGAAGAAGACGTTGATGAACGAGAAGCCCTGCTTGGTGAGCGGGAAGAACTGCGCATTGAAATTGATGATCAGCGTGACCGTTTGAAACAGGCAAGAGATCAACACCATCAATTGCAGTTAAAGCGACAGCAGTTGCAGGCGGAGGTCGACTCTTTTCAAACCGCATTGGAGCGCGCGCAAAGTCAGAAAGCCCGCAGTGAAGGGCGTTTAGCCAAGCTTAAAGAGCAGCTGGCCGAGCGCGATGATCCGCAGGACGATGTACAGATGGAGCTGGAAGAGCGATTAGAGCGTCGTCTGGAAATTGAAGAAACTCTGGCAGAAAAACGAGCTCTGGTTGAGAGTGCCGATGCGAAAATGCGCGAGTTTGACAAAGAACGTCATGCTCTCGAACAGCAATTACAGGCGGTACGCTCAGAGTTGGAGCAGCACCGAATGTCGGCGCAGGCCATTCTGACCCGTCGAACGACACTTCAGGAACAGTTGGCCGAACAACAGTTTGATTTAGACACCGTTCTGGCCAATCTGCCCGAAGAAGCCAATGAGACCGAATGGGAAGCTGCATTGGAGCGCTTGGCGGCCAGAATTCAGCGACTTGGTCCGATCAACCTCGCTGCCATTGAAGAGTACCAGACTCAGAGCGAGCGAAAGCGCTATCTGGATGAACAGGACACCGATCTGCAGAAGGCTCTGGAAGTCCTGGAAAATGCTATACGCAAGATTGACAAGGAGACCCGTACCCGATTCAAAGAAACCTTTGATAGAGTGAATGCGGGTCTGGCCGAACTGTTTCCGAAAGTATTCGGCGGCGGGCATGCGTATCTGGAGCTAACCAGCGATGACCTGCTGGATACCGGTGTCGCCATTATGGCGCGACCGCCTGGTAAGAAGAACAGTACCATTCATCTGCTGTCTGGTGGTGAAAAGGCGTTAACCGCCATTGCGTTGGTCTTCTCGATCTTCCGGTTGAATCCGGCACCGTTCTGTATGCTGGACGAAGTTGATGCACCATTGGATGATGCGAACGTGGGGCGATATGCCAAGCTGGTTGAGGCGATGTCAGAACACGTACAGTTCATTTATATCACGCATAACAAAGGTGCGATGGAAATGGCACATCAGTTAATGGGTGTGACCATGAACGAACCTGGCGTTTCCCGATTGGTAACCGTCAATGTTGAGGAAGCTGCCGAACTGGCTGCAATGTAAGACAGGGTGACAGAGTATGGATTTACGCGACATCATTGTTTGGTTAGGTCTGATTGCCATTGTTGTCATTGTCTGGGATGGCCTGCGACGCATGAAAGGTAAAGGCGCCGGGGCAACCCGTCGCAAAACCCGGGAGTCTGAGCCTTACATCGATCCGGAAGAGGCTGCTAAGAAAGCACAGATTGCCCGGGAGTTGCCCAACGGCGGCGCCAGGGTGCGCGAAATGACCGATTCTGAAAAACAGGAGGTTCAAAGTCGTTTGAATCTTCGGGAACGGGTGCCGATGCTTATGGAGCGGGTTCAGGTTGTTTCAGAGCCTGAACCGGAAGACGATGCCGCCGAAGCGTCCGATCGTAATCTTCAGGCTGAACTTGATTTCAACAGTCAGCCGGAACCCGCAATAGAAGAAAATTCTGCACCGCAATCGCCTGCCGCTGAGACGGATGAACTCTCATTCTCAGCGGTTGATGATTTTCAGGAAACCGAACAAGAGGATGCGATTACAGTGGCTGAAACGGCAAGTTCAGAAATGGAATCAGCGATCGAAATGGAAGCTGAGATTGATGACGAAACCGATTTTGAGACCGCCGAAGACGCCTACATTAACGCCGTATCCGAAGCTGAACCCATTGAACGGGCACCCGAACCGGAGCCTGAAGTGGCATCCGATGCCGCTCCGCTCGGACCGGTTGAAGATCTGGTTGTGGTGCACGTGATGGCGCGCCGGGACGAAGAGTTTTCCGGCAGCTCGGTGTTGGATCTGCTGTTGACCGCAGGTTTGAGGCACGGGCCGATGGATATTTTCCATTACCGTAACCCGCGGGGTGTGACCGAGTTTTCTTTGGCGAACTGTGTCCAGCCCGGTACCTTTGATCCGGACGCCATGAACCAGGTGAACACCCCGGGAGTAACCCTCTTTATGCAGTTGCCCAATGGCGCTGATGCGATGGAAGCGTTCGAGCATATGTTCGAAATGGCCCGGTTTTTAGCTCAGCATCTGGATGGAGAACTGCTGGATGAAGATCACAGCTCGGTAACGCCACAACGTGTTGAGTATTATCGAGAGAAAATCCGCAGCTTTGAGCGGACACGCCTTATCCCTTCTTGACGCTACAGGGCCCAGTCATGACAGAACTGCACGATCGCTATCAGGCGCTGATACAACAGATTCGCCGATACGATCACGAATACTATGTGTTGAATGAATCCGCTATTCCAGACGTCGAATACGATCGATTGATGGAAGAACTGAAACGCATTGAGTCTGAACATCCGCAATGGGTGACGCCGCAATCGCCCACTCAGCGGGTGGCCGGTGCTCCTCAAGCCGGTTTTGAAACCGTCGAACATCGCATGCCGATGCTGTCTCTGGACAACGCGTTTAACCACGACGATCTTGGGGCTTTCGTCAAACGATTGAAAGATCGTTTAAACGATCCATCGCCGATTGAGTTCGCCTGCGAGCCAAAACTGGATGGAATCGCGGTCAGTTTGCTTTATGAGCAAGGACATCTGGTCCGAGGGGCAACGCGTGGCGACGGTACCACCGGTGAGGACATCACCGCGAACGTTCGCACCATTCGCAGTATTCCGCTGTCGCTTCAAGGCGACGGCTGGCCGGAAGTGCTTGAAGTCCGCGGTGAAATTTATATGCCGAAAGCCGGTTTTGAGCGCATGAATGATGAGGCTCGTGAGCGCGGAGATAAGGTGTTTGTGAATCCGAGAAATGCGGCATCGGGTTCGTTACGGCAATTGGACTCGCGACTGACGGCCACGCGCCCATTGGAAATGTGCTGTTACTCAGTTGGCGTTTTTGAAGGCGGTACCTTACCGGATACGCAGTATCAGCTGATGCAGAAGTTCAGTGAATGGGGGTTGAAGATCAACCCTGAGATGGCACTGGTGACCGACGTTCAGGGCTTGTTGGATTATTACGATCAGTTAGAGCAGAAACGTAATGGATTGCCTTACGAGATCGATGGCATTGTGTACAAGGTCAACTCGTTCGGGTTGCAGCGTCGTCTCGGATTCGTCTCCCGTGCACCGCGTTGGGCCATTGCACGAAAGTTTCCCGCCCAGGAAGAAGTGACGACGCTGCTCGATGTTGAGTTCCAGGTCGGACGAACCGGCGCCTTGACACCGGTTGCTCGCTTAGAGCCGGTTTTTGTCGGTGGCGTCACCGTCAGTAATGCCACGTTACACAACATGGATGAAATCGAGCGACTGGATGTTCATATCGGTGATCGGGTTATTGTCCGGCGGGCGGGCGATGTGATCCCCCAGGTGGTGAAATCGTTGGCTGAAGATCGGTCACCGGAGGCTCGTCCCATTACGGCGCCTGAAGAATGTCCGGAGTGTGGCTCGAAAGTGGATCGTGTTGCCGGGGAAGCGGTCATGCGCTGTACCGGAGGAATGATTTGTTCGGCTCAGCGTCGGGAGGCCCTAAAGCATTTTGTCTCCCGAAAGGCGATGGATATTGATGGCTTTGGTGAAAAAATCGTCGATGCACTGCTGGCAGGGAACAAAATTCATGCCGCCAGCGATATTTTTGAGCTGACTCAGGAAGAAGTATCGGCGTTGGAGCGGATGGGCGATAAGTCGGCGGCTAACCTCATTGCCGCTATTGATGCCGCCCGCGAAACCACCTTGGCTCGCTTCATCTTTGCCCTTGGTATCCGTGAAGTCGGTGAGACGACCGCGCGGAATCTGGCCATGCATTTCGGGACGATAGAAAAACTGATGAGTGCTACCGAGGCGCAGCTGCTGGACGTGGAAGACGTCGGTCCGAAAGTGGCTGCTCATGTGGTGAACTATTTCTCTGAAGAACAGAATCGGATTGAAATTCAGCGGTTGATCGCTCTGGGCGTAACCTGGGATGACCCGATACCGGATCAGTCAGCGTCTGTGCTGGCCGGACAGACTTGGGTTGTGACCGGTAAAATCTCGCAAATGAGTCGGGATGAAGCTAAGGACTATCTTCTGCAGTTGGGTGCTAAGGTGGCGGGCAGTGTGTCTGCCAAGACGACTCAGGTCGTGGCAGGGCCTGGCGCAGGGAGTAAGCTGCGCAAAGCTGAAGAGCTGGGTGTACCGGTGATGGATGAAGCTGAGTTTGTTGAATGGCTCACCCAACAGGGGCTGTGGCAAAGCTGACAACAAAAAAGTCTGTGTAACATTTGTTTTGCAAACTGCCGCACGAGGTTTTAACCTCGCAATCGGTACACTGGTAAGAATGTGGATTAACTGGGTTGAATCATGGATCAAGAAACCATCGTATACGGAATCATCAAAGACGTACCATCTGGCGACGCTGGGTTTCAGCTGAAAAGTCGTCTGATGAACTGCGATGCCTTACTTGAGCTGAACGAAACGGACACCTTTCCGTACCTGACCAGCAGCATGTTTTCAATTCCTGAAGAAGACCTGGAACACGGCACCTATCAGACTCAGGTCATTCACTTTGCAGCGTCCTACCAGGCGGTTGAATATCACTGGGAAGAATGGATGGCTAAGTTTGAGGCTCTGTTGAAGAAGATGTATTGGGTCTCCGCCACCGTTCACCTCGAAACCGAACTGTCTGGCAAGCACACCTTTTACTGGGAAAGCCCGGGGGCCTACCATGCCCCGAGTGACGAACTGTCGGTTCGGTGCGAATGGGAACAGGAACTGTCGTTCCGAATGAACTCTTAATAGGCGCGCGAATGATTGTACCTGCAGACCAGCTCAGCCAGGAGGCGCTTCGGGGCGTGATTGAAGAGTGGCTGACCCGTCAGGCTCAGGAAGCTCTGGTCGATCATTCTGAATGGCCAACACAAGTTGAAAACGTTAAACAGCAACTACTGAGCGGGCGATTATTGCTTACCTGGGATGATGAACAGCAGTCGTTGAACATCCAGCGTGCCGAGGACTTGTCCTGACCGGTCCCAGACTCACCCCTTGAATCAACCACGAAGAACACCACTATTCCCCGAAACAAGTGAAATATTTTCTGCTGGAGCCCTGCATGCTGACCACTGTATTGTTGATTATTGCGCTGTTGATTATTGCTGGACTGGCGACTTATGCCTGGATCCTGGTACGCCGGGTACGCACTATTCAAGCGGAACAGGCCCGAAAACAGGCTCAACAGCAAGCCAAAGATGAAGCGCAACGAGACTATATCGTCAACAGTCTACGAATCATTTCAGGAAACGTCGTGGACGAAGATCTGAATCTGTCGGAAGCGACAATCCGATGCAAAGTCTTGCTGGACGCACTGTTATTACCGGAGTCTGAGCGGCAGCGTTATCAGATTTTGGACGATGTCTTTGAACAGGTTCAGCATTTCGATACGCATTCGGCGCGAAAGTCCCTTTCCCGTGAAGAGCGTCGGCAGCAGGATCAGGACCGAGAATTGATCGAAAGCCGCCATCAGGAGGCTTTAATGGCTTGTTTTCGCGATCTGCGTACGTTTTCCGACCCACTCGGTCAAAAGGGCTAACGTCTTCGTGTGTTTATGGGTTGATTTGAATGCGGTAACGAAAGGTCGCGGTCTCTCCCGCAGGCAGGCTGAAAATTACCCATTGAATGAAACCCACAGTGTCGGCATCGAGCTCCGCTTCGGCCGGGAAAAAGTCGCTGCCGTTGCGCGAGAGGCGGTATAAGCCATTATTGAAGTTAGTATCGATGGTGTCTAAAAGCAGCTGCACAGGGCCGGACGGGACGACATTTGTCAGTTCAACATCCCTCAGAGTTTCATCGCTGGCATTATTTGCCGCAATGACGATTTCTATCAGGTCTCCGGGTTTAGCTTCCTGAGTTGCCGTGCGGGTTTCCGATCCGGTTTCAGGGTCTGTGGTCACACGGAAAAACGTTTCGGATACGTTCACCACATTCACTTTGACGTTTTCTTCTTTGGGTTGACTTGAACCATCTGTTATTTCAGGGCTCTCTGTTGTTACCTCGTTTACGTCCGTTTCAACGGGAGTGTCAGTGCTGTCTACCGTTGCTTCGTTCACGTCAAACTCAACGGGGTTTTCAATGATGGGCTCGACCTGTTCAGGTGCGGTTGGTTCCGGAATATCCTCAAGAATAATGACATCGTCGGCAGTGACTGCGCTGATTGGAATCAGCATCAGAATCAGGCCGGTAATCAAGGGGGTCAGTTGTGGTGCTCGCATCATTGATTGTCTGTCCGTTAGACCGCGAATAAGGGGTCATTTCACCATAACTTGGCGGGGTTGCCTATAGTTTCAGAAGGACCTGCCTCTGCGCAGGCAGGTCTTCAGGGTGCATCAGACCGCTTCTACGGCCGTATAGGGCTCGATCAGTTGCAATAAATGGCTGACGGTATCACTCATCAATATGGCGTCAGAACGAGGGTCTTCATTGTCGTGCGCTTTTTCCAGCAACGCCTCCTGATACTTCAGTCGTTTAATCTGCAGTTTTTCGTTAATGACAAACTGGCAGTGATCAATCAGGTTCATCGCCATCTGCCGAACTCTCATGCCGCTTTCCAAGGCCTGCTGAATTTCCGGCGCACTGAGATCGAGATTTTTAAAGCGTGCTTTGACGGTCGGATCCTGCACCATGGTCAGTTCCAGATCCGCTTCCAGCTCGGTGTCAGCGGGTCGCGTTGTGGCGTCCATGAACCATTCTGTCAGCAAGTCGCTGCCCGATGTCGACTTAGCAAAAGGGATAACCTGTAACGTACCCAGTGCTTCTCGAAGATGCGCGGTGAAATCATCGGCTGACTTATCGGAACTGGCATTGACGACTAACCATCCCTTCGCCGGATCAATCCAGGCACTGAGTTGGCGGGTTTTGTTGAAGGCTTTGGGCAGCAGTTGGGCGCGTATGTCTTCTTTAAGTTGTTCGCGCTCTTTCCGGGCCGGACGCCGGCCTTCCTCTAACTCGATGGCGTCCAGTTTTTCGATCAAATGGTCATTGATGACGCTGGCCGGCAGGATTTTGTCCTGAATCTGCGCCGTAAAAAACAGCCTGCCTGAGACCTGTTCACAGAACAGAGATGAATCTTTGAACGAGGGGACCCAGCCAAAGCTGGACTCCTGCATTTGGCTGATCGGGGTAAATTCATGTTGTGCGAGTCGCTCGTTCACCTGTTCCGCGGTAAACTGAAAGGCGTCAGTGAAAGAAAAGACCTGTAGGTTTTTGAACCACATGAATCAAAACTCCGGAAATGAAAAGTGGCCGGCATTGTAACGTCTCAGACAGGAATTGCATGTTGAGTTTTCGTCCTAAATCATTGCTCGCTCAGCTCGTTCGGTCACCGGCCCATTCGGCGTTGATCTGCCTCGCGCTGCTAACGTTATTGGGGTCGTTATCCTGGTCGGTGGATTGGCTTGGGTACGACGCTGTCGCCATGCGGAGCGGAGAGTTCTGGCGACCGTTCACGGCGTGGATAACCCAGTTAAACCTGCGTCATTGGTTGTTGAATCAATGGGGGCTCATTGTGTTGTGGTTGTTGTGGCCAGCTCGTCAGCCGCTTAAAGCTCTGCTGCCTTACCTGGTTGTCTGGTTGTTATGCAGTGTGGCGCTGGCCGTATCGGACTATGACCGGTATGTAGGCTTGTCGGGTCTTTTGTATGGCTGGCTGGTGATCGGGGCTGTGCGCACACGAGCGTACCCGGTGTGGGTCCAGCTGCTGTTTCTGCTCATTCTCAGTGGCAAGGTCATTCTAGAGAACATTCAGCCTTCGGGCGGACGTGATTGGGTCGGAGAGCTGATTGCGGCCGATGTGGCTCATGAATCGCATTTGTGGGGGTTGCTCAGTGGCTGGTTGTGTGTGGTGATTGACTGGCTTCGACAGCAAGTTCAATCAATGCGCGTGTCCCCCGACTGACCGTACGTCTACGATGTTGAATGATGCCGAGATTACGCGACAGTTCGACCCGTTCAATGCTCAGGCAGGTCAGGTTTTCGTTGAGCATGACTTCCGGTAACAGACTCCAGCCAAGGTTGTGGCTGACCAGTGCTCGTATCGTTTCCAGATAATTTACACTCATCACCCGTTTTAACGGGATGTGGTGCCGTTCAAAGGTTTTCTCGATAATTTGAAAGGTTGTTGTCTGACGATCCGGTAAAATAGCCGTTAGGTGGGCGAGTTCATTTAACCGCAAGCGATCTTTTCTGCCGGCCAGTGGGTGATCTTTCGACACCACAAAATGCAGTTTGTCCTGCCACAGCGTTGTCGCCTGCAGATCCCGATGCAACGGGCTGGGAATCGTGGTCAGTGCGATTTCGATATCCCGTTTCAGTAAGGCGTTGACGGCCTGTTCGGATTCCATGAAGCGAACGTCCAGTTTGGCACTGGGGTTGTTGGACACAAACCGGCGCAGAATGGGGCCAAGATAGTGCAGGCCGATGTGGTGGCTGCTCGCCAGATTTAGCTGGCGGATGTCGTTTGAGGTGAGTTGCGTAACGGAGCTTTGAATGTCGCGCAGTTCATCAATCAGAGTTTGAGCCCGGTTCTGCAGCATTTGGCCGGCTTCCGTCAGATATACCTCGCGTCCAATACGATCAAATAACGCGGTGCCAAGCTGACTTTCGAGGTTGGCAATGCGCTTGGAAATGGCGGGTTGCGTTAAAAAGAGCCGTTCTCCCGCCCGGGAGAAAGAGCCCAGTTCGGCCACGGTCAGGAACGCTTCTAAACTGTTCAGATCCATATGGATAACCATTTGGAATGGAATTCATAAAAATAATAAATTTGAATTATTGGTGTGTCCAATTAAAATGGAGCCCATTGTTTCGTCAGCCGCAGGTAAGCACAAAAATGGCACAGACTCTTTACGACAAACTCTGGGACGCGCATGTTGTCAGTCAACGAGAAGACGGGACGGCGTTAATCTACATTGATCGTCAGTTGCTGCATGAAGTGACATCGCCACAGGCGTTTGAAGGTCTGCGTTTAGCTGGTCGGAAACCCTGGCGGTTAGACACCAACATCGCCACCCCGGATCACAACGTACCCACAACGGTGATCGAGCGGCGCAGCGGTATCGACGGCATCGCCGATGAAACCTCCCGGATTCAGGTGAAGACTCTGGATGACAACTGCTCGCACTTCGGTGTCCGTGAGTTTGATATGGGCAGTGAATCTCAGGGCATTGTGCATGTCATGGGGCCGGAGCAGGGCGCAACCCTGCCGGGAATGACCATCGTCTGTGGCGATTCGCACACCTCGACGCATGGTGCAATGGGCGCGCTGGCTTTCGGTATCGGTACATCTGAGGTTGAGCACGTTCTGGCGACTCAGTGTCTTATCCAGCGAAAAATGAAGAACATGCGCATTCGTGTCGATGGGCAGGTTCGTAACGGTGTGACCGCCAAAGACATCGTTTTGTACATCATCGGGAAAATCGGCACGGCTGGCGGCACCGGTTGCGCGATCGAGTTTGCCGGAACTGCGATTGAAGCGTTGTCGATGGAAGGACGGATGACGGTTTGTAATATGGCCATCGAAGCGGGCGCACGGGCCGGTATGGTAGCCGTCGATCAGACAACGATTGATTACTTTAAGGGTCGGCCGTTTGCGCCAACCGGTGAACTCTGGGATCAGGCAGTCGCTTATTGGGAGACTCTGGTCAGCGATGCCGACGCACATTTTGATCATGAACTGGTCCTCGATGCGGAAGATATTGAACCTCAGGTGACCTGGGGAACGTCGCCGGAAATGGTCCTTGGCGTCTCTGCTCAGGTGCCCAATCCAGAACAGGCCGACGATCCTGTTAAAAAAGCCGGTATTGAACGGGCGCTCGAGTACATGGGACTGAAAGCCGATCAGAAAATTTCCGATATCCAGCTCGATCGTGTGTTTATCGGTTCCTGCACCAATTCAAGAATTGAAGATTTGCGTGCTGCGGCTGCCGTTGCTAAGGGTCAGCAGGTTGCCTCGTCGCTTAAACAGGCCTTGGTGGTGCCAGGTAGTGGCTTAGTAAAGAAACAGGCCGAGGCGGAAGGGTTGGATAAGATTTTCACCGAGGCAGGATTTGAATGGCGAGAGCCTGGCTGTTCGATGTGTTTGGCGATGAATGCCGATAAGTTAGGGCAGGGTGAGCATTGTGCCTCAACTTCTAACCGGAACTTTGAAGGGCGTCAGGGTTTTGGGGGGCGGACCCATTTGGTGAGTCCGGCTATGGCGGCGGCTGCCGCGATCGCAGGACACTTTGTCAATATTGCAGAACAGGAGGTCGCCCAATGAAAGCATTGACCGTTGTCGAGGGGCTGGTGGCTCCGATGGATCGATCGAATGTCGACACCGACATGATCATTCCAAAACAGTTTCTTAAATCTATTAAGCGCAGTGGTTTTGGTCCCAACCTGTTCGATGAGTTGCGTTATCTCGACGAAGGCCAGCCAGGCATGGACAACGCATCGCGGCCGTTGAACCCGGATTTTCCGTTGAACCAAGAACGCTATAAGGGAGCCAGTATTTTACTGAACCGTGCGAATTTTGGTTGCGGATCCAGTCGTGAACACGCGCCCTGGGCGTTAGAGGACTATGGGTTCCGTGTTGTTATTGCCAGCAGTTTCGCCGATATTTTTTATAACAACTGTTTTAAAAATGGCATTTTGCCCATCGTGGTCGACGCCACGCAGATTGATCAATGGTTCAGTGAAATGGCGGCACAGCCTGGATTTTCACTGACCGTAGATTTGCCGAATCAGGTCATTCGTGATGCGCAGGACAACACAGTGCCTTTTGAGGTGGATGCATTCCGTAAACATTGTTTGTTGAACGGGCTTGATGACATCGCCCTGACACTTCAGGATGCGGACGCCATTCGGCAGTATGAAGATAAACGTGCCCAGGTACATCCCTGGGTGTTCGGGCAGATTAAATAACAGGAGAGCTTATGTCCCGCAACGTATTGATTTTGCCCGGAGATGGAATCGGACCGGAAATTGTGGCGCAGGCCGAGCGTGTGTTGGCGTCTGTCAATGATCGCTTTCAGTTGGGTATTGATACGGACCATGCGCTGGTCGGTGGCAGTGCCATTGACGCCGACGGAGTGCCTTTACCTGAAGCGACGCTGTCTAAGGCGAAAGCCGCAGACGCCATTCTGCTGGGCGCGGTCGGCGGTCCGAAATGGGATGGCCTGGAAATGGCGAAGCGTCCGGAAAAAGGCCTGTTGGGATTGCGTTCTGAGCTGAACCTGTTTGGCAATCTGCGCCCGGCCATCTTGTATCCTCAGTTGGCGGATGCCAGTTCTCTGAAGCCAGAACTGGTCTCTGGCCTGGACTTGCTGATTGTTCGTGAACTGACCGGAGGCATTTATTTTGGTCAGCCGCGCGGCATTCGTGAGTTGGAAAACGGCGAACGTGAAGGCTTTAACACCTACGTTTATTCGGAGTCGGAAATCCGCCGGATTGGCCGTATGGCATTTGACGCTGCACGTAGGCGTGGCGGTCGCCTGTGCTCTGTCGATAAAGCGAATGTGCTTGAAGTGACCGTGCTATGGCGCGAGATCATGAACGAGTTAGCCGCAGAGTATCCGGATGTCGAACTCAGCCACATGTATGTCGATAACGCGGCCATGCAGCTGGTTCGGGCACCAAAGCAATTTGATGTGATGGTCACCGGCAACATGTTTGGTGATATCCTCTCTGATTGTGCGGCGATGTTGACTGGCTCAATTGGTATGCTGCCGTCGGCATCGTTAGATGAGAATAATAAAGGGATGTACGAACCAATACACGGTTCCGCACCCGATATCGCAGGTCAGAATCTGGCCAATCCATTGGCGACGATTCTGTCCGTTGCCATGATGTTGCGATACTCGCTGGATGCCGCTGAAGCGGCCGAAGCGATCGAAGCCGCCGTCGGTCAGGTCTTGGATCAGGGGTTGCGTACCGCTGATATCCATGCCGATGGCAAACAAAAAGTCACCACCGAAGAAATGGGTGACGCCGTTCTAGCGGCACTTAACGCGAAAGAGGTTTGATATGTCTTTAACAGTAGGATTTGTGGGTTGGCGAGGAATGGTCGGCTCAGTGCTCATGCAGCGGTTGCGTGAAGAGAATGATTTTAATGGAATTGAGCCGGTATTTTTTACCACCAGTCAAACAGGTCAGGCGGCACCAGATGTGGGTCAGGGTGCATCGGTACTGCAGGATGCGACGGATCTTTCTGCACTGGCGGCCTGTGATGCAATCATTACCTGTCAGGGCGGCGATTATACTTCTGAGGTTTATCAGCCGTTACGTGATAAGGGTTGGAATGGTTACTGGATCGACGCGGCATCGTCGCTGCGCATGGCGGATGACTCCATCATCGTTCTCGATCCGGTCAACCGAGCGCAAATTGATCAGGGCATTGAGCAGGGGGTTAAGACCTTTGTTGGTGGCAACTGTACCGTTAGCCTCATGTTACTCGGACTGCACGGACTGTTCCGAGAAAATCTCATTGAGTGGGTTTCACCGATGACCTACCAGGCGGCTTCCGGTGCCGGTGCGAAGAACATGCGCGAACTGATTGCACAGATGGGCTCGATTCATCAGTCGGCTCAGTCTCTGTTGGATGACCCGGCGAGTGCCGTGCTGGAACTTGACCGTACTGTCGCCGAGCACATTCGCTCAGATGGCTACCCGACGGATCAATTTGGCGTGCCGTTGGCCGGCAGCCTGATTCCATGGATCGACAAAGCCATGCCTTCGGGTCAAAGTAAAGAAGAATGGAAAGCACAGGTTGAAGCCAACAAGATTCTGGGACGAGCTGATTCACCGGTCCCGATCGATGGGCTTTGTGTACGTGTTGGTGCCATGCGGTGCCATTCACAGGCCATGACCATTAAGTTGAAGCAGGATGTTTCTTTGGAAACCATTGGTCAGCTGCTTGATGGCGCTAATGAGTGGGTCAGCTACGTAGAGAATGACCGTGATCAGAGTATGCAGCGACTGACGCCGGCCGAAGTGACCGGCACGATGAACATTCCGGTCGGTCGGGTACGTGAACTGACCATGGGTAAAGGCTATATTAGTGCATTTACTGTCGGAGATCAGCTCTTGTGGGGCGCAGCAGAGCCATTACGGCGAATGCTGGCGATTTTGAAGGGCGACCTTCAATAAAAAAGCTGATTCAGTGCATTCGGCAAAGATTAGACCATTTTTCGGAAAAAAATCTTTGTTTTTCATAAGCTTGTCTAAAAAGGCGGTCCAATAGGGCCGCCTTTTTGCTGAGTACGGTGTCAAATTTTGGCGATAAAAACCGGAAGTTGAGACACCCCCTAGTTGCTAAAAGTCCTTTTATAAATAATACTTAGCCGCAGTTTGTAATGTGCTTTCTACATTTAGTTGCAGCTGAATTCGTCGTAGCGATCTTAAATGAGAACTGGTTCTCACTTAATCTCGTTTCGGTTTAATAAAAAAAGAGATTCCTCTTCAATACGCTCTCAGCTTCGGCATTGATGGTCAAATTGGAGATAGGGAAAAAGGATTATGGTAAAAAAACAGGCGTTTGTAGTATTTCTGACCGTCATGTCATTTATCGGCTCAGCATTTGGGTTAGGGTTGGGTGACATCGAAGTCAAATCAAACCTTAATGACCCTCTGGAAGCCGAAATTGAACTGATCCAGCTTCAGGGATTGACGGCCGGAGAAATACTGCCGACTCTGGCAAGCAACGACGATTTTCGACGGGCAGGCGTTGAGCGCAGTTTTTTCCTTTCCAATATTCAGTTTCGAGTTCGGGAAAATGAAGCCGGTAAAACGGTAATTACCCTGAATACCAGTCAGGCGGTTCGTGAACCGTTTCTGAATTTTCTGGTTGAAGTAAACTGGCCCGGCGGTCGGTTGCTGAAAGAATACACCGTATTGTTGGACCCTCCGGTCTTTGATACCGGCTTATCCGTGGACGCGCTGGTTGTTGAACCATCGTCAAACAACCAGGCTTCTGATCTTGTCACGACAACGGTGGTTTCCGGTGCTGAGTCCACTGAAACCGTTGCGACGACACCTGCCGTGGAACCACGTGAAGATAATCTGCCGGAAGGCCAGTATCGGGTCCAGCGAAATGACACGCTGTGGGAAATCGCACTTAAGGTACCCGGACGTGGAAATTATTCCCCTCAGCAGGTCATGCTTGCTATTCAGGACCTGAATCCGGAAGCGTTCCTTGGTAACAATATCAACCGAGTTAAAGCTGGCAGCGTCTTAACCTTGCCGGATGGTCGTCAGATTTCGACTCGAAGCCTGGATGAAGCCATTGCCGAAGTGCAGGCACAAAACCAGGGTGCTGCCCCGAATCTGCGTGCGCCTGTCAACGAAGCTTCAGAAGTTCAGTTGTCGGCAACCGATTCAACATCCTCAGCGTTACCATCGGCTGATGCTGAAAAGAATCCGGACGGTTACCTTGAGCTGACAGCCGATGCTGATTCCAGCTCCACCACAGCGTCCGGTGAAGCAGCGGCGACCATCGATCAGTTGCAAAACCAGTTGGCCGTGGCTGAAGAGCTGAACGATCAATTTGAACGTGAGCGTGATGAGTTAGAGTCGCGCGTCAGTGAACTTCAAGAGCAAATCGCAATAATGGAGCGGTTGCTGGATGTTCAGAACTCCGATCTGGCCGAAGTTCAGCAAGCATTGGGTCAGGAACAGGACTCTGCTGAAGACGCAACGGCCCCTGCTGATAGTGCTTCCGACAGTGCAGCAGAAACAACTCCGAGTGCTGATGCTGCGGCAACCGATATGCCTGCAACCTCGGACTCAAACGAAGCCAGCACACCAGCGCAGCCAGAGCCGCAACCTCAACCACAGCCGACTCCGCAGCCAGTTGCTCAAGCGCCACAGTCCACGCTGGATAATATCCTCGGTTTCGCTCAGGACATGTCGCGAAAAGCCTCGGATTGGGTCATGGCCAGCACCGTTAATATGGCAATTACCGGCGGTGGCCTGTTGTTGTTGATCCTTGTGCCGCTCTATATTCGCAGTAAGCGCGCCGGCGGTGATCAAACCTTGGATGAGATCAATGCTCAAGAAGAGCCGGTGTTCACCGAAACCAATGAGCTAACGGCCGATTTCGATGAAGACCTTCTGGCGGATGTTGAAGATGATTTCGACGATGATTTGGTCGCCGATGAGCCTGAAACGCTGGATGCGGTGGTCGAAGCTGAGATGTACATGGCCTACCAGAAGTACGATCAAGCCGAAGAGAAGCTCAAAGAAGCGTTTTCTGAACACCCGGATCGTAGCGACGTTGGTCTCAAACTTCTGGAAGTGTATGCGGAAACAGGTGACTCAAATGCGTTTAATGAGTTGGAGTCTCGCCTGGCGCTGAGTTCTGATCAGCAGCGTGAGGTTGAAGACCTCAGAGCGAAATTGCCGATTGCCGGTAGCAGCGATTCAGTTGAGTTGACCGATGATCTTGATGATTTTTCGATGGATCTGGACGACAGCGACGATCTCGACCTGGGCTCTGATGTCAATGACAGCACGACGTCTGATCTAGACTTCTCCATGGATCTTGATGATCAGCCCGCAACCGAAACTGCTTCCGACAGTTCAGATTCAGATTACTCGATGCCGGAAAGCGAAGCCTCCAGCACCGATGATGATTTAGATTTCAGTTTGGATTTGGGTGATTTGGAAACGGAAACCCCAGCATCGGACAGCAGTGATCTTGATTTCAGCTTAGAAGATGAATCCTTAGACCTTGAAACAACAGATTTTGGTGCCGAAACCGAGTCTGCAAGTGACAATGATTTAGACTTTTCGCTGGATCTTGAAGATGCCGATGACACTGAATCGGAATCAGATCTGGAGTCACTGGATTTCGGCGACGAGTCGTTGAGTCTGGAAGACGACGATCTGGATCTGAGTGGTGTTGAAGAGTTAGATTCTTCAAGTACTGCCGAAGCGACCGAAGAACCAACCTTGGAGTTGGATGATACCGGTCTTGATTTGGATATCGAGAGCGCGGACGATTTGGACATGCCTTCGGTTGAATCGGGCGAGCCAGATGCGGACCTGGATTTCGAAGTTGAGGATTCCTTTGCGCCTGCGGCAGCTGAATCAACCGATGATGGTGATGCGCTGTCTCAGCTGGCTGACTCCCTCGACAGCGATGCAGACCTGGAAGACGATGAGTTTGATTTCTTATCCGGTAACGATGAAGCCAGTACCAAGCTGGATCTTGCCCGGGCTTACATCGAAATGGATGATAAAGATGGTGCTCGTGACATTCTCGAAGAAGTTGCTGTAGAGGGTAATGATGAGCAGAAAGCTCAGGCTCAGGAGTTGATGTCGCAGCTTTGATGAGCGAGTGCTCTTGATTTGGTTAAAGCCGCCCACGGGCGGCTTTTTTAGTTTAGTGGTCAGTGTATGAGTGAAGTTTTCCCGTTTTTAAGACCAACCGATCATCATCGGATAGTTCTGTGCCTTGAATATAAGGGTACCGCTTTTCATGGTTGGCAGATTCAAAAAAGCGGCGTATCAACGATACAGGCGGCGCTCGAAGCGGCCATAGCGAAGGTGGCGGATGAACCGGTGTCTACAATTGTGGCTGGTCGTACGGATGCGGGCGTCCATGCGACGAACCAGATCGTCCACTTCGATACCCGTGCTCAGCGCAGCGACTATGGTTGGAAAATGGGGATTAATGGCCGCTTACCGGACGACATATCGGTGAAATGGGTGACTCAGGTGGATGAGCATTTTCATGCCCGTTTTTCTGCGCAGGAACGTGCTTATCGCTTTATCATCCACAATAATTGGGTCAAATCTGCTTTGTTACACGAAGTTACTACCTGGGAGCAATACGAACTAGACGTTGGCCTGATGCAGCAAGCGGCCAATCGATTGCTGGGAACACACGATTTCAGTTCTTTTCGTGCGGCCGAATGTCAGGCCCACTCACCGGTACGAACACTCAGAGAGCTGACAGTCGCGCGATTTGGTGAGTTTATTGTGATTCAAGCGCGCGCCGATGGCTTTTTGCATCATATGGTGCGCAATCTGGTCGGTGTGATGTTGCCGATCGGGCGTGGACGAAAACCCGTTGACTGGGCGTCCGATGTCCTAAATTATAAAGACCGGCGTCGTGGCGGTGTGACGGCAAAAGGTAACGGGCTGTACTTTGTCCGAGCGTCTTACAATGTTGGCGATTTGCCAAGTGCAGATCCTGGTCCCGCTTTTCTCTCGCCGATTTTGTCGACGAGTACGTCCTTATTTGACCCGGTGTAAATTATGAAGCAAACCCGTATTAAAATGTGTGGCATGACTCGGGCCGAAGACGTAAAAAGCGCCTGTGAGTTGGGGGCTGATCTGATCGGCATGGTGTTTTACCCACCCAGTCCGCGTTCTGTCACGATTGAGCATGTTCAATCATTGGTCAGTGCGGTCACCCCGGGGGTGTCGGTTGTCACGTTATTTGTTAACGCCGATGCCGGTTATGTCCGTGAAGTGGTGAGCGAAGCTCGTGCCGACCTGATTCAGTTTCATGGGGATGAATCGCACGACTATTGTCAGCAATTCGGTACGCGCTATCTGAAAGCAATCCGCGTGAAAGACGAGCAACAGTTAACAAGTGCATGCGCACAACATCAGGAAGCCGATGGATTGCTGCTGGATGCCTATGTGAAGGGTCAACCGGGTGGTACCGGGCAGGCGTTTGACTGGGGCTTGATTCCCGTTTCAATCGCGCCAAAACTGTTTTTGGCAGGTGGCTTAGCACCGGACAATGTTTATGAAGCGGTGTCCTCAATTAAACCCTATGCAGTGGACGTCAGCGGCGGTATAGAGGTCTCCAAGGGGGTTAAGTCGCCCGAGCGAATGGACGCCTTTATCCGTGAAGTGCGCCGTGCGGATGGGTGGGTCCGTGAAAATAGTTCATAAGTGTGTCCGTTGCGCGGTTGTAAAACAACAGGCAAGATTCATAGATAATAGATCGTGAACCAATACACCAAGATGGGGACAATATGAGCAGTTGGTTGGAGAAAATCGTTCCATCGATTATTCGATCCGATGCCAAAGGCCGTTCGAACGTACCGGAAGGGCTCTGGAAAAAGTGTCCGAAGTGCAGTGCCGTACTGTATCGGCCCGAACTTGAAAAGAATCTGGATGTCTGTCCGAAATGTGATCATCACATGCGCATTGGCGCTCGACGTCGTTTGGATATGTTTCTAGACAGTGAAGGGCGTGAAGAAATTGCCGCTCAGGTCGCGCCGGAAGATCGGCTGAAGTTTCGTGACAGTAAGCGTTATAAAGATCGCTTAACCGCTGCTCAAAAACAAACCGGTGAAAACGATGCACTGGTGGCGATGTCCGGAACGGTAGAAGGGTTGCCCGTCGTTGTTGCGGCTTTCGACTTTAACTTCATGGGCGGTTCCATGGGCGCTGTGGTTGGCGAGAAGTTCGTACAAGCGGCCAATCAGGCGTTGTCACGTCGTGTTCCATTTGTATGTTTTGCCACATCGGGCGGTGCACGTATGCAGGAAGCCCTGTTTTCATTAATGCAGATGTCCAAAACCAGTGCGGCTTTGGAAAAACTGAAGCAGGAAGGGGTGCCTTACATTTCAGTGATGTTGGACCCTTGTTTTGGTGGCGTGTCGGCTTCTTTAGCCTTGCTGGGTGACGTAAATGTCGCGGAACCGAACGCTCTGATTGGCTTTGCCGGTCCCCGTGTCATTGAGCAGACAGTCCGAGAGAAGTTGCCAGAGGGCTTTCAGCGCAGTGAGTTCCTGATGGAAAAAGGCGCGGTGGACATGATTGTGCGCCGTCATGACCTCCGGCCAAAGCTGGCAGGCTTATTGAAAAAGTTTGTTCATGCACCGATCGACTGATCTTAATGAATGGCTTCGGTACATCGAAGCCATTCATCCTACCGAAATTGAACTGGGTCTCGAACGCCTGAAACGCGTCGCCACCGAGCTTCTGCAAAAGACCCCGCCAACCGTAATGACCGTGGCCGGTACCAATGGCAAAGGCACCACCAGTGCTGCCATTGCTGCGCTTTGTCAGAGCGCCGGAGCAAAGGTTGGGCTGTATACGTCACCTCATCTGTTTCGATTCAACGAACGCATACGCATCAATAATGAACCGGTTGCCGATCAGCTATTGGTTGAAGCTTTCCAGGCCGTTGAACAAGCCCGCGGTGACGTTTCACTATCTTACTTCGAATACACCACATTGGCGGCGTTCTGGGTCTTTGAGCATGAGCAGTTGGACGCCTGGGTGCTGGAGATTGGTCTGGGAGGACGGTTAGACGCGGTTAATCTGATCGATCCTGACATCGCCGTGGTAACCAACGTGGGCCTGGACCATCAGGGTTTTCTGGGTGATACGTTGGAAGAGATCGGTCGGGAAAAAGCCGGTATCTGTCGAACGGGGCGGCCCTTGGTGCTTGGCTCGGAAGTCCCTGAGTCTGTGCTCAACACGGCCCAATCTGTCGGTGCTGAGCTTTATCCATTTGGACAAGAGCATGGTCTCAACAATGACCGGCTGTACTGGAAAACCGGTGAAACACGTCAATCAGCGCTGGGTTTGCCACGGGCGAATGCCGCCGCGGCCTTGCAAGCCTTCGCCCTGTCACCCTGGTCTTTACCGGTCGAAGAGTGCGCATCGGTTTTGCAGGCGCTCTCGGTGCCGGGTCGTCTGCAGTCGTTTCAACATCAAGGTCGTCGGGTGATTGTCGATGTTGGGCACAACCCTCATGCAGCTGCATATATTGCCAGTCAGTTGCTGCCTGAGCGTTTTCATGTGGCCCTCGGGATGCTGGCCGATAAGGACAGTGATGGTTTTATCCGGGCATTGCAGCCGGCTATGTTAAGTCTCAGTACTGTGAGTCTTAATGTCCCCAGAGGCCTGACGGCACAAGCGCTGGGTGACCGAACAACACAACCGGTGCTGTGTCAGGCTGATACGATCGAAGAGCTGATGGCGGTCCTGGATCGTGAACATCCCGGAGAGCCCTTGTTTATTGGCGGTTCTTTTTATACCGTTTGCGCCGCGATGGATTTTTTGGAGAAGTGAGTGGAACGGTCACTGCAGCAGCGTTTGGTGGGTATTTTGGTCTTAGCCGCCTTTGTTTTACTCATTGCCCCGGTTTTACTGGATGGGGAAGGGCGTATTCCAGAAAAAATCACCAACATTCCGCCACAACCCAAACGCCCTGATTTGACCCATATTCGCACGGTTGAAGCGGATCAAACTGAGTTGCCACCTTTACCGGACGCTCAGTCTCCCGGTTTTGTCATCGAGGCGGACACGCCTGCTGAGCCCGAACCAGAATCGACGCCGAGCGTCGAGCAACCTGTGGATCTCTGGAGTGTTCAAATTGCCAGCTTTCGTGACCCCGGCAAAGCAACGGTGTTTCGTGATCGGTTAAGGGCCGCAGATTACCAGGTATATGTTCGCGAAAAACTGCTGTCCGATGGATCGGTCTTTACTCAGGTGTTTGTAGGGCCGTTAACGGAGAAATCCGACGCCAATGCTTTAAAAACGGTTTTGAAACAGGAGTTCGGAGAGCAGGGGTTAGTGGTCCGTTACCGTGACGACTCCTGATTCATGGTTCGCTTACTCTGACCTGATCAATTGGTCAGGTCTTATGAAAAATATTCACAAAAAGAGCATTCCTGATAGAATGCGCGCGTTTACGACTTCGGTACCGTCATGATTTTCTTAGATTGGGCAATTCTCGGCATTCTTTTAGTTTCCGCATTAATCAGTATCCGGCGTGGCTTTACCAAAGAAGCGATGTCCCTTGCTTCTTGGGTGGCCGCTTTGGTGATTGCCCGACTGTTCAGTGACAACCTCGCTTCGTTGCTGACGGGCTGGTTGGCGGACGAGGCTCATCGCTATACCGCATCGTTCATTATCCTGTTCCTTGCCACCCTGATTGTGGGATCACTGATCAATCATCTTCTCGGCGAGTTTGTTCGCATGACCGGACTGACCGGAACCGATCGGGCCTTAGGCGTGGTCTTTGGGTTGCTGCGCGGAATTATCATCGTGGTCGCTGTGTTGGCGCTCGGGAAACTCTTTGCATTGGATCAGTTCTGGCAGGACTCGGTCCTCATTCCTTATTTCGAGCCGGTAATACGTTGGACCGGTGAAAACATTCATAAAGCATCCGGTGCCATTCTGTCGGTTGGAGGAGAGTAACTATGTGTGGTGTTGTCGGTATTACCGGACAGGCCCCGGTCAATCAGTTGTTGTACGACGCATTAACAGTATTGCAGCATCGCGGTCAGGACGCCGCGGGTATTGTGACCGAGCAGGATGGCAAATTTTATCTGCGAAAAAGCAATGGGCTGGTGCGAGATGTTTTTCATCAGCGCCACATGCAGTCGCTGGTTGGCAACATCGGTATCGGTCATGTGCGATACCCGACAGCCGGTACCAGCAGCACGGCAGAAAGCCAGCCGTTTTATGTTAACTCGCCTTACGGCATTGTGTTGGCGCACAACGGTAATCTGACCAACTCAGAAGAGTTAAACCGAGCGGTTTTTCAGTCCGATTTACGTCATGTGAACACCACTTCAGACTCCGAGGTGTTACTCAATGTCTTTGCACACGAGTTGCAGATGTTGGGTAAGCTGAAACCTAAGGCCGAAGATATGTTTGCAGCGGTACGGGGTGTTCACCGTCGTTGTCGAGGCGCTTACGGTGTCGTGGCGATGATCAGTGGCTTAGGCATGGTGGCGTTTCGTGATCCCAATGGCATTCGCCCGCTGGTCTATGGCAAACGGACTGCTGCGAATGGTGCTACTGAGTACATGGTCGCCTCGGAGAGTGTGGCGCTGGATGTGATCGGTTTTGACATGATCGACGATGTTGCACCCGGCGAAGCCGTTTATATAGACGCGCAAGGCGAACTGCACATTCAACAGTGCGCAGAAGAGACCGGCAAAACGCCGTGCATGTTTGAGTATGTCTATTTTGCCCGTCCTGACTCGATTATTGACGGTATTTCTGTTTACAAAGCAAGATTACGGATGGGTGATGCGCTGGCGGATAAGATTCTGGCGTTACGGCCCGATCACGATATTGATGTCGTAATCCCGATTCCGGACACCAGCCGTACGTCAGCCCTGCAACTGGCGAACCGACTGGGAGTGAACTTCCGGGAAGGGTTTATGAAGAACCGGTATATCGGTCGTACGTTCATCATGCCCGGTCAGACCCAGCGGAAGAAGTCAGTCCGTCAAAAGTTGAATGCCATCAGTCTGGAGTTTAAAGGTAAAAACGTTTTGCTGGTTGATGACTCCATTGTACGGGGCACGACATGTAACGAGATTATCGAGATGGCCCGCGATGCCGGCGCCAACAAGGTGTATTTTGCCTCGGCAGCACCTGAGGTGAAGTATCCGAACGTGTATGGCATTGACATGCCTGCGGCCAAAGAGCTGATTGCACATGGTCGGACAACCGAGCAGATTTGCGAATCCATCGGTGCTGATTGGCTGGTATATCAGGATCTGGACGATCTCAAACGTGCAACACAGACGAAAAAGTCGGATGTACACGATTTCGACTGTTCGGTTTTTGATGGCTGTTACATAACCGGAGACGTCGATCAGGCCTATCTGGATGCGTTGGAAGCTCGCCGGAATGACGATTCCAAGCAGAAAACGGCCACGGCCGACTCCTCCTTGGTTGATTTGCATAACGACGAAGCCTGATTAGTCACGGTTCAGCAAACTGAAAAGACTCTGTAATCGGCTGGTCGATCTGCTATAAAGTTAAAAGGCGTATCTGTTCCGCAGATAGGCCTTTTTTGTTGTCAATCAGAGGGTTCAATGTCGCATTTATCTACCTTGACGGATCGGTTACTGGAGCAGGCTTCTCAAGTGGTGGCGGGAAAGCCGGAGCAGATACGTCTGATCTGGGTGTCCTTGCTGTGTGGCGGGCATGTCCTGCTTGAAGACTTACCTGGTGTCGGCAAAACCACGTTGGCCCAAGGGCTTGGGCGACTGATGGGGCTGGAGTACCAGCGCATCCAGTTTACGGCCGACCTGTTGCCGTCAGATGTGATCGGGGCTCAGATTTTTGATCGTGAAAAACAGGCGTTTCGGTTTCATCAGGGACCCGTCTTTACCCAGTTGTTACTGGCTGATGAACTGAACCGTGCAACCCCAAAAGCGCAATCCGCACTGTTAGAAGCGATGGAAGAAGGGCAGGTGTCTGTCGATGGTGATGCCCTGAAACTGCCGCAACCGTTTTTTGTCATTGCTACCCAGAACCCTCAGTCCCAATCAGGGACCTATCCGTTACCGGAAAGCCAACTGGATCGCTTTTTTATGCGCATCAGTTTGGGTTACCCCGAAGAAGCCATTGAAAAGCAGTTGTTGCTCGGGCATGTCGGGCGAATCAATCTGGATCAGCTCTCACCCTTGGTCAAGCCAGATCAGTTGTCTGAGTTCCGCTTGGCACTGAAGGATGTCAGCATCAGTGATGCCATATTGGATTACATTATGCGTCTGGTGCAAAAGACCCGGGACTCATCCGTATGTGCGCTTGGCTTGTCTCCCCGTGCGTCTCAGTCCCTGGCGAATGCGGCACGTGCCTATGCGCTGACCTCTGGCCGGGATTACGTCACACCAGATGATGTTCAGGAGGTGTTTGCGCCCGTTGCTGCACACCGGATTAAAGCACACCGGTCATTGAGTGCCGATACCCTGGTACGACAGATCCTGGACACTGTTGATGTGCTGCGGATGCCCTGATTGTGATTGGCCGGTTTCGTAAACGGGTTCGTAAGAACCTGGATCAGTGGGTTGAAAAACGTCTGCCTCAGCAGAATGACATCACCCTGAATCAGTCACGTATTTTTATTGTGCCAACTCGTCAGGGGTTGGTTCTGTTGATTATTGCCGTACTTGTGCTGCTGTTGGCCATCAATTTCGAGAGTGCCTTGAACTATGCACTCGCATTTTGGCTCATGGCCATGCTCTGGATGGCTGTGCATTTAACCTATCGGAATCTGAGTGGATTGACGTTGACCGCGCAATCCGGAACCTTGGTGGAAGTGGGTGATGTGTCTGAACTGACCTTGGCGCTGTCCTCTACGCAAGCCCGATCCCGAGGTGTACTGGAGTGCATTCATCCGGTCTGGGGCGCGATAGCAGTTGATTTGCATGAACATGAACAGGTGGTCACCATACCGGTACCAGCAGAACAGCGCGGGCCGGTGATGCCACCCCGATTCCGCATTGAGTCTCGCTATCCTTTTGGGCTGATAGTGGCCTGGAGTTACGTAAGCATCAATGTGAAGGGGTGGGCCTATCCAAAGGCGGTTCGACAGGATCGTCAAGCGGTATCAGCCTCCGGGGATGAGGATGAGTCGACGCTGAACGATCACTTTTATAAAGAAGGCAGCGAAGACTTTCATGGATTGCGCACATACCAACCGGGGGATCCGATCCGTCGTCTACACTGGCCGGGTTTTTCCAGAGACCAGTTATTGGTGAAGTCGTTTACCGACTACCAGGCCACTGATGAAACCATCGATTGGGAGCAGTTCCCCGGACTGTCAACGGATTCTCGATTGGCGGCGATCGCCTGGTACTGTCAAAAGTTCGTTGAGCAGGGACGGCCCTTTGGCGTCGTATTACCAAATGCTGAGATTCCTGTCGGTAAAGGGGAAGACCATCTCATGCGTGTGCGCAGGCAATTAGCTGAGTTTGGTTATGACTGAGTCTGAATATATTCCGCCATATCGTCGGGTGCTGTCCCAGGCCGCCATTCGCACGTTGCTGGTTGCCCAGTTTTTCATGTTTCTTGTCTTTGTACCGTACATGCCGAACTGGTTTGTATTGGTGTTTGTCTTTGCGGTGTTTTGGCGTTGGCGGGTGATTCACGGTCAACTCAAGAAACCACCGGTTTGGCTGGTGTTATCGATGATCGTGGCCGGGATAGCTGGAATCGTCGCTTCCGGCTTCAGTCGATATTCGCTGGATACTGCCGTGGCGTTTTGCTTGCTCGGGTACCTTTTGAAAAGTCTGGAGGTTCTGCGTCGGCGTGACGGTATTTTTCAGGTGTATCTCGGTTTTTTTCTGAGCGGGGTTTATCTGTTGTATCGGTTTGACCCACTCGGGGCACTGCTGCTGGTGTTTTTGGTACTGAGCAACTTGTTGGCACTGCAGGCGGTGACCTCAGAAGGTCATTTTCGACTGCGCTATGCGCTGAAACAATCGACAGTGTTGATGATTGGAGCCGTACCGATCATGGTTGCCGGCTATCTGTTTTTCCCACGATTGCCTCCGTTATGGAACATCCCAAATGACGAAAGAGGTGCTCAGACTGGCATGTCTGATGAGATGCGTCCCGGTTCCGTTGCTGAGTTGGCGCAGTCGAACGAGCCGGCGTTCCGAGTGAGTTTTAACGGTGAACGGCCGCCAAGGGATCAATGGTACTGGCGGGGCAACACGATGAGTGTGTTCGATGGCGAAACCTGGCGTGCTCGTTATACCGCTCGCAATCCGTTTGCCTGGCCCCGTAATATCGACCTGCCGGTTGCTGAAGGCTCACGCTATGACTATACCGTCATACAGGAAAAGTCGGGCCAGCGCTGGATGTATTTCCTGGATTGGCCGGTTCAGATTGATGGCGCTGATCGTCGTATTCTGCCTGATGCCAGGGCTGCTCAGATCCGCCCGATCAATAACGTTTATCGATATCAGGCCGTCAGTAGTGATCGGGTGAGTTGGTCTGAAGAGACCGGGGCTCAGCGTCTGGATCTTGCCTTACCTCAAACGGGGAATGAGGCCTTAAGAGCCTGGGCGAACGAACGTTATCAAGAAGCGGGGTCGGATTGGGCATTTGTCGAACGGCTGTTGACTGAAATCCGGGAACAGGATTTTTACTACACGCTGCGTCCGCCACTTTATCGGGGCGAAGACAGTATCGAAGCCTTCTGGTTGGGCGAGCGACGCGGTTTTTGTGAGCATTATGCCAGTGCTATGGCCTTTATGCTGCGAGCCGTGGGGATACCGTCCCGTATTGTCGGCGGTTACCTCGGCGGCACTTACGTACCCGGTGGCGACTACATTCAGGTTCGTCAGCGTGAAGCCCATGCCTGGGTGGAGGTTTGGATCGACAGTGAATGGCATCGCGTAGATCCCACCGCTGTGGTATCACCGAATCGAATTGAAATGAATCTCGACGAACTGTTTATGGGTTCGCAGCCTGAAGAGCTATCGGTGGGAGCCCGGCTCGGTAGAGCGACATTGGTGAACCAGATGATCATGTACTGGGACAACCTCAATTATCAATGGCAGGTACTGGTGTTGGACTATGATAATAATCAGGCCATCGGCTGGTTTACATCGGCCTTTGGGGAATTTTCGCCGCTGAAAGCCGTGTTAGCCTTGCTGTCTGTGATGGGGGGATTAAGTCTTGCCTTCGGACTCTGGCTGGGGCTGATACCCATTCCCAAAGTTCAAAAAGAGCCCTATCGGTCATTGAACAAGATCGAGCGTCTTTATGGCGGTCGGGGGCAGGGTGAAACTTTGCATCAGTATGCGCAGCGTTTAGCCGGTCAGTATCCGCACCACCAGGCATTGGGGCCGTTATTGCAACAGATTGAACAGTGTATTTATGACCCTGAAACTGATCTGGACCGATACGAACTGCGTCATTTATGGCAAACTCTGCAGCAAGAGAGGAAGCAAGATTCATCACTTGTCTGAAGGTCGGTCATCCCAAGCTGTAAGACAATTATCAGGTAGCGCATTCACGTGTCCGAAGAAAAAAAACTACAACTTGAAAAGCTAAAACAACATTTTGGGCGTCGCGTCCACGAGCAGGCGCGTAGCATTGTCAACAGTTGGGGAGCGTTGCAGGAAGTTCACTGGAACGAACACTGGTATCAGGAGTTTCTGCAGTCTGCCGGAAAACTGAACAAGTTGGCCTCCCGGTATCAATTCGACCAGCTTGCCGAGTCATCTGAAGAGCTGGTGACCATGTTAGGCGAGTCGGACCGTAATCGAGCGCCAACGTCAGCCGTACTGGAACGATTGAATCAGTGCATCAGCGACATCGCGGACACCTGTTCGCGCTCGAACGATGACTTACCTCTGCAGCAGATATCTTCAGGACGGAAACCGGTTTATCTGTGTTTTAAAAACACAGACATGGCCGATACGATCAGTGAACAGCTGCATCATTTCGGAATTCCAAGCAGTCATTATCCGACTGCTGATGCGTTGCAGCAATCCATCTTGTACCGACTGCCGGCGGCGATTGTCGTCGATACAGAGTTTGACGGTAATGGAATCGATCTGATTTCCCGTCTGCAGCAGAACATGCGCGCCACCATTCCGGCCATTTTCTACAGTGAAGAAACACCAACGATAGAACAGCGACTGTCAGTGGTCCGAGCCAATGGCATCGCATTTTTTGATCACAACCTTGATTTTGGGCGTCTGGTCGAGCACCTGATGGGCATCTACGCCATGCGCAATGAACAGCCTTATCGGGTGCTGGTGGTGGATGATTCCAAATCACAGGCGTTTTACGCCGAGAAAGTCCTGAATCATGCAGGTCTTTTCACCCGTACTGTCCTCGAGCCGTTAAAGGTTTTAGAAGTCATCGACTCTTTCCAGCCGGATGCCATTCTGATGGACATGTATATGCCGGGTTGTACCGGCCCCGAACTGGCTAGGGTGATCAGGCAGCAGCCCCGATACGATGCGATTCCAATTCTTTATCTGTCTGCGGAGTCCGACGTTGAAAAGCAACTCGATGCCGTCAGCCAGGGCGGGGATGACTTCCTGACCAAGCCGGTGCCGAAAGAAGTATTGATATCGACTGTGATGAATCGCTGCCGTCGGTATCGCGGTCTGCATGAGCAGGTGATTCGCGATGGCCTGACGGGGCTGGTCGATCACAATCACAGTCTCGAGGCATTGAACCGGGCAATCGAGTCGTCCGAAGCCGAAGGTCGGCTAGTGTCTTTTGCCATGCTGGATATCGACCGATTTAAGAGCGTGAACGATACCTACGGACATGGTATGGGCGATCGCATTATTCATGCGTTAGCGCTGTTTTTAAGTCAACGGTTTCGGGTCACGGACACCATCGGTCGATACGGCGGTGAAGAGTTTGCCATCGTCTTGCCGGATACCGATGAAGCAACGGCTTGCAGACTGCTCGACGAAGTAAGAGAAGGCTTCGCTCAGGTAGAGCACCGTCGGGGTGATCTTGCCATTCAGGTGACCTTCAGTTGTGGGGTGGCACAAGCGAAGCCCGATGATGATGCGTCATCGCTAGCGCAACGGGCCGATGAAGCCCTGTATCTTGCTAAGAAGCAGGGCCGTAATGCCGTCTGTGGGTCGGATCAGTCCGACCACTCGTAAGGTTCGGTTGCAAAAGCGACGGACAGCGTACCCGGCCCCAGATTAACGCCACCAGACAGTGACATCGGCGAGACGATGAGCTGATATTTGCGCTGTTTGACGGCCGTTCTCAGGTCATTAAAACCAGGAAGGGATTGCAGATCAGACGGGTCTCCGGCGTAGCTGACCGCAACAAACGGGGACAGCAACCCATCATTCACCTTGTTGATGGTATGTTGAAACAGGAGCTCAGCCGCTTTTGAAAACTGGCGGACTTTGGTCACCGGAAAGGTCTGATCATCCAAAGCCAGGACAATCGGGCAAACATTCAGAGCTCGCCCAATCACAGCTCCAAACCAACTGACACTGTTATCGCCTTTCTTTCGAGCTCGCTCGCGAAGGTAGTACACGTCCTTCGGAACCTGATAAGCGTGTACTTTCGAACTCAGGTTATCGATGGTCCGTCGCAGGCGAGTACCGACGATATCTTTTTTAATCAGCGCTGCCGTATGTGCCGCCAGAACCGCCTGACCGGTAAAAATCGTTCGACTGTCCTGTACCCGCAAACCGATGGTTTTATCGGCATGGCGTTTCTGGATGATCGAAATCGCTTCCACGGCGTTTTCGTAAGTTGGGCTGCGTACCCGATTGACGGTTTGGATCAGAATGTCCGTGTCGCCCGCTGCGACGGCCGATTCGAGTATGCGCACAATATCGTTGGTCGACGTGGGGGCCGATTCACTGTCGGTGTTCTTGTTAAACACATCTTTGCGATAGAGCTGGATAGTTTGCTCCGTTTCACGGAAGTCCTGCATTGATTTCTGATCGTAGATGATGGTGGCAGGTAATAAGCGGATGTTCAGTTTTTCAAGCAGTGGTTTTGGCAGATCACAGGCTGAATCCACAATGAGCGTTGTCATCCTTGAATGGCTCCCTCAGGCAGTCTCGTAATGATGGTTTAAGTTGGTTATTGTAATTTTGAACAGCTTAGTATGATAAGCAACTTTTTGCACTATAGCGTAATGTGGCATGACAATCGCTTTTAATAACCAAACGAATGCGGTTTGTTTCATTGGAATCGATCAAACGGAGGCAGAATGACAGCGATAAACACGCCCGATTGGGTTAAATCCGCAGTATTTTATCAGGTATTCCCGGATCGATTTGCTCGCGGCAAGCAGCATCAGCCGCCGGCGGGGATCACCTTTAAAGACTGGGGGGCGGATCCAGCTGAACAAGGGTTTCAAGGAGGCGATCTCTACGGAGTTGCTGAACATTTGGACGACATTCAAGCGCTGGGTGTGACGGCGTTGTATCTGAACCCGATATTCAGTTCCGCATCGAATCATCGCTATCATACCTTTGACTATCGACAGGTCGACCCGTTACTGGGTGGCGATGAGGCGTTGCGCTTTCTGTTGGATGAGGCGCATCGGCGAGGCATGAAAGTGATGCTCGATGGTGTGTTTAACCACGCCTCCCGTGGCTTTTGGGCGTTTCATCACATACTCGAAAACGGTCCGGAGTCGCCGTATCTCGATTGGTTTCATATCGAGGACTTTCCATTAAATCCCTACCCGAAAGACTCTGACGAAGCACTCAATTACCGGGCCTGGTGGGACTTGCCAGCCTTGCCAAAGTTCAACACTGACAATCCTGGCGTGCGTGAGTATCTGTTTTCCGTTGCCGAACAGTGGATTCGTTTTGGTATCGATGGCTGGCGCCTCGATGTCCCGGGTGACATTGACGATGATACGTTCTGGCAGGAATTTCGTCGTCGGGTGAAAGGATTGAACCCGGATGCCTATATTTGCGGCGAAATCTGGGGTCAGGCTGAGCGATGGCTGCAGGGTGATCAGTTCGATGCTGTCATGAATTACCCCATGGGCACTGCAGCACTGAGTTACTTCGGCGCATCGACCATAAGAGAGGGTTACCAGCAGAACGAGTACGACATTGCCGCGCTGGATGCCGAAGACTTCTGTACCCGGATTGACACCGTTCAAGGTTGGTACCACCGCGACATTAACGCGGTACAACTGAACCTGATCGACAGTCATGATACGCCACGGGCTATGTGGTTGGTTCAGGAGAATGAAGCCGCTGTCGGATTAGCATTGTCGTTTTTGTTATTGATGCCCGGCGCTCCTTGTCTCTACTACGGAACAGAAATCGGCATGAGCGGCGGTAATGATCCGGATTGTCGTGGCGCCTATCCCTGGGATGACCCAGACCAATGGAAGCCGGCCATAGGTGAGACGTTCAAGGCGATGGCAAAAATCCGGCAGTCAGAGTTTTTCCATACCGATGCCGAGGTCACGTTGACCGCGTTGACCAACGACGTCCTGCTACTGGAACGAGTGTCATCCAAAGGACGACTCGTCGCCTTTATAAATCGAGGGCAAGAAGCAACGGTGTCGGTTCCGGAGCATCTGAACAATCTGTTTGCACTGTCTGAGACGGCTGAAAAGAGCAAACACCGACTAAAGGATGACATTCAACTGAAAAAAAATGCGACAGAAGTTTTCGTAAGTTAGTTTCATTTGAATGTGAAGAGTTGGATAGCAGCAAGGTTTATCAATGTGGGTGATGAATTTGTGGTAATAAAAATACAAAACAGATGGTCGCCTCGTTTATCAACCTTGTTTGACTGAAAATTGCTGACAAAGCGACTGGTTTGCAGCCCGCCAGTTCACTAGCATCGCGCGCTCAAAGACAACACACAAAGGCAAGCGCATGAACAAAACGATGGTGGCTGAGACGCTCTCGCAGTGGCAACAAAAGGAAGCTTTGGCGGAGTCGATGATTCCGATGATCGGGCATTTGTACCGCAATAATGATGTCATCACATCCATTTTCGGACGGCAGATCATTAACCAATCCACCGTTGGGTTATTGAAGTCACATCGGTTTGTAAAACAGATTGAAGGGCATGAGCTCTCGGTGACCGATACCCATGCCGTTCTGAAAACGCTGCAGACCTTAAATCTCGGCGCCGGCCATATCGACATTGGTAAGCTCGCGCTGAAATACCGAGCCCAACCCGTCGGGACGGTATTAGAACATTACCTGCGTGACGAGTTGGCCGATCTGGTTGACGGCTACGATATTAATCGACCTTACGAACGATCACCGCAAGATGTTGTGTTGTACGGCTTTGGACGTATCGGTCGCTTGCTCGCGCGCATCCTGATTGAAAAGTCTTCGGGCTCTGGCCTGCGTTTGCGCGCCATCGTGGTGCGTCCTGGTAAAGCGAAAAATGATCTGGTCAAACGGGCCAGTCTGCTGCGTCGTGATTCAGTCCATGGCAGTTTTGAAGGCACCATTCAGGTCGATGAAGCGAACCAGGCTATCATCGCCAATGGCACGTCCATTCAGGTGATCTATGCCGCGTCACCTTCCGACATCGATTACACCGCCTATGGCATTGAGAATGCCCTGATTGTCGACAACACCGGCATCTGGCGCGACGAAAAAGGTTTATCTCAGCATCTGGAAGCGAAAGGCGCGGGCAAAGTGCTGTTGACGGCTCCGGGCAAGGGTGAGTTGAAAAACATCGTTTACGGCGTGAATCAAATGGAGTTGACCGACGAAGATCGGATTGTATCTGCCGCGTCCTGTACCACCAACGCTATCACGCCGGTGTTGAAGGTATTGAATGACCAGTTTGGCATCGAAAGCGGGCATGTCGAAACCGTTCACTCCTACACCAACGATCAGAATCTGATTGATAACTACCATGCCGGTGAGCGTCGCGGTCGATCCGCTGCATTGAACATGGTGATTACCGAAACCGGTGCCGCAAAAGCCGTCGCCAAAGCTCTGCCGGAGTTGGCCGGTAAACTTACGGGCAACGCGATTCGGGTGCCGACACCGAATGTATCGATGGCGATTTTGAACCTGAACCTTGGTGCCGAAACCGACGTGGATGCATTGAATGACTTCTTGCGTGAACAGTCGTTGTATTCATCGTTGGCAAAGCAGATTGACTTTACCAATTCACCGGAAGCGGTCTCGAGCGACTTCGTTGGCAACCGCAAAACGGCGATTGTCGACAGCGGTGCAACCATCGTTCAGGGTAAACGCGCCATTCTCTACCTGTGGTACGACAACGAAGCCGGTTACAGCGCACAGGTCGTACGACTCATTCATCAAATGGCCGGTGTCAGCTACACCGTTTATCCTCGATAACGCTGAAATTGCGTCCCGAAACTCTCTCAAGGAGGTCTGTTAACAGACCTCCGTCGTGGCTATAATCGCCTGCTTTCGAACTTCCTGACTGAGAGAGACCCATGAGCAAGATTCGCACTCGTATCGCCCCGTCCCCGACAGGCGACCCGCACGTCGGCACCGCCTACATAGCACTGTTTAACAAGGTGTTTGCTGAAAGTCAGGGTGGCGAGTTCATTCTGCGCATCGAAGATACCGACCAGGCCCGTTCAACGGCTGAATCGGAACAGGCAATTCTCGACAGTCTGCGATGGCTGGGGCTGAACTGGGTCGAAGGCCCGGACGTGGGTGGTCCGCATGGGCCCTACCGTCAGTCTGAGCGTCGCGATATTTATCAGAAATATGCCCAACAGTTGATCGATCAGGGTCATGCATTTCACTGCTTCTGTACGGCTGAACGGTTAGATGAAGTGCGTGAGCAGCAGCGTGCCGCTGGTGAAGACATCGGTTATGACGGTCACTGTATGCACCTGGACCCGTCCGATGTCGCCAAGCGCATCGCCGCCGGCGAAGAGCATGTGGTCCGCATGAAAGTGCCTCAGGAAGGGGTTTGTACCATTCATGACGAGCTTCGCGACACCGTCGAAATCGATTGGAAACAAATCGACATGCAGGTGTTGATGAAGTCCGATGGTTTGCCAACCTACCACCTGGCCAGTGTGGTGGATGATCATCTGATGGAAATCAGCCACATCATGCGCGGCGAAGAGTGGATCTCCTCGACACCAAAACAGATTGCCCTGTATCAGTATTTCGGCTGGGACGTGCCAACCTACGTGCATTTGCCACTGCTGCGTAATGCCGACAAGTCCAAGCTCAGCAAGCGAAAGAACCCGACCAGCGTCACCTACTATCGTGAACTGGGCATTTTGCCGGAAGCCTTATTGAACTTCCTCGGCATGATGGGATGGACCATGCCAGACGGTGAAGAAGTATTCAGCCTGGAGCAGATGAAAGCAAAGTTTTCAGTAGAACGAATTTCTCTGGGTGGCCCGGTCTTCGATCAGGAAAAACTGAACTGGCTCAACGGCAAATACCTGCGCGAACATCACACGCCGGAGCAACTGTTGCAGCGGCTGGTTGATTGGAAGTTCAATGCTGAGTTCGCCACTCAGTTGATGCCGTTGGCTCAGACGCGCGCTGAAACCTTAGGCGATATTGCGCCGCTGCTCGCGTTCTTCTTCCAGGGTACCTTGGCCATTACCGAGGACAGTTTTGCCTCGGTGAAGTTGGAAACCGAAGAGCTTAAACAGGTGCTTCAGTTGATTCTGTGGAAGCTGGAAACACAGCGCCACTGGGAGAAAGACAATATCTTTGCGGATATCAAAGCCATTGCCGACTTCAAAGAACTGAAGTTCAAAGACATCAACGCCCCGTTGTTTATTGCCATAACCGGTAGTACCGCATCGGTGTCGGTAATGGATGCCATGGCTATTCTCGGTCCGGATATCACCCGTGGCCGCATCCGCTATGCGATTAATGTGCTCGGTGGCCTGGGCAAGAAGAAGCTGAAATCGCTCGAGAAAGAGTACAAAAGCTTCGCTCAGTTCCTGGATTGATTAAAAGTTAGCTAACTTATTGAATTCGCTGAAAAAAAACTGATAAAAAGCGTTGACAGGGCAGTGAGGCGTCTTTACTATACGCCTCACCTGTTTAGGGGCTATAGCTCAGCTGGGAGAGCGCCTGCATGGCATGCAGGAGGTCAGCGGTTCGATCCCGCTTAGCTCCACCAAATTTTAAAAAGCCACTCGTTCGAGTGGCTTTTTTCGTTTCTGGGTTTTTATCATTGAGCTAACAGCTAACAGCTAACAGCTAACAGCTAACAGCTAACAGCTAACAGCTAACAGCTAACAGCTTGTCGCTTACATCTAGCCGCCCGGACCTTCCGTTCTGTATAATGCCGCAAATTCGTCATGGGCCTCTGTATGACCAACCCCCTCTATCGGAAGGATATCGTTTCCATTTCAGATCTGAGTAAGACTGACCTGGAACTGATCGTGAAGTTAGCGTCTATCTTCAAAAAACAGGGGCCCGGTCCCTATCTTCAGCAAAAAGTCATCGCCAGCTGCTTCTTCGAAGCCTCCACCCGCACTCGACTCTCATTTGAAACCGCAGTTCAGCGCTTGGGTGGCTCATTGATCGGTTTTTCAGACGGGGCCAATACGTCGACTAAAAAAGGCGAGACCCTGACCGACAGCATTCACATGATTTCTTCCTATGCCGATGCCATAATCATGCGCCATCCGCGCGAGGGCGCGGCCCGGTTGGCCGCCGAGGTTGCTGATGTCCCGGTGATTAACGGCGGTGACGGTGCCAACCAGCATCCGTCCCAGACACTGCTGGATCTGTTTACCATCTTTGAATGTCAGGGAACGCTCGATAATCTTTCAATTGCCTTTGTCGGCGATCTGAAATACGGCCGCACCGTGCACTCTTTGGCGCAGGCCATGTGTCACTTTAATCCGACCTTTTACTTTGTCGCCCCCGATGTCCTGAAAATGCCCGGTTACATAGAAGACGGCCTGGTGGCGCAGGGCGTGACGTTCGAGTACGTGTCGTCGCTGGAAGAGGTCGTTGAGAAAGTCGATGTACTTTATATGACCCGGGTGCAGAAAGAGCGCTTTGATCCGACCGAGTACATGCACATTGCCTCTCGCTACGTATTAACGGCCGACATGTTGAGTTCAGCCAAGCCAGACATGAAAGTGCTGCATCCACTGCCGCGGGTGGATGAAATTCACCCGGATGTCGATCGAACCCGTCATGCCTATTACTTTACCCAGGCCGAAAATGGCGTGTATGCGCGTGAGGCTCTGATGTCATTGGTCATGAATGAGGTTATCGAGGAGCTTGAGTATGCGTGAGACCATGGCCGTAGAAGCCATTGAAAATGGCACCGTGATTGATCACATCCCAGCAGGGCAGGGATTGAACATTTTGTCCCGTATTCAGGTGCGCAATTCCCAGGCACGGGTGACTGTCGGGCTCAATCTGAGATCCGGAGGCAATGGCACCAAAGACATTATTAAAGTGGAAGGCTGGCTGTTCAGCGAGTTCGATGCTGCCGAAATGGCCCTGTACGCGCCGAATGCGACCGTGAACATCATCGAAGATTACCAGGTCAGGAAGAAGTTCCCGATTGGTTTACCGGCGGAGTTTACCGGCATTTTTGATTGCCCGAACAGCAATTGCATTTCTCACACAGAGCCGGTTGCTACCCGGTTTTATGTGCGAGAACAGGTCCGGCCAATCCAGTTGACCTGCCATTTTTGCGAACGCAGCTTTACCGACAGTCTGTTTACCCGAAACGGGTAGGAAATGCTGTTAGATCAGTTGCTTATTTCTGTTCCTTCCTTATAGTGAACGCCTTTTAGGTCTACCGATTGACGGGAGTTTTGACGGTACATGGATACCCTGAACAAGCTGCATGAAGACGCGCTGGCAGCTGTAAATGACGCAACCAATGCGCAGGCGCTGGACGAAATTCGAGTCAAATATCTGGGAAAGAAGGGTGATATCACCGCTCAGCTGAAGTCACTTGGTCAGTTGTCGCCGGAAGAACGTCCCGCCGCGGGTGCCCGCATTAACGAAGTCAAAGAAGCGGTGGCAGAAGCCATCCAGGCTCGTAAAGGCTACCTCGAAGAAAATGCCCTGGCCGAAAAGCTGGCGGCGGAAACCATCGATGTGACGGCACCCGGACGTCGTAAAGCCGCCGGTGGTCTGCATCCGGTGACCATGACACTGCGTCGGATGGAAGGCTTCTTTACCAACATCGGGTACGACATCGCCACCGGACCGGAAATCGAAGACGATTATCACAACTTCGAAGCCCTGAATATTCCATCGCATCACCCGGCACGGGCGATGCACGATACCTTTTATTTCGATGCCAAAACCCTGCTTCGGACGCACACGTCTCCCGTTCAGGTCCGAACCATGGAAAACTCGGAACCACCGATCCGCATTGTCTGCCCAGGTCGCGTTTATCGCTGCGATTCCGACTTAACGCACAGCCCGATGTTCCACCAGATGGAAGGGTTGATGATCGATGAAAAAGTCAGTTTTGCCGACTTAAAAGGCACCCTCGAAGAGTTTCTGCGGGTCTTCTTCGAAAAAGAACTGCCGGTCCGTTTCCGACCATCCTACTTCCCGTTCACTGAACCCAGTGCCGAGGTGGATATCGAATGTGTCATGTGCAGCGGTGAAGGCTGCCGTGTTTGCAGCCACACTGGCTGGCTCGAAGTGCTCGGTTGCGGCATGGTGCACCCGAATGTTCTGAAAGCGTCCGGTGTCGATCCGGAGAAATACCAGGGCTTTGCCTTTGGTATGGGGGTCGAGCGTATGGCGATGCTCCGTTATGGCGTCAACGATCTGCGCCTGTTCTTCGAGAACGATCTGAAATTCCTGAGTCAATTCAATTAAGAAAGGTAAGGACGACACAGTACAATGAAATTCTCTGAAAAATGGTTACGTCAGTGGGTTAACCCGTCTATTACCTCACAGGAACTGATGGATCAGGTCACCATGGCCGGTCTGGAAGTGGATGGCTCTGAAAAAGCCGCTGAAGACTTTTCAGGTGTGGTCGTGGGTGAAATTTTATCCTGTGCTCAACACCCCAATGCCGACAAACTGCAGGTTTGCCAGGTGACCAACGGAACCGATACCGTCCAGGTCATTTGTGGCGCACCTAACGCACGCCAGGGCCTGAAAGTTGCGTTTGCCGAAGTCGGTGCGGTTTTACCCGGCGACTTCAAAATCAAAAAAGCCAAGCTTCGACAAGAAGAAAGCTTTGGCATGCTGTGCTCGGAAAAAGAACTGGGTTTGTCAGAGGCGCACGACGGCATCATGGAACTGGCTACCGACGCCGTCGTTGGTGCCGATCTGCGTGAGTATCTCGAACTCGACGACCTGATTATTGATGTCGACCTGACACCAAACCGCGCTGACTGTCTCTCGTTGCGAGGCCTTGCCCGTGAAGTGGGCGTTCTGAACAAAGCATCTGTTACCGAACCAACCATCGCGCCGGTGGCTGCGGTTCATCAGGAAACCTTCCCGGTTAACCTGATCGATACCAAAGGTTGTCCGCGTTATGTAGGCCGAGTGCTTAATGATGTGGATGTGTCCGTATCGACTCCAGTGTGGATGGCTGAGCGCCTGCGCCGCAGTGGTATTCGATCCATCGACCCGGTCGTCGACGTCACCAACTACGTCATGCTTGAACTGGGTCAGCCGATGCACGGCTTTGATCTCGATGAACTGGCTGAACGCATTGACGTTCGCCGTGCCGAAAAGGGTGAAAAAATTACCCTGTTGGACGGGCAGGAGATTGAGCTGACCGAACAGATTCTGGTGATTGCCGATGCCAAAGGGCCACTGGCCATGGCAGGTATCATGGGCGGCGAAAACAGTGGTGTGTCCACTAAGACCACCCGGGTGTTCCTGGAGTCGGCATTCTTCGCACCGATTCAAATCGCCGGTAAAGCCCGCGGCTACGGTCTGCATACCGACTCAAGCCACCGCTTTGAGCGTGGTGTTGACAGTCAGTTGCAGGAAATGGCCGTTGAACGCGCAACTCAACTGTTGGTGGACATCTGTGGCGCCAAGCCCGGTCCTCTGATCGTTGAAGAAAACAAAGACACCGTACCGGTGCCGGCCGAAATTGAACTCTATGCCGAGGTGGTATCGTCCAGTCTGGGTATGGAACTGAGCGACCAAACCATTCGTCAGATTCTAACCGGCCTTGAGTTCAGCATTCTGGCGGAGCAGGACGGCTACTGGAAAGTGCGTGCACCGTCCTGGCGGTTCGATATGGCCATTCAGGCTGACCTGATTGAAGAAATCGCCCGCATTTACGGCTATAACAACCTGCCGGTGACGGCACCCATGGCGGCCATGAAACCGCAGGGGCCGAAAGAGCAGGCGACCGATGTGAATCTGCTGGTCGACCGAATGGTGTCTTTGGGCTACCAGGAAGCGATTACCTACAGTTTTGTGGAACCAGCGGCGCAGAAAGCCATGTTCCCGAAAAAAGACGGCATCGAACTGGCCAATCCGATCTCAGCGGATATGTCCGTTATGCGGGTGTCTCTGTGGCCTGGCCTGTTAAAAGCCCTGCAGCATAACCTCAACCGTCAGCAGGACAACGTTCGCCTGTTTGAAACCGGTCAACGCTTCCGTCAGGAAGAAAAAGGGCTGGCTCAGATCGACATGTTGGCCGGTGTCGTGACCGGCTCCCGTTTGGCACAGGGTTGGTACGAAAGTGGCGAAACTGTCGACTTTTATGACGTAAAAGGCGATTTGGAACAGCTGCTGGCCCTGATCAAAGGCGTTGAGTTCGAATTTGTCACCGGCAAAAACAGCGCATTGCACCCCGGTCAATGTGCCCGAATCGAACGAAACGGCAAGCTGGTGGGCTATATCGGCGCTTTGCACCCGAACCTTGCTAAGCAGTATGGGTTCAAAAAGGACGTATTCCTGTTCGAACTGCGGCTTGACCGAACCTTGCCAGCTGAGCTGCCAAGCTTTGAGCCACTGTCACGTCACCCGGCGTCGACCCGCGATTTAGCCGTGGTTGTTGATGAAGATGTCTCGGTCAGTTCAGTGATGGACACCGTTCGAGAAATGGCCGGAGAGGACCTGATATCCTTAAACCTCTTCGACATCTATCGAGGCAAAGGCATTGATTCCAAACGAAAAAGTCTGGCAATGGGCTTGACCTGGCAGAATCCTTCGCGCACTCTTACTGATGACGAAATTAATCGATTCATGGAATCGATCATCAAAACACTGCAAACCAGACTGGATGCGGTGCTCAGAGGTTAAGGAGCTGGCATGGCCCTGACTAAAGCTGAAATGGCCGATCGTCTATATGAAGAGCTGGGCCTGAATAAGCGCGAAGCAAAGGAAATGGTCGAGATCTTTTTCGAGGAAATTCGGGAAAGTCTCGTCCATAATGAACAGGTGAAGTTGTCAGGATTCGGCAACTTCGATTTGCGTGATAAGCGTCAACGACCGGGTCGGAACCCGAAAACCGGCGAAGAGATCCCCATCTCTGCACGTCGGGTTGTCACGTTCCGTCCAGGCCAGAAATTGAAGGTAACCGTCGAGTCTTATGCTGGAACCCAGCCAGAATGATGAATTACCTGTAATACCAGGGAAACGGTATTTCACCATTGGTGAAGTGAGCGAACTGTGCGCTGTAAAGCCGCATGTCCTACGTTACTGGGAGCAGGAATTTCCGCAACTCAGCCCCGTTAAACGACGGGGCAATCGTCGTTACTATCAACGTGACGACGTTCTGCTCATTCGTCAGATTCGACATCTCCTTTATGAAGACGGCTTTACCATTGGCGGTGCTCGCCAAAAGCTTTCGGAACCGGGCGATGCCGAACAGGTGCAGCAGGAACAGCAAGCGCTGATCCGCGAAATGATCGTCGAGCTGGAAGCCGTTTTAGAACTCCTTAACGTCGATTAACTTTTAAAAAACTCTTTACTTTTCAATCGGTTAGAATAAACTAGCCAATCTTAGTCGGGCATTAGCGCAGTCTGGTAGCGCATCGTCATGGGGTGGCGAGGGTCAGAGGTTCAAATCCTCTATGCCCGACCAATCTTCTTTCCCCAACTCCAAACTCAGTTCTCGAAATACGCCACCTAAAGCGGTGTGGGCCAGAGCCGGTTGCGGCGCAGTCCAAATACACTATGCCCGACCAATATCTTTTAACTTAGAATGCCCTGCTATATGATGTCATTTTGACAAGAGCTGATTGTTTGGTTGTTTGTTGTAGTGGTTCTTGCAAGTTTTTTCATCCGCCATATCGGTCATGATTCATGAAAAATCTACTTATTGTGATAGTTGTGATATTTGCCTTATCGAGGTTGGTACCTTCGTATCTTGATAATGGAAGAACACCAGCTGTGAGCGAACCGTCAGAGATCGTGAAGCAATATGAAAATACGTTGAATGAAACGGTCAGTCAGAGGTTTGTCTGTGATGGGCGCGAGTACTGCAGTCAAATGACTTCTCGCGCGGAAGCGGTCTACTTTACGAGGCATTGCCCAAACACCAAAATGGACGGCGATGGTGATGGTATTCCTTGTGAAAGCGATTCTCGTTGGTAAATGCGACGGGCTTTGAGCAGAAAGAAGATAAACAGTGCTTCGAATGCCTTTTTAAAGTGAAGTGCGTTGTATCAACCTGCTCGTAAGATGACTTGTAATGTTCACGCTGATCTGCCGGAAATGATCAGGTTCGTCACTTCATTTTCAAAACGGCCATCAACCACGATGGCCTTTTTATTGGCTGTAAACTTTTCATCCGCTCCTTCAGTTTCTTAACCGTTTCTGAATTGAAAGGTGCTATTACCGTCATTGATGTGTTAATTGCGCAAGAGTGACCAGTATCATTGATTTAAGGGCGAATGCCGGAGGCGACGGCCTGTTTATCGGCATCGATTACGCCCGCATGGTGGAGCTGTTCCGCCACGGCAACGGGCAGGGTGTACACATGGCCGCATTTGAGCTGGTGCGGGGTGTTATCGACCAGAGCGAGCACGTCGACGGTTTCGGGTGTATCGCCCTGTTCAGGATCGGGCGGCGGTTGTTTACTTGCAGGCGGCGGAGTGGTGGATTCTGGCGGGGTTTATTATTCATCGGGTGGGGTTGTTTGTTCAGTGGCGGGCTTTAGGTTATCGGGTTCGGTTGGTTTTGCGGTTTGCCATGGTTTTTCTCCGTGGTTAGAAACGAAAAAGTCCCGCTCGGTGGCGGGGCTCTGGTTTGTTTTTAATGTTAGCCTTAATAGTTATTTTCGGCTTTTGTGTCCGTGCTTTTTTGGATCTAGATTTATTTGCTATTCATTTAAAACTAGGTAGCATCAATTAAGCTTATTGAATAGCCTGAGCGTGAGATTTCGGCTTTTTTATATTTACAAGCCCAATCTTTGGTTGCTCTTTTAACAAAGTTTTTGTCTTCTTCAGAAATATTCCATCCAAAAATGATAGATTTTACTGCTTGCGTATTGATAGGAGATTTTTGTTTCAAAGCAGCTTCTTTTTTGCGTCCTTTGACAATTCTAAACTCTTTTTCATAGCCCCAATCTTCGTACTTTGTTTCAATTAGTGTTTCTATCAAACTAACGGTTCCGTCTATTGAAGTTAAATCAAAGCTTGAGAAACTTATCTTTGGTGGATGTTTGCGATATTTCACTTCGATCCAATGCCTTTCTTCAAGTTCGTTTAGAATATTCATAGGTTCAAATTCTAGAACCCATCCTTTGTAGTTATTAGTGTAGTGGGCCCACTGGATTGGACTGTTGGGGTTATTAGACGCTGAAAAAACTCCTCCGGCTGTCTCAATGTGGTTCGCAATGAACTCAATCATAAGATTGTTCAGTTCTCTCTTAGTGTTCTTGTTTCCTCTATATTCGACGGAATAACGGACTTGGTCTTCATAGGTGATGTGACCAAATTTATACTGAAGTTCCAAAAACTTATCAGTTGATTCCGGTGAAATGTCGATTTGACAACTAAACTCAAACGGATCATTGAGTTGCACCGGTTGTGAAAAATAAAAGTAGCCCTGTTCAATGGCTTCTCGATTGTACTTTGTTGGACTAAAAAATTTATAAAGAGATGTAGGTATCCTCTTCATTGCACACCCTGATAGTTTAAAAACTTCATTAGTCTTGACTATAAAACACAAGATCCCTGCAGTTTCAATGTCGCTGCAAATTCAGCGGCCCGGAGTTGGCGTTCTGGACTCGATGGCGGACACACCGCCCTAGAAGCGGTTTTTTTGTGCCCGTAGCACAGGCGGGCCGTGCGTGGGGGCCTTGTGCCCACCGGATCCAATGAGCCGGTACGCCAACCCGTACGGTTCCGCTCACCCAAGTTGGCGTTTGGGTGAGTGGCTAGCAGACTCGATGGAGATCGTTATGAACACTCAATCAGTGACCACCGTCGTGTTTCACGGCCACCAGCTCACCACCTTGGAACACCATTCAGAAACCTATGTTGCGATGAAGCCTGTCTGTGAGGCTATTGGCCTGCAATGGGAAGCTCAATTAAAGCGGATCCGCCGTAATCCGGTGCTTAGAACCAGCATGTCCATGATGGACATTCAGATGGAAGGTGATGATTAACACCGTAAAGTGGCTTGCTTACCCCTCAAGTACCTCAACGGCTGGCTATTCGGCGTCGACGCCAACCGAGTCAAACCCGAAATCTGCGAAAACCTGCTGATGTACCAGCGCGAGTGCTATGACGTGCTACACCAGCACTGGCAGCAGCGCCACAGCGGCGATCGGATGCCGGTGAGCCTATCCGAAGGCGATGTGATCAATTCTCATGCCCTGGATGTCCATATCGAGCATATCTACCGGGATTGGGTCGAATCGGTCGGTCCAGCCCTGCGGATGATCGGGTACCCGAAGTGGGGTGACCTGAATGAACTGATTCAGGTTTAGCATTGGTTGGCGAAGGGGTTGAATTTGAAGAAGCGGTTGTGTTGATGGAGAAAGCCCAGCGGTTGCAAGGCTACCATTGCAGTCTGGGTGCAAGCCATTTTAGTGCACTAAAACTGCACTTTCTGATCCACCTGAAATGACGAAAAGGATTATGCCGCCAATAATTAGCCAACCAATCAACTTGCCTTGCAAAGCATCGACTTTTCTACTCCTGCCAGATTTAGTAGTAGGAATTCCGGTAGTGGTAGCTATTTTTCTTTTGAAGTTCCTTTTTGATTTCTTCAGTGGGTTCATCGCCGGAGTCCTTCTTATTCGTTGCTGAGGTTTGGACTATAGTCATAATTGCAAGTATATTCCAGTGTCTTACTAATCACTCAAGCAGCCTATAAATTATGACTGTATCAAGACGGCTGTAACGGTCCTACGGTAGACTGTTTAGCCGAAGTGGAGTGACCTGAATGAGTGGACTCAGGCGTCGCTTTGGCTATCAATGGGATTGAGTTTGAAGAAGGAGTTGCATAGATGGTGAAAGCCCTGCGTTTGCGGGGCTTCATTTGCCAATTGTGTGCTTAGGAGAGTCAACCGCAGTTTTTCAATGAATCCCTTCAAACTTCTGAACTTTTGTATCGACTCGGATCGTGCCTCTCACGGTAGTCCATTTGGGTCATTGCTTCCGGAATATCTGACAACCTTTGAACTGATGGCTCAATGTGGTTTTTACTAATATTGAACTCTGGGTACTTCCCATAGATTCTAGGATGAAGTTCAGCCGCCACAGCAACATCTGCTGCTGATACGTATCTGCCTGCCCAATATTCGATCTTACTTTTGAGAGATGTCCCATCCCACGTTTTAGTTTTAATTTTCTTTTGCGCATCAAACCACTGATACGCAATTCTCACACAATCTGGGTGTTCATGTAGCCGGTCTGCTTTTGGAATGCCTCGACCATAATCAGTCCTTTTTTTCGCTTCTTCTATATCGTTATCAGTAATCATCGATTCACCTCACATTTCAAGAAAATGTCTTTCGACTATCTCACAGTTTTTTTGACAATAAAATGGATGGTTATCGGTATATGTAAGTGGGTTATGCGTGCTGGACGCGGAAGCGGGAGGCGCTCTTTTTAAAGGCTTCGAATGAGTCGTTCTTATCGACACGCGCAGGCGCTGCGTCACGGTTTTGAACCCGAACGTAGTAGCGTTCTTGCTGTTCGCGTTTGATGTCTTTGATTGACTTCATATACAAGCCTAGGTTTTTTGCTAGAGCATTTAAATATTAGCGTAGGAGCTAACAAAATTTAGCTCAGAGTTAAATCTTTGTTAAGTGGCAACATAGACATTGTGGTGAAAAAATCTACATTTAATGGAGGTTCTGGGCTTAAAATGCCTTTATAACACTGTTCTTAGTATGCATAACCAGTTAAGAGAGGCTTACCCTCCCTTAACCTGCCAATGAACGCAGAATTAACTCACCGCATTCTGATAAGGCTTCACAGCCCCACCCACATCCATCAGGCCGCCACCGGCGCGCATCCAGCACAGAAAGCCCACCTGGCCTTTCTCGGCGTACTTTGAGTCGGTCATACGGAACAGCAGAATCTGCATAACGTCCCGGATAAGGTACTTGGAGAGGTCACCAAACAAAATAGACTTCGCACTGGCGGCCATTTTCGGCATGTGCTGGTTAATGGTGTAGCCGTAACCGTTAATAGTGTCGGGCTCTTTCACGTCAAAACCGGGCATCCAGAGCGGTTTTTTGGTGGTTGGGTCCGTGAGCTTTTTCAGGGCTTTCAGGGTCATGTCGTGGAACATGAACCAGGCGTTGTTGCGGTAGGCGGGGTCTACGAAGTGGATCAGGTCCAGCACGTCGTCGGTGATGCTCTAGGCAGTCTCATTTTACCCGAAATCAATAGCAGTAGATCAGGCCGCGGTCTTTGGCCGTTTTTCTTTACGCTCTTGACAAACCCCTGTGAAATCGAGGTTTAATGCAAGTCGGAACACATGGGTTCTCTAACTTGGGTGAGGTCACGATGGCTTCGCTCCTTACGTGGTTCAATGCCACCGTTGGCAAGATTGACTGTGTCGTTCTAAGTTGAAAGCGTAACCTATAGGACGGTGGTCGGTTTTTGCGACGCAGTCCTCAGGTGTCGGATTGCAATGCGCCTCAACGCTTCTTAAGCTCGAGTTCTAAGGAGAGCCAAACCGTGCCAACCAAACCGATTAGATTGTCGTTTCAAGTCAAAGTGGCGCTCGGAAGCTTGATTGCCATTGTCCTGGTGTGGTCGGTTTTGGCTGTTCTCAGCTTTACGGCGACAAATGCGCTGATCGATAGCACAAGCCGTAAGCTCTACGCTGCCCACGCCAACGAGCTCACTCTACAGGTCCAGGCGACCTATGAACCGCTTGTTCTGAACACCGCTCTGTTGTCAGAGCATCGCTTAGCGACGGCCAATACATTTGCCGAAAGAATGCAGTCGGTCCCCATGTTGATGAGCGTGCTCAGGCAGGCCCCTCAAACAACCGCAATTCTGGCCGGGTATGAGAACGGCGATCACTTTATGCTACGAATGTTCAGGAATGATGAACTTCGGACGCGGTTAAATGCCCCCTCGAATGCGGTTTTTGCCATTGATCACAGTTACGGTGACCGACGAGAAACGCCGTTTAGGCAGTTTTTGGATGCGGATATGAACCTGATTCAGCAGCAAGACTTGCCAGACTATCGGTTTGACCCGCGTACACGTCCTTGGTACCTCAGTGCCCAAAAATCAAACGGGGTCGTATCGACAGATCCTTATGTGTTTTTCTCATCTCGGGAAATTGGCATTACCATTGCCATGCATTCTCCCGATAAAAAGGCTGTGCTGGCACTTGATGTCGCGTTGAGCTCTGTTTCCGATTATCTCTCGCGTCAACGTATTACTGAAAATACTGAGGTGGTCTTAAGGAATCAGAATGGCATGGTTGCCTGGAGCGGTAACGCCTCGTTAGTGATGAGTGCCGATACGCTTCGCCAGCGCCGTCTCGACGATATTGATCGAGAGCCATTCCGATCTTTAGCGGATGGTTCCGCTCCGACTGACTGGCTTATACACCGGGAACCCATGAATCTGGTCTTCGGTGATGACATGGAAATGCTCATTGCCGTGCCCAAAGATGAGTTTTTGGTGGAGCTTCGGCAAACCAGAAACCGGATACTTTTTTACTCATTTACCATCTTAGCGTTGCTTGTTCCTATGGCCTGGGTATTGTCGAATCGATTGGCCGGGCCAATACGTGAGCTATATGCCGCCGTCAGCAAAGTGGACAAGCAAACCTTCGAACTCGAACTGCCACCCGTCCGAAGTAATGACGAGATTGGCGCTCTGAATCGCGCACTGTTGGCTATGAGTGAGGCGCTGCAACACTATATTGTGGACCTGGAGGCCGCCACGGTTGCGAAACAAAAGCTGGAAAGCGAAATGGAAATTGCGCGGCGCATTCAGATGGAGTTGGTGCCCGGTGGTGGCGAACTGGAGAAAACAAACAACCATGGCGAAATCTACGCGCATCTGATCCCTGCTCGTGCCGTGGGTGGCGACCTCTATGAGGTACTAAAACTGGCCGATGGGCGATATTTTATTGCCGTAGGGGACGTCTCAGGTAAAGGGATGCCGGCGGCGTTGTTTATGTCCCGAGCGGTCGCATTAACAAAGATGATGGCACCCACGGCTCCGTCAGCCGGGGCGTTTTTGTCGAGGTTGAATGACGAGCTGGTGAAAAATAATGAATCCTGTATGTTTATTACCATGTTATGTGGCTTTTATGATGCGCAGACTGGCAAATTTCAGTGTGCGAACGCCGGGCATAATCCACCGGTGTTGACTAAAGAACAAAGCTCGGAGTTCCTCCATCTTGAATCGGGGTCCGCTTTAGGGGTTTTTGAAGACAATGAGTTTCCAGATCAAACCATTGCTTTAGAGTCAAAGCAGCAGTTGTTTATTTATACGGACGGCATTACCGAAGCGTTCGATATGGAGCAACGGGAGTTCTCGGATGAGAGGTTGTTGGCGGCACTGTCGGACGATAATGTGCAGCCTTCCGCGCCTGAACAGGCAACCAGCGTCATCAGGGACGTTGAAGCATTCGCCGCGGGCGCGCCACAATCCGATGATATTACCGTTGTCGTCATGAGAAGGCGCTGATGTCTGAGTTAATTGAAGAGTTCGAGGTTTTTGCCTCGACGACACTGGACGATATCAGCGCAAGGCTTGAGGTTTTGGTTGCCATTGAGCAACTCCCCAACGGGCTCGTTAGCGATGTATTAATTATTCTGGACGAGTTGATCAGTAACTTGTTTAAGTATGGCGGTGGCAAACGACTTGAAGTAAAACTCTACAAAAGTGCTGACGTACTTGAAGTACGATGCAAAGATGACGGTGCACCCTTTAACCCGCTGATGACACAACGGCCAGATCTGGAAGTGCCTATGGAAGATCGAGCGATTGGTGGTCTTGGGCTTGAACTGGTTTTAGCCATGACCGACTCGCAGAATTATCACTACGATGGCAACTGTAATCACCTAACACTGACTCTTTCCCTTTCTTGATCAGGAGTACACCTATGGCATTAAACATTACCGTGACTGATGAAACGGACAGTACCCTTCGGTTGAACCTTGACGGGTCATTAGACAGCGATACCTATGCTCAGTTGGAAAGTTTGCTGGCAAGCAAGGTCACTGATCACACCAAGCTCGTCGCGATGAATCTGGCTGACTTGAAATTTATCAGTTCATCGGGTTTGCGTGTCTTTTTTAAAACGATTAAACAGCTAAAGAAAAACGGCGGTAAAGTGGCCGTTTCCCATATGCAGCCGGGAGTCAAAAAGGTGTTTGAAATTGTTAAGGCGCTGCCTGACCTGAGTATTTTTGCCAGTGTTGAAGAATTGGATGCGTATCTGGCCAGTTTCCAACGCTAAGTAAACGTCGTCTTCAGACAGAAGCTGTACCGATCAGCAACTGTCTGATTCGTTACCAGGTTGGTTTCTTTGCTCGGTTAATAGCTGTCGCGCAAATGATGTACGATTAACGCGGAAGCCTCGACATGTTCCTGTTGAATGCTCCCACACCAAGTAAGCGTTTTGGGTTTGTCGGGTAATAGAGTGAAGCTGTTATCAGAAAAATGCCCATTAAACCCTTCAGTGCCTGCCCACCCAAGTTGAACAAAGTGTGCAGGGACGTCCGTTGTTAAGGTGACAGACAGTCGATCGGCTTGTTGAACTATGGCAATGTCAATCGATGCGGTCGGTAAGTTCATTCGCTTCCAGGGCCCGGCATAAAAGGTGTTGTTCCGCTGATCGTCGTCATCTTCGTAACTCCAGAAGCGGTTATTCGCCTCTGTCCGATACCGTTCATCCGTCAACACCAACAGTTCAGTACTGCTCTGCGGGGGCAGAGTACAGTCAACAGGAAAGGCTTCGAGCACGTTACCCATTAAGTCGCGCTGACAGAGTTGCCCCTTGAGTGCGACCGGTGTCAGCGTGTCGTTGATGCCCATCAGCGCGTGTGTGTTCTGATCGGGTTGCCGGGCTAAAGTAACCAGTACAGGCGCATAAAAGCGTTTTGCGTGGTAATGCAGTTGCTTCCAATGACCGCCGTGCTCCAAGCTCGACCAGGAGGCGACCGGCCAGTTGTCGTTCAGCTGCCAATATAATGTCCCCATGCACACCGGTCGTAATGATCGCCAGTATTCCACGGCGGTTTTAATGGCGACAGCTTGTTGCACCTGACTCAGATACAAGGTGTGTTCAAACGATTTCGGGAAGCGGAAGTACCGGGAAATCATCTCGATAATGATGGAATTGCCACGCGGATTTTTCTGATGGTTTTCCATGACCGGTGAGGTCAGGTTCCAGTCGTCCGGTTGAGCAAACTCGCGCACGGTGGTCATTGACGGGAACGACTGGAAACCAAATTCGGAACAGAATCGGGGTTGCACTGAATAGAAGGCATCAAACGATTTTCCGCTGTGCCAGACATCCCAGAAGTGCATGTCTCCACTGGCATCGTCGTGCCAGGCATCGCCATAGTCGAGTGAGCCATTGCACGGTGAGCTGGGCCAGAAACGACGGCTGGGGTCCAGTGTGGTCATCGCCTGTTCCAGTGTTCGGTTAAGACGATCGTAGTTCACCACATAACGGTCTCGGTTATTGATGGATTCCGGGTACCAGGTCAGGGCACCAATGACTTCGTTATCACCGCACCACAGGGCAATGGACGGGTGGTGTTGTAATCGGCGCACCTGATCGTTCAGTTCCTCGGTGACATCCTCCAGAAACTCGGGTGTCGATGGGTAGAGTGAACAGGCAAACATCAAATCCTGCCAAACCAGCAGGCCAAGTTCGTCACACAGGTCGTAGAAGGTATCGCGTTCGTACATGCCGCCGCCCCAGACGCGCAGCATGTTCATGTTTGCGGCTTTGGCGCTTTCGAGCAGGTCACGATAGCGTGGTTCGGTGCTGTCGAGCGTTAAGGCGTCTGCTGGAATCCAGTTAGCGCCCTTGCAGAAAATATCGACACCGTTCACTTGCACCACCAGGGGCGTACCCACGGCATCGGGTTCTGTGCGAATGTTGAGTTCACGCAAGCCGATTCGCCGTGACCATTCGTCGCCTTGGCTGTTGACGGTCAGGGTGGTCAGAGGTTGTTCGCCGTACCCCGCTGGCCACCACAGGTTGGGTTGCTCAATCGTCAGTCGATGTTCCAATCGCTGACGTCCGGGCCTTGCCTCAAACGTTACAGTGTCGTGAGTATCGCCTAGCGACAACGCCAGCGTTTGTTGGTCGTTGCTCTGAGTATTTGAATAAACCTCAATCTCGACCGTGCATGTCGCGATGAGCTGGTCGTTTTCAAGGGACTGATCAACGGTGGTGGATAGGATTCTTGTGCCGTTACCCCAGGTTAAGGTCGGTGCTTCATACAGACCGGTGACCATCAGGCAGATGCCCCAATCCCAACCGGCGTGACACTGTGTTTTACGCAGGGTGTTCATGTGTGGAATCTGGTTATTTCCTTCACTGTAGGGTACCGGGAAGGGCAATCGACTGGCCCGGTCGGCGGCTTCGGTTGCTGCGGGCTTCAGCTCAATGCGCAGTTCGTTCTCGCCAACGCGAGCCACGTTTTTTAAGTCGACGCGATGTTCCCGAAACTGATTGCTGGCGTTCAGCACGGGCTGATCATTGATGAAAATCTCGGCGACGGTGTCCAGTTGACGAAAACTCAGCTCAGACCAATCGGCGTTGAGTTGGGCTTCGGTCAGTGAGAAGTGCGTCGTCAGTGTCCAGGCTTTCTCGGCGACCCACTGTATAGCCGATTCGTTGTCGCCGATATAGGGGTGCGGGATTTTGCCTGCATCCAAAAGAGTCCGATGTGCTTCGAAAGGCAGTTGGGTTTGTGTACTGAAACCAATGTCTGGACAGGTGACCGTCCAGTGTCCATCGAGCAATGCGCGGGTCATCGAAACACTCCTGCAAATAGCAAAATTCGATTCTTTCGAGGTCAGTGCAGCTTGTCAATGACCCAAGTGGGTAACTTCAACAGCGGCAATTAATACCGCAGCTGTTCTCGACCACAAAACGCATCCACCGGGCTGTACTGGTTAAACGTCAACTGACCGGTCAGCCCTTTAACAACAGCCCGCTGAACGTCAGGTAACGCGCAGTAAGCGTTGATGTAAGTTGGCACACGTGGCGCATCGTAGAGATGATAGGGGTAGCCGAAAGAGATCATGACGGCGGGCAATACGTTCCAGTGGCGCTCCATGGCGCCTTCAAAACCGCCACAGAGCGACATCCAATCGATATAGATGTGAGACTTTAACAGGGACGATTCGTCCGCCAACAGATACAGGACGCAATCGTAGTCGTTTGCATCAATGCGCATGCCGGCCTGGAACAATGTGACATCAAAGCCGGCCTGTTGTAATAACTCCGGAACCTCTAATGGCATCGCGTGTGGGATAAAGCTGTGGCGAATGCCGCTGGAAAAAACAAGCACCCGACGGTGTTGCTCCACAGTGAGAGGCAACAGTTGATGACGATCTTTGATCAGGGTTGGGGTGGCATCGATCGTCTGTTGTGCAAAGGCAACGTCGTCTGGCTGTTTCAGTGTCTGAGTCAGTGCCGTGGCGTCGCTGCGCTCATTTGCTAACTCAGTTAGCCCGACACTGGCTTTTAAGGCCAGGATGCGCATAACCGATTCGTTTAAGCGGCGTTCAGAAACCCGACCCTGACGGACCGTATTCATTAACAGGGCGAAGTCTTCTGCCGGGTTACGATTAAACAGAATCATATCGCAGCCGTTTTCAATCATATCAGCAAGGACCGTGGCGCGGTCGGCCCAGGACGAGGCACCGGCCATGGTTGAGGCATCTGAAACAATCAGGCCGTTAAACCCGAGTTCGCCTCTGAGCAGGTCTATGTTCAGGTGTCGGTTCAGGCTTGCGGGGCGATACCATTCTTCCGGATCATCCGTCACCGTTTTCATGTACTCAGGCAGGGCAATGTGCGCGGACATGATTGTTTTAACCCCGGCTTCAATCATCGTACGGAACAGTTGGCCGTACTTGTTCTGCCATTGGTCCATGGGCAGGTCATTGACCGAGGTCACCAGGTGCTGATCCCGATCATCCTGCCCATCTCCCGGCCAATGTTTGGCCGTAGCGGCCAGACCATTGGATTGAAACGCCCGGATGTTGGCCTGACCGAGTGCGGCGATGACGTCGGTGTCTGAGCCATAAGATCGGGTCCCAACAATGGCACTGCGGAAATGATCATCGACATCGATGACCGGCGTGAACGACCAGTTCAGTCCAAGTTGACGAGCTTCGCGCGCCATGATGCTCATGGCCTGTTCGGCACGTTGTGGATCATTTAAGGCAGCCATACCCAGTTGATTGGGTACCGGAGTACCAAAGGGCAGGCTCATACTGCCGCCTTCGACATCCGCACTGATCAGCGGCGGAACGGTCAGCCCGTCGCGGATATCGTTCAGCATCTGGCATTCTCTGCTCAGCTCGGGGCCAAAGAATTTCGTCACGCCGCCCGGCTGTAAGGCGGTGATGCCTGCCAGGGTTTCCGGTGAGTTGTCCATGACCATCATGTTAAACAGCTGGCTCACCCGGGCTTCAAGGTCCATTGAGTTGAACTGATCAGAGACCCATTTCAGTTCGGCGTGGCCGAGGTGAAACGGCGCTTTTTTGAACTCTTCGAGTGTCTGTCCGGTCACAATGAAACCCCTTGTTCAATAATGGTTTGCACTATTGTCTTCAGGCGACGGTGTTCGGCCTATCCCTTTTTTGTTCTGTTGACCGGTCATTTCTTGTGGTCGTCGAGGAAGAGATCAGTTTTCTTCAGCCAGGGCATCATTAAAGCATCGATGCCGGTGGTATCAAATCGTCCGTAGTGAACCCCTGCGGGTGTTGACGGTGCGCTCTGTTGTTGCTGGCGAAACTCGCTTGGCGTGCATTGATATTCGCGCTTAAAAGCGCTGTTGAAGGCCTTGATTGATGGAAAACCGTGTTCAAGCGCCAACTCAGCGACCGTGCTGTCGGTTTGAATCAGATCCGGCAGGCAGCGTTCAAGCCGCAGTTGGGTCAGCCATCTCACCAGTGTCGATCCGGTTTTATCTTTAAAATAATGGCTCAGATAAGTCTCACTCAAGCCGAAATGCTCAGAGAGGCTGGTAAGGCTGATCGGTTCCCGATAATGCGCTTCCAGATACCGGGTAATTTGCTGAATCCGCCAGGAAGCATCATCCCGGCTCTCGGCCGGTGCCGGTGAGGCTGAGCTGAAATATCGCAATAAGATCAACTGAAGCTGAGCAAGTCCGTTTTCAGTGGCGAGTTGCCAATGTGCCGGTTGGTATTTCTGTTCCCACCACAGGTGGGCAAGCGTTGTACGAAGGTCATTCAGCCGGGCTTTTAATACCGGGTTTGACGTGCCCGGTGCTACGGATACATTGACCAGTTCTTCAAACCGATGTTGCAGGCACAGCACCAGGTTGTCATCGCTGGCGGCTTCGGTGGCATGGTGATCGTCGGCATTGATGAACAGCAGATCGCCATCACGCAATGAATATTGGTGATCATTCACTTGAACACGAATGGCACCCTGCAACACCCATAAGGCTTCGGTTGCCTGGTGCCGATGCAGACCACAAGCCTGCACACGATGGATGAACAGACGGGTAGTTTGCTGAAGGAGTTCCGAGGCGCTGACAATCGGGTACATTGTGAGAAATCGGTTAGAGGCTTAGGTGCTATTAAAGCATATTCGTAACATGACCTGTATGTGCTGACGCAACCGAGAACACCAGGTGATGGTGTAGAGCCAATAAGTCGTGAAGGGAAGCGGAGACTGAAGCGCTAAAAGAGCACGCAGACAACCGTTGGTAAAATGGGAAAGGTAAAACCAGCCTGCGTCATACAGGCTGGTTCTGACGGTTTACGGTCAGCTTCTATGGCTGAACGTAGGTTGTTTTTGCGGTGTCGACCGCGTAATCACCCGTCCAGTAGGTAAAGTTGTATTCAATAACATCACCCGGGTTCAGGTCATACAGCGTCAGTACATTTTTTGATCCCAGTTGTTCCATACGCACATTGATTTGACCGCCATTGTTAACCGTGTAATGAACGTCGGCCCAGTCACTTGTATTGAGGAACACCTCGGCGGTGTTCGCGTCGATGTAGTTCACACCGGAGGCGTTGGGTTCGTTGGAGCTGTCGTCTCCATTGCCGTCGTCGCTGCCATCATCACCGTTGCCAGAATCACCGTTATCTGTACCGGCTTTAACGATTTTAAGGCTGGACAGAACGTCATTAAAGCCGTCTGCTACCAAACATCCCTGATCGGCGGTAATGATCAACGGTTCGCCAGTCAGGTTGTCACTGTCGTACAAGTGGGCTTCGTAGCCTTCTGCGATTTTAATCGACGATGCGTCGTTGTTGAGTCCGCCGGCGGCCATCAGGTCGGCTGAGTGGTAGTCGCCTTCCTCGAACGTTGCTGACCAGCCACCGTAATTACAGTGTTGAAACAGTTCAACGACAGTGTCGTGAACGACGTCGCCACCACCGACATACAAAATGTCATCAATGGCGTATTCAAAACTGTGTGTTGGTGCTGAAACGTTGGCAATGGCAAACAGGTATTGCATGGACTGCAGTGCAATCAGATCGCCGCGAACATCGCTTACCGGAATCGTTACCTCGCCCCATTGACCGTCCCGTACCAGACCATATTTGTTCTCATAGGCAGGGAAGTTGATCCAGTTCTGGTTGGTGTAGGTATCGGTAACGCCGATTTTAAAATCAATGTCAGCGGGAATCTTAATCTTAAAGGTCAGCTCACCGTCTTCAAAAGCGCTGAGATCACGAGCCTGGCGGGTTTGAACACCGGCGCCAAACCAGGAGCCCGGGTTGCCAAAATAATAGGTCATGACATTGTCACCCTCGTAAGGGGCAATGGCGCCTTCGGAGCTGTTGGTATCCCACAGGAAAATATCAGAGCTCACACCAGCTTCCAGTTTGTTATCGGTGTAGGACTCATCGGTGAAAACACCGAAGGTGCCACCCTCGGGTTGGACTGTACTGCCTTCAAAAATTTCACCTTGGCCGTCGAGCTCATACACCCGAACGTAGTCGATGTACATTTTCCCGGGCATGGGTGCCTGAATGTCACTCGGTTGCATTAACCCAGTGAAGGTTCCACCGACGGCAAGGTCCAGCAACAGATGAAAGGGTTGCTGAAACTCACTGGACGCTTCAGATATGGTGAAGGGCTGCTCGTACATGTCATGTTCGACCCCGTTATCGACCGTGGTGAAACGAATAGTCGTGTCGGTCCAATACAGACGATACGTTACAAAGCGATTGTCCAATCCATTCGGGTTTACATAGGCATTGTCAGTTTGCCAAGCGGTACTGGCCGCACAGGTTGGATTGCCATCCGAACAGGCTTCATCGGCGTAGAAAATCAGGTTAGAACCAACATAATTGTTTCGGCTGGGAGCTGCTGCGTTGTTATCGTTCGGATCGTTGTTTACCTGCCGCCAAAGTTCCCGGTCTTCTAAGCGATGACCTTGCTCCATGATGTCAATTTCACCTTTTGCAGGCCACGTCAATGTCGTGGTGCCGAGCATCCAGGCAGCCGGCCACAAACCCGATTCCAGATCCGGAACGCGGATGCGGAACTCAACCATGCCGTATTGGATGGCGAGTTTGTTTTCAGATTGTACTTTACCGGAGGTAAACGAATAGCCATTTGCATTTTCCCGGCGGGCTTCTAACACCAATGCGTTGTTACCGGGTTCGCCTGGAATGGCATCGATGTAAACATTATTTTCACTGTACCATTGCAGCTCCTGGTTTCCCCAGCCACACAGGCCTTTGTCACAACCATCACCGACATCAATGTTCCAGATGTTTTGGTCGAAGGTGTTGAAATTGTCTTCCCAGAGCAGACGGCCAACCTCTGCATTTACGGCTCCTGTCGTGCCCAGTGCAATAGCCAGAGCCATTATCTTGATCGGCTTGCTGTAGATAGCCGACGTGTTCGTCGTGAACATGGTGTGTACTCCTAACGGTCTTTTTAATTATGGTGATAAACATCGAACGATTCCAAATATAAAAATTGGTATTTCATTCCAAGTACAATGTCTCGCTACAGCAAACTTCAGCGATGTTGAGTTTTGATTCATCATGGTGAAACAAAAAGAGCGGGGGATTCTATGGAAATAAAATTGAAAGTTCTGATGTGTTCGACACAGTTTGTTTTTTGACGAACTGTTTTTAAGACATGGTTCTAAAGGATGAAACAGAACCTGCCCAAAGTAAGGCACAGATCAACGAGTAGACAGCTATTTAATATTTTTAGTTGACGTTAATAGCGATTGCTTTTTTCAATCGACGATTAATTGGTATTTAACCTGGAGTTCAATCAGTTGTTTGATGAGAAAGGCTAACAAGACTCGACAAATAGTCAGCACAGCTAACAAAAAAAGGCGCGGGAGTGCGCCTTGCTTTGGTTCGAAACTGCATTACTGATTAGGGTTCGATGATGTCAACATCAAAGTAATGCTCTACACATTGGCGATAGTTGCCAGGAATAAGCGCACTGTACGCCGTTTGATACCCGACCAGTTTGCACGCAAACGAAGCCCCTTCGGGATTGTTGGGGTGATAAGCCCAGTCTTGATCCCAATAAATTAACATGCCGCCCGCGCCTTGTACTTCGAATCGCCCCTGGTTTGCACAACCCAGTGCTTCGTCGTCAGGTACAGGCACCCCCAGGTAAGCGGCATGGGCTTTGTAGTAGGTAATACGGTTTTTTGATTGCTGCTTTTCGACACCGCTGGCCGTGCCACATTCAATGCCGCCGTTGATGATGTTGGTGGTTGCACCGAAACCTTTTTCAATGTTTAACGAGCGGTCGTGGGCATTCGGCTCCCAGGTGCCGTCAATGACGTGTAACATGCTGGGTTTTGGTGCTTGAGGTGTGACAAAAAAGAATACTGCAGAAGCCAGATTGAGCCAGGAGTCTGCAACCCGATCCGGATGATTGAGCAGCACGGAGACATCACCGTAAATCACCTCTGAAAAGGGACCATAATTGTAGTTGTAGCTGAGTTGTTTAGCGCCTCGACCAAAGTATTGTTTGAACGATCCATCTGGCTGCGTTCCGCACGGCCAGGTTTTTCCCTGCCAGGTCGCTGGGTTGCATTCGGCATTGTAGCCGCAGCCTGATCCGCCTTCGGTACAGCCAACCTCGCGCAGATAATAAAGGCCTTGACGGTATTCATCGACTGGTGAGCTTAGGATATGGGCGCCGGTTTCCTGTGTGAAGTGAGCAAACATGGTCGCCAGACTTTTACGGCAGATGGCGTCGGAATCCCGGCCATCGTCATAGGTGGCGCAGAAACCCTTAAACTTCGCAACGGCCTGTAAAAACCGGGTGTAGTTGTAGGCTGGGTCGGCTAACGCAAAAAGATAGTTCCAATCGGCTTGTGAAAGCAGTCGTTCAACGCGTTTTACATTGTCCGGGTTGTCTGCTCGACTTGGTCGAACCCGTTCAACCGCGTCGTTGTTTAATGTCTGTATAGAATCTTTTACCAGACGATAGAGTTCAGTATCAGTGATCGCGGCTTCCGTGGCATCCAGATCCGATTGACAGAGCGTATAACCGCCGTCTGGTTTCGGTTGAATGCCGCAATCATCCGATGGCGGATCCGTTGGATCGCTCGGGTCGGTTGGGTCTTCGGTTGCACCGTTTTCTACGGTGAACGTCAGTGGATTGCTGCGAGTGCAACCGTCGGCGTTGCATAAGTCGACCGTCAGTACGTGAGTACCAGCCACGAAGTTCGATGTACATTGGCCACTTTGCGCATTTCGCCCATTGGTTGGAACTGAGCCTTCACAATGAATCTGGTTGTTGTCGTAAAGTGTCCATTCATTTCCATTCTCTCCCCACCACATGTTCCAGGTGACGGTAATATTTACTCCGCTTTCGATGTTACTTGGCATCCAGGCGATAGAGGGTTGGGTCGGTATTGCCGAGTAGACAAAAGGGGTGACTAAACAGATTGATAAGAAAACTGAAACAATTTTTATCTTCATGGAAGGATGACCTCCGGGTGCGATAGCGGGTGTGTTTTTCAACCTTCGGGCTAACAAGTTTGGTACCCGATATAAGATGATCGCGACTATAAATAGCCGCCGTCGTATCGGACAGATACTGTCATTGACCTCAATAAAAGAATGAGAAAACGGTTTAAAAAGTGACGGATTGTTTTAAAAGTGATAACGGATGTTCGTTAAAATGGACTGGTGCTTTTATGTGGTTGAGAAATTATTGGTCTGTTGGTGAGGACCAATAATCGTTGTGAAGAGAGATTATGAAACTTATTGAAAGCTAAGTGTTCTGGTAATAAATGCACTCACTGCAAAGACCCCTGCAGTGAGCGCTCATAATCGATGAATGTCGATCGTTTTCAGTGGTTTATCCTGATGCCAGTTTGACGGAGTTAGTTGTCTTCAAAAACAGGGATTCGCCTTGGTATGCGTCCTGTCCATTGCAACACCGGTTTCATGCATTTGTGTGCTGAGTCGACAGGTTCGATATGCATCATCGGGCAGCCGCCATCAATAATGTTGAGTCCTTTCTGGCGCCCCAGTTCGACCGCAATCGGGTCGACGCTGTTACCGAAAGATTTGTGCAACCAGATCCAAGACACGCCAGCGCGATGGGCTTGAGTCAGAACATCCTGAACATGGATGGGTTTGGTGATGACGACGACCGCCTCAACCGGATGGGGCAGGGCTGCAAAATCGGGATAACAGGGTATGCCTTTGACTTCTGACTCGGTCGGGTGAAGCGCATAGACAGTGTACCCCGAAGATTTCAGCTTGGTGTATATGGTTTTTGCGGTGTCATCTTCGCCGCGTGAAAGCCCCACGACGGCGATGGAAGAGTGATTCAGAAACGCCTGGGCGGCGTCATTCAGACTGATCGAGTGATTGTTGGTGTCCATTCGCACTCCTTTTTATCCAATCCGTTCATCCTAAGGCTGCTAGTGTCATGAGTCAGAGGTTCGTCTGCTTTCAGCGTGCAATTCAAGTTCTCTGGCAAGGCGTGTCTCGAAGATAATGGTTGTTCCATTGGCAAGAGGCAGAACGAAGCCAGAGGGCTTGAATGACGCGCCCGCAGGGAGCTCATGGAAAGCCCAATTACGGCGTTGCTCTTCTTGAAAAGATGACAATATTTCCTGTGAAGTGCGCCTTGTCCTAGACCTTTCCATAAGCTCTGAAGCTCGACGAACTTCCGACTCAGGACACTAGGCTATGCTTTTGGAGGACTCAGGTTTTGAGCTGGGTCATATGATGGTGTTGAGGGGCGGGACTCTGTTTGAACTGGGTTGCCGAGGAGGGCTTGTCCGTAATGCGGATCAATGCGGACTTGAACCCATTCTCATTTAGCTTCAGGATGGCGGCTGCACAGATCGCCGACCGTCTTTTGAGACCCGGCCAACACCGACACTCATGGTTATGTTCAATTAAGGAAGCCGTATGGACCCAGTCATCTCCATCCAAAGCCTCGAGAAAACCTACGACAATGGGTTTGAGGCCCTTAAAAAGGTCGAGTTAGAGGTCATCTCAGGCGAAATCCTGGCGTTGCTTGGCCCGAATGGCGCGGGCAAAACCACGTTGATCAGTACGGTATGCGGGATTGTGAACCCAACCGGCGGGAAGGTAACGGTTGGCGGTTATGACATTATTCATGATTACCGGAAAACCCGGCAGATGATTGGGTTGGTTCCTCAGGAATTACACACAGAGTCGTTTGAAACCGTATGGGCGACGGTTAACTTCAGCCGTGGCTTGTTTGGGTTGAAGCCAAATCCGGAGTATATCGAAGGTATTTTGAAAGACCTGTCACTTTGGGATAAAAAAGACACCAAAATTATGCAGTTGTCCGGTGGTATGAAGCGCCGATTGTTGATTGCCAAAGCCCTGTCTCATGAGCCCACCGTCTTGTTCCTCGATGAACCCACCGCGGGCGTGGATGTAGAGTTACGTCAGGATATGTGGCGGGTGGTCGAAAAGCTTCGTCAGAATGGGGTAACCATCATCCTGACCACGCATTACATCGAAGAGGCCGAAGAAATCGCCGATCGGATCGCGATTATCAATAATGGCCGAATAGAACTGGTTGAACGCAAAGACGAACTGATGCGTAAACTCGGCCGCAAGCAGTTGACGTTAGAGCTGCGGGAACCGCTGCAGTCGATTCCAGATAATCTGGCCGACTTTAATCTTGAACTGCAGGCTGAAGGCTCCCGGTTGGTGTATGACTATGACGCCACCCAAAGCCATACCGGAATCGCCGGTTTAATGCAGGCACTTTCTGAGCAGGGCATCGCCTTCAAAGACCTGGCGACCCGACAAAGTTCGCTGGAAGACATATTTATCGATCTGATCAAGGAGTCGTCATGAACCGTCATTCGGTATCCGCTATCTATCGCTTTGAAATGGCTCGCACGCGCCGGACCATCTTGCAGAGTATTGTGTCCCCGGTGATTTCGACTTCGCTGTATTTCGTGGTGTTCGGAGCCGCCATCGGGTCGCGCATTACGTCCGTCGAGGGTGTCAGTTACGGGGCGTTCATTGTGCCGGGTTTAATGATCCTCTCGCTCATGACGCAGAGCATTTCCAACGCTTCCTTTGGTATTTACTTCCCCAAATTCACCGGAACCATTTATGAGCTGTTGTCAGCGCCGGTTTCATTTTTTGAGATCATGCTGGGGTATGTCGGGGCGGCGGCGACCAAGGCCATCATCGTCGGCAGTATCATCCTGATTACCGCTGCGTTCTTTGTCGACCTCACCATCATGCATCCGTTCTCGATGCTGGTGTTTTTTATTCTGACGGCCGTCACGTTCAGCCTGTTCGGGTTCATCATCGGGATCTGGGCCGATAATTTTGAGAAGCTGCAACTGATCCCGTTATTGATCGTTACACCCCTTGTTTTTCTCGGAGGCAGTTTTTACTCCATTTCCATGCTGCCTGATCTGTGGCAGAAAATAACCCTGTTGAACCCGGTACTCTACTTGATCAGTGGTTTCCGCTGGAGCTTTTATGGCGTATCCGACGTAAACGTATGGGTGAGCTTTGCCATGATTATCGGCTTTCTGGTGATCTGTTCGTACGTCGTCTGGTGGATTTTCAAGACCGGATATCAGATCCGGGAATAGAAAGGAGGGGTCTCATGACCATTCTGCAGCAATCTGTTGGTTATCCGGTCGCGCGTCTGACATCCAGGCAGAGCAAAGCTCTGGCACTGCTGAATGCGGAGTTGATTCAGGACGAGGGTCATTCAAACAACCTGTCGTTGTTGGAGCTCGAAACCCGGATGACGGAATGGCTCGATGAAGAAGAGTATTTCTGCCATGCCGTGTTGCACCGAAACTTACCGGTCTCCTATTGCCTGTGGCGGGAAGAAGCATCCCATATCCATGTCCGGCAATTGTTTACCCTGCGCAATTATCGCGGTCGGGGCTTAGCAACCAAGCTACTGGATTTCCTGCAGGATAAGTTTGCGATCGATAAGCCGTTGCGGCTTGAGGTCTTAGCCAGTAACAAAGCCGCCATGACCTTCTATCAGAAACATGGTTTTGAGCTTTACGCCCATACTTTTCAGAAAAAACCAAACCCGCAGGCATAAAAAAAGGGGAGCAAAAGCTCCCCTTTCTTTGAGTTTGGTTATCAGTCGATGATTTGAACTGAAACGGTGTTGGTTGATTCAAACAACGCACCGGCTACAACGACGATGGTATCGCCGGATTTTGCCAGACCGTATTGCAGCGCTTTTTCTTTCGCTTTTTCGTAAAGTGAATCGCTGCTCTCAAAAGGCTCAACATGAGAGGTTGTGACACCTTTGGTCAGACACAGGTGCTGAGCGGTCTTGGTGCTGCGGGTCAATGCCAGAATCTGAGCACGAGGGAAGTACTTACGTACCGACTTCACCGATTTGCCGTGTTCAGTGGCGACAACGATCAGGTCGACACTGAGGTCTTGAGCGATGTTAACAGCAGACTTACAGACGGATTCAGTCACCCGGAGATTACCGGCATTCACAGGCAGCGGACGATCAATTCTGCTTCATGGCGTCATCGGTGCGCTCACAGATTGAGCCATGATTCG
>NZ_CH724150.1:551222-588008 GCF_000153185.1 Reinekea blandensis MED297 | reverse complement strand
ATTGTGGGTGGCGGGGTTCTGTTCGGTATCGGCTGGGGCCTGGCCGGTTACTGTCCGGGACCGATGATTACCTCCCTGAGCTTCGCAGACATGAGCATTGTTACCGTGGTGGCCGCCTATGTGGTCGGTACCTTTGCCACAAAATGGACGCTGGCAAAAATTGAAGAAGCCCGTCATCTCAAACACAAGGCCGATGAAGCCTGTGTTGGCTAACCATCGCTTCTGATGACTGAAAAGCCCCGCAACTTGCGGGGCTTTTTTTATGGGTGCGATTCCGACAGATAACCAGCGTTTTCTAACGCCCTTAACCATCGAATCGACAGCCACCGATGCCCGAGATCGGTCGGGTGAACACCGTCGTGCAGATACTCGGCATTGTGTCCGCGAGCATCGTGCATCAATGCCTCCTGCATCGGCACCCACAAACACCCTGCAGCGTCGGCCAGTTTTTGTTGTCCGGCGGTAAGCTCATTCAATGGAGCCCTCCAGTCCTGAGTGACCTCACCACAGGGCAAGGCGACGGGTTCAACCAAAACGAGCCGTCGAGTACGGTTTTTCAGTTCGCCGATCAGCCGTTCGTAGGCCTTCAGCGAGTCATCGATGGCATGACCCGTTCCTTTCCAGAACGGGTGCCAGATATCATTAATGCCAATCATCAACGAGACTAAGTCAGCGGTGATCGGCTCACCTTCCTGGTCGGGCCACCAGTCTACCTGTTGCATCAACTCTTGCGTCATCGCACCGCTGTAGCCCCGGTTCCAAACGTCAACGGCCTGGCCGTTCGCTGCGAGTTTGTTGGCAACATAGCGGACCCACCCCTGCCCCAGTGCTTCGGGCTGCCCTTGATAACGACGAGCCCGTTTACGTTGGCAGTCGGTGACCGAATCACCGAGAAAGATCCAATGACTCACGAAACCTCCGTTGCTGACAGCCGACGCTGCAGTTGCAGATACAGGTAAGAACCGATGGCGGCCGTCGACAGAATCATGGCCATGATCACAATCTGATACCGCACGGCAATCAACGGCGAGACACCCGAGAGGATCTGCCCCGTCATCATGCCAGGCAACGACACCAGTCCGACGGCCATAAAAGAATTGATTTGTGGAATCATGGCGGCGGTCATCGATTTTTCGACCGCCTGAGCCCAGTCATTACCCTGTGCCCGCTCTGACCAGAGTCGCTCAGCGCTTTGACTGACGGCATTCATAGTATTCGCCATCACCATGCCGGTGATCGGAATGACGATGGCCGGTCGAAACCAGGGGTCTGGGCGAATCACGACGCCGATGATCCAGATGAGTAACAGACTGCCCGAGGCAAACACCGCCACAAAGACGGGCCATTTGAGAACATCTAACCGGGCGATGGGCCGCGTGGCAATCCAGCCGGCACCCAACGACATGATGAGCATGACCAGAAGAATCCACAGCGGTTGATCAACGTCGAATATGGCCGTGAGTACAAAACCGATGGTCAGTAGTTGCACCACCATCCGCAGGGTTGCCCAGCCGATGGAGCGCCAATCCCGAACACTCAGGCCATATAGAATAAGCGCGACAGACAATGGCAACAGCGACAGCGCAACATCACCGAGGCCCAGGACAATCATGCACGTAGCTGCCGGATGCGTTCATTCAGCCAGTCGAGCACCACCGGAAAATGATCGACCCAGGCGTCGTCGTGCTGCAGCATCGATTGCGAATGGTAGTTGCGCAAATTGCCATCGCCTTTGGCTAGAATCAGCATGCGTCCGTTGTGCGTGCCTAACTCACGCATGAACTCGCGAACGTCGGCAACGTGCGTCAGATAGCCTTGGCTGCGTGTGGCAAAGTAAAGGCTCGGCGGCAAACTCAGCTCTCGCAGAGCCGCGCTGTAATTAAACTGATCCTGTTCATCTTGCCAGCTGCCTTCGGACCAATTCAGGAAAGTCCGGTACCAACTCATCAGCTCAGGCTGATTACCGTGTCGGGACCAGTGCATGGGAACATCCCCCCGAACCGCTCCGAGCACCGGCATTACCTGTCGCCAAAGCAGTCTGGACAGCGCGTTATGCCGAACCCCACTGATGGTCACACTGCGTCGGGCATTGAAATGCACAAAGCCCTGGCTCAGCGTCTGCATCTCCTCTGACCGCGCGTAGGCAGACAATAATAGCACAGAGCCAAACCCCTGCCCGATCAGGAAAAGCGGTTTGCCATCAAGCTTGCGGCTGATTTCTTCGACAATTCTTGGTATATCACTGTTGATCAGATCGTGAACACCATGTTCCAGATGGCGACTCATGTGCGGCCAACTGTGTCCGTGCGCGATCAGATCGGGAACGTAGCAGGAAAACCCCATTTCACTGAGGTAGTTCGCTAAACCGTGCCCTTCCTTGATGAAGGCATCTCCGTTGGACCCCAAACCGTGCAGCATTAACACGGCCGCATGGGTCTCTTTTTGCTGCAAATGCCGCAGGAAAATCTGACCACCATGAACCGTCGCTACTTTCAGTCGTTCTTCTCGGATTGTGGGGTTCATTCAGCAATAACCTTTTGCCATTGTTTTTCGAGACGTTTCGCCGACACCGGGAAACGTGTTCCGAGTGTCTGCGCAAACAGAGAAACCCGGTATTCTTCGAGCATCCACCGGAACTCAGTCAGTTCCTCAGAGGTCTGCTGAGTTTCATGCAGTAAAGCCGAACGGTTGGAGAAACGTTGCCAGAAATCCTGCAATTCGTCCACCAACATGTTTTCAGACGCCGGAATACCGGAGGTTCGATTCAAACGTTTATCAGCCGCCTCCAGATAGCGCGGTAACTCACTGAGCCAACGATCCGGCGTTGCGCTGAGAAACCCGGGATAGACCAGCTGGTCCAATTGGGCTGCGACGTCGGCGTACATGAACGCCGTGGTGAACGAGACTTTACCTTTAAGTTGCTTACGCACGGTGTGGTGCGCCAGCAGGATAGCGTGAGTCAGCCGTGCCAGCACCTCCCCTTGCTCAACAAACTCCGCACGATGACGTTCTAACCATTGCTCAAACTCAGACTCTGAGCGCGGCCCATGCCCTTCAACGGGTAAGGTTCGACGCAAAGTCGCCCAAATCAGATCCTGACGAAGGTCTTCGGCTTTGCCATAGGGCGCAAACAGCAAGGCACTTTCTTTAAAGGCCGGAAAGCGCTTACCCAGATACTGAACCTGGTCGTGCCAATAAAAAGACGCCAGTCGCCACAGACCCCGGGCATGTTGCTCTAACGCCCAGGCCTCACCGGTAAAGGATTCGCGGGACACCGCGTTCACCTTATCGACCAGTGCCGGATACATACGGACTTGAATCCCTGCCTGCATGCGGTGTTCAAACTCAGGGAGTTCACCAAAGCTCCAGCGCGTGTCGCTGCTGGTTTTTTCGGCTTTTTTCTGTGTTTGTTTTGCTTGCTGCTGTGCGGTTTTATTCGCTGGCTGTAACAACGATTCCAGGTGACGCCCGGTGGCGACCACCTTGCCGTGGTCATCGACCACTTCGTAACGCAGTTGCAGATGCGAGTCGATACGATCCAGCGGCCATTCATCTTCCGGTACCCGTATACCGGTCATACGGAAGAGTTTTTCACCAATGGCTTTGTGCAAGGGTGTATCACTCGGCACCAGAGCTTCGAGCAGGCTGTCGACGTAGTTCGGCACCGGAACAAAGTTTTTCCGGTAGGCTTTCGGCAAGCCTTTCAGCAATGCAGTGATTTTCTCTTTTAGCAGACCCGGCACCAGCCACTGTAAGCGCCCTTCCGGCAGTTGGGAGAGCGCCGCAGCCGGTACCTTTAACGTCACGCCATCGGCATCGTGACCCGGCTCAAAACGGTAGCTCAGTGGCAACACCATGCCATTGGTCTCAAAGGAGTCCGGATACGCCTGAGCGCCAACCTCACTGGCACGATCGGATTTCAGCGCGTCGGGATCGAAATGTAACAGATCATCCGGTTGTTTCTTCAACCAGGCATGGAAGCCTTTGCTGTTAACGATGTCTGATGGAATTTTTTCATCGTAGAAGGCAAAAAGCGTTTCTTCATCGACCAGAATGTCTTTGCGTCGTGCTTTGTCTTCCAGCTCGAGTACATCATCCAGCAGCCCCTGGTTGTGCGCAAAAAAACCAGCCTTGGTCACCAGCTCGCCTTCCACCAGCGCGCGGCGAATGAAAATCTCACGCGACAGGGCTTCGTCGATACGGCCGAAGTTAACCGTTCGATTGGCAACAATCGGCAGACCATAGAGCAGTACCGTTTCCTGGGCGACTACCTGACCCCGCTTTTTCTCATAATGCGGTTCAGAGTAATTGCGCTTCACCAAGTGCATCGCCAGCGGTTCGACCCAAGCAGGTTCTATCTTCGCCACCGTTCGGGCAAACACGGCTGTGGTTTCGACGAGTTCAGCAGCGACAAACCATTTTGGTCCGCGACGACGAAACACCGATGATGGATGTATCACACAGCTTTTGCCTCGCGCTGCGGTATAGGTCCGCTCTTCTTTGTGAGCCGCAATGTGGCTGAGCAAGCCGGCCATGAGCGACTTATGAATATCTTCATATCCGGCGGGTTCTTTGTTTTCCTTAAAACCCAGTTCCTGACACATCAGATGCAACTGACGATGAATGTCGCGCCATTCACGCATCCGCAGATAGTTCAGGAACTCGGTTTTACAATATTTACGCAGTTTGTTCTGCGTCAGTTCCTGACGCTGCTCTTCATAGCGCTGCCAGAGATTAAAGAACGCCATAAAATCGGATTCTTTGTCTTTATCCTGCGCGTGTTTTTCGGCCGCAGCCTGTTGTTTATCCTGAGGCCGTTCACGTGGATCGGGTACGGAAAGCGCGCTGGCGATGATCAAGACTTCATGAAGGGCTTTGTGGCGATTCGCAGCGATGATCATGCGACCGATGCGAGGGTCCACGGGTAGGCGCGCCAGTTCTTTACCCACCGGCGTCAGATTGCCCCGATCATTTACCGCCGCCAACTCGTTTAACAGTGTATAGCCGTCACGAATCATCCGCGTATCGGGTGGTTCGACAAACGGGAAATCGTCGATCTTACCCAGACGCATGTGCAGCATCTGAAGAATGACTGAGGCCAGATTAGTTCGCAGAATTTCCGGGTCGGTAAACTCATCGCGACTGATAAAATCGTCTTCATCATAGAGCCGGATGCACAAACCCGGCGCGATACGTCCACAGCGACCGGCGCGCTGATTCGCCGACGCCTGAGCAACCGGTTCAATCGGCAAGCGCTGAATTTTTGACCGATAACTGTAGCGGCTGATCCGGGCGAGACCACTGTCAATCACATAATGAATGCCCGGCACCGTCAGTGAAGTTTCCGCCACGTTCGTTGACAGCACGATGCGTCGACCACTGTGTCCGGCAAAGATACGTTGCTGTTCAGAAGCACTCAATCGCGCATAGAGCGGCAGCAATTCGGTACCGCGCAAGTTAGCCTGTTTCAGCGTATTAAACGCCTCACGGATTTCCCGCTCACCCGGCAGAAACACCAGAATATCGCCACCTTTGCTGTGCGTCTCACCCCGGCGTTCGAGTTGTTCGATCTCATTCACCGCGTCGAGAATGGCACCGGGTAAGTCGGCGGAATAATCCTCTTCCTCTTTAGACATCGGACGATACAACACATCCACGGGATACGATCGGCCACTGACTTCAATGACCGGTGCGTTGTCAAAATGGGCGGAGAAACGATCCACATCGATGGTGGCCGAAGTAATGATGACTTTAAGATCCGGGCGTTTGGGTAACAGCCGCTTCAGATAGCCCAACAGGAAATCAATGTTCAGGCTGCGTTCGTGTGCTTCGTCGATGATGATGGTGTCGTAACGACTCAAAAAGGCATCATGCTGAATTTCATTCAGCAGAATACCATCGGTCATTAACTTGATCGCGGTGCTGTCGGATGACTGATCGGTGAATCGCACCTGAAACCCGACCGTTTGTCCGAGCGGGGTTTTGAGTTCATCAGCAATCCGGCTTGCGACCGACCGGGCGGCCAATCGTCGTGGCTGCGTATGACCGATCATGCCGGCACGACCGCGCCCTTCCATCAGGCAGAGCTTAGGGATCTGTGTCGTTTTACCGGACCCGGTCTCACCGGCCACGACTACAACCTGATGATCACGGATAGCGGCTCGAATGGCCTCGCCATGTTCAGACACCGGCAGGTCGTCTGCCAGTGTCACCTCAGGCAATGCCCGATCACGCGCAGTTACAGCCGCTTTGGACTTCTCAAAGACATGCGTAATGGTTGACAGTAACTTACTGGCTTCTTTGCCATCCCGTTGCAGGGCTTGTGCCTTATGACAACGGGTTTTCAGAAAATGACGATCTTTAACCAGACACTGATCCAGCTGTGCCAGAACGTCGGCGGGATTGACCGATGACGACATGAATCCAACAGTATTTTATGAAAGTGCCGCGATTATAGGCGGGACCGGGGTTATTTGAAATCCCCGACTCCGGAGCCTGCGAACTCAGACCGGGAAACCTCAAGGTGCCCCTGCTCCATGGAAATCAGGCGATCGGCCACATCGTAGTAACGATCATCGTGGCTGACGACCAGAAGGGTGTAGCCTAACGCTTTTAACTCCGGCAAGAGTTCTCGATAAAACAACTCCCGAAACGACGGGTCCTGATCGGCAGCCCATTCATCCAGAACCATGATTTTCCGCCCTTCGGCAATGGCCGAGACCATGGCCAGTCGTTTTCGTTGCCCTGTACTGAGCGATACGGTACTGAAGACACCATCGTTCAGCGTGACTTTTGACGATAACGCCAACCGGTCGAGCCAGTAGGACAAGGTCGTTTCATCCACTTCCTGAACCGCCGCTTCGCCGAACAAATGAAAGTCGGCCAACACCGCCGAGTAACCATGACGATAGCGACGCAACTGCTCTGGCTGCAATGTTCGCCCGTCCACCTTGATTGAGCCTTTGGTTGGTGACAATAGGCCTAGAATCAAGCGCAGCAGGGTCGTTTTACCGGCGCCATTGTGGCCGACTAAAAATACCAGTTCTCCTTGGCGAATGGTTAAGCTGATCGGGCCGAGCTCAAAGCCGGAACGGTCATTTGGATAGCGATAATAAACCTCGTCGAGCACCAACGATTGCCAGACTAAAGGCGGCTCCAGTGGTTCTCGATGGACTTCGGCCAACTGCAAAGACTGCAACTTTTTTAACGCCACCCGGGCAATCATCACCTGACCGATGTTATTGAGAAACATGTTGATAGGCTGTCGTATGAACATCAGTGTTAAGGCAAACGAAGACGCCAGCGCCAGTGATCCCAACTCAAAACGGTAAACCAGCCAGAACACCAGCAGGATCTGAAAAAGTACAACAGTCGTCATCATATGAATGTTGGTAATCAGGTAGCGATCGGCGGTAATCCGCAATCGCATTGCCTGATGTGCCGGTCCATTCATGACCTGACGCCAGAGGCTGTCCCCTCGCGGCTCGTTCAGCAGGAGCTCTTTATGGCCGGACAGAATCTGGTTATACCCCTGAAACAGATCGTCTTCCAGATCCCTTTCTTCGCGCAGGTTGCGATTAAACCGAAACAACAGTCGGTGCGTGATCGCCGTCGTCAAGGCCAGAAGTGAGACGACCACGGACGCCAGCACCGGTTGCATCCAGAACATGTAAGCGACACCCGCGACGATTAAGGTAAAGGCGTACAGAACATAACTGATCAGAGTAAAACCGGCCTGCAATGAAGCGATGTCCTTGGTGATGGCGGCATACACTTTTTCATTGCCTTCTGTCATCAACGACTCGTAGTCTGTGTTCAGCACCTGCCGCAGCAGACGCCCACGCATCTGATGAATGACACGAAAACCAAGCTGAGTCATCATCATTTGCGCACCCGCGCCAAAGGCGAACGCGCCCATCAGAACCCCAACAATCAACAACGTATGCTGGCGAAGAAAAACACCTTGTGAGGCGATGGTTTCATTAATGAAGTTTAATGTAAGGATGTTGGAACCGGCACTGAGCATCACCAATAAGGTGCCCAAACAAACAAATACACGATTTTCCCGATACAGAGCCAACAGCAACGCCAAGAGACCACCCTCAAATGATGACAAGCCGGCCACTTTAACACCATTCGGCTAAGTATTCATATTGGCAATTGTCGGCGAAAAAAAAGGTAAGTCGACAGACTCAGAGAGATTCGGACGGGCATAAAAAAGCCCTCCGCAGGAGGGCTTTGGTGAGCAAGCAATCAGATCAAGCCTGTTCCGTTCGCAGTTCGCGACGCAGAACCTTACCCACATTGGTTTTGGGCAGCTCGTCGCGACGTTCAAACTGACGCGGAACCTTGTAGGCCGTCAGATGTTCACGGCAGTAAGCGATCAGATCCTCATCGGACACTTCATCGTTGGTTACAATGAAGACTTTAACCGCCTCACCGGTTTTTTCGCTCGGCACGCCCACCGCGGCGCATTCAACGATTTTCGGATGACCGACCAACACATCTTCGATTTCGTTCGGATAGACGTTAAACCCGGATACGACAATCATGTCTTTCTTACGATCAACAATCTTCAGATAACCGTCTTCCTGCAGTACAGCGACATCACCGGTTTTCAACCAGCCATCTTCGTCGATGGTTTTTGCCGTGTCCTGAGGGCGATTCCAATAACCTTTCATCACCTGCGGCCCTCGAGCGCACAGTTCGCCAGGTTCTCCGATGGGCTGAGCAACGCCATCATCGTTGATGACTTTCACTTCGGTACTCGGTGCCGGAACACCAATAGTACCCAGTTGCGCATGACCCGGAGGGTTAAAGCTTAGTACCGGAGAAGACTCAGTCATGCCATAACCTTCGTTAATCAAGCAGCCGGTAACGTCTTTCCAGGTATCGGCTGCGGCATGCGTCAGCGCCATACCACCGGAAATGGTCAGTTTCAGGCCGCTGAAGTCGAGCTTTTTGAAATCGTCGTTGTTACACAAGGCAACAAACAAGGTGTTCAGACCAACAAAGCCGGTGAACCGATGTTTGCTCAACTCTTTAACGAAGCCTGGAATATCACGCGGATTCGGGATCAACACGCTTTGATTACCAGTGTACATCAGGACCATGCAATGCACGGTAAAGGCGTAGATGTGGTATAGCGGTAACGGGGTAATCAGGGTTTCTTCGCCGTCTTTCAGTGCCAGCTTAAAGTATTCATAACACTGCAGCATGTTGGCAATCAGGTTGCGGTTGGTCAGCATGGCCCCTTTGGCTACGCCGGTGGTACCACCGGTATATTGCAGCACAATTGGATCATCGTGACCGGTACGAACAGGACGGTAGCTGAAGTTCTGCCCCTGACGAAGTGCAGTGCGGAACGGTACGGTTTTGGACGCATCAAAGTCCGGCACCATTTTCTTAACACGTTTTACGACCGTGTTGACCAGCGCCCGCTTCAGCGGCGGATGCAAGTCAGCAATTTCGGTGACGATGATTTTCTCAACCGGGGTACGAGGCTGTACTTTGAGTGCCTGTGCCGCCATGCCGGCGTATACCACCATCGCTTTGGCGCCAGAGTCATTCATCTGATGCTCCAGTTCCCGCTCGGTATAGAGTGGATTGGTGTTGACCACCACCAGCCCGGCTCGTAACGCACCCCAGGCGGCGATTGGAAACTGAACAATATTGGGCATTTGCAGGGCGATACGGTCGCCTGGTTTCAGGTCTGTCTCATTCTGCAAGTAAGCAGCAAAGTCAGACGACAGCGCGTCCAGGTCTTTGTAAGTGATGGTTTTGCCCATGCAGGTAAACGCGGGCTTATCCGCGAATTGCTTAACTTTCGCATCGAACAGGTCGAGGACAGTTTCGTAGGAATCTGCGTCGATGATTGCCTGCATATCTTCGGGGTAATTCTCATGCCGGTAGCTCTCGGTCATACGGCCTCCCTTTCAGTGTTGTTATTGTATATTCAGCAAGATTGGCCCGCGGGCCTTCATCTGTTGACCGACCGAATTAAAACGGTCGTTTGATAATTTGGGCGCCAATTGTGGCGCGTCAATTCCATGACTTCAACTCTTTCATGAACAATGCTCACAATTTACGCGGATTATGCCATTGCAGACCGCTACTTATGAGTGAGAGTGATGAATAATTTCCGGCCCGTATCGAGTCTGGACACAATCCCCGAACTCAAAGATGCGACTTTCTCCGGGCCGCATCTGGTGCCAGGTCTCATCATCCGTCAGCGGCTGCGTGGCGATCACCGTCACCACATCGTCTTCGGTCGTGACTTCCGCGAAATCAATGGTCAGGTCGGCATCCGTTAAATGTGCTTTGCCGAAAGGCGCGCGCCGGGTAATCCAGCTAAGCTTAGTTGAACAGTAGACAAAAATGCTGTCACCGTCGCTCATCATGATGTTACTCACGCCATACTGATTGATCCTGTTGCAATGCTTCTCAAGCGTATCGATGTGATCGCGCATGCGTCCTTGGTTATTGCAACTGTCGCGCAACTCTCCGAGCAACCAGCAGAACAGCTTTTCACTGTCGGTTTGGCCCACAGGCCGGTAATGCCGGGGCTCTGGAATGTCTTCGATCTTCATTTGTCCATTGTGAGCAAACGTCCAGATCCGTCCGCACATTTCCCGCTGAAACGGATGGGTGTTTTCCAGTGAAATCTGACCGACATTGGCCTGCCGGATATGGCTGATGACCGCCGTCGACTTTATGGGATAACCTTGCAGAAAGGACGCTACCGGTGACTCGCAGCCCGGTAGGTGGTCTTTAAACAACCGAACCCCTTTGCCTTCATAAAAGCAGATCCCGAACCCGTCTTTGTGTGGTCCGGTCCGACCACTTCGCTCGACAAAACCGGTAAAACTGAAAGAGATATCGGTGGGCAGTTTGGCGCTCATCGCCAACAATTCACACATGCTCGGCACTAAACCCTGTTATTCAATCAATGCTTTATTTCACTACAGGCCCTGACAGATTGCTAGTGTCCTGAGTAAGTAGTTCGTCGAGCTTCAGAGTTCATGGAAAGGTCTAGTACAAGGCGCACTTCGCAGGAAATATTATGATCTTTTCAAGAAGAGCAACACCGTAATAGCGCTTTCCATGAGCTCCCTGCGGGCGCGTCATTCAAGCCCTCTGGCTTCGTTCTGTCTCTTGCCAATGGAGCAACCATTACCTTCCAGACACGCCTTGCCAGAGGGCTTGAATGGCACGCTGAAAGCAGACGAACTTCTGACTCAGGACACTAGCGTCTTACCGTGCCAAACCATGCGTTTCATGACGTTAGCTGCGGTTATCCGTCTCGTCATCGTCTTCATCGGCAAACGGATCATCGCCGTCCAATGCCAGATCCAGATCAGCCAGATCATCATCGATACTGCTGATGTCAAACAACTCCTCTTCCGGGTCGGTTTCACCGGTGTCCGGCGCGGCCTCGGCTTCCAATGTCGGCGGCTGATCATCGAGCATATCTTCAACGGCGGGCGATGGGGCTTCGGTCTGCTCGGGGGTTGGTAAATCATCCAACATATCGGTGAGATCCCCTTCGTCTTCAGCCACGGCTGGCATTTCTTCAAAGTCGTCATCAAGCCGGGAAATGTCGAGTTCGTCATCGGGCGGCAGGTTCTCGACATCATCCAGACTGGCAAACTCATCGCCACCCAGAATCGGCGCAGATTCTTCTTCTGCGGGTTTGGCACGATTCTCCAATCGCCGATAAACCAGGTAACCGCCCGCCAGCACCAGTACACCGGGTATCGACAACAGGATGTAGGTTAACCAATTGATGCCTTCAGCGTTGCCGTCAGACTCTGCGAGCGGCTCATCGCTCCAATCATCGCCGTCCTGACTGACGATAATGTCGGCCTGCAGTTCGGCAAAGTCCGGCATCGGATCTTTCACAAAATCTCCGGCCGGTTCCGTCGCCGACATCGGCGATTCCGGCTCAAGTGTTTCCGCCACGGCCGGTGTCATAGCCATGCCAGCCGCACCCTGAATCGGCAAGGTCAGTTGAATCGACTCACCGCTGACTGGCAAGGCACGCCCTTCACCATCAATCATCAAACCGCGTAATTGAACCTGATAATCACCATCGGGCTGATCGTAAGGGAACGCCCAGACCCAATAACCGGCTTCTGCCTGTTCAAAGGGTTCGGACATCTCGTCTTCATTCACGGTGTACTCCGCATTCACCGCCAATGACATTCCGGGTGACAGGCGTCGATTGGGATACAAACGCCACTCATAGGCGGTTTCGGTCATCAGCACTTCGGAAACATAGGGAGCCACAACCTGAAACTGCCTTTCAGCCAAACGGTTAAAGGTCCCGCCATTGACGGTTACGGTGACATTTAACTGCTGACCGCGATCACCAACCCGGATATCAGCAACGATACGGTCTTCCAGAACCCGGCTCTCAACCGGCGATCCGTTCACCAGAACCTGAGCTTCCACCAGGTCTCGAAGGTCGCCACTCAGGCGCTCGCCTTCGGCGTCGGTCAGTGTCGCGCGAATCGAGACTCTGGAGCCTTCAGCAACCGCCGTGCTATCCGGTGATTGCCAACGGATGTTGATGTCCGAGAGCACACGTAACCGGGTGGGATCTTCCATATCGCCGGTCACCCGCCAGGTGCCGGTCATTGGATTGCTGACGGTTACCTGAGTATAGCCGCGGCCAACCCTCCAGCGCTGATCGCCAGGGTTCAGTGCACTGCTGGTTTGACCATCGGGAGACCTTAGCCCAACAGCCCCCTGAGAGTGGTACATGAGTACGGTCACTTCGCGAACCGCGCGATCTACCTGAAAGCTGCTGTCACGAACACGAAGCTGCGACACAGGCGCGACTTCGTTACCCAGCGAGGTCAGCAGAGGCAACAAATCGGCGCCCTGGTTCGCGCGCAGATACTGACCTCCCGTCTGTTCTGACAACTGGCGCAACAAGGCGTGATCGGCATCGTCCGACAACGCGATGGTGTGGATTCTCGCATTAGCCGAGTTGTAACGCGGCACCAGCTGACTCAGGATGCGACCCCGTTCGACCTGATTCACATCGGCGTTGGGTGCGATATCAACCTGACCATCCGTGATCAATACCACGTGAGTGGGCCCGGTATAGGTCGAGTAGGCAAAATCGTAGGCGGCTTCGTCCAGGGCACGACCAAGATTCGTGCGAGTGGCCGGTGCGCCCTGCTGTTGGATACGCGTCCGCGCAAGCGCTCGCCATTCGGCATCAATGGTGTCGTGCGGCACTAACAGGTTCACGTACTGACCAAACGTCCAGACAGCCGCTCGCTCGCCTTGGGGAATGGCTTCCAGCATCAGCAGTAACGCATCCTCGCGGTAGTTCTCCGGATCGTTCTGCGCCATGCTCTGCGAGACATCCCAAAGCACCCTGACATCGGCCGACACGGCCGGCAGCAAGATGGTCAGCAACACAGTCAATGCCGCCCTTCGACAGTTCGCAACTACAAGCATCAGGTTCCGCACGTTTCAGTTTCCGATTTATCTGGACTTATCACACTCTATCATCGGCTGACATGGCTTCAACTGAAGGATGATTTTTGGTTTTCACTGACAATCAGCGAAAGTAATGAAAGGAAGGACCTCATCAATGCGGACGTGGAGATGTCTCAAGCGGGAAAACCAGTGAAATGGATTTTTCTGCGGCCCGGGCGGACCGCATTGAACAAGGAAGGAAAACTTACGAAGACGCTGCGAGGTGCTGCCGGCCTTTTTGTGTGATGTACCAGCGCGTGCCTTTTTTACTCAGGATTTTGCCACCCAGATCTCGAGCGACGATGATGCCCAGGGTCTTATTCAACGTATGCTCATCCAAGTCGGTCTCACCGGCCAGCCCTTTCAAACTGCGGAAAATGTAGCGACCGTTGCCCAGAGCGGTGAGGACATTTGCGGTGGTCACGTCGAGCTCGTCTTCGGGCGCCAGTACCACCGGTGCATTTCCCTCGTCACTTTCGGTTTCCATTTCCAGCAAAGGTTCCAGTTCACGTTGCAACAAACGTATTTCAGTCAACAGTTCATCGGTACGTTCACGAACGTGCTGAGATTCTTGCATGATCCGCTTGGTGACGGTTGTCATCGCAAAACGGCTTGCCCAGGCGGCGATCAGGCAGAAGCCGGCAAAGATCAGCATCCCACTGGGGTTGCCCTGACTCTCGACAACCAAATCGCTGGACACCAGGAAAAGAATGAGCGGCACCAGAAAAGACGCAGCCAGGCCCCCAACCAAGGAACGCGGCATACTGGTGTTGTCAGAGTCCACCTGGGCTTGCATGTAATAGTTCAGCAGACCACCGAATACGCCCGCCATCAGCATAATAGCGACCAGCGCAAAGATATGATTGGCCATGGAAGTTCATTCCTCTTTCAGTGGCAACCGGACGCAAGCGCGCCGTTTGCCGTATTCACAGTGTCATGAAGGGATTAAGACTAGCCAGTTAGTCGCGCAATGTATAGTAACGCTTTAAGTTGACTTACAAATTGTTACGTCAGTTGGCAAACCCAGCAGATCAGCTCGCGTCGGCTGCTTCCGGATGATCAGCCTGATCGGCTTGACCTCGTTTCATCTGTCGCAACCTCAGGGCAATGGCCGCGAAGACAATCACCACGGTCCCAACCACCAAGGCCATGATCATGGGCTGCAGCAGTTCCAGTGCAGACGCCAAGCCAAGATCCAAAAAGTCGAATGCAGCGACGATGATGACCGGCGCAATGTAGGCTTCCGGATCAGTCCCCTGCCAAGGTGTCAGCACCACGCACAGATACAACCAGGTCAGCCACCAGCGCAGGGGTCGCCAACGAATTTTGGTACCGACTTTCCAGACGACCAACCAGAATCCGAGCACACCCAACAAATAAACAATGGCGGCATTACGGTAAAGTTCTTCGTAAATCATGCTACTTCCAGTTAAACGTTATCAATGATGTGATCTTCCCATTCTTCCTCAGGCACCTGATTATCCGGAACCAGGTCCATATGGTTGACGGAGACATTCACCGCGTGGATCAATTGAGGATCGCCACTGACCAAGGGATGCCATAACGGCAGATCCCGGCCCTCGGCTAACAAGCGATAGGCGCAGGTCGAGGGCAACCAGTAAAACTGATCGACATCTTCCGGCTTCAGCCAGACGCAGTTTGGTACGGTTTCATGTCGTTTCGGGTAGATCGAACAACGACATTCATCAGTCATGTATTGGCAGACCACATCGGTATAGTAAACGGTACCATCTTCGTCGTCTTCGAGCTTCTGCAGACAACATTTACCACAGCCATCGCACAGGGACTCCCACTCTTCGGTAGTCATCTCGGAGAGCGCCTTTTTCTGCCAGAACACCCGATCAGCCATGATCCGAACGAGCCTTATCCCGATGCAGATCAAGCATGTAGTCTTCTTTAGGCGGTGGCATTTGCAGGTAAAAGCCTTTGTCATCGATGTCTCTCAGGACATCGGCGGCTTTGGCCCGTGCCAGGGTTTTATCTTCGGTCAAGAGCATATCCATAACCTGGATCGGCCGACCGAAAAGCTCGCGCAATGCATCGGGTAAGTCGTCAAACGCATCCGTCTTACGCAGATACAAATAGGTTTCACTGCGTTTGGAGGAGCGATAAATCCGGACAATTTCACGTTTCATGCGTAGCTTCCCACTGTGTCCGAATGCATTGACTTATCGGGTCGACCAGAAACTCCTGACGCCAACCCGTGAAAATGTCCGGCACTTCATAATCACCAGTACGCGCACCGCTGCGTAACCAGGCTTCCAACGATTTTCGCCGGGCCAGAATCTCTGCCGGCAAGTTCAGTTGCTCTGCAACCGTGTTCACCACCTGACGAACGTCTTTCAATAATTGAGCTTGATCGGCCGGCAATGGGCTGTCGATCCGCTCCGGCCAATCTTCTCGACGGGAATCCCGAGCGCGTTCAATCATAGCAATCAGCTCGTCACCATAGAGACGGATTTTCCGAGACGGAATATTGACCTGCTTTTGCAGCATTGACCGGCTCGTCGGCATTTTTTCAGCAAGGGTAATAAGATCTTTATCCTGCAGAATCCGACCGCGATTACTGTTGGTAGCTCGCGCCAGGTTTTCACGCCATTCGCATAAAAGCTGCAACACCAGCAGCCTTTCGCCTTTAAGTTTCCAGGCGCCGCGAAGCTTCTGATAATAAGACTGAGGCGGCACGGGTCGGTTATTGCTCACCATACGCTGGCTGTCTTCGGCAACCCAGGCGTAGCGGTTCTGTTCTTTAAGCTGAGCTGCACAATGCTGATAAACGCGATACAGCCAAAGCACATCAGCGGCGGCGTAAAAACACTGCTCGTCAGCTAAAGGCCGTTGCAACCAATCACTGCGGGTGGCTTCTTTCGGTAACTCAACATCGCAAATAGCTTCAACCAGTCTGGCGTAGCTCATTTGTACCGGATGACCCAGAAATCCAGCGGCAATCTGGGTATCGAAAACGTTTTGCAGTTCCACACCCAAATGATGCGCGAGGACCTCGGCGTCTTCAGACAAAGCGTGCAGCACCTTCACGATGGCCGGGTCTGATAACACGCGAACCAAAGGGGCCCAATCGTTAATCTGAAGCGGATCGATCAGCCAAACCTGATCTTCAATACCCACCTGAATCAGCCCGAGATGAGCGTAAAAGGAATCGGTTCTTACGAACTCAGTGTCGAGTGCAATGACAGACGCAGCCGCCCATTCATCAGCGACCTGAGCTAAGGCAGCATTATTATCAATCCATTGAAATTGATCAGTCATGCTCAAATCCGAGGGTTTGCTTCTGTGTTAAGGCTTGTTCAATCACCCGGCTGTCGGCCTGATCCAGCGCCCCACTTTTCATCTGATGAAAAGGTACCCGAGTCACCGTCAGACCTGATTCTTTGAACTGTTCTTTGATGAAGTGCACCGTGGCTTCGGACTCCAATCGATCGTCCAGGGCCAGCATGATTTCGGAAACCTCACCAGAACGAGCAAGCTCAACTAACTCAACCAACCCCAGTGTTTCCGGCCCGATTCCGTCGATAGGCGACAAGACCCCATGCAACACAAAATACCGCCCCTGAAAGGCCGCACTCATTTCAATGCCTGCACGATCCACATCACTGGCAACCACACAGATGACACTGGCGTCGCGATCCGGATTGGCGCAAACACCACAGAGGTCGTCTTCGGTCAGGGTACGGCACTGCGGACACTTGTGTACCAACGTCAGAGCATCGGACAACGCTGACGACAGTCGCTGTCCGGTTTCGGGTTCTCGTTCTAATAACTGCAGCGCCATGCGCTGAGCGGAACGAACGCCGACACCAGGTAGTGCCTGCAGCGCTTGAATCAGTTTTTCAGTTGCCGGGGTAAATGCCATTTGAATGCCTTAAAACGGAAGTTTCATCCCGGGCGGCAGGCCCATACCGGATGTTACGGACGACATTTTCTCCTGACTGGCGCTTTCAATTTTACGGACCGCATCATTGACGGCGGCTGCCAGCAGGTCTTCCAGCAGGTCTTTATCTTCACTCATGACAGAATCATCAACCGACACTTTCTTCACGTCGTGACGGCCATTCATCACCACACTGACCATGCCGGCTCCGGCTTCTCCGGTCACCTCCATGTTGGCGACTTCTTCTTGCATTTTCTGCATTTCTTCCTGCATTTTCTGGGCTTGCTTCATAATATTGCCCATACCGCCTTTCATCATTTTAAGCTCCTGAAGGAATCGGACTGTTGTTAGGAACGGCGGACTCCTGAATGAGCTCGCCTTTAAATTCGTTTATCAGTGTCTCAACGAAAGCATCGGCTTTCAGGTGCTGATAGGCACGATCATTCGCGGCCTGCACCAACTGGTCGAGCCACAGCTGTGGGGTTTTATCGACAGCACCAAACTCGTAAGTCAACGACTGACAATCTGGCAGCCAATCGGTAATGGCCTGCAGCAGATATTGTTGGTGACTGTCATTCATAATTTTGCGGTAGTTTGGCGAAATCACAAGGCTCAGCTGACCATTTTCATAGCCCCGCCATTGACTGTGCGCAAACAGGGTTTTGGTCATGCCGGACAACCCCAGTCGATGCAATGTCACCTGCCACCAGAATACCGGGTCGGCATCGAGGTCTGTATCCGGCCAGGTAGCGACATCACTGAGCTCTGCGGCGGTCTGAGGTTCGGTTTCAACAACCTTACTCTCGGGGTCAGAGGCACTGTCAGGCTCACTGAGCAGATTTTCCTCGGTCGGTGTTTCTATCGGCGGTTGTTCAGCAACCGGCTCAAGCATCGACGTTGTGTCCACGGCTCCTGCCGGATGTGGGTCTTCCTGTACTGTGATTTCAGGTTCAGGTTCCGGTTCTGATACAGGTTCAGGTACAGTCGCTGGTTCCGGTTGACTGGCTGGCTGAGTCAGCACTTCGGCCGCGTCTACGGACTCAGCTGGGGTCTTTTTTACCGGAGTCTCCGCGGCGTTAACGGGCTCAGACGGCACCGCCGCTTCAGAGGTTGTTTCTGAGGGCCCAACGTCTGGCGCCACTTCCTCAGAAGCGGGTATAGAGACGGGCTCAGGAGTCGATACGGCCGGTTTCACAGGCGCTGCTGAAGGCTGTGTTGTTTCTGGGGCCTGTGTTGTTAACGGTGGCAGTGTATCAATTGACGAAGGTGGTGTCTGACTGAACGCCAGCATACGCAATAGCGTCATTTCGAAACCGGCACGCTCACTCGGTGCCAAACTCAGCTCACCCTTCGATTTACCGGCAATCTGGTAATACAGCTGAATATCTTCTGCATAGCCCGCTTTGGCCAGCGCCATAATGGCATCCCGATCGCCCTTATGATTACTGATGGCCGACGGGACGGCCTGAGCAATGGCAACCCGATGCAAGGTCGACATCAACTCAGTAAGCAAGGTCTGGTAGTCCGGGGTGTGCTCATCCAGCTCACTGACCATGGCCAATAATCCGTCGGCGTCCTTTTGCAAGAGCGCTCGCACCAGGTTCAGAACCCGCTTGAGGTCGACCGTACCCAGCATGGCCGCCACTTCCTGCTCTGCCAGCGCACCATGACCAAAAGCGATGGCCTGGTCGGTCAAGCTCAACGCATCGCGCATAGAACCCTGAGCACCCTCGGCGATCGCCCAAAGAGATGGTTCATCGAACGGCACCTGCTCCACAGTCAGAATGTGGTTCAAATGCTGAACAATATGCTCACGACTCATGTTTTTAAGATTAAATTGCAGACAGCGAGATAAGACCGTGACCGGCAGTTTTTGTGGATCGGTGGTCGCCAGCAGGAACTTCACATGCGGCGGTGGCTCTTCCAGCGTTTTTAATAGAGCATTAAAACTGCTGGTTGACAGCATGTGCACTTCGTCGATCAGATAGACCTTAAAACGACCCCGGGTTGGCGCGTACTGGACATTCTCCAGCAACTCGCGGGTGTCCTCGACCTTGGTTCGGCTGGCCGCATCCACTTCGATCAGGTCCACAAACCGACCTTCAGCGATTTCGCGACACGACGCACACTGACCACAGGGCTTGGAACTGACGCCCTGCTCACAGTTCAGGCTTTTCGCGAGCAGCCGTGCGATGGTGGTTTTGCCGACCCCTCGGGTTCCGGTAAACAGATAAGCGTGGTGCAACCGCTCCTGATCAAGGGCATTGACCAGGGCCTTCAGCACATGCACCTGACCCACCATCTCGTCAAAGGTTCCCGGACGCCATTTTCTGGCCAATACCTGATAGGACATAAGACTCGTATTACTCGGAAAGAAAGGCGCTTATCCTAACTTTGATTGCCCACTGCTGCCAGTGCTGAATGCCGAGGCTGAGTAAAAATGCTTTAAAAACAACCTCTTAGCAATCCGACGAGGTAAAAAACCGCGCCAGACCATGAAGATAACGGTATAAATCTCCACGAGAGCAAAACACGCGGGCTTGGCGAACAGATTTTAAAACAGGGTAACGGAAAGAAGAGAGAGAAGAATGGAGGCGATCCCACCAGCCACACCCCGGCACACGATACAGACGCTACCGTTGCTCCCTTCCGGGCCTGGCGGGGTTTACGTCTTCTCGTTGCGAGGGGACCGGCAGGACCACCACAACAGGATGGCGCATTATCCATATATCGCCTCTCAAGGCAACCGTAGAAATCAGGGAATCTCGGATTTTTTATCACTTCCGGCAATCATCCGACCGGAACCTGCTACCGTAAAAACAAACAAGACACTCGTTCAACAACGACTATTCTGACTCATACAAACGTAAATTCTGACTACTGCAGATTATGCCCAACTCTATGACGAACAAACTCTCAATCGGCATCAGTGCATGCCTGCTTGGTGAGCCTGTAAGGTTCAACGGCGGTCACAAAAAACATCAATGGATAAATTCTGAACTGGCTTCGGTCGCGGACTTCAAATCATTCTGTCCAGAGGTCGGGATCGGACTGCCGGTACCCCGGCCTACATTACGCCTGGTCGAACGCGACGACCAGATATTGGCGCTGGATTCAGACCGCCAGGAAGACGATGTCACCGAACCATTGAAAGACTACTTTTCCCGGAATGCTGAAGCTATTGCTGAACTCGATGGGTTTATTCTGATGCAGGGTTCACCAAGTTGCGGAATGGAGCGCGTTAAGGTTTACGGCAGCCAATCGCCTGTGCCGGAAAAAAATGGTGTGGGGATTTTTGCCAATGAGCTGATCAAGCACAATCCTTTACTGCCTGTTGAGGAAGCTGGCCGCTTAAGCGATGCACCGCTCGCGGAAAGCTTTTTGACCCGGCTCTACCTTTACCATGAATGGCGTACGCAACGACCCTTTGAGTCGGCAAAATCATTGATTGAGTTTCACTCACGTCACAAGTTCCTGATCATGCTGCACAGCTATCAGGGCTACAAAGACTCCGGCAAACTCCTGTCCGATCTTGGTACTCGCGAAAAGCTGCAACGCAACGCATCGCAGTACATACAGACTGTCATGATGGCGCTGAAAAAAGTCAGCTCCACCGGCCAACGCGCAAACGCCCTTTATCATTTACTCGGTTTTCTCAAGACCCACATTTCAACCGAAGAAAAACAATCGATTGTTGACCAGATCAAGCTTTACCAGCAGGGCACCACGCCTTACGTCGTCCCGCTGTCGCTTATTCGCCACTACGCCCGCATTCACAGCGACAATAACGAGTACCTGTGGCAACAAAGTGTGTGGTTCCCCTACCCGGAAAACCTTAATCAATATAAGAATGTCGTATGACCCAGCTGGTTTGGTTTCGCAATGACCTTCGGGTTTCGGATCATGAGGCTCTGTTCCAGGCACTGAACCGTGCCAAGCAACAACAGACGCCTGTCCGGGCCCTTTTCTTTTGGAGTGATGCACAGTGGCGATCTCATGGGGCTGGCGATGCAAAGATTGCGGCCACCTTCAGCGCTTTGCAGGCACTGCATCAAAAACTTGCAAAGCTGGGTATACCACTCGATGTGTTATCCGTATCGTGGTGGACTGAATGCGCCGAGCAGATGGTGAACTACTGCCAATCTCATCAGATAACAGCCATCCATTATCACACCGAACCCGGATGGAATGAATTGCGCCGCGATGACCGTGTTGCACAGCAACTTTCAAAGAGCGTTGAACTGCATCGCTATCATGACCTGTACTTTATCGACCCGGCACACCACCTGACTCAGCAAGGTCAGGTTTATAAGGTATTTACGGCTTACAAAAAATCGCTGTTACGTCAGTTCTCGATCGACCACCTGGCAACGTTCCCACCTCGCAAGGCGGGTCCGGCCCTGAAGGTCTCTCCACTGGCAATGAAAGACCTTCCGAACTGGCAGAATCCTTTGCAGCTACCCGTGACCGAAGATCAGGCACTAACCCGATTAGACGCATTTTGCGAAGAAGTCCGGGACTATGCTGACCGTCGTGACTTTCCAGCCGACAATGGCACCTCCCAACTGTCTGCGGCATTGGCGCTTGGCTGCACCAGTTCTCGTCAGGTTGCTCATACTCTGCATCGCCACCATATTTCACTGGCGTCGGACACATTTTTTTCAGAAATCATCTGGCGCGACTTTTATAAGTACCTGCTCTTCCATACGCCCCGCCTTTGTCTCGGTGAACCGTACAATGAAAAGTGGGACGCATTTCCGTGGCAGAAAAACGAAACCTGGCTGGAACGTTGGCGGGAAGGAAAAACGGGCGTCCCGATTGTTGATGCCGCCATGCGCCAACTGCGTGAAACAGGCTGGATGCACAACCGGTTGCGCATGGTAACCGGCATGTATCTGGTCAAGATTCTGCAACAGGACTGGCGACAAGGTGAAGCCTGGTTTGCAGAACATCTCGCTGATTTTGACTTTGCCGCTAACAATGGCGGATGGCAGTGGGTCGCGTCGACCGGGGTTGATGCAGTGCCTTACTTCCGGATTTTCAATCCGTATCAGCAAAGCAAGCGCTTTGATCCGAATGGCCAGTTTATCCTTACTTTTGTAACAGAACTGAATGATGTAAAGCCTGCCTTGCTACACGATCACAAACGTGCTTTATCAGTCAGCTCTTATCCAAAACCGCTGACAGACTATTCTAAGGCTCGGCAGGACACGCTAGATAAATTTAAAGCGCTGGGCAGTCATGCGGCAACCTAGCGCAGACAAGGACACTGACGACATGACCAAAAAACGTATCGCCATTATCGGTGGCGGCATCTCCGGGTTGACCGCCGCCCGTTATCTCCATAAAGATTTCGACATAGAGCTCTATGAAAGCAATGATTACATTGGCGGTCACACTCATACTCATGACGTCGTCATTGACGGAAAAACTTTCCCCGTCAACACCGGCTTTATTGTCTACAACGACTGGGTCTATCACAACTTCAATAAACTCATCGAGCCGCTGAACCTTAAGCGCATACCGACTGAAATGAGCTTTTCAGTCACCGATGAGCAAACCGGCCTTGAGTACAACGGTCACAATCTCGATACCCTTTTTGCCCAGCGAAGCAACCTCCTTTCTCCGCGTTTTTACGGCATGATCCGGGATATTCTGAAGTTCAATAAACAAAGTCTTGAAGATCTGGAGCAAGGCAAGTTAGACGACTCGCTGACGTTAAGAGATTATTTTAAACAGCTCAACATGGGTTCCATGTTTATCAACAAATACATTGTTCCCATGGGCGCGGCCATCTGGTCCAGTGGTGAAGCTGACATGCTGGACTTTCCGGCTCTGTTCTTCGTTCGGTTCTTTAAAAACCATGGTTTGCTTTCAGTTAAAGACCGTCCGCAATGGTATGTACTGGACCAGGGCTCTCGCGCCTATGTCGACCCACTGATAGCGCCGTTTCGGGATCGAGTCCATACCAACACCCGGATCAGCAGCGTCGTGCGTAATCCCGAACATGTGATTGTGCAGTTCGAGGACAAACCCGAAGAAACGTTCGACGAAGTGATTTTCGCTTGTCACAGCGATCAGGCTTTAGCCTTGCTCGACAGCCCAACTGAAGACGAACACGCCATCCTCGGGGCTCTGCCCTACTCTAAAAACGAAGTGGTTTTACACACCGACGAACGCCTGTTACCAAAACGTCGCAAAGCCTGGGCGGCCTGGAACTATCACCTGTCCGATGACAAAAACGCACCGGCCAGCCTGACTTACAACATGAACATCCTGCAGCGCTTTGACGATGCACCCGTAACTTTTTGCGTTACGCTGAACCGAACTGAAAAAATCGATAAAGACAAAATTATCGCGCGGTTCAACTATGGCCATCCAATCTTCAGTCAGGGCAGCGTGGCCGCGCAGCAGCAATATCATCGCATTGGAAACAAAAACCGGACACATTTCTGTGGCGCTTACTGGTTTAATGGCTTCCATGAAGACGGCGTCAACTCAGCATTACGTGTCGTCGACGATGTGCAAAAAACCGCATCGGTTAAACCTCTAAAGGAATCTGAGTCAGCCCATGCCTGAGAACTATGAGATACCGGCCCCCAAAGAACACAGCCGCCTGATGGTCGGCTGGGTTCGGCATCGACGCTACAGCCCTAAACCGCATGTACTGAAGTACCCGCTGTTCATGTGGTATCTCGACCTCGATGAGTTGGCCGAAATCAGTATCCGGTCTCGTTTATTAACGCAAGAAAAACGCGGCTGGTGCACCTTTAAACGAGCCGATTATTTCGGCCCACCTGACCGGCCCTTAAAAGAGGCGGTCATCGATCGCATATGCGCACAAACCAAACTCACACCCGCAGAAATTTCGCGCGTCTGCATGCTGACAAACCTGCGCACGCTCGGCTACATCATGAATCCTGTCACTTTTTATTATGCCTTTAACCATAATGATGAACTGATCGCGATCATGCCGGAAATTACCAACACTCCCTGGAGCGAGCGCTTTCAATACGTTCTGAACACCGGCACCGCCGAAGGCGGAATTAACCCGTTTCGAATGGGTCGCGGACGCTTTCGGTTTCAACTCGACAAGCATTTCCACATCTCGCCGTTCCATCCGATGAACATGCAATACGACTGGCGATTTAAAACTCCCGAGCAGCCAGACAACCTTATCCACCTGGAGAACTGGCAGCATGGCAAGAAGGTGTTTGACGCCACTTTGATGCTCAAACCAAAGCCAATCACACCGTCATCGGTACGCAGCACACTCATCCGCTTTCCGTGGATGACCGTAACTGTTGCAAGCGGTATTTATTGGAATGCCCTCAAGTTATGGCTGAAAGGGGTGCCGTTCTATTCGCACCCCAACAAAAAGAAAAAGGAAAAGACATCATGACGACTGCCAACACCACCAGCCGCCAGGAACAGTACACCCTGAGCTGGAAAGCTGCTTCAAGCCTGCTGAAACATCTTCGCCATGGCAGCCTCAAAGTTAATTTTCAGGAAACCTCACAAACCTTTGGCGAGCCCGAAGGTCAAGGTCCTCACGCTGAAGTCACCGTCCACAATGGTCGGGTATTCCGAGAGATGCTGACGGGCGGTGACATGGCCGCTGCGGAAAGTTTTATTGAAGGCGACTGGGACTCTCCCGATTTAACCAAGGTCGTTCAGGTATTCGCGGCCAACCTGGGCGAATCTCAAAGCGCGCCTTTACAGTGGCTGCGTAAAACCGGAATGTCTGTGGCCCATTGGCTGAACCGGAATACCATCAAAGGCTCTCGGCGAAACATTCAGGCACATTACGATCTCGGTAATGATCTATTCGAAGGGTTCCTCGATGAGAGCATGATGTATTCGTCAGCCATCTACCCTTCTAACGACAGTACGCTGGAAGAGGCCCAGCAGTTTCGTCTGCAGCGGATCGGTGAAAAACTGCATCTGGGGCCTGACAATCACCTGCTTGAAATCGGCACTGGCTGGGGCTCGCTGGCCATATATGCTGCAAAGCATTTCGGCTGTAAGGTAACCACAACAACCATTTCAGAAGAACAGTATCGCTATGCGCAGCAACGCATACGCGACGAAAACCTTGACGACAGGATCACCCTGTTAAAAACCGATTATCGCTTACTGACCGGTCAATTTGATCGGTTGGTCTCCATTGAAATGATCGAAGCTGTTGGCCATCGCTACCTGCCCGGGTATTTTCGTAAAATCAACGAGTTACTGAGCGATGACGGTATTGCGCTACTGCAGTGCATCACCATGCCAGATCAACGCTATCATCAGTACCGTAAATCGGTCGATTTCATTCGCAAATACATCTTTCCCGGTGGTCACTTGCCCAGCATCAGTCTGATCACCCGACAGATTGCCGATCAAACTCAGATGACGGTCAATCATTTTGAAGACATAACGCAGCATTACGCCCGTACTCTGAAAGACTGGCACGAACGTTTTATCGCCGCTTATCCGACTCTTCCGCATGAGCGATATAACCGACAGTTCTTCCGGCTGTGGCGCTATTACCTGTCTTACTGTGAGGGTGGCTTTCGTGAGCGAGCCATTGGCACATCTCAGGTTGTCTTCAGTAAGTCCGGTGCCAAAAAATCGTTTAATTACTGAGTTACTGACATGAACGCGCGATGGCAAAAGATCGTGGTATTTCTGATTGCAATGACCACCGGCGGGGTCGTCATTGCCGATACTCTGACCTTTTACGGACAGGCCTCTGACCCTGAAACCGGCCAGGCGCTTTATCAGGAAGTTCATCGTCTGACGCTCGACGATGACGGCCAACCCCTATCCGAAATCGTCGAATATGTAAGTGCCGACCGTGAACTGCTGGGTGAGAAGACACTGACGTACAATCGGCTGAGCCAGCCAGATTATGTGGTCGACTTTCGTCAGCGCCCTTACACAGAAAAAGTCCGGATCATCAGCGATCAGATCGTCATTGATCGACAACAACAGACTCAGCTGGCGTTACCAGAAGCATCTTTTGCGATCGATGGCGGCTTCCATTACTTCATTCAGCAGCATTTCGACACCTTGGTTTCAGGGTCCGACGTCGATTTCCAATTTTTGTCCGCCGGACGCGCTACCTTTATTCCCCTGACGATCGTTCCGGTAGACCAATCCCAAAACCGGCTGACCCTGGAGCTGAGGTTACAAAACTTTTTACTGTCCCGACTCGTTAACCCCATTGTTTTAACGTATGACATTCCAACCCTGCAATTGGTCAGCTATGAAGGCTTAACCAACGTTCCGGATGGCGACGGCAAGTTGTACAACGCCGTGATCACCTATCAGTACCCGGAAAACATGATTTCCGGAGCGACCACACTAACGTCCCCGGCGAAGGCTCAATAAGCGACGCAATGGGCAAACCGCCCAACCCCTTCAGACCCATCGACTTGCTCTAATGCTGCGACTAACGTCAGTTTGCCGTCATGAATAGCCGTCGGCATTGGAAATAAAAGGCAAACACTGCTTAAATAACGGGGATTGTCAGTGGCTGTCTGCAGACGCTGATGCTCCGAGACAACGAACTGACCATGCAGACCCCGGCAGCTCCCGGTAGTGCGTTGGTGAAAAAGCAGTCCCAATTTCCGGAACCCGAATCAGAGCGCCGAATGAAAGCCACCCGCTCCCTAAAAAAACTGACATCCAGCCGGTTGTCGGTCCGACTTGCCACGGCCGGCCTGCTAACCGCGCTGTTGCTGAGCGTGTTGGTCACTGGTGTTCAGTTAACGCTGGAAATCCAGCAACATAAAGACACGGTTGCGCTTGACCTAGAACGCATGATCACTTCCACTCGGTTGCCAGCCGCCAATGCTGTCTTCACTTACGATTATGGCCTTGCCGATCAACTGGTCGAAAGCCTGCTGTTAAATAGCTATGTGCAGCAGGTTCAACTGCTTGATGAACACGGTACCGTCATTGCAAACGGTCAGCGAAGCCAGATGACCGAGCGGGGACATACTTACCTGCAGCCATTGCTCGGCGATCCGATCCGTACCATCAACATACCTTTGCCGCTGTCCGACAAAACTCCGGACCTGACCGGCCAGTTAGCCATCCGTTATAACTACCACCTGCCATTTGAAGATCTGATGCAGTCAACCTGGATGCGACTCATACTGAACGTCATTGAGGTGAGCCTGCTAACCTCCGTCCTGGTGTACCTGTTTAATCGGGTCGTCACTCAACCGGTGGCGAATCTAACCCAACAGCTGGAAGCTATTGAGACATCACCCACGGAAGGTCAGCGTCTCCAGCTGATCTATGCCCATCGGGACGATGAGATTGGCTCACTGACCGACACCATTAATCATCAATTGCAACAGCTCGATACTCTGATTAAAGAAAACGAACTGGCGCTTGAGGAGGCCGAACAGTCTTACCAGAACCTGAACACGCTGGTTGAAAGCCTGCCACACCTGATTAACGTAAAAACGCTGGACGGTGTTCCGCTGCTGGCGAATCAGGCGTTTTTGAAAAGCTATCGTCTGAGCCCCGATGACTACTTAAAGCCGGAACACTACAACGTCATTTTCGACTCCCTATCGCCAGCAACGCGACAATTACTGGAAGAAGCCGATCAGGAAGCGGTGGAATCCAACCAGGCCGTTCTACTGCCGGAAATATCCTGGCGTCTGCCAGATGGTCATCATCTGTCACTGGAAATGCGCAAACTCAGCATCCAGTACAAGGGCCAGCCAGCGATTCTCAGCGTGGGGGTCGACATTACTGAACGCAAACTGCATCAGGAACACATCCAACACCTTGCCTACCATGATGCCCTGACTGATTTGCCAAACCGACACCTGTTTTTGGATCGGCTGGACCAGGCACTGCTGCGAACCCAGCGCAGCAAACAGTATGGTGCACTGATTTTTGTGGACCTGGACAATTTTAAAACCATTAACGACACCAAAGGCCATCTCGCCGGCGATGCCGTCCTGGCCGATGTAGCAGAGCGCCTGAAACATGCCTTCCGGGAAGTGGACACGGTTGCCCGACTGGGCGGGGATGAGTTTGTCATCTGCATGACAGATCTGGGAAGAACAGAACAGGAAGCGTACGACATCGCACACGATCGATCCGTTAAACTGATGGACGCCATGAAACGGCCATTTCAGACTCAGGGTGACCAACTGATCGTCAGTGCCAGCTTGGGGTTAGCCTTTTTCCATGATCACAGCCTTACCGCCTCTGAACTGCTCAGCCATGCTGACATGGCCATGTATCGGGCGAAGGAAACCGGGAAAAACCGGATCATCCTCTTCCAAGAAGAAATGGCCGAAGCCAGCGAGCGGTTACTGGAACTCAAAGAAGACTCCCGCAACGCGCTGCGCCGAGATGAGTTTCATCTGGTCTTTCAGCCACAGGTTGATGCCCGGGACCGAAAAATACTGGGCGCCGAAGCGTTGCTGCGCTGGACCCACCCCTCTCGTGGCATGGTCTCACCCGGCGAATTCATCCCGCTACTTGAAGACGGTGAAATGATGCCGCTGGTCGGGCAGAAGGTCATCGAGCTGGCCGCCGCTCAGCTGGCAGACTGGCGCAAAGAAGGGTTGATCCGGGAGGATTTTCGCCTGAGCCTGAATGTCAGCCCACAGCAGTTCCGGCAAGCCGACTTCGTCAGCACAGTACGTACCGTACTGGACGAACATGATCTTCCAGCTTACCTGATTGATCTGGAAATCACCGAAGGCATGATCATTGATAACATCGATCACACAGTGGCGGCCATGAAAGAGCTGCGCGAAATGGGCATTCACTTTTCAATTGATGACTTCGGTACCGGCTACTCCAATCTGAACTATCTCAAACGATTGCCATTGGATGTGCTCAAGGTCGACCAGTCCTTTGTCCGCGACATCGAACATGATGCCAACGATACCGCCATCGTCCGCACCATCATTGCCATGGCTGACCAACTCAAGCTGAACACCGTCGCAGAAGGGGTAGAAACCGAAGATCAGCTCACCCTGCTGCGCGAGCTGGGTTGCCAGGTTTTTCAGGGTTATCTGTACTCTCCCCCGCTTAAAAATGTAGAATTCGCCTCCCTTCTGAAAACTCAAATCAGCGAACCAGAATGACCTACAGCGTAAAAGAGATGTTTTATACCCTTCAGGGCGAAGGATTCCATACCGGGCGTCCGGCCGTTTTTTGTCGTTTTTCTGGCTGCAATCTCTGGAATGGTCGTGAAAAAGACCGAGCGACCTCAATCTGCCGTTTTTGCGATACCGATTTTGTCGGTACAGACGGTCAAAATGGCGGCAAGTTCCGCGAGGCTCGTGAACTGGCGCAGCGGATTGCTGATTTCTGGCCAGCGGATCAGGCGCATCGGTTCGTTGTTTTTACCGGCGGTGAACCGGCTCTGCAGCTCGATGAAACGCTGATCGCTGCGCTGCACGATGTCGGCTTTGAATGCGCGGTGGAGTCAAACGGTACGCTGCCTTTGCCACCCTCATTGGATTGGGTTTGCATCAGCCCAAAAGGCTCTGCCGAGGTTGTGATTGAGGCCTGCGACGAACTCAAACTGGTGTTTCCTCAGGCTGACGCCCAACCGGAACGGTTCAGCCACATCCATGCCCAGCACCGCTTTTTGAGCCCGCTGAATGACTGGACTCAAGCACAGTTGAGCCCGGCACAAAACAACAATACTCAAGCCTGCGTCCAGTACTGTCTTGAACATCCGCAATGGCGGCTGACACTGCAAACTCATAAGGTGCTTAACATCGATTAAACCACGCCCATTCGCTGATTCTTGAGACTGCGTGCAAAATTCACACAAATGAATAATCGCTGCGAAAACATTCACCAAATAAATAACAACTATCGGCCAGATTTACCCCACTTTCCTTAACTTTCCGCGTCGCATTCACTAAACTCCAACATCAGTAAAGGTCTCTGCTTTTTTTACGCAGACACGGTTACCCGACCATAGAGAGAGCAATAGAGGTCGACCCATTTTTTCAACAATGCGGCAATGGGATATTTCCGCTGGTTATACAAGAAGACCTGATCATAACCAGACCAATACATCACCCATTACCGTGTTGCCAGACCACCTGATAACGACAATGGAGATCCAAACGTGCTAGAAGCTTATCGTACTCACGAAAAAGAACGCGCTGCACAGGGTATTCCTGCAAAGCCACTGACGGCAGAACAGGTTACTGAACTGGTTGAGCTACTGAAAAACCCTCCAGCGGGTGAAGAAGCCTTCATCAAAGACCTACTGGTCAATCGTGTACCACCGGGTGTGGACGAAGCCGCCTATGTGAAAGCCGGCTTCCTGTCTGCCATCGCCAAAGGCGAAGAAACCTGCCCGCTGATTGACCGTAAAGAAGCTGTCGCGCTTCTCGGCACCATGCAGGGCGGTTACAACATCGAAACCCTGATCGGCCTGCTGGACGATGCTGACCTGGCCGATCTGGCTGCCGAAGAACTGAAGCACACGCTGCTGGTCTTCGATGCGTTCCACGACGTGAAAGAAAAAGCCGATGCCGGCAACAGCGCGGCAAAAACCGTCATGCAGTCCTGGGCAGACGCCGAGTGGTTCCTGAACAAGCCGGAAGTCCCTGAAAAAATCACCCTGACCGTCTTTAAAGTCTCTGGTGAAACCAACACCGATGACCTGTCACCCGCACAGGATGCCTGGTCTCGTCCCGACATTCCGCTGCACGCGCTGGCGATGTACAAAATGGAACGTGACGGCCTGACGCCTGACAAAGATGGCGAAATCGGCCCGATCGCTCAGATCGACAAGCTCAAAGAAAAAGGTCATCCGCTGGCACTGGTTGGCGATGTGGTCGGTACCGGCTCCTCCCGTAAGTCGGCCACCAACTCCGTTCTGTGGTACACCGGCCAGGACATTCCAAACGTACCGAACAAACGTTTTGGCGGCTTCTGCCTCGGTGGTAAAATCGCGCCCATCTTCTTTAACACTATGGAAGACGCCGGTGCGCTGCCGATCGAACTGGATGTTTCCAAAATGGAAATGGGCGATGTCATCGATCTGTACCCACACGAAGGTAAAGTGGAAAAGGACGGCGAAGTCATTTCCGAGTTCCAACTGAAAACCACCATTATTCTTGACGAAGTTCGTGCCGGCGGCCGTATCCCGCTGATCATCGGTCGTGGTCTGACCGACCGTGCGCGTGAAGCCATGGGGCTTGAGCCTTCCAAAGTCTTCAAACGACCAGGCGATATCGAGAAAAGCGACAAAGGCTACACACTGGCTCAAAAAATGGTCGGTAAAGCCTGCGGTGTCGAAGGTGTACGTCCAAACCAGTACTGCGAACCTAAGATGACCACCGTCGGCTCTCAGGATACGACCGGTCCTATGACCCGGGACGAACTGAAAGACCTCGCCTGCCTCGGCTTCTCGGCCGATCTGGTCATGCAATCGTTCTGTCACACCGCCGCTTATCCGAAGCCAGTCGACATCGATACGCAGCATTCATTGCCAGACTTCATCATGAACCGTGGCGGTGTCTCACTGCGTCCTGGTGACGGCATCATTCACAGCTGGTTGAACCGCATGCTGCTGCCGGACACTGTCGGCACCGGTGGTGACTCTCACACCCGCTTCCCAATGGGCATTTCATTCCCGGCCGGTTCCGGTCTGGTTGCCTTCGCAGCGGCCACGGGCGTGATGCCACTGGACATGCCAGAGTCAATTCTGGTGCGCTTTAAAGGCGAAATGCAGCCGGGCATTACGCTGCGGGATCTGGTTCATGCGATTCCGTATTACGGCATCAAAGAAGGCCTGCTGACCGTTGAGAAAGCCGGTAAGAAGAACGAGTTTTCTGGTCGCGTTCTGGAAATTGAAGGTCTGGAACACCTGACTGTTGAACAAGCCTTTGAGTTGTCTGATGCGTCGGCGGAACGTTCTGCCGCAGGTTGTACCATTTCTCTGTCAGAAGATTCAGTCGCTGAGTACCTGCGATCCAACATCGTCATGCTGCGCTGGATGATTGCGAACGGCTACGGCGATGAGCGAACGCTGGAGCGTCGGGCTAAGGCCATGGAAGAATGGCTGGAAAACCCAAGCCTGATGAAAGCCGATGCCGATGCCGAGTACAAACACGTCATCGAAATTGATCTGGCCGACATCAAAGAGCCGATTCTGTGCGCACCGAATGACCCGGATGACGCCCGACTGCTGTCTGAGGTTGCCGGCGACAAGATCGATGAAGTCTTTGTCGGTTCTTGTATGACCAACATCGGTCACTTCCGTGCCGCGGGTAAACTGCTGGATAACCACAAAGGGTCGATCTCAACTCGCATGTGGATTGCACCACCAACGAAGATGGATGCACACCAGTTAATGGAAGAAGGCTACTACAACATCTACGGTCGTGCCGGTGCACGTACTGAGATGCCAGGGTGCTCACTGTGCATGGGGAACCAGGCACGAGTGGCGGATAAGTCGACGGTGGTTTCAACGTCCACCCGTAACTTCCCGAACCGCCTGGGTGCCGGTGCTAACGTTTACCTGGCCTCCGCGGAACTGGCTTCGGTCGCTGCCGTGATGGGTAAACTGCCAACTCCGGCAGAGTACCTTGAGTACGCCAATAACCTGAACAGCATGTCCGGTGAAATCTACCGTTATCTGAACTTTGATCAGATGGAAGAGTTCACCGATGCTGCCAGTTCGGTAATCGCCTCAGCCTGATGCTGAACTGAGCTGACAAAACAAAGCCCTGCCACTGCAGGGCTTTTTTATGCCCGAGTATTAGCTTTTCCGGGCAATAAACAGGGTGTAACGTCCCAGATCGCAATAAGGCCGCTGCTCACATAACGCCTGCTCGGCGTCAAAAACTGCCTCTTCGGTGTACCATTCTAAGACTGCCTTCTCGGTCAGATCCGAAAAGCTGCGAATACCGGCTTGGCAGAGAATGGTCATACCACAAGCCTGCAGGTCTTTCGCTACGGCTTGCGGGTCCATCGGTGAAATAGGCGTCAGTCCGCGTTTATCGCCCGCCATGTTGCCCGACATCGCCCGCTTCAGCGTACCTCTCATCATGTGCCGCATCATTAACATGTGTCGGTTATAAACCATCAACCCCAGATAGCCACCGGGCCGAACCCGATCGCACAGTATCGGAACCACCGTTTCAGGTTTTTCCAACCATTCAAGGACGGCATGCACATTAACGAAGTCATAGTCAGACGGCCATTCGCTCAGATCGGTCACAGATCCAACGGACGCATTTAACTGCCCAGCCTCATAATATTCCTGAAGTGACTCAGTGGCCGCGGTCACCATTTGTTCGGAAACATCCAGGTAATCGACCGAAGTCACGCCCTGCTCCAGAAACCAATGGCTCATCTGCCCCAGACCGCCGCCGGCATCCAAAACCTTCCAGTTTTCCAGCTGATCGAGCGGCAAAACCTTTCGATACAACGCATCCACCAGCCGCATCCGCAATCGCCCTTTTCGCGACCCATAAATTTGTCCGCGAAAGCGCTCTACCAACCCATCAAAACTCACGTACGCCATGCTCTTCAGCCTATTCCAACACTACTCAGCAAAAACTAACTGCCGGATCGACGACTGACATTGAAACAATCAGGTTAATCGTCTTTTCTATACACAAACACAAAAAAGCCCGGCAATCCGGGCTTATACAAAAGAGACTGATAGCACTCAGCCCGGATCAGTCTTCCGGGTAAAGCTTAGCCGTTGAAAACTCACTTCGATTCAATGGCAGATCGGTGTAACCGGATGAGAAACGGGTCCGAATCACAACTCGGTTACCATTCACCTGAATCAGCTCACCCGAAAAGGTTTGCCCATCACGACGTTCGATCAGGATATTCCGATTCACATGTTGTTCCAGTGATGACACCGGCACTTCCGTTAAGATACGCCGAGGTGACGATGCCGGTTCGGATGACTCAGCGGTCGTGGACACCTCATCTTCTGTGCCGACCCGGAACGCCCGGCGCAACTCAGCCAGATCGAGATTTTCCAGCCCGCCATCGGTCCAGGACAACTCGGAAACGGCCACTTCTTCGTTGTTCACGACCAAAACCAGATCCAGCACATTCAGCAACTGTGCGGTATCGTAGAAGGCCAAGTCTGCCATATTGAAACCTGGCAACGGTCGCAAACTCAACGACGCCCTGACCCGCTGCGCCGTTAAATCGGAGTACAGTTTTAACAGATCAACATCTGACGACAATCCGACCTGATCCATCGCTTCGGCAACCATCCCTAAATGCAGATCTTGCCATTCTGCGACGGACAGTCCCGCCTGTTCGGCACAGTAGTCATTGCGCAAGGCATTAAAGCCCAAATCAACCAGATCGACCGACAGGCTTACCGGCGTCAATGACTCCGGATTAAAGCCAGTGAGCACATTGCGATAATCTGACATGACACTGCCAAACCCAATATAGGTCTGATCCATCCGAAGATTACTGACACCATCGATGTAAAGATCGGTCGTACTCGTCAACTCATCAGACCCCGGGTTATATTGATAGCCCATGGTCAGATCGAAAGTCAGATAGCCCAGCCCCATGTCATACAAGGCTTCAGGGCCAAACGCCACCGTTCGGCCACAGCCCAGTGCTTGTATCTGAGAGGCGACATCGGGCTCGTAAAACGCATCAAGTGACGACATCATCGATCGATCGAGGGGTGCTGAAAAGCTGTTGATGGTCAGACTGAGGTTTTCAGGCAGCTTGCCATCGTTAAAACGTTTTTCTAGCAGCACTGTGTTCAGCAAACTGCCGGTGCTGAACCGGATTCCTGCAATACTGATATTGGTCTGAGTAGCCGGAACAAAGATTTCCAGATTATTAACGTTGATGTTGCCATTCAGATCGATTCCGACGTCCTGATAGGATGCATCGACAAAAAATAACGAGCTCAACACATCGTCAGCGACCTTCTGCACTCGCCATTGCATCCCAAAATAGCCGGCAACCACGGCCAACAGACCACCGACCAACACGACCGCTAAAAACTTTTTCATTGACTGCGCTACTCCCGATTGCGTCAAACTCTTCTAATGGCCCATAGTAAGCTGAACACTGGCATTTTGCATCGCCCATCTCCCGTTCGGGGATTTCAAAAACGTGATCGGTTGCTCAATTACCGGACCGGTTTGATACGAACGGTTCCATTCTGCGCCAGACAAGCGACGCGTCAGGATGCGTTCTGACTGGCATCAACGACAGGAATAAGATTCAGATGGACGTTAATATCGTCTTTATTTTCGACCAGGTCTGCCAGCGTGTACCCATCCATGGTGTCGATAAACTGGGCCAGTGCCTTCTGGAAGATCCCCTGCAAGCGACACACGGGTGATATGACACACCCTTCCGAACTTGCATCCATACACTCAACAAACGCCGTGTCTGTCTGTGAAATCCTGAAAATCTCGCCCAACCGGATATCCTCAGGTGCCTTTTTCAACACCAGACCACCACTGCGCCCGCGTACGGTATCCACGAGAGACTGTTCAATCAGGCGCGCAGCGACCTTTTTCAGGTGATTAATGGAGATCCCATAAGCGCTGGCGATTTCTGACAATGGAATGGTCCGACCCGGGTTAGCCCCCAGCATAATCAGAATACGAAACGAATAGTTGGTAAAACTGTTGATCTTCATAGGTCGCTTGCCGTCGATATAATTATTGGAATGGGCAACGTCACACCTTAGCGGAATTGAGGCTCCCAAGCCATATTTACGCATTTAAAATACGCATTTTATCGGCCGGGTTCCAGCATTCGTCACCCACTCACAGGCGGCCACGAGGTCGAACCCGACTCTCGTTACTAAATTATGTAATTAAATTACATTTTTGCCAGCAACCGCCCCCAAGAGAACAACTGAGGATTTTATGGACAATTACCCGAAATAAGAGGATTTTACGGTTATTTTGTCGAATTTGTAGCCAGCATGACGGCTACATATTCAAATTCATTCGCTAACAAAAAGCCTGTCAAGTAGTAGTTTTACCAAAATATTGACTTGGCGTAGTGAAAAAATGAGAAAATATGGTAGTGTTCTGCACCGATTATTGAGTAATGATCCATACTTCGGATTTATCTGCACACACGAGGGGCCTCCCAAGATGCGAAAGACCAAGATTGTTTGTACGATCGGACCTGCTTCTGAATCAAAAGACATGTTAGCTAAGCTCGTTCAGGCTGGCATGAACGTCATGCGTTTAAACTTCTCCCATGGCGATTACGATGAGCACGGTGCTCGCATCCAAAACATCCGTGAAGTATCCAAAGAACTGGGCAAGAAAGTTGCCGTTTTGCTGGATACTAAAGGCCCTGAAATCCGCACCATGTCTCTGGAAGATGGTGATGTGCTGCTTGAAGCCCGGCCAAAC
>NZ_CH724150.1:431426-551122 GCF_000153185.1 Reinekea blandensis MED297 | reverse complement strand
TTGTTGATTAAGGCGACCGTCAATAAAAAAAGCCGGCGAATGCCGGCTAAGGGGAGGGATGAACTTTGTTAAGCGACCTTCGAACGCGCCGCGCTCATGGCATCGTGTACCGTCATATAGAAGTGTGACTCACCCAGCTTCTGGGCAAACCCACTGCGTTTCATAACGTCCATGACCGGTCCTTTGACATTGGCAAAGTAGATTTCAATGTGGCGTTCGCGGAAGTCTCGCAACAGCTCATGCAGCGCGGTGTCTGCGGAGGAATCCAGTTGGTTGATGGCGCTGGCATCTAACACCACGGCTTTCAATGGACTTTCCATATTGGCTTCTTCGCGTTTCAGCGTGTCTTTCAGGAAGCTGACATTGCCATAGTAGAACTGGGCGTCAAATCGAATGGCCAGCACCCCTGGAGTGGTTTCTGCGGCAGTGTGGCGTTTGATGTTGCGATACGCCTTGGAGTCTGGCAGTTGACCCAGTACAGCAAAGTGAGGGCGAGTCGTTTTAATAACAAACCACACCATGCTGACACCAACGGCCAGGAAAATACCGGTTTTAACGCCGAGGATCAGGGTGGCAAAGAAGGTAAAAGCCAGCATACCCAGATCGTCTTTTTTCACTTTCCAAAGATGCTTCACTTCCTCAACATCAATCAGGCCAAACACGGCAACCATGATGATAGAACCCAGGATGGCTTTCGGTATGTGATAAAACAGCGGTGTTAAGAACAGCAGAGAAATACCAATCAGAACCGCGGTGATGATGGCCGCCAACCCAGTGTTCGCACCCGCGTTATTATTAACAGCCGTTCGGCTGAATCCACCTGTGACCGGCATCGCTTTAAAGAACGAACCGACAACGTTTGCAAGGCCCAGTCCGACCAGTTCTTTGTTGGCGTCGATTTCATAGCGTTTTTCTGCGGCAATCTTTTTCGCTACGGCGATGGACTCGAGGAAACCAACAAACGAGATGGTGATCGCGATAGGCAACAGGTCTGTTAAGGCCTTCGCACTGATCGCCGGTGCGGCAAACTCTGGGAAGCCGGCTGGAACTTCGCCCACGACTGAAACGTCAAGATTGAAAAAGTAGACCGCCAGCGTTGAGAGTACGACCGAAATCATCGCGCCGGGTGCTTTGGGTGCGTATTTTTTCAGTAACAGGAGCAAGACGATACCGCCAACACCGATAATCAGCGCAGTCATGTTGATGTCGGCTGTTTGTTGCAGCGTTAACCAGACTGTTTCGGCAATATTTTCAGTTCGTGGCAGCTTGAGGCCAACAATGTGTTTCAGCTGACTGAAGCCAATGATTAATGCCGCTGCTGAAGTAAAACCGGAAATAACCGGGTGCGACATGAAGTTCGTCAGGAACCCCAAACGGAATGCGCCCATACCAAACTGTATAGCGCCAACCATCAGCGATAGCAGAACCGCCAGCGCGATGTACTGGTTCATGTCACCGCCAGCAAGCGCGCCAACGCCGCTGGATACAAGGAGGGCCACCATGGCCACGGGTCCGACAGCCAACTGACGAGAGGTGCCGAAGATGGCATATATGATCAATGGCAAGACACTGGCGTAGAGGCCAATGTAAGGCGGCAATCCGGCCAGCAGGGCATAGGACATGGCTTGTGGAATCAGCATCATCGCTACGGTAATCCCCGCAACAATGTCACCGTTCAGATCTTCTTTTCGGTAATTGCGGATCCAGTCGATCGCTGGAATCCATTTCATGAGTGCTTGCATGTTGATTTCCCGTGTTTGTGATTAAAGGTCAATTTTTTCGATCGACAGATCGCCGGCCAAAATGCCGAGTGTTGTTTCTGCCTGTTGATTGTGGAGCAGGGCGAGTGCTGTGCGGTCTTCATCGGTAAAGTTGTAGACCTGATGTTCCGTCAGCCATTCGGTATAGCGACGGATCAGTTCGCGTTTTAAAGGCCGATGACAAAAGAACTGTTGACCGTCGGTTTTGTTTTCCAAAACCAGCACCGTCTCGTCGCGCGGATCGATGTTGGACTGTTCTTCAATAATGAAAACCTGCTCTTCAGCGTGATGACCGGCAAGAACATCAAACAGTACGTTCTCGGTGCGTGCGAAAAACAGCTTCAGGTGTTGACGCAGAACCCGTTCAGCCAAGCGCAACGACACGTTGTATTTTTCCGGGTGTTGCATCATCAGCTTAATGTGACCGCAACCCTGGTGATCAGGACGAACGGCCAGCTCAGTAAAAGAGCGTTGCTGCTGTTCGGTCAGTGCTCGCAGTCGGGTATCGGACTCCAGTCCCATCCGAGCATAGATCAGCTCGATGGTATGCTGGTCGGTATGCAGATACATCGGACTGGTTGTTATGGCCAGTGAATGAATGGCATCGTGAATTTCATCGTCCGTCAGCGACCGACCACGTTTTTTTTCAGCGTAGTTTAAAATCGACATCAGTAAGCCCAGGCTGCCGCCAGCGGCACTGTATCTCAGGCCGCTGGTGCGACCATCGACACAGGTGCAGGGAACTTTCCCGATGATTTCGTCAGTTGATAACCAAACCATTGAATGAGGCATTGTCTGTTCTCCAGAATAGTTGAAACTCTTATTACAAATGCCGTGCCAATTTTAAGTCATTGAAAAATAAGGAATTATTTTTTCTACTTGACGTGATTGTGTCTTATTGTTGCAACATATGTTTCATATTTGAATCATACTCGGTATGTTGCTAAACACGCCGTCTGTCATCGACGAATAGATGAGAAGAAATCTCGGTTAACGGTGGCATAGAGGGGCGGGTATTGCGTACTATGGCGAGCTGTTTCTGTCCAATGCGCATCATCGGGCGCACCCGATCGGGGTCGGACCAACTTCTCTCCAAGAGGCTGAACGATTATGAAAGGCTTGATTTACGCAGTCAGCGCTTACGCCATGTGGGGCTGTTTTCCACTGTTTTTCAGCCTGTTGTCGCACATCGATGCGATGCAGGTGCTGTCGTTTCGGATTGTGTTTGCCTGCGTGTTTTCAGCAGCGTTACTTCTCTTGCTTGGGCAGTTCGGTGCTTTTCGCAAGTTGTGGCGCAATCGATCCACCTTACTGTGGAGCCTGTTGGCGTCGGTTCTGATATCGCTGAACTGGTATGTGTTTATCTGGGCGGTCAGTCAGCATCGCGTGGTCGAAACCAGCCTGGGGTATTTCATTACGCCACTGGTCAGCCTGTTTCTCGGGCGGGTATTACTGAAAGAGTCGATTAATCATTGGCAGTTTGCCGCAGGCGCCATTGCCTTAGCCGCGATTCTGTTTGAACTGATCGCGTTGGGGGGCGTTCCTTGGGTGTCTCTGGTGCTTGCGTTCAGCTTCGGTTTTTATGGTTTGGTGCGAAAAATTCAGCCCATTGACAGTTTGTTCGGTCTGACGATGGAAACGCTCTGGGTTCTACCGTTGGCGCTCCTGTTTCTTGCTGGTGTTGCTCAGCAGGGCCAGTTGCAACATGACTTACCCAGCTGGGTGCTGTTGGTTTTGTCCGGTGTGGTGACCGCCATTCCCTTATTGTTCTTTGCCGCGTCGGTGCGTGCGCTGAACCTGGTTGTGGCCGGGTTTATCATGTACCTCAACCCGTTAATGCAATTTATGACGGCCGTTTGGATTCTGGAAGAAGCAGTGCCGTCGCAACGGTACGTTACCTTTGTTATGGTCTGGATCGCCATGGCGTGTTTCATCACCGGCCTGGTCCGGAAGCAAGCGGAACTGCGTCGGGTTAAGCGCGCGATGTCGGCGGAGCTGGCGGCCGACTCAGCCAAGTAACCCGAACATGTTTCAGATTTTTCGGGCAATGAGTTGTACGACCGCCCCGGTTCCGGTGTGTCCGATGCCTTCGGTAACATCGCGCACCTTGGCTTCAAGCCAGTTGATGGTCAGGTTTGCAAAGTCCTGTTGCAGCATAGCCGGGTGGTACAGCATTTCGACTGATGGTGGACCTCCAGTGCCGTGCGCCAGCTGATCGGGCGTATAGCCTTCTAACAGCAGGCTGCCTTGCGGTGCCAGTGCCGGTGCGATCCGCGCGTGAACCGATTGGCGCAGTTCGGGCGGGAGGTGGCAGAAGATTGAAACGATGCCTTGCCATTGCTCCTGACCCAGATCGTAGTCGGTTAAGTCGGCGACGCGGGTCTCAATCTGAACGCCCCGGGTCTCAGCCAGTCGCTGAGCTTTATCTAACCCGACATTTGACGCATCGACTGCCACCACCTCGTATCCCTGTTCAGCAAGAAACACCGCATTGCGGCCTTCACCTTCCCCTAAACACAACACCCGACCGTTAGGGATCTGCTTAAAAGACTGCAGTAAAAATGCGTTAGGCTCGGTACCGTAGACATACTCGTCACGGTCGAAACGTGTATTCCATGGGTTCGTCACAGGACCTCCTGATGATAAAAACGGGTTAAGAAAAGTCTGTGTAATCTTAGAGCGGACCACCATCGTTTGCATCCTGTTCTTGCACAAAGCGGGCTGTCTTTCACCCAGTGAAACTGACAAAATGACGCACAGTTTCGTGAGTTAGACATGAACATGAAAAAGAGGTTGGTTGATGGCCGATAAAATGCGAATAGCGCTCTTGATAGACTGTGATAACGTCAGTCATCGTGCAGTTGAAGGCGTCCTGGCGGTTCTTGCTCGTTACGGTCAGGTGAACGTCCGCCATGCCTTTGGCGACTGGAACAGCCCTCATATCAAAGGGTGGGCCGAGAAGTTGCAACCCAATGCCATTCGTCCGATGCAACAGTTCGCCTATACGCGGCAAAAGAACGCAACCGACTCTGCAATGATCATCGACGCTATGGACCTGCTTTACAGCGGCAATGTCGACGCCTTCGCGCTGATGACGAGCGATTGTGACTTCACTCCGCTGGTTATGAGGCTGCGCGAAGCCGGTCTCATGGTCTTCGGCTTCGGCGAAGAAAAAACGCCGGCGGCGTTTGTCGACAGCTGTTCTCAGTTTGTTTACATCGAAAAGCTGACAGAAGCGTCGGAAGTCGATGACGATGACGAAAAGTCAGAAGGCGCCAAGCCAAACACCCGCGTACCCGGAAAAGAACTCCGGCGAAAATCGGATCTGGTTCGTTTGTTACGAACCGCAGTGGACGAAACCTCCGACGATACAGGATGGTCTAACCTCGGCGCTGTGGGCACCTATATCTCGAACAACAGTTCATTTTCACCGATTAACTACGGCTATTCAAAGCTCGGGGATTTGGTTCGTGAAATTGATCTGTTTGAAATTGATTTCCGCCAGGGCTCGGCCATGGTCGTTCGTGCGAAACCAAAGAAAACGCCTCAGAAGCGGTGACGATTTCCGGTCAGACTGGTAACCATCGGCTTAAACATTCAGACAGTTTTAGTAAAGAGATGGGTTTGGTCAGGTAGTCGTTCATACCGGCGTCCAAACAAGCCTGTCGGTCTTCCTTGCTGACATTGGCCGTCAATCCGATGATGACCAGGTGGCGAAAGTCCGGGTCCTGACGCAAGAGGCGGGTGGTGGCCAAACCATCCATGCCCGGCATCTGAATGTCCATCAAAACTAAATCCGGAACTGATGCACGTATGCTATCAATTGCGTCTTCACCGCGACTGGCAATGTCGACCTGGAAGCCGCTTTTTCTCAGCAAAGCTCGTGTCACCTTCAGGTTGACGGCGTTGTCGTCCACCACCAGTATCCGATAGTTGTCATTGACCCGCCAGTGACCGGCTGGCGCCTGTTCACTGGCTTGCAACGAGACCGGAAGGCGAATGGTGAACTGACTGCCAACACCCTGTTCGGACTCGACCATCACTTGCCCATCGAGCAGTTCTGTTAAGGTCATGGTGATACTCAAACCGAGGCCTGTCCCGCCGTAGTGGCGAGTGATGCTGGAGTCTGCTTGTGTGAACTGATCAAAAATCCGAGCCCGCTCAGATTCTGTCATGCCGATGCCGGTGTCTTTGACCACAAGCATCAGCTGAGTTTCCTGTTCTTCTAGCACCTGCATCTGAACATGAATATCCCCGTGACGCGTAAATTTGATGGCATTGGAACAGAGATTGATCAAAATCTGCTGCAGTCGCGTTTCATCGCTGACAATGTCTTTGTTTGCCGGGCAGTCAACGTCGATACGAAAACTCAATCCTCGTGCCCGAGCTTGGGTTTCAAAGATTGATCGCAATCGTTTTGCTAGTTCCTGGAGCGAGAAAGGGGCCCGATGCAGTTCCAGTTTCCCCGCTTCCAGTTTCGAATAATCCAGCACGTCGTTGACCAGGCCGAGCAGTGCCTCTGAAGAACTGGAAATGCCTTTCAGATGTGATTGGATGGTCATCAGGTTCGATTCATCCTGAGCCAACTCCGCAAAGCCGATGATGGCGTTCAAGGGTGTGCGGATTTCGTGACTCATGTTTGCCAAAAACTGGCTTTTGGCAATCGTGGCTTGTTCGGCCGCTTGTTGTGCGTTGGTCAGGTCATTGGTTTTGCGCTCAACCTCTTCCTGGATCACCTCTGTGAGGGTGCCGGTGCGAAACGCAATAAACTGAATAAGTAATACCGCAACAGAAGCGATGGCGATGACTAGAGTGATCTGCCAGGCAAAGATACGACTGAACTCGGAGAGCATCGGTCGCCAGTGAATTCGCCAGGATTGCCCGTAGAACGACAGGTTGAGACTGCGGCCAAACGCAGCTAAACCGGCCAGTCCATTGGGTGACTGCTCATAGATTGTGGTCTCGGATTGGTCATTCAGTTGCTGAATTTCCAGCCAGCTCGATTGCAGATTGTTGTCCGAGATACTGCTTTGCAGCAGAGATTCAATTTCAATGACCGAGGCAATGACGCCAACCGGGTCGGCGTAATCGTCATAGGCCGGGGTAAACAAAATAAGCCCGGGACCCTGGTCAGCAGCTAGTGCTATCGGGTCGGAAAGGTAGGGATTGCCGGTTTGGATGGCAATGAACAACGCCCGTCGTCGTTGCGGCTCTGCCGCTAAATCACGACATCGCACCTGTTCAGTCACACTGGCGGGATAGAGATAGCGAACCGGAATAAGAACATTGATGTCGGAAGGGTCTGAGTACGTGTCTTCTTCTCGTATCGGGTTTATCTCACAATTGAACTGGTTTTCATAAGCGATGCGGCGATCTTCAGGCACCCAGTCCGACCAGGAGACAAATGAGACAAAAGGACTGTCGTAACCCTGCAGTTCCGCGGCAATGCTGAAGAAGCTCTCTTCATCAACGTCCGGCAGAACGGTCAAAAGACTGCGCATGCTGTTGTTCAGGTCAACAATTTCATCGAACGTATCACGCAACGACTCGGCTAAACGATCCGACGTGCGTTGATTTAACTGTTCGAGTTCATCGTAAACCTGGACATGAATAAACATCACAATGGCATAGAGCAGGGCGATGGCAAACAGGCTGCTCCAGAGATACCAGCGGCGAGCATAGGCCGACATCAGTTCTGGACTCAGGATCAGCAGCAACGGTGGTGTAAAAATCAAACCTCCCGCCGTCATGGCTAACCACCAACGAACATACAGAGTCAGCAGCACATCATTGGCGTAGGTGCTGCTGTCAATAAAGAACAGCATAACGAACGTATCGAGACTGCCGTTTACCGGCCCGATCAGAACCATAAACACCAGAAGTCGAAGGGGGGTTCGCAAAGTATCGGCTAAAGGGCGGATCCAGCGGTTGATCAGCCATAAAACGAACAGGGTTCGGATTAGCGCTCCCGCACTGAACAGGATGGCCTGGAGAGGGCTCATACCAAAGCCCAAATTAGTACCGGACACAGCAATGTCCGCAATCAGAATTACAAAGCCGCTGATCATCGGCCCGATTAACATCCGGACATTGAAAGACAGGGCGATGACCAGCAAGCCAGCGGTCGCCGGCCAGATGATGGGTTGAGATTCAAACAGGGATGAATATTGCTCGCTGAGTATCAGGAGCGCGGGGTAGAGCAGAGTTGCGAGAGTGTGTTGCTTCAGCCTGAGCATTGAAACTCTGACCATACTGCTGTCCTGAGGCCAATTGTACTGTGGTGCTGGGGATGGTGACCCCGATATCCAGCGAATCGCCTTAGGCAGCCCGGCCGAGGTTTCCTGATGAATGGTGTAGCGATCCGACGTGGCATATCTGTCCTTAAAACCGACTGTCTGTCTATAAGGTATAGCATGAAAGTTGCCGAAGCGACGGACAGTTAGCCAGGGTTGATGTTTGGACAATGAAAATGATCATCATCTTCAGTTTTTTTGATGAAATCGTGGTTCAAGGTGACGCAACCAAATCTATGCTGACATCGTAAACCTTGTTCACATCATGAAAGGACCAACACAATGACTTTACTGCGATTGTTTAAAATATTGCTGGTAACGGCTGGAACGTTTGGCGCAGCAGCGCTCAGTCAAGCGGCGGTTTCTGGTCAGATGCATGAATACACCGTCGACGGAATGGCTTTTGAAGGGTACGTTGCGCACAACTCAAACCTGCCGACGTCCAGGGGCACCGTCTTAATTGTGCATGACTGGGATGGGCTCACCGATTATGAAAAGCAGCGAGCCGACATGCTGGCGGCCGCGGGCTACACGGCTTTTGCCATTGATGTATACGGTAAGGGCCGACTACCTACCTCGATGGAAGAAAACCGTGCTCGCTCTGGCGAGATGTATGGTAACCGTGCAGAGTTCCAGAAGCGACTGCAGGGTGCTTTGAGCGAAGCGGGCCGCATTGACGGTGCCACTGACGATGTTGTGGTCATTGGCTACTGTTTTGGTGGGGCCGCCGTGTTGGAACTGGCGCGCACCGGAGCGGAGACTGAGGGGTATGTGTCTTTCCATGGTGGCCTGGCTTTACCTGATGGGCAAAACTATGACGATGTCGCGGCCCCGGTGATGGTCCAGCACGGCTCGGCCGACCCTGTGTCAGGTATGAGCGACTTAGCGGCACTGCTGGATGCCTTGCAGGCGGCGGGTGTTGAACACAGCGCGCAAATCCATGGCGGCGCGCGCCATTCGTTTACCGTTTTTGGCAGTGGCGATTACGACTTGACTGCCGACCAGGCATCCTGGCAAGCATTAATGGGTTTCCTGGCTGACAAGCTGGATTGATTTACTGCGCGTTAATGGTCCGAAAACGTAAGCGAAAGTTCGACAAGGGGCGCAAAGCCCCTTTTTTTATGTCGGTCACTGCGGATGCAATTAAAAGTGTTATCAACAAACAGCTCATATGAAGGGCTGATTGGGCATATGTATCTGGAGAGTGTCCGGATATTAAGGCTAAAGCTTAAAAAGTATGCAGGTGACGCTGAGAACGAAAATCTGCGAAGTAGCAAGCAGCATTAGGTGCCTAGGGTGTTTTAACGCTTGGATATCACAAATACTTGCGCCAGCGCACAAAAATAAGAATGCTCAAATTGACACGCATCGCCAAAGCTCCCAATATGACGAACTTAGAAGCGGCATAGAAATATTTCATGCAATAACATAGGTGTGCATGAAACTATGCAATAGCGTGGGGATAAACTCTATATGCAAAGACGATAATGAAAGACTTAACTAGCAATTGGTTGAAGAATTGCTCTCCATTTCTTTCCAAATGTAATTACGATATTGGAAATCGAGAAATTGTTCTTGAATGCGTGAACAACCCTACTGAAATGAAGCCTGTGACGCGTGTTCTGTTGTCTGGAGTCATGAAATATTCTGAAGAAACCATTGATGATGAGAACGACTATAACTGCCTTGATAGTGTAATTGGTATAAATTGGATAGCAAAAGGCATTATATGTATTCACACAGAAAAGAAAGAATTAGTTGTGACTATCAGCAATGAACCTTTAGTGGAAAGCATCGCATAACAAGCCAAGGATGTTCTGCCCGCTAAAACTGCTCCGCGGCGGGCATCGGATTCACTACCGTTCGCCGCAACTTAGGAGCGTTAGAAGCAATGAGTAAGATACATATAGTCACATGGGGTAATGCCGACTATCAGTTGCAATGGGTATTACCTGAAGATATTCCGAAAGATTCCAAAATCACTACGGCGCACGGCTATTGCTTTAAAGGTGACGATTTATTAGTCGTTGAAAACCATCGGGGTTTCGAGCTGCCTGGCGGTCATTTAGATCCCGGTGAGGGATATGAAGCTGCCTTTAAGAGAGAGGTTCTAGAAGAAGCCTGTGTGCATGTAGGCAGCGTGGTTTTGCTAGGTTATATTCGTGTCGAACCGATGCTAAAGATTTTTACGTCAAAATATCCAGCTGTTTCATATATGGCATTTTGTTCGTCAGTGGTAAAAAAAGAAGAAGAGTACTCGCCAGTTCACGAATGTGTATCTCGAAAGTACATTTCTCCAATGGAGATCCGGGTGGTTCATCACCATTGGTATGACATTTATGAGCCATCATTATTATCAGCGGTAGCGTAAGTCATTGATAATCAATGTCTGGAACAGACCCTCTGTTTCGGGCGGCTCATCGACTCGTTTTCGCTCTCGCCGACACCAAACGTTATGGAACTATGAAAAATATAATACTAATACTGCTTGTTGCTTTCTATACGCTGGCTTCAACTGCGAATGCTGACACTCTTGAAGATTTCATAGCGTATTTTGAAAAATACAGTGCCGAAGAAACCCAGGTGTATGTCGAAAATTACATTTCTAAGTCCGAGGGAAAATACTTCGCAGATATAGAAAACAGGGTGTCTCAACAGGGTACCGGTGAAGAGCTACCTACACGTTGGAGATATAGTGCTTTCAAAGACGGAAGCGGTTTTAAGATATTCTTACCAATAGATAGTCACTACCCAGATCCAAAACCTGATATCTCAAAATATGAGGTGTTGGAGTGTTCAAATAATGGTGCTAGCTCCGGAACAGTCTATGTTGATTTCGGAGAAAGCAAAACCTTTAGTCATAGCTGGTCATGTGGCAGTATTGGTTGTTCTTTTGATTACATATTTACAGAAAATGCTGATGCTTGTAATTAAACTCCTCCATAACGAAGGTAGTTAGCAAGCCCCTAGCGGGATTGGGGCTCAAAATATCACTGACGTTCACTTTTGGCCTGTGTGAAAGATTGTTACTTGTATAAGGATATGTATATGAAGTTTAGTTCAATAGCAGCTTTATCTTTTGTTCTTTTAGTAGGAAGCCACGCCTCCTCTTCAGATATCGATGCTAGGTTGAAGTCTTGCATAAACATCAATCAAACAACAACAGGTATGACTAACTGTACAAATGTAGCCCTGGCCGAATGGGATGATGAGTTAAATAGAATATACCGGGAGCTTCGTCTGCAGCTGGGGGAAGGTGCCCGAGATTCCTTGCTAATCGCACAACGTAAGTGGATAGAATATAAGGAAGCTGAGATTCAAAATATAAACGCCATATATGGTTCTTTAGATGGCACGATGTATATACCAATGCGTGCCAATGCAATCCTAACGATAACTAAGAGTAGAACCCTGGAGTTGAAGTCCTATCTAGCTTTAGTCAGCAAATAATGAGTCTGATCGTTGATGCAGAAGTGAAGCACATCGGTCGAAAAATATTGTGCATAAGGAAAATGCTGCATGAAATCTAAAGAAGTCACGATTACAAAGTTCGATCTTATCTCTATGCAGATTCTCCTCATGTTTCGGGCTACTTACAATCGAAGACTTTTAGTTGTTCTTTTTATTAGCTCATTAATCGGTGGTTATAAAGGGTTGATAAGCCTAGGGGTTGTATACTGGGTTATCCTAGCCTTTGTCATCAGCACATTAGGTTTGATTTGCCTAACTTTAGTTGGATCTATAGTCCAAGCACTTACCGCTACGCCTGGTAAGGGAGTAATTGGAAACACTAAGTTTACGGTATCTGATAAAAGCTTTATTGAAGACACTGAAGGAACTGCAACGGAATCAAGCTGGAAAGCCATTAAAAACATTTATCCGTCAAAAAATTATACTTTTGTTGAAGTAAGTGGATATCGTATCCACATCATTCCGAAAAGGGAGTTCTCGTCTGATCTTGAGTTTCAGGACTTTTCAACGCTAATTCAAAGGTTCTGGAATGAAGCACAACAGTTGTCAGTCGCCAACCAAAATCGGGTTTAGTCTGAAAACTCAACAGCGCATTTATTGCCCGTTTGCAGAGCGTTCGTATCTTTGAGTTTAACGGAAACCCGGGTCATCAAATTGTTTTTGTGCTGGATGCGGTGTTTGAGGATCAAACATTCTATGTGCGTAAAGAGTTTTTTAGGAATGAAGGGGGTACAGAAATTAAAGTACTTTGGATGCCCATTGATGACTTTGTCATGGCAACAAAATTTTTTATCCCTCCAGCTTTGTTTCATCATCGGAAAAACGTGACAATACGCTGCAGCAATACAGCGCTAAAATCACTGCTTTGCGGTGAGTTATGAACTCGCATTCGCTCGCCGCAAAGCGCTGTTTTATACGATAAACTCGCTTTAACACGCTCACCGTAAAATGGTTTCTACGACACTGAAGATTCAGGATATAACATCTAATCTTGATCACTCAAACTGTGCTTGGCTAACTGGAATGGGAGTAATTTCCTGTCATTATCCAGTGTTACAACATCGAGCTCATTGAAGAGCGTTTCATTGAAATACTCATAAGTCCATAGATAATCAAATCCATGTTTTTCCGCCTCATATCTATTTGATACGATAACAACCTTCATTATCTCTGCCATTCGGATTGCCATGTAACAGAGAGCGCAAGGCTCTCCTGAAACAATTAATATCATTCCTTTTAAAGAGACCGTTTTTTCATTTCCTGAAGCCTCTCTTATCGCCTGGATTTCAGCGTGCGCGGTGCAGTCTAGGTGCTTGGCGACTTGATTTACCCCTTTACCAATGATTTCCCCATTCTGATCAACGACAATAGCGGCAAACGGCAAGCCATCTTCTTTGACATTGCTGATCGCTAAGTTAATAACTTTGTCTGCATACTCCATGAGAAACTCATCAGAAATAGAATTACACATGGCCAATCTCTCTATTGAATGATGGCGCCGGCTTTGAATCACTCAGTTCGAGGGCAATGCTTTCGGCTTGTTTTTTTGCATTTGTCACTGACGCGTGGTGTCTCTCGTCACCAAATTCTTGGTATTCCGCGGCAATCTCGTACATTGTGTCTGCCCCTAAATACTTGCTCAACGTCCGTAGATGCGGTGCTAAGTGGCCAGATTGTTCTCTTATTCCCCCTTTTTCGAAACCAAACTCTCCACTTGAAGTCACAACGATCAATGTCTTGCCTGAGAGCAACGGCTGCAAAGGGTAGTCTCCTCGTGAGAGATCGAAATCAAACGTTTTGTCGATGCGTACAATTTGATCGAACCACGCTTTCAGTTGAGCCGGCATGCCATAGTTATACATTGGTGAGGAAATCAAGATAACGTCTGCTTTTGCTACTTCAGCTATCAGCTTATCGGATAAAGCCAGTCTCTCCCTCTGCGCAGGGGTTCGCTTTTCCTCAGGGGTAAATACCGCGCCAATCCAGTCTTGTGTAATGAAGTCGGGTGGATTCACACCAACGTCACGATAAATATACTCATCCTCAGGCCGGTTTCGTTTCCAACTATCAATAAAACGGCGAGCGATGTTTTTCGATATGGAATCGTGATCTGGATTTGGGTTTTTTGCGGCTCTAACGCTTGAGTCAATGTGTAATATGATGCTCATGTTCATTACCTCGGTTGATTAATCGCAGGAGCCATTTTGTGAGCCAGAGATGTCGGGCACAAACGATGAAATCGCACCTATAGATGCGCTAAACTCATCTATAATGTCGATGAACCGGTCGTGAACTTGGAGATTATGTGTGCAGGTATCGTTACAGGCTCTAAAAGCCTTTGAGTCGGCTGCCCGTCTGGGAAGCTTTAAGTTGGCGGCAGAAGAGCTTTCGTTGACGCCAACTGCAGTTTCACACCATATCGGCAACCTGGAAAGTCGACTAAACGTAAGTTTATTTCATAGGCAGGGAAGGCGAGTATCACTCACCGGAACCGGTTCAAGACTAGCTAAAGCCACCTCAGACGGATTCCGCAAAATTGACAATGCACTGGAAGAAGTGATGAAGGCCGGGAATGCGGTCAGGGTGACGACGACATCATCATTAGCCGCTATGGTATTGATCCCTTCCCAGCATGAGTTTGAACAAGCCAACCCGGATATTTCTATAGAAATATCGACCGGAGAGTCCGTCGATAGCCAATCCTACATAATTCCAATTCGGTTCGGAGATGTCTCTTTCGCTAAGGAATCTGATGTTATCAGAACTGAGTCTTTTAATATATTTGGTGCTCATGGAGTGACGCCTCCATCATGGTCTAATGAAACCATCACCATTTTTACAACAGAGTGGAAAAATAAATCGTTACCGGATCCTCCGTTAGCCGATTGGTTGAAAAAGAATGAGTTGGATTGGGCTAACATTAAGCTAAAAAAATTTGATCAAGAGCTTTTTGGTATTCAACAGGCAATGGCCGAAAATGGCCTTGTGTTCTGTTCTACAACCCTTGCTGAAAGGCTTTTGAAAGCAAACCTTCTTCAGCAGTTCGAAACTAAAACGGTAAAATCAGACCTTTGCTATTATGTGCCAAATAAGGACAGCTTCGAAACCAGAAGTGCAGTCATGTTTTTAAACTGGATCGAAAATATTTTGAACCGATAATTCGCGCGGAATTTACTGGCTAACTAAGTATGCTTAAGTCAGCTTGCTTGCACAAAAAGCTAGGTAAATGGATGCATTGCACGTTATGCTCCTGATTTTCCGGAGCAGAAAGTGTTTTATATTAAGAGTGGTGATTAAGTATGAGCGAGGTGAAAGTTCGTTCAGCAACTGAGCTGGATTTAGATCGATGTTTTGAGATTGAGTCTGTGTCTTATGCTGGCAGTGAGGCCGCAACAAAAGAAAAGATTCTAAAGCGGATTAGAACATATCCTGAGGGTTTTTTGGTTATCGAAAATAATAAGGAAATCATTGGATTTATTAATTCAGGAGCCACTCACAAGGTTGAACTATCCGATGAAGAGTTCAAGGAGTTAGTCGGTCACGATCCCAGCGGGGAAAGCATTGTTATCATGTCTGTAGTTGTTCACCCCAAGTATCAAGGCCAAGGTATGGTAAGCCGTCTAATGAAAAGTTTCATTGATGCTATGCGTGAACGCGGAAAAACGAGCATCTATCTTATATGCCAAGCCGAACTTGTTGATATGTATGCCAGATATGGTTTCGTGCACCTTGGTGAATCCGATTCTGATCACGGCGGGCTAAGTTGGCATGAAATGTCACTTTCACTAAAGAACATACAACCAACAAAAGCAGGGTGACGCCGAGAAAATCGAGAACTAGGTGAGGACGGAGTTAATCGTCTGTATTTTCGTAAACTAAAACGGGCGATGTAATTGTCAGCAAAAGGGCATCATTGCAAGGTGCTGCGGCAGTGACAAGGGGCCAAATTGACATCCCCGGGTTGCCCCGATAGATTCGCAGCCTGATCTCAATTTCATTCCGATTCCGGGGCTTTCTGTTATGCCAACGATTCTGCACACCGCCGACTGGCAAATCGGTCGTCAATACAGCCGTTTTGACGCCGAAGACGCTGCCGTGCTCGCGGATGCCCGTTTTACTACCGTCGAACGCATTGCCGCTTTGGCCCAAGACGAGCAGGTAGATGCCGTTGTGGTTGCCGGAGACGTGTTCGATGCGCAAACCGTTAGCGACCGCACCATTCATCGCACCTTTGATGCCATGAAAGGCTACACCGGGTTGTGGTTGATGCTGCCGGGCAACCATGACGCCGCCCTGGCAGAAAGCGTATGGAGCCGGGCGGTCCGCTTGGGTGCGGTACCAGAGAATGTCCATCTGTTGCTGACCCCCGGTGTGGTTGAGTATGCCGATTTGGGTCTGGCCGTGTTGGCGGCGCCCTTAACTCAGCGCCAGACACATAACGATCTCACCATTCCGTTCGATCAATGGACTTCGTCTGAAGGATTGTGTCGTGTTGGACTGGCACACGGCAGTATTACCGGCGTGTTGCCGGACTCCATCGATTCGCCCAACCCGATTCACCCGGATCGTGCCCGAACGGCACGTTTAAGTTATCTGGCGCTGGGTGATTGGCATGGCACCAAACAGATTGATGAGCGCACCTGGTACAGTGGAACGCCTGAGCCTGAGCGTTTCCGCAATAATGACGCGGGCAATGTGCTGAAGGTGACGTTAGCCGATGCCGACAGTCCGCCCCAGGTCGTCAGTTACCCGGTAGCCCAGCACCGCTGGTTCGCCATCGAATCCACGTTGAACGTGGCCAGCGACGTGGACGCACTGCAAGCGGAACTTAATGAACTGCCGGATCGTTCGGTATTGACGATTCACCTTCGCGGGCAGCTCGATCTGAGCAATCATCGGCGGCTTCAGGCGCTGTTGTCCGCCAATGCCGGGCGGCACCGCAGCCAGCAAGTGCATCAGCATGAGCTGACGTTGATGCCCACCGACGACGATTTAGCGACCATTCAAGCTGACGGCTATGTTGGCGAGGTCATTGAGGCCCTCAAACAGATGCAGCAGCACGACGAAAGCCCGGTCGCCGGGGATGCCTTGATGATTCTCGCCAGTGAGTTGCAAACGATGGAACAGGACGGTCACGCATGAAGTTAACCCGAGTATCGATCGATAGCGTTCGCCAGTTTCGTGAGCCACTGACGCTGGAAAATCTGGCGGAGGGTTTGAATCTTTTTGTGGGACCAAACGAGTCCGGCAAAAGTACCTTAGTCAGCGCCATTCGCGCCGCCTTTTTTGAACGCTATAAATCCAACAGCGTGAAAGATCTGCAACCCTGGGGTGACTCGTCTGCCGCGCCATCGGTTTCCATAGCCTTCGAATGGCAGAACCAATCCTGGCAGCTGGACAAGCGCTTCTTAAAACGACAGCGCTGTGATCTGAAAACCCCGAGCGAGACACTGAATGGCGAGGAAGCCGAAGAGCGGCTGGCGGAACTGCTGGGCTATGGATTTTCCGGTCGTGGCGCCAGCAAGGCCGAAAACTGGGGCATTCCCGGTTTGCTTTGGGTTGAGCAGGGCCAGGTACAGAACATCCAGGAGCCGGTCGATCACGCGTCGACGCATTTGCAGTCGGTACTGAGCAATCAGCTTGGCGATGTGGCCAGCACCCAGGGCGATGCGCTGATCGATCGGATCGAAGCGCAAAGCAAAGAATTGTTGACCGCAACCGGTCAGCCCAACAAGTTTCTGAAGGGAATCATTCAGGCCGACGACGATGCGCAGGCCAAACTGTCCGCATTGCAGGACGACGTCCGCCAATACAATGACCAGGTGGACGAACTGGGTCGCCTGCAGAGCCAACAGCAGGAGCAGGATCACAACCAACCCTGGAATGCCTTACGCAAACAAGCGGACCAGGCACGCGGTCAATTGCAGGAAGCCCGACAGTGGCAGCAGCAACAGCAGAGTCAGAAGCAGACACGCCATGAGGTAACCCGGCAGATTGAATTGACCCGGGAAAAACTGCAGGGGTTTGAAGATCAGTCAGAACGGCTTCAGCAACGAGCGCAGGCGCATCAGCAGGCCTTACAGCAGCGAGAAAGCTGTGCAGCACGGGAACCGGTGTTAAAGAAATCGCTGGAAACGGCCAAACAGGCCGAGCAGGATGCACGACAGCGCGCGCAACAGGCACGGCAGTCGAATCGGACATTGCAACTGCGCCAATCCCATCAACAGGTTCAGGCCCAGTGCCAGGACCTCACTGACAAACTGACCAAAGCCGAAGCGCTGGATGCACAGATTGCAGAGTTGAGTCAACAGCAGGCCATGCTGGTGGTCGATGCGGACGCCTTAACCGCACTGCAGCAAAGCGAACGGAAACGAGAACAGCTGATTTTACAGCAAGAAGCTTTGGCCAGCCGTCTGTCGTTTAACCTGCAGGAGAATGCCAACGTTCGCGTCAACGGCGATGCCGTAAGCGGGCAGGGCGAGCGTGCATTGGTGGCACGAACGACCGTCGATATTGAAGGTGTCGGGTCCATTTCGTTCGAACCCGGTGGCAGTGATCTCGCGGAACTGCAACGGCAAACCGAGAACGTCACCGCGAAGCGTGACGATGCCTTGCAGCGTCTATCGGTCGCGTCTCTTGATGAGGCGGAGCAAAACGCTGAACAGCATCGGTCTGTGACGCAGGCGCTCGAAGCCAAGCGAACAGAGTTGCGCTTTTTTGCTCCGAAAGGTCTGGAGGAGTTGCGTCGGGAACGGCAGCAACTGCACGACCAGCAAGCTCAACTCAACGAACAACTGTCAACGCTTCCGGACATCGCCGAGGCTGAAGTGGATGTCGATCGGGCGGAACGTCTGTTAGAAGAGGCCGGTGATGCGCTTAAACAGGTGGAAGCGGACTGGAACGCTTATCAACTTGAGCTGGCACAGGCACAGCACCATGCGTCGGCAGCCGAACAAGAATGGCAGCGATTATCTGAGCAGTTGTCATCGCCGGAACAGCAGGCACTGAAAGAACAGACGCAACAGGAGCTGATCGATTTGCAAGCGCGCGACCAGAGTTTTCAAAACGCGATTGCCGCCTTGCAGGAAAAAATCGACAACGCCAACCCGGACTTACTCGAACAGGACATCCAACGGCTGACGCAAAGCGCGGACAGTCAGGAAGCGGATGCCCGTGAACGAACCCGGCAAATCGATCGATTGCAAACATTGCTGGAGCAGGTGGGGGCTACCGGACTGGGTGAAAAGTTGGACGACGCACAACGGGCGGCAACTCAGGCACAGCAGCGGCGTGTGGAACTGGAACGTCGCGCTGAGGCATTGTGGCTGCTGCTGGAACAACTGCGCAGTGCCCGGCATCGGTTGACGCAAAAACTTCAGGCACCGTTGCAGAAGCACCTGAATCACTACTTGCGGTTGTTGTTCCCCGGTGCAGAACTGACCGTTGATGATCAACTGAGGCCGGAACAGTTACAGCGTAAAGATCAGGATCGTGCCGACATGACAACACTGAGTTATGGCGCGCAGGAGCAAATGGGGCTGATCTGCCGGTTGGCGTATGCGGATCTGTTAAAAGAAGCTGGACGACCCACGTTGATCATCCTTGACGATGCCCTGGTCCACAGCGATCGGGAACGGTTAGACCAGATGAAACGCATCCTGTTCGATGCCGCCACCCGGCATCAGGTGTTGTTATTTTCCTGTCATCCGGAAAACTGGCGTGACTTGGGTGTAGCGGCAGTCGATCTGCAAGCACTGAAAGCCCAGCCGTCGGCGCTGCGTCTTGAATAACCGCCCGAAGGCGGTTTGTTTTTGGTATATCAGGAAGGAAACGAAAAACTGGCGCCTTCGCGTACCGACGATGACGGCCATCGCTGGGTGATGGTTTTGCGTTGCGTATAAAACCGCACCGCGTCCGGCCCGTAGGCGCTGAGATCCCCAAAGAGGGATTGTTTCCAGCCGCCAAAGCTGTGCGAGGCAATCGGCACGGGCAATGGCACGTTAATCCCGACCATGCCCACCTGAATCCGGTCACTGAAATAGCGCGCCGCTTCACCATCCCGGGTAAACAGGCAGGTGCCGTTGCCGTAGATGTGATCGTCAATCAGAGCCATGGCATCGTCCAACGTCGGACAACGCACAATGCACAACACCGGCCCGAAAATTTCTTCCTGATAACAGGTCATGCCCGTTGTGACGCGATCGAGCAGGGTGCCGCCAAAGTAATAGCCATCGGGATATTGTGGGTCGGACGCCTGCCGGCCATCGACCACCACGACCGCACCTTGCGTTTCAGCGCCATCAACATAGGCGGACACTTTTTCGTGATGCGCTTTGGAAATCAGCGGACCGAAGTCATTGTCCGGATTGCTGTAAGCACCGACTTTCAGATCCTTCATCTTGGTTTGCAGTTCAGCGACAAGCCGATCCGCACATTCATCACCGACCGCCACTGCAACCGAAATAGCCATGCAGCGTTCACCCGAAGAGCCAAAGGCGGCACCGATCAGCGCGGAGCTGGCGTTGTCCATGTCGGCGTCGGGTAAGACAATGGCGTGGTTTTTTGCACCACCGAGTGCCTGGCAGCGTTTGCCGTGAGCATTGGCCGTGCTGTAAATCGATTTAGCAATGGGCGTTGAGCCAACAAAGCTGACGGCTTTCACTCGGTCATCCGTCAGCAGCTGACCAACCGCATCTTTGTCGCCATTGACCACGTTCAACACGCCTTCGGGCAAACCTGCTTCCAACGCCAGTTGCGCAATGAACAGGGCGGAGGCCGGGTCCTGTTCTGATGGTTTCAGCACAAAGGTGTTGCCGCAGGCGATGGCCATCGGGTACATCCACAGTGGCACCATGGCCGGGAAGTTAAAGGGCGTAATGCCGGCCACGACACCCAAGGGCTGCATTTCGGACCAGGTATCAATGCCGGGACCGGCATTTTTGCTGTACTCGCCTTTTAATAGTTCGGGAACATAGCCGGCGTATTCAACGTTTTCGATGCCGCGTTTTAACTCGCCAAGCGCATCATGACTGATCTTGCCGTGTTCCTGCCCAATCAGTTCAACAATGCGATCGGCATTGGCTTCCAACAGCACTTTGAACTGCTGGATGATGCGCGCCCGTTTCACCGGTTCGGTATTGCGCCAGGCCGGGAAAGCGCGTTCGGCGGCCGCAATGGCGTCGGCAACCTCGGTTTCTCCCGCTAGCCAGACTTGTCCGTCGGCTTGACCCGTTGATGGATTATAGATGTCCTGTTTTGCTTTGCCCTGAAGGCTGGTTTCACCGTTAATCAGGTGACCTATTTCATACATGGTGGTTTCCTTCATTGGTTAAGGCAGTGCATGCAATGCATCGCCAATCGCATGAATCACGTTGTCAATTTCCGCATCGGTGCTGATAAACGGCAACCCGAGTTGCAGTGTATCGCCGCCATAGCGCACATAAAAACCTTGTTTCAGACAGTGCATGGCCGCCAGGTACGGGTGCAAAGTCGGGTCGCCGGGGGCGCTTTCCAGCGTGATGCCGCCGGCCAGTCCATAGTTGCGAATATCACTGACGTATGGGCTGCCTTTCAGTTCGTGCAGCTTATGTTCAAAGCGTTTGGCTTTTTCAGCAACCTGACTGACCAGCTGTTCGCGCTGCAGCAGGTCCAGAGTCGCCAAACCCGCTGCGCAGGCGAGCGGATGAGCGGCGTAGGTGTAACCGTGTGGGAACTCGATCTGATGCTCCGGGCCATCAGCGGACATGAACGCATCGTAAATTTCTTCGCTGGTGATTACCGCGCCCATCGGTACCGCGCCGTTGGTCATTTGCTTGGCGATGTTGATCAGATCCGGCGTGACTCCGAATGCTTCAGAACCGGTATTGGCCCCCATGCGGCCAAAGGCGGTGATCACTTCGTCGAAAATGAGCAGAATGTCGTTGGCGCTGCATATATCGCGTAAACGATTCAGGTAACCCACGGGCGGAGGAATGACGCCTGCAGAGCCGGATAACGGCTCAACAATGACAGCGGCAATGTTGCTGGCATCGTGCAGAGCAATCAGGTCGAGCAGTTCGTCCGCCAGGTGAGCACCGTGTTCCGGCTGTCCTTTACTGAAGGCGTTTTCGGGAATCATCGTGTGTTTCAGATGGTCCGCGTCGATACCCTGGCCATAAAGTGCGCGATTACCGCCGATGCCGCCAACGCTGAAGCCGCCAAAGTTAACACCGTGATACCCCTTAATCCGGCCGATGAACTTGGTCTTGCCGGGTTTGCCCTTTTTGCGCCAGTAGGCGCGGGCCATCTTTAACGAAGTATCGGCCGACTCCGACCCGGAGCCGGTATAAAACACATGGTTCATGCCCTTGGGCATAAACTCCAACAGCCGGTCTGCGTATTCAAAGGCCAGCGGATGGCCATACTGAAAACCGGGTGAGTAGTCGAGCTGCCGCGCCTGTTTGGCGATGGCATCGGCAATCTCCGCACGACAATGCCCGGCACCGGTCGTCCATAAGCCGCTCAGCCCATCATAAATGGTGCGCCCCTGGGCATCGGTAAAGTAGGCATCTTTTGCCGACACAAACAGGCGCGGGTTCTGATGGAACTCACGGTTTGCCGTGTACGGCATCCACCAGGCTTTGCTTTGAACCGGTTTCGCTGGAACGTTCATGGCCGTCCTCCTTAACGGTGATTTCAGGACACATCTTTGAACGGATTCCGTTCGTCCTGCGTCCAGTTCATGTAGGGTTTGTCGGTATCTTTCTGAACCATAGTGATGCAATCCTCGACCGGACAGGTAATCTGACACAGGTTACAACCGACACATTCTTCTTCAATGATGTCGAACCGGTTGGTACCGTCGGCCTGTGGCGTCAGCTCGATGGCCTGGTGCGAGGTGTCTTCACAACCGATGTAGCAACGTCCGCAACCGATGCATTTGTCCTGGTCGATATCGGCCACGACCTTGTAGTTCATGTTCAGATACTTCCAATCGGTGGTGTTCGGCACGGCCAGACCCTGAAAATCGGTCAGTCGTTCGTAACCTTTACTGTCCATCCAATTGTTCAACCCGTCCTGCATTTCTTTGACAATACGGAAACCATAGACCATGGCCGCCGTACACACCTGAACACAGCCGGCCCCAAGCGAGATGAACTCGGCCGCGTCACGCCAGTTACTGATGCCGCCAATGCCGGAAATCGGAAGTCGCTGGGTTTCCGGGTCACGGGCAATTTCGCTGACCATGTTCAGGGCGATTGGCTTAACCGCAGGACCACAGTAACCGCCGTGTGTGCTTTTTCCATCCACAATTGGTCGAGCGGTCATCTGGTCGAGATCAATGCCGGTGATGGAGTTGATGGTGTTGATTAATGAAACCGCATCGGCGCCGCCACGATTTGCTGCTCTCGCAGAGTAACGAATGTCAGTGATGTTTGGTGTCAGTTTCACGATGACCGGCAGTTTGCTGTATTGCTTACACCAGCGGGTGACTTGCTCGACGTATTCGGGAACCTGACCGACCGCCGCACCCATGCCGCGTTCCGGCATTCCGTGTGGGCAGCCAAAGTTCAGCTCCAGACCATCGGCTCCGGTTTTCTCAACTTCTTTAACAATGGTTTTCCAGGCGTTTTCTTCGCACGGCACCATCAGCGAGACGACCAACGCGCGATCTGGCCAGCTTTTCTTTACCGCTTCAATTTCGCGCAGGTTGATTTCCAGACTCCGGTCGGTAATCAGTTCGATGTTGTTAAACCCGGACACCTCGCCATAGGAATCATAAATAGCGGAATAACGCGAAGAGACATTGACCGCCGCCGGATCTTCGCCCAGCGTCTTCCAGACCACGCCGCCCCAGCCAGCCTCGAAGGCTCGCTCTACATTGTATGCTTTGTCGGTCGGTGGCGCTGAGGCCAGCCAGAATGGGTTCGGTGATTTAATACCTACAAAATCGGTAGACAGATCCGCCATGTCATTTCTCCTCAGACATCAATGCAGTGTGAATGGCCAAGGCGGCCTTTTTGCCTTGTTGTACGGCTTCAACCGTCAGGTCTTCACCAACGGTGGTGCAGTCACCACCGACATAAACATTGGCCAGTGATGACAGGAAGGACGCATCAACTTGAAATTTTCCGCTCGTCACTTGCGGCAAACCCGGTTCATTCTCTGGCGTTACCAGAGTTTGACCTACGGCCTTGAACACGGCTTCGCAGGGCAGAGTGAACGTTTCTTCGGTATCGGTGAGCTTTCCATCGACCAGGGTTGTTTTTACAAACGTCATGGACGTCAGGGTATTGTTGTCATCGAATGTCAGCGCGTCTGGTCGCGACCAGGTTTTAATCCGCACTTCATGGTCTTTGGCAATTTGTTGCTCATGACCGGTAGCGCTCATCTGTTCGGTGCCGCGACGATAGACCAGCGTGACTTCTTCGGTACCCAGACGTTTCAGCTGACAGGCGATATCGATGGCGGTGTTCCCCGCGCCAATGACAATGGCATGTTTTTTCGGAACGGAAAGATCTTCAGTGTGCTTGGCTTGTCGTAACGCTTTAATAAAGTCGACCGCGTTGTGGACCGCAGGATGGTCCTCACCGTCTAGGTTAAGCTGACGCGTGCCTTGCAGACCGATGCCTAAAAAGACTGAGTCGTATTTTTCGGACAGATCTTCCAGATGAATGTCCTGCCCAAGCGCTTTGTTGGTGTGTAGGGTGATGCCACCAATCCCGAGAATAAAGTCGACTTCCTTCTGCGCGAAGTTTTGGGTGAGCTTGTATTTGGCAATTCCGTACTCATTCAAACCACCGGCTTTGCTTTGTGCTTCGAACACATCGACCTCATGACCGAGGCTGGCCAGCCGGTGCGCGCAACTCAACCCGGCAGGGCCGCCGCCAATCACAGCGATGCGTTTGCCCGTCGTCGGTGCGCGGCTAATGGGGTGTTCTGAGAACTCCGCCTGATCCGTTGCATGTCGCTGCAGTAAACCGATCAGCACCGGAGCGCATTCGGCTTCATCATTGCGCACACAAGCCTGTTCACAGAGAATTTCGGTTGGGCATACACGTGCACAACTGCCACCGAGAATGTTTTCGCTGTAAATGGTTTTAGCCGCACCTTCCAGATCTTCGTTGTGGATGCTGGCAATAAAGCTTGGAATATCAATGTCACTCGGACAGGCTTTAACGCAAGGTGCGTCGTAGCAGTAATAGCAGCGTGATGCTTCAAAGCTGGCTTGCCTCGAGGTCAGTGCCGGATTGATGTCTTTGAACAGCTCATCCAGAGCGTTCTCGGACGGTGTGTTTGGTACCGCAGTTATCGAGTTCATAACGGTTTTCTCTCTCATTCCCAACCAATTCTTGGTACGGTTGTTCTTGCATCGGGTATGCCAACCTTTTGACCAGATGGTCAAAAGGTTGAGCCGGTTCAGTTTATTCGTCCGAAACATAGAAAAGACGCGGCATTAAATCTTTCTGCAAAAAATGTTGAAGGTTTTCGTGGTTTTGGTTGTTGAGAGTTATTATTATTTGATTCAATGCTTCGCAAGTTGATCGCACTGAAACAACGCGCGAAGGCACAAAAGGGTGCAACCTGAGTGGTTTATGGCAAAAAAAACGAGTCAACCTCGACGCAAGCTGGTCGACATTCGCAAAGATAATTCAGAACAGATTTTGGCAGAAGCCGCTCGCGTGTTTGCGAAGCACGGTTTTCGCGGAACCACGGTCAACGCCATTGCGGAACAGGCTAATTTACCGAAAGCCAATGTACTGTATTACTTTAAAACCAAGGAAGGTTTGTACAAGGCGGTACTGAATCAACAACTGAATATCTGGATGGCGAACATGGATGCCATGACCAGTGACAGCCATCCGAAAGATGCGCTTCGGCAATACATTGTCGATAAAATCAAGCAATCGAAAGAACATCCAAACGCTTCAAAAATATTTGCAGCCGAGATACTGCACGGCGCTGAATTTTTAAAAGAAACCCTGGAGACCGAACTGAAAGATCAATTCGATCGTACCTGTGCGGTCTTCCGCAGTTGGATTCAGAAACAATGGATGGACCCGATCAGCCCGGAGCATTTACTTTTTACCATCTGGTCTTCGACACAAGCCTACGCCGACTATCAGGCGCAAACGACCATACTGTTAGGTAAACCGGTGTTGGATGATGACGACTTTGAAGCCGGTATCGAGTTGCTCACCTGCATGGTGCTAAAAGGGTGTGGTGTGCGTTTGGTGTGATACCAATGATACAAAAAAAGTGCCGATGAAATCGGCACGGTTTTGGGTCGGTTAGTTCTAATGAGTTCGAAAAAAGCCTCCCTTCGGTGAGGGGAGGGAGACGAAACCCGTTAGGCCGTTTCCGTTGCAGTTTCGCTCAATTTCTCACTCACACCTTCGGCCATACGCACCATGGCATTCAACAATACCGAACAACCGGCTTCGCATTCTTCCGGTGTTGTGCTCTCAATTTCGTTGTGACTGATGCCATTCAGGCAGGGGGTGAAAATCATGCTGGTGGGCGCGAAATCCGAGACATAACAGGCATCGTGGCCGGCCCCGGCAATGATATCCATGTGGCTGTAACCCAGGTCTTGGGTGGCGCCACGCACGGCGGAGATGCAGTTTTCGTCAAAGGCAATCGGCTCGTAGTACCAGAACGGGTCGAGGTCGATTTCAACACCGCGCTCTTCGCAAAGCTCTTTGACAAAGGCTTTCAGTTCCGCATCCATTTGCGTGAGTTCTTCATCGATTGGGTGGCGCAGATCGATGCTCATGCTGACTTCACCAGGAATAGTATTGCGGGAGTTCGGTGTCACCTGAACAAACCCAACGGTACCGCAACCGGGTTTGTGCGCTTTGGCAATGGCTTCCACTTTCTGGATGAGCTGAGTGCTCGCAAGTAGGGCATCGGTCCGCAAATGCATGGGCGTTGTACCGGCATGAGATTCCTGTCCTTTAATGACCGCATTAAACCAACGCTGGCCCTGACCGCCGGTGACCACCCCAATCTGTTTCTCTTCCGCTTCTAAATACGGGCCCTGTTCAATGTGGGTTTCAAAAAACGCGTGGTATTGTCGGTTCCCCGCTGGGACATCACCGGCGAAACCGATTCGCTCCAGCTCATCACCCAAACGTAATCCGTCTACGTCGACTTTATCCAAGATTTCCTGCAGTGCGAAACGCCCCGAGACCACACCGGAACCCATCATGGCGGGTGCGAAACGCGACCCTTCTTCGTTGGTCCATACAGAAATTTCAATCGGGTGCTTGGTTTCAATGCCGTGGTCATTTAAAGAGCGCACCACTTCGAGGCCGGACAACACACCAAAGACGCCATCGAATTTTCCACCGCTGGGTTGGGTGTCCAGGTGGCTGCCGGTGCCGACTGGTGGCAGGCTCATAGCCGTACCAGGGCGCACGCAAAAGATATTGCCAATCTCATCGACGGTGACGCTACAACCGGCTTCTTTCGCCCATTTTATGTAGAGTTCACGTCCTTGTTTATCGAGGTCGGTTAACGCAAGACGACGACAGCCGCCTTTCTCTGTCGCACCAATTTTAGCCATTTCCATCAGGCTGTCCCACAACCGTTCACCATTAATCTGATAAGTCTTCATAGCTCACTCCGCGTTTCTGTCGAACGAACGAATTCTTTATAACAACGAATTCGCTCTGCAATCTATTGACCAATTGGACAAAAGATAACAATAAAAAAAGTAAGTGATTGTTTCTTAAAGAGAAAAGTTTCAAGCGCCTTTCCAGATTGCTTATGGATTTGATTTATCTGGAACGGCAACGATGGCAAAGCGCACCAAAGGCGAATCATAACGCCCTAACATGGGTCAATTTCTAAACAGTTTTTATCCGAATCAAAAAACCATCGCGGTAAAGGTTATTGACTCTTTTCCGCGGTTTAACTGAAGAAAGAAAAATTTTTAATAACGTTTTGTCCAGTTGGTCAAATGATTGCATAGGTCAGAATCAGAAAGATCGGCACGACACCAAGCGTGTTGCAAAAACAAAACGAAAGGGGATTGCACCATGGGCCTACTGATTACCGGCGGAAAATTGTCAACGCAGATACGTCTGTATTTGCGGATGTGTATTGTGAAGATGGCATCATTCACGAAGTCGGTAACGACCTTTCTGTCCCAGACGGAACGACCGTGATCGATGCTGCTGGTAAATTGGTGATGCCCGGCGGTATCGATCCGCATACACACATGCAGTTGCCATTCATGGGGACGGTCGCCAGTGAAGATTTTTACACCGGCACCGCAGCGGGTCTTGCCGGTGGCACCACCATGATCATCGACTTTGTCATTCCTAATCCTCAGCAGCCGTTGATGGAAGCGTATCAAACCTGGCGTGAATGGGCGTCACGTTCGGTCGCCGATTACACCTTTCATGTTGCAGTGACCTGGTGGGACGATTCGGTTTATGAAGACATGGGCACGTTGGTGAACGAATACGGCGTGAACAGCTTCAAACATTTTATGGCGTATAAGAACGCGATCATGGCACCGGATGAAACCTTGGTGAACAGCTTCAGTCGTTGTCTTGAACTGGGGGCGATGCCAACCGTTCATGCTGAAAACGGCGAGCTGGTGTATCACCTGCAACGCAAACTGATTGAAGCCGGGTTTACCGGCCCGGAAGCGCATCCACTGTCTCGTCCAAGTCAGGTCGAAGGTGAAGCGGCGAACCGCGCGATTCGCATTGCGCAATCGATTGGCGTGCCGCTGTATCTGGTGCACGTCTCTTGCGAAGAAGCCGTTAACGAAATTGCACGCGCTCGTCATGAAGGGCAGCGGGTGTACGGTGAAGTTCTGGCCGGACATTTGGAACTGGATGACAGCGTTTATCAGAGTAAAGACTGGGCAACGGCGGCGGCGCATGTCATGAGCCCTCCGTTCCGGCCTAAAGGTCACCAGGAAGTACTTTGGAAAGCCTTGCAAGGCGGTACGTTGCAAACCACAGCAACCGACCATTGCTGCTTCTGTGAAGAACAGAAAGCCGCCGGCAAAGATGACTTCTCAAAAATTCCGAACGGTACGGCCGGCATTGAAGATCGCATGATGATTCTTTGGGATTCTGGTGTGAACAAAGGTCGTTTAACTGAGAACGAATTTGTCGCCGTCGCGTCAGCGAACACCGCGAAGATTTTCAATATTTATCCGCGTAAAGGGTGCATCGCTAAAGGTGCCGATGCCGACATCGTGATCTGGGATGCCAATAAAGAGCACACCATTTCCGCCAAGACGCACCACCAGAACATCGATTTTAATATTTTTGAAGGCCGCACCGTAAAAGGTTCCGTCGATACCACCATCAGTCAGGGCAAGGTGGTGTTTGCCGATGGTCAGCTGACCGTCACCGAAGGTGCAGGGCGTTATATCGAGCGTCCGGCATTCCCAACTGTGTATGAGGCCGTCAAAAAGTATAACGAGCAGCACCAACCGGTGGCTGTCGAGCGTTAATCTGATTCGGACTGAGGCATGAGCATGCAATTAGCTGTGAAAGAAACCGAACCGGCGGTCGAGGCAGTCAGCCATCGGAAAATGATTGAAATTGACGATCTGTCACTGGTCTTTCAAACCAATGATGGACCGGTGCACGCACTGTCCGATATTAATCTGACCATTCGTCAGGGCGATTTTGTCTCGTTTATCGGACCCTCCGGCTGCGGTAAAACAACGCTGTTACGGGTCATCGCCGATCTGGAGCGGCAAACCGCCGGTTCCATTAAAGTCGATGGCACCAGCCCGGAAGACGCGCGCAAGAACCGTCTGTATGGCTACGTATTTCAGGCACCGGCGCTGTTGCCCTGGCGCACCATTGCCAAAAATTGCGCGGTACCCATGGAAATCAGTGGGCAGTCGGCGGCGCATCAGACCAGCCAGATCGATAAGTATCTGACTATGGTCGGCTTACAGGATTTTCATCAGAAATATCCCTGGCAGCTCTCCGGTGGGATGCAGCAGCGCGCGTCCATTGCGCGAGCCTTGTGCATTGAACCGGAACTGATGCTCATGGACGAACCCTTTGGCGCGCTCGATGAAATCACCCGCGACCATATGAACATGGAGCTGCTGAAAATCTGGGAGCAGACCAAGAAAACGGTAGTGTTTGTGACGCACTCCATTGCCGAAGCAGTGCTGTTGTCGACCCATATTGTGGTGATGTCACCACGGCCGGGTCGGATTACCAAAGTCATCGAAAGTCCGTTACCGAAATTGAAAACACTCGCCTTGCGCGATACCGAAGCCTTTCATCAGCTGGCGGCCGAGATTCGTGCCGCGCTGGCCGATGAGCACGCCATCGACTGAAACAGGAGCGACTTATGCAAACCCCATTGCATCACCGCTCCTGGTTTGCGGTGCTATCAACGGTGATTGCCGTCATCGCGATCTGGTATCTGGCGGCATTATGGTTAAACGGTCAGCAGTTGATTAAAACCTACGAACGGAAAAATCAGAGCTGGCAACTGACGGACATTGTTCAGCAGGCCTATGCGGTTAAACGCCCCATGTTACCGCCGCCGCATCAGGTGGTTCAGGAGTGGGTGAAGACGGTGTTTCAAACCAAACCCAGTTCTAAGCGTTCACTGGTGTTTCATACCATCGTGACGTTGCAGTCCACCTTGTTGGGGTTTGCGCTGGGCACGGTGTTGGGCATTTTGATTGCCGTCGGCATTGTGCATAACCGGACGCTAGAGTCGAGCTTTATGCCTTGGGTGATTGCCAGTCAGACCATCCCGATTTTGGCGATTGCACCGATCATCGTTGTGGTGCTCGGCGCGATGAGCATTACCGGTATTTTTCCGAAAGCGGTCATTGCCATGTACCTGTCGTTTTTCCCGGTCACCATTGGCATGGTGAAAGGTTTACGCTCCGCCGACCGTCTGCACATGGAACTGATGCAAACCTACTTTGCATCGTCCAGTCAGTTGTTCTGGAAGGTTCGCTGGTATTCGGCACAACCCTATTTGTTTGCCAGTTTGAAAATCGCCATCGCCTCCGCGTTGGTCGGTGCCATTGTCGCCGAGCTGCCCACCGGATCGCAGGGCGGTTTAGGCGCACGGTTGCTCAGCGGCTCATATTACGGCCAAACCGTGCAGATCTGGTCGGCACTGTTGATGGCGTCGTTGCTGGGAGCCTCCTTGGTGTTTTGTGTCTCCGTTCTGGAAAAACTGATGTTGCGTAAGCGGGGGTATCAGGCATGAAGTCGACTCTATTGACGGCCTTGAGTGTGCTGATTGTGTTGGTACAGGTCGGTGCTTCCCTTACGTTAAGTGAAGGCTTTATGACGGCCGCACCAGCCTGGTGGCTGCTGTTGATTTTCTTTGTTGCGTCAGCCACGCGGTTAATGAATGAGATGACACGATGGTTGGATGCGCAACCGAATGCGAATCGACTGTTTAAACTGGTGGTGCCTGGTTTGTTTGCCGTAGTGCTGCTAACGATCTGGCAAACCCTGACGCGCGGCTACAGTGTGCCCTCCGTTCTGTTGCCCGCGCCGAGCGATATAGTGCTGGCGTTGTTCAACAACGGGCCGGTGTTATGGGCGGACTTTAAACAGACGTTCTTAAAAGCAGTTTTGGCCGGGTATGTCATCGGCTGTGTGTCCGGTTTTATTGTGGCGCAGTTGGCGGTCAAAAGCCGGTTTCTCGAACTCGGGCTGGTGCCGTTGGGGAACTTCGTCTCGGCGATTCCGATTGTCGGTATCGCGCCCATCATGGTGATGTGGTTTGGGTTTGACTGGCCATCGAAAGCGGCGGTTATTGTGGTCATGACGTTCTTCCCGATGTTCATTAACACCTTGACCGGGCTGCAATCGGTCGATGCACTGCATAAAGACCTGATGCACACCTACGCTGCAAAAAGCGCGCAAAAATTTACCACAACGCAGTTACCGCAAGCGCTGCCTTACATTTTTAATGCCTTAAAAATTAACGCCACGCTGGCCCTTATTGGCGCCATTGTCGCGGAATTTTTTGGTACGCCCATTGTTGGAATGGGTTTCAGAATTTCGACCGAAGTCGGTCGGATGAATATGGACATGGTCTGGGCCACCATCGTGGTTGCCGCCCTGGCCGGGTCCATCAGCTATGGTGCGTTGGCTTTGTTGGAGCGTCGTTTGCTGTTCTGGCATGCATCCGTGCGCAATGCTCAGCCTTAACAACACACCGTTAATCAGGAAATCGACGAGGAACTCTGCATGAAAAAAATGATAGCAAGCCTGGCCGTTGGCGCAGCAATAACCGCGGGTACGCTCGCGCATGCGGCGGATCAACTGACACTGCAACTGAAGTGGGTGACACAGGCGCAATTTGCCGGCTATTACGTCGCACTGGAAAAAGGATTTTACGAAGACGAAGGAATCGACCTGACCATTAAGCCTGGCGGTCCGGACATCGCGCCTGCGCAAGTATTGGCCGGTGGCGGTGCAGATGTCATCGTCGATTGGATGCCGTCAGCGTTGGCAACCCGGGAAAAAGGCCTGGGTATGGTGAACATCGGGCAGATATACGGTAAGTCCGGCATGATGCTCACGTGTTTAAAATCCAGCGGTATTGCCAGTCCTGAAGATTTTGGTGGCAAAACCCTCGGCGTTTGGTTTTTCGGTAACGAGTATCCGTTCCTGAGCTGGATGTCCAAACTCGGTTATGAAACCAATGGCGGTGACGGCGTGACCGTGTTGAAGCAGGGCTTTAACGTAGACCCGATTTTCCAGGGTCAGGCCGACTGCGTTTCGACCATGACATACAACGAGTACGGTCAGGTGCTGGACGGTGGACTGACACCGGATGAACTGATTCTGTTCAAATACGAAGACGAAGGTGTAGCGACGCTGGAAGATGGCTTGTACGTGATGGAAGACACGTTGGAAGATCCGGCCAAAGTGGACGCCTACGCGAAGTTCCTGAAAGCCAGTATTGCCGGTTGGGAATGGGCGAAGGAAAATCCTGAAGAAGCGGCCATGATTGTTCTGGAATACGACGATACCGGCGCCCAGACAGAAGATCATCAGGTTCGTATGATGACCGAAGTCGCCAAGCTGTTGAGTGCCAGCGATAAAGGCATTGGCTACCTGGAACCCGAAGCTTATCAGCGCACCGTCGATGTTCTGTTGAGCAGCGATTCTGCACCGGTGATTACCAAAGAGCCGGAAGGTGCCTATACGCACGTCGTGTTTGACGCGGCCATGGCGCTGTAAAGAACACTTCAGTACTTTCAAGTAAGCGAAGCGTTGCGGAGCTGAGTTGCCAACTGGCATTCAGCTTCGTTTCGCTTCCAAACCTACCGAGTTCCTTCCAATACCTTCAGATAAACCGACAGGGCAGCGACCACTTTATCGTTCAAGGCAAACACCGGCATCGGTGCAAGCCTCTGCCACCTTTCCGTTGTGTTTACTGAGCAATGATAGAAAGCGACTGAAACCGATAAAACGAATTCTGTTCGAAGCCGCGACCCGTCATCAGGCGCTGAAATCCAGGCGGTAACCGGCCGTTGCCCGTGTTTACCGCCGGCGGGTGCGGAATCGAGCAGGATGGCTCGTCGCAATGACCTTTGGGCGATGTTAAACCGTGGTATCTTATGTGAGTCTTAATTACACAGCGCCTGCGCCCGCCCGATCGGAAACGCAGAGTGAGACTGTTCAGCTCATAGAGAAAAGGTCGTTATGTCGTCTACCGATGAATCCGACACCGATAAACCGTCATCGCCATCCTCCAGTGACGGCCAGCCGGGTATGGCCGCGCGAACGCGGCGGCTAGGCAGCCAACTGCGCAAAGTCACAGGCCGCATTGTGAAACCCGGCCGCAACCCGGAAATCGACCAGATTAAAGCGATCAAACCGGAATTCCTGCCGACCTTATGGCTGCTCGGGAAAACGGGGGCTGGCAAGTCGTCGCTGATCAAGGCCGTGACCGGCATCGACCGGATCGAGATCGGTCTCGGTTTCAGGCCATGTACCGATCGCTCCTACCATTACGACTTTCCGAGCGATAAACCGGTGTGCCGTTTTATCGATACCCGCGGTCTGGGTGAAGCCGACTATGACGCCACAGAAGACATTGACGCTCTGAGCCTCAATGCCAATGCCGTGGTGCTGGTGATGAAACTGGACGAACCCGAGCAGAGCGCCGTGCTGGCCGCATTAAAACAGGTGCGTGCTTCGAAAAAGGTCAACCAGGTGTTGCTGGTGCATACCGGAAAAGCGAGCCTCGGCAGCACCGAAGAACTGGCATCCTGCAGGGCTTACAACCAGCGCCAGGTTGAATCGGTGTGGGGCAAACCCGTTGAGAGTGTGGCCGTGGAACTGGATGATGAGCACAGTGCTGCCGAAGACAGCGATCATCGCGATCTGATCGCCAAGCTGAGCGAGTTCCTGCCGATTGTCGCCTTCCTGCACAGTGAAACCACCGCCGCCGACAGCGAGCATAAAAGCTTTAAGGTCATGCAGAAGGAGCTGCTCTGGTACGCAACAGCAGCCGGTTCGAGCGATGCGTTTCCGGCGGTGGGTCTGGTCTCGGTGCCGGTACTGCAAACTAAAATGCTGCACAGTATTGCCGAGCACTACGGTGTGCCTTGGGGCAAAAAAGAAATGGCAGAGCTGATGGCGACGCTGGGCGCGGGCTTCGGCGTTCAGTACTCGGTGAAACTGGGTCTGAGGCAACTGGTGAAGTTTATTCCGGTTTATGGCCAGACCATCGGCGCGGCATCGGCTGCGGCGATCAGCTTCAGTTCGACCTTCGCGCTCGGGCGTCTCGGATGCCTGTACATGTATCATAAAAGCCGCAACGAACCCGTCTCTGCCGAAGAGCTGAAAAAGGCTTACCAGGACGCATTTGCCAGTGTCAGAGGAGTGTCTGGTTTTGACGAAAACCACCCGGATCACTAAAACGTTACTCAGTGACACCCGTTGGCTGCTGCCGTTCCTGCTGTTCGGACTCATTGCCCCGGTGTTAACACTGTTGGTGTTCGGCATGATTTATGTGATTCAGAATGGTCACTGGCTGATGTTACTGGTGATTTTTGTCGCCACGTTTCTGATTGGTTACCTGATGTCTGTCGTGATTCACTACCGGCAAATGAAATCGGTCGATCAGTCCGTCCAAGACATGAGCATTGAGGCGTCTGAAAACTGGAGCGAGTTTGATCATTCGGTGTGGCAGGCACAGAACATCTGGCTGGAAGAGCAACTCAAAGCCAGCTCAGAATGGACCGAACTGTTACCGGTGGCTCAAACGCTGCTGCAGAATATTGCGCACGCCTACAACAAAGGGGATTTTGATTTCTCGGTGGTCGAAACACTGGCGTTGATTGAAGAGATCAGCCGGCGTTACCGGGTTGAGATCCGCGAGAGCCTGCCATTTGTCGAGAATCTAAAGCTGTCATACGTCAAGTACGGCTACGACAAACGGGAGACACTGAAAACCGGTTTGTCCGCCTACAAGGTCATGTCCGACGCGCATCGCATCTATCGGTTATTGAACCCGGTATCGGCCGTCACCGGAGAAATCCGACGGGCGATATTTGGGGACTTGTTTAATAAAATAAACTCGGCCTCGCAGATGAAACTGAAAAAGTATCTGCTGCAGGAAGTCGCATCGGTCGGCATCGATCTGTACAGCGGGCGTTTCGTGATTTCAGACAGTGAACTGGTGCCCAGCGAAGTCGCCAATGCCGATAAGCAACGTCAGGCACCAGCGCTCGAACCTTTGCGGCTTTGTCTGGTCGGGCAGGTCAGTTCCGGTAAATCGTCGGTCGTGAATGCCTTAACGCAGTCGGTGGATGCCGAGGTCAACCGATTACCGTCTACCGACAGGGTGGTGACCTACCAGTGCCGGAAACACAATGCCGACACCGAGCCGAACAACACCGAGCCCGATGACGGAACGGACGTTTTAACCTTGGTTGATCTGCCGGGCCTGGACGGTCAGCAGAAAACCAGCGATCGGGTGTTGAGCGAAGTGGTCAACGCCGACGTTGTCCTGTGGCTGCTGAAAGCCAATCAACCTTCCAGAGCCCTGGATGTCGAGTTCAAAGCACAGTTGGACGACTACTTTCAACAGCCTGCCAACCGCTCCCGTCGGCGACCGGTGGTCATCGGCGTGCTGAATCAGATCGATCTGCTTAAACCGGCCAGCGAATGGCAGCCACCCTACGATTACGAGCAACCGAAAAGCCTCAAGGAGCGACTGATTGCCGACGCGCTCGCCTACAATGCCGAACAGCTCAACCTGCAAACGCTTATCCCCGTTTGCGTGGCCGAGCAGAAAACGCATTTTAATACCGAGTTACTGATGTCGCTGATCAATGAGCATTATGCCGACGGGGTGCAGATTCAACTGAACCGACGTCGCTTGTCGAGCGACAACCGGGCCAGTATGAAAAAGCAACTGCAACGAGCCGGTCGGTTAAGCCAGTCGCTCTTTAAAGTGATGAAAGAAGGTCACCCGAGAGGGTGATCACTTTTTGGCACTTGGCCTGCTATTTGGCAGAGCTTCAATCCGCTGCAATTTTTACTGGCCTGCCGAATGGCGAATACCCCCTTTCTACGCACCCCCAACCAGGATCGGACCCGATCTATTCATTCTTTTTCAAAGCCTCATAACACTAAGAGCAGAAACGTCTTTTGACATCAATCATGCAAAGCAGTGATGGGTGACTTTATGGGGATCGCCGGATATATGGGCGCAAGCACGAAAACATGGGAGTGAAGAAACTAAGTAATTGAATTACAAAGCATTCGGGTCAGTACTATGAGGCTTACAGGCACGCATGTATCTGAAATAAATGAGCACCCGCTAATTTTTAGGTGTGCCAAATTGACATGTATCTGTAGAGGTCGCAGTATGACAGGGGAACAGTGTTATGAGCCTAAAATTAAGAGATGTATATGCAGAGCAGGAATATTTGGGCGGTGGCCTATGAAGAAACTGTTAAGGTTTTAGTATGAAAAGGGTTTTATTGCTAATCATATTGCTAGCTCTAAGTAAGGTTCTAGCGGCAGTTGCACTGGAACAATTAGATTATGTCGGTACTTGGGAGTCAGTACAGGGGCAAGCGGAATTAACGGTGAACATCAGTTCCGATTTAAGTGGCCAATTTATTAGAAGCGATATTGGTGAAAAAACTCAACGAATACCTTTTACCTCTAGTAATGTGATTTTTCATGATGACTTAATAATTATAGATTTATATGTGGAAAAGGTACCTGAGTTGGTTTATCGGCTAGTTTTATCTGGCTGGAAATCAGGAGATACAACTCGAGCTTACGGCTATTTGTATCTATACGACGGATTTGGGCGGCCATTTAATGGTATGCCTACGACACTAGATAAAAAACATTAACAATCATAGGCACAGCGACTCGTAAACTCGCGCGTGCTATAGGCGTTATGTGCCCGAGTTACCCAAAATTAGTAGACACCTTCTATAGTTAGATAGGAGGTGCATTATGGCACGCAAGAAAACCCAAGCGTATTCTGAAGAGTTTCGCAAAGAAGCTGTCAGAAGAGCTCAGAAAAAAGGGAGCACCGCAGCGTCTGTCGCTAAAGAGCTAGGTGTTAGTCCCCAACAAATTTATAACTGGAAACGTCAGTTTAATCGTTTATCAGACAAACAGTTCAACTCTGTGGATGGCGTCGATTATTCTAAGAAAGAATCCTCGGAAATGCGTAAACTCAGGAAAAAGAACGCCGAACTTGAAAAAGAAATCGAATTCTTAAAAAGGCTGCGGCGTACTTTGCGAACCAGCAAGAGTGAAGTACGCTGTTATTCATGAGTATCTCGGCCGATACTCCGTTGTTTTGATGTGTCGTGTGCTGGGTGTTTCGCGGTCGGGCTATTATCGTTGGCGGGACCGTCCGATAAGCGAGCAAGCACAGCGGGGTGAGCGGTTAGAAGCTCAGGTTGTCGAGACGTTCGAGGCCTTTAAAGCACGCTATGGCGCTCCCAGACTGGCCGCAGAGCTCAAAGCGATGAAAGTTCCATGTTGTCGAAACACCATCGCTAAAATCCTTGCCAGCCGTGCCATACGGGCGCGGAACGGGAAAGCCTTCACCTATCGTCAGCACGCTCTCACGATGACTAACGTGGCCGATAATGAGTTGCGTCGGAAGTTCCAGGTCGAGCGAATCAATCAAAAATGGACCAGTGATATTACCTATATCTGGCATGAAGATCGTTGGCTGTACTTAGCCACGGTCATGGATCTGTGTTCACGAAAAATCGTGGGTTGGGCCCTCGACAGCAGCATGACCATAGAGCTAGTACGAATCGCTCTGGAAATGGCCCTGGCACGCCGAAAACCAACCGAACCCGTCATACTCCATTCGGATAGAGGCGTGCAATATCGCAGTCGAGAGTATCAGGACTTTGCCCGCGCGCATGGCTTGCAGCTGAGCATGAGCCGAAAAGGCAATTGTTGGGATAATGCGCCGATGGAGTCTTTCTATAGCCGGCTGAAAGTGGAGCTGATCCACGGTACAGAATATCGCTCGAAAAATGAGCTAAGGTCGAGTATCTTTGAGTACATCGAAATCTTTTATAACCGCCAACGACGGCATTCTGGATTGAACTATGTCAGTCCTGAAGAGTTTGAGCAGAATCTGTTAGTGGCATAGCAAGGGGTGTCTACTTTTTGTGGGTAACACCAATATGTTTATAATGTTGGTCAACTACTAAAAACTGAGTTTTTCTCATCTTCCCTTTTTGAGCAAGTGATTGTTCTTACCCATAGCTTATATTTTTTCTATGAGCTCGCAGACACTAATCACAAACGTAGAAAAGAAAATCAGAAACTATTTCGTCTATCAAAAAATGATGAGGGATCGAATATTAAACCCATGAAATATGAGGAGATTCAAAATGACTATCACTCATATTGGACTATTGTAAACGATAAGAACCAACCACCGGCTCTCATTGCAAACTGTATGAGAAATATAATCGAGTATTTCTTTAACTTTGTCCAAAAGGCAGATTTAAGTAACGTGGTACAAATGCCTGAGCTTCAAGACAATAAGTTTCAATCATTTTGCCGCTATATCAATAGAGAGTCTCACTCCCTTGGACAAAATATATTCGATTTCAAAGAATTTAACTACGATGATTTTAGAGAAGGACTTAGGCTTGTATTTGAGGTTACAGGGTATCCAGAGCATTATGAAAAAATGACAAAGAGTATCTTAGTCGTCTGAAGCCTTAATATGGTGCTGAAGGAATTCAGTCCTAAATTCACCACTATTCTGCGGACTGTAGATTCTCATCCGATCGCCGCTTAACTTTGCGTAAGAAGACAGTTATGTATCCAGCACTTAAATTTTTCTTGTTGTTTGTTCTAATAATGCCCATATCGGCCAACGCTGACTTGTTCGGTATTGGTGAAAGTGGAACAAATGAAGAACTCCAGCACGACCTGGATATCGCAAGGATAAATGACCTCGTACTTATGTCTGGCTATATTCAAGCCTTTAAAGAAAAGACTGGAAGCTATCCTCTACAGGGCGAAGTGCCATTTCCAAACTATGTGTATGTTGCGACGAAGGAACAGAAACAATACACCGAAGGTGGCGGACCTCCTTACTCGCATAAGAACACGCCGGTTAATGAGCTTATCGAAGAGCTTATGACGGTATTGGGTTCTGACATAGAAATACCTTTTGATTTACAAAGAGTTCCTGTAAACAAGCCTAATTTCTACATATATATGGTTCATGGAGATAGCTACTACTTTGCGGTACATCTTCATCATCCACAACAATACGCCAATAAAGTTTCTGATCATTATTACAAAGTTGAAGTAACAAATAACGAAAAAGCTGTTCGTCAGGGCGTTTGGCTTCGAAAAGATCTGTTGAATGATGAAGTATTCTTAAATGACTTATCAAAAACTCCTATAAAGCCAGGCTATACAGAGAGTTTAAGAGTTAAATTAGGTGGCAACACTGCCTTCTAACATGTCGGTGTTTGATGCGCCCCAAAGCACCGCTATTGCAATTAAAAAATCAAAAGTGTCGGCGGTTGACGGCCATGAGCATCGCTCCAAAGGCCACGAACGCTGCGGTCAATACCAGCGCATACGAGTAAGAGCCAAAGTGTTCTACCAGCGCTACGGAATACAGCGGACCTGACACCTGACCAATGCCATAGGCGGTTGTGATCGCGCCCATCACGACAACAGGATGGTGACCGGCCAGTTTACCGCCGAGCGTCATAAACAGCGCCACCAGCGCAACAAAGGTTCCCCCGAAAAGTAAACCGGATAGTAAGTTTAGCCACGGGTTATTGGTCAGTACCGGAATCAGAATCCCAGCGACCTGCAGCAGCATCGTCACGATGATGATGGTCACACTGCCAAACCGATGCGCGGCGCGCATCCATAAAATACAGGAGGGAATCCCGGCTAGCCCCACTGCCGTCCAGGCATAGCCGCCAAAACCCTCCAACCCTTCGAGTGAATTGATGATGTCGGGTAAAAAAGTGCCCTGTACCACCATGCCGAGACCTTCAGTGAAGTAGGCAAACACCAGCACCCAGACGGCACGAGTAAACACTGAGAAGTCGAAAGACGTAGCTTTAGCGGGTTCGGTTCCTGAAGGTTCAACCCTCAAAATGTACATCGAGTAACCGGCGGCAGCCGTTGCCATCAGTGTCAGAATCAACCAGGCGTGTTGCCAGGACCCGCCGAACTGCATCACCAGGCGACTGAGCAGATCCGTCACCAGAATCGAGAAGCCAATGCCGGAGAAGTGAATGCCCATGGCTTTGGTTTTGTCCGCCATATTGAGCTTGGTCATGACAATCGCAGACCCGACAACCAATGCCATGGCAGCACCAAACCCGGCGATGATCCGGGAAACCAACCAGACCCATTCGTCTGTGGTGGTGGCCAGCACCAGGGTTGTCAGCACACACAGCACCATACCGATGCGGAAGAAACGTACTTTGGCATTCAGGTCTTTCAGGAAAATGGCAAAAATGGCACCGGACAGGTAACCCACATAATTCAGGCTTGCCAACACACCCGAAAAGCGCAGCGAGAGGGTGTTCTCAAGCATGGCCGGCAGCAAGGCGGTAAATGCGAAGCGAGCTGCGCCAACGCCGACAATCAGCGCCAGAATGCCCGCGAGCAGAATGGCGATTGGATGGTTGCGATTCAATAGATCCATAATATGGCTTGTTCAAGTGGATGAACGCGCAGTGTACGTTCGTTGTCGTTTCATGCTTCGCTGGTCATCGAACTGTACCCTGAACTTTACTGGTATACTGGTTGGCCGCCTACTAACCAATAGTCTGAAAGCTGAGGCAAACGATGCAACCTGACATTGCCACGCTGGGCAGCCTGATCGGAGATGACAGCCGAGCCCATATGCTCACTGCCCTGATGGGTGGTAAAGCTCTGACCGCGACTGAGCTGGCGCTGGAAGCCGACATTACGGCACAGACGGCAACTCGCCATCTGACTCAGCTGGTCACCGGCAAGCTGCTGACGGTGCGTAAGCAGGGGCGTCACAAATACTTCCAGCTCGCCAATCATCAGGTGGCTGACGTGCTTGAATCGTTGTTGACCCTGTCGACTCAACTTACCATTCCCCATATTAAAACCGGTCCGTCTGACCCGGCACTGAGATTCGCAAGAGTTTGTTATGACCATTTAGCCGGAGAGATCGGGGTTCAACTGTACAATGGGCTGGTGACTCAAGGGCTGCTTTTGGATCAGGGAGACGTCACACATCTGACCGATAAGGGCCGCCGATTTTTCTCGAAACAAGGCTTCGATATGGACGCGTATGCAGGCTCAAAGCGCCCGCTGTGTAAGTCGTGCCTGGACTGGAGCGAGCGCACCAACCATCTGGCGGGTTCCATTGGGAAATGGATTTTGCAGGATCTGTTTGAACAGAAAATGGTGACGCGCCGACTGGACTCCCGAGCGGTCACCTTCAGTGATCGAGGCTTAATGCGGTTCAAAGCCCGTTATGGTCTCTGATCGTCTGAGCCATTCAATTTTATTTTAAAAGTCGATAAACCTGAAAATCCTCGCCAACGCTGCAACCACGTCGCACCTGCATACGACATGATGGAAGCAAAGATGTTCAGGAAGGAAAGGCCCGTTCTGGTGCAGCAGGCTTTCGGCAATCTGCTCGCAGCGCAGCGGAGCTGAGTTGCCAATAAGTACACCACTTTGCTTCTATCTTTGCCGCGTTCCTTCCAATACATTCAGATAAACCGACAGGGCAGCGATCTCTTTCTCGTTCATATCGAACACCGGCATTTGTTCAAAGCCCTGCAGCGCCATCTTAATGTCGTCGACTTCAAAGCCTCGAATGTCCACCGTACTCGGTCCTGACCCATCGGCCGCATGGCAACGTTGGCATTGATCGATGTACAGTCCCTGACCCAAAAACAAAAGGTCTGTATCGATTGGCTCGGTGGCCAGGGCAGCGCCTGTCAGCATCGCCACTAACATTCCTTTGATGTTCATCGCTTACTCTGAAATTAAGGATGCTCGCTGTCATCCTGTCAGGCAAAAGTTGCACCTTGATGACATCGGTCTGCTGGGTATGTCAGACTGATCACCCCACGTTTTCATTGAAAATACCGGTACTGAGGTTTTGTGTTTGCATTAGAGATCATTGCGGTCATCGTGACCTTGTTGATCGCCGTGTCCATTGTCTGGAGCACTTTGAAAGTGGGCATTTCACCGATGCCAAGTTCCAGCAAAGCCCGACAGGCCATCATTCAGTTGTTGCCCGAGATGGGTAACAAACCGATTTACGATCTCGGCAGCGGCTGGGGCAGTCTGGTTATTCCGTTGGCGAAAAAACACCCGAACCGGACAATCGTTGGGTACGAAGTGTCGTTTGTCCCTTGGCTGGTCTCTGTGGTACTGAAACGGTTTTTCCGGTTGAGTAATGTACATCTCTATCGACAAAATTTTTTACAGGCCGATTTGTCGGAGGCCGGCGTGCTGATTTGTTATCTGCATACCTGTGGGATGACCGCGTTGGCTGAAAAACTGAAGTCTGAGCGCAGTTGTGAAGGTGTTTTAATCAGCAACACGTTTGGCCTTGGGGACGTTCAGCCAGAACAATCCGTGCAAATTAACGACTTTTATAAATCGCCGATTTATCGCTATCGGTTAAATCGCGATGTTAAATAACCGATGCGGCAGCTTGGATGCGAGTGCAGAGTTCAGCCTTTTGGCCCAAACAACAGCCACAGAATGAAGCCTAATAGGGGCAACAATAGAAGCAAGACAATCCATATCACCTTGGTGCCGGTGCTGGCCCGGCTCTGAACCGTTTTGACAATGCCATAGACGACGCAGATGAGCAGGATAAAACCAAAAAAACCGGTGACTTCAATCGACATGAGTGCTCCTTTTTCAGTGTGTGGATAGCAACCCGGACCCTGTAAACCTTCGCAAGATACGGCATTCGGACGTTGTGCAGTCTAAATCAGCCATCGTCTGGTTGAAAGCGGCCGGGCGAGAATGCCTTCAGATATCAGCGTGGGTTGGCCATCCGGTGATACCAACCAAATTTACTCGAACCTGACTCCGATTCATGGTTCCATAGACGCATTCAACCGTTTGTTGTCGGAGACACCCCATGTCACCCGTGATGATCCTGCTGGTTTCCATGGCTCAGCAGATGAGTATGTTTCTGGTTATCGCTTATCTGCTCAGTAAAACGCCGCTGTTTTTGCCCCTGAGTAACATTTCGGCGCGACTGCCGAACGGGTTGATCATCTATTTTATCTTCTCGGCGTTCTGCATTCTGGCGTCCTTATTCGGTCACACCGTTAACGATGCCATTGCCAATACCCGTGCCGTTGGGGCCGTGCTGGGCGGCTTACTGGGTGGGCCGTTTGTTGGCCTGGCCGTTGGTCTCACTGGTGGGATACATCGATTTACCCTGGGTGGCTTCACCGATGTGGCCTGTGCGGTATCAACCACGCTGGAAGGCTTGCTTGGTGGACTGGTGCATTTGTGGGTGCGCAAGCAGGGGCACTATGAGTCGCAGTTGTTTTCACCCAAACGGGCATTGGTTGTTACCTTTTTCGCCGAAATGCTGCAGATGGCGTTGATTCTGCTGATTGCCCGGCCATTCGACCAGGCTTGGGCACTGGTTCAGCAAATCGCCTTGCCGATGTTGCTGATCAACTCCATTGGCGCAGCCATGTTTATGATGATGATTCAGGACCGTCGCAAGCTGTATAACGAGTTTTCCTCGGCCGGGTCCGATCAGGCTTTGCGATTGACCGAGCGCTTGGTCGGTGTTCTGGGCGACAGGCCCGATCAGGCCAGTGCCCGGCGCATTGCTGACATCATTAAAGAAGAAACCCAAGTCGCCGCCGTGGGCATCACCAACGAAACCGAGGTGTTGGCCTTTGTCGGACTGGGCGATGACCATCACAAGATTGGTGAAACGATAACCTCTGAGCAAACGCTGCAAGCCATTCGTGAAAACCGGGTTGTGTTTGCCGATGGCATCACCACGCCCTACAAGTGCTCGCATAGCCATCGCTGTCCGTTAGGCTCAGCGCTGGTCGTCCCGATCCGGGATGCCGACAATACGGTGATCGGCACGGTGAAACTCTATGAAGGCAAGCGCAGCCTGTTTCAGAGCATTAACCGATCCTTGGGCGAGGGTATCGGTCGAATCATTACTGAGCAGCTCACCATCAGCCAGCATCATGAACAGAAACAGCTGTTGTCTCAGGCTGAATTAAAAGTAGCGCGGGCGCAGGTCAACCCGCATTTTTTGTTCAACGCGCTGAACACCATTAACGCGGTCATCAAGCGTTCGCCGGAAACCGCGCGCAGTCTGGTGTCCGATCTGTCCCTGTTTTTGCGCATCAATCTCAAACGCAATCAGTCGGTGTCAACGCTGGCGCAGGAGCTTGAGCACGCCAATGCCTACCTGCACATCGAACAGGTACGGTTTGCCGATCGGCTGAGTATTGAGCAAACCGTCTCGGATGCGCTACTAACGCAAAATCTGCCGACCTTTACCGTGCAGCCACTGGTTGAAAACGCCATCAAGCATGGCACGTCACAGTTGCTTGAGGGCGGGCAGGTTCGCATATACAGCCGAACCGAGCAGGGCGTTGCGCAGTTGGTGGTGGAGGATAACGCGGGCCGGTATTCACCCACGCCGGGGGCGGAATCTGAAGGGTTGGGCATGAACATTGTCGATACACGGTTAAAGCATCATTTCGGCTCTGAGTTTGGCTTGCAGGTGGAATGCGAGCCGGAACGCTATACTCGGGTCATCGTAACCTTGGCGGGAGTGCCGGCATGAGAGTGTTTATTGTCGACGACGAGATGTTGGCACGGGAGGAGCTGAAAGACCTGCTGGCCGAGTTCGACCAGGTTGAGGTTGTTGGTGAGTTCAGTAATGGTGTGGAATGTTTAAAAGCCTTGCCGAAGCACCGGCCCGATGTGCTGTTTCTGGACATCGAAATGCCGATGATCAGCGGTTTGGAACTGGCCTCGATGATTGACCCGGAGTCGGCGCCGGACATCGTCTTTGTGACCGCTTATGACCAGTTTGCCATTCAGGCGTTCGAGCAAAACGCGGTCGACTACCTGTTAAAACCTGTGCAAAGCGTGCGTTTGCAACAGTGTCTCGAACGGTTATCGCAACGGTCTCAGCAACAGGCGCCGGCGTTTGAACGGTTGGTGCAAGACCGCTGTTTGACGCTCATTCCGTGTCACCAGGGGGCGTCGGCCCGACTGGTTCGCCTGGATGCCTTCGAGTACGCCTACAGCGATGTGGCCGGCGTGCATCTTTGGGATGGGCAAGGGCAGGTGCATACGCATCTGACACTGAAAGTGCTGGAAGATCGGACGCCCATGCTACGCTGCCACCGCCAATACCTGGTGTTGCCGCAAGCGATACGGGAAATCCGCCAGGAAGACGATGGCAACGCTGTGGTGTTAACCATGAGCGGCCAGGAACTCCCGGTCAGCCGGCGCTATTTCAAGGCTCTGCGCGATCTGTTCAGCATCAATTAGGCTGATGGCCTCGAAGTTTGATTGATCCTGTTTGACCCTGTCGCCGTTTAGAATGTTGCGACGGTATATGCCAGCACTCATGCACACGTAACCACTTAAAGCCGATATCGACCGCTCACCACGCTATTTGGCCGCTGACCCATTCTCTCGCTGCGCTTGCGTCAGCAAACCGTAAACTGACCCTCGTACTCATTTTTTTAACCAACTGAAAACAACAATAAACCACGAGGGCTTAATTATGCTTTGGTTCCTGACCAGTGTCGCGCTGTTACTGGGCGGCTATTTCATCTACGGAGCGTTTGTCGAACGCGTCTTTGACATTAAAACTGAGCGGCAGACGCCGGCCTACGCACAACGCGATGGTGTCGATTATCTGCCGATGAAAAAGCGTAAGGTCTACCTGATTCAATTGCTGAATATCGCCGGGGTCGGTCCTATATTCGGGCCCATCATGGGCGCCTTGTACGGTCCGGCGGCAATGCTCTGGATTGTTCTGGGGTGTATCTTTGCCGGTGCCACGCATGACTACTTCTCCGGCATGCTGTCGGTCCGTAATGGTGGGGCATCGGTTCCGAGCATTGTCGGTCGATACCTGGGCAATACCGCTCGCCACTTCATGAACCTGTTTGCGCTGGTGTTGTTGATTCTGGTCGGTGTGGTCTTCGTCAGTGCGCCAGCCGGCATGTTGACCAACCTGATCAACGATCAGACCGGTCTGACCGTCACTCTGGGCATGATGGTGATCTTTATCTTTGCCTATTACATCATCGCCACCATTGTCCCCATCGACAAAATCATCGGTCGCCTGTATCCGTTCTTCGGCGCGTTGCTGATTTTCATGTCAGTCGGTTTGATTACTGCCGTGGCGTTTTCGTCTGAACATCAGGTGATGGGCTCGTTCGCGATGTCTGACATGTTCACCAACATGAACCCGAACGATCTGCCACTGTGGCCGGCACTGTTCATCACCATTGCCTGTGGTGCCATCTCCGGCTTCCACGCCACCCAATCCCCACTGATGGCTCGCTGCATGGAAAACGAAGCCAACGGTCGCTTTGTGTTCTACGGTGCCATGATTGGTGAAGGTGTCATCGCGCTGATCTGGTGTGCCATTGCCCTGTCGTTTTTCGGTAACATTGACGGTCTGCAGGAAGCCGTTGCCAATGGCGGCCCTGGTAATGTGGTGTATACCTCATCCTTCGGTTTGCTCGGTGTGTTCGGTGGTATCCTGGCGTTCCTCGGCGTGGTCATTCTGCCGATTACCTCGGGTGATACCGCCTTCCGTTCCAGCCGTCTGATTCTGGCCGAGTACTTTAACTTCGATCAGAAACCGATCCGTAACCGTCTGATCGTGGCGCTGCCTATCTTCCTGATTGGCGGCATCCTGACTCAGGTCGACTTCGGCATCATCTGGCGTTACTTCGGCTTTGCCAACCAGACCACCGCCGTGTTCATGTTGTGGACCGCCAGCGCGTACCTGCTGCGTCACAATAAACTGCACTGGATCACATCTGTACCGGCACTGTTCATGACCACCGTGGTGGTGACCTTTATCATGAACTCATCGACGCTGGGCTTTGGTTTGCCAATGGCACTGTCAACGGGTCTGGGTGTGATCGCTGCGGTCGGTATCATCACTCTGTTGATCACTCGCTATAAAGGCATTGGTGATGACACCGTTGATCCTGAACTGGTGGCTGTTGAAAACATCGATGTGGTTTGCCAGCCGACGCAGAGCGAAGTGTGATGTCGATGTGATCGCTGTCGGAGCCTAAAGTTCCGACAGAAGATTCCTTGAAACCAGCCTCTATTGAGGCTGGTTTTTTGTTTTACACAGTGGCTTCAAGCCTTTTGTTTTACATTAGCTTGGGTCAGAATGGCGGGCTTGTTTCGCGGTGCCATTCTGTAAAGCGGGTGGTACGCGAGAGTTTTTGCGAGTTTCGAGAGTATCATGCGCCGTACCGATTCTATCAGCCCTCTGACACCCAGCACCGCCAAACACGCCTGGTTAAGCCGGTATCCGGTTAAAGAGCGGATATTCATCTATTACATGTCGTTTTTTGCCGCGATTTCTCTGCTCACGGTGCTCACCAACTCGCTGTTCGGATTCGCTTTTTCCTACAACATTAAATGGCTGATTATTTTGGTGTTTTGCACCGTCATGGTTGCATTGGCACTGCGTCAGGTCTGGACGCCATGGGTGCACCGCATCGGAATTTATCTGCTGACGTTGGTGATACTTCCCGGGGCTTGGTTGTCCAGTTCTGGTTTGACGTCACCGGCGATTGTCTATTCCATTGCCATGCTTCTGTTAATCAACTTTCTGACGACCGGTCTGGAACGATTCATTCTGAATTTGATGTTGATTGCTATCAACCTGGCGTTGATTGCCCTCTATTATGTCCATCCGGATTTGTATTGGAGTATGGCGCCGGAAGAACAGCTTTTAGACTGGATGGCGAATGTGGCCGTGATGTTCGTGTTCATTGCACTGCAGTTGAGCGTGCTTGAACGAGCATATGAACGTGAACGGATGGCCAATCAGGAAAAGACAGAACGCCTTGAGCGTCTGTCCCATACCGATCCGCTGACCGGTGTGGATAATCGATTACATCTAGAACAGGACATCGACGCCTGCATCGTGCAGGCGCGTCAAAGTCAAACAACGTTCGCGGTGTTGATTATGGACTTGGATCATTTTAAACGCTTCAACGATTTTTACGGTCATCTGCAAGGCGATGAATGCTTGAAAACCATTGGCAGCCTACTGCTGAGAACGGTGAAACGAGACAGCGACCGGGTGTACCGTTTTGGTGGCGAAGAATTTTTGGTGTTGTTGCCGCAAACAGATCTCAACGCTGCCCAAGCCCTGGCTGAACAGGTTAGGGCGCAGATCAAGGCGGCTGCGATCCCGCACGAGCAGTCGTTGTCCTCAACCGTTCTAACGACCACGATTGGGGTCGCCGAGTACGATGATACGATCACCAGCGCTGCCGCAATGATTGCCCGCGCTGATACCGCTTTGTATGAGGGAAAGCGTGCCGGGCGAGATCAGGTTTGTGTTTGGTGTGCTTAGCTCATGCTCTGTCGCTTTTCAGGTTCGCTATGACGAAAGCCCAGTCACGGTATTGCAATGAATACTTAAGGCGCTGTACTGTGCAGTGATTAATCAACAGGCGCGTCGGATGAAATCAGACCAAACGTCGGAACTCAGCTGTCGGTGCGGACAAGTCTCCCTGATCGTCTATCAACAACCGATCATCAGTGTGGAGTGCCTGTGTCGGGATTGTCAGCAAGCCGGTCGCTTGTTTAAAACCTTACCGGACGCGCCAGCCATTATGGATAACAACAACGCCACCCGGTTTGAGCTGTATCGAAAAGACCGGGTGACCTGGCAGCTGGGAGAGGCGAATTTGAAAGAGCATCGCCTGACGGCAGACTCAGATACCCGGCGGGTGATTGCAACATGCTGCAACACACCGATGTTTCTGGAGTTCACCAAAGGCCATTGGCTGAGTATCTATGGCGCCTTGTGGGCCGCAGAGACATTGCCACCATTGGCGCTGCGGACAATGACTAAAGACGCGCCAGCTTCGGTCTCACTGCCGAACGATGTGCCTAATCCAAACACCCATAATGTCGCGTTCTTTTACCGTTTACTTCGTGCCTGGGCGGCTATGGGGTTTCGCTCACCTAAAGTCAAATATGTGCACGGTTCGCTAACCCTGCCTCCCGGTTAACTGTGGGTGTTTATAGCCCGCCAGGTATCTGTGATAGACTGCACATCTCATCCGCGGGGTCGGCCCGCGTTCTTTCCGATAGTTCTGAATGTGAGTATTAAACTGAATGGCTCGTGTCACTCTGAGAGACGTCGCCGAAAAAGCCGGCGTGTCGGTTGCTTCTGTTTCGAATGTGCTGAATGGTCGAACGGAAAAGGTCACCGCCAAAACGGCGCAACGCATCGTGGATGTGGCGCGGGAGCTCGGCTATGCCAAAGACTTTAATGCGGCCGCACTGAAAACCGGCTCGAGTAACATTGCACTGGTACTGATGCCGGCGATTCATACCGATGACCCCGATATGCAACTGATGGATGGCTCACCGTTCTTCAACGATCTACTGGCCGGTATTGAAAAAGGCGCATCCGTCAGCCACCTTCAGTTCAGTTTTATTCGTATGGGCCATGAGTCCGAAGCGAAAGCGCTGTTGAATGGACCGGAGCCTCAGGGTGTGATCGTCGTCGGTCGGTTGAAAGACGAGATTCAACAGGTGATTGCCAAGTGGCGGTTTAAAACCATCGTTGTCGATAACGGTGATTTTTTCCGTCAGTTTTCCGCGCATGAACGCCTAATCAATTTCTGTGTCGATGATCGGGTGATGGGTCAATTAGCGGTTGAGCATCTGATTAATCTGGGTCATCGTCACCTGGTGTTGTTGTTCGGTGCTTTGGATGCGTCATCGGTTCACCAGGATCGTTTTCTCGGTATTCAACAATGGTTGGAAGCGCAGGACCGTTCCGATGTGACGCTCGAGTTGGTGGAATGCGGCGTAAATTATTCCGATGCTCAGCAGGCCTTTCCGGCGGTTGAATCCAAGCTGAAAAAAGGTGCCACCGCGGTGGTATGCATGGCTGATATTCTGGCTTTGGGTTGCTATCGTGCGGCGACTGAAGCCGGCTACTCGATCCCTCAGGACTTTTCTCTCACCGGTATGGATGGCTTGCAGATTCTGCAGTACATGCCGTACCAGTTAACGACGGTGAATCAGCAGGTGATACAGCGCGGGTTCAGCGCGGTGCAATCGCTGGTGACGCATCGGCCCATCGATAAACCGGATATTTCGTTAACGGTTGGCAATACGACTCGCGCAATTGAGCGTGAATGAGCCGATACCCATCACTTTCATGTTACTGAGAAGTCATGCTTTAACCATCGTCATGACGGTTGTTTTTGACTCATAAAAAAAGAGCGCCGAGGCGCTCTTTATTATTAATGGTGTTGTCGATTCGCTTGAATCAAATCGGCGTTATTGTGAAATAAACACCTGGCCACCAATGGCCGGCAACGTCAGTGTGATTTCACCGCTGGCAGGAACCGCCAGAGCCTCTGAGCTCAACGCATCGTTGAAGTTCAGGCTCGCCAGGTCATCTACCGTGAAGGTCACTTCTGATGTTTCTGCGGCGTTATTGAACGCGGTAATTGCATGGGTCCCGTTCAGTTCACGAACCAGTACAATGACATTTTCGTCAGCATACACGGGCGCGTCGATGCTACCGGTGCGCAACACAGCGTTATCGTTACGCATTTGGATCAGCGCTTTGAAGTCATCCAGCAGTGCCATATCCGGGTTGCCGCCTTCATCGGCCCACGGATAGGTAGCGCGGTTGTATGGATCTTCGCCGCCGGTGACACCCACTTCATCACCATAGAAAATCGCTGGGGCACCTGGATATGCCATCTGGAACAGAACCGCCAGTTTCAGACGGGTTTTGGCTTCGGCAACCGCTTCTGCGGAGCTTTCTGGTCCGGTGTACCCGAAGTGGTGCAGGGCACGGGCCGCATCGTGTGTCGACAGCAAGTTCATCAATGCGTAGAACGCTTCCTGCGGATAGTTTTCGCGCATCAGTTCCAGGTTCTGGTACATCTCTTCAGCTGATTCACCCGCTGCAAAATCCTGAACCGCATTACGGAAGATGTAGTTCATGGTGGAGTCGAACATGTCACCGAGCAGATGTTTGGATGCATCGAACCAGGTTTCGGCCACGGTCAGTGCGTCGGCGTCGTTGGCTTTAACCACGTCGCGCCATTCGCGCCAGAACTCATCGGACACCCAAGGCGCCACATCCATGCGCCAGCCGGAGGCACCTTTGTCGAGCCACATGTTGGTTACAGAGTCGGCATCGCCATAGGCATAGGCTTTCCAACTGTCAGACTCATTCAGGTTTGGCAGACTGTCGACACCCACCCAGCCTTCATACATGGCTTCGGGTGTTGTGCCTGCCGGGTCGAAGGTATACCAGTCGTAGAACGGTGAGCTTTCCTGAATCGTTTCGCCTTCGAAGGCGCCAAGCTCAGCGAAGTTTTCGTAACGGTCAAAGTATTTGGAGTCCGAACCGGTATGGTTCAACGACGTGTCCAGAATCACCCGGATACCGCGATTACTGGCTTCGGTGGTCAGTGTTTCAAACAGAGCGTTGTCACCAAAGTTATCGTCGATGTTTTTGTAATCAGCGGTGTCGTACTTGTGGTTACTGGCCGCTTCAAAAATCGGGTTGATGTACAGGGTGTTTACGCCCAGGTCCGCCAGATAATCGAGCTTTTCAACGATACCCTGCAGGTCACCGCCGAAGAAGTCGTTGTTGTAGAACTCGTCAGAGCCATCGCCTGTTCCCGGTACCCAAGGAGCATCGTTCCAGTCGGAGTGAACTTCAACGGCCTCGCCCAGAATGGTGTCTTGGCCAACGGTGGGATCATTGCTGGTATCACCATTGCGGAACCGCTCTGGGAAGATGTAGTAGTAGATGGCGTTTTTCGACCACTCCGGTACGGCGAATGTACCGTCGTAAGAGCTGTGACGGTAGCGGCGTACGGCATCAGTATCCGATGGTTGAAACGCGATCATGCTTTCGCCGCCAGAGCCCTTTTCCGGAGTCCAGTACACGCTGAAGTCATTGTTGTGCACGATGTAGGTTTCACCGTTAGCAACGACTTCAAAGTAGTAACCGTAAACCGCGACATCCGGGAAGGTGTAGCTGGCTTCCCAGCGCTCGCCTTCAGCCGTGACGACTTTGGCCATCGGATCCTTGGTCAGTTCGGTATAGCTGAACTCATCGTAGTTGCCGACCAGTGTGCGCTCTTCAATGACCAGTGTGGCACTGGTCAGACCAGCATCGGCTGTCAACGCAAAGCTGACTTTTCGCCTTGGGGACAGCCCGAAGGGTGTTGAAGGTCTCATCCCGAGAGTCATAACGCACACTCAGCGCCAGCTCATCGGTGACCGGTGGAATCGTGCGATCAATAAACGTCTGTTCACCAACGTTCAGAACCGGGTTTTCACCGTTTTCATCAAAGGTGATCTTAAAGGTGTAATCGCCTTCGAACTGGAAAGACAGGTTTGGCGCATCGCCGCCTTCTGTCACCGTGTTAGACATCAACGAAAAGTCGCTGTCAAAGCTTACGGTCGTGTTACCGGTTGCGCCACCAAAGGTGGTGTCAGCGGCCCAGTTTTCATCGGCCACTTTAAACTCGCTGGCACCGGTGTAGCTGACGTTCAGGTAGTAAGCGTCACAAGCATACTGGAACTGGGACTCAGCACTTGCCGCCCAGCCATTGAGGCCACCGCGCAGGAACAGGTCTTCTTCAAATGGCGCCGGTACACAGCTTTCTACGGTCAGCGTTGGGTTATCAACGGATTCACTTAAATCGAGAACCAGGCGATTGGTGTCATCGAAGGTGTAGCTGATGTTGCCACCGGACGGTGCCAGCGCAAAGCTCTCATTCAGTATGGGTGTGCTGGTTCCTGCAGCGGCACCCCAGTCATAAGGTGACCAGCCTTCGCTACCGAACTTAAAGGTTTGTGATCCGGGTATGCTGGTCACGAGTTCATATCGGCCACCGCAAACGTGGGCAAACTCGTATTCATAGTTGGCTTGCCAGCCATTCGGGCCACCCAACAGGTAAAGTGCTTCATCGCCAATCGGGCTTTCACAGCTGGCGACGGGCTCGTCTGGCAGTTCACAGGCGGTACCGTCGTCGTTCAGGACTTCCGGAGCGCTACAGGTGATAGGCGTGTCTGTATCAGGATCAGGGTTGGAGTTCGTGGATTCGTCATTACAGGCACTCAACCAAAGGCTGGTACTGATCATGACGGCCACTGCGAGTGGTGATCGCACAGCGGACAGATGCATAGGAGTTCTCCATGAATGGATTATTGTTGTTAATTAACTAGGTTAAACGTTTAACCTTATTTTCAGAGTACCAAATCGCTGTCCGGCGCGAAGGTCTATTTTGAGATTTGTGGAGTTTGAGTGGAGGGGTGGAAGGGTGGAGTACTGTCAGCTTCGTGCAAGGGCTTGAAAGGCACTCGGCCAACACGCACCGTTCATCGGTAGGGTGTCGGCCGTCTAAAGATTAGTGTTGCGCGGAAATCACCGGCCAGCCATCCATAAACCGCAGGCGGGCGATGGCCAGTTCGGGATAACCGTTGCGATCCCGGTTATAGATGTGCCAGGCCATAGCCCAGTCACCATTATCGAGCTGAAACACATCCTGACCGCCGCCGAAGCCCTGTACACGACCTTCAGACCGGTCGGTCCACACAAGGTTGCCACCGCCATCCAACATGCGGATGCCAAGATCATCCTCGTATGGGCCGGTCACCTGGGTTGAACGCCCGACAATCACTTTATAGGTGCTGTTGGAGTCTGCACAGCAGCGGTCGATGGACGCGAACAGATAATAGAACCCATCGTGATAGGCCAGCGCCGGCGCTTCGATGGGGTTGTGACGTACGCCAGGGCGAGAGGCCAGCGATACCGGTTCCGAGTCGGCAAATGGCTTCATGGTCTCAGGGTCAACTTCCCGCAGTTTTAAGCCACTCCAGTAAGAGCCGTAAGCCAACCACAGTCGACCGGTTTCGGGGTCTTCAAACAGGTTTGGGTCAATGGCGTTGAAATCGTCGTCGGCTGTGCTGGCGAGTACCGCACCTTCATCCACCCAATTATTGTCGGCAAGCGAGTCGGTCGAGGCCAGTCCAATGACCGAGTGGTTCCGTCCAAAGGTGGAGACGGCATAGTACAGATAGGTTCGGCCGTCGTATTGAAACACATCCGGTGCCCAGACACTGGTACCGGAATAGTCCGGTACGTACTGCGTCCACCAATCGTCTCGCATGGTTCGAATCAAGTTCCAGGGCAGTGCCGGCCGATAGGTCTTTTGCCAGCTCAGTCCATCTTCGGACACGTTCAGCCCGATACCATCGGCCGTATAAAAGCTGTACCAGGTTCCGTCTTCGACGGTGATGGCCGGGTCATGAGTAAACAGCTCGCCACTTACCGGCCATTGGCCAATGGTTACCGCGTCGGCTGAATCGCTTTCCTCGGTGGTAGCGTTGGTCGTCGTTGCTGTAGATTCCATGGTGCTGGACGTGTCGAATACGGCGCACGAGGACAGTATCGCTAACGAGGTGATAAGCATAAGGGAGTGTCGCATAGGCTCATTCCAATCAGTTGAGATGCTGCAAAAGTTTGAAGCGCCGAATGAACGGTGTAAATTTCCAGAACACGACATAGCCGGTGGCTACATGATTACAGGCGGGTTTTCCATGTCATCTGGCGTGCGTTTCCGCAACCATGGATCGTGGCAATAATGTTGGTGTTGAAATCTGACATTCCGTTTTGCCACGTCACCGTCACATAACAATAAGGAGAGCCTCGATGTTGCGTTGGGGATTGATCGGTCCGGGACGCATAGCCCGGCAGTTTGCCGAAGCCTTACCGGCTACTCATTCAGAACTGCATGCGGTACACAGCAGCAATGCCGAACGGGCAGAAACGTTTGCGAACACGTACAAGGCACCATTGCATTTTACCGACCTGCAAGCGTTTCTGGCCTGCGAAGAGATTGATGTCGTCTACATCGCCAATCCGCATCGGTTTCATCACGACTCAGTAGAGCAGGTACTGTGTGCGGGTAAACCGGTGTTGTGTGAAAAACCATTGACCGTCACCGAAGCTCAGGCTAAGCGCCTGACCGATCTGGCAAAAGAAAAAAATGTCTTCCTGATGGAAGCCCTGTGGACTCGGTTTTTACCGGCTTGGCAACAGACTAAGCAATGGATTGAAGACGGTCGGATTGGTGACATTCAGTATCTTCAGTCCAGCTTTGGTTTCCCGGTACCGCGTGACCCGAACGACCGGTTGTTAAATCCGGAATTGGCCGGTGGTGTGCTGCTGGACATGGGTGTCTATAACGTCTCAATGTCTCAGTTTGTCATGCAAACCGAACCGGATCGAATCATCAGCGATGTGTTTGTCGGAGAAACGGGAGTCGATGAACGCACGAGTGTCATACTGGGGTTTGGCGATGTCGTCAGCCAGTTCACTTGTGGATTTACAACCACCTACGACAACGCGTTCAGCATTCACGGGACGACGGGTGTGATTCGGGTACCGTCTATGTTTTGGGCAGCCACCCGAGCCGAGCTGCACCCCAACGAGGGGGCGGTGGATGTGTTTGAACAGCCACACTGGCGTAATGGCTTTGAGTATCAGATCCAGGAAGTGGAACAGTGCCTGGCGGAGGGGCAATTACAAAGCAACATCATCCCATGGGCGGACACATTGACCACCCTGCGGATCATGGATACGGTTCTCCAGCGGGCCGGGGTGCGGTACCCGTTTTTGTCATGAAAACTGCCCGCTGAAAGATGCGAGCGCATCACCAGTCCTGCACGGCCGTCAACGCAAGTGCAGGGCTGGTAGGCTAAATCATTGTTTGCCTTCATCGTCCTCGATTCAACCGCAAAGCAAAAGGCTCGGCAGCGTGCTTAGCGATTGAGAAAGAGTGCCCCTTTTATAGGAAGTTGTTGTGAAATAGGTTCGACGACAGGACTTGCCATCGGTGAGCTTCCTCTCAAACGGTTTTACAGTGTGTTTGGCATTGCCTCCCTATTTAAATGGTTGGTTACCCTTTGGGTGGGTCAGGGTAATCAATGCATAGTTAGCCGCCTTTTAAGAAGCTTGTTTCAGTCAATCAACGGGTGCTGTGAAAGGCCCCAAGTTGCTTTCTAAAGTCCGTTTTTCTGCTTAACTTATAGGAACGGATTTTTCCTGGAGCATGCTGGATGGAGCGAACCCCGCTTTACGCAAAACAACCCATTCTGAATACCGACCTCTGTACGACTGGCTACGAACTGCTTTTCCGGCCCACACAACAACTGGGCGTCATAAACGGTAATGCCGCGACCGCATCCGTTTTCTTGAATGCTCTAACGCTGTATGACCCCTATTTGCTCGACACCAGCCTGAGTCTGTATCTGAACTGTACGTTCGACTGGTTAAGGAGCGATATCCCGCTGGAACGAGAAAACCTGGTTCTTGAAGTATTGGAAACAGTCGAAAATACCAACGAGCTTATCCCTGCATTGACGGCCGCGAAAGAGCGGGGGTTTAAAATAGCGCTAGACGATTTCCATTTGAGTTTGGACACCAGGGCTCTTTTATCCATAGCGGACATCGTTAAAGTCGATGTCCAGTCAATGAGTGAAGGTGAGTTGCAAAAACTTGTTCGTCAACTTGAGTTAACCAAAGGCTTCAACGGCCAGTTGCTCGCTGAAAAAGTTGAGAGATACGAAGAATATGAGCTTTGCAAAGGGCTGGGTTTTACCCTGTTTCAGGGGTACTTTTTTGCAAGACCCGAAGTCATCGAAGGGGTAAAGCTTCAATCCAGCATCGTTTCTGCGTCCAATCTGTTAGTCGAATTATCTAAGCCCGAGCCTTCCATCAGCGAGCTCGAAGACTGGTTGAAAAAGGACGTGATCTTAACCGCACGAATTCTGGCACTGGTGAATAACAGCCACCTCAGTGCGGGAAAAGAGATAGAAAGCATCCGGCATGCCGTCGTTTTGTTGGGTTTGGATAGACTGGCCAAGGTGCTGAGCATTGTCATCATGACCGAGTTAACCGAGCAACCTGATGAGCTGGTACGGCAAGCCATTGTCACCGCATTTGCAATGGAAAACATTGCCATTGAACATCAGGTACTTTCTCCTGGTCTGTGGTTTTTGATTGGGTTTTTCTCCAAGCTGGACGTACTTTTTGGCTTGTCTTTTGATGATATTTTTAAACAGATTCCCGTCGCAGAGGAAATTAAAAACAGTGTCCAACATCGAAATACCGAGGCCGCCCGGTTTTTGTCCCTCGTAGAAAGCCTGATTATCGGAGATTGGGATTGCCTTAACGGAAACGAAGAACTTGAACAAATCGTTTTCAACTGCCTGTTAAAAGCAGAGCAGGAGTACTTAACCTACTGCGCGTCTTGATTGATTAATATGATTGAGTTGACCGACCGCACTGGTCGTAGGTCAACAACCCGGACTATAATTTTACGGGTCAGATTTTAGTTTTTCGTTAACGTGCCACCCGACTTGGCATGTGTTTAATGAATAGAAGTAATCTGTACGCCGTTGACACCGGTCTGTTCTTTGTTCAGGGACTGTTGATAGGTTAATGGTTGGCTACAGGCAAAATGACACCCTCTTGATAGGAACACCGGAACACAATGGCATCCGCACACAACTACGATCACCTCGTTCACATCCAAAGCCATGATGAGCTGAAGCATTACGAGCTGATCCCGAACGTCGTCTGGTTTTTTGACCTGGATAAGCATGGCTGGTGGTGGGGTAACCCGGCGGCTGTTAAGTTCTGGGGGCTGGACTCGCTCCAGCAACTGATCGATAAAGATCTTTCCGGCGATACGCAGGGCGCGCGGGACCGAACCCGGCAAACTTTCGACCTGGCAGCAGCAGAAGGCCTCACCGTCGATCCGTGGACGACGTACCCCAACGGCAAACCCAAAACTCTGTTGATGATGCACCGAGCCGTGCTGCTCGGGCCTGAAAAACACCGCGGTATCATCGCTTTCATAAACGAAGAGGTGAAACTGGGTGAACAACCTGAGAACTTGCTGTTGATGGAGGCCATGCGCTACACCCGCGTACCGGCCACCACCTTTACCCTGGAAGGTCAGCCCGTGGTCGAAAACCCGGCCGCAACCGATACCTATCCGCCAGCGCAATTTAATTCAACGGCGCAATGCCCGTTTGTGGCCCGTTTCGCTAACGTCAATGAAGGGTTGGCTTGTCTGGAGAAGATTCAGGCTGGTGAAGAAGGGCGATGGGACTACATCATGCAGACCAGTCACGGGCATCGACGCCACAGCCTCGATATTCGCCGTACCCGGCATCCTCTGAATGGCGATTTTCTGTTTTTGGTCGTGGAGTACGACTTCACCGAACGGTTTGAAGCCTTACAGGCCGTCGAAGACGCCCGTGCCCGACTGCACGACATGGCCATGAAAGACGCCCTGACCGGCGTACATTCTTTACGTTACATGCAGGAAGCCGTGCAGACCCAAATAGCCCACGCCGCCCGGCACCATCACAAACTTTGGCTCATCTTTGTTGACCTGGACGAGTTTAAAGCTGTAAACGACCAGCTCGGCCATGCCGCCGGTGACACCGTACTGCGCGAAGTCGCCCAGCGACTGCAGTCGGCCGTGCGCAATGAAGACCTGTTGGCCCGCATCGGCGGAGATGAGTATGTGGTGTTGCTGTCCGATGCCGACGCTGAAGCCGATGCTCAAGCCGTCGCTGAACGATTCATGGAGGTTCTGAAAAAGCCCATTACCGTGCTCGATCACACCCTATACGTCAGCGCCAGCATGGGCATTGCGCAGTTTCCGAATGACGGCGAGGATATGGATGCGTTGTTGAAAGCGGCGGATAAGGCGATGTACCGGGTGAAGCATGGTGGGAAGAATGGGTTTGTGTTTGCTGAGGGGTAGGGTCAAGCTCATCATATTATTAATTCACTTTGATGATCTTCAATCTTCATTAGTAAAGGTCGCGAACTTATGAATCTTCAAGGGTTAGCTAGACACCATTCAGTTAGATAAACTAACACAAAGAGAATTGCTCATTCCCAATCCATTTTCCAGTTCGCGGGAGAGTGGTTTTTCAAAGCTTTTGATATGGGCGGCGCACTTCGGACGTTTTTTTCCAGCAGGGTCATACAAGCGACACTGTTTTCAAGGCCATGCCCTAGGAAGGTATCCAAGGAAATTATATAGATTGGAACCAACCGGTGGCTTTTCTATCCGATCTAATCTCAAGCATTCTAATAAAGAATCTTCGGCCCTAGACTTAGGGGCCGAAACCACTGACGAGACCAAAACCTTACCAACAATAAAAGTCTTGGCCTCTTTTTTCTTGATTCAGCATGCGGTCGACTGAACCGAATCAGCAAGCCTCTCAGCGATCGATCATCCTTATTGGTTGTCAAACGCCCGGAAGCTGAGAGAAGACGGCGTTCTCTTGATCGCCCCGGGATTCAACAACGACATGCCGTAGAATCATCAAAGCTCCGTTCTGATACAGAGTGGTTCAGGAAACTAGGCTTAATGGCAACCCTTGGTAGAGATGCTAATTCAACATGAATAGGGTAGTTTCTAACTCAATTGATACAACTATCTCGACATCAGAATCACTCTTTGGTCTTATACCCAATTCAACAAGAGCGGGACTTTTGCCGATAGAATGTGCAAAACCTGCTGTTGGTCGAAAGACTGATTTTGCGTAGCCATCGAGCGAACTGGGTTCGTTGTCATCGAATAATTGGTCAGTGAAATCAATTAAACCAAATCGAAGTGCCCAGTAGCTCTCTCCAAAAGACTGGTGCGAATACTCATATCCGATTCGTGAGCGAAGGGACATTTCGGGATAAAAATTTGTAGCGACACCAGCACTCGCAAAAATTGAGTGTGTATTCTTATATGACTTCTCCACATAGGTGCCGACCGGTGCGGTGTATTCCTTTAGTATGGTCGTCACTTCCTCGCTTGATTCAGCGTCGGCTATTTGGGCGGCCCATGAATACTTGGCTACATATTTCTGACCAATACCCGTATCGGAAAACTCATCAACTAAAATAATGACGGCAGCACGCATGTTTTTCGTCTCGATGGCTTCGTACGCATCGATCAGGACAGACATCAACCGCAAGGCACTATTGAGGGAACGTTTTAGGTCCGGATCCGTAACAAACAATAATGTCCCTTGATCGTCATCAGATGTTAGTGACACGCCATTAAGCTGGCTTTTCAGGCTAGTCAAGAACATAGCAAACAGTTCGACTTTGGAAATTAACTCAGGTTCTTGCTGTATTGCGCTCGCCACTGCTGCCCGTTCGGCATTGATATCCTGGGTCTTTTTTACAAGACTTTGCAAGAGATCCGTTTTGTATTGTAGGGCGGGGAACAGAACCAGTAGATCTGTGGTACTTCGGACATCCTGAACCAATCGAACGATAGCAGGCAAGTACACGGCGGTCTGAGATTGGTAGGTTCTAACAAACACACCATTTTTTTTGGTTTGCTGAAGACACTCGGTGTACTCATAACTTTTTTCCCAATTAATCCATTGATTTCGTTTTTCATCGTCGAGGCTATCTAGGAAATCTTCATCATTCGTCTTGGCTTCAAGGATCGCCTCAACTCTCTCGCACATGTTGGTTAGGGTGATCATTCTTGGATAATTGATGATGTCTAAGCGAATGGTTTCAACAACATGTTGAAGGCTGGCCTGAAAATCATTATCTTTCATAGATGTGTTCAGCGCACAAGTGTTAGCCGCAATTATTTTATCAAAATCGTCTTTGCAAAAATCATCAAGAAATTCTGTTTTCGCATAATAGATGGCCTCAGCTTTGATTTGTTCGCTGGCAATAACAGTCAGAGAGTAAACCAGTTGATCGAGAATCGAACCTCCCTGGACGGGTGGTTGATCAACCCGTAGGTGCTCTTGGCCATAGTCTTCTGAACCTTGTCCCTCATTACCTCCCTGTTGAGTATTTGTGGTCTGGCCCGCCTCAATTTTAATCGGGATTTCTTCTATGGCCGTGTTGATAATGCAGGCCGCCATGTCCTCTTCGAAGGCTTTTCGGAGACTGACACTCTGCCCCGGGTCCGTTGGTTCTCCACTTTTTAACCACACCATAGTATTTAACAAATCGGACCGGGAGTTGAGGTCTTCAAGGTCAGTATTGGTTTTGGTCAGGACATGAGCTGATGGTTTCTGTTTTAGGCAACGTTCCAGTATTATAGGCTGGTTGAAAATTGAAGTTTCTTTATAGAAATCCTCTGTAAGTTCAAAATCTGCAAGTGCGGCAGTCGACGCAAAAGTCAGGACTACCAAAGACCAAAGGTGTTTCATCGCAATTTCCTATTTGCTGATCATGTACACCTGGCTGAAGCACCACTCATGATGATGTGAGAGTTAACCAACTTGGACCTATACCGTGCTCCCACTAATCAAGAACAGTCGCCGCGGTCAAGTTTTATGAAGTTGGCCGAAGTATTCACCTTAGAAGAAAAATAAGAAGTTGGAAGATTACGTCGGCATAGTAAACGGTTAGTTCGTTCGGGATTGCCTGGCGCACATCCCTGTGCGCCACCCTTCGGGCGCCTTAGGGCGGGCCAAATCGTTCCGGACGATTTTTCGAACCCACGGGATCCACGAACGAAATCCATCAGCACGCATCAAAATTCCACAAAAAAGGCCACCCGATTGGGTGTTGGAAGTTGTGGTGGAGCAATAGTAAACGTGAGGGATGCGCTGCGCAGTATGCTCGCGGCCCTTCGGGTCGAACCCGCGGGGGCCACGAACGAAGTCCATTACTCGCAAGACCAAAAACGAAAAAGGCCACCCGATTGGGTGGCCTTTTTCGTTTTAAATTTGGCGGAGAGTGAGGGATTCGAACCCCCGGTACGTTTTCACGTACGTCTGATTTCAAGTCAGGTGCATTCAACCGGACTCTGCCAACTCTCCTGTAAGAGTGTTCCCTCAAGAACGGGGTGCATATTACCGTGTGATTTTTGGGTGTCAACCAAAAATCTGGCTAAGCTGCTGAAAATTAACAAAAAAGTTGGCGGTTGATGGGTGTTTGAGCGGTTTGGTTGATTTATATCCCCTCCTGGCCTCCCCTTAGGAAGGGGAGGGACAAAACCTTAGGTTCGAGTCACTCCTGGTCTCCCCTTAGGAGGGGGAGGGATAAAACCGGGGGGTTTTGCTAGGGTTGCGCTTGTGTTGCTTTATTAAGGAGGTTTTAGGATATGAATGTCATTGTGGCGTATGTGCCATCCGAGTATGTCGATGCGGTTGTCGAGGCCATGGCGCAAGCCGGGGCGGGGCAGATCGGCAACTATCGGGCCTGTGCGTTTAAGGTGCCAGGGCAGGGGCAGTTTCAGCCCATGGACGGTGCGGATCCGTTTGTCGGGTCGGTGGGTGAGTTGGAGAAGGTCTCGGAAGTGCGGGTGGAAATGGTGTGTGCCAACAAGCAAACCCGGGCGACGCTGGAGGCGTTGATCGCTGCGCACCCCTATGAGGAACCGGCTTATCATGTACTGAAGGCGCGTACGCTCGCCGATTTTTGATTCAGGTCATCAACGTTTGTTTTCTGTGGCTGGCGGTTGATGCAGATCAAGAGGCGATTCAATAGCGCCTGCAAATGAGAACAATTCACAACATAATGCTCGCAAAATTTTCAGGTCGTTGCGCACTATGTTGTTAAGTGAAATGCGGGTAGGGCAAGCCTCCCGGGTGAAGGGCTTCAGCGAAGCCGGTCTGGCGCATCAGGCGCGTTATTTATCGATGGGATTGTTACCGGGCGCGGAGGTGACGCTGCGTCATGTGGCGCCGGCCGGGTGCCCGTTGCAGGTGAAGGTCGGTTCGACGCTCATCAGTATTCGCCGCGCCGAGGCCGCCGAAATAGATGTGGAGGCGCGCTCATGAGTACGTTCCGCATGGCCATGATCGGTAACCCTAACTGCGGCAAAACCACGTTGTTTAACGGCCTGACCGGTGCGCACCAAAAGGTGGGCAATTGGCCGGGCGTCACCATTGAACGCAAAGAAGGCCATTTCCGGATGGACGATGGTCGCGAAGCAACGGTTATCGACTTACCCGGTATTTATTCTCTGGAGCAGGACGATTACGGCGTCGATGAGCAGATAGCGCGGGATTTTCTGAGCGACGGTAAAATCGACCTGCTGATAAATGTGGTCGATGCCAATACGCTCGACCGTCAGTTGCTGCTGACGCATCAGCTCAGGGAGTTCAACATTCCCATGCTGGTGGTCGTAAACATGATGGATGTGGCCCAGGCCAACGACGTTCAGGTGGATGTGGTGGCGCTGTCCGAAGCCATTGGTTTGCCCGTGGTCGGGGTGTCGGCGTCGCGCCACTCGGGTGTTCGGTTGGTACGTCAGTCTTTGCCTCAGGCGACGGTCTATCCGGCTGCAGCACCGCCACCAACCGATACGGCTGTTGAGCGGATCAGTCGTCGTCTTGCGGTGGTTCGGGAGTGGCATCAGGCTGCGGTGACCCACGGGAATGGCACCATTACGCTCACCGATAAGTTTGACCGTATTGTGCTGAACCGGTTTCTGGGTGTGCCGATTTTTCTGTTGGTGATGTATCTGCTGTTTACCTTTGCTATCAACATTGGTGCGGTGTTTATCGACTTTTTCGACATTCTGCTCGGTGCCTGGCTCGTCGATGGGCTGGGGGCATTGTTGTCGGCTCTGCATGCGCCTGGTTGGTTGGTGGTGTTGCTGGCCGATGGTCTTGGCGGTGGCATTCAGCTTGTTGGTACCTTTATTCCGGTGATTGGCTTTTTGTATCTTGGGTTGGCGTTTTTGGAGTCCAGCGGTTATATCGTACGGGCGGCGTTTGTGGTCGACCGGCTGATGCAATCGATTGGCTTGCCCGGTAAGGCGTTTGTGCCGCTTATCGTCGGGTTTGGCTGTAACGTGCCATCGATTATGGCGACGCGCACCATGAGTCGTGAGTCTGATCGCTTGGTGACCATGGCCATGGCGCCGTTTATGAGTTGCGGGGCGCGTTTGACCGTGTATGCCCTGTTTGGGGCGGCGTTCTTTGGGTCGATGAGTCAGAACGTGGTGTTTGGGCTCTATCTGTTTGGCATTCTGGTTGCCGTTGCGACCGGTTGGGTGTTCCGCAAGTGGATGTTCCGGGGCGAGTTGAGTTCGTCAATCATGGAGATGCCGCAATATCACATCCCTTCCTGGCGCAATATCGTGATGACCACCTGGCACCGTCTGCGTGGGTTTGTTGAGCGTGCGGGTAAAACCATTGTGACGGTCGTGGTGGTGCTGTCGTTCCTGAACTCCTGGGGTACTGACGGTTCATTCGGTAACGAAAACAGTCAGCGTTCGGTACTCAGTCAGGTCAGCCAGTGGGTAACGCCCGTTCTGAGTCCGATGGGTGTGCAATCCGATAACTGGCCGGCCACGGTGGGCATCATTACCGGTATTTTTGCCAAAGAAGCGGTCGTCGGCACACTCGATGCGCTCTATGCCGATGTCGCAGGCGACAGCGGGAACGATGAAGAACCGGAAACACTGTGGCAGTCGACACAATCGGCGTTCGTCTCCATCTGGGACAATGCCGTTGGGCTGGGCGGCGCCCTGACCGATCCACTGGGCATTCGGGTGGGCGATTACGCCTCGCTGGATGAAGCGGCTGCCGAGCAGGAAGTGCGAACATCAACCCTGCAAACCATGGTGGCGTTGTTTGTATCACCGTTTGCGGCCTTCTGTTATTTGGTGTTTATCCTGCTGTATACGCCTTGTGTGGCGTCGATGGGGGCATTGGTGCGAGAGGCTGGCAGCCGTTGGGCCTGGCTAATCGTCGGTTGGAGTACGGTGGTGGCTTACGCGGCGGCGGTCTCGCTGTATCAGCTGGGAACGTTGGCGCTGCACCCGCTCAGCTCGTTACTTTGGGTCGCCGCGATGGCGATACTGGTGGTGGCCTATGTTGGTTTGTTGATTAAGCTGGCCCGCGCGGGTGAGTCGGGGTCTCCCGACATTATTCCGACTCAATCTGTGTGAGTTGTGAAGCTCGGTTCCATGTCGGAGCCTGTCTGCAGGCGATGGGAGGTGTGGTTAGCCGACTGATCGCGAGCAGGCTCGCTCTTACTTGGGGTGGTGCCGGGTGCAGGTCATGTGGCTTGTGGTTAGCCGATTGTTCGCGAGCAGGCTCGCTCTTACTTGGGGCGGAGCCGGGTGCAAGTCATATGGCGTGTGGTTAGCCAATCTGATCGCGAGCAGGCTCGCTCTTACTTGGGGCGGTGCCGGGTGCAGGTCATGTGGCATGTGGTTAGCCGATTGTTCGCGAGCAGGCTCGCTCTTACCAAGCGGTGGGTTTCTTACTTGGTAAAGAAGGCTTTACAGCGGTGAAGCACTGTGGTGATTTCAGGGGAGTGTGTGGCTTGCTTCAGATCAAATTATCACGAAGTCAGACCCGTACACTGTGGCCAACCAACTGGAGGTTAGGCCATGAAATCTTTGATTTTTTACGCGACAACAGACGGTCACACCAAAAAGGTCGCCGAGGCAATTGCCCGGGACTGGGTCGGTGAAGTAGAAGTCCATCCGTTTGAGGCGTTTGAATCGTTTGTCGGAGCGACCGATGTCGATACTGTGGTCATCGGTGCATCGATTCGGTACGGGCATTTTAATCGCTCTGTCCAGCAGGTGATCAGTCAGTACACCGATTGGCTGAATGATATTCAAAGCGCGTTTTTCTGTGTCAATCTGACAGCGAGAAAACCGGGCAAAGACGATCCGGCGAACAGCCCATACGTACAGAAGTTTTTGCGGGCGACAGGGTGGATGCCCGATCAATTGGCTATTTTTGCCGGCCGATTGGCGTATCCGCAGTATCGGTTTGTCGATAAACAGATGATCCGCTTCATCATGAAAATCACCGGGGGTTGTGCCGATGGTAAAAGCACCATCGAATACACCAACTGGGGTGAAGTGAAACGTTTTTCCAAAACCATTTCCGGGTTAAACCCGAGTCATTACCGACCAAAATCGGTTATGACGCAGGGGGCTGATCTTCAGGTCAGTTGATTCGGAAACGATTGGAGTCGTAAGCGAGCCGGGCGCAAGCCCGGCTTTTTTATGTCCCGAACATTGTCTACACCTTTCCTGGTTCCCGTTGGCATTGCACTCGAAATAATGCATGGTGGTCACGAATTGGAAGCCATGCCGGCTTCGTTAACAACCACTGTCAACACGAAGGACCGCAACCGTGCGACTGATTGCAATCTTAACTTTTCTTTTCCTGGCTTCGGCACCACAGGCCCAAGAACTTAGAGCGTTTTTAAATGGTCAGGAGTTCCGGATGCCAATGAACCCGTTGGCCGTGGTGTCATCAAACAATTCGCTCATCGTTAAGTACAGCAAGGTGAAAGGCGAACGCTATGTCGGTATTACGGATGCTTTGGCGGATGGCTTTTTTGATGAGGCGCAATGCCAAGCCGTTCAGCTGTTGGAACAGGCATTCAATGATATAGATGAAGGCTGCGCCGACGACTGGGTGCATGCTTTGACTTTCTTTTATGTTAAAGACGTCCCTCATGGCACGAAACAAATCGACGGTAGTCGCTTTTATTACGCAGAGAGCGATGGCAAAACCTTTGTGTTTGTCAGCGTAGAGGGACGCGTGTTTTTTCTGGACAGTGACTTTCTTGATCCTCAATCACTCATCAATACGGTGGTACAGCCTGAGCTTTGATAGAAAAGCGTGTTTTAGCACGTCATAACGGCAGGGCGGTGGTGTATTTCATCCGTTCCATGGCAAAGCTGGAGCTGACATCCGACAACCTCACTTTACTCACCAGGCGTTTGTAAAAGGCGTCGTAGTCTTCAATATTCTGCACAACCACGCGCAGCAGGTAATCGACGTCACCACTCATGCGATACGCTTCGCAGACTTCCGGTAACTCGCTTAAGGCATCACTGAAGGTTTGCAGCCAGTGGTCGTTGTGTTCGTTGGTTTTAATGAACACAAACACATCAATGCCCAACGACAGCTTTTCCCGGTTCAACAGCGCCACCCGTCGTTCAATAAAGCCTTTCTGTTCGAGGTTTTGGATGCGGCGCCAGCAAGGGCTGACGGTCAGGTTAATCCGGTCGGCAATCTCCTGAACCGACAGGGTGGCGTCGTGTTGCAGCAGATCGAGAATCTGGCGATCGGTCGAGTCGTATAGATTTTCCATATTCAATGTTAATCCTGGAAAAATATTCCACGTATTGGCGATATTGGGAAATATTAAGCAAAACCTTTGTGTCTGTCACCCATTAGACTTCTCTAAACAACACAGCCTGGAGATCTTGTGATGACTTACGCCCGACAACCCATTACCGAACCGGCCACCGAAGCCTTCTGGGCGGACGTGCGCCGTCAGGTGGTCACGTCGGAAGATGATCGACTGTACGCCGACTGGACGGCCAGCGGTCGACTCTATCGCCCGATTGAAGACCGGTTAATGGCAATGGCGGGCGGCATGATGGCCAATACCCATACCGAAGACAGTGTCACCGGTGCGCAGATGACACAGTGGTTGGAGACTGCGCGGCAGCGCATTAAACAACACGTGAATGCGCAGGCGTCCGATGTGTTGCTGACCAGTGGCAGCGGTATGACCGGAGCGCTGGCTAAGTTTCTGCGCATACTGGGGTTGTGGGTGCATGAGCGTCATCGCGAGGCGGTTTTGCACGAGTTGAATGATCGGCCCTTGGTGTACATTACGCACCGGGAACATCACAGCAATCAAACCATGTGGCTGGAATCGCTGGCGGAAGTGCGCATTATTCCGGCGCTGCCCGGCGATGACATTGACCTGGCCTGGCTGGCGGAGGATCTGGCCAGGGAACAGCATCGGTCGCTGAAGTTTGCCTCCGTCACGGCCGCGTCGAATGTCACCGGCATTTTGACGCCGGTGAAGGCCATTGCCCGGCTGCTGCACGATGTCGGCGGTTATTGTTTTGTCGATTACGCCGCGGCGGCGCCTTATGTCGATATCGACATGCACGCGTCAGCGGACGATTGGTTAGACGCCATTTACTTCTCGCCGCATAAGTTTCTTGGCGGCCCGGGCAGTGAAGGCGTGTTGGTGTTTAATGCCGAGCTTTACGACAACCGGGTGCCTGAGCAGCCGGGTGGCGGTACGGTCGTATGGACCAATCCCTGGGGTGAGCATCGCTACGTGGCCGACATCGAAGCCCGCGAGTCCGGCGGAACGCCCGGTATTCTGCAGACGTTGAAAACCGCCATGGCCCTGCAATTGAAAGAAGAGATGGGTGTGGAGCGTATACGTCAGCGAGAAGCCGAACTGAACGCGCATTTCTTTCGGCGGTTGTCTTCAATGGCAGGTATCACAGTGTTGTCCGATCAGCACCGCCATCGGTTGAGTGTGTTTTCGCTGGTGGTGGAAGGGATGGATTATCGCACGGTGGTGCAGACCCTGAGCCGTCAGTACGGTATTGAAACCCGGGGCGGTTGTGCCTGTGCCGGTACTTATGGGCATTACTTGCTGGGTATTGATTACTGCACCTCGCATCGGATTACCGATCAACTCGACGACGATCATCAGGACAATAAACCCGGCTGGGTGCGGATCAGCCTGCATCCGTCGATGACCCGTCGGGATATCGATCGGATTGCCGATGCACTGGAAGCCATTGTTGAGGCGAACAGCGCGGGTGCCGACGTCGGGTTGCCGCAGGCCAGCCGTGAAGATGATGCTTTGTTTGCGCCCTTGCTGACGACTTAACGGTCCTTTCGATATGTCTGATTTCACCACCGAACCGTCAATCGCTTAGCCGAGAGCAATCGGTGGTGATTGCCTGCCGGCAATGATATAAACGGGGCACCGCGACATTGAGAGCCCATCATGAAGGATCTGACCAGCAGCACCGCTCAGCATTTGAAGCAGCAATTGAAATCGGCCGATCCGGCCTTGCCGGACGATCTGGCGACCCGGTTGCATCGGGCCATCAGTTGGTTGCAGGCGGCTGAAGACGCCGTGAACGATGACATGGAGTTTATTGCGCTCTGGATCGCCTTCAGTGCCTGTTGTTCCATCGATCAGCAGGGCGATGCGCCGCTCGAAGACCACGAACAGTTTCTGCGGTTTGTCGGCAATCTGGTCAAGCATGACCATGGCAACCGTATCTACTCCTGCCTGTGGGAAGAGTATTCAACGCATGTCAAAGCGCTGATCCGTAACCCTTATGTGTTTCACCCGTTCTGGGTCAGTCAGCGCGAAGGCAACGATGCCTGGCAGCGACAGTTCGATCAGTCGTCATTGGCCGCTTTAAATGCCTTGTCGCGTGGCCGCGTAACGGAGTTGTGTTCCATTGTGCTCGATCGTTTGTTTGTCCTGCGTAACCAGTTGATCTTCGGTGGGGCGACTTATCAAGGGCGGGTGAATCGTGAGCAGGTGACCGACGGGGCCGGTCTGCTCGGGACTCTGTTGCCGATCATGATCAGCATTATGCTGCAGGCCGGCGACGAAGATTGGGGCAATATTGCCTATCCGGTCGTCGGCCCGCTGAGCTCAACGCGGTAAGTTGTCGAAAGCGGCGCGGGTCAGGTTCAAAGGTCCTTCCTGTCGCACCAGAACGTTGTCTTCAATGCGGATGCCGCCAAAGGGCTTCAGGCTGTCGATCAGGTCGAGGTCGCAACCGTGGTCGGGTGTCCCGGCGATCATTTTTTCCAACAACATAGGGATGAAATACAGGCCCGGTTCAATCGTGAGAGTCATGCCATCCTGTAAGGGTCGCAGCAAACGCAGGAACGGTGCGTGCTCCGGTCTTGGCGCCATGGTGCCATCCCGATCCTGCTGAAACCCGCCAATGTCATGAACCTGAAGTCCGAGCAGATGGCCGATACCATGTGGGAAAAAGGTTTGCGGTATCCGCTTCGCTAATTGCGCCTCCGGGCTCAATGTGCACAGCTGATGACGGTGCAGCAGCTCAGCGGTTTTCTGTAACGCCAGCTCGTGAACCTGCTGATAATGGGTGTCCACGGTGCAGGCGGCCACCAGTTCCTGTTGCAGCCTGTCCATATCGGAAACCAGTGTGGCGAACAGCGTGCCGTCCGGGGTTGTGGTGCGGGTGATGTCACTGGCGTAACCCAGCGTTTGCGCGCCAGCGTCTATCAACAGGGTGCGGTGACCACTGGATGCAACGGTTTGCTTTTGCTCGTAATGTAAGGTGGCCGCCCGCTCATTCAGGGCCACAATTGCACTGTAAGGCTCCTGCACCTGTTGTTGATGACTGGCTTGCAGGTAGGCCAGATGAATTTCATATTCACTGAGCCCTTGATGGAATGCCTGCGCCGCGGCCTTGTGACCACGCGCGGCAGCATCATTTGCTTGCCGCATCTGGTCAATTTCCCATTCCGTCTTAACAGCACGATCATAATTCAGCCAATGCATCAGATCGGTGGGGTTGATCTGCGCCGCTATGGGCAGGTCTAACTGCTCCGGGTAGGGTGCAAGCACGGCGACATTGCCTTTCAGTGTGTTCAGCCAGCTCAGATCGCCATTGGCTTGTATGTTCCAGTCGCGCGTCCAATCGCCCTTGGGTGCCGATGGGCTGACGTGCCAGAAATCCTGTTGTTCGGGCCAGTGTAACGACAAGCCTTGGTTCACCGAAAACAGCACCCAGGTGTCCGGGGTCGGTAAATAGGGTAACCATTGCTGCACCATGGGGAAGGGGCGAAAAGGGTAGGTCATGTCATCGTACGGGTACGCCAGTGGCCAGCCGCTGTAGAGCAGAATCGCGTCCAGCTCAAAGGCTTCGCAGGCATGGTTGAAGCGCTCAACCAGGGTTTGCAAGTGGCGATGGTAAAGTGACATGGTAAGCTTCCCGCAGTAATGACGATGATGTCGATCAGTGTAAACGCTGAGGTTAGACGCGACAATTTAAGACGAGGTGACAGAATGCGACGACTGGGTTTGCTCGGTGGCATGAGCTGGGAGAGTACCGCCCTTTATTATCAATGGATCAATGAAGGCGTTCGAGAGGCAATGGGTGGCCTGCATTCGGCCGATCTGCTGGTCAGCTCAGTCGACTTTCACCAGATCGAACGGTTGCAGGATCAGGGCCAGTGGGATGAGGCCGGGCGCACCCTGGCGCAGCGCGCGGTGGAGCTCAAAGCTGCCGGTGCTGAGGGCTTGGTTATTGCCACCAACACCATGCACAAGGTGGCGGATCAGATCACCCAGGAAAGTCAGTTGCCATTGCTGCACATTGCCGACTGTACGGCCGATGTCATTGTGCAACAGGGGCGGCAACGCGTGGCCCTGTTGGGGACGGCCTTTACCATGGAGCAGGATTTTTATCGTGCTCGGCTGACTGAAAAATATGGACTGGACGTCCTCATTCCTGAACCAGACGAGCGGGCCGATGTGCACCGGATCATTTACAACGAACTGTGCCTTGGAAAGCAAAATGCCGACTCGCAGGCACGCTATGTGGAGATCGCGCAGCGATTGCAGTCGCGTGGCGCAGAAGCCGTCATACTCGGTTGCACCGAAATAACACTGTTGCTGACAGAAGAGGTGACAGAGGTCCCATTAATTGATACAACGCGCATTCACGCACAGCAAGCTGTTCAGTGGATGCTGAATGGAGAAGGGTAAGCAGGTTGGCGATTATCGAAGCAGTACTGTGGGATATGGATGGCGTTCTGGTTGATTCTGAACGCTTGGTCATGGATGCCTTTGTCGATGTGATTAACAGCAAAGGCGGGATGGACGATCCTGCCGCCTTTTACAAAAGCACCATTGGTATGAACCGAGCCTCGATTGTGTCGACGTACCGTTCCGCTTTTCCGGCCGATGGTGAAGCCGAAGACATCTACGAGCAGGTTGAAAAACTGTATCGGGCCCGGATGAAGACCGATCTGGCGTTGAAGCCCGGCGTTGCCGAGTCGCTCGACAGTATCCGGGCCATGGGTTTGCCACAAATGGTGGTGACCAGTACCGGAACCGAAACCGCCACACACAAGCTGAACCTGTTTTCGTTAATGGAGTATTTCGATGGTCTGGTGGGTGGTGACCAGGTGACTCAGGGCAAGCCGCATCCGGAACCCTACCTGACGGCCTGTCAGCGCCTGGACGTCTCACCGAACCGAGCCCTCGTGATTGAAGACAGCCCCAATGGCGTCCGGGCGGCGATTGCCGCTGGGTGTGCCGTGGTCCATGTGCCGGATCTGGTCGATACCGATCCGGAATGGACCGACGAAATCTACGAAGCACTGGATTCGCTGGAATCTTTCCCCGGCTGGTTTCAGACACAGAATCAGGGCGACTGGGTATGAACCTGGAAGCCATTGAGCCGTTATCCAAACTGGGTATTGAGCTGGTCACCGCTCAGCCTGAGCGGGTCGTGTTTCACGTGCCTTTAGCCGGCAACCGAAACGACAAGGGAACCTTGTTTGCGGGGAGTCAGTACAGTGGCCTTGTGTTGGCCGGCTGGTATCTGGCCAGCCAATGGGCGAACGCGCAAGGGTTGGGCGATAAGGTGGCGGTAAAAGATGCCCAAGTAAGCTACCCCAAGGCAGCCTACTCGAACGTTACCATCACGGCTGAGTTTCTCGCGGCTCCGGATCAGCGCCCCAGTGGGCATTGGCGGGCAAACATCCGTGTAGTGGCGGTCGATGACGACGCCAATACGGTCAGTGAACTGACCGGCGACTATCGAATACTGACCCAATGAGAGTGGTGCCGGCCAATCGGCTGCTGATTCAACCGACCGTACAGCTGTCCTGGATTCGCCAGCACGGTGACCTCGAGTTTGTTGTAGCAAAGGACGTTCAAGACCGTTTTCTTCGCGCCTGGACCCGCTACCGGGCGTCAGACCATCCTTCCTTGGCGGCCTTTCTGGCCGATGATCAAACCCTTGAGCTAGCCCTTCATGAAGATGATGCCGTCTTTGCATTGCTGACCGGGGCCGACACCATTGAATCGGCGTTGGGTCCATTGCGCATGGCTACCCATCAGCCGAATCTGACCTGGACCCTGACCTGAGCGCGGACCTGTTGTCCTAACCTCCTGAATACAATGCTCATCCTGTGATAATTATTCTCATTTGTGATTGCAATAGATTCCCATTCAACTAAAATGAGCCGAAATTTACGCCAGTCTCAACTTAAAAGGACGCATTCGCTTTATGAAGAAAACAATACTGACGTCAATGATTGCACTGTTCGCGGCACAGGCTGCGGCCGATTCCTATCTGGATTTCCCAGTGACGCTGAAAGATTACGAGGGAGATAAAGAATCGTCGGTGTCCTATACCGGTCAAAGTGCCCGCCATGTGCTTCATGACAGTCTGAAGGCGGCAGTTGGTCAGGTTTCCTTCGGCGATGAAGCGGCCAACCTGGAACTGATGAATCGTTATTTTTCTGAAACCGGCACCGATCGTGCTGTGTTAAGTCCCGTCAGTAGCGCCGGGTTTGAAGTGACTCCCGATGTAGTCAGCGCCATCTCCGGCGGCAAAAACCTGGCTGATAAAGCCTACAAAGGTGCGGTACCCGCTTGGCCGGGATACCTCAATGGCGAGCAGGTGCTGGCGGATATGATTGCCCGGGCAGCCCGCACGGAAGGTGGCTTCGATCCGGTGACCGGTCACGATTACCAACAGCTGATTTCAAAATTTGCCATGGGGGCGGTGTTCTACAACCAGGCCGTCGATAATTATCTGGACGAACTGCTGGCCGAAGACGTCAAGCCAAATGACCAAGCTTACAGCGATGGTGCGGCCTACACCGGCAAAGAACACGTTTGGGATGAAGCCTTTGGTTACTTTGGCGCGCCAGCGGACGTGCTGAATATGAGCGCGCAAGACGTTTATGACATTGCCAAGAAAAATGCCGATATCGCCGAGCGTGCCGATGTGAATGGCAATGGCTCGGTGGATCTGCACGGTGAGATGGCCTATGCCCATGCTTATTATGCTGCGGGTTTCGACAAGGGCGGCAAGACCAACTATCTGCACACCATCGCGCAGGCGTTTTACGATGGTCGTGACGTTATCCGTAAAGCAAAAGGCGACACGCTGTCTAAGCGTGAGCGTAATAAACTGTACGATTACGCCGACGTGATCGCGGCTAACTGGGAGCTGGTTTTGGCTGAAGCGGCCTTTAAATACGCTGGCTCAACCTATTCAGATATCGAGAAACTGAACATCATCCTCGAAGCGGACGGTAATGCAGCCGAGGCCTATCGGACGTACGCCAAACATTGGGGTGAGCTGAAAGGCTTTGCCATGGCGTTACAGGTCGGTGGTCGTGATCTGGGCGAAACCGCATTTGAGTTGAACTCTCTGATCGGGTTCAGCCCGGTACTGCCAGGCGACAGCCAGGTCGTTGGTATTGATGCCGATGGCGAAATGGTTCAGCGTAAAACCAAGACGCTGGCGGAATATCAGGCCGATATGGTGCGGGTACAAGCCTTACTGGCCGCCAACTTTGACCTGCAGGCGAAATCCAACGATGTCACGGCAAGCATGACCGAGCTGTTGGAACAGTTGAACTCAGGTGGTTCGGTCGAAAACGACTGACCGTTTGCTTGAGGAACCGGAAATACCGTGCTGGAATCGTTAATGGGTCCGTTCAGTCTGTCGGAGTGGGTCGGTGAGTTCACTGATCCGCGTAAACGGCTGTTCTGGGGTTATTTGGCCAGTGCGGTTTTTCTCGCGTGGTTGTGGTCGTTAAGACACCCAACTTTGCCACGCTTGTGGCAGCGTGACGTGTGGTTTTCGGCCAGCGCTCGCGCTGATCTGAAACTCTTCATCATCAACAAAGTTTTGTTTTTCTGGCTGCGGCCAAACCTGTTAACGCAATCGGCGGTGGCGCTCGGGGTGTATCTGTTTTTGATCGGGCAGGTCAACTCCGCCGGAGTGTTAGCGTCTTCGGTTCCGCCACTCGGGCGCGCCTTACTGTTTACGCTGGTGTTGTTTGTAATCGATGATTTCAGTCGATTCTGGGTGCATTTGCTGATGCATCGCGTGTCCTTTTTGTGGGCGTTTCATCGGGTGCATCACAGCGCTGAAGTGCTTAATCCTATGACGGTACTGCGGACGCATCCGGTGGAAGGCGTGTTGTTCACTTTCCGATCCGTTCTGGTGCAAGGCACGGTGGTCGCCTGCGCGTTATGGTTGTTCGGCAATGATCTGCAGTTGCAGACGATCATGGGCGCGAATGTGTTTGTTTTTGTCTTTCATGCGTTTGGCAGTAATTTGCGACATTCACCGGTACCCATCTGGTACCCGGCTTGGCTGGAGCGCTGGTTGTTGTCTCCGGCACAGCACCAATTACACCATTCGCGCTTACCTGAGCACTATGACAAAAACATGGGTGTAGTGCTGGCCTGTTGGGATCGATGTTTTGGTACCTGGCACGTCAGCGACCGGTCGCCGATCCCCGTCGGGGTGAATGACCAATTACCTGATGAACATCAACTCGGACGGTTGCTCTTGCATCCTTTTGAACGAATAGTAAGTGCGATTCGTCGGCGCATTCATCAGCGCGGTAAGTTTAAAAAGTTTTCTGAAAAAGGGTTACAACATGAACTTTAAGCAATGGGTCGGTGCTCTGGTGCTGACATCGGTAGGTTTGACCGCCACAGCGGCGGAACAGGTTTCGGTTTACAGCGCACGTAAAGAAGCGTTGATTAAGCCGTTACTGGATCAGTTTTCGGAGCAGACGGGTATTAAAGTCAATCTGGTGACAGGCTCGGCCGATACGCTGTTGAAGCGCCTGGAACTGGAAGGGCAGTACAGCAAGGCCGATGTGTTTGTCACGGTCGATGCGGGCCGACTGTATCGGGCTAAGATGGCTGAGGTTCTGCAACCGATTGAATCCGACGTACTTGAAGCTCGCGTTCCTGCAAACCTTCAGGACGCTGATAATTTCTGGTTTGGGTTATCTCAGCGTGCTCGTACTGTTTTTTATAACAAGAATACGGTGGCCGATGGTGAAATCCAAAGCTACGAACAACTGGCCGATGAACAATGGCGCGGGCGTATTTGTGTGCGTTCATCCGATAACATCTATAACCAATCGTTGGTGGCTTCGTTAATCGAACATAATGGTATTGACGCTACTGAAAACTGGGCTGAAGGCGTTGTAGCTAATATGGCCCGTCCGCCAGCCGGTGGCGATACCGACCAACTCCTGGCGTTAGCTGCTGGTTTGTGTGACCTGACGTTTGTGAACACCTATTACTTCGGCCGTCTGCTGACCAGTGACAATGAGCGCGAACTGGCGGCGGCGGAAAATATCGGGTTGGCTTGGATGAATCAGGACGGCCGCGGTGTTCATATGAATGTCAGCGGTGCCGGCGTAACCAAAGCGGCACCTAACCGCGATAACGCCATTTTGCTGCTGGAATTTCTGGTCAGCGACGATGCGCAAAGCTGGTATGCCCATGTTAATAACGAATACCCCGTGGTGGATACGGCCGAGATTCCCGAGCATCTGGCCCAGTATGGATCGCCGAAAATCGATTCGCTGAACCTGACCGTGTTGGGCGAAAACAATCGCGAGGCCGTCGAACTTATGGACCGCGCAGGCTGGCGATAAACAGCAAGTAAAGGAAGCGATGGCGGGCCGGGTATGAACGGCCCATCATCGACGTTAGCTGTTTTGAGCAGACGACGTTTCCAGATACTGGTCGAGATACCACAGGCCCAGAATGGCCGGCACGATCAGTACGACCAGGAACATGGCCGCAACGTCTGCATCGTAAATATCAACGGCCATTCCCATTAACGGACCGAGAAAAAAAGTCGCAATGCGGAAAAACGAGGCAACGATCGAGTTCACGGTGGCGCGATAAACGTTGTCGATGCTCTGATTGATTGCAACTTTCAATCGTGGTGCCACCAGTCCCCGGAAAACCGCCATCAGGAAACCACCGGCGATGATGATTGCCAATGACCTGCTGATTAACGCCACCCAGGCGATAGTCACAACGATGGACAACAAACCGAAGGCACCGAAGCCTGCCAGTCGCGTCGGTAACCGGTCACTGTAGCGTGAAGCAATGGCCACGGTCATGCTGAACAAACCCCAGATTAATCCAAACGTTTCCAGAGGCAGTTGATGCCGCTGCCACAGACTTTGATTCAGCCAAGTGGCCAGATAGGTCGTACTCATGCAGGCAACAAATACCAAGGTAACCAATAAGGTCACCGGAGACAGGCGAAAAGCACGCCAGGCTCCGTGGGTCGTTCGTTTCAGTTCTATCTGATCAGAACGGGCCGGTTCGGTTAAAGCGAAACTCAATATAAACGGGACCCATCCGACGATCGCCTGAACCCACAAAATTAATCGGAGATCCCAGGCGACCAGGAAGAAGGCACAGAGGGCGGCCGTGCCTTCACCAAAGTTCATCCAGCTGAGCATGCGGCCAATGGCGCCGTAGTTCTGCTCTGAAGACAAAGCTTTTTCCGACTCGAAAACCAGGGCTGTATCGCTGCCACTGACCAGGGACATCGCGCAACCCAGGGTGAACTCAAACAAAACCAGAGACCAAAATGTTTCTGCCCAGACAATCTGACTGAACCCGGCACCGGCCAGCAGATAGCCGACCATCAACGTATTTTTCCGGCCAAACACATCCGCCACATAACCCGAGGGCAGTTCAAGAATGAGCGTGGTTCCAGCGAATACCGATTGCAGTAGCATGGTCTGTTGCATGTTCAGCCCATAGCTTTCCATGAGCGGCACAAAGACCGGCATGATGATCAGAAAGGTGCGCGCAAATGAGATGACGTTCATCAGCGTAAGATTGCGTTGCCAGGGTTGCCCGGGTGGCATGTTGGTCTCCTTTTTGTGTTGACTGCCATGTTTTTTGTAACCCCAGAAAACGAAAAACCCCGCGAATCTTTCGATTGGCGGGGTTTTCTGGATATCTGGTTTTTCTCAGACGAACAGCACAGCCCCACCTTGCGATGAATACATCACAATCTCTAGCATGCATTGAGTGGTTAGCTGAAAAGTCATAATTTGGCTGTTTCGTAGGTTGAGTAACGGGTTTAGTCGAACACAAACCGATGATTGGCGCAACGTTTTTTTCATCGTAAGACAAGGCGGTTGTTTGTGAGACTGGCGCATAACTGATTTGAAAGGTCATCGGTTGTCGCTAATTTGGCTGAAAAAATCGCCGAAATGCTATAAATTTGCACAACACTTCTATTCAGCGACCTGATTGTGTTTGACGATATTCGACCCTTTACCGATGACGAAGTCCGTCCGGTATTAAAAGCGACCTTGAAAGATCCGGAGTTTGCTAAAGCCCTTTCGGCTTGGTTAGCCCCTGGCTTGAATCGAAAGGCTCCCTGGCTTATTCGGCCATTGGTTCGATTGGCGTTGACCCTGTATGTCGGTCGGGTGAAAACTATTGAAGCGTTTCAGATGAAACTCGCTCCCTTTGTTGCCCGGTTGTTAAAGCGCTCAGTTGAAGAGTTCTCCGTCCATGGGTTGGAGCGTTTGGATAAAAACAAAGCCTATCTGTTTGTGTCCAATCATCGGGACATTGTCATGGACCCGGCCATGGTGAACTGGGCATTGCACCAGAATGGTTTTCAGACCGTTCGTATCGCCATCGGTGATAACCTCTTGTCGCGACCCTTTTCTTCCAACCTGATGCGTTTGAATAAAAGCTTTATTGTTAAGCGCAGCGTGAAAGGGATGAAAGCGAAGTATAAGGCAGCTCTGGAGTTGTCGCGGTACATCCATTTTTCCATTCTGGAAGAAAACGCGAATATATGGATCGCACAGCGTGAAGGTCGTGCAAAGGATGGCTATGACCGAACCAATCCCGCGGTCATTGGAATGTTCAGTCTGAGCCGACCTAAAACCCGTGACTATTCCGACTACATTAACGAACTCAATATCGTTCCTGTTGCGATCAGCTACGAGCTTGATCCATTGGATGTGGCCAAAGCGCGTGAGTTACATGCGCAGCATACAACGGGTGAGTACCGTAAACGTCGCAATGAAGACATGACGTCCATTGCCCGGGGCATGACCGGTTGGAAAGGGCGGGTGCACCTGGAGTTTGGCAATGTGCTCAATGGGAGTTTTGAATCGGACGACGACGTAGCGCAGGCCATTGATGAGCAGATTCATCAGATCTATCGGCCGTTCGAAACCAATGAATGGGCAGAAGCGCAATTGAACGGCACGCCCGTACCTGAAAGCAACAGCAACGTTGAACAGCTTCGGCAGCGCGTGGAATCCATTCGTCCGGAATGGAAGTCCTATCTTTTGAAGCAGTATGCGAATGGTATGCGAATGCGTCGGGGTGAAGACCCGTTGTAATAGGAGTCGAAACGATGGCGTTACCAGGGCTGACGGGTGTTGATCACATTGCGGTTATTGCATCGGATTATCGACGCTCGAAGCAGTTCTACATTGATGTGCTGGGTGGCCAAATCATTGCGGAAACCTATCGGGAAGCACGCGACAGTTATAAGTTGGATCTGGCTTACCCCGGGTTTCAGATTGAACTGTTCAACTTTCCGGCTCCACCACCGCGACCGTCCCGTCCTGAAGCTCAGGGCTTACGACATTTGGCGTTTCAGGTAGCGAACCTGGATGAGAGTATTGATTATCTCGAGGGCTTGGGTGTTCCGGTGGAGCCGGTGCGGGTCGATGAGCTGACGGGTCAGCGTTTTACTTTTTTTCAGGACCCAGACGGGCTGCCATTAGAGTTGGTGGAAACCAAACCAGCGAATAAACACGAAGGCGATCGCTGAACGTGAAGCTCGCGCTTGAGCGTCGCCTGTGTTTTATTTGTGCGTGTGGGTAAAGGTACCGTCCCAATCGTCGGGCAGTGGTTGCCAGCTCAGGATGTCAATCCGGTCGAGATAAATCTGGTAAAGCTCCGGACGTTTCGATGTTTCCAGCAGTTGCTCAAAGCGTGCCCGTGCGGCATCCCATTCCCGGTTCAGATACAGATCGTAAGCTTCCTGATAGGTAGCCAGTTCTTCACTCAAACGTTTACTGACTTTGCTGGTCGGACCGATCGGTTCAAACACATCCACCGGTTTGAGTTTGCCCCGTACCTGAATCCGATCAACAAACCGGAATGTCAAGTCAGGACAGTTCTGAGCGGTTTGAGCACCCACCAGAATTCCGACGTGGTAAAACTTGGTCAGATTCTCAAGGCGGCTGCCGAGATTTACCGCGTCGCCGAGAACCGTATAGGCGCGACGGAAACTGGATCCCATGTCGCCTACGTTCATCGGACCTGAGTTGATCCCGATGCCAATGGTCAGTTCCGGATAACCGAGCGCTCTGAGTTCCGGGTTCAGACGGGCGACCACCTTTTGCATTTCCAGCGAGGCTTGTATTGCGTGTTGAGCATGTTGCGAATCGTTCAACGGTGCGCCCCAGAATGCCATGACCATATCGCCGACGTATTTATCGACGGTACCCTGATGACGAAAGATAGTTTCAGTGATCGGCGTAAAATAGCGATTCAGCAAATCTTTCAGTTCGGCAGCGGAGAGATTTTCGGAGATGGTGGTAAAGGAACGGATATCTGAAAACAGAACGGTCATGTCTCGGTTTTCACCCTGAAAACCATATTGATCCGGTGCCGTCAGCATGTGATCGATGTGCGCACTGGGAACATACTGACCAAATACAGAGGTCACGTGTTGTTTGGCCCGGCGTTCGCCGAGAAAACCTTCCAACAGGTGCAGCGTGCCCAGCGCTAACGTCAATATAAAACTACTGGCTAATGGCAAGGCAACATTCAACGAAAACCAGATGTATAAGTTGATGGAAACAAGCGTCAACAGAAGTGCCAGTGTCGCCACCGTCAGTTGAAAAGGTCCTAAGCGATTGGAAAATGCGGTAAATAAAAAGCCCAACACTAACAACACAATCGCCGTAAAGGTGTTGGCATCGACCGGCTCAAACGGGAACACGCCGGCCAGTAAGCCGTTGAGGAGGTTCGCATGCACTTCAACTCCGGGGTATTGCGTACCGACGGGCGTGGAACGCAGGTCTGCAAGCCCGACTGAGGATGTACCAATCAGAACGATCGCGTTTTCAAACTGTTCCGGATCAATCTGGTTGCTCACCACATCGGTGGCCGATACATACGGAAACTGCCCTTGAGGACCGAGGTAGGGAACCAAAACCCGTCCATAAATATCGGTACGAATGGTTTTGTCGACAAAGCCAATCTGAGAAACATAACTGAGATTACGGTTCAGAGCGGCAGTATGCAGTTCGATTTCATCCAGAAACATGTAGGCCATGCCAATCGCCAACGCCAGGCTGGGATAGAGTTCGGACCCGTAACGCTGCACCATGGGCGCACCACGCAGTACACCGTCGCCATCGATTGCAGGAACAATGAAACCGGCCCCCATTGCGGCATCCTGCACGATGGGGACATTGGCGGTGTAGCCATTCGCCGTGATGACCACCAGTTGATCCGATTCGTCATCAGTAAATTGATAGACCGGTTCGGGCAGTTCTCCGACCTGAATGGCATCGTTATCGTGAAACAGGAATGACAGAACGACGTCGGTCGTGGAAAAACTCTCGGACAGGATACGATCGTAGTCGGTTTCGGACGCAAAGCCTGCAAGTTCTGCTGCCAGACGGGTCCGACCCATTTCAATGGCCTTTTTCTGCAGCTGCCGGGTCGGGTTTAGCTGCGGCTCGGTCATCAGTACATCGAACCCGACCACGATAGCGCCTGCAGACGCCAGGTTTTCAACCATTCTGGCAATTTTATCCCGCGACCAGGGCCAACGACCTTCCATTTCCAGACTGTGTTCATCAATATCCACGATGACAATGGATTCTTCGGCTCGGGAAAAGCGATCGTCGTTTAAACGCAGGTTGTATCGCCAGTCGTAAAAGAGGTAATCGAGTCGCTTAATAAATGAACTCTGATCCGTTTGCGCCTGAAACAGATGATAGCTGGCGAGCGTCAGCGTAATGAACACACTGAGTGTGACGACGGTCCAGCGCAGGCTATGGCGTTTCAACAAACGGATTATTTGCATAGATCACGACTTAAGTTGATATTATCCAGGTACAAAAGAGATAGGTTAGCGCAAAATTGATTTCGACGGGATTCCCACGCACGCTTTTATTGACTCGATGGTTGTTTGCGACTGCGCTGTCAGGCGTGTTGGTTTTATCATTGTTACCCATGGATCACCCGGATTTTTCTCCTAATGACAAACTGAACCATTTACTCGCTTATGGTGGCCTGATGGTTTTGGGTGCACTCAGTTGGCGAAATCTCTGGTGGGTTGCCGGCGGTGTATTTATGTGGGGCGTCGGTATTGAGGGGCTTCAGGGATTAACGCCGTATCGCTACTTCAGTCTTGCTGACATGCTGGCCAACGCGTCAGGGGTGTTACTCGGCTGGATGGGCTATTTTGGTGTCAGAAAATTATGGGTACGGTAACGCCATTGCCATGGGAACCGGTTGGCTTTGATGCGCGCTGAACGTTAATTTCAGCAACGATAAGCATGTGACTAAAATAACGATGTCTTTTTAAAAGGTTAACAATATGAAACAACGCAACATCGCCCTAGTGGCTCATGACAACAAGAAAAAAGAACTGGTGGATTGGGCGGTGGCGAAAGCCGAGTTAATGGCCGAAATTGGTATTTTTGCAACCGGCACGACCGGTCGGTTAATTGAAGACGCCATGAAGCGCCCGGTTAATCGGTTACTCAGCGGACCGTTAGGCGGCGATCAGCAAATTGGCGCTAAGATTGCGGAAGGCGAAATCGATCTGCTGATTTTTTTCTGGGATCCGCTCGAACCACAACCTCACGATCCGGACATTAAAGCGTTGCTGCGTATTGCCGCTTTATACAACATCCCTGTGGCGTGTAACAAAGCCAGTGCTGATTACATGATTCATTCGCCATTGCTTCACGGCGACTATGTGCCGGATGAGCCCGATTTTTCAGACTATACTCTGCGCAAAACGCCCATCGATAAATAAGTGATCGCTATATGGTTCGGGTGAGTGTTACAGACAACCTGCAAAGGCATGTTCACTGTCGCGACCTGAACGTCGAAGAAGGGTCGCTGGCGGATGTTTTGAACGATGTTTTTGCCCAGTGGCCCGAGCTTGAACCCTATGTCCTGAATGAACAGAAACAGCTTCGACCGCATATCATGTTGGCGGTCGATCAGTCCCTGGTTCAGGGAAATCTGAAGGATTGGCGCTCTCATCGGGGGTTTCATCGTTTGCATATTATGCAGGCGCTCTCAGGAGGCTAGAGGATGGACATACTCATTGCGACCCGTAAGGGGTTAATGGTTTACGAGGATACCGAGCAGGGGTTGTCGTTGACCGGGCGACATTTTTTGGGCGATCCGGTATCGAATGTTGTCGTTGACGCCGCCGGGGTCTGGTACGCCGCTCTCAACCTAGGGCATTTTGGCCCCAAGATGCACAAATCCGTCGACCGTGGCGCTCATTGGACCGAAATTGCCTGCCCAACCTTACCTGAGAAACCACCAAGCAGTTCCGATAGTACCGACTGGACGGTCAAACAGGTTTGGGAACTGACCGCCTTTGCCGATGAACCCGGTCATCTGTTAGCGGGAACCAATCCCGGTGCTGTGTTTGAAACAACCGATGGTGGCCAGAGCTGGCAGTTGAATGATGCATTCTGGCAGTTGGAGCAGCGTCCAGGTTGGTTTGGTGGCGGTTTTGATGACAGTGGTGTGCATTCCATTTCCATTCGTTCAGATGACCCGTCGTCATGGTCAGTAGCTGTCTCGGTAGGTGGCGTGTGGCATACCGACAACGCCGGTCAAAGCTGGGCACTGCATTGTGCTGGTATGGTGGCTGACTACATGCCGGAAGACATGGTCGACTCAGAAGACCTGCAGGACCCGCATCGAATGGTGCGCTGTCTGAGCGCTCCTGACCGTTGCTGGGTTCAGCACCATTGCGGCATTTTTGTGTCGGATGATGGTGGTCACCAATGGCGGGAATGTCAGATCGACGGACGTTCCAGTTTTGGTTTTTCGGTGGTTGTGCATCCGACGTCGCCGGATACAGCCTGGTTTGTCCCGGGCATTAAAGATGAAAGCCGCTACCCGAAAGACGGGCAGTTGTGTGTACTACGCACGCAGGATGGCGGACAGACCTTTGAACGGCTGCGCAGCGGACTGCCACAGGAGGACTGCTACGACCTGATTTACCGGCATGCGCTGGCGATCAGCCAGGATGGCCAACGCTTAGTCATGGGGTCCACAACCGGCAATGTCTGGGTGTCGGATGATCAAGGTGAGCATTGGCACTGCCTATCCAACCATTTACCGCCGGTTTATGCGGTGGTCATTCACTCTGTTTCATGACTCAACGTCCGTTGGGCGGAATGAAGTATTGAGTGGTGTTCGTAAAGGTATGGTTACGAAGGTGGGTGCTTTTTGATAAATAGGGGTGGTCCGTAAGCTATACTTTACGGATAAAATCATTAGCATGTGCGCCGAATTATGACCCTGTTGCAGGGTAGTCTGGCGCTCATCCGTGCATCGCCAGCCTGCAACACTTCATTTGGAGGCATTCGGTGAAACCCCAGAATCATCATTCCATCCCAGAAGACCTGCTGGCGCTGATAACGGCATCGCTCATGGTGGCTTTTGGTATCTATCTGTTTAAGCAATGTGGCTTTCTGACCGGTGGGACTGCTGGGATCGCGCTGATCCTGACCCAGCTGACACCGTTCTCGTTTGGTCAGATCTTTTTTACCATCAATCTTCCATTCTATTATCTGGCCTGGACACGCATGGGACGGCGTTTCACATTGAACACCTTTATCTCGGTAGCGGTGGTGTCACTGTTTTCCGACAACCTGCATCGGGTCATTCAGGTCAGTGACCTGAACCCGGTGTATTCCGCCATATTTGGCGGACTTCTGGTTGGTATGGGCATTCTGATTATGTTTCGCCACGTCTCCAGCCTCGGTGGATTGGGTGTGTTGGCGAAATTCGTTCAGGATCGGTTCCAGATCAGTGCTGGCAAGTTTCAGATGTCGATTGATGTCTCGATTGTTTGTATTGGCTTCTTTCTGGTCAGCCCTTGGGTTTTGGCGTTGTCCGTTCTCGGAGCGGTCGCACTGAACCTGGTGATTGCCATTAACCATAAACCCGGACGCTATCAGATTACCTGAGACCGGACGCTGATCAATTGAGAACTGTTTGTATTTGCGGTGACTGAGCGCTAAGATCTGACTCCCATATCATTGCTCTGCTGTAGAATGCATCCCGACCGTACGTTCATCATTAAAGTTGTCTGGTCGGGCTCAGGTCTGAGGTTCCGTTGAAACAACGCCGTTTTGGAAAACTCTCTACTGTATCCGTCATCACGGCGACTTTGCTGAGTACGCCTCTGCTGGTGATTGTGCTTATGGCGGTCACCGGTAAGGCCGATGTCTGGTCGCATCTATGGCAAACGGTACTGGGCGATTACGTCACGCACTCATTGCGATTGGTGGTCGGAGTGGCCATTGGCGTCCTGCTGCTGGGGGTCAGTACCGCCTGGTTAACGGCTTGCTGTGAGTTTCCCGGACGAAAGCTGTTATCTCTGTTGCTGCTGCTGCCAATGGCCATGCCGGCTTATATCATCGCTTATGCCTACACCGGGTTGTTGGACTTTGCCGGTCCGATCCAAACCTGGATCCGGGCGACTTTTGAGTTGCGTTACGGCGAATACTGGTTCTTCAATATTCACTCAGTTACGGGGGCGACCTTAATGTTGTCCCTGGTGCTGTATCCTTACGTTTATCTCATGGCCCGTGCAGCCTTTCTGGCGCAATCGGCGCATATCATTGACGTCAGTCGTTCGCTTGGGGCAACGCCGTCCCGCGCGTTCTTCCGGGTCGCCTTGCCGATGGCCCGACCGGCGATTGTGGCTGGCTTATCCTTAGCCATGATGGAAACGCTGGCGGATTATGGCACGGTTCAGTACTTTGGCGTGCCGACCTTTACCACAGGCATATTTCGTACTTTTTACGGCTTTGGTGATGCGGCCGCCGCGGCGCAGTTGGCGGTCGTTTTGCTGACGTTTGTGATTCTGCTGGTGGTTCTGGAAAAGTACTCCCGTCGTCGCATTTCGTACTTTCAGTCCTCGGATCGTAAAACGCCAATGACCCGGCTGCCGTTGCAGGGTTTAACCGCCTGGCTGACGACTCTGTGGTGCCTGCTGCCGGTCAGTCTGGGCTTTTTGTTGCCCTTTGGTTTGTTGGCAGTCTGGTCGACATCTTCCAATGAGTGGGTGCAGGGCGGGTTTATTGACATCGCGGTGAACTCGCTGTCTCTGGCGGCCATTGCTGCTTTGGTTGCCGTATTGCTGGCGCTGGTCTTTGCGTATGCGGCGCGAATCAGTCGCAGTCGTTGGGTTCATTTGTCGGTTCAGGTCACATCGCTAGGGTACGCCTTGCCCGGAACCATTATCGCCATTGGCGTCCTGGTCAGTTTTGCTTGGATTGATCACCACGCTGTGGCGGCATTCGATTCAATGGCAGGAACACAGCTCGGGCTGCTGTTCTCGGGGACGTTAATTGCCTTGGTGTTTGCTTACACCACGCGTTTCCTGGCGGTGTCGTTAGGCGCGGTGCAAAGTGGTCTGCAAACGATCAAACCCAGTTTGGACTCGACCGCCCGGTTGTTGGGTCGGACACCTTTGCAAGTACTGCGGGAAATTCATGTTCCGATGTTAAAAGGTTCGGTGCTGACGGCGTTTCTTATTGTTTTTGTCGATGTCCTTAAAGAGCTGCCGGCGACCTTGATGCTGCGGCCATTCAACTTTAATACTCTGGCTGTCCGGGCTTATGAACTGGCCTCGGATGAACGATTGATCGACGCGGCGCCTGCGTCGGTGTTGATTGTTCTGGTTGGCCTGATTCCGGTTTTCTTCCTGAACCGGTCAATTACCAAGAGGTAAGCTATGTCTGTTGTCTCATCGGATCTGCAATTATGGCTGGAAGGCGTCGACGTCCGCTATGGTGATGTTAAAGCGGTCAGTGGTGCAGCGTTTGGACTGCACAAAGGCGAGATCGGTTGCCTCTTAGGCCCCAGCGGTTGCGGTAAGTCGACTTTGCTGCGCGCCATCGCGGGTTTTGAAACCGTCGCTGGCGGATCAATCGCCATGGCCGGCAAGGTGATCAGTTCGCCAACGCTGCAGCTGGACGCTCAGGAGCGAAACATCGGTATGGTGTTTCAGGACATCGCGCTGTTTCCGCACTTAACCGTTGAACAGAACATTGCGTTTGGCCTGAATCGTTGGCCAACGTCAGATCAGCAGGCACGAGTGCAGGTGTTGCTGGATCTGATTGGCCTGAGCGGATTTGAAACCCGGTATCCTAACTCGCTCTCTGGCGGACAACAGCAGCGGGTTGCGCTGGCTCGGGCATTGGCACCGAAGCCCGCTGTTTTGCTGATGGACGAACCCTTTTCAGGTCTCGATGCGACACTGAAAGAAACCCTGGTGCCTGATGTTCGGGATATCTTGCTCAAAGAAGGCATTACCGCGCTGGTGGTGACACACGATCAGCAGGAGGCGTTTTCCATCGCCGACAAGGTCGCATTGATGAACCAGGGCTGTATTGAGCAGTTTTCAACGCCTTATGAAATCTATCATAAGCCCGAGACCCGCTTCGCTGCGGACTTCATCGGCCAGGGCTACTTTATTCCGGCAACGGTTCTGAACTCCCGGCAGATTAACACCGACCTGGGCGTGTTGGACTTGCCGCAGGAGTCCGGGTTTACGCCGGAGTTCACCGTGGATCTGTTGGTCCGCCCCGATGATGTGTTGCACGATGACGACAGTCCGTTTGAAGGTGAGATCACCAAGAAGTTCTTTAAGGGCACTTTCTTTCAGTATCAGGTTGCGCTGGCCAATGGTCGCCGGCTGTGGTGTATCGCTTCAAGCCATCATAACCATGAAGTAGGGCAGCGCATTGGTATTCGACTCGACCTGGACCACTTTGTCCTTTTTCCTTGCTAAGTATTTGCGGGTTTGAATTTATTGGCTGGCTTCGGGTTTCGGGTGTGCTGAATACCACAATCGTTCCAGATGCCGACGTGCTCGTTGGCTGAGCTGTCCGCTGTCGTCAGTCGTGTCCGCCAGTGAGTCTGCAAAACGGCTTCCGCTGAACTCATTGGATAACGCTCGGATTAACTGTTCGCCTTGTCGAATAAATTCCTCATAGCTGTAAGCTCGATCCAATGCGTTCCATAGTCGTGCATTGAACAGCATTTCCAGCGCGGCATGATCGAGCCTGCCGCGGACGGCCGAGGTCAATTGATGTTCCGGAATCGGCGTGCTCAACGACATTTCAGATTGCCAACCGATAAACCGTCGCAGCAGATAACTTTCTTCATCACTTAAATGTGGAATCAGTGGTTCGTAACCAGGCCAATCCCGACTGTCGATGCCTGCCGACTCGAGATGATCCAGCAGTTGATCGGCCATCGAATCCTGTATCGGTTGGCTGAATGTCGGCAACAATCGAATCAATTCCTGATGAAGTTGCACATCATTGAATCGTCGACTGGAAAACCAATGCAGTAACGGGCTGTATTGATAAAAGGAGTCACCATGCGTGGTTCCATACCGGCGCTGCCAGTGTTGATAATTCACCTCAATTCGTTGGTACAGATTGGCGTTTCGAATGATGCGGATGCGTCCTTTGCGCGCCAGAAAATCGAGTACGGTATGGCTGTTAATGGCTGCAATCTCGGTCCGCTCGGTGGTGTTCAATGAGCCAAAAAAACTATCCAGTTGCGAATCGGTGATTGTGGGTGCCGACAGAATCTGTTCCCAGAAGTTGGCAATTAAATCATCAGACAGGGTGACGATGTCCGGTACGGACTCCTGACTTCGGCCTTCGCAACTTAACTGAATCGATAAGTTCCGATTAAGTACTTCTAACCAATGTGGCTTACGGTTTAAACAAGCCTGAAAGTAAAAAAACTGATTCCACCACCCATAACGGCGCTGGTATTGAGGCAGAGTTATTTGGCGTAGCAAGGCTTCGGGAGCGCTGGTCGCCAGCAAGTCGTATAGAAAATCATAACGCTCCGATTGCAACCCCGGAGCTTTCATCAACAGTGCGGTTGCCTGATCCCATTCTTGCTTTAAAACAGCATTGTAAAAGCGAAAGACATCGCTGCCCGCACCGGCATAAGGCGTCATTGCCTGAACCGTTTTATCGATGGAGTGTGTCCGGCGTGAAATGCGCAGACCTGCGCTTTTCATGACGACATCATTCAGGTGGAACTCCAGCAATCGTTGAATGCCGGGCGCTAATGGTGCCAGTGTATCAGCCAAGCCACCGCGTTCTATTTTGATTAAAAAGTCCCGATCGTAGTGGTTCAGCAACAGAGACTCTCGATAGGTGTTGTCGGCACTGCCTGCAATCAGCGACATGGGCCAGAACTGATCGGCATGATGGTTCAGCACGTCAAACAGCGAACTGCGGGTGTCATCCAGTAGAGACTCGGCTCGATACTGTTCGGTAATCTGTCGGCTGGCCGATGGGTAAAGATTCATGTCGTAAAGCCGGTCCAGCTTCAAATAAGCCGCCAGCTCCGCCAGGTATGGGCTGCCGGCAGACAGGCGATATCGCCAGCGTGCCTGAGTCTCTATATCAAAACTGGTGGTGAAGTAATCGTGTAGCAAGGCATTCAGAGTGTCGGCGACCGGGTCCAGCGCGGTTGGTGGTAATGCGGTGGACGGAGAAGGCGCCAGTTGGATGCTGGCTGGTGCTGTTTGGATGGATGGACTCGGCGACCAGGCAATAGGCGTGTCCGCCTCGACCCTTGTTTGCGTGTGACCCATGTCGGGTTTTAACTGCAGGATAGCAGAGATCAGCCAGGCGACGATTGAAAGAGCCACAGCCATACCAACTATGGTATGCCAGGTATGGGGTTGTTGCAGATTTAATTGATTTGGCATGCACACCTCGACAGCGAACTGAGGTCGTTCGGGCATCGGTCGAGTTGGTTGTGCACCAGAGTGCCGGAACGCCGGAGTTAGGCATTACATTTCCGATAAGCGTAGCCGAACTCCGACATTCCGAATGTGACAATTGTATTGACTGTGTTACTTCGGATTGAGAGGTGCGTTATCCAAGCACGCGTTGCACAAACCAGAAAGCTCCGGTGGCGGCAATGGCGGCCGAAGCCGGGATAACAACCCATTGCCGGTACTGATCGCGTCGCGAGAACCACAGACCGACCAGCAGATAACAGGCCGCAATCACACTGAGCTGACCCAGTTCAACGCCCAGGTTAAAGCCGATCAGGCCGGCAATGAATGATTGCGTGGTGAGGCCGAAATCGGTCAGAACCGAAGCGAAGCCCAGACCGTGTAACAAACCAAAAGCAAAAATCAGGATCGGACGCCACCAGTGCAGACGTTTAAACACAATGTTTTCCAAGGCCACGTAGACAATACTCAGCGCGATCAGCGGTTCAATGATACTCGGAGAGACACGCAGGATGCCCAGCATACCCAATGCGAGAGTGATGGTATGAGCAATGGTGAATGCCGAGACTTGCCAAAGCAACGGTTGCCAGCGGGCACTGAGCAGAAACAGACCTATGACAAAGAGGATGTGATCAAGCCCGAGCGGTACGATGTGCGTAAACCCGACCGGGATATAGGCGATGAACGTTTTGCCGGCGGACTGAGGCATCTGGTCACTGAGATCGATAACCTCAGAAGGCGCACCGTTCTGCAGGTAACCGGTGGCCACATCCTGTGTGTTCGGTGTGCTCACCCGGTAGGCCAGCGAGCCCAGTTGGCGATCCCAGATCAAAGACCAGGGTGCTCGGACCGGCGCTTCACTGATCAGGGTGATGGTGGACTCCCGGGCTTCGCGTGGGCTATCGGCTGACCCGATTTTTAGATCGGTCACCACAAGAGTGGTTGGTGGTTCAACGGACAGGCCGATTAATGTTGGCAGCCGAGCCAGCCAGGGTTGTGCCTGTTGTTCAAGCTCGGCCGCAGGTAAGGCGCGGAGAGCCTGATAGACGTCGGCATTGTCGGCATCTTCGGTATTCGTATGGTTTTCAGGGATGCCGGTCAGCTGAGCTTCCAGGTTCAGTGTTAAGGTTAACCGGAGGTGAGCATCGGATTGCAGTTGGACATCAACGATGACAGGATTGATTTCATGCGCTTCAACCGATGACAGGGCCATCGCGAACAGCAAACCAAGGCTGCTCATAAAGTAAGACAACCTGGGCCGCCCGCCGTATTTCCTGTCAGACATCATTTCACTCCCGGATATTGATATGAAAAAGATATGCATTCCATTGATGGTGTACCTGTTCGCTGTAGCAACGGTGCAGGCGCACGATTTCTGGCTTGAACCCGAGGCCTATACGAGCACACCTGGGGAAGAGATTGCCATAGAATGGCGAATAGGGCAGGGTTTTTTGGGTGAATCGCTGGTCTTTCTGCCTTTTAACGCCGACCAAGTCGCGATTTGGCTGGGCGGGGAGCCAACGGCGTTATCGCCGCGTTTTGCGGCACGTCCGGCCTTGTCCGTTGCTCTCCCGGATGACGGCAGTGCCATCGTGAGCACCGTTACCCCCAAGTTTGATTTGCAATATGACGCCTGGTCGGAGTTTCAGGATTTTGTCGAACATGAGGCCATTGGCGTAACGTTGCCGGCGCCGGCAGCCGGTCCGGTCAAGGAGCAGTATCAGCGCTTTGCGAAAACATTGCTGAGCAGCGGTAACCACCGTTGGCAGGATGAGCGACTTGGGTTGCGTTATGAATGGGTGGTGCAGCCCGAGTCTGAGCATAGCCTGATGGCGACCCTTTACTTTGACTCCGAGCCGGCATCGGACCATTCGGTAAAGGTGTACGTTAAGCAACCTGCACAACCGGCAAAAACCATCGAACCGACGTTCTATCGGACGAATGCACAAGGGCAACTGCTGATCAGAGCGTTACGCCCGGGTGATCAGGTCTTGCTGAACGCGCTTCATTTGGTGCATGAGCCTGATAACGAGTGGTCTTGGCAAAGCTATTGGGCATCCACAACATTGCAGATGCCGGAATAAACGTTTTGCTCATCTGTTTGATAGGTAACGAACTCAACGAACATAAAAAAGGCGGCCTTTTGGCCGCCAATAACACTTTTGGGGAGTGTGTTGCTGGTTAATCAGGCAAACTGATTCATGGTGTTGTCTTCACCGGCCGCTTTCAGTGCATTATCGCCTGAGAAGTATTCTTTATGATCGTCACCGATGTCGGAGCCAGCCATGTTCTGGTGGCGGACACAGGCAATTTTCTGACGAATTTCTTTGCGCTGTACACCGGCGACGTAGCCGAGCATGCCCGCTTCACCGAAGTACTCTTTCGCCAGGTTGTCTGTAGACAATGCGGTCGTGTGGTACGTTGGCAGCGTGATCAGGTGATGGAAAATGCCTGCATTCGCAGCGGCATCCGCCTGGAAGCTCTGGATGCGACGATCCGCTTCTTTCGCCAGTTCCGTTTCATCGTACTCAATGCTCATCAGGTCGTCGCGGTTGTAGCGTGAGACATCCTGACCCGCTTCGGCCCAGGCATCGAACACCTGCTGACGGAAGCTCAATGTCCAGTTGAACGATGGCGAGTTGTTGTAAACAAGCTTAGCGTTTGGCACTTCTTCGCGAATGCGATCAACCATGCCACCGATCTGGCCAACATGTGGTTTTTCAGTTTCGATCCACAGCAGGTCAGCACCGGCCTTCATGGCTTCGATACAGTCGAACACGCAACGATCTTCACCGGTATCTTTACGGAACTGGTAGAGACCTGATGGCAGTCGTTTAGGTCGCAGCAGCTTGTCACCTTTTTTGATGACTACGTCGCCTTGATTCATGGTTTCGGTACTGACTTCTTCGACATCGAGGAAGCTGTTGTAAATGTCACCCTGATCGCCTTCTTCATTCACAACGGCAATCTGTTTGGTCAGACCGGCACCCAGTGAGTCGGTGCGGGCTACGATCACACCATCGTCGACACCCAACTCGAGGAAGGCATAACGAACGGCACGGATTTTTGCGTGGAAATCATCGTGCGGAACAGTCACTTTGCCGTCTTGGTGACCACATTGCTTTTCGTCGGCGACCTGGTTTTCAATCTGAATGCAGCAGGCACCGGCTTCGATCATTTTCTTCGCCAACAAGTAGGTGGCTTCTTCGTTACCGAAACCGGCATCGATGTCGGCAATGATCGGCACGACATGGGTCTCATGGTTGTCGATCTGTTTCTGAATGTCCTGTGCTTTCAGTTCGTCGCCGGCTTTGCGAGCCGCGTCCAGTTCACGGAACAGACCGCCGAGTTCACGGGCATCAGCTTGTCGCAGGAAGGTGTACAGCTCTTCAATCAGTGACGGAACGGCGGTTTTTTCATGCATTGACTGGTCTGGCAGAGGACCGAACTCAGAACGCAGTGCCGCAACCATCCAGCCAGAAAGGTAGAGGTAGCGACCTTTGGTGTTACCAAAATGCTTTTTAATGGAAATCATCTTCTGTTGGCCAACAAAGCCATGCCAGCAGCCCAGAGATTGGGTGTACTTGCTGTTGTCGGCATCATAAGCCGCCATATCTTCCCGCATGATCTTTGCCGTGTAGCGGGCAATGTCCAGGCCGGTCTGGAACCGGTTTTGAGCACGCATACGGGCAACGGCCTCAGGGTCAATGGCATCCCAGGAGGTACCGGCGGCTTTTTTCAATTGCTCTGCAGCTTGCAGATTGGTTTTGTAGTCAGACTCAGTTCGGGTCGTCATGTCGAATATCCTCTTCTTGTTTTACCAGTGCGACCAGGGGTGGTTTGCGTCCGTTCCTCATCGCCGATGCCCAAACAATAGGTTTGCGACTATGATTCGTCTAATTTATATGTATAATTTTCGCCATAACTTAGGTGAATTTAAGTTGGTGTAATTTTTAAATCCAGCGAAATTTCGCTAAAAATAATTGAAATGCATCGGAGATTATTAATATGCACTTAAGCCGAGTGGATATGAACCTTCTGGTCTATCTCGATGCTTTGCTGAGAGAGCGAAGTGTCACAAAGGCGGCCCATAAATTGGGCATAAGCCAGCCTGCGATGAGTAACGGGCTGCGTCGATTGCGGGATCTGTTTGAGGACCCGTTGCTGATTCGAACCAGCGACGGTATGACGCCGACCGAGCGGGCTCGGGAGCTGGAGCCGATGTTGCGTCTGGCCTTGCAGTCGCTGGAAAAAGTCGTGCAGCCGCGAGCTCACTTTGATGCTCATGAGAGTCATCGGGTGTTCCGGATCATGGCCAGTGACTATGCTGAATCAACTCTGATACCGGCTCTGTTGAAGCGTTTGACCGTCGAGGCGCCGAATGTGGCGTTGGACATCATGACGCCCAGCGATGTCAGCTTTACCGATGTTGAGCAGGGTCGGGTAGACATGGTGATCAACCGGTTTGACCAGTTGCCGCAGTCGTTTCACCAGATGACCGTCTGGACCGATAACTTCTGTTGCATGCTGTCTGCAGACAACCCGATTCTTGAAAACTTCAGTCTGACTAATTACCTGCAGGCCCGCCATGTCTGGGTCAGTAAGACCGGTTATGGCGTGGGTGTGGGCGTGGACCCGAGCGATGTTCAGAAGCTCGGATTTGTTGATGAAGTGCTGCACCAGATGGGTAAAAAGCGGGATATCGCCGTCTTTACCCGGCACTATCAGGCCGCCATGTTATTGGCAGAGGAAAACGACCTGGTTGTGACCATTCCGGCGCGTGCCGCGCATTTGCAGGCGCGTAACCCGCGGTTGGCCGTTAAGGCGCCGCCCTTTGAGATTCCTTCTTTGCTGCTGAAAATGGTGTGGAGTCCTTTGCTTCACCATGATCCGGCGCATCGCTGGATTCGACGCTTGATTATCGACGTCGCTGAAGAAATTCCAGCACCTTATTTTTAAAGGTGGACCCTATAATAATTACTGTGAATGTGAATTATAAATTTAATTGATTAGCTGGATTTGGTCCTCGTCTTTATTCTGGAAGCACAACAAGAACGAGCAGAAGGTAAGTGACATGACCGACTACATACAATTGGGCACTCTCAAGGTTGCCAGAGAGCTTGCTGCGCTGATATCGGATGAGATGATTCCAGGCACTGGCGTTCAGGCGGATGCGTTCTGGGCTGAGTTGGAATCCATTTTTAACGATTTGGGGCCGGTCAATCAGGCATTGCTGGCGAAACGCGATGCGTTGCAGGCCGATATTGATCGTTGGCATCAGGCACGCGCCGGTCAACCGCATGACGCTGAAGCTTATAAAACCTTTCTGACCGACATCGGCTATCTGTTGCCCGAACCTGAAGATTTTCAGGTGACCACAGACAATGTTGATGACGAGATTGCGCAACAGGCGGGCCCCCAACTGGTGGTGCCGGTCAAAAACGCCCGGTTTGCACTCAACGCGGCGAATGCGCGTTGGGGTTCTTTGTATGATGCGTTGTATGGCACGGATGCGATTTCCGAAGACGGTGGCGCTGAACGAACGGGGGGCTACAACCCGGTTCGTGGTCAGAAGGTCATCGATTTTGCAAAAAATCATCTCGACCAGGTGGCTCCATTGGAGTTAGGCGAGCATGGTCGCGTCACTCGATACGCCATTGTAAACGGTGAACTGCTGATGACCCTGCAAGGTGGCGAGCCTACCGGGTTACAGAATCCGGAGTCGTTTGTTGGTTATCGTGGCGATCCGGGAGCGCCGGAAGCGATTCTGTTTCGACACAATGGGTTGCATGTTGAAGTGCAGATCGATGCAAATCATCCCATTGGTAAGACTGACCCAGCGGGTGTGAAAGATTTGTTGGTCGAGGCGGCCATCACGACCATCATGGACTGCGAAGATTCCGTTGCAGCGGTGGACGCTGAAGACAAAGTGGAAGTTTATCGTAACTGGCTGGGGCTGATGCGAGGCACGCTGACGGCCGAGTTTAACAAAGGCGGACAGACGATGACCCGTCGCCTGGAAACTGACCGGGAGTATACGGCAGGCAACGGCGAAACCTTTACTTTGCACGGGCGTAGCCTGATGTTTGTGCGCAATGTCGGTCATCTGATGACGAATCCTGCAGTACTGAATGCAAAGGGCGACGAAATACCCGAAGGCATTCTCGATGGCATGGTGACGGTGCTGGCCGCTCTGCACGACTTGAAAGGTCTGGGTGCGTTGCGTAACAGTCGACGTGGCAGCGTTTATATTGTTAAGCCAAAGATGCACGGACCTGAAGAGGTTGCGTTCACTGTGACCCTGTTCGAGCGGATCGAGCGGGCTCTGGGATTGCCGGCGCGTACGTTGAAAGTCGGCATTATGGATGAAGAGCGCCGAACGACGTTGAATCTCAAGGCTTGTATCCGAGAAGCCAGTGACCGCGTGGTCTTCATTAATACCGGATTCCTGGATCGAACCGGGGATGAAATTCATACCAGTATGCGTGCTGGGGTGATGGTTCCGAAAGGGCAGATGAAAGCATCTACCTGGATTCAGGCCTACGAAAACAGCAATGTTGATGTCGGCCTTGCCTGTGGCTTGCCCGGCAAGGCGCAAATCGGCAAGGGCATGTGGGCCATGCCTGATGAAATGGCAGCCATGCTGGAACAGAAGATTGGGCATCCGAAGTCAGGCGCCACCACTGCGTGGGTGCCATCACCGAATGGCGCGACACTGCACAGTACGCATTATCATCAGGTGAATGTTTTTGATCTGCAGGAGTCATTGAAAACGCGAACGTCGGCGTCTCGGGATGAGATTCTGCAAATTCCATTGTTAGACGATCCAGACAGTTTGACGGCTGAGGAGATTCAGAACGAACTCGATAACAATGCACAGGGCATTCTCGGTTACGTGGTTCGTTGGGTCGAACAGGGTGTCGGCTGTTCTAAAGTGCCGGATATCAATAACGTCGGGTTGATGGAAGATCGTGCGACGCTTCGGATTTCAAGTCAGCACATGGCAAACTGGTTACTGCACGGCGTCACCAATGAAGCCCAGGTTATGGAAACGCTGAAGCGGATGGCTAAGGTGGTCGATGACCAAAATGCGCAAGATCCGGATTATCGAGCGATGAGCCCGGACTTTGATCGCAGTGTTGCCTTTCAGGCGGCGGTCGATTTGGTGTTGAAAGGGACGGACCAGCCCAATGGTTACACAGAGCCATTGCTACATGCTTATCGCCAACAGGCTAAGCGTCAGTAAGTCGGCTGGGAATCTCTAGTAGACAAAAAAGGCACCGCTGAGCGGTGCCTTTGTCGTTTATCACGATGGGTATTTCGTGGTCCTGAGGTAGGGCAGTTTGACATCGATGTCGCCAAATTTTTCTTTTGCCTGTTCGTCATTGAGTGACAGTGCCACGATCACATCCTGACCTTGCTGCCAGTTAGCCGGTGTGGCAATCGGGTTGCCATAGGTTGCCTGCAGTGCGTCGAGTGCGCGCAGTACTTCTGCAAAGTTACGGCCAACGGACATTGGGTAGGTCATCGACAGTTGCAGTTTCTTATCGGGACTGAAAATGAATACCACGCGGACACTGGCTGAGTCTGCTGCGGTGCGACCGTCCGGGAGGTAGGCTTCTGCCGGCAGCATATCGAGGGCTTTCGAAACGGCCAGGTCATCGTCGGCAATGATCGGGAAGCCGGCTTTCGCCCCGGCAAATTTTTCAATGTCAGCTTTCCACTGTTTGTGTTCGTCGACGCCGTCAACGGACAGACCAATCACTTTGGTGCCGCGCTTTTCCCATTCATCGGCAAGCTGAGAGACTGCGCCGAACTCTGTCGTGCAGACGGGAGTGAAATCTTTCGGGTGACTGAACAGAATGGCCCAGTTGTCGCCGATAAAATCGTGCAGTTTGAAGTTACCCTGGTCGGTGACTAGGTCCAGATTCGGAACAACATCATTGATTCGTAGTGCCATGGTATTTCCTCGCTATCTGGTGTTGAGAGAGCGTGACAACGTGCTTGCGTCAGGCGGATACCGGAATCAGCAAACCTAACAAGAGAGTCACGAGGGCTACGATAGCACATCGGTGTTACGGTGCTATTAAAACAGTCATATAATTTACCTATTAAATCGATTGGTCGGTAGGTTTTTACGAAACGGCCCTGGATGCAGGGCTTTTGGGTGTTAACTTGTGCTCACGAGGCAGATGCGTTCGGGCTTGCCTTCGGCAAAACCGGAAAGATTCTCGATCGTCACTCTGGCAATAGCGCTGAGGGCTTCATTGGTGAAAAAAGCCTGATGTCCGGTGATCATGACGTTTTTGAAGGTCAACAGACGGGCGAAGGTGTCGTCACGCAGAATTTCATTGGAGTTGTCCTCAAAGAACAGATCCGCCTCTTCTTCGTAAACGTCTAACCCCAGGTAGCCGATCTGCCCGGTTTTCAGTGCATCAATGACCGCCTGAGTATCGATTAACGCTCCCCGGCTGGTGTTTAACAGCATGACGCCGGGTTTCATCTGACTCAGACTGTCCTGGTTGATCAGATGACGGGTCGCAGGGACCAAAGGGCAGTGAAGCGAAATGATATCGCTGTCGGACCATAGGGTGTCCAGAGAGACGTATTGCGCGCCAGCGTGCTCTGCCTCGGGGTTGGGGTAAGGATCTGAACAGATGACCCGGCAGCCAAAGCCCACCATGATGCGGATAAAGGCGATACCGATTTTACCGGTCCCGATAACCCCCACGGTTTTGCCATGCATGTCAAAACCCAACAGACCATGCAGCGAGTAGTCATTTTCACGAACCCGATTGTGCGCACGATGCAGATTTCGGTTAAGTGACATGGCCAGTGCGACGGCATGTTCGGCGACCGCATAAGGCGAATATTCCGGGACTCTGGCAACGGTGAGCCCGCGTTTTTCAGCTTGTGCCAGATCGACATTATTAAATCCGGCGCAACGAAGTGCGATTAATTGGACCTGGTTATTAGCCAAGGTGTCGATGACTTCGGCGCTCAATGTATCGTTGACGAAGCAACAGACCGCGTCAAAGCCGGCTGACAATGCTGCGGTCTGTTCGTCCAAGTGGGGCTCAAAGAAGGTGAATTCATGCTGGCCCTGATTGGCATTTTCAAGATGAGTTTTGTCGTAAGGTTTGCTGCTGAAAACAGCGACTTTCATGCTTGCTCCTTGGTGAGGTCAGGGATTAAAGCGAACTTCTTTTCCATCGACCCACAGTTTTTCGACGACCAGCTCATCTTTCAGTTTGCCATCATCATAGGTTGAGAATCTTACCGGAATGAAATTATGGTCTTTCGCCACCCAGATCAGCTTTTTTTCATCGCGTCGCAGCGGGTCCGTTTGGCGGATGATGAGCGTATGGACCCGGCCTCCGGCAAGCGTAAGCAGTTCTTCGCCGACGACTTCAAAGGCCAGATCATCGGGCCGGCTGTAGCGCATAAAACGGAAGTTGAACTCGGTTTCGCCGGCTTTCAAACCCTGTCTCATCGGAATCTGAAAGCTGTTCGGGTCGTGAATGAGTTCTCTCAGCGGGTGACTGTGGCTGTCTTTTTTCACCTGTCCGCTGACGGTCTGCTTTGCCCAGTCAAAGCGCCAGTTAATGTCTTCCCGGTAAAAGAGGATCTTCAGGCGGCGTTCAAAGTCCAATGGTCGATAGAGGCCATCGTCAGTGATTTCGCCATGAGTGGTTTCAGACAGTTTGAGCGGGCCGTCGTTTAACCGAACCTTGAGTTGCCAGCTGTTCTGGTCTGTATGGTTAAATGAAATGTAGCCTTCGGACTTGATATCGATGGCACCGTGACGAACCGCGCGGATCTCCGCCCGGTAGTCGCTCAGTTCGGATTGAGCGAATGAGAGCGCGCTACCGATGAGAGTTATCAGCAGCACGCAGATCGTGCGCAACATAAACAACGCCTTTGTTGAGTTCAGGCGTTAGTATCAGTGAAAAGGTAGGGAAATTGAAGAACTTCGCCATCAAGTTGAGGTAAGCCTTCAGCAAAGGTTAAGCGACCCGAACAAAACCAGCGTACAACTTCAGGATAGAGGTGATGTTCCTGAGCGAGCACCTTTCGGTTCAGCGTTTGTACCGTATCGTCTTCGCTGATGGCAACCTTGGCTTGCGCAATGAGCGGACCACCATCCAGTTCGGCGGTTACCAGGTGAACGGTAGCGCCTGCCTCATGATCGCCGGCGTCCAGCGCGCGCTGATGGGTATCCAGTCCCGGATATTTAGGCAGTAGTGATGGATGAATGTTCAGCATACGGCCATGGTAGCGATCGACAAACGACTTGGTCAGAATCCGCATGAAGCCGGCCAGGACGATCAGATCGGGCGTGTATTGGTCAATGGCTTCGGCGAGGGCAGCATCAAAGGCTGCCCGATCTTCAAACTGTTTATGATCCAGTGTAATGGCATCCGCCCCGGCTTTTTCCGCCCGGCTCAGCCCCAAGACGTCGGGACGGTTGGAAATCACCGCGGTGACTTGGCCGTCGATATCCCCGGCAGCGCACTGATCCAGGATCGCCTGAAGGTTACTGCCGCTGCCGCTGATCAGAACAACAATTCGTTTGCTCATTCAGTTCTGGATTCCATCAATGATCACAGGTTCGCCATTGCGCGCTTCGATAACGCCGATGGTGACTGGTGATTCGCCCAGTTCATTCAGTCTCTGGGTGATGTCATCTGAACGATCAGCCGGGACGATCAGAACCATGCCAATACCGCAGTTGAAAGTTCGCAGCATCTCAACGTCGGTAATGTTGCCTTGTTCCTGTAACCAGTCAAAAACGGCAGGCCGCTGCCACTGTGTGGCATCCAGGTGAATCGCCAGGTTATCCGGCAGTACGCGAGGGAGGTTTTCCCAGAATCCGCCGCCGGTGATGTGTGAAAGCGCATTCACCGGATGATCTTGCAGCAGTGCCAGAACCGATTTGACGTAAATGCGTGTTGGCTGCATCAGGGCATCGGCCAGGGTTGAATCGCCCAGAGGTTGTTCCGGATCCGCACCAGAGTGCTCCAGTACCTTGCGGATCAGGGAATAGCCATTGGAATGTGGTCCGGAGGAGGGCAGACCGATGACGATATCACCCGCTGCGACTTTGCTGCCATCGATGATCCGATCTTCTTCGACCACGCCAGTACAAAAGCCGGCCAGGTCATAGTCGTCACCGTCATACATGCCCGGCATCTCGGCGGTTTCCCCACCGACCAGTGCACAATTAGATTGCTGGCAGCCGACACCGATTCCCTCAACGACCCGCGATGCGACGTCGACATTCAGTTTTCCGGTGGCGTAGTAATCCAGGAAGTACAGCGGTTCCGCCCCGAGGACCAGCAGGTCGTTGACACACATGGCCACCAGATCGATTCCGATCGTATCGTGGCGATTCAGATCCATCGCCAGTTTCAGCTTGGTTCCGACACCATCAGTGCCCGACACCAGAATCGGCTTTTTATAGCCTTCCGGAATGCGGCACAAGGCACCGAAACCACCGATCCCCCCGAGGACTTCTGGCCGGCGTGTCGCCTTTACCGTACCTTTGATTCGATCAACGAGTTCATTACCAGCGTCAATGTCGACACCAGCGTCTTTGTAGCTCAGAGAGGGTTTTTCAGGGGTGGTCATCTAGGGCTCCAGAAGAATCAATACAGGGCCTGTCCGTCAGGCGGGCGCATTGTATCAGGGTCACAGAGGCAGATCAGCATGTCCATTTGGTCAGTTTTCGTTTTTTTATTCAACAAGTTGTTACTGACCCGGCGACCGGTGGGGTTCGCTTTGCTGTATTGTGCGCACAATGCAAATTAAGTGTTAACAATGCCCGATATTGGGCGGGACAGCCTGTTTTTTTTTGGATGCTCTGTCACAATAGCGCCTGTTTTGTCAGTCATTTCAGGATAAGGACGGTGACGTTGGTGGGCATTTGGAGAAGTTTTAAAAACGTTATTGCGGTAGTCGCGGTCATGGCAGGAGTGGCCGTGGGCGGGGCGAATGCCGCCACAGATCTCGATCTTTATCAGGAATCGGTGGTGGTCAGTCAGAACGCTGATCGTCAAGAGCAGAATGAGGCCATTGCGGAAGCGTTTTCCCGGCTGATTGTTCGTGTTACGGGCTTGCAGCAGTCGCTGGACAACGAAGCCATTCAGGAAGCACTGACCCAGGGCGCCGACTATATTGCAACCTTTCGTTTTGATGTCAGTGATCAGTTTTTCACCAATGTGCTTGGTGAACAGGTGCCGACTAAAGAAATGGTGCTCCAGTTTGATAAAAATGCCGTCGACACCTTACTGGTGCAGAACCGGCTTCCGGTTTGGGGTCAACGTCGTCCCGATGTTCTGGTCTGGCTTGCCGACAGGTTGGATGGCCAGGAACATATTCTGACCGACGCTGAAGGAACGGAGGTTTCTCAGGCGCTGTTGGCATCGGCAACTGAACGTGGGATTCCGGTGGTCCTGCCGATCGGGGATTTGACGGATACATTGAATTTGTCGTTTTCTGAGTTGTATGGCTTGTTTTCGCGGGACATCGAAACCGCGTCAGAGCGCTACGAGCACGACGCCATACTCGCCGGTCGTATTGTACCCGCGGCGGGCAATGACGTGCAGGCAGACTGGTTACTGTTATTTAAAGGGGAACGTCTGCGCCTGCCAACCGTATCGGGTTCAGTGAGTTCTGTTGTCGCTCAGGGCATTGATCTGGTAGCGCAACGTTTGTCCGAACAATATGCCTTGATGCTGGACCCCACGATGATTGGCAATCTCTCGGTCAATGTTCTTGGGGTTGAAAAGCTCGATGATTTCGCAGCGGTCGAAAACTATCTCAAGTCAATTAACCTGATTACCCGGGCAACCCTGAGTCGTTTCAGCGAAGACGGTGTTGAGTTTCTGGTCGAAGTCAGCGGTGATCGTTCGCAGTTAATTGACGTCCTGGCCCTGGATGATCGCCTGCTGCCGGTGACTGAAACCACCTTGAATGCGCAATTGGATAATCGGCTGGTGTATCGCTGGCAGAGTAACTGATAACCACAAGGACTAAGTTGTGCAGATTACGGATTCTCAGAAATGGCTTGTGTTGGCGAGCCTGGTGTTGCTGTTTTGGCTGATCACATTGCTGTCACCCATTCTCAGCCCCTTTTTGACGGCGTTGCTCTTAGCCTATCTCGGTGATCCGCTGGTCGATAAGCTGGAAGAATGGAAGCTGAGCCGAACTCAGGGCGTCGTGGTTACCTTTCTGGTGCTGGCCTTGATATTTGCGTTGGCAGCCTTGTTGGTTATACCGGCATTAATTCAGCAGATTGACGATTTAATCAAGCTCGTCCCTCAGGGCGTTGCCTGGATTAAGAATGAAGCCACCCCCTATCTGGAGCAACGGTTTGATATTGACCTCTATGAGTTCGATTGGGCATGGCTCAGTGCGAAACTCGACTGGGGCGCGACCGGCAATGTTGTCCGCTCGGTACTGGCAAACCTTACGCAGTCCGGTCTGGCGATGGTGTCTTTCATTGGTAACCTGGTGTTGATTCCCGTGGTGACTTTCTATCTGCTGCGTGATTGGGATCTCCTGGTTGAGCGCGTGGGTGCTTTGATTCCGAGATATTACATTGCCAATGTCAGTTCACTGGCTCAGCAATGTCACGAAACCTTAGGCGCATTTTTCCGTGGCCAGTTATTGGTCATGTTGGCGCAAGGAATTATTTATTCCATTGGTTTAATGGCAATAGGCCTAGACCTGGGACTACTGGTTGGCATGCTCGCGGGTCTGGCGTCGATTGTTCCGTACTTAGGCGCCATCATTGGTATCGGTGCAGGGTTGTTTGCGGCTTGGTTCCAGTTTGGCGATCTGCTGCATCTGGTCTTGGTGTTGGTCGTATTTGGTGTCGGACAAACGTTGGAAGGAACGGTTCTGACCCCGAAGTTAGTCGGTGATCGTATTGGTCTGCATCCGGTGGCGGTGATCTTTGCCGTCTTGGCCGGTGGCCAGCTGTTCGGTTTTGTTGGCATTCTGTTAGCGCTGCCGGCAGCGGCCGTCATTATGGTACTGCTGCGTCAGGTGCATTCGAACTACCGACTGTCTTCACTGTACGGCTCCGATCCTCAGGAACAAACCGAAGGCGAGGATTACACCGCTCAGGATGTTTACGCTGAGAGCGATGATAATACGGTGGACAAGCAACCGTCCGAGCCAGGTACAGATGATGCGGAGAAAGATCGTTGAGCCACAATCACATCAGTCCTCAGTTACCGCTCCACGTCAGCTTTGCCGAAGACGCTGTCTTTGAAGATTATTTGCCCGGACAGAATGCTATTGCCATTGGCACGTTGCGCCAGTCACTGGCGAACCTCACGGATCATCTGATTTATCTCTGGGGCGCTAAGGGCGTTGGTGTCAGTCATTTGCTGCAGGCCTCGATTCATGACTTGCAGGTCCAAGGGTTTGATGCGGTTTATTTACCGCTGTCGGAATGTCTTGAGTACGGCCCGGAAGCGCTGGAAGGCTTAGACCAGTTGCATGCCGTAGCGCTGGACGATATCGACCTGATTGCTGCCGATGCACACTGGCAGGAAGCCGTATTTCATTTTTACAACCGGATGCGTGACAGCGGTCGTCATCTGATGGTTGGTGCTCGTTGCAGCCCTTTACAGTTGCCTTTGACGTTGGCAGATCTAAAGTCCCGGCTCAGTTCAGGTTTGACCATCAGCTTACTGCCGATGACTGATGAAGAGCGGGTCACCTGGGTGATATGGAAGGGACGTCGTCGTGGATTGGTCATCGGGCGCGATGTCGCTGAGTTTCTCATTACCCGGCATAACCAGAACATGAAAGAGCTGGTGACCACCTTTGACCGCCTCGATTCTGCATCACTGGCTGAAAAACGTAAGATCACCATTCCGTTTTTAAAGCAGGTGCTGGGGCTTTAAGTCGGGCGCGTGAGCAACCGTTATGAACAGTTGCTCAAATGTCGGTTAATCGATAAAAGGATTGCCACTCGGCAAGTTGATGCGTCGTTTGAAGTCTCTCAGTTCAATGGCGTCTTCACTGAGTTGAACATCACTATCGGTCATGACCGATTCCCCAAATGCGTACATGACTGACAAACCGTTTTCCCGGGTGTCGCGATCAAACTCAGCCTGAGCATCCAAGATGGCCTCGTTGCGGTGGCGATACTGGGTGAGGTTATTCTTGCCGTGACGCTGGGACATCAGCTCCAACGTTTTTGCCGGCGACAAAATCAAAGCGCTGGCGTTGTTACCACCAAAACCCTTCGAGTTAATAACCGACGCCAGCATCTGTTCGCCGTTGTCTCCCACCGCGTGATGGTCCATAAGAATGTTCAGGTTGCTTTGATGAACGTCTTCAGCAATGTGGTCGATGGTTTTGATGCCTGGTACCAGGCCCGTGTTCCAGACGCCGAGCGCGGCACTGATCTGGTCGGCTGCTGCCGGTCCCAGCGAATGACCGACGTAAGACTTGATGGCTGAGACCGCCCAGTTTTCGATCCCGAAGGTTTTCGCCACCTCGTTCATGATGTGAGACTCGGTGACCCGATTCTGCGGAGTGCCGGTGCCATGGGCCATAACAAAAGAGCGTGGCAGGTCGTTACCGAGAATGCCTTTAGCCAGGGACGTGGCTTTGGCCATCGTGATGTAGTTGCCGACGCCGGGTCCGGATATGGATTTTTTATTGGCATCCGCATTGACGAAAACGTCAGCGACGGAACCAAACACCGTCGCACCGAGTTCCAGTGCCAGTTCGTCATCCATTAACACCATAAACTGAGCCGATTCAGCCATGGTGAAACCGGCATTGGCTGAGAACGGACGACAGGCTCGACGATTATCAGCGGTGTCAGAACCATCCAAGGCTTTCAGCTGCTCATCTTCGGCCAATGCACCCATGATGCGGAAGCCTTCCATGATTTCCGGAACGACGGGTGCCTCGGCATTCCCTACAATGGCCACCCGGCATTGTCCGGATTGTATATCAATCAGGCCCTGACGCAGATTGTAGAGGAAGGTTGCACAGGCACCGGCATTAGACCCGGTGTTTCCCACGCTGTTGATCATATAGCTGTTGATAAAGTCCGCTGCCATTTCAGGCAGCGTTAACGGCATCATTTTTGAGGTGGTGCGTTTGCCGTTGTAGCCTGCCTGATACAGGCCTTGTAATCCGTATTGATCCATTTGACTGATGGCCGATCCGGCATAAACCGACACCGCGTCGGGCGAGACTTTTTCAAGAATGGTTTGCCATGGGATGCCAACAGAACGAATGGCATCGGAGGCACCATAGACCGCCATTTGCAGGCCGCGGGGGTGATGCGCAGCATTGTAGTAATCGGCCGGATTGAAGCCTGTTGGCAGTTGTCCGGCGGAGCAAACACGGCTCTGATAAGCGTCTGGTAATATTGTATCGAGGCCATCGGGGACGGTAACTGAGACCGTTTTCGTATCGCGATCACGTACATCCCAGTGCGCCGGGATCGTTTCCGGCAGTTGGTTTTTCTTGATAACGAACTCGATGGGGTTGTCGAGCAGCAGCTGTGCTTTTTTTCCGGTTGGAACGGCGTCGCACGGGTAGTGGCTTTCTTCAATTCTGCGTACCAGCGTCCCGTTGAGCAGATCCTGATCCCGTTGTGGTGAAGCGAGGTCGAGTCCCATTATTGTAGAGAGGTCTTGCCAGGTATCTTTTAGCTGTTCTGCCGACAGGGCTTCATGAACCATGCGTTTATGGCCGTGGTGCATGGAGGTACGTCCGGCGGCATTAATACCGCCAAAGCCGACAATTACCGGTAACTTTTTCATTTGTCTGCTCAATAAAGTTTGATTTGCGGGCAATATAGGCGTTTACTGAGGTTGGTGTTATAACTATTCGGACAAAATTTTGTCTTATTCGGATATTTCTGTGTTGCTGTGATGAAGCTGGCTTTTTTACTGTACCCTCAAATTCTGACAACCGGGGTGTCGATCCCCGTCGAAATGTTTCACGCGGCTGATCAAGCGGTTGGCCATCTCGCCGGTCAGGGCGTTCAGGTTTATTTTGTTGCCGAGCGCATCGGCCCGGTGTCACTGACAGCGGGAATCGAGCTGGTTGCACAGTCCGATTTTGCAAAGCCGTTGGATGTCGACTTTGTCTTCTGTCCGCCGATGTGGGGCTCTCCCTGGCAGTCGTTCACAAGACAGCGGCAAGCTCAAAACTGGTTGAGAGCTCAATACCAGCAGGGCAGTCGTCTGGTGGCTACCGGGTCCGGTGTCGGCATGGTTGCCGAAGCGGGACTACTGGATGGACGGGTCGCGACAACGCATTGGTATTACCTGGAGCGGTTCCGCCAGCGATTTTCTTCGGTTAATTTTCAGACAGAGCATTTCATCACACATGAAGACGGCATTTATTGCGCCGGTTCTATTAATGCGCAAACCGATCTGGTGCTGTACTTCATCGAGCGGGAGTTCGGTGAAGAGGCGTTGGCACTGGTTGAACGTCAGTTTATGCATGAAATCAAACGAGATTTCAGTACACCGTTTTATGAGCCTGGCGGGGCTGTTCATGACGATGAAATTGTCAGTCTGGTCCAGAGTTGGGTTCGGTCACACCTGAATGAACCCATCAGTCTTGCACAGCTTGCAGCCGTGGCAGGTCAGTCGGAGCGGCAGATCCGACGTCGGTTTAGTGAAGCGACCAAAGAGTCGCCAATGCAGTATGTGCAGAAAGTGAGGCTCGAAGAAGCACGAGCTTTGTTGCGCGAAACCAACTTGAGCGTGACTGAAATTGCATCTTCGTGCGGCTTCACTGGTGTGGCTTATTTTGCGAGAGTGTTTCGGCAATCAACCGGGATGTCTGCCGGGGAGTACCGGCAGATGGTTCGTAAAAAGCTGTTCTCCGATTTATGACTTTTGTTTTTCTTTAGCGGCTTTTTTGAATGGTCGCAGCCAGGCAACGGCATAGAAGAACGCGGTGAGGTTAAACAGGGTCATCAGCGTGCCCCCGAAAAAACCACCCGGCGAAAAAATTTTCAATATCGCAAATACCAGATAAGCCAATAAGAAAAAACTCAACCAACTGACACTGCCGGGCGTGGGCTTTAGTACAGTGGGGATAAAAAACATCAGGGGTAGTACCGTAATTAATGACATCATGAGTCCGGTTCCGAACCACTCAGGTAAAGAGAGATCGGTGCCTGCTGGTGACGGGCCGGACAAGAAGGTGCCTAAAATGCAGGCCATAATCAGCAGAAAAAAATGCCATTTCAGCCGAGTGTTAATATTGACGCGTTTTTGTTTCATTCATCAACCTTAGTGCGTAGGTCGCCAGTCGAGCGCCCTGATGGCGGGCGAGGTTTTTAAGTTCAGGGTGCAGAGCGTTATGAGACTCCCCGGCGATGTGAGAAACGCCATAAGGCGAACCTCCACCGATAGTCTCGTGCAGCCCAGGCTCGGTAAATGGAACCCCGGTAATGAGCATGCCATGGTGAAGCAGAGGATTGATCATGGACAGGAGGGTGGACTCCTGCCCGCCATGTGGCGTGGTAGTTGAAGTGAATACCGTTGCAGGTTTGCCCACCAGTCGGCCACTGACCCAGCTACCGGTTGTTTGCTCCAGAAAGTATTTTAACGGTGCGGCCATATTGCCAAACCGACCAGGCGAACCTAATGCGATAGCGCTGGTCAGGGCAAAGTCGTCTTCAGTGCAAAAAAGAGGGCCATCGGCGGGTATATCCGTGGCGTCCGGGTCAAAGTCCGGTGAGACTGATGGTACCGTGCGGACGCGGGCTTCGATGCCCGGAACCTGATCGATGCCCTGTGCGATTTCTGCTGCCAAAGCAGCGACGCTGCCAAAACGACTGTAATAAAGTACCAGAACGTACGGCAATCAGAGAATCTCCAGTAACGCTTCGGTAGGACGGCCGATACGCGCGCCTTTGTCAGTGACCAGTACTGGTCGCTCCAGGAGCTTGGGTGATTGAGCGATGGCGGCGACGATGTCGGACTCTGAACTGTCTTTGCTCAGTTGATGTTCCTTATATTCTGCTTCTTTTGTTCGTAAAAGATTGTGTGCCGGTAAACCAAGCTGTGACAGCAACGATTGGATCTCACCGGCACTTAATGGCGATTTCAGGTACTCTCGAACCTCGAATGAAATGCCTTTTTCTTCAAGCAGTTGTTTTGCCTGTCGTGATTTTGAGCAACGAGGGTTGTGGTATAAGGTGTTGGCCATGGTTGTGTCCTGAATGAGATTTGACGAGTGAAGACGCTATTGTATGGGATAGTTGAAAAGGTTCGCAATTTTCTGCGCAGTGACTTGGTCGCGGGTGCGCACATAGGTCAACATGCGTCGGTGCTGACGCTGACCACACTTTTTGCGTTGGTGCCATTGGTCAGCGGTGTGCTTTGGTTTTTGTCACAGGTTCCCTCCGTTCAGTCTCAACTCATTGAGCAGTTTGATGTGTTGTTGTCGTATCTGATTCCTGAACAAGCTCTGAGCTGGCGCTCCAGAGCGGACGAATGGGTTCAGGATGTCAGCAGTCTGCAGGGATACTCCGCCATTTTATTATTTGGTTCGTTGATATTTCTGGTGAACAAAGTCGACAAGACCCTGCATTGGGTTTTTCAGATTGAACAGGGTCGTGGTCGTCGGCGCTGGCTGCACTATCTGTGGGTGATGCCCGCCTTGATGATGACACTGATTGTCGCGATGACGTTGGTGCTGTTGTTGCAGATTATGCTTGGAACCGGGCTACTGGCGCTGTTACCAGGTGTGAACCTGACGTCGGTTCCTGTGATGTGGTTACTGCTGATGGCTGTATATCGCCTGTCCAGCCGTGGAATGATTACCTGGCGGGACAATGCTGCTGTCTCACTGGGTGTGACAGTTCTCTTTCTGTTTTTGAAATTTGGTTTTGCCTGGCTTTATATCACCTTGCCAAACTGGTCGATTGTGTTTGGTGTCTTCTCGGCGGTACCACTTTTTCTTCTGTGGACCCAAATGGCCTGGAGTATTTTTTTATACGGGGCGGTCATGCTGCGCTGGCTAACACACAGATGATATGCAGTCGAGCTCCGTTCGATTAGCGGGTTGTCCGGCGATATGTGGCATAGACCTTTTCAAGTTCGTTCTGATGCCACATCTGTGCATCCGCACCATCGTCCTTGCCGGCATACAGGTCCAGCTCTTTCAGTGTTTGAAAAAAGCCCGGGCGAGGGTAGGGTTTGCCGCTTTTCTGAATCACGACCGCTGCCAGCTGAGGTTGCTTGAGTAAGGCATCTTCTTCCTGAATGGCTTCAAGCAATGTCGTGGTTTTCCGAATCATACCGGGTGAGCGGAAAGACAGCCGTTCAGCCAGGGTTTTGTAGTCAATGGTTGTCTGGTCTCGAGCTACCGCTTCAAGACAGGCTCTGACTAAGTTCGTGTCTGGGGCTGTGGTGTGCGAATCGGGCATTGGTGTCATTTTGACCTGTATATGGTTGCGTCAGCTGCTGACCAAAATTGTCACTGTTCTGAAAACTAATCGATTCAGGCTGTGAAGTCACTCTCAATGTAAAGAGAAAGTCATTGCGCTGGATCAATATTGTGACGTGTCACCGCTTTTAATTGGGCTTACCTGATACTTTCTTTCCCGATAAAAGAACCTCAAAGTCCAAAATCAGGGGTCTCGGAGAGAGAAATGTTCAATTCTAGTAGTTTACTGACGGTTATAAAAGCTGGGATGCTGAGCGCGGTAATTCTGCTCAGCGCCTGTTCTCAACAATATGGGGATGGTGAGGAACGCACTTCAGGAAATCATGAGGCGGGCCAAAAAATCTATGCTGAACAATGTGCGTCCTGTCACGGACCCAATGGTGATGGCGGTTCTGGTGGCGCCCTGATCGCCTGTTCATCATGTGGTTCCCAAGAATCGTTAGTGGCAAAAATCGAAAAAGATATGCCAAGTGCCGCTAATCCGATGAGAGGACAATCCGCTGCCGACGTTGCCGCATTTGTTCTGGCCGAACTTAACAGCTCAACGTCTGGTTCCGTTGCCCGCTCGCTACCTGGCGTGGGAACGATGGATCCCGAAGAAGCTGTCTACAAGATAGCGTTTGAGCTGGCGGGTCGCTTGCCGACAGAACAAGAAGTTGAAACCTTTCTCTCTGACCTGGAAGGCGAGAAGCAAGTCGTTTACGGGTTTATGGAAAGCGATTACTTTTATGAGCGCTTAAAAGACTTGTTCAACGATAAGTTATTGACGGATCGTTTTCGTAAGGAAAATACGGGAAGCACAAACTCAATCCGAAACCTTTACGGAAATACGTTCCGTCGCCGAGATTCGAACAATGACTTATATACAATTTTGCCTGACCTGAACTGGGACGATGATTTCCGTTCAGAAAACGAACTTGATATCTCTGGCAATTACTTAGAATACTTCACTACGGAAGCCTTGGCACGCAAGCCGCTGTTGTTTGTAGAGTATCTTGCGCGCAATAATCGAGACTTCCGTGAACTTGTTTCTGGTAAATATACCGTGGTGAATCGCTTTAGCTTTGAAGCGTTCAATAATGGCGATAACGGTCCAAACGTAAAATTAGTCGATCCTGATTCTGATGACTCAAATGGTGCGTTGGATCTGGCCGATGCAGATGATATCGAATGGAAGGAATGGTCTTCTCAGCAAGAACTGCTTGACTATATTGATGTTGTTGCGCTTTACGAAAATCCCACTCGCAATGGCGATGTTTCACAAAACTATATCCTTGATGAGTTTCCGTACGATCCACGTGACCTCAAGCCAGTCCAGATGTACTACAACACTGATGCCAGTATGACACCGAGTACTCGAGGAGTGCCGCATTCTGGGATCATTACCGATGAAGTTCTTTTAAATAAGTACACGGCTACTGAGACCAATATGCACCGTAACCGAGCGTGGATGGTCTATTGGTTCTTTGCTGGTAAGGATTTGCTGGCGATCGAAGGGAACCGAGTGTTGGAAGACCTGGAGTTTGAAGATTTTTCCAATAGCGTTGGTATCGATGATCCGACTGCGTCTAACCCAGATTGTATTCTGTGTCATGAAATTATGGATCCGGTTGCAAAAGCCTTCCAAAACTATGACCTCGATGGGGTTTATGACATCAGTAATCCCGATGAAGTCCCGTATCATGACGACACCATTGGTTGGGGCCTTTCAAAAAGTGAGTTTCAATCTGGGGGCGTGAACGGCTACAACACTCGTGAACTTCAATGGCTGGGTGAGCAGGTCGCTTCAGATGGCGCCTATCCGAAAGGTATTGCCCAGATTGTTGTGAGTGGGATGACGGGTCAGCCCATTTTAGGCCAGCCGGGTGAAGATTCGCCAGAAGCCTATCGACGGGCCTACCAAATGCAGTCGCGTCTGATTCAGAGTGCGGCAGGTGAGTTTGCTGGTGGTGGTTTCAATATTAAAGACTTGATCTATGCGGTGACCAAAAGTGCTTACTTCCGCTCAGACAGCTTATTTTATGACGGCGTTTCTGAAGAGTATGAACAGGTCGGGTCGATTCGATATCTTCCTCCGCAACTGTTGAACCAAAAACTGCGTGCTCTGAATTCAGGCGGTTGGAACACCCCTGGCTCTCTGAACCTGTACAGTCTGAACGATCGTAAGTTCCTCGGCGGTAAAGATTCGATTGACGTATTTGAAGATTCAGACTCCGTCAGTGGTATCGTCTCTGCGATTACGGAGCGTATGGCAGTTGATGAATCCTGTGACATCGTTCGTAATGAGTTCAACTCACCTATCGAAGATCGTTTGTTGTTTACAATTGCAGATGAAAATGTCGATCTGAGCGCGCCTACAGCGGCCGGTCGCTTGGCGCAGCTAAAGGTGATTCGTAAGCAGATTGCGCGCTTACACTTAGCGGCACTGCATCAGAAAGTAGATTTTGACAGCGAAGAGGTCGATATTGCCTACGAACTGTTTGTTAATGTGCTTGAAGATGATCCGTCACTTGGGTGTGGTACTGGCGGTAACTCTAGGGTTCGCAAGGCTTGGTTTGCGGTTATGACCTACATCTTGTCTGACTATCGTTTCATCTACAGCTGATTAACGGAGAACTGAACTATGAATCGTCGAGAATTTATGAAAACGGTCAGTGCCTCCGGTATGGTTTTGGTGTCTCCGGTCGCTTTGACCGGTCGAGCACAGGCTGCGGATCTGACCCCAGTGGGCCAATATTTTGTTTTTGCGCATCTTGGAGGCGGTTGGGAACCTACAACATTTTGCAATCCAAAAGGCAATGAAATTCGGGGTAATATCAACCCTAATGCCCGCAATGCAGGCAGCCCTGTGAATCGATATCCTGCCAGTTCAATACGCAAGGCGGCAGATATCTATGCTGGCTCAGCCAATATTTCTGATGAGATGTCTTATGCACCTTATCTTGGCACCTTTAATCAGGAAGATGAGGACGGAAATCGTGATGATGGTGCTGCGAATCAAGGCCTGACGACGCAGCATATTCGCCAGATTTTAAGCGGAACCATCAGTGGCAATACGCTAACGGCATCGTCTTCAACCAATTGGCTGGAGGATGCTGCCGCGGTTGAGAACGTGCAAACGAATGCGAGAGCCATCCTTGAGGAAAAGATTGATCGGGTTAACATTGCTACCGCTGGAATTCTGGATGACCTGGTCGACAGAAACCTGGCAATTAATGGTGATAACACCATGAACTCCAACCTTTTCATGTACGATGCCTTCGTTTGTCTCCATGCGGACAATCTGCGTGTTTTAAATGGTGTAGACAACCGTACTAACTCACACAGCACCGGAACGACCTATGCGGACACCGGTACCATGGCCATGGGATACCCTGATTTCAGCGCTCTTTACGCAGCCGTGCAAGGTGCGGATCGCCCGATGGCATGGATGACTGACGGCGGTGGCAATAGTCAATCTGCGGGTCTGGTGGCAAGCTCTGGTGCTTCGAGTGCAAATATTTTTAACATCGTTGCAAGTCCGACAGACGGTGATACCGATGCAATCGATAGTTACTTAAATACCGCTAGAAATAAGCGCAAAGCATTGCAAAAGGAAAAAGAAAACCTACCGTTGCGTCGTCAGTTTCAGGATCAGCTCTATCTCGTCAGAGAACAGGGTGTGGAGTTTTCGGGTGCAGCCGCGGAGCTGGATAATCCACCGGCGGGTTCGTTGGCAGCAGAAGTTAAAGATGATTCAAACTCCGGACGGCGAGATCACATGCGATACGCGGTTGCTGGCTTTTCCTCAGGAATGGCGTCGTCGATGCAAGTGGGTTTTGGTGGATTCGACACCCATGGAGATCACGACAACCGACATTACTTCCGTATCCGTGACGTTCTGAGGGACTTGCACTTCCTGTTCCGAGCGCTTGAAGCCTACAATATTCAGGATCAGACCACGATCGTCGTTGGCTCTGATTTTGGTCGAACGCCTTGGTACAATGATGGCAATGGCAAAGACCATTGGGCGGTGACCAGCTACATGTTGATGGGTAATCACGTCAACGGGGGAACTCAAATCAATGCGACTAATGCACTGGTGGAAGCCAAAGATATCCGAGTTGAAGGAAACGAACTGGTCCCTGTTGATGTAGCCAGTACACGAATGACGGCGTCACATATTCACTATGCTTTGCGTAAAAAGGCGGGAATATCGACACATCCGTTCGCGCTTGAGTTTCCGATTGAGGCCGAAGACATCCCGATTTTTGGATGACTTAGTTTGGAAACAGTACAGGCAGCCGTTGGCTGCCTTTGTCTTGTAATAAGTAAACGAGTAGTTATGAAAAACGTATTGTTAACAGGTTTGATAGCCGTCTCACTGTTAAGCGGTTGTGTTACTGTCAGTCCCTGGCAGCGCGGTAACCTGGCAAAAGACGAGATGAGTTGGTCCGCAGATCCCTTGGAAAGCACATTGGATGGACACGTCTACTTTGCTAAAGAGGGTTCTTTTGGTGGTGGTTCGGCCGCTGGTGGCGGCTGCGGATGTAACTGATTTAACAGGAACGTTTTTCATGTCAGATGTATTAAAGAAACTTACCGCCAGTGCCTTGGCGATTCCGGGTATGGCAAGCAGTGTTGCGGCGGCAGGACCAGCACAATCAGAAGCATCTTACCGCTATACCTATTACACGGAAGACGACAGTCCGGCAGCCCGCGACGATGCGGGTATCGCTCAGGAACGCTATACCATTCAGGTGCATCAGTTTCATCTGCTGATGCCCGTCAAAGACAAATATTCTGTGACTGTCGAGTCCAGCTTTGAACACATGGCCGGTGCTTCGCCGGTATACACCTATGTCCCGGAAGGTGAAGAAGAGGTCTATACTCACTTTGCCGGTGCTTCTAAAGAGTTGCGTTACGATTTGACTGCCGCCGGGCGTGTGTACGGGGCGACAACCGAAGCTGGTGCTGCGGCCTATTTTTCGATCGAGCGTGATTACATTGCCTTGAACGCCGGCATCGATGGGGCGGCTCAGATTAATGATCAGATGACGACACTGAGTGGCGGTCTCAGTTTTGGTTATGATTGGATGAGCCCAACGACGCTGAGAGACGAAGGGTCGGAAGACCAAGCCGCAAATGAACCTGGACGTTATTACGCCAATGACGAAAGCAAATGGCAAGTTTCAGTCTCAGAGGGCATCGGTCAAATCATTAATATGAACCTGGTGGTTCAGGGGAATGCGACTTTTACCTACAAAAAAGGTTATCTGTCGGATCCTTATCGCGATTGTCCTCATGCTGAGTCGGTGCCTTGCGACATTCGTCCAAGTACTCGGTCAGTTGGAACGCTGTCGCTGGGCGCACGTCGTTTCCTGCCGGATCTTAACGCGGCCGTACACGCCGATTATCGGTTATTTTTGGATTCCTGGGGCATCGCTTCCAGCACCATCGACCTGGATTACTATCAGAACTGGGCGCCGAACTGGTCGTTTTTTACCAATAATGGCGTCAATATTCAGGTTGTTCCCGGGTTGCGATATTACGTTCAGACGAGTGCCTATTTTTATGAGGTTCCTGATCTGAACGAGAACGATCCCTTTTACACCGTGGATACTACAACCTTTTATTCCAGTGACCCGCGTTTGTCTCATTATGGTGCTTTAGCCGCCAAGCTGAGGGTGAATGCTGATTTCCGTAACTTCACGTTAAACACCTATGCCGAGCGCTATGCTGCTAATCCGGCCTATGGGTTTAACTTTGATGAAGAAGCCCCTGGATTACCAGGGTTCTGGAGATTTGGCACTGGATTGGACTATCGTTTTTAACGTAATTGACCATGCCTTTAGTTCAGCACCGCTTTAAAGCCATGGGTGGTCCCTGCGAAATCAGCCTTTGGCAATCTGATGAGCGGTCATCATTGCCACTGCTGCAAGTCATGGAAGCCGAAGTTCGGCGATTGGAGCGCAAGTTCAGTCGGTTTCGCGAAGACAGTTTGGTTTGCCGGTTGAATCGAGGGGAACTAAATGGCATTGGGCTGGACGAAGAAACGCAAGGTTTGATGAGTTTCGCCAATCACTGCTATGAGCTCAGTGATGGGCTGTTTGATCTTACGATCGGAGCTTTGCATCGGGTTTGGTCATTTTCTGGCAACCAGGTACCTGAAGAGGAAGCTGTGCAGGCAGCTTTGACAAAAGTAGGCTGGCCGAAACTGGCCTGGGACGGGAACGCTGTGAACATTCGAGACAGTGTTGCGGTCGACCTCGGTGGCCTGGTTAAAGAGTTTGCGGTTGATCGTCTGGTGCAGATTTTGCGTGACGCTTCTGTGCCGGGGCTGGTCAACCTGGCCGGAGATATCGCCGCGAGTGATGTACAGCCTGAACAGACCCCATGGACTGTGGCAGTTTGCCATCCGCGGGAGCCGGGTGCGATCGCCAAGGTTGAGCTTAAACGGGGCGCTTTAGCCACCAGTGGTGATTATGAGCGTTACATCGAAACCGACACTGGGCGTTACTGTCATCTGCTTCGCCCCGATACGGGGTTCCCGGCGCAGAATGGTCTGTGCTCAGTCAGTGTTATCGCTGAGCAATGCATTATCGCAGGAAGTATGTCCTCGATCGCGATGTTAAAAGGCGAAAGCGGACTGGATTGGTTACAGAAGGTCGATTTACCCTATTTGGCGTTTGATCAGGCGTTGAATGCCAGCGGCACTATTAAGGTATAAGAGAACATGAGAAAAGTTTGGTTTTTTATCGGAATGCTCGCATCGTCGCTGTTGTTTGCTGACGAGTTTCTGGACGTTGATGACGCCTTTTCAGTGAATGTCCAGAGGGTAGGGGATTCGTTGACGGTCGAGTTTGATATCGCGCCTGATTATTACCTCTATCGTGACCGTTATTCGATCAGAGCGCAGGGCGCAGCGGATGTCACATCTACACAGTTTGGCGACAATGTTCTGATCAAGTACGACCCTAATTTTGATGAAGATATGGCCGTTTTTTACGACGTCATGTCAGTGCGCCATGCGGTATCCGGCGCTCAGGAAGAGCTTGTTCAACTGACATACCAGGGTTGTGCAGATGCTGGATTGTGTTACCCGCCTCAGAAACGGCTGTTCGATTTGAACGGTAATCCGGTTGCCATAGAGCCGACAACCTTGTCGCTTGACCTGAGTTCTGAGCTGTCCGGTGCCGAAACGCTTGATCTCAACGAAGCCTCAAATGAATCGGGCGTTGGGTTAACTCTGATCAGCGCTACACTGTTTGCCCTGATCGGTGGACTCATTCTGAACCTTATGCCCTGTGTTTTTCCTGTACTGTCACTGAAAGTCATGCAAATGACTCAGTTTGGTGACTCCCCTGCGCATACTCGGTTGCATGGTCTGGCTTATACGGTTGGCGTCGTAGTCAGCTTCCTAGTGGTAGCTTCAGTGCTGCTGCTTATTCGGTATTTCGGAGACTGGGTCGGCTGGGGTTTTCAGTTGCAGTCTCCGTACTTTGTCGCGGCTCTGGTCCTGTTGTTTTTTGTCATGTCATTAACCATGTTCGGATTCGTTGAGTTCGGGCAGTCTATGATGGGCATCGGGCAGGGGTTAACTGAAAAGTCGGGTATGGCCGGGTCGTTTTTTACCGGTGTCTTAGCGACGGTGGTGGCAACACCCTGCACGGCGCCGTTTATGGGTTCTGCAATCGGTTTCGCCTTGCTCCAGCCAGCATATGTGAGTTTGTTGATTTTCGCCGCCATGGGGCTTGGCTTGTCTTTACCGGTGTTATTGATCAGCTTGATTCCGAAATTGGCAGGTTGGATGCCGAAACCCGGCGCATGGATGACCACCTTTCGTCAGTTGATGGCGTTTCCCCTCTTTGCAACGGCTTTGTGGCTTCTTTGGGTGCTTATTGAGTTACAGGGAACCAATGCGCTTTTACAGGTTGGTCTCGGACTTATTCTGCTGACGATGGCGTTGTGGCCAGCGTTATCATCGAGTTCCGCCGGTTCCACCGGTGGCCGCTGGTTTAAGCGTACGGTCCGTGTTGCGTTGGTGGTGACAGCCGGGTTCATGGTCTTCGATCAACGTCAGTCGGAATCTTTATGGCAAGAATACAGCCCTGAGTTGGTTCAAGCCTCTCTGTCAGAAGGGCGTTCGGTCTTTGTTGATGTGACCGCGGCCTGGTGTATCACCTGTAAAGCGAATGAACGCGTCGCGTTATCGGGAGAGCGGTTTGAGTCATTGGTTGAACGGGAAGACGTCGTTTTGATCAAAGCGGATTGGACAAACCCTTCACCATCGGTTGATCAGTTGATTGCTGGTTTTAACCGAGATGGCGTTCCTCTTTATGCATTTTACGAAAAAGGATCTCCGGTACCTGAAATATTACCTCAGATTCTGACGGCTAATCTCATTGAAGAGGTGTTTACCGGGAGTTGACCAAAGGACGTCTGGTTAACATCACCGATGTGAATGTTTTTTGAATGCAGTCTTGTTATTTGTACGACATCAACGATATTGTCTACTCTCTAAAAAGCCCAAGTGGGCTTTTTTTCGTCTGAACGGTAAATTGAACTGAAAGGAAAGGATCTTGGAGCGACACCGGACGCCCCCCGTCATTATTGATATTGAAGCCTCTGGATTTGGTAAGGGCAGTTACCCTATTGAAATCGGGGTCGCGACCGACAATGGTGAGTCCCGGAACTGGCTGATACGGCCAGAGGACGATTGGACCCATTGGCAACCTGATGCTGAAAAACTCCATGGCATTCAACGAGAGACGCTGATCGAAGAAGGGCTATCACCACGATTTGTTGCCAGTGCCCTGAACGAATTGTTTGAAGGTCAGATTTTATACACCGATGGCTGGGGATTCGATTCTGGCTGGTTGAGCCTGTTATTTTATGTTGCTGAGCAGAAAATGTTGTTTAAGCTCGAAACATTGCCAAAAATCCTGTCGCAATATCAACTGGAGCATTGGGATGAAAACAAGGCGGCGCTGCGGGAGAAACATGGTTTTCGACATCACAGCGCCGAGGACGATGCTCGTCTGCTTCAACTTA
>NZ_CH724150.1:351772-431326 GCF_000153185.1 Reinekea blandensis MED297 | reverse complement strand
TAATCGCGCGATCATTCATGACCCAGGTAACGGACTTCTCATCGAACTCAGGCTTGCCATTGGCCTTTGCTGCCTTTTTTGCGAGCGTTTCATTCAGGTCATCTGCCTCCTTTGCCATGGTCTTGCGTTCACTGGTTTCCAGCGCTTCAACCATTGAGTATACGGCTGCAGACACGGCCTCTGATGCAATTCGCTCGGCCGCTTTGCCGAAGCGTTTGGCAATAACTTCCAGCATGGCAATATCTGAGGTGTTCAAGCGCACGGTATAGTCGGTAAACGTGACTTCACTTTCTTGTCGTTTTGCTTCTTCTTCATAAAAAGCTTTGATGATTTCCTGTGCGCGATTCGACATGTCGACCTCTGTTAGCGTTAGGTGAAGGGGTTGTTCTGAACCGATCTTTACCTGCGAATGGATGCAAAGAATCGGATCAGGCTCTAAAATTGGGCGCTAGTTTACTCGATTTGGATGATTAAATGGCAGTACAAAATGACATCGAACAGAAACTTTCAGCACTGGAACCCGCTCTTCTGGTCGTCGAAAATGAAAGTCATCGGCACTCTGTGCCTGCCAACAGTGAAACCCATTTTAAAGTGACGCTGGTCTCCGAACAGTTTCGTGGCATGCGAGCGGTGAAACGACATCAAAGTGTTTATGGCTTGCTCAAAGATGAGCTGGCCGGGCCAGTTCATGCCCTGGCTCTGCATTTATATACCCCGGATGAATGGCAGGGTGAGGCGCCAGAGTCACCAAATTGCCGTGGCGGAAACGGCTTATGACCCTTTAACCGAAACCTTGAGTATCGGTTACTTTCCCGGAGCATGGAAAAGCAGATAAAGATCCGTTAACAGCTCTGGAATGTCATTGAACATCTGTTTCAACAGCTTGGATTGACGATACAACTGTTTGAAGTCGTCCTCATCTTCAAAGAATCCTGAGGCCGCTTCAATGGGCAGCATTAAAATACTCAGTTGTTCCTCGTTTGCATGTTCAAATGCTTCGGGCTGTTGGAGTACCACCTCCATAAAGCCCTGACACCATGCCTGCATGTCCGATTCCTGCCAGTCTGTTGTGGGTTCCCAGGTCAGTGAAATATCGGAATCTGAGTAGAGTTCTTCGCCAATCAGGTTATACAGTTCGACGCAACCGTTGGCGAACGCCACTGCTTCATCTTCAGGAAGGTCTGTCAGGGGTTGATCGATCGCTGAGGCCAGCCATTCATCGGATAATGGCTCGCCACAGATGAAAAGGGCGGTCAAAAGACCGTGCAGCATGTGTATATCCATGCAGTCTTCGGCACGTAAATCATTTTCCAGCCAATCTGCCAGTGTATCGAGATCAAAAGTGCTCATGCTGTATCGATTCTTTATCAACCATTTAAGTGGCGAAGTATATCTCTAACGGGCGGTGTTTCGCGACCAGTTTGGTCTTTTCAACCTCTGGACGGCTCGTTACAATCCGAGCTTCAGTTCTTTTGTCCCCATGGCACAACTGGATAGCGCAATGGCCTCCTAAGCCGTAGGTTGCAGGTTCGATTCCTGCTGGGGACACCATTTTTCCCCGGTCGTTGAAACGGATGTCCGGACTCAGTAACCATAATAAAATAAGGAGTCAATATGTCAGGTACTTTGGCGATCATCGGAGGTACGGGTCTGACGGAACTTCCGGGTCTGACCATCATGAAAGCGCACGATGAACAAACGCCTTTTGGAGCACCCTCTGCTCCGGTATTGGAAGGCGAAATGTACGGTCAGCGCGTATTGTTCATTGCCCGGCATGGGCATCCGCATCGAATTCCGCCTCATCTCGTGAACTACCGAGCCAACCTTTGGGCGTTACAGAAGCTTTATGCGACCGATATTCTGGCTGTAAATGCCGTCGGTGGTATTTCTCGAAACATGAAAGCCGGAACCTTGGTGATTCCTCAGCAAATCATCGACTATACCTTCGGGCGTGAAGGTACCATTTATGATGGCGATTATGCTCCGGTGTCGCACATTGATTTCTCATACCCATACAGTGACAGCATGCGTGAGTTGATCGCGCGTGGCGCAAGCACTGCTGGTGAAAAGGTGATTAATGGTGGCGTCTATGGGGTAACTCAGGGCCCCAGACTGGAGACCGCAGCAGAAATCTTCCGAATGGAAAATGATGGCTGTGATATTGTTGGTATGACGGGTATGCCAGAAGCCAGTTTGGCACGTGAGCTGAAGTTAAACTATGCCAGTTTGTCTTTGGTTGTTAATCCGGCGGCGGGTAAAAGCTCTGGAGCGATTACGATTCGTCAGATCGATGAAAATCTCAGTACCGGGATTGTTCGGGTACGGAAAATTATTGATGCCATGGTCAAAGATTTTTACGCCTGAGATTGCCGGACGAAGCGACGCTGAGTCGCTTCGTCACCGGATGCTGATATTACTGCAGTTCAATAGGGGTGATCAGAATCAGTAACCCAAACTCTGGGTTATCCAGATAATGAACCTGTTTTGACCTCATACGGCGACTTTCTTTCAGCTGCGCACTTTGAGTACTGACATAGTACTGATCAGCTTTACGGGTAATCTGATTATTGCTTTGCAGGGGCTGAGCAAATAAATCAGAAAACTGAAGGGTCGATGTCGGAGCCTGAAGGGCGCCTGTGGATGGTGTTTGCCGATTGGCATCGCCACTGCGCAGAACGACGTTGAACGGGTTCTCCGTCTCTTCGTATCGAATCAGGTGCAGGTCTGTTGAAAAATGAAGATAGCGTTCGACATACAGACTGATGTATCCCTGAAGCTCCGCTTGACGTCCAAACCGTTCACCCGCATCAATTCGAATGGGGACCACATTGTCCCGTCCAGGCACTGGTTGATTCCAGGCTTCATGGAACAGAACCCGAAAACCTCGAGTGTCCTCCAGTGTCTGCCGTTCTTCGTTGAGTTGTCGCTCAATTTCTGACAAGGCTGCGAACGCATCAAGTCCGCTTCGGGAGACTGGCGCATCTCTCTCGATGGTTTCTTCCGGGGTCGAATCGAGCTCTTCCGGTGACAGGTCTGTTTCTGAGTTTTCCGTAATAATGTCCTGAGTGCCGGTCAGGCGCAGATATTCGGTCGGGTGGCTGATGTTTGGAAAGGTTGGCCATTGCTCCGGATTGTCGACTTCCATTGCCGGGTTTTCAAAAATGAGCACTTCAACCTGGAACCAACGCTCATCGTCTGCGTCTTCTGCCATGCTCGTCAACGGCAGACAGAGCAAAGCTAGGGTCAAAATCGGGGTGGGGATCAATTTTGATTTCATTTTGAGTCTGTAATTCTCTCTAATATCCGGTCTATGGTGGCAAAACGTTGGTCGGCTGTCTCTGTTTGTATTGTAAATTTCAACTGCGTGCCTTTGTTCAGGCTGAACTTATGAGGTTCAGATTGAACCAGCATGACAATTCTAACCGGATCGACCGTTGTATTCCGGCCAAAATCAATGGTTCCATATTGCCCGTTCATATCAACGCGGTCGATACCCAAGGGGGCTAGTTTCAGTCGCAACAGCGTTTGCCGGCACAGGTTCTTAACGGCGTCCGGTAATAGCCCGAAACGATCAATCATTTCCACTTGCAGTTCACGCATGGCGTCGTCGGATTGAACACTGGCAATGCGTTTATAAAGGGTTAGCCGGGTATTGATATCATGTATGTATTCATCCGGAATGATGGCGGGAATGCGTAAGTTAACATCAGGCCCTTGAGCTTCGAGATCCTCGAGTGACAGGGTCTCACCCTTCTTCAGGGCGTCGACGGCTTTGTTCAACAAGTCCAGATACAGCGAAAAGCCGATACCTTCAATGTGTCCGCTTTGTTCATCTCCTAGCAGCTCACCGGCTCCGCGGATTTCTAAATCGTGGGTCGCCAGCGTGAAACCGGCACCCAGATGCTGGGAATCCGCAATGGCTTCCAGGCGTTTCTGGGCATCTTTGGTCAGGCTCTTCCAGCCCGGAGTCAACAGATAGGCGTAGGCTTGGTGATGAGACCGGCCTACACGACCGCGTAGCTGGTGCAGTTGGGCGAGGCCAAACTTGTCTGCTCGTTCGATGACGATGGTGTTCGCGCTGGGGACGTCGATTCCGGTTTCAATAATGGTGGTGCACAGCAAAACGTTGAAACGCTTATGGTAGAAATCACTCATAATGCGCTCCAGCTGGCGTTCCGGCATCTGCCCATGGGCTACGACCACGCGGGCTTCAGGGATGAGTTCGGTCAGGAACGCCTGTGTTTTTTCGATCGTACTCACTTCGTTATGCAGGTAATACACCTGTCCACCACGAAGGATTTCCCGTAGTACGGCTTCTTTGATCAGTGCGTCGTCCTTTTCGCGAACAAAGGTTTTTACGGACAGACGCTTGGCCGGGGGGGTGGCAATAATGCTCAGATCACGAACACCGGACATGGACATGTTCATTGTTCGCGGTATGGGGGTCGCTGTAAGAGCCAGAATGTCGACGTTAGCACGCAGGGCTTTGATGGTTTCCTTCTGTCCCACGCCAAAGCGGTGCTCCTCATCGACAATCAGGAGTCCCAGGTCTTTGAATTTGACGGACTTCTGCAGCAACTTATGAGTACCAACCACAATATCGACCTTGCCATCAGCAAGCCCATCGATGATAGATTGGGTTTTCTTACTGCTGTTGAACCGACTTAATACCTCGATGTTGATGGGCCAGTCTGCGAACCGATCCTGAAAGTTCTCAAAATGTTGCTGCGCGAGCAGGGTGGTTGGTACCAGCACGGCAACCTGCTTGCCAGAGGATGCAGCAATGAACGCCGCTCTCAGGGCTACCTCGGTTTTGCCGAAGCCAACATCACCGCAGATCAGGCGGTCCATGGGCCGCGGTTGGCGAAGATCGTTCAGGACTTTGCGAATTGCCTGCGCCTGATCATCCGTTTCTTCAAAACCGAACCCTGCAGCGAACTGCTGATATTCAGTCGAGTCAAATGGGAATCCGAATCCGGATTGCGCTTCCCGACGAGCATAGATATCCAGCAGCTCAGCGGCGGTGTCCCGGATCTTCTCGGCGGCTTTGCGTTTGGTGCGCGCCCAACGGTCGTTGCCCAGCTTATGTATCGGAGCGTAGTCAACATCGGCGCCGGAATAGCGGCTGATTAAATGTAGGTTAGAAACCGGAACATAAAGATTGCTGCCTTCAGCGTATTCCAGTTTCAGGAACTCCTGAGTGTGGCCATCAACGTCAAGCGTCTCGAGACCGCGATATCGACCGATCCCGTGATCCAGGTGAACCACTGGTGTGCCAGGATGCAACTCGGTCAGGCTTTTAATGACCTGATCATCGGAGTCCGTTTCAGTTTTACGCCGCCGTCTCTGTTGCGCAACGTACTCGCCAAACAGCTGCGCCTCACTGATCAGTGTGATTCTGGCGCTGTCCAGCACCAAACCGTTGGACAGAGGCGCTACGGTCAAGCCAAGGGCAATATCTGAAGTGTTTAAAAACTGGCCAATGTCTGCGCAAGGCGTGGGAGTGATGCGAATTCTTGCTAACAGCTCTTTCAGAGCTTCACGACGACCGGCAGATTCGGCACAGAAAAGGACTCGATGGTTGGTTTCCTTCAGAAAGCATTCAAGGGCATTCAGTGGCTCCTGAGCTCGATGGTCAACCGGGTAAGACTGTGGTGTCGTGAGTGCCTGGGGTTGTTCGCCGGTAAGCTGTTCACTGTTTTTTCCTGAAAGAACGATTCGTTGGAACTGTCCGAGGCGTGAGAAAAACTCCTCTTTACGCAGGAATAACTCATCCGGCTTTAATATCGGGTTCTGAATATCGTGCCGACGGTTTTCATAACGGCTGCTGACTTCCTCCCAATAGCGGTCGATGGTCTCGCTGAGGGCGTCAAAAGTGACCGTGAGTGTCTGCTCTGGGAGGTAGTCAAACAAACTGGCGGTATTGTCGTAAAACAGCGGCAGATAGTACTCGACGCCGGGACTGGGGATGCCATCACTGACTTCCTGATACACCGTGCTTTTGGTGAAATCCGTATCAAATCGTTCTCGGAAGTTCTGGCGAAAGCGGTTAATCCCGTTTTCATTCAGGGGCACTTCCCGGCCCGGAAGCAGCTCGATGGCGTGGGTTTTTTCGCTGGTGCGTTGCGTTTCCGGATCGAACCAGCGAATCGATTCAATTTCGTCATCAAATAATTCGATTCGAACCGGAAGCTCAGATCCCATGGGATAGACGTCGAGCAAAGCGCCACGTACCGCAAATTCCCCATGTTCGAAAACCGTATCCGTAGCTCTGTACCCGGCTTTGTTTAATTTTTCCCGCTGTTGATCCAGGTTCAGTGGATCACCAACTTGCCATTGAAAGGCGCCGCCTTGAATTTCGCTGACTGGAGGGAGGCGGTGACTGAGGTTAGCCGCGGTGGTCAGAACAATGGCGTATGGGCGTTGTTCCAGCGCTTTTAGGACGGCCAAACGCTCTGAAATGATGTCTTCGTGTGGAGAAAAATTATCGTAGGGCAGCGTTTCCCAATCTGGGAATGCCATGACCTGCCAATCGGCCTGACCTCGGTAGGCGTCTAAATCGGTCGATAAGCGTTCAAGCTGATTGGGAGAGTCAACAATGCAAAGAACGGTTTGCTGGTGTTGAGTCATGATTTCAGCAAGTGCCAGAGCGTCTGCTGAGCCGCTGAGCCCGGAAATTGTGCGGATATCGCCAGCCTTATCCGGAAGCGAGAAATTCAGGTATGTCATTCGTATGTTCAGTATTGGGTGGCTCATTCAGGCAGCGCATGATAGAGCAGTATGCTTCAGAAATCATCGTCACAGCGCGTTCCGGTCCCAGTTTGGACCACTATTTGAGGTCACTGTAAATGTGTCTACACTTGTGTTGGCGATTTTTTTCCGGTTATTGGTCGAAAGTCGGATACGGGACCCGACTTCTCAGTAGCCATCTAAACTGTTGATCTTTATACTATTGCACGATTTTTTGGGGGGTGTGTCGCTCCTGGCTAGATCATGGTCAGGTCCGGGGTCGCCTGAAATAAATTTGACCAAAAACTGAGCGGGCCCTGCGGAAACGCCGGATAAGAGCTCAGATAAGTCAACGGATACAAATAATATGATAACCATCAAAAAAGGGCTTGACCTTCCGATGGCTGGCGCTCCGCGTCAGGAAATTTCGGATGGCCGGCCGGTCAACTCGGTGGCTTTAATCGGGTACGATTACCATGGTATGAAACCAACAATGTTGGTTCGAGAGGGCGATACCGTAAAGAAAGGCCAGCCGGTTTTTTCTGACAAGAAAAATGAAGGTGTGGTCTATACAGCTCCTGCTGCTGGTGTGGTCACGCAGATTAATCGCGGCAAACGCCGGGTCTTCCAGTCATTAGTGATTGAGCTGAAGGGCGATGAGTCGGTTCAGTTCAAGAAGTATTCTGAACAAGAGCTGAGCAGTCTGGGCGCTGAAGCAATCACCGAACAGCTTGTCGAGTCAGGTTTCTGGACTGCATTCCGTACGCGTCCTTTCTCGAAAGCTCCGGCCATCGGAAGTAAGCCGGCAGCGATTTTTGTGCAAGCGATCGATACAAATCCTGTCGCCGCTGACCCGACAGTGATCATCGCCGAACAGGCTGATGCCTTTAAACTGGGGCTGTCGATGCTGACTAAGCTGACCGATGGCAAAGTCTGGCTGGCGAAAGCACCGGGTGCCTCCGTGCCTACAGCTGATGGCATTTCAGTTGAAGAGTTTGCCGGTGTACACCCTGCCGGCAACCCGGGTACTCATATTCATTTTCTTGAACCGGTTTCGGCGAGTAAAACGGTCTGGACCATCGGTTATCAAGACGTCATTGCGATGGCAAATCTCTTCCTGACCGGTGAGTTGGATGTCTCGCGCGTTGTGGCATTGGCCGGACCGCAGGTTAAAGAGCCTCGACTGGTCAAAACTCAGGTTGGTGCTTCTTTGGTCGAGTTGGCTCAGGACGAACTGAAAGACGGTGATAATCGTCTGGTGTCCGGGTCTGTGTTTGGCGGTCGGGGTGGTTTACCCGAAACTGACTATCTGGGCCGTTTCCACACTCAGATCACCGTGCTCGAAAACGACCATCGTCGTCCGTTAATTCACTGGCTGCGCTTGGGGCCTGATAACTTCTCTGTTTTGAACATTTACCTGGGTAAGTTCCTGAAAGGTAAAAAGTTCAATTTCTCAACCACTCAAAACGGCTCTGAGCGAGCCATGATGCCCGTCGGGCAGTTTGAGCGGGTTATGCCTCTGGATATCTTGCCGACGCAGTTGCTGCGTGCGCTGGCTGTCGGGGATATCGAATCGGCAGAACAGTTAGGTGCATTGGAGCTGGATGAAGAAGATTTGGCCCTGTGCACTTATGTGTGTGCCGGCAAGTATGAGTACGGTCCGATTCTGCGGAACAATCTGACCAAAATAGAGGCGGAGGGCTAATCATGGGTTTACGAGCTTTTCTGGATAAGATTGCGCCTGAGTTTGAAAAGGGCGGTAAGTACGAAAAGTGGTACGCGCTTTATGAAGCCGTAGATACGGGCTTGTACAAAGATAAGAAATTCACCCATACAACGTCTCATGTTCGTGATGCAATGGACCTGAAGCGCATTATGGGAATGGTTTGGGTGTTCACTTTTCCGGCCATGTTCTGGGGTATGTGGAACCTCGGTTTTCAGGCGAACACTGCCATTGCAGCCGGAACCGGTGTGATGGCCGATGGCTGGCGCGAGGTGATTATCGGCTGGCTGGCAGGGAACAACCCGGCCAGTATCTGGGATAATTTCATTTATGGCGCTGTGTATTTCCTGCCGATTTATGCGGTGACTTTTGCCGTTGGTGGCTTTTGGGAAGTGCTTTTTGCTGCCGTTCGTGGTCATGAAGTGAACGAAGGCTTTTTCGTTTCTTCTGTACTGTTTGCCTTGATTTGTCCACCGACTATTCCGTTGTGGGCCGTCGCTCTGGGTATTTCGTTCGGCATCGTGGTCGGCAAAGAAGTCTTTGGCGGCACCGGTAAAAACTTCCTCAACCCGGCTTTGACAGGGCGAGCTTTTCTGTACTTTGCCTATCCTGCTTCAATGTCAGGCGATGCTGTCTGGACAGCTGTCGATGGGTTTTCCGGAGCCACCGCATTGAGTGTTGCATTCAGTGACGGTCTGAAAGAAGGCATGCTGGGTAATCTGACCTGGTTGGATGCGTTCCTTGGTATTCAGCAGGGTTCCGTTGGTGAAGTTTCCACGTTGATGATTCTCTTTGGTGGTTTTGTGCTCATGTTTATGGGCATTGTTCAGTGGCGTATCGTGTTGGGTGTGATGCTGGGCTTAATTGGCACAACACTCCTGTTTAATGCCATCGGATCGGATACAAACCCGATGTTTGCGCTGCCATGGTACTGGCATCTGGTCGTGGGTGGTTTTGCCTTCGGTATGATGTTCATGGCCACCGACCCGGTGTCGGCGTCAATGACTGAGACCGGTAAAATTTGGTTCGGGGCATTGGTTGGTGTCATGACGGTATTAATTCGGGTCGTCAATCCAGCCTTCCCTGAAGGCATTATGTTGGCAATTCTGTTTGCGAACCTGTTTGCTCCAACCATCGATTATTTTGTTGTACAGCGCAACGTTAAGCGGAGGTTAGCTCGTGGCTAAAAATAAGGACTCCATTTCCTATATTTTCACCGTTGCGTTTGCCGTTTGTCTGGTGTGCGCAATCATTGTTTCTACGGCGGCTGTTGTGCTGCGACCGATTCAGGTGAAGAACAAAGAGCAGGACTTTAAACGGAATATCCTCGCGGCTGCAGGGCTGATGGAAGAGGGTAAGACGGTCGAAGAACTGTTTGAACAGGTCGAAACCCGACTGATTAATATTGAAACCGGCGAGTTTTCAGATGAGTACGATGTCGAGTCTTTTGATCCGGTTAAGGCCGCTTCAGACCCGACTATTACTCAAACTCTGGGAACGTCTGATGACATTGCCAGCATCAAGCGTCGCGAAACCTATACCGAGGTGTATCTGGTTCGAGGCGGTGAAGGCGATCTGCAAACCCTGATTCTACCCATCCGTGGCTATGGTCTGTGGTCTACACTGTGGGGCTTCATCGCTCTGGAGGAAGATCTGAACACGGTGGTGGGTCTCGGTTTCTATTCTCACGCTGAAACTCCAGGACTGGGCGGCGAAGTTGACAACCCGAAGTGGAAGTCTCAGTGGCCGGGTAAGAAAGTCTATGACGAGTCAGGTGATGTCGAAATTACCGTGACCAAAGGTGGCCAGGCTGATCCGCAAGACCCGTATGAAATTGATGGTCTGTCCGGTGCAACATTGACCACCAATGGGGTCGATAATCTGGTCAAATTCTGGATGGGTGATATGGGATTCCGTCCGTTTATCCAAAACCTGAAAGCAGGAGACGCCTGATATGTCTGAAACTCGCAAAGTCCTGTTGAATCCAATCTTTAAAAACAATCCGATTGCTTTGCAGATTCTGGGGATCTGTTCTGCACTGGCGGTCACCACCAGTATGAACGTCACCCTGGTGATGTGTATCGCGCTGACGTCGGTTACGGCCTTTTCGAACTTGTTTATTTCGATGATCCGGAACTACATTCCCGGAAACATTCGAATTATTGTTCAAATGACGATTATTGCCTCACTGGTGATTGTGGTTGACCAGATTCTGAAAGCCTATGCATTTGATATTTCAAAGCAGCTTTCGGTCTTTGTCGGCCTGATCATTACCAACTGTATCGTTATGGGTCGTGCCGAAGCGTATGCCATGTCAAATCCTCCGATTCCAAGTTTTATGGATGGTGTTGGTAATGGCCTGGGTTACAGCGTGGTATTGCTCTTTGTTGCCGTCATTCGAGAACTGTTAGGGGCTGGTAAGCTGTTTGGTATCGAAATTCTGCCATTGGTTAACGATGGAGGGTGGTACATACCGAATGGTCTGTTGTTGTTGCCACCAAGTGCTTTCTTCATTATCGCCGGGTTTATTTGGTTGCTCCGAACCTTCCAGAAAGAACAGGTGGAAGAGCCGGAATACAAAATTGCCAAAAACATCAATAAGGAGGCCATGTAATGGAAGGCTTGATCAGTTTATTCATCCGGGCCGTCTTTGTTGAAAACATGGCCTTGGCCTTCTTCTTGGGGATGTGTACCTTTTTGGCGATCTCCAAAAGAATCCCTGCTGCAATTGGTCTTGGCATTGCGGTAATCGTCGTTCAGGTGGTGACAGTGCCGGTCAATAACCTGCTGTATACCTATGTTCTGCGCGATGGTGCACTGGCATGGGCTGGGTTTCCGGAAGCCAATCTGAGCTTTCTGGGCTACCTGAGCTATATCGGCGTTATCGCAGCCATGGTACAGATTCTGGAAATGACGCTGGACCGCTATTTCCCTGCGCTATACAACGCATTGGGTGTTTTCTTGCCTCTCATCACTGTGAACTGCGCCATTCTGGGCGCCTCTTTGTTCATGGTTGAGCGAGACTACAACTTCAGCGAAAGTGTGGTTTACGGCGTTGGTGCTGGCGTGGGCTGGGCTTTGGCCATTGTCGCGTTGGCAGGCATCCGTGAAAAACTGAAGTACAGCGATATCCCTAAAGGTCTGGAAGGCCTGGGCATCACCTTCGTTACCGTGGGTCTGATGTCGTTGGGGTTCATGTCCTTTTCCGGCGTCTCTCTGTAATCAGGTAAGGAAGAACAGAATATGAGTACTGAAATTATCCTGGGCGTTGTACTGTTTACAGTCATCGTCCTGGCACTGGTTGGCGTCATTCTGTCGGCCCGTGCCAAACTGGTAAACAGCGGAGACGTGGCCATTGAGGTCAATGAGGACTCCGACAAAACCATTACCACGGCTGCCGGCGGTAAACTGCTTCAAACGCTTGCGAATAACGGTGTGTTTCTGTCATCGGCCTGCGGTGGTGGTGGTACCTGTGCCCAGTGTAAATGTAAGGTTTTGGATGGCGGCGGTTCAGCATTGCCAACCGAAGAACCGCATTTCACCCGAGGTGAGCTTCGTGAAGGCTGGCGCTTGGCTTGTCAGGTTGCGGTAAAGCAGGACATGAAAATCGAAGTTGATCCAGAGTTCTTCGGTGTTAAGAAATGGACCTGTACTGTTGAGTCGAACCCGAATGTCGCCACTTTCATTAAAGAGCTGACATTAAAATTGCCGGAAGGAGAGAATGTTGACTTCCGTGCGGGTGGTTACGTCCAGTTAGAATGCCCACCGCATGAAGTGCATTACAAAGACTTTGATATCGATAAAGAATATCACTCAGATTGGGATAAGTTTAACGTCTGGCAGTACCGCTCGAAAGTCAACGAAACCGTGACCCGAGCCTATTCGATGGCTAACTATCCAGAAGAGAAGGGTCTTGTTAAGTTCAACATCCGGATCGCGACGCCACCGCCGGGAACGGACTTACCACCGGGCCAGATGTCATCTTATGTATTCAGCCTGAAACCCGGTGATACCATCGATGTTTATGGTCCTTTCGGTGAGTTTTTCGCGAAGGATACCGATGCTGAAATGGTCTTTATTGGTGGCGGTGCTGGTATGGCTCCCATGCGTTCTCACATCTTTGACCAGCTCAAGCGATTGGGGTCGAAGCGTAAGATCAGCTTCTGGTACGGCGCTCGATCTTTGCGTGAAGCCTTCTATCAGGATGAGTACGACAAGCTGGCTGAAGAAAACGACAATTTTGAATGGCATCTGGCGTTGTCTGATCCGCTACCGGAAGATAACTGGGAAGGCTATACCGGCTTCATCCATAACGTGCTGTATGACAACTATTTGAAAGACCATGAAGCTCCAGAGGATTGTGAGTTTTATATGTGTGGTCCTCCAATGATGAATGCTGCCGTTATTAAGATGCTGGAAGATCTGGGTGTAGAGCCTGAAAACATTCTTCTGGATGACTTTGGCGGATAAACAGCCTCACCGATGATACGAAATTGGTTAAAGCCCGTCATACAGTGCTGCATCATTGCAGTACTGTTGTCGGGCTGTCGTTTTTATGAGCAGACTGACGTTCAGACGTTTTCTGGCTATGCTATGGGCACGAGCTATTCCATCAAGCTGGTGTCGACGCTCAGCGAAGCCCGCGGTTTGCAGATAGGTGTTGAAGGTGTGCTGTCTGACATCAATCAGCGCATGTCAACTTATCTTCCTAGGTCAGATCTGTCTCGTTTTGCGGAGCTTCCAGTGGGTGAGTCGCTACAGGTGGATGAAAAAACCATCACCGTTGTTCAACAAGCGTTGAATGTCGCCCGGGAAACGGACGGCGCCTTTGACCCAACTATTGCGCCATTGGTTGACTTGTGGGGATTTGGCCCAACGGCTCGACAGTCGGCGCTACCCTCTGGAGACGCTATCGCCGCTGAACTTGAAAATGTCGGTTATCAGGAGGTCGGGATTGATGCCTCCGAACAGTCATTAGTGAAGCTGGCGGACCGAACCCTTGATCTATCGGCTATTGCCAAGGGCTATGCGGTAGATCAGGTGGCTCAGTACCTTGAAGCGAAAGGGTATTCTGACTTTTTAGTTGAAGTCGGTGGAGAGATGCGGTTTTCCGGTCAAAAGCCGAATGGTGACGCTTGGCGAATCGCGATAGAAAAGCCGGATCCAATGGAGCGAGCGCCGTTCAGACTGCTGGAAATGCGCGGACATGCGGTTGCAACCAGTGGTGATTATCGAAATTACATCGAGGTTGACGGCCAACGATACAGCCATACTATTGATCCTGAGACGGGTTATCCGATCGATCACGATCTGGCGTCGGTGACCGTGGTAATGGACAGTTGTATGGCCGCCGATGCTTATGCGACCGCATTCAATGTTATGGGTCGCGCACAGGCACTGCAGAAAGCGGAAGCGTTGAACATCGCTGTCTATATTATCTATCGTGAGGCCGATGGATTTAAAACTGAACAATCCAGCCGTTTTACGGCATTGTTCGGAAACGCCCCGGCTCTGTAATCTGGCGTCGGGTGTTACTTAAACAAATGAAAGGAGGACGCTATGTCGACCTTTTTAGTCGTGTTTGCATTTATGTTAGTGGTTGTTGCGATTATGGCCGTCGGAGTTGCCTTTGGTCGTAAACCCATCTCTGGGTCCTGTGGCGGAATGGCGGCGATCGGTATGGAATCCGAATGTGATGTCTGCGGCGGCGATAAGAGCAAGTGTGATAAAGAGTCCGATGTCGATACTAAAGTCTCAGCATCGGATCTGGCTTACGATGCATCGAACAAGTAAGCTGATTTATTAATAAGAGAGAGACAAAAAGAGGGTTCATGGCTGAGTACGCATACGACTTATTAGTTATCGGAAGTGGGCCGGCGGGTGAAAGCGCCGCGATGAATGGGACTAAAGCAGGGCTGAAAGTTGCTGTCGTTGATACCCGTCCCAAGGTCGGAGGTAACTGTACTCACCAGGGGACTATTCCATCGAAGGCGTTGCGCCATGCGGTTCATCAGGTTATGCAATATAACCGGAACCCGATGTTCCGTTATGTATCAGAGCAGAAGTGGTTGTCTTACTCTCAAGTTCGGGAAACGGCACAGAAGGTAATCGATAAACAGATAGCGATGCGTGCAAGGTTTTATGCTCGCAATCGGGTCGATCTGTTCTTCGGAACGGCGAAATTCATTCAGCCTCACGAAGTTCAGTTGGACCTGCCGGATGGTCAGTCTGAAGTTCTGACAGCAAAAGACATTGTCATCGCCACCGGATCCCGTCCGTATCGCCCCCCGGAAATTGATTTTTCCCACCCTCGGATTTTTGATTCAGATACCATCCTGACGTTAAACCATACACCTCGAAACATCGTTATTTATGGTGCCGGTGTCATTGGTTGTGAATACGCGTCCATTTTTAACGGTCTTGGGGCCAAGGTTGATCTCATCAACCCAGGTGAGCGTTTGTTGGCCTTTATGGACGATGAGATTTCAGATGCCCTGAGTTATCACCTGCGTGGCAATGGGGTGTTAATCCGCCACAACGAATCGTTTGTGTCGGTTGAAGGCGCTGATGATCACGTTGTTCTGACATTGGAGTCAGGCAAACGCATTAAGTGTGAAGCCTTTATGTGGGCCAACGGACGCACCGGTAATACGGATCAGTTGAACCTGGACGCTGTTGAGTTAAAAGCCAATGGGCGGGGACAGTTGGAAGTCAATGAACGCTATGAAACCGGCGTCGAGCATATTTACGCGGCCGGTGATGTTATTGGTTGGCCGAGTCTCGCCAGTGCCGCTTACGATCAGGGTCGTTCAGTGTCCGGTGTGATTTCAGAAAACGGCACCTATCGGAAAATTAATGACATCCCAACCGGTATTTATACCATTCCCGAAATATCTTCAGTTGGCAAAACCGAGCGTGAGCTGACAGCAGCCAAAGTGCCCTATGAAGTCGGTAAAGCCTACTTCAAAGACACAGCGCGAGCACAAATTACCGGGGAAGAAGCCGGGGTCCTTAAACTGCTATTCCATCGCGAAACCACGGAGCTGTTGGGCATTCATTGTTTTGGCGACCAGGCTGCTGAGATTTTACACATCGGGCAGGCTATCATGTCTCAGAAGGGCGAGGGGAACTCGATTCGATATTTCCTGGAACATACCTTCAACTACCCAACCATGGCCGAAGCCTATCGGGTTGCAGCATTAAACGGACTGAACCGGATTTTTTAACTCGGGCTTCCTTTCAATGAGTTACTGACGCGGCTTCAGAGATGAGAAAGGGTTAAAGCTTGGTTTTTGAGTATATCGATGAACGCGGACCGACGGTAAAAACGGTTCGTCGTCGATGCGGTTATCCGAGCGAACTAATCGTGTTCGCTCCGCCGGCGGGGTTGGCAGCGGAACATTGAAGTCCGGCAGCGCTGCCCGGCCTTCGCCCGGGAACATGATCGGTAAGGACACGTTCATAGACCGCCTTTTTTTATCTGGAAACACCATGTTTGCGCGTAAAACCGGGGCCTGAGTCTGAACTCTCGCCAGCGGTTCCTGTTCCGGAATGCCGGCTAGTCGCTCCAATTGAATTTTGATGTGGGTGGCGTCGGTGTTCAGTTTGCACAACAAATCGTACGCCTCGTTGCGAGTGATTTTTTTGATGGAGCGGCCTGAGGTATACCAACTGAACCCGACCTTTTCCGGACGTTGTACAATCAACGGAATGTGCCGAAACAGTTGCTTCAAGTGAAGTCGGTTCAAACCTTCACGCTGTAACTGCTCATTGACGCGTTGGTATCGGCGGGCCAGCTTGCCTTGAATGTCACGCCATTGATGGCTGTCCTTCTCTTTAATTCGCGTCACTTCTGCGCGAAACTCATCTTTCAAACGATTGATTTCGTTAGCGAAGGTCACTTGCTCATGATTAAGACTGACAATACCTGGATACAGCCGAGTCTCTCGTCCATCTTGGTCTTCGTGATACCAGAGGTCTGTAAGAACGGGTTCAAGCCCAAACGCGGGTTCGGTATGCCAGTCGGCCAACCAGATCGGTCGATTGTCGTTCTCAACGGAACGGGCAAACGTGGTCATTGAGTTGCGAAGCTTTTCAAATCGGTCGAATATTAAATCACTCATTATTATACCGTTATCTTTTGAGGCCATAGTAAAGGGTATCGGAGCGGTTTTTCAAGATGAGAGGGTCGTTTCGGAAGGGTGTAAACAGGCCGGACCGGCCGGCCTGAGTCTTAACGAGTGAATCAGGTACGGTTTTTTAGCAACTGCACCAACTTATCATGATCGGCAATGAAGTTCCGAATGCCTTCGGCAAGTTTTTCGGTTGCCATCGCATTCTGATTCAATCCCAGTCTGAACTCGCTTTCCGAGATTTCAGCTCGTGGTGGTAGTACCTCTGCAGGCATGCTCAGTGCTGGTTTAACCGTATCGTCGCTCTCTGCCAGCTCGGTCAGCAGTGCAGGCGATATCGTTAATCGGTCACAGCCAGCCAAGGCTAAGATCTCATCTTTGTTGCGGAAGCTGGCACCCATAACAATGGTTTGATAGCCGTGGGTCTTGTAGCGCTGATAGATTTCACGAACGCTGACGACGCCTGGGTCGGTTTCTCCGGTATAGGTCTCACCGGTTTCTTTTTTATACCAGTCGAGAATGCGACCAACAAAAGGCGATATTAATGTCACGTTTGCATCGGCGCACGCCTGGGCTTGTTCCATGCAAAACAATAGAGTCAGGTTACAGTGAATGCCTTCTTTTTCCAGCACGCGCGCGGCCTGGATGCCTTCCCAGGTGCTGGCAATTTTAATCAGAATTCTATCCCGGCTATGGCCTTTAGCTTCGTAAAGCTCAATCAGCTTGCGTGCTTTGGCCAGGGTTTGTTCGGTATCAAAAGAAAGCCGGGCATTGACTTCGGTGGATACATAGCCTGGGACCAGTTTGAGAATCGTGTCACCGATTTCCACGCCCAACTTGTCGATGAAGTCCTCAACGTCGGTCGTTGCTGGGCTGAACTCTTCTAACAGGTGATCATACTGGCCACTCTGGATCGCTTTCAGAATGAGGGACGGGTTGGTCGTTGCATCTTGTGGCTTAAATGTCTCAATGGCGGCGAGCTCACCGGTATCGGCCACGACCTTTGTTATTTTTTTAAGTTGTTCCAGCTGATTCATAACAGATCCATTTTTTGTGAGTTGACTGATCGGTCAAGTTTAGCCAACTGGCGCTGACTTGCAAGCGCTTATCGCAGTCAGACCGTTTGGTACTCGACCGAATCGTTGAACAGGGCGCGTGGTTGTATTTTAGCCAACGCATCCCGGTAAAGCTGTGCATTTGCATCGGGTTTGGTCATGTTTTCGCTTAGCATCCGACGAAACTGTTTTGATCCCGGATGTCCTGCATAGAGGCCGAGTGTATGCTTGGCAAGGAACTTCAGTGGAACACCCGTCTCCACTTTTTGTTCGACCCAGTCTGTGATGCGAGCATTCAATGTTTCAATATCGGCATTTGGATTCTCATGACCATAATAAATGTGGTCAACTTCTGAGAGGATGAGGGGGTTCTGATAGGCTTCCCGACCCAGCATAACACCGTCCAGTCCACGATTAATTAGTGCCTGAGCTTCCTGGTGAGATTTTATTCCACCATTGATAACGATGTTCAGGTTTGGGAAATCCTGTTTGAGCCGAATGACGCGATCGTAATCGAGCGGTGGAATCTCCCGGTTTTCTTTCGGGGACAGGCCAGAAAGGATGGCTTTCCGCGCGTGTACAATGAAGGTGTCACACCCGGATAGGCTAACCTGGCCGACAAAATCCCGGAGAAACTCATAGCTGTCGTAATCGTCGATACCGATACGATGTTTTAGTGTGACAGGGATGTTTACCCGATCCTGCATAGCTTTCAAGGCGTCCGTTACCTTGTCGGCATGAGCCATCAGGATGGCACCGATCATGCCATTCTGGACGCGATCACTGGGGCATCCGGCGTTCAGGTTGACTTGATCATAGCCATGCTCCTCGGCCATTTTTGTACAGTGAGCGAGCTCGTCTGCATCGTGACCACCGAGTTGCAGGGCGATGGGGTGCTCTTCGGTGTCATAGCGCAGAAAGCGGCCTGCGTTGCCGTGGATTAAGGCACCCGTTGTCACCATTTCCGTGTAAAGCAGGGCTTGACGAGTCAACAAGCGGTGGAACTGACGACATTCGCTCGTGGTCCAGTCCATCATTGGTGCAACTTGAAACTTGTGGGGATACGCTTGGTTCATGGCAACATCTGGTTATTAAACGCGCGGATTATACGGGTTTAACCGACGCATGAAAGTGGCGTTTGGTTGCCAGAAAGCGGATTGCCAACGTCAAAATAGTGACGAGCCTCACACCCAGCGCTTGAAACCGGTACAATCACCCGTAAAACTAGACACGCTCGGCTAATGCCAGTATTTTGAGACGCTTAAGAGATTCCTTTCACAGTGGTCTCTAAATTTATGTTTGCTAAGCAGTTTTACATCAACGAGGTTAAAAATCTCCGTTGATTCAAGCCGGTTGACCATACCGAACATGCTCCAAGGGTGATTGAGGTTGATAAATTCATGAGTGCACTATTTTCTGCCGACGCGATTAAAGGCGAGCTGGAAGCAACCATCCAGCAGGCACAGACTGCCCTTGAGGGGTTCAGCGAGAACTCCGGAGATCTTAACGAACTTGAGCAGGTTCTGGATTATGTCCGGCAACTTCGCGGTATCTTTCAGGTGTTGGAAGAGCCAGGTGCGGTCAGTGTTTGCGATGAAATGAACGCGGCGTTAAACGCGATAACCGATGATGCTGAATCACGCACTCGAATTCTGGAAGCTGCCAGTCAGACACTGGTCATACTGAATCGATTTTTGGAACTGATCACCTTGCAGCAAAAAGCGGTGCCTTCAGTGTTGTTACCAGCAATCAACTCATTAAGGGTCGCAAGAAAAGCCCCGGCTTTGGGCGAGGCGCATTTTTTTGAGTTCAGTTTTAAACCCGGCAAGCCACCTGGCGGTAAACCTGTCCGTATTACCCGGGAAACATTGGTCCGTTTAAAAAAATTCAGGCATATGTATCAGGCTGGTCTGTTGCATCTTATCCGGGGTGACCGGACCGCAGGTGCGGTGCGTTATATGGGCTTGGCGTTAAGTCGAATCGACCAGCTATTGGGCAATGCGCCTTGTGCGCCGCTATGGTGGGTTGCTGCTGCAACGTTAGAAGCCATGGTTCACAATGATGCTGCTATGACCCCAGCGAGGAAAAAGCTGTTTTCTCAGCTGGACCGCGAGTTACGGTCACTGATTCAGAAAGCTCCGGAATCCTTGAAACAACCGTCCAGCATTGCGCTGACGAAAGAGTTCCTCTACCTGTTGACGATTAATAACAGCGACAGTTTGAGAGCCCGTCAGGTTACCCGTTTTTTCCAGTTGCCGACGTTGAGTTATAGTGAAAGTACACTGAATGAGCAGCGGCAGGTATTGTTCAGCCCGGGTCGAGGTGTATTGACCAGCGTCGCTGAAGCGTTAAAAGAAGACATCAGTGCGATTAAAGATTCTGTGGATCAGGTGGCGAGAGGCGGTGCTTTTTCGGCCAAAGATTTACACCAGCGTCTCGCAAAAGTATCTGACGTCTACGTGATGCTGGGCCTTCAGAGCCCGGCCAATGTATTAAAGATCCAGGCCGATAAAGTCGGTCGCTGGGCGGACAATGCAGCCCCTTCTCAAGAAGAGTTACTGAAGATTGCAGACGTGGTGCTTTACGCCGAAAGCGCCTTATCCCGGCTGCTTCAAGGTCAGTCTCAGCTGGATCAGGAAGGGGATAACAAGGCGTTTAAAGCTCAGGTCCATGAAGCCCGGGTGGTGCTTATTGATGAGTCTGAGAACGGGCTGGCTCTGGCGAAGCGAGCCATTTCCGCCTATATGGATTCAAATGGAGACAAACTTCATCTCTCCAATGTGATACCGACACTGCATGGTGTGCGAGGTGCTTTGGTGTTTTTAAACAGCGAACAGGCTTCCTCTATTTTGGCTCGAACCATTGTATTCGTTGAGCGGGAGCTGTTGGAGAAGGGCACCTTGATTGATTCATCCCAGTTGGAGCTGTTAGCGGATGCGTTATCCAGTTTAGAGTTCTACCTGGAAGGCCTGCTCAGCAATAATGAGAATCTGGATATACTCAAATTGGCTTTGCATTCGTTGAATAATCTTCATGTCTGAAGACCATTATGGCAAAAAAAAGCCGAAGCAAAAATGCTTCGGCTTTTTAATGGAGGCTTGTTAAACCCTTACAGGTTGAACAGGTCGGACAAGCGAGTGGCTAACATCATGTCGCCTTCGGTTCTCAACCGACCAGCCATAAAGGCTTGCATGCCATTGATGTCGCCTGCGACGATTTCGGCAAATGTCTGTTCATCCATGATCAATGTGACAGTTGGGTCGGAGTGTTCACCGGCCACCAGTTCGCAAGAGCCATCTTTAACGATCAGGTGGTGGGCATCGTCATCAACCGAGAACTGGAAAACGACATCAAGACCGGCCGCTGCTGACGCATTGAAGCGTGATTCTATTTTTGTAAAAGCTTCCGCAATATTGCTCATTCTAAGTGCTCCTGTGGCAGAGTATTCGTATTGACACCAGTTGATGCTTCTCGGCATTGTAGAGTGAGCTTTTCATAAAAATCAAACAATTGTTTGAAACAGACGTATAAAACGAAGGAGACTCCATTTTGTGGGCAGATTATTTCCTATTCTTACTTAAAGCCATAACCGTTTTGGTCGTGGTCGTATTGGTCTTGATGATTGTGATTCGATCAGCGAAAGAAGGCCATGAACCTGCCCGCGGTAAGCTGGTCATAGCCAGGCTTAATCGGGCTTTGGATGCCGTTCGACTGCGAATGCAGCAGGAAACTCTTAGTAAGAAAGGGTTTAAAAAGACGCTGAAGTCCGTGAAGGAAGAGCAAAAGAAACTGGACAAAGTCGAATCTGATCGACCGAAGGCGTATGCGCTGAAGTTCAAAGGCGACATACAAGCCAGCCAGGTAGAGGCATTACGTCAAGAAGTAACGGCCATTCTTACCACGGCAAAGGAAGGCGAAGAAGTCATTATCACCATTGAGAGCCCTGGAGGCTCGGTTTCCGGCTATGGATTGGCAGCATCGCAGTTGTTGCGGTTAAAAGACAAAGGACTCAAGTTGACGGCCTGTGTCGATCAGGTTGCGGCAAGTGGCGGCTATATGATGGCGTGCGTCGCTGATCGTATTCTCGCTGCACCGTTCAGTATTGTCGGGTCCATTGGTGTGCTGTCTCAGGTGCCGAATATCCATCGGTTTTTGAAACGGTTCGATGTGGATGTCGATGTTTTGACCGCAGGCAAACACAAGGCACCCATTACCTTTATGGGCGAGAATACCGAAGAAGGTAAGCAGAAACACGTTGACGATCTGAACGCGATTCATCAACGCTTCAAAGCCTTGGTAAAACTACATCGGGAAGAACTGAATATTGACGATGTGTCAGAAGGCGATTTCTGGTTAGCAGAAGATGCACTGCAAAGAAAACTGGTTGATGAGTTGATGACCAGTGACAGTTATTTGATGTCGCTGTGTGAATCGACAGATGTTTATCGTGTACGTTGGCAGCCTCATAAATCGTTAGAACAGCGGATCAAGGGTGCATCGGCCGCGATTATGGCTGTGGTTGAAAACCGATTATGGCAGCGTCGTCTGCCTTGATGACAAATCGGCCTTAATGCAGTTATCCAGTCAGAAAGAGCGCGTAATTACGCGCTCTTTTTTGTTTGGTTACTGCATCCGTGTGACGTCAACGTAGAGCGTCAGGCGATCGCCCGGTTGCAGATATTTCTGCGAGAGCGTGTTCCACTTCTGAATATCACTGATTCTCAGATTGAACTTGTTGGCAATTCGGTAAAGAGAATCGCCTTCGCGGACAACATAGCCAACCTTGCGCACGACAGAGCGGTTATCAAGACTCGCCGTTGTTACTGAAACCGGCTCATCAGACCAGATGACCAGAGTCTGGCCGGGTCGCAGCACATCCTTGGGGGCCATGTTGTTCCATTTAGCAAGCGATTGAACACTGACATTGAACTTTCGTGACAGGTCCCAGAAGGTGTCGCCAGATTGTACGGTATAGTCCACGCGGTTCTTATCTGAACCCGCCAGCGCGTTTTGCTTTACTCTCAAGCGGTTATCCGCGGACAGGGCATAAGCATTGTCACTGCGGCTGGCAACGGGGATCAGCAAGGTGTCACCAGCTCGAATCAGGTTGCCACGAATATTGTTAACGTCCTTGACGACATCGACGGTCACCTCAAAACGTCTGGCAATACTGAGCAGAGAATCACCCGGTTCAATCGCATAGCGCTTCCAGGTTAAACGCTGATCAACCGGCAGTTGTGCAATGCGTTGCTCAAATAGTTCACCTTTTCCGACATGCACTAACAGATGGTGTGGACCGTCAGGATCTGTTGCCCATCGATTGAAGCCCGGGTTGAGCAGGTAAAGGTCAGACAGGCTCATATCGGCCAACGAAGCGGCCTGAGCCAGATCGATTTGACCGCCGGTACGAACCACATCAAAAAACGGCTCATTTGGTACGATAGGCAGCTCGATGCCGTATTCGTCTGGAGAATGGAACAGTTTGGCCAAGGCAAACATCTTAGGTACGTAAGCCTCAGTCTCTGTTGGAAGGTCCAGGTTCCAGAAATCGGTGGGCTTGCCTGCCGCCCGGTTGCGGCGTTGTGCTTTCAATACGGTACCCGGTCCTGAGTTGTATGAAGCCAGGGCCAATAACCAGTCACCGTCGAACATACGGTTTAGCTGGTCAAGGTAATCCAGAGCAGCGCGAGTCGACTCTAAAACGTCTCTTCGGCCGTCATACCACCAGTTTTGCTTCAGACCGTACATGCGGCCGGTTGAAGGAATAAACTGCCACATGCCGGACGCGCTGCCATGGGAATATGCGAATGGATCGAATGCGCTTTCAACAATCGGTAACAAGGCCAGATCCATTGGCATATTTCGGGCGTCCAGTTCCTGGACAATGTGGTAAAGGTACCGAGATGCTCGGTCACTGACACGGTTGATGTAGCTTTGATGGGAGGCATACCAACGCAGCTGCTGCATGACCCGCCGATCTTCGATGGTCAGATCAAAGGTGAAGTTGCGTCTAAGAACCTGATACAAATCATCCGGATACTTGTCATAAGGGTCTGGACGGGTCAGATCGAGCGGCTGAAACCAATGTTGCTTGGCAGCAATTGTGTTTCGGTAAAGTTCCTGGGCTCTGAGTAAGTTCAGGTTTTGCGCCAGGGCGTCATTTTTGGGGTCAGTGGTCAGATCGGGCGCAGAGGTTTGTTCCTGTTGGGCAACCGTCTTGGATGGTTGAGCCGCCTCAGAGTTCGCTTGTTCTGAGGGCTGTAGAGGAATCAGTTGGCATGCAGAGAGCAGGCATAGCGCCGTCAGAGGCGTAAATCTTTGTATTATTTTCATGTCTTGGCAGCAGAAGAATTGTGACGTCTATTCAGTTGGGCGATAATTCTATTTTTGTCACCGCAGGGTAGCAAGGAAACAAGGGCAGATAACTGCCAAATTTACCTAATAACGGAAAGTGTTTTGGTTAAACGACTTGGGCAACGTTTCAAACAGGTCTATCGGCAGGGGCCGGTAGAGACCCGGTTGCAGGAAGCCGCTTTGTCTCAATGGTACCGAACCAGCGTCGGTCAGGAACTGCTGGCCGCTGAGGTCGACCTGATCTCAAGAGCCATTTCCGGACGATTCGGTTCGATGATGGTGCAGTTGGACAGCGGGGCACATGAACCCTTGTTCGAAAAACGGCTTTTTGGCGCTGGGACCCTGGTTTCTCAGCTGGAAAACCGGGCCCCGTGCCCGGTTATTTGCGCAAAACCCGAAAACCTGCCGTTTGAGCCCGAAAGCATCGACATGTTGCTGATGCACCATACCCTCGATATCTGTGAAAACCCGTATCAAGTCATTCGTGAAGGCGCTATTGCACTGAAGCCTGGAGGTGTGTTGATTGTTCTGGGGTTCAATCCATACAGTCTGTGGGGGCTCCGGGCTCTCATACAGGGGCGCGGGGAAGGCGCAGGAATCTGGCACTCCCGGTTTTTACGCAGTGGACGAGTGGAAGATTGGATGCATCTGCTTGATTTTGAGCTCGAGCGGCATGAAAAACATCTGTTTTACCCTCCGTATCGACGTCCATCATGGCTTCAGCGCTTAAATTTCGGAGGGCGTGTCCAGCGGCGACTGTTACCTTTTACCGGCGCTGTTTACCTGCTTGTCGGGTATAAGCAGGTTTTAGGTCGGCTGCCAGCCGCAGAAAAACGAGTAAAACGCGGCTTTCTTGAGCCTGTCGTCTCCATTAACTCAAAAGTCAGGCATAAGTAACGAATGAAAACCGTAACTCTATATACGGACGGTGGTTGCCGTGGCAATCCCGGCCCTGGTGGGTGGGGAGCTGTCTTAATCTATGGCGATCACGAAAAAAAGCTAAAAGGCTCTGAACCTGAGACAACCAATAATCGAATGGAGCTGCTCGCAGCCATTGAGGGCTTGGAAGCGCTGAAGCAGGCGGTAACCGTCGATCTCTATACTGATTCCAAGTACGTTCAGCAGGGCATCACTCAATGGATCCATAATTGGAAAAAGAATGGTTGGAAAACCGCGGGGAAAAAACCCGTTAAAAATCAGGATTTATGGCAGCGTCTGGACAGTCTGATGTCAAAACACGAGGTGAATTGGCATTGGGTAAAAGGACACGCAGGTCATAAATACAATGAAATAGCGGATGAACTCGCCAACCAGGCGATGGATGAGATGGTAAGGCAATGAGACAAGTTGTATTGGATACAGAAACCACTGGTCTGAATCCGACCAAAGGTGACCGCATCGTGGAAGTGGGTTGTGTTGAAATGGTTGACCGAAAGCTAACCGGACGGCACTTCCATTATTACATCAATCCAGAACGTGATATTCCTGACGAAGTCGTTGCGGTTCACGGGATTGACAATGACAAAGTGAAAGACAGTCCTAAGTTTCGTGATATAGCCGTTGAGTTATGGACATGGCTGGAAGGTGCCGAACTGGTCATTCACAACGCTGCGTTCGACATGGGCTTTCTGAATGCTGAGTTCGAGCGATTTGCTCAAGAGCAGAGAGAACCGTTTGAGAAGCTGGAAACGGTTTGTGGCGTTCTTGATACCTTGAAAGTAGCCAGAGACAAACATCCGGGGTCCAAAGTGTCATTGGATGCGCTGTGTAAACGTTATGGGATTGATAACTCCCATCGGACCTTACACGGGGCCTTGCTTGACTCGGAAATTCTGGCTGACGTGTATCTGATGCTAACCGGTGGGCAGACGGCGTTGATTCTTGATGACAGCTCTGAGTCCGGCAGCAGCGATCAGGCGGTGGATGTTTCTGCTCTGGATGATTCAGGTGGGCATCTTATCACTGTCCAGCCGTCGTCGGCAGAGCTGGCTGCACATGAAGCCTTTATCGATATGCTGGCTGAAAAGTCAGGAAAAGATGTTCGTTGGCCATAACAAGCACTGGTTTTTTGCGGTCGCTAGAATGATCTGATGCAAACGGATTTGCTCAGGCCCCTAAAAGCTGGAAACCTGAGCATATGACCTCAGTGAATTGAACGTCGGATCACACCAACATACAGGCCTTCAATCGCAAAATCTTCTTCGCGCAGATTAACCTGAATGGGTTCAAAATCATCATTTTCAGGGTAGAGCGTCACAGTGTGGCCTTTCTTTTCATAGCGCTTTACGGTGACATCGTCGCCCACACGTGCCACGACAATGTCGCCGTTTCTGACCCGGTCTGTTTTATGAACAGCGATGAGATCATCTTCGAGAATGCCGATATTTTTCATACTGAGGCCTTGAACCTGCAGTAAAAAATCTGCGGTCGGGTGAAACAGTCCTTTTGGCAAATCCACATATTCGGCGACATGTTCTTCAGCCAATACCGGTGAGCCCGCAGCGACCCGTCCAACGACAGGTAATCCGGATTCTGACTCAGGCAAGCGAATACCACGGCTGGCTCCCTGGACTATTTCGATATACCCTTTACGAGCCAGTGCCTTGATGTGCTCTTCAGCGGCATTTGGTGATTTAAACCCCAGTGTTTTTGCAATTTCCGCCCGTGTTGGCGGATAGCCGGTATCCTCGATGTTATCTTTGATGACATCCAGAACCTGTTGTTGTCTTGCTGTGAGTTTTTCCATAACCTATCGCCTGTTAATATATACAGTATCTGTGATTATATACAGCTAATGTAATGTGTAAAGGGTAATTATCAATTGAAAAGCAGTAGTGAACTTTTCCCCGTGGAGCTGGTTTCAGCCGAACATCGGGGTACCTATTTTGAAGATCTTTATTCTGTGAAACACAATCGCAGCCAGGATCGCTCCGTTGAGGTCGCTGTTCTGCATCTACATGCTGCCAAGGATAACTCCGGATCGGATGCCTTTTTGTTTGTGCACGATGTCTTTGATAGCCATTGGCAATGGATGGATGATGGCGCGAATCAACAAGTGATTTCAGCATTGCTGAATGAGGGATACTCAATCTGGCTGTTTGACTGGCGTGGTCACGGCTCTTCAAAACATAATCGCGATGTTCATTCCAATACGCTCAGCGAAATGGCCGCAACCGATCTTCCAGCCGTCGTTGAGTTTATTCAGGAAAAGTCCCGTGGCGGTCAGTTAAGTGTGGTCTCGGCGGGTTACGGTGCGCAAATGGTTCTGCGGGCGATGCCACAGATCGATGCGGTGTCGAAGTTTGTGCTGGTTGATGCGCAGTGCATCAAGCCAGCCAGGCGCTACTGGATACCCTTCGTCAGACTTAAGAACCGAACTCGATTACTGGGTCGTCAATGGGTCAGTAATCGAGCCGGAGAACATGAGCCGGCGTCGTTGTTCATAGAGTTATTAAAAGAAGCCGCCTGGTTTTCCCGTTATCGCAGGAAGCAGTTAAAGCCTCTGATAGCGGAATTGCAATCACGGTCGCATCGCATATTCTGGTTGTGCACATCAGCACGATTCGAACGCAAAGCGCATCGGCTGCTGGGTACTAAGGCGCGCACGCATCGCGTCAACGCACAGGCGGCATTGAGTTCTGCTGACGTCTCAGGATTTGTTAATCCCGTCTTAAACGATCTGAAACAGCAATTGGGTTCTGAAAGTTAAAAACGATGATATAACTGGAAAGCGCGAAGGTCGCGATGGCCGTCGACTGCACTAAAACCGCCGCGCGTTCCGACAGCAGGCCTGAACCTTGTGCAAGAAAGGTCACCAGTAGCGAAAACTCCGATATTTGCCCCAGCCTAAAACCGATATCCCAGGCCAGATGATTCGACTCGCTCAGGCGATGCAGCAGAAAGCGGAACACGATTGGTTTGCCAGCGAGAATCAGGATCGTGAGCAACACCATAGGTAACCATACGGTGCTTAGTACGCCGATGTTGAGCTGAGCGCCGAGAGTGAAGAAGAACAGAATCAGGAAAAAGTCTCGCAACGGTTTAAGGTTGAGCGCAATAAACTGCGCAATGGGGCTGCTGGCCAGGCTGATGCCCGCGATAAAAGCGCCAATTTCATGAGACAGTCCCATCAGTTTGGCAACTTCGCCGATACCCAGGCACCACCCGATAGTCAACAGGAAAATGTATTCATGAAACCGGTCAAATCGAGTCAATAGCGGAAGAATGATCCATTTAACGGCCGCAAGGGTTGCGCCGATTAAGATGGGTAGCATGAGTAGTGGCTGGATAAAGGTCAGCGCGTCGATGGACTCTTTACCCAGACTTTCAATGGCTAACAGCACCAGGATCGCAATGAAGTCCTGAATGAGCAGAATCCCCACCATCAGTTCGCCCGCGTGTCGATGGTGCAGCACAGTCGTGGGTAACAGTTTGATGCCGATAATGGTGCTGGAAAACATCAGGCAAAGCCCAATGATCATGGCTTCGAGAGTGTGGAAGCCGAGTAGGAGTGTGACGAAAAAACCACATCCGGCAAAACACACGCAACTCAATACACCCACGAGTAAGCTCTTTCGCATCGTGGTCAGCAGGTTCGACAGCTGCATGTCGAGACCTAAAAGAAATAACAGAAAGATAATGCCGATTTCCGATATGTCGCCCAGCAGATCGGTATCTTCTAGGACTCCAAATCCGTAAGGGCCGGTCAGAACACCTAAAAAAATATAAGCAATGAGCAATGGCTGACGCGTGTAGAGCGCCACCGTGGCTAAGGCTGCCGCGCCACTGAAAATCAGAAAAAATGAGAAAAACATAACCGCCTGACAGGAGTCTGAGTCGTAAACATAATGACAGATTAGGTGGTGAGAAGAAAAAAATCACCCCCGTTCTGGATGGGATAAATCGCAGGCAGCCTCAGTTGAGGCTACTTGCCCGGGCTAGCATATTGGACTTTACTGAGTCCGCTTGGCTAATGACGCTTTTATTTTTGTGCGCATGGAGCGCAGCAATGTTTCAGTCGATTCCCATGAAATGCAGGCGTCGGTGACCGATTGGCCATAAGTGAGCTCTGATAGTTCAGCAGGGATTTTCTGATTGCCTTCGACCAGATTGCTTTCGATCATAACGCCGATTATCGATTCATTACCTTCCATGATCTGATTGGCAACGTTGTCGGCCACCAGAGGTTGAAGGTTGTGGTCTTTATTTGAGTTCGCGTGCGAACAATCGACCATGATGTTAGGAGTGATGCCCGCTTTCTGAAGTTGTTCTTCGCAAACGGAGACTGAAACCGAATCATAATTTGGTTTGCCGTCGCCCCCTCGCAGTACTACATGGCCGTAGGCATTACCTTTTGTTGATATAACAGACACTTGGCCTTGTTGGTTTATACCAAGAAAATTATGTGGTGCTGAAACGCTCTTGAGTGCATTGATGGCAACATCAAGACTGCCGTCGGTGCCGTTTTTAAACCCGACCGCAGAGGTCAGGCCACTGGCCATTTCACGGTGAGTTTGGCTTTCCGTTGTTCGCGCACCGATGGCCGACCAGCTGATCAAATCCTGGAGGTACTGCGGCGAAATCGGGTCGAGCGCTTCGGTCGCCGTCGGCAGGCCAAGCTCAGAGATATCGAGCAAGAGTTTGCGCCCCAGATGGAGACCTTCCTCAATGGCAAAGGTATCATTCATGTGTGGGTCGTTGATGAGGCCTTTCCAACCGGTTGTGGTCCGTGGTTTTTCGAAATAGACCCGCATGACAATTAACAGGGTATCATCAACTTCGTCGCTCAGCGCTTTCAGGCGTTTGGCATAATCCATCGCAGCGACTGGGTCATGGATAGAGCAGGGGCCGATGACAACAATCAAGCGAGGGTCTTCACGGTCCAGAATTTTTCGAACGGCTTTCCGTCCTTCTGCTATGGTATGAGTGGCGGCTTCCGAGACCGGAAGTTCTTTTTTAATGTCGGCAGGCGTAGTCAGTAATTCCTGACGGGCGATATTAAGGTTTTCAATTTGTGACATGATTTCTGCTTTAAGGTGATTCATTGGCTTGGTAGAGCGATGATAAAGTGGTAAATAAATGATTACAAGATGTACAAAAAAGTTTACAGGAAGGCGTTTTGGCTAAACAGAAAGGTGTTTTTAAGACAGTAATCGTCCCTTCATTCATCATTGCCGCGTTTGTAGTAGGACTCGCTATGGCGATTGAAGAGTTTGTCGCGACAAACGGGAGTTATCGGGTCACGATATGGGATGTGCTGAATGGCCGTGGGGAGCTTCCAGAAGGGCGAGCGGAAGTCAGTCAGCAGGTTGCGATTGAGGTATGCCGGCAAAAGGCTTCGGCAGAGTTTGGTCGAAATCTGTTGCTTACCCGGTTTGATCAACGGTCTTCAAGATACAATCCCGAACTCAAGGTGCACACCGTTTTTATTAATCTGACCATTAAGGGGTCTGAGCGTGACCCGATCTATATCCGCTGCGATATTTCGGCGGTCAATCGCATGATCATTGAATCCAGAATCAAAGGTACGCGTGGCTTTTCTCTGTTTGGTACCTGACGACTTCTAAAAGATCGCGTACTTCATTCCGAGCAGCATCAACAGGGTCGCCAGTACCGGCTGCATCAATCGGCTTGGGATCTTTCCGGAGAGCGCGGAACCGACATAGATGGCTGGTAATGATCCCATCAGCAGCGCCCCTAACAGTTGGAAATCTACATTGCCCAAATAGAGGTGTACAGCACCGGCAATGACGGTCAGGGGTACCGCATGTGCAATGTCCGTTCCGACCACTTGCTTGGGGATCAGGTACGGAAACATAAGCATCAGCACGGCGGTACCAATGGCGCCCGCGCCTACGCTGCTCAGCGTCACAAGGCTGCCCAGTGCCGCCCCGGCTAATAGCAGTTTGATCGAGAACTTTCTTGCAATTAAGTTATTTGAACGACGTCCATAATGGCGGGTCAGTCGACTTCGGAAAATTAAGACAATGGAGGTCAGGATCAACATGAACCCAAGTGCCGTTTTTAGCAGGGATGCATAGTTCTCCGCGGATCCAAACCAAAATGTCAGAGCCAGTCCGGTGAGCACCGCGGCAGGCAGGGAACCGGCCGCCAGATTCAATACAATAGACCAGCGAATGTGCCCTTTTTTCTGGTGCGCAATCAATCCGCCGGACTTGGTTAGGGCGGCAAACCAAAGGTCCGTGCCGATTGCGATGTGCGCGGGAAATCCGAACATCAGCAAAACCGGCGTCATCAACGCGCCGCCGCCAACTCCGGTGATGCCTACAACCAGCCCAACTACGGCGCCGGTCAAGATTAAAAAAAGGATTTCCATACGATTCAAAACGTCATAAATTAAGATGCAGCGTCAATCTAACGGTTATTAGCTATTTCTAAAAAGAATACTTAATAATATTTATATAACCGATTTGCAGAGGCTCGCATGATTTATGTACACTCGAGGCGAACAGCCCGCCCAAGCAACTGCTCTCAACGCTAGGGAAACGCTGTGACAGTTTGATGTACTCAGATGGGGCCGGTGACAGCGGCTTGGACGCTGTCAGGGACCCTAAAACTCGGTAAGGGATTCAGTTAATGAAACTTCAGCAACTCAAATACATTTGGGAAGTCGCCCATCACGATCTGAATGTCAGCGCGACGGCACAAGTTCTGTATACCTCTCAACCGGGGATCAGTAAACAGATCCGGCTGTTGGAAGATGAGTTGGGTATCGAGATTTTTGCTCGGTCGGGAAAACATTTAACTCGCATTACTCCGGCGGGGGAGGCGGTACTCAAAGTTGCTGGCGAAATTCTGGGCAAAGTTGATTCCATCAAGCAGATTGCTCAAGAGTACAGCAATGATAAGAAAGGCAGTCTGAGTATTGCCACGACTCATACGCAAGCCCGATATGCGTTGCCGAATGTTATTGAGGGCTTTATTCATGATTATCCGGATGTGTCGTTGCACATGCATCAGGGCACGCCCATGCAGATCGCAGAAATGGCGGCCGATGGCACAGTAGATATGGCCATAGCCACCGAGGGCATGGATCATTTTTCAGATCTGGTCATGATGCCTTGTTATCGCTGGAATCGATCCATTGTTGTTCCCAGAGATCATCCATTAGCGCAAAAGGGGACGTTAACGTTAGATGATGTTGCCAGCTATCCCATAGTCACCTATGTGTTCGGGTTTACGGGTCGGTCTAAGCTTGACGATGCTTTTATTGATAAAGATCTGAAACCGAGAGTGGTATTTACCGCGACGGATGCCGATGTTATTAAAACCTATGTTCGTCTCGGTTTAGGGGTCGGCATTCTGGCTCATATGGCTATTGATCCGGAAACAGACCGAGATCTGGTGAGTATCGACGCCAGCCATTTATTTGAAGCCAGTATTACTAAAATCGGTATGCGTAAGGGTACGTTTCTGCGCGGTTTTCAGTATCGGTTTATTGAGCGGTTTGCACCGCATCTTACCAAAGCCGTCATTGAAGAAGCAATGGCCTGTCACAGTCGCCACGATCTGGAAGAACTGTTTAAGAACACGCCGCTGCCGACCTATTAATGCTTACAAGCACGGCCGGCAGCTCGTGTTCAGAAAAATGCGCTTAACTTTCCAGTGTGGTCTCGTTGCCTGAATGGAGACCACACTCCTTCTTCGTCGCTTCTTCCCACCACCAACGTCCTTCTCGCTCATGTTGATTGGGCAGGGTGGCTTTGGTGCAGGGTTCGCAACCAATGCTTTTAAAACCTTGCTCATGCAATGGGTTGTAGGGAATTTCCATCATCCGAATGTAGTTCCAGACATCCTCGGATGACCAATTGGCCAATGGATTAAACTTAACCAATGTCTCGCCCCGGCCGGTAAAGGCGGGATCGGCCTGGACTACAGGGATCGTCGAGCGTGTACCCGGGCTCTGGTCTTTTCGTTGTCCGGTTATCCAAGCATCCAGCCCGGACAATGCGCGTTTCAGTGGCTCGATTTTACGGATGCCACAACATTCACCATGCCCGTCCTGGTAAAAGCTGAACAAGCCCTTTTCTGCCACGAAGGGCTCCAATGCGGTCGCATCTGGCGTGTACACCTCGAGTTTTATCTGATAATGCTGACGAACGCGGTCCAGAAACCGGTAGGTTTCCGGGTGCAGTCGGCCGGTATCGAGCGTGAAAACTTTGGGCGCGTCCGACAGCTTACTGATCATATCCACGAGAACGACGTCCTCGGCGCCGCTGAACGAGACAGCAATTTGCTCGTAATCAGCCAATGCACGCTTAAGAATATCGCGAGGGGACTTGGCACTGAGTTCGAGTTGGAGTTCTGAAAGTGTTGTCATAAGTAGGTCTCAGACAGAAAGTCAATTGGCGGGCAATTTATCATGATCGGCACCAACCTCGAAAATAACTGAATAAGATATGGTTATTACAGAACCATTAAGAATAACGTGGAACATGGTGTGTTCCACGTGGAATGCGTGGAACATCGCATGTCACGCCGGTTGTCGGCAATACAGCGATGCATTAATCGGGTTTGTCAGCGATCGGCACGGTGATACATTAGCAGTTTTAAACTTAGTGAATGGAGAAATGCGTGGAACTAGCCTGCCTTGATCTGGAAGGGGTACTGATTCCGGAAATCTGGATCGCCTTTGCTGAAAAAACCGGAATTGAAGAACTCAAAGCCACCACCCGGGACATACCGGATTACGATGTTTTGATGAAACAGCGACTGGCGATTCTGAAGGCGCATGATCTGGGATTGAATGAAATTCAGGAAGTTATCGCCACGCTGTCACCCTTGCCGGGTGCGGGTGAGTTCATCGATTGGCTGCGTGAACGGTTTCAGGTGGTGATTCTTTCCGATACCTTTTACGAGTTTGCCCAGCCACTGATGCGTCAACTGGGTTTCCCAACGTTGCTGTGCCACAAGCTGGAAGTGTCTGAAAGCGGTGAAATTACCGATTACCGGCTACGTCAGAAAGATCCGAAGCGCACGTCAATTAAGGCATTCCACTCACTGAATTACCGCTGTATCGCAGCCGGGGATTCGTACAACGATACGACAATGTTGAAAGAAGCCGATGCGGGGATATTGTTTAATGCTCCGGATAACGTCATCGCGGAGTTTCCCGAGTTTCCGGCCGTGAGGGGCTACGATGCTTTAAAAGCTGAGTTCTTAAAGGCCAGCGAGCGAAAACTGGCTCCCTAATCAGATGATGTTGATAGCGTCTGCATTAAGCGCCGTACCTTAACGGCGCTTTCTTCGAACTCTTCGGTCATCGTGCTGTCATGCACAATCCCACCACCGCCGTGACAACTTAATTGACCATCTGCCAGTGTCATGGTGCGAATCAGAATACTGCTGTCCAAATCCCCCTGAGCGTTCACATAAAAGCCGCTGCCACAATAGTTGGCTCTGTGACCTGTCTCCAGCTCATCAATGATTTCCATGGCCCGTTTTTTGGGTGCTCCGGTAATGGAGCCGCCGGGAAAGGCATCGCGAAGAATGTCCAATGCGTGACTGGTTGTCTTGCGCGTTGCGCTGATGGTGCTGACAAGGTGATGAACATTCGGAAAGCTCTGCACTTCAAACAACTGGTCGACTTTCACCGTGCCCGGTTGAGCGTGACGGGCCAAGTCATTGCGCAGTAAATCGACAATCATAAGGTTTTCTGCACGGTCTTTTTCGCTGTTTAACAGGGTGTTCGCCAGCATTTGATCGTCTTTCGGTGTTTGGCCACGGGGGCGGGTTCCTTTGATCGGTTGTGTCAGCATTTGAGTGCCGTTGATCCGTATGAAGCGCTCTGGTGAAACACTTAACAGACTATGACTGGGGCATCGATGGAACATTGAGAACGGAGCTGGCATGGCATCGGTTAACTGGCGGTAAATCGCTAAATCGGCCAGTGGTGCGGCCGTCGGGACATCGCATTGCCATTGACGGGTCAGATTCGCTTGATAGATGTCTCCGTCGACGATGTACTGTTTCAGTCGCATAAAGGCCTGTTCGTAGTCGGGGCGATCCATCTGACTGTGCCATTGCTCGAAAGACGGGCAGGAAAGGTAGGCTGTTGTCGATGCCGTGCTCTGCAGTTGATCGACCAGTTGTTCCAGACGGCGAGTTGTCTCGGTGCTGCAGCTCTGTTGCATGTAGAGCGTGGCGACTTTACGGGCGTGATCGATCTGCAGACTCCAAAGATAGAGCCCAGCCACAGCAAGGGGCATCGGCGTGCGAGGGTGGCGGCTCTTTATGTCGAGCAGCTCCAGTCCGAGGTCATAACTCAAATGGCCTGCCAACCCGCCGGTAAAAGGGGCGTCATCACATCCTTCAAGCACAGGTAGGCTGTGTTTGAGTGTTGAGAAAAAATCGCCGGACACTTCGTGTACTGATTGATCCGAATGGGTAAGTCGGGTGACGTCATCGCCCAAATACTCAAACCGGATTTCCGGATACGCGGAGATCCATTCGACATCACGAACGCCTGCGCCACTGTGGTACCAGATCAGATCAGGCCAGTCAGCAACAAGATTCAGATAAAACCAGGAAGATTCAGAGTAGGGCAGTTCGATGGTCAGCAAGAATGGTCAGCCTTTGATCAGCACAGATAATCACTGTCAGTCTGTGACAGCGGTTGCGCCCTTCACCAACTGACTTTAGGATGACGATGATAACGATAATAATAGGTAATTTCATCGATGAGCATCGCCTTAGTTGTAGACTCAGCCTGTGACCTACCGAAAACCTTTCTTGACGAACGAGGGATAAAACTGTTCCCCATCTCCATTAATGTGGATGGCGATCTGTACACTGACGACAAAGACCCCGCAACCCTGTTGAACTTTTATCAGGAAGATTTGCTTTCTCTGGATCATGAAGCTGAGTCAATACCGTTTAGCAGCGAACAGATGCACCACCTGATCATGGAGACCATTGTGCCAAACCATGATTTTGCCTTGGTGCAAACGGTCAGTCAGAAACGGTCTCAGATTTTCCAGAACTGCACAGACGCTCAGCCGGACGTGTTGGCCAGTTATCGTAAGTTGAAGGACGCTGGAGAGTTGGATACTCATTTCGGCATGCGCATTATGAACTCATCGACCTTGTTTACCGGACAGGGCTTGTTAGCGGTGTTTACGTCGGATCTGATTCAGGCTGGTAAAAGCAGACAGGACATTGTGCGTTTGGCTGACGCCTTTAAATCCCGGATTTATGCCTACGCCATTCCGCCCGATGTAGCCTATATTCGCGAGCGTGCTCGAAAGCGAGGAGAGAAGAGTCTGGGCATGCTGGGTGCTCTGGTGGCGAAGTCACTCGACATTAAGCCGATAATCCGAGCCAATAATGATGAAACTGCGCCAGTCGGCAAGGCGAGAGGCTTCGACAATGCCGTCGAGAAATTATTTGAATACGCCGCTGAGCGCATCAAGAAAGGGCTGCTGACACCGTATGTTATCGTCAGTGTGGCGGGGGATGAGTCAGAGCTGGCTCAGTATCCGGCGTTCGACGAGTTAAAACGAGCAGCGGATGAAGAGGGAGTTAACCTGATCACCTGTGTTATGGGATTGACCAGTGGTTTGAACTTAGGGCCGGGTGCCGTGTCATTGGCTTTGGCCGCAGAAGAGCATGCGTTTGAGTAAGCGGTTTGGGCCTGGCATTGCTGTCCAGGCCCTGTCGTTTAGCATTTCAGTCTTTCGTGTAGTACACGCCGGGGATCCAGCTTTTGTGCACCTTAGAGGTTTCCTCAAAGCGGTGTTCATTTTCGTCAACAAACTTAAAGCTGACGAAACCGATGCGCAGTACGTCGTTGTGCCGTACGTCTTGTTCGGTAATCTTTTTTTCGTTTACAAACGAACCGTTCGTGCTTTTTAAATCGATCAGTCGATAGGATCCGGGTTGTCCATCATCCCCTGGCAGAAACTCAAGCCAGGCATGATTCGCCGATACGGTTTTGTCGTCCAGCTGAATATCATTGTCCGTTCCGCGGCCGATAGAGACAGTCTTCTCTTCCAGCGGAAACTTGTTTTGTACAATGTCGTCTTTAATTTGCATCAGAATTGGCATTTCCGGTCTCCTGCGGTTGCCATTGGCTCATCATTTCAGGTATAGATTACCAGTATTCTGTCATGAACGTTGATAAGTTGTTAACACAATGGTGAAAGCCTTCGCTCAGTTTTTGTTCCTGCGGATCATCCCCGGCTGGGTCGTTGCGCTGTTTTTGGTCTTCGTATCCTTTCCCTGGTTGCAGTCTGCCTATGCGCCGGTTGCCCAGCAGTTGTGGGGGCTTACGTCAACTGCCGGCAACAGTGGCATCCGCTACCAGTTGTTGGAAAATCAGCCCGCTCAAACGCTTTCGGTGGTCTGGCCTGGTGGTCTGGCCCGAAACTTAAGCGCCTATAACGCAGAACTTTCCGTCAGTGACGCGATCGATGATTTACCGCTGCCTCGGCAACAGGTACTGACTTTTATGCACGGGTTGAGTGTGCCGCGTGACATCGTGACCGAACAGTCCTCCTCCGGTCTTTGGCGCCCGGCTGATAACAGCTATAAACGACTGGTATATCGTACCGACGAGCGTACTTATCTCGACCAGATACTGGTGAGGGCACACGGTAAGACCGATGTTCAGTTCTGGCAGGTGCAGTCCGGGTTTTACCGAGTTCCGTTGGACCCCTTTGGTGGATTGTATTTATTTGCATCTGAGGCTCCGGAGCCCATACAGGTCGGTCAAGATGAGTTGTTCGATGTTCAGATTTCCAGCGATGCCCAACTCGGGCAGCAATTTCTGCGTGAGCTCTGGGCGTTAAACAATCAACACTGGTCAGTTGTGACGATCGTTTCAATGAGTGCAGCGGCCCTGATGACTTTGCTGCCGTGGTTGTTCTTTGATCGTACCCGGCGGATTTACTTGTCAGTCATCAGTCTGGTCGTGGTCAATGTAGCTTTGCTGGTTGGCTTTCAGTTTCAGTACTCCTGGTTCTATCCCGTGCTCTTACCACTGTTATCACCGTTTTTTGCCTGGATATGGTATTCGCGATCCCGCCGGATGAATCAGATCATTGCCGGCGTTCGCGCACGGCATGGTGATGTCGCCAGGCTCTGGATCAGCCATCTGCTTGACGAGGGTAAGCCGGAAGCCGCGTTTCGCTTTTTAAAGGATGAGCAAAGTGCCAACCTGCAGTGCGCGGAGCATTGGCAGTTGGTCGCTCAGGGCTATGAGCGGAACCGTCAGTTTGATAAGTCGGTCGAGTGTTATCGTGAAATCCTGGCCGTTGAGCCAGGGCATGCGACAGCAAAGCAGCGAATCAAGCAGCTCAAAGGCGTGGTGGATGGATCGAAAACGGTTGCGATCACTCAGTCCGGTGGTGAACTGCCGGTGGGGCAGGTCGAGAACCTGAGTCTCGGACGTTATCGGATTTTGTCTGAGTTAGGGCGTGGGGCTATGGGCATCGTCTACGAGGCGGAAGACCCGAAAATCCATCGCAAGGTGGCTCTAAAGGTTGTACATCTGAAAAGTCTTGGGGTTGACGAAGTAGAGCAGGTCAAACAGCGATTTTTCCGTGAGGCACAAGCGGCTGGCAAGCTGAATCACCCGAACATCGTGACGGTCTATGATGTTGGCGAGGAGCATGATGTTGCTTACATCGCCATGGACCTGTTGATCGGGAAGCCATTGTCGGCCGTGATTAGCGCTGGTCAGACGGATCTGAAAACCATGGTGAGCTGGATTGCTCAGGCCGCCGAAGCGCTGGCCTATGCTCATGAAAGTGACGTCATTCACCGGGATGTTAAGCCCGCCAATATGATTATCGAAGAACGGACACGGCGCCTGAAACTGACCGATTTTGGCGTTGCCCGCATTGCCGGCGTCCAGCAAACCCAGACCGGTATCGTACTGGGCAGTCCGTCCTATATGTCGCCAGAGCAGATTCGTGGTGAAAAACTGACCGGAGCGACGGATATTTTCAGTCTTGGGGTGACCCTTTATCAATGCATTACCGGCCAATTGCCGTTTGCCGGCGAAACGCTACCGGCACTTGCTTACGCCATTACTCAAACCAAGCAATCAAGTCCACGTACCTTGAATGACGATGTACCGGTGTCTCTGGTAAGAATCTGTAATAAAGCCCTGCAGAAAAAGCCGGAGGAGCGATTTGAAACGGCTGCCGATTTTGCAAAAAGTCTGAATAAATGGGTGAATGAACACAGTTGATTCTATACTGAATATTAAGCCAACTGAGTGCTGAAACAGGAGGTGGTCCGAAAGCAAACAGAGTCAGGCCAGTATCAAAAAGACCGGTAAACGGCCCGTTATACGACACTCGAATGCCTAATCTGATCAATTCGCCGAAGGGAGTTCCGAATGGCTGAAGCACCCAACACCGATGTCCGTACCTACGCACTCGACACCAACGTTCTGATTCATGATCCGAATGCGGTGTTTAAATTTGAAGAACACTCAGTAGTCATCCCCATGGTCGTCCTGGAAGAACTGGACAAGTTAAAAGTCGGCGCGTCGTCGGTGGCGGCGGATGCCCGTCAGGCCGTGCGCACAATCGACGAGCTCCTGGGCCCGGCATCGCCACAAGAAATTATGGCCGGGGTTCCTATCCGGCGTCCTGATGGCACGGAACAGGGCGAAATTGCCATTCTGATGCCCTCTAATGAAGATCATTCCGGGCTGTCTTCATCCAGTAACGATAATCTCATTATCAACGACCTGATCGTTCTTAAAGGGCGCAGCGACAACAGTGATGTCGTGTTAGTCACGAAAGACATCAACATGCGCTTAAAAGCGCGGGGCACAGGCTTATCCGCCGAGGACTATCACAACGATCAGCTGATCAGCGATCTGGAATCGCTTGCCACGGGCTATCATCACATCGAAGGCAGCTTCTGGGAGGCTATTGAGCAGGTTGAGCCGCAGAAAGTAGAAGGCGGCAAATATCATGTGATGAAAAAATCGACATTGCAGGCCATCCTCGAGCGAACGGTTTACGTTAACCAGTTTATTTATGACGATCGCGAGTTCGTTTGTCGGGTATACAAAGAAGATGGCGAAAATGTTGCTATAGAATTGCTGAATACTGGAATACTCATGCGACAAAAAGCCTGGGGACTAGTTCCGCGGGACCTTTTCCAGGCGATGTCGATGTACTTGCTGTTCGACCCAGAGATCGATCTGGTGGCGATTAACGGCGCCGCAGGCAGTGGGAAAACGATCATGGCCCTGGCCTGTGCGCTGGAACAGACCATGGAAACCAAAGACTATAAACGGATCATCGCGACCCGCAGCACTCGTGGATTGGACGAAGACATCGGATTCTTACCCGGTACCGAAGCCGAGAAAATGCAGCCCTGGTTGGGCGCGTTTACCGACAACCTGGAAGCGTTGCATGCCGAAGATTTCGATCCCAGCAGCAGTGAAGACTATGTGGGTGCCCGGGTGCCGCTGCAGTTTAAAAGCCTGAACTTCGTTCGAGGACGAAGCTTTCAACAGACGTTTCTCATCGTTGATGAAGCTCAAAACCTCACGCCGCACCAGGTAAAAACCATTGTAACGCGGGCAGGTGAAGGCACTAAAGTGGTGTGCCTGGGTAACCTGGCGCAGATTGATACGCCCTATCTTGGGGCGACCAGTTCGGGGCTGACGTACATGAGTGAGCGTTTTAAAGGCTTCCGTCATGGAGGCGCCATTACCTTGCAGGGTGTTGCCCGATCTCGTTTGGCAGCCTATGCCGAGACACATTTGTAAGGTGGTACGGCGCTAACAGGGCTATCATTCAATCACTCCCCGAAGTATCATGCTTTGGGGTGATTGTCAGGGGGTTAATGTGGTAGAAATCATTGTTATCGATGACCATGATCTGGTCCGATTCGGTTTGGTCAGGCTACTGTCCGATGTGGAGGGAATCCGCGTCGTAGCTGAAGGAGATAGCGGTGAAAAGGCAGTTGAACTGGCGAAAAAATTTGAGCCAGACGTGATGTTGATGGACGTACGGATGCCGGGTATGGACGGCATTGAAGCGACCAAAAAGATTCAGCGTTTTCTGCCAGATGTTAAAATCATCGCGGTAACGGCCTGCGGTGAAGACCCATTCCCATCACGGCTGTTGCAGGCCGGCGCCTCGGGATACCTCACCAAAGACGCCTCGACCGATGAAATGGTACAAGCCATTAAAACGGTGATGGCCGGGCAAAAATATCTTACCCCTGAGATTGCACAAAAACTGGCTTTGACGCGGTTTGATGGTTCTGACAACCCTTTTAGTGATTTGTCGGACCGTGAAATGCAAATCGCTACGATGATCTGTTCGTGTAAAAAAGTTCAGGAAATCTCGGATAAGCTCTGTCTGAGTCCGAAGACGGTCAATACCTACCGCTACCGCGTGTTTGAAAAGCTATCGGTCAGCAGTGATGTTGAATTAACGCATCTAGCTATCCGACACGGTTTGCTTGAGCCTCAGGAAATGGTCTAATCCGGAAAATTTTCCAGTTTCGGGTCTATGACAGAATCCAAAGACGAGCCGTTCGATCACAAAGCCTTTTTGCGTAACCTGACGTCCCGTCCTGGTGTCTATCGCATGTACGATGCGGACGACACCTTGCTGTACGTCGGCAAAGCCAAAAACCTTAAAAACCGGGTTGCCAGCTATTTCAGAGGGCGCGGACTGACCAATAAGACGGTGGCGCTGGTGCAGCGCATCCACCATATTGAAACCACCATTACGCACAGTGAAACCGAAGCGTTATTGCTCGAGCAGACGCTGATCAATCGGCATAAGCCGCCCTATAACATTCTTCTGGTCGATGACAAATCATACCCTTATCTGAAGCTGAGTCGCAGTCACACCTGGCCGGGTCTTTTTGTGCATCGGGGCAAACGAAACAGTAAAGACGAGTTTTTTGGTCCGTTTCCAAGTGCGCACGCGGTACGTGAAAGTCTGGTCTTATTGCAAAAGGCGTTTCGTATCCGTCAGTGCGAAGATTCGGTTTTTGAAAACCGTAAAAAGCCCTGTTTGCAGTATCAGATTAAGCGGTGCAAGGCGCCCTGTGTGGGCTATGTCGACCCGGAAGAGTATGAGCAGGATCTCGATAAAACACGGGCGTTCCTTAATGGCAAAAGCCAGCAGCTGATTGACACCATCGAGATCGAAATGGATAAGGCGGCCGAAGTCTATGACTACGAGCAGGCTGCCGAATACCGTGATCAACTGTTGTTTCTTAGGAAGGTTCAGGAGCAACAGTATGTTTCCGGAAGCAAGGGTAATGTTGATGTGTTTGCTGTGGTGCAGCAGCCTGGTGGTGTCTGTATTCATTTCCTGATGGTGCGGGATGGTCGGATGATCGGCAGCCGAAGTTTTTTTCCAAAGCCCGGTATTGAGGACGATGCACGACTGATTATGACGGGTTTTCTGGCCCAGTATTATCTGGCCCGGCATCAGGGCGACTGCCCGGGGTCGGTGCTGACGAATGTACCGTTGCCGGACGCGGGCTCACTCGAGGCTGCTCTGAAAGAGCAGATGGGAAGAACGGTCCAGATTCAACACTCGGTACGATCGCAAAATGCGAAATGGTTGCAGTTGGCCGAGACTAATGCCGCAGAACAGCTGCAGATGCGTTTATCTCATGGACTTCAGGTGACACAGCGCTTGGAAGCACTTCGGGAGGCGCTGGAGCTGGAGCAGTTACCGCAACGTTTGGAATGCTTTGATATTTCTCATTCCAGTGGGGAGGCCACCGTTGCCTCCTGCGTCGTTTTCGATCAGGAAGGTCCCAATAAATCCATGTACCGGAAATTTAATATTGAGGGCATTACCGAAGGTGACGATTATGCCGCCATGACGCAGGCTATTTCCCGTCGATACTCGCGACTTCAAAAAGAAGAGCAGGCAATGCCGGATCTGTTGATTGTCGATGGTGGCAAAGGGCAGATGAGTATGGCCCGCGAAGTGATGAATGAACTGGGTATCGCCATTCCATTGCTGGGGGTCGCCAAAGGTGAGACCCGCAAACCGGGCATGGAAACGCTGTTCTTTGAAACGCCTGACCAGGTTATCCTGTTGCCCAACCACTCCCCGGCGCTGCATCTGATTCAACATATTCGCGATGAAGCACACCGCTTTGCGATTACCGGGCATCGTGCTCGTCGTGGCAAAGCCCGGGTCGGTTCGTTGCTTGATGATATTCCTCAGGTGGGTCCTGGTCGGCGACGTGCACTGATCCGTCATTTCGGTAGCGCACAAGCGGTTAAGTCAGCGAGTGTGGATGAGATCAGTAAGGTCAGTGGTATTTCGAAAGGATTGGCACGCGATATCTATGATTTCCTGCATTCTTCCTGATCGAGTGCCGGTGGTCTATGCCGGATGACAATGTATAATGCGGCTAATTCGATCAAAGGTGTTTCATGAATATCCCAAATTTACTAACGCTGTTGCGGCTGGTTTTGATTCCGGTCTGTGTTGTTGTTTATTACATTCCCGCAGACTGGGCCTACACCATTACGGCGGTGTTGTTTGCGCTCGCGGCCATTACCGATTGGTTCGACGGGTACCTGGCGCGTAAATGGGGTCAAACGACACCCTTTGGCGCCTTTCTGGATCCGGTAGCTGATAAGTTAATTGTTGCTGCCGCGTTGGTGATTCTGGTTGAACGGCACGAAACGTACTGGTTGACTATTCCGGCCGTTGTCATCATTGGCCGCGAAATTGTCATCTCCGCATTGCGTGAATGGATGGCAGAAGTCGGCAAGCGTTCGAGTGTGGCCGTCAATATGATCGGCAAAGTGAAGACGGCGGTGCAAATGGTCGCGATTGTGGTCCTGTTAAGTCAGGCTCCTGGAACAACCTTGGGAACCGTAGGTATTCTGGCGTTGCAAGTTGCCGCGGTCTTAACCCTCTGGTCGATGATCGTGTATCTGAAAGCTGCTTGGAGTGACTTACGTCCTCAGTAGATCTCTGCGATATTTCTTTAGTCCGGAACCGTAAAAACCTTTTCCGGATTATCCTCTTCTGAACTTTTCTGCCATTGCCATGACCTTATCAACCGGTGTTGCGACCTGCTTGCCGAACTCTGTCGCCGGAGTGAATGCATTTAAAAGCGAGGTAATGTCATCCGCGTTAAGCCGTTCTGCGCCCAGCTCTTTAACCACAGAAAGTCCCTGCGCCCGAGCGAGATAATAGTCAGACAGTTTAATGCTGTAACGGTAATTGGTGATGAGCACCTGCACCAGAAACATGATCACGGCCAGAGCTGAGATCCGAACCAGACTTTTTTCAAGCTGGTCGTTAAGGTCACTGGTATCAAACTCTATCAGCGTCGCTTTGTAGGCTTCGAGCAGGCGCTTTTGTTCTTCAAGCTGGGCCAGAGTGTTCGCTGTCGTAGGTTGTGTGCTGTTTTTCAACTGCTCGACCAAGGCTGGTAATTGATCTTCATCCAACAAATCTGTGATGTCCGTCAGCTGATACAGTCCGCCAAAGCTGGATAGGGTGGCTAAACTGTCGTCATGAAATACCGGCGGTTGCAGGTCAGTGGGAATGCCCGTTTGAAGGTTTTGCCAGGTCAGCCCTTGGTCTCTGGACATCAACAGGGTGCCGTCATCCCCCGGCACAAAAAGATCATTGTCGGGCGACTGCACGGCCGGTTTCAGATCCGCCGGCGTCCGGGTATTGACCGGAACCCAGCTCCTCCCGTTGTTAGTGGAAAGCAGTAAGGCCCCTTCATCGCCACTGATCAGCCCGGTGGTTCCAAAAAAGACGGGCGGTGCCAGATCCACACTGACCGATAACGATTGGTCAATCCATTGTTGTCCTTCATTGCTCGACGTTAGCAAAGCTCCATTGTCACCGGTAACAATAAGCAGCCCTTGTTCCGTTTCAACAGGCGGATGTAAGTCAGCAATGGCGGATGTTTGAATGGGTTGCCATTGCTGCCAGTCCGGATCAGAAACCAGCAGCAATCCGTCTTCGGCAGCAACGATCGCGCGACCCGATTGAGTTATGATCGGGCGGTTTAAGGTGTGATCGGTTGCTGTAATGACCTGTTGCCAATCGCGGCCATCCAGAGACATTAATAATGTGCCATCATCACCTGCAACAAGCCAACGTCGGTCATCAAATGTTGCCCAGTGGAGATCATTCCCCGTGTTGAGTGTTAGTTTCCTCCACGATTCCCCTCCATTGTCACTGAGCAACAATGTGCCCGATTTACCGACAATGACTCCGATTCCCTGACTATTGAAAACTGCCGGTTGTAATGGGACTGTGGCGAGGTTGTTTACTTGGCGCCAGGACGCGTTAGCGGCCGTTCTCACCAGCAGGGTGCCGTCCTGACCCGTGATAACAATAACGCCGGTTGAGCTTTGACTCGGCCGGTTCAAATCCGTTGCCAGGGACAAATCGATGGGGTTCCAGGTGGCTCCGGCGTCGTTGGAAACCAACAGTGCGCCTTGAGAGCCGGTAATGATGCCTTCGGTGTTATTAAGAAACAGCGGTGGCCAGAGCGCGTCAGTGATCAGTGTGGTTTGTTCTTCCCAGTTTTGGCCACTTGAATCGCCTATCAGCACCTGACCCTCATCGCCGGTAACTATCCAATGACCATCAGGACTTTTTACCGCCGGCCATAGTGGTTTTAAGCCGGGATAATAAAGGGGCTCCTGACGATTTGCCTGGCTGAAAACAGAGGACGCGAGAAAAGGGGGCATGGCCAGAAGAGCTTCGTCAATTTGTTGCTCAATGTCGGAAATCCGCAACTCAACCGCTTCCGTGCTTTGCGCACCACGGAACAACTTGTCGGCCATACTGAGCACATAGGGCAGTGCAATGACAACAAAGAGCCCCAGACCAATGAGCACGGTAATTGACAATGAGTAACCGCGTGCAGTTTTAGCATGCGTAGCACTGAGTTCACGGTAGTAGTTGATGGTGTCTTTAAATGGGGTTTCTTCGGCAGCGGTTGTATCCGACATGACAGTCACCTTTTCCTTGGGCGGCTATGTTGTTCAATCCCTGGCCTGAAACGACCTGACCACTGCAGGGTGCATAAATCTACGGATTGACCATAGCACACTGAAAGCTGTTCAAAACCTGGTCATTTCGTTCCTACAGATCTGTATTTTTCAGTCAAACCGGTTAAAACTTTAATAAAATCAGGAAGTTATAAAAAAATGTTTGACAACAAACAGAACGTCGGTAAAATGCGCATCCGTTGTCAGGGCAAGATGCTTGGCGACAGGATTGAAAAGCGGGAATAGCTCAGTTGGTAGAGCACAACCTTGCCAAGGTTGGGGTCGCGAGTTCGAGTCTCGTTTCCCGCTCCAAACTTAACGTTGTTTTGTTAAGTGTTGTGAGTAAAAGCGACCCCAAGGGGTCACGATCGGAATGCCGACCAGTTGAGTCTAAGTTCCGGCTCCAAAACAATCCGACTAACCGAATTCACAAGAAGCGACCAACAACGGTCGCTTTTTTGAATGCAGGGTCTGCGCTTAGGTTGCCAGACTTTGTCAATCAGTCCAGAGGTAGCGGCTGATTATCGGGCGCGATGGCAGAGTGGTCATGCAGCGGACTGCAACTCCGTGTACGCCGGTTCGATTCCGACTCGCGCCTCCAATTTACAATCACCTTTACAAGTCCCACTTGTACCCCGAGGCCCGGGTGGTGAAATTGGTAGACACAGGGGACTTAAAATCCCCCGATCATTGCGATCGTGCCGGTTCAAGTCCGGCTCCGGGCACCATCTCCAGGCAAATACATTGCTGTTGATCTTCGAATAATCATTCCATTTAATCCTCAAGAGTTTTAAGCAACATTTGCTCGTCACACCTCCTGCTTATCAAGCGTCATGATGACCTGTTCTGCGTTATGCCGTCTGACCGTTCTTAGATGTTTAAAACCAAGCCGTATTAGCAACGCAATAGAGCGGTGATTGTTAATCTGGGTTTCGGCAATGATCGGGCCAGTGAGGCTCGGTAGAGCGGATTTTAGCGCTCTATAGGCAAGTCCCTGGCCTTCGTACTCTGGAAATATCTGGTAGCTGATTTCTGTTCCGGGCTCTTCACAATGGTCTGACCAGGACAGCATACCGGCGAATTGCCCGTTGGTTTCTATCGCTAAACGAGAGTCAATGGTCTCAGTCAGCATTCGCTGTACACGGCGCTCTGCCAACTTAAGAGATAAGGGGCCTCCCAGAAAACGCCGAACCTGAGCATGGGTCAGTAACCGAATCAGGCCCACCTGATCTTCAGGTTTTAAGGGTCTAACCGTCACCTGCTGACAAGCTTTGTATAGCTTTTTGTTGATGGGGTTGGAGGGCATCGGCTGAACTCTTCAACTATCGTGCTTTCAATATTTGTAGTTCGCCACATTCTGGTCTTATTTGAAAGTGAAATGTCAAGGTAACCGGTTACCATTGTGTTGAATGAGCGCTCACGCTACTTTGGTCGTTCGAAAAAGTTCCTATCTAACCCATCATTGAGTTCTGCTTTTCGGAAATTTGTCGGCGGGGTACCGCGTCGATAACAAAAGAAAATCGGAAGCTATTGAAATGCCTAACCACAGGAAGCGCGCATGGCACTGATCAAGAATGTTCTGATCTCCTTACTCATCCTGGCCGTTGGTTATGCCGGTTATGTCTGGCTGAACCATGAGCCGAGCGCAGGTCGATCGGCCATGGCGGCGCCCCCGCCGGCTCAGAATGAGGATGCCGAGAAAACATCAGAAGACGAAACCGCCAATAATGATAGTGAAAATGCGGAGTCAGGGTCGGCAGACTCGCAAGCATCAAAAGGTGAGGAATCGGGACCATCCCGCGAGAATAACTCGTCCTCGTCAAATCGTAATAGCGGTCGAACCGGCCGTTTCGCGCAACAGGCGGCCACCTCGGTTGAAGTTCTCAGAGCGTCTCCGATGGTTCAGCCTGCCATGCTGAGGGTTTATGGCGCCATCGATGCGGAACGATTTGCGTCCTTAAGAGCACCGGCAGCGGCGACTGTCAGTGAGCTCAATGTGCGAGAAGGCGCTCGAGTCGATGGTGGTCAGACACTGGCGGTGCTGACCAGCGAAGATTTACCTGAACAATTACGACAACGGGAGGCCGCGCTCAATGAGCTGGATGCCCGCATTCGTAATGAATCTCTGCGTCATCAAACCGATTTGGAAGCTTTGGAGATTGAAGAAGAATTAGTGCGAATTGCTAAGAATGCCGTCGATCGCTTCAGCAGCCTGAACAGTCAACAGCTGACATCCAATACTGATTATGAGGCGGCCTTACGAACCTACCAGAGCCAGCGGTTGTCACTGCAGAATCGGCAACTGACTATAAACCAATATGCGGATACCCAGGCACAGCTTCAGGCTCAACGGGAACAGTTGCTTTCTCAGATTCGACAAACCCGGCAGCTCATTGAAGACTTAACGGTGCAGGCTCCGTTTACCGGCTTGCTGGCCCGCGTACATGTGAAAGACGGGCAGGAAGTGAGTGGTTCCGAGGCCATTGTGGATCTTTATGACCCCGCCAGTTTGGTACTGCATGTGCGGGTACCGGTACGCTACCAACTGAGCCAGAATGAGCTGTCATCAGTGACAGCCACCGACAGCCAGGGACGACAGTGGCGCGCTGTGGCTATCCGTCCAATGAATGAATCGGGTGCTCAGCGTTTAACCTTAACCGCCGACATATCCGCACAGGACAGTGCGCCGTTGCCGGGAACCTACGAATGGCTGACGGTGAGCTATCCGATGACGCAGCCTACCATCGAAGTTCCGATGACGGCACTTTACGATCAACAACGCCTGTATGTTTATGATTCACAAACGCAGCGAATCAAGGCCGTGGACGTCGCCATCGCGGGGCAAACTGAAACAGGTTATCTGGTGACAGGGTTAGCTGATGAAACCGTAGACATTATTTCCACGCGCCTGAAAAACCCGGTCAGTGGCATGGCGGTATCTGTAGTGGCCGACAATCGTGGAGATCGCTCATGAGGGCGTGGATTGCACTGTTTGCCAGCCACCGTATTGCTGCGAATGGCGTGATGCTGGTCATTATCGGGGCAGGGCTGTGGGGGCTCTCAAACGTTAATAATCAGTTTTTTCCGGATTTCAGTTTTGAACGCATTATCGTCAGTGCGAACTGGGACAGCGTCAGTGCCGAAGATATGTATCAGGCCGTGGCCCAGCCTCTGCAGCAGTCGCTGACCGGAATGCCGGAAATTGAGTCGATGACAACCCGCGCGCGGGATGGTCGCGTGGATCTGTACATTGCCATTACCGATCGGGCGGGTGGTCTTGAAGAGGCATCTGAGCTGATTGAAGAAACGATCAGTACCGTCAATCTGCCCGACGACGTTAATGAACCGGTGGTGTTCACCCCTCAGCGACGGGAAAGTGTCGCTGACCTGCTGTTGTATGGCGATGTGCCGCGCGATGAGTTGGCTGATCTGGCCTACAGCATGCAGAGTGATCTGTTGCAAGCCGGTTTTGCCGAAGTCGGACTGAGTGGTCTGCCGTCCCAGCAGATCGACATTACCATTCCAATGCAAACATTGCTGGAGACGGGCCTGACATTAGATGCGATCGCCGCTGCGGTGGCCGATGAGTATTCCGCACAACCGGCCGGAGCGACGAACGGGCTCAGTCAGACCTTGCAATTGCGCAGTAAGAACGAGTCCGTGGATCTCAGCAGTCTGTTAAATACGATCGTGTCCAGTGGTGACTCGGGCCGGGTTCTGAGGGTTGGCGACATTGCCCGAGTTGAGCGTGTGACCGAACCCTATTCGGCCGAACTGGAGTACGAGGGCAAAGCCGCCATTCAGCTGTCACTGCGGCGAACCGCCGGTGAAGACACGTTGGAAAATGCCGAGCTGATGGCGCAATGGTTAACCGAGGTTGAGCCGACCTTGCCTGATTCTGTGCAACTCAAAGCTTATAATCAGGTCTGGCAAACCGTATCCGATCAGCTGAACCTGCTGATAAAAAACGGTGCCCTCGGTATGGTGATGGTGTTAGTGGCGCTGTTTTTCTTTTTGAATACCCGCTTAGCGTTCTGGGTAGCGTTAGGCATCCCTATTAGCTTTCTCGCGACGTTCCTGTTTATGTCTTATACCGGGACGTCGTTAAACACCATCAGTCTGTTTGGCTTTATGATTGCGTTGGGCATTATTGTGGATGACGCCATTGTGGTTGGAGAGCAGACCCGCGCCTACCAGCAGATGGGGATGAATGCTCAAGAGGCTGCCATTCGGTCGGCTCAGAAAATGTGGCCGCCGGTTCTGGCGTCCAGTTTGACAACCATTGCGGCCTTCGTGCCATTGCTGTTGATCAGCGGACCCATTGGTCGATTGGCTCAGGACATTCCGATCGTTGTGACCATTGCAATAATTGCGTCTCTGATTGAATGTTTTCTGATCCTGCCGGGTCATCTGTCACACAGTCATCATAAGAAGGATCGAAAGCTTCGACAGACATTGGATGCCGCATTCAATAAGGTGCGGGATCAATGGTTCCGACCAATTGTGCGATGGTCTTTGCACAATCGATTAATCTTAATCGCTTTTATCATCGCCAACTTCATGATCGCCGTTGGCATGGTGACCAGCAGGACCGTTCCGTTTCAGTTTCAGCCATCGGTTGAATCGCCATCGCTGTCCGTGTTTGTGGAGTTTGCCGAGGGCGTTGTACCGGATAAGGTTGATCGGTTTGTTGATCATTTGACCGTTACGTTGCAGCAGGTCGAAGATGATACCGGGTATGACTTTATCAAAACCGCTGTGGTCACGCGCAATCAGGGTGGTCGACCTAATCAGGCACGCATTGATGTGGAACTGATCAGCGACCAGGATCGTCCCTATACCAACCAGGAGTTGGTGAACCAATGGCGCCAGGCCACGACCTTGCCGAGTGAAATCGATAACATCAGCTTTGGGCGCGGGCGGTGGTTTGGCGGCGATTCAGGTGATGTCACCGTGTTGCTGAAAGGCGATGACATTAATGAGTTGAAATCCGCCTCCGAGGCATTACAGCGCCAGCTGAACCAGACGACCGGACTGTCCGATGCGACCGATGATCTGCCCTATGGGGAAGAACAACTTCAGTTTGAACTGTCTTCCTTGGCCCGCGAGCTTGGCATTACTGAAGCAGGCATCGCTCGTTTTATGCGCCAGAGTCTGGACGGCGTCAGTGCCGCGGATCAGGTTTTGGGGTTGCAGACGCTCGATGTCAAAATCGTTCTGCCGGCTGAGCAACGCACAACGCTAAACGACATTTTAAGTCTGCCTTTTCGCGCGCCGAATGGAGAGTTAGTGCCGTTGGATGATCTCATTCACAGTCAGTATTTGCGTGGGATTGATCAGATTCGAGCCGAAAACGGAGAGATCTCAGTTGAAGTGTCGGCCACATTAGACACCAACGCCATGACCAGCGATGACATGTACAGCCTGCTGGAAAATGACGTCCTGCCCAGATTTCAGGCGCAGTATGGAACCGTGGAGGTCAGCCTCAGCGGTGGTGCTCAGGAACAGGAAGCGTTCTTCTCTGATACTGCCTTAACCCTGCTGGTGGTGTTGGTTTTGATTTTCGGAATACTGGCCTGGGTGTTTGAAAGCTGGCTTTGGCCTTGGGCGATCATTGCCACCATTCCATTTGGTCTAACCGGCGCAGTCTACGGCCACTGGTTAATCGATCTGCCGCTGTCGTCTTTGTCCGTCATGGGACTGTTTGGACTGGCCGGTATTGTCATTAACGACAGCATCGTTTTGGTCAGTGTGTATCGGGATTTGCGTGAGGAGGGCATGGCACTGCTGACGGCTCTTGAAGAAGCGGTGGCTCGCCGTTTGCGTCCGGTCTTGCTCACGAGTATGACGACTATGGTTGGGTTAACTCCGATTTTGTTTGAGACCAGCTTGGATGCGCAGTTCCTGAAACCCATTGCGGCAGGCCTTGTGTTTGGGTTGCTGTTTGGTACGACGCTGGTTTTGTTATTTGTTCCGGCATTGCTGTTGACGATTGAACATGCCCGCACCCGACTGGATCAATGGCGTCAGCGTTTTAGCAATCGACGTCCCGAAATCAGCGGATAACCGGGCGCTGCACGTGGTTTAAGAAAACTGGTACAGTCTCAGGGTTTTCATTTCTGGGATGTACCACGTGCCGTTCATAGAACATAAGTTTGGGAAAACCTTTTATCGCTCGAAAGGTCGAAAGTCTGGTCGATTGCCATTGGTGTTTCTGCATGGAGGACCGGGGGGACGGTCAAAGCCAGACTCGCCGCTTTTTGAGCTGGCCGATGAACGCAAGGTTTTTCTGTACGATCAGATCGGAGGCGGCAAAAGCACCCCGATTAAAAAGCGACAAATGACCATTGCCACCTTTGTGGAAGAGTTACGGATTCTCCTGGATGCCTGGGGGCTCGATGAGTGCCATTTGGCGGGTGGAAGTTGGGGAACCACCCTGGCGTTGGAATACTACCTTCGGCATCGTGGCAAAGGCATTCGGTCGTTGACCTTTCAATCGCCCATGTTCAGCGCGTTCGATTGGGAAGCCGATGCACAGAGACTGATCACCAACATGACACCTGAAGATCAGAAGGTCATTCACTATTGTCACGAGATCGGAGCCACAGACGCTCAGGTTTACAAAGACGTCAGTTATCGTTACTACGCGCGTCACGTTAATCGCAACCGGAAGAAACTCAAGGAAATGATGAGTAACGATGGCGCCAATCCTCATGGCGGCGAAGTCTATCAGACGATGTGGGGCCCCACCGAGTTCAAGCCAACCGGCACATTAAAATCCTATGATCGCACCGCTGATCTGCACCGGATTGACGTGCCGGTGCAATTTATCTGTGGTGAGCACGATGAAGCGACACCGCAGACCGCGCAGACCTATTGCAACGCTATCGCTCATGCCAAGTTGAGTGTTATTCAAGGGGCTTCGCATTCGATTGCCGCAGAAAAACCAAAACCGTTCATACGAACGCTGCGTCGTTTTCTGAGAGAACAGGATTGATCAACGCGGACAGATTAGGAGAACAGGATGACTCATAAGCAGTTTGCCGAAGAGGCTTATCAGACGACTTACCAGGGCAAGCTGATCAGGCTGCAGTCTGACCCGCCCGCTGTGATTCTGGACAGCACCATCTTCTATGCGCTCAGTGGTGGTCAACCGGGTGATACGGGTGAACTCTCAGCAGATGGCCTCACTGTGCGCGTCGTCGACACCCGTTATGATGCCGATCGTAAAACCATTCTTCATTATCTGGACCCCGAGTCGCCCGTGCCGGAATGGAAGACGGGGCAAATTATCGAAATGAAGATCGACTGGGCGCGTCGCCATCGACTCATGAGGATGCATACCGCCATGCATTTGCTGTGTTCATTGATTCCTTATCCGGTTACCGGAGGCGGCGTGGGTGAACGTGAAAGCCGGGTTGAGTTCGATATGGACACGGCCGATTTTGACAAAGCCGACCTCAGTCAGAAGCTGAATCAGTTAGTGACACAAAACCTGAGTGTAGACGTCAGTTCGATTACCGATGACATGCTGGATAACAACCCGGAACTGATTCGAACCATGAGCGTTCAACCGCCACGTGGTCAGGGGTCTGTTCGAATGATCAATATCGGGCAGGGTATCGATTATCAACCCTGCGGTGGAACACACGTGCGGGAAACCGGAGAGATTGGCGAACTGGTGGTCACGAAAATCAAAAGCAAGGGGAAACAAAACAAGCGTGTCAGCCTTGCTTTAGTCACGCCCTGACGAGACTAGAGCCAACTTATACCAATGTTGAAAGCAGGGCGGAACATGTCAATCAAAGGGTCGGATATGTCCGTCAATGAGTGCACGATAAGGCACAGAAAACTGGCAACCATCAGCGGCGTTTACAATCTAACAACGACCGCTGAATCCTCTGTTTGTAAGCCCGCCACCTGATTAAAAGGCGAACGTTAATTGCGGTTCTTTGTTGACCGGTACATCCGGGGTCGAAGAGAACACCAGCGTCCGGCAACTCAACCGACCCTCATCTTGCAGAACGTCCGGTAACTCATGGCTACCATCAGTCCAAATCGCGACTAACGAGCTTTTGCCATTCTGGACACATTGTTGAATATACTCTTCGGTATCGGGCGCATTTTGGCTCAGGCGCACGACTCGGATGTAGTGATTAGACAAGCCAATATCCCGCAAATAGCGATCATTAGGAATAAACGGCGGGTTGACCAGTGTCACCCACTGTCTGGGATTGGCATTACTCCGAATGGCATCGATCAGATGATGCCATTGTTCCAGAATAGGGCTGTTTGCATCCTGATGATCAACCTTGGGCTGATTCTGCTGGGCCATCATCGCGAAAAGACCGGTTTGTCGGCTGTAATTATAGTTTGCCGTTAACATACTCTCGACCGCCTGTATAAATAAACAGTATCTGTAGTTTTATACAGTAGTCGTGGATTGTCAATCTCTGATATTGATTTCCGATACACATCGGCACCGGTCGTAGTTCCGGCGGTATCACTTGGTAGAAACAAAATGAGGCAGTAGTAAATAACGCCTGCTGGTGACAGCAGGCGAGAGGGCTGTTCCGGTCAGCTAACGCGGCGGCGGAACAGGGGTTGGGACTGGACAGCATCCGACTGATATTGGACGGAAAAGGTGTTACCAAGTGCCAGTGCGGTCTCGGCTTCCTGCTCAGAACGCAAAACAAAGGCATCGAACCCACTTCGCTGCAGGTAGTTTACCTGATCAGGCAAGATGTCTCCGAAAGCACGGATTTCACCGGTGAAAGCGTGTTCTGATCGCAGCTGACGCGCGAACGAAAATGCTCGGCCATCGGCAAATTTCTCAAACTCGAAAGCGATGACTTTGAGCTGAGGCAGGTAGGGGATCAGAGCGTCGATCTCGTCACCGGCTCGCAGTACGGCCCCCAGCTTGAAGACGCTGTCTCTTATCTCGTCCCCTTGGGATACCCAGAAGCTCAGCGGCAACAGGGCGTACTCCGGAAAAGCGCCGTCTTCTCCGGCCTCAAATACGGCCCAAGGGTCGTTTTCAACAAGAAGACCATTCTTAATGAGAGGCTGCATAAACACGCTCCTTAAAGGGATCCAGACCAATGCGATGAACGGTATCCAGGAACAGTTCATCGTCGTGGCGCTGTTCAACATAGGTATCGAGGACCTTGCCAATCACGTCAGGAATCTGATCCGCTTTGAACGAAGGACCCAGAATTTTACCGACCTTGCCCTGTATGCCGCTGTCGCCGCCCAGGGAAACCTGGTAGAACTCTTCGCCTTTTTTATCGACACCGAGGATACCGATGTTGCCAATGTGGTGGTGGCCACAGGCATTCATGCACCCGGATATGTTCAGGTCAATGTCACCCAGATCGTAAAGGTAGTCCAGATCGTCAAATCGAGTCTGGACCGCTTCCGCAATCGGGATGGACTTGGCATTTGCCAGGGCGCAGTAGTCTCCACCCGGGCAGCAGATGACATCGTTAAGGGTGCCAACGGTTGGCTCAGCCAACCCCAGCGCTGTCAGTTTCTGATATAGAGAATACAGGTCCTGCTGACGGACGTCCGACAGAATGACGTTCTGTTGATGGCTTACCCGAAGTTCGCCAAATGAGTATTCATCCGCCAAATCAGCGATGATGTCAATCTGCTCAGCGGTTGCGTCACCGGGTGCATAGCCGGGTTTCTTGAGCGAAACGGTAATGGCGGCATAGCCCGGCTGTTTGTGCGCTTCAACATTGCGCGACAGCCATTTGTCGAACTGTGGATCTTCAAAGCGCTGCTGTGCCAGTAGATCGGCTTGGTCGTTCAGTGCTTCATAAGCTGGCGCACTAAAGTGGCCCTTAACCCGGTCAATTTCGGCACTGGTCAGTTTGTCGTCGCCATCTTTGTATTTCAGCCATTCGGCTTCCACTAGCTCACGGAAAGCGTCAATACCCATCGCTTTGACCAGAATTTTGATACGAGCCTTGTACTTGTTGTCACGCCGACCTTTCAGGTTGTAGACCCTTAGAATGGCATCCAGGTACGACAACAGGTCTTCCGTTGGCAGGAAGGAGCGAATCTCCTGACCGGGCAGCGGGGTTCGGCCCAATCCACCGCCAACAAACACCTGGAACCCAGTCTCGCCTTCTTCATTCTTAACAAGCTGCAGGCCAATGTCGTGAAAACGAATGGCGGCACGGTCGGTGGCCGTGGCCGCATTGACCGCAATTTTGAACTTCCGCGGTAGAAAGGCGAACTCAGGATGTAAGGTCGACCACTGTCTGATGATTTCGCACCAGGGACGCGGATCTTCAATTTCGTCCGCAATGATGCCGGCAAACTGGTCGGTAGTGGTGTTACGGATGCAGTTACCCGACGTTTGGATAGCGTGCATCTGTACTTCGGCAAGTTCGCCGAGAATATCCGGGACATCTTCAAGCGCCGGCCAGTTCAATTGAATATTCTGCCGGGTCGTGAAATGAACGTAACCCTTGTCGTAATCGCGGCTGATGCTGGCAATTCGGCGTAACTGGGTAGACGACATGAGCCCATAAGGGACGGCAATGCGCAGCATGGGGGCATGGCGCTGGATATAGAGACCATTTTGCAGTCGCAAAGGAAGAAACTCTTCCGGCGCTAGTTCGCCGTCCAGGAAGCGGTCAGTCTGTTCCCGGAACTGGGCAACACGTTGATCAACAAGTTGTTGGTCATACGAGTCGTAAACGTACATGTTACAACCTCATTTAGCCGATTAAGGTGAAAAGGCCATGCGCAAACGACGCACAGCCTTTCATTGTTGGAGCACTATACCTTAGCACCTATATTCTCTGAATTATTAAAGTTTCATAATTTAATTCCATAGTGTTATATAAAGGCGGTTGCAGGTCGTTGATAAAGGTTATTAAATGACGGTCGACGTTCGAAAGTCGTCCAATAGAAAACAATAAAAATAGGGGAGAGTAATAGTAATGGCTTCTGGTAAATCTCGTGTAACCGATGCGCAGGCCGACGCAATTGCGGCGGTTGTGGTGGTTCTGACTGTTGTGGCAACCGCTGTCTTCTGGGTATCCGGTGCCTGATCGATAATTTGGTTTCAATACATAGCAAATGAAAGGGCCTGGGCCCTTTTTTTATGCCCGTTAGGATACCGACCGCACCAGCACTATTAATGCGACAACAAAGAGCACGGTAAACAACACACCGCCGAAAACAAACGGCCAGATCGAATGCGTTTGAAAGTCGGCCTGACGGTTTTTATCGCTCTGCACGCCGATAGCACCAGCTAACACGCTTTTTGTGACTTGCCAGAAAGACGGTTTTTTCGTTTCGGACATAAAATTTATCCTTTTTGGTCGCTTACGTTCAGATGAGCGACAACTGTCGAAAAATGATGTCAGAGGGAATAGTCATCCCGGTCATTTATACTAGAGAATACGCGGTATTGAACTAGCATGATAGGCATGACTGTTGGTCTCAACCGCTGATCATCGTCAGCAACGGGACCACACATCAATAAAAATAATCGAGGACACTATGTCAACTGCGTTAATGACCAGTCAGGAAGAACTCATTGAAGCCTTGTATCAACGGCTGATCTCTCACTTTCCGAAAAAGCATCATGCGGATCTGAACATCCTGGTTCGTGAGCTGTTTATTCATGCCTCTATGCGCGACCTGTCACAGTATGAAATGACCGATCTGGCAGGCATGGTGGTGACCCTATGGCACTCACTTCAACACAAAGAAACACGTAAAGCCCGAATAGAAGTCATTAACCCGAATGTGGAAGAGCACGAATGGCAATCGCAACACACGATTGTTTCGATTCTGCATGATGAGATTCCATTTGTGATCGATTCTGCCCGACTGGCGCTTAACAAACTCGACATCAATATACACGCCATCTTTTATGCGACGTTCTCGGTGAAGCGAGATCAGAGTGGGCACTTCCAGGGGTTTTCAGACAAAGGTCAGCAGGAGCTCCTGCTGTGTCTGGAAATGGATCGGACCTCAGTGCCAGAGCAGCGTGAACAGATTTCAACGTCGCTTCATGAGGTAATGAGCGATGTGGTGTACGTCGTCGATGACTTTCCGGCGATGGTCGACAAAACCAATGAAGTCATCAACGATCTGAAATCCCAAAAACAGCCGTTTAGTGCCGAAGAGCTGGACGAGGCCATTGTTTTCATGGATTGGATCGCGAACAACCACTTCAGTTTTCTGGCCTACGATGAATACACCATCGAAGACGGGGTAGTGAAGCAGGTACCAGGTACCGAACTGGGCTTGTTTAAAAAGAACACCAATCGGCGCGACGAAGTTATCAAAGAAATGTCCAAAGAACGCCGGGAGCATGTGTTTAAGCAGGAGTTACTCATATTCACCAAGTCCGGGCGGCGCTCAACGGTACATCGTTCCGCCTATTCCGATTACATCCTGGTGAAAGACTTTAACGATAAGGGTGAAGTGATTGGCGGACGTCGCTTCCTCGGTCTGTACACATCCTCGGTTTACAATGAAACGCCGCGTAACATTCCGGTGGTTCGGCGCAAACTGCAACGTGTTCTGGATAATTCAGGCTTTGAGCCTGGTACGCATTCCTACAAAGAGCTGGCCGCGATTCTGTATAACTTCCCCCGTGATGAACTGATTCAGAGCAGTGATGCTACCTTGTTGCGGGTATCTCATGAGGTACTGTCTATTCAGGAGCGTAAGCAGATTCGACTGTTTCTGCGCAAAGATGCCTACGGCAAGTTTTTAAATGCCCTGGTGTACATGCCCCGGGATGTGTTTAACACTCAAATCCGGATCAAAGTGCACGATCTGTTGGCTGAGCGTTTTAAAGTTGAAGGGTCTGATTTCACGACGTTTTTCAGTGAATCGGTATTGGCCCGAACACGCTTTGTGTTCAAACTGTCAGAGCCGCTCGAGGAAATCCCCCCTCTGGATGCACTCGAAAACAAAATCGTTCAGATTGCCCGACGCTGGACCGATGAGCTGCATACCGCGCTGATTGAATCCTTCGGTGAAGAGAAAGGCGTGCGACTGTATCAGCAGTACGAACATGCATTCCCGTCCGGCTACACCGATGAATACAGCGCTCGGGTGGCCGTTGCGGATATTCAGCGTATTGAGAGTCTGCGAAAGAATCCGGACGAAAACATAACCCTGAGTTTTTTCCGTTCCATGGAACCGACGGGTAGCACTCTGAAGCTCAAGCTGTTTAATAAAGGTGAGGCCTTATTGTTGTCTGACCTGATTCCGGTGCTGGAAAACCTCGGGCTGAAAGTCATTGACGAGTTTCCGTATGAAATCGTCCACCCGGAAAACGGATGTACCTGGATTTACGATTTTAACCTGCTTTACGAGCCAAACCCGGAGCTTGATCCCAGCAAATACCGGGACTCGTTTTCTAAGGCCTTCCTCAATATCTGGAAAGGACGTGCCGAAAACGATTCTTACAACAAGCTGGTGCTGCAGGCTCGGTTAACCTGGCGCGAAGTGGCCATGTTGCGTGGCTATGCAAAATACATGAAGCAAACGCAATTTGGACTCAGCCTGGAGTACATCGCAGAGACTCTTATTCAGTACACCGGTATTACGGAAAACCTGTCCGAGTTGTTTTCAGCACGCTTCAACCCGGAAAAACAAAAGGGTGTGCATCTTGTTGAGCATTGGAACAGTGAAATTGAAGCGCAACTGGATGACGTCAACAACATCAACGAAGACCGGATCTTCCGTCGTTATGTCGAGCTGATGAAGGCCACGCTGCGGACAAACTTTTACCAAGAAGGTGAGACCGGTGCCCGCAAAGAGTACATCAGCTTTAAACTCGATCCGGGTCAGTTGAGCGATATCCCACTGCCAAAACCAAAATACGAGATCTTTGTGTATTCACCACGCATTGAAGGTGTGCATCTACGCGGCGGCTCCGTGGCCCGAGGTGGGTTGCGCTGGTCAGACCGTAACGAAGATTTCCGTACCGAAGTACTGGGATTGGTAAAAGCGCAGCAGGTGAAGAATGCGGTCATCGTTCCCGTAGGGGCCAAAGGTGGTTTTGTGGCCAAACAATTGCCACCACCGCAGGACCGCGATGCCTTCTTTGCCGAGGGAATTGAGTGCTATAAAACCTTTATTCGGGGTCTGCTGGATGTCACCGATAATCTGGTTGAAAATTCGGTGGTACCGCCTAAACAGGTGGTTCGCTACGATAGTGATGACCCTTACCTGGTTGTCGCGGCCGACAAAGGTACCGCCACATTCTCTGATATAGCTAATGAAGTCGCCAATGATTATAACTTCTGGTTGGGTGATGCCTTTGCCTCGGGTGGATCCAATGGCTATGACCACAAAAAAATGGGCATAACCGCCCGCGGTGCCTGGGTCAGTGTGCAGCGGCATTTCCGAGAACTGGGAGTTGATGTCCAGAAAGACCCGATCACGGCTGTGGGTATTGGTGACATGGCCGGAGATGTGTTCGGTAATGGCATGCTGCGGTCTGAAACCATCCGCTTGGTCGGTGCATTTAACCACATGCATATCTTTGTTGACCCGAATCCGGACGCTGAAAAAAGTTTTGCTGAACGTCAACGCCTGTTTGATCTGCCGCGTTCTACCTGGGACGACTATAACAAGGAGCTGATTTCTAAAGGTGGTGGCATTTTCAGCCGATCGGCCAAATCGATCCGGGTCAGCAAGGAGATGAAAGCGATCTTCGATATTGAACAGTCTACCCTGTCGCCGAATGAGTTGATTACCGCGATGTTGAAGGCCCCTGTGGACCTGTTATGGAACGGTGGTATCGGAACCTACGTGAAAGCCAGCACGGAGACCCATGCGGATGTAGGTGATAAAGCCAATGATGCCGTGCGCATTAATGGCAAGTCGCTGCGCTGCAAAGTGATCGGCGAGGGCGGTAACCTCGGTTTCAGCCAACTGGGCCGGATCGAGTTTAACTTGAAAGGCGGTCGCTGTTTTACGGACTTCATTGATAATGCCGGTGGTGTCGACTGTTCCGACCACGAAGTGAATATGAAAATCCTGTTGGATGACATGGTCGCGAACGGCGATATGACCGTGAAACAGCGCAACACCACGCTTGAGAAACTGACTGAGGATGTTTCAGGGCTGGTATTGACCAATAATTATCGTCAAACGCAGGCACTCGGCGTCGCGTTCACCGAGTCTCGACAGCGTGTTGAAGAGTATCGTCGGCTGATCAACGGATTGGAATCAGAAGGCAAACTCAACCGCGAGTTGGAGTTTCTGCCAACGGATGAACAGATTTCTGAACGTAAGGCCAACGGCAAGGGGCTCACACGGCCGGAACTGTCGGTGTTAATTTCCTATGTGAAGGGCGATTTGAAAGAGCAGCTGGCGAAAGACGAGCTCGCGAACGATCAGTTTATTGGGCACATCGTCGAGACTGAGTTCCCGGCGGCCATGAAGAAAAAGTTTGGCAAGGTGATGACTGAGCACCGGCTTCGCAAAGAGATCATTGCGACGCAGGTGGCCAATGACATGATCAACTACATGGGGATCACCTTTTACAGCCGGCTTCATGAAAGTACCGGATGTACCGCAATCGAAGCCGCCAAAGCCTATGTCGCATCACGTGAAATATTTGGTTTGCACAAGATCTGGGCGGACATCGAAGCCCTGGATCACATCGTGCCAGCCGATGTTCAGTCCAAAATGATGCTGAGAACGTTGCGCATGGTGCGCCGGGGTACTCGTTGGCTCATCAAAAACTATCGTAAAGGCATTGATATAGAAAGCCTGATCAGCCAGTTCAAAGGTCCGCTGGAAGCCATGGCCGACAACCTGATGGAGATTCTGCCGGAGAGCCCCCGTGAAACCTGGTTGGCCGACGCCTCGGGTATGATAGAAACCGGTGTTCCAGAAAATCTGGCTCGATCGGTGGCCGCTTCGGACATGTTGTATACGTCATTGGGGGTTGCCGCGGTGTCGCAGATACTGAATCGGGATGTCCTGCATGTGGCTCACGGTTACTTCCGTGTGGGTGAGTCGCTCGGTTTAGAGTTGTTTGCTCGCCAGGTTAACTCTGCCACGGTCAACACCCATTGGCAGGCGATGGCCCGGGAGTCATACCGGGATGACCTGGAATGGCAACAGCGGCGAATCACCCAAGGGTTAATATCTCAGATGGCGGACGATCAGTCGTTAGATGAGACCGTTGATCAGTGGCTGGAGCACAACAGCATCCTGGTTGAACGCTGGCTGCGTATCATGAATGAGATTCGAGCAGTAAACGAGCCTGAGTTCAGTATGTACAGCGTCGCGATCCGCGAGCTGTTAGACCTTTCCCAGGCAACCATGACTGAGTTACAGTAAGAAGGCTGAAGGGTAGCCGGCCGGCTGCCCTTTCTTTTTCCGGGTTTATTCAGGTAACAGAATGAGCAATCAGACTCTGATTGTCGATCTGCAGATCAGTGCGGACGACTACCTCTTGCATTATCAGGGGCATGTGAAACAGGTCTCCTGCGTATCCAGAGACGGTCGCCGAGTCCAGTTTCCGACAAAAATTCTGCAGCCGTTTGTAACCCGAAGCGGCATTCATGGCGTCTTTGCGATTGAGTTTGATCGCGAGAACCGATTTGTCAGCATCAAGCGTTTGGCCTGATGTTACCAGCCCAAAAAGACACCGGCTTTCTATCGGTAGGCTTGATTTAATCCCCTGTATTGTCCTTACGATATCCGTATAATTCGGCAAATCTTACCCAAGGAGAGTCGAATGTACCCCCTGTTTCGCAAAGCCGCGTTTCTACTGTCAGCTGAAACGGCGCACGAACTGACCATTGACGCCCTGTCTGCTGTGGGTCATTTGAAATTGACCAACCTGATGCCGCAACCAAAGCAGCAAAAATCCGTCAATGTCTTTGGTATCGAGTTTCCGAACGCTGTCGGCTTAGCGGCCGGACTGGATAAAAACGGGGATGCCATTGATGCACTAGGGGCCCTGGGGTTTGGCTTTATCGAAGTCGGCACCGTAACGCCGGAGCCGCAACCGGGCAACCCAACGCCGCGACTGTTCCGGATTCCTGAAAAGGAAGCGATCATTAATCGCATGGGGTTTAACAATAAGGGCGTGGATTACCTGGTCAGCCGGATACGGAAAAGTACCTACTCCGGTGTTATCGGTGTGAATATCGGTAAAAACAAAGTAACACCGGAAGAAGAGGCCGTTAACGATTACCTGATTTGCCTCGAAAAAGTCTACGAGGTTGCCGACTACATCGTCATCAATCTCTCGTCACCAAACACCCCAGGGCTTCGCAATCTTCAGTTCGGCGAAAACCTGTCCAACCTGATTCGTGCGTTGAAAGAACGTCAGGCTTCGTTGGATGAGCAATTTGAACATACTCCGGTATTGATAAAGATTGCACCGGATCTGGACGAAGACGACATCGTCGAGCTTACCAATACGTTTAACGAACTGAAGGTAGAGGGTGTTATCGCCACGAACACAACCATCAGTCGTGAGCAGGTCGAAGGCTGTCAGTTCAGTGATGAGCAGGGCGGTCTGTCGGGAACGCCGGTTCGAGACATGTCCAATCAGGTTCTGAAGCGGTTTCGTGAACTGCTTGATGACAGCATTCCGCTGATTGGTGTCGGCGGAATCATGAGTGAGCGTGATGCAGAAGAAAAGCTGACGATGGGGGCGGATCTGGTTCAGATCTACACCGGCTTCATCTATCAGGGGCCAGGTCTGATTAAGCGGACAGTAGAACGACTGGCCCGAATGTAAGCAGCGATTTCAGAGCGGTCTACTACCGAGACACAAAAAAGCCGGCGACCGCCGGCTTTTTTGCAGTTAAATTCGTGGGTGACTTTAGTGATGAATGACGACTTCGTTGAATCGATGAATACCACTTACTCCGGTATAGCCGTCCCAATGGTCGCTGCGTCCTTCACGCCAGCCGTTTATCCATTGTTGATGTTCAGGACCTTCTTCCTTCGGGCACATTTCCTTTGACTTTCCTTCAACGCCGGCCATGTAGCCACGTTGAAAGGCTCTCTCCATCTTATCTCTTTTTTGTCTTTTCATACGCGTTCCTCGTACTGGGTCTGCTGAAAATCGAAGCCGAAATATCAATCGGCTCCGGGGAAGAACAAAAGATATGCTACTGTTGTATCTAATTGCGGACACCGGTGTCGATGAACAATAAAATCTAATAAAATAGGTTTTTATTATCGATTCGCATATTTCAAAGATAAGACTTGGCATGCGCTGAATACGGTGCATCCAGGCTGATCATCAAACGACGGTAAATTTACATATAAGTAAATGTGACCGTTTCATGAAAACTTTATAGAGAATTCGTCTAAAAATGACCGCCAACCAAACAACTCGATTCTGGGTGACTTGCCCACAGGGTGTGCATGGGCTACTGAAACAGGAAATCGCCACCTTAACCGACGCGTCAGTTGGCGATTGGCACAAAGGGGTCGAGTTTACCGGTTCTTTGAAAGATGCCTATCGAGTCTGCCTGTGGAGTCGGCTGGCGAACCGCGTTTATGCGGCCTTAGGTGAGTCTCATGAGGTCTCATTTGACGCGCTGCAGGCGCTGGTGAGCTCTGTGAACTGGGATGAGCATCTGCGCCCCAGTGGCACATTAAAAGTGGTATTCACGGGTCGGCTACCGGAAATCCGCGATACCCGGTTTGGCGCGCAAAAGGTGAAAGATTGGGTCGTCGATCAGATTCGTGAACGTCATGGTGTGCGCCCGAACGTGGACCCGCAAAACCCCGATTTGACCATTTTTGCGCAAGTCGCCCGTAAAAAGCTGTTTCTTGGCATCGAACTGACAGGTGAGTCGCTGCATCGACGGGGGTATCGTCAGGCCACCGGGCCCGCGCCGATTAAAGAAAACCTGGCCGCGGCCATTCTGTTGGCCTCCGACTGGCCGGCGCGAGCGAAACGTGGTGAGTCCTTTCTGGATTTGATGTGTGGCTCCGGTACGTTAGTGACCGAAGCGGCCATGATTGCAGCTGATTACGCACCTGGCCTGGGACGCACACAGTTTGGCTTTGAGCGCTGGTTACAGCATTCGGTGAACGATTGGCGCGAGTTGTTAGGAGAGGCGCGAGAGCGACGCGAGGCTGGCCGCGAAACCATGCCAGTGGTGTTAGGGTACGATGCCGACGGTGGCGTCATCGCCAGTGCGAACGCAACGCTGGAAAAGCTGGGCTTGGAAAAGCAGGCACGCTGCTATCACAGATCGCTGGCGGAGTGGACGTTACCGACTCACTGGGCATTAACACCCGGTTTATGGGTGTCGAACCCTCCCTATGGTGAGCGTTTAGGTGATAAACCTACGTTGTTACGCACCTATCGTCGTATCGGGGAAATTGCACGCGAACAGCTCAATGGTTGGGAGCTTGGGATGCTGACATCTGACGACATTCTGGCCCGGGAGATTGGCTTTAAGCCCCATGACAAACGTCGGCTGTTTAATGGACCGATCGAAACGACCTATTACCAGTTCCACGTCGATGAGGCTCAGAAAGCGTCCGCACCGGCCAATAACGAGCAGGTTGAAGCGTTTCGTAATCGGTTGCTGAAAAACCGTAAGCAACTGAAAAAGTGGGTTAATCGGGAAAACCTGGAGGCCTATCGGCTTTACGATGCCGACATTCCGGAGTTTGCGCTGGCGATTGATGTCTATGGCCAGGCATTGCACGTGCAAGAGTACGCACCGCCGAAAACGGTTCCGGAGCACAAAGCCCAACAACGGTTATTGCAAGCCGTCGATGCTTTATCTGATGTCATGGAGTTACCGGTGTCGAAAATCGCGGTAAAACGTCGCGAACGGCAAAAGGGTACTCGGCAATACGAGAAAAATGATGCCCGAAACGAGTCCTTTACGGTCACAGAATACGGTGTGACGTTGAAGGTGAACCTGCACGATTATCTGGATACCGGCTTGTTTCTGGATCACCGGAACATGCGGAAAAAAGTTCAGGAAACCGCCAGGGGCAAACGTGTCCTGAATCTCTTTTGCTACACCGGCGCGTTCACGGCTCATGCTTATGCGGGTGGGGCGGCTTCGACAACCAGTGTGGATCTGTCCAAAACTTATTTAGCTTGGGCGAAAGATAACCTGCAACTGAATGGTGGAAAAGCTGGTCCGAATCATCGTTTTATTCACAGCGATTGCCTTCAATGGCTGAGTGAATCCAAGGACACCTTCGATCTTATCATTATGGATCCACCGACTTTCAGTAACTCAGCACGTATGAAAGACACGTTGGATGTCCAGCGCGACCATGAGTTTCTGGTGGATCACGCCATGAAACTGTTGAGTCCGGACGGTGTGCTGATTTTTTCCAATAATTACCGCAAGTTCTATCTTGATGATCGGCTCTATGAGGCCTATGCCGTTCAAGATGTGACTGGACAATCCGTGCCAAAAGATTTTACCCGGTCGCGGCCACATCGCTGCTTTGAAATTCGGCATAAGCCGGCATGACCAACAAGCGCACTGTCATGCCGACCGTCCAACTGACCGGATACATCGATGTACCGGAAAATTTGCTCAATGAGGTTTTACAGGCGCTGCCTGACCATGTTCATAACACCCGGGCTGAACCCGGGTGTTTGGCATTCAACGTGACTCAACAGACAGATCGGCCTACGCGGTTTGATGTCACTGAGCAGTTTATCGACCGGCAGGCCTTCGAGTCACATCAGCAACGCGTTCGTTTATCGGATTGGGGTCGACTGACGGTGGACGTTGAACGGTACTATGAAGTGACCGAGCATCCATCGGAAGACTAACAAACCCTAGTCAGCAAATGAGCAGGTGGCTTAGGGCTAGTCAGTCTGGACGCTATGCTGATTCATTCAGGTTAACATCCAGCCGTTTTAATCCTCTTTTCCGAAACCTGTAGTCAGATCTCATCGTTCTTCATCTTTTCTCTGCATTGCGTCTTTACCAAAAACGGTAACAAACTTTCGACCCTGTACTCAGTAGTACCCGCGAAAATTTTCATAATGTCAGGCCCTTTTTAACTAACTTTCACCAAAGGATTGAATGGATGAGAGCCGAAATACTTTTCACTTTCACAAGCCTGGCGTTAACCGCTGGGATGGTTCAGGGCAATGAGCACGCGTCACAAGATCACGATCCTGTTGCAGACTCCGTTATTGAACTTCAACGTGCGCAACTTGCAGCGAATACGATGGGACAGGGCTTTGGACCTCAATCACCGCGCGACATTGACCAGCCCCTGGGCGATAACACTATTACTTTTGCACCGGCTCCGGCCTATACCGCTATGAACTTGTGCAATATCCATTTTCATAAAAATGCTGAGCACAAAGGAGGGGAGTTCACTGAGTATGCTGGCAATGGCGACGGACATGGTTACGAGTCCGGATACACATACGTTGGCGAGTTGTCAGAATCGGAGTTGTCGCCCGTTAAGCAGGAGGTTTGCTTAAGTGAGCATGGTAGTCTCGTCCCCGGTGACACGATTGAAGTGCACTATGTTCATACCACTGCGCAGACAGAGCCGGGTCCCACATTGAATGCGTGTATGAGTGAATCACTGAAGAACCCTCAGTTACGTGTTGAGGCACAGGTCTTTGTGTTGGTGAATGACTCTGACGCCCTGGACTTTGAAGAAACCACTACGATTCAGGTCAGAGACGGCGTCTATCAGGCCGCCTCTATTCCCTCCCATACGGGAGCTCCGGTTGAGTATGCTGGCTCAACGACCGGGCCGGGATACAACGAACAAGGATCGCCCTATCAGGTGACCTGGAATGTCCGGCCTGGCGTTGAAAAAGTAAATATTGCTTCTGTGGGGGCTTGGTGTGAAGGGAATGAGTTTAACGAAGACCATGCTCACGGGGTAAGAAACCTGGTCGTGAACCCGGAACTGTTGTCACCGAATTCGCAATAAGATGTTGGTTCAATGATTGAATCCCGAATAAATAACGGCTCTTACTATTGAGTGGTTTAGTGGACGCCCCTGTTGTCAAACAGGGGCGTCGATGATTGGGGGGCGACGACTTTTTCTATCTGTATATGAGCAAAATTTGTTAGCTACAGATGCTCAGGGTTATGACATCAATGTGCATTTCCAGATCACAAACTTTGGATGTTTGGAAACTAAATGAACATCTTTGAAGCGTTTTTTAAGTTCTGTGGCATACGACAAGTGCCGGTTTGCGACGACCCAAAATTCACCGTCCTTAGACAGGTGCTTTTTGGCATCGTCAAACAGTTTCTGGGCGATACCTTCGGTCAGTGTGTTGTCCTGATGAAAGGGCGGATTACAAAGAATTAAGTCAAATTGCTGGTCAGCGGCGAGCGCATTTAAACCATTGGAATGGACAGTGATTGCGTTGCCGGGGAGGTCGTTTAATGTCCAGTTTTGTTCAGCCGATTTCAGTGCCTGAGCATTTTCATCGATCAAAACAACCTGAGCATCAGGATGAGCCTTAAAATAGGCCAATCCCAATATTCCGTTTCCACAACCCAGATCCAGAACCTTGTCCGCGGCCGGTAGATGTTCATAATAACTGAGAAACACGAGGGCGCCGGGATCCGGCCGGTTCTCAGCAAAGCATCCTGGAAGGTGCCGCAGAGTAAGGTTTGGGTTCTGAACGCGATATTGACGTTGAGTTGATATTTGAATGTGTTTTGGTTTTGAAAGTTCGATAACACGGGCCTTTTTCTCTGCCCGACCAGGGCTAACTTCCTCAAAAAGCCGGTTCATCACCTCAATATGACCCGCGCTGATGTGCTTAACCATTCCCAGGGCATAAATCGTCCGATCAGGCGCTGAATGTCGGCAGCACTGCTCCAATTGCCAGGCAAAATAGTTAATTGATTTTGGAATGTGCAGGGCGACGTTGTGCGCTTCGGTCTCAGTTGCCAGGCTGGTTAGAATGTTGGGCTGCCGGACACGATTTGCCTGACAGTTTAGCTGCAGGGCTTCCTGTGCCATGGCCGAGGCATGCCACCATTGCACCGGTTGATCATGCAGGGCAACCGCAAGGGCCCCAAAAGCGTCATTCAGTAGCAGTATTGGCGATCTATCCGGTTTGTAGCGTTCCAGAAACAACTCATCGGCGGCGTTCCACGCTTGCAGGCGATGATCTTGAGGAACGCGTTGCAGACGATATGATGATTGAAACAAATGATCAGCAGGTTTTGTCATGTGGTTCCAGAAAACAGTTCAATTAACGCCTAAGTCGCGAGGCTTTCATTTGGTGACAGACGAAATTGTGCATCAGTTACCATCATTGAACCAGATAAAAACCGGGCAGTTATCATTGCTGCTTCAACATACGTCCGCATCTCTGAGTTTGAATGAAAACGCCGACCCGACGGTGCGGACGGACCTGGAGACCGTTTTTAACAAACTGGTACCCGAAAACCATCCGGATTATCAACATACATTCGAAGGACCCGATGATTTACCCGCGCATATCAAAAGTGCCTTGCTGGGCGTGCAGCTCACACTGCCAGTGTCCAATGGACAGCTGGCCTTGGGCACCTGGCAGGGTATTGTGCTCGGCGAACACCGTAACCGGGGCGGGTCTCGTCGAATTGTAGCGACACTGATGGGCGATGGCTGACCCCGTCAATTCCGCTCCAATATAACCCCGGCTTCCATATGGTGCGTATAAGGGAACTGATCAAACAACGCCGTCGCGGTCATGCGGTACTGGCCTCTGAGTGCTTCGATGTTTTTGACCATAGACTCTGGGTTGCAGGAAATGTAGATAATCCTGCGAAACTTTTTTAACAATTCAACGGTGTCTTCATCCAAACCGGCGCGCGGCGGGTCGACCAGAATGGTGTCAAAGTCGTAGTCATCGATGCGGAACTCACGAAAGCGGCGATTGGGTTCATTGTGTAACCAAGCTTTTGACAGGTCTTCACTGGCCATTCTGGCAATACTGACATTGTCTACCTGGTTTAATGCGATGTTTTCCTGGGCGCTTTTGACTGAAGTACGCGAGATTTCAGTCCCCAACACCCGTCGAAAGTTCTGAGCCAGTGGGATTGAGAAGTTGCCGTTACCGCAATACAGCTCCAACAGATCGGCGCTCTCACGGCCCTGACTGTGCTCAACAGCCCATTGGATCATTTGTTCGCAGACGCCGGCATTCGGCTGAGTGAAGCTGTTTTCGTACTGGTGAAAGTGAAAGTCTCGACCGAGAATGCTCAGAGTTTCGGTGACGTAGTCCCGATCCAGCACCAGTCTGAGTTTTCGGGCACGACCAATAACCGGATAACCCCATTGTTCTTGCCAATAGCGAGCACGTTCTTCCCAGTTAGAGTCCAGTTGACGATGATAGATCAGAGTGATCAGGGCATCGCCCGATTGGGTGGTTAAAAACTCGACCTGGAACAATCGGTTTCGTAGTTCAGGGTCTTCATGTACGGCATTCCGGACCTTTGTCATCAGGTCGTTGCACAGCTCTGTGGCGACTGGAAAATCGACGACTTCAACCGGTGTGCGTCGATCTTCCGGGCGAAACATCGCGTAATAGGAGCGTTCGCCCTCATGCCAGAATCGGAACTCAGCCCGCATTCGGTAATGCGCGGATGTTGACGAAAAAATGTTGAGTTCGGGGTGGTCCCATGCGTCTAACAGCACTTTCAGCCGATCCGTTTTGTCGGCGAGTTGACGGTCATATTGGTCTGGTGCAAAAGGAAAAGGCATGTGAAACCTGTGCTGTGTTCGTTGAAGTGGGCGCATTGTAGGAATCTGGTACGAATTCTCTACTTTATACCGTTATCTTTATTGAAATCTTTGCGTACTGTGGTTTTTATCCGCCGACTTCCTATAATCCGCGCAATTTTATTCAAAACAGAGAGCTAAGTTTTAATGGATACCGAGCTGATAGACGACATTCTTACCGATATCCGGCATTTCCTGCTGTGCTCAACTCCTCAGGGCTGGATCGATGTGGCTCTGGACAATGTTCCATTGTTGCTGATCGATCATGCAAACTGTGAAAAGAAAGCCGCTTCAACGGCGATGTCGATGATGTATAAGTACATCGATCGTCGCGAGTTGTTAGCTAAGATGAGCAAGCTGGCGAGAGAAGAGCTGGTCCATTTCGATCAGGTTACCAAAATCATGTACGAGCGGAACATAGAATACATTCCTGTCTCCGCGGCTCGATACGCTGCTGGTTTACACAAGTTGGTGCGTAAGGAAGAGCCGAATCAGCTGATCGATAAATGCATCATCGGTGCGATTGTCGAAGCTCGTTCCTGTGAACGCTTTGCCTGTCTGATCCCTTATTTAGATGAAACTCTGGCGAAATTTTATTATTCGCTGCTAAAGAGTGAAGGGCGGCACTTCCGGGATTATCTGACATTGGCTGAACTCTATGCCGATCAACCGATTGATGAGCGTGTTCAGGTGTTTTTAGACGCCGAAAAAGCGTTGATAGAGAGTGACGATGTCGAGTTTCGCTTCCACAGCGGTGTACCTTCGGTTGCCTGACGAATCAGAGCCATCAGAATACCGGGTTGTCGACTGTGAAGCGGTGCAAAGTTGGGCCGTTTTGGTCGATTTTTCCGTACCAGCCGTAGTGATGCCAGTCGCCCAAGACCATCCGGCGCGGTGACTGCGCGTTTTCCTGGTTTTGCAGATCCAGGTGAATATCAGCCAGGTGAGTGTGTCCGTGAACGAGGATATCGCACTTGTTCTTAATCAGCGTCTGTTTTATTGCCTCCGGGGTGACATCAATTGGAATCGGATGACGCTGATACTTGTTTTTAGAGGCCGCTCGGAGCGTTTCCGCGATTTTAATGCGGCGCTTTTTACTCAGCGACCTGAGCATCTTTAATACCCATGGGTGTCGAATGATGCGGCGAAACATCAGGTATTTCTTATCGTCAGTACAGTACAGGTCGCCATGACTGAGCAGGACTCGATGCTTTGCGATGATAAGCGGAACTTCATCTGCCTCGAGCAAGATCATATGCGCACGGTCGCAATAGGCTTTCCCGATAGCAAAGTCCCGGTTGCCCGGTAAAAAATAGATCGTGATCGATTTCCGACGGGAGGTTTCGGCCAGTGCGTCCGCAACTTCGGTGGAGTAAGGCAGGTCAACATCATCGCCGACCCAGTATTCGAAGAAATCGCCCAGAATAAAAAGCGCCTCGATCTCTTCTGGAATCCACTTCAGAAACTGAAAAAAAGCCCGGATGCATTCCGGGCGATCTTCCATCAAATGCAGATCTGAAACAAACAACGCATTTGAATAGTTTTTGGTCATGATTCAGTCGACCAGGGTGGCCTTTTCAATCACAACGTCTTCAGTCGGAACATCCTGATGTCCAGCGCGGAAGGTTGTAGGTACCGACTTGATGCGATCAACAACATCCTGACCTTCAATGACTTCACCAAAGACCGCATAACCCCAACCATCGGCTGTTTCGGATTTAAAATCCAGGAAGCTGTTGTCGGCCACATTGATGAAAAACTGCGCGCTGGCGGAATGGGGATCCATGGTGCGCGCCATCGCGATGCTGTACTTCGTGTTTTTCAGGCCATTGTTGGCTTCGTTCGGAATAGGAGCGTCGGTTTCTTTCTGAATCATGCCGGGCTCAAAGCCGCCGCCTTGAACCATAAAGCCATTGATGACGCGGTGAAAAATGACACCGTCGTAAAAGCCTTTCTCGACATAAGATTTAAAGTTGGCCGCGGTTTTGGGTGCCTTTTCCGCGTTTAGTTCTAAGGTGATGTCACCCATGGAGGTTTGCAGTAATACTTTCATTCGTTTGTCCTTCCGGTTTAATTGGTTATGCCCAAGTGTAGTTGTTTCGCTGCGATCAGCGTGTTTTCCATCAGGGTTGCCACAGTCATAGGCCCCACACCACCTGGAACGGGTGTGATCCAACTGGCCCGTTGTTGAGCGGTTTCAAATTCAACATCGCCGACAATTTTGTTGTCGTCATCACGGTTAATGCCCACATCGATGACGATTGCCCCTTTTTTAATCCACTCACCTTTAACGAGGCCTGGCTTTCCGGCAGCAACCACAACAATGTCAGCGTGACGAACATGGCGCTCTAAGTCCTGAGTGAATCGATGAGTGGTAATGACGGTGCAGCCGGCCAACAAGAGCTCAAGGGCCATTGGGCGGCCAACGTGGTTGGAAGCGCCAACGACGACAGCGTCTTTCCCGCGTATGGTTTCACCCGTTCGGTGCAGCAGTGTCATGATGCCTTTAGGTGTGCAACTCTCCAGCAAAGGGCGACGCTGGGCGAGTCGACCGATGTTAAATGGGTGAAATCCATCGACATCTTTATCAACTTTGATTCGTTCAACCACCGTATCGGCGTTGATGTGCTCAGGCAGCGGCATCTGAACCAGAATTCCGTCGATAGAGGCATCGTCATTCAACTCATCAATCAATGCCAGCAGTTCGGCTTCTTTGGTTTCTGCCGGTAGTTCATAGTTTTTCGACTTAAAGCCGACTTCCTCGCAAGACCGGATCTTACTGCCCACGTACTTTTGTGATGCGAAATCAGACCCTACCAGCACGACAGCCAGTCCCGGTGGGCGTTGTCCTTGGTTAACTAGAGCCTGGACATCTTGAGCGACTTTCTGTTTAAGCTCGTTAGCAATGGCTTTTCCATCGATGATTTTTGCTGACACGTCGTGACCTACCGGGGATGATTGATAAGAAGGGCGCGATTTTCGCATGGTGGGCACCGCACAGCAACTTGCCAGCGATGGAGATCACTTTTTCTCTTATATACTCGGACCCGAGCCGTGTTGCTGGTTTACTTCTTAAGGTAGTCCGTTTGTCGGTTGGAGCGTCTTTGCAAGTAGCAGTGTTCAGAAATGGAGATCACTGAAATAGCCTGAACGTAGTTTGGCGTGACTTAAACCGGTCTTAAAATCACCTATCATCCTGATTTTTAAGATTTTTTTAAAAAAATGTTTGACGAGTGAGAAAGTCGCCATTAATATGCGCGCCACGTTGACGGACACAAGTCGATTCGGAGCATAGCGCAGCTTGGTAGCGCATCTGGTTTGGGACCAGAGGGTCGGGGGTTCGAATCCCTCTGCTCCGACCAACCTTTCGGGGTTGGGGTGGAAGTGAAGCGTTAGGCTGGGTTCGTTTATGGATCAAGTCTGAAGTCAGCTTCGGCCAAAAGTCGATTTGGTGGCCGGTAGGAACGGGCAGAGCGCTCGTAGCTCAACCGGATAGAGCACTCGCCTTCTAAGCGAGTGGTTGCAGGTTCGAGTCCTGCCGGGCGTGCCAAATCTCAGCGTAATTCTGGTGGGCGTAGCTCAGTTGGTAGAGCCCCGGATTGTGATTCCGGTGGTCGTGGGTTCGATCCCCATCGTCCACCCCAGTTTTCGAAAAAGGCCGTTTTGTGAAACGGCCTTTTTTTTTGCTCGTATGCGGGTAAAGCGACGATTTTAGACGGGTAGGGCTTGATTCTGGCGGGGTCCGTCCTTAGAGTATCAGCCCCCAAAAATTTAGTGATTGATCATCTATTTAAAGAGGAAGCCTCATGCAAGTTTCTGTCGAGACAACCACAGGTCTTGAGCGCCGCATGACTGTTGGTGTTCCAGCAGCTGAAGTAGACAACGCTGTTACGCAAAAATTAAAGGAAACGGCTCGACGAGTGCGAATTGATGGCTTTCGCCCTGGTAAGGTGCCTGTTTCAGTTGTTAAGCAACGTTTTGGTGACAGCATCCGGGCCGAAGTGCTCGAAGATGTTGTTCGCAACCATTACGCACAGGCACTGACATCAGAAAAAATCACACCGGCCGGTTCTCCTCAGATCGAACTGAGCAAAGATAAAGCTGGTGAAGACGTTGAGTTTATTGCCACGTTTGAAGTCTTTCCGGATGTCGAGCTGGCCGGCTTTGACGGTTTTGAGTTTGAAAAGTCCAAAGCTGAAATTACCGATGCAGACGTCGATAAGATGCTCGACAACCTGCGTCAGCAGCGAGCCAACTACGTTCAGGTAGAGCGCGCAGCGAAAGAAGGCGACCGCGTTAAAATCGATTTCGTCGGCAAGATTGACGGAGAAGCTTTTGACGGTGGTAGTGCAGAAGGCCAGTCGGTTACGCTGGGTTCCGGTCAGATGATTCCTGGTTTTGAATCAGGCATTGAAGGCTTGAAAGCTGGCGATGAAAAGCCTGTTGAATTGACCTTCCCTGAAGATTACGGCAACGAAGATCTGGCTGGCAAAGCCGCGGTTTTCGATATCAAGGTACACGAAGTGGCCGAAGCCGAGCTGCCTGAGCTGAATGAAGAGTTTTTTGCAGCCTTTGGTGCTGAGGGTAAAGACCTTGAAACCTTCAAAACGGAAGTGCGCCAGAATATGGAGCGTGAAGCCCGAACTGCACTGGAAGGCAAGCTGAAAAACACGGTCATTGACAAACTGGTTGAAGTCAATGAAATCGATGTGCCGTCAGCATTGGTTCAGGATGAGATTCACCGGTTGAAGCACCAGGCGGTTCAGCAGTTTGGTGATCAAGCTCAGATTGACCCACATTCATTGCCTGATGAGCTGTTCACAGAACAGGCCCAGCGTCGTGTAAAAGTTGGTCTGATTATGAACGAGTTGATCAACAAGGCCGAAATCAAAGCTGACGACGCGGCTGTGAAGGCTTATATTGAAGATCAGGCTTCTGTGTATCAAGATCCTCAACAGGTGATCGATTATTACAACAGCAATCCTGAAATGTTGAACCAGGTTAAGGCCGTTGTAGTTGAAAATGCTGCAATTGACCATATTCTGGAAAACTCAAAGGTAGCTGAATCCGTCGTCAGTTACGAAGAAGCCATTAAGTCGAACGGTTCTCAACAAGGGTGATTATTAAGTAACTTGTTGTAACAGTATTCGTAAAAACGACTACACTGAAAGTTGGCTCTTCTTAAAGGATGGCCAACTTTTTTTTTACTAAAAAATATCAAGGAGTCGGAGTATGTCATCTAATCGCGAAACGGGTTTTGCGAGTGATATTGTCAATGCAGGCGGCCTGGTTCCGATGGTTGTTGAGCAGACGTCACGTGGTGAGCGGTCGTTTGATATCTATTCCAGACTGTTAAAAGAAAATGTGATCTTTTTGGTCGGTCAGGTCGAAGACTATATGGCCAATCTGGTAGTGGCTCAGCTTCTGTTTCTGGAAAGTGAGAACCCGGATAAAGATATCCATCTGTACATAAATTCACCAGGTGGTTCCGTGACCGCCGGTATGGCCATTTACGATACCATGCAGTTTATCAAGCCGGATGTGTCAACCATGTGTATCGGCCAAGCTGCCAGCATGGGGGCTCTACTTCTAACAGGTGGTGCTAAAGGTAAGCGTTATTGTCTGCCTAATTCGCGAATGATGATTCACCAGCCGCTCGGTGGTTACCAGGGCCAGGCGACTGACATTGAAATTCATGCTCGTGAAATTCTGGAAATGAAACGCCGTTTGAATGAGATAATGGCGCATCACACCGGTCGACCACTGGAAGATGTTGAGAGAGATACGGATCGTGATAACTTCATGACAGCAGAGCAGGCTGTCGACTATGGGTTGGTCGATCAGGTAATCACGAATCGTTGATAATGATTCGTTAATCACAGAGATTACAAAATCCCACGAAATAATAGGGTGAAAACTTGCTTTTACGGCAAGGTGGTTTCATCTTTATCAGGTAATACAGCAATGGAGTATTTTGATGGCTGATGATAGAACCAGAAAGGGCGATGATGGAAAGTTGCTTTATTGCTCCTTCTGCGGCAAGAGCCAGCATGAGGTCAGGAAGTTAATTGCTGGGCCATCGGTGTTCATCTGCGACGAATGCGTTGATCTGTGTAATGACATTATTCGGGAGGAGCTTCAGGAGTCTGCGCCGAAGAGCGAAAGTACGCGACTCCCCGTGCCGTCCGAAATCCGATCCACCTTGGATGAGTATGTGATTGGACAAGATCGCGCCAAAATGGTCTTGTCGGTAGCGGTTTATAACCACTACAAGCGTCTTCAATATGGTGAAGCTAATTCTGACGTCGAGTTGAGCAAGTCAAACATTCTGCTGATCGGCCCAACCGGTAGCGGTAAAACATTGCTGGCGGAAACCATGGCTCGGCTGTTGAACGTGCCATTTACGATGGCCGATGCAACAACTCTGACTGAAGCTGGTTATGTTGGTGAGGATGTTGAAAACATCATTCAGAAACTGCTGCAGAAGTGTGATTATGATGTCGACAAGGCGCAGCGCGGCATTGTTTATATCGATGAAATTGACAAAATTTCACGTAAGTCAGACAACCCCTCCATCACGCGTGATGTGTCTGGAGAAGGGGTGCAGCAGGCATTGCTTAAGCTGATTGAAGGCACGGTTGCTTCCGTGCCGCCTCAAGGTGGGCGTAAGCATCCTCAGCAAGAGTTCCTGCAGGTAGATACTGCTAATATCCTGTTCATCTGTGGTGGTGCCTTTGCCGGTCTTGAAAAGGTCATTCAGAACCGCACCGATAAAGGTGGTATTGGCTTCAACGCCGAAGTTAAGAAAAAAGATGACCGGAAACTGGGGTCTGTCATTGCCAATGTAGAGCCTGAAGATCTGGTGAAATACGGCTTGATTCCTGAATTCATCGGTCGCCTGCCGGTTGTAGCGACTCTGACTGAGTTGGACGAGGCAGCCTTGGTACAGATTCTTACAACTCCAAAGAACTCTCTGGTTAAGCAGTATCAGAAACTGTTCGAAATGGAGTCCGTTGAGTTGGATATTCGCGAGAGTGCATTGAAGGCTGTTGCCAATAAAGCAATGGAGCGTAATACCGGTGCACGTGGATTGCGTTCGATTCTCGAAAATGTGTTGTTAGACACCATGTATCGGGTGCCGTCTGAAGACAATGTCACGAAAGTGGTGATAGACGAATCCGTGATTAGCGGTGAGTCAGAGCCTCTGCTGATCTATGAAAGTTCAGATAATCAGCGAACAGCAAACGGGTCTAACGATTGATCAGATCCGATCTTTTCGTTTCGAACGGTCTTCGGATGACTCCTTAGGCCGAGCAGTTCGGTTTCAGGGTTTGCGGGTCAAACTGAAATTGAACGCATGCGGTGATCCCGACCCGGGAGGCTGAAGACCGCCAGGAATTTCAGCCTCCTATTTCATCTAAGCTATTGATATCCTTCATATTGTCACCATTGTTGGATTACGAAAACAGTGAATTGAGGTTTACATGTCGAGCCAAGACGTTACCGAAAACCCAACAATGGAGCTTCCATTGCTGCCTCTGCGGGATGTGGTGGTCTATCCACATATGGTAATCCCGCTGTTTGTCGGTCGTCAGAAGTCGATTGCTGCGCTTCAGCACGCGATGGATAACGACAAAAAAATTCTTTTGGTTGCCCAGAAAAATGCCAAAGACGATGAACCAGATCGCTCAGATCTCTATACCGTTGGCACCTTGGCAACCGTACTGCAGTTGTTGCGACTGCCTGATGGAACTGTAAAGGTTCTGGTCGAGGGTATCGATCGAATTTCACTGCATTCGATCATTGAGACCGACGAGTTTCTCAGTGGTCAGGCCGAGTTGTTGAACACTAATCCTTTAAGTGACAGGGAAAAAGAATCGCTGGTGCGTATTCTGATGTCACAGTTCGACAAGTACGTTCAGTTGAGCAAAAAAGTCCCATCTGAAGTGACGACGTCGCTTAACAGCATTGAAGAGCCAGGCCGTTTATCGGACACCATTGCGTCTCATCTTTCGTTGAAGGTTGAAGAAAAGCAGAAAGTGCTCGAAGTCGCGGCTGAGCGTGAGCGTATCGAACACTTACTGGCATTGCTCGAATCTGAAATCGATCTGCTGGAAGTTGAAAAACGAATTCGTGGTCGCGTTAAAAAGCAGATGGAAAAGTCTCAACGCGAGTATTACCTGAATGAACAAATTAAGGCGATCCAAAAAGAGCTGGGTGACCTTGATGAAAGTAATGCCAGTGAAGTTGAAGAGCTGACCCGGAAAATCGAAGAATCAGGGATGCCAAAAGAAGCCAAAGAAAAGGCTTCGGCTGAACTTAACAAACTGAAGATGATGTCTCCCATGTCGGCTGAGGCATCTGTTGTGCGCAATTATCTCGATTGGATGCTTGGCGTTCCGTGGTCGAAGCGCTCCCGAGTGCGCCATGATTTGGAAAAAGCCAAGTCTGTTCTTGAGTCTGATCATTACGGGTTGGATGAAGTCAAAGAGCGCATTCTGGAATATTTGGCGGTTCAACAGCGCGTCAAAAAAATTAAAGGCCCGGTCTTGTGTTTGGTTGGACCTCCAGGGGTCGGTAAAACTTCGCTGGGTCAATCGATTGCGAAAGCGACCAATCGACAGTTTGTCCGAATGGCCTTAGGCGGTGTACGGGACGAGTCTGAAATTCGTGGCCATCGTCGCACCTACATCGGCTCAATGCCGGGTAAAATTGTTCAAAAGCTGAGTAAAGCCGGTGTAAAAAACCCTCTGTTTTTGTTGGATGAAATCGACAAAATGGGCATGGATCATCGCGGTGATCCAGCTTCTGCACTGCTCGAGGTGTTGGATCCAGAGCAAA
>NZ_CH724150.1:194914-351672 GCF_000153185.1 Reinekea blandensis MED297 | reverse complement strand
GTTGGATCCAGAGCAAAACCACACTTTTAACGATCATTATCTGGAGGTCGATTATGACCTGTCAGATGTGATGTTTATCTGTACATCTAACAGTATGAATATCCCCGGGCCGTTGTTGGATCGGATGGAAGTTATCCGTATTCCTGGTTACACCGAAGACGAAAAACTGAACATTGCTCAGCGATATCTGATTCCGAAGCAAATGAAAAGCAACGGCTTAAAAGAAGGTGAGTTAACCTTAACCGATGAAGCGATTCTGGGGCTGATTCGCCACTATACCCGTGAAGCCGGGGTGCGTGGTTTGGAACGAGAAATTGCCAAAGTCTGCCGTAAGGTGGTCATGCAGAACGTTCTGGACAAATCTAAGCAGGCTCGGTCAATCGAAGCGGAGCAGTTAGAAGATTATTCCGGGGTCCAAAAGTTCAAATACGGCATTGCGGATAAAGAAAACCAGATCGGTATGGTCACCGGGCTGGCATGGACGTCGGTGGGTGGTGAACTGTTAAATCTTGAAGCCAGCTGTGTTGCAGGTAAGGGCGCTGTAATGCGCACCGGCTCCTTGGGTGACGTTATGAAAGAGTCCATCCAGGCGGCACTGACGGTCGTCCGCAGTCGGGCACAGGGTCTCGGTATTCTACCGAATTTTCACGAAACCAAAGACATTCATATCCATGTCCCGGAAGGAGCGACACCAAAAGATGGCCCGTCAGCCGGCATCGGTATGTGTACTGCTTTGGTTTCTGTGCTTGCCCGGATACCGGTTCGTGCAGATGTGGCCATGACCGGTGAAATCGCTCTGCGCGGCCAGGTTCTGCCCATTGGTGGTTTAAAAGAAAAGCTGCTTGCAGCGCACCGTGGCGGGATAAAAACAGTTATCATTCCTGAAGAAAATGTGAGGGATTTGAAAGAGATTCCTGATAACATCAAGAACGAACTCGATATTCGTCCGGTTTCATGGATTGATGAAGTTTTGGACATTGCTTTGGAGCAAAAGCCAGAAGCTCTGTCTGATGAGGAAGTTGCCACAGCAATTTCCAAACAGAAGTCAAAGAACAGCGAAGAAAGCAGTATTAGTACGCACTAAGCTGCTTGACAGCTGTTTTTCGAGGCTGGTATAAATTGACGTTGGTAGAATTACAACGTATTCATAGTCATCTGAAAAGGGTCGTTGGGCCGGAACCGAATCAGGTTGCCCAGGCATCGCTTCGATACCTATAAAACTAAGTAAAGGGGAATAGTGTGAATAAATCCGAATTGATTGATGCAGTTGCTGCTGCTGCAGACATTTCTAAAGCTTCTGCTGGTCGTGCACTGGATGCGATGGTCGATTCTGTAACGAACGCCTTGAAAGAAGGTGATCAGGTCGTTTTGGTTGGCTTCGGTACGTTTGCAGTGAAAGAACGCGCAGCGCGCACCGGTCGCAACCCGCAGACGGGTGAGCCCATTCAAATCGCTGCGGCTAAAGTGCCAGGCTTTAAAGCCGGTAAAGCCCTGAAAGACGCAGTTAACTAAGTGCTCGCGGGCCAATAGCCCGCTGTACTGCTTTTCTAGATAACAGCGTATCGTCTCCGATACGCTTTTTTTATTTTAGAGCTACTAAAACGAGGTCATGATCTCAATGCTCGACGCACTCCGTAACTCAGCAAGAGGAACCGCTGGTAAGGTCATTGTTGGCCTGATCGTCATCACATTTACACTCTTTGGTGCTGAATCGATCATTTCAATCGCCGGAAATTCTGCCCCAGCAACCGTCAACGGCGAAGACATTTCAGAGGTAGAATATCAGCGATTATTAAGTCGTCGTCAGCAGGAATTGACCAGTCAATTTGGTGCTGAAGCTGCGGCTCAATTAATGAACTCATCGTTTGTAACTGATGAAATTATCGAATCTTTAATCAGCCAAGAGCTTCAGATGCAATTGGCCGATAAATTGGCTTTTGACGCTTCTGAAGATCAAGTTGTTCAGTCTTTTGCCGACATTCCCGCCTTTCAAATCGATGGTGAGTTTAGTCAGGATCGGTATCTGAATGTACTGGCGGCCAATGGTTTTAATCATCAGTCATTCGTTGCTGCTCAAAAAGAACAGGCCGCTTTGGCCCAGTTTCAGTCAGGTGTCGCAAACAGTGCGTTTGTTGTTGAAAAAGCCATTGACCGATATGCCAACCTGATTGCTCAGGAGCGTAGTTTTCAGTACAAAGCTTTTGAATCTCAAAACTATTTGGCGCAAGTAGAGGTTAGCGATGGCGAGCTTCGCGATTACTATGAGCAAAACCAGGAGCAGTTTCTCAGTGAAGAAAGCGTAAAAGTACGCTACCTGACGATTTCTCTGGACTCACTTGCAGAACAGCAAAGTGTCACCGAACAGGAAATTCAATCGGAATATGATTCTTATGTCGCGTCACTCAATGAAGACAATGTGCGCGAAATTTCTCATATTTTGTTCGCTGACGGTGACGATAATCAGGCCGAAGCGCAGGCTGCGTTAACTCGCCTGAATCAAGGTGAAGAGTTTGCAGACCTGGCTTCTGAGCTATCTGATGACCCGGGCAGCGCTGAGTTTGGTGGCTCTCTGGGCGAACTCATCCCTGATGTCTATGTCGATGAGTTTTACGATGCGGCACTGGAGCTGTCTGAAGTTGGACAAGTATCTGCACCGGTTGAAACTCAGTATGGGGTTCATTTAATTCGCTTGGATGCTTTAAATGCCAGCGATCCAGAACCGCTGAGCGAAGTTCGTGATGAGCTTGTTGCTGATATTCGTGAACGTAAAGCCCAGGAAGAACTTCTGCTGGTTGAATCTCAGCTTTCAGATGCGGCATTCTCAACTGATACCATTGAAGAAGTAGCCGAGTTATTTCAGACCGAGGTGATTTCCAGCGACTGGATTACCCGAAGTGCAGCCGATACGCCATTTGATAATCCAGAAGCGCTTGAACAAGCCTTCAGCGCTCAAGTCATCGAAGATGGGTTAATCAGTAGTGTTGTTCGACTGGAAAATAGCAGTTTGTTGGCTCTGCAAAAAGAGGCCTATGCTCCTGAGGATGTGGAGTCTTTTGAGGCCGTTGTCGAAGAGGTTCGCACAATTCTGACTGCAGAAAAAGCTGAAGAACTGATGCACAGCGAAATGGCCTCTGTGATCGAAACGCAACAGATCCAGGGTGATGGCTGGGAGACTGCAGACGCGATTACCCGTAACAACAGTGAGCTGCCATCCGCGGTTGTGTCGAAGGCGTTTGAACTGCCTCAGCCGATAGATGGATTAGTGCTGGGTGAGACCTCCGGTGACAGTGTCGCTTATGTTGTAGCGTTAACCTCAGTGACCAATGCGGCACCGGATACAGAACAGCGGGAAATGGCCACTGCTCTGGTTGAAAACCGTATCGGTGGCAGCCAGTATCAGATCATCTACAATCAGGCCAGAAACAAGGCTGATATAACCGTTCGTCGTTAAGTTGTAGGCTGAATTGGTGATAAAGGCTGCCTTGAGCAGCCTTTTTTTTGGAGACACAAAATACATGCAACATCAGGTTCAGAAACTGGCCATCATCATCGATGAGAACGCTTTGGAGATGATTGATTTTGCCAACTGTCTTGGCATCAGTGAACGAAAGGCTCAAGCCATTTGTTCTGGAGAAAAGCCACTCAGTGCGACGTTGGCCCGGCAAATTGAACAAACTTTTTTCAAGCCATATCGATGGTTGGACATTGAGGAATCAGACACTTCGGAGGGACCTTCGAATGACTTATTTGGATGAGCTTGAGAAGATAATCGCCCCGCTTAGAAATGAATTAGCTAAGGTTCGGTTAGCGATCTTTGATGTCGATGGTGTTTTGACGAATGGACAGCTTTGCTATGAGGCAGGGGGCGAGTCCATAAAGATTTTTCATGTGCGCGATGGTGTCGGATTAAAGTTGCTCCAGGACATGGGGATTGCCGTGGCTGTGGTAACCGCGAAAGACTCTGAAATGGTTGCCAGGCGTGTTAAAGAGCTTGGCATTATCCACTATGTTCCAGGCGCTAAAAACAAACTGGACACTGTGATTCAGCTAGCTGAGTCACTCGGTATTACTAAAGGTGAATGCTGTTTTACCGGGGACGATATGGTCGACCTGCCTGTTATGCAGGCGGTTGGCGTTTCGTTTTGCCCGAATGATGCTTATCCCTATGTTGCTGAACGAGCGAACATTCAGTTGAATGTTTCAGGGGGGCAGGGCGTCGCGAGAATGGTATGCGATATGCTCTTATTAGCGAGTAATCAGTACGATGCTGCTTATCAATTGGCGTCAACTGAAGCATTTGAGCGACAGCGCTGATCGAGATCAGCGCTTGAACTCAGCAACGATTAGCCGGTGACGATCTCCGGCATTTCTTTTACGACCGTATCCACGGCTTTCATTTGTTCAAGAAACGCCTTGAGTTTATCCAGCGGTAACGCGGAGGGGCCATCGCATTTTGCCTGCGACGGGTCAGGGTGAGATTCCAGAAACAGTCCGGCAATTTTTTGTGACATACCCGCTCGGGCCAGATCCGTCACTTGAGCACGTCGGCCATCGGCAGAGTCGAGTCGTCCGCCCGGACGCTGCAATGCGTGTGTCACGTCAAAAATAACCGGAAAACCGGTTTCTTTCATGATTCCAAAGCCCAGCATATCGACCACAAGATTGTTGTAACCAAAACTGGTGCCTCGTTCACAGAGGATCAGCTGATCGTTTCCGGCTTCCTGGAACTTCGTTAGAATGTGGGCCATTTCATGCGGCGCAAGAAACTGAGCTTTCTTGATGTTGATCGTTGCTCCGGTTTTTGCCATGGCCATGACCAAATCGGTCTGGCGCGATAGAAAGGCGGGTAACTGGATTATGTCAGCTACTTCGGCAGCCGGTTGAGCTTGGTAAGGCTCGTGCACGTCGGTAATCACCGGAACATTGAATGTGTTTTTCACTTCTTCAAGGATTTTCAGGCCTTCTTCTAAACCCGGGCCCCGAAAACTGTTAATAGAACTGCGATTCGCTTTATCAAAACTGGCCTTGAACACGTAGGGAATGTCCAGTTCTTCCGTGATGCGAACGTATTGTTCAGCCGCTGACATGGCCAGATCCCGGCTTTCCAGTACGTTGATTCCACCAAAGAGCGTGAATGGTTTGTCATTGCTGCATTCGATGTTCTTGATTTTTACGGTGCGTTGCTGCATCCAACGTTCCTCTGAATGTGATTTTCGGCTATTGTAGCCCGCCCAATCCATAAACCAACCGTTAAATGCTCTCTGATGATCTGAAGCAGTCAATTCAGTCTGCTTACACCACCTATCTGAATGCTCGTGACCTGAAAGCCCGTCACGGACAGAAGCATATGCTTGCTCAGGTTGCCCGAACCTTTGGGACGATAGAGCTGGATGAAGAGGGTGTTCGCGTGTCTGAAACACCGGTAGGTGTGATCGAAGCCGGAACTGGCACCGGCAAGACAATCGGCTATGCACTCAGCGCCATTCCTATTGCACAATCGTTGGATAAAAAACTTGTTATCGCGACGGCAACGGTGGCCTTGCAAGAGCAGGTTGTCAGCAAAGACCTGCCGGATATCCTGAGCAATACCGATCTTCAGTTCAATGCCGTGCTGGCTAAGGGGCGAGGACGGTATCTCTGTACTCATAAGCTTGAACAATTGATTCAGTTTTACAGTGGAACGGTCGTGGCCATGTCTCTGTTTGAAGAGACCATGGAAGCGGACGAGGCCACACTTAACCAATATAACGAGATGATGACGTCTTTTGGTTCTGGTGAGTGGTCAGGAGATCGGGATCAGTGGCCAGACAAACTGGACGATTCACTCTGGCGGACGTTAACGTCCAGTCATCGAGAGTGTCTTAACCGGCGCTGTCCGCACTATCAGAACTGCCCATTTTTTGAGGCGAGAAAAGCACTGGATGATGCTGACGTCATCATTGCTAACCATGATTTAGTCTTAGCGGATTTGTCGCTCGGTGGTGGCGCTATTTTGCCAGCCCCGGAAGATACCCTCTATGTTTTTGACGAAGGGCATCATCTTCCTGACAAAGCGCTCATGCATTTCGCAAACCAGATGACGGTTAAGTACTTATTGAATCAGTTTGATAACTGGAAAAAACAGTTACCAAAGTTGCGACTGGAACTGGCTTACGGAGACTCTTCTGAGTTTCTGATCGATCAGTTTTCAGATCAATTGAATGCGGCACATGAACAGCTTTCATTTGCCTGGTCGGCTTTACAGCCTTGGTTTCATCGACTTGAAGAAACCAATGATCAACTCACGTTACATCAGCCCGAGCAGTTGGTGCCGGTCAGCTCGATCCTGGAACCTTTGCTGTCGCCTATGACGGGGGTATATACCAGCTTAACCGCTATTGAAGAAAGCATTCGTAAACGCTTGTCCAATACGACGGATTTAGATGAGAAAGAGCGATTGCAGAACGCCATGCCTTTGATTGGGCGCTGGCTATCCCGAACCGAACCTGCCAAAGATCTGGTCAGTAGTTGGCTGCAGACAGACTCTCCAGACTACGCACCCACGGCGCGATGGATGGAGCGAATTAATACGCCCGACGTACAGGATTTGTCACTGAATACCAGTCCGGTGACCGCAAATGCTGTGCTCAAGGCGTATCTTTGGAACCGATGCTGTGGCGCGATTGTCACGTCGGCAACGTTGACCGTTGAGGCGCGGTTTGATCGTTTTTTAGCCCAGGCTGGAATCTCCGATGCCGCGCATCTTTTGCAGGTGCCCAGTCCATTTGATTATCCTAATCTGGTCACAGCCATTGTGCCCGAGTTTGCGGTTGAAGGCGGGGCGCGTGAAGCGCATTCTGAATCGATCGTTCGTTTGATTGAATCCCAGCTGCCGAAAGAAACCGGGAATCTGATCCTTTTCAGTTCTAGGGCTCAGATGTACGAGGTTTACGAAGCGTTGCCTGTTGACTGGCAAGATGTGATTACGCTGCAGGACGACCTGCCTAAAACCGCGTTGATCGCTCATCACCGAGAGCGCTTGGAAGAAGGCGCGGGCTCAACACTGTTCGGTCTGGCCAGCCTGGCAGAAGGCGTGGATCTTCCTGGCAATTATCTGACCCATTTGGTCATCGCGAAGTTGCCGTTCGGGGTGCCCGACGACCCAATATCCTCAACGTTATCTTTATGGTTGGAATCGAAACAGCTCAATCCGTTTCAGGTCGTCACACTGCCAGCTGCGACTATCCGGATGGTACAGGCCTGTGGGCGCCTGATACGACATGAAAATGATCGCGGCACCATTTGGGTGATGGATCGTCGTTTGGTAACAAAACGGTATGGCAAAACGATCATCAACTCACTTCCTAACTACCGCTGGCAGTTTCAGTAAGCGATCATCGCTTTGGCCAGGGTCAGACGTTAATCGGGATATGGTCAAAGTCCGCGTGCTTCGCAACGGATCCTTCCGGCAGCTGCATGGTGATACAGTGGATCGAACCATGCTCCTCGATCAGCGGCAAGGCATTAACGCCTGTGACAAAGTGCTCAGGGAATGCCTGTTCAATTATGCTTAACGCAATACTGTCTGAAGGATCGTCGTAGGTTGGCACAATGACCTGTCGATTACAGATCAGGAAGTTTGCGTAAGTCGCGGGTAACCGGTGTCCATCCTGAGCGAAACGAGCCATCGGGAAAGGCAGCCCAAGTAACCGGTAAGGACGGCCATCAACTGTTTGCATCTTCTCCAGCTCAGACTTCATCTGCGTCAAGGGTTCATAATGCGTATCTGATTCATCGGTGCATCCCTGAAACACGATAACGTTGTCGGGTGCAAAGCGAGCCAAAGTATCGATGTGGGCGTCTGTATCGTCGCCTTCCAAATGACCATGTTTCAGCCACAAAACCTGTTGGCAGCCAAACCATTCTTTTAACGAAGCCTCCAGTGCCTCCTGAGATACCGGTCCATTTCTGTTTTCATTAAGCAAACAAGCCGTTGTCGTCAACAACGTACCCTGACCATCAGATTCGATGCTGCCGCCTTCAAGGACCCAGTCAATCTGTTTCAGGTCATTAATGATCCCTTTGCGATACATTTGTTCAGTCAGCAGGTTATCTTGTTCGGCTGGGAATTTGTTACCCCAGCCGTTGAACGTAAAATCAAGACACACTGGCGTTTCACCATCGAGAACGGTGATGGGGCCATGATCGCGGGCCCAGGTATCATCGCTGGCGAGCTCGACAAACAGGCAATTGCTCATATCTGCCGCCATGCCGTTCAGGCGATGCACCAGAGTGACGGGATCTGTTCCCGGATGCAGCTGAACAATGACCCGTTGATAATGAGACACCTTCGATACCAGATCCAGATAGGTTTGTTCGACGGCGTCAAGCTGGCTTGCCCAAGCGCTTTCAGCGTGGGGCCAGGTTAACAGCACGGCGTCCTGGGGGTGCCACTCCGGTGGTAATACACGAGTTTGAGACATTGGAATCCTATGCGTTCTTTTGTTCTGTTTGAGCTTGGAACATGTGTTTGACGATTTGCTGGGTTTGGCGATCGGTAAGTTCTTTAAAGCGGAGATGGACACGGGATAAGTTTGATTCCGTTGGTGTCACTTCCACGACTTCTGAAAACATAAACAGAGCAAAGTAGGTTGGTTGGAAAATGATCGCGGTCGCAAACTCGTCACCGATGCTCATAGGACTCGTGACATCAAACGAACAGCCGCCTTCACTGATGTTGACGGTCTGTGACGTCATGTCTCCACTGGTCAGGCTTTGAACAGCGCTGATCTTGGACAGTGCAGAAATCTGCCGCCGCAGAATATCAATGGATTTAAAGGTTGCGAGGTCTTTAATGCGTTCAGCAACCTGGTTGAGTTCCTGATCAAGCTGTTGAAACTGCGCATACAGCGATAGCGTGTGCAGCTGTTGGAAGTAATCCGCTGGATCCACTCGTTCGGGTTCGCGTTTCTGCAATGAGACCGAAGCTTTTATATCTACCCGAAACGCTTCGCGTCGGTCTTCAGGGGTCTTATCATTTTGGGTCATATTCGGCCGTTGTCAGAGTTGTGTAAAATGGGTCTTAACTGGGTATTGTAGTCAATATAGTGGCGGATCGCTGCACTTACTGGACGGTTTTTCTATGCTGCACTCGTTGCCTTTTTACATAGGCCTCAGGTACTTACGCGCCAAACGCAGAAATCACTTTATATCTTTCATCTCCGGCGTGTCTATGATCGGGCTGACATTGGGCGTGATGGTCCTGATCATCGTGTTGTCGGTAATGAATGGGTTCGACCGGGAAATGCGCAATCGCATTTTAGGGATGGTGCCTCATGCAGAAATTTATCTGCCCGGTGAGATGCGAAACGCCGAAGAGGTGCGCCAGGCCGCCCTCGAGCACCCGCTGGTTGTTGGTGCCTCACCGTACATTAAAACGCAAGGCATGGCGATCAGTAACGACCGGACCCAGGGCGCATTACTCACGGGCGTTGACCCGGACACCTTAGGCAGTGTGTCTATCTTGCCAGATCATATGGTGGCTGGTTCATTGGAAGCTTTGGAGCAATCGTCTTTCGGCGTCATCATTGGACAGTCCCTGGCTCGAATCCTGAATGTCTCTGTCGGCGATAAGTTTCGAGTCATGGTGCCAGAACTGTCGGTGAACATCGCTGGCATTCAGCCCCGGTTTAAACGCTTTACCGTGGTGGGGATCTTTAAAGTTGGCGCCGAACTGGATGCCAGTCTGGTGGTAACCCACATTGACGATCTGGCCAAGCTGATGATGTATGGCGACGCCGTTGATGGCGTTCAACTGAAAACGGCCGACCTGTTCAAAGCGACACAAATTGCACTTGAGGTCGGACGAAGCCTGCCACAAGTTTACTATGTGTCGGATTGGACGCGCACTCAAGGCAACCTGTTTCAGGCGATTCAGCTGGAAAAACGATTAGTCGGTCTGCTGTTGTTCATGATCATCGCGGTCGCGGCGTTTAATATTGTTTCTTCACTGGTCATGCTGGTGACGGATAAACAAGGCGAAATTGCGGTTCTGCGAACGTTGGGCGCGACCAGTCGCCAGATACTGGGCGTGTTTATGGTTCAGGGCACAGCCATCGGCATCATCGGCATCAGTATTGGTGTCATGCTTGGGGTCATTGGAGCCTGGACCGTTGCCGACATTTTAGCTTGGTTCGAGTCGACCTTTGGCATTCAGTTCCTGAACGAAAATGTTTATTTCATCAGTTACATCCCATCGGAACTGAAGTGGGGTGATGTTGGGCTGATCGCTTCAGCAACCTTTGTATTGTCTGTTTTGTCGACCATTTATCCTGCCTGGAAAGCCTCCAGGATTTCACCCGCAGAGGTTTTACGCTATGAATCCTGAGTCTGTTTTAAGCTGCGAACAGGTATCCAGAAGCTTCAATCTGATCAATGAACAGGTTCATGTTCTGAAAGACATTTCGTTCAACGTCAGAGCAGGGGAAATGGCCAGTATTGTTGGTACCAGTGGTTCCGGTAAAACGACGTTGCTCAACCTGTTGGCAGGTCTAGACAGCCCGTCCAGCGGGACTGTCACAATGGTTGGTCAGCCACTGAACAAGCTCAGTGACCGTGAAAGAGCGCGTGTGCGGAATGATCACATGGGTTTTGTATTTCAGTTTCATCACTTGTTGCCCGAGTTTTCTGCTTTGGATAACGTGCTGATGCCATGTCGCATTCGGGGCGCGATCGTCAATGAGCAGCGCCAATATGCCGAATACCTACTTGAACAGGTTGGCTTACAGGACCGGATAATTCACCGGCCATCAGAGCTTTCGGGAGGCGAGCGACAGCGGGTTGCGATTGCCCGGGCGCTGGTTCGTCAACCGGATTTTGTCTTGATGGATGAGCCGACCGGAAATCTGGATGAAGAAACTTCGGAGCAAATCCAGGATCTGATCGGACAAATGAATCAGACCACCGGATCGAGTTTTGTAATTGTGACGCACAGTCAGGAATGGGCTCGGCAGCATCCGGTACAGTTTCGGTTAACTAAAGGACAGTTAACCGGAGTGTAAAGCCAAGCGGCAGGATCAGGGATGACCATCGCCATCATACTTGCCGGGCTGATATGGGCCTGGTTTCAATTCGGTCTTGCCAGTGCAGTAGTGTTCACATTGCTTGCTGGCGGGCTGCTGCTTGTGATTTGCGCTTATCGTATTACCGCGGCGATGATTCTGGTGTTGTCTCTGGTGGTCATTGCCATGCTTGAGCATCAGATGCGTCACCCGCTGCCTTCCGCGTTTCAACACGTCACACAATCACTAACGCTTTGTATTGAACAGGTTCCAAGGCAGTACTCTGATGGTACTCAAACGGCGAGAGCGAGAGTACAGGCACAGCCGGAAAGTTTACATCTGCGTAAAATCCGCCTGTGGCTTTACCCCGAAACCACCAATCTCACCCTTAACGCCGGAGATTGTTTTGATGCGGACGTTCGTTTGCGGCAGCCAATTGGACGGCTGATTCCGGGGACCTTTAATGCGGATCGTTATAACTTTGCTGAAAAAATTGACGCATATGGGACAGTTGTAGAGCTTTCGTCTATCGCACATCGTCCCGGGTTTCAGCAACGGCTGTATCTGACAACGGCAGAAAAACTGGGCGACGGTCTGGGGCTTGATGTATGGGCAGCGCTGGCTTTGGGTTGGAGCCGGGCCATGTCACCCGAGCTGAAAACTTTGTTGGCGGACAACCAGGTCATGCATCTGTTTGTGATCAGTGGCATGCATCTGGCCTTTGTTCTGCTCCTTGTTAACCTTCTGATTCAATGGTTAGCTTATGGTTTAGCGCCATGGCTTATGATTTCCCGAACGCAGAGATATTTACTTGCGGGCTTGGTTACCACCGGCTATGTCGCTTTTTTAGGGTTCCCGTTACCCGTGACCCGGGCATTGTTAATGTTTGGCTTACCGATCATTGGCCAATTATCGGCCGTTCGGACCGGGCCACTGACATTGCTGGGTTGGACGGCTGTGATTCTGATGCTTTGGCATCCTGCGGCCTGGTTGGCCATCGGCCCTTGGCTGAGCTTTGGTTCGGTTGCGGTCATATTTTTAATACTTCGATGGCGTCTGCTTCAGAACTTACCTCGGCTCTGGCAACCGATCTTGTTCCAGGTTTTGATGACGATATCGATTTTACCTTGGGCGCTGAGTAGTGGGTTCAGCTTCAACTTGCTGTCTGTGTTCAGCAGTTTGGTGTTATCTGGGCTGATAGGTTTTGTCGGGCTGCCAATGGCGTTGATGATGCCGATCGTCGATTTGACCTGGCTGCACTCAAGCTGGAATCAAGCCGTGGAATGGCTCGTCAGTCTCCTGACGCTAACGGCAAACCCTGGCTTGGAACTGCCTTACCTCGACAGTGCCGCATTGTTTTTGCTGGTTGTGATGGCAGTCTGGGCCATCTGGCGGCGCGATACATCCAGCATTTTGGTCGGGGCGGCACTCCTGTGTTTGAGTATTCTGTTTTGGGGGCAGGGTGGTACAAATCGGGTGCCATCGGTGACTGTGTATGATGTTGGTCATGGTCAGGCATTGTTGCTCGATACAGGGGATGATCGTTTTCTTTACGATACGGGCGGTCGGTTTTCACCCGAACAAAGCCTGGCAGAGGTGGTATTGCACCGTGTTTTGCCGCCTCTGGAGGGTGTTGTCATTTCTCATTCCGATTTGGACCATGCCGCCGGCGCTGGTTTTTTACGCGGTCAGTATCCACGGTTGCCGATCTGGTCGGGTCAGCGAGACCAGATCCCCATCAAATCATCGACTCGGAACTGTCACCAACAGACAAAGCTTCACTCTGCTATTGAGGTGATACCGGTTCCGCCGTCGTTGCGGGGCCGGCAGGACAACAATCAGTCCTGTGTTGTGCTGATCACGCTAAACCATCACCGGCTGCTGATCACGGGTGATGCGGATAAGTACATTGAGTACTACTTACTTCAGACCCACCCGCACTTGTTTCCTGTGGATGTTCTCATTCTTGGTCACCATGGGTCAGGCAGCAGCAGCGCTGGTGCTTTCCTTGAAGCAAACCAATCCGCAATGTTTCTGACCAGCAGCGGTGATCGACTGGCGCCCCGATGGCCAGCTGAGCGAATTGAAAGCTGGTTTTCTGATCAGCAGAAAACCTTGTTGAACACCGCTAAGCTGGGCACGATTCAGCTAACCTTCTACCCACAGCGTATCCGGGTAAAAACTTGGGACTCAGCCTACAGAAATCGGCTTATTTATTGATTTTTATACATTTTCCCGAGATGGCTATGATAAAGTAAGCGCCAATTGTGAGGAGGTAGTCTGTGTTTGAGATAATCCAATCGGGCGGCTTACTGATGCTGCCGATCATTCTGTGTTCTGTCATTGCTCTGGCCATTACCGTAGAACGATATTGGACCTTGCGCGTCTCAAAAGTCCGGCCGAAAGATCAACTGCCTCAAGTCTGGTCATGGATTAAAAAACATGAGCTGGATTCGGAAAAGATCAAGCAGCTGAAGCAAAGCAGTTTGTTCGGTTATGTCCTCAGCGCAGGCCTAACCAGTTCCCGGTATGGGCGTGATGCGATGAAAGACGCCATACAGGAAGCGGGTGATCATGCCGCTCATGAAATGGAAAAGTTTCTCAGTACTCTTGGTACGATTGCCGCTATTTCTCCGTTACTGGGGTTGCTCGGTACCGTTCTGGGGATGGTAGACGTATTTACCGATATTATGATTCAGGGAACTGGTAATACCGCCGTTCTGGCCGGAGGTATTTCAAAAGCTTTGATTACCACGGCAGCAGGTCTCTCGGTCGCGATTCCTTCAGTCATTTTTCACAGGGCCCTGTCGCGCAAAATTGATGAGTTATTGGTGCTGATGGAGCAGGACAGCGCCAAACTGGTAGAAGCCATCCACGCTGAGAATTCGGGTCAGAAAAAATGAGATTCAGACGTTCCTCCCGGCAGGAGGAGGTGTCGGTTAATATCACACCGTTGATCGATGTCGTCTTCCTGTTATTGATCTTTTTTATGGTCACGACGACCTTTACCCGGGAAACTCAGCTTCAGATTGATCTGCCGGAAAGTGAAAGCCAGGTTGCTGCTGAAAGTGAGAAACCCATAGAAATTTTGATTGATCGTCTCGGAACCTATGCCATTAATGACCAGGTACTGATTAAACACGATCTGGATTCGTTAAAGCGCGCGCTGACAGACACGAGTCAGAATCCGGCGACGCCAATTGTCATTACCGCAGACGCTGCAGCACCGCACCAGGCCTTTATCATTGCGTTGGATGCCGTTGCGCAGGTTGGTTTCTCCAAAGTCAGCATTACTACGCAGGAAGAGAGCCAAAACTGATCCCACAACGGAGTAACTATGAAGTTTTGGTATCGTCAACGAATATCGTTTCTGGCTCTGTTGCTTCTGCCACTCAGCGCTTTGGTTTGGTGCGTCAGCCGGTATCGGTACCGACATCGTAACCAGAATACCTATCCGATTCCGGTTGTGGTCGTTGGCAATCTGACGGTCGGTGGGACAGGCAAAACCCCTACCATCATCTGGCTGATCAATACCCTGCAACGCCATCATTACAAGGTTGCCGTTGTGAGCCGAGGATACCGCGCCAAGCCAACGCGCAGTTATCCTGTGTTGGCAGATTACACCGATACAGCAGAAACCATCGGTGACGAGCCCGCACTGATTGCTCAATCGACTCAGGCCATGGTCGTCATTGATCCGGATCGACATCGAGCCGTTCAGTTTTTATGTGATCTACCGGCGGGTCAGCGCCCAGATGTCATCGTCAGTGACGATGGAATGCAGCATTATCGAATGGCGCGGGATATTGAGATTCTCATGTACGATACCTTGCGAGGGTTGGGTAATGGGTGTTTGATTCCTGCCGGCCCTTTGAGAGAGAGCTCGCAGCGTCTGTCATCGGTGAGTTTGGTGCTGGCGAAACAGCAAGGTCCTCAGTTGCCCGAAAGCGCTATCGAGGTCGCTCAGGAGGTCATCGCGCTGGCTAAGAATCGTGAAGGGGTGGAGCTGCCTAGACAAACGGTGAATATCCATACTGCCATCGGCAATGCCGAGTCGTTCCAGCGTACCGCGGAATCCGTTGGCTATACTGTCAATCGTACCGTGGCTTATCGTGATCACGATAAGCTTCCGCTGGAACCGATTCAACGCTCCGATTTCCCCGTTCTGACCACGGAAAAAGACGCTGTTAAACTCAGCTCATGGCCGGATAATGTCTATGTTTTGCCTTATGAGCTGAAATACGGCCCAGAAACCGCTCACTTTCTTTTACACCGGATACAGGAGTTGATCGATGAAAAGCGTCGTCATCATTCCCGCACGCTTTAGTTCTACCCGATTGCCGGGTAAACCCCTGAAGGACATAGCGGGGGAGCCAATGATTGTTCGGGTTTGTCAGGCAGTGGCATCGTCAGGGTTTGATAGCCTCTGCGTGGCGACAGACGACGAGCGTATTGAAAGCGCCGTCAACTTAGCAGGATTTCAGGCCGTCATGACGTCATCTGAGCATGTCAGTGGTACCGATCGCCTGCAGGAAGCAGCCACTATTATGGCGCTTGATGCCGAAGATATAGTCGTAAACCTTCAGGGTGACGAACCGTTGATGCCAGTAAAGAACCTGGTTCAAGTTCGGGATCTGTTAAAAACCAACGTTTCCGCCGCTGTGGCCACACTGTATGTGCAGGAATCCTTAGCTGATATGAACAATGCAAATGCGGTCAAACTGGTAACCGACCGGTTTGGTCAGGTGCTGTATTTCAGCCGGGCAGGGATCCCTTTTGATCGCGATCAGACCCGAACATCAGAAGACTCTTTTAAACGTCATGTCGGTATTTACGCCTATCGCAAATCTGCGCTCGACCAGTTTGTACAGTATGCAGAAGGGACGTTGGAGAAACTCGAAAAGCTCGAACAGCTGCGGTTCATGGAAAACGGTCAGTCGATTGTCGCACAGGAAGCGCACGAGATCATTCCGGCCGGAGTCGACACTCAAGAGGATCTTGAGCGGGTTCGTCAATGGTTTGAACAGAGGAGCTCGTAATGAAACTGTTATTTGTTTGCCTCGGTAATATCTGCCGTTCGCCCACTGCGCATGGTGTGATGGTAAAGCAGTTGGCTGATGCTCGAATCGATTTTGTCGAGGTGGATTCAGCCGGCACCGCTGCCTATCACATCGGTAACCCACCTGATTCACGTACCCAGGCAGCGGCCGAACGGCGTGGTTACGATTTGTCCGGGTTGCGCGCCAGACAGGTGACCCCTGAGGATTTCTACGAGTTTGATTATATTTTTGCGATGGACGAAAGTAACTTGAATGACTTGCAACAGCTGCAACCAGAAGAGTCGAAGGCTCGACTGCTGTTGGCATTAGCGTTCAGCGCCGAACGTGGATCGACGGTGCCAGATCCTTATTATGGCGGCGAGAAAGGCTTTGACGATGTGCTTGATCTCTGTGAAACGCTGTCTCAAGACATCATCAAATCCATTGTTCGTGTGGAAACGCCGTGAACATTGAACAGAATGTGTCGTTAGCACAGTTAAATACGCTCGGTGTTCCGTCGGTAGCCAGTCATCTGTGCCACTTAACCGCGCTTGAACAGTTACCTGACTTATACCGTTGTGTGGAATCGCTGTCATTGCCGGTTCGGGTGCTCGGTGGGGGCAGTAACTTGATTCTAAAACCTGACGTACACGCGTTGGTCATCAAAAACGAACTCACAGGCATCCGTATTCTTGCTGACGAAGGCAATGCCGTTTTTGTTTCAGCCAAGGCGGGCGAAAGCTGGCATGAGTTTGTGCTTTACTGCGTAGAACACGGGTTCTATGGCTTAGAAAACTTAGCGTTGATCCCCGGAACCGTTGGTGCCGCCCCGGTGCAGAATATTGGCGCTTATGGCGTTGAAGTTGGCTCCTATATCGAATGGGTGGATGCCCTGGATCTGAAGACGGGCGAAAGTCATCGTTTTAATCAGACCGCTTGCCGATTCAGTTACCGTGACAGTGTTTTTAAGCAGATGGAAAATCGCTATCTGATCACCGAGGTGTGTTTAAAACTGTCACGTCAGTTCAGTCCGGAGTTGAGTTACGGTCCGCTACAGAACCTGACTGATACGCAGGATCTGACGGCTGCGGATGTGGTCGCGAAGGTCATTGAGGTTCGGCAAAGTAAATTACCTGACCCGCAACAGGTTCCTAACGCTGGCAGCTTTTTTAAGAACCCCATCGTTTCCGAATCGGAACTGTGGCAGCTACAGCAACATTATGATGGCATCCCTAGTTATCCGGCTTTGGGCGGCTTCAAACTGGCCGCAGGATGGTTAATTGAACAGGCGGGTTTGAAAGGGCAGAGCCACCCCTCTCAAGTTGGGTCTTATGAAAAGCAGGCATTGGTTTTGATTAATCCTGCGCGCGCCGGATACGAGGCTGTCGCAGCATGGGCTGAACATGTACGCAAAGAAGTGTTCGCTAAGTTTGGTGTTGAACTCGAAGCAGAGCCTCGTTTGTGGGAGTAGTTTCGACCATGAAAACCATGTTAAAAAAAACGGGGCTCTTAGCCCCGTTTTTAGTGACGAGTAATTAACTTACTCGCTTTGTGATTTTTCAGCCTGTTGTCGGCGTTTCACTTCTCGTGGATCATTTGGAGCACGAGTGGGGGCTGCTGGTTTATCAGCCGCAATCTCTTCTGCTTTAACCTCTTGCGTCTCCTGCGGTTCTGTCGAAACAGGTTCCGAGGCCGTTTTTTCTGGGGCGGTTTCTTCAGGAGCCGCAGCCGTTTTGGTTACGGGTTCCGCTGGTTTGTCCTCAGAATCAGCCTTAATCGGCTCGTGTGCTACCTGTGGTTCAGGTGAGCTCTCAAGCACTGTGTTTTCGCTTTCTTTCACTTCATCAGAACGCTTTTCTGTCTGTTCAGCCGGTTGAGTTTCCGTTGGTGCCGAAGCCGGCGTTTCTGCCTTTTCGACAGGCGTTTCAGCCTTAACCGGAGTCTCAGGTGCCGACTCGTTGGCAACCGGTTGCTCAGCCACATCTGGCTTTTTACCTAGCAGCTCAAAGTCGATTTCCGTGACAGTTTCTTTTGGCTTTTCAGGTTGAACCCGTTTAGCCGCATTTTTACTGTCGCCTCGACTCTTGCGGTTCTGACCCACTTCATCCGACGCAACGCGGCCCGTTTGAGTGTCACGCGTAGGGCGACGTTTTACACTGCTGCGTTTTTGAGTGGTTTCAGTTTCGCTTTTCTCTGCTTTATTCGTCTCCGTTTTGGCTTCTACCGGTTTTTTTACCGGCTTTTCTTTAGCGGTGGTGTCCTTCGCTGGCTTACCGTTACGGCGATTGTTTGAAGAACCACGACGATCTGAGGAATTGCGATTGCCTTTAGAGTTACTCTTTGATTTGTTATCGGTTCGGCGATCTTTATTGTTGCCTGAACCACTTTTTGCCACTGGTTTTTTGGCTTTTGGCGCTTCTTTTTCACCTTCAAACAGACCGCTGAACCACTGCCCAATACGGGCAAACAAACCGGGTTCCGCTTTAGCGACGGGCTTTTTGTTGGCCGGCGCTTTGGTTTTCGGCTTTTCTGGCTCTTGTGCGACAGGCGCTGGAGCGCGAGGTGCCTGAATTGAAGAGATAGCCGCTTCCTGTGGCTTCACTTGGTTCTCGAGAACCGTTTCTGATTCCAGAGGTTGCTCTTCAAACTTGATTGCATAGCTTGGCTCGCCGCTGACCAGGGACTCGTCGTCATCGCGCATACGAATGACTTCGTAGTGCGGCGTTTCCATCTGCGGGTTCGGGACGACTAAAACGTGGACCTTGTGGCGTTTCTCAATGTCTGAAATTGCATCGCGTTTTTCGTTCAGCAGGAAGGTCGCCACAGCCATTGGAACGATCGTTCGGATCTGGGCCGTGCGATCTTTCAGGGCTTCTTCTTCGATTAAGCGAAGAATCGCCAATGACAGTGATTTAACGTCGCGAATGGTGCCATGGCCGTTACAGCGAGGGCAGACAATACCACTGGTTTCGCCCAGTGAAGGTCGCAGACGCTGACGGGACATTTCCAGAAGTCCGAATCGAGAAAGTCGGCCAATCTGTACGCGAGCGCGATCCGATGTCGTGGCCTCTTTGATTTTGGCTTCAATTTCACGTTGATGTTTCGCCTGGTTCATGTCGATGAAGTCGATAACAACCAAGCCGCCCATGTCGCGAAGTCGGAGCTGGCGCGCAATTTCCTCAGCCGCTTCCATATTGGTATTGAAAGCTGTTTCTTCGATATCCACACCCTTGGTGGCGCGTGACGAGTTGATATCGATAGACACCAATGCCTCGGTTGGATCGATGACGATGGAACCTCCACTCGGGAGTTTTACTTCCCGCTGGAACGCGGTTTCGATCTGAGTTTCAATCTGATAGCGGTTGAAGAGTGGGACTGTGTCTTCATACAGCTTGATTTTGTTGGCATAGCCCGGCATGACTTTCTGAACAAAGTCTAACGCATACTGGTAGGCGTCTTTGTTATCGATCATAACCGCATCAATGTCCTGACGCAGATAGTCACGAATGGCGCGCAGAATGACGTTGCTTTCCTGCAAAATCAGGAAGGGAGCCGGGCGGGTCTGAGAGGCTTCCTTAATGGAACCCCAAAGTTGTAGCAGGTAGTCAAGATCCCATTGCAGTTCTTCAGAAGATCGGCCGATTCCGGCCGTGCGAACGATGACGCCCATGCCATCCGGCAGATTGACGTTTTGCAGTGCTTCACGAATCTGAGCGCGCTCATCACCTTCAATTCGACGGGAAATGCCGCCAGCACGAGCATTGTTCGGCATCAGTACCAGGTATCGGCCAGCCAGACTGACCATGGTCGTTAATGCTGCGCCTTTATTGCCGCGCTCTTCTTTATCGACCTGAACAATAACTTCCGTCCCTTCTTTGATCAGCTCTTTAATATTGGAGCGTGACGACATTTTAGGGTCGATAAAATATTCTTTGGCGATTTCTTTGAGAGGGAGGAAGCCATGACGTTCGGCTCCAAATTCGACAAAAGCGGCTTCAAGGCTGGGTTCTATGCGGGTAATTCGGCCCTTGTAGATGTTTGCTTTTTTCTGTTCGCGGAATCCCGCTTCAATATCCAGGTCGTACAGTTTTTGTCCATCGACGAGTGCAACACGGAGCTCTTCGGCTTGTGTTGCGTTAATTAACATTCTCTTCATTGAAGTTTATTACTCTGAATTTCGTTTATTCCAGAGCAGCAAGAAAGGGTTTTACAGGGTCGAACACCGATAGAAGTCGACTACCATGATACAAAAGCAAATAAATGCAGGCCTGACCTGTCGATGCTTTACCTGACACACAGAATTTTAAGGAAAGAGTCTTACGGAGATACCGGCTCTGTTTAGAAATATTCGCTCATTATTTGGAATATTTTCAACCTGACATGCTGCATGTCGTACTGTTTCAATCTGTTCTTGCTGCCCAACCAATTATTTTCTGTTTGGGCTCCGGCCTGAACACCTGTGTTATCTCTGGATGTCAGACTCGATTTTCCAAGCAAATGGAATATAGCAGTAAAGCAGGGCTGCTTCAATGCGGCGGCTGCTGATATGATGCGCCTATGTAATTACTAATGACAGGTCGATCTCTTTGGCAAAGGTGCAGTTTATAGAAGTCAGCGCGGACAGGGCTGAGCAGCGGTTGGACAACTTCCTGCGGTATTACCTTAACAATGTTCCAAAAAGCCGGATTTACCGAATTATCCGTAAGGGTGAAGTTCGGGTGAACAAAAAACGCGCCAAGCCTGATACAAAATTATCGGAAGGTGATGTGGTCAGAGTCCCGCCGGTGACCATGGCGGAGAAAACCATTGAAAACCCTCAGCCGAGCGCAGGCTTGCGGAAAGCCCTCGATCACGCGATTGTTTTTGAAGACTCCGCATTATTGGCCGTTAATAAACCCAGTGGCTTAGCGGTGCACGGTGGTTCTGGCCTAAAGCTTGGTCTGATTGAGGCACTTCGGGCACAACGTGAATCTGAACCGTTTCTGGAGTTGGTGCATCGCTTGGATCGTGATACGTCCGGAGTTGTACTGGTCGCCAAAAAACGCAAAAGTCTGACGTTGCTTCAGGATGAGTTTCGCCAGAAAACCCGGGTTCGGAAAACTTATTGGTGCCTGGTCAAGGGTCATTGGCCGGATGGTTGTTCTGTCGTCGATGCGCCCTTGCTCAGGCATGAAGAGAGTGCTTCGGGTGAACGCCGTGTTTCAGTACAGGCCAACGGAAAGCCTTCACGGACGCATTTCCGGGTATTAAAGCAGTACCAGGATTGCGCATGGGTAGAAGCTCTACCGATTACCGGTCGAACACACCAGATTCGGGTTCATTGTCAGTATGTTGGCTGTCCGATTCTGGGCGACGATAAGTATCAGGATTCTGAAGCAGAATCACTGGCCAGCAAGCTGGGGTTGAATCGACTGTTTTTGCACGCGGCGCAACTGACATTGCCGCACCCGGAAACTCGGGAAGAAATGACTTTTGTCGCAGACTTAGATGAGCGCCTTAAGGCATTATTATTGCGCTTGAAATCATAAGGGTAGAGGTATGTTTGGCAGCAAGAAAGACGAAACAGCCGGGTTGTCCGGCGTAGGAAATCCTGAAAAAGAATGGCGACTCATTGAGCGCGTTGTCATGGCGAACACCCTGGAACTTCGGAAGACCCGTCGTTGGGGGATTTTCTTTAAAATATTGACCTTTACCTATTTGTTTGTCCTGCTGGGTTACGTGATGTTTAACACAAGCGCCACCCAGGATATCGGCCCGACCGGCGGTCATACCGCTGTGATTGACGTTTCCGGCGTGATTGCACAGGGCAATCTCGCGGGGGCGGACAGTGTGGTGGCAAGTCTTCGGCGTGCTGTCGAGCACTCAGACACCCGTGCCGTGATCCTGCGGATAAACAGTCCGGGAGGCAGTCCGGTGCAGTCTGCTTACATTTATAATGAGATCAACCGGCTCCGACAGAAATATGAGGACATCCCGATTTACTCGGTAATTGTCGATTCAGGCGCCAGTGGCGCTTATTACATCGCATCGGCGACTCAGGAAATCTATGCCAATGGTGCAAGTCTTGTCGGGTCCATCGGGGTTACCGCGGCCGGATTCGGATTTCAGGATCTCATCGAGAAAGTCGGGATAGAACGCCGACAGTTCACCTCCGGCGAACATAAAGCCTTTTTGGATCCGTTTATGGAGGTTGATCCGGAAGAGCAGGCGCTGTTCGAGGCCGTATTAAATGATGTGCACGAACAGTTCATCAGAGACGTCCAAGCCGGGCGAGGGGATCGTCTGGCGGATAATGATGATTTGTTCAGCGGGCTTTTCTGGACCGGATCTCAGGCGCTGGACCTGGGTTTAGTGGATGGACTGAAGTCGACATCCGAGCTGGCCCGGGATATTGGTTACCCGAAGACCGTCGATTTTACCTATCATCCGTCACCGCTTGAGCAGTTCGCTCGTAACCTGGGCGTCAGCATGACGAAAACGCTGGTCAGTCTGGCAAATAGTGGGTCTTTGAGTCTGAACTGATAAACGTGCCCCTCTTTATAATGTCAGGGCAGAGCGATGCCGCATTCTCGCAAAATGCGGCACAGCTCAATCATCGGTAAACCGATCAATGCTGAAGGATCGTCAGAACGGACGCTCTCGAAGAGGGTGATTCCTAACGATTCAACTTTAAAACTGCCGGCACAGTCATAGGGTCGGTCGGCATCGACATAGCGTTCAATCTCCTGCAATGACAGGTGACGAAACGCCACCACGGTTGCAACGCAAGTGGATGTCTTATAATCGGCAGAATTTAGAGAGACGCCGCTGTAAAAAGTGACGGTTTTGCCGGAGCAGAGCTGGAGTTGGCGGATGGCATTCTCCCGATTGCCGGGTTTGATCAGTAGTGCACCGTCTGGTCCGATGGCGGTTTGATCGCTTCCGATGACGATGGCATCGGGATGTAACTGGTACACGTTGTCGCTTTTCTGCTGGGCGAGGGCAATAGCCAGTTTTTCCGGATCAGGATCTAGTGCATGATTCTCAGCAACAGATGGGGCAATGCTTTTAAAATTTAACCCCAGGTCGCTCAATTGCTTCTGTTTATAAGGGGATTGACTGGCTAAAATAATCGGAAACATGCCTGTCCTGTCGTTGAGTTTATGACGATGACGGGAAAAGCCCGTCAATGGCGGCTTTTTGGGCAAAAAGCCTTTGACTTAACTACTTGCATACGTATCATACCGCGCCTATGTCAAATTTCGAGCTACCTGCACAGATAAACCCTTACGCCTTGGCGGACAAAATGTCCGAGTTGGAAGGTGAGGTGAGTCTGGACAGGTTAAGTCGCCTGGATGAGGCGACCGAAGGTGTTATCCGAACGGCTCAGGCTTCGCTGAGTTTTGGTCGCGATGCCTCTGGACGTCGGGTTGTTTCCGGGCAGGTAGATGGTGCAGTAAATTTGCTGTGCCAGCGGTGTTTAAAGCCGTTTCAGTATGAACTGGCGGGGTCATTTAAGATGGCGCTGGTTTATAACGATGAAATGGCACGATCACTGCCGACCGATCTGGATTCGCTTTTGTTGCTACCGGATCAGCCGCTTGATGTGGCGCAGATAGTCGAGGACGAGCTGCTGCTTTGTCTTCCGATGCATGCGGTACATCCTGACGGTGAGTGTCAGATAGAAACTCAATTTGGTGCGGAAGAGTCTGAAGGGGAACCCGAGAAGGCTCCGAATCCGTTCGATGTATTAAAAGATCTGAAGTAACCTTCAGGCCAACATATAGTTAGGAGGCTTTCAGCCATGGCAGTTCAGCAAAATAAAGTGACCCGTTCACGTCGAGGCATGCGTCGTTCACATGATGCGTTGTCTACTCCAACGCTTTCCGTTGATGCGACTACCGGTGAAACTCACCGTCGTCACCACGTATCAGCAGACGGTTTTTACAAAGGCCGTAAAGTGACTGCAGGCAAGGACGACTGATCCTAATCTATGGCGCGCATTGCCATTGACCTGCACGGAGGGGATTTCGGCCCCTCCGTCACGCTCCCTTCTTCACTTCAGTTTTTCCGCCAACATCCTCAACATTACGGTGTCTTAGTCGGCAGGGCAGAGCTATGCCGTGTATCTGTTGAACAGTTGCCACCCAATACTGAATGGGTTGAGGCTGATCCGCTTGGTGATCAATCCCATAAGCCCAGTCGTCTTCTTCGTCATGCTGGTAACTCATCCATTGAAGTTGCTTTTCGTATGCTCGAAGATCAAGTGGTGGATGCCCTGGTCTCAGCTGAGCATACCGGCGTACTTTTGGCGCTGGTGACCAAGCACGGCACTTTGCATTCCCTATTAACCCGGCCCGTACTGGCCAGTTGGTTACCTACGAAAGCAAAACCAACGGTGATGTTGGATCTGGGTGCGTCGTTTTCTGCTACATCTGACCAGTTATTGGCTTATGCGGCCATTGGCAGTGGGCTGTTCAGAACGGAATCATCGTTACCGACCTTAGCATTGCTTAATGTCGGTACTGAGTACTTTAAAGGCCCGCCTGAACTTCGCAATGCCAACCAGCTGTTGTCTGAATGGCCTTCTATTCGTTATCAAGGGTTCATCGAAGCCAGTCAGGTGTTTGAAGGAAAGCTGGACGTCATAGTCTGTGATGGATTTACCGGGAACTCGGTCATTAAGGCATCTGAAGGGGCTCTGGATCTAACGCTTGGTTCTTTGCAGTCTGTGTTTAATCGCGGTTTACTGCTGCGATTGCTCGGCTTGGCTTTGAAAAGGCCGATCCAGCAGGCGCTTTCTCCGTTGGATCCACATAAGGCAAACGGCGCTCTGATCGCCGGCAGTAATCTGATGGCTGTAAAAAGCCACGGTAATGCGGGCCAGGTTGCATTTAAAGCTGCTATTGAGCGCTCGGCAGATTTGGTTAACCGCCAGGTTATCCCAGCTGTCTGGCGGGAGCTGAACCGCTTAATTGATGACGATGTTCTGGATTGATTGAGCTGGGTTTTACCGTTTTGTCGACTATTGTTAAGTAATGATCCACAAAAATCGTGTTGGATTGCCTCAAATTCATAAATGTTTTAACGACTTCGCGCTTTAATCCCTCTGAGCAGGGCGGATAATGCAGCGCAATTTATAAAGACAGGTATCGCTATGAGTAAGATTGCATTCGTGTTCCCGGGACAGGGATCGCAACAGGTTGGCATGCTGACAGAGTTTTCTGAACAGTATGACATCGTTAAACAAACTGTTGCAGAGGCCAACGATGCGCTGGGCTATGATCTTGGTGACCTCATCGCTAACGGCCCTGTCGAAGAGCTGAACCGAACGCAGATTACTCAACCGGCCTTACTGACCGCCAGTGTGGCTCTGTATCGACTTTGGCAGGCGGAGGGTGGTGTCGAACCGATGCTGTTTGCGGGTCACAGTCTCGGTGAATACAGCGCCCTGGTTGCTGCTGGCGTCGTAGCATTTTCTGACGCCGTTAAACTGGTAGAGACTCGCGGTCAGCTGATGCAAAACGCCGTACCTGCTGGTGAAGGCCTTATGGCTGCGGTACTGGGACTGGATGATCAGTCGGTAATTGATGGTTGTGCCGCGGCAGCGCAAGGCGATGTCGTATCTGCCGTTAACTTTAACACGGATGGACAGGTTGTCATTGCGGGTGCTAAGGCCGCTGTAGAGCGCGCCATGGATGAATTGAAAACCCGGGGTGCTAAGCGGGTTATGCCGCTGACGGTATCGGTTCCATCTCATTGTGCGCTTATGAAACCGGCCGCTGAGCAGTTGGCTGAGTCGCTCCAGGCGACCTCATTCGCGACGCCATCCGCGCCAGTCGTTCAGAATCGCAGCGCCGAGCCGGCCACAACAGCTGAGCAAATTAAATCGAACCTGCTGGAGCAACTGTATATGCCGGTCCTATGGACTCGTACCGTCAGCTATCTTGTGGACTCCGGAGTCGAAGAAATTATTGAATGCGGGCCGGGTAAGGTTCTGACCGGTCTCAACAAGCGTATGGCGAAGTCACTGACTCATACAGTGATCGGCCAGGTAAGTGCTTTTCAGGAACGAATAGGGTAATAGTCATGACGGACAATCAAAAAGTAGCACTGGTCACCGGTGCCAGCCGAGGAATCGGTGCGGCAGTTGCCGATCGTCTGGGTCAGGAAGGCTTTATTGTCATCGGTACAGCCACTTCCGAGACTGGTGCGGACAAGATTACGCAGCGTTTTGCCGAAAAAGGGCTGGTCGGGCAAGGGTATTGTCTTAATGTGACCGATGCAGAATCGATTACCTCGGTATTAGCAGCCATCAAGGACGCTTATGCTGAGCCTGCGATTCTCGTTAACAATGCAGGTATTACCAAAGACAACCTCTTTTTACGTATGAAAGAAGACGAATGGGGTTCTGTGATCGATACGAACCTGACGTCTGTCTATCGTATGACAAAGGCGGTTATTAAATCGATGACTCGCGCGCGATATGGCCGAATCATTAATATTTCATCGGTGGTCGGATCGATGGGTAATGCTGGCCAGGCTAACTATTGTGCAGCCAAAGCCGGTGTTGAAGGCTTCACGCGCTCGTTGGCCCGCGAAATCGGTAGCCGCAGTATTACGGTGAACTCGGTAGCGCCGGGTTTTATCAAAACAGATATGACGGATGAGTTGACCGACTCTGTCAAAGAAACGATGCTGAGACAGGTGCCATTGGCTCGCTTGGGGAACCCGGACGAAATTGCGCATGCCGTTGCTTTTCTGGCCAGTGAAGGCGCCAGTTACATCACCGGTGAGACGCTGCATGTCAATGGTGGCATGTATATGGGCTAATTCCGCAAGGTTAATAGTCTTTTCACTTGCTCAATCGAATAACGTTTATATAAACTAGCCAGCACTTTTAACGGTGCTAAATACTTTAGGGAGTTCTCATAATGAGCAGCATTGAAGATCGCGTAAAGAAGATTGTTTGTGAACAATTGGGCGCAAAAGAAGAAGACGTGACACCACAAGCATCTTTTATCGATGATTTGGGTGCTGATTCTTTGGATACAGTAAACCTGGTGATGGCTCTGGAAGAAGAGTTTGAAACCGAGATCCCGGACGAAGAATCTGAAAAGCTGTCTACCGTTCAGGACGCGATCGACTACGTTAACACGCACCTGGGTTAATTCGGTCCGATAAATTGCAAAAGCCGTATTGCCTGATGTGCAATACGGCTTTTTTTGTGTTTAAAAGGGGCTTAGGAACGCGAAGCCCATTGGAGGTTTGTCATGGCTAAACGGCGCGTCGTCGTCACTGGTATGGGGTGTATCAGCCCCCTAGGAAACTCCGTCAAGTCGACGTGGGAAGGAATTCTGGCCGGAAAAAGCGGTGTGAATCTGATTGAAGAGTTTGATACCGAGAAATTTACCACCAAGTTTGCCGCTCAGGTCAAAGACTTTGATCCAGCAAACTACATGAATCCGAAAGATACTAAAAAGATGGATGGCTTTATCCAGTACGGTTATGCCGCTGCGATAGAGGCTATCAATGATTCTGGTATCACGGTAACCGAAGAGAACGCGCGCCGCATCGGGGTGGCCATTGGTTCGGGTATTGGCGGTTTGGATACCATTGAAAAGAATTATGCCGCAATGTTGCGAGCCGGCCCGCGCCGAATTTCTCCGTTTTTCGTGCCTGCGGCCATCATTAACATGATCAGCGGTAACCTCTCTATTGAGTATGGCTTTAAAGGGCCGAACATCGCCATTACCACGGCCTGTACTACGGGAACTCACAACATCGGCTATGCCGCGCGAACCATTGCGTATGGTGACGCAGATGCGATGATTGCCGGCGGAGCGGAAATGGCTTCGGGACAGCTTGGTATGGGCGGTTTTGGAGCGGCACGAGCCTTATCTACTCGCAATGATGATCCTGTTCGCGCCAGTCGACCGTGGGACAAGGACCGGGATGGCTTTGTGTTGGGCGACGGTGCCGGTGTTTTGGTTCTGGAAGAGTATGAGCAAGCCAAAGCGCGGGGAGCAACCATTTATGCTGAGGTCACTGGTTTTGGCATGAGTGGCGATGCATACCATATGACATCGCCACCAGAAGATGGTTCGGGCGCTGCAGCGTCTATGCAAAATGCACTGGATGATGCCGGTCTGAATGCTGTTGATGTGAATTACATCAACGCTCACGGAACGTCGACACCGGCCGGTGACGTAGCAGAGTCGCGCGCTGCGAAGAAAATTTACGGAGCAGATGCCGACAAGATCGTGGTCAGTTCAACCAAATCGATGATTGGGCACTTGCTGGGCGCTGCCGGCGCGGTCGAGGCGATCTTCTCCATTCTGGCCATTCGTGATCAGGTGGCACCGCCAACGATTAACCTGGACAATCCGGATCCGGAATGTGATCTCGACTATGTACCCCATACCGCACGTGACATGAAGATTGATCACGCACTGAGCAACTCCTTTGGGTTCGGCGGTACAAACGGATCGTTGGTGTTCAGCAAAGTCTGACATCATCGAAAAGTCTGATAAGATAGGGGGCTGTTTTCAGCCCCTTTTTTGTATGCAAATCTCCCTGCTTAACGGACAACCCGGAACATTCCCACCCGACCATCGGGCTCTCAGCTATGGCGATGGCTTGTTTGAAACCCTGTTGATTCAGGGGGATTCGGCGTGCTTTTTAGATGAACATCTGGCGCGAATGTCAAAAGGTGCAAAGCAGTTGGCTCTGAACTGGACGGAACCGGATGAGCAGGGGTTGCGGAATCAACTGCAGGCGCTGATGAAGGGACTGATGGAACCGCATGTCCTGAAACTGATGTTGCTCAGAAGTGCGCCGGGGCGTGGTTACGCCTACGACCCGGATGCACAGCACACCGACCTGGTCATTCAGATTCAACCTTACGAAGCGCCCGGTTGGGCTGGTAAAGGGATAGCGACGCGGCTGGCAACCACGCCGGTATCGGTTAACCCGCATCTGGCAGGACTGAAGCATTGCAATCGTCTGGATTCAGTCTTGGCGCGAGCCGAGTATCCGCGCTCAGAGTTTCCGGAACTGATTATGGCCGATCCAGACGGTTCTGTGATTCAAGGCACGATGAGCAATCTCCTGGTTCGCAAAAACAACCAGTGGTGTACGCCGGTGCTTAATCATGCCGGCGTGCATGGTATTGTGCGTCAACGACTGCTGGCTCTCGGTATGCTGATTGAACAACCATTGCGGGTCAGCGACCTTGAACAGGCGGACGCTCTGGCAATTTGCAACAGTCTACTGGGTGTTGTACCAGTGAAATCTTTTAATCAATGCTCTCTGGAGCCCCATCCAGAGGTGCTGTCTATGAAACAAGAATTGGGATTCCTGTGGTAAAAAAACTGACTGTTTTGGTGCTTGTCTTCATTGTTGCCGCCGGTCTTGGTGTAGGTAGCTATCTCCTGAAAGCGTTAGAAAAACCGCTAGCGTTACCTGATGACAGCGTGGTCTATACGGTCGTTCCTGGTGCCTCGCTGAAGCGCGTACTGAACGACTTTGAGAGTAATGGGTGGATCCAGTACGCCAGAGTGCATGAGCTTTGGTTAAGGTACCATCAGAAAACCGACATCCATAAAGGCGACTATCAGCTGCAGAAGTCAATGACCGCCATTGATGCGATTGAACGCATGATTGCCGGTGATAAAATTTTGCGTTCGATTCAGTTCATTGAGGGCAAGCGGGTCAGTGATTATCTGGCTGTGCTGGCTTCGAACCCATACGTGAAACAAACACTGACTGGACTGTCGCTCGATGACATCGCCAGACAGGTGTCAGACGATCTTGAGCACTATGAGGGCTGGTTCTTTCCAGATACCTATTTGTTCGAGGATGGCACCAGCGACCTAGAGCTGTTAAAGACGGCGCACCGCAGAATGCAGTCTGTCCTGGACGAAGAGTGGCAGGATCGCTCAGACGACACGGCCGTATCATCACCTTATGAAGCTTTGATACTTGCCTCCATTATTGAGAAAGAGACAGGAGCGGCATTTGAGCGCCCGATGATCAGCGGCGTGTTTACCCGGCGACTGGAACGAAGAATGCGCCTGCAGACCGATCCTACGGTGATATACGGGCTCGGCGAATCGTTTAACGGTAACCTCACTCGACAACATCTGAGAACGGATACGCCATACAATACCTACACCCGGGGCGGTTTACCGCCAACACCGATTGCCAACCCCGGGCGCGAAGCCATTTCTGCCGCTCTGAACCCTGCTGATGGCGATGCGATTTTCTTCGTTGCGAAAGGTGATGGTACTCATTACTTTTCCGTCACCTTAGAAGAGCACAATGCCGCCGTGCGGCAGTATCAACGTTTCGGTCGCCGAAGCGATTACCAATCCGCACCGAGTGAGTCGGAGGCGTCCGAATGAGCGCACAGTTTATTACCATTGAAGGCCTTGAAGGCGCCGGAAAAACGACTCAAGCAGAGGTTCTGTGCAATTGGCTGACCGATCGGGGTATCAGTTTTGTCCGTACGCGTGAGCCAGGGGGAACGCCCATCGCTGAAAAAATCCGCGACCTTGTTCTTGCCCATCATGATGAACGTATGGACCCTTATACCGAGCTTCTGATGGTGTTTGCCGCCCGTCAACAGCATGTGGAAACCCTGATTAAACCGGCGCTGGTAAACGGACAGTGGGTTGTCAGTGATCGATTTACCGATGCGACCTATGCCTATCAGGGAGGAGGTCGCTCGCTCGGGGCAAACTATATTCAGCAGTTGGAACAGCTGGTTTTGGGTGGTTTTCAGCCCGATACCACCTTCTGGTTCGACTGCGATGCGCAAACCGGCCTCAATCGAGCCCGGGCTCGTGGTTCATTGGATCGTATTGAACAGGAGGCGTTGTCATTTTTTAATCGCGCCAGAGCCGCCTACGAACAGCGAGCACTTCAACAGCCGCAGCGGTTTGTCCGATTGGATGCGTCGCAAACGGTTGAAGCGGTCAGTGAACAGCTGATTCAGGCCCTGGAGGCTCGTTATGCCTGAGTTGCCAACCTGGCTAACACCGACAATGAGTGCTTTGTCGCAACAGTTTATCGAGGGCCGTTTACCGCATGGTTTATTGTTGGTCGGTCATCCTGGAAATGGGGCCAACCTGTTCAGCACAAACCTGGCGCAAAGGCTGCTGTGCTTAGACAAAGCGAATCAACCCTGTGGGCGCTGTAAATCGTGCCTGTTGATAGCGTCTGGTCATCATCCGGATCTGAAAGTCGTTGAACCTGAGGGCAAAAGTCAGACCATTAAGGTTGAAGCCATCCGAGAGGTTATTCGTCGCGCGACAGAAACCGCCCAGCAGGGCGGAAATAAGGTCGTTTGGTTGAAATCTGCGGAAACTATGAATGTGAATGCGGCCAATGCTCTGTTAAAAGTATTGGAAGAGCCGCCTGAAAACACCTTCTTACTCGTTCAGGCGGCACAAATGGCCCGATTGCTGCCAACCGTACGATCACGTTGTCGTATCGTGCAACTGGCGCAACCGGAACGGAGCGATGCCTTGTCTTATTTGTCGGCTCACAATCAGCTCAATCAGCCGGTTGATGTGTTGCTGAGTATGGTCTCGGGTCGTCCGCTAGATGCTCTGGATCTGACTCAAGAACAGATTGACACCTGGTTTGAAGTTGAACGAAAATTTGTTGAGAATCAGTCGTTTACGGAACTGAGTCAATTTCTGGCGAAGCAGGAGTTGTCTCAAGTACTGGAACAGGCGATGCTGTGGGTTGATACTGCACTGCGCACTCAGCAAAACCCTAATAGTCAAAGTGATGCGGTTTCACCGACGATGATGAACATTTTACGTCAGCTCGAGCCCGTTTCACTATTTGGTTTTCGAGACTATATTGTTGAGAAGCGGCTGGGGCTACAGCGTCAAGCTAACCTGAATGTTCAGCTGATGGCCGAAGAATTAACCTGGCAGTGGTTAGGTTTGAGAGGAATGCAATGAACCCGAAACTAGGCGGCGCCCGAAGTGGCATACTGTCGATCACGATGAAAGATAAAGCAGTGCTGTACGCAGCTTACATGCCGTTTGTGAAAAATGGTGGGCTTTTCATCGCAACCAACAAGCGTTTTAACATCGGTGATGATGTTTTTCTGCTGCTCACCCTCATGGATGAGCCTGAAAAAATACCCGTTGCAGGCAAAGTCATCTGGATGACGCCTCGTGGAGCGCAAGGGAACCGGGCAACGGGGATTGGCGTTCAGTTTTCTAAGAAGAACGAGCTGGCAAAAGATAAAATTGAGACCTACCTTGCGGGCTCTTTGAATTCTGATAAACCAACCCATACCATGTGATAATGCCGTTGCATGGTTGGGAAGTGACCTATGTATCACGATGAAACCAGCATTGAGGAACCGTCCGCATCTGAGAGTGCGTTGATTGCATCAGCGCTTAACCTGTTTACGATTCATGACGAGTCAACCATTAATGTAACACAGCTGATCAAAGCAGCAGGGGTCAGCCGGTCCTTATTCTATCGTCACTTTTCCGGCAAAGATGATGTTTACGCCGGCATCTTGTTACGCGATGAGCTGTCCATTTCTCTGAAACTTCAAGAACTAGAAACTTCACGCTCTTGTGGCGAGATTATGCGCGAGTTTCTGCGCTTTCGAATACATCAAATTGAGCGTTACCGTGTCATTCTTAGACTCGAAAAACATTTGAATGCGCTCGATCCTGACTTACCGCGTTATCGCCAATGGCAGGTCCTGCGTCGTCGACATGCTCAGGAGTTTAAAGATCTTATTCAACAGAGTCTGGCGGATAAACCCGAACACGCACAAGACAGTGCACACTTTTATTACGGTCTGATTTGGTCTTTGGCTAATGGCGTCGCTCATTTGTCGGACACAGATTTCTTTTATGAATTACTTCAGGATCGACGAGGGTTTCATCGGTTTCTAATGGAGTCGTTGGAGCGAGTAGGAGGTTGATGATGTCAGATCGACTCACGGAAATGCTGTCGTATATCAAAGACATAAAAACGCCGCCCGTTGAGCAATGGAACCCAGAACACTGTGCCGATATGGATCTGATTATCGCCCGCAATGGTGAGTGGATTCATGAAGGACGGATCATGACCCGTAAAAAAATGGTCCGGCTGTTTGCCTCAATACTTAAACAAGAGGGTGATGAGTTTTATCTGGTCACACCGGTAGAAAAGGTTCGAATCACGGTTGAGAACACGCCGTTTCTGATTACATCGGCAGAGCTGATCGAGGACCGTTGGTTTCTGACTAATAACCTCGGCGAAGTGAGAGAGTTCACCAAGGATTGTCAGTTAGACATCGAGGATGATCAGAACCCGATACTCTATTGGCGTCGCAATTTAACGGCCCGGGTTAATCAGTCGGTAATGTATCAATGGCAAATGCATGCATTGGATCACGGCGGGTTGACGGAGGAAGGGCTTTTTCTGAACAGCGGTGACGATCGAATCTGTATCGGTCGGCTTGAACGTTAAAAAGAGCACCTTTCGGTGCTCTTTTTTAATGTTACATGTTCGGGTAGTTCGGACCGCCGCCCCCTTCAGGGGTGACCCAGGTAATGTTTTGTGCCGGGTCCTTAATGTCACACGTTTTACAGTGCACACAGTTTTGCGAATTGATCTGGAAGCGTTTTTCACCGTCATCGGACTCAACCACTTCGTAAACGCCCGCCGGGCAGAAACGCTGAGCCGGTTCTGCGTATTTCGGCAGATTGTCACGAATCGGTAGCTCCGGATCGGTCAGTTTCAGGTGAACCGGCTGGTCCTCTTCATGGTTGGTGTTTGATAGGAACACCGAACTGAGTTTATCAAAGGTGAGTTTGCCATCGTATTTTGGATACTCAATTTTTTGTGACTCGGCTGCCGGTTTTAATGTGGCGTAATCCGGTGTTGGATCCGTCAGAGTCCAGGGCAGGGTGCCACGAAAAATGTTCATATCAATAAACGCATAGGCAGAACCGAAGACGTTGCCCCATTTGTGTTGAGCTGGGCTGAAGTTACGTTGGAAATGGAGCTCTTTTTTCAGATCGCTGTTGGCAAAACGTTCAGCAAAATCTGACAGATCCTGCCCGTATTCGAGACCTTTTTTCAGGGCAGCCATAATCGATTCCGCGGCAAGCATGCCAGACTTCATCGCGGTATGAGACCCTTTGATTTTCGCGCCATTCATGGTGCCAGCATCACAACCAATCAGCAGTCCACCCGGGAAATGCATTTTGGGCAGGGCTTGTGGGCCGCCTTTGTTGAGTGCGCGCGCGCCATAGGAAACCCGCTTGCCACCTTCAAGGTACTTTTTAAAAATTGGATGATGCTTCATGCGTTGAAACTCATCAAAGGGCGACAAATAGGGGTTGTGGTATCCCAGGTCTGTAATCAAGCCGAGCACCACCTGATTGTTTTCGAGGTGATACATGAATGCGCCACCGGAAGCGCCATGCTCTTTCAGCGGCCAGCCAGCAGTATGCACGACCAAACCAGGCTCATGCTTGTCTGATTCAACTTCCCACAGTTCTTTAATACCGATGCCGTAATGCTGGGTATCTTTACCTTTATCCAGTCCGAACCGTGCAATGAGTTGCTTGCCGAGGTGTCCTCGTGCGCCTTCTGCGAAAATTGTCGTTTTCGCATGAAGCTCCATGCCAGGCATATAGCTGTCTTTTTCGGATCCGTCTTCGGCGACACCCATATCGCCGGTAATGATGCCTTTTACCGCACCATTATCGTCATACAAAACTTCCGCCGCGGTAAAGCCCGGGAAAATTTCAACGCCGAGGCCTTCGGCCTGTTCAGCCAGCCAACGACAGAGGTTACCCAGACTGATGATGTAGTTACCATCGTTGTTCATGGTCGTCGGGACAAACATGTGCGGTACTTTGAGATGACTGGTTTCGGAGTTCAGGACGTAGATGTCGTCGCGGGTTACCGGTGTTTCCAGTGGTGCACCGAGCGTTTTCCAGTCGGGAAACAGCTCATTAAGGTAAGTCGGTTCAAAAACAGCGCCGGACAGGATATGGGCGCCAACTTCGGAGCCTTTTTCTACGACGCAGACAGACACCTCTTGCTCATTGCTCTGAGCGTCTTGCATTAACTTGATGGCGGCTGAGAGACCGGCGGGTCCGGCACCAACGATTACAACATCAAATTCCATGGATTCGCGTTCCATAGAAACCTCCTGAGTAGCCACGTTAAGTCGAATGATCCGGCCCGGATGGACTCGACTTGTGAGTTTTTGTTATAAAATTCAGCTTATTACGTCTGAAATTGTGTGTTTAAGTCGAGTTTACCCTGATCAAACGAAAAATTAAAACAACTGTTTGAAATTTCCGTTTAAAACGGCTTAAATGCCCCATGTCAATGAACGTTGAATTATGTCGGATTGATTTCCCGATCACGGGTTCAGAATGGCAGGACTGTCACTCTTCGAGCGGACCGTTAGGCAGAATTCAACACTAATTATTCAGATTTTCACTCGTTGCCGGAAATCATAAGAATTACTGAGGACACTATGAAAATTTTGGTACCCGTAAAGCGCGTTGTTGATTACAACGTCAAGGTCAGAGTCAAGGCCGATCAGTCCGATGTGGACCTGGCCAACGTCAAAATGGACATAAACCCATTTTGTGATATCGCTGTTGAAGAGGCTGTGCGCCTGAAAGAACAGGGTGTTGCCACTGAAATTGTTGTGGTTTCTATTGGTGAAGCCAAAGCGGAAGAGCAGATTCGTCGAGCCATGGCGATTGGTGCTGATCGCGGTATTCTGATCACGACGGAAGCACCGGCGAGCTCATTAACCGTCGCCAAACTGCTGAAAGCCATTGTCGCCGAAGAAGAGCCTGGATTGGTGATTCTTGGTAAGCAGTCGATTGATACAGACAACAACCAGACGGGCCAGATGCTGGGGGCGTTAACCGGCATGCCGCAAGGAACCTTTGCCAGCAAAGTTGAGGTCGCAGACAACAAGGTCAATGTAACCCGTGAAATCGACGGTGGTCTGCAAACCGTTGGGTTGACGTTGCCAGCCATCGTGACGACCGATTTACGCTTGAACGAACCTCGCTACGTGAAACTTCCGGACATCATGAAAGCCAAGCGTAAGCCGCTGGATAAAAAGACACCAGCTGACTACGGCGTTGAAGAAAAGCGTTCGGTCACGACATTAAATGTTGCGCCTCCGGCTGAACGAGAGGCAGGTATCACCGTGTCTTCTGTTGAAGAACTGGTCGAAAAACTGAAAAACGAAGCGAAGGTGTTGTCATGAGTATTTTGGTAATAGCTGAACACAATAACAGTGAACTGGCACCGGTAACACGCAACGTTGTTGCAGCCGCACAGCAAATCGGTGGCGACATTCACGTTTTGGTTGCCGGTAAATCGACGGACTCGGTTGCCGAAGAGGCTGCCAAAATTACCGGCGTGACTAAGGTATTGAACAGCGTCGCAGACCATTACGAACACGCCTTGGCCGAAAATCTCTCCAATCTGGTTGCATCCGTTGCAAGCGACTATGGCCATGTTCTGGCGGCGGCGACCACAACCGGCAAGAACTTTATGCCTCGGGTTGCGGCTTTGATGGACGTGGAGCAAGTGTCTGAAATCATAGCCGTTGAAAGTGCAGATACCTTCAAACGACCGATTTATGCGGGTAACGCCATTGCCACCGTTCAGTCCGCTGATCCGATCAAAGTGCTGACCGTTCGTGGAACCGCCTTTGAACCGGCTGGTTTGGATGGCAGTGCCTCCATAGAGTCATTAGCCGCTCAAGAAGACGCCGGAATCAGCGAGTTTGTTGGTGAAGAGCTGGCCGTGTCCGATCGCCCAGAGTTAACCGCTGCTGGCGTCGTGGTCTCTGGCGGACGTGGTATGCAGAATGGCGATAACTTCGAGTTGCTCTACAAAGTAGCCGATAAACTCGGTGCAGCTGTGGGCGCGTCACGTGCCGCCGTTGATGAAGGTTTTGTGCCAAACGATATGCAGGTTGGTCAAACTGGTAAAATTGTGGCGCCAGAGTTGTATATTGCGGTCGGTATCTCCGGCCAGATTCAACACTTGGCCGGTATGAAGGACAGTAAGGTCATTGTTGCGATCAACAAAGACGAAGAGGCACCCATCTTTCAAGTGGCTGATTACGGCCTGGTTGCGGACCTGTTCGAAGCGTTACCTGAGTTGGAAAAGGCTCTCTAAGCCGTCTGCGTCAGTTGAAAAACCCGCTCTGGCGGGTTTTTTTATGCCTATTGTATTTTCAACGTGCGTTACAAACTGATTGTGCAAGAACGAAACGCTGATTGGGGAAATATTGCGTACAATGATAAGAATGTCGAAGTTTTAGTGTCAGTTATGCAATTATTTAATGATATCCGTTTTGATAATCTCAAAGGCGATGTCTTCGGTGGTCTGACGGCCGCTGTTGTTTCGTTGCCCATGGCGCTGGCCTTTGGTGTGGCTTCCGGAGCTGGCGCCGAAGCCGGGCTTTATGGTGCTGTGCTCGTCGGGCTTTTTGCCGCTCTTTTTGGTGGGACTTCTACTCTGATTTCCGAACCAACCGGGCCAATGACGGTGGTCATGACCGCGGTGTTAACCACGCTTGTCGCTGATAATCCTGAAAGCGGCAAGGCGATGGCGTTTACCGTGGTGATGATGGCCGGCCTGTTCCAGATCGCATTGGGTGCTCTGAAGCTCGGAAAGTACATTACCTTGATGCCTTATAGTGTGATTTCCGGTTTTATGTCCGGAATTGGTATTATTCTGGTGATTCTCCAGTTAGCCCCTTTTCTTGGCCAAGCCAGCCCCCCTGGGGGCGTCACCGGTACATTGAAAGCGTTGCCGGACCTGATTATGAACATACGCCCGGTTGAGTTGATTCTGGGTGTGATGACGCTGGGTATACTGTTTTATGCGCCAAAACAATGGACGCGCTATGTGCCAGCGCAGCTGATTGCGCTCGTGGTCGGGACGTTGGTTTCACTGACGTTGTTCGGTTTTTTTGAGGTCCGGCGGATTGGTGAAATTAACCTCGGCTTGCCGTCTCTTATCGTGCCGACCTTTTCGGCCGAGCAATGGACCACCATGGTTATTGATGCCCTGGTGCTAGGCACACTGGGGTGTATCGACGCATTGCTGACCGCTGTCATCGCAGACAGCCTCACCCGTAAAGAACACAAATCCGACAAAGAACTGGTTGGGCAGGGGATCGGTAACCTGGTCTCCGGTTTGTTTGGCGGGCTACCCGGTGCCGGGGCCACCATGGGGACTGTCGTTAACATTCAGACAGGGGCACGCTCCGCGCTGTCCGGTGTGGTTCGTGCATTAGTGCTGTTGATTGTTGTGTTGTGGGCCGCTGGCTTGACCGAAAGTATCCCACTGGCTGTGCTGGCCGGTATTGCTGTACGCGTGGGTATTAACATTCTGGATTGGAGCTTTGTGAAGCGGGCTCACCGGGTGTCATTGCATGCGACGGTGATCATGTACGGCGTGATGTTTTTGACGGTGTTTTTTGATTTGATCGTTGCGGTTGGCCTTGGCGTGTTCATCGCTAACATTCTGACCATTGAGCGTCTCAGTCGGGTTCAGACCCGAAACATTAAAACCATTACTGACTCTGACGATGCCATTGCCCTGAACCCGGAAGAAAAAACATTGTTGGACAATGCTCAGGGGCGACTGTTGTTGATGTACTTAAGCGGTCCGATGATTTTCGGCGTATCCAAAGCCATTGCTCGTGAACACAATGCGGTCATGTCATGTTCAGCGCTGGTTATTGATATCAGCGACGTTCCGTTGATTGATGCGACCGTCTCTTTAGCAATCGAAAACGCAATCAAAGATGCTCTTGAGGCCGGAAAAACCGTCTATGTCGTTCGCCCCGAAGAAGAAACCTCCCGGTTTCTTGAGGGCGTCGGCGTGTTTGATATGTTGCCGTCTGATCAGTTTTGTTCAACGCGTCTCGATGCATTGCGACTCGCATCTCAGTCATTGACTGGTTCGGAACACACAATTCCGGAATCGGTTGTTGAATGAAGGACAATCAAAGGCCCCTGTTCATTAAATTCATTTAAAAAGGAACACAAATGACCCAAGTAAGCCAGACTGAGCTGCAGGAAAAATTAGCCTATTTCGGGCAGTCACCAACTGACGTTGGCGTTATTAAACAAATTGTTCGTCGTCCTGCCGTTGACCAACGCGAAACGATAACCGAAGGCGTCCTGACTTTGGAAGAAGGATTGGTCGGTGACAGCTGGCGGGCTCGCGGCAACCGCAAAACCCCCGATGGCTCGGCGTTGCTCGACGCTCAGCTGACGTTGATGAATGCCCGGGTCATTGAAGTCATTGCGGGACATCAAGATCAGTGGCCATTAGCCGGTGATCAGTTTTTTGTCGACTTCGATCTCAGTGAAGAGCGGTTACCCGCAGGCACCGTGCTTAAAATCGGCGATGCGTTAATCGAAGTAACGGCGGAGCCGCACTTGGGTTGTCGAAAGTTCAGCGATCGATTCGGTAAAGATGCCACGCTTTTTGTGAACTCTACACCCGGTAAAGCCCTTCGTGCGCGCGGTGTCAATGCGAAAGTGATTCGTGGTGGTGAAGTTCGCGTTAATGACTCAATAAGCGTTTATTCAGAGGGCTGATCTGAGGTTTCTGGCGCCAAGGTGTCTGCTAACAGCTGCAGTGCCTGCATGACATCGGGAATGATTTGTTCTGTTTTTAAGGTTGGCCGCATCCATTTCCCATGGCGCACAAATAACGGATCATCGTAAATCGTTCGAAGCCGCGACAAGGCATTGCTGACCGCAGGCTGAGTAACGCCAAGCTGTTCACCGGCATGGGTTAGGTTTCGGGTACGGTAGATCGTCAGGAAAACCCGATAAAGATTCAGGTCTGAGTCCAACAGTCGCATCAAGGGGCCTGCATTATTATTTTTGTATGCGCCCCAGCTTAAGCCTTCTTTGCGGAAAGGGAAGGTCTGAAAATCAACCCTCTAGCGTATCCAAACCTCAATTCGTTGGTTTCTTAACGCGTATTTGGGGTCGACGTTCGACGCGACCGGATTCAGATGACCGTACCCGGTCAAAGCAGACGATTGAATGCCTTTTTCAGCTAATGCTCGTTTAACCTGAATGACTCGGGCTTCTGAGACAAGCTGCGCTCGAAACTCATTATTTTGCTGATCGGAAAACCCGATCAGGATGAGTTTCCGATCCTTATTTTCAGGGCGTGCCATAAAAGCCGCCAAGCGATCCAGATCGTCCATCGCTTTGTTATCTAGATGATTGGTTCCAGGTCGGAAGCGAAAGTTGGTGGTAATCCGTTCAGAGTTTTCGGAAATAAAGGTGTAACCCGCCGGCAAAGTGCCAGAAACCGGCATTGGCATCGATTGAAGGTTCTGTGAGACGAACCCTGTTTGCGCAACCACCTGTTGTCCCGCTTGGCTGCGCGCAAAGCGCAGAAAGTCTAAAACAAAGGCATTAGCGCTGTTGATTTCATACAGATACAAGCGTCGGGCTAATGGATAGTCTTCAGTGGCAATGGTGGCATTCTGTGGGCGCATCGGCGTGCTGTCGCCATCAATTACAGCGACGGCGTTTGCCTCACCAATGGATGCTAACGAAGTGAACCCGATAGCGCCGGGTGTCGACGATACCGTAGCCGATAACACGTCATTGGATTCATAGCGGGCCGCGTCTGCGGTCAAATCATAACCACGTTTAAGAACCAGTGTGTTAAAGGTGTCATAGGTCCCGGATTGGTTATCCCGAGCGTGCACCGATACCGGTAAGTTCGGGCCTCCGATTTGATTCCAGTTTTGGATTTGGCCCGAAAACAATTGTCCAATCTGTTGAATAGACAAGGATTCCAGGTCAAGAGCCGGATGAACAATGACGGCAATGCCATCGATGGCCAAGACCAGCTCTGATTGAGCTGTGGTCACGTCTACGTCAGGGAAAAGGGCATTCTCACTGTCTTTTGCTGGCCGGGAAGCGGCAGCAATGTCGGCGTGTCCCGCCTGGATTTGTGCGAAACCGGTTCCTGAACCGTGAGCCGCAACAAATATCTGAATGTTGTCGCCGGTCGGTGAACGCGCTGAGATGATGCGCTCGTTTGGCACTGAGGTCATCCGGCTGTTCAGTTGCTCAAAACCGTGACTGACCAGCCAGCTTTGAATCAATGCTGGCGCCAGAGCGGCCCCAATCGTGTTTGAACCATGCATCTCGAAGAGGTAGCCCCGTTCATTGAGTTGAATAGGATGGTCATCAAACACGTCAGCTTGGGCAGCGACACTGACTAGAATGAACAAGACGACAACGAGGCGTGGCATGGTATGAGGACTCCGACAGCTGAAAACGCTGGCGAGGTTATGATGGTTTGATGACAGTTTTGTTACGAGCGGCCCTGACCGCTGATAACCTGGTTTAGAAAGATGGGGCGATGCCCATCACGGAACCGCGTCATAAACCCCACAACTTGCTGTCTCTGAGCGCGCTAAGGGCTTGGGAAAAGCAGGGTTAGCGCGTATAGTTGCCACCTTTACAATCACCTGCTGTTATTTATGAGTTTGTTTTTTAGGCCACACCACAAGGCACAGAAAGACCGATCCATTCTGAAACGGGTTGATCAGACGCTCAGTCGTCAGGGGTTGCCGAGCGCGCTGCTGCATTTTGGTCTGTTCATCATCATTGAATGGAGCCTGTTGATGCAGGCTCCGACACCGAGCGTGGTGTATCTGTTTGGTTTGGCGTTGGTGGTGATGGCGGCCTGGCGTTTCATCATGATCGCGCAGTTTGAAGAGTGGTATGCCCGTGGTCCTGCACGCTGGCGTGACGCATTTATTCTGTCGGGTTTTCTACATGCAGGTATCTGGTCGGCTTACCTGACGTATCGGCTCGCGACGGCGCCAGAAGCGCCTATCCTGCAGCTCGGAATTCTCTATACCGCCGCAATCGCGGCCGGCGGAACGTTTGTTTACTCCCTTTATGGGAAAACGGTTCGCCTTTATTTGTTGGTATTGCTGGGGCCGATTGCCGTCTTTTATTTCTTTTTATCGGCGCTGGAAATCGCCTTGATTCTGGGTATCGGGTTCGTCGCCATGTACTTTTACCTGGTCAGCACGGCACATCGGGTCGGGGATCTCGTCTGGAGCTTTCTGGCCACGAATCATGAGTACAAACTTCGGTTGTCGGTTCTGGAGCAGGCCAGAGAAGCCAGTACAGTAGATAATAAGTCGAACCGGCGGTTTATACAGCAGATTCTGATGCGGGTTAAAAATCCGCTCAGTGGCCTGCTTGGCGTTCTCAGTATGTTGTCTCTGGGAGATCAGGATAATGAAAATCAGGGCATGCTGAGTATTGCCCGCCGATCCGGTTACTCCATGTTGGACTTAATCAATGATCTGGAAGCCTTTATTGAGCAGCGCGATCAGACCCGGGTTCCTCAGTCGATGGTGTTTAATCTGCGTAAAACACTGGAACACGCCATGGCCGACATGGGTGCGAAGGCCCATGAAAACGGACGGGAGCTGTCCTATCTGTACCATCCTGATGTGCCTGAACGTATCGAGGCGGACCCTCAATGGTTGTCGAACGCTTTCCGAAGGCTGTTGGATTTCACCCTCGATATGGCGGAGAGCGGCGAAATCACGGTTCGTGTCGGCATTGATTCCGAAGCCGGACAGGAACAGTTAATCCTGACGTTCTATTTCATTAATACGGAAATGGCCATCGAAGATTTACGCTCCGCGTTGAACCGACAAATGGACATTCTGCCGGAAGATGAAGATGTGGCCGATCAGTTAACTTTGATGGTGGCAACCGCCCAATTCAAAGCGATGGGGGCCGTGCTCAGCGCGACAGCCAATGACGACCTGAGAAAAATCCGCGTCAGTCTGCCAATCAGTACGACCAGTCAGCAGGCCAGCTCATTCAAACCGGCTAAGTATATGGCCGGCAAGTCCATTCTGTTGGTCGATCTTTCTGAACAGAATGAGCGTTCTCTGACCGCTGAGTTCATGAGCTGGAACATGCAGGTTGCCGTCTGGACGCTGGATCGGTTGCTGGACAGCGAAGAGCGCATCGAAACCGACTTTATATTTATCAATGTCCCGGTAGACGACCAGAAAGCACGTCAACAACTCAGAGAGATTGAAAGTCTGAGCGAGCGCTTTGTCGCTCAAACGCACATTGTTTTATACGCTTCGGAACTGCAACGCAGCCTGTTTGCTGATCTTAACGGACGCTACACCTTTGTTGAGAAGCCGGTTGCCCGTGATCAGCTGTTGAGCGCATTACGCGCTGCGACCGATGAATCTGAAGATGCCGAGGCCGATATTTACCGATGCGAGAACTCACGCGTATTGCTTGCAGAAGACAACCTGTTGAATCAGAAAGTTGTGTTGCGAATGCTGGAACAGACCGGTGTTCAGGTCGACACCTGCGTCAATGGGCGTGAAGCCATCGAAAAACTCAAGACCAATCATTACGATTTGGTGCTTATGGATTGCTATATGCCACGTTTGGATGGCTTGGAAGCAACCCGCCTGATTCGCAAGGACGAAATCAACACCGGGCAGCACATCCCCATTGTGGCAATGACGTCTGAACAGACACCCGAAGTGGAGCGAGAGTGTCTGGCTGCGGGCATGGACGACTTTCTCGGGAAACCATTGCAACGGGATCTACTCGTCGGTGCGTTGCAGCGTTGGACCGCTGACTGAGGGTTGTAAAGGCCTCGTGAATCCTCTGGTTTATCAATAATTTAGGGGATAAAGTGAATCCTTTACGCAAAAATGGCAGTAGGGCGTTTTATTGGTTTCGATCATCGTTCACAATGGATCGAAGTAAACTAACCGGGCACCTACCGGCCCGTTGCAAGAGTGGTACCGCTTAAAACATGGACAGACAGTTACCCTTCGCGTTCGCAAAAAAACACGGTGTCGTCATCGATTATGACCACGCCGACGGCGTTCGTATTCTGTATCGGCCCGGTGCCAATCTCGTCGCAATGCAGGAAGCTCAGAGGATTACTGAGTCGGTACTGCCGTTAGAACCCGTCAATGAAAATGATTTTTCCGAAGCATTAAACAAAGCCTATCAATCCGATTCCGACGAAGCGATGCAGATGGTCGAAGGATTGGGCGAGTCCATGGACTTGAGTAGTTTGGCGGAGTCGGTTCCGGAAACCGAAGACCTCATGGAGCAGGTCGACGACGCCCCCATTATCCGTCTGATTAACGCCATTCTGACTGAAGCTGTCCGGGAGGGCGCTTCGGACATTCACATCGAGACCTTTGAAAAACGTCTGTCGATCCGGTTCCGGGTTGATGGGGTATTGCGGGAAGTCGTACAACCCAAACGGGCCCTGGCGCCATTATTGGTTTCCCGTATCAAAGTCATGGCGCGTCTCGATATCGCAGAAAAACGGCTCCCACAAGATGGCCGGATTTCTCTGCGAGTCGCCGGTCGTGAAGTTGATTTACGGGTGTCCACCATCCCTTCTAATCATGGTGAACGGGTTGTGCTTCGATTGCTGGACAAACAGGCCGGCCGGCTTGATCTGGCCCATCTGGGGTTGCACCAGGACGATTACACGCTGTTTAAGGATCTGATCTCCCGGCCCCATGGCATTATTCTGGTCACCGGGCCGACCGGCTCTGGTAAAACCACCAGCTTGTATGCGGCATTGCAATCGCTCAACAGCCAGGTCAGGAATATCATGACGGTCGAAGATCCGATTGAATATGGCCTGCCAGGCATTGGGCAAACTCAGGTGAATTCCAAGGTGGATATGACCTTCGCCCGGGGGTTACGGGCCATCCTGCGACAAGACCCGGATGTTGTAATGATCGGTGAGATCCGGGATCTGGAAACCGCTGAAATTGCGGTACAGGCGAGTTTAACCGGTCACTTGGTGCTGAGCACTTTGCACACGAACTCTGCCGTTGGGGCCGTGACGCGGTTGCAGGATATGGGCATCGAACCGTTTTTGTTAGCCTCCAGCCTGATCGGGCTGGTGTCACAACGTCTTGTCAGAACCCTTTGTCCGGAATGCAAGGTTGCTCATCAGCCCGATGACAGTGAACGCGAGTTACTGAAATTTGCGCCGGATGACGATCAGACGATCTATCAGGCCGGCGGCTGTTCCGCCTGTAAAAACACCGGCTTTAAAGGCCGTGTCGGGGTCTACGAGTTACTCAGAGTTGATGAGGGAATGCGGCAACTGATTCACAAGCAGGCTGGGGACATTGAACTGGAAGCCTATGCCAGGAAATCCAGTCACTCCATTCTTGACGATGGCCTCAGTAAGGTCAGACAGGGCGTCACCACCATTGAAGAAGTTCTGCGCGTCAATCGGAGTTATTGACTATGGGAGCGTACAGCTACGTCGCTCTGGACGGTCAGGGCAAGCGTAAAAAAGGCATTACCGAGGCCGACAGTGCCCGACAGGTTCGCCAGCAATTGCGAGATAAAGGCTGGTTTGTGGAGTCGGTAAATGTCTCCCAGAAAACCAGTAATAAAAAGAGTAGCGGTGGTCTTTTTTCGCCATCATTGAACGTGGCCGATTTGGCTTTGCTCACCCGGCAGTTATCAACACTGGTTGGCTCTGGTATGCCGTTGGAAGAGTGTCTGAAGGCAGCCGCAGAGCAGTCGGAAAAAGCCCGGGTTCGTGGATTGTTGCTCAGTGTGCGTTCCAAAGTTCTTGAAGGTTTCAGTCTCGCATCGGCCCTGAAAGAGTATCCGCGTGCGTTTCCGGTTTTATACCAGGCAACGGTCAATGCCGGGGAGCATTCCGGGCATCTGGATCAGGTCCTCGATCGCCTGGCGGATTACATGGAAGATCAACAACAGATCCGCAACCAGATTCAGATTGCCAGTATCTACCCCAGTATTCTTATTTTTGTCGCCATTGGCATCATTGTGTTCCTGCTGAAGTCTGTTGTCCCGCAGATTGTCGGCGCAATTACCGCAACCGGTGGTGAACTGCCGGGTCCGACTCGCTGGTTACTGGCCTCAAGCGGTTGGATTGAAACCTATTGGCTTCATTCCCTGATCGTTTTCGCATTGATCGGGCTCTGTGTCCACCTGTTTAATCGCCGTAAAGAACGTCGCATTCGCACCCATCGATTGTTTCTTCGACTGCCGCTGATTGGTCGCATTTCGCGAGGGTTTAACACCTCCCGGTTTATTGGCACCGTTGCGATGCTATCCAGCGCGGGTGTACCGTTGGTTGAAGCGATGAAAATCGCCTCTCAGGTGGTGTCAAATCTCGAAATACAAGCTCGGGTTAATCGCGCCGCCATCAGCGTCAGTGAAGGTGGCTCTTTACATAAAGCTTTGAGCGAGGCCGGTTACTTTCGTCCGATGATGTTACATATGATAGGCAGCGGTGAAGCCAGTGGTGAACTGGACAAGATGCTCAGTAAGACCGCCGATGCCGAGGACCGGCAGGTCAAGGACCTGATTTCAACGATTTTAGGGTTAATGGAACCCCTTATGCTGATCGTGATGGGGGGCATCGTTCTGATAATTGTATTGGCTATTGTTCTGCCGATGATGCAGATGAACGCCCTAGCAGGATAATTACAGAGGGAAAACTATGAACAAACAACGCGGCTTTACGCTGATCGAACTGATGGTCGTCCTGGTGATACTGGGCATTATTATGGGCCTGGTGGTCCCTAACGTGGTCGGACGAGGGGATGAAGCGCGGGTGACCGCTGCTCAAACTGACATTCAGACCATTGGCCAGGCCTTGGAAATGTACCGGTTACACAACTCCCACTACCCGTCAACCGATCAGGGCCTGGAAGCGCTTGTCAGTAAGCCTTCTGGCAGTCCGGAGCCGAAAAACTGGCGTGGTCCTTATTTGCAGAAAATGCCGAAAGATCCTTGGGAAAACCCGTATGGTTACATTAACGACGGTGGGCAGCCGGAGGTTATTTCCTACGGAGCGGACGGTCGTGAAGGTGGCGAAGACCTGAACCAGGATATCACCTCATCTGACACCGACTGATGACTGCGCACCATCGCCACAAACAGAGTGGGTTTTCCCTGCTCGAGGTCATGATTGTGGTGCTCATCATCGCCATCGGAGCGGCCACTGTGCGCTTATTAACGGTCTCTGAAAACCCTCTCGATGACGTTGAAAAACAAGGACATGCCTTCGAGTTCTGGTTTGGTCAACAGTTGGATCGTGCGCTATTAAGTGGCCAGGAAGTCGGGCTCTACATCACTGAGCACGATATCGCCGCTCTCAGCTGGCGGGAAGGCGATCCAAACTTAGGAGAAAATGATTTCATGTGGGAGCAGGAGTCCACGTGGACAATTCCGGTTGGCGACGACGTGACGGTGGAACTGCTGCTGGATAACCAGAGTCGGGATTGGATTCCGCTAGAGTCAGAAATACCCGAAGATCCTCTGGACTTGTCGCCTCATATCATTTTATTACCCAGCGAAGAATACCAACCTTCATTCACCCTGTTTATGAGCCACGAAGCCGACCGAGAGCAACAGATTACGGTCGTGGGTGATGGTTACAATCGCCTGAAGGTGGCCCGTGATGAACGCTGATCGCGGATTTACCCTGATAGAAGTCATGATCGCTTTGGTTATTTTCGGGCTAACGGCTGCAACCATTGCGTTAGCTAATGTACAGGCGCTGACGTCAGCACGGCAGATCGAAGAGCAGACACAGGCCCGATGGGTTAACCAAAACGAGTTAGCTCGCATTCGTCTTGAAGATGCCTTACCCAACGCGGGTGAATCCACTCGAGAAGTGACGTTCAACGAGCGAAACTGGGAAGTGGATATTGTGATTCGTAATGTCGAAATGGACGTCATTGGCGGATTTTTACGCCATGTTGAGCTCCATGCGCGTCCGGATGGCGAGGAACAGGTTGCGGACGTTTTGCGCGCCGTTATTGGCGAGGCACCGCAATGATCAGGTTGAACTCCGGGTTTACCCTCATTGAGCTGTTACTGTCATTAGCCATCGCCGCATTGATATCTGTGGGCACTCTGACGTTGTTTAATACCAGCATCGGTGCGAAAGATGTGGTGGAAGAACAGTCTCTAAGGTTTGCATCTCTGAACCGGGCCATCCGCGTCATTGAGCAAGATCTGATACAGGTGGCACCTTACCGGTCGGTCCGTGATCCGTTCGGTGATTACGAAGACGCTGTTCACCTTGACTACAATGGGCTTTTTTTAACCCGCGCCGGTTGGGCTCAAAGTCCTTTTCTGGCCATGGAGCGTTCGTCTTTACAACGGGTTCATTACCGACTTGCCGAACCGGGCAGTGAGGTCTGTCCCTGGGCCGAAGACGATGCGGTCGCCGACGAACAAAGCGGATGCCTAGTACGTAGTTACCGGGTTCATCTGGATGACGACGGCTATCTCTCCTGGCAGCACCAAGTGCTGATGACACAGGTTGAAAGTGTAGAATGGCAGTTTCTTCACTTAAATCCGACAACGTCTGAACAAGAGTTCCGCGATGAACCACCGACGTTGAATCCTTCCAGCGGCGTAAAAGAAACGGTTTTGCAGGGCGTTCAGTTTGACATTTCATTATCTGATGGCGGCACCTACCGCCGGTTAATCCAGGTTCCGTCTGAAGTCGTTGTTCCTGAAGGAGCGGGCCAATGAAGAATCGGATGCCGGCTAATGAACAGGGTTATGTACTGCTGCAAGTGATGTTTGTATTTGCCATTCTGATGGTCATTGTCGCTCAGGTGCAATATCAACAGCGCATTCAGGTCGAACGAACCCGACATGTGTTGTTTCTTTCTCAGGCACAGGCTTATGCTGAAAGTGCGGAGGCTATCGCGGAAGTTGGGTTAAGCTTGGATGCCCAATCCAGCAGTACCGACCATCTGTACGAGCTGTGGAACACCACGGAAGCTGTTTTTCCTCTGGATGAAGGCGGCTTGGTTGCAGTTGAAATTAATGACCTTCAGGGTCGCTTCAACCTGAACTGGCTGTCGATGGACAGTGAGTACCGTTCCGGAGCATTACAAGCTTTTGATAAGTTGCTGCTCTTAATCGGCGCGGATGAGAGCATCGCTCAAGAGTTGTATCAGTGGTTCGATGCTGACACGGGGGCCGACTACTTTTATGCCGATGAACAGCCGAGTTACGCTCCGTCATATACCGCCATGGCCGATGTGACCGAGTTGCTGTTACTGAAGAGTGTGGATCAGGAACAATTCGATTTGCTGTCACCCTGGGTCTCTGCGTTGCCAGCGGACTCGGCACTGAACATTAATACGGCGCCCTCGGAAGTTATTCAGACCATCGCCGGATATATCGGACAGGATATTGCGGCTAAAGCCGTGACCGATCGGGGCGAGGAGGGCTTTGATGCGGTCACTGATTTTTTAAATCAGGATGTGTTTAAAGAAAATGAGCAATCTGGAATCTATCTCTCAGAATTGAGCGTTACCTCCGATTGGTTTGAGCTTTATACTGAAATTACCCTGGGTGAAGACACGCTGTCACAGCGGTCCGTTATTCATCGGGATGCGGATGGCGGTCTGACGGTGACGCTTCGGGATCGGTCTGCTACCGAAGCCAACCAACTGCCTGGTGATCCGGTTAAGGCCGCGGCATCTGCAGCGAACCCTGGGAACAATAACGATGCTACGTCGAGCGATGATCCGGCGGGTGAGTTTTAAATGGAGATTGAATGAGCATTCAACTGAGCCTTTACTGGCGTGCTGTTGATCAACTGGAGTGGTACTGGGCCGGCGATTCCGATCGATATTCTGGCACCCTTGAAGATTTGAGCGATCAAAAACAGGAGCGCAATCTGGATGTCTGCCTGACCCGGTTATTTTTACCACCACAGTGGTTCTCGACCGTGGATGTCTCGTTACCGGCAAAATCCCGACGGGTTAGCCTTACGATGTTGCGTTTCGCCGCTGAAGAGTATTTGGCTCAAGACATCGATACGGTTCATTTGGTACTTAAGCAAAAACCCGTTCAGGGCAAGGCAACAATTGAAGCCACCGATCTGAACCGGCTGTCGCTGATCCTGGGCACCCTGAAATCTGCCCAGTTTCAGGTTATCGAAGCTTACAACGCTCAATCCTTTATTGTGCCGGATGATCAGACAGATGATCTTCTGCTTCTGGTGCACAATGAAACCGTCACTGTCAGTGCCCGTAACACCGTTTTTGATGTACATGCCAAAGGCTTCGCACAATGGTTTGAGCTATGGGCCGAACAACAGCAACTGCCTGACGATGCGCGAATCAAACTCATCAGCGAGTCTGCAGAGGGTTCCGCGAAGGCGCTGGCAACGGAGTTCGAAGCTACCGGATATGTGGTTAACTGGCAGGTTCAACCAACGCGACATCTGGTTGATTGGCACGATCAAGCCGAACAAAGACAACCCATCGGCAATCTAATGACCGGGCCTTTCAGCCAAAATCAGGGGCGGCCGAACTACCAGCAATGGTTACCGGCACTGGTTGCCTCTGTCGCCGTGATTGCGCTTTGGACAACCTTGACCGTCTTCGAAAACCAACGTACTGCCGAAAAAATTGACCAGACCTGGCAGGCCAGCGAGGACGTCTTTTTGCAGGTCTTCGGCCAGAATAAACGGATTCAAAGACCCTTAATGGTGCGGGAAATGCGTACCAGGGTCGCTACCGCGGGCAGCGGGGCTTCCGAAACGGATGCTAATGCTCTGACCATACTGCGCGATATCAGCAATGTGCCGGAGTCCTTCATGCTCGAAGACTTCCGCTACAATGCTGATCGCAGCGAAGCCTTTTTTACCTTGGCGAAACCGGTCGGAACGGATGGGGATGCATACAGCCAGTTTGAAGCGCTTAAGAACACATTGGCTCAACAGGGGTATCAGGTTGAGTACTCTGCCAATCAGGAATCGGACCGTTTCCGGGCACAGTTTAAGACGGTTTTAGGAGGAGATGCCTGATGTTTGAAACCTATCTGGAACCATTGCGGGAAAAGTGGTTGTCACTCAGCCGTCGGGATCAACAAGCAGCCCGCTTACTTGGCATTTCACTGCTCATTGCCATCATCGTGTTTGGATTGATCGTTCCGCTGGCCAGTTGGCGACAAGACTTACAGCGAGAGCTGGCCAATGCGCAACAAACGCTCCAGGAGCTGACAGCCTTAGCGCCCCAAGCCATGGCCGTCACCGGTGGGGCCACTGAACTGAACCCCAGTATTATGAACTCTGAAATCCGACGCCAGGCAGCTCGCTACGGCATCGAAATTCAGCGCTTTGAGCCAGACGGTGAACTGCTCCGGGTCTGGCTCGATGATGCTCGCTACCCCTCTGTGGTACAGTGGTTGGGCGGACTGGAAAATATGGGTATCGGGCACACGGAGCTGGCGCTGGATGACCGACCGAATCCTGGCTTTGTGAATGTCCGGGTAACCTTTGGTGTTGGTGGCTAAGGGAGAGTTCTGAATCAGAGGCTGGTCTGGTTTCTTAGCTAAGATCGGGCTTTCCATTCGCACTTTGCGGCGCGTCAGCGTCAGACTCAGGCTAATCGGCTGACTTGGCAAAACCAGGATAATCAGCCATATTTGAATCCATGGAAAACAACAATAAATAGGATCCTCATGTCGAAACCTCAGATAGACCTAAACGACGTCGAAGTGGTCAGAATTGACGAGCGATATAGCCGCCAGGCCCGCTCATTGCTATATCATTCTTACCGGGATGAACCGACTTTCAAATATCTTCTGGATTCGCATCGCCCAGGGTATAAGCAGCGGATCCGCGCGACCATTCGCGAGTTGATCCGCTTGCACTTCGACCGTGGTGAGTTTGTGTTTGGCGTCATGCACAAAAAAGAAGAGCGTTTACTGGGCGTGGCCTTCTTCAGTGACCTCGAACTGAAAATGGATATTTCCCGGCAACTGCTATGGCGCATGAAGATGGTGCTGACCACGGGCTTTGAAGGTACCCGCCGTTTTGTGCAGTATTTCAACGAAGTTCAGGAAAGCCTGCCGGCGAAAAACCATCGTATGGTCAGCCTTATCGGTATCCATCCGGATTTTCAAAAGCAGGGGTTGGGTAAACGACTACTGGAAACCATTCATGATCTGACGGACAAAGATCAAAACTCCATCGGCCTGTTCCTGGACACGGGTAACAATCGGTACTTAGAATTTTATAAGTCGCTCGGATACGAAGTTTATACCGAGTTACCGTTAGGACCCATTCAGGAGTTTGTTTTGTTCCGACCCAACCCCGGGTATGTCGATCGGGCTGCCTGATTTCGTTTTGCATTGAACTTCTGGCAATACCCCTCATCTAAGACAGCAATCGGAGACCTTTGTGGTCTCCTCACGCTTATTCAAAATACCAATCTAAGGATTGTTCCATGAAATACGATTACGATTTGCTGGTGATCGGCGCCGGGTCCGGCGGTGTCCGAGCCGCCCGCATGTCTGCTCAAAAGGGTGCTAAAGTCGCGGTCATTGAGTCCCGTTATCTCGGCGGCACCTGTGTCAATGTCGGTTGTGTCCCCAAAAAACTGTTTGTTTATGCCTCTGAGTTCGCACATGCTTTTCGGGATTCGGTTGGTTATGGCTACACGGTAGACGAAATACCGCGATTTGATTGGGTAACGTTGCGGGACAACAAAACGCAGGAAATTCAGCGCTTAAACGGCGTCTATCAGCGGATGCTGGAAAACGCCGGCGTCGATATCATAACCGGCGAAGGCGAGTTTGTGTCACCTCACGAAGTTAAAGTCGGGTCTGAGGTGTATTCAGCAGAAAACATTCTTATTGCCACGGGCAGTTGGCCGGTAAAAGCGAAAATTCCCGGGCACGAACACACGCTGACGTCGAATGAGTTTTTCTACATGGAAACTTTTCCGAAAGACGTGATCGTCGTGGGTGGCGGCTATATTGCCGTCGAGTTTGCCGGTATTTTGAACGGGCTCGGTGCCAATACCCATCTGGTTTATCGTGGCGAACCGGTGTTGCGGGGTTTTGATCAGGCCGTACGGCATTTTGTGTCCGGCGAGCTGAAGCAGTCAGGTATTCATCTGCATTACCATTGCACCATCGAACGCATCGAAAAACTGGACAGCGGTCGCCTGCAGGTCTTTTTCAATGATGGCGAACAGATGGAGGTCGATGAAGTCATCAACGCCACCGGACGCAAAGCGCTAGTTGAACCGCTGAATCTCGCCGCCGCTGGTGTTGAGGTGGCCCATCACGGCAATCTGGATGTGAACGAGCATTATCAAACCAATGTCAGTCACATTTACGCCATTGGTGATGTCATTGGTCGGGTTCAGCTGACGCCGGTTGCACTGGCAGAAGGCATGTACCTGTCTGAGTTTCTTTTTGGCAACGCACCGAAGAAGGTCAATTATGATCTGATTCCAACGGCCGTTTTCTGTCAGCCAAACATCGGAACCGTCGGGGTCACGGAAGAGCAGGCTATTGAGGCTTACGATGCCGTCGACGTCTACGAAAGCCAGTTCCGGCCAATGAAAAACACCCTGTCCGGCAGCGCCGAGCGCATGTACATGAAGCTATTGGTCGATGCATCGACGGATCGGGTGATTGGCTGTCATATGGTTGGGCAGGATGCCGGCGAAATCATCCAGGGGATTGGCGTGGCCATGAATGCCGGTGCTACCAAAGCGGACTTTGACCGAACGATCGGAATTCATCCGACGGCCGCGGAAGAGTTTGTGACCATGCGCGAGGTCAGTCGCCGGGTAGGGCGCAGCGTTACGCCGGGTTGATCTTCTTGCTCCGAGCGCTGGCATGTCGGGCCTGTCGCTCGACATCAATATAACGGTCGGTGATGGCGCTGGAGCCATGACCGGCGTCATCCCGGACGTGTTCACGCGGACGAAACTTAACGTCTTCTGAAATGCCCGTATGGCGGAGCCAGTGAACGGTCGCGGTTTCAAGGGCCGCGGCTTCTTCCGTTTCACCCTGCGCTCGTAACCGGTCTGTCGCCAGGTCGAAACATTCCTGAACGATAAAGCGAATCTGCCGCGTGCTTGCAATGCCTCCCTTGCCCCGAACCTTTGGAATCAGCGGAGTATGTTCCCCTGGTAGCGGGAGCGAGCTTAAGCCCAGAAACTGACGAAATCGTCGGAGCGCGACCAACATATCGTCTGACACCGAAATATCGCGTTCTTTGTTGCCTTTACCGACCGTCGTAAACCACCAGTTGTCGTGTGAATCTTTCCAGAAATCGGACATGGACGGTTGCCAGCGTTCGGATTCCGCAAGTTCAGAGATCCGTAAATACAACCCAAACAGACAGCTGACAATAAACAACGCCCGTTCCCATTTGGCCGGGTCTTCATCAAGTACTGCTTGGATGGCATTGAGCACCTCATGCCATTGAGCTTCAGACAGCCGGCGAATTGTGTCAGCACCCTGACGCTTACGAAGAAACTTGCCTTTTTGGCGGATTTGAGCAACCGGGTTCAGGGCAACATGATCTTCCTGAATCAAAAAATTAAAGTAGGTACTGAGCACTGAAAAGATGGCCTGCAAACCGGATTGCGACAGCTCATAGTTTTTCGCGTCGGCGGTTTCTCCGGCTTTTCTGGCTCGCTTGGTCACTTTGGCCACAAAGGGGCGCCATTGTGGATTCACAACCCGCTGACCACCGGAGTTCAGGAAACGTTGGACGCTCTTAGTGCCAATCCAGTGTTTTGGTGGTGATTGGCAAAAATGCACAAAGGCTTCGATATGCTGACGACGAACCTGGTCGAGTGACAAACCTTCAACGAACCAGCACCATTGCAGGAAGCGTTCAATTTCCCGTCGATAAGACGCAAAGGTGTCCGGGCTGCCCCGATAAGTGTACAGAAACTGAGCAGATCGGGTCGCGTCCTGTTGTAAGGCGGTCTTCGAGACGTCGGAGAGTTTTAAAATGTCATCAGAGACCTGAAACGGATATCGAAATGGGTTTTCGAACTCATTCAGGTTATCAAATATCGGTTGTAGCGTATGTTTGCTCAATTCCGGTTCCCAATGACATTGTCACATCGATGTGCGGAAAGTTTACCTTGGGCATGATGGCTTTGCATGGGGTTTGACGGCTTATTGCCGTTTATGAGAACACCGGAATCAGTTTTCGACCAGCCACTGTTGCAGATCAATCAGGGTGATGGGGTTATCCAGGTAGGCGCCTCGTTCGATGAAAACCGAATTACCAAGCTGTTGGGGTTTATCTACGATGGTATGGCCAGAAAACACCCAATCAACGCCTTTCACCGGTTGTCGGTTGTTGCGTTTTAGTCGGGTACGGCCCCAGAGCCATTCGATGATGGCTTCATCCTCAGCATCATAACGCTCACCCCAGTGTTCACCGGTATACTCTGCGTGGCAAATGCCGACCGTGTAATCCTGACAAGGCAGGGTAATGGTCAACGGCAGGTACTGCAGAGTATCGGCCCAATCCTGTTGTGCGACGTCCGGGTGATTCAAAACCCAGCTGCCGCCGTTTAACAGCCAGCGACTCCAGAGTGCATCGGTTTGTTGATTGACCGTTTCGATGAGCATTTGCTCATGGTTCCCCCGCACCGCCCAAAACCAGGGTTCTTCCAGCAGAGAAAGACAGCCGGCGCTGTCCGGCCCACGATCAATCAGATCGCCAACGCTGATCAGCCGATCGTGAGCCTCTGAAAAGTCGACGTCCTGCAATGCCTGATCGAGCTGGGCACGATGGCCGTGCAAGTCTGAGACAATAAAATCTCTGCCGACTTTGTTTTCCGGTAAAATCAGGTGAGGCTGAAATCGGGTACGTTGCACATTCGAGACCATAGCGGCAATATGATCACGCCTTTTCCCCAATAGCAACCATGACCTTAGTCACTGTGCGCAGAGTCACAGTTCGGCTTACACTGCAGGACATCCATTGAACAGAATCTCGCATCTCGTGTATCAGAATTCTATCGCCCAGAATCTCGAAGGTATGACCGGTTATCTGGCCTGGGCGGTTGTGTGCTATCTCACACTCAGTTCTCAGCCAACCGATACATTGAACGGCCAGCTCAGGCTGTTTGCTGTCGTACTTTGTCTGCTGTTATTTATTATCGGCTTTTATCTGACCACACGCGATCAGGAATATACGCGCATGGACAAGCGTATCCGGCAGTGGTCGATAATTGCCCAGCTGGTGTCCGTTATCCTTATTCGGCTGATCACCAACTCGGGAGTCATTGCCATCCTGGGTGTGGCCCTGGCGGCACAGCTGCCCATTCGGTTCAGCCGTCTGGTTGCTTATTTTGGCGTTATGGCTCTGGTCGCTCTGGATTGGTATTTCAATGCGTTCTATTGGTCAGTGGAGGATGCCCTGGTTTGGACCTCCTTAGCAGGCGCCTTCAATCTGTTTGCGTTTCGAATGAGTCAGCGGGTGCTTCAGGAACAGGAAGCGCGTGACGAGATTAGCATGTTGAACCGTGAGCTGATTGCGACTCAGGCCTTGTTGCAGGAGTCGACTAAACAGAGTGAGCGTCTTCGTATTTCCCGTGATCTCCATGACGGCTTGGGTCACCATTTGACGGCACTTATCTTAAAACTGCAGTACTTAACTTACACCACCAGTGGTGAAAACCAGACACTGGTGAAAGAAGCGCATGACATGGCCAAACAACTGCTGACGGATGTCCGCGAGACGGTTAGCGAAATGCGTGAAAATTCAAATATCGGTCTGGAAGATGCGCTGGAAGCACTGATTTCTCAGATTCCACGATTAAAAATTGAGCTGGATATTGATCCGGCCTTGCAACTGCCGGATGCGAAAACGGCCGATACCTTGTTCCGCTGTGTGCAAGAAGGCATCACCAACACACTCAAACATGGTAATGCGTCTGAAATGTCCATTCGATTGACGCAAGTTGACAGCAATGTAGAACTGCAGATTCATGACAACGGATACTGCCAGTTTGGTTTCAGCGAAGGGAACGGGTTAACCGGAATGAGAGAGCGCATTGAAAAACTGCGTGGTCAGTTAACCGTATCAACAAAACGTGGGTTCGGATTGGTTATTCGTATTCCCACCATGGAGGCACTATGAGCTCAGAGGATAAAGCAACCATCAAGGTCATGCTGGTTGATGATCAGAACCTGGTCAGAGAGGGTATTAAATCCCTGTTGAACCTGGCCGGCCATATCACCATTGTCGGTGAAGCAGGGGACGGCGAAGAGGCGCTTACCGTGATGACTGAGCTGCAACCCGATGTTGTGCTCATGGACATCCGCATGCCGAAAATGGATGGCATCACCGCTGTTAAAACCATGAAAGAGCAGAACATCGATATACCGGTCATCATCCTGACGACCTTTGATGATCATGAGTTGGTTCTGAGTGGTATTCGTGCGGGTGCCCGGGGGTTCCTGCTCAAAGATGTCTCTTTGGAAGCATTGGTCGAAGCGATTGATACGGTCTCGTCTGGGGACACCCTGATTCAGCCAGCAGTGACTGAGCGAGTGATCAAGGGCTTTACTGAATTGCAAAAAGAAGGTCAGAGCAAAGTTGAGAAGGAACCCGTACAGGATCCATTGACTCAACGGGAAATTGAAATTCTCCGACTCATGGCCGGCGGTTATTCGAACAAAGAAATTTCCCGGGCGATATTTAAATCAGAGGGAACCATTAAGAATCACGTCTCTAACATTCTCGCAAAGTTGGGGGTCAGAGACCGAACCCGGGCTGTGTTAAAAGCGCTGGAACTGGGTGTGATATGATTTAACGTCTACAAGGTAGTCGTTAATGATTTAGTGAACCACCCTTTACCACGCGGTATGCGCAGGGCTATACTAACTCTTTATTGGCTACCTTGTAGATAAAACATGCCTCGACCACGCTACCAACTGAACGCCGATGACTGGTTCGATTGTCTGGACTGGCTCGATTATCAGTTGCAACAGCCCAACTGGTTAAGTGAACCGGATCATCCGATTCACCGATTTGGGTTATCGACACTGAAAGAATGCGTCGTGCAATGGCGAGACATTGAACGGCCGACGAAAGATCTCTGTCAGTCAACTCAGACCATTCTGGAAGAATCACTGACGATGGACGACTGGGGGCGATTGCGGAAATCCCTCTCAGCACGGAAGCGGCGACGACGGGAACGGCAACGTCATAGTAAGGCCATGAACATCACCTTGACGCCGGCTGCCCATGAAGCTCTGCAAGAGTTTCGGACGCTCTCTGGTGCGGCCACATTCAGTGATGCACTGGAAAATCACCTGACTCAGGCTCTGGCTGAGCTGAGAATCCAGCATGAACGCCAGTTAACCGATGAGCTGAAAGCCAAGCTCGCCCCACTCAAGGCCTCTGAACTGATCCGGGAAGTAGAAAAGTATCTGGAGTTGGCGCAGACCAGGCGATCATTGGCAAACTCCTGCAAAATCGCGCATCAGCTGTTCATCAAGCGACCCGATCGCGACAGTTTGCGTCTGGTTCGTGATCGGTTTATTGAAGATCTGATCTGGAATGAAAGTCACCTGAAAATTGCCCACTCTCAGTTAGTGCCGCTGAAAGTGAAGGACGTAGCATCGCAATCGTAGTGATCGTTTGGATAGGTTAAATAAAAAAGGGGAGCTAAAGTGCTCCCCTTTTGGGTGTTTCTACTCAGTTCTGAGTTTTATTGATAAACGCGAACGTAATCGATATACATCCGGGTAGTCGGGAAGTTCGCATGATCCGGATCACCTGGCCAGTTACCGCCTACGGCCAGGTTCAGCAGGAACCAGAACGGCTGGTCATAAACGTACTCGCCGTATTGTTCCACTTCACCGCGGGTAATGCTGTAGAAGTTGATGTCATCAACAAACCAGCGAATACCATTGGCATCCCATTCTACTGCGTAAACATGATATCCCTGATCAATACTCTGGCTGTGCTCTAACCAGCCGGTGATGGGGGTGTTGCCGGAGTAGCCGGGGCCATGCAGGGCGCCGGAGGTGACATTATTGGTATTCACATGCTCCATAATGTCGATCTCGCCACCTTGCGGCCAGCTCTGGGTATTGTAGGCATCGCCCAACATCCAAAAAGCAGGCCAGATACCCTGAACTCGAGGGAGCTTCATGCGGGCTTCCAGTCGACCGTATTGGAAGCTCTTTTTATATCGTGTGGTGATTTTACCGGATGTGTAGCCACAGTTGCCACCATGCCAGCAGGTTCCGCCCTGTTCCTGACGAGCCTCAATGACGAGCACGTTAGAGCCAGCTTGCTCATCATACTGAATGCTCAGGTTTTGCCCGTTTGAGTACCATTGCAGCTCATTGTTACCAAAGCCATGACCACCGGTTTCGATGTTCCAGACTGATAAATCCAGGGTGTCAAACTCATCGCTCCAGGTCACATTCGTCGGCGGCTCGGGGTCCGGATTGGTAGAGCCACCGCTGACAATCTCAACCCAATTGATGTTAAAACCACCGGTCAGTGCATACAGGCCCAGCGCATGGTTACCTGCGCTCAGGTAAGTAGAAATCTCAACCGTCTGCCAGGACTGCCAACCGCCGGTTTCGGGAATATTGACTGTGCCCACGGCATGAGTACCGGCATCAAAGTCGACGTTCAGTTGACCGCCGGCTTCGCTGGCAACGCGCAGTTTGAGCGTGTAGTTGCCATCCGCCGGAATCGATACAGCAGGGTAAGCCAGCCACTCGCCGGTTTCCCACCAACCGACGTTGTAACCGCCACCGGTATCGGAAGTTGTTTCAATATCAACGGCATCTGAGCGATACGCGCCACCCAGGTTGGCCGGGGTGGTATCGTTAAAATCAACATAATCTTCTGCTTCGATGCGCATGCCGGTTGGGGGAGGGTTGGTATTGACGGGCTCGACGCTGATCCAGTTAAAGTTCACATTACCGGTGCCGGTATAGACGCCTAAGTCGTATTGCCCGGACTGCAGATCGACCGTATGTTCCAACGTTGTCCAGCTTTGCCAGCCGCCGGTGTTTGGCACTTCAAAAGTGCCCAATACCTGAGAGCCGGCGTTTAAATCGACAGAAAGCTGACCACTTTGCCCACTGGCGACACGCACTTTTACCCGATACTGGCCATTTTGTGGGATGTTCAGACCGCCGTAGCTCAGCCATTCGCCAACATCCATCCAGCCAACATTGTAGCCGCCGCCGGTATCCTGAGTGGCTTCAATATCGACAGCGTCACTGCGATAAGCACCTCCACTGTTGCCGGCAGTGGTATCGTAATAGTTAGTGTAATCCTCGGCCTGAAACGTCTGCGCATTGAGCGATGCAGCGGCCATTAACGCCGTGCACAACAGCGACACGCGGCAGGGTACTCCTGATTTTATTATCATTTTATTACCTTCAATCCAAATGAATGTAGAACACCTCGACAGTGTTCAACGGCGTACGATACCAACTCAGTTTTTTCCTTTTCCCCGACTGTGTCGCAAAAAGAGCAAAAAATGTAAGCGGTTACATGATCGTTATTTGATCAGTCCTGGGAAAGAACTCAGCGAAATCATTGATGTGTCATTAAAAGCTGATCCTACCTAAGTACGACTAAACAACGCTTGCCAGCAACCAACGATTTGGTTTAAGTTGAAACCTGAATCACTTGTCAGGTTGGAAAATGGACTCAATCGCTAAGCTCAGTCAGGTCGCTGCGCCTAAAACCCGACGCGGACAGGCAACCTTGGAGAAAATCCTTCTTGCTGCCGAATCAGAGTTTGCGGAAAAAGGTTTTCATGACGGCTCCATCAGTGGCATTGCGCATCGAGCGGGGATCGGGCAGGGGACGTTTTATCTGTATTTTAAATGCAAAGAGGATGTTCTCCGTGAGCTGGTCCTGTTCATTAACCGTTCGCTGCGGGCGTTGTTGTCTGAAGCCATCATCGACGTGTCTGACCGAATTGATGCCGAGCGAATCGGTCTGCGCACATTTCTTGAATACATTCAGGCGCACCCCGGTTTATACCGGATCCTGCAGGAAAGTCAGTTTGTCGATCCTGAAGTTTACCGTGCGTATTACGAGTCCTTCGCTCAGGGTTACAACGACGCGTTAATGGCTGCTCAACAGCGCGGCGGTATCCGCGACGGTGACACCGAAGCCTGGACCTGGTCGATGATGGGCATGATGCATTTCATCGGGCAGCGGTTTGTGGTCTGGGATACCGAGCGTACATTGGATGACATTGTCGACAGCACCATCGATTTACTCAGCCATGGGTTAAAACCATGAACCCGATTAACGACCCGGTCGGACAGTTGGCCACCCGTTTCGAGCGGCGGATAGCCCTGATCGATGCGGATTCCGCTGAACAATGGTCTTATCAGGACCTGCATCGCCAGGTTCAGAACTGGTGTGGATTTTTAAAGGCCAAGGGTCTGCAAAGTGGGCAGGTTGTGGTTTGGATTACACGGAATCGGATTGATTTTTTTGCCGCCTTATTTGCTGCACAGAAAACCGGCGTGGTATTGCTACCACTGAACTGGCGTGAGAGCTTATCCGTTCAGGTTTCGATCCTGAAACTGGCTTCACCGTCGCTGATTATTTATGAGCATCTGTTTCAAGACGCATCCATACACCTGCAACGGCTCACCGGAACGCAATCCGTCGATGTCGCCGATGTGGTTACCCAAAACTGGCCGGCGGCGTCACTACCAAAACAGCCGTCCGATGTGCCCTGGTACTTGATTTTCACCTCCGGTACGACAGGCGTTCCCAAAGCGGTGATCAATACCTGGGATATGCATGAAGCCAATGTTCGCAATGTTGCCAGCCGGGTGGCATTAAGTGAACAGGATCAGACATTGTCCATTCTGCCCCAGTACCATACGGCTGGAATCAACCTCTTTGCCTTGCCTGTGCTGATGAACGGCGGCTCGGTGAGGGTATATGCCGAGGCTGATCCGGACAAACTGTTGGACGATTTAAAAAACACGCCAATTAACCTGATTTTGCTGGTTCCGACGTTACTGCAGAAGCTCGCCGATACCGCCGGTTTTACGGAACTGCCTCAGCACCGCTCTGCATTTAAGCTGTTCGCCAGTGGCGGGGCGCCTTTGAGTCATTCTTTGTGGCAACAATGGCAGGCAACTGGATTTGTCATTCAAAACGGCTGTGGTTTGACGGAGTCCGGCCCGACCCTCTTTTTGCAAACCTATGAAGAAGCCGAGAATCAACCCTGTGCCATTGGTAACCCGGTACCTAACACAGACGTTCGCCTCGTGGGTCCTGACCACCAAGACGTCGAACCCGGGGAACCCGGTGAAATCTGGATTCGCGGTGACGCCGTCACGCTCGGGTACTGGCGCAACAGCAAAGCGAACTCGATGGCTTTTGTCGGTGAATGGTTCAGAACCGGCGACATTGCCCGGCGCGAGCACGATCAGTTTACTTTGGTCGATCGAATGAGCGACATGTACATCTGCGGTGGTGAAAACGTCTTTCCCAATGAAGTCGAAGACGTTCTGTTGCACTTCCGCGGTGTCGAAGAAGTGGTCGTGCTCGGCGAACCGCACCCGCTTTGGGGCGAAACCGGCGTTGCTTTTGTCGTACAGACCCCCGGTTATTTCCTGAAGGCAGACGATCTTCAAACCTTTTGCCGTACCCGATTGGCTCGGTACAAGGTCCCGACACGCATTGAGTTTGTCGACGAATTACCCAAAACCGCGACCGGAAAAATCCGGCGTGGAATCGTGCTGAACTGGGTACGCCCAGAGCAGTACTCGCAATAAAACAACAATAACAGGAGAGTAAAATGACCAAACCACGAGTCGCGATTACCTTCGGGGTGGCGCTGACGGCATTGGCTTCCATTGCATCAGCCGATATAAAAATTGCACACATCTATCCGGGGTCCGGTCCGTTGGGCGTGTATGGTAAACAATCGCATGACGGGTTCATGTTGGGATTGGAATACGCCACAGACGGTTCGATGATGATTAACGGCGAAAAAATCGTCGTCATCGAAAAGGACTCCCAGGCAAACCCGGAAATGGGTCGCTCTTTACTGGAAGAAGCCTACGCCGACGATGAGGTGGATCTTGCCGTCGGACCGGTGTCATCCGGTGTGGCCATGGCGATGCTGCCGGTTGCTGAAGAGTACGAAAAGCTCCTAATTGTAGAACCGGCCGTTGCGGACTCCATTACGGGTCCGGACTCCAACCGGTACATCTTTCATACAGGTCGAAACTCTTCTCAGGATGCCATTGCTAATGCCAAAGCCATTGGCCGCCCGGGCGTGAGCATTGCTGTACTGGCGCAGGATTACGCCTTTGGGCGTGATGGTGTTGCTGCGTTTAAGGCTGCTCTGGAAGGGACTGGTGCCGACTTGGTTCACGAAGAATATGTACCTACCACAACAACGGATTTTACCGCCGCAGGTCAACGGCTGTTTGATGCGCTGAAAGATGAAGACGGTGAAAAGCTCATCTACACCATCTGGGCGGGCAGTGGTAATCCAATGTCAAAATTGCAGGCCATGAACCCTGAACGGTACGACATCGGTTTTGCCCTGGCTGGAAACATTCTAGCGGCATTGCCTGCGTATAAGCAGTTTCCCGGCGCAGAAGGGGCTACCTATTACTATTACGAAAACCCAAACAATGCGATTAACGACTGGCTGGTCAGTGAACATCAAAAACGATTCGATTCACCGCCGGACATGTTCACCGCAGGCGGAATGAGCGCAGCATTGGCTATTGTTAATGCGATTGAATCCGCCAACTCAACGGACACGGAAGATCTGATTGAGACCATGGAAGGCATGAGTTGGGAAACGCCAAAAGGCACCATGACATTCCGCAAAGAAGATCATCAGGCGCTGCAACCGATGTATCACTTCAAGGTTGTGGATGACGACGCCTACGATTGGGCCCGTCTGGAACTGGTTCGTGAAATTCCGGTCTCCGAAATGGATGTCCCGGTCGGTCGAACCAACCGCTAACACGTCTCTGGGGCATGCCGTGCATGCCCCTTCTACTGATAATCGGACGAGAGAGTTTCCATGGTGAATTCATCACGCACGCCCGTGTTGCAGACGGAGGCGTTAACGATTCGTTTTGGCGGTCACGTGGCGGTCGACCGGGTCAGCGCCGCCTTTGAAGCGGGCAGTCTGACCGCCATTGTCGGCCCGAACGGTGCGGGTAAAACGACGTACTTTAATTTGATATCCGGACAGTTACCGCCCAGCTCCGGAACGGTCTATCTGAATGAACGTGACATCTCGCGCTGGCCTGTTGCCAAGCGGGCACGCCACGGTCTGGGCCGGGCCTTTCAGCTGACCCAGCTGTTTCCGAACCTGACCGTTGAAGAAAACCTGGGATTGGTGGTGCAGGCAAGACATGGGCTCGGGCACCGGATCTGGACTTTGGCCAGTCGGCAACAGGCCGTCAGGACGGAAGTGGAATCGCTGCTGGATACCATCGGTTTGACCGAACGGGCTGACGATTTTGCCAGAGCCTTATCGCATGGAGCACAACGCCGGCTGGAAGTCGGCATGATGCTGGCTATGGACCCGCAAGTCATGATGTTTGATGAACCAACCGCCGGCATGAGCGTTGATGAAGCCCCGGTGCTGTTGGAGCTGATCCATCGCATCAAAAATGAACAGGACCGAACGATCTTATTGGTCGAACACAAACTGGATGTCATCCGCACACTTGCCGACCGTATTCTGGTGTTGCACAACGGGCGACTGCTGGCCGACGGCGAACCGGAATCGGTGATGCAGCTCGATGTCGTCAGACAGGCCTATCTCGGTGAGCTCAGTGACGAGGAGGTGGCCTGATGACTGCAAACCTGCAACGAAACGTCAGTGAAACTGACGACCTTTTGAGATTAACCGATGTCCATACCCACATCGGTCAGTACCACATTCTGCATGGCGTCAGTTTCCGGGTACCTCGGAACCAGGTCACCATGCTGCTGGGCCGCAATGGCGCCGGAAAAACCACCACCATGCGCACCATCATGGGGTTATGGCCGGCGCACAGTGGCCAGGTCCATTTAAAGGATCGAGCCATTGAAACCCTCGATACCATGACCATTGCGCGCTCCGGTGTGCACTATGTGCCTGAGAACATGGGCATCTTTGCCGGTTTGACTGTTGAAGAGAATGTCCGGCTGGCCACCCGGCAAAACCGATTCAATCAGGATCGTCTGACCTGGGTCTTCGGACTGTTTCCGGCTCTTGAGAAATTCTGGCATTGGCCGGCCGGGCAGTTGTCCGGAGGGCAAAAACAGATGCTGGCCATCGCACGAGCCATCATAGAGCCGTGTGAAATCTTGCTGGTCGATGAACCCAGTAAAGGGCTAGCGCCATCCATTATCGAGTCGTTGATCCGAGCATTTCGCGAACTGAAAGACGCGGATACGACCATTCTGATGGTCGAACAGAACTTCCGAATGGCCAGTACTCTGGGGGATCACGTAGCGATTATGGATGATGGCTGCATTGTTCATGAAAGTGACATGGCCTCTTTTGTTGCGGACAAAGACAAACAGGCGTCACTGCTGGGGCTGAGTATGGAGGCACACCAATGACGACTCAGATTCAGACCTTAATTAAACAACTGACGAAGCGGGGTGAGCCAATGGCTGACAATTCCGTATCGGTACAACCACTCTCTCACTGGCATCAGAATGCGACGGTTCAGTCCGGCTTGCTGTTGGTGGCGTTCGCCTTCATCGGGTTTGTCTTAATTCCCGATCCCGCTGCGTGGATGACGTTGACCATTGCCGGGTTGGCCATGGGCATGATGCTGTTTGTGATGACTTCTGGTTTTACTCTGGTGTTTGGCCTGATGGACGTACTGAACTTCGGCCATGGTGCTTTTATCTCTTTTGGGGCCTTTGTCGGCTTCAGCGTGATGGCCATGTTTCCTGAGTTGATCGCTGCCGGGTCATTCTGGACCCACATCGGTCTGTTTGTTTTGGCGATGATGGGCGCAGCGGTGGTGGTCGGACTCTTATCCTGGGCATTTGAACGACTGATCATCCGGCATGTTTACGGCAACCACCTGATGCAGATCCTGATTACCACCGGTGGAATGATCGTTGCCGAAGAGATGATTTATGTGCTGTGGGGGCATGAGGAACGTGCCTGGCTGAAACCAGACAGTTTCCAGGGCAGTTTTCAGTTTGGCGACTTTGTCTTTGAGAAGTATCGGTTACTGGCCGTGATCATGGGCGTCGTGCTGTTTATCCTGCTGCGCTGGGTGTTTACCCATACCCGTCTGGGTCTGTTGATCCGTGCCGGCGTGGAAAACCGGGAAATAGTGAAATCGCTGGGCTTCAACATCGAAAAGCTGTTCATCCTGGTGTTCATTGCCGGATCGGCTTTGGCGGGCATGGGCGGCGTCATGTGGGGGTTATACGATGAAGTGATTACCGCCCACATCGGCCAAAACCTGATGATTACCGTCTTCATTGTCGCCATCATCGGCGGGCTTGGTTCCATTGAAGGCTGCTTTCTGGCCGCCTTGATGGTGGGGCTGTTGACCAACTACGTCGGGTTTATTTTTCCCAAACTGGCGTTGGTTTCAACGTTGATTCTGATGGTGGCGGTCTTGCTGTGGCGGCCGAAAGGGCTGGTCCCGGTATCGAAAGGAGATTCATGATGTTTCAATCCATCCGAGATACGCTTCCGCAGAGCCGGATACTCAGGGGCCTGTTGGCGGTGATTGTGGTCTCACTGTTGTTGGCGCCGTTCATTTTTGACGGTAGCCGAGCACTTGATACCGCCGCACGGCTATGCATTTTTATCGTCCTCGTGGCCAGTTACGATTTGCTGTTGGGTTATACCGGTGTGGTGAGCTTTGCGCACACGTTGTTTTTTGGCATCGGCGCTTACAGTGTGGCTATCGCGTTCGATCACGTCGCGCCCGGGTTTGGCGTGTTGTTGGTGGCTGTTGTCGTGGCACTGGGGGTGTCCACGGTTGTGGCGGTAACGATTGGCTTGGTGTCGTTGCGCGTTAAAGCCATCTTCTACGCCATGATTACTTTGGCGGTGGCCAGTGTGGCGACCGTATTGGTCTCGCAACTCTATCTATACACCGGTGGTGAAGACGGTATGACCTACCGGATTCCCCGGGTCCTGACCCCGGCCTTTAAGTTGCTCGATGACAAAGTGCTGGGCGTGCGAATCAACGGAAAATTGCTCAATTACTATCTGATCTTTACCGTATCGACTGTGCTGTTTCTGTTAATGGTCCGGATTGTCGCGTCGCCTTTCGGTAAAGTGCTGAAGGCGCTGCGCGAGAACGATTTCCGAGCTGAGGCAATTGGCTACACCACCGTCTATTATCGAACGGCCGCTACCGTCATCAGTGCCTGTATGGCGACACTCGCGGGTGTGCTGATGGCCATCTGGTTACGCTATACCGGGCCGGACTCCGTGCTGTCACTGAACATCATGATCGACATCCTGCTGATGGTGGTGATCGGTGGCATGGGGTCACTCTATGGCGCAATCATCGGGGCCACGCTGCTGGTTCTGGCGCGTAACTATTTGAACGAAGCCATGGGTGTCGCACACAACGCCTTCATTGATGTGCCGATACTCGCTGAGCTGTTTAACCCGGAACGCTGGCTGTTGTGGTTAGGTGTGCTGTTCGTTGTCATGGTGTATTTCTTCCCGTTGGGTATCGTCGGGCGCTTGGTTCGGGGGAGGGCAGACCATGGTTGAACATGATTTTGTCCTCTGTCATGACCGCGAACTGCACGTTCGGGTGTGGAACCGGAATGCACAAAACACGGTGATATGTTGGCACGGTCTGGCTCGAACCAGTGCAGACTTTGACGAGCTGGGCTTGGCGCTTGCGGAGCAAGGCTACCGGGTTATCGCGCCCGATACCCTGGGCCGTGGTTTATCGCAATGGGCGCAGGACGCCAGTGAATATCAGATTTCCAACTATCTGACTCATGTTCAGGACCTGATTCGTCACTATGGCATTTCGCAGTGCGACTGGGTTGGTACCAGTATGGGCGGGTTGCTCGGGTTAGTGGTGGCCTCAATGACGGACACGGTAACGATCAATAAACTGGTGTTGAATGACATCGGACCGGAAGTGCCAACGTCGGCCCTGGCAAGAATTGCCGAGTACGTCGCCGAGTTTCCGGAGTTTGATCGGTTATCAGCCTTTGAAGATCGGATCCGGCAGTTGTACGCACCCTTTGGTCAACGCAGCGATCAGCAATGGCGGAACATGGCCATGGCTTGTGGTCGTCGTAATCCACAAGGGCGATGGACAAGCCATTACGACCCCAAGGTGGCGGTCCCCTTTGATCCGACCAAAACGCCGGCCGATGCCTGGAGCGTCTTTGCCGCACTTCGCTGCCCGATTCTGTTGGTGCACGGCAAAGAGTCCGATGTATTGACTGACGCGATTGTCGCCGAGATGAAATGTCAGCAACCAACGCTTCAGTACCTTCCGATCGCTGGCTGCGGGCACGCCCCCGGATTGCATCGACCTGACCATATCGGTCCTGTACTGGCGTTTTTGACTGACCTTTGAGTGCCTGGATTGTCCGGATTTTCGGGTCCGGGCCTTTTTCCGAATGTCTGCTTTGGTGTCGCATGACAAATCACGTGAATCCGTTATGATTAAAAAACCATCAAACAAGGACAATAAGGAGAGAGGGATGCTGTTTTTAACGAACCGCCGGCCAAAGCAGTCGGCCAAGTCGAAACTAAACCGTCGGATTTCATTTGACTACGACACCACAACTGTCAGCCAGTTACTGTATTTCTGTGAACGACGCGATAAAGACGATTACATCGAAATCAAAAGCCCGGCGTTTTTCCAAAAACTGAAAGAGCTGCCCGCCAAAACTCAGTTGCTGTTCTACATTCACGGCTATAACAACAACATGGAACCGGAAGTGTTCAGCAATACTCAGGTCTTACAGGAGGAGTTCGACAAAATAGAAAAGGACCTGGTTCTGGTGGTGCCCGTTATCTGGCCTTGCGATGACGATTCCATTCTGGCGATGGTCGATGACTATTGGGACGATCAGGATGCCGCCGATGCCAGCGGCTTTGGCTTTGCACGCGCATTGGCCAAGTTTGATCACTGGCGCCGGTTACCCGCTCAGCAGCAGGTTCCGTGTTTAAGACGTATCAATGTATTGGCGCATTCAATGGGCAATCGGGTACTGGTCAATGCCATGCAACTCTGGGCAGAAAAACACAGTGGGGGGAATGCCCCCATGTTGTTCCGCAATACCTTTATGGTCGCGCCAGATGTACCAAATGAAGTGCTCGAGCCGAAGGAACCCGGTCGTTATATTGTCGACGCCAGTCGCAATGTGGTGGTGTACTTTGCCGGCGATGATCTGGCAATGCCGGCCAGTAAAGTGGCCAACATTAAAAATAAAACACTAACGCGTCGTCTGGGGATGACGGGTCCGGAAAATATGGATAAGTTGCCGCAGCGAGTCTTCGAGGTCGATTGCGATGACTTCAACAACAGTCTGAACCCACCCAGTGGCCATACTTACTTTATGCGCAGTCCGAAAGGCGTAACCAGCCCTTTGATCCCGCATATGGCGCACGCCATCAAATGGGGGCGATTGCCGTCCGGTGATCGGCACCAGCGTTTAGCGTCTCCATTCTAAAGCTGCTCCTATCCTCACGGTTTCTTTTTGGGTTTGTCGGACACTTGAGATCCTTCAAACCCTGTTTGTTTTCTACAATGACTCAGGTTTTTTTGGCCCGGAACCAACCATACCTCGTAACAACGTGAGCGACGTTTAAAAAGAAGCACCCGATTGGTGCGATTTCTTGAACATTGTCGAAATGGTTACTAGTTTAAATTGGTAATAATAAAAATGGGACATTGATCACATGGATCTGAAACTGAAATCGTCCGAACCCATTGAACAGACGAAGCCAGAGGTTACCTGGAAAGTCCTGACGGTTGAGGACAATGCCAACTTTCAGCAGAACCTGATCAACATACTGAACACCGTCGAGTTTGAGGGTGGCAAACTCGATATATTAACCGCGAGCAGTGCTCAGGAGGCCGCCAAAGTCCTTTCCCAGCACGACGATATTGCCATCGTGCTACTCGACGTGGTGATGGAACAAGACGACGCCGGCTTACGGCTGGTGAACACCATTCGCGACATTCTCGGCAACAGCCGAATACGCATCATCATTCTGACCGGCCAACCTGGCATGGCACCGGAAGAGAAAGTACTCGAGCAATACGACATCGACCATTACTACGAAAAGTCGGATCTGAACCCAGCGATTTTACGAGGTTTGATTCGGCTCAACCTGCGAACCTGGACACACATCAATCATCTTTACCGGGCCAAACAAGGGCTGCAGATGATTCTCGATGCCAGCCGGCAGATCTATCGCCACTACGACCTGCAACAGTATACCGACGATGTTTTGGCTCAGATCGGGCACCTGCTGAATCTGCAGGATACCGGTATTCTCTGTTTGCAATGGACTGATGATAACGGATTTGAAATGTTAAGCAGTCAACTTGCCGATTCTGCGCCAAGTTTGTTGGAAGAGAGCTTTCGATCTGATTTGTTGAACGCTTTGAAATCAGGCCTGCATCAGTTTGAACAGGGCTACACGCTGTTGGTTTTTAAAAGCGATGATCACATTGACGTGGATTACCTGGTGTATATCGCTTCAACTCAACCCTTAGATGATTACAGCGTCTATCTGTTGCAGGTCTTCAGTGAAAACATCAAGTCGGGTTTTGCCAATGTCACCCTGTCGAGCAGGTTAGCTCGACATGCCTATTTCGATGAAGACACCGGTTTGTATAACCGCCAGCGGCTTCGGCGTGAATTAGACCTGATGCCCGAGATAGTCTGGGAAAACGGGCAACTGCTGGTTATCGAAATCGCGAACTACGCCAGTCTCATCGCCTCATTGGGTAAAGATTTCATTCTCACCTATCTCGAACTGCTGCATAGCAGAGTTATAGAGCAGTTCAGCGACATCCATGTATGGGCTCGCTTCAGTCCGGATTCTTTAGTTTATCTTATTAACGAAAATGACCAGCCTACTGAGATAGACGATCTGAAAGCCAGGTTAGAAAAACCTTACGACGACATCTTTGAGCTTCATTTAAGCATCCGGGCACTCGTTATTCCGTTGAAGCATCTGGATCAGCGGGATATAGAAGAAGCCTTCAGCTCCATCGATCTGGCGAAATTTTATATGCAGGAAAAGCAAATTTTCGTGATGGAATATAGCCCAAGCATCGTACAGATTGCTGATGTTCGTATTCGGATGATGCAACAGTTGCATGCGGACATCGAAGCGAAACGGCTTTCGGTGGTGTTTCAGCCAAAAGTAGAGTTAGAGACCCGGAAACCCGTGGGTTGTGAAGCGCTGGCTCGCTGGAGTTTTGAAGAAAAGCCGGTACCTCCGGATTCGTTTATCAACATCGCCCAAAACGCAGGCTTTATCGACCAGCTAGACTTGTGCATTGCCGAACAAGTGCTGGAAAAAACCCACTTGCTGAATGAACTGGGTCATAAAATAACCGTGTCTTTAAACATGTCACCCAGTGAAGTCGGGGATCGTAAATTTGAGTCTCAGTTTCTCGACAAGGTAACCCAAACGAATTTGGAAATTGACCGTCTGGAAGTGGAGATTACCGAAGAAGAACCCGTGCGGGACTATGAGTACCTCAGTGAGTTTCTCGAGAAACTGCAAAATGCAGGGTTGCGCATTGCCCTCGATGATTTTGGCAAAGGCTATTCATCGCTTATGCACATCACCAAGCTGACAGTCGATGTCATTAAAGTTGATCGGGAGTTCGTGAACGACTTTCTCCACAATCGTTCCAGCGCGATGGCCATCGAACTCTCCGTGGCACTCGCTGAACGCTTAGGCTTGGAGTTGATTGCTGAGGGCATCGAAACCGAGGAACAGGAAACGAAGTTAAAAGAACTGGGCGTTCGTTTTGGTCAGGGTTACTTTTATGCGAAACCGATGCCCTGGGATGATTTTGTGAACTGGTTGAACACCCACGCAGACGACGAATGAACATCCGGGATCAATGGCAAGCGCTGGCCAAACATGAGTCCATCTTTGATCGTTTACGGGTGTTTTCCTGGCTCCTTGCTGGCGCTCTGTTCGTCGGTTGGTGTGTGTTGAGCTGGCAGGCGTTTCAGTCATCCGTTCAGCAACGGATCGAAACCAATCGCGTCGTTGTCGACACAGTAGGTGACCAGATTGAATCTGAGTTCACGGAAACGGCCTTTTTAACGCTTGCGCTGGCACAACGACTCAGTCTGCTGGCGATTGAAGACCCGACTTTCACCTCTGACCGTTTTATATCCATCTCTGAAACCGCCTTTGAACGAGACTCGTCGCTGTATCAGATCCGCATCATGAGTCTTGATGGCCAGGAACGGTTGCGTATTGAAAAGGGGCGGGGGTTTGCTCCATTGCAGAACAAAGCCGGACGGGAGTATCTTCAATTGCCTTACCTGGCTTTTGGCCAGTTGTATTTGTCGACGCTGAACCTGAATGTGGAAAATGGCGAGCTCGAACAACCTTTGCGACCGACGTATCGTGTTGCCGCCAGGCTGTCGCTCCCGGCACCGAATCAGGATCTGGTTGTGTTTTTAAACTTCAATGCCGAGCCACTGTTTCAATATTTACCAGACCTTCCCGGACAACGTCTCTATATTGCTCGAACTAATGGGGAATGGGTGTTTCATCCGGAGGCAAACAAACGGTTTTCACGACAGACCGGGCAATCCGATTCTTTAAGTGACGAGTTCCCGTTGTTGGATTTTTCCGATGGCGATCTGGCCGGCGGGCAGAGTGCGCGACAAGGATGGTTTCAGTACCATTTTTACGATGCCATCCGGTTTGACAGTACCCTGTGGCAAACCGCACCGGAAGATCGACAGCTCTTAATACTGATCGAACACGACCAGGCACAGATTCGTGGCTTGGCGATCGACATCGGATTGTGGCTGTTTCTGCCGTTGATGATCATGCTGATCGTTCTGCTTTGGGTAACGTTGAAACTGATTGATGCAATGGAACGACGGCGCAGTTTAGTGGAGCAGCTGCGGCAGGAAAGAAATGAGATATCCGAAAAACACAATGATCTGATCATTACCCACAACAACCTGAAACTGGTGCAAAATCAGCTCGTGGAAAGCCAAAAGGTCGCGGCTCTGGGGATGATGGTGTCCGGTGTTGCACATGAACTCAACACGCCTGTCAATGGAGCAGGGTTGTCTGTTGATTCGGCATTGGAAGACATCCCGGAACTGATCCGGCTATACAAGCTGGGCGAACTCACCGAAGAAAAACTGTTATCTTCGTTGAATCATGCCGAACAGTCGTTAAATCTGGCACATGAGCATCTGCACTCCAGTAAAAATCTCATCAGCCGCTTCCGTATGCTGGCTAAACGAGTGGATGCCGATGAATCGTACGAGGTTGATCTGGCAAAAGAGCTGAGCGTTCTGCAGAGGACGTTTAACCGCAATAATCCTGAGTCTCTGCTTAAACTCACCGTTCATTACCCCGATTCAGTTCGTCTCATCAGTCATGGGTTTATGATCACTCAGGTCTTAAACAATCTCGTGGAAAATGCCGTTGCACATGCTTTTGAACCGGGTGTGCCCGGCGAGATAGAGATCGACGTGACTGAGGAAGAAAAAAGCCTCACCATTGCCGTAAGCGACAACGGACGTGGCATTTCTCAACCCGACCGCGTGTTCGAACCGTTTTATTCAACCGGTCGCGGCCACGGACATACCGGTTTGGGGCTGCACATGGTGTACTTGTGGGTGACACAAACGCTGAAAGGTCAAATACGGGTGAGCTCAGAACCTGAAGTCGGAACCACGTTCACCTTAACCCTGCCTAAAAATCTCCAATCGGTTGATTTGTAACTGGCCATAAAGGCGATCAGAAAATCTTACTTATCTTAACGACATTAAGGCCTGACCCTCATTCACGAACATCTGAACTGACGTAACCCTCTGTTTTAACGGACATACCAAACGGTTTTGTAGTCGTCTTGACCATGACGGGGAACGTTTTCCGGCAGGAGTCTGCTTGGGACATCGTTGGTCAAAAATCTCACATTCAGACAATTAGGCAAACATTCCGATGTTTCGTGTTATCGCCTCTTTACTCAGCGAGGGCATAGTAGCGCTACATTTTGAGCACACCTAGAGAGACAGACACATGCAGTTAACACACGAATGGGATAAGACCTTTCCGAAAAGTGATCGGGTTGAACACCAAAAAGTAACCTTTACCAACCGTTATGGCATTACGTTGGCGGCCGACTTGTATCGCCCGAAAAACGATGAGGGTCAACATTTGCCAGCCATCGCCATCAGCGGCCCTTACGGTGCCGTAAAAGAGCAGTCTTCCGGCCTGTATGCACAAACGCTGGCCGAACGCGGGTATGTCACCGTTGCCTTCGATCCATCTTTTACCGGTGAGAGTCGCGGTGTGACCTATGGTGATAACCAGGAAGTCAGAAACCTGGCATCGCCGGAAATATATACCGAAGATTTCAGCGCAGCTGTCGATTTTCTGGGCTTACAACCTCAGGTCGACCGGGAAAAAATCGGCGCCATTGGCATTTGTGGCTTTGGTGGCTTTGTATTAAATGCCGCCGCGGTCGATAAGCGCATTAAAGCTGTGGCGACGACCAGCATGTACAACATGTCGCGCGTGACCGCAAATGGCTATTTCGATGCCATGACGAAAACAGAACGCACCGAAACCCTGGAGCAACTCAGCCAGCAGCGTTGGGCAGACGCGGAAGCGGGTAAGTTTGCTTTGTCAGGCATGGGCTTGCCGGAAAGCCAGGATCTGACCGGAGAAGAACCAGAGTTTTTGTCGAGCTATGTCGATTACTACAAAACCGAACGCGGGTTCCACCCCCGTTCAATTAACTCGAATGGTTCGTTTACGGCAACAAATGCATTGTCCCTGATGAACATGCCAATCATGACCTACATCGATGAGATATCGCCACGCCCAATCCTGCTGATTGCAGGTGAAAAGGCACACTCCCGATATTTCACAGAATCGGCCTATCAGGATGCCGCAGAACCAAAAGAGATGATGATTCTCGATGATCTGGTGCATGTGGATCTGTACGACAAAGTGGATTTGATCCCATTTGATCGAATGGACGCTTTCTTCCGTGAAAATCTGAAATAAAACGCCCAGATATTACAGGCGCGCCTAAGGCTGCGCCTTTTTGGGTTTTTATTAACACCTGAAAAATGTTTTACAGACAAACAGGCAATAATCACGGCGGATTGTGTAGTCGGGTTTTATCCGACGCCATGTATTCTCGAGGTTTTTGCCTACGACTAAGGGTAAAGGGAGCCAGAAATGAACCGACGAAAGTTGATTAAAGGGGGCGTATTGCTAACCCTGGCCCAGACGACAGGGCTGTTAAAAGCACAGGCCGCCGATTCTGTTGAAAAGCTGCATTCAACCGATATTAAGACGTTAATGATCGTGTCTCACCCTTATCCGGAACGTTCCGTGATGATCAAGGGTTTACAACAGGCCGCTGAAACCGTGTCCGGTGTTACTGTGCGCAACCTTGAATCGATCTACGGTTTTGACACCCGCGCGATCGACGGAGCTCTTGAGCGAGAGATCACCCGTGAGCACGATCGTATTGTGTTCATGTTCCCAACGCACTGGTTCAACATTGCGCCCATGATGAAAGCTTATTTGAACGATACCTGGGGCAGCGTTGGTCCCGGCTTGTGGCGGGGCAAGGAGATGTTGCTGGTCACAACGGCGGCTGGCGGTGCGTCGACGTACGGCAGTGAAGGGCGCATTGGTTACCGTTTAGAAGATGTTTTTGCCCCGATGGAAGCCAGTGCATTGCACGCCGGAATGTCCTATTTGGAACCTTTGGCGTTTCAATCGGTAACGGCTTCGAAACTACCTGACTACCAAGCGGCACTCATTAAGCGACTGCAAGTGTAGCCGAACACGTTGTGACCGTTAAATCGTCTTGCTTATTAACGGTCTTAACAACGATTTTTTCTTTTCAAGAGTAAACACTCAATAAAGGTCGCATATTGAAGCAAATGGATATTATTAAAGGTCAGGCATTTGAGGGTGAACGCCCCCTGTTTTCAATTAAAAACCGTCGAATCGAGAATGTTCGGATCGGTCTTGGCGAGTCATCCCTAAAGCATGCCAGCCATGTGAGTGCCCATGACTGTGACTTCCACGGGAAATACCCCTTTTGGCATGGTGACGACATAAAAATAACGGAGTCTGTTTTCCGCGAAACGGCACGAGCAGCAATCTGGTACACCAACGCGCTGGTTATGAGTTCATGTCATGTACAGGCACCTAAAATGTTTCGCCGGGTGTCTGATTTAAGCATCGAGAACTGCTCGTTTTTGAATGCTGAAGAAACACTCTGGAACTGCCGCAGTGTTGTGCTCGATAACAGCGAATTTTTAAATGCCGATTACATCCTGATGAATATTGTCGATGCAGAACTGAACAACTGTAAGATTCAAGGCAACTATTCCTTTCAGGATGGCAAGAACATTGTGATTCGTAACTCCATAATTGAGTCCAAAGATGCCTTCTGGGGAACCGAAAATGTGACCGTCTACGACAGTGTCATTGATGGCGAGTTTTTAGGGTGGTATTCAAAAAACCTTAAACTTATCAATTGCACGATCAGAGGGTCTCAACCGCTTTACTATGCTGAGAATCTTCAGCTTGAGAACTGCCGTATGGAAGGGACGGACCTGTGCTTTGAATATTCGGAGGTTCAGGCAACCATCACTAACGACATTATCAGCGTCCGAAACCCCAAGGGCGGTCGAATTTGCGCACCCAGCATTCAACAGATTATTTTTGATGAGCATTGCGTAAACCCGGATGCCTGCATCATTGAAACGTTACAGGCGGCCTCCGCATGACATTCGATTTTGAGACCCCGATAGACAGACGTGGATCCGGCTCTTACAAGTGGGATTCAGTTGAAGGTGAGGGCGCTTTACCCATGTGGGTGGCTGACATGGATTTTAAGACCGCTCCTGCCGTTATCACCGCGTTGAGTCAACGGGTAGACCATGGTGTTTTTGGATACACGCATGTTCCAGACGCCTATTATGCCGCAGTTACTTCCTGGTTTGCCCGTCGTTATCAGTTCAAAATCGAAAAAGAGTGGATGCTCTATACCTCAGGTGTTGTGCCTGCAATCTCCGCGGTGATTCGGTCATTAACGGAAGAGGGTGATCAAGTCTTGGTGCAAACCCCGGTATACAACTGCTTTTTCTCTTCTATTCGTAACATGGGGTGTGAAGCGGTTGATAACCCGCTGATTAACCTCAACGGTTACTACCAGATCGATTTCGACGATTTAGAGTCAAAGCTGGCTAACCCCCGGTTAAAAGTCATGCTCTTGTGTAACCCACACAACCCGGTTGGCCGCAGTTGGACACGGGATGAGCTGATGCAAATAGGTCGCCTGTGTTTGCAATACGGTGTCACTGTGGTCAGTGACGAAATTCATTGTGACCTGGTCTTTCCCGGCGTTGAACACATCGCCTTTGCGTCCTTATCCACTGATTTTCTCGAAACCTCGGTAACTTGCCTGGCACCGACCAAGTCATTCAACATGGCCGGTCTGCAGATCGCGAACATTGTTGTTAAAAACACTGAATTGCGCGAGAAAATAGATAAGTCACTAAATGTCCACGAAGTCTGCGATGTGAACCCTTTTGGCGTGATTGCCTCGATGGCCGCCTATAACGAGGGTGAAGCCTGGTTAAACGGACTGCGGCGCTATCTGCATACAAACTACCTCACCATAGAAAATTACTTAGCGGACGACTTACCTCAGCTCAAGTTAACGAGTCAGGAAGCGACGTATCTTGCCTGGCTTGATATTCGCGCACTGGGTGTTCGCTCAGATCGGCTGACGAAAGACCTGGCCGAACGCGAAGCACTGTTTGTTAACTCCGGCACGCTCTATGGCGAGGCTGGAGAAGGGTACTTACGTTTGAACTTTGCCTGCCCCCGATCGGTATTAATGGAAGGACTGGAGCGGTTGAGTCGGGCGCTACAGCCCTATATCACCTAAAACCGTTGATTAGCTTCAACGGTGTTAACTTTTAAAAGAGAAAGGAGAGTGAACATGAAATTGAATGACACATTTCAGTTAAGCAATGGCATACACATTCCAAAACTGGGCCTTGGAACCTGGATGATTGAAGGCCAGCAAGCCGAGCAAGCCGTACTCGAGGCGTTAAAACTGGGCTATCGACACCTTGATACCGCTCAGGATTATGGCAATGAAGCACAGGTAGCCGATGGTATCCGGGCCAGCGGTCTGGCTCGCGAAGAGGTTTTCATTACCACCAAACTGGCGGCACAGTATAAAAACTACGCAGATGCTAAAGCCGCAATTGATGACTCGCTGCAGCGCATGCGGTTGGATCATGTCGATCTCATGATCATTCACAGTCCGCAGCCATGGGGTGATTTTGGTGCCGAGGATCGTTATTTTTCTGGTAACTCAGAAGCTTGGCGTGCACTTGAAGAGGCTTACCAGGCTGGCAAAATCAAAGCCATTGGTCTGTCTAATTTTCAGCAACCTGATGTCGAGAACATTTTGCAGTCGGCAACCTTGAAGCCGATGGTCAATCAAATATTAGCGCATGTCACCAATCTGCCGAACGAGTTGATCGACTATTGCCGATCACAGGACATTCTGGTCGAAGCCTATTCTCCGATCGGGCATGGTGAGCTGTTAAAAAACACCGAGTTAAAAGCCATGGCGGACCGGTATCAGGTGTCTTTACCACAGCTGTGCATTCGATTTGTGTTGCAACTGGGATTACTGCCTTTGCCAAAAACAGCAAACCCCGCGCACATGTCCAACAATGCTGACCTGGACTTTGAAATCTCCGAAGACGATATGCAGGCTCTGAGCAACATGAAAAAGATTGCCGATTATGGTGAAGCCAGCGTGTTCCCGGTTTATCGCGAACATTCTTAACGGAAAGAGAGCACGGCCACGAACCGGTTTATGACAGCGTGGCCGTGTTTCTACATGAAGGGCGGAACTACCACATGGATATTTTAAAGTGTGGCTTTCCAGCCCCTCGCATATTCAGCCTACCATCCACTAAGTTCATACGTTAGAGCAGGGGTGGCAACTCAACATTTTCAGACATTCGCCCTCACGCCCATTTCACTCAAGTTGCATCAATGTCGTCGATTCACCACGTTTGAAAGGCTCAACAATACGACTTTGTCCAATAGACTTGTGATTTGCATCGCAAGAATACAAAAGAGTTGAGATCATAATGGCGAGGTTAAATAAGAATCAGTTCAGTTTTTACGGCCATGACTGGTCGCTTTTTGGACAAAAGGTAAGTCGATATGAGATTGATTACAGGGATGTTGTCATCACTATTCTTAGCAGGATGTTTACCTGGCACTGAACCAGGTCCTGATGAGGACTCCTGTGTTAAATCTATAAACTCACGCGATTGCCAGGCGCCCGTCGAAGAACCCGACAACAGCATTGATGATCCAGGCCCCTTAGCGCTGAGTACTGTTAGTGCCAAACCTACAGGCGTGATAACCAATGACAATGAAGCCGCTATAATAGAGTCTGGACTTGCTGGGATGCCATTTATCACTACCGTTCAGTTTTTGCCCAGTTTGTACATGGACACGGCAACCGATACTGATCAGATTAATTGCCAAACCGGTCAAGGAAGTATTGAGACGCTTGAATATGAGCCCGACAGTAATGAACCCTTTGATTTACTCGCGTATCAAACGACACGATACGACTATCAAGACTGTGTTTCCCCGGAACATGCAGCCTTGGGCGTTGCCACAATTGACGGTACGGCGAGTCTTGAGACTCGATTCAGCGGACTCAATCTCTCAGTGAACAAGTATTCGGCAACAAACTTCTATCTCTTTACAAAAGATATGACAGGCAATGAGAAAACTACCATCCTGAACGGTAGCTGGTTGGCGGCGTACTCACTGTCCACGGAGATTACCTCGATTGAGTTCAAGTATCTGTTAGAACAGTACCCGGGAACGGGACTGGGTACGTTTCTCTATAAAAGCCTGGCAACCACTCAAAAAGATGGTACCCATCATTTATCCGGACATTGGGTAATTGAAGATGCGAACGGTGAAACCATCGAGTTTACGGTCAGTGGCGCGCAGGATGATTCCGTTTTTGTGACTGCGCGTGGCGTCGCCATGGGTGAGTACGATCTTTAGCGGTAATGAAGTAGAAACTGCCGTGAATTCGGGCCAAAGAGCTTTTGAGATGATGAGCGATGAGTGCTGGCTATTTGTGAAATCAATCTGAAACGGGCTAAATCGAACTAATCTGTTATTTCCTGTAATAAAGATTACAGGAAATAAGAGAAGGTGTGCTCGAGGGGCCATCTGAGTCCCCTAGTGAGCCAATGTTAAAACAGGCTCACACACAAACTCGACGTGCTTTCGAACGTCATCGATCGCAATGGTAATGAGCTCTGATTGATCAACGGTTTCGAACAGAACGGTAAAGCTATGGCCAGATCGACAAACGCCATCCAGATAAGCCAACTGACCTTTCTGCCACTCAAACAGGTTCGTGTCAGGGCCAAGGCGTTTATCGGTACTGAAGCGAACTTCGTGACCAATGAGCTTGGCGTAATCGATGTGAGTGAGATTCTGAGTCATGGTTAAAGCCTCGCTGAGTGATGAACAAGATTTTGATTGAACGCCCAGTCCGGTATGGACGCTGGTTGAGCTTCCAACACTTTGAGCAGTGGGATCACGTTGGTTTTCTCGATGGATTCTTGGCAGAACGCAATGTCGATGCCCTGTTCCATTAACGCTCGACGGTGCCGGTAATAGGTGTTTTTCGGCAGGATGGATCGAAGGTCGTGACCCTGTTTCCAAAGTATGTAGGTCGAGCACAACCCACGCGGGAGATTCATTTGTTGTTCGTCAGATAAGGCAATTTGTTCATTCATTTCTATCTTCTCCACATAGGTTTGATAGATGCGCTTTACAGCCGCTAAAGTCATTTGAGATGCAGTTTCTATGTTCAATTCACGAAGTTGTTTTTTCTTAATGCGCAATTCAAGGCGCAGCTTGGTATCAGCCCACTTGGCTAAATAGGTGTTGTTGAACGCGGACGGTAAACGATGCTTTGGCGCTTCAATTTCTTCGCCTTTGCTGTACACCTTGAGCGCCCAACGTTGAGAGGATTTCCCCCAATACAACGTGCCACCTTTCATCGATGGTCGGCCGTGACGGGTTTTGGATTTGTACTCAGCCGCACGTATCCAGGCTAATACGTCAGAGCGACTTGGAAGATCGAACGACTGATTGATGTCGACAGACATCAATGGATAAGCACCCTGCTTTACCTGTTTCAGATCATCAAGATTCGGAACGATATCGAGACTGGCTAACACCTTGAGATAGGTGTCCAACATCAATGCAACGAGATCATCACTGCCGAAGACATTGTGACCCTGCAGGAACTTAGAAGGGTTACCGGAAAACCAAAGAGTTGATGCCCTTCCCTGTGCGTCGATGGTCCCGATGCTGCGAACTTGAACACCGGATTCGTGAGAGCCTTCAACCCGGACCCGGCAGGGTGAATGCCATTCAAGACAACCATCCGCGGCCACTTTCATAACGGCGCCGGCATTCAGAGGAACGTGCCGACAGGGCAATTCACAGGTGACCCAATCAATCATAAAGACATCCGTGCCAGTACCCAAAATGGTACAAAAGGCGGGTATTACTAGACTTTCCGCCTCTGATTTCCGACTGCCTCACATCGCACCTCTCAAAAACACGTCAATACCTATTTACTGGTATTTATATATACACATAATTGAGCCGTCAACATAGGAGCGCAAAAACGTGGATATAGAATTACTAAAAAGACAGACCGATTGGTGTGATATGCAATTCCATGAACACTTAAAGACACTTCGATTATCCAAAGGTTTGAACCAGCAGGAGACAGCGGATCAACTCGGAATAGCCAAAAACACCTACATTGGCTACGAGAAAGGCGACAGAGAGCCCACATTGACCGTTCTGAAGAAAATGGCTCAGATGTTCGGGATGACGATCAGCGAGCTGTGCATGGACACTGACAGCCGCAACGTGGATGAGAATCTGGTTTTACTGTTCGAGGCGGTGAAGCAGTTTGACGAACCTGAGATGCAAACCTTTGCCGATCTGGTCGAAGCCATGGTGATCCGACATCACGCCAACCGGGCCAAAAACCTGACTCAAAAACCCTAAATTCTACGTAGACAACGTAGAAAACCAGAGAAAAAGACCTAAGTGGTTGATTTTAAAGGGTTTGAGGGGTGTTGTCGGTTACCAAGAGATATATCGCAGTACCAAAAATGGTACAAAAGTAGGGTATTACATGTACCCTACTTTTTTTGGTGCCCGGTGCTCGCTCGCTACGCTCGCGATCTCCGGGTCCCAAAAAGCAGCCGATAAGATCCAGGAGAATGCATAATATTTTAGGCATCTAAGCCAAAGCCCTAAATATTTATGTGTAAGCGGCTCAGCCCTTGATTAGCAAGGGGTTCATAGGTTTTCTGGAAAATCCCATAGGTCAATATTGTCCCAAGATCGGGGGTATAGAATACCCCCCGATCAAGCCAAAAACCGAGTTGATCAAGGGCGATAATTATTTAAGGGATTCCCCTGGACACGGGGCGCGAAAAAACACCAGGCATTGGAACGGATGGTAGGGTTTCCGCTTCGCTATCAGTTATCTAAGACCAGTGGAACTAAAAAGGCCCTTCAACTTTGACGCTGAGGGGCCTTGTTTTGAGTCCTGAGAGGGTTCGGTGACTTCGCTGCGCTCGGGGCACAAGGCCCATAAAAACAACTCACACCTATCGGTGACGAGGTTCCCTGACATACGGGTTCGGTAGTTCAGGATAAGGCGGATCAATGCCCTGCTCGCTCAAAAACTGTTTTATCAATCGTCGTACCTGCTGCGACATGGTCACATCATCTTCGCGGCAGATCTTCTGAAACCACTCTTTCTGAGTGCGATCCAAATACAACTGAAGCATTACGGAATCTTCAATGATCATTTCGTGAGGGCATCTTGTGGGTGTGCGTAGGCCCTAATGAGAAGGGCCTGAAGGGCTACGCAACCGAGAATACTAAAGATTACAGGAAATAGTGAGCTATACTAGAGCCCCCCTCAAGTCCTCTAACAGATACTTTGCGCTTATGTCGATAATCGGTGATCTTGCTTGGGTATTTCCGTAAATGCCGTCGCCAAGTTTTTTAATGCATTCTTGTCATTTATCCCTTAAAAGTCGATTTCAGGTAATTTTTTCTTTAGGAGGAATGAATGTACCCAATAATAGAAATGCCAATTACCATTGAAGAGTTCAGTAATCACCCTAATTGGAAAAAATCAACATCAAACGCTTTTTGCAATTGGTATAAGGAAGTAACCTTAGACCGAATTGAAATGTTAAAAAGTTATTCAGCTATTAACATTAATTTTCATTCGCAAGATATGTTAGTTGAGTTAGCTGATTTGCTCCTTGAGTTTAAGGATACTGATGAGTTTAAAAAAAAAGGAATCGACTCTGATGATTTAGTAATCCTCACTTTCGATGTAGGTTGTGTTATTACACAGTTTTTTATAAAAATATTTGACGATTTAGAGCTTAAGCCTGGGCTTGGGCCGAGAAATAGCGATATTAAAAATCTACCGACTCTTTATGGCTTTCCAACTGGTGCTATTTATCCTTGTATTACTGGACCAATAAATATCCGGGATAGACTTTTCGATGACGAGGATAATTCAATTATCCTTAAAGCATACCAGCTTAGGTCAGGACCTATTAAATAGTGGAAAGCCCCTACTTCTCAGATTACTGCTTTTCGTTTTCGACATCGGATTGCCATTATCAGAGCATCAATGACCTCGATCCGCTCGAGGTTTAGCTTTTTATGACTATCTATCGTGTTGAGTGATTGTAACGCTACCGGGAGTCTAGAATACAATGGGCTAGCCAATCAAACGATCCCAGAATGGATCGGTAAAAATCGTAAAGTCTGATTTTTTCTCTGGAAAAACAGTAAGTTAGGACGTATCCACGCGAATTTTGGCCCGAACTCGATATTTACCCATCTCCCAGTGTCATGGCCGCTCATAACGGTTTGATGTTATAAATGAGAAAGCATTGCACTAGACCGTATCCATTGGTTGCCAGGAAACAATAAACACAGTTTTTTTGACTTGAACCGCTTGAACGTTCATCAGGTTTTGCTGGAAATGAACTTGATGCGATCTCGCCGTTTAGAAAGTCACTTTACGCAGTGTCAGTGCGTTGTTTTATATCCTTAAGTTATGGTTCAATGCGCCGAGATATCTCAGTCTCATCGTAAAGACGAGCAACTCCCGACCTAATCGTCAGTCCTGTCCGTGCGCAACATTTAATCAATTGTGTAGGCCAGCGGGCATTATTAAAAGGAATCAATCAATATGGACAAACTAGTAGCCACGGTACTGTTCACCAGTACAGCCTTTATCGCATCGGGTTGTACGACAGTGCCGACCTCTCAATCGACCGCCAGTGACACTGCCCTTTCACAATCTCAGGTAGTGACTTTCAAGCTCGATGAAAGTGTACGCGGCGAGCTAACCTCAGCCAGTCAGCTTAACTACAACAATGGTAGCCGATACAAAGTTTTCCAATTGAATGATGCTGAGGCCGATGCGATCGTTCAGTTAGACATGCAAAGCAGTTTTGAAGGTTCGTTTTCCGTTTTTAATAGCTTAAACGAACGAATCGCTTCGGGGTCTCCTGCAAGATTTCAAACCAATGATTTAGGGCCATGGCTTATTGCCGTAAACGGAGATGACGCCGACAACTATGGACCTTTCCGTTTTAAAGCGACGACTGTCGATATAGAACTTCGTGACCGCATTAGTGAAGGCGAAGTGGTGAACGGTTGGCTAGGCGAAAATGACGAAACCACCCTTCAGTTTAGCGTTGCAGAAACGAAACTGTTTCAAATCGACTTACGGTCAGATGATTTTGACGCCGTACTTGCAGTCAACGGTGACCAGATTTCCACACTGGAAGATGATGATGGCGGGGAAAGCGAAAACTCCCGAATCGTTGAAGCTCTCTCGCCTGGAGACTACCAAATTGTCGTTCGCTCCTATGAAGGCAACGGTGGTTTGTTCGATCTGGAAGTGGCTGCCTTGGATGTTGAGTTCGCTACCAACCTGGATTTAACTGTACCAAGTACCGTTAATGGCTGGTTGTCCACTAATGAAGAAAAAACGTTTCAGTTGACAGTTGAAGAAGAGCAACTGTTCAAAATCGATTTACGTTCAAACGACTTTGACACAAAACTTGCGATCATGGGTGACCAGATTGCTACGTTAGAAGACGATGATGGTGGCGAAGGTGAAAACTCGCAACTCGTTGAAGCTCTCTCGCCGGGAACCTACCAGATTATTGCTCGTTCTTACGACGGTGACGGTGGTATGTTTGAGATAGAAGTCGCAGCGCTGGATGTCGAAATTGATACGAACCGGGAACTGACAGCCCCTGCCGTGGTGAATGGCTGGATGCGCAGTGATGAGGACATGTATCAACTGACTATCCAACAAGACGGTTGGTATGTGATTGAAATGCGATCAGAGGTCGTCGACTCGGTTATTACCCTGCGAGGTAGTGATGATTTCTACGCTGAAGATGATGACAGTGCTGGCGGACAGGACTCTCGTTTGGAAGTTGAGTTAGCCGCGGGTGTCTATGAGTTGTTTGCGCAAACTTATGATGGCGGTTCCGGCCAGTACAGGCTGACCGTCAACCCTCGGTAAGTGCACCATAAGCCTATAGTTAATCCAAACCGGGCAAGTGCCCGGTTCTTTTTATCCGAAACCTTTGTAAGCGTTTGCACCACTCTGCTTTTTAAAAGCGCCATATCCAGTTGGCCTGTATTGCACCACCAGGCCCAAAGCTGCGTTGCTTCATTTCAAGGATTGCCCAGCACTCTTTCGTTTCCGTCCCCACTTTGTAGGCGATTTTGTAAAACTTATAGACGAAGTCAGGGTCACTGTATTCCGATTGAAAAGAACAGTTTTGTCTGGAAACCAAATCGCTCCTAAGGAGACTCCCTCCCAACTCATGGACTTTATTATTAATGATTGCCATTCGCTCTTTTTCTACCTGGCCAGACATTCGTAATAACAACCATACCGACACGCCGCCTGCTAGAAACGTCAGTAAAAATGCAATTTGTAAGCTCATATCAGTCCCTTCCATAGTTACCGGATGATCATTGCATCTACTAAATTACACCTTAATGCTCATCCCTACCATCAGAAAATGACGAGATTTAAGCAGGCTTAAAAATGACTCAAAAAAACGGAATTTTGCTAGGTTTGTTGCAAGATTGTTGAATCGGCTGGGCACATCCTTAAGGTTACCTGATTAACTGCGGCTTGTTCGACGTGATGACCAATGCATCCAGATAGCAGGGATGAGAGCCAAGGCAAACACGATGGCCATGACACTGAATGCATCATGGTACGCCAGTAACTCTGAGTGGTTTTTTGGTATCTGAACGAGTTGAGGGTTGAATTCCTCGTCCATTTTTCCTGCATGAACGAGCATTCGAATGTGCAGATAAACCGCAATCAGGTTTACGCCAAAAGCACCACCGAGCTGTCGGACGAAGTTAATGGCACCCGAACCCTGGCTCAGTAAAGCTGGCGGCAGTACACGCATTGAACCGACATTCAGACTGGGCGTGACGAGTGCCAAACCGATTCGTCCCAGCACAATCCAAAACGCCAGTGCCCAAAACGACGTATCCAGTTCTGCTTTGGTCATCAGAAATGACGATAATGCAAAGGCTAACAGGCCTAACGATATGGTGATGACCGCCGGGCTCCGATCAGCCAACCGCCCTGCTATCGGGAAAATTATGCCCATGATCAGACCTGACGGCATCAGCAATAATCCCGCAGAAGTGGCTGAATAACTCAACACCGATTGAACATACAGCGGAATGAGAAACGTTGAACCATACATACCCGCGCCCAACATGAACCCGACCAAGGCGGCATTTGAAAAAGTAACGTTGGCAAACACACTCAGGTTAAACAATGGCGCGGAGCATTTATTCTCCCACCAGATGAAAAACAGCAAGCTCATTACGGCTGCAACTGCACAACTGATCACCGTTACCGATATCCAGCCGTGGGCCGACCCTAAGGTGAATGCCGACAGTAACGTCACCAGGAACGCAGCGATGGCGAACAGTCCAAGCCAATCAAAGGCCAGTCGCTCTTTGTTCTCGGTCTGATTGGGTAAAAAACGGAAAGCCATGAGCAAACCGGTTAAGGAAAACGGGATAGAGACAAAAAACACATATCGCCAGCTAAACAAATCGACCAGAAAACCGCCCAGAGTAGGCCCCAGTGCCGGCGCCAGTACAATCCCAACGCCATAGATGCCCATCGCGGACCCTCGTTTCTCGACGGGAAAAACTTTAAAGATGACCAACATCGACAGCGGTTGCATTAAGCCTGCTGCAATCCCCTGCCCGATACGGGCCAAGATCAGAACCGTCGAGTTTGGGGCAAAACCGCCAACGATGGAGGCAATTACAAAGACGGAAATGACAAGAACGTAAGTGAGCCGTTGCCCGTAGGAATCTACAAACCAGGCCGTTAAAAGCATACTGCCGGTCATCGCCGCCAGAAAACCAGTCGACAACAGCTGTACTCGATCTGGCGTCATTTGTAACGCCTGCATGATATCCGGCAAGGCGACATTCACAATGGTTGCCGTAAGCACGGTCGATATCGTGCCCAGTACGACCGTCAGTGTGACAAACCATTTATAGGCAGGTCCCTGTCGTGTACTCAAACCATTAAGAGTAAGCTCGCCGCTCATTGTGGTTCCCGTTCGTCGTTTTGGGGGGGAACGCTCTCTTGAGTGTTAACGGTTGAAAACTGGTCTAGATTGCGGTGTATCTGTTCAAACACGGACAGACATTGCTGCAGGTCTTCCTCTGCAATACCGTTAAAGATGGCTTTGTTTACATTGTTAATGACGGACTTGATCTGCTTCACCGTTGGCATGGCCTTGTCTGTCAGTAACACGCCCTTGGTTCGTCCGTCACTGGGTAAAGAACGGCGTATGATCAACCCTTGAGCTTGCAGGCCGTCCAGGGTTCGAACCAAGGTTGGCCCCTGTATTCCTAAAATTTCCGCCAGTTCCTGTTGCACAACCGGCCGGTTTTTCTTGTCTAACACAATCAGCACTCGCCAACGTGCTTGAGTCAGACCAAACGGGCTCAAACGGCGGTCCAGTTCCGATCGCCACTGCCTTGCCAACTGAACCATCATGGGACCAAAAGTCTCGGTTGGCCGATCTGTTATCAGGTCTCCCACAGGTTTCCCCTTCCCTCATCGTAAAAAAGTTAAGCTTACGGATATTAAAATAGATAGCTAGCTAACTAACTTAATACTTACAAACCGGTTGTGATGGCACCGAGCCAGAAGCTTTATTTGCGACACCGCTCGCAAAAATATATGTTTAAGACACGGCTTGGCAGATAAAACCGTCTGCCAGGCGCTGAACTTAAACACTGTCGTGCACGTAAAAAGATGGTGAGTCATAAAAAAGTCGAGGGTTAAAATGAAGGCTGTAATTCGAATCTGGCTGCTCCTTTTGGTCGCGCCCTGGGTGGCTGCGGACGTTAACTACATAGACGCGAAAGGCATTGCCCTGCGCGGAGAACCCAAGTACGACGACGATTTCACGCACTTTGAATACGTTAACCCGGATGCCCCCAAGGGCGGCACGCTGCGCAGTTATGCCACCGGGACCTTCGACTCTTTGAATCGCTATGGTCAGCGTGGTGATCGGGTCATTGGATCAGAAGCGTTGAATGACACCCTGATGGTGACATCCGATGATGAAATCTCCGTTTATTATCCGTTGATTGCCGAACGCGTTCGGTTTGCCGATGACTACTCCAGCATTACCTTCTTTATTCACCCGGACGCGACCTTCACCGATGGCGAAGCCATTACCGCTGACGATGTGAAGTTTTCTTTTGAAAAGTTCATGACGCAGGGCGTGCCACAGTTCGCCAGCTATTATGCCTTTGTCACGGATGTGACCGTATCGGATAACAACTCGGTGACTTTTCAGCTGGAAGGCGCCGATCGGGAACAGATGCTGTCATTATGCAGCTTGGCCGTGTTGCCGGAACATTACTGGGCCGATAAAGATCTCAGTGAGCCATTGAAAGAAGTCCCGGTCGGTAGTTCCGGAACAACGATCAGTGATTTTAAGTTCGGTCAGTATGTCATCTACCAGCGAGTTGAAGACTATTGGGCTGAGGATCTTCCGGTCAATCGCGGTCAAAACAACTTCGACTATTACCGTTACGATTACTATCGGGATCAAACCGTCGCCTTTGAAGCCTTCAAAGGTGGCGAAATCGATCTTTGGCAGGAAAACATCGCCAAGCAGTGGGCTACGGGCTATGACATTCCAGCCGTGCGCAACGGTGACGTGATCAAAGAAACCATCGAACACGACATCCCTCAGAAAATGCAGGGATTCATCTTTAACACCAAAGCACCCATGTTCACGGATGTTCGGGTACGCAAGGCACTCAGCTACGCGCTCGACTTTGAATGGATGAACAAAAACCTGTTTTACGATCAGTACACGCGCACGGTCAGTTATTTTCAGGAAACCCAATACATGGCAAGAGACCTTCCCAGCGAAGAAGAGCTGGCCATTCTTGAGCCCATTCGGGATCAGATTCCTCCAGAGGTGTTCACTGACGTTTATGAACCGCCAAAAACTGACGGCAGCGGGAATTTGCGTGCCAACCTGCGCACCGCCCTCGCCTTACTCAAAGACGCTGGCTGGGAAGTAAAAGATCAGAAAATGACTCATGTTGAAACCGGTGAAGTCTTTGCGTTTGAGCTGATGACTTTTTCACCGGTTACTGAACGGGTCGCCATTCCGTTTCAGGAAAACCTGAAGCGTTTGGGTATTGAAATGTCGATCCGCCAGGTCGATACCTCTCAGTTTGTGAACCGTTGGCACAACCACGACTTCGATATGATTTCGTGGTCTTATTCCGCTAACGCCTATCCGTCGTCAGGGCTGCAAATTGTCTGGCATTCGGATTTTATTGATTCGACATACAACCAGGCCAACGTCACCGACCCCGCCATCGATTACCTGATCATGGGCATTGTCGAAAACCAGAAAGACGAGGATGCGTTGCTGCATTGGGGCCGGGCACTCGACCGTGTGTTGTTGTGGAATCATTATGTGATTCCGCAATGGCACATCAGTCAATATCGCATTGCGTATGTGAACAAGTTCAGTCGGCCGGACATCCGACCTAAGTACGCGTTGGGGACCAACACCTGGTGGATTGACCCGGCGAAAGCGGAGGCGCTGAACTGAGTTCATGGGCAGTTATGTAGTACGCCGACTTCTGCTGATGATCCCCACGCTGTGGGCGATCATCACCATTAACTTCTTTATTGTGCAAATCGCTCCGGGTGGTCCGGTTGACCGGATGATTGCACAAATGCGCGGCATTGAAGGCGAACTGCTCGATCGGGTGACCAATGCCAACCAGCAGGAGGTTCAGGACAGTTCGGACGGTGATGAGTCGGTTGCCTATACCGGCGCCAAAGGATTGGACCCGGAAGTCATCGCCGCCATTGAGCAACGTTTTGGCTTTGATCGTCCGATCCACGAGCGGTATTTCGCTATGCTCTGGGATTACATCACCTTTGATTTCGGAGACAGTCTGTTTAAAGCAAACTCCGTTGTCGGGCTGATCATTGAGCGCATGCCGGTAAGTATTTCACTGGGGCTCTGGAGCACATTAATCATCTATCTGGTATCCATTCCGCTGGGCATTAAAAAAGCGATGCAGCACAGCAGTCGGTTTGATGTCTGGACGACCACGGTGCTCATTGCGCTCAACGCCATCCCCGGTTTTCTGTTCGCCGTCTTGTTGGTCATTTTATTTGCCGGCGGTAATTATTTCGATTGGTTTCCTTTACGCGGTTTGGTGTCGGTTGGCTGGGAATCTCTGCCCTGGTGGCAGAAAATTCTGGATTACTTCTGGCACATGACACTGCCCATTGTTGCGACCGTCATTGGCGGCTTTACCGTTCTGGCGATGCTGACTAAAAATTCGTTTTTGGATGAAATCGCGAAACAGTACGTCGTGACCGCCAGAGCAAAAGGCAATACCGAACGACGGGTTCTGTATAAGCATGTCTTTCGCAACGCCATGCTGATCATCATTGCCGGCTTTCCGGCAACCTTTATCAGTTTGTTTTTTACCGGGTCGGTTCTGATTGAGGTGATTTTCTCATTGGAGGGGCTTGGCTTGCTGGGCTTTGAAGCCACTACCCAGCGCGACTATCCGGTGATGTTCGGTACGCTCTACGTGTTTACGTTAATGGGGTTGTTGCTCGGACTGCTGGGCGACTTAATGTACACCATCGTTGATCCCCGTATTGATTTTGAGGCCCGCAGCTGATGACGCTCTCCCCGCTGGCACAACAACGACTGCAGCGTTTTAAGAATAACCGTCGAGCGGTTTGGTCGCTGTGGATCTTTTCCATTATTTTCAGCGTGACATTGGTTTCCGAACTGATTGCAAACGACAAACCCTTGCTGGTTTATTATGACAATGACGTTTATCTGCCGGTTTTCCAATCCTATTCCGAGACGGAGTTCGGCGGCGATTTTCAGACCGAAGCCGACTATCGTGACCCGTATGTGGCCGATCTGATTAATGAAAAGGGGTGGATGATCTGGCCAGCCATTCCATTTAACTACAGCACCATTAACTACAATCTGCCCTCCCCGGCACCCTCGCCTCCCGATGGCACGAACTGGCTCGGAACTGACGACAACGGCCGCGATGTCGTGGCCCGCATACTCTATGGTTTCCGGATTTCCTGCCTGTTTGGCTTCACACTGACCCTTATTTCCGCGTTGATTGGTGTGGCCGCAGGTGCCGTGCAGGGCTATTACGGCGGTTGGCTGGACCTGATGTTTCAACGTTTTATTGAAGTCTGGAGCAGTATGCCAACCCTCTTTATGCTGATTATTCTGGCCAGCGTGGTGCAGCCGAGTTTCTGGATGCTCATGGGCTTTTTATTGCTCTTCAGTTGGATGGGCTTTGTTGGCGTGGTTCGGGCCGAGTTTCTCCGAACCCGAAACTTTGAATATGTTCAGGCCGCCAAAGCGCTGGGGATGAGCAATCTGCGCATCATGTTCCGACATGTACTGCCCAATGCCATGGTCGCGACGCTCACGTTGATGCCATTCGTGTTGAGCGGTTCGGTAACCACCCTAACCTCTCTCGACTTCCTGGGTTTTGGTCTGCCGCCCGGATCGCCATCTTTGGGAGAGCTGCTGGCTCAGGGGAAAGCCAATATTCAGGCGCCGTGGCTCGGGCTCAGTGCCTTTTTCGTCATCGGCACTTTAATGGCCTTGCTGGTGTTTATCGGTGAAGGAGTGCGCGATGCATTTGATCCGAGGGTGAGCTTATGAGCACAACGGCTCCGCTGGTCCGGTACCAAAACCTGAGCATCGATTTGGTGAAAGGTCAGCAACGCACCTCACTGGTCTCTGACCTGTCACTGGAGATTTTTCCCGGCGAAACCGTTGGACTGGTTGGCGAATCCGGGTCTGGTAAGTCTTTGACAGCCCTGTCGCTGCTGAAATTGCTACCCATGCCACCCATGGTCTACGCGCAGGGCGAAATCTGGTTCAACGACATCGATATCATTAAGGCGTCGACGCCCGCGTTGAGAGATCTGCGTGGTGGCGATATTGGTTGTATTTTTCAGGAACCCATGTCGTCTTTGAACCCGCTGCACACCATCGAAAAACAACTGGCTGAGACGTTGTTTCTGCACCGCGGATGGTCGCGTGAACGAGCCCGCCCCGTTGTCCTCGATTGGCTAAAGCGTGTTGAGCTGAATCAGCCGGAGGCCAAACTCAACGCGTATCCCCATCAGCTGTCGGGAGGTGAGCGACAACGCGTAATGATCGCCATGGCGCTGATCAATCACCCCAAGCTGCTGATTGCTGATGAGCCGACAACCGCGCTCGATGTCACCGTTCAGGCGCAGATTCTGGAACTGATTCAGAACCTGCAGCGCGAACTGGGTATGAGTGTCTTGTTTATCAGTCATGACCTGGGCATCGTTCGACATCTAGCCGATCGCGTCGCGGTCATGCAGTCCGGGAAACTGGTTGAAGTGGCAGACACCGCCACGCTGTATCGCCAACCGCAACATCCATACAGTCAAAAACTGCTGAACTCTGAACCGTCCGGCGATCCGGTTGACCTTGCTGAGTCGTCCGCGCCTGCGATACTCCATGCCGACAACGCCCGCATCTGGTTCCCCATTCAGCAGGGAATCTTGCGGCGTACAGTTGATCACATTAAAGCCGTTGATGGTGTGGATTTCAGTCTGAAACGCGGAGAAACGCTGGGCATTGTGGGCGAAAGCGGTTCCGGCAAGTCGACGCTGGCCAAAGCCCTGGTGGGGCTGGTTCGTGCCGACGGTGATCTGCAGTTTGATGGTTTGCCTTTAATCGGGCGATCGAACCGCCAGTGGACGCCGTTGCGAACTCGCATTCAAATTGTCTTTCAGGACCCCTACGGAAGTTTAAGCCCGAGAATGTCCGTTCAGCAGATTATCGCTGAAGGACTGGAAGTTAATCGGATTGGCACTCCCGAATCTCGCGAGGCGGCAGTCATTCAGATGATGAAAGAAGTCGGCCTCGATCCGGACAGCCGTCACCGGTATCCCAATGAGTTCTCGGGTGGTCAACGGCAGCGCATTGCTATTGCCCGGGCGATGATTCTGGAACCGGAGGTTCTGATTCTGGATGAACCGACCTCGTCTCTCGATCGCACCGTTCAGTTTCAGATCATTGAGTTGCTGCGCCGTCTGCAATCGAAAAACGGCATCAGCTATGTGTTTATTTCCCACGATTTGAAAGTTGTTAAGGCCATTGCACACCGGGTACTGGTCATGAAAAACGGCAAACGGGTTGAAAGCGGCACGCATATTTTTACGGCACCGGAGCACCCCTACACCAAGGCACTGGTAGAGACGGCGTTTCAGTATCAGGATTCAGCCCATTCGACGGCGCTGTCCGGGCCCGAAGATAAAGGCTTGTAAGCGCCGCTTGTCGCGGATCAAGAATCCGGAGAGTTTAAGCTTTCAACTCGTTCGGTGGGCGATATACTCCAGAGCTCAAGCCAACGTTTTAGAAAGGGAGTGTCCGTGAAAACACAAGTCATCATTGCTATCTGTGGCGAGGACTATGACGGTCTGATCAACCAGTTAACGGTAAAAACCAAAGCGTTGGGTGGCAAATGGCTGGCCAATAAGCTGACCCATTTGGATGGCTACATCGCCGGGCTGTTAAAAATGGAAATCGACGCTGATCAGCTGGATGCTTTCAAGGCCATGACAAAAGCCTTTTCAGAAGTTCGTTTCAGTATCTATGAAATCTCGGACAACCCGTCTCATCATCGTCCGGCATTTCGGGTCACGATTGAGGGTGAAGACCGATCCGGACTGACCAGTGAAATCACTCAACTGCTCTACGATCAGGATGTCCATCTGCTGCATTTCCAGAGTCAACGGTTCCCGGTTGTCGGCCTCGGAACGGGCGTTTTTGAAGCCACACTGGACATCGAAATGCCGGATACGTTGACCTTCGAGACCCTGAAAACCCGTTTAGAAGCGCTGGACCCACAAATGAAGGTTTTTCTGACGGACTCTGACTGACCTTAAGTTCAACTACTGAAGCCGGTTGAATGCCCTAACCGGTTTCAGACAACAGGTGTGCGCGGAATTGATATGATGTATCATTCACGCTTTAAGACCTTCACCTGAACTGCCGGGGCATCTTCCATGTTGTTTTACTCCTCCAGCTTGACCGTTCGATTAACGGTTATAGTAACGCTGCTGATCGCCCTCGGCCTTTTGCTCTGGAGTGTGCTGTAATGCTGTCGTTTCAGAACCTCACACTCGGCTATGATCGCCACCCGGCGGTTCACCACCTGTCTGCTACCATTGAAACCGGCGATTTTGTTGCTTTGGTCGGGCCTAATGGCGCCGGGAAAAGTACCTTGATGAAAGCCATACTCGGACACATCGAGCCGATGGAGGGGCGCATTGAGCTAGGCGATCTGAACCGCGACGATATCGCCTACCTGCCCCAGGCCAGCCGTGTTGACCGCTCTTTTCCTTTGACGGTGTTTCAGTTTGCGGCCAGTGGTCTGTGGCAGACCCGGGGCTTAATACAGCGGGTGAATCGTGCTGATCGTCAAAGAGTGACCGATGCGCTTTCTCGCGTAGGTTTGCATGGTTTTGAACACCGAACCTTGGATGCGCTTTCCGGTGGCCAGTTCCAGCGGTTGCTGTTTGCGCGCAAACTGGTCCAGAACGGCCGCCTGCTGTTGCTGGATGAGCCATTCAGCGGCGTCGATGAGCAAACAACTGAAGATCTGATGGCGGTGTTGCAGGCGCAGCATCGCCAGGGCGCGACCATTGTCGCGGTTATTCATAACATTAACCTGGTGCGTCGTTATTTCCCGACCAGCCTGTTGTTGTCCCGCGAGCTTATCGCCTTTGGTAAAACAGACGAGGTTCTGACCACACACCATCTGAACCGGGCCAGCACCATAGGCTTCGGAGATCATGTTCATGCGGATATATGCCAGGTGTCTGAATCATGAGCAGTGTACTGATTGCCCCGTTTACTGAGTTTTCTTTCATGAGTCGTTCGCTGGTTGGCATGCTGTTGCTGTGTTTGAGCACCGCACCGGTGGGTGTTTTTCTGATGCTGCGGCGACTCAGTCTGACCGGCGATGCGATGTCTCACGCTATTTTACCGGGCGCGGCTATTGGGTTTATGTTTGCCGGGCTTTCCGTGACGGCCATGACCATCGGTGGGTTCATTGCCGGCAGTCTGGTAGTGGTGTTGTCGGGGCTCACCGCACGTCAGACCGACACCGGTGAAGACAGCAGTCTGGCAGCGTTTTACCTGACGTCACTGGCCATCGGTGTGATGATTATTTCGATGTCCGGCAGCAGTGTCGATCTGATGAATGTGTTGTTTGGCTCCGCACTGGCCCTGGACAACGCGGCGCTGATTCTGCTGTATATAATTTGTGCGCTGACGTTGATCACGCTGACTATTATCTATCGCCCGCTCGTACTGGAAAGTGTTGATCCAGACTTTCTGAAATCGATCAGCCCAATGGGGTCTCTGGCGCATTATGGCTTTCTGATTCTGGTCGTTTTAAATCTGGTCAGTGGGTTTCATGCCATGGGCACACTGATGTCGGTTGGACTGATGATTTTGCCATCGGCGATCGCCCGATTCTGGGTGAAAAGCCTGGAAGTGATGATTGTCAGTGCCATTAGCATTGCGTTTGCCGCCTGCGTCAGCGGCCTGCTCCTGTCTTTTCACTTCAGTGTGCCAACCAGCCCGACGATTATTTCGGTCTTGGGGGGAAGTTACTTCCTGTCTATTTTTATCGGCTGGCGTAAAGGCGTGTTGATTAAACTCATTCAACGTCGACAGCGTCATTTGACCGCCTGACGGCATTCAGCGTCTGGGAATATCCCAATAGTCACTGAGTCGGGCGTACTGCGTAAATGTCTCACCATCCCAATGCACACTGTAATGACCAGCTTGGGTCACAGCGGTGGTGGCCGATGGTTTTAGCAGTGCAATGCACTCGCCCTTTGGATGACGTGTGGACGTAAACAAAAAGCCCGGCTCTCCTGCCCGATACCCGAGCTCACCGCGTTCCTGAGAGGCTTGATAGTCGTCTTGGTGAAGTGAGACGTCGGACCTGACATCCACAAGCGGGACCGTGACCTTTCCGGTATAGGCCCGCACGGTGGCGTCTGCCAGGTCGGTAAAACGATGATCCCGCCAAAAAATGGCCTGGTGATAAGACCACTCAGAAATTGCGCATTCAACCGAGTCCGCCGCGTAATAAGCTCCGAAGTGAACGGTGTTAAAACGACCTGGTCTGAAATGACAAAATGCCGCCATGACCGCGCCCCAACCCGGCCCGCTGTGGAACTCATCGGCCGGCAACCACTCCGACCAGTTCATCAAGCGATCGTTGGTTTCACCTTCGAGTTCAGCCAATAAACGCTGATCATCAAGATCGACCGTGTCAAAGAGGTTGGTCGGGGGAAACCGTGAATGCACCACGCGATGATGAGTCCACGACGGTTGATGGGTGTCAGCCACGGGCGGCATCCAGATAGCGACGCACGGCATAGAGCGCGGCCATGGTCCCTCGACTCAGCAGAAAGGTTTTTACCGATTGTCCCTGAAACAGAGCATGGTCATTGGGCGTCTGAAACCACTCCCCAGCGAGCTCCGGTCGGTTAGCCGGCGTTACCAGCTGATAGGCTTTGTAGATACCTAAAAGCAAACTGAGGCGCTCCATCACATCCCGGGAAAGATCTACCGGTTCCCGGTTCAGAGCTTTCTTTTTCCATACCTGGAACGTTCGACGGGGAATACCGCCAAGCAACTCGCATTGTTCATCGACACTCAGGGCCCATTCTTGCCGGTCACGCATGGTTTCGAACCAACGTAAGGCCGCGGAGGCGTGCACGGGCGACTGAAGCGTACCGCTCCCGCCATTGGGAACCATTGAATAGTGGCTGTATTGGGAGAGTGAACGTGTCATAGCACAGCTCCAAGAGTACGGTCGCAGTTTAATCTGCGTACACCCTTCACTATAGTGCAAAATTGCCCAATTTCAAGTTGATTATGCAGTTTTGCCCAGAGCTTCATGGTAATGCTTACGACACATGGATACATAACGTTCGTTGCCGCCGATTTCGACCTGAGCGCCCTCGGCCAGTGCATTCCCGTTTTCATCCATACGCACCACCATGATTGCTTTGCGCCCGCAATGACAGACGGTTTTCAGTTCGGTCAGCTTGTCAGCAATGGCCAGTAACCGTTCTGAACCTGAAAACAGTTCGCCCTGAAAATCGGTGCGGATGCCGTAGCACAGCACCGGAATATGGAGCTGGTCGACAACCAGAGCCAGGTCATCCACCTGTTTACGCGTTAAAAACTGGGCTTCATCAATCAGGATGCAGTCTACATCTGGCTGTTCGCGAACCCAGGCAATCAGATCGGTGTCGGCATTGAACATATCGGCCGTTTTCTCCAATCCGATACGGGACGCAATCCGGCCCTCGCCGAAGCGGTTGTCCAGTTGCGCCGTCAGCAGTCGGGTCTTCATACCGCGTTCGTGATAGTTGTAATCCGACTGCAGTAACGCAGTGGATTTTCCGGCATTCATTGCCGAGTAATAGAAATAGAGTTGGGCCATGGCAGGAACATCAGTTTTATTTTGTGAACGTCTCGTGAATAATACCGGCCAATCACACCGACCGACAACGGAAAAGCTCAATGAAGATCATTTCTTTTAATATCAATGGCATACGCGCACGTCTTCATCAATTAGAAGAACTGAAAGCGACCCATGATCCCGACATTCTGAGCTTGCAGGAAATCAAGGTGCATTCAGATCTTTACCCTCACGAGGCGGTCGCCGCTGCGTCTGGGTTGGTTTCTCAGGTCCATGGTCAGAAGGCGCACCATGGCGTGGCCACTTTGAGCCGACAACCAGTACCTGCGGAATATGGCTTCCCGACCGATGTAGAAGACGATCAGCGCCGTTTGATTGTCACCCGGCACCCCACCGCCGATGGCCGTGAGCTGGTCGTCATCAATGGCTATTTCCCGCAAGGCGAAAGCAATAAACACGCAACCAAGTGGCCGGCAAAGCGAAAGTTTTATGCGGATTTGCTGACCTGGCTGGAAACCCATGCCAAACCGGATGATTTGCTGATCGTGTTAGGCGACTTCAACATTGCCCCGGTGGACGAGGATATCGGTATCGGTGAGAAAAATGCCAAGCGTTGGCTACGTGAAGGAAAGTCTGCCTTCTTGCCGGAAGAGCGCGAATGGTTTGAAAAACTGCGCGCTTGGGGGCTGGTGGATTCCTACCGTCACCTTTACCCGGACAGTACCGAGCTGTTTTCGTGGTTCGATTATCGCTCGAAAGGCTTCGACGACGACCCGAAACGAGGACTGCGAATTGACCACCTGATGATCACGGAACCCTTGGTGCCATTGATTCAGTCCGCTGGCATCGATTATCACATCCGTGGCATGGACAAACCCAGTGACCACGCCCCAGCCTGGTTGGAGCTGGACTTACCGTTAGCCTGATCTGAATAAATGAAAAGGGGCCGATCAGTCGGCCCCTCAGACTGATGACAAAGTCACCACCGGTTTCGAGACGATGAAAAGGTAGCTTTCAAATGGACGTCGAAAACATGGCGGTCCGGCGTTCCGGTGTTTTCGTCGAGCTTATCAGGTGGTCCGGCATTCCGGCGATACTTGCAGCGATCCATTTGAAAGCTACCTTTTTGTCGGCGGGGTTTATCAACAAACTGAGGGGTCGATAATTCGGCCCCTCTTTTGCGTTATGACAGTTTATGCCAGGTGAATCCGTCGCCAGCCAACTGTTCAGCGTTCGCTGAGTCGGTGATGATCGCTTCCGTACGCGAGTCGGGAGCAAAATAGGTGTTCGCGACCTGAATCAGGTCGGCCTTATTCACCGACAGCAAACCTTCACGATATTGACGGCGAAACTCGTCGGTTCGACCAAACAAGCGATTCTGATACGCCCCTTTCACTTCACCCGCAGGCGATCCCGGTTTGTCCAGGGAGCTGACCACGCCCAATATGGCTTGTTCGACCTGATCGTCTGAGAACTCACCCTGCCGTACCCAGTCGAGACTCGCCGTGAAATCGGCCAGGGTTTCCTGCAGACGAGGGTCTCGATAAGAGTAAAAGCGGAACACACCGTTACTGTTGTCATGACTGGCGCCGCCACCGTAAGCACCGCCCTGTTCCCGGATTTTGGTGTGCAGTACATTGTTCTGTAAGACACCGGCCAAGACTGTTAATTTCGGCGAATCGGCGTGGGTCGGTGGAACCGTTGAGTACGCGGCTGCACAGAAATTGACATTGGTGTCGGTGCTCCAGACCGCTCGATCATCCCCAAGTCGGGACAGGGTTTGATCTATAGCCGTTTGTTCTTCGACAAACGTAAGCCGGCTTTGCTGCAGTCGCGCTTCCATGTCTCCCAGCACGTCCTGCTCGCCAATAATTAACGCATGAGGTGACTGTTGCTGCATTTTCTGATGCAGTGACTGCAAAGCACTTAACCACTGCTCCAGCCGGGTCGGGTCTTCCTTCCATTGTTGCACCCAGTTTGTCAGGCGAACGATTGCCGGTAACCCGGTGCCATGGTAAATCAAGGAGCTGCCGTTACTGTGTCTGGCCGATGCCGCCTGCATGGCGAGGCCATGTCCACTGCCGGTCACGCCCTGCAAGCGACGGGAACTCATTAACGTCATGTAATCCCGCACCCGCGCAGTTTCGTCAAAGCGCGCGTCCAGCCAATGCATCGCCATAATGTCTGTTAAGTCAGCAAAATATCGATCCAGTGACTTCCCGGTAAACACCAGATAACCGGTTAACTGATCGGTATCGGTCAGCGATGATTTATAAATGGAATACAGGTTCACATTGCCGGTTCGTGCGGCCTGGCGTTGTTGCGTTTCCAGGTAGCTCAACTCCCCGGCTCCGAGCTCGGACAGCAAGGACGTATAAAGCGGAAACAGTTCGCGCTCAGCGTCCGTCAACGATGGAATTGGCCAATACCACTGCTGATAAGCCAGGCCGTTGGTGCCGGCGCTATAGGCAATCACTGGTGATGTCTTAACTGGGCTATGCCGTTTGACGTCTGGTTTGACGTCCTTGAGGGTCACTTTAGGCAACAAATCGCCGTCATCAACCTGTTCCTGGCGTTCTTTCAGCGCCGCCGCCTGATCCAGAATGCGTTGTTTTTCATCATCGGACAGAGTTTGTTCGATGGCCTCCAGTCGAGCCTGTTCATTTGCCTGTTGACGGCTTTTCATTTCGTTGTCGGGACGCATGACCAAACGAACCCGATGTGCGTTGTCCAGCAGTAATCGCTTCACCAGAGACTGAATGTAGCCCGGTTCGCGGGTTCGTTGACGAAGAATATCCAGTGCACCATCAATATCGAGTGCGTCCATTACCGATCCGCCATGGGTCGCTGCGCCCGTAACGCTGAATATCAGCTGCAACCCGTAGGGATAGCCATCACCGGTGATTTCCCGTTGCGACAGTTCCAACTGGTGCAGCATGGCATCAATGTGCTCTTCTTCGACGCCCTGATCCGCAACCGACTGCAACGTATCCAAGACCAGCTTCTCAAATGCCTCGGCCTGTTCTGGTTCACTGCCCTCCAGACCACACATGAACAGCATTTCCCGGTTGGAGTCGTCTAACCCGCATAACGGTGATGGGTTCGTTCCTAACTCGGAGTTTTCCAGCGCCTGACGCAGCGGTGAGGCACTGTTGTCCAACAACAGGTCACTGAGCAGATGTGCTTCGAGCTGACCGATAAGATCGGTACTTTCACCCAGCAACCAGCCGATTGAATGATAGGTTTTACCGTCAGTTTCGCCTTCGGAGGGGTATCGCTCAGTCACTTCGAGTGGTCGGCTGAAGCGTTTTTCCCGCGGCACCGAGAGCCGATGCTCTAAAGGATCGAATGTCGACAGCGCCTGAGTTTCCATCCGTGCTTGTATGTCAGACGCCGGACGGTTACCAAACGTAAAAAAGGACGCATTTGACGGATGATAGTGCGTCTTATAAAAGGCTTTCAGCTGCTCGTAGGTGAGATCAGGAATGTGTTCCGGATCGCCCCCGCTGTTGTAATGATAGGTATTGCTTGGGAACAGGTAACTCTTGAAGGCCTGATAGAGCTGCGACACAGGAGAGCTCATCGCGCCCTTCATTTCATTGAATACCACCCCTTTATAGGTCAACCCGGAGCTGGCATCGTCAGCCTGATTGAACTCCAGTCGATGTCCTTCCTGCAGGAAGTCCAGTTCGTCAAGCCGTGAGAAAAACACCGCATCCAGATAGACCGAGAGCAGATTCTCATAATCTTTGGTATTTTCACTGGCAAAAGGATAGGCCGTCCAATCACTGCTGGTCATCGCGTTCATAAAGGTGTTCAGCGAACGACGCGTCATCATGAAAAACGGATCACGAACGGGGTATTTTTCCGAGCCACACAGCGCGGTGTGTTCCAGAATATGCGCTACGCCGGTTGAGTCTTGCGGCATGGTTCGTAAAGACACCATGAAGACATTTTCGTCACTGTCAGCGGCGAGATGATAGTGTTCTGCACCGGTTTTTCGGTGCCGGTAATACTCCAGCCTGACATTCAGGGAATCGACATACCGGCAATCCACCAGATCAAAGGCGGAATGAGGGGTGACTTGCGTGGACCTGAGATCGATTTGTGTCATACATCCTCGGCTGCTACAAATTTGGCGTAATCCCGGCGAATGATCGCCAGAATGATTCTCTTGTCGGGTATTGTAACCGTTCGCAGGCCAATCAACACCCATGATCAACGAACCCGGACCGATCGGTTGTGCCCTGCTTTCACGCCCAGGCATACGAATCGGATGAGGGATCTGCCCATCTTGAGGGTCGTTCCGATTGAGAAAGGTCGTTAAAATTTCATCCGGTAATGGCTTGTGCTTTCATCCATTGCCGAAATACGTAGAATACCCGCCCCTAATCAAACTCAGAGGTGCATATGGCCGAATTTGTACAGGGTCAACGCTGGCTCGTCGACAGCGAACCAGAACTCGGATTGGGGATGGTACAGAGCGTCGATGCGCGCGCTGTCCTGCTGTATTTCCCGGATTCAGATACTGAGCGCCAATATGCACTTCGCGATGCACCACTGACACGCTACACGCTCGATGTCGGTGAGACACTGGATCATCGGGATCAGGGCGAAAAAACCATCGCTGTCGTCCATTCTATGAATGGTTTGATCGTTTATGAAACGACCGACCAGCAAATGGTACCGGAAACCGAACTGGCCGATAAAGTGAAACGCAACAACCCGATGGTGCGTTTGCTCACCGGACAAACCGATCATCCAAACTGGTTTGCCTTTCGCTCAGCGCTGAACAGCGGCATTCAGGCGATCTGGTCGACACATCTGAACGGTTTGCTCGGAACCCGCTCAACCTTACTGCCGCATCAGCTTTATGTTGCCCGCAGCGCGACTGAACATTCCCATGTCAGAGCCCTGCTGGCTGATGAAGTCGGCCTGGGTAAGACCATTGAAGCCGGACTGATTATCAACCGCTTACGCCAGCAGGGACGTATCCGACGTATCCTGATTGCCGTTCCGCCTGCCCTGCAAGCACAATGGCTGGTCGAACTGATCCGTCGGTTCTCGCTTTTCTGTGAAATGTACCAAGGGCCGGAACATGATTTCGCGATTGGTCAGGTCCATCTAATTACACACACTGAGCTCACCAGTGAAGAGACCCTGGCACACATCAGTGAACAAGATTGGGACATGCTCGTCGTCGACGAAGCCCATCATTTAAACACCGAAGCCGACGAGGCAGACTCACTGCACTGGAGTCAGTTTGCACGTCAGCTTCCCCATCTACTATTGCTGACCGCAACGCCAGAACAACTGGGGCAACAATCTCATTTTGGGCGCCTTCAGTTACTGGACGCCGGTCGTTTTGCCAGTTTTGAACAGTACCAGGCCGATGAAGCATCGTTTGCCGATCTGACTGATATCGCCCGTGCGCTGAACGAAAATCAGGTCACCCCGGACGTCATTCAGCAGTTGGAGAGCCTTGGTATCAGCTGGCAGAACGATGCTCATCAGGCACTTTCCGCCCTGCTGGATCGGCATGGAACCGGGCGAGTGGTTTATCGCAACACGCGCAAAGGCGTCAGTGGCTTTCATCGTCGCCAAGCCGACCTTGAACTGTTTGCAAGCGATTCAGACCGCGTAAAAGCGTTGGCACAATGGTTAAAAACCAATCGTGATGAAAAGGTTTTACTGATTGCTCACGATAAAGAAACGGCAAAGAGTCTTGCCTATGAACTGTGGCACGACTTCGGCGTGGACGCGACGTCCTTCCATGAAGACCTGGATCTGATTGAACGGGATCGCGCGGCGGCTCACTTTGCGGATGTCGATGACGGTGCTCATATTCTGGTTTGTTCGGAAATCGGCGGCGAAGGCCGCAACTTTCAGTTCTGTCACCATCTGATCCTCTGGGACATCCCCAGCCATCCGGACAGTCTTGAACAGCGTATTGGTCGTCTGGACCGAATCGGACAAACACAAACCATTGGTATTCATGCCTACTTGCTTCAGAACAGCGACGATCAACGTCGATACCAGTGGTATCACGATCTTCTCGGGTGCGTGGAGCAAAGCCAACCTGCCGCCGGTACCATTCACGAACAGTTTGCCGAAGACTGGTTTGCCCGGGGCGATGACGCCTTGGCAGACAGCATTCGTAAACAAATGCGCGAGTTGACTGAACAGCTGGAACAAGGCCGGGACATACTCCTTGAGCTGAACTCCTGTCGCCAGCCTGAGGCGGATAACATCCGCAACCAGATTGAAACGTTGGAACAGAATCACCCTCTGTCCGTTGTTGAGATGGCGGCCAACCTGCTGAACCTTCACTTCGAATCCATCGCCAATGGCATCTATGAGCTGATTCCGTCCAGTAACATGCTCATCCCCGTACTACCTGGCATTCCTGAGGGCGGCGCGGTGGTCACCTTTGACCGGCAGATTGCCAGTCAGCGTGAAGACACTTTGTTTTTATCCTGGGAGCATCCGTTTATTCAGGGACTTGCCGACATGCTGCAAGGTTCTGAACTGGGGCAAGCCTCTATTGCTCTTTTGGAATCAGAGCAGGTACCGGCCGGTCAACTGTTGATGGAAGTTCAGTGGTCGGTTTCCGTTCCGGAACGGCTAACACATGCTCTGAAACCTCACCTGAATACGGCGCTGTTCCGTACCCTGGTGTTAGAAGGTGGCGTCAAAGATCTGAGCGGGGTGTTATCGGAAGACGCACTGCAAGCCCAGATTAAAACCTTACCGGTAAAAATTGCCCGCAAAATGATCCGGGAAGCCAAAGAGCGGATCTCGCCGCTTTATGAGACCAGCCAGACTCTTGCCGAAGATCGCTTTAACACTGCACTGGAAGAGACGCGTGCGTCTTTAGTGGCCGCGAATCAAGCGCGGGTGGAACGCATGAGTTATCTGGCCTCGGTTAACCCGATTGTTACTCAGGCCGATGTAGAGAAGCTGAAGATTCAAACTTTGCTCGAAGAGGAAGCGTTGTCTCAGTGTGAGTTCAGTACCAGCGGTGTCCGATTGATCCTTTGTGCACCACCGGGAAGTCTGTAAACGATCACTCGTCACCCGATGTTAACAAAAAAATTGGCACCGGAGCAGAATCTGGTTTACCTTGAAATTCGGGCCACGTGATTGTGGCCGCCCCCTTCAACGAAAAAATAAGAAAAAATATGAAGGAAACGATATTAATTGAGCGCCCGATTCCGGGGCTTGCAGTGGTAAAACTCAATCGCTATGAGCAGGATAATGCTTATGATGATGAGATGGTCTGTACCCTTATCACAGCCTTTGATGATCTTATGGAAGACGACAGTCTGAAACTAATCTGGTTGACGGCCGTCGGTGAAAACTTCTGCCGGGGGCCGGATATTGAGTGGGTTCGTCGTCGGCAACATTCCGGGCGCGCTGAACATCAACAAGACGCTGAACAACTGTCTCGATTGTTTCAAACGCTTTATGAGTTCCCTATTCCAATTATGGTAACCGTTCGGGGTATGGCTAATGCGGCGGCCGTTGGTGTGCTTTGCTGCTGTGACATCGTCTTGGCCGCAGAACGCGCTCATTTTACGATAACCGAAACCCGCCACGGCCAGGTGCCGGCCCTGCAAAGCCCCTATTTGGTTAAAACGCTGGGCGAACGAGCGACCCGCTACTATTCACTCAGCGCAGAGTCAATGGATGCCTACACCGCGACTCGTTTGGGGCTGGTGAACAAAATCGTTCCGGAAAATGAACTGGATTCCATGGCCGATCTGCTGATTCAACGGATGCTTAGCCGTAAGGGGCTGTCACTGCGACAAACCAAGGCCATGATCAGTTTGTCTGCTAATGAACCGTTCGATGAATCACTGGTGGAAACGCTGATCGATTGTTCGACGGATATCCGGCTCAGTCAGTCGATCGATGCCGATACCACCGTTTGAGCCGTTATACCGATCAGGATTCCTGCTCTAAAGCGGCCGACAGGAACGGAATCAGCATCTGCATCACACGCTCGACACTGGCGTCGTGACCGGTATCCGCCTGTGCCATACTGCGCAACACTTCCAAGCTCGACATGGTAAACACCGCAGAGCCGATGGCGAAATGAATGCGCCAAAAGATCTCATCACTCGACAACGTTGGATGCGCTGCTTTGAGGTAGCCAATAAACCGACCGTATGTCTTAGCGTAATTTTCATTCAGAAAACGCCGTAAATGCCCTTGCGCTTGGGTATAAGCAAGGCCCAGCAATCGCATAAACACAGATAGTTTATTGTAGCGTTGATGGGTTTCGACGCCGGTCAACATGGTTCTGGCCAACACACCGAGTACGTCCTGAAACGTCGGCTCCCGATTGGTTGCCACCATGGCATCGAGCTCTTTGTCGAGTTTCTGAGTGAACGGGGTCAGAAAACGGGCAAACACGGCTTGGATCAGATCCTTTTTGGATCCGAAATGATAGTTAACCGCAGCCAGATTAACCTTGGCACGGGTCGTAATCATGCGCAAAGACGTTTCAGCAAACCCTTTCTCCGCGAACAGCTGCTCGGCCGAGTCGAGAATACGGGTGACGGTATCTGCTTGAGTCATAACTTCAGCTCTTTTCAAACGATCGTTTTAAACGACTAGAATAGGCTTTTTTTCAGGGACTTGCAGCAACTTTTTCACACTTTGCTTACATTTACCGGTAAGCTCACCGCTGGATTGGAATCACCCGGTGCGTTTGCCGGACCGAACCGGTCTCGGTTTCTGACGTAAAATATGTGATAAGGACTTGAGATACTTAATTGTTTTCTTAACACTAAGGGTGATGGGTTGAATTCGGGCGTAACACCCCGATTTTTACACCAGATTAAAATAACATTGGAGGTGGCTTTATGGCCCAATTTGATCAAGTAACGTCGACCCGCACTGAGTCAGCGTTGTCGACCAACAAGGTATTACGTAATACCTATATGCTGTTGTCTATGACACTGGTGTTCAGTGCCTTCGCGGCTGTTGTGTCCATGGCGCTGAATCTGCCACAGGGCGCTTCGCTGATCATGAGTCTCGCGGCAATCGGTATCGTCTGGTTTGTGCTGCCACGAACCTATAACTCCAGCATGGGCATTGTCTGGACCTTTGTGTTTGCTGGCCTGTTGGGTGCCGGCCTTGGCCCGATGCTGAACTTCTACCTGTCGTTGCCAGCAGGACCTTCAATGGTCGCTCAGGCACTGGGTGGTACTGCTGTGGTCACCTTTGGTCTGTCTTTTTATGCTCTGACAACTAAGAAGGACTTCAGCTTCCTCGGTGGCTTCCTGATGGTCGGTTTGATCGTCCTGTTGGTTGCAATGGTCGCAAGCTGGTTCCTGCCGATTCCAGGTTTGCAAATCGCCATTTCTGCCGGCGTTGTTCTGTTGATGTCACTGATGATTTTGTTCGATACCAGCCGCATTATTAATGGCGGTGAGACCAACTACATCCGTGCAACCGTTTCGTTGTACCTCGACATCTATAACCTGTTCGTACACCTGCTGCATCTGGTGTATGTCCTGACCGGTAATGACTGATTATTCAGTCTCAACCTAGTGATAAGAAAGCCGCATCTCGCGGCTTTTTTTGTATCTGAAAACTGAAAACCATTACAATGCCATTTCTGCCTGACTGACAACCCAACGATGAAATTTCAGATTAACGTTTATGGCGCACCGTGGACGGGGAACTCCGCAAGAAGTGCTCAACAATTCATTCAACACAGCCTTGATAGCGGACATGACATCGCGCGCGTGTTCTTCTTCTTTGACGGTGTTTATCACGGCTTAAACACGCAATCTCCCGCGTCCGATGAGTTTGACTTACTGTCTCAATGGCAGGCGCTTTCTGATCGCGGTGTTGAACTGTTGCTTTGCATCGCAGCCTCCGCTAATCGGGGCCTGCTCGATGATGCTGAAGCTAAACGCTACGATAAATCAGCCATTACTGTCGCCCGGGGGTTTTCCCTGACGGGCTTAGGCCAGTGGGCCAGTGGCTTTCATGACGCCGACCGTTTGATAACCTTTAAGTAGCCTATGTCATTTCAACTTATTATCATCAAATCAGCCCCTTATGCCGGTCGTCAGAGTCACGAAATCTTAGAAGCGGTCATGAGCCTTGCTCTGTTTGATATCGAACACCGGATCGTTTTTTTTGAGCAGGGCCTGGGGTGGTTGTTACCGAATCAGCAACCGGTCGGGCAAAAATCACTGGAAAAACAACTGGCCGCACTGCCGATGTATGGCAGCGAGTCTCTGCACTATTGTCAGGAGCACGCTGAGTCGGTACTAAACGACCTTGCCATCAATGATCAGGTTTCCCCCATAACGTCTGCCGCTTTGGCTCAGTGGATACAAGACGCGGCTCATGTGGAGGTGTTCTGATGATCTTAACGCTGACTAACGCACCAACCGTACTTGAGCATGAACTCTTTCAGCAATTATTAACGCCGGAAGACATTCTTATGGTGACAGACCGAGCTTTGATGCTCAGCATTCGTCAAAACCCCTACCCGGCCAAAGGCTATCTCCTGCTCGAGGACAGCCATAGTCTGGGGGGCGCGCAGCACGACGACTGGCAAACGTTGAGCACCAACGATTGGGTTTCACTAGTGACTGAACACGACAAACAGATAACCTGGTAAATGACAGCATGGCATACGAACGCGATCATTTAGGATTTTTACAGGACGCCCGGCAATGGGATATGCAATGGGTTCATCAATCGGCGGAAGCGCTCAATCTTGAGATCACTGACATTGATGAACAAATCATTCAGGCCCTGCGCGATTTTTATTTTGAATATGATCTTTCCCCGGCTATGCGCCCATTGGTTAAGCACATTAAACAAACAGTAGGCCCCGACCAGGGGAATTCAATCTGGCTTATGCAACGTTATGGCGAAAGTCCCGCCAGAACGCTGGCTCTTTTGGCCGGCCTACCAAAACCGAAAAACTGCTTATGACTGAACAACTTTCATTGCCGGGCCTGATTCGAGCGTTGGGACGCGGAAAAAAAGGCAGTCGCAACCTGACCCGAGCCGAAGCTCACTATGCAATGTCATCGATTTTGGATGGCACCATGACACAAGCTCAACTCGGTGCCTTATTGATGTTGATGCGGGTTAAAGAAGAAACGCCGGAGGAAATTGCCGGCCTGGTGGATGCGTGCCACGATGCCCTGCCACACCCTGAAATGAACCGTGTGGATGTAAACTGGCCCGCCTATGCCGGTAAGAAAAAACAGCCGTCCTGGTATCTTCTCGCAGCTAGGCTGTTAGCCGATAATGGTATCCGGGTGTTATTGCATGGCGGTGGCGAACATACAGCGGGTCGACAATACGCGCGGCAAATTTGCCCACTCATAAACATTCAGGTGGTCGACACTCTTGATTCGGCCGCCGATGTTGTCAATCAGCAAGGTATCGCGTATATCGCCGTCAAGGATGTACTGCCGGTGATGTCCGATCTGATTGATATGAAAGCTGAGCTCGGACTTCGGTCTCCGGTCAACACGCTGGTACGTCATTTGAATCCTTTGAATGCCCGCCTGACTCTTCAAGGCATGTTCCACCCCCCTTACATGGCCATTCATCACGAAGCCGCCATCCTTCTCGGTCAACAACAGAATATCGTTATGAAAGGAGACGGCGGAGAGTTTGAAGTACGTCCGGACAGCGACACGCGAATCGCCGTTTCCGATCAATCAGAGCCCATGACGCTGCCACCTGTCTTCAATCAGCGAGCTGTGCGCCCCGATCAGGTTCAGGCCGAGCCATTAACCGAACTCTGGAACGAGACTGAGCATAACAGCTACGGAGAAGCGGCCGTCTGCCAGACGGCAGCGCTAGTATTGTCACAGCTGGAAGGCTTGCCAATCGAAACCGCAAAGCAGCAGACATTGAACTGGTGGCAGAACCGAGGCGCACTCTGATCAGGGTTGGTACCAGTTCAGCTTAGCGTGCAGACTGACAACCTCTCCAACAATGGTTAATGTGGGTGCCTGTGGTTTTTCCCGATCCACAATGTCTGGCATGGTTGCCAGCGTTCCCACCCATACGTGCTGTTCAGGCGTTGTCCCCTTCTGTATCAGTGCGATCGGTGTTTCCGGATGGCGACCATGTACGATCAGCTGCTCACATATCTGACGGATGCCGGTCAGGCCCATATAAAAAACCAGTGTTTGTGCTGTTGAAACCAGATCTTCCCAGGGTAAGTTCGTCGTACCATCTTTGAGATGTCCGGTCACAAAGCGCACCGATTGAGCGTAATCCCGGTGAGTTAAAGGAATGCCCGAGTACGCAGCGCACCCGGAAGCGGCGGTAATGCCGGGCACCACCTGAAAAGGAATCTGATGCTCGGCTAACAGGTCGATTTCTTCGCCACCCCGGCCGAAGATGAATGGATCGCCTCCTTTCAAACGCAACACCCGCTTACCTTCTTTCGCGAGGCTGGCCAGACGTTCATTGATCGCGTCTTGAGGTAAGGTGTGGGCAGAACGCCGCTTGCCGACATAAATTCGGTCAGCATCGCGACGAACAAGGTCCATAATGGCGTCAGAGACGAGTGCATCGTATACCACCACATCGGCTTGCTGCATCAGACGAAGCGCTTTAAAGGTTAACAGATCCGGATCACCCGGTCCTGCGCCGACCAGATAGACCTCGCCCTGCACTCTCAATTGAGGATCATCCAATGTCTTCTGCAGGCTGCGTTCAGCTTCATCGAGCCGGCCGGCATATACGTGTTCTGCCGTGACGCCATTCAACACCTTTTCCCAGAAACGCAACCGATCCGATGACGACGTAATCACCTGTTTTACTTTTTCGCGATAGGCGGACGCCAACCTTGCCAAATGTCCAAAACTTGCAGGGATCGTGCTTTCGAGTTTTGCACGTACTGTACGGGCCAGTACCGGCGCACGACCGCTCGAAGTAATACCAATAATGAGGGGGTTTCGGTCAACAATTGACGGGAAAATCACATTACAAAGATCCGGACTGTCCACCACATTGACCAGCATACCGCGAGCTTTCGCAGCATCGCTGACTTCCTGATTGAGCGCGGTGTTATCGGTTGCACAGATGACCAGCGCATGACCGTCGAGATCCGTCTCCCGGTACTCTCGATACTCACACTGACAACTGGGACGCCTGCTAATGTCTTCCCGAATTTCAGGGGCAACTACGCGGACGTTAGCGCCGCTGCGTTCAATTAGGGTGATTTTCCGCAGCGCGATGGTGCCACCACCAACAACCAATACGGACTCACCGTTAAACTTGTGAAATAAAGGAAAGTAATCCACGGTTTGGCTCCATGTCCGGCAGTCAGAAACAAAAAAGCCCCGTTATGGGGCTTTGATGCTAGGGGTTCAGGCAAAAGGAATGAAATCGACCCCACCCATATAGGGTTGCAGCACGGCCGGTACGTTCAGTCCGGTATCGGTCTGGTAGTTTTCAAGAATGGCCACCAATGTTCGACCGACCGCCAAACCAGAACCATTCAACGTATGTACCAGTTCCGGCTTGCCGGTTTCCGGGTTTCTATACCGGGCTTGCATCCGACGGGCTTGATAATCTGTCATGTTGGAACAAGACGAGATCTCCCGGTAAGTGTCCTGCGCAGGTAACCAGACTTCTAAATCGTACGTTTTAGCCGCACTGACACCCAGATCTCCACCACACAAGATCACTTTACGGTACGGAAGTTCCAGTGCCTGCAATACCGCTTCGGCATGGCCCGTCAGCTCTTCAAGCGCCTCAAAGGAACGTGACGGCTCCACGATCTGTACCAGTTCAACTTTTTCAAACTGGTGCTGGCGAATCATGCCACGGACATCACGACCGTAAGAGCCAGCTTCAGAACGGAAACACGGCGTATGCGCAGCCAGGCGTACTGGCAGATCAGCGACATCAAGAATTTCGCCACGAACGATGTTCGTCAGCGGAACTTCAGCCGTAGGTATCAGGTAGTATTCCTGGTCAGCATCCAGTTTAAACAGATCTTCACCGAATTTTGGCAGTTGACCGGTACCGTACAAAGAATCGCGATTAACCATGAACGGGACGGCGGTTTCCAGATACCCATGCTCATTGGTTTGAAGGTCCAGCATGTACTGAGTCAGCGCCCGGTGTAAGCGAGCCACCTTTCCTTGCATTACCGCAAACCGGCTGCCCGTCAACTTGGCTGCGGTTTCGAAATCCAGCCCGTTCAGGGCGGCACCCACATCGACATGATCTTTGATGTCAAACGCAAAGCTCGGCGGGGTTCCCCAACGGGCCACCTCCACGTTGTCATCCTCATCCTTGCCTTCCGGTACACTCGCGTCAGGCGTATTGGGGATGGAATACATCAAGTCGTCCAGCTGATCCTGAACCTTTTTAAGTTCGTGTTCTTTCTCATCCAGCGAGGCTGCAATTTTGTCCAGAGTTTCCTGGACCTTGGCTTTTGCCTCGTCCGGCGTCATACCTTCACGAACATATTGACCAATGGCTTTTGATGCCTTTTTACGCTCAGCCTGAAGCTCTTCGGTCTCTACCTGTAAGGACTTACGACTGGACTCCAGAGACTGAAAGGCCGATACATTCAGGTCGAAGCCTTTAACTTTCAGTGTCTTTGCGATGGAGTCGATGTCTTGTCTCAGCTGCTTGATATCCAGCATAGGGATTCAGTCCTTACGTTTTCAAAAAATAAATCTGCCTGTCGCGTAGCCGGCCGTGACTGCCACAAGGCAGATCAATACGGAAGCTAGCGCATAGGTCAGAGCGATAGATATAAAATGTTGTTGGAACAGTGACAGCAATTCCAGGGAAAAGCTGGAAAAGGTCGTAAAGGCACCCAAAAACCCAACCAGAATAAAACTCCGCAGACTTCCGGGTACCTGTGGGTATTTTATGGTGAACAGCACAAAAGCCAAGCCCATAATGAAGCTTCCGAGCACATTCACAGCAAAGGTTCCCCATGGGAATGCGCTACCGTGTAGACGATTCAGCCAGCTCACAACGCCGAAACGGGCCATCGCCCCTAAAGATCCGCCAAAGCCGATGACGGCCCAGTGCCACAATGACATCTGCATCATGATTCATCCTCCTGATTCTGCGCCTGTTCGTCCAACTGCTTTAAAAAGTCGAGTTTTTGCCGGATTTTCTGTTCCAAACCACGGTCCACCGGATCATAGAATCGTTGTCCCTGCATGTGATCAGGCAAGTAAACTTCACCTGCGGCATAAGCGTGTGGCTCATCGTGGGCGTAGCGATAGTCACGTCCATAGTCGAGGTCTTTCATCAGCGACGTCGGCGCATTGCGCAGGTGCAGTGGCACCTCGGCACTGTGAGACGACCGAACTGCGCTCATCATGGCATTGAAGGCGGTGTAAACGGCATTTGATTTGGGTGCGCTGGCCAGATAAACCGCGGCCTGTGCCAGCGAAAGTTCCCCTTCCGGAGATCCCAGCCGTTCCTGGCTGTCCCAGGCATTTAAAGCCAGGGTTAATGCTCTCGGGTCTGCATTACCGATATCTTCTGAGGCAATTCGCACCATTCTCCGGGCCAGATACAGTGGATCGATACCGCCATCGAGCATTCGACACAACCAGTACAACGCGCCATCGGGTGAAGATCCGCGAACACTTTTATGAAAGGCCGAAATCTGGTCGTAGAAATTCTCACCGCCCTTATCGAAGCGTCGCGGCTGATGGCTGAGTAGTTCGCGGATATCATCCAGGGTGATGACAGCCTCGGAGGTGAAAAAATCGATCGCAATTTCGAGAAAATTAAGAAAGCGACGCGCGTCACCGTCCGCAAACTGGATCAACCCGTCTAAGGCGTCATTTTCGATGGCTAACTTTGCTATGCGCTCGTCCAGAGACCTCGCCCGTTGCCACAGTTGCCGGAAGTCGTCGTCAGTAAACGACTTTAAGACGTAAACACGGGCCCGTGACAATAGGGCTGAATTGAGTTCAAAGCTCGGGTTCTCCGTGGTTGCGCCAATAAAAATAAAGGTACCATTTTCGACATAAGGCAAAAAGGCATCCTGCTGGGCTTTATTGAAGCGATGCACCTCGTCGACAAACAGAACGGTCACCTCGCCATAAGCCTGAGCTTGCTTGGCTTTTTCAGCCACCAGTTTGATGTCCTTTACACCAGCCTGAACGGCTGAGAGCACTTCGAACCGAGCCTCGACGGTATTGGAGATCACGTTCGCCAAAGTGGTTTTACCCACGCCCGGTGGACCCCAGAAAATCATCGAATGAAGATTTCTGTTTTCCAGCGTTTGTCGCAGCGGTTTACCTGGACCCAGAATGTGCTGTTGTCCGATGTAATCGGTAAGCGTCTGAGGTCTGAGCACCTCAGCCAGTGGTTGGTAGGCATGCCCCTGATCAAACAGGTCCGTCATCACATCTGCTCGAAAATGTCGGTACCGTCAGGCGGGGTAAATACAAAAAGATCATCCGCCAGCGGTGAGTTCACGTCCACATTACTGAACGTGACCTGAGTTTCCTGCCCTAGAGAATCAAGAATTCGCAATTGATTGATATGACCGGCCGGGTCAAAGCGCATCAACAGTTCATCGAAAATGGCGTCGTCTGAGCTTGGCGTTAAGCGATATGCAACGCCATCTTCCAACGCTACCTTAATCACGCCATAGTCATCGGTCAGCGTTTGCCGCGGTTGCGTCAGAATCATCGCCGGAGACTGACTTAAGTTTTGATTCAGTGACTGATAAGTAGCCTGTTCCAAGTCTGGATCATATACCCAGAGCAGTTCCCCATCCGCAATGACACGCTGCTCAAACGGTTCCTGAACATGCCAATGGAAACGGTTAGGCTTGCTGAGCTGAAACGTACCCGATGAAACATCAGCCCGTGGTGAGGTTTCCTGATACGTTCTCTGTTCAAAATCGGCCGATAAGGTTTCCAGGGCTTCAAGCTGCTCGATAAGAGCAGCCCGAGCCTGATCATCAGCATAGGACGCCGCCATGACCATGAAACTGATAGCAAAAACCGATATTTTTTTTCCAATCATTCTGAGAAATCCTTTACATGGATGGAGGTGGTGGTGCGAGCACTTCTCGGGCGCCGTTGTGACCGGGCGGACTTACCACGCCCGCCGCTTCCATCGCCTCAACCAGACGAGCCGCCCGATTGTAGCCAATTCGCAGTTTTCGTTGCACGGATGAAATCGAGGCTTTACGTGAGGTTGTCACGAACTCAACAGCCTGATCAAACAACGCATCGGCTTCAGGATCGTCATTGTCAGACTCAAAGCCGGGAATACCCGGCACATCAGCGTCGCCACCACTGGTAATTTCTTCAATAAACTCAGGTTCGCCGCGCTTTTTCCAATCCGCAACAATGGCGTGAACCTCATCGTCATCCACAAACGCTCCGTGAACCCGAATCGGAAGACTCGTACCAGGCGGCATATAGAGCATATCCCCGTGACCTAACAGTTGCTCTGCTCCACCCTGATCCAGGATTGTTCGGGAGTCGACTTTTGATGAGACCTGAAATGCGATCCGTGTCGGGATGTTGGCTTTGATCAGTCCGGTAATAACATCGACAGACGGCCGTTGAGTTGCCAAAATCAAGTGGATACCCGCAGCACGTGCCTTCTGCGCGATTCGGGCGATTAACTCTTCCACCTTTTTACCGACAATCATCATCATGTCGGCAAATTCGTCGATCACGACCACGATGTACGGCAATGGTTCCAGAACCGGGGCTGGCTCGCTCGGATCAAGTGCCTGAGTCGGGTCGTACAGTGGATCAAGTATGGGCTCGCCATTCTTGATCGCCTCGGAAACCTTCTTGTTAAAACCACCGATGTTGCGGACCCCAACAGAAGCCAACAGCTTGTAGCGCCGTTCCATTTCTGCAACGCACCAGCGTAGGCCGCCTGCCGCTTCCTTCATGTCGGTAATCACCGGTGTCAGCAGATGCGGAATGCCTTCATAGACGGACAACTCAAGCATTTTCGGATCGACCAGAATCAACCGTACTTCTTCGGGGGTTGCCTTAAACAACAGGCTGCACAGCATGGAGTTCACACCAACCGACTTACCGGAGCCTGTGGTCCCCGCAACCAGCAAATGTGGCATTTTGCCCAGGTCGGCGACCACCGGGGCACCGGAAATGTCATGTCCAAGTCCCAGTGACAAGACGCTTTTTGATTTGTCATACACCTGAGACCCCAGCACATCGCTGAGCCGGACAATGGCACGCTTCTCGTTGGGAATCTCGATACCAACCGTGGTTTTTCCCGGGATGATTTCAACCACACGAACGCTGACAAGCGCCATGGACCGAGCCAGATCTTTGGCCAGATTGGAAATTTTGGAAACTTTCACGCCCGCAGCAGGCTGAATTTCAAACCGGGTAATGACAGGCCCGGGCGCCACTTCGGTTACTTCCGCCTGAACACCAAAGTCTTTCAGTTTGATTTCCAACAACCGAGACATGGCTTCTAATGCTTCAGCCGTAAATCCGCCCGCTTCGTCACCGTCCGACGGTGTCAGCAGTCCCAGCTCAGGCAATGAACCACTGACAGGCGTATCATCGAACAGCGATTTCTGCTTCTCTTTGGCGACACGATCACTGGGCTCGCTGGCTTTCTTCTTCAACGGTTTAATTTGAGGCGGCTTGCGCTTGGACTGTTTTTCAATCTGAATTTCCAGATTCTGTTTGCGCTGTTCAACGACTTTTCGTACTTCGGCTTTTTCAGATGCCGCTTTTTGACGTCGCAGCCAACGATCGCGCAACGCTCCAGCCTGTCGGAACACCCAAGCACCGATACCATCGACGACCTTTAACCAAGAAATGTGTGCGGCGAGCGTCAGTGAGAGGAACCAAATCAGAATCAGAATGGCGGTGCTGCCGGTCAGGCCGAAAATCGGAAAGAACCATTCAGACACACCGATCCCAAGATAACCGCCTGCGGTACCCAGATGATCACTGGCGATGTGAACGGTTGCCAAGGCGCAGCCAACAATCAGAAACATCAACCAGCCAACCGTCCGCATAGCCGTAATCAGCGGGTTCCACGGTTGTGACTTTTTCCGTTCCCGAAACACGACCCAGGCCCGATAAAACGCGATCATAGGCAGCGCAAAGGCGAAAATACCGATCATGCTGATTAAAAATGAGGCTAACCAGGCACCGGCAGTCCCGGCCAGGTTTGTCACCTGAGCGGAACTTGATTCGGCATAAGCCCAACCCGGGTCTTTTGGGTTATAGGACAGCAAAGCCAGGCTTAAGAACAGACCAATCGCGAGCGATGAGATCCAGATCGCCTCATGAACAAAGCGCGATTTGACCTCGGTAAACCGATCGTCCTGTTGATATGCCTTCAAACGTTCAGCCAAAAAGCCCCCTTTACTGGTTTGCAGTCCTGAAAATAGTGCATAAGATAACACAGATTGATGGCCAACTTATTGAATTAGTGACACTTTTTATGCCACAACTGACCTTGCTGAAAGCTGAACAACCACCCTCTTTTCCGCCGACATCCATGGCGCTGGAAGAACCGGAAGGCCTGTTGGCGATCGGTGGTCAGCTGACGGAAGAATGGCTGTTAAACGCCTATCAAAGAGGGATCTTCCCTTGGTTCAGCCAAGGCGACCCCATCATGTGGTGGTCTCCGGCGCCGCGCATGGTACTCATTCCCGGGCAGGCCCACATCAGTCGCAGTCTGAAAAAGCATTTTCGCCGCCAAACTGCACTGACTGTTCGCGCCAACACGGCGTTCGAACGCGTTATCGGATTTTGTGCCGATGAATCCCTTCGTCAGGAAGGCACCTGGATCACATCAGATATGCAGTCGGCTTACAATGATCTGCACTACTCCGGTTGGGCGCATTCCGTTGAAGTCTACGATCATGATCAGCTGATTGGCGGTCTTTATGGAATAGGGATTGGTTCGGTTTTCTATGGCGAGAGCATGTTCTCGTTGCGCAGCAATGCTTCCAAATATGCCTTCATCGCACTGAGTGCATGGGCTGCTGAGAATGATCTGAACCTGATCGATTGTCAGCTTTACAATCCTTACCTCGCCTCGCTCGGTGGAGAGTTGATCGGACGAGACGACTTTGAATCGTACCTTCCCCATCAGAAAAACCGTCTATGCTTAGGGAACGGACAAGATCTGACACTGAGTCTGCAGCAAGCGATGGGTCAATAAAGCATGAGCAATTCTGAGTCATTAAGGACGACCACCATAAAACTGTTCAGAACCGGGGACCATGATTGCAGTTATCTGCCCGATCGACAGTCCAGAACGCTGTTCCTGGACCCTGAACTGAACTACGACACCCGACTCTATGAAGAGCTAACACAATCCGGTTTCCGGCGCAGTGGCCGACACCTGTATCGCCCTGACTGCCGCGGTTGCCAATCCTGCATTTCTGCCCGAATTCCGGTTAACGATTTCAAGATGACCCGCCGCTTTCGGCGGGTTCTGAAAAAAACCGATCATCTGCGTTTAGAAATCGCTCCCGCGACTTTTCGCGACGAAGACTATGCGCTGTTTGAGCGTTATATCAATGAACGACATTCAGACGGCGATATGTATCCGGCATCCAAAATCAGCTATCAGGACTTTCTGGCTACGGAGACTCCTTTTTCATGGCACCTACGGTACTTTGACCAGGACCGTTTAATTGCTGTAGCGGTAACGGATCAACTCCACAGTGGATTGTCAGCTATCTATACGTTTTTTGAACCCGACATCGATTACCTGTCCCCAGGTGTGTTTTCAATTTTGCGTCAACTTGAGCTTTGCGAACAACGAAATCTGCCTTACCTTTATTTGGGATACTGGGTACCCGGGTGTCAAAAAATGCAGTACAAAACCGATTATCGCCCTATCGAGTTACTGGTAGATGGTCGTTGGCAACGATTGGTTACCCGCGACTAACTTGAAAGACGAAGCCTGCAAAATTTCACATTTCTTTGCCAATTGGCTTTTTTTCAGGCAGAATGCGCGCCGATTAATTCCCTCAAAGGTTTGTAAAGGTCTCTATGGCGAAAGAAGATGTAATTGAAATGGAAGGCGAAATTCTCGACACCCTTCCAAACACTATGTTCCGGGTAAAACTGGAAAATGGGCACGTTATCACGGCACACATCTCCGGAAAAATGCGAAAAAACTACATTCGTATTCTTACCGGCGACAAAGTTAAGGTTGAGCTCACTCCCTATGACTTGACGAAAGGCCGCATCGTTTACCGCGCTCGTTAATTACAGTCTTCAAGTCATAAAAAAAGGCACCCTAGGGTGCCTTTTTTATGTCTGGGTGTACCACTTTGATTGGATGTGATCAGGCTTCCGCCATCTCATTCAGAATCTGAATATCCAGTTCATCATCGACCACGGTCACTTCGGCAGTACCGCCGTCAGCCAATGCACCAAACAGGATCAGATCGGCCAGAGGTCGCTTGATGCGTTCCTGAATCAGTCGTGCCATCGGGCGAGCCCCCATGTTGCGGTCGTAGCCTTGTTCAGCTAACCACTCACGTGCCGCCTGATCAACTTCCAGGTGCACACGCTTGTCATCCAACTGTGCCTGAAGCTCGACAAGGAACTTATCAACGACATTAAGCACAACTTCAGCTGGCAACGCTGAGAACTGCACAATACCATCCAATCGGTTCCTGAACTCTGGCGTAAAGGTCTTCTTAATGGCTTCGACCCCGTCGGTACTGTGATCCTGTGTAGTAAAGCCGACTGAACGACGACTCATCTCCTGAGCACCGGCATTACTGGTGAGAATCAGGATGACATTCCGGAAATCGGTTTTCCGGCCATTATTGTCAGTCAGGGTGCCGTGATCCATCACCTGAAGTAACAGGTTAAAGACATCCGGGTGGGCTTTCTCAATTTCGTCCAGCAACAGGACACAATGCGGGTGACGGTTTACGCCGTCCGTCAACAAACCACCCTGATCGAATCCAACGTAGCCTGGAGGTGCACCGATCAGCCGTGAGGCTGTGTGGCGCTCCATATACTCGGACATGTCAAAACGTAACAGTTCAACGCCCAGCGATTCAGCAAGCTGCTTCGTCACCTCGGTTTTACCGACGCCTGTTGGACCGGCAAACAAGAACGATCCAATCGGTTTATCAGCTGACTTCAGGCCTGCGCGCGCCAATTTGATAGCCGAAGCGATGTTTTCGATGGCCTCGTCTTGACCAAACACCGTCATCTTCAGGTTGCGTTCAAGATTTGCAAGCAACTCTTTGTCGTTTTTATTGACAGATTTCGCAGGCACCCGCGCAATGGCCGCCACTACTTTTTCAACGTCATTGACGCCAATCGATTTCTTACGTTTGCTTTCCGACTTCAATCGTTCAGCCGCGCCAGCTTCGTCAATCACATCGATGGCTTTGTCAGGCAAATGCCGATCGGTAATGTATCGATCCGACAGCTCAGCGGCCGCCCGCAAGGCTTTGTCGGTATATTTCAGATGATGGTGTTCTTCGAAGCGCGACTTGAGTCCCTTCAGGATTTTATAGGTCTCATCCACAGACGGCTCATTGACATCAATCTTCTGGAATCGACGGGTTAATGCCGAATCTTTTTCAAAAATGCCGCGGAACTCTTGGAACGTTGTTGACCCAATACAGCGCAATTCGCCAGAACTGAGCATTGGTTTGAGCAGATTTGAGGCATCCATGACACCACCAGATGCTGCACCGGCACCGATGATGGTATGAATCTCATCAATAAACAAAATGGATTTGTCTCGCTTTTTAAGCTCAGCCAGCAGCGCTTTCAGCCGCTTTTCAAAATCACCACGGTATTTTGTACCCGCCAGCAACGCGCCCAGGTCTAAGGAGAACACCTGTGCGCCCAACATGATTTCGGGGACCTTGCCGTCAATGATCCGCTTAGCCAGACCTTCGGCAATGGCCGTCTTACCCACCCCGGTTTCGCCAACCAGCAACGGATTGTTCTTACGACGTCGAGACAAGATCTGAACAACACGGTCAACTTCGTAATCCCGACCTACTAACGGATCAATACGCCCGTTGGCGGCGGCTTCATTCAGATTGGTTGCAAAGCTTTCTAACGGATTAGATCCGCTGCTTTCAGCTCCGCCCTCTTCCTGACTCTGCTCAGAATGAAAGTCCTGATGCTCTGCATCGTCGGATTGCACCTTTGAAATACCATGAGCGATGAAATTAACGACATCGATGCGAGAAATACTTTGCTGTTTAAGGAAGTAAACCGCTTGGCTTTCCTGCTCAGAGAAAATCGCAACCAGGACGTTAGCCCCGGTTACTTCTTTTTTACCCGAAGACTGAACGTGGAAAACCGCGCGTTGCAGAACCCGCTGAAAGCCCAGCGTTGGCTGTGTTTCACGGTCTTCATCGTCGACCGGAATCAGCGGAGTTGTGGAATCAATAAACTCAATCAGATCTCGGCGCAGCTGTGGTATGTCCGCCGCGCACGCACTCAGGACATCGGCCGCCGCGTGATTGTCCAGCAACGCCAGCAACAGATGCTCAACAGTCATAAACTCATGCCGTTTAGCCCGTGCTTCCTTAAACGCACTGTTCAGGGTTAACTCTAAATCTTTGCTTAACATAATGTGTCACCCATCCTCAACGACTCTCGTCGTCCAACTCTTCAACCTCGCACAGCAGCGGATGCTGGTTTTCACGCGAATAATCATTAACGAGTGCTGCTTTGGTTTCGGCAATATCTTTAGTATAGACGCCGCAGACACCTTTGCCTTGTGTGTGTACGGCTAACATAACCTGAGTGGCTTTTTCGCGGTTCATCGCGAAGAACTGCTCAAGTATGTGTACCACAAACTCCATCGGAGTGTAGTCATCGTTCAGTAAAACCACGCGATAGAGCGACGGACGCTTCAGTTCTGGGTCCGCCGTCTGAAATGCTACATCGCCCTCACCCTCACGTGACGATTGATCGTCATCACCCATTCTCGGTTCAAAATTCGGGCCAGCTTTTACAATCATAGACACAGATTTCATTAGATAAATTCAGGTGTATTATCGATGACTTGCCCGGATAATGCGACTTACGCCGGGGGAAATCCTCTTTTTTAGAGCTGATCTACAAATCAAACGTCAACTCGATCATAAGTCCTTAAATATGGGTTGACTTGCCACTTTCAACGGTATTCCATAACCCGACGTCGCGATTTACTAAAGATATGTACGCAGAACAGAGTCTTTTCGATCGCACGCAGTTGTTGACTTTACAGTCAGGAAGGGACTGAGTCAGCAGTGTTGGAGTAATAAACGGTCGTAAGGAGTCCGATATGCCAGTAGGGAAAGTTAAGTGGTTCAATAACGCCAAAGGGTTTGGATTCATCGTTTGCGATGATCACAAAGAAGACTTGTTTGCTCACTTTTCATCTATTCAGATGGAAGGCTACAAGACACTGAAAGCCGGTCAGGATGTGGAGTTTGAAACCGTCAAATCTGAACGAGGCATTCACGCCGTCAACATTCAGGTTGTCGATGTCACGCAACCGGTCACCCAAGCAAAAACGGCCTCGTCTGCATTGCCCGAGACTTCCTGAGCATTCTTTCGATCCTCAGATGTAAAAAAGCCCAGTTGATACTGGGCTTTTTTGGTTAAAAGGCTTAAGAAGCTAAGGCAGAGCTATGGCTCTGCCTTTACAAGCCTGGCTTTACTTCACCAACTCCAGAGCGGCATTTAACGTTGCACTAGGACGCATAGCCGAAGACACGAGCGCCGTATCGGGGCGGTAATAGCCACCAATATTGACCGGACTGCCTTGAATGTCATTCAGCTCTTTTACGATCTGCTCTTCTTTGCCGTGCAGCTCTTTGACCAACACTTTGAAGCGTTCGGCCAGTGGCTTATCTTCATCCTGAGCGGCCAGTTCTTCGGCCCAGTACATGGCCAGATAGAAATGACTGCCTCGGTTATCAAGCTCGCCTGCTTTTCGTGATGGACTCTTGTTCTCTTCGAGGAACTTAGCGGTCGCTTTGTCCAGTGTCAGACCGAGGAGTTTCGCACGTTGGTTATCGAACGTTTTACCCAGGTGCTCGAAGGACACGGCCAGTGCCAAAAATTCACCCAGGGAATCCCAGCGCAGGTGATTCTCTTCGACAAACTGCTGCACATGTTTCGGTGCTGAGCCGCCCGCACCGGTCTCAAACAAACCACCGCCATTCATTAACGGCACAATTGACAGCATTTTGGCCGAAGTCCCTAGCTCCAGAATCGGGAACAGGTCTGTCAGGTAATCACGCAGTACGTTACCCGTGACGGAGATGGTGTTTTCACCATCTTTCAAGCGCTGTAACGTGTACCGCGTAGCTTCGACAGGTGCTTTGATCAGAATTTCCAGACCGTCAGTATCGTGCTCTTTCAGGTACTCGTTGACCTTATTGATCAATTGCGCATCGTGTGCACGGTTGGCATCCAGCCAGAAAACGGCCGGCCAGCCAGTATCACGCGCACGGTTCACAGCGAGTTTAACCCAATCACGAATCGGCGCGTCTTTCACCTGGCACATACGGAAGATGTCACCCTCTTCCACTTTCTGCTCCAGATACACGTCACCGGTTTCCGAAACAACCTTCACCGTACCGGCAGATGCCATTTCGAAGGTTTTATCGTGGGAGCCGTATTCTTCTGCTTTTTGAGCCATCAGACCAACGTTCGGACAGGTTCCCATAGTACGCGGATCAAAGGCACCATGTTCTTTACAGAAGTCGATCGTGGCTTCATAGACACCGGCATAGCAGCGGTCTGGAATCACCGCTTTGGCATCTTTAGGTTGACCATCAGGTCCCCACATCTGGCCCGAGGTGCGGATCATGGCTGGCATTGAAGCGTCGATGATTACGTCAGATGGGACATGCAGGTTGGTGATGCCCTTATCGGAGTTCACCATTGCCATCTCAGGTGATTCTTTGTACAAAGCCTCGATATCCGCTTTGATCTCGTCTTGCTTGTCTTGCGGCAACTGCTCCAGTTTGGAGTAAAGATCGCCAATACCGTTGTTAACGTCGACACCCAGTGGTTTTAGAACTTCCGCGTGTTTAGTAAGTACGGAATCATAAAAAACGGTTACCGCATGGCCGAAGATGATCGGATCACTGACTTTCATCATGGTGGCTTTCAAATGCAGTGAAAACAGTACATCTTTAGCTTTAGCATCGGCAATCTGTTCTGCAAGAAACGCTTGCAGCGCTTTCTTACTCATTACAGCTGAGTCGATAACTTCACCTGCCAGCAGCGGCGACAGTCCTTTCAACTCCTGAACCGCACCGTCTGCGGAATGGAACTCAATTTTAAACTGACCGTCTTCGGCTACCGTCGTAGACGTTTCGGAGCCGTAGAAATCGCCATCCGTCAGCGATGAAACGTGGGATTTGGAGTCTTTTGACCAGGCCCCCATGGAATGCGGGTTGTTACGGGCATATTGTTTTACCGCCGATGGTGCGCGGCGATCGGAGTTACCTTCACGGAGCACAGGGTTAACCGCACTGCCTTTAATTTTGTCATAACGCGCTTTTATCTCGCGCTCTTCGTCGTTTTTTGGCTCAGCGGGATAGTCCGGAAGCGCATAACCTTTGGCCTGCAGCTCCTTAATGGTTGCCACTAACTGCGGTACCGATGCACTGATGTTCGGCAACTTAATAATGTTGGCATCCGGCTGTTTCGCCATCTCGCCCAGTTCAGCCAGGGCATCTGAAATGCGTTGTTCTTCTGTCAAAAACTCAGGAAAATTGGCGATGACGCGACCCGATAGTGAAATATCGCGTGTTTCAATTTCAACCTCAGCCGCCTTGGCAAATGATTGAACGATGGGAAGAAGGGAATAAGTGGCCAGCGCTGGGGCCTCATCAGTTTCCGTATAGATAATCTTAGCTTTCTTATCAGTCATGATGTTTCCTAGTTAGAAGAGGAATTTGCAGACAACTCTCCCTGCCTGCATATCGGACGCAAATTTTCGGGCAGGAATGATACCAGCAGTTCAATTTAATGTAATCGGACTTTAGAATTATTCTTTTTTTGCCATCAGGTCATCATGTCGCGATATCTTCTGTTCAATAAACCTTTTCAGGTCCTCACCCAGTTTACCGACCCTGATAATCGACAAACTCTGGCCGATTTTATCGATGTACCGGAGGTCTATAGCGCGGGGCGACTGGATTACGATTCTGAAGGGCTGCTATTGCTCACAGATGATGGCGCTCTGATTCACAGCATGATGAATCCCCGATTTAAAACTCCGAAGACCTATTTAGCCCAGGTGGAAGGTGACATTACAGATGAGGCCATTCGACGCCTTGAGAGTGGCTTACAACTGAAAGATGGCCCTACTCTGCCTGCAAAAGCAAGACGCGTATCAGAGCCTGCATGGTTATGGCCTCGACAGCCGCCTATCCGTGAGCGCGCAACGATACCAGCGTCTTGGGTAGAACTGACCCTGGTTGAGGGCCGTAACCGCCAAGTGCGTCGAATGACGGCCGCCGTTGGCTTTCCGACATTAAGACTGATCAGGGTTGCTTTAGCCGAGCTCACCGTTGAATCACTCTCTGTAGGCCAGTACAAAGAAGTCGATCGAGAACTCATTGTAGATAACGGTATAAAATGGCAAATCAAAAAAAGCAGCCCGAAAGCTGCTCATTCAAAACATCAGACTACGGTTAAACGACAGGATCGACGTCGGCATCGTAATCGACGCCCTCAAAGCCGAAACCGAAAAGTTTAAAGAACTCTTCCTGATACCCTTTAAAATCCGTCAACTCGTCCAGGTTCTCCGTGTTAACCTGCTCCCAGATAGCGGCAACCTTTTCCTGAACACTGGCTTTCAGTTCATTGTCTTCCATGCGGATTCGACCTGTGTCGTCCAGATTTAATGCATTTTCTGAAAATAACTGATCGAAAAACAAACCGGTGATTTGTTCAATACAGCCTTCATGGGTGCCCTCTTCTTTCATTACCCGGTACAAGGCCGAAATATACAGTGGCATAACGGGTATCGCTGAGCTTGATTGCGTGACCAGCGCTTTCAGGACCGCAACATAAGAAACACCCTGGTATTTATCGGCCAGCTTTTTATTGATGGCCACAGAGGCGCGGTCAAGGTCTTCTTTCGCTTTACCGATGGTTGCACCGCCATAAATCGGCCAGGTCAGTTCTTTGCCAATGTAGGTGTATGCTGTGGTTTTCACGCCATCAGCCAACACGCCAGCATCGTCCAGTGCGGTCATCCAACGTTCCCAATCTTCACCACCCATTACTTTCACGGTATTGAAGATTTCCTCTTCCGTTGCCGGTTCCAATGTTACTTCGCCAACTTCCCGGGTATCGGTATTCAGATTTTTTCGGGTAACGGCTTTGCCAATGGGTTTTAATGTCGATGAGTAGACGGTCCCGGTCTCCGGGTCTTTTCGGCGCGGCGCACCCAGCGAATACACCACTAGGTCGATCTTACCCATATTGGCTTTTACCGCTTCAATAACCGCGGTTTTAGCCTCGTCACTGAACGCATCGACATTTAAGGACTGCGCATAAAGCCCTTTTTCCTGAGCCGCTTTCTCCAGTGCCCGCGTGTTATACCAGCCTGCACTGGCAGGACGTCGTTCGGTCGGTTCTTTTTCGAACATGACGCCCAGCGTATTGGCCCCAAAACCGAATGCGGAAGTAATTCGCGACGCCAGTCCATAGCCATTTGAACACCCAATGACCAAAACGTTTTTTGGTCCGGATGACGGTGCATTTTGCGCGGCGACATAGTCAATTTGCTGTTGCACATTTTCAGCACAGCCGACCGGATGTGCGGTCGTACAGATAAACCCACGAACTTTAGGCTTAATGATCATGAACTGATTCCTTACCGGTTATACATTCATTGAACTCAATCCGCGCAGTATACCTCCGTTCGGAATCACTGAGATGCACAAGACTTGTGAACACAATGACATATTTCGTTCCCGAGTATGCCTGAAAGTTGGTAAAGTTCCGCCCATTGACACATGGCATCACAGGAACATTAATGAGCATTCCCCATCTGACTGTCGCCGTTGTTTGCCAAAAAGGGCAAAATATTTTGATGGTCAATGAAATAGATAACGGTATAAATTGCTGGAATCAACCTGCAGGTCACGTCGAGCCCGGTGAATCTCTGGAATCCGCAGCGATTCGTGAGGCGTTGGAAGAAACCGGCTACCACGTCAAACTACTCGGCATCCAGGGCTTGTACCAGGGCCGCCATATCACATCGGGAACGCATTATGTCAGGGTCTGTTTTGTCGCCGAAGTTACCACTAAATCTGACCACCCATTGGATCCGGATATTTTAAGCGCGGAGTGGTTATCGTTAGACGCTCTCCTGAATGGGGACTATGTGCTGCGCAGTGAGATCACCCGAGCCACCCTTGAAGATCTGAGGAACGCGCCCATTTACCCCCTCACAATGATCAATTCCATCGGTCCCGGAGCATTAACATGAGTTCAAACAGCGAAACCAAAGTCATTGTCGGCATGTCCGGCGGTGTGGATTCTTCGGTCACGGCTGCACTTTTGCTCGAACAGGGGTACCAGGTGGAAGGCCTGTTCATGAAAAACTGGGACGAAGACGACGGTACCGAATACTGTACCGCCAAAGAGGACCTGGCCGATGCCCAGGCTGTTGCAGACCGGTTAGGCATTCACTTGCACAAAGCCAATTTTGCAGCTGAGTACTGGGACAACGTCTTTGAGCACTTCCTGGAAGAGTATAAGGCGGGACGTACGCCAAATCCGGACATTCTTTGTAACCGGGAAATTAAATTTAAAGCGTTTCTGGAATACGCCTTAACGTTGGGTGCCGACAAAATTGCGACTGGTCACTATGCCCGGACCGACACGATGAATGGCAAAGGTCGTTTACTGCGCGGCAATGATCACAACAAAGATCAAACCTATTTTCTGCACGCTGTTGGTCACGAACAGTTCGAAAAAACGCTGTTTCCGGTTGGTGAGTTGGAAAAGCCACAGGTGCGCGCCATTGCGGAAAAATACAAGCTGGCAACCGCGAAAAAGAAAGACAGCACTGGTATCTGCTTTATAGGTGAACGTCGATTCAGTGACTTCCTGAAGCAATACCTCCCGGCCCAACCGGGTAAAATTGTGACGCTCGAAGGCGAAGTGCTGGGTGATCATCAAGGCCTGATGTACTACACCATCGGGCAGCGTCAGGGGCTCGGAATCGGAGGTACCCGACACGGTGAGGCGCCATGGTTTGTGGCTCAAAAGAATCTCGCAACCAATGAGTTGGTCGTAGTTCAGGGAACCGATCACCCGGCCCTGTTTACGACATACATGTCACTGAATAACATCTACTGGGTAGACGATACAGGTCCGGAACTACCGGTAACACTGGCTTGCAAGCACCGATACCGCCAACCGGATCAGAGTTGTGAGCTCAGCCGAAATGCTCAGGGTGAGTATCAGGTTACCTTCCATGAGCCTCAGCGCGCTATCACACCGGGCCAATCCGCCGTTTTTTATCTTGGTGACGTCTGCCTGGGTGGCGGCGTTATCGAAACCACCTGGAACTAATCCTTTATGTTTGACACACCCTTAGATCGACAAGTTCATTCTCTAGCCGGTATTTTTCAGGCCGCGACGTTGGTCGATGGCTTGGCGAAAACCGGAGAGGTCGACTCTCAGGCGCTGCAAACCGCCGTTGAAACCATCTTAAACCTGAATCCGACATCTTACGCCGACCTTTTCAAGAGCAGCGATCATTTTAAGCCTGGTTTGAAAACCCTGAAAGATGCGCTTGCAAGGCACGGCAAAGGCGTAAGCCGAGAAGTTCTGCAGTATGCCATGGCCATCATTGCGGTGCAGGGCAAACTGAGTAAGCAAACCGAGCTGATGGATACACTGTCAAGCGAGTTAGATCGAGCGGTGGATCAACACCAGTACTTTGATGATTTTCTGCACGAATCCGTATTAGCGGCAACAGCGAGATGTTATGAAAACAGCGTATCGAAGCTGAACTTCCGTATCCGTGTAACCGGAAATCCAGCCTATCTGCAGAACCCTAAGATTGCAGAAAAAGTACGCACCCTTTTGCTCTTTGGCATTCGTTGTGCACTTCTCTGGCGTCAGGCCGGCGGACGGCGATGGCAATTCATGCTGCAACGCCAAAAGATCCAGAATCAGGCTCAGCACCTTCTCGCAGATATTTCCTGACTTATCAGTCATATCTGCAACCCTCTCAGCCCCGCAAACGCGGGTGCTCTGAGCTTATTATTCCGGTATACTCGCCGCGCTTTTTCGGTGTCCCGCTAGGATTAATAGGCTAATACTTTATGGAATTTTCCACTTTAACCGCGTTATCCCCCATTGATGGTCGCTATGCCGGCAAAACTGAGAGTCTGCGCGAGTTCTTCAGCGAATTTGGACTCATCCGCTTCCGAGTCGAAGTGGAGGTCCGATGGTTACAGCATCTGGCTGCCCATGACGGAGTCAAAGAATGTCCGCCCTTGTCAGCTGAAGCCTCAGCATACCTGAATGCCATTGTTACGGAGTTTTCCACAGAAGACGCTCGCAGCATTAAAACCATCGAAGCAACGACCAACCACGATGTAAAAGCGGTGGAATACTTCCTGAAAGACAAACTCAAAAGTCATCAAGAACTTCAGCCCTACCTCGAGTTTGTCCATTTTGCCTGCACCTCCGAAGACATCAACAACCTGTCTCATGCTCTGATGCTGCGCAATGGCATGGTCAGTGTCATCCTGCCCACATTGCGAGAAGTAACTGACGCCATCCGCCAATTGGCTCACAAACTGGCCGATGTACCCATGTTGAGTCGAACGCATGGTCAAACAGCATCGCCAACAACCGTCGGCAAAGAAATGGCCAATGTTGTTGCCCGGCTTGAGCGGCAAATACAGCAAGTCGAGGCCGTTGAATACCTGGGTAAAATTAATGGTGCGGTTGGCAACTACAACGCCCATTTGGCCACCTACCCGGACATTGACTGGGAACGAAACGCCCAAAGTTTTATTGAAACACTGGAGCTGACCTGGAACCCGTACACCACACAGATTGAACCGCATGATTACATTGCCGAGCTGTTCAATGCGCTGGCTCGCTTTAACACCATCCTCATCGATTTTGACCGCGATGTCTGGGGCTATATCTCCCAAGGGTATTTCAAACAAAAAACCATCGCCGGTGAAGTCGGCAGTTCCACCATGCCACACAAGGTCAACCCGATTGACTTTGAGAACTCAGAAGGAAACCTCGGCATTGCCAACGCTGTCATGGCGCATTTGGCTGAAAAGCTGCCCATTTCCCGGTGGCAACGCGACCTGACGGACTCAACCGTCCTCCGAAGCATGGGGGTCGGTTTGGCTCACTCGTTGATTGCTTACCAGTCTTCACTGAAAGGCATCAGCAAACTTGAAATCAATGCAGATCGTCTTGCCGCGGATCTGGATAACGCCTGGGAAGTGATGGCCGAGGCCATACAGACCGTCATGCGTCGTTACGGCATTGAGGAGCCCTATGAGAAACTCAAAGCCTTTACGCGAGGCAAAGCTATCACACAGCCGATGATGATCGACTTTGTGAAACAGCTGGAACTTCCTGATTCTGCTAAAGAAGAACTTCTGGCGATGACGCCGTCAACTTACATCGGTAACGCTATTGAACAGGCTCGTCGAGTGTAATAGCACCTACAACCGGGGGTTAGCTATCGCTGGCCCCTTACCTCTTTAAACGCACCTCAACGCGTATTGATATTGCCCCCTGAACTCACCATCCTGAATCTGCTAGACTGAATGCACCGCATTCGGCCGGAGTACGATATGCCCCCTGTTCAAAACCCGTTCAACTCGCAAGAATTCTTGAATACTTACTGGCAACAAGCGCCATTGTTGAAACGAAATGCTCTGTCTTTGCACGACATTATCACAGCAGATGAGTTGGCCGGGTTAGCCACAGAAGCGGAGGTTGAGTCGCGACTGATTTCCGGTTCGAACGAGACTGAACAATGGACATTGCAACACGGCCCTTTCTCTGATGATGTTTTTCAGACGCTGCCAGAGCGTGACTGGACACTTTTGGTACAGGCTGTTGACCACTGGGTACCCGAAGTACGGCAAGTTCTGGCGCAGTTCAGCTTCCTGCCCCGTTGGCGCATTGATGACATCATGATTTCTTTTGCAACGGATGGTGGCGGAGTTGGGCCCCATTTCGATCAATACGATGTCTTTCTCGTACAGCTGGCTGGTCAACGAGAATGGAAAATCGGGCAGATGTGTGATGAGGATTCTGACTTGGTCGAAAACATCCCGGTAAAAGTCCTGTCAGCTTTTGAAGAGCAGGATGCCTGGGTGCTTGACCCCGGTGATGTACTTTACCTGCCACCCGGGGTTGCTCATTGGGGAACCTCTTTAGGCGACTCGATGACTCTGTCGGTGGGCTTCCGAGCGCCATCTGACAGTGAAACCATTGCCGAACTCGGCCATTTTATGAGCAGCATGGTCAGTGATTTTCAACGCTATGGCGATGCAGGTATATCTCAACGTAATCAAACACCGCATGCCATTGAAGAAGAAGACATCGATCGGGTTCAAGCCATCATAAAGCGCCTTGCAGACGACCGCTCTTTGGTCTCTGAATGGTTTGGCCAGTACGTTACAGAACCAAAATATGACGATATGAACGTCGACACGCAGGATTGGTCAGACGAGTCCTTCATGAAACATTGGCAGCACCATCCTCTTTATCGTAATCCAGGAAGCCGGCTGGCTTATCGGGAACAGACCCTGTTCGTGGATGGACAAAGTTATGGAGTCAACGCCACTCCGGAGGAGCTGCACCTGATCTGTGATTGCGATGTGCTGCCATACAATCATAACGTTCACATTCAACGCATCGCCTTACAACTGTTAAACGCCGGAGCGCTGATCTTTGAAGATTGATTTTACGATTCTGTTGTTCGTTACAATATGGCTGTTTCCGTCGGTGACTCTGGCGTCAAACCTGTTTATTTACATCTCACCCACGGGTGAAAGAGTGGTGACAGACCGACCCATCAATCTTGATGGTTACGAACTCGAGCAAAACGCATTGGACGCAAGGTCCGCGGGTCAATCTCTTCGTTATCAGGACAATCAACAGAATCGGAACCTGATCGAGCGATACATCAACAACGCGGCGTATCTGTATGATATGGATTCAGCCTTGATTAAAGCGGTTATCCGACAGGAGTCAGGCTTTCAAATCGATGCCCGATCGGTGAAAGGTGCGATGGGACTCATGCAATTGATGCCCGACACGGCGCGCCAGTATCGGGTACGTAACATTCTAGACCCAAAAGAAAATATCTATGCCGGCACTCAGCACCTGCGTTACCTGCTCGGTCGTTACAATGAACTGCCACTCGCTCTCGCCGCTTATAATGCCGGAGAAGGCGCCGTAGCCAGGTATCAGGGCATTCCACCCTTCAGAGAAACGCAAGATTATGTTCAGAAAGTGATGCGGTGGTATCAGGAATACCGGGGCAACGACGGCTGAGAAGAGCCAGACCGCCGCTCTGGTTTGGTTTAATGAAGCGTCTCGTACTCGACAGCCTCTTCATCAGTCAAATCATCATCCAGACTTGCCGCCTGAACCCCTGCACCGATCATGACTCGCGCAATTTCAGAGGTTTGACCATTCAGCATTTCTTCAGCTTCCGGTGAAAACTCAATACGCACTAAAGGCGCTTCGTTTTCATCATCAGAACTTTGCAGGACGAAAGATCCATCGGATAACTGCATAATTTCCCAATATTTCGCCATTTTATACCCTCTGCCTAGTATTCCTGATTATATTCGCGCGCTGATACTAACCAGCTTTCAAAATCGCTCAGCCACTGACGCATCTTTTGGATTGGACTGTCCTCGGCTGTTGCTGACACTATTTTGATTTCAGAGCGGTTTGGCATCGGCTTCTGAGCCAGCAGCAACTGATGTCGCGCGATTGTATACTCATAAAGCCGCTCGCCAGGTTCGTTCAGCATACGAGCCAATTCTTTAACGGACATCAGTCCCGTTGCTTCCTCACTAAACTCCCGCAATAACAAACTGATGGATGTCGCTTTGCCTGGAGCTTCCTGCCCGGTAACTTCGAAAACTGCCGAGCACAGCAATTGATCAAACAGCAACAACCAAGCGGTTTCCTTTGCAAACGCCAAACCGGCATCTGGATGGCCGCTGGTTGAATCTGGCATTAACCGACGCACGGCCTGATGCAGACGATTGGTTGTCGCGGTTACATTCATCAGTAAGTAATTCGAAAACCGATATGGAATGTGGAATCAACCGCTTCCCAGACATTACCATCTGTATAGGTCCCACCCAACACGTGGTACCCCAGAAAAGCACGAGCTTGAGGAAGGACTTTATAGGTCAAACGCCCCACTCCTTCGTAAGTGTCAACTAAGTCGCCGAAGCTGAGGATGCTTGGCGCCACGTATCCTTGACCTTCCAGACCCAACCCATTCATAAAATCGGGTTGCCAACGCAGAAAACCACCTACGCCGATAGCTACGCTTATATCCGATTGAACCGTGTGCAGCCCGAAACCACGGAAACCAACGCCGCCAATCAGTTCTCGGTTCGCCATAGTGGCGTCAACAGCGTTAAACCCTGCTGACAAAGCCCAATTTCCAGAGTCTTCGTTATAGATGCCGCCCGTTGAGAGATGTGCACCCGTACCGACTAAAACGGCATCGTGTTCCAGCCTGACTGACTTATCTGACAAGGCGAAATCGACTGCGCCGCCCGCAAACACCGAAGCAGACGCTGTAGCGAGAACAGCAGCAAGTGTTTTCTTAAACATAAAGCAACTCTCCAAATTTTCGGCCATTGTAACCAATGCCCACTGTTTCTGCACTGATCGTAAACTGCTCTATTTACTAAAAAGCCGATACCATCGCACTCGGTACGGTATCGGCTTGGCAGAACTTTACCTGTTACTTCAGGCAACGCTCAGTTTTGAACTGAACCCTATCAGTCCATCATTTCCAACAGCAGTTTGTTCAGTCGGGCGACAAACCCGGAAGCGTCATGCAAAGACGACCCTTCCGCAAGGCGCGCTTGCTCAAGGAGAATGTTAGCCAGATCAGCAAAGCGCTCTTCATTGGTTTCCGACTCCAGACGCGTAACCAACGGGTGGTCTGGGTTTAACTCGAAAATAGGCTTGCTGTCCGGTACTTCCTGACCTGCCGCTTCCATGATTCGGCGCATCTGAGCACCCATATCGTTGTCACCAACAACGACACACGCAGGAGACTCAACCAGACGATGCGTCATCCGCACGTCTTCGACTTCATCGGCAAACAGGCTTTTTACACGTTCGAGCAGATCTTTATGCTCATCATTAGCTTTTTCCTGCGCCTGTTTCTCTTCTTCGGTGTCGATGTCACCCAGGTCGAGTCCGCCTCGGGCCACGTCCACCAGTGCTTTACCATCGAACTCCTGCAGGTAACCCATCAGCCATTCGTCGATGCGATCGGACAGCAGCAAGACCTCAATACCTTTTTTACGGAACACTTCGAGATGCGGGCTGTTTTTGGCTGTCTGATGGTTGTCTGCGCAGACGTAGTAGATCTTTTCCTGACCGTCTTTCATTCGGCCGATGTAATCGGCCAATGATACGTCTTGCTTGGCGTCGCCGGTGTGTGATGTCGCGAAACGCAGCAACTTGGCAATTTTTTCCTTGTTAGCGAAATCTTCAGCAGGTCCTTCCTTCAAGACCTGGCCGAACTCTTCCCAAAAGCCCTGATACTCGTCAGGTTTCTTTTTCGCTAACTTATCGAGCATGTCCAGCACACGCTTCACCATCGCGGTTTTAATGCTCTCGATGGTGGAATCACTTTGCAGAATCTCACGGCTGACGTTCAGAGGTAAATCGTTCGAATCAACGATGCCCTTCACAAAGCGCAGGTACAGCGGTAAAAACTGCTCAACGTCATCCATGATAAACACGCGGTTCACGTAGAGTTTCAAACCGCGGACGCGATCACGGTTCCAAAGATCAAATGGCGCCTTTTTCGGGATATACAGCAAAGAAGTGTAATCGAGCTTACCCTCAACTTTGTTGTGGCTCCAGGTCAATGGGTCGCCAAAATCGTGTGAGATATGGTGATAGAGCTCCTGATACTCTTCATCACTGATCTCACTTTTTGGGCGGGTCCAGAGCGCCTTGGCACTGTTAACGTTTTCCCAATCTGGTGCTGTCTCTTCTTTGTCCTCTTCACTCTCCTGAGCCGGAGCCTCCTGCAGCATCTGAACCGGTACCGATATATGATCCGAATATTTTTTAATCAGATTACGCAGGCGCCAGGTGTCGGCAAACTCCGATTCTTCGGCTTTCAAGTGCAGAACAATCCGGGTGCCGGTGTCTTCTTTCTCGATCGGTTCAATATCAAACTCACCTTCGCCAGCACTGTGCCAATGCACCCCTTCAGCGGCAGGCAGGCCTGCTTTGCGGGTATAGACATCAACCGCCTTCGCTACAATAAAGGACGAGTAGAAACCCACACCAAACTGACCGATGAGCTGACTGTCTTTACGCTCATCTCCCGTGAGGCTTTGCAGAAACTCAGCCGTTCCAGATTTTGCAATCGTCCCCAAGTTGTTGATGACATCGTCCCGGCTCATCCCGATACCATTGTCTTCAATAGTAATGGTGTTCGCCTCTTTATCGGCACTGATGCGAACCCGAAGCTCCTGGCCATCGGCCAAAGCGTCGTCTTTTAACGCTTGGAACCGCAACTTATCACAGGCATCGGATGCATTAGATACCAGTTCGCGGAGGAATATCTCCTTGTTTGAATACAGAGAATGAATCATCAAGTGCAGCAACTGCTTCACTTCCGTTTGAAAACTCATTGATTCTTGCTTTGTTTCAGACATATCGCCTCTCAAAAAACACTGTTTCGATGATAACCGTGCAATAAATGGGGTTTTCCTGAATCAATTCAAGGGCTTAGCGTGTCACATTCCGTTACTGATCTTCTATTTCCAGTAGAACCGGCGCCTAATACACCGACCAATGCCTTGTTCGTGAAGCGAACACTGTTCTTTGATTCGCCAAAACCTTCCTTAGGACTGGGATTCCAACGGATATTGGGGCAAACTGACGCCTCTGATGCTGCCCGCTAAATAAAGGAATGACTTCACATGACAACAGCTCAAACACCGGTTAAAAAAAGGGAAATTTTTGGCTGGGCCATGTACGATTTCGCCAACAGCAGTTACACAACGGTCGTCGTGACCTTTGTCTATTCCGCGTTTTTTGTTGCCTATATCGTTCCACCGGAACTGGCTCACTTTAAAAACACCTTCTGGTCTGTCGCTGTCGCCATCTCAACCGCGCTTGCCATCGTACTGGCCCCACTTGTCGGTGTACTGTGTGACTACTCCGGTAAAAAGAAAAAATACCTGGCTTGGTGCACGGCGTTTTCGATTATAGGGACCGGCGGATTGTCCTTTGTAAACCCTGGCAATGTCTACTTAGGCATGCTCTTTCTGGTCATGAGCAACACCGCCTGGATGCTGTCTGAGTCCTTCATCGCGTCATTTCTGCCTGAGCTTTCGACAAAGGATAACATTGGGAAAATTTCTGGAATCGGCTGGGGCATTGGGTACATAGGAGGCCTGCTAAGCCTCTTACTGATGTTTGAACTGATAACCGTAACCTTTGTTGATGACCCGCTGTTGTTCATCGATCAAAACCAAACCGCCATGATTGGGATTGCCTTGTTTTATGCTCTGGGTGCCCTCCCCACCTTTTTATTGGTAAAGGAACGCGCCGTACCGCGGCCCGGTTATGAAGATGCTTCGTTCGCAGTACTCACTCAAGCCGCCCTCGGACGCCTAATTAAGATGCGCGAACTCATTCGTGAGTATCCCATACTATTCCGGTTCTTTTTGGCTTTCATGGTGTTCAGTGCAGGTATCGCCGTCGTTGTGAAATTCTTCGGTATTTATGCTCAGGAGGAAATCGGCATTACCGGACGCAGTCTGGTGCTCATCGGTGCAACGCTGCAGATCAGTGCCATGCTTGGCGCAATTGGTTTCGGGTTTATCGAAGACGTCATCGGCTCAAAGAAAACGATCTTGATATCCCTGCTATGGTGGATTCTCGGGATTGTTGGTATTTATATGCTGGACTCTTTGGTCGCATTGACCGGCATGACCGCAAATAACCTGTTTGTCGCCCTGGCGTTTATCGCCGGTAGTGCCCTTGGCGCCACTCAATCGGCATCTCGGGCGCTTGTCGGTCAACTTGCTAAACCACAAGACTCGGCATTGTTATTCGGCTTGTGGGGTACCTTCGGACGCCTGGCCATCATTTTAGGGATGACATTCGGTCCCATCAGTGATGCCTTGGGACGTCATTCCGCCCTGCTTTTTATCCTCGTCTATTTCGTGGCCGGGGGGTTGATGTTGATGAACATACCGATCCGAAAAGGTACTGAACAAACCGCCCACTAAAAGAAGATCGGGCGTATATTCAGTCAATTTCTCGAATTCATGACCATTGTCCGTCAACTCGCTATTGAAGTTTGGCACAACGATTCGCATCATGAACGTATAACGTTCGAGTAAAAGGTTCTCATGATACGCCGTATTCAATTTAACATTGTTCAAAGGCCCGCTTGGCAGCGATTTCTCATTTTCGCCGCGTCTATCGCGATCGTTGCTGTGCTTTTCTGGATCGGATTAATACTGGTATTCGGTCTGGCCTTTGTGGCGCTGGTCATCGGCGCTATTAACTACGTCAAACTTAAGGTCACCGGGCGGCCGTTGTTTAAAGGCCCACAACACTTTCATCGGTACCAGTCCCAGTTCACCCAGCACAACACCAACCAGTCCCAAGAAAAGCCGTCAGGGCAAGTTATTGAAGGCGAAGTTGTCGACAAGGACGATAAATAACTTCTAACGCAACAGCGTTCTTAATCTCAATCATCAGACATAAAAAAAGCGGCCCTTGGCCGCTTTTTAAGTTAACCAACCTTTACCAGCCGGTCACTTCCTTCAGGGCATCGCCGATTTGAGCCAATGAACGCACTGTTTTAACACCTGCATCTTCAAGTGCGGCAAACTTCTCATCTGCGGTACCTTTACCACCTGAGATAATCGCACCAGCATGACCCATACGTTTACCCGGAGGCGCTGTTACACCTGCGATATAAGATACAACAGGCTTAGTAACGTTTTCTTTAATAAACGCCGCCGCCTCTTCTTCTGCGGTACCACCAATTTCACCGATCATGACAATCGCTTCCGTTGAGGGATCTTCCTGGAACATTTTCAGGATATCAATGAAGTTAGAACCCGGAATCGGGTCACCACCGATACCGACACAAGTCGACTGACCAAAACCATGATCTGTGGTTTGTTTCACAGCTTCATAAGTCAACGTACCGGAGCGGGAAACAATACCGACTTTACCTGGCTTGTGGATATGGCCTGGCATAATACCGATTTTGCACTCTCCCGGCGTAATCACGCCCGGACAGTTAGGGCCGATCATACGAACGCCTTTGCGATCGACATACTCTTTAGCTTCGAGCATATCCAAAGTCGGGATACCCTCAGTAATACAGACGATCAGTTCAATACCCGCATCCGCAGCTTCGCAGATCGCGTCCTTACAGAAAGGCGCAGGAACATAGATGACCGTCGCTGTCGCACCGGTGGTTTCTACAGCTTCACGGACAGTATTGAACACTGGCAACCCAAGGTGAGTCTGCCCACCTTTGCCCGGTGATACACCACCGACCATCTGCGTACCATACTCAATGGCCTGTTCACTGTGGAAGGTACCTTGAGACCCAGTGAAACCCTGACAGATTACTTTAGTGTTTTTATCGATCAATACGCTCATGCTGCACCTCCTGCTGCTGCAACCACTTTCTCAGCACCTTCGGTCAATGAGCTCGCAGCGATAATATTCAGACCACTGTCTGCCAGTTTCTTTGAACCGGCTTCAGCATTGTTACCTTCCAGTCGCACAACGACGGGCACTTTAACACCGACTTCTTCAACCGCGCCGATGATACCTTCGGCAATCATATCGCAGCGCACGATTCCACCGAAAATATTCACAAAAACGGCTTTTACGTTGTCGTCTGACAAGATGATTTTAAACGCTTCAGCAACACGTTCTTTCGTCGCGCCGCCACCAACGTCCAGGAAGTTGGCTGGTGAGCCGCCATGCAGATTCACGATATCCATGGTACCCATGGCCAGACCCGCACCGTTTACCATGCAGCCGATGTTGCCATCCAATGCCACGTAGTTCAGTTCCCACTCAGCCGCATGCGCTTCACGCTCGTCTTCCTGAGTCGGATCCTGCATGGCTTGCAGGTCTTTGTGACGGTACAACGCGTTACCATCAACGCCCAGCTTAGCGTCCAGACAGTGCAGATTACCTTCATCAGTAATCACCAGTGGGTTAATTTCGATCAGCGCCAGGTCTTTGTCGATAAACAGGTTCGCCAATCCGAGAAAGATCTTTGTGAACTGTTTAATCTGCTCACCTTCCAGACCCAGCTTGAACGCCAGCTCACGTGCCTGATATGGCTGAGGACCCACCAATGGATCAATGATTGCGCGCAGGATTTTCTCAGGCGTTTCTTCGGCAACGGTTTCAATTTCAACGCCACCTTCCGTCGATGCCATAAACACGATTCGACGAGTAGCACGGTCTACAACGGCACCCAAGTAGAGTTCGTTGGCGATGTCTGTGCAAGACTCAACAAGAATTTTGCTGACAGGCTGGCCATTTTCATCCGTCTGGAATGTCACCAGGTTTTTTCCGAGCCAATGGGCTGCAAACTCTTTTGCTTCGTCTGCAGACTTCACCAGTTTAACACCGCCGGCCTTACCTCGACCGCCTGCGTGAACCTGAGTCTTTACAACCCACATCTCTCCCGGAATTTTACCAATCGCATCGACCACTTCTTCTGGCGTATCACATGCGTAGCCTTCAGATACGGGCAAGCCGTACTGTTTGAAAAGTTGTTTACCTTGATATTCGTGAAGGTTCATTGTCTTTTCCGTCTTTATTATTTAGGAGCGTCGGACGAATTTATTTTTGGTCTTAGTTTCGATCTGCGTCCACTGGGCTAGTAAATTGAAAAGAACGACAGGTGTCGTCCTTTTCGTCGTTAGCTTAGCGCTTTTTACGATTCACTTTGTGAATTGCCATGTTATCCACGGCTAACGCTGCTTCATGAACCGCTTCCGATAACGTCGGATGCGCAAAACAGGTTAACTGCAGATCTTCGGCACTGGAGGCAAATTCCAGTGCTATTACACCTTGAGCGATCATTTCTGAGGCGCCCAATCCAAAGATGTGCATACCCAACACCCGGTCAGTTTTTGCATCCGCAAGAATCTTAACCTGGCCTTGAGTATCACCAGCTGCCATAGCACGGCCGATCGCCGCGAAAGGAAATGCGCCGGCTTTATAGTCAACACCTTCAGACTTCAGCTCTTCTTCGGTCTTTCCGACCCATGCAATTTCCGGGTGTGTGTAAATCACATTTGGAATTGCATCGTAGTTCATCTGTGCATTATGACCGGCAATAATCTCAGCGACCATAATACCTTCTTCCGATCCCTTATGAGCCAGCATCGGGCCACGAACGACATCACCTACGGCATAGACTCCTGGAACGGTTGTGCGGCATTGATCGTCAACAAAGATGAAACCACGCTCGTCCAGCTTGACGCCACTGTCGTCGCTTAAGCAACCTTCGGTGTATGGTCGTCGACCAACGGCAACCACCAGTTTGTCAAAGGTTTCTTTTTTCTCGCCTTCGCTGTCCTGGTAGGTAACTTCAACTTCTTTGCCTTTGATTTCGGATCCGGTAACCCGAGCGCCAAGCCGAATGTCCAAACCTTGTTTTTTAGTAAAGGATTTAAACGCGTCTTTGGCAATAGCGCCGTCCGCAGCCGCCAGGAACGTATCCATGGCTTCGAGTACGACCACGTCAGACCCTAAACGCTTCCAAACAGAACCTAACTCGAGACCAATAACACCAGCACCGATCACACCAAGACGTTTCGGAACTTCGTTGAACTCCAGAGCACCCGTGGAGTCTACAATGATGTCACCATCGGTCGGCGTTGGCGGAATTTCTACCGGAATAGAACCCATGGCAAGAATCACGTTCTCAGCCTGAATCTCTTCAACGGAGCCATCGTTCTTGGTAACTTCGACAACTTTGCCAGACTTCAGCTTGCCTTTTCCTTCGAATGACGTAACACCATTCCCTTTCAACAGGCCAGCAACACCGGTTGTCAGTTGATTAACAATCCCATCTTTACGCTCAAGCATTTTGGCGACGTCGATTTTCGGGGACTTAATCTGAATACCATGATCTTCAAAGCCATGTGCAGACTCAGCGAACATTTCCGAAGACTGCAACAGCGCTTTCGATGGAATACAACCAACGTTGAGACAGGTTCCACCCCACGTTGTTTTCCCGTCGTCTTTTACCCATTTCTCAATGATGGCCGTTTTCTTGCCCAGTTGAGCGGCTTTAATTGCAGCAACGTAGCCGGCCGGTCCAGAACCGATAACGACTACTTCAAATTGATTTGCCATGGTAACTTTAACCTTTTATAAACTCATTATGCGTGTATGGGGCAATAATGCCCCATATTCAACCCGGATTATAGATTACAGCTCAAGCAGGATGCGGGCTGGATCTTCCAGCATGTCTTTAATTGCAACCAGGAACTGCACTGCTTCTTTACCATCGATCAAACGGTGATCATACGACAGTGCCAAGTACATCATTGGCAATACCTTAACCTCACCATTCACCGCCATTGGCCGTTCCTGGATTTTATGCATACCCAGAATAGCGGTCTGTGGCGGGTTCAGAATCGGCGTCGACAGTAATGAACCGAAAACGCCGCCATTGGAGATGGTGAAGGTACCGCCCTGCATTTCATCAATACCCAGTTGACCGGCCTGAGCTCGCTCGCCGAAGTCACGAATCGTGCTTTCAATGCCCGCGAGACTCATCTGTTCTGTGTCCCGAAGTATCGGTACAACCAGACCACGGTTACTCGATACGGCCACACCGATATCGTAAAAACCATGGTAGACCACGTCATCGCCATCAATTGAAGCATTCACTTCAGGGTGACGACGCAGGGCTTCGGTAGCAGCTTTCACAAAAAAGGACATGAAGCCTAATCGAGTACCATTATGGGTTTTCTCAAACTGATCTTTGTACTTTTTACGAAGATCCATAATCGGTTGCATGTTGACTTCATTGAAGGTCGTCAACATAGCCGTGCTGTTTTTGGCATCCAGCAGACGCTCTGCGATTCGTTTACGCAGCCGGGTCATTGGTACCCGCTTTTCAGATCGGGCAGTTGCTGGAATACCGGCACTGCCAGCGGAAGAAGCGGATTCCATCTGTGGCATCATGCCTGGCATGCTGTGAGCGACATTATTGTCAGCCGAAGCTGCTGGCTTGTCGGTCGCCGGCTTTTCTGCCGCAGCCTTCACAACATCTTCTTTAGTGATTCGTCCACCTTTACCGGTACCGACAATATCGGACGCTGACAGCTGATTCTCATCAGCCAGCTTGCGAGCAGCCGGACTCATGGGTGTATCATCATCGGCGCCTGACTCAGCAGTTGCAGCCTCTGCGTCTTTCGCAGATTCAGCCGGAGCATCATCCGAACCAGAAGCATCTGCTGCGCCTTCTTCGAACTGACCAATCAGTTCCTGGCTCAGGACGGTATCCCCTTCCCCTTTAATGATTTCCTTGATCGTACCATCTGCAGGTGCCACGACTTCCAGAACAACTTTATCGGTTTCGATATCAACGAGAAGCTCGTCTCTTGAAACCGGCTCTCCCGGCTGTTTGTGCCAAGTGGCAATTGAGCCATCGGCGACTGATTCGGGAAATTGTGGTGCTTTAATTTCGATTGCCATGAATGAATCCTTAAGTCTCCACCTACCGCTTACTGTATATTCAGAATCGCGTCGTTTAGGAATTTTTCAAGTTGTTCTAAATGCAGTGACATGTATCCAGCGGCTGGTGATGCAGACGCATCCCGGCCGGCATAACGCAGATACAGGTTTTCACCAACACTGTGCAAAACGCGTCTCATGTGATGTTGACTGGAGTACCAAGCCCCTTGGTTCATCGGCTCTTCCTGACACCAGACAACGTCTTTCAGGTTTTTAAATGGTCGCAGAACTTCGAACAACCGATCCTCTGGGAACGGGTACAATTGCTCAATTCGAACAATCGCGACATTGTTGGCTTCTTCTTTAACTCGCTTATCGAGCAGATCGTAATAGACCTTACCTGAACAAAGCACAACGCGTTCAACGTTCAACGGATCGATGTCGGAGTTTGTTTCACCAATGACTGTTTCGAAGCGACCATTAGCCAGCTCTTCCAACGTAGAGACAGCGTCTTTGTGTCGCAACAGACTCTTCGGAGACATAACCACCAACGGTTTACGCAGATTGCGCATCGCCTGACGTCGAAGCATGTGGTAAACCTGAGCGGGTGTCGTCGGAGCGATAACCTGAATATTCTGCTCTGCGCACAGTTGCAGGTAACGTTCAAGGCGAGCCGATGAATGCTCCGGTCCCTGGCCTTCATAACCATGCGGTAACAACATTACTAAACCGCAGAGACGGCCCCATTTGTGCTCACCCGAGGTAATGAACTGGTCAATGACCACCTGAGCGCCATTTGCGAAATCGCCGAACTGCGCCTCCCATACCACCAGAGCGTTCGGCATCGTAGTCGCATAGCCATATTCAAAAGCCAGCACCGCTTCTTCAGACAAAAACGAGTCATAAATATCAAAGCGTGGCTGATCAGGTGAAAGATTTGCTAACGGAACCAGCGTACTGCCATCTTTTTGGTTATGCCAAACGGCGTGCCGATGCACGAACGTACCCCGACCAACATCCTGACCGGTAATCCGAACCGGATGCCCTTGCTGAATCAAGGTGGCATAAGCAAGTGTTTCTGCAAAACCCCAGTTCAAAGGCAGTGCGCCTTTGGCCATTTTAATGCGATCTTCGATGATTTTATTAACCTGCCGCTGCATTGGAAAGCTTTCCGGCGGCGTATTAATCTCGATCGCAAGTTCCTGCAGAGCTTTGAGATCGGATGATGTATCGTGGTCATCAACAACCGGTTGATTCAGATACGGCGTCCAGTCAACAAACAACTCTTTGTTTGGTTCTTTCACCAATGACTTCGCAACATGTTCTCCGCTTTCAAGGGCAGCACGATAGTCATCCGTAATCTGCTTAATATCAGCACGAGACAAAAATCCCTGCTCTTCCAGACTGTTGCAATAGAGCTCGAAAGTGGTCTTATGCTTGCGAATGGTCTGATACATCATCGGCTGTGTCATCGCCGGCTCATCGGCCTCGTTATGGCCCCGGCGGCGATAACAAACCAGATCAATGACCACATCACGCTTAAACTGTTGACGATAATCGGCCGCCAGCTGCGTTACAAAAACCACCGCCTCCGGGTCGTCTCCGTTCACGTGAAAGATCGGTGCCTGAACCATTTTTGCAATGTCAGTACAGTACTCAGTCGAGCGCGCATCGTCCTGACGTGACGTCGTAAAACCAACCTGATTGTTGATAATAATATGAACGGTACCGCCTGTGCCGTAGGCGCGGGTCTGCGACATCTGGAAGGTTTCCATGACAACGCCCTGACCTGCAAACGCGGCATCGCCGTGGATGCTGACTGGCACAACCAGATCGCCTTGACTGTCTTTTCGACGATCCTGACGAGCTCGTACCGAGCCTTCTACAACCGGTGAAGCAATTTCGAGATGTGATGGGTTAAACGCCAACGCCAGGTGTAACTCGCCACCGCTGGTCATCACATTTGATGAGAAGCCCTGGTGGTATTTAACGTCACCCGAGCCACTGTCAAGAAACGACTTACCTTCAAACTCTTCGAACAGTTCAGCAGGGTTCTTACCGAGAATATTGACCAGCATATTCAACCGGCCACGGTGGGCCATGCCAATAACGATCTCTTTAGCACCGTAAGAACCGCTGCGCTGAATCAGTTCATCCATCAATGGAATTAACGACTCACCACCTTCAAGACCAAATCGCTTGGTTCCGGGGTACTTAGATCCCAGATACTTCTCCATACCTTCAGCAGCAGCCAGGCGTTCCAGAATGTGCTTACGGGCATCTGCGGAATAGTCCGGTTTTGATCGAACGGATTCCATACGCTGTTCAATCCAACGCCGCTCAGCCGTGTTCACAATATGGGTGAACTCTGCGCCCACGGAAGAACAATAAGTTTCGTTCAGTGCTGCAACGATCTCTTTTAACGGCGCTTCTTTTTTGCCGATATAGAGGTTAGCGCACTGAAAAACGGTATCCATATCCGCTTCGGTCAGGCCATGGTATTTCAGATCCAGATCCGGAACGGGCTTTCTGGGTTCGAGATTCAGCGGATCCAAAGCCGCCCGCTGATGACCACGGAATCGATAAGCGGTTGCGAGTTGATGGACACGGACCTGCTTGCGTTCATGGTCCGTCACAATGGAAGGTGCCAGGGTATCCGCAGAGACCTTAGCGGTTTTGCCCATCAACAGATAATGATCACGTACCGGTTTATGCGGGGTATCGGTGGTGACTTCTTCATTAATACTGGGGAGTTTGTCAAAGACAGAGCGCCACTGCTCAGGAACGGAATTAGGGTCAGCCAGATAGGCTTCATACATCTCATCGAGATACGTCTGGTTGCCACCTGAAAAATGAGAAGACAACCATTGTTCTTCCATGGAGGCGTTTTGCATTCGTTATTCCTACACGCTTGGCCGTCCCAAGAGGGCCGGCAGTCTGTTAAATATGTAAGAAAGAGCGGACTCGCCGCTCTTTCTTAATCGCTCTTAAGTTGCACTGCTTAACAGCATAGACCGGATATGCCCGATTGCCCGGGTTGGGTTCAAGCCTTTCGGACAAACACTGACACAGTTCATAATGCCACGGCAACGGAACACACTGAAAGGGTCATCCAATTGAGCGAGGCGATCTTCTGTTGCCGTATCCCGGCTATCCGCCAGAAAACGATACGCCTGCAGCAAACCGGCCGGGCCAATGAACTTATCCGGGTTCCACCAGAACGATGGGCAGGATGTGGAACAGCAAGCACAAAGAATGCACTCGTACAGTCCATCCAGCTTTTCTCGTTCTTCAGGTGATTGCAAACGCTCAATGGCCGGGGCTGGTGTGTCATTAATCAGGTACGGCTGGACCTTCTCATATTGTTTATAGAAGGTAGACATATCGATCACGAGGTCGCGAATCACCGGCAGACCGGGCAACGGGCGCAACACCAGTTTTGCGTCCGCCCCACCCACATCAGACAAAGACGTAATACAGGCAAGACCATTGGTTCCGTTGATGTTCATACCATCGGAGCCGCAGACACCTTCGCGACAGGAACGACGATAGGACAACGTCGGATCCTGCTCTTTCAACAGGTTCAGCACATCCAACACCATCAGGTCTTTACCGGATGGGATTTCCACGTCGTAATCCTGCATGTAAGGCCGCTTATCTACCTCAGGATTGAAACGATAAACACTGACTTTCATTCTTCAATCTCCTCAGTAGGTTCGGACTTTTGGCTGGAATGCATCCATGGTCTTCGGTGCAAAGTTCACACCTCGCTTGGATACGGATTTATCGACCGGGCTGTAGAGTGAGTGACACAACCAATTTTCATCATCTCGCTCTTCATAGTCGTATCGGGCATGCGCGCCTCGGCTTTCGGTTCGCTCGTCTGCAGAAACCGCCGTCGCTTCAGCAACTTCCATCAGGTTAGCCAGTTCGAGTGCCTCAATTCGAGCCGTGTTAAACGACTTAGAATGGTCCGCAAGCACCACGTTGTCCACGCGCTGACGGATTTCTTCAAGCTTCTTACGACCTTCAGCCATTTTCTCACCCTCGCGGAAAACCCCGAAATAGAGCTGCATGGTGTTTTGCAGATCGCGTTTAACGTCGGCGACCGCTTCACCAGACTTACGGCTGTCAAGTGCAGACAAACGGGACATGGCCGACTCAATATCAGACTCTGACGGCGCTTTGCTTTCAAAGCCCTGACGCAGTGATTCTTCGATCTGCATACCTGCCGCACGGCCAAAGACGACCAGGTCAAGCAGTGAGTTACCGCCCAGACGGTTGGCACCATGCACAGAAACACAAGCTGCTTCACCGCAGGCATAAAGGCCTTCGATGATCTGATCTTTGCCGTTGGCGTCTTGCATAATGGCCTGACCACCGACATTCGTTGGAATACCGCCCATCATGTAGTGACAGGTTGGCACCACCGGAATCGGTTCTTTTGCAGGATCGACATGCGCAAATGTTTTTGACAGTTCCATAATGCCCGGTAGACGAGACTGGAGCAGCTCTTCACCGAGGTGATCAAGCTTCAGGAAGACATGATCGGCTTCTTCACCGCCCCCGCGACCCTCTAGGATTTCCATGACCATTGAACGGGCAACCACGTCACGACCTGCCAAGTCTTTAGCATTAGGTGCGTAACGCTCCATAAACCGCTCACCATCTTTATTAATGAGGTAACCCCCCTCACCCCGGCACCCTTCTGTGACCAGGGTACCTGCACCATAAATGCCGGTTGGGTGGAACTGCCACATTTCCATATCCTGGACCGGGAACCCAGCACGTAACGCCATGCCGATACCGTCACCGGTATTGATCAGAGCGTTGGTGGTAGACGCATAGATCCGACCAGCGCCACCCGTTGCCAATACAGTGGCTTTTGAACGGATATAAACGACATCGCCGGTTTCGATTTCAATGGCAATGACGCCAACGACCGCGTTATCGCTGTTTTTAACCAGATCGACCGCGTACCACTCATTCAGGAAAGAAGTTCCTGCTTTAATATTGCCCTGGTAAAGCGTATGCAGTAGTGCGTGCCCAGTACGGTCCGCCGCTGCGCAGGTCCGAGCGGCCTGACCGCCTTCACCAAAATTCTTAGACTGACCACCAAAAGGACGCTGATAGATACGACCTTCTTCGGTCCGGGAGAATGGCAAGCCCATATGATCCAATTCAAACACAGCCTGCGGGCCGACTGAGCACATATACTCAATCGCGTCCTGATCACCGATGTAATCAGAGCCTTTTACTGTGTCGTACATGTGCCAGCGCCAATCATCATTTGGATCATCACTTGCGATTGCGCAGGTAATCCCGCCTTGAGCCGAAACGGTGTGAGAACGAGTTGGAAATACTTTCGAAACTACCGCTGTGTTCAGCCCGGACTCAGCCAACTGCAACGCTGAGCGCAGACCGGCACCACCGCCACCAACAACGATGGCATCAAATGTCATGGTTTTCATGTTAGCCATTCTTCAAACACCCCAAACCGCTGAAAAGCCGATAATAAAGTAGGAAAAGTTCGTCAATGCGATCACACCCAGTACGATAAAACGACTCCAGGCGTTTTTAACGTAGTCTGTCGCTACGGTCCACATACCCACCCAGATATGCGCTACCAGCGCTACCAAAGCCGCTAAGGTATAAATCTTAAACCAGAACTGACCAAAGAGACCTTGCCACTGCTCAAACGTCAAATCAGAGCTAGCCAGCAGATAGACCACCATAAAAACCGCATAAGAGCCCAAAATCACAGCTGAAACACGCTGTGCGAGCCAATCCATCAGACCACTTCGTGAAAAACTCGTAATACTTTTTACCATACCCAGACTCCTACCAAGACAATGCCGATCGCAGACAACACCAGAACCACCTTCGAAGCGACAGGCCCGGTTTCCTTGGTTTCAAAATATCCAGCATCCATAAACAAATGCTTGATACCAGCGATCAGGTGATAAACAACAAAGGAGACAATGCCCCAGGTGATGAACTTGGCGAACCAATGACTCATCACACCTTGCACCTGCCTGAACCCTTCCGCAGATTCAAGACTGGTGGACAACGCCCACAAAAGGAAACCCACAGCGACGAACAAACCCACACCGGTAACCCGGTGAGTAATCGAGGCAATGGCCGTCACTGGCATACGAATCGTCGTAAGATCGAGATTTACAGGTCGATTATTTTTCACGGCAGTAGTCTCTTTTTCTTATGCTTCCCCACGCGGGGGTGAATTTGGAAGAGACGGGCTGAAACGCCCACCTCATGAAGCGACGAGGATTATAGGCACCGGCTTTTATAATTACAATTAATAACAAGCACAACTTTAGCAGTATGAAAAGTGGTTGAAGTCAACAACTGGCTGTGTTTGGACAACTTTTTCGTAATATTCCTACGAAATGGACATCAATTGTACTTTCGACTGAGAGACGATGGTCGCAGACAGGCAAATCTAACGCCAAATTGACTTTCACTTCCAAAACTCTATAGTGATCCGCAAAATCGCTCATCCTTATAATACAGACAACCCCGAGCGACATACCGTCTAACCTTTTTGCGTCGTCTGTGGTGGCGCTGAACCCTGCATATAGAGAGGAGACCTCATGGCCGATAAAATCGCCAAGCTGGTCATAGAAGGACATGACCCGATCGAACTGCCTGTACACTCAGGTACACTAGGTCCGGATGTGATTGACGTACGATCGCTGACATCGGAAGGATTTTTCACCTACGACCCAGGCTTTATGTCGACCGCCTCGTGTGATTCTGAAATCACGTACATAGACGGCGCCAAAGGCATTTTGCTGCATCGTGGCTACCCCATTGATCAACTGGCCAACCAATGCGATTACCTGGATGTATGTTATCTGTTGCTGCACGGTGAGCTGCCAACCGAAGCCCAGAAGAAAGAGTTTGATCACATCATCATGCACCACACTATGGTGCACGAACAGCTGCACGACTTTTTCTCTGGCTTCCGTCGTGATTCTCACCCCATGGCTATCATGGTTGGTGTCGTTGGCGCACTGTCGGCCTTCTATCACGATTCACTCGATATCACGAATGAGAAGCACCGCGAAGTCGCCGCACATCGCCTGATCTCAAAAATGCCGACCCTAGCTGCGATGGCTTACAAGTACTCTATTGGACAGCCATTTGTTTATCCACGTAACGACCTGTCCTACGGCGGCAACTTCCTGCACATGATGTTCAGCAATCCTTGCGAGCAGTATGAGGTCAGTCCGACGCTGGCACGCGCCATGGATAAGATTTTCATTCTTCATGCTGATCATGAACAGAATGCTTCAACCTCAACCGTCCGCCTGGCGGGCTCTTCGGGCGCCAACCCATTTGCCTGTATCGCCTCAGGCATTGCGGCCCTGTGGGGACCTGCGCATGGAGGTGCTAACGAAGCGGTATTAAACATGCTGGCGGAAATTGGCGACGAAGCGAACATCGATGAGTTCATAGCGCGCGCTAAAGACAAGAATGACCCATTCCGGCTGATGGGATTCGGTCATCGCGTGTATAAGAACTACGATCCACGCGCCAAGGTCATGAAAGAAACCGCCGACGAAGTCCTTGCAGAGCTCGGCATTCACAACGATCCCCTGCTGAAGATTGCCGCAAGACTGGAAAAAATCGCCCTGGAAGACCCTTACTTCGTCGAGAAGAAGCTCTATCCTAACGTCGATTTTTACTCTGGCATTATCTTTAAAGCGCTGGGCATTCCGACTGAAATGTTCACCGTTCTGTTTGCGGTTGGCCGTACACCAGGCTGGATTGCCCACTGGAAAGAAATGATTTCCGGGCCGTACCGAATCGGTCGACCTCGCCAGCTCTACACTGGCCACGAGCAACGTGACCTCAAGAAGTAACACCAGAAACCGGCCTCTAGGCCGGTTTTTTTAGCCCTGCAGACGACAGTATCTGCTGATATTCCTGAAAACGTGCTGCATCGTTGTTACCGCCACTAATGACACTGACCACACGTTCTGCGCAATCCAACTCCAGATGCTTCAAAGCAGCAAAGCTTAATGCACCTGAAGGCTCGACCACCATCCCATAGTCATTATTTAATTGATAGATAGCCTCAACAATATCGACCCGACTGACCACCACAACATCGTCCAGCAATGACTGACATATGCTGAAGCCTAACACTCCGGGCGTATCTACGGCGGTACCATCGGCGAATGTGTCTATGTTCCTGAATGTCGAGCGCTGGCCTTGATTCAGCGATTGACGCATCGCCTCAGCACCTTCGGCCTCAACGCCTACGATCCGAACATTTGGAGCTATAGACTTCAAAGCGACACACACACCTGCGGCTAACCCACCGCCCCCGACAGGCACCAGTACGGTATCTGGCGCTTTTTTTAACGCACTGACCAGCTCAACGCCCAGGGTTCCCTGACCAGCGACGACATCTTTATCATCAAACGGATGAATAAATGACAAGTCATGAGTCTGAGCATAGGCTACGGATTCGCGGTAGCAATCGTCGAAATTTTCACCAGAAATAACCACTTTTATCCAGGCCCCGCCTATATAACGGACTTGTTCAACCTTCTGTTTGGGTGTGTTTTTTGGTAAAAAAACTACACCTTGGCTGTTTAATAACCGACAAGAAAAAGCAAAACCTTGCGCATGATTTCCAGCGCTTGCGCAAACAACCCGTCGAAGTTGGCCATTGTTTTTAAGAACCAGGAGTTTGTTCAGCGCCCCACGGACTTTGAAGGATCTTACCGGTGTCAAATCTTCCCGCTTGAACCAAATATCAGCACCAAGCTTCTCGCTAAGTCGAGGGATTCGTTGCAATGGTGTCTGATCAAGGTAAGGCGCGAGACGGATTCGGGCCTGATTGATAGCAGAAAGAGTGACATCAGTTGTAGACAGGCTTGTAAAACCAGGATCGCAATAACACATGGGCTGAACTCCAAACTTAGAACCCGCCGATAGCCACGTCGTTCAACGCACGCAATTATCGGTCAGTGGCTCTGTTTGCCAAACCCACGAATCCATAAAAAAACCCGCCGGTTTGGCGGGTTTTGGACAAATAAACGCTGACCCACCATTCACTATGGAATGATGATCATAATGTTTTGGTCAGCGAATCGATTTGTCATTGAAATACTCTCTATTTAACGATGCAAACTCTATCTGAGTTTCCCTCGCTTGTTAAGGTTTAACTGCTTTTCTTTTTGGTAGCGGCTTTTTTCGGTTTGCTCTTTGCCTTGGCTTTCGCCTTAGCTTTCGGCTTTTCTGTGACATTCCACTGCCCGTTATCAAACCACGCAGACCAACCCGAAGCCTTCCCCTCGCTGGTTTCCGACATCACATACTGTTCTTTGGTCTTACGGCTGAAACGAATGACCGTTGGGTTGCCCTGTGAATCTTCCGTCGGCGCGTCACATAGGTACTGGTATTTCTCGGGCAGCTCTTTCCGATGTGGCACCAGTTCAGCAACAAGCGGTGGCCGGGTTTCACGGTTTTTCGGAAACTGACTGGCGGCCAAAAACATGCCTGCCGCACCATCACGCAATACATAAGTATCATCGACTTTACGACATTGCAGCTCAGGCATTGGAATCGGATCCATTTTTGGCGGTGCGGCTTCGCCATTTCGGAGCAGTTTACGCGTGTTCTTACACTCGTCGTTAGTACAGCCAAAGTACTTGCCAAAGCGCCCGGTTTTCAATTGCATTTCAGACCCACACTTATCACATTCAAGTGTCGGACCTTCATAGCCTTTGATCTTAAACTCGCCACGTTCGATCTTAAAACCGCTGCATTGCGGGTTGTTCCCGCAGACATGCAACTTACGACCTTCGTCAATCAGATAGCTGTCCATCGCGGTGCCGCAGATATCGCAGCGTTCTTTTTGACGAAGCTGATTCACTTCGGCTTCATCATCGTCATCGGCCGAGATCGCTTCGTCACCGGGTACCAGATTTAACGTACCTTTACAGCGCTCTTTCGGCGGCAGGTTATAACCGGAGCAACCTAAAAACACGCCAGTCGTCCCGGTCCGTATCATCATTGGACGCGAACAGGTTGGACATTGAATATCGGTTAAGGTCGGCTCATTTGGCTTCATACCGCCCTCTTCGGCAGGAGCTTCGGCCTTATCCAATTGATCCAGAAACTGCTTATAGAAACGGTTTAAGACATCTTTCCAGTTTTTATCACCATCAGCAATGTCATCCAGGTTTTCTTCTAGCTGTGCCGTAAACTGGTATTGCATTAAATCGGCAAAAGACTGGTTCAGACGCTCGGTGACAATATCGCCCATTTTTTCAGCATAAAACCGCCGACTTTCCAGGCGGACATAACCGCGGTCCTGAATCGTTGAAATAATGCTCGCATAGGTTGAAGGCCGGCCAATGCCAAGCTTTTCCAGCTCTTTAACCAATGAAGCTTCGGTAAACCGTGCCACGGGCTTAGTAAAGTGCTGTTTCGGATCGAGCTTATCCAGGCTGAGCTTGTCACCGACTTTTAAGTCAGGCAGCTCAACAACGTCATCACGCTGACCGGGACGCATCACCCGCGTAAAGCCATCAAATACCAACACACGGCCCTTGGCTTTCAGCTCGTACTCGTTGGTTTCGATACTGAGGGTCGTACTCTTATATTTGGCCGGCGTCATCTGACAGGCCACAAATCGCTGCCAGATCAACTCATACAAGCGCTGGGCATCCCGCTCCATGTCCGACAGCGAAGCGCTCTTACGCTTCACATCAGAGGGGCGGATGGCTTCGTGAGCTTCCTGCGCCCCTTCCCGACTGCCATAGACATTTGGTTTTTCCGGGAGGTATTTGGCGCCATATTGCTGTTCGATAAAATCGCGTGCTGAACTCACGGCCTCTGCACTGAGGTTAGTCGAGTCTGTACGCATATAGGTGATGTGCCCGGCTTCATACAGCCGTTGCGCCATCATCATTGTTTTCTTAACACTGAAGCCTAAACGGGTACTGGCAGCCTGCTGCAAAGTTGAAGTAATGAACGGTGCTGCAGGACGAGAGCTGGTCGGTTTATCTTCACGGTTCGCGATCTGATAGCTGGCATTCTGCAGCGCTTGAACATGCGCGTCCGATTCCTGCTTGTTAACCGGACGATATTTATTGTCTTGATGCTTGGTGACTTCAAATCGCACCGAGCCACGATCCGAAGTCAGATCGGCATGCAGATCCCAGAACTCTTCCGGAACAAATGCCCGGATTTCACGCTCACGTTCGACAATCAGCTTCACTGCCACAGATTGAACGCGCCCGGCAGACAAACCGCGTGCGACTTTGGCCCAAAGCAATGGCGAGACCATAAAACCAACAACACGATCGAGGAAACGTCGCGCCTGTTGAGCATTTACCCGGTTAAGATCCAGCTCACCGGGCTCCTCAAAGGCCTCGTTAATCGCTTTCTTGGTGATTTCATTAAACACCACACGTCGATATTTTTCCGGCACCTGACCGATGGTTTCCTGCAGGTGCCAGGCAATGGCTTCTCCCTCACGGTCCAAATCCGTTGCGAGATAAATCTGATCGGCGTCTTTGGCCAGGCGGCGTAACTCATCGACCACCTTCTCTTTACCAGGCAGAATCTGGTAGTTGGCCGCCCAGTCGTGAGCGGGGTCGATCCCCATGCGGGTCACCAGCTGTTCCTGGGCTTTCTTCTTTTTATAGACTGCCTTTTCTTCGGGAGACATTTTGCGGGTCAGCGCAGCCTGCTTCGCACGCGCTTTGGGATCGACGGGCTTGTTTTGACCACTGGTAGGCAAATCTCGGATATGACCCACGGATGACTTCACGATATAATCCGAGCCGAGATATTTGTTAATGGTTTTCGCCTTGGCCGGCGACTCCACAATAACCAGTGATTTTCCCATGCGCTATAATTCCGCCATTAATGTCTTTTTATATAAGTAACCCAGCTATGCGTATTCCGCAAGCCGGCAAGGGTATATAGAAAGAATTCTTCACGTCAAGAAAGAATACACATTCAGGGTGATTTCCATGTCTTTTTGGGCATTCATCGCAGTACTTGTAATTATGGGCATCATGTTTGGTGGTCTTTATTTGTCCAAAATCGCGTCCAATCGCGAGCAGGAAATAATGGAACGTCGTCGAGCTGTCCGTAATTTGCGCACAGATCTCATTGATATTGATGAACTCATCGGCACCCTTCAGCTCTATGACAAAAACCCTGAACTGCTGGATACGATGGTGAATCAAATGAAAAGTATTCTGCACAGGGGGCTGCAGTTACTTCCTGATGACGAGTCATTGAAGCAGGATATGGATGGCATTGAAGCACGTCGACAAATGATCCAAAAACTACAGGAAGAACCTGAAGAGCCCGAAGTTCCTGAATCTGACCGACAGATCTATCTGATTAAAAAACACTTTGGTCGAACCATTAAAATGCTCCGGCAGTTACAATCAGCTGGTGATTTAAATGAACTCGATATGAGCCAACATCAAACCCGACTGACGCGACAAAGCCTGATGTTGGAAGTTAAAGCCTATGAACAGCATGGGCGAAACGCAAAGAAACAAGGTGATATCAGCAGCGCGGCAAACTTTTTTAAGCACGCTAAAGACCTGATTATGCATACGGACCTGAAGTTCGACGGTAAAACTGAAGAAATTAAAAAAATCTCACGGGAAATTTCAAATCTGTACGTCACTCTCCCCGAAGACGAAGATCCGACATCAGGGTGAAGTACAATCGCCGCCTCGAAATTCACCGTCCTTGAAAGCGAAGACATAAAAAACCCACCAAGCTTTGGTGGGTTTTTGTTTAAGTAGCAATCTCAAGCGAAGGTATCAGACACGCTCGATAATAGTACTGATGCCCTGACCCAGCCCGATACACATGGTCGCAAGACCGAACTGTGCGTCTTTCTGTTCAAGTACATTTAACAGCGTGCCGGTAATCCGTGCACCTGAACATCCGAATGGATGACCCAATGCGATGGCACCACCGTGGATGTTAACGTGATCGTCCATGCGATCCATCAGCTTCAGATCTTTTAACACGGGCAATGCCTGCGCCGCGAAAGCTTCGTTGAGCTCGACATAATCGATATCATTAATGCCCATGCCGAGTTTCTTCAATGCTTTCTGAGTCGCCGGAACGGGTCCATACCCCATAATAGAAGGGTCAACACCGGCCAAGGCCATTGATCGTACAACCGCGCGAGGTTTCAAACCAAGTTCTTTCGCCTTCTTATGAGACATCACCAACATCGCTGAAGCACCGTCAGTGATCTGCGAAGAGGTGCCCGCGGTCA
>NZ_CH724150.1:192226-194530 GCF_000153185.1 Reinekea blandensis MED297 | reverse complement strand
TTGTCGGCCTGAATATTGCCGATGCAATATGCAACGCAGACATTGAAGAGCCACACAGACGAGAGACGGTTTGCGCGGTCGTTGTGTGAGGAATGTCCGTTAACAACTGCATCATCCGGGCTACGTTCCAACCCTGCTCCAGGGTTTGGTTTACGCAACCCCAGATGATGTCTTCAATATCGGCAGGGTTCATTGCACTGTTCCGTGCCAGCAATCCATTTACCAGATCGGCACTGAGGTTTTCAGCTCTTGTATGGCGGTAGCTGCCTCCTTTGGAACGGCCCATTGGAGTACGGGCAAAGTCGACAATTACTGCGTCATTATCTCGAATACTCATCTTTTCCGTCTCCTGTTATGCGTAGAATTTTTCGTTGTTTTTAGCCATTTCACGCAGGCGAGCCGTTGGTTCGTAGAGCTTGCCCAGTTCCGCATAGGAATCACACAGTTCAACGAACGCCGCGACACCCATATCATCGATGTACTTGAGGGCGCCTCCTCGGAATGGAGGGAAACCGATGCCGTAAACCAGACCCATATCGGCTTCAGCCGGCGTTTCTACGATGCCGTCTTCAAGACAACGAACCGTTTCCAGACACATCGGAATCATCAGACGATCAATGATCTGCTGGTCTTCAAATGTTTTCTGGCTTTGTGCGACACCGGCAACCAGCTCATGAGCTTTCGGATCGGAGACCTTCTTCTGCTTACCTTTCTTGTCCAGCTCGTAGGTGTAGAAACCAGCATCATTCTTCTGGCCATAACGTTTTTCTTCATACATAACGTCCATGGCAGAGCGATAATCCTGCTTCATCCGATCTGGGAAACCATCAGCCATCACGGCCTGAGCGTGCACCCCGGTGTCGATACCAACGACATCCATTAAGTACGCAGGACCCATTGGCCAGCCGAATTTTTCCATAACTTTGTCGACATTTTCGAAGTCGGCACCATCACGCAACAGAGCCGCAAAACCGCCAAAGTAAGGGAACAGAATTCGATTCACCAGGAACCCAGGGCAGTCGTTAACAACGATAGGCGTCTTACCCATTTTCTGGGCGTAAGACACAACGGTAGCAATCGTTGCATCCGACGTTTTTTCACCACGAATGACTTCCACTAAAGGCATGCGGTGAACCGGGTTAAAGAAGTGCATACCACAGAAATCTTCAGGCTTGTCCAGAGCGGTCGCCAGTTCTGTGATTGAAATGGTTGACGTATTGGACGCCAGCACAGCCCCGGCCTTCAATTGCTTCTCAGCTTCGGCCAAAACCGCTTTTTTCACTTTCACGTTTTCAACAACGGCTTCAACAACCACATCAACATTACCAAAGTCGCCATAGGACAGCGTGGGGCGGATATTGTTGAGTGTGTTGGCCATCTTTTTGATGTCCATTTTTTTACGCTCAACAGCCTTGGTCAACAGCTTCGCGGCTTCATCCAAACCGAGCTTGATGCCATCCTCATTAATGTCTTTCATCAGAATCGGGGTGCCTTTATAGGCACTTTGATAGGCTATACCGCCACCCATGATGCCGGCACCCAATACAGCGGCCTGCTCTACAGGCTTAGCTTGCTTGGTATGTTGCTTAGCAATCTTCTTAATTGTTTGATCGTTCAGGAACAGACCGATCAGATTTTGCGCGACACTGGTTTTCGCCATCTTGGCAAAGCCTTTTGCTTCAATCGCAATGGCCTGGTCACGTTCAAAGTTTGCGTGTTTCTGAATGGTTTTTACGGATTCTACCGGTGCAGGGTAATGCTTGCCCGCTTTACCAGCGATAAAGCCTTTCGCCGTTTCAAAGACCATCATGCTTTCAATGGCATTCAGCTGCAGCTTGCCTTTCTTCTCAGCACGGCGTTCTTTGTAATCCAGCTCTCCGGCGGCCAGGCGTTCCAGTAATTTGTATGCTTCTTCAGCAACCTTGTCCTTTGGAACCACTGCATCAACGGCGCCATCTTTAAAGGCTGCATCCGAGCGTTTTTCAGAACCGGAAGCGATCCATTCAATGGCGTTGTCTGCGCCGATAACGCGTGACAGACGAACCGTACCGCCAAAGCCAGGGTACAAACCTAATTTCACTTCAGGCAGGCCTACTTTGGCACTGTCTGCCATGACCCGGTAGTCACAGGCCAGCGACATTTCCATGCCACCACCTAAGCAGATGCCATTAATAGCCACGACCGTAGGGAATGGAAGGTCCTCAAAAGCACTGAAAATCTCGTTGGCTTTCAGTACATCGGCAATAATGTCTTCTTCGGTCTGCTCGAACCAAGCCAGAAACTCGGTAATGTCGGCACCAACAA
>NZ_CH724150.1:131583-192167 GCF_000153185.1 Reinekea blandensis MED297 | reverse complement strand
CGCTTCAGTCGCCTCATTCAATTCATTCAAGGTTGCCTGGTCGAACTTGTTGACCGACTCGTCCTGCAGGTCAAACACCAATTCAGCCAGGCCGTTATCGCGCTCTTTTACGGTAATGCCTTTGCCCTGGTAGATCATGTAATGTCTCCATTATTGTCGTTGTTCAGACATAGGTATCCAATTGCTGTCGGTAAGCATCATGTCGATTGCGTCAACAATCCCTTCAGATCAGCGTGCTGCGTATCGTAGACCGACAGAATCAAACACCAGTTTCAAACGATTGTTTGATTTAGCAGATACAATAGCCATTGCTTGACACATGTCAACCATTGGTGCGACTAAAGCCGTCCAGATGCGACGATTGAGGTTGTTTTTACGATTAAAAAGAAAGGGGCGACCCAGAGGATCGCCCTATCGGCAGGACGTTAGATCATGTCCCGTTTGAAGGCAACGGAGAGCTGCTTAAGCCATTGATCGAGCACATCAAAGCTAACAGCCGGGTCTTTTTCGTCCCAGCTGATGGCCACGGCATCTTTTCGTAACGACACCACCGAAACTGACTCTGGCAGTTGCTGTAAAAAGTCGGAGATGACCTGATATTGAGGTTCATCAAGTAACAACCGCTCATGCCAGATCCAGCCATCCGGTAAGAATATGCCTGGCTCTCCGGTGGAGCGCACTGCCACAAAGGCCGGAGTCTGCTCCCTGGGTACCGTTAAGGTTTTCTGATAAACGGTAACGATCTGAAACTTCTGCTCAATACGCCCGTGTTCACTGGTGTCCGGTACTTTCAGGCTACCGACACGAAACCCACGTATCAAAGCCTCCGATCGCAATTGCGACAGTTCCTGATCTCGTTTTGATGGCCTGAGCCACATAAACGCACCAGCGATGATCAGAATCGGGAGTATGACGACCAAGCCGCTCATCAGCTGCCCTGCCCGGGGCCATTAAACTCAAACTCTTCAAGCTGTGTGGTCTCATTTAAGAAGCGGTTTTTAATCTTTTTCAGTTGAGTTTCCAACGAGTAAGACACACTGGACGACAAGGTAAAAAAGCTTAACAACGCCTTCAGGTTGGAATCACCTTCACAGGCACTGTGGACACGTTGCCAAACGGCCTGATTCACCAGCTGCAACTCTCGGTTCAGAGAGACCAAACCATCGAGGTTCCAATCCGGCTCTTTATGATCCTTCATATTAAAGTACTGTCGCAGCAAATAGGTTCCGGCAGACCGAACAATAAACTCATCCTGGCTGGCGAATGGTAAATGCGTAAAGGCCATGGGTTTTAAGTTCGATAAAATCGGGCAATCGCTGTTCGCCATCACCAAGCCCATCAAGGATCGCAGTCCCTCTTCCAAACCCGTGGTTTTACTGTACTGGCGCTCTTCCGTCGTCACGATGACTTCAACTTTTTTGAACCCTGGCAACTTGCGGAAATCCTCCACGATCGGCTGCATATCCAGGGCGGCCGGACAATGCGTGTGTTCCTCCCGCTTTAAGGGGCAGTTGGAGCATTGACAATACTCAAGGCGAGTCCAGTCCGCGGGATGATCGGGCTGTTCGTTCGTTTTACCATCTGTTGCGGCAGCTGTTTCAATGTTCAGTTCGCTTCCGTCTTCCAAAAACCGAAACCGATAGGTAATGCTCATTTAATACTCCGTTCAGAAATCAGTTAACCTTGCTTTCCAGCTCGGCCCAACGTTCATAAGCTGTATTCAGTTCGTCCTGCAGAGTCTCCAGTCTTTGCAAAACCGGTCCGGTCTTTTCCAGTGGCTGACTGTAAAAACCGCTATCCGCTATCTCCGCCTCCACCGCTTCTATGTCAGACTCCAACCGCTCAATGGTTGCCGGCATCTGATCAAACTCTCTCTGATCTTTATAGCTCAGTTTTCGGATAGCTTTGTTTTTTTGTGCCGGTGTGTCTGTGATCGTTTCGTTATTTTTGACTTTTACAGGCTCGGATTCTTGTGTCGGCCATTTTCCACCCTGCGCTTGCCAGTCGGCATAACCACCCGGATAAACCCGAACCGCTCCATTACCCTCAAAAGCCCAGGACTTGGTCGCCAACTGATCAATAAAGTATCGATCATGGCTCACCAGCAATACCGTTCCGGGAAACTCTGAGATGCGATCAATCAGCAACTCCAACGTATCCATATCCAAATCGTTGGTCGGCTCATCGAGTATCAACAGGTTTGCCGGTTGACTGAACAGGCGCGCCAACAGCAGTCGGTTGGTCTCCCCGCCACTGAGTTGGCGAACCTGCATATGGCAACGCTGAGGCGAAAACAGGAAATCTTCCAGATAACTGATAACGTGCCGTCGTTTCCCGCCGATTTCGATAAACTCGCGACCTTCGGCAACGGAATCGATGAGCGTTTTTTCCGGGTCAAGCGCATCACGCGACTGGTCGAAATAAGCCATTTCCAGGCGGGTACCATGAACGACCTCGCCAGATACCGGGGTCAGGTCTTTCAAAAGCAGCTTCAGTAACGTTGATTTACCGATGCCATTCGGTCCGAGCAAGGCGATTTTTTCACCGCGGGTCACCAGGTCAGTCAACCCGGAAATGATCGGTTTATCGCCAAAACGGAACACCAGATCTTTTAGTTCGAAAACTTTTTTTCCGCTGAGCTGTTCGCTGCTGATATCAAAGTTGGCTTGGCCGGTCACCTTACGACGAGCCGCCAGTTCAACCCGCATGGCCTTCAACGCTCTGACTCTGCCTTCATTACGCGTCCTCCGTGCCTTGATGCCTTGTCGAATCCAGGCTTCTTCCTGAGCCAACACCTTGTCTTGCTGCGCGCGCTGTTCTGCTTCAACAGCTAAGGCAGTTTCCTTGGCGTCAAGATAGGCCTCATAAGGCGCGGGAAACCCTTGAATCTTGCCACGATCCAAATCAATGATCCGCGTCGCAAGGCGATCAATAAAGGCTCGGTCGTGCGAGACAAAAATGATGGTTCCGTTAAACCCGAGCAGAAGTTCTTCCAGCCATTCCACCATTTTAATGTCGAGATGGTTCGTTGGCTCATCAAGAATCAGTACATCGGGATCGTCCACCAGCGCTCTGGCAAGTAATACCCGACGGCGCCATCCACCGGACAAACTGCCAAACTCGACCTCAGGGTCCAAATTCAGCTGTGAAGTAACCTGAGCCGCGCGGGTTTGAAATCGCCAGCCATCTTCGGCCTCAATGACGTGCTGCAGTTCGGTCATCCGATCAATATCCGGGTCAGCAGACCCGGATATTTTCTGGTATTCACTCAGAGCCAGCCCGACGTCTCCGGCACCACCCAAGACCACTTCCATAACCGTTCGGCCATCACCCGATGGCAACTCCTGTTGCAAATGTCCGATTTTCAGACCCTGAGCTAACTTAATTACACCCTGATCGGGCTGATAATGGTCTATTATCAGCTTCAACAGGGTAGACTTACCTGCACCATTGCGCCCAACCAGCGCCAAACGCTCACCTTTTTCGATGGTAAACGAACATTGGTCTAAGAGGGGCGCGGCACCTAGGGCAAACTGTACCTGATCAAAAACAATCTGACTCATACTTACTCTGACTTCTGGCACTCATGCCGGGATGAATGAAACGGTAATGTGTCGCACGATTTTAACCAGAGGGATGATTCGTGTCTAAACACCGATTGGCCGGGCCGGCCATAGCGATTGTGATTACCATCATTTTTGTTATCTGGATGCTGTCCGGACAAACCGGAGAGAATAGCACACCGACTACGTCACAGGCAGAGAAGAGTTTGCTGGCCTCTGTACAGGTTGTGACCAGCACCTCACGTCCGGTAGAACAGAGCCTCGAAATCAATGGCATTACGGAAGCCCGCCGCGCCGTATCCATTCGCAGCGAAGCCAGCGGCAAGGTTACCAGCTTACAAAAACGTCAGGGTGATTCGGTCGGGGCCGGTGACGTCATTGCACAGCTGGATTTACAGGATCTCCCTGCCCGACTGACACAAGCTGAAGCCTATGAAAACCAGACCCGGTTAGAGTATGAGGGGGCGGTTAAGCTTCGCAATCAGGGCCTTCAGAATGAGACCACGGTAGCTCGGGCACTGGCAACCTATGAACAGGCAAAAGCCCAATTGGCGGGACTCAGATTACAACGCAACCACACCACTGTACGGGCACCATTCGCCGGACGGCTGGAAAACATGGACCTGGAACTGGGTTCGTTCGTCTCACAAGGCGAACGCATTGCCGACGTCTACGACTACAGCCAGTTAACCTTTGTGGGTGCCGTTGCCGAAAAAGACATACGCACCGTGAGTCTCGGTCAAACGGCAACGGTCCAGCTAATCACCGGAGAATCGTTACCAGCTCGTGTCAGCTTTATTGGTTCCGTCGCGAACCCAGCCACCCGAACATTCCCGGTCGAGCTAACGACAGAAACGGCGTCGCGACAGCTTTCAGGCATCACCTCAACCGGCATCATCGCACTGGACGACACCGCGGGTCACCACATCAGTCCGGCCCTGTTATACATCAATGATGACGGTGAAATGGGCCTTAAGGTTCTCAATGAAAACGACCAGGTTGAGTTTCGCCCTGTTGAAATCATTCGATCCGGCACGGATGGCGTTTGGGTCAGCGGCCTGTCGGATCGCGAAAAGATCATCATTGTCGGACAGGGCTTCGTCACCGAAGGCGACGAAACGATCCCGACCTATCGAGATTTCAACCCCGATGTTGCGGTCGGATTGTAAGGAGACAACCGTTGGTTTCATTGATTCAGGCGTCACTTAACCGCACCCGAACCGTTTTGCTGCTGTTTGCACTGGTGTTTATTTCCGGCATCGTGGCACTCATTTCGATTCCCAAAGAAGCTCAGCCGGACATTACGATTCCTTATGTTTATGTAGGTACCGGCCTTGAAGGCATTTCACCGGAAGACTCCGACCGATTGTTGGTCCGCCCTCTCGAGCAGGAACTGAACTCCCTCGAAGGTTTGAAAGAGCTGACCAGCACCGCCAGTGAAGGTCGCGCGTCCATAACCTTAGAATTTGCCATTGATGTTGATATCGACGACGCCTTAACCGATGTTCGTGAAGCCGTTGATGCTGCGAAAAACAATCTGCCGGCCGATGCCGATGACCCGACGGTTCAGGAAATCAATCTGGCCAAGTTTCCGGTCATCAATATCTCGCTCGCAGGCGACGTCGACGAGCGGGTTCTGTTTCATGTTGCAGAAGATTTAAAAGACCGGCTGGAGGCCCTGCCGGGCGTGCTCGAAACGCCTATCAAAGGCAAACGCGAAGAAGTCGCGGAAATCATCATCGATCCGGCATTGATGGCCAGTTACAACATATCCCACGATGAGTTGTTCAGTTTGGTATCGCGTAACAATCAACTGGTGGCCGCCGGCAACCTGGATACCGGCGCAGGACGATTTTCCTTTAAGGTTCCCGGGTTGATTGAAACGGAACAGGACATTTTAAACCTGCCTGTAAAAGTCGATGGCAACACCGTTGTCCATTTTCGGGACATCGCTGTCGGACAACGCACCTACAAAGATGCCGACACCCTCTCACGGGTCAACGGTCAGCCCTCTGTCACCCTGGAGGTCACCAAGCGGGTCGGCGAAAACGTCATTGAGACGATCGATCAGGTAAAAGCCGTCGTCGAGGAGGTCAAGCCCTTCTGGCCCGACGGGATTACCGTCACCTTCACCCAAGATAACTCAATTATGATTAAGCAGCAGTTGAGTGATCTGTTTAATTCTGTGCTGACAGCGACGCTACTGGTCTTCATCGTCATCGTCTGGGCGTTGGGAGTGCGCAGCGCAACCCTGGTCGGACTGGCCATTCCGTCCTCGTTCCTGGCGGCCATCCTGACGCTCTCGATGCTGGGTATTACGTTGAACATTGTGGTGCTCTTCGCCCTCATTCTCTCGGTCGGCATGTTGGTCGATGGCGCAATCGTGGTGACCGAATACGCCGACCGCCGCATGTCAGAAGGCGCCGATCGTCGCAGCGCTTTCCGCGAAGCATCCACTCGAATGGCCTGGCCGATCATCGCCTCCACGGCCACCACATTGGCAGTGTTTATGCCTCTATTGTTCTGGCCGGGCATTCCCGGTGAGTTCATGGGCTATCTTCCGAAAACCGTTCTTATCACCTTAACCGCTTCGTTAATCATGGCCCTGATCGCGGTTCCGGCCTTCGGTTTTCTGTTTGGCAAACCATTACCGGTTACCAAGAACCAACAGATCACCATGGATGCCATCGATCACGGCGACTTTAAACGCATTCCCGGCTTATTGGGTGCCTATGTTCGGTTAATCGGCCGTCTACTTCCCAGAGCCGGCACGGTTACGCTCGTCTTTATAATGGCCATGGTCGGCGTGATCTTTGCCCTACAGGCCAATCCACCTAAAACTGAGTTTTTCCCTGATGTTGATGCTGACTTTGGTTCTGTTGTTGTGCGTGCTCGTGGCAATCTCTCTCTTGCCGAACGGGATAAACTGGTCAGGCAGGTTGAAGAACGTGTTATCACCATTGACGACATAAAAACCGTCACCACGACCGTCACTACAGTACCGGGGACTAACAGCCGAGAAGATACCATCGGGACGTTGATGGTCGAGTTTGTCGACTGGACCCCAGCTCGACCGCCAACCGCAAACATACTCGACGAGGCCGTCAAGGTCGCTAATGACATCCCGGGTATCGTCGTTGAAACCCAGGCCGCACAAATGGGACCAACCACCGGTATCGATATTCAACTGCAGTTTTTCTCAGAAGACCTGGAGGCTTTGCATGACAGTGTCGATCTGGTTGTCAAACGGATGCAAGCTGATACTCGGATTCGGGAAGTTGCCGACAACCGGCCTATTGATGGTCTTGAATGGCAAATCGATGTCGACCGTGAAGCGGCTACCCGATTCGGTACTGACCTCGCCACCGTCGGTTCCTCCATTCGGATGATTACTAATGGGCTAAAAATCGGGGCTTATCGTCCAGATGACGCAGACGATGAAGTTGAAATCCGGGCTCGATACCCGTTTAACGGCCGTGACCTCGATCAGATCGACGACCTGACCATCACGGTTCGCGGTCAACAAGTGCCCGTCAGTAACTTTATTGAGCGAACGGCGCAAAACAAACAGGGCGATCTGTTTCGTACCGACGGCAAGTTAACGCTGGATATCGAAGCCAACGTTGCCGTTGGCGAGAGCGTACCCGAGGTCATAGAAGACCTGTCCGAGACGTTGGTACAGCTATATGAAGATGGAACCATACCGGAATCTGTCGCTTTTCGGTTTACCGGTGACCAGCAGGAGATGCAGGACACCCTCGTCTTTCTGGGGAAAGCCTTCGGTGTCGCCTTGTTTGTGATGGTGATAATTCTGGTGACTCAGTTCAATAGCCTGTTTCAGACGCTGTTAATACTGTCGGCGATTGTGACTTCAACTTTTGCTGTTTTAGCGGCTACGCTGGTCACAGGCTCCACTTTCGGCGTGGTCATGAGCGGTGTTGGCATCATTGCCCTGGCAGGAATTGTGGTCAACAACAACATTGTTCTGATCGACACCTACAACGTCATTCGCAGTCAAGGTTACCAGCCTATCGAAGCGGCGATGGTGACCTGTGCTCAGCGTCTGCGCCCGGTCATGCTGACAACAATCACCACCATACTTGGGCTGATCCCCATGGTCATGCAACTGACCATTGATCTGGTTAACCGTGATATTTCAGTCGGTGCACCATCATCACAATGGTGGACAGAGCTGTCGACCGCTATCGCTGGCGGCCTGACCTTTGCGACGGTTTTGACGCTGATACTGACACCCTGCCTGTTGATTCTAATCGAACGCGTTCGACCCCGAACGACAGCCTGACATCGACGGCGCCTATTGGGCGCCGTTTGTTATCTTCACTACGAATCAGTTGTTCTGAATGCCTTCGACGGTTGCAGAAACGTCACCATCCTTCTCGACACCGTCTTCGTCGGACTCAGGTTCAGAGCCCAAATTAAAACGACTGATCAGTTCAGCCTGATGAAAGGCAAGCTGATTCAGCGTCTCGCTGTTGTCTGCCGCTTGAGATGCGTAGGATTCAATATCTTCAGTCATGGAGAAGATCTGCACAATATTCTCCGCGACGTCATTAGCAACCGTGCTTTGCTCTTCAGACGCTGATGCTATCGACCGGCTTTTATCATCAATACTCGCCAACGTCGTTACCATTTCCTGAAGTAACGCGCTGACTTCCTGGCTTTGATTGACCGAGCGATCCGCCTGTTCAAGATTTTCCTTTACCAGAGACACAGCTTCACCAGCCTTAGTCTGCAGGCTTTCGATAAGACCGCTGATTTCGTTCGCGGCTTGCTGAGACCGGCCAGCCAATGTCCGGACTTCATCGGCCACAACCGCAAAGCCACGCCCCTGCTCCCCTGCTCGTGCTGCTTCGATCGCAGCATTGAGGGCCAGAAGATTGGTCTGTTCTGCAATCCCCTGAATGATGTCCAGAATGTCTCCGATTCGCTGCGACTCTTCTGATAAGTGACCAATGACGTCCGAAGCCGTTGTCAAAGATGATTTTAGATTGGTGGCAAAGGCCAGATTCTGCTCCATGCGGGTCATGTTAATCTGTGCATTTTCGGTGACCCTTGAGACTTCTTGACTGGCCTCAACCGCATGGGTGGCGACTTCACGAACGGCGGCATCCATTTCAGTGACGGCTGTTGCCACAGACTCAGTTTGTGACCGCTGTCGAGCGATACTCTGATTTGTCTGCTCACTTTTGATCTGATTGTCTTCCGCGACTGAGCGAATCGACCGGGACGATCGATCTATCTGGCTGATCAACCCATTGAGCTGTTCAGTCAACACATTCACATCATCCACGATCACACCCAGTTCCGACTGAAACGACTGCTGAATCGTGCCACTTAAATCACCATCCGCCACACGTTTGAGTGACGCAACAATCATTTTTAAGGGTCGCCGAATGGAAATAATGATGGTGGATGCGATTAAGACTGCGACAACCAGGGACACCAACGCCAACCCAAGATTCACCCAGGTTGATTGCTTAAAGACAGCTTGAGTGGACGCTTGAGCCACCTCGGCCACCTGATGGATTTGCTGCGTTGCCTGCGCCAGTTGTTGGTTTGCAGTTTCAGAAAGCAATGCCACCTCTTTTAACCGTTCCGAAGACTGATTATCCAGTGAAACAAAACGCAGATGCTGTTGAAACAACCCGTCTTCATGAAACACGGCAGCATCGAGTAACCCCTGATAAAATCGGAAACCTTGAATTAAACCGGGCTCTGTTTGTTCAATGGCGGCAATACTTTCTTCCATCAATTGAGAAAAACGCTCAAGCTCCTGAGCAAAGGTGGCAAATCGACGATCATCCCGAACGGCGAGAGTTTTAATAAGGTAGAGCTGGACGCCGTTTCCCTGAGACGCCAGATTTTCAACCTCATTCAGCAACTGGCCCGCATTATCACTGTCCTCAGCCTCTTCAATCAGATCTTTAATATCGTCGGCATAGTATTGGAACTCACTGGCAAACTCTGACAATCGGGTCAATGAGGTGGTCTGGGCTTCTACCCGGGCATTTTGGAGTTCAAAATGTGATGCAGCCATTGCCTGCACTGCTTTCACAGACTCGTTGGCAGCATCGAATGTCGTTTGGATTTCCGGGTAGTCAGATAACTTAGCAGACAAGCCATCCGCTTGACGTTCGTACATTTGACGAGTCTGAGCAAAGGTTGCTTCGAGACTTTGTCGAGCCTCAGCGTCTTCTGTCGTCGCGTGCTGCAACATTATCTGGTTGGTCACGCGCATCAAATCCAACACGGCACCACTTTCGTTCAGCAACTCAGGTATCGTCGTCGAGGTCAACAACATCTGATCAGAAATACGGTGCTGTGACAGAAATGCGGAACCTGACATAGCAATGACAATCAGGAGTACGAGCGAAAAACCCGCAATAATTCGTTGGGTCAGCGATATACGTATCATTGTATAAACTTCTTATTATTGGTGAATCGACAATGAAACTTGGCAACGATGCGTCTTGGTCACCGCACCTACACGTCGTTATTTTTAACAGAAAATGTAAACCACCCGTCACATACAAAGCAGTTAGATACATAGATAAAGCCTTCAACTCTGTGTGTTGTCGCCCTGCTCGCCCGACTCTCAACCCAACACCCCAAAAAGCGTTAATTTGGATCATCTTCATCTATTTACAATAATTGCCATCTGAGTGACCTTGTTTTTCCATAGAAAGGCGTTAGCCTGATTGCAACATCAGGTTACCGTTATCCACTATGCGCTTTTTTTTAACATTGTTTTTTTTCGTCATTTGCATTCAAACTTATGCGGCAGATGACTACACAAAAAAACTATCTCTGATTGCCACCACAGAGATCTCACAGGAACGCTTGCAGTCCTGGAATACCGAACTGCTATACCCTTACCTTCAAGAGGCTTGGTTAACGCGCAACCTGGATGAGATCACGATTGATCAAGCCAATGCCTTTATGCAAACACCCGAGAATCGTGCGGCCGCGTGGTTTTTCAAAAGTCTTTGGTATGAAGAACTGATTCGCCGCGAAGCCTGGCCCGAAATAATCAACACCCTTTCTGACACCTCGAATCCGGCGTTAAAATGCCACTATTTCAAGGCGCTTGAGGAAACAGGACAGCCGGTCCCCGATATCGAAGTCATGAATTTGTGGATGAGTGGACAGTCGCGACCAGACCATTGCGATCCTTTTTTTAACGACTGGATCACTCGCATTGATGATCCGGATCCCATCATCTGGGAACGACAACTGCTGGCGTTTTATGATCGAAACGGGAAACTGATCCGATACTTAAACCGATTCTATCAAAGCCCGGAGAACCGAAAGATCGGGGAGTTTCTTAACCGGGTGTATCAACAACCAAAGGAAATCATCAGTCAGGCTTACAACCCTGAGTCGGACAAAATGCATCAGCTCGCGCTTGCGGCTGTCAATCGGATGGCCTTTCAGGACCCCAGATCTGCCTCAAACCTCTGGCAGGCCATTGTTCGTGCCACCCCGGAGATGTCGCCAAACGACATTCGAAAAGCCTCCCGGTATCTCGGTATAGCCATGGCCAAACAGGCATTACCTGAGGCCTCTTACTGGCTCACCATTGCGGATGCACGTCGGGACGATGAGGAAGTCCAACATTGGCGACTTCAAATCGCCCTGAGCCGCCAGGATTATGCCGCAGTCATCTCAATCTATAACGAGCTGGATAGCTCGCTTAAACAAAGTGATCAATGGCGTTATTGGGCGGGGGTTGCCAGAGCGGTTACCGAGAAACAGGTAGCAGCCGATAACCCGCTCATCCCTTTAAGCCAACAACGGCTATATTACGGTTTTCTGGCGGCCGGTGTGTTAAACACCGAACCGACCTTGGGCACTCAACGAGAGTACCCGAGCAACAATCTGGTGGTTTTATCCGCTGAGCCGGCGCTACAACGTGCACAGGCGCTCTTTGAAATGGGAGACATCACCAGGGCACAGGTCGAATGGAACCTCTTTGTACGCACGCTCGATAATGCCAGCCAACACGCTGCAGCAGAGCTGGCCTTGTCTTGGGGTTGGTATGCAAAATCCAGCCAGGCTGCAGGATGGAGTCGCCGCTATGATCTCATCGACCTGCGCTATCCGGATGCCTATGCGTCAGAAGTCGATGCCATGTCTCAGTTGTTGGAACTGCCCAAACATTGGGTATATGGCGTTATGCGCCAGGAAAGCCGGTTCGACCATCAAGCCGTCAGTCCTGCCGGGGCACTCGGATTAATGCAGGTTATGCCGGCGACAGCCAGACAGACGGCCCAAAAGTATGGCTTGCTCTACCGGGATCAGAGCGATCTGCATTTACCGACCATAAACATCGCCATCGGCACCCATTATCTGAATGAGCTGATGACACGATTTAATCATCCGGTCTTGGCTACGGCGGCCTACAACGCAGGACCCAGTCGCGTCAATCTATGGCGGGAACGATTTCCGGAAGACATCACCGTGTGGATAGAAAGCATTCCCTTTAACGAGACACGGAACTACGTCAAAGCTGTTATGGCCTACAGCCAGATTTACGCACTGCAGCATGGCATGAACTGGCACCTGTCCGCTTGGACTGAACCGGCTCTGCAACTGGCCAGAGCGTCAGACTGAGCCGTTACCCTGCTCCGCTGCAGATTGACCCACCAGGGTATCGCCGACAGACAGCTGAGACAGACCAAAGGGTGCGGCATTTACACCGAAAATCACTTTCCCATCCCGTTGCAGGGCTCCGGCAAACTGATCATGCAAAGGTTTGCTGAAAACTCCGGTATTCGGATCAATGGCCGGGATGTTGCACCGCTCACACGGCTTAGCCAAGGCCAGATAACCGCCGGACCCAGGTATCGATAACCGCACCAGACCATACTCGGCATCGGCCGGAATCGAAACAACCACATTGGGACGGAAGCGACGCATCTCCAGAGGCTGATTGACCGTCGATGCCAAAGCCGACAAAGATTGTTCATTACAAATCAGCAACGGATACCCGTCAGCAAAAGATAAGGGCGCAGGCCGATCGTCTACGAGGGCTGTACGGCGCTCCAGGTCATCCATTTCGACAAGCATTACCCATTCATCCAGATGATCCGAAAACCACAGCGAGGCTTCACGGGATTTCTCACGCGCATTGATGGGTGCTTTCCAAACCTTTGTAGCCACCGCTTTATCCGTAGTACTGTCATCCGCTATCAGCAACGAATCGCGGCCAAACCGAACCCGCCAACCCAGTGTTTCCCGGGTTAGATGAAACTGAGACAAAATAGGATGAGATCGCTGAGTGACAAAACGGCCCTTTTCATTGACCAACATGTACTGGCGGTCAGAATGAGGGCCAAACTCACCGAAGTGAAGGGTGTCGACCTCAACAGCGCCCATGGACTTGATCGGGTAGACAAATAACTTGGATACGGCGGTTTCTAACACAGCTTAAGCTCTTCAGTGTTCGCCTGAAGTTTATCAGAAAAACCTCAGAATCGCGTGACTGAGTGGGGCACTGATCGACCAGCCATCAGGGGACCGGACCGGTTGTTTCAATCGCCTGAATGCGCTCTTTAACCAGCTCGGCCAGTTCTTCCGGCTTAAACTTTGACAAAAACCGATCACAACCGACCTTCTCGACCATCGCCTGATTAAAAGCGCCGCTGAGTGAGGTGTGCAGAACCACAAAGAGGTCTTTCAGTTTGGGATGATTGCGTATTTCTGTGGTTAACCGGTAACCATCCATGCGCGGCATTTCTGCATCAGTGACCACCAGCAACAACTGCTCGCTTAATGGAGTGTCTGAGGCATCAGCCATGGCCACCAGCTTGTCCAGCCCTTCTCTGCCGTCCATTGCCTGATGCACCTTCAGACCCAGTTTCCGAAAGATGTTACCCGCCTGTGCATGTGCCGTATGGGAGTCGTCTATCATCAATACCGCTTTGCCAGCCGCGCGGCTGATGACTTCGTCCTGCAACACTGATTCCGGCAACTCCATACTCAGCGGTGCAATTTCCGACAAGACTTTTTCGACATCCACAATTTCGATGATTCGATCATCGAGCTGGGTGATCGCGGTTAGATAATGATGTCGACCGGCGCCCGATGGTGGCGGCTGAATCTGTTCCCAGTTCAAATTAATGATGCGATCGACCGAACCAACCAAAAAGGCTTGTACGGTCGAATTGTATTCGGTAACGATGATGGTCGACTCGTCGTTAAACTCCAACGGACGCATGCCAATGGCTTTGCTCAGATCAATCACCGGAAGCGACCGACCGCGCAGGTAAACGACACCGATGACAGATGGACTTCGATGCGGCATCAGCGTCATTTTCGGCAGTGTCAGCACTTCCCGAACTTTAAACACGTTAATGGCAAACGCCTGCCGACCATTGAGCCGGAACATCAACAACTCCAGTCGGTTTTGCCCCACCAGATTTGTTCGGCTATCGACATTTTTCAAGATTTCAGACATCTGCACTCTCACCTGCAAAAAACGACGTATCAGGCACGATATCGGCCAATTTCAGGAGAAGTGTAGTCTAGAAATCAATTTCCGGGCGAATACATCGACAAACATTGACATCCAACCCGATCACCGTCTGACCGTTGGACTCATAATCGGAAGAAAGGAAGGTACTCACCATACTGTTTCCGGTATTGCACTGAACACCGTCACTGTAGGCACCGGCATACTGCAGGTGTCCATCGGGACCAGTAATGGCAATCAGCGGCCCAAACGGCAAACCCGACGTATCAGCGTTTACCGGTTTACCCAGATCGGCATGTTGAGAGTTGAGCTGAACAACACTGAACCCTTCCGCCAGGCCAGTATCAGTAATCTGCGCCGCGTGTTTGGAGGACAGCGAAAAGCACAAACACCCTTCTGGCTGATAGTGGATGATCGCGGGATGTTCAATACCGTCAAGATCCGCCAGCAACGATTCCCACTGCTGTCTGAACGCCATCGGGTTGGAAACCTCTTCGGTCAACCAACCGACGTAACGGGATTGAAAACCAATGGAAGCGATCAGTGCCAGTACCAACAACGCGGCAACAGTCAGTAGCAGCCAAATAAGTCGTTTGCGTTCCGGGTTCATGGTTTAACTTCGCAACGTCCCCACTCGCACTGTACGATCAGGTAATCCTGCTGACGACACACAGCGTCATACACCTCTATCGGCCATGAGTTGCGCAGCAGAGCAATCTCGGGGTTTGAGCAGCCACGTTCACTGAGTGCCTTTTCGACCAGAAACAACGAGCGACCGTACTTTCGATAACGGCTGTTAATGGATCGTCCGGATTCGACCTCCTCATTCAGAGCACGTCGCTCCTGGTAAAAGCCGGTTAAGATTTCGGCATCTCGCTTTGGCCGGTCCAAATCGATCTTCCCGTCTTCAACCCGCTCAAAAAAGCGTGCACACTCCCTCTCAGAGGCCTGCACACCCAACCAGGAGCGCAACTGTTGGTCGGAATCGGACTGAATCAGCTCCAGCGTCTGCATTGCAAGTACGGCCCTTGGAGCCTCGGATTGTTCATTCCCACCATCCCAGTTCAGGGCCAGCAATCCGTGGTCCGCTCCCAGGACAAAGGTTCGATTTCGTGACCACCAATCCAGTTGTGCTCGGGTTGCCTGACGTCGAACCTCCAAACCTGTCAGGCTGCATTGCTCAGCCGCCTCACGTAATGCAGCATCGGTGGTCAGAGCTGAATGAATGGCCTGGGTTTGAGGAGGCAACGAAGAGCACCCCAGCAGCAACAAAAACGGCAACACAGTCAGAAAACGAAACATGAAATCTCCAGATAGGACAGCATAGATATCGGCAAAGTTTATCGTCAGCGCCCGGTCAAAACCAGTGTCAGAACACGCTTATCGAGACCTATCAGAAACCCGCAACCAATCGGCCACCTGAGCTTTATCAAAAGGCCAACTCAACGTTTGACTGGTTTGCGGAATTTTCAGCACGGGAATCTGCACGCCGTAGAGCGAGATCAGCGCCTCGTCTTCAGCAATGTCCACCAGCTGGATTTGGAGAGCATGGCCGTCTAGGCGCAGCTCCTCAAGAACCTCTTCGGCCAGTTCACACAGATGGCAGCCGAGCGTGTGGTAGAGGGTGATTAACACTGTGGGAGTTCCTTAACTAAAAAAGCCGGGCTATGCTGCCCGGCTTTTTCGATGACTTCAACTGGATTACCTAGTTAACCCTTATCTGACTCGGATTACATCATCAGCTGTTCGGCCACGCTCAGCATTTCACCTCGATTCATTGGGTGATTACCGAGGGTTTTCAGGAACTCGCTGGGCGCTTCAAAGCGTTCCTGCCATTTCTCCTGTGCTTGCATCAGTTTTTCGGCGTATTGCTGTAAGGGTTCTAAACCACGCGGCAGCCGCGTCGTCTCGCCTGCGGTTTCCGCATAAACGCTGGCGGCTTTCTGCTCGACTTCCTGCATGGACAGGTTCAGGGATTTCAGTGTGGTGCCATCGATGTTCAGATCTTTAGCCATGGAAAATGCAGTCTGATAATCGCCATTGTAGAACTCCTCGGCCAGCTCGTTTACTTCGCCGAGCAGTGCGTCCAGATCTTCCATTTCCTGCTCGTTCAGGTCACCTTTCACCATTAGGCTGTACCCACCCATTTCGACACTGCTCCACTGTGTCGATGCCTGACGGCCAAATCGACTGTCAGACAATGAAGCCGCGTTTTCATTGACGGCCCGAATCTGGATGACATCGCCCTCAGACGTTTTCAGGTCCAGGCTGAACGTCTGCCGCTCATACTGTTGCATCTGGATCATTCGATCGACGACAGCGTTATTGCGCGTCGCGGCGGGTTCAGTCGATTGAGCAGAACCTGATGACTCTGCGTCATCCAGATTGCGCTCTCCCAACTTATCCATCAACTGACCGTATGCTGAGTCGATTTTCATCGTGAGTTCGTCGCTGTCTTCGCCCATCGCCGACAATACATCCCGAGCTTCAGAAAACCCCTGCTCTACCCCTTTCTCGGCGGCTTCCCAAAGCGAAGCCAGCTCTTCCTCACTGGCACCATCGGCCTTTGCCTTTGCGATTCGCTCGCTGGCGAAGCTCCAGATTTTATCAACCAAGGCATCCACATTAAAATTCTGTGCAGCCGACGTTGCTTCGGCATCGTTTGCATTTTCGGTTTTTGCTGCACCTTGAGTCGACACTGGTGGTTGATCCAGTTTCTGATAAGACTGGCTCTCGTACCGACTGTACGTGCTTGAATAACTCCACTGTGACGCTGTGGCAGGCATTCCGGGTATCATGGGCTTCTCCTCTGTAACCGGTTGGGCTGGATACGCCGCACACTCAGGGAGTGCATCCAAAACCTACTATTGTTGAACAGTGGGGTTAACGGCCGGCTTGCCTCGTTCTGAAGCGATTTTGCGTGACTTTTTGTAAACTGCATCCGTCTGCATTTAGTGGCACTCGCCGAGTTATACCGAGTGAACCTACCCGGCAACCAGCCTACCAAAACCGGGTCAATGACCTTCCGGTTATGTAAACCTGTTAAAAACGAGCAATATTATGGAAAATGACTCATTAATATGTCTGGATTAATGACTATTGAAACTCTATCATTTGTGCAAAACATGGATTCAGGACAGATCTCATGGCCCGATTGGACTCTCTGATCATCTTCACCACCGTTGTTAAAGCCAACAATTTCACCAACGCCGCTCACCAGCTCGGTCTCACGCCATCAGCCGTCAGTAAGCAAATCAGCTTGCTCGAAGATCGATTGGGGGTTCGTTTACTGAACCGTACAACGCGTTCGGTCAGCCCAACCGAAGCCGGGCAGTTGTTCTTTAACCGCTGTAGCCGGCTTCTGGAGGATCTGGAAGAAGCCGAACACATGGTAAAGGATCTGGAAACCAGCCCAAGAGGCACGCTGAAAATTTCAGCCACGCCGACCTTCGGGCGCGCCATGTTGATGAAAATCTTCGCACAGTTCTTAGAGCAGTACCCCGATGTCAACTTTGATCTGACCTTAGCCGATAAAGGCCTGGATCTGGTCAGAGAGGGGATCGATCTCGCGATTCACCTGGGTTCACTGCAGGACAGCCGCCTTGTTGCACGGCCAGTCGCACGACAAAAAGTGATTCTGGTCGGATCAAAAGAATACCTGGCAGAGCATGGCCAGCCAGAAGCGCTGAATGAACTCGTCAATCATTTCATCTTAATGGTGTCGGGCATTGATTTTGCCGAGCCGCGCTGGATCAAACGGTTCATCAAAGAGGCAGGGTTGAGTAACAAGGATCGCCGTTTTACCGTGAACGATCTCGACACCTTATGCGAAGCAGCCTTAAACGGCATGGGGCTGGCTGCCCTGCCCGTGTATATGATTCGGGAACACCTGGACTCCGGAAAGCTGGTTCATATTCTGCCGGATATTCACTTCCCGGTGCGAACCATTCATGTGGTGTATCCGGAAAATCGTTATCTGTCAGCAAAGAGCCGGGCGTTTGTCGATTTTATGGCCAGTTACTTTGATGAAAACAAGCTTGACGATCTCTGATTCCACGAAATCGTCCAACGCACCGACAGGAGCAGGAAGTTCCTGCTCGTCGGTAATCAAACGTCTTATTCGATAAATACATCCAGTTCCGGGTCGCTGAACATACGCTGCAGAACGGATTCAAAGACATTGTTCAACAGCTCTTCATTTTTTTCTTCGCTCGGATAACCCACAGTCTCAATGTACTGGGTCGTAGAGTATCCGTTCTCAAAAGTTGTATTATCCCGACGTACACGAATACTGATGGCTGCAGCCGCCGTCGTGCGCTTAATGCTCGCGTTTCGGTTTTCAGTCATGTAGGACAGTTTGTCTAACTGAATCGCAACATCATAGTCCGGAAAGGCCGTGGATATTTCTACGCCCGCCTGGGCCATCACCTGCAGTGCCATTTCCTCAATCACCGCTGTCAACGGCCGCTCCGGTACAATAACCGACGTATCTTCGTACACACCACCGCGATGCCCGATAACCTTATCGGCGCGCTTGTCCTCGACGATCAGGCTGGCGGTGCCGTTGCCGGTGATCAGTTGGTCAGTTTCCAGACTCGGGGAAAAACGCACTTGCTGGGGGGATAGCTGCGCACACCCGACAAACACCCAAACCACTGACAACAGCATGACCCAACGGGTCAGAACACGAACAGAGTCTCTCATAACTGGTTCCTTCACTTATTAGTGTTTGCAGCCGACTCGGGACGTTTAAACACCCATTGGGTCTCGCTGGAATCGGCTTCCGAATACTGATAGCCAGCATAATTGAATGTTTTCAGGTCTTCCAAGTTTTTTGGCTGTTCTTCCAGCAGATAGCGTACCATCATCCCCCGGGCTTTCTTCGCGTAAAACGAAATGATTTTGTATTGCCCATTCTTTTCATCTTTGAACACCGGCGTGATGATCGGACAGATTATCTGATCGGTCTTTACAGCTTTAAAGTACTCTTCCGATGCCAGGTTCAGCAGCGCACCAGCACCCGATCCTTCCAGATCCACGTTCAGCAAATCGGTGATCTTAGGTCCCCAGAACTCATAAAGGTTTTTACCAGCGTCGGTGGATACCCGAGTACCCATTTCCAGACGATAGGGCTGAATCCGGTCGAGTGGTCGTAATAAACCGTACAAACCAGACAGAATACGAACTCTGTTCTGGGACTCATGAATCTGCGGTTCAGTCAGCGTTTCAGCGCTGAGCCCGGTATAGACGTCACCCTTGAATGCAAACAGTGCCGCCTTGCTGTTAGACGCCGTCATTTCAGGCGTCCAATGCTGAAACCGGTCCACATTCAACTGGGCCAGTTTATCCGACAGCTTCATCATCTTTTTTAAATCCGCGGTCGATTTTTGCTTCATCACTTCGACCAGCGCTTGAGCTTCGTCAGCTAAACGATAGTCTGTGACGGTTTCGACGGGTGCTTCGTTGTCAAAATCCAGTGTTTTTGCGGGGGAAATCACCGCTAACATCTTCACCATGAAATTAATTACCCCTAAACTGCCTTACCAATCACTCATCCGATGATAACAGGTCTCTGCATCATGGAAATTATCCGAACCTATGTGCCAAATTCACTGGCAAACTACAATCATCTGGTTTACTGCCCCACAACGCAACAGGCTGCGGCTATCGACCCATTTGATGCGAACCATATCGTCGATATCGCCAAAAAACACTCGCTGACGATCATTCAGATCTGGTTAACGCATGAACATGGCGACCACATTCGGGGTCTGAACTCACTACGAGAACTAACCGGAGCAAAAAGCTTCGCGCCAATGACCTGTAACGGGCTCTTTGAGTCGGATATCTGGCTGGAAGACGGGCAGGAAGTCCGGCTCGGCAAAGAGACGCTGACACACTACCTGACGCCTGGTCACACGCCGGGTCACGGCGTTTTCTTATACCAAGATCCTCAGCTATCTGAACGGGACTTTCTGGTGTGTGCCGACACCCTGTTTAACGCCGGTGTTGGGAATACCCGCTCTGGAAACGTCAGTGAACTTTACCAGACGGTCGATCGACTCAAGTCCCTGCTCCGACCACAAACACGACTGTTTCCGGGACATGATTACATTTGCACCAATCTCAAGTTTGTTCTGAACCATTTCCCTGACTGCGAACCTGCCCGAACGACTCTCGACACCGTGGATAAACAGACACCGGACACACGATCGGTGATGCGGCTGGCCGATGAATACCGTTACAATCCATTTTTAAGCCTGCAAGCTGACTGGATCGAGAACCATGACGACTTCACGCACCTGACCCAGAAGGAGCGCTTCTTTGAACTCCGGTCACGCCGTGATCAGTGGTAACTTCCAAAAAAAGGACAACCAAACAAAATGGGCCGTGAAAAACGTGAACACCCCCGTACACCGATTCAGTTAACCGTAGAGCTGACATTTCCAAACGGCGATTCACTGGCTGTCGAGACCTGGGACATTTCAGACGGAGGTATCGGCATCAACCTGCCTCTGCAGACAACTCATGAGTGGCAGGAAGGACAGATGCTCAGCGCTCAGGTCAAAGGCTTGCCGATGCCGGCCCCTAAGGTTTCCGCCGAGGTCGTCCGGGTGAGCGACACCCGGATTGGCCTCAAACTAAGCACCTGAGGCGAAGTAAACCCGTTTTATGGGCAAGGATTTGGCTGTTCGCTGTGAATGGCCTCAATCGCCTTTAATACGGCTTCCGGCAGAATCAGGTCGGCACTGTCGATATTCTCAGATAACTGATCCAGAGTGGTCGCTCCAATGATGTTCGACGTCACAAACGGTTGTTCAGTGACGAACGACAATGCCATTTGCGCCGGCTTCATGCTGTAGTGATCGGCGATTTGCAGGTATCGTTCAGTGGTTTTCGTCGCTAGTTCCGTGCTGTAGCGCTGAAAACGGGTAAACATCGACAATCGGGCGCCTTGAGGCTTGGCACCATGACGATATTTCCCAGTTAAAACCCCCATCCCCAACGGTGAGTAAGCCAACAACCCCACCGATTCGCGATGCGAAAACTCAGCCAGACCCACTTCAAACGTGCGATTCAACAGGCTGTATGGGTTTTGAATGGATACCACCCGTGCCAACCCTTCTGACTCGGCGGTTTGCAGAAACCTTGCAACACCCCAGGGAGTCTCATTGGAAAGTCCTACATGTCGGATTTTTCCGGCGCGAACCAGGCGATCACAGGCCGTCAGAGTTTCTTCGATCGACACCTCCTGTGACTGTGGCTGCGGGTACCGATAACCCAGCTGACCAAAGTAGTTCGTCGACCGACTCGGCCAATGCAGTTGGTAAAGATCGATATAGTCAGTTTGTAACCTCTGCAGACTCTTATCCACGGCCTCTACAATCTGCTCCGCCCTGAGATTCGAGTCCGGACGGATATAGTCCATACCGGTTGATGCAATTTTTGTGGCCAAAACCACCTGATCTCGCTTACCCGTTTTAGCAAACCAGGTCCCGATATATCGCTCGGTCAACCCCTGAGTTTCCGGTCGAGGAGGAACCGGGTACATCTCGGCAGCGTCAAAGAAGTTAATGCCACGGTCTAAGGCGAGATCCATCTGTTCGTGAGCTTCGGTTTCAGTGTTCTGCTCACCCCAGGTCATGGTGCCCAGACAAAGCTTTGAAACCTTCAGGTCTGTACGGCCTAATTGACGCATTTCCATACAAAATTCCCCAATCTTTTTAAATGTATTTTCGCTATACTCAGTGGCTGTATTAAATCGCAGACAAATCAGCGATCCTGCATCCGATGTTACTGACCGGACGAAATCCGACTCTGTAATCTGCGATATTCACAGCGTTCAACCCTCTGGCAAACAGGTTTACCCATGGCACGCAAAAAGAAATCCCGCACGATGAAAGACAAAATCGGCGTTAAAACCGGTTCAAAGAAAGACTTCATCAAACAGGGAGAGAAAGGCAAGATACCCTCTCATAACCGGTTGAGCAAACATAAAAAACGCCAGAAATCGGCCTATCAACGGTTTCTGGAAGAAAACCAGATAAAGGACACAACCTCTGGCATTCAGTCAGTCAAACAACGATTGAAAAAAGCCGAAGAAAACGCCAAAGGTGTGGCAAAACCGGCCGATAAACCAGAGAAGACTCTGAAAGATTTCAATCGGTTATCTGGTGATGAGCTACTCGATCTGTTCAATTCCTAATCTGAAAACAGGGTGCCGGATCATGGCACTCTGGCTACTCGCAGCGATGGCTATTGCTGCAGACTTTGGCGTGGCCGATTGGGGGATGACGCCCGATGAAGTCAAAGCACTGGAAACGCGCACCAATCTAACCCCATTCGGCGTCGACGATTATCTGATTTACTCGGTTACCCTACCCGGAATCGACGAAACCAGAATCGTGTATCAGTTTACTAACGGACAGCTCACTGAAGGACGCTTTTTATTCCGTCCTCTTCAGCCCATGAACTCCCAACGGGCTTATGAACACTATCAAACCGTGAAAACGCTGATTTCGGATCAGTTTGGGCCACCCAATACGGATGAACTCCTCTATCGGGATTCTGCCGACGCGTCCAGCCAACTCAGCTCTACAGAAATCGCTAATGAACTGGCGTCTGATCGTGTGCTACTGAAATCCAGTTGGCGCAGTCCTTCTTCGATCCTCAGGCATCAACTCGCGTGGAACGTGAACCGGCCGCATCATCAACTTCATTACGTACCAATTCAGCCAATTAATGCAGGTACTCAGGTTGACGCCTTTTAGCACTATGCGCTTTAATCCGGGCCAACTTTCTAGCTGACTAAGTCCATGGGTATCAGCAACCGCCTCATACTGATTGATCAATTCCGCGGTATCGCGGTAATACTGATGGCCATTTTCCACTTCTGCTACGACTTGAGTGTTTTTGGTTTTCTGACTTTCGAGATGAACGGCGGTTTTTTTACCTGGTTCCGATTCCTGATTGTTACCTTGTTTTTTACATCAGTGGGTGCCGGTCTGTATCTTGCGCACTACCCAACCATTCGATGGCGGAAGTTTTGGTGGCGAGAGGCCAAAATAGCCGCCGGCGCTTTGATCATTTCCATTTCGACACTGCTCATGTACCCGCGTAGCTGGGTCTGGTTTGGTGTACTGCATTTTATCACCGTGGCTTCTGTTTTGGCGTTGCCATTCGTGCGTCGCCCAGCACTGGCGTTGACGATCGGTGTCAGCGTATTCCTGCTGTACAATCTCACGCCTTGGTTTAACCTTCACCCTCTTTGGGTAGCATTCAACGACCCGTTAAACCTGCCCAAAGGCACACAAGACTTAACCAGGCTCATTCCCTGGGTGGGCATGGTGCTGATAGGTATCTGGCTCGGACAACAACGCTTTTTTGGTTTTTCAGCGTTGCCTTTAGGGCCACTAGAACGACCGGTGCAGTTTATCAGCCGACACAGTTTACTGATCTATCTGTTTCATCAACCGCCGCTGTTCGGTCTCGCGTGGTTGATTCATAAGCTGGTGAACTAACCGACCATTTAAATGATTTCCTTCGGCGTTATTACTCGTCTGCGCGCAGATCATCCGGAATTGGTGTCTGAGGTTTCGGTGGACGTTGTTTCATATTGCCCTTCTGCCATTGATCGATCTGGTAAATGTATGCCAGTACCTGGGCAACCGCGACATAGAGACCCTCGGGAATTTCATCACCGATTCGGGTGTGGTGGTAAATAGATCGGGCGAGTGCCGGCATTTCCAACACGGGCACGTCGTACTCCTGACCGATTTCACGAATTTTAAACGCCACTTCATCGACACCTTTCGCTACCATCAACGGCGCAGGCATGGCGTTCGGATCGTATTTCAGGGCCACGGCATAATGGGTTGGGTTGGTGATGATAACGTCGGCTTCCGGCACATCGCTCATCATCCGGCGGTTCGCCATTTCGCGTTGCAACTGCTTTATTTTCGCTTTGACTTCCGGCTTACCTTCCGTGTTTTTGTATTCTTCTTTTATCTCCTGCATCGTCATACGAAGCTTTTTCGTATGGCTGTAGATCTGAAAGGGAATGTCGACAATAGCGATCAAAACGGTACTGGCCGCCAGCAGTAAGAATGACCACGCAATGACTTCCACCGCATGTGTGATAGCACTTTCCGTCGGTTGGAAGACCATCGATAAGAACTCATTTTTTAAACTGATCAGCACCAGAATGGCCGCCGTGGCCACAACAATGACCTTGCCCCACCCCTTCAACAGCTCAACCAGTGAGTTCATTGAGAACATGCGTTTGATACCGCTTAAAGGGTTCATTCGCGAACCTTTAGGTGCAAGGGCCTTTGTCGAAAAATTCCACCCACCCAGTCCAATAGGCGCAAAGAGCGCAGCCAACAGTAAAAAACCAAACAAAGGTACGATGCTGAGCAAAGCTTCACCGGCCACGACGGATACGTATTCGCCGGCAACAATGACATCCCAGCTGGCTCTCGGATCAAACGAGAAACAGAATTCCATAATCCGCATCATGGTTGTTCCCATCATGCGACCAAACACCAGAAAACAAATCGCCGAGACAATCAGAATGGCACTGGTATTAAGCTCTTTCGATCGGGCAATGTCCCCATCTTCTTTCGCCTTTTCCAGTTTCCTGGGCGTGGGTTCCTCTGTTTTTTCTTGTGATGTATCTTGTTCAGCCATTTTGCTTCCTGATACAGGATTAACGCTAAATCAGTCATGCGGCAATAAACCGGATGTCACTGATGACCTGCGAAAGTAATCAGCGAGTCTGGTCAATACCCGATCAGCGCTCTCATAAAATCAATGTGGACGTTAAGATATTGACGCACCAAAGGCGCCGCAGCCGCGTAACTGACCCAAACAATCACCAACCCGCCCAGCATGGTAATCGGAAAACCCAGTGCAAAAACATTCAACTGCGGCGCCGCTCGGGTCATCACACCAAAGGTCAGGTTTACCAACAACAATGCCGTCACCGCTGGTAATGCCAGCATCAGACTGGCACGAAACAACCAAGCGCCAAACTCAGATAATAGGCGCCAGCTTTCAACCGTGAACAGCCCCTGACCAACCGGCAAGGTATAGAATGAATCCACCACCACTTCCAACGTCAACAAATGACCATTGATCGCCAGATACACCAGTGTTACCAAAACCTGATACCACTGACTCAGTACAGCAACGGAGACGCCGTTTGCCGGATCGACCATTGATGCAAACCCCAACCCCATCTGCATTGAAATGGTCTGACCGGCCAATATAAAAATTTGCAGAATGACAAACACCAGAAACCCTAACGTGGTACCAATGAGAATCTGCTCGAGGATGATCATGAAGGTCTGAACATCGACCGCTTCGATAATCGGCATATCCGGTAAAAGCGGATAAATGGTATAGGTGATCACAAAGGCTAATCCGAGCCGGACCCGAACCGGAATCAGTCGAGCGCCCAGCACCGGCACAATCACAAAAAAAGCACCGAGCCTGAAGAAGGGCCACATAAAATGGCTGACCCAACTGGCAATCATGGCATCGGTTAGTTCGATCACGACAGGTTCATCCAATCAAAATCGGAATATTCATGTAGATGGTGTTGGCGAACTCAACCACCTTATTTACAAGATAAGGGCCAGCAAAAATCATCATCAGCAAGGTCACCAACAAGCGCGGTAAAAAGCTTAGGGTCTGCTCGTTAATCTGGGTGGCCGCTTGAAACGTCGACACAATCAACCCCACAATCAGACTCGGCACAATGATGATGCTGACGATGATCACAACGATGTAAAGTGCCTCGGAAAACAGGTCCGCAATGTTCATCGCGTCCATTTTACGCTCCTTAGTTCAGTCATTTACCGCAGACTTGTCTGCAAGCTACATATTAAAACTGGCGGCCACCGACCCCATGACCATGGCCCATCCATCAACCAAAACAAACAGCATGATCTTGAATGGCAGTGAGATGATAATCGGCGACAACATCATCATGCCCATGGCCATCAGAATAGAGGCGATGACCAGATCGATGATGAGAAACGGAATAAACAGAAGAAAACCGATTTGAAACGCAGTTTTTAACTCACTGGTGACGAACGCCGGCATCAGAATGTTAAGCGGTACCTGTTGAGGGTCATCGAAGTTGCCCTCCTCGTCAGCCAACCGAATAAACAGCCCCAAATCCGACTCACGCGTTTGCGCCAACATAAAACGCTTCATTGGCTCAACCGCCCTATCAACAGCTTCCAACGGTAAGATATCTTCAGCTATGTAAGGTTGTATGGCGTTGGCATTCACTTCGTTAAATACGGGTGCCATGATAAAAAACGTCAGGAACAACGCTAAACCGATCAACATCTGATTCGACGGTGTCTGTTGCAGCCCGATGGCCTGACGCAAGATGGCAAACACCACAATGATTCGGGTAAAGCTGGTCATCATCATCAACGCCGCCGGAATAAACGTCAGCGCCGTCATGATGGCTAAAATTTGAATGGTCACGGAGTAACGGGTGCCACCGTCCTCGGTGGTTTCCAGCGTCAACGCGGGTATACCGGCGGCCTCAGCCGGATTCAGCGCAGCCAGAATCAGTAACAGCAGGAGCGCTTTCGTCAGGAATCTGACAGCGAGTTCAGGGTTTATCTTCCCCGTTAGATGTGTGTTTGTGCTTGGCCAATGGATCACTGTCTAAACCCTTCAACAACCCTTTCAGTCGATCAGCGAACGGACTGGATTGCGTCGGATTGGCCAGATCAACAGGGCCGTCATAACGATGCAGGGTCTGAATACCCTGTGCAGTGACACCAATGAGCAGATACTCATCAGCGGCACGAATGATCATCAATTTTTCTCGTGTGCCCAGAGGCATCACCGATAAAATCTGAATGTGTTTCTGGTTCAGCCCGACGCCGCCAGACATTCGTCGTATGATCCATGCACACGCAAAGATAAGGCCAACTATGAAACACAGGGCGACAAAAACCTTCAGGTAATCATTCGGGGTGGTTCCGTTAATGCCCGTGGATGCGGCGGCACCCGCGGTCATCAGGGTGGGGAGCATAAACATTAGTCCAGATTGCATTGAGATTCCTCAGGGTCAGCTCAGTCGCTGCACTCGCTCCTGTTGACTGACCACATCGGTCAAGCGTATGCCAAACTTCTCATTCACCATCACCACCTCACCGTGAGCAATCAGCCGCCCATTCACCAACACATCAAGAGGTTCACCGGCCAGTCGGTCCAACTCAATGACAGAGCCTTGGTTCAGTTGCAGCAGGTTGCGAATAGGAATCTGAGTAGCACCAACTTCCATCGAGATCGTAACTGGAATATCCAGAATCACATCAAGATTGGGGTTATCCTCGTTAAACTCTGAACCGGCTGTAGAATCAAACTGCTCAAGTGGCGCAACTTGCGGATCGTCACTGTCATCGCTGTCAGCATCGCCAGACTCTTCCATTGCCGCAGCCCATTCATCAGCCAGCGCCTGATCGTCTGCTCCGGCAGCCACTTCATCGGCGAGAGCATCGGCATCGATCTGCGGACCACCGTCTTGATTTTCTTCGCCTTCGTTCGGCAGATCTTCATCACTCATGTTTAGACTCCTGCGCTTCTTTCATCGCTTCATTCATAGCTTCCAGGGCTTTCTCTTCCCTGTTTTTGGTTCTCATCCCTAACAGACGGGTTTTCATGTCGCCAATATCGCGACTCATCTTGCGAACCGGTCGTTCAACTCGCAGCGCCAGATTGTCACCACACTGCCCCAGTTTGGTTTCAAACAGCGGAATACCGTTTGCTGTAAATTTAATCGTTTCCGGTAGGTCAATGGGAATCACATCACCGGCCTGCAGATCCACCAGTTCGCGCAATTTGATTTCACGTTCGGCGACTACCGCATTGGTTGGCACTTTGGCGCCCAGGATGTCATGCCGCAGGGATTCCACCCACCGCTCATCAATTTCGTCGACGTCCGACTGCACCCCGGCATCGAGCACATCCCGCACGGGTTCAATCATTGAGTACGGCAGTGTCATGTGCAAATCACCGCCACCGCCATCCAACTCAATGTGAAAGGTGCTGACCACGACCACTTCACTCGGTGAAACGATATTGGCCATGGCCGGGTTTACTTCGCTCGACATGTACTCAAAATCAACGTCAAGTACGGCTCCCCAGGCTTCCTTCATGTCCTGAAAAACCTGAGACAGAATCATCTGTACGACACGGATTTCCGTTGGCGTGAACTCCCGGCCCTCAATCTTGGCGTGACGACCATCACCGCCGAAAAAATTGTCGACCAGTTTAAACACCAGCTTGGCATCCAGAATAAACAACGCCGTTCCCCGCAACGGTCGAACCTTGACCAGATTCAAACTGGTTGGCACGTAGAGGGTATGCACGTATTCGCCGAACTTCAGAATCTGAATGCCTCCGGTTGCAACGTCGGCAGACCGTCGAAGAAAGTTAAACATGCTGATCCGGGTATAACGGGCAAATCGCTCATTGATCATTTCCAGGGTCGGCATTCGACCCCGAACAATGCGGTCCTGAGAGGTCAGGTCGTAGGATTTGACACCCTCAGCATCGGCACCGTCGTCTTCGTCGACAGCTCCGTCATCAATGCCGTGAAGTAGCGCATCAATTTCGTCTTGTGAAAGTAAATCCTGCACATCAACCTCTATTGCATCACAAAGCTTCGGAACAAAACCGATTCTATGCCGGGTCGCCCCATTTCAATAATCAGGACATCCTGGATAGCGGATGTCAGATCGTCCACCAACTTCTGCTTACCTTCAGCCGTTGCCAGTTGGTTAATATTCTGCGCTGCAAACACGTCCAGAAGATTGTTCCGGATCAGCGGGTTGTGCAGAATCAAAACCTCAATGGCCGCCGGGTCTCGCGTTAATACGGACAACTCAATCTGTAAAAAGCGCGATCTTCCGCCATTGGAGTAATTCACAATAAACGCCGGCTGCATAGCGTGGTAGATCGCTTCACCCTGCTCGACCGTCATCTGCGGTTCTTCTAATGGAATCTCGCTGATACCCGGTTGATCCGGCTCTACCATACGGTCTTTCATCAAAAACCAGGTTGCAAAAATAGACAACCCAGCCACCAGCAACACCCCCAGTACGATGAAGATGATCAACTTCAGTTTACCGGCGTTCTTTTTACCGCTTTCTTCACCTTCGATGGCGTCTTCTTCCGCCATAATGACTCCTCACAACTCTGTCATTCAAACAGCAATCAATGTGCCACTGTGACCAATGCCAAACAGTGTAGGTCCGCAGCAGGATATTTTCATCCGGGCAAACGTAAATAGCGCCCGGCTTTCCGGTAATTGCGTGTTGGTGACTTAAAGATGACCCAAACCACCTTCACTACCGGGCAAACACCAACCCATGTCAAATTACCGACACCTCAGCGTCAGATATAATGGTCCACCAAACCCTGACGAACACTCTGTACGGGTGCCTCGTCAATCAACTCATCCTCTGCGACCACGGAATCACCAGAGTCCGATTGATTTCGCCCCTCATTCGAGCTGTCCGAGCCTGTTTGACGATGCTGATCAGAGACGTCCACATGAGTCAGATCCAGCCCCTGCTGCGCCAATGCTTCACGCAAACGTACCGAGTTCTGTTCCAGCGCTTCCCGAACCTGAGGCGACGGAGAAATGATCTGAACCTGTGTCTGATCATTCTGTACATGTACCCGTAGTTCAAGAGCACCCAGTTCGGGTGGATCCAACCGGATGACCGCACGTTGCAAGCCACCGGCGACCATGGTTTGAATCCGATCCGTTAGGGCCTGTGCAGCCTCTTGCAGTTTCATCGGCCGAGCCATTTGCTCTGCCAAGTTTTGCATCAACTGTGGGGCATCAGCCGTTTTACTCAAAGCAACCCGGGAAGCGCCTGGGCCAAGTTCGAGCGCATTGCGCTCATCAGCCGTCAAGTCTCCCATCATGGCATCCAAGCGCATTGACCGCTCCTGTTCGGGCACTGGCGCCGATCGCTCATTCCGTAACTCGCCAATGACAGTGGGTTTATCCGCTTCAACAGAGTTCGTTTTTAAGGTGGCATCCATCACGATGGGTTTTGAGTCCGGCTCCGTTGTCGAACCCAATACTTTGTTGACACCCTCTAAAGAGGACTCGATACGAACGTCGGCGGGCTTAGTCAATGGAACACCATCGGCGCGAAATCGAAGTCCTATTGCCGATTCGGGTCGTTGCTCACCTGAACCGGGTTTAAGTGGATCGATCGTTTTTACGTCGGGTGAACTGTCTTTGTCTTCAGTTGATAAGGGTTGCCCACCTTGAATGACGGTCTGGTTAATGGTTGCGATTGACGATGCTAACGGCGAGTCAGAAAGCACCAAAGTGTCAGCATCGTCACCCGCCAAGTCGACGCCCTCTGACTCTTTCGTTGAATCGGCGTCAGAAACGAATAGGTCAGACAACCATTCTTGTACCTCTTTCAACAAAGGTAAGACGGTATTAAACGGCGAAGCTTCAGACCCTTCCTCCTCGGATGCCGAAATTGGAGTAACACCATCGGCAGTCTCTAAAGCCTGGATAATACGTTTCAGCTGAGATTGTAAGGTCGTCAGTTCGTTTTCCGATAGAGACTCTTTGGGGTTCGCCATCAAATAACTGAGTAACTCATCACCGGTCAGCTGTTCCGGTGATGCCGGTTGACTATGAAAAGGAAGATCCAATCCAGGGGAATCGTCAACGGGCAGTAATCCAGACTCAAACAGGTTATAGCCTTCCTGCTTCAACAAGGCATTTAGCGTATCCAGCGGAAACTTTTCACCGCTTTCTTGTTCTATTCGACGTATCAGCGCGGCAAAATCCTGCTCGTCCGTCGTCAAAGCATCGCCTGATCCGAATTGTTGAAACAGAGCCATAAACCCGGACTGTTCAGTACTGTCAGACTCTCCAGACGGCACGGAAGCGCCTAGCGGCAGGGCCGCAGGCGTATCAGCGGAGGTTAGCAATGATAGTGGGCTACTGGTGTTAGACAGCATGAACCGACGACCTTTAAAGTAAGTAGACGGTTTCTGTTTTGCAATTGCGGGGCCAGCTTTTTTTAAAGTCTTTGCAGTTCGCCGAAAACAAAGTCAACTTCAGCCTGAATCTCCTCCAGGTGCTGCTCGTAATCTCGAATGATGTTGTCCTTAGCCTGAGCTTCCAAGGCAAGGCAGATTTCTCCTAACCTCAGCAGGCCGAGGTTTATACTGGCACCCTTTAGGCTGTGAGCGACTTTCCGAACTTCGTCAGCATCTTGAGGTGGGCTCAACTCTGTCAGTGTCGTCAGCTTTTGGTGGGTATCCCGAACGTAGGTTTCCACCAGTTCGACAAACTCATCTTCCAGCATCTCTTTGAGTTCAGCCAGAGCTTGATAGTCTATGCGACCGTAATTCATACTAATCCTTTTCTGTTCGCCGCCAGCGAACGGTCGCTCTGACGGCATTACCGGTTTCGTTATACTCAAAATCTTCACATATGCCACGAATCAATGGCAATCCCCGTCCGGAATACCCCTTATTCGGAGTCTCTTTACCCAGCACAGTTCGATGATCAAACCCCTGACCGCTGTCTTCAACGTACAGTTCCAACAATCCACCATCCGTGGTTGGAATGTGGCGTGCTTTTAAAACAATGTAACCACTGTCTACATTATTGATGCGTTGCTCGCGTTGCAAGTAATAGGTGGCAAACCCATCACGAGACGCCTTCAGGGAGGATGGCAACTGCAACACACCATGCTCCAACGCATTTGAATACAACTCAGCCAACAAAGTGTATAACTGACCGCTCATTGAGCGCAAACCCTCGACTTCGGTCAGTATATTCAGCATCAACGGCAAAGGGCTGAATTCCTTGAGCGATTCACCATACAGCTTATAGGAAAAGTCCCAGTGCAGCGGGCCACCGAGCGACCCTCGTTGCGAGTTAAAGTCTGGCAAACCGATCTCATCGATATCGACCATTCGCACCGACAGTAAAGTCAAATCATCGTCTGCACCAGACTCGCCCATGAAATGATCCACCTCATTGAGAATCCGATCAAACATGGCTCCGGTGTCCGGCTGTTGGAAAAGCGCTAACAAACGCTCTTCGCCAAACATCTCTTCCTCACTGTTGCGTGCCTCAATGATACCATCTGACCAAATAAACAACTCATCGCCGTCGGAAAGTAACAGTTCATGAAATACAGGTTCGAACTGATGCGGATCCCGAACCCCCAGCGGTAGATTTTGTGAGGCAACAGTTTCAATGGTTCCACTGTCGCGCCTCAGACACACCATATCCGGCAAACCGCCCAACCAGATCTGACTGGATTTTTCATAAAAATCCAGTTCAATAAAACAACCGCAGCAAAAGACACCGACAGGCAAAATGGTGCGCAGCTTACTGTTGACTTCGCGCAGCACCTCTTCCATTGAGAATCCTTTTGCCGTCATTCCATAAAAGATTTCGGCTAACGGCATAGCGCCGATCGCAGCCGGTAACCCGTGCCCGGTAAAGTCCCCCAGAAACAGATGCATCCCGCCATCGGGTTTACGTTCGGCTAACACGGTATCGCCATTAAACACCGACAAAGGTGACAGACTGTAAGAAATATTCGAATGATTAAGGCAACCAGAGTGAGCCACATTGTCGAAGATGGTTTTGGCGACTTGCTGCTCGATAACCATCTGCCGGTTGTGCTCCTGAAGTTTTTCATGCATATGCCGCATGCGCCCGAACGCTTTAATTTTGGCCTTAAGAATGACTCGGTTATAGGGTTTGGATAAAAAATCGTCTCCGCCGGAATCGAGACATTGCGCGAGCGATTCGGCATCCTGTAGCGACGTCAGGAAAATGATAGGAACGTAAGCACGACGGGTATCTTTACGGATTTCTTCTGCGGCACGAACGCCATCCATCACAGGCATCAATACATCGAGAAGGATCAGGTCTGGCCGACCGGTTTCGAACAGATGGACGGCCTCCTCACCATTCGCGGCCAGGAGGACTTCGTGCCCTTCTTTCCGGACAATGGTCCGGAGAATCATCCGATCCGTTTCGTTATCATCTGCAATCAGAATACGGAGCGGTTTGGACATAACTCAGTCAGCTCAGCTGATTTTGAACAGCTGGCCGAAGTTGGAAATAGTCAATATTTTCTTAACATCATCATTGCAGTTGACGATTTCAATACTCGCGTTATCGCCACCGGCATGATCACGCATTAATAACAACATTCCCAGTGCCGAGCTGTCCAGATAGGTCGCATCAGACATATCGACCGTGTAGCGCGTCACATCCGCAGGAACACTTTCATAAATCTGCCGGAACTCCTGATGAGAGCTGAAATCAAATCGACCCGACACCTTGATAGTGATCGAATTTCCATTTGTCGTCGCGTTGACAGCCATAAATATTCCTCGTCTATGGATCGCTGTGCATTAAAGCTTATCAGTGGTCGTTCTGCCGATTCTGCAGTTGGACCGGTTCGGAGTCTCATACACCTGCGCTAAGACGCCGGGTGCTGATTTCACATATTAGCGGGAAAAGCAGCACTTTCAAACAGCAGTTTAGACTGACACAGTTCAGTCTGCCGGGTTCATCGCAATATTTAGCATAAAACACGGCCAAATTTGCAGTCCATTCGCCCTGCCAGCCAGGAACACGATCCAGCTCCGGGCCGCATAGCGGGTCAATAACAACGTTAGAACACCAACGCACCGCAGGATTAACCGCTGTAACGTTGATTCACCAGCTCATCGATCAATTTTTGCTCTTGTTTATCGGCTGCAATGGCCTCTTCGGTCGAGATTTTGTCGATGAACCGACCAATATTTTTTCGGCGTTGATAAAGTTCACGCCACTTTTCTAAAATCTGCTGCTCACGAGAACGCCAGCCTTCGATGGTTTGTTGCTGACGCCCGGATAGAGTCGCCAGCTGATCAATAAAGCTTTGTGTCCGATGCCATTGCTGCATCGAAATGCCTTTTGTCCCTTGTTCATCAAGATATGACAGGTACTCCTGACGATAAGAGACCAACTCTTCGAGCCGTTTTTCTTCCGTTTCGATCTGCGCTCGAACCTGTGCCAAAGCCTGTGCCGCCTGCTCTTCACGCTGGACAGCCAAACGCTCAACAATCTTTAATCGGCTCGAGCGACTCATGCATTACCCTGTGACGGTTGAGCACCTCGAACCGGTTTGCCACGCGCCATCCCACCGGTGTTACGCCCCTTAATCGGCCGTCCGCCCGCCACAGCCCCGCCTGACGCCGACGTATTGGCAGGTGCCTGCCCTGAGCCGAGCACCGCTTTCAGCAGATCGACCGATTGCTGATAAGGTACCTGCTCTTTTAAACCCTGACGCAAAAAGTCCCGGATGATCGGTTGCAAGGCAATGGCCTGATCAATTTCCTGATTACTGCCTTTGGTGTACGCGCCGATCGATATCAGGTCCCGGTTTTGTGAGTAGGTCGACCACAGCTGCTTGGTTGCCTGGGCGGCTTTCAGGTGATCCTCTGACACGACCTGAGGCATTACCCGGGAAATACTCTGTTCAATATCAATGGCCGGGTAATGTCCTTCTTCAGCCAGTTTCCGATTCAGAACAAAGTGACCATCCAGAATCGCTCGCGAAGAATCCGCGATTGGGTCCTGCTGGTCATCACCTTCGGTCAATACCGTATAAAAGGCTGTAATGGAGCCACCGCCTTTTTCGGCATTGCCGGCCCGCTCGACTAACTGAGGCAACCGCGCAAATACGGAAGGTGGATACCCTTTGGTTGCCGGCGGCTCACCAATGGCGAGAGCAATTTCACGCTGAGCCTGGGCATATCGGGTTAGCGAATCCATCAACAGCAAGACAGTTTTTCCCTGAGAACGGAAGTACTCGGCAATGGCCGTTGTGTACTGCGCCGCGCGTAAGCGAAGTAAGGGTGCATCATCCGCCGGTGATGCGACTACAACGCTGCGGGCTAACCCCTCATCACCCAAAATTTCCTCGATAAACTCTTTTACCTCACGACCCCGCTCACCAATCAATCCTACGATGGTGATGTCCGCATCGGTAAAGCGCGTCATCATACCGAGTAAGACAGATTTACCGACTCCCGAGCCGGCAAACAGTCCCAAACGCTGTCCGCGCCCTACCGTCAGTAAAGAGTTAATGGCCCGAATACCGACATCTAAAGGCTGACGAATGGGTTCGCGATGCAAGGGATTAATGTACTCACCATTTAGACTTTGCTGTGCCCGGCAAAGTAAGGCGCCTTTGCCGTCAATCGGCTCACCAAAACCGTTGACCACACGTCCAAGCAGCTCATCTCCTATGACCAGCTCGTTAGCCACTTCCAGGGGCACAACCCGTGCACCGGCCCGCAAGTTATGAATAGCCTGCACCGGCATCAGGAAGGTTTTATCGTCATGGAAACCCACCACCTCCGCTTCGACGCGCTGATGATGGTCCACAACCTGACACCGTTGCCCGATACTGGCATTGAGCCCGACCGCTTCCAGAGTGAGCCCAACCATTCGGGTTAAACGACCCTGGCACACCGGGTCGGACTGACGAGGCACCCATTTTTCACTGTGCTTCAGAAAATCACTCAGAGGTGTCTGACTCATCGCGAGGTTCCTCCGCTTGGTTCCGTGTGGCTTCTACTTTGTCAGGGTCGCCTTCGGTCATAGAACCTGAATCATCGTGGTCTGGCTGGTAAGACTCGGCTTCCTGAGAGTCCGGCTCGATATCTTCCTCCGTCATCGAACCGGCCGATGGTTCCGCAGCTGGTTCGTTGAGCGAACCCGATTGCACTGAACCCGCTACAAACGCCTCCGATTGATCGCGGTTATCTGTTGAACTGGCGGATTGTTCGGCGTTTTCAGACACGTCATCCCCATCTTCAAGGGACGTCGTTTCGTCGGTAATGCCGTCATTCGGCATCAGCGCCTGCTCAGACAACGGTGTCTGAATCTTTTCAGGATCGGCTGGCGCCAGTTCGCTCAGAAAGTGCGCTACAGCGTTACTGAAGCGATGTTCGAGAGTGTAATCGACCAGGCTGTACCCGCTTTTTACTATGCACCCGCCTACAGCGACTTCTTCTGTTGTTTCCAGAGTCCAGTGCGATTCAGCCATGTCACGGACCACGGGTAAATCATCGGGGTGAACCTGTACCGTTAAGCGGTCATCAGGGTTTGGTAAACTTTGTACGGCCGCATGCACAACCTGAGCAATATGGTTTGGTTCAAGACGGAGTTCATCCTGAACAACCTGTCGGGCAATTCGAACGGACAGCGCCAGCAACGCTTCTTTCAATGCCTCCTGTTCTTGTTGCACCTGCCCTTTCAAGGTTTCGCTGACCGCATCCAGTACGGCAAGCTTCTGATCGGTTTTCTCGCGCTCTTCGGTTAAGGCTTGGTTCAAGCCTTCTTCGCGACCTTGAGCCAAACCATCCTGATAGCCTTGCTCATGCCCCTGCTGCAAACCGCTTTGCTCACCGGTACGGTGGCCTTCTTTCATGCCTCCTTCGTAACCCTGTTCAAACCCTTCGTTGTAAGCGGCCTCCCGGATGGCTTCAATTTCGGCCAGAGTCGGCATCTTGATGTCCTGTTCCGCGACATCCTCAACTTCCGTGGCCTTTTCCGGCGCTCTGGCCGGCTTCACCAGGTTCCCGTCTTTGTCCCAACGCGGCAGGTTGTAATCTTCAATGTCGGCGTCATTGCGCCGGACGACGCCTTTATGAGTAACGGACATAAGGGTTACAGCATGTCTTCACCACCAGCACCTCCGAGCACGATTTCACCGGCATCGGACATACGTCGGGCAATACCAAGAATTTCTTTTTGCGCGAGTTCGACTTCGGACACCTTGACCGGACCCATCGCTTCCATATCGTCTTTGAGAATTTCAGCCGCTCGTTTGGACATGTTGCCAAGGATTTTGTCAGACAAGCTGCTGTCCGTACCGCGCAGTGCAATCTTCAGAGAATCGGTCGACACTTCACGCAACAAGGCCTGAATGCCTCGATCATCAACGTCAATCAGGTTATCGAAGACAAACATCAGATCAGAGATTTCATTGGCAAGATCTTCGTCCACTTCTTTAATGCCGTCCATGATTTCCGCTTCGATACTCGATTCAAGGAAGTTCATAATTTCGGCCGCAGTTTTCACACCACCCAACATTTGCGATTGAGTACCGGCACTGGCGGAGAACTGTTTCTCGAGAATGGCATTCAGTTCCTGCAAGGCAGCAGGCTGGACGCTTTCCAGAGCAGCAACGCGCATGACGATATCCAGGCGCACTTTTTCAGGAAACTGAGCCAGTACCTCGCTGGCCTGATCGGGCTCCAGGTAAGCTAAAACAATGGTTTGAATCTGAGGGTGTTCGTTGCGAATGATATCCGCTACGGCTCGTGGCTCCATCCACTTCAAGGTATCAAGGCCCGTGGTATTACCACCGAGCAAAATTCGATCAATCAGGCCAGCGGCTTTATCTTCACCCAAGGCCTGCGTGAGCATTTTACGAATGTAGTCATCTGCACCCACACCCAAACCGGTTTGACCACCAACTTCTTCCAAAAACAGCCGGACGACCCCTTCGATCTGTTCCTGTTTTACTTCCGGGATTGATGACATGGCGGTCCCGACTCGTTGCACTTCCTTCGGTCCCAGGTGCTTTAATACTTCGGCAGCGTCGGCTTCTCCAACGCTCATGAGCAGCATCGCCGCTCGCATCTGCATGGGTACACCGTCGAGAACTTTTTCAAACGTCTCAACGTCCTGTGTCACTGGCAGATTCCGGTTATTTTCAGTCATTGCTCATAATCCAACGTTTCAACACCAGGGCAACGCGGCCCGGGTCTTCGGCAATCAGACCGCGCAACGCGTCTAACTGTCGTTCAAAGCTTTCAGACGGTCCGGGCAGGTTATACTCGTCCACTGCGCTCAAACTGACTTTATCGTCCGCAATCAGATCTTCATCGACATCCAGTTGAGCCAACGCGGCATCTTCATCACTTTCAGCCTGCTCATCTTCGCCTTTTGCGAGCAGGTTACGAACCGCGGGTCGCAGAATACCGAATATCAATATTAGTACAAATAACCCGGCCAGGATTTGTTTCGCGATTTCCCAGAACCAGGGTTCTGCGTAAAACGGAACCTGCTCAACCGCGTCCTGTTCGGCCAGAAACTCCGAATTAATGACGTTAATGCTGTCTCCCCGGGAGGCATCATATCCTACGGCGTCCTGAACCAGTGTTCTAAGGCGCTGTAACGATGCTTCATCCCAGGCCTGCGTGACAGTTTCACCGGTTTCGGGATCGGTGACCTCCAGATCATCGACGACAACCGCAACCGTCAGCCGGCGTACCCGTCCCTGTTGGAACTGGGTATAACTCAGCGTTCGATCCACCTCGTAGTTAATAGTGGCCTCGTCACGTGAGGATCGCGGTGGCCCATTTGCCTGACCCTGACCATCGACTTCTTCAGGCGCTTCCGCATCGGTCGGTGGCTGATTGGTCAATGCCCCGGGGATGCCGCCCTGTTCTTCGCCAACCCGTTCTTCAGAAATGGTCTGTTCGCTGCGCTTGGCGATGAGATCGGGGTTGAACAGCTCTTCGGCCTGCTCAACTTTGGTAAAGTCGATGTCCGCTGAGACTTCGGCCTGAAATTTATCGCCACCAATGATCGGTGACAAAATGGAGTTCACCCGCGCCAGCATGGATTCTTCAACTTTACGTTGGTATTCAAACTGACGATTGGTCATTTCTTCTTCAAGATTTCTTCATCATCGCTGAGCAATCGACCACGCTGATCCACGATAGAAACATTTTCAGCGCGCAGTTCAGGAATGGAAGTCGCGACCAGATTACGAATTGCCTTGACGGAGTCATCGGCAAGTTCAGCACTGCGTAGAGTTCAGCAAAAACCGACGCCGTGGTTTCACGCCGATCCCGGACAAAAACTGAACGCTCAGGAATGGCCAGATGTACGCGTGCCGTTTTTACCTGGTTAATCGAAGAAATCGTTCGGGCCAGCTCGCCCTCTAACGAACGCAGATAGCGGGCATTTTCCATGAACTGGGACTGTCCAAGTGGCTGATCCTGATCGAGCAACTCATACCCAACCGTCTGATCATCCGACAAACCGGCACCGGCAACCGCCAACCGAGCCTGATGCAAATCGTTTTGCCGAACCAGCAACACGCCACTGGATGGATCGATGTCGAAATCAATGTTATTGGCCTGCAAGACTTCAATCAGCTCACGGGCATCGTAACTGTTAGTGCTGTTCATTAAAGGGCGGTAGGTTTCTTTCTGCGACCAAAGCACCACGCCAAGCCCCAGAGCGATACTGGCCGCCAGACCGATCAACAGACCGAACTGGCGCATCATGGTCAGTTTATTGAACCCCACAACCAGCGGGTGCATACGACTGACATTGGTGTCATCTTTGGACAGCAGATCAGCTCGCTCGGTCGCCTCGTTACGAGATTGCGACTCTGTCGACGGCATCGAGTTCGATTGCGAGTCTGTGGTACTGACCTGTGTCGACGTGGCCGCCGGTACATTCTCAGTCATTTCATTTACCCATCATCTGAACCACCACCATTACAGCGGCATATTGATAATTTCTTTGTACGCTTCAATCATCTTGTTGCGTACCTGTGTCATGGCTTGAAAAGACACACTGGACTTTTGCAACGCGATCATGACTTCCGGCAAATCCACTTTTGGATCGCCCATTTCATATCGGGTAGCAATTTCTTTTGCCGCCGCCTGGTTGTCATTGACGGTATCGACCGCCGACTTAAACATATCGCCGAACGACGGCACATCTCCGACCGGTGTCGCGGCCTGGTCGCCGGATATCGCATCAGGCGCAGCCTGGCTTTCAGATGCACTCTGAATTTGCTTACGCATCTGCTCTACGGTGTTAGCAAATTGGCTGTTCGACGTGTCTTTTATTTCAGGCATGTTGGCATTACTGCGCAACGTACGCATTTGCTCCAAAACACCTTGAATGTCCACTCGATCTACCATAGTCACCTCGGTCTGTGTCAAAAATCAGACTGCTTCGGAATCGTTAACCCTCGATTCGTTCACAGAACTGACAATAAACAGTCACTACTCACTGAAATCATTGCCTCTATCTTGGTAATTGCAATTGACAGGCCAACTATTGCCGAGAGTTTGCCGGTTTCTGATCTAACCCGGAAATATCTGTCAACGGTTTTCCCCTGGCACAAAAAAAACCGGTTCAAAAGAACCGGTTCCTGTGAGATCAGCCAAGCTTGATCAATCAGCGAATTTCAGCAATGGCGGCATCTACGTCCATTCCGATTTCCCGCATTTTGGCTAATTTATATCGCAGCGTTCGAGAAGAAATACCCAAATAATCAGCCGCGCGATTTTTTCGTCCGTTATGGATGCGTAACGCATCAAGGATCAACTCGAACTCTTTGTGCTTAAGACCAACGTGAATCCCTTCGTTTGCAATCGACGCATCATTGAAAGGCTCTCGAGGAGAATCAGCTTCAATAACCATTTCGGTCGACTGCTCGTTCCGATGGCTTTCAAAGTCGATCAGATGCTCGCCGGCTATGCCCAGGTCTGTCGCACTGACGTATTGCCCAGTCTGTAAAATCAACGCACGCTGTATCGCATTATCCAGTTCGCGAATATTACCAGGCCAGGAATGAGCCAGCAGCGCTTCTTTGGCCGACTGATCCAGAACCAAACCGGGCTTCTGCATTTTTTTACCATGTTTGCGCAACAGACTTTCTGCAAGCGGTATAATGTCGGCCTTTCGTTCTCGTAACGGATGCCAGGCAAGCGGGAAAACACTCAAACGATAATAGAGGTCTTCACGGAACCGCCCGGCTTTGACTTCTTTCACCAGCTCCCGATTGGTTGTTGCCAGCACGCGAACATCGAGAGAAATGACTTTACGCCCACCAATACGCTCGACTTCTTTTTCCTGCAAAACCCGCAGTAATTTGGCTTGCAGCCCCAGGTCCATTTCTGAAATCTCGTCCAACAACAGCGTCCCGCCATTCGCTTGTTCAAACTTTCCGGGTTGGCTGGTGACGGCACCGGTAAAGGCGCCCTTTTCGTGACCAAACAGCGTTGCTTCCAACATGTTTTCCGGAATAGCCGCGCAGTTAATCGCGACAAATGGCGCCTCCGCTCGTCCGGACTTTTGATGGATGTATCGCGCCAGGACTTCTTTACCGGTACCCGACTCGCCGCTGATCAGAATGGTGCTATCGGTCGTCGCCACCTTTCGTGCCAGCGACAAAACGTGTTGACTGGAGGCATCGACAGCGATGGGATCATCGGATTTACGGACACTGATGGGCGAATGCTGATCAATCAGCTCAATTAACTGTGTTGGCGTAAAAGGCTTAACCAGATAATCAACCGCCCCTTTTTGCATCGCATCGACAGCCCGGTCCACAGCGGCGTAGGCGGTCACCAACAGCATTGGAATTTGCGGATGATTCTGGCGAACATAGTCCAACAAATCGTGACCACTCATGCCCGGCATACTGACGTCTGACACAATAAAGTCAAAGTTCGATTCTTTCAGTTTCAATACAGCGGTTTCACCGGAATCGGCTTCTGTCACGCGATAGCCATGCAGAGCAATGGTGTCTACAACGGCCTCACGCAGATTAGCATCATCTTCAACGATAAGAATATTCACGACTCTGACCTCTTCTGGTAAATAGGGAGCGACACGCTGAACTCGGTTCCGACACCTGGCTCGCTCTGAATGTTAAGTTGACCGTTGTGGGCGTTGACGGTGGCCACCAAGACCGGAATGCCCAGGCCCGTGCCATAGCTTTTGGTGGTGTAAAACGGTTCCTGAATTTTTTCGATGGCCGAAGCCGACAAGCCCGGGCCTTGATCTTGAAACGTCAAAACAATCTGCTCAGCTGTCGCCTTGGCCGACACCACGATCGGTGTCGTTTGGCTGCCCTGAGCTTCAATCGCATTGTTGATGAGATTCATCAACGCATTAATCAACACGTCGGCCTGGCAGCGAACTATGGGCTCCGGCGATTCATTATTCCATTGCACGAGTGTGCGTTTGTTCTCGGGCAACGCGGCCACGCTGTCCTGCAAACGATCAAAAATCTGCTGTACCGATAACAGATTTATCAGCTGAACCTCTCCCTTCACAAAGAGCAGCATGTCCTGGACCTGTTTTTCAAGATGCTGCAGACGACCCACCAGCTTGTCAGCAAACTGATCTCGAGTCTGGGCATCTAAGGAGGGGCTTTTAATGTTCGAGGCATAAAGCATGGCCGCAGATAGCGGTGTCCGGATCTGATGCGCCAGGGAAGCTACCATTTGCCCCATGGCACTCAAACGCTCTTGTCGTGAGACCTTAGCCTGCAATGCTCGGGTCTCGGTCTGATCAGTCATCATGATGAGCTGGCCCGAATTATCCAACGCACTGGTATCGAGACTCACTAACCGCCCGTCCTTTAAACTGACTTCGTGATAATCGGTTTGTTTTGGCGCAAAAACGGCGCGAACCAGTTTCGCCCAGGGTAAGCCGATCAATCGAACGGACCGGTCACTGCCCAATGCTGAGTGAATCCACTCTTCCGCGGTTGGATTGGCCTGACGAATGACCCCTTTATTATCCAAAACAATCACCGCCGCTGGCATTAACCGCAGCAAACCTTCGAGCTGTTCTGCAATCCGCTCTTTTTCATTCAGTTCATGCAGCCGTTTTTCAGACAGGGTCGCTAACTCGCCGCTGAGTTCAACCACACGTTGCTCGAGGACCTGATAGCTTTCTGACAGGTTTTCGCTCATTTCCGTAAACGCACTGAAGGCTTTCTGAAGTTCCTCCAGCGATTGACGATTGATCGCTTTCTGGCCACTCAACGGCATGGGCTTTTCAAGTTTTGACACAGCTTGCATAAGGCAGCATTCAATTCTTTGACAGTTAACTGGTTATTGCAAACGTAGTGCCAGCTTTACCCGTGACATCTAAATCATCAAACACCCAGAAACCATGCGCTTTTCCGAGCCATTACCCAGTTAAAAGCCGAGTTACAAACGAGTCATGGGTTATCGGTTACCCCCTAAAAACGAAAAAACCCTGCAGTGCAGGGTTTCAGGCTGATGACAAAATCACCACCGATTTCGAGACGATGAAAAGGTAGATTTCAAATGGACGTCGAAAATATGGTGGTCCGGCGCTCCGGTGTTTTCGTCGAGCGTATCAGGTGGTCCGGCATTCCGGCGACACTTGCAGCGATCCATTTGAAAGCTACCTTTTTGTCGGCGGGGTTTATCAAAAAACTGAAACCCTGCACTGCAGGGTTTTGGTATTTAATAACGATGAGTTGCAGAAGTCAGTTAATCGCTTCCCGGCGGTTGATATCGTACTTACGCATTTTTTCTACGAGGGTCGTTCGACGAATGTGCAGTTTTTCAGCGGCTCGGGCCACAACGCCCTGGGCGTCGTCCAACGCTTGCTGAATCAGGCTTTTCTCCAAATCGGTCAAGTATTCTTTTAAATCTAATCCATTAACCGGCAACAACGCTGCAGACTGTTCTGACATGGGTATGGGGCGAGCTTCATCAACCGCGTCCATCACCGACTTCGGCAACAGATCGTCGTCAGACTCTTCAACGTGCCGATACTTCATCGGCAGTTCCTGTACACCAATGACGCCATAGGGATGCATGATTACCAGTCGTTCGACCAGGTTCGCCATCTCACGAACATTGCCGGGCCAATCGTGCTGTACGAGCGACATGATTGCAGCTGAGTTGAAACGAATTGATCCGCGTTTCTCATTTTCCAACCGGGAAACCAGTTCATTCAACAGCAGAGGGATGTCTTCATGTCGTTCGCGCAGCGCCGGCATCTCAATCGGGAACACATTTAACCGATAAAACAGGTCTTCACGGAAGTCACCTTTCTCGATCATATCTTCCAGATTGCGGTGGGTTGCCGCGATGACCCGAACGTCCGAATTAAAGGTCTTTGTTCCGCCAACCCGCTCGAATGTCCGTTCCTGCAGAACCCGTAACAGCTTAACCTGCATGTTCAGCGGTAAATCGCCAATCTCATCAAGAAACAGAGTACCGCCCTCGGCCATTTCAAACCGACCGGCACGCGAGGTAATCGCGCCGGTAAACGCCCCTTTCTCATGACCGAACAGTTCACTTTCGATCAGTTCTGCCGGAATCGCACCGCAGTTCACCGGTACAAAAGGCTTATGACGGCGATGGGAGTTGTAATGGAGATTGCGGGCAACCACTTCTTTGCCGGTACCGCTTTCACCGGTAATCAGGACGGTGACTTCTTTGTCAGCAACCTGCGCCATCATTTCCCGAACGCCCTGCACACTGCGGGAGCTGCCGACCAGGCTACGAAACAGATTGATCTCACGACGCTGATCCCGACCTCGTGTCAGATCGAACTGTTCGCGATACATCTGGGCACGATGCAGGTTATCCAGGAGCTTATTATATGAGGGTGGGTACTGAATTTTCGCGATGATACGTGCACGCAACTCATCGTCCAGCAGTTCACTTTCAGGATGATCACCGAGCAGCATGACGGGCAAGCCTTCATCCCATTCTCTGACAGCGTCCAACGCCTTATTGAGAGCCTGACCAACATCACCCATCAGTATCCCGACGATTTCAGACGGTGATTCGACCTTTGCCTTGGCCTTTTCCAACCAATCCGTTCCCTCAACCACGACACTCTCTTCTCCGAGAAAGTCTAAAATGACGGTCATGTCATGGCGACGCTGTGCATCGTTATCTACGAGCAACAGCTTAATTTCTCTCCACATCGATAAAGCTCCCTGAACTTTCGATTACTGCATTGTGAGGATTTCAGCGAAACATCTAACACTGTCAAAAGTTTGGCTGCAAATTGTTTGGGGAAGTTAAGACAGATTTCACAAAATAGTCAAATAACTGACTGAGTTTTTTTACTCTGCCGCCAGAATCAAAATCAGTTTATCGGTATCTGACTTACAAATCTGTTCATTCGATAATCAAATCTGCGTAGAGCTGTTCGAAAAACGAGCAACAAAAAACCCGGACGACAAACAATCGACCGGGTTAAATCCAACTTAATAAAGGGTCAACTAGACGCGACCGGCTTGCGTGGATTCCGTCGTTTTACCCATGGCTGCTAAGGCCTGATCCCGAATCTCATCCCATGCAGACTTGATCTGCATCAATAATCCGGTCACTTCGTCCAGCATCTCAACGCTGTTACGAACATTGGCTTCGAACAGGCGACGAATCATGTAGTCGTACAGACGTTCAAGATTCTGTGCCAGCTCACCGGCATCAAAATTCAGGCTTTCCTGAAGCCCGCCAATTATATTGATCGCCGAATTAATCTGATTGCTCTTACGGTCATACTCTTTTCGCTCCATATGCCCTTTGGCCGCAGAAATACGGGACATAGCGCCTTCAAAGAGCAACTGAATCAGCCGGTGTGGATCAGCATCCACAATCGACGTTTGCGTGCCTACGGATTGATATTCTTTTATGCCCTGCGCATACATGGCTTTACCTCGTTTCAGTCAGACATCGGTACCCGGTACAAGATCGTTATCGGCCAGACTGCAATTTAGTTTAGGCGATTTTCGAACCCTAACTGTTGTTCAAATGTAGCTTCATTTGAGAAATCGCTTTAAAGAAACCGGTGTAAAGCCATTGGAGCAGTTTTGGCACATGGGTTGCAAATTCTGACTGAGAACCAGCCAAATGCAGAAGTGACCGGCGAGCCATTTCCGCTTTTTCAGGCGAGATCGGCAATAACCGGAAAAAGGTGAAACTTATGTCACAGGCACAACCGTCCGTTACGGCTTCCTGGGAGATGACAGCTCCGTCGGAGCCCTCTCAGTCAGGCGATGATATCGCGCTTCTGCAAAAGCAGGCTTTGTATCACTATGAAAAAAGCCTCAACGCGCAGACACCTAATGAACAAACGGTCAAGCACCGCGGTTTAGCAAAAGAGCTTGCGCAGAGACTGCGACAATCATCCCGGGCAGGCATCTCAGGGCACAACCTGCTTGGCCGGATCGCGCTGGATGAAGGCTTCTACGCGCTGGCAGACCATCACCTGAAAGAAGCACTGTCGATCACCACGCAAGATGCCGGTTGCTGGTACTCACTGGGTCATGTCCGGCTCGCTCAAAAACAGTATGACGATGCGTTGAGCTGTTTTTCCAAAGCGTTAGAGATCGCGCCTCGACAAACACGGGCAGCCACATCACTGGCTTACACTCTGGCACGAAAAGGCAATACGGTTGAAGCCTTTCAAGCCTACAGGCAGCTTTTTCGCGTGCATCCAGAAGACGCGCATGTACAGGCAAAGCTCTTTGAAATTCTGCCGATGATTCAGGCTGACCGCTACCAGGAAGACCTTGAAAAAGACGCTTTGCGTTGGCTTAACGTTCCAAACACCAATCCCCAAGCGTTGGCAACCCTGGTCATGTCGCTAATGCGCCACAAATATCACCTGGACAGCCCCGACGCCATCATCGACCTGCAAGACCTGGCCAAAGACCCACTGCTCAATCAGTCATTGGGTAAAATCTACTTCACCAATGCTGAGCTTGAACAGTTCCTTGTCATGCTGCGCAAACAGGTTTTGTTGAACAGTATTGCCGGAGGTTATGCGGATCAGAACCTGCTGACGCTTGCTGGTAATCTGGCTATGCATGCGGAACATAATGAGCATGTTTCACTGTATGACAGTTCAGAACGGGATCTGCTGGCAGGACTCAAAACGTTAATTAATGATGTGAAACGCTCAGGACATCCCCCGCTTCACAACATGGCTCACCTGGTGGTTCTGTACGCCATGTACGAACCTATTCAGCGACTCTCAGCATTTAGCACCACATCTCGCTTAAACACAGCTGCTTGGCCAGACTATTGCCAGGCGTTGATCGAGCACGCCGTTAACGAGCCTCAGACCGAACTCAACATTGCAAAAAGCATCAAACAACTGACACCGATTACCGATACTGTTTCGCAATCAGTTAAATCACAGTATGAAGAAAACCCTTACCCTCGATGGCTTCATCTCGGGTACAACACTCCAACCAATTATGGCCGCGCACTGGAAAATGAACTGATCGATTTTCGTGCTCCGGCCTTTTTTAACATGGGGGCCGTAAAATTTTTGATTGCCGGTGCCGGCACCGGTCAGCATGCATTGCGAGTGGCCAGGTATTTCCGCAATGCTGAAGTCACAGCCATCGATCTCAGTAAACGCTCGTTAGCCTATGCCAAGCGGCAAGCCGACGCACTGGGAATTACCAACTTAAGTTTTCTGTGTGGCGATATTCTGGAACTGGACCGGTTGGAAGATAAGTTTCATGTCATCGAATGCTCAGGGGTTCTGCATCACATGCAGTCGCCGGAGGCTGGTCTGGCGAAGCTCAAGGACCGACTGGTTGATCGGGGATTATTAAAACTTGGTCTCTATAGCTATCAAGCCCGGGAGGTCGTTCGTGAAGTTCGACGGATGATTGAAGAATACGATGTGCCACTGACACTCGACGGCATTCGCACCATGCGTCAAGCCATCCTGGACGGCAACATGCCGTATGATTTTTCCGGCATACTGAAGAGTCAGGATTTCTATTCAGCCAGTGGTTGCCGGGATCTGCTGTTTCATGTTCAGGAGTGCCAGTACGAGCCTAAAGACTTAAAACAACTGATCAACAAGGAATCACTGAACTTCCTTGGCTTTGTCTTGCCTGAGCATGTTCGTAACCAATACCGGAGCTTGTTCCCCAATGATAAAACGCTGACAAACCTTGAGAACTGGCAAACGTTTGAAAGCTCTTACCCGGCAACCTTCGCCGGCATGTATCAGTTTTACGTACAGAAGTAATAACGCAACTATCCCAGTCGTAAGCGATCAGCATAAAAAAAAACCGGAAGCGGGACCGCTTCCGGTTTTTTTTGAACTACGGTTTTGCCTGTTTCAGGCGCCGTTGATTAAGAAGTGCACGCCGATGGATGCAAAGTACCCCAGCATAATCACCGGCGTCCATTTCAGGTGTCCGAAGAAAGTATACTTTCCTCGAGCCTGCCCCATTAATGCCACCCCGGCAGCAGAACCAATCGAGAGCATTGAGCCGCCTACACCGGCCGTTAATGTCACCAGAAGCCACTGAGACAGATCCATAGCCGGCTCCATCGTCAAGACGGCAAACATGACCGGAATGTTATCCACGATGGCCGACGCAAAGCCAACCAGGATATTGGCCGTCGTTGGGCCGAGGCCGACGTATACGGCTTCTGAGGCCAGCGCCAGATAACCGATAAAGCCAAGACCACCCACACTCATGATCACGCCGTAAAAGAAGAACAGCGTATCCCACTCTGAACGAGCAACTTTGGCAAAAACGTCAAACTCGTAAGGGTCGGCATTGTCGCTTGGCGGGTTTTCCGCATTGCGCTGCCAACTGTGTGACCGACGTGACAGGTAATAGCCGAACAGCTTCAGATACCCTAAGCCAAACATCATTCCGTAAACCGGTGGAATGTGGAAGAAATTATGGAAGCTGACCGCCGTAATAATCGTCAGCAGGAACAATCCGACAATGGCCATGCCACCATGTTTCATGACCCGTCCCGAAGCGTACTTTAGGGTTGCAGCCTTTTCCGGAGTGGATTTCGGCAATGCAAAATGCATAACAACGGCTGGTACCAGGAAGTTAACAACAGATGGCACGAACAGATTGAAGAACTCACCGAAATGCACCATGCCTTTCTGCCAGACCATCAACGTCGTGATGTCACCAAAGGGGCTGAATGCACCACCAGCATTGGCTGCAACAACGATGTTCACACAGGCGATACTGACGAACTTCGGTTCGTTTTTACCCACAGTCAGCACCACCGCACACATGATCAATGCGGTGGTCAGGTTGTCAGCAACGGGTGAAATAAAGAAGGCCAACCAGCCTGTCATCCAAAACAGTTGTCGATAGCTAAAGCCCCGTTCCACCAGCCAGTTGCGCAGCGCTTCAAACACACCCCGCTCCATCATGGCGTTAATGTAGGTCATCGCTACCAATAAGAAGAAAAAGAGTTCTGCATACTCGAGGAAGTTATGCTGAATGCCCTCCTTGATCGGACCGGTTAAATGATTGGACGCATAAGCGACCGCAATCAAAATCCAGATCAAACCGGCAGAGACCATAACCGGCTTGGACTTTGGCAAGTGCAATTGCTCTTCGAAAATGACAAAGGCATAGGCAATAACGAATACGGCGATCGCCGTATAACCGGCCCAGTGGTGGGTCAGATCGAGAATTTCACCGGTGTTGCTGCCACTGGCCAGTGCGACCGGTGTGAGCATCATCAGCATAAGCAGCGAGATAAACGCTTTCATGTATGCAGGACTCCATGCTATCGATATTGCGTCAGAACACTGTTCCAATGCGCTGACGCAATAGTTGAACAAAGAGACAGGACGCGCATTATGCGACTCACGATGAATAATGCAATGGCAATTCAGAGGCATTTCGCGCTTTCGTCATCAAATGCCGCTTTTATTGACATTTATCCATTGACCTCCCTACTTGGAGGCACTCTTACAACACGTTGATACTCGTTACCGCCCTTCCACTGACATGGTTAACACCCGTAATCGTTCAAGTGCCAACGCGTCACCACGATTGCTTCGTGTCACACCCATCTGATATCGGTAACTGAACACATCAAACCAGGTTCTGAGCAATTGCCCGTTATAAACTTCACCCGCACCATCCAGCACACAGGAGGCGACTTCGGCGGTTGCCAGTTGATGGGCCTCGACTGCTTTGCGCACCTGATAAACCGAACTGGCTTCCGGATTGACCGACAGCACCGGAAACGCATCCAAATACGGGCTTTTACGAAACATCTTACGGGCTTCACGCCAGGAACCATCCAATAAAATGAACAGAGGTCGACGACCGGTTTTCAATTTAGGTTGCTCTGTCCACGCCTCTCGCCCAGGTTGAACCTGTGTTTCAGGAAAGACCACGACCGGCTGCCATTGAGGGTCGGCAAGTAACTGCAACATTGCCGAATCCGGCTCCGTTCGCTGCCAAATGAACGCATAAGTATCCGGGATCAGATCGGCAATCAGCCGACCCGTATTGGACGGTTTCAGGACTTCGTCATCGTAATAAAGCAGGAGAAAACCAACGTTGGACCGGGTCGATGGTTTGAGTGCACAAATGCAGTAGCGCGTATCTATACGGCAGTTAGCACACCGCTTGACCTCTGAACCACGGGCGCGGAATGGGCGGGTACTGCGAGCCAGTCGTTTCTCGAAAAGGGTTTGAACGGCGTGTTTCATTGACGATCTCAAAGCGGGACGGCCGATAGTATACCGATGAGGAACACCTTCGACTATGAGGCAACTGACCCAAATACAAGGACGCTCCTGCTAACGTAAACATCGCTTCGGATACGAACTATTTCAACGGAATCAGATAGAAATAGAATTGGATGGAATACTGGGGGGGATGTGGCACTTCGGAACGCCGAACCGCCGGAGAGATGCGCTCGCTGAAAACCGCTCACGGCCTTTCGGGTCGAACTCTGATCGTTCGTCGGGCGTTGCCCGAATTTTTGCTGCCGCAAAACAATCTCTCCGGCTAAGGAGACAAAATCGACTACGGAGTTCGACTACAACACAAGGGAAAAATAGAAAATATGGCGCGCCCGGAGAGATTCGAACTCCCGACCAAGTGGTTCGAAGCCACCTACTCTATCCAGCTGAGCTACGGGCGCGCAGAGGTGTTCTCAATTGAACGGCGCTCATTGTAATGAGCCAGATCGGTGCCGTCCACCTTTTTTCTGAAAAAATCTTTGCAAACTACTGATTTAACGACGTTTTTTCCATGGCCGACCCGATAAGAACTCAGCTTCTCAAGGTCGTTCAGCCACTTAAAGCTTGCTCGATCAGGCTTTTCAACTGCATGGGCCGGACCGGCTTTTTCAACAGATTAAAACCGCCGGCTTTGGTGGCAAGGCGCACTTCGTCCGTATAATCGGCAGTGATCACAATAACCGGTGTGGTTTTTAACCAACTCTCCTGCCAGGACGACACCACATTCAGGCCAGTTTGCTCATCATTTAAATGATAATCAATGATCACCAGGTCCGGTCGGTGTTTTTCGACAAGCTCGTTGGCAGCGCGCTCATCCAACGCCACATCGACGTCATAGCCCCATTCGCTGATCAGGCTTTCCATGCCATCGATAATCAGCTGTTCATTATCAACGCACAGGATACGACGAGAACGATCGGCGCCATTACTGCCATCCTGCTCTTCGGCCGGTGTCATCGGTTCATGACCGATCGGTACCGTCAATGAGAAGCGACTGCCCTTGCCCACAACGGAGTTGAGTTCAACCGGGTGATCCAGCAAGCGTGACATTCGCTTCACAATCGCCAGTCCGAGCCCCAAACCTTTTTCATTGCTGACGGTTTCCGGCACACGGTAAAACTCATCAAAAATAGCTCGTGTTTGAAAGTCGGTTAACCCCGGACCCGTATCCAGAATGTCCAAACGACAAACCTGTCCTTGGCGACGAACGCCAACCAATACCCGGCCTTTCTGACTGTACTTAATGGCATTACTGATCAGGTTCTGCAGTATCCGCCGCAACAGGCGTCCATCCGTTTTTACCGATAGCGAAGATGGAGCCACCCGTAATGACACGCCTCGGTCCTGTGCAATTACGCTGAACTCATCTTCCAATGACGACAGCAACGTCTTTAACGAAACAGTCGAGATGGATGGTTTAATAATGTCTGAATCGAGCTTGGAAATTTCGAGCAGTTCGTTCAGCAGGTTTTCCGCCGAATGGAGGGACTGCTCAATCTGCTGCCCCAAACGCAGTAACGATTCATCACCCGACTGCCGCTTCAGCTTTGCCTGCAAACTGGCGGCGAACAAGGCGGCTGAGTTTAACGGCTGAACGAGATCGTGACCCGCCGCCGCCAGAAACTTGGTTTTATTGCTGTTGGCTTTCTCCAGTTCCCGGTTGGTCTGTTGCAACGCCTCAGTACGTTTGTTCACCTTCTCTTCCAGAATTTCATTACTGCGCCGCAACTGATCTTCTATTTTTCGCCGCTCGGTAATGTCGGTATAGACCGTAATGTAGCCACCATCGGGCATGGGCCGACCTTGAATTTCCAGATAGGAACCGTTAATCCTTTGCCGCTCATAACGATAGGTATCGCCACTGCGCAGATGCTGAAGGCGCTTGTGAACCAGCGTCTCAATGGCGCCTGGTCCGCACTCCCCTATTAGAGCGTTATGCCGGATAAGATCTTCGACGGGACGCCCCACCGATAACAGATCATCCGGGTAATCGAACATCTGCTGATAAGTCTGGTTCCAGGCCACAATGTTTAAATCCTGGTCCACGATGCTGATGCCCTGATTGATCGATTGCAGCGCCGAGTTGAGTAGGTCTCGATTAAACTTCAACACCTGCGATGCTTCATCAACGATGCTGGACACATCCCGCCATGCCAAGCCCTGCCGTTGCTCAATTTCCTCAAACAACAACCGCGCAGCCGGAGCACCCAGCACCGACGCCAGCGTACGTTCCGCTTTGTGCAGCAACTCGTTGTCGGCAGCGTCATCGACCAGCAACCGGCCATTCAGCGGATTCACATACACCTCAAACAGTGACTGCAGTTTCTCCTGGGTAATGAACTTACCGAGCAACGCATGTAAATCGCCGATGGTGATGATGCGGGATTGGTCCGCCGGACCCGGCCGCGTATTGTGAACAAACCGTGAAGCTTGCAGGCGATCTTTAAGCGACTCCCGACCGTAAGCCGAGCCGAGCAACAGGCCCAGGACGTTCATCGCCAGACTCCAGGCTAGTCCATGAACCACTGGATCAATGCCTTCCAGCCCAAACAATCCGTAGGGATTAAATAGAGACTGTTCAAACAAGAACTCACTGAACACCGGTGGCAATAACCCTGCCCGTGCGAACAAGGGCAACAGCAGCGTATAAAACCAGGTCGCAAACCCCAGAGACAGGCCCCAAATAGCGCCGTTACGATTGACGCCAGTCCAGAACAACCCCAACACCAGGGCCGGAACAAACTGAGAAGCGGCAACAAAGGAAATCAGCCCGATAGAGATCAGGCCTTCAAAGGTCACGATCAGCCGGTAATAGAAAAACGCGGCCAAAACAATCGCCAGAATGCCGATTCGACGAAGCTGTAAGACCTTGCGACCCATGCTTTCAGAATCGGAACGCCACCAACCCAACCGGATCAGCGCCGGCAACAGAATTTCATTTGAAAGCATTGTCGACAACGCGACCGTTGCCACGATGACCATGGATGTGGCCGCCGATAACCCGCCAATGTATGCCAGCACAGCCAGATCGTCCCGCCCCATCGCCATCGGGAGCTTAAGGATTAGATATTCCAGGTCGGACGGCACCGCAGAAAAGTTCAATAACCCAACGAGGGCCAGCGGTGTAATGAACAGATTCAGTACGATGAGATAAAGTGGAAACAGCCAACGGGCCTGCTTGATGTCTTTTTCACTGCGGTATTCGACAACCGCAACATGGAACTGGCGTGGCAATGCAAAGATACCGAACACGCCCAGCAACACCTGTGTGGTGTACACATAGGTTTGGTCGAAACCGGAAATCATCTGCACGGTTTCCAGTGAGTTCAGCGTACCTTTGAGTACCGTCAGGAACCCGCCGCCCACCGCATTAACGGCCCAAATGCTGACCAGAATGAATACGGCAAACTTCACGACGGCTTCAAAAGCAATGGCCAACATCATGCCCGGATGGTGCTCGGAAGTGTCCAGATGACGCGTCCCAAACAAAACCGCAAACCCGGCCATCGCCAAAGACACGTACAGTGCCGAATCACTGAACCAGTTATCGGCCCGCTGCTCGACGCCCGACACCAATTCAAAACTGATGGAGACCGCTTTCAGCTGCAACGACACATAAGGAATGATGCCAATCAAACAGATCGTGGCCGCTAACGAAGACACCGCTCGTGAATGACCAAACCGACTGGCAATAAAATCGGAGATGGTTGTGACGTTTTCCTGTTTGGCCACATGGATCAGTTTGCGCCAGAACGCCATGCCAAACACAAACAGAATAATGGTGCCAATATGGGACGGTGAAAAATACCAGCCATTGGCGGCAAACTGTTGCGTCGCCCCATAGAAAGTCCAGCTGGTACAGAAAATCGTCAGCGACAGGCTGTAGACCAATGGATGCCAGCGGTCGGATATCGACTTGCGATCACCCCACAGGGCAATCCCGAACAGCAAGGCGATATACAGCAGCGATATGACAATAAAAAACGGTACGGAGAGCATCAGGCCTCAATCAGATAATTTCGGTATTGGTCTCGAACATCCACTTTACGCAGTTTACCGGTACCGGTATGCGGCAGCTCATCCACGACGATAACGGCATCGGGTAACCACCACTTTGCCACTTTGCTCAACAGCACTTCTCGCAACTGGTTTTCATCATAATCGGCACCTTCGCGCAACGTGATCAGCATGATTGGACGTTCATCCCACTTTTCATGAGCGGCACCAATGACACAGGCCTCATTCACAGCTTCATAATGCAACGCCGCGTTTTCAAGCTCAACCGAACTGATCCATTCGCCACCGGATTTAATGACATCTTTACTGCGGTCCACAACCCGCAAGTATCCCTGAGGATTGATCACAGCAACATCTCCGGTTTCAAACCAACCATCGACGAACTTATCAGCGCCCTCACCTTTGAAATAAGAGGCCAGAATCCAGGGGCCACGAACCCGAAGATTACCGCGGGTAACACCATCGTGAGGCAAGGGACGATCTTTGCCGTCGAAAATTTCGATCTCTACACCGAACATCGGCCGGCCCGCCGACGCCTGCAGTTCATAACGATCTTCTGGTGCCATGGTTTCCATTTGCGGGGTCTGGATGGCGGCGGTTGCCAGTGGTGACGTTTCAGTCATCCCCCAAATACCCATCCAGTAAACGCCATAGTGTTCCGCATAGGTTTTCACCAACGCCTTAGGCGAAGCTGCGCCACCCACACCGACCATTTTCAGCGACGGAATCTGCTTCTGGCTGCTTTGCAAGTAGTTATGCAGTGTCAGCCAGATTGTCGGGACGGCAAACGCCTGAGTGACCTTTTCGTCTTCGATCAACGACTGAATGTTCTCCCCGGTTAAAGCACACCCGGGCAAGACCAGTTTCGCGCCAAAGAGCGGCGCCGAAAACGGTACACCCCAGGCAACAACGTGATACATCGGCACGATAGGCATCGCAACTGACCATTCATCAAAGCCCAAATACTGACTGCCACCACTCATCATGGCATGAAGCACGGTCGAGCCCTGTTCATACATTACACCTTTGGGGTTGCCGGTTGTCCCGCTGGTGTAGCACAGGCCGCACGGCGCAGACGATTCCAAACGAGGCCACTCAAAATCAGCCGGCTCTTGGTCGATCAGACTTTCGTAATCAGTCAATTCAAAAACATCAGAGTCAGGAAGCTCTTGTGCATCGCACAAGACAACGATCTGCCGAACCGTCGGCATCTGACCGGCAATGGCCTCTAGGAGTGGGAGCAGTTCCGGGTCAACGAAAATCAGTGTGTCTTCCGCATGATTAATGATGTACTGCAGTTGCTCAGCAAAGAGACGGGCATTCAGTGTATGCACCACCGCACCCATCCCTGAAATACCGTAGTAAAGTTCGAAATGCCGGTAATGATTGACGGCCAGTGTGGCAATACGCTCGCCCGGTTGTACCCCTTGCCGGGTCAGCGCATTGGCGACCTTAGCACTGCGCCGATAGGCATCGAGATAGGTATAACGATGCCGGGAACCATCCGGGAGCGCCGATACGACTTCGACCTCCGGATAACGTAAGGCGGCATTTTTGAGGATGTCACTGGTGTTGAGGGGAAACGGCATCATGTGGTGCGGCATAAACTCACCTGTCATTTTTATTATTTGACGGTCAGTCTAGCGAAGCACCCGGCCAGCGCGTATCAGTCGTTAGCATGAGTGAGGCTCCTTTGCGAAGACGCCCTCACTCTTTGCATCACATTTGGGGAGAGGGTTTCAGGCACCCAACTTTTGAATCTGTTGATCTAACCATTGATCAAACATCTGTGCCGGCATTGCACCGGCCCGCCGTTCGACCTCTTTGCCCTTATAAAACAACAGCAGCGACGGAATACTGCGGATGCCTAATCGTTGGGATAGCGCAGGCGTTGAATCGGCATCGACTTTAACAAAACGTACGCGGGGCTCCCATCCGGCGGCCGTTTGCTCAAAAACGGGCGAAAACTGCACACAGGGACCACACCAGCTCGCCCAGAAGTCGACAATGACTGGAACGTCCGACTGTAAAACGTGCTTGTCAAAAGTCGCCTCAGTCACCGCCGTGGGTCTGTAAGCGACCACCGGCTTGCCACAGTGACCGCAGATGGCTTTGTCATGCAACCGATTGGCCGGAATCCGGTTTACCGTATGGCAATGCGCACAGGTCAGGTTCAACTTTTCCATCATTTCCGCCTTACATTAGTTTTCTCTTAAATATAAGGCGGTCTGAGTGAGTTTCAAGCCGAATCAGCGAGATAACTGATCAGAGTCACGGGCGCTCGATACAGACAGCCGTGCCTTCCCCGCCCCCAATACACAAAGCGGCCAGACCTTTTTTCTTGTCTAAACGGATCAGGTTGTGCAAAAGCGTGACCAGTATCCGCGCACCGGAACAGCCCAAGGGGTGCCCCAGAGCACAAGCACCGCCACTGACATTGGTCCGATCGTGACTCAGGCCGACATCGGCCATCCCCATCATCGTGACCATGGCAAACGCCTCGTTGATCTCTGCCAGGTCGACATCCGCTGCAGTCCAACCGGCCGCCGACAGGGACTTCTGCATCGCTCCGATCGGGGCACAGGTGAACTCACTCGGCGCCTGCGCATGAGACGCATAACTGCGCACGGTGGCCAGCACTTCCAGACCTAAAGCGTCGGCTTTTGCTCGACTCATCAGTACCAACGCCGCCGCACCATCACTGATCGAGCTGGCGTTTGCGGCGGTAATGGTGCCATCTTTGGCAAACGCAGGACGCAACTGAGGAATTTTGTCGGGCCTTGCCAAACCGGGCTGTTCATCAGTATCGACAACCAGATCGCCCTTTCGCGTAGACACCGTTACCGGCGAGATTTCTGCCTGAAAATGACCCTGTTCAATCGCAGCCTGAGCCCGGCGAAGACTTTCAAGGGCATACTCGTCCATCTGTTCCCGGCCGATGTTGCGCTCAGTGGCCGTTCGCTGAGCATGAACGCCCATCGCGTTCCCGTCATAGGCATCTTCAAGACCATCGGTAAACATATGATCGTAAACACGCTGATGGCCCATACGATACCCGGATCGAGCTTTATCCATCAGATAAGGGGCATTGGACATGGATTCCATACCACCGGCTACCGCAACCTCAATCTCACCCGCGCGAATCTGGCTGGCTGCCAGCATGACGCTTTTCATACCTGACCCACAGACCTTGTTTACCGTTGTACAAGGGACCGATTGAGGGAGCTCTGCGCCCAGAGCCGCTTGCCGGGCGGGAGCCTGTTTTAGGCCGGCTGGCAAAACGCAACCCATATAGACTTCCTGAACATCGGAAGCGGAAACGCCGGCCGCTGACAGACTGGCGGCAATAGCATTCGCACCCAGATCGGTGGCAGTGACACCACTCAGTGCTCCTTGAAAACCGCCCATCGGCGTACGCTTGGCGGCGACAATGACGACATCGTTCATAACTTGTAACTCTCTGAGTTTATTGTTGTTGGTTTCGACCGCCTTCACCGAGGCGGTTCTGATTTGTGGCGCAACGGCGCTGTGAGATTATAAACCGATGCTACCCGAATCCGTTTGCCGTCACAGACGCAAGGCCGCATCGACCTCCACGGTCCGACCGGAAAAATAATCGTTTTCCAGAATAAAACGCACGGCACCGGCAATATTCTCCGGCTGCCCCCATCGTTTCAGTGGCACCATGTTTTCAGCTCGTTCACGCGCCTCGGGCTTCATGCTGGCAGTCATTTCCGTTTCGATAAAACCCGGAGCAACATCAGCAACGCGAATACCAAAGCGCGCCAGCTCTTTAGCCCAGGCTACAGTCATGGCACTCACCCCGGCTTTGGCGGCGCTGTAATTGGTTTGGCCGATATTGCCCGCGCGAGAAATGGAACTGATGTTCACAATGACGCCTGGATGCTCGGACTCAACCATCCAGTGCGCAGCTTCACGTCCGCATAAAAACACGCCGGTCAGATTGACATCGATGACCGACTGCCATTGAGCAAGCGGCATCTTACTGACCTTACCGTCTTTGCTTTTAATCAGAAGGCCGTCACGGAGGATCCCGGCATTGTTCACAATGCCATCCAGCACATCGTGATCTTTCTTCATATTCTCAAACAAGGCTTCAACGGACGACTCATCGGCCACATTGGCGACATAGCCGGAAACCTTGCCATGTTGTTTCAGGCGTTCAACCGCCTGTTGCACGGCATCCTCATCGATATCAATCACGGACACAACGGCGCCGTTTTGAATCAGGTTTTCTGCCATGGCAAAACCGAGTCCACGGGCACTGCCGGTTATCGCGATATGCTTGTTCTTGATGTCCATAGTTCTCTCTATTTTCTGTCGGAGTCGACATTCAGCACCTCAAGCACGTCCTCGAGCGGGACAGACTCAGTGTGCGGATAATGCCATTCCGGTTCATTGTTTTTGTTTATCAGTTTGGCGTGTACGCCCGCATAAAAATCCGGATGCGTCGACAGGCGTGCACCCATTTCTGTATCCGCCGTTAATACCTCTCGACGTGACGCCCCTCGCATCTGACGGAAGTACTCCCAGGTCAGTGCCAGAGACCAGGGTGACGCGCTCTGCCACATCTGTTCGGTACGCATGAAACAGTCGTACTCGCCGGCGTTTTGTTCGACCAGATTGATCCAGTCCGTCAGCGTTGCGTTATCTGGTAACCGTGACAACGCCGTCCGCCATTGTTGTGCACACTCATCAATTGACGTATCGGCCGTTTCAAGATCCAAGTCGGTCAGGCTCAACCCTTGAGACAAAGACTGCTTCAGAACCCGCGCATAGTCTTCTTCAACGATGGCATCGACATAGTTCAGAGCCACAGCCTCGACTGCCGATAGGGTCATCCCGGACAGGGCCAGAAAGGTTCCCTGCTTCCAATCGGGTCGTTGCAGGAACTCTGCAGCACCGACATCCGGATAAAATCCGATCTGGTTTTCCGGCATGGCGAACACGGCGCGTTCAGTACAAAGCTTCAGCTGGGCACCGGCATATAGCCCCCAACCGCCGCCCATAACCAGGCCATTAGCGAACACAACCAGCGGTTTCTCGTAGTGTTCGATCTGCAGATCAATACGGTATTCCAGCTCAAAATAGGTACGGGCCAGCGCCTGCTTCTGCGCGTTATCCGTCTGTTCATCAACGGCCAGCGCTAACGCTTTCACATCGCCACCGGCGCAAAATGCCCGCTCTGAGGCACTTTCCAGCCAGACAGCCTCGATGGCGTCGTCAGCCAGCGCGTCATTCAGGGCATGTTCTAACTGCGTTAACATCTCAAGACTCAAAGCATTCAGCGCCTTTGGACGGTCAAGGCGAATGATGCGCAGCACGCCCTCAGTTTCTTGTTGTATGTAGGGTGCATTCATGTGGACATCCTCTGCTTAATCGGCCTGATGAACTATCGTGCAATGGTACGAGGTTGCCTTAAGCCACGATCAGGCTCAACGGTTTGACGCAAATATAGACTATCGGTGTGTGGAATATCTGGTGAACAGTGGCGGTGAATATACGATGCAAAAGAGATAATAAAGCCTTTCCAACCTGTACAAGCGAGCTATAACGAACTATCTCGCCTGCAGGCAGGCTCCTACACAACATCATCCCGGTAAGAGCGTGCCTGCACGCGACCCACCGTAAACAAAAAAAACCTGCCAACCCAGCAATGGGAAGGCAGGTTTTCATTGTGTACAGCTTCGCGTTTAGGACGTCGATTGCGCTTCTTCAGCTTCGCCCGGTTTACGCTTATCGGCTTTCGAACTGGAATCGACAGAGTCCGTATCGTCAGACTCCCCCGTTACTTCGGTATCGTCATGAGACGTGAGAATCTCAGCAATGTTGCCTCGACTGAGCTCACCCTGCAGTTCACCTTCGCCATCCACCACAGGAATCGGATAATCCTGATCTAACGTATCCGGGATCACCTTTTCAATAACAGCATCCGGTTCGACACTGACGCCGGTATCATAATAATGCTCATCCGAGAGCGGCTCGCCGTATTCAGACTGATCGATACCCTCGAGCTGGTTCAGGGCAAGCGCTCCCTGATACCCCTCATCGGTAATGTGTAAGCGTA
>NZ_CH724150.1:80897-131395 GCF_000153185.1 Reinekea blandensis MED297 | reverse complement strand
CCCGAAGAATGGCAATCCGATCGCCAATGCGCAGCGCTTCGTCCAGATCGTGCGTAATAAACACGATGGTTTTATGCAGCTTATCCTGCAAGGCAATCAACTGATCCTGCATTTCTGAACGAATGAGTGGATCCAATGCGGAAAACGCCTCATCCATCAACAGAATTTCGGCATCAGTACACAGAGCGCGAGCTAAACCCACCCGTTGCTGCTGCCCACCGGACAACTGAGACGGATATTGCTCCTCGTATCCACCCAAACCAACGTCACTTAACCACTGACGTGCTTTTTCCAGCCGCTCGTCTTTAGCGACGCCCTGCGCTTTCAATCCGAAGGCGACATTATCAATGACCGTGTTATGTGGCATCAGACCGAAGCGTTGGAACACCATCGACATTTTCTTCTGCCGGAACTCGCGCAGAGCTTTGGTATCCAGCGTCATAATGTCCTGATCTTCAACGATGACCTTCCCTTCAGTCGGGTCAATCAACCGGTTAAAGTGGCGGATCAACGTCGATTTTCCGGACCCGGAAAGACCCATAATGACGAAGATTTCACCCTTTTTGATATCGAGATTGATGTCTTTCAAACCCAGCGTGTGGCCGGTTTTTGCCAGAATTTCGTCTTTGCTCAACCCCTGAGCCACCAAAGGCATGTGTTTTTTAGGGTTGTTGCCGAACAGCTTGTAGAGGCCTTCAATACGAATCAACGATTCAGTCATTTTGACCTCCCATATGCCGCTGTGACCGTTTCGCGTAAGACTGCGATACGCGGTCGAAAATGATCGCCAACACAACAATGGCCGCGCCGTTCAACACGCCCTGCGTGAAATACTGGTTCGTAATGGATTGCAGAACCGGCTGACCGAGACCTTTTACGCCAATCATGGACGCGATAACCACCATGGCCAGCGCCATCATAATAGTCTGGTTAATGCCGGCCATAATGTTTGGCATGGCCAAAGGCAGTTGCACATTCCACAGACGTTGCCAAGGCGTCACTCCATAGGCATCAGCGGCTTCCAGCACTTCTTTATCAACCAGACGAATCCCTAGATTGGTCAAACGAATGACCGGCGGGATGGCATAAATCACCACGGCGATCAGGCCTGGAATTTTGCCGATACCCAGCAACATGACAACAGGGATCAAATAGACAAAGGCCGGCATGGTCTGCATGACATCAAGAATGGGCGTGATGACGGATTGGATACGGTTCGACTTGGCCATGGCGATCCCGATTGGCACGCCGAGAACAATGGACAGCAATGTACAGACCGTAATGATGCTCAGGGTTTGCATTGTATCTTCCCACATCCCGAAGATACCGATCAGTAACAGAGAAATACCCACACCAATCGTCAACTTAATGGAACGGGCTGCAAAATAGGTAATCCCCAGGATGATGCCAATCATCAACCACCAGGGCGTTGCAATCAGCAGGTCTTCAAACCAAACCAAAAACGACAGCAACGGGTCAAAAAAGTTTTCGATGGCTTCACCGTAGTTTCTTGAAAACTCGCGGTACGCTTCATCCAGCGTTTTTCGAATCGTCAGCAGATCGCGACGACTCAATTGAGGAAATTCTGTCAACCAAGACATAGCATTAACTTCTTATAAAGTTACAGATAATCTGAACACCCTCCCCAGGCCGGATATGCAAACATATTGATAGGGAGGGCATTAGTGCGAATGCTCCGGCCTTACCTCGGTCGGTAAAGCCGGAAACCTAACCGTGGTTAAAGAGCACCACGGATATTATCGGCGACGTCTTCGCTGACCCACTCGCTCCAGACGGACTCGTAGTTTTCCAGGAAGTAATAAGCACCAAACTCACCATCAGCCTGGTTGTCTTCCATCCACGCCAGCAGTTCATTCATCTGAGCATTCGGGAACGAGCGAGTACTGATGTACTCATACGCTTCGGGCTGTTCAGAAGCAAAGCTCTCGGTAGTAATGGTGTGAACCGCCGATGGTGGGTACATGGTCGGTTTCGGATTGGCACAGTCGGCTTGTGTTGTACAGCTCTTGAAATGCTCAAGATCAACGCCACTGCCAAAGTCGACTTTGACCATTTTGTACTTACCAAGCACAGACGTTGGTGCCCAGTAATAACCAAACCAGCCTTCGCCGCGTTCGTAAGCCTTCGCAATAGAACCGGACAGACCGGCACCGGAACCTGGATCGACCAGTTCAAAACCGGCGTCTTCCATACCCAGCGCACGGAACAGATTCTGAGAAGAAATCTGGCAGTTCCAACCGGCTGGGCAGCCCATAAACATAGCGGCATCATCATCTTCCGGGTGTGGGAACAACTCAGGATGCGCCAATACACCTTCGATGGTAGCCAGCTCAGGGTTATCGTCGACCAGATACTGAGGTACCCAGAAACCCTCTTCGCCGCCGTCGCTCAGTGATCGACCGGCGTAGCGCAGACGGCCTTCTTCAACACCCCGATCCAACGCGGCCTTCATGGAGTTACTCCACAGCTCCGGTGCAATGTCCGGTTCACCCTTTTCAATCATCGATGTACCTGTCGGCATGGTGTCTCCAGGCACCAGTTCGGCATCACAGCCAAAGCCTTCTTCAAGAATCAGCTGATCGATGTGAGCAATAAGAGTGGCCGAGCTCCAGTTCATGTCGGCAATGGTGACGGAACCACATTCGTCCGCCAGTGCAGAAACAGACGCCAGTGAGGTGGCCCCTGCTAGCAAAGCTAACTTAAGCTTATTCATAGTTACTCCAATAATTATAATAATCGTCCATTGGCTGAATAAACCATACAGTTGCAAAGGTGCAACCGCAGAACATTTGCAGTAAATGACGAAGCAGTTTTAAGGGTTTTTACATCTGATGCACAAACCCCTGAGCCGGCGAAAAGCCGGTTCAGGTAACGCTGATGATGTTGAAGCCGAACCCGATGGGTATCGACTGAATCAGCGTGAGGTTTCGTTCTAAAACGAGAGAATATCGCCTCGTAGGTGTTCGTCATTTCAAGCGCGTCGCCGGAATGATTCGAAACTCCATCCGCAGGGATTAAGCCTCAATTCGAGGAGGTGACGATTGTCCTGTTGTTTATCCAATCCCGACAACCTTAGCAAAGCCAGGGACGTATCTCAAATACCGGGAATGAGCGCGAATGTCGTAAAAATGAGAAGAATTTGTGCTTAACAGCCCACCCGGTTGCGGTCATCGCGTTCACGACAATAGCCGCAAAAGTTTGAAAACAGACCACATCTGTCTAAGTTTTCTATACAAAACAATGAAAGAAAAAATCAAAAGGAGAAACGCAAACGTTATCAACCTCATCGCGGGTTATGGCGAGCCGGGAAAACTCCAACCCAAACGATCCAACCAGCAAGACCAGACGTTATCGGCCCCCACATTAAAAGTCATCAGCTCGTTGGTGACGGGGTGCTGAAAAGACATCTCAACCGCTCTGAGCCCCATGAACAGTTCGCCAAACGAACCTTCAACTGCCCGATTCAAATGACGACACCCGTGACGGGTATCCCCCAGGATCGGATAACGCAGGTGCTTCAAATGACGGCGAATCTGGTGTTTGCGACCGGTAACAGGAACGCATTCCATCCAGGACAAACGCATTTTGGGGTAACGGCTGACAGGTATCGCCAGCTCTGTAATCCCTAATCGTCGAAACTCGGTGATGGCTTCTTGCGCCGGTTTATCGCTGTCGGCAAATTTATCCGCAATCCGGTCGTGTTCTTCAATCAACGGGTAGTCCAACGTTTCAGCAACCGGGGCAAACCCGCGGCAAATGGCCCAGTACCGCTTATTTACTGTTTTTTCTTGAAACTGTTCAACCAGTGCTTTGGCGGCATGGTCATCTTTACACATAACCACCAACCCCGACGTTGGACGATCCAACCGGTGTACAGTATGAACTTTGGCGCCTTCAGATTGTTGTGCCAAATAAGCTTTGGCCCGTCCGGCCAGGGTATCTGTCTCTCGGCGGTCCAACCAGGACGGATGCATTAACAGCCCCGATGGCTTATCGACGACCAGCAGAACGTCATCTTCATAAACAATGTTCAGACCGGTCATTCGTCGTCTTCATCATCGGCAATTTCAGTAATCGTAGGCTGTCCGCATTTAGCACACTTACCTTCGACAAACACCCGACCTGAAAGCTCATACTCCTCAGGGTCCGTCATGCCCAGGTCAATCTCCTGACAATGGTTACACCAGGTATTTTCGAGAAAGGCGGCCTGTTCTTCAGGGTCTCTGGCTGAGAAATCGCGGGGGATACGTTCATCTTGATCTGTCATGGCTCTATTCGGCTCCTGTTTACTTGAATAGAACCAGTTTACCATTGGTCAGGGTGAAGCCATACCGCAGATGAGAGGCCTTTTCGGACTTCGGATATCAGGAAGCTTTAGCCATGCAAGTCCACTTTAATCAATCGTCTTCCTGAGCCCTGGCAAAAATGAGACAATTGGCTGAAATCTCTTTTAAACGAACATCCATGAAAATCCCAACTTTTATTGCATTTGAAGTCACCGATGTTGAGACCGGCTATCCTTATGCCATCGCCTGGTCCTTGCCCGACGGTCAATACAAGTCGGTCCTCGTGAAACCAGAAGATGATTGGTTAATCGACTTTGAAATGGGCCAATATAACCCCGACGCCCCTCCGTTACAGGACCTCTTAGACAAAGGTGAGTCTGTGCTGGACATTCTCAAGGAATGGGATCAGGACTTTGAAGACGGTGAACTGTTCTGTCAGGACCCGGTCCTTGCACAATACTGCCTGGATTTGATGTTCGAAGCCTACAACAAAGAGTGCGATTACGATGTCATTTCCGAATACGACTGCTATGACAACATCGACAACATGGATCTCGATGACCAACGCCGTTGGATTATGGATACCGAAGGTCTGAGTGCGGCCAACTGCGAAGACGCTGTTAAAGCTATGATTTTCCTTTACGCCAGAACTGGAGAAGACGAACAAATCTGAAGCGGTTTACTGCGCGGCCGCTCAGTGTTGAGGTTTAAAACTGTTTACATCCAACTCATGTTTTTTGAGCAGTTTATAAAATTCAGTACGGTTCCGACCCGCCAGTTCCGCCGCTCGAGAGGCGACGCCATCGGTCATCGTCAACACTCTGATCAAATACGACCGCTCATAAGCATCACGAGCCTCCGCTAAGGTAGGGAAGTAATTGTGTGAGTCCAACAGTGCCTGATTCACCAGTGCTCGGCTGATGACGGGCGATTGCGACATGGCCACACATTGCTCAATTACATTGATCAGCTGCCGTACATTACCCGGCCAATTACTTTGGCAGAGCTTAAGCATCGCATCGTCCGCAAAACGCGTGATCTTAACCCCCTGCTTTTGAGCAATGCGGTGCAGCAATACACGCGTTAATACAGGGATGTCTTCAGGCCGTTCCGAAAGACTCGGGATTTGAACATTGACCACACACAATCGGTAAAACAGATCTTCGCGAAACTGCCCTTCCGACATAGCTTCTTTCAGGTTTCGATGCGTCGCTGAGACAACCCTTACGTCCACATCGATGGTCTTAGTACTGCCAACCGGTCGAATGGATTTCTCCTGCAACACTCGCAGTAGTTTCACCTGTAACGCCAGAGGCATGTCGCCGATTTCGTCAAGAAACAATGTACCTCCGTCGGCCGCCTGAAACAGGCCTTGATGATCACTGACGGCCCCGGTAAACGCGCCCTTTTTGTGGCCAAACAACTCAGATTCAAGCAGATGTTCTGGCAAGGCTCCGCAGTTCACAGCAATGAAAGGTTTATTGGCGCGACAACTGGCCTTATGTATCGCCTGCGCCATCAGCTCTTTACCCGTGCCGCTGGCACCGGTAATCATCAAACTGATATCACGAGGCGCAACTTGCCCAACCTGCTCCATGAGCTGATGCATTTTCTGGCTTTGATACACGATATCAGACTGCCAATCCCCGCCAGTCGCATTGCTGATTTGCGCACAAGCATTAGTCAAGGTTGATCGCAACTGTTGATGATCGATTGGTTTCGTTAAAAAGCCAAGTGCGCCATTTTCAGTGGCTTCAACGGCATCGTGAATGGTGCCATGAGCCGTCATAATAATCACTGGAATCGTTGGGAACTCTGCATTAATAAAATCCAGCAGCATCAACCCATCTTCACCCGGCATTCTCAAATCAGACAGCACCATCGAAACACGTTGCGAGGCAAGTTTCTTTTTCGCTTGAGCTGCACTGTCGGCCGTCACAACCGCATAGCCTTCGCTGTTCAGTCGAATTTCTACAAGCTTTAAGAGCTGACTGTCATCGTCGATAACCAAAACCGGATCTTGTGGCTTAGGAACTGGGCTTGCCGTATCGATAGCGCTCACGGAGCATCACCTAACTGCTGTTCAATTTCTGTTAACGCGTCCAACTTCTGCTCGGCCGTACTGAGTTCAGCACGGAGGTTTTCCAGGCTCTGCTCTTGGGTAATAATCGTTTCACGTAGACTGGAAAGTTGATTCATCAGGTCAACTCGTTGCTGTGCTTGGCCCATAATCAGAAGAAACCAATCGGCGACCGGTGCCTCCAGGTGCTTCACAACTCCATTCAGTTCCTCAAGTCCAACCCGCTGTACATTAGCCGGCTGTTCCGGGTGCAATTTTTGTAGCGACTGTTGCAACTGAAGACTGACCTCGCTTTCTGTTGTCGCTGTTCGAGCGTCAGTTATTGGCTCGTCATATAGATTCTGTAAGTAGGTTTGCCATTGCCACAAGTTACAAAGCCGATCGCTAACATCCAACTCAGCGGACGGGCAAGAATCCGATGTCGCCAACCTTACCGGCTCGACAATGATCGTGTTTTGTATGAACGATTTAGGTTCGGAGGCAGTATCCGACATCGGCAAACTGGCACACCCTGCCAAAACCAAAGCAACGGATAATAAACAGTCTTTTTTCATGTATCCCTTAGCGTGTCATCAATTGGCACTGTGACAGAAATCGAAAAGTCATAACCCGGCAGATCGGTAAACTGTACTTGCCCACCCAGTAGACTGACGCAATCCCTAACAATCGACAGCCCCAACCCAGATCCCTTAAGAGACCCATAGCGAGGGTGCTCCGTGCGATAAAAGGGTTCAAATAAGTACTGAATCTGCTCTTCGGTTATCGATGGTCCCGTATTGGCAACGGTTAGCTGCCAATATCGACCAACTTGAATAAGCTGAATCAAAACCTGACCATTACTATGACCGTAGGCTTGCGCATTACTCATCAGATTATCAGCAAGGCGACTGAAGAGCGCTTCGTCGGTTCTCAATTCTGTAAGCTCACACTCAAATTTTACCTCTTGGTGACGTTTATCAAAGAGGGGCTGATACTGTTCGAGCAGTGACGTCAATAACTCCGACACGTTAAACTGCTTCAACTGAAGTTTTTGAACCTGTACAAGGTAGTTATAATCCAGCAGTCGTTCTGTTAGATGACTCAGGCGATGTCCGCTGTCGACTAAAATATCAACGACTTCATCCTGTGCAGGGCTCAACTGACCCAGTATGCCCTCTTTCAAGAGGGCGCTGCTTTCAATGATACTGGACAGAGGTGTCTTCAACTCATGAGAGGCATGACGCAGAAAAGATTGCCGAAGGTCCTCAAGCTGATTCAAGCGATTGCTTAGCCAATCCAGCCTCTGATTAATAGTGAGAAACTCACGAGGACCGGAAAACTCAGAAGCTGGAGTGGCCTCAGTCGAATACTTTTGCCCAATGTGATGTATCCGGTTTTCTAACAACTTAACAGGGCGTGAAACGTTTCGACTTGCCAGCAAAACCAGCAACAGCGTGACAACCGCCAGGGCAACGGTCCAAGCATTCAACAGTCGCTGTTTCTGTTCACCCTGTTCGATCTGGCGCGCCTTCCGCTCACCGACTTCCTGCCAAAGAAATTCCATGAGCCGGTCTTGACGTTCATTGATTTTTTTCAACAACCGATCGTTCTCGTCTGCCCCTGAGGATTGAAATGCCTCAGCCAACGCCAAAACATCGGAAGATTGGCCATGACAAAGATCGGCGGCTGCATTCAGCGCGGACAAACAAACTGAATCAACCAGGCCAAGGTATCGATCAATTTGCTGTTGGGCCAACCTGGCCATGGCTGCCCCTTGCAGCACTTCGTATTGTTTTACGGATCGTTCAATATCGGTTAAAACCCCGTCCATGCCGACGGCCGACTGTACAAAAAGCATTGAGTCATCACTAAAGCGAATCCACGATTCGGACAACTGAGATTGCAACCGGGCACTTTGCCAGACCAACAAGGTCAGTGGGATTAACGAGACGAAAAACCCCAACACAAGATGGCTTTTTAATGACGCTTTTCGAAGATGTATAAACATGAACAGGCTTGGTCCGACATAGGGGTCGCCATTGTCTATAAAGCAATGAGCGCCCGCCAGACAGCGACGGCTAAACTGTGATGCGGAATCAAAAAACGTTGCCCGAAAGCCAAGGGAGGGGGATGGTAACACCGGGCAACGTGTATAACTTTTTAATGGACACTTCTAAAGTCAGGGTTTGAATCACCAACTCTGACCAGAGAGTGAACTAATTACGCTAAGTACAATATTTATTCGGCAGATGCGACGGTGAATGCCGCGAACTCGTCTTCAGTCAGGTTGCCATCGACATCCAAATCCAACGCTGAAAACGAATCCAGCAATGCTTCATTCACGGCCGCTTCTTCCATAGAAATCAGACCATTTGAGTCGGCATCGACCGCTGAGAACTCAAGGGCATCTTCGGCAATGGCCAATGTTGCGGTTGTCATAATCGCGGCAGTCAACAGTGTCTTTTTCATGGTGTTCTCCATTAAGTAGTGAATTGCGTCTGTTTCGACATGGAGCTTATAGCGATAAACAGGCCAAAACCTAAATCTCTTTATTTTTCAATAAGTTACATCGATAAAACCCGTTTACAGCCCCAATAGAACGCCTTCATCGTCGCCAACAGGCGACAGGATTCGTAAAAAATATAGATTTACCAATAAAATCAATGGGTTACGGTGTTGCCAATGCGCGACAGCCATCTTCTGGCCATACTCTGAAGATCAAATAAAATGATCGGCACCGCTTTTTAGGCACAAAAAAGGCGACCCGACAGGTCGCCTTACAATGTCGACAGCAACTCAACCATAGAGATTGAGTCCTGGATGTATTTATTGCCGAATTAACGCCAACAGATCCTGCGTTTTTTCGTCCATCAGGTCTTTATCCCCACGCGTTTCCACATTCAGGCGGATGACCGGTTCGGTGTTCGACTTACGCAGATTGAAGCGCCAGTCAGCAAATTCCAATGACAGACCATCAACACGATCTTCCGCAATGGCATCACCCTTGTAAGCATCGTAAACCCGAGCCATGGCTTCATCGGCATCGGCCACTTTGCTATTGATCTCCCCTGGACTCGGGTACATAGCCATGCGCTGCTCAACCAGTGTTTTCAGAGTGGTCTGCTTACGGCTTAGCAGGTCGACGACCAACAACCAGGGAATCATGCCGGAATCGGCGTAGGCAAAATCTTTAAAGTAGTGGTGAGCCGACATTTCGCCGCCGTAGACGGCGTCTTCCGCTCGCATTTTCTCTTTGATGAAAGCATGCCCAGAAACCGATTGGATCGCTTCACCACCGTTCGCCTCGACAATTTCCTGAGTATTCCAGGTCAGTCGCGGGTCATAAACAATTTTGGCACCCGGCTGTTTCACCAGGAAGGCCTCAGCCAGCAGGCCGACAATGTAATAACCTTCAATGAAGTTAGCGTCTTCATCCCACAAGAAACAACGGTCGAAATCGCCATCCCATGCCACCCCCAAATCGGCACCGTACTCTTTTACCGCTTTACCGGTCACCGGCTGCTGTTCGTGCAGTAGTGGATTAGGAATACCATTCGGGAAGGTACCGTCCGGCTCGTGGTTAATCTTGATAAATTCGATCGGCGCGCCCTTCTCTTTCAAGGCCGCCTCGATGGCGTCCAGCGACGGGCCTGCCGCGCCATTACCGGCATTCACAACAATTTTCATAGGCTTAAGCGTTTCAAACTCGATATAGCCCATCAAGTGCTCAACATAGGCAGCGCGATTGTCGAGTTGAGTCAAGGTGCCCGGTGTAGCAGCCTTTTCGCTGTAGGTCTCGGTTTCCGCCATCTTACGGATATCTGCCAGCCCGGTATCACGAGAAATCGGTTTGGCCTCATCACGCACCATCTTCATGCCGTTGTAGTTAATCGGGTTATGGCTGGCCGTCACCATGCAGCCGCCGTCGGCATTGAGAAACTTGGTTCCAAAATAGACTTCTTCCGTGCCACAAAGACCCAAATCGATGACGTCCGCGCCAAAATCGAGTACGCCCTGAGCAAATGCATCTTTGAGTTCTGGTGATGTCTCGCGAACATCCCAGCCAACAACCACTTTTTTGGGCTTCAGAAAGGTGGCAAAGGCCCGACCGATACGGTAGGCAATGTCCGTGTTGAGCTCCGTTCCCAGTTCACCACGAATGTCATAAGCCTTGAAACAGGTCAGTTCCATTTTGGTTCCTTATTCTTAAAATGAGTTCAGTTTACAGAGTAGCCGGATAATACCGTGTTTAATGTGAAATTACAGTTTGCAATTCGGGCCGTCACCCATTAGCTTGCGCTGCATCATTATCAATCAAAAACGTCCCAAATATGCAGGCGTCCCCACAGCCACAGGCACCGCCAATCGATGTCCTTATTCTGACCTATAATGGCGGGTCTTATCTACACCCTCAATTAACCAGTATTGCTGAACAACTCGAACCGGGAGACCGAATAATTGTCTCAGACGACGGCTCAACCGACGACACCCTGCGTATTTTGCAAGAATTTCAGCAAACCTACTTAAAAGAAAACGTTGAACTTTTGGTCTATCAAGGTCCTGGAAAAGGTGTAATCCAAAACTTTTTTTCCGGCATTCAGCATACAAAGGCTGAATACACGTTTATAGCCGACCAAGATGATGTCTGGCTACCCGGAAAACGCCAGCTGTTTGCAAAGCAAATGCAGTGTTCATCAAAACCACACCTCATCTTCTCAGACGCATGGCTTTGGAACAGCCTGGATACCAACACGGACACCTCATTCTGGCAACAGCAAAAAATAAACCCTAGTCATGCCCGGCAGCTGAGTACATTGATATTCAGGAATACCGTTCAGGGCGCTAGCATGGCCATAAACCGAGCACTCATAGAGCGGATATCATTACACCCGGATATAGTCATGCATGATTGGTGGTGCGCTCTACATGCCAATGCATTTGGCTCCATCAGTATCATTTTCGAACCAACACTGCTTTATCGCCAACACGATGCCAATCAGATCGGAGCATTGCGGAAGCGAACTGTTCGTGAAAAACGAGACGCAAGTCAAAAAATATTCGCTCAAGCGCGAGCTTTTCGTACTATCCTCCCGCAACAGCACCCGTCCAAGGCAATGCTGGATAGCTTTAATGATGCCTGCTCAAAGGGCTTACTTCGTCGGGCACTTTTTTTGCTTCAATACAGACCAAAACGGGTTAATGTTTTGAAGTCAATCACACTTTGGGCTAGTATACTGTTCAATTCGAAGACCTGAAATTATGATCCATTCATCAAGGGACATTCAGTGACCATTTTTGTATCGGTGATATCGCACGATCATTATCAGGACATCACACAACTACTGAAGCCGCATACCTTTCACAACGGCGACGACATCGTGGTTGTCATGAAGGACAATCAACATTGTCCTAAACTACGAACGTATTGTCGCAAACATAGCATCGACTGTCTGACAAACAGTGAGCCAAAAGGCTTCGGTGAGAATAACAACGACATCTATCTTTATTGTCGCCTTAAGCACAATATGAAGGACGACGATCTGTTTGTTGTTTTAAATCCGGATGTCATTGTAGAAAAAGACGTATTTTTGCAACTTAACCAAATTATGAAAGAAAAGCAGGTTCGTCTGGCGGCACCTAACCTCTTTCGCGATGAACAGATGAAGATTCTGGAAGGGTCCATTCGGCGTTACCCCATGCCGTGGGACTTTGTTTCAAGCTTTATCCTAAACTCGCAACGGACCACGATTAAACGGCACCATATTACAGAACCTTCGACCGTTGACTGGGCTTCGGGTGCATTTCTGGCCTTCCGTGCTTGTTTATACAAAGAGCTCGCCGGGTTCGACCCCCGTTACTATCTGTATTGCGAAGACATCGACATCTGCTGGCGTGCAAGAGTGTGCTTTAACGAACCAACCTATTACATCCCTCATATCAAGGCCATTCATAGGGGCCATCGTCACAGCCACTCGGTAGTCAGCAGCTACATACGCTGGCACATCACCAGTGCCATGAAGTTTTCTAGCCGATTTGTTGCCTGGCGTTTATTTGGACTATCGCCAAAACCTCCAAAAAGCCACACAGAACTACCTTAGGGAAGCCGCACTTAAGCCTATTGAGTCTCGGCGAAACGCGAAATCGTGCCGGGTTTTGGCTAACCAAGGAGAATAAGCCGGATCGTTTGCAATGTACCGCTCCCAGCGTTGTTTCAAAATAGTTAACTCCTGCTGAAAGCGCGCAGATTTTTCGGGTGTATCGTCTGCCCCACGTGATGGCGACTCGTGGTGCAGCATTTGGGCCTGTGGCAACCAGACGTTGCGATAGCCGGCATCGACTACCCTTAAGCAAAAATCGACGTCGTTAAACGCCACCGTCAACTGCTCGTCCAACCCACCAACTTCAAGAAACACGCTTTTCCGCACCGCCAAACAGGCCGCCGTCACCGCAAGATAGTTTTGTGGTGTTACCAACCGGTTCATGTAACCGCTCTCGTGATTGCTGGCAAACTTAAACGCGTGATCGGCCCCTCCCCCAAAACCAAGCACGACTCCCGCATGTTGTACGCGCCCGTCTGGGTAATACAGTTTTGCCCCAACACACCCCACACCGGGTTGCAAAGCACTGTGAACTAAACTTTCTAACCAACCATTACTGATTGCCTCGGTGTCATTATTTAACAGACACACCACCTCGCCTTTGGCTTCACGTACCGCAAAATTGTTCATGGCTGAAAAATTAAATGGCTGGTTGTAACGCAGTACTCGCGTGTTCGGCTGTGTTGATAACTCGTGCAAATAACCCAAGGTGTTCTCACAGTCGCTTTGATTGTCAATGACAATCAACTCAACATCCAAGTTGCCCACCGTGCGACGCACCGACTCAACACAGGGTTTTAATAAATGGACTGCATTGCGAGTAGGAATGATAACTGAAACCGTTCCCGTATTGGTGTATTCCGCAGAATAATCGTTACGTGAGCTACTTTCTTTTGTAGTCCCACCATAAGTAGTGACCAACGGTAAAGGCAGATGTTTTACGGCACCGGATGGTAGACTACACAGATACTCTGAAGGCGTTAGCGCGGCTGCCTTAAACTGTGCTTCCTGAAGCCACAGGGCCGGGCCAATATAATCAAATGCCTTATAATAGTCCGGCGACCATGCAGGCTTTACGCTAGGAGCATAGCGATACCAGGCAGAACGCTCGACATGGTCACAATACAAAGCGAGCGCATCGTCATAACGGGAAATGGCCTGCCCCAACACACACAACGCATTAGGCGCCAAAACCATATCGGATAGCACATAGCATACCCATGTGTTCTGACCTTGAGGTACCGATAGACGACCTGCTTCATAGTCCAACTCAGATACGATCTGACAGTTAGAACATACCTGTTTAGTTACACTTCGCGAGAGCCGATGAGGAAACCGCCCCCGATAAACAAACAAAAAATAAACGGAGTGGTCATCTGCCTGGCTGTAGCGACGACTAAGAGCTTTAAGTAGGGAACGTCGGTTTTTTATAAAGTACAGCAAGGTTGCTTTGCGAGACAGCCATCGCCAATAGGTTGCCAACGCAGGGAAACGAGTTTTCAGCCAGTTTTTGACTGGTTTAAGCATCATGATCTGCCGCCGAAACAAGCTTTACAATGGGCGCGAGCCATTCAGGCAAACGCTCTAAAGGATACCGATTCGCTTGCTCTTGAATGTAGGCCTGCTCTTTTGGTGACAACCGCTGCCATTTAGCTTGAACATCATCAACCACCCGATACCGAAACGACGCGGGCTTAACGAGAAATCGCCCGTTACTTTGCAACACGAGGTAATCTGGCTCAACCAAACGAGTAAACGAGGCATCCACATTGCCCGCCGAATGCACAAACACGACTTCGGCAAAACTCCGCACAACATAGTGCAGCATGCTATAACATGAGGATGACCCAAACACCAGCAGCCGTTTTTTAAATACCGCCTCCGAATTATGCGTAACCAGCACCCGTCCAAAATTGGGCAAATGATTATCGAAAATGACATGTTGCCGATAAGAATAACCCAGCAAGACCAACTCTGGTGTTCTTATGGGGGGATAGACTTTGTTACCTAAGTCGCCCAGATGAGGCCGTTCCTCGTACTGATCTGAGTTAAACAACGTTTTGAGTGGTTCCAACGGCAAACCTAACTTGGCAACACAATCCAACCATGCCGCACGCGCGCCCGCAAGCGCCCAATGAGTATCCCCCTTACGGAACGACCGTGGCTCCATTACCCGCAGTAAAGATTCCGGATACACCAAAGGCTGACCATGAGACCGCGCAATACCGCAAACTTGCTGAACGGGTGAGTTTTGGCCTTTTTGATGTGGGTAAAACTCACTGACTACCATTTCTTTAGAGGGGGCAATAAGAAAAACGGTCGGTAACCGAGCCCGCTTACTAAGCTTTACCAAGGTTCGAAAATACCAATGCCACGCCACACGCAACGGCCAAGATAGCAGCCGTTTCCCTTGGTACTGATCGACACTGCCATTGCTGTCGTTGTTTAAAAACAACCAACCTTCCGGCCCTTTTAGAATGTCCAACGTGCCGATTATCGAAATTCTGGCAAGATCATAGTCTTGGCCGTTGTAATGAAAACCGAACTTAAACACCGGCTCATTCATTTTTATAGCCTGCTGGATGCCATAGCAACTTTGCCCTGAAAGCTCTGGCCCATGAGCTTTCAAAAAGCTGTGAACATCACCACGCTTTTCTGAAAACTTAAGCTCAATGCGCTCACTCTCGCCCTTCAGGTACGGAACGACCTTAGGGTTATGGGGCGTCGCCAACCAAGCGCGAAAATCGACAGAGTTCTGCAAGGCTTGTAGCGAAACTTGAGACTGTTCAGTGGGTGCGTCAATGACCCATTTGCAAGCAAAAGGCACCTCGGCCTCTAAGCGTTCAACAGAAAGTCGATACATTACTGCGGAACCTGCAGCGTTTTTTGCGGCTGAGTACCCGGTGCTACTTGGTAATACAACGCCTTGTAAGCCTCCCCCATTGCTTCAGCCGTTTGCACTGTGCCCTCGGTTTGTTGCCAATGCTTCACAGCCTGCGTCGCTCTCGTCCAGGCACTTTCGTTCAACGCACTATCGAGTACACTCACTAGAAACTCAAAATCATCAACTGGCGCCAACCAGCCTGCTCCCGTTTGAGCAATCCTTACGCCGACGGCACCAATGTCCAACCCCAACACCGGAACACCGGCCGCCCACATTTCGGTGAGTGTATGGCACCAGGTTTCTGGCCAAATAGAGAGCACCAGCCCAAGGCTGGGGCCAACTTCTTCGACCTTTTGGCTGAACTGCCCACGAGCGTATGGGCCATGACAAACCACATTCTGGCTAAACTGCAAGTCACCACCGACATTGCCCATAATGTGAAACTCAATTGGCGTACCTTGTTCTCCATAATATTTACTCAACTGTTCCAACAGCATACCGCCCTTGGCTTCACTGATATTCCCTGGCACCAGTACTTTCACAACATCAGTTTTCGCTGGATTGATGACTAATTGAGAAAAGTTTTCAAAATCCCGTCCGTGAGGTATTACTTCAAAGGGCCTAGCTTCGGTAGCTTTCGGGAACGCTTTTTGGATGAGTGCCTTCGCAGAATGGTTGGTTGTAACAAACGCATCGCACGATGACAAAAACGCTGAAAACTGCTCGCGCCAAACATGAATATTTTCATGTTTTAAGTTAACGATGGCATCCTGTGGCCAAAGCTCATGTGCACACTGGCCTGTTCCTTTCGTACAAACACCACCGCAATAAGTTAAGTTCTCGTCCAACAGTTTTACGGTGGGACAAACGGTATAAAAATCGTGAAACGAGTTAACAACCGGAATGTAAAGTGCCTTAGCAACCGCAGGTAACCCCAGGCTATGCCAAGCAGTGTGGCGGATATGCACTACCTCGATCGCCCATTTGTACAACCAACCCGCCACGACGTCATCATATTCAGCAGATGCATGGGGGAACGGCGTAACCACTTCAGAGAGCAGATGGTTTTCCACTTCGGTATACACCTGTTGATGATACGAATAGAGCGTAATAATAGACCCATCGCAATGAAGCACAAAGCTTTCGAACTGCTCACTGATTGCCGACATCATATCTTCATTCGTTTGAGGGGTTCCACCTGTGCGAGTTGAAATAACGGTGAGAACACGAGGCCGAATAGTTTTAGCAACCTCTTCAGGCATGTTAGCGAGGGTTCTGACTTTGTTACGCAACTCTGTAAACTGCGGAGAACCAAAACATTCGGTGACAAGCTGTTTGTATTCTGGATAACGCTCATCAACGACCTTTCTACCTTGCGCCATCAGTTCGTGTTTTTCCTCCCCAAAACTTGCCGAGCGATGGTGATAAACAAAAACAGATGGATCAAACAGATGCTTCCAACCTTTCTGACGGGCACGCATGCACCAGTCGTTTTCCTCGCCATAGCCACGGGGAAACGCTTCAGAATCAAACAAACCAACTTCATTAAGTGCGTCACGGCGGATGTACATGCAGAAGCCGTGGCCAGTTGGGACTTCAAATGGAGTGGATAAGTTTGCTTGGCGAAGCAGGCGAGCACAACCCGCATGCCCTATCCTAGTCAGCAATTCATTGTCATCATTGTGCGGCAAGGAAAAAACGCCTGCATTATTAGAAGCGGGGGTTACAGTAGAAACGTCGACTCTTGAATACGCAGAAAGAAATAGCTTTTGCACCCAACCTGAAGAAACAATTGTATCCGAATTAAGCACAATCACATCTGCAGTACCAGCATATTCTATTCCGCGATTGACTGAACCGCTAAAGCCAATATTCTTATAATTTGTTAAAACATTAATAATCGATATGGATTTCAGTGAATCCAAATAAGAGCTAAGTTTCGGATCTGTACTGCAATCATTAACAATGACTATTTCCGAAATACCTTTATGATTATTAAGGAGCGAATCCAAACAAGCCTTAAATTCATCCAAAGCATTAAAAACTGGAACAACAACCACTATCTTATTAAAAGTTGTTGTATCACCCAAATTCAATCTGCTACCTTTCCGCTTCAAGTCATCACCCAATTGAATCCACCAAGGCGAATTTGACCAATTTCTATAAGGTAGTAACCCTGACTGTTTCCCTATGGTAACGTAGTGTAAGAAACTCGAATCACAATTTATGTCTCCGTTGATTTGAGAAAGATAAAATTCTTCGTCAAATCTGTTACTCGGACTACGCCCTTCCTTAACCCCATGAAGTAGATAATGCAACTTAGGGTTTAGCCCGGCATCTTTTACATCGCCATAAACTTTTAAATACCATCCATCATCAAAAAGAGGCTCCTTACATAGTAAGAAATACTCTTTGAAAATTTTCAAGAATTTGATCAATTCAAATATCCTAAATTTGGTGATCTACTCATTTATCACAGCAGGTGAAACTCAGTACGAGGATATGCGAAATGCAACAATCCACATCGAGGCTGGTCAGTTCAACTCTAAGTAGGCACTATCGAAAACAAAATGGCCTACTCCTTGTATTGGATCAACTCTAATTTCACTCACACCATCTGGGACCAGCCATTCAATCACATTCAATCCGGGTTGCAGGTTAAACTTGACACTCATAGCCTCTGTCAACTTATTCATACTTTCTGCTCTGTAATAAATCTGAAGAACGTCCTTACTCTTGACGTTAATGGATAGCCTCAGACTTTTTTTGGCACATAAAGATTCATTAATTTGCCTTAAATCGAAACCTATTTGTGGATCTTTACCAATAGCCTCATACAACCCAGTAGTTTCTGGCATTAAAATCCGCTTTCTATATATTTCATAATCCCAAAGAGACAATTTACGAAGATTGAATTTACAGGCACTCGATTGTCCAGATTTCTCTGGCAAATTAGCCATTAGATTAGGAAGCTTTTCAAGCAAAGGATAAGCTTGCCGTTCAGTCAGAGTAACTAGAACAATATCGAATGTTTTACCTTTGATTAGATGGTCAAATTCGGCTTGAGTAAGACGATTCGGATGTATTAGAGTTACGTTCGAAAACGTATAGAAAATTGGTTTTGACATCGCTGTACCAAATGAGTCTCGTAGCCAAAGTACTGATTTACTATTAAGTGCAGTTTCATTTTCTATATGGTAAGGGTTATGGTTTGAACCAATGTCTTTATTTGGCAATTCGAATTGCATAACCGTTTTTCCACCGATACGGTAATCAAGCTGCTCTACATTTATCTTTGCACCAAAGCTATCATTTATATTAACAACAGATGAAAGGTCTCCAGGCAACAAGGTCTGCTTATCAAGCATAATTTTGTCTAGTTTCAGAAACCTTTCCAAATCTCTAAAAGTACTATCTTGTATATTCTCATATACTGCATCATTTACATATTCGTAGCTTTCATCATTCAAAATTTCAAGCTGTTCCATAACCTGCAAGTAACTAATGTATGCTCCAAATTCATTCCAATGAGTATCCCCTTTGAAATAAACATCAAAGCCGCCTTGAACTTGACTAAGAAGTCTATTTTTTGGAGAAATCGCAAAGCGATATCGTTCGATCACGTCATCGTTTGCATCAAATGGAATAACATTACCTAAGAAATGTGGCAACTTTGAAGAATAAATTGAAGCTTTTGATGGCGCTAATTGGAAAACCACCTCATATCCACGGTCACGGCGTAAACTTTCCAAAAAATCAAACCCTTTAGCTGTTGCATCAAAATTAATAGTTTGCCTGTTTAGATACTGTGTCAATGACCGATTATGTGATTCCCCTAAAAACAAAAAACTATCACGTCCAACCAACACCTTTTCGGGATTACCAGAAACACCAAGCTTGAGGAATCCGAAGTTCCTTATTGCCTCTATTAAGTCGACACTCAACATTTCACGGGACGAATCTTTAGCATCGAATCCATTGGGTAACTTCTGATAATTCGCTATTAAGAAGGCAGCAGTAAACGAGATCACTAAAATTAGCCACTTTTTTAACACAATAACAATCCGCTAAAAATTAAAATAAAGAAAGGTTTGGCTCTTACTACCAATCAATGCCATAACACCTATAACGAAAGCAGCTGCAGCAACTAGGGAAACATTCCATGAGGCAATATATTCAGATTCTAAAATTTGAATTGAGTTTTTTCCTATAAAAGTATATGCCAATACAAAAATGCAATACAAAACAACTACCGGGCCATCTAGTTTTAACAGAATTGGAGTCATATGATAGCTTACAAATAAATTTTGGATCACATTTTGCACATCAGCCAAATCAGGAGTGAATAATTTCTCTATTAATTCAAAAGCAACCGATATTTCAGGTGCTCTGAAAAACACCCAGGCAACATGGACAAACATAAAAGTCACAAACCAACCAAGATACTTCGACATCTTTAAACCAGTAGATGTCCACATTCGATGAAATACCAGCGCTAAACCGTGTAAAATACCCCAAAGAACAAATCCCCACCCAGCACCATGCCACACCCCACCAATGAAGAAAGTTAAAAGCAAGTTACGGCTTGTAATTCTACTAGATTTCCGGTTTCCACCCATTGGAATGTAGACATAATCTCGCAACCATGTTGACAGTGTCATGTGCCATCTGCGCCAAAAATCCTGAATATTCAGAGCTTTATAAGGGCTATTAAAGTTAATAGGAAGGTTAATATTAAAAAACAGAGCTGCACCAATTGCCATATCACAATAACCTGAGAAATCGTAATAAAGTTGGATCGTATACGATAAACTTGTTGCCCATGCACCCCAGAACCCAATATGATCAACAGACTCATAACCAACATCCGCATAACCACCAAAAAAATCAGCAATTATTAATTTCTTAAATAGCCCTATTGAAAAAATCAGAATACCCTTTTCAATATTCCCTAAGTTTATGCCTTGCTTCGAAGATGAACTAAACTGGGGCATCATTTGTTTGTGGTGAACAATTGGTCCAGCAATCAACTGAGGAAAAAAAGTTACAAATAAAAAATAGTCACTAATGGAATAGTCATCCACTTCACCTTTATAGCTATCAACTAGAAAAGCAATTTGCTGAAAAGTAAAAAAGCTAATGGCTAGCGGAAGTAGCAAATTGAGTGGTTCGATATCAAGCCCAGTAACAATATTGACATTTTCAAAAATAAAATCTGCATATTTAAATAGTGCTAAAGTAGCAATGTTAAGCAAAATACCTAACGACAAAACAGTTCTCTTAATTGAATTGTCTTTTTCAACTGAAACCAAACGCCCTATGCAATAGTTGACAAAGGCGGATATTACTATTAAGGGTAAATATATAGGCTTCCAATACGCATAGAAAAACAAAGAAGCTACGACTAAGAATGGAATAGAGAAAGCTGAGTAATTCTTCTCCAAAATGTAGTAGACAAAGACTGTTATTGGTAAAAAGGCAAAAATAAAACCAATAGAACTGAAAATCATTTGTTAATACCCAAAGTAAATCACCATTTTCAATCTGTTTAATAATCTAGTATTTGTTGATCTTACGTACTTTCAAAAGGTTATATTGTTCAAGCGTCCACATCTCAGTTATGGACCGTAACATACCTTTACCCTAATCTTAGTAAAAGCTCTCATAGAGATTATTAGTGAGTTTAACCATCTCTCTGTCTGTAGCTCGCGGTTTGACACAGAAAATCCACGAGTTCCATCTTTTGGGTTCTATTCATCGTATTTTTTATCAGTAATTAAGGGCTAGGTTGCTATTAACGCAACTCTTTATGTACTAACCAGGCCTTTTCAATTTCTGCGGTATTTCTTGTAACACGAAACCGAACCCTTATTTCCATGTTCCCTCCCTTCTCACCTGACCAAGGGATTAACAGGATTGGGTCTTTCGAATATGAGTAAACTAAAAATTTATCATTGTTTTCTAGTAGAACAGCATCTCCCCGTGCCACAATGCTTCTCAATTCTTGGTTACCAATATATTCAATAACTTCGTTACCTCCTTGATGCGGGTTAATTGTGATTCGCTGAATTTCAACCAGTCCAGGCCCTTCCATTGGATCAAAGCGAATCTTTTTACCTTTAGCAACATCATGAGCAAAAAAAGATAAATCATACCATTCGTCAAAATAAATCTTTTCTTCTAGGCTATATCTTTCGCTGTAATCCCCCCCTACTTGTTGAGGAATATATAGTTTAGCCAATGTCACCTTAGACTCTTCAATCTCTTTCCGCATACTTTCAACAATCATTAACGGAGGGCGGCCTGGCGAATCGAGCATTTTTCCTGCAAGGTTTAAGAAAGGCTTAAGAGTAGCGAGCTTCCGGCTCAACGTTTTTCCGGAAGACGATCGCTCTTTTGCTTCCTTAAGAATGCTTAATAGACTATCGACCAACGAATCATCGGAACGAAGAGCACCAATACGTGTTAGGTATTCAGAGGGAACCTCTATGTCTCGTTGATATTCCTTCATTATTTCAGGGTATGCGAGCGAAAGCTGATTATTCTTAGAGTCTAATCCAGAAATCAGTAGCAATCCGGTTGTGTAGCTATCTAGAGTAATTAATGTTAAATCGGGCCGATATTTTTTGAGTATTGGCAAAAGCTTCCATATGTCACCAGTCCATGATCCCGTCTGCCGAACACGCTCAGCTTGCTTTGGATGACATGGAAATACATCATCCACTACCACTAAAGTATATGGTTTAGAGTACTTCTCCAAATTAATAAAATCACGTAACGCAAACTCAAACAGATGCATACCATCAATTAAGGCGAGATCAGGTGCTGTTGAGAGCATACCATCTGCGTGTAATTCGAAGAACTTATCACTACTTAGATTCACAATTTCACAATTACTCGATAACTCAACTTTTAAATCTAATTCCGGACGGGCGTCAACCCCTAAAGCTCTACAATTCGAAAGAGCTAGACTCTTTCCTCCATCCACACCTATTTCAAAATAAAAATCAGGTCGCAATTGCGCGTGCATATAGCGTAGTACTTCGTGCTTATGACAATCTCCCCGGACCAAGTTTTCGTCTTTAGTACCTCCAAACCCCGTTTTATTTAATCGATATGTATAACTTAGACGCTCATAAATAAAATCGGGGCAATCTTGCTGCATAATCATCGCTACATCTTGCCAAACTTGAATTGCAGTACGATATGAACCACTTTGAACTCTAAGCTCTGCTTCTCCCACTAAAAATTCGTAAAATAAAGGCGTTAACAGATAACCATCACGATTCCAAGCTTCTTGAATTATAGAAACTGCTCGACGTTGCTCTCCTTGGAGGAAAAACAACTTAGCAATTTGGATATCTATTAAACTTGCAATAAATTCAAAACCGCGCTGTTTACTATCCAAGAGTTTTAAGCCCCTGTGTAGGGTTTGCAACGCTGACTTAGGCTCGTCAAGTTGCAGAGCAGCTCCTAATACCATGAGGCCTAACCGATCATTTTTCTTCAAATCTGCCAGAGGCAGTTTGGTTATCTCAGAAAAAAAAGACCACTCGCAGTTCTCCCACATAGCTTCGAGCTGTAACGGTTTTGATAACAAGTCTTTCATAATTAATAGTTTTAACCTAGAAAAGGAAACGACAGGTAACAACAGTCTACACAGCTAAACTTCAAGCGCATTATACGCTTCTCCAATCAAACCCAGCATACTTTTAGAAGCCGCCCCTACAATCTCAGTTCGACAAAAGTCGTTGAAATAGCGCAATGTGCTGATTTGCCCAACTACTCCAATTATGATGTAACATATACTTGGACAATCCATGTTTATTCTGCAAATAATGTTTTTTGGTTGTAGTGATTACAGATTTAAGAGAGTCGTAATCCCCCGTTTTATATTCGATATGTGGAAACTCAGGAATTACCCCAATTGGTGGAGCAATAGCCAAAGTGCCAGTTGCTAGCGCTTCCATAAATGGAACAGGGCCACCTTCTATCAACGAAGGTACCAATAGAAAGTCCACAGCCCTATAGAAATCTGACATGTCTTCAAATTTCCAAACTGGAACCCCCCAGCTATCATTATTAGCTACTATTTTCAAACCCTGCATTACGTCTGGATCGTTAGTCAATGCTTTAACCAAATGCTCGCCCTTTCTACCACCGTTGTATACTCGACCGACAATTCCTACTGTCATTTTCGGCTTAAAACTAACGTCTGCTCCGACCTTGATAACCGAAATTTTTTCATCAGGTATATTAAAACGTCGAAGATTGTTAGCTGCCTCCTCTGAGACAGCGACACAATGGTCGACTTCTTTTGCTACTGCGACCCACTTATCTGCATGGAGCGACTCATCGAAATGAGTAAAGTTAGCTACGACTAAGCCATGCTTTGGTCGTTTATTGAAATAACCATAATTTATATAGTAGTGAATATTTGCATCTGGAAAGTCTTCATTAATACGTGAGTCAGATAACCGTTTAGCAATTTCCAGTCCTTTACGATGCATAATCCAACCTGGTTTTTCCGTAACGATACGCAACTTAACTGTAGATGAATTTGGATGCGTTATGACTTCGTTTGAGAACTGCCTAGCAATAGATTCTTTCATTATCCGAATATCGTTAGGCGGAGTCAGCTTTTGATCGAACAGTTTCCGAGTTTTGTTTTCAAAATGTATCGCACGAGCATCGTGACAATACATTATTGCTTTCGAATATCGCTCTCTGTATTCCAAGCAAAGAATTACATCTTGAGCGGCAACTTCACATTGCTCGTCAAACTGAATAGATAAAAACTCTTCCCTGTCTATCAGCATGAATGCACCTGTAACTGCAGGCACTTCCCTATCAAAATTAATTCGAGGATCTTTAAAGTCTGCTTGGTTCTTTAAGTAGTGGTACGGCATAAGCTTTTCATCGATGAACATACCTGCATGTTGCACCTTACCATCAGGGTAACGCAGGTTGGCTCCTACTATCCCGCATTTTGGTTTAGAAAATAATTTCAACGCATTTACAATGCAATAAGGATCGAATTCAATGTCATCATTCAATATCAGTAATGTCGAGTACTGTGCCAGCTTAGCAAGTTCATTATTATTGCTTGAAAAATTGTATGGTTTAATAGTTTTAAACCGAATATTTATGTCACTAAATCTCTTTACCGGAGGGCTATCATCCCCATTCCACGAACAAAGAACCTCATAAGGAATATCACCGATTGCATCTTTCAATGTGGAAAGTAATCCATCTAAATTTTCTATACTTCGAGATACAGTTATTAATGAAATCATTTAGAAAGCATGCCCCGCTAAACTTAAAACCAATTGTCTATACTCAGAAACCATATCTTCATAACTAGTGAGAGATTCAAATTTTTTATATGCCTCATTAGAATGCTGTTCAAGCAACCTATCGTCACACACTAACGTACATATTTTTTCAGAAAGGTCGTGATAATTCCCTTCCTGATAGAAAAAACCGCTTTTCCCATCATCGATCTGCTCTAAAACACCAAAGCATGGTGTTGCAATTACTGGCAGTCCAAAATATAAAGCCTCCAATACAACTCTGGGGTAGCTTTCATATATCGAAGAAATTACAAATAAATCTGAAGCTAATAGTAATTTTTGTACTAAGGTGTCGTTACTTTGCTCTGTCTGTGGTAGTAAGAAAACAGATTCTTGTACCTTTTGGGGGAATCTAGATACTGCATCCTTTAGAGCCATTGAGTATTCATTATCATTCATCCCAACTATGACAAATTTAATCGATTCTTCTACATTGTTTCTCAAAATGCTCGGAATTGATCGAATCAGATCTAGCTGCCCCTTTCTTTCACATACTGTTCCTACACTAAGAATTACTTTGTCATTTGAGGAAAAGCCAAAAGAAATTCTTGCAGACTCTTTCGTTTCACCTGCAACTTTCTTTTCCAGTTCGGAAATAGCTAGCCCATTATAAATAACACGCTGGTTGTCCATGTTCGCATGTTTCCACAATTTCTGAGTGGCTTTAGCAACAAATACTGCTTGATCAACTGAAGAGACTAGTGAGTCTGCATAACCTCTTAAGTATTTGGGCAAATTCGAAAAATAATCTGCAGGTTCTTCACTTTCACGGGGTACCAGTACTGTAGGCATATCTAAACATAAGCCAGCAATGGCGGTTTGGTACGATTGCAAAGTATTTGCAACAATCACCTTAGGCTGTAGAGCAGTGATGCACTCTACGAAATATTTAAACTCACTTAACCATGAATTTTTAGTCTGCCCATTTACTCGAGGATAACTTTGGATAATAACCGGGATGCCGTTTGCCTCGTATTGATGCCTAAGTGGGCCATCAACAGGTGAAAAAACTACAGGAAACAGTCTTGCATCATTCTTCAACCCTATTACTGTCTGAAACAGACTTGTTTGCGCACCTTGCACTTTTAGATTGTGAGAAGAAAGCAAAATCACAAACTTCCCTTCCAGTTCAGCAGTTTCCCTAATTTCAACCCACTCTGATTTTTCAGAAAAGTGACTTTCAAAAACAACTTTACTAGCAAATGCCGTTGTTATAACGACCTTAAAATCATGAGGTTTACCATCCAAATATGTTTTGGGTATATTGAAAACTGCTTCACCCGCTGGTCGTCCTGTAGCTTTATAAACATCGGGTCGATCAAACTCTATTTTTGAGCCTCCCAAAATATTATCATCAACTAGAAAAAGTACTTTTATGTCATCAAGGTCCTTTTCTTTTGCAGCAGATATCCAGCACCTAAAAATGCCTTTTAGAAAACTCTCTTTTCGATACACATAAGAATCAAACTCGTTAGAATAGCCATAATCGATAAAACTGACAGCCTGTGAATGATCTGGCTCATTCGAAGATATAAGACCAGCATACTCTTCTCGGTTATAGTTTTGCTGATAATTCTGTCCATTTTCTGAACGTTTGCGCTCATGTTGCCAATTATTGACTACGCCCCCCCAGACAGATTTAAATATGCGATGATTTCTGTCTCTTTCAGCATCAAAAGCTACTCTTGGAAGTCGCATTCTTGTTACTTCGTTTTTGTGCACTACTTTTGAATTCTCATTCAAAAGAACTCTTTTTTGAAGAAACTTGACAACTCTTAAGCATAAATCAACATCTTCCAAACCGTAATAAAATGACTCATCAAAGCCACCAACTTTGTCGAAATCTGACTTTTTTAACAGTAAATGAGCACCTGTTACAGCAACTTGATTTAGTGTTGAAGAAGTAGGCTCTATAATGTTTTTTGGAATAAAATAGCCTCTACTATCCTCCCACTTAAACTCGATACCATTGTGAACTATATCACCAGATTCATTTAGCATTCGAACGCCAACGCAGCCGGTATTGCTCCTATCAAACAACTTGAGCGACTCAGATATTGAATCTGATTGAAAAACGATATCATTGTTCAAAAACAATAGATTAGAATACTTAGCTTTCTTTGCACCCAAATTGCAAGAGCTAGAAAATGAATAGTTCCGCCCACGATTTATAAATCTAAGATCAAATCTATTTTTGTATCTTTGACAGACCTCCTCTGAGTTGTCACTTGAGTTGTGGTCAATTACTATAACTTCTAACTTCAGCTGCCGTTGATCCACATGCTCAAACAAAGAGGCAAATAGGTCTTCCAATAGGCTGGCACCATCTAAGTTTGGTATAACTATTGAAACTTCCCAATCTACTTCACGTTTACCTAATACTACTTCAACAACAGATTCCAAACAGTCCAAAACTCCATCAAATCTATCGCAAATAAAGCTTTTCAAATTCGACTTGTAGTCGCCACTAGTGAGCTTCGAACGCATTGAAGCTGGTTCGCTTAGTCTCTGAATCTTTTCTATTTGCTGATTACTACAGCCAATTTTATTCTGGCCTAAGAATTTGTAGGTATCTTCAAACTCATCGCTTCTAATGGCACTACTCCAATAGAATGCATGAAAAGCAATGAAAGCCAGCTTGGCGAAAGTTACCTTTCCAAGGCATACAACATGCGCGGCGTTTTGAATTGCCATTTCGTTGAGTCGAGAAAGTATTTCTAGATTCAACTGGTCAATCGCGAATATCTCTTTTTCGACCTTTCCAAATTCCGAATTATCTAAATCTATTTCGACAATTGAGTCAGACTTAGCAAATGATTGTGATAACACCACCATGTTGAAATAGGCTTGCTCGGCGACAATATCAGAAGAAGCCCCCACTAATGAACCGGAAAAATCTTTCATCGCAGAGGGGAAATCACCCTTTTTTTGATGAGATATCCCCATAGATAACAAACTACGATCTTGCAGCATTTATTTATTTCAACCTAAAAACTAATTAATCATTTTTTAAAACTGTAAGTAATACCTATTTATTCCTTAAGAATATTTAGCAAAATATTCGAATAAATAATGACCATATTAAACATTTACATTCAGCCAAAAACAGACCGACTTTCACACAATTCGATAAAACTCTTACCTTGAGCATCCTTTTCAGCTAACTGAGGACAACCACCTATGCCTGGCCATCCAATTGCTAAGCTTGAGTCGCTCCAAAAAAGAGAATATTCATCGCCGGGGCTATAGTAGTCGGTACACTTGTACTGAAACTCAGCTTCATCACTCGTTACATAGAAACCGTGCGCAAAACCCGGCGGCACCCACAGCATCTGTTTATTACTTTCGTTTAGGTACAGACCCACCCATTTACCAAAAGTTGGTGAACTTTGGCGCATATCAACGGCGACGTCGAATACTTCACCTTTGGTTACACGCACTAGCTTGCCCTGTGGTTTTTCAAGCTGATAATGCAAACCCCGTAAAATGCCTTTTTTGGATTTACTGTGGTTGTCTTGTACAAACTGATAGTTACCACAGTGTTCTTCAAACTCGCTTTGGCGGAACGTTTCCATAAAAAAACCACGCTCGTCTCCGTACACTTCCGGGGTTAGCAACACAACATCGGGTATGGATTGCTTCTCGAACTTCATTAGTTATTTTCCTCTTGCACCTGAGCAGCTTTCCTAGTTTCTTGCTTAAGCAGGTTTAACAGATACTTACCGTATTCCGTCTTTTTAAGTTGGTTACCCTGCTTTTTCAGCTGCGCATCCGATAACCAGCCATTGCGCCAAGCAATTTCTTCCAGCGCGGCTATTTTCAAGCCTTGGCGGTGCTCTACTGTTTGCACGTATTGGCTGGCTTCTAACAGGCTGTCGTGGGTGCCGGTATCTAACCAGGCAAAACCGCGGCCAAGTTTTTGAACGTTTAATTGGCCTCGGTTTAGGTACTCATTATTGATAGAGGTTATTTCCAGCTCACCACGCTCGCTGGGTTGTACGTTTTTAGCGATGGTGACGACATTGTTGTCGTAAAAATACAAACCGGTTACAGCGTATTCGCTTTTCGGGGTTTTTGGCTTTTCTTCGATGCTGGTGGCTTTGCCTTCGTCATTAAATGCCACCACGCCAAACCGTTCAGGGTCTTTCACTAAATAGCCGAATACTGTGGCACCTTCGGTTTGGCAGGCCGCTTTTAGCAGCATTTCACTGAAGTGCTGGCCATGGAAGATGTTATCGCCTAACACCAAGCACACATTGGAGTCCCCAATAAATTCTTCACCAATAATAAAGGCCTGAGCGAGGCCATCGGGGCTCGGTTGAACGGCGTACTCAAACTGCACACCAAAGGCACGGCCATCGCCCAATAGTTTTTGATACTGGGGTAAGTCTTCAGGCGTGCTGATGATTAAGATCTCCCGTATGCCAGCAAGCATCAAGACCGATATGGGGTAGTAGATCATCGGTTTGTCGTAAATTGGCACCAACTGTTTAGAAACGCCCAATGTGATGGGGTGCAACCGGGTGCCACTGCCCCCCGCCAATACAATGCCTTTCGTATTGTGAGGGCGATTTTTTAATAAGGCTAATTGGTCTTCCATGGTTATAACACCCCGTAGCTTTGCATTTCTTCCAACACCTGTTGTAACTGACTTTGCCATGTGGGCAGCTTAAGTTTAAAGGTTTCTTCCAGCTTGGAGACGATTAAACGACTGTTCAGCGGGCGCTTGGCCGGTGTTGGGTAATCGCTGGTGGGTATACCGGCGACGGCCTGCGGTGTAATCGCCAGTGCTTTTCCAAGTTCACTTGCTTGCTGGAAAATGGCTTGAGCAAAGCCTTGCCAGTTGCAAGTTTCACGGCAAACCAGGTGGTAGAGTCCAATATTTGCCGCGTTGCGCTGCGCCAGTGCCTGGCTGGTCACCTGAGCGATCAGCCGTGCCGTAGTTGGCGCACCTATCTGGTCGTTTACTACGTTCAACTCTGACTTCGACTCACCTAGCCGCAACATGGTTTTCACAAAGTTATGGCCACGAGCGCCGTATACCCAAGAGGTTCTGAATATAAAATGCTGCGCACCGCTGGCTTCTATGGCGTTATCGCCGGCGAGTTTGGTTTTTCCATAGACCGACAGCGGGTTTACGGGGTGGTCTTCGGTGCGGAAGCTCTCACCTGCTCCGTCGTACACATAATCGGTTGAATAATGCACCAACCATGCTGATTGGCGGGCACAATAGTTGGCCAACTGTGCGGGCAGATCGGCATTCAACGCTTGCGCCAACTCAGGTTCTTCTTCAGCTTTGTCGACGGCGGTATAGGCTGCGGCGTTCACCACAATGGTGGGATGAGTTTGTTCTAAAAAGCGTTCGACAGCACTGGCGTCTGCTAAATCGAGCTCCTCGGGCGTGGGAGCAACAATGTCGCCAAATACGGCCAAGGTTCGTTGCAACTCAAACCCAACCTGCCCGGTCCCGCCGGTTATTAATACGGTCATGCGCCTGCCCCCAGCCGTTCCCCTTGGTAACTGCCATCGCGCACGCGCTGCCACCAATCTTTATTGTTCAGGTACCATTCCACTGTTTTGCGCAAACCGGTGTCAAAGGTCTCGGCCGGGGTCCAGCCCAGCTCGCGTTCTATTTTGCTGGCGTCAATGGCATAGCGAACATCGTGTCCGGGCCGGTCTTTTACAAAGGTAATCAGTTCACGGCGTGGTGTGTTCGCGGGTACCAGTTCATCCAAAATATCGCAAATGCCCTCCACGACGGAAAGGTTGGTCTGCTCGTTGTGCCCGCCAATGTTGTAGGTTTCACCTACCTCGCCTTCGCTAACCACTTTAATAAGTGCCCGCGCGTGGTCTTCCACAAACAGCCAATCGCGAATTTGCTGGCCATCGCCATACACAGGTAAGGGCTTGCCTTCCAATGCGTTAATAATCACCAGCGGTATCAGCTTTTCTGGGAAATGGTAGGGCCCATAATTGTTGCTGCAGTTGGTCACCACAGTTGGCAAGCCAAAGGTGCGTTGCCAGGCACGCACTAAGTGGTCGCTGCTGGCTTTACTGGCAGAATATGGCGAGCTGGGCGCATACGACGTTGTTTCGGTAAACAGGTCATTTGTACCATGCAAATCGCCGTATACTTCATCAGTGGATATATGATGGAACCGAAACGCCTGTTGCTGCGACTCGGGTAGCTCGGACCAATAACTACGAGCCGCCTCCAGTAAGGTATAAGTACCCACAATGTTGGTTTGTATAAACTCGGCTGGGCCGTCGATGGATCGGTCGACGTGGCTTTCGGCCGCTAAATGCATGACGGCGGTGGGTTGGTATTGAGAAAACAGCTTAGCCATGGCCGTGGCGTCACAGATGTCTGCTTTTTCGAACACGTAATTCGGCGAATTTTCGACTTCAGTTAAGGACTCCAAATTACCCGCGTAGGTGAGCTTATCAACATTCACTACTTTGGTATTACCCTGCTTTATCAGCTCTCGTACTACGGCAGAGCCGATAAAACCAGCACCTCCGGTAACTAAATAGGTTTTTTCAGTCATCTGATTCACTCGATTCTTTTAGTAACAGTTCTTTAATGATCTCTATTTGAGCTTCGGCTTTTTTGAGCTCAGCATCCAGCAACTCTTGACGCTTTTGGGTTTGCTCGTTTTCATCGCGCAGTTGGCGATTTTCTTTTTCCAAATCCGCCATGCGTTGCTGGTGGTTTACGTAGTGCTTTTCGAATGCCGCTTTTTCCTCTTTGGCCCTCTTTTCACTGGCCTGCACGTCGGCGATTTGAGCTTTGAGTGATTCTCTTTCTTTGGCTATGGCTTGCTGCGTTTGTTTGAGTTTCTCTAGCTCTTCGGCGGCAGGTTGTTGCTTAACTTTTTCTTGCAACTGGGCAAGTTGATGTTTTAACTCCGCCTCTTGCTTTGCCAGTTTTGCATTTGATTGCGACTTTTCTTCAAGTTGAGCTTCTAAGCGCTGCAGGCTTTGTTGAGCTGTTTCTTTTTCTTCAAACTCTTTTTTGAGTGCTTGCTTTAGCTCTTTTACCTGCCCAGCTAGAGGGTTCGGTTCGTAACTGATGTACTGCCATTCAGGGTCGTCGCGATCGGTTTGTTTGGGTATCCACCCTGCCAGTGCCAGTAAACCATCAATGTCCCCACCCTCATTTCCCTTGTACAACGAGTTTGGCGTTACGGCGACGGTAACCGTAGCAAGTTTATCCAGCCATTGAGTCTCTATGAGTTTTTGGACGAGAGCAAATGCGATATCCGGGGTGTCCAGCAGAAGGGTCGATTGCGATTCGCCGATGGCTTCATGGATATCTGAGAGCAAGTCATCAATGCTTGTGGATTGCTGACTTTCTGCCGACTCTACTTTTATACCTGGGTAGAGCTCATAGAGCTCGCCTGGTTCGTGCAAAGCTGAGTATTCCGCAATATTCAGCTGATAAAACGACTGTTCCGATGCTTGTGCATTAACAACTTTTGCTAACACCTGAACTTTGGGGTTGTCTTTGAACCGATCTCTGAGGTGTTCGGCCTGACTTAGCCGACCTTCAATTAAAAAAGCACGATCGAATTGTTCAACGTTTTTTGGTGTACTCGCCTTGCCTGCCCCAACCCAGACCAAGCATGTTGTTGGTTTACTCATTGCGTTATCCTTAAGCCCGATGGGTTAACAATCGCGGGGACACTTTGCGGTTTTCATCAATGCCGTACAAAATGTAATGCACCAGTGCGTTAAGCTTGCTTTTTTGAACATCGGGGTATTGTTGCAGGTACCACTGAGTATCGAAGTTTGGCCCGGGGTTCCGGCCTTCTTTCGCGCCATGCCGCAAGTAATGAATGGCGGCATCCAGTCCGGCTTTTTGCACGTCGGGGTAGGTTTTGAGGTACCACGTCTCATCGAACAGGTCACTGGCTTTGAGCAACTCAACCTGCTCAGAGAGGCGGACTCTGGGGTATAGACGTATTGCCGAACGGAATACTTTGGTTACCTTCCAACTGAAGGCGTTTTGCACTCGGTTCAGTTGCACCTGGGCTCGGCTGTGCTTGCGGGATTGCAACTTCATACTCTCGTTGAGTTGTTCAAACTTACGAGCATGGCTGTCGCTGAGTTGTTTGGTTGAGCGAAGCTCCTGGTAGTAACGCTCTAACTCTTCTTGCACCAGGTGCAGCTGGTTTAAAATCAGGTCGTTTTCTTCCGCGAGGTCTTTGTTCTTCGCTTTTTCAGCTTTTAGTGAGGCATCCAGCGAATCGAGCTCTTTGGCGTGCTGGGTTTTCAGTCTTTCTATTGCTTTATCGTTACTGGCCTTCTCTTTGACCAACTCGTTTTGCTTTGCCTGAAGGGCTTTTTCGTTCTTTTTAGCGAGTTTTTCCTGCTCGGTCACTTCAAGGAGCTTTCGTTCCAAGTCTTCCTGCACCTTGTGTAGCTGGTCAAGCAATAAGCTGTTTTCGCTGTTTAGTTCTTTGTTTGAAGCGTTGACACTTTTAAGCTCTGCCCTAAGCGTCATCGTTCTTTTTTCTGCGTCGTTGGTTATCGCCTGCTTTTCTTCAGCCTCAGCCTTCAGGGCCCGTTGCAATGTGGCTATTTCTAACTGTTGAGTAATAATGAAGTCCGCTGCTTGCTTTGCCTTCTCGGCCATTAATGCGCTTTCGTTGTAGGTTCGAGTACAGGCACGCAGGTGCAAGTCCAGCTCGGCGTAGTCACCGGTCACGAGTTTTTCCACCAGCGTCATGCCCAAAGCTTGCTCTGGTGAATGAGAAGGCAGTTCCATGGTTATATGAAATTCGTCTTTCAAGGCATGAGGGTCAAAAACAGCCGACGCAAGACTTACCAACCGAATGCGTTTACGGTCCTGCTTGTGCACCTCTAATAAGGCGCCAGCTTGACTTACCCATTCGTCTATCGCGGTTTGTTGAACGCTTGCTTCTTGTTGGTACATCGCACCCAAGCGCTCGGCAGCAAAATCCACAAAGACCAGCACTCGGTTACTGGGTTCTGCTGCCAGGAACTCTCGAACCCTACCACTTGCACCACCCTGTGCTATGTTGTCCAGCAGTACCACGCCGGGCTTGCCGTTAAAGCGCTCCATCACGGAGCTTCCAAACTCGGGCTCTAACGCATGAGTAATCATCAGCATGGCTTTAGCACTCTCCTAGTCAGTTAATCCAGTTTCTTGTCGTTTATGTTGGCGTATTCCTGCGCAACGTCTTTGACATCGCCTTCGGCAACCAGTTTGCCCCGCTCCAGGCAAATGGCCCGTTGACATATTTTTTGCACCTGCGCTCCGCTGTGAGAAACAAATATGACGGTTTGATCACTATCAATGCGCTCCATCATGGCTTTTTCGGCTTTCGCATTAAAGGTTTTGTCGCCGACGGCAAGTGTTTCGTCAATTAACAGCAGGTCGGTTTGGGTGGTGATACCGGTTGAAAAACCTAACCGGGAACGCATGCCCGAACTGTAGGTCTTCACTGGGCGCTCAAAAAAGTCGCCCAGTTCCGAAAAATTCCGAACTGCTGGCAAATAGGCCTTGGCTTCTTCACGACTGAAGCCTTGTAACATCATGCTCAGAATGGCGTTGTCAGCACCGGAGAGGGTCGCATCAAAGCCCAACCCTAGTGTAAGCAGTGTTCGAGTCGCAATATCATGGGTCACCAATTCACCCGCATCGGCTTGATATACCCCAGCCAAAACGCGCAGCAAACTGGATTTTCCACAGCCGTTACGGCCCATGACGCCGAAGGTTTCGCCGCGCTTTACCTTAAAACTCACATTGTTAAGCGCCTGGAATTTGAACGACTTAAACAACCCGGTTCGGCTGTGGTAAGTTACGGAGATGTTATTGGCTTGTAAGGCCAAGTTCGTTTCAGTCATGAATACAGTCTCCGCGCGATTCGCTGACTTTGGCTGGCAAACCAGCCATGCATAATCAATAGAAGCAAGGCAGCGCCACCCGCAATGTAGCCAAGTTGTGTCCAATCCGGTGCTGTGCGGTACATGAGTACCTGGCGGTGCGCATCCAGCATGAATGCGAATGGATTATAGATGAGCATCAGCTCGGTCATTCGTGGGTCCGGTAAAGCTCGTACGTCCCAGAACACGCCAGATACAAACAACAAAGCCATGGTAAACATGGCGATGATCATGCGAAAGTCCGGCACGTACACCGTAATGTATGCGGCAACCATCCCTGTCGACAAAATCAACAACAACATAACCGGCACTAGCGCTAATAAGTACAGCCATTCGACACCCGCTTCGAAACCGTAAAGCCAGACAAAGGCGACTAAAAACAAGTAAACCACTGTTTCTTTATAAGCTGCTTCCAATGTATGGGAATATGGGAAAACAAACTTTGGAAAATCGCGTTGCCCCATCAACCCTTTTCCCGTCGTGAGCGACATTGAGTTTTTGATCAGGGTTTTGGTGTACCACATCAGCGGGATCTTGCCGCACATCAGGAACACCAAAAAGTTCTCACCGCCGCGATTAAGCAGGTATGAAAAGGCAAAATAGAACACAGCCACATAAAGCATCGGTTCTAAAATCCACCACAAGTAACTTAAATAAAGCTTGGAAGCTTCACTCTTTAGGCGCATTGCCGCCATGGTATGGGCGAGAACAAGCGATTTAATAAACATTGATTCTCTTTAGCTCTCTTTGAATGCCGGTTTGATGTCAACGCTATGGGCCATCATCAAAAAAATGTGCACAAAACAGTCAAATTGACCACTTTAAAGTGCTAAAACTTTGCCTTCTATATCAACAAGTTGCAACAGCTATGTGACAAGGATCACATAACTTAAGATTGCCTACTTATCCGATATCGCCCCATTTGCGGGCGTGTATTCTAGCCTACATACAGGTGTGGTAGCATCGCCAGATTGACTCACTGGAAGTAAAACATGTCACAAAATACTGATCTGGCTCACTTAAGGCCGCACGATAATGATGAAATTGACCTGGGCCAATTGATCAAGCAACTTATCGCTCAATGGCCGCTCATTGTCGGCATTACGTTTTTAGGCGCCGTCGTCGGGGTTGTTGTCGCACTGATGTTGCCCAAACAGTATCGCGTTGAGGCGGTTTTTGATAAACCCTCTACCACTCACCTGTCGTCGTTAATCTCCCAGCCGTTTGTCGACCTTAGCCGGCAGCAGCTACTGGAGGATTTTCTTAAAAACCTGAAAACGCCGAACTTGATTGAATCTGTGCTGGACAGCCACGGATTAATGGTTGATAACGACGGCAAAGCCTTGTCGGCTGAGAAACGTTACAGCTTGGTACTGAGGATGTCTCAAGCGCTTCGGGTGGCGCCGGTTGAGTACGATTTTATTCAGACATTGCAAGATGAAACGCCGACCATTGATCAAATTTCAGTCAGCCTATTAAGCAGTGAGCCCGCCATAGCACAGACTCTGATCAATGGACTCCTAGAAGCGGCGTCAGCAAAGACCCTCGCCGATACGTTAAGCGATATCGAAGGTGCGAAGCAGATTGCACTGTCTCAGTTGCAAGCCGACCTCAACCAACTTAAAGAAGCTGCTTTAGCCCAAAAACAGGAACACCTGTTGCGGTTACGCAGCGCTCTCGACGTAGCTCAGGAACTTAATATTACAGAGCCAACAGACTGGGAAGCCTCTCAGGGCGAGCTTTACCTGAAAGGGACCCGCATCCTGTCAGCCGAAATCAAATCACTGGAGTCTGCTCAACCTAATTTGAGTCCAATTATCGTTGGTTACGATGAGGAAGGTCTGGCACAAACCATTTCTCCAGAGAGCATTCAAGGCCGGCTGGGTGCACTGAGCGACTATGAAGTGCCCTCCACTGAGGCGTTACAATTTGTTGGCAGTGAAGTTGCGGCGAATATTCCCGCCAATGCCGAAAAGCCAAATCGCAAACTGATTGCTGTAGCGGCTACTGTATTGGCAGGCTTTTTCGGGCTGTTTACAGCTCTGATTCGAATTGCGATCCGACGAGAGGATTGAGCACTCCGCTATAGTCCCTCCCTCTCTGGCAGGAGAGGGACTGGTTCGACATGTCAGCAAGGGAGTTATCATCCCCATATCGGTCTGTGCTAACATTCTCTTACCTATACATCAGCCAACTCTATGACCCTTTACCGCTATCTCTACGGCCAGATAATGAAGCCCTTTGTGTTCATGACGCTGGTCTTACTGATTCTGTTAATTGCCACGGAAATCAGCGACACCCTGACGAAGATTCTGACGGGGCAGTTTTCCGATAATGCGTTATGGGTCGTGATCGGCTTTCAAGTGCCTATCTTGCTGCAGGAAATTCTCCCGGCAGCGTTCTTTCTGGCCTGTCTAACGACCCTGCATCGGCTCAGTCAGGATTCTGAACGAGCCATTTTACACGCCATCGGCATTTCTGATGGTGACCTACTGCGATTTCTGCTTGTTTTCGCAGCCCTTCCGGCTATGTTGCTGGTTCTCGCACTTAACCATTACATTACGCCCAAAGCGCAGGAGAACCTTGAACTTTACGTCACCGAGCAGCTCAATCGTCCAATCACAGACATTATCGATGCCAATAGCTTTTACAATATTGGTGCCATTAACGCGACATTCTATGCCGCTCGCAACAACAGCCAAACTCAGAGTCTGGAAGATGTCTTCACCATTGCAAAAAGCCAATCCAGTTACACCGTGACGGCTGCGAAGGAAGTAAGAACTCAGGGGGCCGAGAATGCACAGTACTTCCAGTTTTTTGAAGGCGAACAAACGCAGTTTTCTTTTGATGAAAGCGAGCCGCTTCAAACCCAACGCTTCGGAATGATGCAGTTGCGCATCGAAGAAGACGGCAATGCCTCGCCCTGGCAACGCCGCAATGCCCTAACCAGTTTTGAACTGGCTAAAAGCGAAGATCGACACGACCAGCTGACGCTAATCAGCCGCTTTGCCACCTCACTTTATTTGCCGCTGTTCTGCATTTGGGCAGTGGTCCTTACCCGCTTCAAGCCGCGCAGTGCCAAAGTGGGCGCAATGGCGCTGGGCATTGTGCTGTATATCCTGACTAACTTTGCTTATCGGACTTTGCATGGTGCTGTCGGCCGCTCCGACCTGAGTATTCTGTTTCAGCCTTGGTGGTTCTTCGTAGTTCTCGGCGTCATTGCCCTAATTACCCTAAGGGGGCGGGCCTAATGAATATTCAGAATGGCTATCTCGTCAAACAAACCAGTCTAATGGTCAGCATTGTCTTGCTTGCCATTGCCGGACTGTTGTTTGTCACGGGCATCGCGGACGAAGCCGCCCGCCGAATGACAGACACCTACACCCTTCAGAGTGCGGTGATATATAAGTTTTCAACGCTTTCAGCCGAGGTGTACGAATACATTGGTGTAATCGTGATGCTGGGGACGCTCATTACCGTTGCGAGCTTCAACAAACATCAGGAACTCACCATTATTCAGTTGAGCGCGGCTTCCGCACCAGCTTTACTGCTTCGTTTATTGCTGCCGGCTCTAATCTTGCTACCCATTGTGTATGGCATCGGAGAGTTTGCGGCGCCCAGTTGGCAAAACAATGCCGAGCAGGCCCGTGCGCTGCTTCGTGGAGAAAAAAACCCGACATTGCGCGGCCAATGGTACAAAGCCAACAACGAGTATGTGAACGTTGAGTTCATCAGTAACGAAACGGAACTGACCGGTATCACACGCTTCCAGATGAATCCTCAAAAACAACTGATGGCGGCGAGCTACAGCAAACGTGCCGTATATTCTGATGGCAGCTGGGTGTTAATAAACACAATTGAAGTCAAACGAACTGAACGTGGCTTTGAACGCAAAACAATGGGCATCTCTTCTTGGGAGAATGCCGTGTTCACCCCGGAACTGGTACGCAACCTCGCTCTTGAGTCGAGTAACCTGACGTTACCTGAACTCTGGACACAAGTCCGATTCAGGGCTGAAGCCGGAACCCTGACGCCCGCGCTTGAGCGTACCCTTTGGAACCGCGTGCTATTTCCATTGCAATACATTGGCCTCATGTTTGTTGCTCTGGCCTTTGCATTTGGATCGTTCCGGCAAAAAACCATCGGTGATGCCGCCTTTAAAGCGCTGGTGCTTGGTGTCATCTCAGGCTTGCTAATTGACACCCTCAGTGCCAGCCTCATGGTATTGGCTATGCCCGCCTTTGCGGCCGTGCTAGTCAGCAACAGCCTGTTCACCGGCCTTGCCTTTTATCTACTGAAACGACGATATTAACTGATGCCGCTGCATACCCGCTACTACCTGAATAAAGCCACCGAACGCCCGCGTTTCTTTTTGGGCAAACTGTTGCAAAGAGAGGTCGCAAAAGGCATCCCCTACGGCCTGACCAGCCGTAAGTTGGCACACGCTGAGGCCCGGTTAACGACGCAAGAACAAGATCGGCTGGATTATTACTTACAACCGCCATCCACGACTCAACCCGTAACGTTTGACCAATGCGTGTCTACTTTTAAGCGAGATCGCAACGCGTTACAGTATTTCGATGTCGCCCCATTGCTCCATCGCTTTGCAGGTCACTACCGGTTCAACATTCTTTATGGCGATATCACCGCAGTGCCGACGCAACCAGCCTTTGTAAAAAGCCGACCAATTCATGGCGACAATGCTAATGCGGTGTTACTCAAAATTTCCACTTTGCGGCATTTCAGCTTTGTCGAGGACCTATTGAGCTGGGAACAAAAGCAAGACTCAGCCATCTGGCGAGGCCACGCCCACAACGACAACCGCAAAAGGTTGATCACCAGTAATCTGCACAACCCCAAAATTAATGCGGCGCAGACCAATCGGAACTATGATGGGTTACCACCAAAAGCCCCGTTTATGCCCATTCCACAACAACTTAAACACAAGTTTCTGCTCAGTATTGAAGGAGTCGATGTCGCCAGCAATCTGAAATGGGCTATGGGCAGCCAGTCGCTGGTGATTTCACCGACTCTGCACTACGAAACCTGGTTTATGGAAGGCATGTTACAACCGGGCGTTCATTATGTAGAGGTTAAAAACGACTTTTCCGACTTAGAAGCCAAGATCGACTATTACTTGAGCCATCCTGCCGAGGCTAAGGCCATTGTGCGCAATGCCAACAACTACACCCAGCCGTTTCGTAACCATGCCCGCGAATGGATTCTGAATATGCTGGTCATTAAACGTTACTTTGAGACTTACAACTGAGGACGCTCAACTTCATGACTCGTATTGCCTTCATCGGCCGGAAACCCAGCATAAACAACCAAATGGATAAACCTCGTCTGGGAGAATCAGCTGGCCTGGAGCGCAGTTTGCTGGAACAAAGCTCACTTATGGAAGCGGATGTGGTCTTGGTCCGCCTTAATCCCGAACGAGTGAATCATCGAACCATTCGGCGAGTATTGAAAACCGAACACCGCACCCGAGCCGGCACCCTGATTCTGAACAGCGCCCAATACTTTCAACGCTACGCCGATAAAACTCAATGCTTCCGCCATTGGCAAGCAGCCGGGCTGAAAACACCAAACTTTACCGAGCTGTCACCCTGGGCGTCAATTAGAACCATCCAACAGTCGCTTCACAGCCTCTTGAAAGAAACAGACGGCGTGTATCTGCGCACCCACAACGAAGACTCCGGCAAAGGCATTCATTTTCTAACTCGGCAAAGCAGCGGATCCGACTTGAAGCGGATAATAAAACAGATAAGACGGCGCACATTGACGAACAAAGTCACCAAATCCCGCCTGCTACTGGTGGGTGCCGTCCCAAACGCCGACGAACAGGGCGTACATCATGTGTACCGCATTCATGTCTGTTGCGGGCAAATATTAGGAGGCTATGCCTTGGTGGGCGATCAGCCGGTCATCCACTCGCGTGATCAGCACCTGGATTTCTGGTCTGCCTTTGTGCACCACAACCAACACTTGCAGACCATACTTTCACAGCCCCAATGGCGGCAGCAGATTCTGCAGGCGGCCCAGGTATTGGGCGCTGACATTGGAGCGGTGGAATTTTTCTGCATTAATGGTGAGCTGGTGTTTTTGGAGCTGAACCCACTTTGGGGCGGTCACCATGTCTTTGGTGAAGGCGAGGCGTTTATGGAAAAACTACAGTATCATCGCCAACAGCCTGAACTAACCTTGGTGAACCAATGGCTGACACCGGAGGTCTATTATCAGGCACTATATGACTGCATTGGCGATTGGACAGACAAGACCAACTAAAATTCAGCCCTGCCGCCAAATAATCTGTACATCCTGCACCTCATGAGTATTGATACCACTTTTGATAGCCGTTACTTTATTACGCTGACGTTGCTTTAAACGGCGCTTATTTTCACGAACTTGCTTAGCATCCCGATAAGGGCGTCCATGGTCCTGATGCAACGCCACCAAACTGTATTGATAGCGACGTGAGGATACACCCGCGTTTGTTAGACGAATGCCGAAATCCCGATCGAGACCGCCATAGCCCCAGGCTTCATCAAAACCGTTTATTTTGAGAGCATCGGCTTTCCAACAGGACGCATTGGCACCACTGAAAGCATTGGTGCGCCATGTCAAGGCATCCCACAGACGGGCATTGGCGCCCAGCCTCCCCAACCGCCCGGCCTTTTTCGCAGCAATAAACCCCTGATCAATCAATGTCGACGAGGTAAACAACGCCTCAAACTTAGTTGAACTCAACGACTCAATAGTCGCCTGGCCAGCCTCGGATAGGTTTATATGACTTCCGCCGGAGATAAAGCGGCCAGGCGCCAACAAGGCGAGATGGTTTGCGACCAGATCCCACCGGGGCAGCATATCGGCATCCAGAAACAACAGACGTGGCGCCCGCGCCACCAGAATGGCCTTATTGAGAATTCCACACTTATCGAAACCGTTATCTTCATGCCAGACATGCCGAATCACCAAGTCCGTCTGAGCGGCCTTATCCTGAAAAAACTGCCGCTGTGCTGCATTGCTGCCATCGTCCGCCACAATCAACTCGAAATTCTGAAATGACTGCGCCTGCCAAAACGGCAACGCCCGTACCAATGCGGCAAAATTATTATAGGCTGAAATTATGATTGAAAAATTGGGATCCACACACACTCCTAAATACCAAAACCTAATGGCCACCGCTATAAAGGCTACTCGCAGGCGACATTGAAAGCCACGCCCCTTAGGGACCCACCAATTTCTCAACTACCCCAGATACTCCTAAACAAAAAACTGACAAGTAACAACTCCTACTCACCTTTACCCACCAATACCTCTTGCTCTGGCCAATACATGGAAAACCGTTCCAAAACCTCCGGTTTATGAACCAGCAACCACTCCCGATGCCCACCACCAAACAAAAGCGCTGTCTGCACAGCCAGCAAGCTCATTGCGGCGTAGTTCCCAGTCGTTGTCTCAGTTAAACCAAACACCAGGTAACCAACACCCAGTAAAATACCGGCCTCTCGGTAACCTGGTGACGTATAACCATTAAAGGCCCAGAAAAAAACCGCCCAAAAACCATAAAAAAACGCCAGCCCAACCAAACCGCGTTTCGCCAAAATATCAAAAAAGTCGCTGTGCTGGTGCCCATATTTTTCAAGGTATTTCGCAACACCGCCTTCACGTTCAAATTTCTGCAATCCTTTTTCACTCAGGCCGAACAGGGGATTCAGTTTGAACGCCTCGATGGCGGTTTCCCACATATTCAAACGGGTATCAATTGAACGAGTTACCTCCCCTGTCGTAAAGTATCGGTTGGCGTCACTTATCCCTTCCTGGATACGCGGTAATACTGGAGACCCAGGCAAATAGGCGACCGTAAGACCTCCCAAGACCGTCACGAGCACAATAGCAACTAACTGCCAACGCTTGAAATGTTGTCGAAACAACCACAGCGAAGAACCAACAAAGAATGGCACACTCAACCAAGCCCCCCGGCTCTTACTCAATACCGCTGCAATCAGTGCCGCCAGCAACACACTTCCGCCGACTACGAGCCACCAACGCGACCCTTTATGCTCAAACACATGTACCATTGAAAACGCCACAACCGCAAACCCTAGATACACCATCAAATTTGCAGAGGTAATCTGGTTCATATTCACTTTTGGCCGACTTTGACCGTCCAGCGTAAGAAACACCATATAAAACAGCGCAATAACAACCGCAACCCCCATCCCTGCGATCAGCCAATGTCGATTGAACCCATAGCGAACTAACAGAAGGATCAGAGGCAATACAATGATGAAACGCGACTGGATATCAAATGCCGATGGCGAATAAGACAAATCGAACAACAAACGAACAAAGGTTGAAAACGGTAAGAGGAACATTGCGGCCAGCAACCACTTTTCCTGCCGACTGAACGGGCGGGCAAATCGATTAAAAATCAACCAGCCTGTCGAAATTACAACTAAGACTCCAGGCACCCACTCATTTGAATACCGAACAACCCACAATACGCAATAGTGCAACACAATAGCCGCCGATAATACCCACCACACCCAACGATGCACTGTATCTCGGTCCATACCAACTTCCACCCTTAAAGTTTCGCGACACTATAGCGAAATAACCCTTTGAAATCAGTAACCACAAACTACCCCGTAAAAAAGAAGAGTGATAACATTACATGTTATTGAAAGGATTGTGAAATTAGCTAAATGATTGAATTTATTAGCGCTTTTATCGGTGTATTTATTGTTTCGTGGATGCTTACCCCACTCTCGGCCAAGGTTGGCTTAGTGGATAAGCCTGTTGGCCGAAAACAGCATAAAGGTGATATTCCTCTAATTGGCGGTTTAGCCATGTTTGCCAGCTGCTCCGTGGCTGCGCTTTTCTTTGTACCTCACTCTTCTGAAATGACCTACCTGCTCGCGGCTTGCGGAATGTTGGTGATGACCGGCAGCATTGATGACCGATTTGACCTCCATTATTACATCCGACTTGGCGTCCAAGCCCTAGCCACCGCCATGTTGATTTGGGGTGCTAACACCCAACTGACCAGTTTTGGCAACTTGTTCGGCTTTGGAGAGATTCAACTCGGGTGGCTGAGCATCCCTGTTACCTTTATAGCCGTGATCGGTATGATCAATGCTTTTAACATGATTGATGGCATCGATGGTCTCAGTGGTGGTTTAACTTTGATCTCAGCCATTGGTCTATATTTCCTAATAGGAGACAAGATCTCCGACGGCGCTCAAAATATTTTATTGTTATTGATGGGTGCATTAACAGCTTACCTTATTTTAAATGTCCATATTTTCCCTAAATGGACTACAAAAATTTTCATGGGTGATGCAGGAAGCATGGTTTTGGGCTTTGTAATCACCTCTTTTTTGATTCGCTACAGCCAGGAAAGTAAAGAAATCATGATGCCAGTAACGGCGTTATGGATAGCTGCAATCCCACTGCTGGACATTCTAGTTACAACGATTCGTAGAGTAAGGCATGGAAAAAATCCTTTCCATCCAGACCGAACACACGTGCATCACATCTTTTTAAGAGCCGGTTTCAGTAAAGCTACAACACTTACAATTCTATTAGTTATTCAAACACTATTCATCTGCATTGGTGTGATGTTGCAGAGAAATGCGCCTCCTTTAGGATCGCTGTTAGTATTTTTAGTGTTTTTTACAGGTTACTTAAATGCAATCGGTCACGCTTTTAAACTGGCGAAGTACCTTCGCAAAACCAAGAAAAGAAAGAATACTCTATGAGCAATGAACTAATTACTGTTATCACACCAGTCTTTAACTGTGAAGATTTTTTAGAAGAAACTATCGTTTCAGTTTTAAATCAAACTCATAAAAACATTGAATATATTTTAGTTGATGATTGTTCTGTCGATAACTCAAGCCTAATTTACCAACGATTCATGGAGAAAGACAGGAGAGTTAAAAGCATTAAACTTCTACAGAACTCTGGTGCGGCTATTGCTCGAAACAAAGGCATTGAGTTAGCGAAAGGTGAGTATATAGCTTTCCTTGACTCAGATGACAAATGGGAGCCAACAAAGCTAGAAGAACAGCTTATGTTTATGAAAGAAAACAAAGCTAGTTTTTCATTTACTTCTTATACATCACTAAATATTTCTAATAACAGCATTTCTAAAGTTGATTCAAAACATCAAAAAATTGTGTTCAACTATTTTGATCTTTTATACAAAAAGATAACACTAGGGTGCAGTACCGTAATGTTAAAAAGTAACTCGATAGGAAACATGCAAATGCCTAATCTCAGGACAGGCCAAGACTTTGCATTTTGGTTGTTGCTACTCAAGAATCAAATAAAAGAAGTCCACTTACTTAAAAAATGCCTAACCATTTATACTGTCCGGAACGATTCAATTTCATCAAATAAAATAAAAAAAGCAATCAGACAATGGAGCATACTCCGTTCTAATGAAAACCTGAGTACACTTAAAGCCATACTTCCTTTTCTCTCATATGCGTACCATGCAACTATAGGAAGAAGGTAAATACTGAATCAATGACCAATCTTTAGGATCCCTTTTGACAGGTTAAAACAGAACTTAAAAAAACCAATTGTCTGTTTATATTCACGGTGTTTTTTTAATGAAAACAAAACACCAAGTATAAGTGAAACAACGATAGATTTGGTGCCTCTTTTCATCATAGCTCCTTTGGCAACAATTAACTTTTCATCACTGTAAAAGTCCTTTCCTGATGATATGGCCTCATGGTCGCAAACAACAACGTCAACTGCCTTTACAGTAGCCCCAGCGCGGATGGAGTCTAAAATAAATATAAACTCTTCACCCGATGGATATATTGAACCTAATCCAAACCGTTCATCGAACTCGATCTGATTCTTTTTCAAAAAATTGGTCCGTATTAGCAACTCCACGCTACTGGCTGAAAAAGCCAGGCCAAACTTACTTCTAGCATCCCTGTTTCTATAGTTTTTAAAGAGTTCACTACTACCAATTTGCCCAACTTTTGCTATTCCTATATCTATACTACTATTTAAACACTCTACCGCAGCGGCCAATAGACTACTTTCTTTAATCTCAATATCATCATCAGCTACGTATATGTAATCTGATTCCAACTTCAACGCATTGCTAATCGCATTATTACGATTTCTTGAAAGACCATACCCTTCCAGAAGGAAAACCTCTGCATTCCCGCCAAATATACGTTCTCCTGCCTCTTTATAAATTTGCGATGGCTTTTCCCTGGCTCCTTGACAAGAAATCACATAGCCTATCGATGAACTTTTAGGAAAAAGCTCTGGGGAAATGCTCAGGAGCCGGTCATATGTGGTTGAAATAGTTATTACGATTTTCACGTTCACTGCCACTTCTAGAAAGAGTTGAGGAAATAAGAAAAAAGATCCAGAAAAGAAATACAAATGGGAGATTACGATAAAAATCATTACCCATTGACATCACTATCCAAACAATTAAAAAGGCATTAAAAAAATGAAAAATATTTGGGTGAGAGACCCTTAAAGCAAGAACATTCTTAAGAAATAGGAAAAGTACTGAAATGTACAATAATAGACCTATCAATCCATACTGAAAAAAATAAGAAACAAAAGTATTTTCTATTTTATAAGCGCCATACTCTTGAACAATTAAATCTGAAGGTGAGGATAGACCAGCCCCCATTCCGAAGAACAGTTCAAAATCGCCCATATTTGTAAACGCATTAATCCAGTTCCTAATCCTGATATTACTTAAATAAGTATCAATATTTGTTAGGTCTGAAAACCTGGGGCTAATATTTATAAAGCCACCGAACACCGTAAACAGCAAAACAGAAAGAACAACAGTAAAAAAAATAAACGCAATTGTTTTGTTTTCTGGGAGTCTTACGAAAAATAAATAAGCACTAACTGTAATTAAAGCTATCATAGCCAGTCTACTATATGAATAATAAACACCAGCAATCGTTACCAACAGCAACGCAATCCAAATCCAATGACTTTTAGTTTTAATTGATATTGCAGAAAATGAAATTATTAAAAAAGCAGCATAGTTTATTGGATTTAAAAGCAGCGAGTTTAATCTGTACCCAATAGCTAAAGTTAGGTTTCCAATTTCTTCGATACTTGATCGATAAACAGCCTCAGTTATGTCATAGTTTATGAACTGGATTATAGAAATCGTAACCACCATCACGAAATGAAAAATAAATGTATTCAATAAACTCTCTAAAAACTCACTATCCAAATATATTTTGAATACTGAAAATAGCCCAATAACCATATAAAAAAATTCATACTTTATTGCTTCCGCAACCAACCAAAAACTGGAATTGTGCATTCCACGAAAGAAAACAAAAAAAACAAAGGTAATAAGGAGTAGGTTTCCTGCACTTAGTATTACCGGAATTCTAGCCAACAACACAGCTAGCGAGAGAGCAATGTAAATAATAAGGATTAGAATATACTTAAACGACCCCAATCCTATTCCAAAAAAATACTCTGACTGCGCAGTAATCACAGACCAGTAAGGAAGTAAAAGAACACTCAGCAACAACGGAATTCTATAATAGCAGCTAACTTTCATTGGCTATACTTTCATAAAGCTGATCATAGTTTGACGAAACAACTTCTAAGGAAAAAGCTTGCTTTACTCTTTCAACGCATATTTTCTTATTAATTGCCAAATCAACTTCTTCTATTGAAATCGATTCGTCTAACGTGTTCAAAATGAACTTCGATTGCTCACCCCATATTTCTTGCATTACTCCGTACATACTCCTTGTAATTGGCACGCAATTTCTCGACATAGCTTCCAAAACAACATTGGGCATCCCTTCTTTATCGGAAAAAAACAATAGCGCTTTAGCTTTGGTGAAAATTTCTTCAACTTGATCGCTCGAAACCATCCCCAAGAACTCAATAGAATCAGCATACGAAGAGCTCTTTGCCAAGTCGATACATTCAGTAATGTAATTATCATCAAGTTCAGAAATGGTTCCATCATTTTTCAGTGGTCCGCAAAGTACAAACTTTGCTCCAGGTATATCCGCATAGTTCTTCAAAAAATAACGTATCGACTCTTTTGTTCTTTTCCGCTCACAAATTAATCCAACATAGCAGAAAAGGTTTTCCTTGCTATTAAGATCAATCTCTATAGTGTTCTTAACGCAGTTAGCAATTGCCACTATTGCCTTAGGATCTATATGCTTAGCATTAATGTTCATTAACTCTGAGCTCAAAACAACATTGCGATTGACAGCACCTATTAAAAAACGAAACAACCATTCAGGGTACCTCTTTTTTAAAGAGTCGAAGTCATCACCGCCAAGCAAGGTTGTTTTAAGGACCACACGAAATTTCATAAACTTCGCAAGAAGCAACCCATGCACAAAGAACCCATGCAAGTGTAAAATAGAAACACGATTTCTAATGCAATGATAAAGAATATAGAAGATTTTTAGAAACTTGGATTTTGGTAGCGTTACTATAGTCAAGCCATCAACTACGCTACAGGAATAACTACCATTACAATGATTGAAAACAATAACATCACAGTTAACAGATTTGGCAATTTTCTGTGCCTGAGTTGATGCACCGCTATAACCAAAGAAATTATATACGAAAAAGCCCACTTTCATTTCTAACTAAGCTCCCTTCTGTGATCCAGAAAATCACTGTATAGCCACCAGCCTGATATCATGAAAAGCCTGTAAAAAATCAAAGCCGCATGGTTCCTATAGCGTTTTGTACCCTCTGCATCTACGATTAGCTGATCAAGATAGCTACCAATGCAACTGGCATCCCAAAGGTCACATTTTTGGATAATGTCTTTTACCCATTTTTTTTCCTGTAACACCACCGCTACGGAATCTACCGTATAAGCCATTTTCCCTAATGCGTCACTGTTTAAACCCAGCTTATCGAAAAGCATTTCTCTTAATACCAACTTGTTTTTTAGCGCCTTGCGGTCAAATAACTCTTTTTCATTTAGATGATACATGTACTCCGCTACATTGGCGTCGGCCCATGGCAGGATCAAGTTCGAATCAGATACCGTTGAAAAATTCCTGATCTTCCTTATACAAACCTCTTGGTCGTGAATCACACCGCGCACAGCCGAACGCAAATCTAGGTATTCAAGTTTTTGCGCGTCAAATCCTTCCCAGTACCCTCTCACATTTTCAACTACCGAAAATATTTTCTTTGCATCGCCATAAGACATCCTATTGATACCCGTACATTCTGCCCGGGTCCTTGAAAGAAAAAATGCCAAACTAGCACTATAGTTCTTGTTTGCAAACTTCAGCGCTACAGAGAAAAAACGACTTAAGAACTGGTTTCGATACTCCCATTTCGCTGGAATATGACCCAAATAGACGTCATTACCCATTCCATCAATCAGGTTGCTACTGTGAATGTCGGGTATTTGAAGCTGATGAAGCGGATAGCCCAATGAGACAGTATCTAAGCTAGGTAGAGGTGATCGTTTAAAAAACGAAATGACAGCTTCTTTTGAACTATCACTTTCAATTGAAGCAGGCTCAAGTACAGTATGAGAAAAGCCTAGTTTTTTAGCTATTTTTTTACTAATTTTTGGCTCTAGACTATTGTTGGGCGAGTCCTGAGTTATAAAATCTACTTTATTTTGATATCCAAGCCTGTCAAGAGCTAATGCAATTGAGTTGCTATCTTTTCCGGCAGAATGATATAGAAAACCACTCCTTAATCCATCAAACCTTCTTTCAATTGCAGAAGCAAGGAGCTCTATTAATCGATTTGCATTAAAGCCAGCCTTGGCAACTCTGCCATGATTGTAAAAAGGGAAGTCATTAAAAAATTCTATTTCAGTGTTACTTGCTACACTTTTTAACTTTGCTTTATGGCCTATGCTGAGAATATAGAGGTTCCTATAAATCGTGTAAGGCGGCGGCACCACTCCGCTTTGCAATAGAAAAGACATTGATTTGGTATCAATTTCTAGTAGCTTTTCTTTCTTAGCAACATCAAGTATTGCAATTAAATTTTTTGAGTAGGCCACTGACGTAGCGCTAGTCCTTAACAAATATACTGGGTCTGCACATGCAATGTCAGACTCAAGAACGAGTTCTCTATCCCCTGCATTAAATGATTTAACCATATCGATTTTTCACCTTTTGCAATACAAATATAATCAAAAAAACATTCAAAAACACACCAACAAAAGAATAAATAAGGACAGTGGAAACATCACTCTTTGTAAAATAGTAGCCGAGGGCAATTGCCAGCACTCGGACAACAGTACTTATCAACTCAAAGATCAAGTAAAACTGATTAATTTTTAAGAGTGATATAGCACTGACGCTTGGTTTGTTTATCAGCCCCATGAGGTACCAAAAAGACAATTGCTGACTATATACTCCCGCCAGCTCCCACTGCTCACCAAAAACCAATGAAAATATCAATGGAGCATATAGATAGAGTATAAAGAAAGGTCCAATAGATACTATTAAAAGACCTAAAGTAAGCTTTAACAAAGAGCTATATATTCCAACTCCTTCCCTTACTTTTTTAGCAGTGATACCGTAGTAGACGTCAGCTATTGCCTGTCCCACAATATTAATCGGTAAGGCAAGGACAGCTCGCCCAAGAGCATAAAATGCAGCAGACTCAAGCCCAAAATACATAGACAGCATAATTACAGGAAGGCCTTGTGATGATGCATTTAAAAAAGCCTGTGGTGCTCTATACAGTATAAAAGAGCGGTATTTGGAAACCACTCTAAAGATAGATGACAAAGACTGTCCATTGTTAGTCGGAATAATTTCCGAGTTTTTAGTTATCCAAACCATGAACAAATAGTGGACATAGTATGTAGACATCAATAGCCCTGAAGTGCCAAAGAGA
>NZ_CH724150.1:0-80769 GCF_000153185.1 Reinekea blandensis MED297 | reverse complement strand
GAAAAAAGAACCACGCTAAACCAAAATCTAAACTCAGCCAACTAAACACTCGTGAACTTGCTAGAAAAGCTATCACTAGCAAAAACACTGAGACTACAACCGAGATTAGAAGGCTGCCCTTCAATAAAGTAGTTGCTTCTTGATTTGTACTTGGCAATGGTATTGCGAGCGGTAAGGAAAGAGCGGCCAACGGAAACAATACAAGCGCAATAGAAGAAAAGGTACTGAAATTTCCATATACTTCTGGTGAAAACAGTCTCGTTATAATTGGGGAGCTTAGCAATGTTATTATCTGAGCAAATGCGCTACCTGAAGCCAGTTTCATTATGCTTTTAATAAACACACTCTTGATTTCCATTCACTAAGACCCTTCCGTTGGAAAACAACCTTCACTACTCAAGCTCATTTGCTTCACTTGTTAATTTTATGTTAGCCCGTCACTTTTGAAGCTAATTGTCGAAACCCAGCTTTAGAAAAATCTCATATATACGATCAATCGCAGGTATTTGAGTTTCTGGAACTCACAAAATCCGGGAATATAATCAAGAAAAAATCTATATCTGAAACCCAGAAATGGTAATTAGATGGAGCTTACAAGAATTTCACACAGGAACTTTGAGACCCACTAAGCAGCCGCATGCAGTGTAATTGGGAGCTCTAATGATGGCAATACCGGTTGATTAAAGGTCACAATTTCTAGCTCAACGAAACACTGCAAAAGACTACGTTCAATGTTGCTACCTTTTGACCTCAGGCTAATGGATGCTTAGTTCACGATGAGTTTTACTTGATGATGCTGGAAAAATTGTCATCTTTATCGAGATTTAATGTATTTACCGCAGTTCTTTCCGCCGGAGATACCATTGCCAACTCGAGTGAGTAAAGAGATTAACACTGTGAAATCGCCCCCATAGAACGCCAGACCATCTGGTCTACTCTCTATGAGGTAGGAGGTAAAACACCGGTTTACTCTACTTTGAGTTACTTGAACACCAGTCTTTACTTGATAACAATGTCAGTAAGACCATGTCTCTTGGGTTTACTTACTCATGTGACGGGTTCAAGCGGTTTTTAATAACCACGCCTGTAGTTTTTTACGGGTTGCCTCAATGTAGGGGTGGTAGCCTAATGACTCTTGATTAGTTCAGTTGATGGGCGAGCAGGGTTTATAGATCGGCGTTTGCGTTTTAACGGCAGGCACGACTTGTAGTATCGGTAACCATGAAAACGGTCCCTGTAGGCGACCCTAGCTTCTACTTCGGCATTTTGGGAGTTAAGTATAGATTGAGCCGCCTAATGGGTTACCATAAGTATACTTAGATAATTTAAATTCCAAATATCGAGTCCTATTAATAACCTTCCTGCCCTTTAAAAGTAGTATGCGTGTTTATCGTGAGTTTCTCGACATTCATTTATACTTACAAAGGAAGAAAAGGTGTATAAGGATCTGGCTTCTACTCAACTGGCCTAGTGACACTCCCCTACCCGTTATTCTAGATTCTCCCTTGGCAGCCGAACTCACGTCTGCGTATCGATCATTGAATGCCTATTGGCCGGAATGGCTGCAGCATCGCAAAGCGAAAGGTCGGCTGCCCTTAGCTTTCGATTCGTTAATCACGGTAACCGATCATCGCGAGCATATACGCTTGGTGAAACGTTTAGCACAGAAAGCTCAACCCGACATTGTCATCGCTGCCAATGGGATGTGTCAGGGTGGGCGGATAGTGAATTATCTGCAGACGTTAGCGCCATTACCGACAACCGATGTTCTGTTTGTGGGGCATCAGGCTCGGGGAACGCTAGGGCGGCTTTGCAGCAGCGGGATGCGGTGGCAACAGGGATTAATGATTTAAAAGCGCAGGTTCATACAGTGTCCGGGTTTTCGGCACTTGTCGATCAGGAGGATTTGTTAGCGTTTGTTGCGGGTATTGAATCGAAGCCCGGTGAGGTTCGACTGGTGCATGGCGATGCATCAGCGAAGCGGGCTTTGCAGCAGGAGTTGATGTCTCAGCTGGCGTTGGAGCGGGTTTTGGTGGTTAAGTGATCAGGTTGGTAGGCTAGGCGCTATTAATGCCACCTTCGCGCAGGGTTAGCGCTTGGTACGAGAACCGGCTAGCCGGTTTGTCGCGACTCCGCTGTGCTTCGTCACTCCTACGCAGTGGCTGGAACGACTCTTGTGGAGGTATCGCAGCGGAGCAAGGACGACTAACCGCCAGTATTGCCCGGCAGATATTTGTCAAACAATGGCTTTAATTGCGGATCTTCTTTCAGATTTGTCACCGGCTTCATTCGTTTTTCTTTCCAACCGGTGGTGGTGCCATGGCAATGCAGGTAATGAAAGTCGTCCGTCTCTGTCATTAAGAAAAAGCCACCGCCAAACCGGTGAACGGCCCAGCCAAAGCGATTCATAAATCCGTTTGTGTCCACGCACCATTTGGTGTTACCGGGTTTAAAATCGGCCTTTTTCATAATATGCGCCTGATGCGGATAAGGGGTACCCAACCGGCCCTCCGGGAAAACCCGGTGCTCCCGAAAGGAAAGACACCCGAGCCGAGAGTAAACGGCCGCATCAAAAATCGACTCGGCCCTGCCACTGACCACCAGTTCATCTATATCGACACTCAAGGTTGCTCTCGCCTGTCGGAATGCATCCTGCCGTGCCAAATTAAACATAGATGTCTGTAAGAAACGCGGACTGATGATGGCTTTGCCGCTGTTATCGACCGGCCCATAGGGAAAGCCGGCTTCAATCACCAGAATGGCTTCCAGTCCATTGACGGTTTGCAACGTCGCCTCGATGTCCTCCGGACGATAGTCGGTAGAGCCGTTATCAAAAATCACCACGCCCTGGAGGCCATGCGCGTTTACGTGGTACTGAGCCCAGTCGCGAATCCATTCCAGTTTATTATTTTTGTTCATGGCATGAGCAGTATTCATGCCTTTGAACCGATCCTGTTCGCTATGGCGCACTGGCACTGTGGCCTGAAAATCATCATGTTTGATTTCCAACGTGGCGCCTGCGGGAGCTTTCAGAACCGTCTGTTCGGAACGCTGCCAAACCATGCGTTTAAGACGACCCGTGTGTTTTTTGCCATTCACATAGAGGTGCCGACGCATCAAAAACCACAGATTTAATGAGCGCGGCCCGGTGAAAACATACTCCTGCGTATCGGGGCGAAAGAAGCAATCGTAAATCAGCGTTTTGCGATCGTACCGTTCCAGGTAATGCTGAGTCAGACGTTTCCCTTTACGGACGTGACGACGCTTTAAATCACAGCTGTCCGGAATGACGACGCCTTCCAGTTTAACAATCTGACTGTTCATATTGCCCTTAACTTAACGGTTATAATAACTGCGGTACCATTGCACAACGGAATTAACGCCATCTTGAATGGCGGTGTTGGGCTGATAACCCGTTTTCTGTTGCAGCAATGAAGTATCGGCATAAGTCACCGGGACATCGCCCGGCTGCATGTCCATAAACACTTTTTCGGCGGTTTTGCCGGAGGCGTTTTCGATGGCTTCGATAAAATCCATCAGTTTTACCGGTTCTGAATTACCGATATTAAGTACTTGGTAAGGTGCATCGCTGTCAGCCGGCGTATCTGTTTTTGGCTTGTCGGTTTTCACCGGCGGCACTTGGGAGCTTTTGATCACGCCGTCAACAATGTCGTCGATGTAGGTGAAATCACGCATCATATTGCCGTGGTTAAACACCTTGATCGGGCGACCGGCTAATATGGCATCGGTGAACAGGAACGGCGCCATATCCGGGCGCCCCCAGGGGCCATAAACGGTAAAAAAGCGCAGACCGGTCGTTGGAATGCTATAAAGGTGACTGTACGAATGCGCCATCACTTCATTGGATTTTTTCGTTGCGGCATACAGTGAAACCGGGTGATCAACGGGGTCGTCCTCACTGAACGGTTGCTTTTCGTTTTCACCGTAAACAGAACTGGAAGACGCATAAATCAGGTGTTGAACGGTTTGCTGGCGTGCCAGTTCCAAGATATTCCCGAAGCCAACGAGGTTGGAGTCAATGTAGGCGTTGGGGTTTTCCAGTGAATAACGGACACCGGCTTGGGCGGCCATGTGGAAGATTTGATCGAAGGTGTGCTGGCTTGCCAAATCAGCCATGGCCTGACGATCTTCGACGCCCATTTTAATAAAGGTAAAGCGTGGGTTATTGTCGAGTCGTTTGAGCCGGTCTTTTTTTAGCTGTACGTCGTAATAGTCGTTGAGGTTATCGATGCCGATGACGTCGTGGCCGGCATCGGTCAGTTTCAGGGCCAGCTCATTGCCGATAAAGCCGGCCGCGCCGGTAACGAGTAATTTCATATGTGTTCCTGTTTATCAAGTCCGTTTGATTCAGTTTGTTACGGTTTCGCTTGCAGGCAAGCTCTTACAAAAGTGGTGCCCTGTATAAACGAACCTTCTCGGGTGCTTTTATAGCCAAAACCAGAAGACGAAGATGCAGAGATCTACTCACCCCCGGGATCGCGAGCAGGCTCGCTCCTGCAGATACGTGGGTACTTTAATCACTGCCGAAAAGATCGCGCGTATAGACTTTATCCATCACATCGGCTAGCTCGTCCGATGGCCGGTTGGCCACAATTACATCCGATACTTGCTTGAATTTTTCCAGATCATTGATCACCAGCGACCGGAAGAACTCATGCTCAGTCAGCACTGGTTCATAAACTACGACCTCAATACCCTTCGCTTTCAGTCTTTTCATGATGCCCTGAATAGCGGACGCGCGGAAATTGTCGGAGCCAGACTTCATAACCAAGCGATAGATGCCAACGCGTTTCGGGCCGCGTTTGATGATTGAGTCTGCAATGAAGTCTTTGCGCGTGGTATTGGCATCGACAATCGCTTTAATCAGATTGTTCGGCACTTCTTCGAAGTTTGCCAGCAGTTGCTTGGTATCTTTTGGCAAGCAGTAACCGCCATAACCAAAACTTGGGTTGTTGTAGTGGTTACCAATGCGCGGATCGAGCCCAACCCCTTCAATAATCTGGCGGGTATTCAAGTCATGTGTTTCGGCATAAGTGTCCAGTTCGTTGAAGTACGCCACCCGCATCGCCAGGTAGGTGTTGGCAAACAGTTTAATCGCTTCAGCTTCGGTGGCGTCGACGAACAGCGTCGGGACGTCTTTCTTGACCGCGCCTTCCTGCAGCAGGGCGGCGAAACGTTCAGCTCGCTCACTGCGCTCGCCCACGATGATCCGGCTGGGGTACAGGTTGTCATACAGCGCCTTGCCTTCACGCAGAAACTCAGGGCTGAAGATGAGGTTATCGGTGCCCATTTCCGCTTTCAACTTAGCGGTATAGCCTACCGGGATGGTTGATTTAATGACCATCACCGCTTCTGGGTTCACCGCCATCACCTGCTTGATCACGGCTTCCACGCTGCCGGTATTAAAGTAATTGGTGTCCGGGTCGTAATCGGTCGGGGTCGCAATGATGACAAACTCAGCACCCTGATAGGCCGCTTCGGCATCCAGCGTCGCACTGAAGTTCAGGGTTTTATTGGCCAGAAAATCTTCAATCTCCGTATCTTCAATCGGAGACTGTCCCTGATTTAACTGTTCAACTTTTTCCGGAACGATATCAACGGCTACGACCTCATGGTTCTGCGCCAACAACATGGCATTAGAAAGGCCAACGTATCCAGTACCGGCAACGGCTATTTTCATCTGTGTTTCCCTTGTACAAATGGAGGACCTGCTGAGTACTGGCAAGCCCTGGAAAATTCAAAGGCGGAAGTGTACCCCCCGCACTGAAAGGCCGCAATAAGAGGGGCCTTGATACCGGTCAGCGAAACAACTCGCGAGACTGGGATCGTCGTCCCAGCCACCAGCGCATCCCACTGATAGGCAAACCTAAAAGATAGGCCAACGCAAAGGGTAAGCCAACGAGATACAACCAGCTGTTATAGGTACCATAAATATTAAATGCCAGGGCGATAGCAACGACCAGCATCAGCACAGCCCCAGCCAAGGAACGAAACATCAACGCGATCACAAAAAACAGGGCCAGAACGACCATCGAGATGGCTTCTTGCCCCCAAAGGTAGACCACTTCCCAACCAGAAAACCAGAACGCTAACTGAACACAGGAAACTAAACCGCCCAGATGCCACAGGGCTCTTAAACTCGAATCGGCCGGCCAGAACAGACGACTCATCAACAAACCAACAAATAAGACCGATGGTAAGTCAGCCACACCAAAGGCCCAGGATGCCAGGCTTGCGCCCTGCCAAACTGGGACAGACACCACCACAATGCTAATTAACAGCACCAACGTCATTAGTCCGGGTGACTTGAATAGCTGTCGACTTACCCAGGCAACGGGATATGCCAACAGCAATGCCCAACTAAACAGTCCTAACAACTCGGGACTGATCATTCACCCACCTCCCCGTTCAACAGTTCTGCCAGCGAGGTTCGCAACCATTGCACCCGATTGCCGCCTTCAATCCAAATGAGATGTATTACCCCATCGGCCGACAGACTCATGTGTGGCGGAGATACCGGCAATTGGCTCACATCGAGGGCTCTGACAGTCCGCCCCTCCAATGCCTGCGGTTCGCTATTAAGCATGAGCCTCATTATCTCCTGTGTTTGATCGACCTGTGTTGTGAGCCAGACATCTTGGGCGACTTGCAAGGCATTGCCGGTTAAAGTTGATGGTGCGGCTCCCATGGACAATCTCGAAACCCGGATGATTTCTCCCTGAGTATTAACTTCAGCACGAAGCGCCAAATAGCCAATCTGATCATGAGAAATCATAAACTCAGATCCGCTATTTTGGCTGATCGGGGCCCCCTGAGCGCGTGCACCTAGGTTAAGAACCGGGTTCGTTCGCAGAGTCGACAGATGTTCGAAAGACAGCCCTTCATCATCAGAAACTAAAAGATCGACTCGACTAGCATCCGCTATTGTCGAAGACGATACCGCCATGAACAACTGGTCACCCTGAGTCCAGCTCACCAAACTCTGCAGATTCAGAGTCTTTCGCCCGGTCATTTTGCTGAGCGCGTCAGGCGTCAGGACGGTCACGGGCTCATAGGAAAGTCCCTCCTCAGTAAGAACGGCACGTTTCAGGACAGGAGATAAGCCGGCACTTGGTGCTTCAATCCAAAAAAGGATTGGTGCCTGAGATACAAGCTCGACCAGGAATGGCGACGTCACGAAGCGACTCTCGGCTTCGTAAACAGTAGAAAGCGTCCATAAAGGATCTGTTTCGATGATGGGCAGTTCTTGAAAGGCGGAGTCTTCGGTTCGCTGCGGCCATTGCAACCAGGCAAACCCAAGGGCGGAAATGAACAGAAAGGTTAAGAAGAGTTTCTCGGTTGCCTGTCTCACAGCTACGGGAAAGTCATGGATTTAACACCATGGTAAAGAACTCCGACGGGCTTGACCATGGTGGGCGGTTTTTCTTAGGAACGACGTCGCATGGCATGCAGCAGGGATAGATCAGCACTGTGCATGTGTAAGCCGATTTGCGTCGGGTGAGTTTCTGGTCGCCTGCAGGCAGGCTCCTACAACAGCGGCTCCCTGTAGGAGCGAGCCTGCTCGCGACCATCATACTCTGCCAATGGTACTCCAAGTTGCTTCATGGCTCGCACCGCGGCTCAGCCTGCAATAGTCAACTAAAACTGAGGGTCGGCCCGTCGCCACCCTGTTCTTCTACTCTGGTTACCACGCCATTTGCTAACGCTTCGTAACTGGCCGTCAAGGAATTTTGGGCATCGCCGACCATGGTCGGCTGACCGCCATCCGTCCCTTCGCGAATCGCCATGTCTAAAGGCAGGCTGGCGAGAATGTCGACATGGTATTGTTCAGCGAGTCGCTGACCGCCCTTTTCGCCAAAAATGTGTTCTTCGTGACCGCAGTTCGAACAAACATGAACCGCCATGTTTTCGACCACACCCAACACCGGTACATTGACCTTCTGGAACATTTCAATGCCTTTTTTCGCATCCAGTAACGCCAGATCCTGCGGTGTGGTCACAATCACGGCACCATCGATGTTGGCTTTTTGCGCCAAGGTCAGCTGGATATCACCAGTGCCCGGTGGCATGTCGACAACCAGGTAATCGAGCTTATCCCAAAGCGTCTGCGTGAGAATCTGTTGCAGCGCACCGGATGCCATTGGGCCGCGCCAAACCATAGGCGTCTTATCGGTGACCAGGTAGGCCATGCTCATGGTTTGCAGGCCGTGCGCCAGAATCGGGACAAAGCTGTTACCGTCTTTGACCTCCGGCTTGGTGCCTTCTTTAACCCCCAGCATCAAACCAACCGAGGGCCCATAGATATCGGCATCTAACAAACCGACATTGTGCCCCAGACGCTTAAGTGCCAATGCCAGATTGACGGCGGTGGTGGACTTGCCGACGCCGCCTTTACCGGAAGCGACCGCGATGATTTTTTTCACGTTATCCATGATGGACTCTTTAAAGAAGGGTTTGACGGGTTATATGGGGATGGATTTGGGGGAGTCAATTATAAAGAAGGATTCAACTCCCCTCTGATGAGGGGAGTAACAGTTCACTGAGCGCCGCCCTTCGTTATGGAAGGCAAAGTGATGGGGTCACCCCTTAAGAACGCCCATAGCGGTCGGTAAACCGGACGATGTCGTCTTCACCCAGATAAGAACCCGTCTGGACTTCAATCAGTTCCAGCGGGATTTTGCCGGGGTTTTCAAGCGCGTGTACTTCGCCTAACGGGATGTACACCGATTCGTTCTCACCCACCAGCTGCGTTGTTTCACCAATGGTCACATTGGCCGTGCCGGATACCACAATCCAATGTTCCGCTCGGTGGTGATGCATCTGAACTGACAGCTTTTCACCCGGTTTCACCATAATGTTTTTCACCTGGTGCCGCTTACCGTGATCCACCCCTTCGTAAGCGCCCCACGGCCGATACACTTTAGTGTGCACCTCATGCTCCGTCCGCCCCAATGCTTTTAACTGGTTGACGATGAACTTCACATCCTGGGCACGTTCTCTCGGTACCACGACTACGGCGTCTTTGGTCTCCACAATGGCCAGGTTATCCACACCAACTGCGGCGACCAGCCGGCTCTCGGACCGGATAAAGTTATCTTTCGCATCATGAACCAGCACATCGCCCTGGTGGACATTGCCGTTTTCATCTTTGTCGTTCAGGTCATACAGGGCAGCCCAGGCACCAATGTCGTTCCAGTCACCCGCATATGGCACCATCACGGCCTTACCGGTTTTCTCCATGATCGCGTAATCGATGGAGTCAGAGGGTGATTCAGCAAAAGCCGCCGTATCCACACGTATAAAGTCTAAATCCGTCGATACCCCAGCCATCGCCGCGCGAACCGCTTCGTACATCGCCGGTTGCAGTGCCTTGAGCTCATCAAGGTACGTTTGGGCTCTGAACACGAACATACCACTGTTCCAGTAGTAGCCACCGTCTTTGACGTATTTTTCAGCCGTTGCCAAATCAGGCTTTTCTTTGAAAGACTGAATAGGCAACGCCTCGCCTTCATCGGAAGCGGTCTGAATATAGCCATAGCCGGTTTCGGGATACCCGGGTTGAATACCGAAGGTCACAATCCGCCCGGACTCGGCCTGTTTGACGGCCGTTGCCACGGCTTTGGCAAAGCGGTCATGATCCTGAATAACGTGATCGGCCGGTAACACAACTAAAACCGCGTTTTCATCACGACTGATTGCCTGAAACGCCGCCAATGCGATGGCCGGTGCGGTATTGCGACCTTCCGGTTCCAGAATGATATCGGCCTGAACGCCAGACTCTGCCATCTGTTGGGCGATCAGGAAGCGATGTTCATCGTTACAGACCACAATGGGCGACTCGGTCATCCCGGCAGCCTGGCTGCGTTCAGCTGTCTGCTGAATCAGGCTTTTCTCAGCATCCACCAAATTGATGCATTGTTTGGGGTACAGTTCACGAGACATGGGCCACAGACGCGATCCTACGCCACCAGCCAGCAAAACGGGAATGATCAAAATTCGCTCCTTGATTGACTACATACAGACAGTGAAATTACCGCGCATTGTCGTTCAATGCCCTGTTGAACACAAGACGGCAACCTTGACCTCCGACAACCTGTATGCCCGTAAAAGAAGCTTGCCCCGCTCCGCGCAAATAGAGACAATTACCCGTTCAGGTTGCGAATCATCGGCGACTGCCGTGAACCGCGTTCTACATCCGTCACCATCGATTTAAAGGAACGAGTTACCCTATGTCTGCGAAACGCAAAATTCTTGTCACCAGCGCGCTGCCCTATGCCAACGGCCAATTGCACCTTGGGCACCTGATGGAACAGATCCAAACCGACATCTGGGTTCGCTTCCAAAAAAGCATGGGACACGAGTGCATGTATGTGTGCGCAGACGACACACATGGTACCGCCGTTATGCTGCGTGCCGAGAAAGAAGGTAAATCGCCCGAAGCCTGGATCGAGAAAATGAATGCCGATCACAAGGCGGACTCCGAAGGCTTCCTGATCGGACACGACAACTACTACAGCACGCATTCCAATGAAAACCAGCATTACGCGGAGTTAATCTATTCCCGCCTGAAAGAAAACGGCCACATTAAGGTCAAAACCATTCGGCAGCTGTACGATCCGGAAAAAGAGATCTTTCTGGCGGATCGCTTTGTTAAAGGCACCTGCCCTAAGTGCAAATCTGAAGATCAGTACGGCGATGCCTGTGAAGTCTGTTCAGCGACCTACGAGCCTAACGAGCTGATCAACCCCAAATCGGCTTACACCGGTGCCACCCCGATTGAGAAAGAGTCTGAGCACTTTTTCTTCGACCTGCCACAGTTCCAAACCATGCTGCAGGAGTGGACACGTTCCGGCACTCTGCAAGACAGTGTCGCTAACAAACTGTCTGAATGGCTCGACTCCGGGTTGCAAGCCTGGGACATTTCCCGTGATGCCCCTTACTTTGGTTTTGAAATCCCTGGCGCACCAGGTAAGTACTTCTATGTCTGGCTGGATGCTCCGATCGGCTACATGGCCAGTTTTAAGAATCTGTGCGATCGCACTGACGGTCTGAACTTTGACGATTATTGGTCGAAGGACTCAGACGCCGAGCTCTATCACTTCATCGGTAAAGACATCATCAACTTCCACGCGTTGTTCTGGCCAGCCATGCTGACCAGCGCCGAGTTCAAAACACCCGATGGCGTTTTTGCCCACGGCTACATCACCGTCAATGGTGAAAAAATGTCCAAGTCGCGCGGCACCTTTATTATGGCCAGTACCTATCTTAAACACCTGAGCCCGGAATACCTGCGTTACTACTACGCGGCCAAGCTGGGCTATGGCGTTGAAGACATCGACCTGAACCTCACCGATTTTGCGCAGCGCGTGAATACCGATCTGGTGAACAAGTTTGTCAACATCGCCAGTCGTTGCGCCGGCTTCATCAAGAAAGGTGGCGGCAAACTGTCAGATAACATTGCTGAACCTGAGCTGCTAGACGAAGTGCTGGGATCGAAAAATCTGATTGCCAGCCTCTATGAGTCTCGCGAGTTCAGTAAAGCCGTCCGTGAAATCATGCGCCTAGTCGACAAGGCTAATGAATATATTCAGGCCAAAGAACCCTGGGCACTGGCGAAAGATGAAAGCAAAGCCCAAGAGGTACAGGACATTTGCTCCATGGGGATTCACCTGTTCCGCGCCCTGTCGATTTACCTCGGTCCTGTACTGCCAGCACTGAACGAAAAAGTTCGGGCATTCCTGAATGTCGACAGCCTGGACTTTACCGATCTGGACACCACGCTGACCGGTCACGCCATCAACAAGTTTAAGCCGTTGCTCACGCGCATCGACATGAAACAGATCGACGCTCTGTTAGAAGAAAGCAAAGGCGACGCGGCGCGTGAGAGCGGCAAAAAGGCGCCCGCGGCTAAACCCGAAAAGCCGTCAAAGTCAGCTAAAACGACAAAGTCGGAATCAGAAACCATCGAATTTGGCGACTTCGCCAAGGTTGATTTACGGATCGCTCGCGTGATCAAAGCCGATCACGTCGAAGGCGCGGATAAACTACTGCAACTTCAACTGGATGTCGGCAATGGCGAAACCCGCCAGGTGTTCAGTGGCATTAAAAGCCACTACCAACCGGAAGACCTGATCGGTAAAAACCTGGTTCTGGTATACAATCTGGCGCCGCGCAAGATGCGCTTTGGGCTTTCCGAAGGCATGGTGTTAGCCGCGGGCGAAGGTAAAAACCTGTGGATCATGGAAGGCGCCGACGACATTCCGCCGGGTACAAAGATCAGTTAAGACTGCCTGACCAAAAGCCAACTTCGCGACCTCGCTCCTGCAAACATCAGCTATTTGTCGGAGCGAGTTAGCTGGCAATTGTTAAGTTGAAACCGATCTTTATCGCTTGCAGGCAAGCTCTTACAACCAAGCTTCCGGTACAAACGAGCCTGCTCGCGACTGCCAAACCAACCCATTCAACCTAAAGATTCCCAAACCAAACACACTCCATAGTCATCAAACACCGGTATCCATTCCAAAAGGCAATAAAAATCTTCGCTCTATCACCTTGTTAGCTATAACAAAACTCACGATAATACCGCCTCAGTTTTCTGGCCCTGTGTTTTATTCATGAGCGAATACATTCTGCTGCTGATCGGCACCGTTTTAGTCAATAACTTTGTGCTCGTGCAGTTTTTGGGTTTATGCCCGTTTATGGGCGTGTCGAATAAGCTTGAAACTGCGGTCGGTATGTCCGCGGCGACCACCTTTGTTTTGACCATTTCTTCCGTGGCCAGTTATGTGGTTTACAGTTTTCTGCTGGAACCGTTGGGCCTGACGTATCTGAAGACAATCAGCTTCATTCTGGTCATCGCGTTTGTCGTTCAGTTCACCGAGATGCTGGTGCGCAAAACCAGCCCGCTGCTTTACCGGGTACTGGGTATTTTTCTCCCGCTGATTACCACCAACTGCGCCGTTCTCGGGGTCGCCTTGCTGAACATCAGTCGCCAAAACACCCTGATTGAAAGTTTTCTGTTCGGTTTTGGCGCCGCGATCGGTTTCTCTTTGGTTTTGGTTTTGTTTGCAGCCATGCGTGAACGGATCAACCTTGCGGATGTCCCTAAGCCCTTTAAAGGCGCCGCCATCGGCCTGATCGCCGCGGGCATTATGTCGTTGGCCTTTATGGGTTTTTCAGGTCTGGTTTCGGTATAAGGACACCTCATGATCACCGCCATTCTTACTCTGCTTGTTCTTGCGGCAATCTTCGGGGCTTTACTCGGCTTCGCATCGATCCGTTTCAAACCCGAGGGCAACCCGATTGTCGAGGACATCAATAACATCCTGCCGCAAACCCAATGCGGTCAGTGTGGCCATCCCGGTTGCCGGCCTTATGCCCAGGCTATTGCGGACGGGGAAGACATCAATAAGTGCCCTCCCGGCGGCGAAGCCACCATTCAGGCACTGGCCGATTTACTGGATGTGGAACCAAAGCCGCTGGACGCGGAGCATGGCGAAGAAAAAACACCGCAGGTAGCCATCATCCGCGAAGATGAATGCATTGGCTGCACAAAATGCATCCAGGCCTGTCCGGTCGATGCCATTCTCGGCGCCGCGAAACAGATGCACACGGTCATAGAATCCGAATGCACAGGGTGTGACCTCTGTGTCGAACCCTGCCCGGTCGATTGCATTGATATGGTGCCCATTGAAGACACGCTGGCCACCTGGCATCAGAACCGCCCGCTCAGCAATATTGAGCTGATCGCAACGGACCGGCCAACACCTGCCGTCAATAAAGAGGACGCGGCATGACTGTAGCTTCATCCCTGATCACCCGATCTCGTGTCTGGTCTATTTCCGGCGGCATTCATCCCGCTGAGCACAAACAGGAATCGAACACCGCACCGATCGAAGCCATCCCGTTACCATCGACGTTATGGCTGCCTCTGAACATGCACATCGGCGCGCCAGCCACGCCCGTGGTGTCGGTGGGCCAGATGGTCCGAAAAGGGCAGATCATTGCACAGTCTGGCGGCGGAATTTCAGCATCGGTCCACGCGCCGACTTCCGGTCGTATTACTGCGATTGAAGACCATGCCTACGCTCACGAGTCCGGCCTGAAACAGCCCGCCATTGCGATTGAAGCGGACGGTCTGGACGATTGGCGCAAACAGACGCCCTGGGAAGACTGGGCGTCCAAAACCCATGAAGAGCTGCTGCAACGAATCCACGATGGCGGCATCACCGGTTTGGGTGGCGCCGGGTTCCCAACCGATATCAAATACCGAAACCGACATGCGCCGATCGATACGCTGCTCATCAATGCGGCCGAATGCGAACCTTACATTACCGCTGACGATCGGCTGATGCGCGAACGCGCGGAAGATATACTGCGCGGCGCACAGATTTGTTTGCACCTGCTGGGTGCCCGTCGAATTCTGATCGGCATTGAAGATAACAAGCCGGAAGCGGCCACGGCTCTGGAACAGGCCGCCGAGACACTGCAACAGCGCATTGAGCTGGCCGTCGTCCCCACCAAATACCCTTCTGGTGGCGAAAAGCAGTTGATCCAGCTAGTCACCGGAAAAGAAGTACCGAAAGGCGGATTACCCAGCGATCTCGGCATCGTCTGCCAGAACGTGGGCACCCTGTATCAGATATATCGAACCGTGGTTCACGATGAACCACTGATCAGCCGGATCACAACGGTCACCGGTGCGGCGGTCAGCAACCCGGGCAACTATGAGGTGCTGATCGGCACCAGCATGGAAACCGTACTCAACCATGCCGGTGCGCACCTTAAAAAAGCGGATCGGGTCATTATGGGTGGCCCGATGATGGGCTTTGCCGTGCCTGACATCGCCGCTCCGATCATGAAATCAACCAACTGTCTGTTGGCACCGACCAAGAAAGAGCTGCCTCCGGCCATCGAAGACAGCCCCTGTATTCGTTGTGGTTTGTGTGAACAGGCTTGCCCGGTCGACTTATTACCTCAGCAGATGCATTGGGCGTCCAAGCACCGGGAGCTGGAGTCCGCAGAGCTGCACAGTCTTGAAGACTGCATTGAATGCGGCGCCTGTGCTTATGTCTGCCCGAGCCGAATCCCGCTGGTTCAATATTTCCGATATGCCAAAGGTGAGCTCAAACAGGAACGTCAACAGCACGAAGAGTCCGAACGCGCCCGCATTCGTTTCGAAAACCGCCAGGCTCGGCTAGAGAGGGAAAAACAGGAAAAAGAAGCTCGACGTAAAGCTCGGGCAGAAGCGGCCGCCAAAGCCCAGGCAGAGAAAAAGGCCCGAGAAGGCGCACCTTCTTCAGGCAGCAACGACGATGACCCAGTTAAGGCTGCACTTGCTCGTGCAGCCGCAAAAAAACAAGCCAGAGCAGAGTCGGCCGCCGCTGTTGAACAGTCTCCCGCGGAACTGAAAGAAGCGCTAGACAAAGCCAAAGCCAAGTTTGACAAGGCATCGACCCGGTTGCAGGAAGCCGAAGCGAATGGTGATGCCATGGTCGCCGCGCTGAAAAAAGCGGCTGATAAACTGGAAGAAAAGTACCTGAGTGCCGAAAAAGCTTATCAGGCCGCGACCCAATCGCAGGAAACCGACCCATCATGATGACTCTTTCCTCCCCGCACACAACCGGTAGCAATACGGTCAGCCGCTTGATGCTGACCCTCTGTGCTGCCCTCATACCCGGCCTGCTGGCGTTAATCGTGTTTTTCAGCTGGGGTTACCTGATCAATGCCATACTTGCCACCGTCACCGCTCTGGCAGTGGAGGCCCTGATACTGAAGATCCGCAAGCGACCGGTCCTCTTTTTCCTGAAAGACGGATCCGCCTTGGTCACCGCCTTATTGCTCGCCTGTGCCCTGCCCCCGTTGGCGCCCTGGTGGCTGATCGTGCTCGGGACGACCCTGGCCATCCTGTTCGGAAAGCATCTGTTTGGCGGTCTGGGACAAAACCCTTTTAATCCGGCGATGGTGGCCTATGCGCTTCTGCTGGTGTCGTTGCCGCTGTTGATGACCACCCGCTGGGCTGCCGTCGATCAATCCGCTGATTTCGGGCAAACCGTGACCATCATTTTTCAGGGAGGACAAACGGTCCTTGACGGCCTCACCGGTGCCACGCCGTTGGATGATTACAAACAAAGCATCAGCCGCCTGACGGCCGAGGATGTTCTGGTCAATCCGATCTATCAGACGATTGGTGCGGTGGGTTGGACTCCGGTTAACCTGGCGTTTTTGCTCGGTGGATTGGTATTGCTGGGACTGCGCATCATCACCTGGCACATCCCGGTATCGCTGCTCGGCAGCTTAGCCCTCCTGTCCATCCTGATCGGTTCTGACGCTGATGCCTTTGTACCGCTCTCGCTCCATCTGTTATCGGGTTCAACCATGTTGGCCGCATTTTTTATTGCCACAGACCCGGTTTCAGCGGCGACCAGCAATCGCGGAAAGCTGATCTACGGCGCGGGTATCGGCGCTCTCATCTATATCATTCGAACCTGGGGTAACTACCCGGATGCGACCGCTTTTGCGGTTCTGTTGATGAACTTTGCAGCGCCATTGATCGATCACTACACCCGGCCACGAGTCTACGGCCATAAGGCGGCCGTTAAAGGATACAAAAATGAGCAAGACTGAGCAGCCGAATGTGACGCTTCCTGAGGCGATTCGTCGGTCGGCCATCGGCCTGGCGATCTTTGCGTTCTTCACCGCCGGCATCATCGCCGTCACGCAAACCTTGACCCGGGATACCATTACCCAGAACGAAGCCGCCTTTGAGGCTCGTCAGTTACTGTCCATTCTGCCTTCAGATTATACGGCAGATGATATTCTGGCCGGCGAAACTCGTTTTGACGCGCAAGCGTTAGTTGGGTTAGACCGACTCAACCTGTCTTCGGATACTCAGCACTTTTATCGAGTGCTCACCGCCGACGGACAAACAGAAGCTGTCATCCTTCCCGTTGTCGCGCCGCAAGGCTATACGGAAGCTATTCGCCTGATCGTCGGCATCAAAGCCAACGGTCAAATCCTTGGGGTTCGCGTAACGCGACACAAAGAAACCCCGGGCCTTGGCGACCAGGTTGAAACGTCCAAGTCGGATTGGATTTATGTCTTTAATGATCGCTCCCTGATGAATCCCCAACCCGATGATTGGGCCGTGGTAAAAGACGGCGGTGCCTTTGATCAACTGACCGGTGCGACCATCACCCCCCGGGCCATCGTCGGTGCCGTCAAAAACAGCCTGCTCTTCTTTGAAGATAACCAGGATGCCCTGTTAAATGAACCAGACTCCGTGGAGGACGGATCATGAGTGAGACCAAAACCCTGATTAACAATGGACTGTGGTCCAACAATGCGGCGCTGGTCCAATTGCTTGGCCTCTGCCCGATGCTGGCGGTCACCGGTACCGTGGTGAATGCCCTGGGACTGGGACTGGCCACTATGGTTGTTTTGGTCGGTTCAAACCTGGCCGTTTCTCTGATCCGCAACTACGTCTCAGACGCCATTCGCCTGCCCGCGTTTGTCATGATCATCGCCTCCTTTACCACCTGTGCTGAACTGCTGATGCAGGCCTATACCTTCGAGCTGTATCAGGTGTTGGGAATCTTTATTCCGTTGATTGTGACCAACTGTACGATTCTGGGTCGCGCCGATGCTTTCGCACGGAAAAACCCGGTCATCCCGTCCATCATCGATGGGGTGTTCATGTCGCTTGGTTTTCTCGCAGTCCTGCTCATTCTCGGCGCGCTGCGCGAACTCATTGGTCAGGGTACACTGTTCACGAACATGCACTTGATCTTTGGTGAGTCCGCCCGTCAATGGGAGTGGCAGGTCTTCAAGGATTACCCTGACTTTTTATTCGCCGTTCTCCCTCCGGGGGCTTTTGTCGGTCTGGGACTTCTGATTGCGCTGAAAAACAGCATTGATGACCGTCTAGAACAAGCCAAAGCGCGTAACACCGAAGCTGTGAAAGCCGGTGGAAAGCGAGTTCGGGTCACCGGCAATATCAGTTAACGAACCTGGCGAAGGCGGCGGACCATCCGTCGCCAACGCTCGATTTTAACGTTGAGACGCCCTACTATGGCGGCTTTGACTGACCAGTTGACCAGCCCTGATGAATAAAGAGAAACGCATCGAAATCTTCTCCCGTTTGCGCGCGGAGAACCCACACCCGGAAACCGAACTGAACTACAGCACGCCATTTGAGTTATTAGTTGCCGTTGTACTCTCCGCTCAAGCAACCGACAAAGGTGTCAACAAAGCCACTGACAAGCTGTTTCCAGTCGCAAACACGCCTGAAGCGATTTATGCACTGGGTGTCGATGGTCTGAAGGATTACATCAAGACCATCGGGCTGTTTAACTCAAAAGCTGAGAATGTCATCAAACTGTGCCGAATGCTCATCGATCAGCACAACAGCCAGGTTCCGCAGACCCGAGAAGCGCTCGAAGCCTTGCCCGGCGTAGGTCGAAAAACCGCGAACGTGGTCCTGAACACGGCCTTCGGCCAACCGACGATGGCCGTAGACACTCATATTTTCAGAGTCAGTAACCGAACCCGTATCGCTCCGGGAAAAGATGTTCTGGAAGTCGAGAAACGACTGCTTCGTCTGGTGCCCAAGGAGTTCTTACTGGACGCGCATCACTGGCTGATTCTGCATGGTCGATATACCTGTGTGGCACGCAAACCCAAGTGCGGTGCCTGCCTCATTGAAGACCTGTGTGAGTATCGACAGAAAACATCCTAGGCATGTTAGAGCGGTCTAATCTTGTTCAAAAACCGTTCGCGCTCTACACTGACCGTCCGCCCATACAGAATGAAGAACCTCGATGCGCATCGGCCTGGTCGTTGACTCAACCTGCGATATTCCAGAATCGTTTCTGAAAAGGAATCACGTACAGATCCTTCCATTAACGATGACTGGCACAAGCAGCGAAAGGCCATTGATCGACCAGCGACATAAAAGCGATGCGCTCAGTTTTTATCAGCATTGGGCAAATCAAAAAGGATTCAAACCCAAACTGTCGTCTCTGGCGGTCGATGACGTGGAAAAGGTTTTAACGGACCGGTGGATTTACGACTATGACCACCTGCTGATCATTGCCCCACACCAAAAGCTCAGTTCTACATTGCAGTCAGTTCGGGAAGCCCTGGTCACTCAACACCCCAACATAGATTTACTTCGGCAAAAAGCTCGCTTGACCATTCCCTTTAAAGTCAGGGTCATCGAATCTAATAGTGGTCTGGCCGGTTACGGGCTGACGCTATATGAAGCCTTTCGGCTGATTGGTGAAAAAGCCCGTTCGATCGATCAACTGAAGTCGCCGATACAATCGTTCAGTCATAGCCTGGAAACGTTTGTCCTGCCAGGCAACTCAGCCCAACAGCTGAAATCGCCCCCGTTTGACTTAGGCTGGTTAGCCGGTCAACAGTACCACCTAAAACGTCAAATGCCGATTTATCATATCAGCCCCGATGGCGTGACAACGATACGAAAATGCCATCAACCAACACGACTGTCCGAGTTTATCGGTCTGGTGACTCAGAGACTCGGCCATGCACAACTGCATAATCGGCTGGTCTCGATCAGTTACGCCGGGAATCCAGCCGACATTCGGGTCAACTCGGATTTCCGGGCTCTCCAGCGGGATATTGATGGTAAACAGGGGCGTTTGATTTCGTCCATTATGAGCCCGTCATCGGGCGCTTTACTGGGTCCAGGTGCGGTGTCTGTTGCATTCGCGCATCAACAAGCAAAGTGATCCGCAAGAATCAGTGCGATTCTGATAACTCGAGGGCTGTCTGCTCGCCGGATGGGGTAAGAAACCATCGGCCATGATCATCAAAAGCTATGGCATTGAGGGCGCGAAGGCGAATTTTCAGTTCATCAAAACTGCCTTGCTGGACTTTAATATCGGAAACCGCATGACTGCCCGGCCAGCGTGATTTTGCCTCTGCTAACACCGCCTCCTGTATACGGATAGCGATCACCGCGCGCAATCGGGCTTCGGTAACCGGTGACAGCAAAGTGGGAGCCAACCAATCGAACAACGCCTGTAGAGGCAAGCCCAACTGGCCATCAAGCTGCTTTAACCGCCCTTCACGAAACGCATTGCATTGGTATTTCAGGTTCAGAAGTCGCTGATCTTTGCTGAAGTCGACTTTCTCGGCTTTGCCATGCCCGGGCAAGCTTTGAACCTTGTGGGTCAGGTGCTGCACCTGCGTTTTTAACTTCTGTATGAGACTTTGATCATCAGCACTCACCGAAGCGACTAAGGGTTGCAAATCAGCCTTTATCCAACCGGTTGATGGATGATGCTCGAAAATAAACTCAAGACCACGTTCGGCACTGTCTCTGAGGCTGTCATCATCATGCCAGTAAAAGACACATCCGGTCTTCAGCTGTTCAACAAAGCCTTTGAGACGTTTTTGATCGAAGCTGTCGGTTGGCTGTGCCGCCTCGCCTTCGTATATCAGGCTCAGGATCGGTTTTCTGGCGGCCTGCGCCGCGGCAAAGGTTGCATGAACATAGCCGACACCCTTATCGGTCAAGGCACCGTATTCTGAGCCGATCAACAACACAACGTAATCGGCGTCATTGAGCGCTTGTTGATTCAGTTTATAGATGTAATTGGCGGGTATCGGGGGATAAGCCAGCCCGACCGGAATTGAGTTTTGGCCTGCGATGGCTTCCGTCAGAATTTTACGTTCTTTACTCAGGTGCCGCTCAAGCGAGGCCACCATAACCATCATACGACTATCAGACATGAACAATGACTTTCCGTAGCCCTCAGGCATGTTCCAACACAACTTCACTGTAACACAGCGGTGCATTATGAACCATATCTTATAGCCCCACGATTACGGCGTTTCCCCCGGTCGAGTCGCCAGCGTGAAGTCCGGCGTCGGCCAATCTGTTCCCTCAATCAGGTTGATTAACTCCAGCAGGATCATGGCGGTCATGCCCCATATATGGTGTCCTTCATAATGAAAATGCGGGATATGAAAAGACATGCCATGCCGGTCAATGGCTTGCAACTCAGGAGCCTGAGAGGCGAAAAACTGCCAGGGAACGTGAAAAATTTCGGCAATTTCATCGGGGCTGGCAACGCTCTGATACGGATCGGAGACGATTCCGACAAAGGGATAAACCAGAACTCCATCTTTGGAATAAGCGGTCGACAACTCGCCAATCACGTCGATTCCAGACGGTGATAAACCAACCTCTTCTTCCGTTTCGCGTAATGCGGTGTGCGCCAGGTTCGGGTCAATCGGCTCCATCATACCGCCGGGAAACGACACCTGTCCGGGGTGACTGTTCAGATGGCTGGCTCGAACAGTGAGCAACACAGACGGTTCTGGATCGGTATGAATAGGCACCAAGACGGCGGCTTTGGGTCGATCCAGTGAGAGTTTTTTTGGCTGATAAGTAACGAGCGCATGTCGCATGGCTGCGGTTAACGATGGTTCGATCATAGGGCCCCTGTCATTGTTTCCTGCGTTTAAGCATGGCACAGAATTCGAGTTGGGTCGCTTTCTTTGCACGATTTTGAATCTCAACACCCTTGCTTCAATGCCTTCTGGCTCTGTGTCTCCCGATTGCGGTACGAAGGTTACCTCGGGTAAAGAGTGTTCATCCCAGGCTTGTCTCTGGTAATCTACGCGGAGATTAAACTCATAAACAAACAACGTTGGTTTTTCCACACAGATGAACTTTTGCAGCGAATGTGGCCACCCGGTCACGGTAAAAACACCGCCAGGCGACCACCTCCCCCGCTTTGTCTGTGAGCATTGCGATGCCATCCATTACCGTAACCCCCGCATCATCACTGGCACGGTCCCCGTCGCACCGGACGGTCGCATCCTGCTCTGCCGGCGCAATATTGAGCCACGCAAAAACTTCTGGACACTGCCTGCGGGCTTTATGGAAAACGGAGAAACGACGGTTCAGGGCGCTCTTCGGGAAACCGATGAGGAGTCGATGGTGCGCGGTGAAAACCCTGTATTGATCAGTGTCATCAGCCTGCCGGCTTTCGATCAGGTGCATATGTTTTACCGAGTCGACATGCCTGATTTCAACTATGGGACCACCGCTGAAAGCAATGCCGTCGATCTCTATCACCTCGACGACATCCCCTGGCCAGACATCGCATTTCGGACGGTTGAACGGACGTTAAAACACTATCTCGAGCTTCAGACTCAACCCTTCTATGTATTGAACGATCACATTGACATCTGAGCGCCAGAATAATCATTACTGTTGATCTGGCGCAGTGGACAACGGCCCAGCTTTGACCACACTGAAAGCTACTTATTCAGAGCTGGCCGCCTTGTAAGCCAGGTTGGCTCACGGCTAAGGTGCGTTGATTTTATGGATAATTCAAGCCACCACACTCAATCCGACAGCCATCAACAAACCTTGATGGCGGGCGTCGACCATGCCTGGCTACGAATGGACTCTCCGGTCAACCCGATGGTCATCAACGCGGTCATGACTTTTCAATCGGCCATCCCTGAGTCCGTCGTTCACGAACGATTGCTTACTCAATTTGCTTCAATTAAACGCTTTCAATGCCGGCCATCTCCGGCACTGGTATCCGAGGCCTGGCAGGTTGCGCCGGTAGATCTAGATTATCACTTACCCACGGCGCAACAGTCGCCCGAGACGGATGCTGAACTGCAGCAGCTGGCAACCGATTTCATCAACTCGCCACTAGATACATCCCGCCCGTTATGGCGTATGTTGTTTGTCCCTCGATTCCGACACGGCTGCGCCATCATCATCCGGATTCATCATGCCTATGCAGATGGGATGGCACTGATGAAGGTGCTGTTGTCACTCATGGACGAAGGTGCTTCGATGCCACCGCTGGCGGCGTCTATACCGACACCGCACCCACCCTCACCTTCTCGCTGGTTAAAGCGCTTACAACCCTTTGTTCCTGGTCAGGGCAAATGGTCGGAAACGCTGATGCTGGTCGAAGAACTCACTACTGAACTGCTTAAGATGGGGCTCAGTCCGGGCGAGGCCAATATTTTCAAAACGCCGGGGTTGTGCGGTAAAAAACAGCTTGTCTGGAGCCAGCCTTTAGACCTGATGGAAGTAAAAACCATCGCGCAGACTCATCAAGCCAAGATCAACGACATTTTGTTGAGTTCAGCCGCCGGCGCATTTCGCCGGTACTTAAAGGATCTGAACCAACTCACCTCCTGGTCTGAAATGAGGACCGTCGTTCCTGTGGATTTGAGACCATTGCTGAAAGCACCGGAGTTGGGCAACTATTTTGGGATGGTATTTTTGTCACTGCCCTTGGGGATTGAAGACCCTATTGAAAGGGCTCAGGCCCTGCATCAGCGAATGGGCGCCTTAAAACAGAGCAAGCAGGCTTGGCTGGTCTTTCAGATTCTGCAGTTGGCGGGATACCTACCGGACATCGCCGAAAAAGAACTGGTGCGATTGTTCAGCAGTAAGGCCTCGGCCGTGATGACCAATGTTCCCGGCCCTGGCTTTCCTTTGCATTTTGCCGGGAGCGAGCTGGACCAGGTGCTGTTTTGGGTTCCACAATCCGGCAGTATTGGTACCGGAGTCAGCATTCTCACCTACAACAATCGCGTTCAGTTTGGTCTGATGACCGACCAGCAGCTGATTTCCAACCCTCAGGACATCATCGATTGTTTCAATGCGGAGTTTGAGTCGTTGCTTTTGGAAACCTTAATGACAGTCCCGTGGCCGTCTGGCTGAGAGTGTTCTTCGGTTATCCAGTCCAGCAATCGCTGATGCAATGACCCATCCAAAGAAGCACTTAAATGGCCTTGGCCGGATTGCGCCCAGTTATCGAAAGGTGCCCGACTGCGAATCGGCGGTATAACAATGGTATCGTGCCGGGTCCAAACGCCCAGCATCCGACGGAAAGCAATAGGATGACGTTTCAAGCCCGACAGCCATGGGTTGCCCGGACACATCTGGCGACCATTTGTGGCGCCTACCCACCGCGGAACATAGGCCATCAGAGTCCCGTAATGCGGAGTATAAAGAGTGATCAGTTCGCAACGCTGCTGCTGTTTACGCGGTAAACAACGCGCTGCCAATCCACCCATACTGAACCCGACCAGAGTAATGACGGCATCGGGGTTGATTGAACTGACACGTTCTATTTCAGCGCTAAGGCGCTGCTGAAACTCCTCTATGCTGGCGAAGGCACCGGGCATTTCAACTGATGAAACACTTAAACCCGCTTGACGAAGGCGAGGCACAAAACGCCACCAAAACCCGTCATTGCAGAGGAATCCGTGCGCCAGAATCACATGGTGGTTGGTTACCGGGTCATTGGGTTGCACCCAGCGCCGCGGCAGAGCCTGCATCACACTGTACAGAGATACAAAAGCCACGAACTCTTGCACCCAGTAGCGAACCCAACGCCAAGGCGATAGCGACTGATGGCTGAACTGTACCGTCACCACGATACAAATCACGCCGATCAACAGCGCCCGTAACGCAAGCATGGTCACGAAAGCTGCGAACAGACTCAGAAGAATCGGGCTGGATGACAGCCACTGCCAGAGCCCGAAAATCACCAGCAACTCGAGGCTTTGCCACCCCCATATGAACTGTCGTACGGTCATTACCTACCAGTGCACTCCTCTCATTAGCGTGGCAAACAGCACCTGTGCCGGTGAAACAGGCGGCGGTGCTTCGGTCTCCCCTTGCGGGTTCGCGGTATCGGCACGAGCTTGTTCCGGAAACAATCGAAACGCCGTGTTCAGGATCTGTCGCTGCAACGTCGGAGACAGAGCATGAACAATATCGGCAAACTTGCCAAGTTTAGTGGACAAGCGTTCCGGGCGTTTCAAAATTGCCTCACAAACCAACTCGGCCGCATCATCCGGCGTTAACGTCGGCACATGATCGTAAAGTGGTGTCGGCGCGATCATGGGGGTTCGCACCAGCGGCATATTGATGTTCGTGAAATAAATTTTGTGGTCAGCCATCTCGGCGGCGGCACAACGACTGAAAGCCTCAAGGGCGGCTTTCGAGGCCACATAGGCTGAGAACCGGGGCGAGTTACTCAGCACCCCAATGGATGAAATATTGATGACGTGCCCCTCCCGGCGACGGTCCATCATCGGTAATGCTTTCAAGGTAATGGCAACAGACGCCAGATAGTTCAGCTCAATGGTTCGTTGAAAATCATGCAAGCGATCTAACGATTGCATCACTGAGCGACGAATCGAATGCCCGGCATTATTGATCAGGATATCCAGACCGGCAAACTCCCGTTCAATCATGCCAAACAGACGATCGACGTCATCAGGCTGTGTAATATCCGCCTGATGACTGACCACCGTACCACCTGTTGACTCAATATCCAGATGAGCACGACGCAGCTTTTCAGCATCCCGGGCACAGATGATGACGGTCGCACCGGCTTTGCTTAAGCGCATGGCCGTTGCTTTGCCGATACCGGATGAGCCTCCGGTAATCAGGACCACCTTGCCATTCAGTCTTTCTTCCAGATTTTTTGCCACGAACAGAGCCGGATCCAGATGTCTTTCCCAGTAATCCCATAGGCGATCCGCGTAACTGGTTAATGGCGGTGGCCGGATGCCAGCTTCGTTTAACAGAGCCTCAGCCTTGCGATTATCGTAACGGGTTGGCCAGTTAATGAAGGCAAAAAAATCTTTAGGAATGCCAAGGCTTTGAATCAGTTCATCCACGATGTCGGCCACCCCTGGGGTAGCCATGACGCCATTTTTTAATACAGGCGGAACTAACTGAAATAACCGGGCATTCACCCGCATTTCAAACTCAGGAGCATGTGCCGCTCGGGCAAAGAGGTTTAAGAGATCACCAAACTTCCAATGCTCCATATCGGTCAGATGAAAAGTCTGGCCATCCTGTTCGGGTAAAAACGCCAAGTATGCGATGGCCTCTACGACGAAGTTGACCGGAACCAGATTAAACCGCCCTCCCTCAATACCCATCAATGGCACCCAGGGTGGTAAAGCTTCACGAATGGCTTTAATGAGATGAAACAGATAATAAGGCCCGTCGGTTTTATCCATCTCACCGGTTCTTGAGTCCCCAACTACAAAGGATGGCCGGTAGATCCGGTAAGAAGGTCCCCAGAGCTCGCGTACCAGACGTTCCGATTCGTGTTTGGTCGAAAAATAAGGATGACTGAGGTTCGTCGCTTCCGCGAACATATCCTCACGGAACACGCCGGGGTAAAGACCTGCTGCCGCAATCGAACTCATCAGATGAAAAGTCTGTACCTGTAATTGCTGGGCGAGCTGCACGGCAAACCGCGTTCCCTGCACGTTTACAGCCAGTTGCGCTTCCCGATCGGCGTTTAAGTCATAAATTGCCGCCAGATGAAAAAAGTGTTCGACCTTCCCGGTTAATGCCCCCACATCATCATCCGACAACCCCAAATCCGACTCGCGCAAATTCCCTGAAATGAACACCAATCGTTCACGATAACGACTGTCATTCATCTCGGCGGCAAATCGCTCATGCGCTTTTGGGAGGGAGGTTTCCCGTACGAGGAGATAGATATGTTGAATGGCTGTGTTCAATAAAAGCTGTTTGACTAACCGGGACCCGATGAACCCCGTACCACCAGTGACAAAAACGTTCATGTTCATGCCCTCTGACTGTTTTTTGTGCAGTCCAGATTGTCATTGCCGACCGGTCACTGTGCTGATCTGCATCAGTCCCTGACACCATTGTTGCGTTTTAATAGACTGAACTGAGCCGGACGCAGGAGGCGTTATGACTCACGCTCACGAATATCACAACCTTATCCTCAGTCATTTAGAAAAAGTCAAAAGAACCCGCCCGACTCCAGAGTTTAAAGCGCTGCAAGCTTGGCAGGCCAATCGCCTGTTGAACACGCATATGGCGTTATATGAGCAACCACGCTTTCGTCCGGCCATGGACTTTTTTAAGGATGAACTCTATAGCGCGGAACATTTTCATCGCCGAAATGATCAGCTTATCCGGGCACTTCCCCTGATGTGCCGAACGATGCCAGCGTCGGTACTGGACGTCGTTGTCAGTGCTGCAGAGTTGCACGGTTTGAGTTTGGAGCTGGACGCTTTGCTACTGCATTACCTTGGCAATGAGCCGAATCTGAATGAGCTGAGTTTGAAAAGCTGGGTTGCCGCCTATCGTGCCTGCCAAAACCCGGTCGACCGGGCCCGACAACTGGATCTGATCGAGCTGTTGGGAACTGAACTCAAAACCATCGTCCGTAAACCCATGATCCGTTCGCTGCTCAGTTGGGCCACCGTACCGGCTCGACTGGCTGGATATGACGACATTCATCAGTTTGTCTGTCGTGGCTATGACGCTTTTGATCAGCTGGACAATCCGGATGATTTTCTGATCCCGGTACTGACCGTCGAACGGCAGCTTTCGGACGAATGGTTCTCAGCGTCGACGTAGACCGTTTACAGACCGTCCAGTTCAGCCTTAGCCAACCTGAAGTCCAGCGCTTCCAAAGCATCCGCTGGAGTCACCGATACGGCCTCTTGATACAAAGAAATAGCCTGCTGACGTTGCTTTTTACCCGCCATCGACAGTAACCCATCGGCGTATTCGGTTTTGGCACTGACAGAATAAGGAGCCAGTTCAATCGCCAGCTGATAATGCTTAACAGCATCATCTACGCTCGCACCATAGGTCAGTCGAGCCGCCATTTTCCCGAGTTTGCCGATCAACTCGGCCTGATAAGTTGCAAACGCCGTATGGGCATCCGCGTGTTGAGGGTCCAGCTCAAGACAACGCTCCAAAGAAGCGGCAATCTGGCCGGCCAACCCTTCTGATAAGGCCCGGGTGATGGAAACACACTGACTGTAACGGCCCAGGCTGTAGGCAAGCTGATAATGCAGGTTCAAGGCATCGGGCTGAGTTTTCAGACCTTCCTTAGCTTCGCTGATGACCGACTGAAACATAGCCAGGCGTTGGGATTCATCGCTTTCCATATAGTGGGCATAGGTCGATAGCGACTTTAACCGAAGGCTTAACAGTGCTTCATCGCTCAACGCCTCGTCTGCGGCCTCCAAAAACCGCCCGGTATGAAACAACCACCAGCCATGCCGCGCGGTTTCGCTGTTCGGTAAAGGCTCGCGATCACCCGCATGTAATCGTTCCCACTGTTCCGGTATATCGGATACGTCCAGAGGTGAAAATAAGGTTGCCAGTGTCTGAATATTGATCTGTGTCATTTGAATCACCCACCCTGTTTCAGGATTAGTGTGTTTACTCTAAACCCCGGTCGTACAGTAAACATGGTGCTAAATCAATTAGCCCGCAACTTGGAGGAGAAGCCATGAGCAAACTATCCCAATCTCAATCAAAGTTCAGTGCGGCGACGCAAACCACGGTTGATACCGCACGTCAGATGTGGATGGCAGGACTGGGGGCATTCGTTAAAACCGGCCAGGAAGGTGGTCGGCTGTTTTCCAGCCTGGTCGAAGAAGGTGAAAAGTTTCAGGACAAAGTCTCTGAAAAAACCACCAATCAGGTGAATGATTCGGTCGATTCAGTGATGAATCGCGCCTCTAGTCAATGGGATAAACTTGAAGCCATTCTGGAAGATCGCGTCATTAAAGTTCTGGATAAACTGGGCGTTCCAACCAAAGACGATGTATCGCAATTGATTGAAAAAATCGATGCGCTGCAAGCGGCCGTTGAAGCCTCTGCTCAGAAACCAGCACCAAAAGCGGCCACCACTAAAGCCGCTCCGGCGAAAACGAAAAAGAGTGAAACCACCGCCTGACGTTCATCATGACGGTAATGGAGGTGTCTCATGGGTGTTCAACATCACATAGGCCAACCCACCATCGCGCTTGCTCTTGCCGGTGGTGGTCCCATGGGCGGGCTGTACGAGCTTGGTGCGCTGTTAGCGTTGCAACAGGCCCTGCCGAGTATTCGACTGCATCATTTACCGATGTATGTTGGAGTCAGTGCTGGGTCGGTCATCGCTTCGGCGCTTGCCAACCAGTTCAGCATCAGAGAAATTGCTGACAACTTGCTGCGGCCAGACGACGTTGAACACCCGATTCACCCGTCTCTGTTCTATTCCCCTGCGTGGGGAGAATATCGACACCGGATAACCAGCATTCCGGGACTGACCTGGCAAGCCATCTATGATTACCTGCGAAACCCGCGTGATGAGTCTCTGCTTGAGAGTTTTACACGGCTGAAACAGGTTCTGCCGGCCGGTTTTTTTGATAATCGACCGATCGAACGCTATTTGAGAAAACTCTTTCAGCAATACGGCATTACTAATGATTTCCGCAAGCTCGATACCCAACTGATGATCGTCGCTGCAGATCTGGACTGTGGCCGCTCCGTGGTCTTTGGTCATCCCGAGTGGGATGATGTGCCCATTTCCACGGCGGTTCAGGCATCCACCTGTGTTCCGGGCCTGTATGTTCCGGTGCGCATTCATGACCATTATTTTGTTGATGGGATTTTGTATAAAACCGTCCATGCTTCGGCCGCTCTGGACGCCGGCGCAGACCTGGTGTTCTGCTTCAATCCGATCGTTCCTTACTGCAACCGTCAGTTTCTTCCGGATGCACCCGAGCAAACATCGATCATACGCGAGGGTTCGGTCGGCATAATCAGTCAGGCCATTCGCGCGATGGTCCATTCCCGATCCGTTACCGGATTCCGTCAGTACCAACGCGATTACCCGGACAAAGATATCATTCTGTTTGAACCCAAACCCGATGACGCGGTCTGGTTTTTTGCCAACGAGTTCAGCTTCCGTAATCGGGTTCAGATGGTCGACAGTGCTTACCGTGCAACACTGGCTGACATTAGCCAGCGACAGGATGAGTTAAATGGCATGCTCGCGCCCTATGGTTTAGCTATTCAGCCCGAACACCTTAACGATGGCCCTTCTTTACCAGAATCCATCCGACAACGGCGACGTCTGAGCCCGCACATGAAACGTCTGAGAACGTCACTGGATCGACTGGAAAATCAGTATATGGACTGATTCGAGCCTTTACCTGTCTGGACGAATTCGATTTTGCAGTACCTGGTCAGCGTCCTTGATCAATTGTTCGAACTGCATCTGAGCGGACACACGCAAATAAGGTAACAACAGGCCCAGCATCTGCTTCAGGGCACTGCTCCATATTGAGCAATCCTGGACGGACTCTGGCCGGGGTTGCTTAAGCAGATAAAAATCAGGCCAAAACACCGCAATGAAGGTCATTTCGCAGCCCAGCCGCTGAAGGTCATCCTGTGTGGCGACTAATTGCCGGACTTCTTTAAGCTCGTCCAACATGCGTTTCTGAGCTTTTTCGATTTGTCCGGCCCATTGGTGATAATGAAATCGCAAATGCGAGTTGCTGGTCTGCAAATAATGTTGGTCATGAAACAGAAACGAGTAGGCCTGAACATGATCAAACCACTGAAGCCACCATTGCACCCAATCGTCTAATCCGGCCACTTTGGAATCTGAGGATAACAGAGGTTCGATAATGCCCTCGAACTGACGAAACAAGGCCAGCAAGACATCGTCTTTGTTCCGGAAATGATAGTAGAGATTGCCAACACTGATCCCAGCCTCATCCGCCATCGCATTGGTCGTCAACCGCGCTGCACCAGACTCATTCGCCAGTACCAGTGCGGCCTGTAAAATCCGTTCTACGGTTGCCATTCACGTCGCCTTCCGGTGCTGTTACAAGGGCCTAAATCATGCTGACACGAGCCCAGAGGTTAATTATTGATCAGAATCAAACCATTCTCCGGTCATCGGACTAGGCTGATATCAGAGCGTTCTCTCTGGAGGAAGACGGCATGGATACCCATTTACCCAGAACGATATGGCTGGCCGGCCTTGGTGCCCTTCATCGGGTCGAGACTGAAGGCGACGCATGGCTAACCCAGTTGATGCACGACGGTGAACACTATGAACAGGCGCATCAGGAGGAGCTGAATGAGTTGTTATCATCGCTCCACCCTGCTCAGTCGGATCAGACTTCTCATCATCGACATCGGTTCACCAATATAGAGGCAGCTTTTGAAGAAAAGGTAGCGCAGGCGCTTGGTCGATTAGGCATTGTCTCCAAATCTCAGTTGAAAGCTCTGGAAAGCCGATTGGGCGAGCTCGAAGCGGAGTTTTTTCGGGATGAATAGGCCCTGATTAAAGGTTCAGGAACCTTAGAAGCGGCCGATACAGTCTCCAGTTATGCGCGTTGAGCCGACACACTAAACCTTGGCTCGGTTCGAAAACGGCCCTAAACTGTTTAAAAGACTCGAGATTTCTGACTGTATGGACGCGAACACCACACTTTTTTCCGTAATCGGCGTTGCGGCTTTGGCCGCTATGATTATCGGTATGTTGGTGACGCAGAGCCGCCACAAGGCTCTGGAAGCCAGAAACAATCAAATTCGACTACTGACCCTGCAGCAGAAACGACTGAACAACCTTCTGCGAACATTACCCTCGAGTTACCTATCCGTTGAACTCAGGGATTTTCTCTATCAGGCCATGCTGCAAAACCTGAAAACGCACATTGATCTGGTGCCCGATAAAAACGACCTGCTCAAAGAAGATTATCAACAGCTCATGCAGGAGCGCGAAAATGCGCGCGCCAATCCGCCTAAACCCAGTAAGGACATGTTGACCGCAGATCAGGCCAGCATCTATCGGGGGCTGCTTAAATCACTATACGAGTTTATTAAGCGTAACTATGAAACCGGGCGGATGAAAAAGGAACACGCTGAAAAACTGTTAAAACAGGTTCAGATCAAACTCATTGAAACGGCCGTTGATTACTTTACGTTAATCGCTGACGAGAACCGCCGTCAGGATAACTTTCGCCAAACGCGAAATGCCTACCAAAAAGCATTGGATACCATCGCAGAGTCGCCCTATGAAAGTCAGTTTCGCCAGGAAACGGTCAATATTCGTTCAAAACTGAATCAGGTTGTCGAGGACTGGCGCCAAAGCCGAGAAAGCTTGAGCAAGGCGGCCTCGGAAAAACTGGCAGGAGAGATGGAAAGCCTGGTCGATGATCAGGAAAGCTGGAAGAAGAAGCAGACTTACGAATAGGCCTGCTTCAGTTTCAAACCCGCTGGAGCAACGATTTATTTACGCTCATTGCGTGGCTGTAACGAGAACGATAAAGGAGCCGACAATGACATGGTTACCTGAACATCGCCATCCACTGACCAGCTCGTACAGTCATCCACACAGGCACCAAAGGGCTCGATAACACCTTGCGGTGTGGCCTCCAAAACTTCCTGTTGCGGACCAACGCAGATCATTTTTCCAGGTTTAAGGTCCACAGGATCGGTCCCCGGCGTGACAATCACTGACCACAGGCACTGATTCAGCACCCCGACGTCACCGGTTGCCGTTGTCGACAACTGCGGTTTAACGGTCACAGCCGTCGATTCCGTCAGTACTTGTTCAAACAGCGTTAATCCATTTAATTCGGCAGATTCAATCTGATACAGGGTTTCCGCTGCTGCAGCACCTGACAGCAACGCGATCAACGACACACCGGTAGCCAGCCGGGACACGACCTTCATACTCTTCTCCTGAAAATGGATAGTTGAAATATACAATAGATTAGATAAGTCTAAACGACATTGGCCCGAATCCCAATGCTTTTGTGCTCTGATCCTGAAATGCCCGAGCTCCCTTTTACCCGATTGCACAAGGGCAATCCTTTTCAATCAGAACACTGAACGGTATGCTTAGAAGAACCGTTCAGGACGACACTGTAAGTGGTGATATGTCTGACTCTGACTACAGCCGGTGAACTGATTTCATGAATACCCGATTCTTACTGTTTCTGCTCATTGTTGTTGCCATCGTTGCGTTGCTGGTAATCATTGAACGGAACCGAGCCAATCCCTGGGATTCCGATGTCTTTTTCGGACAGCAGGATTCGTTTGCTCCTGCTCCCACCGTATTAGTTAGCAAAACCCATGATGAATACGACCAATGGACCGGGGAGGCAGCCCTGTACGGTCTGAACACCCAGCTCTGAAACGCCTATGATGTCTTGGCAGCGCCGTCACAGCTTTGAACTATGCTGACAAAGATCAGCAAAAAGAAAACAACGATCACTGACAATTCAACGCTCAACCAGACAAAACAATAAAGGTATACAGATATGTCCGGAATACTCTCCATGATTCTGGCCGGCGGCGAAGGAACACGCCTGGCGCCCTTGACGTCCGTACGAGCCAAGCCTGCAGTACCCTTTGGTGGCAACTATCGTATCATCGACTTTGTTCTGAACAATTTCGTCAACTCCGATCTGCTGCAAATCTTTGTGCTGACCCAGTTCAAGTCACATTCTTTGAACAAACACATGAGCCGGCGCTGGCAAATATCCGGTTTGACCAATCGCTTTATCGATACCATCCCTGCGCAAATGCAAATGGGAAAACACTGGTATCAGGGCACCGCTGACGCTATCTATCAGAATATTTCATTGGTTGAGGGGCTCGACCCGGAGATAGTCTGCGTCTTTGGCGGCGATCACATCTATAAGATGGATGTCCGCCAGATGATCGAATTTCATCGCAGTTACCGGGGTGCCAAATTAACCGTTGCGGCCATTCCGGTGCCCGTCGATCAGGCCGATCAATTCGGCATCATTGAAATCGATGAAAACAATCGGATGATCGGCTTCCAGGAAAAACCCAAAAAAGACGTAAAAACCATACCGGGCCGCCCGGACTATGTTCTGGCGTCTATGGGGAACTATGTGTTCACCGCCAGTACCCTGGTTGAGAGTCTCAAGGTTGACGCCGAAGAGCGCGATTCGCTGCACGATTTTGGACACAACATCATTCCGAAGCTTTATCCAACCGGTGATGTCTACGTCTACGACTTCTCAACCAATGCAATTCGTGGTGAGCCTGAAGGCACAAACGGTTATTGGCGTGATGTGGGCACCATCGATTCACTCTATGATGCGAACATGGACCTGTTGGAAGTAATTCCGCCGATTGATCTGTACAACCGCCATTGGCCAATGCGAAGTTACCACCCGGCTGTACCTCCGGCAAAATTCGTCCATGATCAGGAAAACCGAAAAGGACAGGCCATCGGGTCGATCGTGTCCGCTGGCTCCATTGTGTCCGGCAGTGGTGTGTACCACTCCATTCTGGGTTACAACAGCCATGTGCACAGCCACGCCCACATTGAAAACAGTGTGCTGTTGGGCAATGTCGATATCGGGCGCGGAAGCCGCATCCACAAGGCCATCATCGACAAAGATGTAACCATTGCGCCAGGCACTGTCATCGGTGAAGACCTGGAGAAAGACAAAGAACGCTTCCATGTTTCACCTGGTGGGATTGTAGTCATCCCGAAAGGTGCCCATGTCGGCTTTGACTGAGAACCTCTATGAAATTGTTGTTTATTGCCTCTGAAGTTGATGGGCTGGTAAAAACCGGCGGCTTAGCCGATGTCGCTTACGCGCTGCCTAAAGCGCTCCAGGAAATGGGCCATGATGTCCGTATCGTCATGCCCGCCTATCGGCAGATACAGGATCTCTGGCAGGAATGGCCAGCGCAGTCTTTAGACTGCAAACTCAGCTTTTTTAATACGGTCACCGTACATTGTCGACGCGGAAGTCACGAGTCCTTACCTGTCATTGCCGTTGAACACCCTGCGAGTTTTGATCGTCCGGGAATCTACGACGACGGCAACTTTGCCTACCCGGATAACGCCCTGCGTTTTGGCATTCTCTCAAAAGCAGCCCTTGACTGGTGCCAACAGGAAGGCTGGGTACCCGACATCGTTCACGGCAATGATTGGCAATCCGCCCTGACCGGCTTTTATCTTGCTGAACACTTCGGACAAGATCCGTTTTTTGAAAAAACCCGATCCGTACTGTCGATTCACAACGGCGCGTATCAGATGCATTGTGATGCCGGCTGGCTGGCACAACTTGGCATCGACCAGCGCTTCTATCGTCCAGCCGATTTTGAAGATTCGGGACATTTAAACCTGCTCAAGGGCAGCCTGGGTTTCGCCGACGGTGTCACAACCGTCAGTCCGGGATATGCCTCAGAACTGATCACCCCGATGGGCGGCCATGGCCTGGACCATAAGTACAGAGCGCTGCCAGAACCTCTGGTCGGCATTCTCAACGGCTGCGACTACGACCAATGGAACCCGGAAACGGATCCGTGGATAGCGGCGAAGTACGCCACAATCGAGGAAGACGGCAAAGCAAAATGCAAGCAATCATTGCAGAAAGAACTGAACCTGGAACCGAACCCGGACACACCGTTACTGGGCAGTATCTGTCGCCTGGTCGATCAGAAAGGTATTCACCTGATGATCCCGGTGATCCTGAAACTCATGCAATCGCACGACTGCCAATTTGTCATGCTTGGCTCGGGCGATGAGAATCTGGCCAATCAACTGACCTACATACAGCGCCAATACCCACACCGTTTCCATTTCTTTAACGGGTACGATATCGGCCTGTCTCATCGTATTGAAGCCGGGCTGGATGCCTTCCTGATGCCTTCGGTGTTTGAACCTTGCGGTTTGAATCAAATCTACAGCTTGCGTTATGGAACACTGCCTCTGGTTCGGGAAGTGGGTGGATTGCAGGACACGGTGGTCCGTTTGAGCCAGTCTCAACGCAACCTGAAAACTGCAACCGGGTTTATGTTTCAGGAACTGACGGAAGAGGCGTTATTGGCCGAAACAGAACGCTTACTGGATGTCTATAAAAACAAACCGAGCCAGTGGCGAAGCATGCAACACAATGCCATGCAACAGCGGTTCAGTTGGAAAAAATCGGCCACGGCGTATGAACGCTTTTATCGTCGATTGTTGAAATCAGCCCCGAACCAGCATCCTCTGCTCACGCGAATGGCCACTGAGGCCGAAGCAACTGGCTAGCCGGTACTGGCAGTGTGCCGATTACTCCTGCTTAAGAGTGATCGGCCTCCGCCGCTTCCAAGGGTTCGCGAAAACCAAACAGCGCAATCAGTAAGGCCAGCAGTGACCAACCGGCCGCCTGGAGAAAAACCAAACCGCTGCCATCCCAGAGAACACCAGCCAACAGATTGCCGACCAACAGGCCCAGACCCATACCCAGTGCCACATAAAGTCCCTGACCAAAACTGGCCCGGCGTTCGGGGAACAATCTTCCTATACGATGTACAGCGACGGAATGCACGACACCAAAAGTGGCTGCGTGGAGACTCTGAGTAAACAGAACCAACCAGAATGAATCAGCAAATGCATTCAAAAGCAGCCAACGCCCGACGGTCAATGCCAAAGCAGCGACAATCAGGAAGCGTTCGCTGTAGCGTCGGAACAGCGCGGCGACAGCAACAAAAACAGCGACTTCAGCCAGCGCACCAAAGCTGATCAGAAACCCGTTTGTGGATGCTGAAAAACCCTGCTCCCGAAGATATAAATCGAAGAAGGTATTGTATGGAGCCATACTAAACTGCCAAAACAAAACGACCACCAATAACACGCTGATCTGCCCCCAGGGCAGCGCCCTGATGGGTTCACCCGATCCCTCAACGGTAGTTTCGGCCGCTGCCGAATTTGAACGCGACTGTTCCGGGATTAAAAACGTCGAAGCAAACATCAACAGCGAGAGAATGACACCCATAACCGGCAGGATGTTCACACTGAAATAATCAAGCAGGATACCGACAATCCAAACGACTACGACAAAGCCAACGGATCCCCATAAACGAACCTGGCCATATCGAGACTTTTCCTTACCAAGTACGTGCAATGTTACGGTTTCCATCTGCGGTAACACCGCAGACAAAAAGACCCCAAACAGACCAAAAACCGTCAGATAAAACCAAAAACCGCTGCCAAACAAACTCAGACAGTAAAAGAAACCAATCGCCAGATAACCAGCGCGGATAAAACGCATCCGCTGACCACTTCGATCCGCCAGATAGCTGAACAAAAACGGCGCAAACATGTTCACACCATTCACAATCGCTACGATAACACTCGCTTCTTGTGCGCTCAGGCCATTTTCAGTCAGAAAACGGGCAATATAGGGCACGAACACGCCAAAGAGCGTGAAGTAAACCAGATACATTGGAGACAATCGCATCGCTTTCTGAGCGAAGGTCATGTGAGACATTGGCATGAAGTCACCCTTACGGACAGAGTTGTTTTTTTAAGGCTTTCTGACGCAATCGCCGCTCGCGAAAGAAGCGACTCATCGTACCGGAACAATCTTCAGCAAGAACTCCGGAACGGATTTCAAACTCATGGTTAAAGTGTGCTTGTTCATGGACACAACTTGCTGAACGGATCGCGCCGGCTTTGGGTTCAGGAGCGCCAAAAACCAGACAATCAATACGACTGTGCACAAGCAAACCGACGCACATAGTACAGGGTTCGATGGTGACATATAGCGTGCACCCTACCAGTCGATAGTTTCCGATCGCCTGAGCGGCCGCTCGAATGGCGAGCATTTCAGCATGCGCGCTCGGATCTAACTGAGTGATCGTCTGGTTATACCCTTCACCGATGATGCGGTCCTGATAAGTCACAACCGCACCGATCGGTACTTCACCGGCACGATAAGCCTGTTCAGCCTGTTGTAAGGCCGCTCGCATATAATCTTCGTCGCTCCTGATCATGCCCGGCACCTCTTAAAAAATCTGCAACAAGCCTACGGCGACAAACGCCGTCGCAGCCAACCAGCGGGTTACATTCAGCGGGATTCGATTCATCAGATGATGACCGGCAAAGACCACCGGGATATTCGCAATCAACATGCCGAGCGTGGTCCCAGCGGTCACCCATAAAACACTTTCAAACTGAGCGCCTAAAAGTACGGTTGCGATCTGGGTTTTATCGCCGATTTCTGCCAGGAAAAACAATACAACCGACGCCGTAAAAGCACCAAACTGCAGAAACCGGGAATCGTCACTGTCGTCTTTATCAGGAATCAGCAACCATAAGCCCAGAGCTATGAAACTGCCCCCGATGAGCCACTGTCCAAGCTGGCTGGTTAAGAACTGACCCAGCCAATCACCCAACCAGGCAGACACGGCATGGTTAGCCAAAGTTGCCACTAAAATGCCGGCCACAATCCCCCACTTATTACGGAATCGTGCCGCCAAAAACAAAGATAATAATTGAGTTTTGTCGCCGATCTCGGCTAGGGCCACCGTCAACGTCGAGGTAAAAAAAGCATCCATCATCGTATTTTTTCCGGCGGGATGAGTGAAAGACTCAGGCAATACGACACCCTCCCGCCATTGGAGAGCCGCATTGCCTCAGGTCTTGTCACTACGGCGAAACGCTGCAGGAAACTGCCATGAACCATTGTGGGTTCAAGTATGTTGACAGTTTCTCTCAGAAATCAGAGAAGACTACTCCCCTAAGGGCTCGCGCATATTACTCAAAACCACGGCCGCATTCAATTCTGAAATCCAACACTGACATACACCACAAATAAAACAATGGTTTATTTTTATAAAATACTTGTTTCATTTAATTGACTCTGCATTTAATCACTTTATAGTTACTGAGCTACGACTGGCTTTTGCGACGACTGAAATGGCCACGGTCCTTCCGACTACGCCATTTCCCTGGAACGGTTCAGATGTTTAGAGACTCGTTAATACTCAGCGAGCCATCAGCGCGAAAACCAGAACGCACAATAAAAACAACAAAACTAGGTTGAACGATGATTCTGCGAAAACTGAAACATTTTGTGCTTTTGGGTACCTTATCTCTGTGCGTCACCCATACTCACGCTGCCACCATTGAGGTCCTGCATTCTTGGACAACCAGTTCCGATCTGAATGCTATCGAGCTGCTCGAAAAGCGGATGCTCGAGGAAGGGGTTACGTGGCTACCAACGCCGCCGTACTCGACATCAGACTTTGAATCGCTCAATACCCGGGTCTTCCATGGTGACGCACCGGCCGCCGTTGAGGTGAAAGACCTGGATTATAAACAATGGGCTCGACTCGGTTTCCTCGCGAACTTGAATGCCATTGCGGCCGCTCAGGAATGGGACCTAAAGATCCCACAAGCCGTTGCCGATGTAGCGCGCTACGACGGCAAATATGTTTCTGTCCCGGTCAGCATTCACCGGACGAACTGGATGTGGGTCAATCCATTCATTTTAAAACGCATCAATCAACCCGTGCCACGCACCTGGGCAGACTTTGACCGCGTCGCGGGCGCGCTGAAGGCCGCCAATTATCCGGTGATCAGCTTGTCCCGGGATCCTGAAAAATTGGCCCAACTGTTCGAAGCCGTGGTTTTGTCCATTGGCGGGCAAACGCTGTATCAAGACGTCTTTGTTCATCATGATGTGTCCGCTTTCAAACAAGAAGCCTTTAAACAGGCGGTCAGGCGCTTCTATACCCTGCTCTCTTTGAGCGAAGACAACACCGGAATTGACTTCTTAGCAACGGAATCCGCCTTTGTCTTCGCCGGCGATTGGCTCTCGCAAACCATTGATGATTCTGGCCAGCCCTTTCATCAAACGTATCAATGTGAACCCATGCCCGGTGCACCTGCTCAGTTTATTTTTAAGTCGGACAGTTTCGTCTTCTTTAACCTGCCTAACATTTTTGAAATGGTTAATGCTCAAACGTTGTTGGCCGAACAGATGTTGGATGAGCGTTTCCAGCGGGCATTGAACATTCCACGGGGCTCCATTTCTGTTCGAACGGACGCTTCACCGAATGGTTATGATCGCTGCGCAAGAAAAGCCATGGCCGAACTTGCCATTGCCAGCGATCGCAACACCTTACTGCCGAGTGTTGTGCATGGCATGGCGACCAATGCCAGCGTCACCGACCGATTCATTGAACAGATACAGGCGTTAGCCAATAATCCAATGTCAGTTGATGAATCTGCGAAAGCCTTATCGCGCAGTATTCGTCTAGGTAACTACCTGCTCCGATAACCCCGATTCTATGTCGCGTGTTCGCGAAACTGAACACCCGCCAGACAAAAAAAGCCCGGCAAGTTGCCGGGCTCGTTGAGTAATTTTAACTCACTCCCACTCGATGGTGGCCGGAGGCTTCCCGGATATATCGTACACAACCCGGGAGACACCACTGATTTCATTAATAATACGGTTACTGACTTTACCCAGTAACTCATACGGCAAATGCGCCCAGTGAGCTGTCATGAAGTCGACCGTTTCAACAGCACGAATAGAAATAACCCACTCGTAGCGACGTCCATCACCAACGACCCCAACCGATTTTACCGGCAGGAAAACCGCAAAGGCTTGAGAAGTTTTGTGGTACCAGTCTGCTTTGCGTAACTCTTCGATAAAGATGGCATCGGCTTCACGTAAAATGTCTGCGTATTCTTTTTTCACTTCACCGAGAATCCGCACACCCAAGCCCGGCCCCGGGAAAGGATGACGATAAACCATGTCATAAGGCAGACCCAGCTCCAAACCAATCTTGCGAACTTCGTCCTTAAACAGTTCCCGCAACGGCTCAACGAGGGATAACTTCATTTCTTCAGGTAAGCCACCTACATTGTGGTGCGACTTAATAACATGAGCTTTTCCGGTTTTTGATGCGGCTGACTCAATCACATCGGGGTAAATGGTTCCCTGTGCCAGGAAATCCACGTCTTGAATACTGTGGGCTTGCTCATCGAACACTTCGATAAACTGATGACCGATAATTTTTCGTTTTTCTTCTGGATCAGAGACGCCTTTCAATGCGTTTAAAAAACGATCTTCCGCATCGGCGCGGATCACCCGGACGCCCATGTTTTCGGCAAACATAGCCATCACCTGATCGCCTTCGTCTTTGCGCAGCAAGCCGTTGTCTACGAAGACGCAGGTTAACTGATCGCCAATGGCTTTGTGCAGCAAAGCAGCCACTACGGAAGAGTCCACCCCACCGGAAAGCCCCAACAACACATTGCGATCTCCGACTTGTTCACGAACACGGTCGACCTGATCGTCAATGATGTTTTCCGGTGTCCATAAAGCCTCACAGTTCGCCATCGTGCGTACAAAACGCTCGAGCAGATCCAGCCCTTTCAGCGTGTGAGTGACTTCCGGGTGGAACTGAATACCGTATAATTTCTTGTCGTCGTTAGCCATGGCCGCAATGGGACAGCTTGGTGTTGACCCCATCAGCGTGAACCCTTCCGGAAGCCGGCTGACTTTATCGCCGTGGCTCATCCACACTTCCAACAGGTCACCTTCCGCGGTGGATCGATCTGCCAGTCCGTTCAACAGCGCACCATCGCCTTCAACCTTCACTTCGGCGTAGCCAAACTCCTGTTCTTTTGAGGCCGAAACGTCACCACCAAACTGAACGGCCATGGTTTGCATGCCATAGCAAATACCCAGTACAGGGATATCCAGATTAAAGACAACTTCGGGCGCCCGGGGACTGTTGGCCGCGGTGACCGATTCTGGCCCACCCGACAGAATGATACCGTTCGGTGAAAACTCACGAACCTCGTCTTCGGTCATATCGAAAGCACGGATTTCACAGTACACGCCAAGCTCCCGGACGCGTCGGGCAATTAACTGAGTATATTGTGATCCGAAATCCAAGATCAGGATCTTGTGACTGTGAATATTTACATGGGACATAGTTGTGTCTGCTCTTCCAATTAGGATCAAATGAGCGCTCTGTGTGAGCGCTCGATGGTCAATGGCAAGTCGATTCTGACGGTTTAAGACAGAACCGCTACAGCCACACTTAGCTCAGGCGATAGTTCGGTGCTTCTTTGGTGATCTGCACGTCATGCACGTGAGACTCTTTAATACCCGCCCCGGTGATTTGTACGAACTGAGGCTTGGTACGCATTTCGTCGATGGTTTTACAACCGGTGTAACCCATCGCCGCGCGAACCCCACCCATCAGCTGATGAACAACGGCAGACATCGGTCCCTTCACGGCAATCCGGCCTTCAATACCTTCTGGCACCAGTTTTTCGACACCGCTTTCGACGGTCTGGAAATAACGATCACTGGAGCCTTGGGATTGAGACATCGCACCCAGCGAGCCCATGCCACGGTAACTTTTATAAGCACGACCTTGGAACAGTTCAATTTCACCCGGCGATTCATCGGTACCGGCAAACATGCTACCCGCCATAATAACCGATGCTCCAGCAGCAATAGCTTTTGCTACATCACCGGAAAAACGAATACCGCCATCGGCAATCAACGGAATGTCGAGATCTTTCAGCGCTTCGGCGACATTCGCCACCGCGCTGACCTGAGGCACACCCACACCAGCGACGATTCGAGTGGTACAGATCGACCCCGGACCAATACCGACTTTCACACCGTCGGCACCGGCTTCGGCCAAATCGCGGGCGGCTTCCGCGGTGGCAATGTTACCGCCAACCACATCCACTTCGGGGAAGTTCTGTTTTACCCAGCGAACGCGTTCGATAACGCCTTTGCTGTGCCCATGGGCAGTGTCCACAATAATGACATCCACTCCGGCTTTAACCAGCGCTTCAACACGGTCCGGGGTATCTGCCCCAGTACCAACGGCAGCCCCCACACGCAACCGCCCTTCGGCATCTTTGGCTGCATTCGGATAGGATTTAGCCTTTTCGATGTCTTTAACGGTCATCATTCCGGTCAAACGGAAATCAGCATCAACAACCAATACTTTCTCAATTCGATGGACGTGCAGCAGTTCACGAACCTTATCCTTGGACTCACCTTCATTCACGGTGACCAGTTTTTCACGAGGGGTCATGATGGCGGAGACTTTGGCATTTTGATTGGTTTCGAAACGCACATCCCGGCTGGTGACAATACCGACAAGGTCACCACCATCGAGCACCGGTACTCCGGAAATACTGTTTTCACTGGTCAGTGCGATCAGCTCGGCCACGGTTGCATCGGCATCGATGGTAATCGGGTTCCGTACCACACCCGACTCATATTTTTTCACTTTACGAACTTCGCGGGCTTGCTCTTCAATAGTCAGGTTTTTATGAACGATACCGATGCCACCTTCCTGTGCCATCGCAATGGCCAGACGGGCTTCAGTTACGGTATCCATCGCAGCTGAAACCAGCGGGATGTTCAGTTCTATGTTGCGGGAAATCCGGGTTTTCAGCGACACTTCTTTAGGAAGAACTTCAGAGTGGCCGGGGACAAGCAATACATCATCGAAAGTGAGGGCGGTTTGAGCAATGCGCAACATAGTCAATTTCCTTCGTAAGTGGCGTGGAAAATGAAGAAACCGACTGGGAGTATAGCTTCCCACCCGGGATCGAGTTGCGGCGGCATTATAACCAGATTTGCTAAAAGTCAAAGCTTTATGGCAAAATTCGGTTTTCGTATAAGTTGCCTTTTTGCGGGTCAGAATTAGGCCCGCCCCGCCTGATAAGAAGATTCATGCAGACTCTACAGCCCAAGGCACCTCTCACGGTGTCCCAACTGAACCGTCAGGTCAAACAGCTCCTCGAAACCCAATATCCAGCGGTCCCTGTGCAAGGGGAAATATCAACGCTGAGTCGACCAGCGTCCGGACATCTGTATTTCACCCTGAAAGACGCCCAGGGCCAATTGCGCTGTGCCATGTTTAAAGGTTCGCTGGCTAAAAATGCCTACAAACCGAAACAAGGTGACGAGGTCATCGCTTACGGTCGCGTCAGCTTGTACGAAGGACGCGGTGACTACCAACTGATTGTGAACCAGATGCAGCCGGTCGGTGAAGGTGAGCTGCAGGCTGCGTTTTTTCGTCTGAAAGAAAAACTGGCCGCCGAAGGGCTTTTCTCTGAAGAGCATAAAAAATCCCTACCCGACCCGATTCAAACCATCGGCATCGTAACCTCTTCGACCGGGGCGGCATTGCACGATATTCTGACCGTGTTAAACCGACGGTTTCCGGCCACCCGAGTCATCCTTTACCCGACTCAGGTTCAGGGGAACGAGGCGACCGCGACCATTGTGAATGCCATTACCACGGCAAATCGTCGACGGGAAGTGGATGCATTAATCGTCGGCCGGGGCGGCGGATCACTAGAAGATCTCTGGTGTTTCAACACTGAGCCTGTCGCCCGGGCGATTTACGCGTCCGAAATCCCTGTCATTTCCGCCGTGGGTCATGAAGTGGATGTGTCCATATCCGACTTTGTCGCTGACCTTCGCGCAGCTACGCCCTCACAGGCCGCGGAAATGATCAGTCCAGATCAGTTTGAACTGATGCAGCGCTTTGACGTCGCCGAAAAGCAGCTGCTCCGAAGCATACAACAGACGTTAAAGCGATCGCACACCACATTAACTCACCTAAAACAGCGATTGCGCAGTCCCGACGCCATTGTTCAGCAATGGCATCAACAATTACGACAGCTGCGAACCCGATTTACTCAGGCAACTCAACGCCAATTAAAAATGCCTTCCGATCGACTGCAGCAGCTGTCGAATCGATTATTGCAGCGCAGCCCACAACGCCAACTGGCCCAGGATCGCACCCAAATTGAAAAACTAGAAGCTCGACTGCAACGTGCAAAACTGGCGTTATTGCATCGCAAACGTGAGCATTTCCAGGGACAGGTGGCAACGCTGAACGCCCTGTCCCCTCTGGGCACACTGCAACGCGGATACTCAATCTCGCGAACTGAGGACGGCACCGTTTTGCAATCTGCCGATCAGATGAAACCAGGCGATCGGCTCATCACCTTGCTTCGTCATGGTCAGCTCTCCTCGCGTATCGAAACGGTTTCTGTTCCAGATGACGATGCTGATTAAAGCCACTACAGAAGTATAAAACAGACACAAAAAAGCCCGGATAACCGGGCTTTTTCAGTTCTAACGGCGATTTCCGCGCCGATCTTTGGGTTTGTTAGAACGGCGACCCTTCGCGGCATCATCATAAGGGTTGTCACCGGTCCGGAACTCAAAACGAATAGGCGTACCACGCACACCCATCGCTTTACGAAATGCGTTTTCCAGATACCGCTTGTAACTGCCCGGCAGTTTATTCAACTGGTTACCATGTATCACGACGATAGGCGGATTTGAGCCGCCCTGGTGCGCATAGCGCAACTTAATGCGTCGACCGCCGACCATCGGTGGCTGGTGCATTTCGACCACACCCTGCATCAGGTTCGTCAGATGGTTGGTGCTCCATTTGCTGCGCGCACCGTCATAAGCTTCTTCAACGGACTCATACAGGTGACCCACATTGGTACCGTGCAGCGCTGAGATAAAATGCATGTCAGCCCAATCCAGAAACGGCATTCGGCGGTCAATGGCCGTTTTAATGCTGTCTTTCTTTTCTTCTGACAGGCCGTCCCATTTATTGATGGCAATAACCAACGCCCGGCCCGATTCCAACGCAAAACCCAGCATATGCATGTCCTGATCGACCAGTCCATCCTGGGCGTCGATGACTAAAACCACAACATTGGCGTCCTGAATGGCCTGAAGCGTTTTCACGATCGAGAACTTTTCGACGGCTTCGGTGATGTTCTTACGACGTCGGACACCCGCCGTATCAATCAGGGTGTAAGCTTTGCCGTGGCGTTCGTAAGGAATGTAAATACTGTCCATGGTGGTACCGGGATGGTCATAAACCACGACCCGATCTTCTCCGAGCATTCGATTGACCAAGGTCGACTTACCCACATTAGGCCGACCAATAATCGCCAGACGAATGGAATCGTCTTCCATTGGGTCGATCTGTTCAATAGGCTCAGGGAACTGCTCTAACACATCTTCCAGCAGCGAGCGGACACCACGATTCTGAGAAGCAGCAATGGCGACGGGTTCACCCAGACCAAGCTCATAAAAGTCAGCGACAGCAACATCGGGGTCTCGACCATCGGTTTTGTTCACCACCAGAGTGACCGACTTTTGCGTTTTTCGCAGATGTTCAGCTAAGAACGAGTCAGCCGACGTAATACCACTTTGCCCATCAACCAAAAACAGCACCGCATCCGCTTCATCAATGGCGGCAAAACTCTGACGCGCCATGGCTTCATCAAGCCCTTCTTCAAAGCCACTGACACCACCGGTATCAATCACAATAAAAGGACGCTCGCCAAGCTTGCCATCACCGTACTTTCGATCCCGGGTGAGACCAGACCAATCAGCCACCAGCGCGTCTCGCGTGCGGGTAAAACGATTGAAGAGTGTTGATTTGCCCACATTTGGGCGCCCGACCAGGGCAATTACCGGTGTCATAGTCTGGAACGTTTCCCGTGATTAATGCATTCAGTGTAGCTGGATTTTAAATTGAGTGGTTTCTTCCACCTGCCCCGGTCCAGTTCCAAACCGGGGCAGATGATCAGCGAATTTTGATAAACTTGAGACGGGTACTGTCGCCCTGTACCAGGACACCGTCGGAGAATGGCACTGGCTCCCGCTGAACCCCTTGCCAATCGATGTGTCTAGCCCCGAGATAGTCCCCACTGTGCACATCAAGCACATGCAACCAGCCTTCCCGGTCAGTCATCACCAGCACGTCACCGAGACGCACCAGTTCACTGACCTGACGAAACTCAAGGTCATCATTGACCCAGCGCTCTTCGAGCGTCGCCGGATCCATCGCCACAACATGTGAGTTCGCTTTGACGCCAAACCAGACCTCGTCTTCGGCCAGAATGGACCGATAGGTAGAAAACGGTCTCGCCTGAAGTACCCGTCCAGTCGCAGCATCGATCACGACCAGGTCACCCTGGTAACTGGATGCGATTAAACGGCTACCCAAAAGTGTGGTTTGTGCGTCGACATCGACCAACCGGCTGACTTCGGTCTTGCCGCTTGCTCGGGTAATGCGGTATTCCCAGATAACGGAACCATCGACGACACTGATGGCCACCAGCTTGCCATTCGCCAGTCCGGAGACCAAAGCATCGCCCTGAGCTGTGGACACCAACACCGGGCGACTGGTTCCGGTCAGGGTCAAGTCCGGCTCAGCATCCTGAAAGCTCCACAATAAACGTCCGGTAATACGCTCAATGGCACTGATGCGCCCATCAATCGATTGCACAAACACACGTTCATCTGTGACCAGCGGCGCTTCAGTGACCAGAGCATTCAAGGCCAGGGTCCATACCGGGGTCAGATCTTCGGTGACGACACGCACATTCCCCTGTTCATCGGCCAGGATCAGTTGATTACTGTCGAGTGTCACCGGCGAAGTAATGCTGACACCGAGATCTCCAAGCCGAGTCACTTTTCCTTGCGCATCAATCGCCAACAGCTCACCACTCGCTAACGCGGTGATTATACGATCACCGGATTCTGCGACGGTGGGTTTCAAACCGGCAATGGATTTATCGGCGTACTGGTCACCCAGAATGTGCCACCACTCGATAGCTACCTCAGCCTCTTGCGGCAACGGGTCCGGCAAGGCTTTCGGCGTCTCACGCAGACCACCGCTGGCGCAGGCCGTCAGCCAGACAGACAGCGCAACTGTTATAGCGCGAGCCACAGGAGATTTATTCAGCAACGGCCAGGTCATCCAGTTTAATCTTCAGGTAAGGGTTATTAATGCTTTGATCCGAGCTCAGATCCAGTGCCGCCTGATACGCCGACCGGGCATCATCGATATTTCCCTGAGCCAACAAGATGTCGCCTTTCAGTTCAAAGGTTACAGCCTGATGGCCTTCGCCTTTGATCTTATCCAAAGTGGCCAGCGCGGTATCCAATTGGTCGAGCTGGTATTGAACCATCGCGGTACGATAGTGAATCACCGGTAACAAAGCGCTGTCGGCATGGTCAGCCGCCCAGTTCAACTCAGTCAACGCGGCGTCATAATCTTCTGATTCCACAGCAGCTTCCGCCGCCAGCAGTGCCGCCATCGAGGCATAACTGAGATCGCTGTAATCGGTTTTCAGCAAACGAGTCAGACGATCCTGCTCCTCTGAGTTGCCCTGTTCCGCCGTGACCGCTTCCAACAGCTGCTCATAAGTCGTTGAAGCCTCCAGTCGGTGCTGTTCCGTTGATGAAACATACCAGTTGTAACCGACATAGCTGGCGAAGAACAACACGATCGCGCCAATAACCCAATTTGCATTCTGACTCCACCAACGCTTAATGGCTTCAATCTGTTCCTGATCGGTATCGTACACGCTTTGTTACTCCCAATAACACAGTGGACCGTCAATCGCGGTCTGATTCAATTTCCGACAGGCCAATAGTGGCCTAACGTCTTGATTATCAACAGTTTCGATCGCCGATTATAAACCCAGCCGGGTTAAAACTTCAGCCACCTCAGCCCAGCTAACCGACTGTTGCTCGTGATTTCCTTGTAAATCTTTGATCTGAACGCGGGATTCGGCCGCTTCATCATCACCTAAAATCAGGGCGAAACGGGCACCTGACTTATCAGCCTTTTTCATCTGGCTTTTAAAGCTGCCACCGCCGCAGTTCAACTGCAGCCGGACACCTTCACAGTCCGTGCGTACCTGTTCAGCCAGGGCCATCGCTTTACGGGTCGCCAGTTCCCCGGCGGCAACCAGATAAACATCGACCGTCTGATAAATACTCTCCGGAATCACATCCAACGTCTGCAACAATAGCAACAGCCGCTCCATGCCCATGGCAAATCCGGACGCGGGTGTCTCTTTGCCGCCCAGCATCGGCACCAGACCATCATAACGACCACCGCCACACACGGTCCCCTGCGCACCCAGTGCATCCGTCATCCATTCGAAGACCGTTTTTGTGTAATAGTCCAAGCCTCGGACCAAGCGAGGATTGACCACATAAGGCAATCCGTTTTCATCCAGCAATCGGCACAGTTCCTCGAAATGAGCTTTAGACTCATTATCGATGTAGTCTTCAAAACGAGGCGCATCGTTCAACAACGCCTGAGTCGATGCCGACTTACTGTCCAGAATGCGTAACGGATTGACGTATAGACGACGCTGACTGTCTTCGTCCAACTGATCTTTAACGCCCTCGAGATAGTCGACCAATGCTTTGCGATATCGCGAACGCGCTTCTGCGCTGCCCAACGTATTCAAATGCAGAGTCAGAGAGTCAGAAATTCCCAACTGACGGAACAATCGATGCGTGAGCAAAATCAGTTCAGCGTCGATATCGGCGCCTGCCATGCCAAAAGTTTCCACGCCGATTTGGTAAAACTGACGATAACGGCCTTTCTGAGGTCGTTCATATCGGAACATCGGACCCTGATACCAAAGCCGCTGTACCTGATTGTGAAGCAAGCCGTGCTGAAGAGCCGCCCGGACACACCCGGCCGTACCTTCCGGACGCAGCGTCAGGCTGTCGTCGTTACGGTCGCGAAAGGTATACATTTCTTTTTCGACAATGTCAGTATGTTCCCCCACACCGCGGGCAAACAGTTCCGTCACTTCAACAATCGGCATACGGACTTCACGATATCCGTACTGATTTAAAACGGCCTTTACCTGAGATTCCAGATACTGCCACATTGGGCTATCGGACGGCAGAATGTCATTCATGCCGCGGATGGATTGCAGAGTTGACAACCGATGGTCTCCTTAGTCCTTTGCAATAATTGCTTGATCTTGTTCAGCTTTCTCTTTGACTTTCTCGCGGATCAGCTTCTCGAAATGATCCACCAACGCCTCATTGTCCACTTTATGGTCCGGAGCACCGCCAACATACACCAGATTATTTGGGCTACCGCCGGTAATGCCAAGGTCGGCTTCTTTCGCTTCACCCGGACCGTTGACCACACAGCCAATGACAGCGACATCCAGTGGTGTCAGTACATCATCCAGCCGACCTTCAAGTTGGTTCATGGTGTTAATGACATCGAAATTCTGTCGCGAGCAACTCGGACAGGCGATGAAGTTAATCCCTTTATTGCGCAGGCGAAGACTTTTGAGGATGTCGAAACCAACTTTGATTTCTTCGACCGGATCTGCCGCTAACGATACCCGGATCGTGTCACCGATGCCGTCCATCAGCAACATTCCCAAGCCGACTGACGATTTGACCGTACCACTGCGCAAGCCGCCGGCTTCGGTAATCCCCAAATGCAGTGGTTGCTCAATCTGGTCGGCGATCAGACGATAGGCTGCAACGGTCATAAAGACGTCCGAGGCCTTCAGGCTCAGTTTAAAGTTTGGGTAATCCAGGCGATCGAGAATATCGATGTGACGCATGGCCGACTCGACCAATGCTTCGGGCGTCGGTTCGCCATATTTTTTTTGCAGATCTTTTTCCAGTGAACCGGCATTGACTCCGATACGAATCGGGATATTTTTATCTCGTGCGGCATCTACGACTGCCCGGACGCGGTCTTCACGGCCGATGTTGCCCGGATTAATACGCAGACAATCCACGCCGAGCTCTGCCACCCGCAAGGCAATGCGATAATCAAAATGAATGTCGGAGATCAGCGGAATATTCACCTGCGACCGAATCTTACCAAAGGCTTCAGCGGCTTCCATGGTCGGCACGGAAACGCGTACCAAATCTGCACCTGCTTTTTCCAGTGCCTGGATCTGAGCGACGGTCGCTGCTACATCCGTGGTTTCGGTGTTGGTCATAGATTGTACGGATATCGGCGCATCACCACCGACGGGAACGTCCCCAACCCAAATCTTACGAGACTTTCGTCGTTTAATCGGGCTCTCGTGCTGTTTATTCATGCCGCATCCTGTTCGGCTTTCCAGGCCTGATAAAGCTGATACTCATTAGAGTCGGAAAAGCGGTTTCGCAACTGCAACTCAAGTGATGACAAGACATTGGCATCCCCCAACTCAGAAGCGAGTTGAATGCCTAACCAGAGGCTGGCGGCGTTATGACGCGACAGCTGCGACCGCACCAGATCAAGAAAACCCGTGTAATAATTATACGCCAACCGATAATCATCCCGGTTGTGGTAAATGCGCGCTAATCCCAGATAACTGTTTGACATCATCTTGTTCAGAGCGATGGCGCGTTGATAGTACTCGATCGCTTCTTCGGTTTTCGCCAGCCGTGCTGAGACCACCGCCTGGTATTCAAAGGCCTGTGCCCGACGAACATAGAGGGTATCTTTCAGCACATCGCGGAACTGACGATAAGAATCTTTGTATTCACCTCGGTTATAAAGATAGACGCCGTACTGGAACATAATTTCAGTATCGTCTGAGTAACGCAGGGCCTTGCCGAAATGATCATCCGCCAGATCGTACTCCAGCTCCCGTTCAAAGACCCGGGCCAGCCCCAGATGCGCACCCGATGAGCGGCTGTTCAAATCCAGCGCCCGGGTCAGTGCCTTTTTGGCCTCAAGCATGTTGCCTTTCTGGAAATAGTCATAGCCAATCTGGATGTAGGTCTGCTCGGCTTTTTCCAGATCTTTTTTATCGTCATAAGGGCTGATCGTTGTTGTGATACAGCCGGTAAGTACCGTGGTCAGCAACACCACCAGCCCAAAGAGTCTGACACCTGAACGCATTACGAAAGTCTCCGTTGATTTTTCGTTGAGGCAACAACAGCAGCCGTCTGGCCCAGTTCAACGGCTTCAATGAACCGCACGGATCGTCGGGTTTTGTCCGCCACCTGTCCGACTAACTGCCCGCAGGCGGCATCAATATCATCACCCCGGGTTTTACGAACTGTTACATTGTATCCAGCCTGATGCAAAATGTCCTTAAACCGGTGAATACGATTGTTACTGGGGCGCTCATAGCCTGAGTTCGGGAACGGATTAAACGGAATGAGGTTGATTTTACAAGGTGTTTCACGGAGCAAATCCACCAGCTCGTGTGCATGTTCAGGCTTATCATTCACCTCATTAATCAAGGTATACTCAATGGTCGGAACTCGCTTATCCGGCAATCGCGCGAAATAGGTGTTCACTGCGTCAAGTGTTTGCTTCAAACCGTAGCGTTTGTTCAGCGGCACCAGCTCGTTACGCAGGGCATCGTTAGGTGCATGCAGTGACAGTGCCATTGAAACATCGGTTTCTTCGGCCAGATCCAGAATTCTCGGCACGACGCCTGACGTTGACAGCGTCACCCGGCGCTTGGACAAGCCATAGGCATTATCTTCCATCATCAGGTTCATGGCTTCGACGACGTTATCGTAATTCAACAGCGGTTCGCCCATGCCCATCATGACAACGTTCGTCACATGACGCTCGCGCTTTTTCCCCGGCTCATCCCAGGACCGCGCAGCAACCCACAGCTGGCCGATAATCTCGGCAGCACTGAGGTCCCGGTTAAAGCCCTGTTTACCCGTTGAGCAAAAAGAGCAATCCAAAGCGCAACCAATCTGCGAGGAAACACACAGCGTGCCGCGATCATCTTCCGGGATATAGACGGTTTCAACCGCACTGCCGCCGGGCATTTTCATAACCCATTTCCGGGTGCCGTCTTTTGAAAACTTTTTAAAGGTGACTTCCGGCGCATCAATGACAGCAACGGCTTTCAGTTTTTCGCGCAATGACTTACTGACATCCGTCATATCGTCGAAATCATCCACGCCACGCTGATGAATCCACTTCAGCACCTGAGTCGCGCGGAAACGTTTCTCACCCAGTTCTTCTGTGAAAAAGCGTTCCATCGCGGCCATGCCCATGCCGAGCAGATTCACTTTCGCCGTTGATTCGGTCATACCTGTATACCTGATTTGTTGCATTGTCGGCCGCTGATAAGCGATTCAACCGCCGGTTCCAAGACTCAAAAGGGAGGCCTGTGTCATCACGGGCCTCCCTTTCTGAATCAAGCTGAGGCAGCCATGGTGGCTGCCGGTACTTTAGCGCGAGAAAATCTCACTTTCTTCGAAAAAGTACGCAATTTCACGAGCGGCAGACGCTGGCGCATCCGAGCCATGAACGGAGTTCGCATCAATGCTCTTGGCAAAATCGTGACGGATCGTTCCCGCTGCGGCTTCTGCAGGGTTGGTCGCGCCCATAATTTCACGGTTTTTAGCAATCGCATTGTCGCCTTCAAGCACCTGCACCATCACCGGGCCTGAAGTCATGAATTCTACCAGATTCGGGAAGAAAGGGCGCTCTTTGTGCTCGCCATAGAAGCCTTCCGCCTGTTCTTTGGTCATGTGAATCATTTTAGATGCCACGATCTTCAGACCGGCAGATTCAAAGCGTGAGTACACTTTGCCAATCAGATCACGGGCTACGGCATCGGGTTTTACAATTGAAAATGTACGTTCAATCGCCATTCGGGTCCTCTCTGGATAGTCTTTGTTCTAGTCGGGCGCGGATTATACGCACAGAGCACCAAGGATGCCATCGTCGCACCGCCGGGTTTTTACGACTTCGCGACCAATTTCCACCATTTACAGGAACAATAAGGGAACACTACCGCAAAGATGTCATGCTACTGCGCGTCAGGAAAGCTCATCCCAGATTGATTCACTCAGATTCAATAACCCGGACTGACTGAGAAAACGAGCTTCAGCCTCCCGGGCAGACACCGGCTTACTGTAGTAATAGCCCTGAAGCGCATCCGCAGAGAGTTCACGCAGAACATGAACCTGTTGCGGTGTCTCGACGCCTTCAACGACCACTTCCATAGACAAACGGTGAGCGATCGAAATGATGGCCATTACCATGGCCTGATCCTTGTCGTTGTTTTCGAGACCATCAACAAAGGACTTGTCGATTTTCAACACGTCAAACGGCAGCTGATTCAGGTATGACAAAGATGAGAAACCGGTACCGAAGTCGTCCAGAGCTAACCGGATACCCGACGACTTCAGTAGTCGAATATTGTTCAGCGTACGCTCAGAAGCGCTCAAAAAGAGCCCTTCCGTCACCTCTAGCTGTAACGACGCCGGAGGCAAACCTGTCTTACTGATCACCCCTTTTACGGCCGGAAGGATAGATTCATCATGAAACTGTCTCGGTGACACATTAATGGACATCACAATGGCCTGATCATACCTGGACTGCCAAAGCTTCAACTGCTCAGCAGATTCCCTCAGCACCCACAACCCGATTTCAGAGATCAGTCCGATTTGCTCAGCAATCGGAATAAAGACGGAGGGTGACACCTGACCCAGCTCAGGACTGCTCCAGCGAATCAGGGCCTCAAACCCCTTCAGTCGCGTCCCCTGCTCGCTGACAATGGCCTGATAGACGATTGAAAACTCGTTGCGCTCTAATGCACCACGTAGCAACTGGTCCATTTTCAGCCGCTCGGACGCTGACTGATTCAGACTCTGACTGTAAAACGAGTAAGCATTACGGCCTTTGGATTTACTGTCTTTCAAAGCGCTTTCAGCACGTCGCAACAGCGACTCACTGTCAGTAGCATCGACCGGTCCCATGGCGATGCCGATACTGAGGGACACCTGAAGCTGATGATGGTCAATCAAGATCGGATTCGTCATGGCATTAAAAATACGACGCGCGACCATTTCTGCGGCCATCATGTCGTGTAAAACCGGCAGCACAATGATGAACTCGTCACCGCCGTAGTAACCCAGTAAATCGCCCTTCTTGAGCAGTGAATTAAGTCGCTGCGCCATTTGAGTCAATATGCGGTTGCCCAGCGTATGGCCCAGAGCTTCATTGAACTCTTTAAAGTAATCGATATCGAGGTAAAGCACGGCCAGAGAATGGCCTCGATTGGTAGCTACAGACAGCAGCTCATCCAGTCGCTCCCGAACATAATGGCGACTGTTAAGACCGGTGAGAGGGTCTTTATTGGCACTCAGCCGAACGTTCTGAATTTCTCGCCGGGCTTCGACGGCGTCGTGCTCAGCGACTCTCCGAGCACTGACACTCTGTTCATAGAGCTTCCGGGTCAGGAAAAACACCAGCACAGGCGTCAACAACAGAGGCAGCACCATAACCGGGGACAGCCCGCTCAAAACCAAGCCTGCACCGATAATGCCCTGAGCGATCAAGGCGAGAATGAATATTCCGACTGGCGTAATCACCGTTGAACCCTGCTCCCCCTTCGCAATGGGCTTCTGCTCAGGATTGAGACTGCGCCGCCGTATCCCGAATGGTCTGAACCATGGCACGCAAACCGTTGCCACGAGTTGGACTTAAATGTCGAATCAGATCGAGTTGAGAGAAGTAAGCGTCAACGTCGAAGTCCAAAATGTCCTGAGGCAGCTTACCATTAAAAGCGGCCATGACGACAGCAAGCAGCCCTTTAACAATATGCGCATCCGAGTCTACCTGAAAATAAAGCCGACCATCGGACGGTTCTGATGCCAACCAGACCTGACTCTGACAGCCTCTGACCAGTCGATCATCGGTCTTCAGGGCGGCATCCATCGCCGGCAACTCTTTACCCAGATCGATGATGTATTTATAGCGATCTTCCCAGGAATCAAAAAAAGACAATGTTTCCAGGATATCGTCTGTGGTTAAGTCTACTCCGAACGTCTGACTCATAGGTAACCTCAGAAAACCGAACCGATCCCCCGGCCCGGGTAAGCAATTAAAAAAACAGCCCGGTTTCCAATTGGGCCTCTTCGGACATTTTATCCCGAGTCCAGGGAGGGTCAAAGACCAGCTCAACGTGCACGTCGGTAACGTTTGGCACCATGGCAACGCGATAACGAACATCGTCAACCAGCACCGGCCCCATACCGCATCCAGGGGCCGTTAACGTCATCTTAATTGATACAACCGAGCCGGAAATGGATACGTCATATACCAATCCAAGCGCTACGATACTGACGGGAATTTCCGGGTCGAAAATGGTGTCCAGCGCCTGCCAAACCTGATGTTCAAGAACAGCGTCGCCATCCGGCTCGTCAAACGAGAGCTGCAATGGTTCCATACCCAGCGCATCGGCATCGGTGCCATCGATTCTGGCCATATTTCCTTGGTAAACGACGGTATAGTTACCGCCTAATGACTGGGTTAAGGTGACAAAGGTGTCTGCCGGAATCGACATTGGCGTACCCACAGGGACTAGCCGCGCTTCCACATCACGGGTTGTCACGACGACGCGTCGCTCCATCAATCGTTCTCCACTACGAAACTTTCGCCACAACCACACTCAGCAGTTACATTCGGATTGTTAAACTTAATCAGCTCATTCAACCCATCTTTTTTAAAGTCGATCTCAGTACCCTGAATAATCGCCCGTGCATCATCGGCCACAAACAACGTCAGGTCATCACGAACCGGGACCGTGACATCGCCTGGTGAAGCTTCGTCCACGAGTTCGACCCGATACATGTATCCGGAACAGCCGCTTTCTTCCAAAAAAAGGCGCACGGATGAAAGGCCGGCGGTTTGCAGCTGTTTTTGAAAATGGCGAACCGCAGCATCCGTCATCGTTACGTTAAGATCACTCAATGCGCTTTGCGGATCAAACGAGTTCACAGTCATAGTGTCACCTCAGACGTTTACCTGATGTTCTGCTGATCAGTACAGAAACATCTTAACTTTTTCCAGAGCCGTGAACAGAGCGTCCACATCCTCTTTCGTGTTGTACAGTGCAAAGCTGGCTCGAACCGTCCCGGGAACACCATAGCGATCCATAATCGGCATTGCACAATGATTTCCAGTCCGAACGGCGACACCCTGCTGGTCAAGCAACGTGCCGACATCGTTCGGGTGTGTGCCTTCGAGGACGAAACTGATCACACCGGCACGGTGGTCGGATTGCCCGATAAGTCGCAATCCTTCAACCGCTTTTGCGCGCTCAACCGCATATGCCAATACCGATTCTTCATGGGCTTGAATGTCAGCACGTTCAAATTGCGACAGGTACCGGATGGCCGCCGCCAAACCAATCACACCGGCAATATTGGGGGTGCCGGGTTCAAATTTATAGGGCAACCGATTGTAAGTTGTTTTTTCGAACGCCACGGTTTCGATCATTTCACCTCCACCCATGAATGGCGTCATGCCCTGCAGTAGGGATTGGCGACCATAGAGCACACCGATCCCCGTTGGCCCATAGAGCTTATGACCGGAAAACACATAAAAATCGCAATCAAGCGCCTGCACGTCTACCGCCCAATGCGCCACGGCTTGAGCGCCATCAATGAGGACTCGAGCCCCGACGGAATGAGCCTTACGAATCACCTCTTCAATCGGGTTAACGGTTCCCAGCGCATTCGACACATGCGCCATGCTGACAAACTTTACCCGCTCGTCCAACAACGCATCAAACGCGGTCATGTCGACGTCACCCAGTTCAGTCACAGGTACCGGAACCAGCTCGGCACCGGTGCGTTGGCACACCATCTGCCACGGAACGATATTCGCATGATGCTCCATGTGACTGACCAGAACCCGGTCACCAGCCGACAGGTTTTCCAACCCCCAGCTAAAGGCGACCAGATTGACGCCTTCGGTTGTACCTTTGGTCCAGATGATTTCCTCAGTCAACGAGGCGTTGATAAACTCACGCACCGTTTCCCGAGCCTGTTCAAACTGACCGGTCGCGCGATCACTGAGCGTATGCGCGCCACGATGAACATTTGAGTTGTCATGGCGGTAATAGTCCGCAATGGCATTAATAACCATCTCAGGCTTCTGAGTAGTTGCTCCATTGTCCAAATACACCAACGGCTTGTCATTTACCTGCTGATGCAAAATCGGAAAATCCTGACGGATTTTTTGAATGTCCAACGTCATAGCAGGTGTCTCGTCAGTTCAGATCGCTGATGCGCAAACAGCGTCGCCAACAGAGGACGCAACAGATTTTGTACGGCTTCATCCTGCAGACTGTCGAGCAACTCATTGATAAATCCGAAGCTCAGCATCACCTCAGCTTCCGCCCGGCTGATGCCGCGTGCCTGAAAATAAAACAGCTGTGTATCGTCCAATCGCGCGATAGTCGCACCGTGCGCGCACTTCACATCATCGGCATAAATTTCCAGTTCCGGCTTAGTGTCGATTTCAGCCTGGTCACTCAATAGCAGGTTTCGGTTATTCATCTCCGCCAAAGACTTCTGCGCATCTTTGTGAATATGAATGCGACCGTTAAACACGGCCTTGGCCGAATCACTGATAATGCCCCGGAAAATCTCTTCGGAGGTGCAATGAGGCACTTCATGTTCAATGCAGGTGTGATAATCGATAATTTCAGCGCCTTTGGGCAGATAGACGCCGTTCAACCGAAGCTCCGCCCCTTCACCACAATGACGCACCCGAATGTCTTTTCGCTTTAACACCCCACCGATACCCACATGGAATGAGTCTAGATAGGCGCTTCGTTGTAACTCAGCGGTTACCCGGCCTATATGGTGCGCATCGCCTTCTTCCAGCATCAGATGGTAATGCGTCATCCGAGCGTTATCCGCCAGCGTGATCGCCGTGTTTGCATTAACCAGGCAACGCCCTTGCTCACCAGCGCTGAACGTTTCAACGACGGTAACTTGTGCGCCCACGCCAAGATTAATCCAGATCTGACTACTGCTTAAAACATCGTCGCCGTCGGTGACATAGTTCAGGTGCAACGCTTGTTGTACTTGGGTATTAGGGTCGACGTTCAGCCAATACGCATCTTGTATGAACGCCTGATTAGCGGTATCAAACAAAAAGTCGTTCCGTGAGGCTTCCAATGCAGCCAGAAAACGCTCGGCCTGCTCCTGGTTACATTCACTCAGACGAACTAACGATACCCCTGTTGGCAGGTCGCCTGGGTTTTGCAGTTCGCCATTAACGATGTTGAGCCGGATAGCATTCCAGTCGTCAAACCGGATGCCATCAGCCACGCTCGTTTTCGGCTCAGGCAACGACCAATCTATACCCGTCAACGACTTCAGCGGCGTATATTTCCAGTGCTCAGTTTTCCGAGTCGGCCAGGGCGTCTCACGAAACCGATCCAAGCCAGCCTGCTGCCATTGTTGCAACCATTGCGGGCGAGACCAGGCTTCCTGTTTCGAGACAGCCTTAGCAATGTTCATTGCATCAGACACTTAAGCACTCTCCCCGGCTATCCAGCGATAACCGTCCTTTTCCAGTTCCAGTGCTAACTCTTTGCCACCAGACTTCACAATTTTGCCATCAGCAAGGACGTGCACGTAATCCGGCACAATGTAATCGAGCAAGCGCTGATAATGGGTGACAACGATGAACGAACGCTCTGGACTGCGTAACGCATTCACGCCATCGGCAACGACCTGAAGGGCGTCAATATCCAAACCGGAGTCCGTTTCATCTAAAATGCACAACGTCGGTTCCAACAGCATCATTTGCAGCAACTCGTTGCGCTTCTTTTCACCGCCGGAAAAACCTTCATTAACACCGCGCTTCAAGAAGTCTGCAGGCAAGTTCACGGCTTTACACTTTTCCCGCGCCAGCTTAATAAAATCGACCGAGCTGTATGGCTCTTGCCCGTTCGCCTCACGCACCGCATCAACAGAAGCCTTCAAAAACTCCATGTTCGACACACCGGGAATTTCCACCGGGTACTGGAATGCCAGAAACAACCCTTTGCGAGCGCGCTCTTCCGCATCCAGATCAAGCAGCGCCTCATTATTAAACTGAACGCTTCCGCCGGTGACGCTGTAGCCCTCTCGGCCAGCCAGCACATTACCCAACGTACTTTTACCAGCTCCGTTAGGACCCATAATGGCGTGTACCTCGCCTGGCTTAATATCAAGCGATAAGCCTTTGAGGATGCTTTTTTCCTCGACGTTAGCGTGTAAATCTTTAATGCTTAGCATGTGCAGATGAACCTTTTGTTCAATTCCTGATTCGTTTAACCGGTGCGACCTGATATCAGCCGACCGCACCCTCTAAGGAAACCTCAAGCAGCTTCCCGGCTTCGACTGCAAACTCCATTGGCAGCTCTTTAAACACCTCTTTGCAGAAACCGTTCACAATCATTGAAACTGCCTTTTCCGGGTCAATCCCCCGCTGCTGACAGAGAAACATCTGATCATCACTGACTTTTGAGGTCGTGGCTTCATGCTCAACAACGGCACTCGGGTTTTTGCTTTCGATATATGGGAAGGTATGAGCACCACTCTGATCTCCGATCAGCAATGAGTCGCATTGGGTGAAGTTGCGCGCGCCGGAAGCACCCGGGTTCATCCTGACCAGTCCGCGATAGGTGTTTTCGCTTTTCATGGCACTGATCCCTTTGGAGATGATGGTTGAGCGCGTATTCTTCCCCAGATGAATCATCTTTGTGCCGGTATCAGCTTGCTGGTGATTACTGGTCAATGCGACCGAGTAAAATTCACCAATGCTGTCGTCCCCTTTTAAAATGCAAGACGGATACTTCCAGGTTACCGCAGATCCGGTTTCGACCTGAGTCCAACTGATTTTTGACCGGGTGTGCGCAATGCCACGCTTGGTCACAAAATTATAGATACCGCCTTTGCCTTCAGCATCGCCCGGATACCAGTTCTGAACAGTGGAATATTTAATTTCAGCGTCGTCCAAAGCCACCAGTTCGACGACCGCCGCATGCAACTGGTTTTCATCACGCATTGGCGCTGTACAGCCTTCCAGATAGCTGACGTGACTGCTTTCATCAGCGATGATCAGAGTGCGTTCGAACTGCCCGGTTTTCGCCTCGTTAATCCGAAAATAAGTCGACAACTCCATAGGACAACGAACGCCTTTCGGAATGTAAACAAAGGAACCATCCGAGAACACAGCAGAGTTTAAGGCCGCATAATAATTATCGCGCTGAGGGACTACGGAACCCAGATACTTCTTAACCAGCTCCGGGTATTCGTGAACCGCTTCGGAGATCGGGCAGAAAATAACGCCGGCGTCTTTCAGCTTTTGGCGAAAGGTGGTGCCAACCGATACAGAGTCAAAAACCATGTCGACGGCCACACCGGCGAGCACTTCCTGTTCATGCACCGGAATACCGAGTTTTTCATAAGTCGCCAACAACTCAGGGTCCACCTCATCAAGCGACTTGGGACGATTCTCCTCCATGCTTTTTGGCGAGGAGTAATAGGACAGCGCCTGAAAATCCGGCTTTGGATAAGTCACGTGAGCCCAATCAGGTTCTTCCATCTGCTCCCACGCGCGATAGGCTTTGAGACGCCATTCCAGCAGCCATTCCGGCTCCTGTTTTTTGGCAGAGATGAGACGGATAACGTCTTCATTCAAGCCCGGTGGGATGGTGGCTGATTCCACATTCGTGGTAAAGCCGGCTTCGTACTCCGACTTAATGTACTGTTTGACTTCTTCACTCATTGGTTTAACCCCGTTGCTGTTCCGGTGCGCTTCGCAAACCGGTCACAGCCTCTGTAAAACTACTGATTGCGCGTTCAATATCGTCTTCTGTGGTATATCGACCCAGACTGATACGCAATGAACTGTGTGCATCCTGATCACTGAGCCCCATAGACTTCAGTACAAAAGAGGGTTCAACCGTGGCCGAAGTGCAGGCTGAACCACTGGAAATGGCCAGGTTACGGACAGCCATCATCAAGGCTTCTCCGTCAACATGATGAAAACAAACATTCAGATGACTGGGGGAGCGATGTGTCGGATCGCCATTCAGGCTGACTTCGCCAATACGCTCTAAACCCAGCCAGAGATGATCACGCAATCTGCCAATACGTGTCGTTTCTTCGTCAAAGTTCTGACCAACCAATCGAGCCGCTTCGCCCATACCAACTAACTGGTGGGCGGCTAATGTACCGGAGCGCATGCCCCGTTCGTGGCCTCCACCGTGAATCTGCGCTTTAAGCTGCAGCGGACTGCGTCGACGTACATAGAGCGCGCCAACACCTTTTGGCCCATAAAACTTATGGGCAGACAACGACACCAGTGTCGCCTGCCAATCATTGATATCCACATGGATTTTGCCGATTGCCTGCGCGGCATCGACATGAAAATAGACATTCCGCTCCGCGCACAACGCACCAACCTCGGCGACCGGATGACAGACGCCGGTCTCGTTATTAACCGCCATTAAGCTGACCAGACGGGTTTTCTCGGTCATCGCATCGGCGACTTGTGCCCGGGTGATACGACCATCACGCCCCGGCTGCAAAATGGTAACCAAATAACCTTTACTTTTCAGGTAAGCCACCGGGTCAAGGACCGCCTTATGTTCAGTAGCGCCGGTGATAATGTGGCAATCCTCAGGGGCATAATTTTCAGCCACGCCCTTAATGGCCAGATTATTCGATTCAGTAGCACCACTGGTCCAGACGATTTCTCTGCTGTCTGCCCCGATCAAATCAGCAACATCATTACGCGCTTCTTCAGCCGCCTCTTCAGCCAACCAACCGAGCATGTGAGACCGCGACGCTGGGTTTCCGTAGTCGCCATCCACCGTCAGGTAGTCAGCCATTTTTTTAGCGACCTGCCGATCAACCGGTGTTGTCGCTGCATAATCCAGATAAATAGGACGCATATCGGGTTCAGATAACCTGTTTGGTTTCGATGGTTAAATTCGGGTCTTGGTTCATTTCTGCCAGTTGTCGATTCTGACGGTCATTAACCGAGCGTATTTCACTGCGATCAACCAGATCCTGCAAACTGATGTCTTCGAGAAAATCATGGATCTGTTCACTGAGGTCCTGCCACAAATGATGAGTCAGGCAAATCTCACCCCCCTGACACCCCGACTTACCCTGGCATTTCGTTGCATCCATCGACTCAGACACCGCATCGACCACGGCCGCAACGCTGATTGCTGATCGCTCATCGCCAAGACGATAGCCGCCTCCCGGGCCCCGAACTGAAGACACCAGCCCCTGCTTACGCAGCTTGGAAAACAGCTGTTCCAGATACGACAGAGAAATTCCCTGACGATGCGATATATCCGCCAGATTGATGGGGCCACTCTGTTCATTCAATGCTAAATCCAGCATTGCAGTGACCGCGTATCGCCCTTTTGTGGTCAGTTTCATACCCAGATGCCCGGAGTTTCCCGTGAATTGACGGCGATTATAAATACCTGAGCAAAACAGTCAACTATATACCTGAGCAGAGTGTAGGGTTTTTATTCACAGTCCCCAAACGCAAAAAGCCCCGGCATTATCCGGGGCTTGTTCATTGAGTCAACCGGGTATCACCTAGATGGCTTCATGATCCGGCTGATGGGCTTTCGCTGACTGACTGGCGAACAACCGACCAACCCGCTTGCCGAAGCTGTCGACATAGGTCAACACCACCGGCACCACAATCAGCGTCAACAGCGTGGAGCTGATCAACCCGCCAATAACAGCATGCGCCATCGGAGCGTTTTCTCCGGACCCACCGTGAAGGTTAAGGGCCATCGGTAACATACCGAAGATCATGGCCAATGTTGTCATGATAATCGGGCGGAAACGGGTCTGCCCGGCCACGACGAGAGCGTCGAACAGGTGCATACCCCGCTCTCTCTGCTGCTGATTGGCATTATCCACCAACAAAATGGCGTTCTTAACCACCAAGCCCATCAACATGATAAATCCGATCATCGAATACATGTTCAACGTGCTGCCACCAACCAACAGACCGAGCATGACACCGATGACCGCCATGGGTAGTGCGACCATGATCGCCAGCGGCTGCAGGAAACTGCCAAACTGGGAGGCCAGAACCAGGTAGATGAAAATCACCGCCAGCAACAATGCATTACCTGCTGCTGCAGCGGTTTCCGCCAACTGTTCGGAGTCCGCGCCCATCTGAACCCGGTAGCCAACCGGCAGGTCCAGTTGATCAATGACCGTCTGCAGTTGCGACATCACCGGTCTTAAGCCGACACCGTCCAGGTTTGCCGAGACACTGACCTGACGATCGAGATCCACCCGATCAATCTGGGAAGGCCCGAATGACTCAACAATATCTGCGACCTGATCAAGACGCACGGTCGCCGCACTGCCGGTCACGCCGGACTGACTGATCGGAAGCTGTCGAAGCTGCTCGACCGTTGCCCGCGAGTCAGCATCCAGCCGGACATTGACATTAAAGGTTTCGCCATCAGCACTGGTCCATTCGGCAACATTCTCGCCACTGACCATGGGCCGAACCGCGGCTGCAATCTGCATCATCGAGACGCCAAGTTCATTTGCAGCGTCCGAGTTCACTTCGATCCCGATCACCGGCGTGGCGGCTTCATAGCTGGACTCAATGTCCGTCAACCCGTCAATATCAGACATCTCCGACATCAGCACCTGAGCCAGACGGTTGAGCGTCCGGAAATCTTCACCATAAAGATTCAGCTGCACCGGCTTGGATATCTGACCAACGCCGTCGGCCTGACCAATGTTGTACTCAATACCCGGTATGCGTTGCAGATCATCCCGGATTTCACTGACAAACTCCTGTGTGCTGAGTGGTCGGTTTTGCGGCGAGACCAAAGACACGACCATGGTCGCCGTATTCTGCGCCCCGCTGTTAACCCCCTGGCCACCACCAACGGTTGAGTAGGTACTGACCACTTCCGGATACTCGCGCATCAACGCATCGACCTGGCGTGCTTTTGTCAGGGTATAGTCCAGCGCTGAACCTTCCGGGGTCTCCAGGCTGATCTGAAACTCACTGTTATCGACGGCCGGTACAAACTCCGCGCCGATTCTGGGCACCAACGCCAGACAACCCACCAGCGACAGCAGCGCAATCATCAAGGTAGTTTTACGATGACGCAGACACCACTTGAGCAGGTTTTGATAAACACCCGATAACCAAACGAAGAAACGATCGAATCGTTCTACCTGACGGCCAAGGAAGCCACGCTTAGCATTCTCAGCAGCCGACGGGTCATACCAGACGCTCGACAACATCGGGTCCAGTGTGAAGGCCACAAACAGGGATATCAGCACTGCTACCGAGACGGTGACGCCAAACTGCAGGAAAAAACGACCGATTATGCCTTCCATAAAGGCGACCGGCAGGAATACCGCCACAATGGACAAGGTAGTGGCCAGTACCGCCAGCCCGATCTCATTAGTACCATCAAACGCGGCCTGAATGTGGCCTTTACCCATTTGCAGGTGCCGCATAATGTTTTCACGCACTACGATCGCATCGTCGATGAGCAGACCTACCGCCAATGACAAAGCCATTAACGACATCATGTTCAGGGTAAAGCCCAGTGCGTAAAGCGCGATCATGGTACCGATGATTGAAATCGGCAACGTCAGACCGGTAATGACGGTTGATCGCCAGGAGTTCAAAAACAGGAAGACAATCAGCACGGTCAGCATCGCCCCTTCGATCAGCATATTAATGACCGAATCAAACGAATGCTGAACTTCACGCGCCATGTTTCTGACCACATCGATCTGAACATGATCAGGCAGCTCTTGCGCCATCAGCTTGTCGATCTCAGCTTGAATGTCGTCGACGACACCCACGGTGTTAGCGCCCTGCACTTTAATAATATCGACCGCTAATGCCGACTGACCATTCAGCAGTGCGGCACTTGCCGGCTCCGCTTCGCCATCGGCCAGAGTCGCTACATCTCGCACGAACACTGGTTGCCCACCCTGATAGGCCACAATCACATCCAGAAACTCTTCCGGATGGGCGAACTCACCATTGATCTGCAAGGTCTGCTTAGAATAGCTGTCCGTTAATGCACCGGCTGGCAGGTTCTGATTCACCTGAGACAGTGCATTAATCACCTGACCCATGCTGACGTTGTAGGCAATGAGACGCTCAGGAACGACGTTAAGATTGTACTGACGCGGAATGCCGCCAACGGCTGTTGCGCTGCCGACACCCTGAATAATCGAAAGGCGCTTAACAATGACGTCTTCTGTCAACTGTGTCAGTTCTCGCGTTGAGAGTTCATCTGAACTTACCGCTAATGACAGCACCGGAAACTGGTTCGGGTCGAAACGCAGAATCATCGGATCGTTTGCGCCATCCGGCAACGCTCCGGACAGCGTGGAGATGCGATCACGAACGTCCTGAACAGCGACATCCGACTGCACATCCATATCAAATAACAGGATGACCATAGCCTGATTGGCCTGGGCGATAGACTGGATTGAATCGATACCGGAAATGGTATTCACCGAGTTTTCAATCGGCTCAATCACCCCATTTTCCACCGCCTCCGGAGATGCACCCGGATAGGATACGACAACGGCGACAACCGGCAGGTCAACATTGGGAATGCTTTCAATCGGTAAGCGCTGGTAGGAGTAAAGACCAATGACCAGGATGGCCACCATGATCATGGTGGCGAATACCGGTTGTTTAATACTGATTCGGGTCAGAAACATCTCAACCTCCGATCAATGAAATGGTATCGCCGTCGCTGAGCCCATCCAGCGGTAACCGTACAATGACGTCACCGGAGTTCAGACCGGACACCACTTCCCGAACCTGACCGCTTTGCCAGACAGCCCCAAGCTCAACCGGCTGTCGGATCACCTGATCGTCGCTCACCGTTAACACATAAGGCTGTTCTGATTGCGCGTCGTGTATGGCATTTACCGGCACACCGATCCGGTCATCGACCTGAGCCAAGGTCAGCTCCGCACGGGCAAAAACGCCGGCACGAAGCGCGCCATCGCTGTTATCTAATGAGATGAACACCGGAATGGTTTGCGTCCCCTGAGAAACCACTGGGCTGATACGCTCAACCTGACCATTAAAGACGCGCTCATGGCCGTCAACAAAGACCTGGACTTTCATTCCCGGCTGCAAGGCCGGTGCCTTCGCCGCAGGTAAGCTGGCCTGCATTTCCAACCGGTTCAGACTGACAATCTCAAACATCGGGGTTCCTGCTGAGACAAACTGTCCAGAGTCCACATTGCGCGCAGAGACTTCGCCCGATATCGGTGAGTTAACCACCGCGTCGCTGAGTTGCTGCTCGACCAACTTAAGCTGCCCTTGCTGGGCTTTTAGGTTCGCCTGCATCGCTTTCACACTGCTTTGTTGCTGTTCTAACTGCGTTGTCGGAGCGATGCCTTTGGCAACCAGGTCATCGGTTCGCCGTAACTGGCTTTCAGCCAGCTCAAGGTTAGCCTGAGTCGCTTCAATGCTGCTGATTTGTTGATTGCGCTGCAGCTCCAGCGTCGTGGTATCCATCCGAACCAGTTCACTGCCTCGAGTCACGGAATCACCGATACGAACATTCACCTGAAGCAAGGGAGCAGACACCAGTGAAGGTACCTGCTCCTTTACGACGGGCTGCAACGTACCGGTTAAGCGCACGGTTTCACGCAACGTCTGTTCGGTTACTGTCAGCAGCTCATTGGCCGATACGTACTTTGACGATGCTCGGGTTTCCACCGGCGTCGACGCCTCCGGCAATGTTGGTGGCGTCTGCATAGCCCGGACGCCCAGGAACAATCCGATCCCGATGACGGTCCCGATAGCAATAAAAAGAGGAGCCTTTGAACGCTTTTCTCCCCGTTCACGACGCAGGTCAGCCTTCGTCTTAGCCCAATCCGGTTTACCAGGGGCCTGTTCTGCATTACTCATATCGTTCCTCAAATTCTTAAAGTCGCTCATTAACCTGATTTACTTGCGAAGTTTGTTGGCAATGTCACCTAAGACTTCTGCACTGATCCGATAAAACTCTTCCAGCCGCTCAACCCGCTCGATGATGACGGAATCCTCACCCTCCAGTTGTTCACGGGCCTCAGCAATCTGCCCCGCCATATCCAACATATCCTTTCGGATCAGGTCGTACATCTGGTCGTAAGGGGACGAGACGAGCTCGTAGTAATCCTGACGATCTCCCGGGGAGGATGTCAGTCGGATCAACCCTTTTTCTTTTAGATGCCGGGCATTGGTGCTGACACTTGCCTTACTAACCTGTAGCCGATCAGCCATTTGCTGGAGGGAAAGTCCCTTCTTCTCCATCAAAAGCAGCCCAAAAAGTCGGCCATGAATGCGAGATTGACCATCGTGTTGATGGATTCTTCCCATGAGTTCAATAAAGTTTTCCCGACTGTCTGACATGCGCAATCCATTCATAATGTAATTATTGTTCAATACATATTGAACGATAAAAATAAAAAATCCAGCGACCGCCTAAAAGTCATGACTAATGGCCAATCCGGATCAGATTAAGAAAAGCCGGAACAGAGTGGTTCCGGCCAGAGGGGGTTGAAAAGGTTAACGCAGCAGCAGTAACGGCTTCTGCGTATTGCTCAGCATTTTGACGGTAAAACTGCCGAACACCATTTCACGAAGACGATTGTGGCTGAAAGCACCCATGACGGTGAGATCGATATCCTGATCCTGCTGGTACCGACACAGCATTTCAGAAGGTTCACCGGTCAACACCTTTGTTTGTACCTGCCGGTTCGCCGCTTCCAGTTCGGCTTTCGCCTCTGCAACCAGGGCTTCACCTTGTTCGGCCTCTTTGGCCACGTGAACGACATGTACGGGGATCTGCTCAAACAACGGACTGGTTTTGACCATCTCAAGCGCTTTGCGGCAACAGCTGCTGCCATCGTAGGCCAGCATCGCCGTTTGAGGCTTGGAAAACTCACTGTTGACGACAAAAATTGGTCGCTGCACAGCTCGCACCAGGGATTCCAGATGAGTACCGATGTGCGATTGATCGTTATCGTCGTGTGCTTCTCCGCGAATGCCCATCACGACGACACGCGCTTCAGACTCCAGCTCAATTAACGACTCGACCAGCGTTCCGTGTCTCTGCACGGTCACAGGATGCTCAATGCCAGCTTCCAGAGCCCGGCCTTTAACGGCTTCGAGCATCTGACGACCTTTCTGGATCTCCAGCCGATTTCGCTGTTGTTCCAACTCGGTAAGTTCCGATAACAGGTGCTCCTGCGCGCCCAGTCCGATTGCGCCGGTCAAATCGGCAACCGCCGCGCCAGTAGTATGCTCAATCGCATGCAACGCTTTAAATGGCGATGCCAACACCTGACTGAGCCATACGGAATAGTCACACACCGCCGATGAATACTTTGAACCATCGATGCAGGCTATGGTCCAGACTCGCTGGTTGTTATTGTTGTTCTCTTGCTCTGCCATTAATGGCCTCCCAGTACTTTTTCAATCTCTTCGGGCTTATCGTGCTTACCAAATCGGTCCACAATGGTCTCGCTGGCGTCATTAAGACCCACAACGTTGACATCGGTACCCTCGCGCCGGAATTTTATGACGACTTTATCCAACGCTTCAACGGCGGTAATGTCCCAGAAATGTGCCCGGGACAGGTCAATATCGACACGACTGAGCGCTTCTTTGAAATCAAAAGCCGCCGTGAACTTATCCGCTGAATTAAAAAAGACCTGACCGACAACCCGGTATTGACGAACATCGGCATCATCGTCTTTTTCTGACTCAACGTACATGAAGTGACTGATTTTGTTGGCAAAAAACAAAGCCGCCAACAACACCCCGGCAAAAACACCATAGGCCAGGTTATGTGTCCAGACCACCACGACCACGGTGACTATCATGACCAGATTTGTCGACAATGGGTATTGTTTCAGGTCACGGATACTGGCCCAATTGAACGTACCGATCGAGACCATGATCATGACGGCGACCAGAGCTGCCATTGGAATCTGAGCCACCCAATCGCTCAGAAACACAACCATGATCAACAGAACCGCACCGGCGATAAAGGTCGACAAGCGCCCGCGACCACCGGATTTCACGTTTATAACCGACTGACCGATCATGGCACAACCGGCCATACCGCCCATCAGGCCGGCACCGATGTTGGCGATACCCTGCCCCTTACATTCCCGGTTTTTATCACTCGGGGTATCGGTGAGATCGTCAACAATGGTCGCGGTCATCAAGGATTCAAGCAGACCCACAACCGCCAGCGGTGCGGCGTACGGTAAGATAATCTTCAAGGTCTCCAGGTTGAATGGAACCTCTGGCCACAGGAAAACAGGCAACGTATCCGGCAATTCGCCCATATCACCAACGGTCCGGATATCCAGACCCAAAACCATGGAAACGGCGGTCAACAATAAAATACAGACCAGAGGCGAAGGAATGGTTTTGTTGAGCAACGGGAACAGATAAATAATGCCCAACCCAGCGGCGGTCATGGCGTAAACAACCCACGTCACATCGGTGAGCTCCGGTAACTGAGCCATAAAGATCAGTATCGCCAGCGCATTAACGAAGCCGGTGACGACAGAACGTGAGACAAAACGCATCAGCTCGCCGAGCTTCAGATAACCGGCAATCAACTGCAGGACACCGGTCAGTAAGGTGGCAGCCAGGAGATACTCCAGACCATGGTTTTTCACCAGCGTCACCATTAATAACGCCATGGCCCCGGTCGCAGCAGAAATCATACCGGGCCTTCCGCCGACAAACGCGATAATCACCGCAATGCAGAAGGAGGCATAAAGCCCTACTTTAGGGTCGACACCGGCAATAATGGAAAAGGCAATCGCCTCGGGAATCAGAGCCAGCGCGACCACCAGCCCGGCCAAGACATCCCCGCGCACATTACCCAACCAATCGGCTTTTTTCTGAGCCAGAATCATTTATAAAACCCTCATTTTCCGTGCAACAGCACACGCCAACCAAAAAGCGCGCGAGCATACACACTGCTTACGGACAATTCAATTGCGCTGGCGAATGGATGAGATTTGAACAATTTTGAGCAGGAATCATTGACTGGATGGTCAAATCATTGTCATAGTCTTTTGTTACAAGCATCACACAGATGATGCCGGCAGCCGTATCGTCGATCATAACTGGAGCAGTCGATCCTGCCCTACGAGAGTACAGGGTCAGTCCATTGGAAGGTAACTACAACTGAGGGAATCTCAAATGTCCAAGTATCACCTATTGGTGGCCGGACTGACGCTCGCCGTCAGCCAGGCGTCCGCCGATATCCTGTTTTCCGAATACATCGAAGGCTCAAGCAACAACAAAGCTATCGAACTGTTAAACACCGGATCAAGCGCTGTTGATCTGTCTACCATCACCATTGAACTCTACAGCAACGGCAATCTGACCGTTCAGAATCAACAAACCCTGTCGGGATCTCTGCCAGCCGGAGAGGTATACGTCATCGCCAACAGCGGCGCTGCCGGTGACATCCTGGCTGTCGCTGACATCACGTCATCGGTCACATATTTCAATGGCAATGATGTTCTGCTGCTTCGTCAAAACGGTCAGGTTGTTGATCGACTGGGCGAACTCGGCAATGACGAATACTGGGGTGGCGAAGTCACGCTGGTCCGTCATGACGACATCGTCAGCGGCGACCCGGCCTTTGACTCACCGTTTGATCCGTCGACCGAATGGACAGCTTATGATCGCGACACCTTTACCTATCTTGGTAATGGCGATTCGGACGGGGGTGACGATCCGACCCCACCTACCGACCTCACTTGTCTGAACCCTGCAACGCTGATCTCAAGCGTTCAAGGCTCCGGCAGCAGTTCAGACATGGAAGGCCAAGCGGTCATCGTTGAAGGTATTGTCGTCGCAGATCTGCAGGACAACAGTCAGATGAGCGGCTTCTTCCTGCAGGAAGAAGATTCCGATGCAGACAACAACCCGATGACGTCTGAAGGCATCTTCGTCTACCACACCGATGATGACGTCAATGTCGGCGACCAGGTTCGTTTGCTCGGTACCGTCGATGAATACTACAGCCTGACTCAGATTAATCAGGTGCAGGACCTTGTCATCTGTAATCAGGGCGTTGCATTGCCGACCGCAGCACCCGCCAATCTTCCGCTTGGTGAAGGTGAAAGCTTTGAAGCCGTCGAAGGTATGCACATCCACTTCGCCGACACACTCACCGTCAATGAGGTCTACAATCTCGGTCGTTATGGCGAGTTTATGGTCGCGGACGGACGGCGTGCGATTCCAACCGACGTCGCGGCACCGGGTCCTGAAGCCGATGCGGTGCGGGCCGCCAATGACCGCAATGTTCTGATCGTCGAAGACGGCATCCGTTACCAAAACCCAGATCCGATGCCTTTCCCTGCGCCGGGATTGTCAGCAGACAATACTTTGCGGGTGGGTTATGAACTGACCGGACTGACCGGGGTCGTAAACTATGCGTATGGCGCCTATAAGCTGATTCCAACCGTTACGCCCGTTTTTGAGCCCGCTAATCCACGCACAGAAGCACCTGAAGCTGTAGCTGAGAGTGAGTTACGTGTCGCCAGTTTCAATGTTCTGAACTTCTTCAATGGCGACGGCCAGGGCGGTGACTTCCCAACACCTCGTGGTGCCAATGACGTTTACGAACTGGAAAGACAGACTGCCAAGCTGGTTTCAGCCATCACCGCCATTAATGCCGACGTGATCGGGCTCATGGAAATCGAAAACGATGGTTTTGGTGAGCTCAGCGCCATTGCCGAACTGACTGCGGCGATCAATGCGGAACTGCCCGTCGAAGACGCTTACCAGTACGTCATTCCCAATGTGGATCTGATCGGTGACGATGACATCGCCGTAGGCATGCTCTATCGCCCATCGGTGGTTTCACCGGTCGGTCAGGCGACCATTCTCGACTCTCAATCGTCACCATTGGACGATCAGGGTGAACCGCTGTTCATTGACGATCTGAATCGCCCTGCACTGGCACAAAGCGTCCAGCTGACTAACAGCGATACAGTGATGACTGTTGTCGTTAACCACTTCAAATCGAAGGGTAACAGCAACTGCGACGACTATAGCGACTGCGATCAGGGACAGGGTGCCTACAACGTGGCACGAACCAAAGCAGCCCAGGCGTTGGCACAGTGGCTCGCTTCCGGCCCGACCGGTGTCGAAACCGACCACGTCATGATCCTTGGCGATCTGAATGCCTACAGTCAGGAAGATCCGCTGACCACTCTGATGGAGAACGGTTATCAGCGTCTGCAAACTGAAGACGGTTATACTTATGTGTACAGCGGTGAAACCGGAACACTGGATCACGCTCTGGCAACCGGACCGCTAAGCAGCAATGTCGTCGGAGTTCAGCAGTGGCACATCAATACCGATGAGCCACGCGTTTTGGACTACAACACGGAGTACAAAACCGAATCGCAGATCCTAGGCTTCTATGCGCCAGACGCCTATCGCTCTTCTGATCACGATCCGGTGATCGTCGACTTTGCCTTCAACCAGGCTCCTGTCGCTCGCATCGGGTCGTTCCCATTGCTGTTTTGGTATGTATTTTACAGTAACAGCTATGACCCGGATGGTTACCTGACCTATCAGGAATGGACCGTTGATGATGATCGCTACGTATCACCATGGCTGTTCATACCGCGCTGGGAAATCCGTCGCGGCGACATCAGCTCCATTACGCTGACTGTCGAAGATGATCAGGGTGCAACGGACAGTACGACTCAGCATTTTAAGCGCGGTCGTCGATAAGTCGTAAATAGCACTGCCGTCCGATCTTCCGGACGAGTTACCGACGGTTGAACTGTTCAGCCGTCGGCTTTTCTTTCTCACTACAGGGCACCTCGGCTTGTCATAATTATTTCACTCTCGTTTCATGCCGCTGTCACAAGACAACCCTACTTTCAAGGGCATATCCAGCTCATTGAGTGAGACCCGTCATGCAGAAACGTAAGGTTCGTTCCCTGTTTTTATCCGACATCCATTTGGCTAATCCCAACAGTCAGGTTCGCCGGCTCAGTGAGTTTCTCGATCACATTGAAGCCGATCATATTTTTCTGCTTGGGGACATTGTCGATCTCTGGAAACTCAGCAATCGTAAAGGCCGTTGGTACAAAGCCCATGAAGCTGTACTGCAAAAAATCATTCAGCGAGCAAACACCGGTACCCGTGTTGTCTATGTGCCAGGCAACCATGATCCGTTTTTCCGACACTTCAGTGGCCGAGCCCTGGGCCCGGTTGAGGTTCATCACGAACACCTCCACACGCTGGCGAATGGCGATACCTTTTTGTTAATGCACGGTGACCGGTTTGACGACGAGTTACACGTCGGCGCCTTATTGCACAATATTGCCGATACCCTGTACGAGAGCATCGTGGCGGCCAATCGTCATTTAAATCAGGTACGGAGCTGGCTCGGAAAACCTTACTGGTCACTCTCCGTCGCCCTGAAGATGACCAGCAAGAAAGCCCGCGCTTACATTGAAGCCTTTGAGCATCTTGCTGTGGACTATGCTCGGCAACAGGGTGCTAAGGGTGTTATTTGCGGACACATCCATCAGGCTAAACTGACGACGGTAGACGGCATCGTCTATGCAAACGACGGCGACTGGGTCGAATCTTGCACTGCGTTAATCGAAACACAGGATGGTCAACTGGAAATCCTGAATGCTCAAGGGGAAACCCAGACAACGGTTGACGAAGTGGAGGCATCAGCAGCCCCCGTACTGATTCGAAACAGTGCATCGTCATAAAAATGAGTGATCAGTCGGAAAGGAGATGACGATCTGATCACAGTCTAAACAACTGCCACTGGCGCATCGCCACACACTGTCCAAAATAGGCCTACCTGTCTGATGGAGAGACTGATATGGCTTGGATGCTAACGGTGTTAACGACGGTCTTTGTAGTGTATTTAATCGGGTTCTGGTCGACCCGAAGTTTTCCAACTCTGCGCCCCTACCGATTCAATCAAAGCTCGGATGTTCAATTACCCGAGGCACGTCAAACCACACTGCATACGACCTTTGCCTCACGTAATGGACTGAATGCTGTGGTCGCTTCAGCCCTGTCAGAAGCCGATCGTATTGAAGCACTGCTGGCCTGGGCTCATGCGCTCTGGACGCCACTGCCGGGTCGGCACGCGAACAGCACGAACCCTCAGACCATTGTCAGTCGGGCTCTGAACGGGGAGCGTTTCTCACGCTCGGACTTCAATACCGTACTAGCACATGCCATGATGGCCGTCGGCATCCCTACCCGTCTGGTCACACTCAAAACCCGTGACTGCACCTGGCGACCTTTGGCCAGCCATTATACGGGTATTGAGTACTTCGATCAGGATCACTTCAAGTGGGTTTGGCTCGATGGCAGCCTCGGTGTGCGACTGCTGGATGATTTCCTGCCACTGAATGCCTTGGAGATTAAGAATGCGCTGCTTGATCAGAAACTGCTGATAACGTCGCCGGACCGAGCGAATGTTGATGTCGATGACTATCTGGAAGGGTTGAGCCCCTATCTCGACATCGTGGTTGCCCAACCTATTGGCCAAAGCCGGCACTATGCGCTCATACCACCACAACTGAAATTGCACCGTCGCAAATGGTTTATCGGTGCACGTCAGTATGACGTCAGCTGTTATTCGGCTCAGGCTTTTTACGCAAGTCATCCGGTCCATCAACTGACGCACCCGGAACGCACGCGAGCCATTCCGATACAACGGGTTCGCACGGTTTCCGGGCAGCCGGTCAGCCTGGCAAACAGATCAAGCTGAGTTCTGTTGATCGGACTCCTCAATCGGAGCGAAATCCTCTTCTTTTAATTCGGGGATATCGAGCGATTTAAAGGTTTTATCAATCTTCTGCAGGGCACCGCACATGCGTTCCATGCGCTGATCCTGAGCGTTAACATGATCGAGCAGAGCTTTAATGGCGTGAGCGGTAACGTCTGGCATTTCCGCCACACCATAGGCGTCGAACCCCATCTTCTTCGCCAGTTCCTGTTGCTGATCACTGAAGGGTAAAACCCGTTCACCATTCTGTCGCACAACTCGACCCGGAATACCAACCACAGTAGCGCCTTCCGGTACTTCTTTGGTGACCACCGCATTAGAACCGACACGAGCATTTTTACCCACCGTAAACGGTCCCAGAACCTTGGCCCCGGCACCGACAATGACGCCATCTTCCAGCGTTGGATGTCGTTTGCCTTTTTTCCAGCTGGTTCCGCCCAACGTCACGCCCTGATAAATCGTGACATCATCGCCGATTTCTGCGGTTTCACCGATCACAACGCCCATACCATGATCGATAAAAAACCGACGACCGATGGTCGCGCCAGGATGAATTTCGATGCCGGTCAGCCACCGCGAGATCTGCGACACCCAACGCGCCAGAACTTTCAGGTTCCAGCGCCAAAGACGATGTGACAACCGATGGGTAATCACTGCATGCAGCCCCGGGTAGTTCAACAGTACTTCAAACCAGGTTCGTGCAGCCGGGTCGCGATCGAATACGCTGCGAATGTCTTCTTTGATGCCTGCGAACATATCAGGGTTTCCTCAGGTGCTTCTGCACATGGCTGAGCATACCCCGCAGGATATTTGCCTCAACCTCGTCCGGTTGAGCCTTTGCCATGAGCCGACGTATTTTACTCATCAGTGTACGCGGGTTAGTGGGGTCGAGAAAGTCGATATCAACCAGAACCCGCTCCCAGTGTGCAAACAGGCTCTCCATTGCCCCGGCGGTTGCCGGCGGCTGATCCCATTCCACGCCCCACAGGGGTGTCTCTTCTCCGGTTGACAGCACAGCCGACATGCGCAGCTCATAACAGAGGACCTGCACCGCAGCAGCCACATTGAGAGAACTGTAATCCGGGTTCGCCGGGATATTCACGTGGCAATGACAGCGAGCCAGTTCATCATTGGTCAACCCGCTGCGCTCACGCCCGAGAACCAGAGCAACGCGTGTGTTATCTGGTAAAGCCAATGCCTGTTCCGCCATTTGCCGGGGGTGTACCAGTGGCCAGGGTAAGTTCCGTGACCGGGCTGAGGCACCGACGACAAACCCACAGTCTGCAACAGCTTCTTCCAGAGTTTCCACCACGACAGCCTGCTCAAGGATATCGGTGGCGCCGGAGGCCATCGCAATCGCGTCGTCACTGGGGAAAGTTTTCGGCGCTACCAATACCAGATTATGAAATCCCATGGTTTTCATTGCCCGAGCGGCCGAACCAATGTTTCCGGAATGAGAAGTATGGACTAAGACAACTTTGGTCTGAGCGATGTCGTCAGGTAAAACGTAGTTTTCGAACAATGATCTGGCCTTTTCAAGTCACGGGCAATGGCGGCATTTTACGTGCACCGGGTCGACAGTACCAATCCTGCGTGGGACATCCGTATTCTGTTCGGCGAACTGAACAGAAATTAACCTTTCTTTCTGTGACGTCTTTCGTGTATCATCCGCGCCCGATCGGAATCCAGCCCTACTGCCGTGATTCCTGCAAACCTCGCCAACAGCTGCGTGGTTGAAGTGTTGTTTAACAAGTCCCTGTGGACATACGTTCCTGTGATCCGGCGCGCCGGATCTGTGTGATATTCCTGTGTGAGAGAAACCATGCAACCAATTCTGACCATTGCCCTACGTGCGGCACAAAGTGCGGCCGACAAACTGAATTACACCGTCACCAATATCGCCCAGCTGACTGCTGAAGGAGCGTCCCGCAAGGACGTGTTTGACAAAGCGATTGAAGATGCCGCCTGGCGCGCTCGCAAAACCATTCGTACCGCACATACCCGCCACCACATTGATTCCGTACAAATCGGCATGGACGAAAGCCGCGAATGGGACGGTCAGTCCAGTTGGATGATCGATGTCGCTGTGGGTGAAACCAACCTGCGTAACGGCTATCCAATATTTTTGGTGAACGTTTCACTGTACACCAAAGGCAAGATCGACTGTGCGGTTGTCGTCAATCCCATGACTGAAGAGTTTCTGACTGCATCTAAAGGCCGCGGCGTCCAGCTTGGCACTCGTCGGGTTCGCACCGAATACACACCATTGACCCATGCTGTCGCCGGCGTCGAAAGTACCGAAACCGAAGTTGTCACCCATTGGCTGGAAAAAGCCGGCGGCCTGCGTATGACCGGCTGCTCCCTGCAGGCATTTGTTGACCTCGCGGCTGGTCGGGTTAATATCGCCGTTGCTGACGAACTGTCTGAATCCGATATGCACACCGCCATGCTGATTGCACAGGAAAGTGGCGCTCTGACCGGAGATCTGAACGCTCGTCCGGTTAAAATTTCTCAGGGTGCGCTACTGGCAGCACCACCAAAACTGTTCAAACAATTACTTAGTCGTTAAGGACACTCGATGCGCCCGATTCAGATATTTGCCGGCGAACATGCCCTGTCTCACATCAAGCGACATGGCCTGAAACCGACGGATATCCGAGTCATTATGGGCGCATCAGGCGGCCCTAAGTGGTTTGTACTCAGCCACCTGGACAGATACCTGGTACAACATTGGCTTCCGGAAGCGACCCATCAGGTCGATCTGATCGGCAGCTCGATCGGCGCCTGGCGAATGTCGGCTTATGCCGGTGCAGACCCGTTGAAAGCGATCGAACACCTGGAAGATCATTATCTGAACCAACGCTACGATGGTAAGCCCACGGTTCGGGAAGTCTCTCAGTCAGTACACGACGTGCTTGATGGTTTCATGCGCCTGGACGACATTGAGCATCATGCTCAACGCAAACTGCACATCGTGTCCGCGCGTTCAAAAGGACCGTCTGCACTTGAACAGAAACATATGCAAACCGCCGTGTTCACCGCCGTTGCAACCGGAAACCTAATATCCCGACACTCGTTACCACTGTGGTTTGACCGCACCATCTTTCATTCAGACGGTGGTCAACTCCCCGTTGCAAACTGGGATAGGTTCCGAACTCATCAGGTGACGTTAACCCGCGAGAACTATCGCGATGCACTGCTGTCGAGCGGTGCGATACCTGTTGTCATTGAAGGGGTGCGCTCGCCTGCCGGAGCACCCTCAGGGTTATACCGAGACGGCGGCATGGTCGACTATCACTTCGACCTGCCTATAAAACCGGACAATGGTTTGGTGCTGTACCCGCACTTTATGCCTATGTTGAAGCCTGGCTGGTTTGACAAACCGCTCTCCTGGCGCAAAGTTTCGGCGGATCATTATTCTCACACCGTGGTGGTGACCCCCAGCCGCGAGTTTGTCGACGCGCTGCCCTATCATAAAATCCCGGACCGGAAGGATTTTGAAAAACTGGATAACGACACGCGTATCCGCTACTGGCGCACCGTCATTGATCGCAACCAGGCCATTGCCGATGCGTTTCACGATTGGACCAGTCAGGGCGCTCCGATCGATGACGTCGAGCCGATAACGGCCATCGCACGATAACCATTCAGATTCCATTCAGTCACCGTGGTGCATAGTAATCCCATACAAGGAGATTGCTATGAACACTTTGACTGAACGCCGCTCATCCCTGACTCGCCTTTTCGCGTCACCCGTTGTGATTGCGACGACACTTGTTCTGTCGGGTTGCTACGTTGACATCAGTCATGAGCTGGAGGCCGGAGGCGACACGGACAGTCACACTTACGCAGAGCTCGACGACTATTCCACGCGCTTTCTGGTTGACGCGGCCATTGTACCCGTTGCGCTCTCAACCGAAAGTGGCGGCATGGTCAGCGACCCGGATCAATACACCACTCCGCAAAACCGAATTGCGACACGGGCTGTGATCATTGAAACCACCTACGCCTATTTGTTTGAAGACCGCGCCTGCGATCTGGGTGGCGTCACCGAAACCGAAGCCCAGGCCGATACCACCAGCTACAGCGATGGCTACACCTATGTTGACCTGTGGTTAAACGCCTCGGCATACCAGTGCGAAACGGTTTCACAGGGCACCGTTCATCGCATCAACAGTGATCTGTCTTACGATGTAACAGGATGGTATGACGACTGGGGACACCAGATCAGTTCGCTGGATGCCGATCTCAACGGTTGGGTCAATGTTCACTTTAACGGTCGTTTTATCGAACATAAGAATCTCACCATGCAGACCTACAGTGTGAATGGTGACGATCTGGCCAGCCGGGGATCATCCCGAATCGAACTGGACGATGGCTACCGAGCCATGACCGCCTATTTTCAAACAGAAACCGACGTACATCTGCGACTCGGTGAAACCTTACCGCATGCCGGTACCGTTGAGTTCCGAAACTCAAGAGGCTGGGTTGAACTGACGTTTGAATCAGATGGTGTCTGGCGCCGGGACAGCTTGGGTCGAGACCGTTTCATTTATTGGTCAACCCTTTATTGAGCGAAACGTTACTGACAAACGCAAAAAGCCCGGAACCAGTCCGGGCTTTATAACCTGCTTACGTCCAGGGGTAATGCTGGGCTTTTTATCGCCCGTTTCGAGGTCCAGCCAATCCCAGAAACTAATCAGTGATTGACCGGTTACCTCAAACCTTAAAGCGCGTTTAACGGAACCTTGATATATGACGTTCCGTTGTCCTCTTTCGGAGGCATCTCACCTGCGCGCATATTCACCTGTACCGATGGCAAAATCAATACAGGCATATCCAGAGTGGCATCACGCTCGCTGCGCATCTGCACAAACTCATCGACGCTCACGCCTTCATTGACATGAATGTTGCGTTCGCGCTCTTCTTTTACGGTCGTCAGGTACTGGTAGTCGCGACCATTCGGACCGTAGTCATGACACATGTACAGTTTAGTCGAATCCGGAAGACTCAGGATACGTTTTACAGAATTAAACAATACGGTTGCATCTCCACCTGGGAAATCGCAACGCGCGGTTCCCTGATCGGGCATAAAGATCGTGTCGCCAACAAAGGCGTGTTCTTCATCGATCACATAGGTTGAACAGGCTGGCGTATGTCCGGGTGTATGCATCACATAACCGTTCAGCTCACCGACCTGGAAGGTATCACCTTCGTCAAACTGAATGTCAAACTGAGAACCATCGGTTTTAAACGTGTCTTCCGCATTAAAAATGGACTTAAACACCTTCTGTACCGTACCTATTTGTTTGCCGATGCCGGTCTTGCCGCCCAGGTGAGATTTCAGATAAGGGGCAGCAGACAGGTGATCTGCATGGACATGAGTTTCCAGGATCCACTCAACTTTCAGATCCTCAGCTTTAACGTAGGCAATCACCTCATCTGCCGACGCCGTCGACGTACGGCCGGACTTCGGATCGTAATCGAGGACAGAATCGATAATTGCGGTGGCTTTGGTCGCCGGATCAGTCACGACATGCGTGTATGTGAAAGTTGCCGGGTCAAAGAAGGTTTTAACCTGTGCTGTTGAAGCCATAATTTTCTCTCCGTTTCCGATACTTAATTTATATTAGCATCTTCTAATTTAGATTTGCCTAGCATATAA
>NZ_CH724151.1:201153-681639 GCF_000153185.1 Reinekea blandensis MED297 | reverse complement strand
GCCGCTGATTTTGCGCCCGCAGTTGTTTATGACACGGCAGGTAAGTTTGATAAATCATTCAACGAAGCAGTCTTCCGTAACGGCGCAGAAAAATTTGCAGCCGATAAAGGTGTACGGGTTCGTGAATTTGAACCGCAAAACGAAGAACAGCGTGAACAGGGTCTGCGTCGTCTGGCGAGCCGTGGTCAAAGCCCGATCGTTGCGGTTGGTTTCAACTACGCGTCTTCAGTAACTAAAGTTGCTGCTGAGTTCCCGGACGTACAGTTTGTCATTATCGACTCCGTTGTTGATCTGCCAAACGTTCAGTCTATCGTCTTCTCTGAGCACGAAGGTTCATTCCTGGTGGGTGCTCTGGCCGCTATGGCATCAGAAACCGGTAAGGTTGGTTTCGTCGGTGGTATGGACATCCCTCTGATCAGTAAGTTTGGCTGTGGTTACGAGCAGGGTGTTAAATATCAGAACCCGAATGCGGAAGTCTTCCAGAACATGACTGGTTCAACGCCAGCAGCGTTTAACGACCCTGCACGTGGTTCTGAACTGGCTAAGTCTCAGATCGCTAAAGGCGCGGACGTTCTGTTTGCTGCTGCCGGTGGTACTGGTATCGGTGTTTACCAGGCGGCAAAAGATGAAGGCATCTACGCAATTGGTGTCGACTCTAACCAGAACTTCCTGCAGCCAGGAACAATGCTGACGTCAATGGTTAAGCGCGTTGGTGTTGCGGCTTACGGATCTTGGGAAGAAGCTCAGGCCGGTACCTGGGAAGGCGGCGTAAAAGTATTGGGTCTGGCTGAAGGCGGTGTTGACTACGCTCTGGACCAGTACAACGAAGATCTGATCTCCGACGAAATGAAGTCTCGCGTTAATGACATCAAACAGATGATCATCGACGGCGAAATCAGCGTACATGACTACTCAAGCGACATGTCTTGTAACTACTGATCGTTGACAGATTTCAGGCCTGTTAGCAGGCCTGAACACTGGTCTCCCGGGCGGGATGCCAGCTAACTGAAAACAGGCAATGAGCGGCTTATCTGCGAGTGCGCGCATTGTCTGTTTTTGTAGAACACTCCTCAAATCAGGCATCAGGTGAGTCATGACTGCTCAGACAGATGTTGCTGCTCAGATGGCAATCGAACTCCGCGGAATCGATAAGCGCTTCGGCCCGGTACACGCGAACAAATACATCGACCTAAAAGTCGAACAAGGCACCATCCACGGTATTGTCGGGGAAAACGGTGCGGGCAAGTCCACGCTTATGAGTATCATCTACGGCTTTTATGAGGCCGATGAAGGTGACATTCTGATCGATGGGCAAGTGACCAAGATTTCCGATTCTAAAATCGCAATTGCGTCTGGGATTGGTATGGTTCACCAGCATTTCATGCTGATTCAGAACATGACTGCTCTGGAAAATGTGGTTCTGGGTGCCGAACGCGGCATCATGCTGAATGACAGCATGAAACATGCGCGAGAAGTGCTGGAACGCCTGAGTAAGGAGTACAGTCTGGAGGTCCCTTTGGATACTCCGGTTGAACAGCTTTCTGTCGGTCTGCAACAGCGGATCGAAATTCTTAAAGCCCTGTATCGAGGGGCGAAAATCCTGATTCTTGATGAGCCGACCGGTGTGCTGACGCCACAGGAAACGGAGCACCTTTTTAAGGTGCTGGCATCACTGAAAGAACAGGGCACGACCGTTATCATGATTACGCATAAGTTGCAGGAAATCATGGCCGCAACTGACAATGTCAGCGTCATGCGTCGCGGTGAAATGGTCGCGCATGTGAAAACGTCTGAAACCAGTCGCGAACAGCTGGCTGAGTTGATGGTCGGTCGCAAGGTCCTGCTGCGAGTTGAAAAGGGCGAAGCGGCGCCAAAAGATGCCTTGCTCGAAGTCAGCAACTTAAGCTGGACAGCACCGGATGGTGTGTTGAAGCTGGACGACGTGAATCTCAATGTTCGTGCCGGTGAAATCGTTGGCATTGCCGGCGTTAGCGGAAACGGACAGTCCGAGTTATTGGATGTGCTTTCTGGTATTAAACAGGTCCAGAAGGGCGAAGTTAAAGTGAACGGGCATGTCATCGACAAAAGCCATCCTCTGACTCCGTCCGAAGTTCGGGCCATCAAGGTCGGTCATATTCCGGAGGACCGTCATCGCATGGGTTTGGTGAACTCCTTCGCCGCCGACGAAGCGTTTATTCTGGGCTACCATCGACTGCCTCAATACAACGGCAAAGTCTTCTCACTGCGCAATGAGATTACCAAAGACTGTGCGGAAAAAATGGAAAAGTGGGACGTTCGCCCACAGGATCCAAACCTGAAAACCGCCAACTTCTCCGGTGGTAATCAGCAAAAGCTGGTCATTGCTCGGGAAATGGAGCAGGACCCTGATGTGCTTCTGGTCGGTCAGCCGACTCGTGGTGTCGACATCGGTGCGATCGAATCGATTCACAATCGAATTATTGATATGCGCGATGCAGGTAAAGCCGTATTGCTGGTCTCCGTCGAGCTCGAAGAAATCATGAGTCTCGCCGATCGCATTCTGGTGATGTTTGATGGCAAGGTGGTTGGTGAAGTCCCCGCCTCGGTCGCCAATGAACAGATTCTCGGCCTGATGATGGCCAACATTGTTCCCGATGAAGTAAAAGCATTACAGAAGGAGGCCCAAGCATGAGTCAGCCGAGAGTTCCGGGTTGGATTTATGTCGTCGTCATACCGCTGGTGAACATATTGCTGGCGTCATTAGCGGCCGGCCTGCTGTTCTGGTATCTGGATATCAACCCGTTGCAAGCTGTTGCGACGATGGCTTATGGCGCCTTTGGCGACTCCTATGGTCTGGGTTATACGCTGTATTACACAACGAGCTTTATTTTTACCGGGTTGGCGGTTGCGGTCGCGTTTCACTGCGGTCTGTTCAACATTGGTGGTGAAGGTCAGGCTTACATTGGAGCGTTGGGCGTAGGTATTGTCTGTTTGACACTGGGTGGCAAGATTCCATTGTTGCTCTTACTGCCAATCAGCATTATTGCTGCAGGTGCCTTTGGTGCGCTGTGGGCCTTAATTCCGGCATGGTTACAGGCCTATCGCGGTTCCCACATCGTTATTACCACGATCATGTTTAACTTCATCGCCTCGGCGCTGATGGGTTATTTGCTGATCGAAGTCTTTAAACCACCAGGCAGTATGTCAGTCGAATCCGCAATCTTCCCAGAATCCAGCTGGATTCCGAAGGTACATGATGTGGCTGCATTGGTTGGTTTGGATTTGCAGCGATCGCCACTGAACCTGTCTATTGTTTGGGCGCTTCTGTCCGCGGTTGGTGTCTATTATTTCGTCTGGCAAACCCGATGGGGTTATGAAATCCGGGCCACCGGGCAAAACAGCGGCGCGGCCGAATATGCGGGTATTCATTTAGGCAAAACCGTGGTTCTGGCGATGCTGGTCTCCGGTATGTTGGCTGGGTTTTTCGCACTCAACGTTGTTCAGGGTGAAGCGCATCAGATCAAACTGAGTCTGGTCAATGGCATGGGCTTTACCGGGATTGCTGTTGCGCTGATGGGTCGTAACCATCCCTTTGGTATTGTCCTGGCCAGTCTGTTGTTCGGGTTTCTGTATCAGGGCGGTGGCGAACTGCAGTTCGAGTTCGGTGTCGATCCCCGAATCATTGTCGTGCTGCAGGGTCTGGTGATTCTGTTCTCCGGTGCACTGGAGAAGATGATGAAGCATCCGATCGAGCGTCTGTATCTGAAGTATTTTTATCGTCCAACCACAACCGACGCAGCGGAGGCCTGATCGATGGAAGCGTTTAACAGTCTGATTCTGATTCTCGACGCCACCCTGCGAGTGGCAACCCCGCTGATCTTTGCGGCCTTGGCCGGCATGTTCTCGGAGCGTACCGGTATTGTGAACATTGCGCTGGAAGGGAAAATCCTCGCCAGTGCTTTCGCAGGCGCGGCTGCGGCCTACGTGACGAACTCACCTTGGATGGGCTTGCTGGCGGGTGTCATGGTGTCTGTGGTCTTTGCCTGGATGCATGCGTTCGCCACCGTCACTCACAATGGTGACCACGTCGTCTCCGGTATGGCGATTAATATTCTGGCCGCTGGTTTGACGGCCGCGTTGGGGAACTTCTGGTTCCGGCAGGGTGGTAATACGCCAAACCTGGTTGATCCGTTTAACGACATTGATGCCCGTTTTACTCCCATTACTTTCCCGTTTGCCGACCAGATAGCGGATGTGCCGATCATTGGCGGTATCTATTCTGAGCTGCTCAGCGGGCATTTCCTGTTGGTGTACATTGCCTTGTTGGCGGTGCCGGTGTGCTGGTTCGTGATGTTCCGTACTCGCTTCGGTCTGCGTATGCGCGCCGTCGGTGAAAACCCAAGTGCGGTCGATACGGCGGGTATTTCTGTAACCGGTATGCGTTATCTGTCATTGACCATCTGTGGTGTCTTAGCAGGCTTAGCAGGTGTTTATTTGTCTGTCGCCGTAACGGCTCAGTTCCTGCCTAACATGAGTGCTGGTAAAGGTTACATGGCCTTGGCTGCATTGATTTTCGGTAAGTGGCATCCTCGTGGTGCGTTGCTGGCCTGTTTGATGTTTGGTGTTCTGCAAGCCATTGCCGACCGTTCTCAGGGTGCATCACTGGGTGGTTTCTCCATTCCGGTTCAGGCCATTGAAGCCCTGCCGTACATACTGACGGTTATTCTGTTGGCCGGCTTTATAGGTAAATCCATACCTCCGAAAGCCATTGGTAAGCCGTATGTGAAAGAGCGCGAGTAATCGCGCTTGCCACGCTAAAAAAGTTTGGGGATTCTGACAACAGATTGGAACCTCACTGAGAAACCCGCCGTTGGCGGGTTTGTTTTATAAAAATAAAAGAACAGTGTTTGCCCGCCAGTGTGCCGGTGCAGAGGAAGAGAGACGATGACAACCATTCCTGTTTTGGATATTTCTAAGTTTGATCGTGAGCCCGACGCCTTCGTTGAAGAAATGGGCCAGGCTTACAAAGCGTGGGGCTTTGCCGGAATCACCGGTCATGGCATTGCCATGGACACCATTCGCAACGCGTTGAAGGCGAGTGAGCAGTTCTTCTCTCTACCGGACGAGGTGAAGAAACAGTATTTTCAGGACAATGGCGGCCAGCGTGGTTACACGCCCTTTGGCACCGAAGTCGCCAAGGATGCTGAGTTTGTGGACTTGAAAGAGTTCTGGCATGTCGGGCGCGAAGTCGAAGGGACCCCGCCTTACGAACAACTGTTGCCTAACATCTGGCCCTCGGAAACCCCTGAGTTTAAACCGGCCATGTTGACGCTCTATTCTGAACTCGACAAGCTGGCGAATCGTATGTTGGAAGCCTTTGCGTTGTTTTTGGGAGAGCAGCGCGATTACTTCAAAGACAAAGTCGATTTCGGCAACTCGATTCTGCGGCCGCTGCATTATCCACCGATTACCGATCCTGACTTGCCCAATGTGCGAGCCGGTGCACACGAAGACATTAATCTGATTACTCTGCTGGTTGGTTCCGAACAGGAAGGTCTGGAAGTGTTAAGCAAGCAGGGAGATTGGGTTGGCATCAGTATGATCGAAGGCACGATCATCTGTAACGTGGGCGACATGCTGCAGCGTCTGACCAACCATGTCTTGCCATCGACCACGCATCGCGTCGTAAACCCGAAAGGCGAAGCCGCTAGGTCCTCGCGTTACTCGATTCCGTTCTTCATGCATGCTAATCCGGACACGTCATTGGATGCGTTACCTCAGTGTGTGACGGCCGATAATCCGAAACGGGATGAGCCGATTACCGCGAACGATTATCTGATGCAGCGTCTGCGGGAAATCGGTTTAATCAAGTAAGACCGAGCATAAACGGAACCCCGGCCAAGCCCGGGGTTCTTTTATTAACTCCGGGGTATCACGGCACCATGGCAAGAAACATCCAAGACACCTTCATTGCCCCACCTTGTCTTGATGATATCGAAATCGTCCACGAAGATGATGCTCTGCTGGTCATCAACAAACCGTCCGGTTTACTCGCTCTCTCCGGTAAAGACCCGCGTAATCGGGATTCTGTCCATGCTCGATTAGTGAAACGATGTCCTTCAATACGGATGATACATCGTCTGGACTTTGGCACCTCCGGTTTGATGGTTCTCGCGAAATCCAAAACCATGGCGACGACGTTGAACCGACAATTTCAGCAACGCGAAGTGACCAAAGTGTATCAGGCCATCTTGTGGGGTCAGTTGGCGAACGCAAGTGGACGCATCAACGCACACATTGCCCGAGATGATGAAAACTTCCCGAAAATGCGTATCGGCGAAGGTGGTAAACCGGCGCAGACAGATTACCAGGTTTTGGTAACAGACATGCGAGCTAACACCAGTACCGTAGAATTCTATCCTCGCACCGGGAGAACACACCAACTCAGAATTCACAGCGCGCATATTGGGCATCCCATTCTGGGGTGTGACATCTATGGAACTCAAGCCTCGACACAGGCCGCGAGCCGACTGCTTTTGCATGCCACGGAACTGACACTGAAGCACCCGGAAACGGATCAACTTCTAAGGTTCCAATCACCTCGACCCTTTTAAAAAACGGGTGTGTAAGAGAGCCTTACTTCACACGCATCCGCTTTCGGACGTTTCTTGCATACAGCGCAGAAGGCACAATCACGAATACGGCAATAATCAACAGTAAACCCGTGACGTTATTTACCAGCACCTGTAGGTTACTGATTTCCGCCGCCACGCTGGTATTCACCTGTTGCGCATGGGCAATAGGGCCGATCGCCGCCGTTTTTGCCATTGAAAATCCATTGCTGAATGCGCTTTCCCATCCGAGCGCGGTCATCGACGCGTAAGCTTTATAACCAAATGAAGAGGCACCAAATGCGATTCCCCCAATGGCCACAGCGCCCGTTGCCAACAGACCTAATCCAACGGCACCAGCCGTGAAGACGCCGACAGACACAATTCCGACACTGACCGGTGCGACGGCAATACCGCCCCAAGCGAAGAGCATTCCATAGGCGCGACTGCCGCCCGCTATCCAGGCAAGGGCTGGTTTTTCTGCGGGCTCGGATCGTCCAAACTGAACGTGAACCAACGGGACACCGAATAGTTTGAGTTTCGATAAAAACTCACGCTTTTGGGACATGGGACTATCGTGTTCATCGTGAAACGCATCGGGTGAAAACAGTCGCTCATGCGCCCGCAAAGTTCGAGTTGCTTTGAACATGAAGTCAACCAGCCAGATGTTGGCCACCAAGTAACCCAATGCCAACGCGTGAGCGAAAAGTGAAAGTACAAACGAAGCCTCTATCGAGTTCAGTGCAAGGTAGCGCAGGATAAAAACACCTGATACATACACGCCGGCTAATGCCAGAAAGCCGAAAACAATCTTAACGGCTAAGCGTCGTTCTCGCTGGGTTCGGGATTGGTCCAGAGCAGCTCGCAACCCAAAGAATGAGCTGGCCAGTCCGGAAAATACAGCTAACACGGAGGCCAGGGTCGACAGTTTAATCATGGACGAGCCTTTGACCGCACCGGTGGCCATCGTCGCTGCTTTGGCGGGGGGCGCCAGTGTGCTGATGGCTGACATGACGCTGACCGTGAACACCAAGCTTGGGGTTGACCGCGTTAAACCGTCTTCTACGAAGTCGAACATGGCTTCTTTCAATAATTTTCTACCACGAGATAAGCGCTGTTTGACCGTATCTGTGGTCAGGTCGAGTTCATTGGCGACTTTCTCGATGGACTGCTGTTGTCGATAGTACAGCACCAAGGGTTCTCGATAGGTCTCGTCAAGGCCACTCAGCACTTGCCACATCAACGTTTGCTGTTGTGCATTGATATGAGTTTGTTCCAGTTCAGCGGAGGTATCGGCAATGGCGTGTTCTTCGCTGTATTCAACGGCCAGATCGGTGGGTTGTTTCGTCGATTTGCGGAAATACGCACTGACCCGAAAACGCAGTATGCCGCACAACCATGCTTTCAGTTTGCTGGGGTCCTCCAGATTCGCCAGGCCTTTCCAAGCTTCAATAAAGGTCTCTTGAGCCAGGTCCTCACTGAGCTGCACCTGTCCAACCGATGAGTACGCTAACGAGCACAACAAGTTCTGGTAGCGCTCTACAATTTGGCAGAAGGCATCCCGATCTCCGCCGATGGCGAACATGACCAGATTTTCGTCGGTGGATTGAGCTTTTACTTTGTGTTTTTTGAACAGATTCATGCGGCTTCTCCGGCGCTATCCTCAGTATGTGTCGTCCGCTTGAAAAAGGTGACATAAAAAATGTGCCGACCTTCATATTTTTGGCTTTTTTTAAATTTCTTCGGTTTTTTTGTCACCTTTCCTGCTTAAAGCGCCACTTGGATCTCAACGCTTAGCTGAAACCTGGAAATGAGATTATGAAGTTTTCACAACTGATGATAATGGTTCTGATTGTCCTACTGACGTCCTCATTGGCGGCAGCTGACCCGAGGCTGGCCAGTGCTTTTTTCTTCATTGCGTTAGAGGACCGCCCATGAACTGCCTCAGGTTGTTTACCACCCTTGCGGCTATTTTTACCTTATGTGCCTGTACGCTGCCATTGTCGCCGATAGCAGATGACATGAATGAGGAGCTTGGCCGGGCAATCGATCTCGGATTCGACGGCATCATTGTTCATGTCAATCAGGCAGGTAAAACCGCTTCCTATGCTGCTGGTTGGGATGATCGAAAAAATCTGACTCCGGCAGACCCTGATGCGCTCTTTAAAATAGCCAGCATCAGCAAGCTCTACGTCGCAGCGGCGACCAGTATATTAGTGGCAGAAGGGGGACTGTCTTTGGACACTACGCTGGTTGATACGTTGCCAGACGTTGCTCCCCGTATAGAGTATGCATCTGCCATTACTCTGCGAATGCTGCTTCAGCATCGCAGTGGCATTCCTGACTTTATCGATCATCCGGCGTTTTATGATGCGGACATCGTTGAGAATGAGGATACCTATCCGTATCTGCTGGACCAGCCTGCACAGTTCAGACCTGGCAATCGATATGGCTATTCCAACAGTAATTACTTCCTCATAGGTGAGATTCTCGATCGGGCCCTGGGCTATAGCCATCACCGGTTCATACAGGACCGGATACTGAGGCCGCTCGGCTTGGTTAATACCTATTCGTTGTTGCGCGATGCTGATCTGGACGATGTTATGAAAGGTTATGTCATTGGTGTCGATGACGGAGACGTTTTCTGGACATGGGAACACGTTCAACCCAGTGGGTCGATGGTGGCGTCAGCCGCCGATGTAGCAAAATTTTTGAAAGCACTGGTCGATGGAACCCTGCTTACCCCGCTGGAACAGGCTATCTATACGTCAGTTTATGAGTACGAACATACCGGCTGGCTTCCGGGGTATACGAGTATTGTGCGGTATCACAGCGACATCGACGCTGTGGTCGTGATGTTTGTGAATACGTCTTTCAATGAGCTGTTCTGGCTCGATTTGGAGCGGACCTACCGCCGCATCGTTCGCGTGCTTGAGAAAAATCCCTTATGAAAAAATTCCTGTTTACCTTTGCCAGCCTGGTTGTTGCACATTTCTTTGTTTTATCTGCTTTAGCAAACGCTTCGTCTGCTCCCGAACGTGGGTTCGGTATCGCCGCAAACTCGGCATGGAACGGGCAGGTTTTACCGATCCGAACCATTATCACAGGGTTTTATCATCAGGGAATGAACCAGATTGATCTTGGCCTGGGTTTCCACCCGTTTATCCGGCAGGAACAGTCCATTGCCAGTGCTGATCTAAATTACAAACTGTTTCCGAATGGGCGCGACAACCCCTTAAACCTGTACCTGTTAGCCAACCTCTCTTACATTTATACGAGTCGGGCCACTTTTTACCCTGCGAGATACCACTACCTGTTTTTGCTTGGTGGGTATGGTCTGGAACTCAATGGCCCTGCCGGAACCTACCTGGATACGAACGTAAGCTTTGGAGGTTTTACCTATAAAAAGGACTCGGAAAATCCAGCAAGCAGCTATTTAGATGCTGAGCAATTTTTTAAGGAGCTTGGCTCGACGGTCAGCCTGCAAGTCGGTGTTGGGTATCGGTTTTGAAGCGAAGGTCCTGTTGTCCTTTTTAAAAGCCCGGCAGCTCAGTATCTGAAAAAAGATAGATCGGGTACTGGCGTCTGCGGCTGTCACCTTGTGGGGCGTCTCGTATGAGCACCATGCGCCTATTTTTTTTTCCCCTCAGCTTGCAGCCGATATAGAAGAAGTGGACGCCTTGTACCTACTTGGTGTCATACCGGTTCTCTTTTTAAATGCATTATAAAATGATGAGCGTGTGTTGTAGCCGACGGCTAAGGCGATTTCCAGTACTGTTTTCTCACTGCTTTTAAGCGCGTCTTTTGCCGCTTCAATTCGAGCATCATTGATGTAGCTGTAAAACGTCGTTTGCATTTCCTGGCTGAGTACCTGTGACAGATAATGAACGGATATGCTGAGTTCTGAGGCAAGCGTGGAGGCGTCGATATCTGGATTTAAGTAGGCTTTTTCCTCCAGGACCTTTCGTTCAACTTTATCTGCGATTCGTTTTAGGCGTGCTTCGTCAATCGAGGAGTTAGAGTATTTTTGCTCAGACATGCCTTCCGATGCAGGTTCTGGCGCCTGTTCATGTTCCCGTTCAGGTTCCGGCTCCGGCTCCGGCTCCGGCTCAATATGAGAAAACACCGGCTTTCTGTTCAACGTCTGCAGGCAAAAAATCCAGATAAGCATCAGGACCATAATGGAAAGCAGGGTTTCACTAAAAGCTGGTACCGGAGTGGTGATGGAGACCCCTAAAACAACAAGCGCATAAAGCCAGGTGACCACCAACAGGCTGGTAAAGACCACAAGCCAGTCCAGGCGCTTTCCCTCATGGTTGGCAAACTCGGTATTCAGCTGTAGATGATACGTCTTGGTGTTTTTGACGATCCGAATGAGGTAAAGAATGCTCAGGATCGTCCAGCTGACCAAAAGAAGGGCAAACCCGGCGGAGTTAATGCCGACCCAGGTCGACAGCTGCTCCGGATCGTTAAAGAACATGTTGTTGAAGTCTTCGTCAGGCATGAGTCCAATGGATAAACTGAGCAGGCCGGCCAGCCCAACGGGTATCCAATGGATGAAACGTTTGTCGGGCAGTGACTGAGACCCATACGCGGTCAGCCATTGCTGATACCAATAGATCAATGGCAGCAGCAGAAAGAAGACGACGGGAATTGAAGCGATATAAAGCCTCGAGATCAGACCGCCGTGTTCCATCATCAGTGTGCCGGACACCAGCCAACTGAGTATCGCGATGACACCGGCAACGAGCTGAGTCGGTCTGTTTTCCGCCGGGCTCAGATAAAGAAGCGATAGAAACAACAGACCAATCCCAACGCTTATCCCGTCTATGAACATCCTGACATCCTTTAATAACTCGCAAAAATCTGTCCTTCTCACTTGGAAAGGACGAAGACAGCGCTAAGACACCCCAAAATAGCCACATCAACTTCAGACGAACACTCTGAACAAAGTTGGACTCAATGATCAATAGATCAACCATCGGTTAGCGTTTATGGCATCCGTTTGCCGGAATGTCCACTGCCGACGGTCACTATTGCATCAACGATTAACCTTAACTCAACTTGAGAATTTAAACATGAAACAACCTTTTAAACTGTCTATCGCCGTTGCTGTAACCTTATCGACCACCGTACTGGCCATGGCAGAGGCGGATGACTCCTTTGCTTCGACCAAGGTGTACCTGGGTGGTAAAACCATCGATGCCGATGCCTGGAGTGCACAGGATGGCCATGGATCCATAGGTTTATTGACTGACTTCAACACCGGTTTTCATGGTGTCCGGGTCGCTTTCGATTTATTTGGGTCGGGCAGTGAAGATGAGACCAACAGCCTGGTAAAAGGCACCTATACGGCCGAGGCGCAGCTTGGCGTAAGAAAGGTCATTGAACTGCAATCCAGGTTTAAACCATACATTGGTGGCGGCGTTAACTTGGCATATGCGACTCAGACAAATGATGATGGTTCTGGAAAAACAGAACAGGAAGATACCGCTACCGGGTTTTGGCTGAATGGTGGTGTCGATTTCCTCATTACAGACCGGTTTACGGCGGGTCTTGATCTTCGTTATGCGACGGCTGAGGTGGCGTTGTTTGACGAAACTGTTGAATTGAACGCCTTGTCGACCGGTGTTTCTTTAGGCTATCGCTGGTAAGCGGTCTCACATTTAGTAAGGCCGATCCAAGGAGAGCTGAGGACATCGACGATGCCTCAGCCCTTCATGATCAAACTGTTTTTATTTGTCATTGCTGTCCCACAGATTAACCGGGCCGTTTCAGAGCTTCATTCTGGAAACACGCTGTAAACCCTTCCTTGGGGCTCGGCAACAACATCCATGTTGTTGACGGTTCCCAGAAAGAAGCTCTGAAACAGCCCTCCTTACGCCGCCCTAAGGCGAGAAGCGTTATAGGACAGCAGCATTTATTTGTTTAGAAAACATGTCCTTCTCACTTGGAAAGGACGAAGACAGCGTCCGAAGTGACCAAAATAGCACCATCAAAATGTGAACTAACCAGAGGAACTCCAAGATGGACACCATCATTAACCCTTCGGCCAGCGGCCAACCTTCAATAAAACGACTTGCTGGCATGGCCTTTATCGGAATGGCGCTGTGCTACATCACCCTGTTCATTATTTACGGGGCTGTTTTGAGCACACCAGCGGACGCAACCACGGCTGAAAAAATTGCCTATCTCATCGAAAATAAGGGTCTATATAACTTTACTTATGTTCTGGGATACGTCTTATTCGCCTGCTTATTGTGTTTTTGTGTTTATGTTGTCGGTCAACTCGGCTCAATGGCGTCAAAGACGACTGTGGCGATGATGTCGCTGTTTGGCTATTTCTGGGTCGTGGTCTTGTTGTGTACCGGCATGATCGGCATCAGCTCTAATGAGTTACTGGCAAGTCAGAACGCCTCAAACCCCGCTGCAGCTGAAGTGGTTTATTACGCCGGAACCTTGCTGACCGAAAGTCTTGGTGGCGGAATCGAGTTTATCGGCGGTGTGTGGCTGTTTCTCTTAGGGGTGATCGGCTGGCGCCACGGTCTGTTGTCAAAGACCTTATCCGCGTTCACCTTGGTGAAGGGCGCGATCGGCATAGCGACACTTTTTTCGGCGGAACTGGTGTTGAGAGTTGTGTTCGGTCTTTCAGGTATCGTCTGGTTCATCTGGATCGGCGTTGTCCTGATCAAGAAGTCATCCTGATCAAAGTCGTCAGATCGTCAGCTGTCGCCTCAGTAATGAACGGTTTGACGAACACAGCCGGATTGAAAGCGTTCTCCACGAACGTTTCCACCCGGCTGCGGTTTAGTGCTTCTTCAGTCGAAATAGTGCGCGCCGGTAAGCTCCAGTGACACTTCCCAAAGCCGGCCACTGACCTCGGTGTCTAATGCATGAGGGCGCGGTTTGACTTTCACGGGTTGTTTACCGCGCATTTCATTGAAACCGTTCGGTCCAAGGTAGTCGCCGCTTTCGATGTCCTCGCCGACGGCCGCGTAAATCTGAGGCAGGGCACCTTCTTCCGGTGAAGACAGCAGCAGGCCGGCGACCGGGGTCAGTAAGGCAATCATAGGTTTCGGCAGGTAGCGGCTTAAGGCGGTGTTGGCAACACCCGGGTGGGCGGCGACCGCAATCGTTGAATAACCCTGTTCTTTCAAACGGCGACTGAGTTCATAGCTGAACATCAGCATCGCCAACTTGGACTGACCATAAGCCTCCATTTTTGAGTAGCGCTTCTCAAAATGCATGTCGTCGAAATGAATCTTGCCGTTGCGATGAGCGATGGAGCTGAGGTTCACAATCCGTGCGTTGCCGGTTTTTTCCAACAGCGGTAACAACAGGCTGGTCAGCAAAAAGTGTCCGAAGTAGTTCGCCCCCATTTGCAGCTCGAAACCATCGACCGTTTTCTGGTACGGCGGCACCATGACCCCGGCGTTGTTAATCAGCAAATCCAGTCGGTCAAACTGTTCCAGAAACTGCTCTGCAAACCTCTTAACCGATTTGAGATCACTGAGATCGAGCGGCATGAAAACCAGATCGGCATCCGGCAGGTTTTTTTTCAGTTCGGCGATGGCGCTATTGGCCTTGTCGGCATTTCGGCAGGCCATAACAACGGTAGCCCCGTTTTTGGCCAGGGTATGAGTGGTCGAAAAGCCAAGTCCAACATTGGCGCCGGTGACAATGGCAACCCGACCTTCTTGTGATGTTATGGCGTTAATATCAAACATGGTCAGAGCCTCCTCAGGCTTCCTGTGGGGTAATGGTTTCCAAGCGAACATCCCACCATGGGCGGACGGAGGTGGGCGGTGAGCGTAGGTCGACCCGTTCGCCGATGCGCGGAACGATGATCGACTGATTTTGTTTTCTGGCTTCAGCCACGACCCGCTGAGCGGGTTCATTCCAGGCGTGGATGGAGAGGGTAAACGCCCCCCAATGGACAGGCATCATCACGGCGGCGTCCAGATCGCGGGCGGCCTGGACGGTCTCTTCCGGCATCATGTGTACGTCGGCCCAGGCGGTGTTGTATTGGCCGCATTCGAGCAGGGCGACATCGACAGGACCCAAGCGGTTGCGGATCTCTTTGAAGTGCGTGTTGTAGCCGGAGTCGCCGCTGAAATAGAAGGTAAAGTCGGGTGCTCTCAGATGCCAGCCACCCCAGAGCGACTGGTTTTGACCGGTCAGGCGTCGGCCACTGAAGTGCTGCGCTGGAGTCAGTGTGAAGGTGAGTTCATCCATGGTGGCATTTTGCCACCAGTCGAGTTCGACAATACGGAACGCTTCGACCCCCCATCCCCGGAGGTGAGTACCAACGCCCAACGGGACATAAAACCGTTCAGCCTTATCAATTAGATGACGTATGGCCGTCAGATCTAGATGGTCGTAGTGATCATGGCTGATGAACACGGCATCGATGCGAGGTAAAGCGTCGGGTTGAATGGGCAGTTTTCCGCTGTAGCGTTTGGAACCCAGCCACGGGTGCGGCGCCGCCACGTCAGCAAAGACCGGGTCAAACAGGAAGTTGCGTTGATTCAACTGCAGCATAAACGATGAATGACCAAACCAGTACAGTTGCGGGCCGTCGGTGCGGGACAGATCATCCGGGTGGATAGTGATTGCATCGACGGTCCCTGGTTTTGGCGTTCGTCCCGGGGTTCCGCGCATGAAGCTCAAAGCGGCTTGCAAACCACTGCTTTCGCTGTCTCGCGGTAAGGGCGCCGTCATGTTATCGAAGGTTGAACCATTAAAATGGTTGGATTGTTCAAACCGCTGACGATCTTCGTCACTGGGACGACTGCCAAACTGAGGGCTGAGAAACATAAAGCTGACTCCCGTTAATAAAAGGAAGAGGATCATGACGCTGATGAACTGAAAAATGCGTTTCACTCGTTTTAGGACCACGTAGTTCTCCGATCGTGTCTGACTTGGCAAGTAACGCGCCGGTCGACAATCCAATGGTTCGATTCAAGCGGCTTGACCCGCCATACCTCAGTCACCTACGCACTTGTGCTTCACAAGGATGAGGCAACTGTGTAATGATTGACCAGAGAATAAGAGACGCGGTGTCTTTTTTCAAGAGACGCAGCGTCTTTTATGGATGAAAATGACTTTTGGCCCAACTGTCGTATGATGGCGGCCCAATGAACGTGATCCGTAATACATTATGAAGACATGCAGCAGCTGGCAACGTGCCCGGCGGGATGATCAGATTGAACAGCGTGAAGCTCAGATTCTGCAAGCAGCCTCCGACCTGTTTGATCAGTTTCGTTATGACGACATTACCTTAGCTCGAATCGCTAAAGCCGCCGGCTTTACCCGATCCAATCTGTATCGATACTTCCCTACCCGGGAAGATGTCTTTCTTACGCTGATGTCGCGAGACATGGATGACTGGGTCGACAAGGTGACGCAGTTGATGAGCCATTCGGATCTCGACGCTGAATCCTTTGTTGACCATTGGATGCCGGTGATTCTGAGCAACCCGCGCATGATGCGCTTTTATGAGTTACTGGCCGGAGTGTTTGAACAGAAAGCCTCGGCGGAACGGTTGTTGGCCTTTAAGCAACGTTTGCATGAACAGATGGCGGTGATCATCGATCAGTTGTTGATGCAAAATCTGTTTGCCTCCTCGGACGGCGCGAGCCGTTTTCTGGTATCGCATCTGGCGTTTGTGAGTGGGTTGTATCCGAAACTGCACGTGTCCGATCATTATCGGAGTTTGATGGAGAGTGCAGGGTATGAGGACTCGACCGATGAGTATCGACTGCTGATGATCGAAGGCGTGCAGGCCTTTTACGACCGTTACCGAAACGACGACCGGCCGTCGATGGCGCAATAAAACATTTTAATTCTTGCAATTGTCAAAAAAGCGACCTAGAGTACTCGGATTCTCGCACCTCAGTGGTGCATTTCTATAAACCCGCGAACAGCGATGTTGATGAAAAATTTAATCTAAAAAGGACAGATTCCATGATTAATAACATCTTCACACCGGATGGCGCAGCCAATGCGTCTGGACGTTTTCGCTGACGGGTAACCTCTGATTCATCATAGAGCCCGTCGGTAACCGCGGGCTTTATAGCACTTATAAGAACACCGTTCTTATTCCTGAAAAGCTCGCACACGCTGCGGGCTTTTTTGTTTTTAGCCCGTGCAAAGCAAAGTTTGTAAGGGAAAAAGACGTGAATAAATCAAAACATCATCATCGAATTCTCGTTGATCTTATTCGCAATAAACGCTGGCACTACCTGGGATCGGTCGTGGCGGTCAGTATTGCCAGTTACTTCATGTTTCTGGTGCCCACCATCGGCCAGGTGGTGATTGACCGGGTCATCACCGACCCACCGGTCGTCAGCGACAGTCTGCTAAACCGTCTCATTGACTGGACGGGTGGGGCTGAAACGCTGTCCGAGCATTTGTGGTGGGCGGGTCTGGCAATTGTTCTGACCACCGCGTTGGCGGGTGCGTTCATGTACCTGAAAGATTATCTGGCCGCGCGAGCGTGCGAAGACACCGTCCGCGATTTACGTGAACAGCTCTTTGCGCACATCCATCGCTTATCTGAAACCTATCTGAACGGAGCTGACAGTGGCGATATTGTTCAACGCTGTACCTCCGATATGGATACGCTGCGCCAGTTCCTGACCATGCAGGTGATGGACATGGGCCGAACCGTGGTTCTGATGTGCATTGTGGTACCGCTGATGTTTATGGTCAGTCCGATCATGGCGGGTGTATCGCTGTTTATGTTGCCAATCGTATTCACCTTTGCCTGGGTTTACTTCGGTCGGGTGAAAGGCTTGTTTCAGGAAGTGGATGAAGCCGAAGGCGAACTGACCACCATCGTGCAGGAAAATCTGACCGGGATTCGTGTTGTTCGTGCCTTTGCCCGACAGGACTACGAATGTGAAAAGTTTGAACAGGGAAATGCCCGTTATCGGGACCTGAACTTCAAGTTGATCCGAATGTTGTCGAACTTCTGGGCGTCTTCCGATCTGTTATGCCTGATTCAGAATGGTTTTGTCTTAGTCGGTGGCGGCTATCTGGCGTCGATTGGCGTCATCACCGTCGGGACGTACTTTGCTTTTATGCTTTATGCGAACATGTTGATCTGGCCGATTCGTCAACTGGGTCAACAGTTGAGTGAAGCCGGAAAGGCAACTGTGGCGATAGGACGTATCCAGGAAATATTGGATGCGCCGGAAGAAAGCACATCGGATCGGGAGCAGGACATTCCTGAATCCGTTACCGGCGACATTGAGTTTGATCGGGTTACCTTTGGTTTCGATCCGGCGAAGCCTGTCTTGAAAAACGTCAGCTTCCAGATTAAAGCCGGTGAAACCATTGCCATTGTCGGACCGACAGGCGCTGGTAAGAGCACATTGATCCAGTTATTGATGCGTCTGCACGATGCGAACGAAGGTCGCATTCGATTAGGCGGTTATGACCTGACTGAAGTCAGTCGTCAATCGGTTCGCCGTCGAATCGGTACGCTGCTGCAGGAGCCGTTCCTGTTCAGCCGCAGCTTGCGCGATAACATCAAGTTTGGACGTGCCAATGCCAGCGATGCACAGATGATTCGTTCGACGACGGATGCAGCCGTGCACCATACAATCGAGGCGTTTCAACAGGGTTATGACACCGTTATCGGAGAACGGGGCGTTAGCCTCAGCGGTGGCCAGAAGCAACGGGTGACGTTGTCGCGCACCTTGCTCAGAGAGGTCCCCGTGCTGGTCTTAGATGACACGCTCAGTGCGGTCGACTCCAACACCGAACGTGAAATTCTGAAGGCGCTGGGACGCAAACGCGGCGAACAAACGCTGTTGATCATTACGCATCGCATCAGTGTTTGTCGTCAGGCCGATCGTGTTTTCGTGATGCAGGACGGCCAGTTGACCGAACAGGGAACGCACGAACAGTTACAACAAGTGCCGGGCTTTTATCAACAGCTCTGGACGATACAGAGCGGTCAGAAAGCGCAGTTTGAAGCGGATGCCGATGCGGAACCGGCTGACCTGCATCGTCCGATTGCACCGGTGGGGTAAACCATATGGACCTGAGCCATTACCGCCCCCGGTACCAAAACAAAACATTGAAGAACCGTCCCAGAAGGGACGGCAAGGATTGCACATGAACCAGGAATACAACAGCACACCCGCGAAACAGGGTGCCTGGAAAACACTGTTTTTTATGATTTACCGCCCGCAAAAGCGTGTGTTTCATACGCTTATTGTCGCCGCACTGATTACCGCCGGTGTGGATGCGAGCTTTACGTTGGTGACCAAATCGCTGGTGGATGACATTGTCGCCAACGGTGCCAATGCCAACCTCATCGGTCATGGACTGATGTACGGCACGTTGATGTTAACCATCATCGGTTTTATCTGGTGGTTTATCCGCTTGGCCGGTGGCCTGTCGACGCAACTGATGTACGACCTGCGTAAGGACAGCTTTGAGCATTTGCAGCGGTTGTCGTTTCGGTTTTTTGATAACAACGCCGTTGGCTGGTTGCTCGCCCGGATAACGTCGGATACGCAGCGCATCGCCAATGTCATCGCCTGGGGAACGCTCGACTTGTTCTGGGGTATCCCTTACATCGTCGGCATCTTCGGTGTGTTGCTCTATCTGGATTGGCAACTGGGTCTGATCGTGTTGGGACTGTTTCCGTTTCTGGCCGGCGTTGCCATGTGGTTTAACATCCGGATCCTCGACAGTTCCCGAAAGTTGCGAAAAACCAACAGCCGCATCACCGCAATCTACAACGAAAGCATCTCCGGCGTGCAAACGTCGAAAGTGTTGGTGCGTGAAGCAGAAAACCTGCGTGAGTTTCAGCAGGACACCAACAAAATGTATGGCCAGTCGATGTACAACCTGTTGCTAACGTCGGCGTTTTTCCCGTTTGTGAATGTCTTCGTCAGTATGGCCACCGGCGCCGCATTGTGGTTTGGCGGGGCCAGTGTGTTAGCGGGCACGTTGACGTTGGGTACTCTGGTGGCCTTCATGTTTTATGCGCGAGCGTTGATGGACCCGATGTTGGAGGTCTCCGGAAAGCTCGCCGAGCTGCAACGCACTACGGCCTGTGTTGAACGGGTGATTGGTTTGTTGGACGTTGAACCGGAAATTATTGACTCCGAAACCGTCACCCGAAACATCGAGCAGGCAATGGCTGAAGCCGCGGAGACGATTGATGGCGGTGACGCCGAAATCAGAGATATAGAGTTTAAGCACGTCTCATTTGGTTACAAACCCGATGAACCGGTTCTGAAAGACTTTAACCTGAGCGTTCCGGCGGGATCCAGCGTTGCCCTGGTGGGCGCGACCGGATCGGGTAAGTCCACCATCGTCTCATTGCTGTGTCGTTTCTATGAACCGACGGATGGTCAGATTCTGATTAACGGACAAGACTATCGGGAACGGTCACTGGCGTGGTTGCAGTCGAACCTCGGTATTGTTTTGCAGACACCGTTTTTATTTACCGGAACGATTCGATCGAACATTCGTTACGGCAATCTGGAGGCGACTGATGAACAGATTGAAGCCGCCGCCAAGGCGGTGAATGTGCATGACCTGATCATGCAGATGGACAAAGGCTACGAGACAGAAGTACAAGAGGGCGGCAACAACCTGTCGACCGGCCAGAAACAGTTGATCTCGTTTGCCCGCGCGATCATCGGTGATCCGCAGATACTGGTGATGGACGAAGCAACGTCGTCGGTCGACACACAGACTGAACATCTGCTGCAGGAAAGTTTGCAAACGGTGCTGCAAGGGCGAACCAGTTTTGTCATTGCCCACCGGTTGTCGACCATCCGTTCCGCCGATCTGATTTTGGTGATTGATGGTGGTGAGCTGGTCGAACAGGGCACACACGAGCAGTTGTTGGCACAGAAAGGACGGTACTACGGCTTGTATCAAAAGCAGTTTCAAACCGAATCGGAAGAACAGCTGTTGCATCAAAGTTAAGGACACGTCATGACCTATAACGAAGTCAGTCACTATCAGGACGATACGGTGCTGGCAGCTCAGCTCAATGCACTGACACAATCGATCTGGGGCATTACCGTTCTCGATGGTGCCCCATCCGATTATGTGCCGTTTTCGATGCAGACTGAGAATGAGATTGTCGCCAATGTCTGTGTTGGTCAGTTCGATGTCGTCGTGAACGGCATCGCGCTTCCGGCCAGTATGATTCAGACGGTGCTGACGCATGAGTCCCATCGTCGAAAAGGGTTAATCCGAGCGTTGTTCGCTCCGGTTCAGGCGCATGTCGCCAACACCACCGGGCGAACCTTTTTTACAGCAGACCAGGATAAGATCGACTTTTATCAACAGTTTGGTTACCAGCATCGACCCATCATCGATTATTTCCGATGGCAGCAAACACCGACATCGGTCAATCGTGATACGTTAACGACGGTGAAGCTGCTGAATGAACAAGAACGTCTGAAATTTGAAGACGCGGCGCGACACCGTACACCGGTTTCGGATGTGTTTGGGTTTGAAAACAAACCCTGGCTGTTGTTGTGGTTTGTTCGGCACTTTTTGTCTGCGAATCTTTATTATTGGGAAGCCCGAAACGTATATCTGATTTTACGAATCGACAACGGACGGTTAGACCTTTTAGACATTGTTGGCCAGCGGATTCCCGGCTGGTCCGAGTTATTGCCGGTCTTACCAGTGGCGGAGGCGACGGAAGTGCGGAGCTATTTTGTGCCCGACAAACTCCATGTTCAGGCCGACCCTGTCTACTCAGAAACCGATCGGTTTTTCTTCGATGCGGCATTTCCCTTGCCGGAGTTGATTTGCTTGCCGGAAACTCAGCGCGGTTAACCGAGTTCAATCAGGTTGGCTTCCGGTAATCTCAATCGATGCGTCAGTCGTAATGTGGCGACAAAGGGTTCATCGTGACTGATCACCACCAGCGCACCCTGGTACGCGGACAATGCCTGTTCCAGTGCCAGGACGCTGTCGAGGTCCATATGGTTGGTCGGCTCGTCCAGCAGTAACAGCTGTGGTGTCACCGGGCCGAGCAGCTCCGTTGCCAGTACGGTTTTCAGTTGTTCGCCGCCACTGAGTTGACCAAACGCGACCTCGGCTTTTTTATTCCGCAACCGGATGCGCGCGAGTCGCTCACGACCTTCCTGTTCGGTCAGTTCCGGTTGACGTTGCAGCAGGTTCTCAATTGCGGATTTTTGCGGGTCGAAATGATGAAAGTGTTGGTCGAGGTATACCGTTGGCACCCATCGGTGGTAATGCCCGGCAATGGCCGGGTATTGCTCGAGCAGTGTCTTTATCAGAACACTTTTTCCGACGCCGTTGGGTCCTTCAATTCTGAGGCGAAACGCACCATTGAGCCGGAACGAGATTGCCTGATGGTTCGGCTGATTTACGCCGGTCACCAAGCCATTCAGGCTCAGTACTGTTTTCTGTGGGTGCAAAGCCGAGTCCGGTAAATCCAATGCCAGTGGCTCTTGCCATTCGCGTTCTTGTTCGGCCAGTTCGAGTGTCTGGTCGGCCTGAGTTCGTCGTTGCTGTCTGAGCAACTTCTGCTGTCCCTGACTGTTTTCCGAGGCTTCTTTCATTCCGTCGCGCAGCAGTTTATCGAGTCCGGTTTTTTCGGCGTTGGCTTTACCGCGAGCACTGCGCTGTTGTTGTTTTTCCAGCGCTTCCTGTAACTGGCGAGCTTGTCGTTTTTTGTCTTTACGCGCCGTGTCCAGCTTGTCTTGTTGCTGTTGCCAGCGCTGATCCCGTTCCTTCAGATATTCCTGAACCGTACCAGGGTGAGCGTGCATACCGTTGGGCGTCAGCTCAAGGATGGCATCGACCTGATCAAGCAGTTCCCGGTCGTGACTGATCACAATGCGCGGACGCTTTTCATTTTTCAGCCAGTTAAAAAACTGTTCGCGGCCGTCACGGTCGAGATGGTTTGACGGTTCATCAAAAATAAAGAGATCGGGTCGTGCCATCAGTGCGGCTGCCCACATAAGTCGAAACTGTTCACCGCCGGAAAAAGAGGTGACTGATCGACGGACATCCAGTGACTCGGGTAAGCCAACCGTACGACAGGCGGCCATAAACTCAACGGCTTGCTCCCACCAGAAGGCGGCCTGGTCAAAGTCCTGAGATTCCGTGGAGCCCTGTTCAATACGTTGCGCGGCATTCAGCGCGGGCTCTAGCCCAAACAGCGCGATGACCGACAGTGAGGGATCGGGCGGCGCATTTTGCGCAACATAGTGAATATCCCCGGACGATTGCAGGGAGCCACTGTCCAGTGTCAGATCCCCCGCTAAACAGCGTGCCAGCACCGATTTTCCGACACCATTGGCACCGACGATCGCGGTTAACGATTGCCGTGTCGTGAAGGATATATTATTGAAAAGGAAATCGCCGTTACTGAGACGAAACGACAGGTCTGTCGCCGATAAAAAAGTTGCCATGCAGGATTCTCCAGAGTCGAAAGTCAGGTTCGAGTAAGTTGGAAAATCACTGAATCATTGGCGTGTCCCGGACAATGGAAAGAAGAGCGCGTAGAATAGCAATCGTCGTCTTCGTTGTCGAGAAGGGTCTGAAAGGAAAGTATGAGAGAGAAACTCTATTTATTACCCGGCACGCAGTGTGATGATCGTCTTTGGGCGCCGTTAGTTACACGACTGTTTGATACCGTTGAGTTGGTACCATTAGCCATTCCCATGAATATGGGGTTTCCTGATATTGCGGAACTGTTGGTTTCGCAGTTGTCGGAATCAACGGTGAACTTGCTTGGCTTTTCCCTGGGTGGGTATGTGGCCGCAGAGATCGCGGTTCGTTATCCCGAGCGTATTGCTCGTCTGTGCGTGTTGGCGAACAGTCCCAAACCATTGCCGACTGCGGAGCTTGAGCAACGCGCGCAAGCCTTACGGCTGATTGATAAGGTCGGTTATCGCGGCATGAGTCGGCTACGCGCCAAGTCGTTACTCGACCCATCGCATCATGACGACGAATGGATTGATCAGCTGATTGCTATGGATCGGGCTCAAGGTGTCGAAAAACTGAAAAGTCAGTTACGGGATACGTCGGATCGACGTGATCTTTTTGCACCCTTATCGCAATGGCACAAGCCCATACTCTTTTGTGCCAGTGAGGGTGATGACCTGGTAGATACAGAATGGTTGACCCGCTTGTCCAAACAGAATGCGCAGGTTGATGTCCATTGGATTTCTAGCCGCGGGCACATGCTACCATTGGAGCATCCGGACTCTTTAGCCGATGCCATTCGGAAATGGTTAACCAAGGTTGGAACATGATTGTATGTTGACCCAAGCAGACCTAAGGGCGTATGTCGCGCCATTTTATGAAGACAAAGATTCCATGCATAACCTGGCGCATGTGGATCGGCTTTATTCGAAAGCGCTTCAATTGAGCCAACATTATCAGTGCGATGCGCAGTGGTTACTAGCAGGTGCTTACTTTCATGGTGTGGATGATCGTGCCGCGATTGAAACTGATGCCGAAAGCATCGGTGAAAACGATGATTGGATTGCAACGGTAAACGAACGGGTAAACGACTCATACCCGGAATCAAAACCGGAAACGATCGAAGGAAAAATTCTTCATGATGCTCAAGGGCCTGTTCACACTATTTCCGTCCATTCTGCCGAGATTAAAATAATTAACGACAAGGCAGAACGCGCGAATAGTGGTTGTTCCACCTGAGCAAGTGATAACGACGGCGTGAATGATTTTTATCCGGCCCAAAGGGTTGGGTTGTGCCCTTCCAGAGACGTCGTTGTTCGTCGTTCGTGTGGAGCAACCACAGTTCCCTCCTCACGCCTTGCTCTGAAAGGGCACAATCCCAACAGAATGGACGGAAATAGTGTTAACAGGCCCTAGAAGGTGGACGTGCGTTTATGGTTTCGAAGTGTTTGGTCACTGGCACAGAGCGAGGTCAGTCGCTTATCGAGACCATTGAGTATGTTCAGTCACATATTCTTGGACGTCGACGTTGCAGCCTGCCGGAAGCGCAAACTGAATATGAGTCGATGGAAGCCTATTTAACGAGCTTTATTTTGGATCTAGAAAACAGTCTCAATGCGTAGTTCATCATTGATAAACGCTATTCACAAGCGCTCTTCAACGAGTTGGGCGCTTTAAAAAGCAGCTCACTCAAACACAATTTAGCTGACCGATAACTCAAAAATAACTGATCAATTTGATGTGCAAAAATCAATGATTAACGCGTTGTAAGCGTTTTCTATTTGCGACTATTGGATGATGCGCCTCATGAAAACGGATCATTTTCTCGTGACCCTTGTCTAAAAAAATACGCGCCTCTTCCTGATTTTTTCGCGATTGATCACACTTCACTCACTCCCCGGTTGTTCAGAGTAATCGCCCTACCTAATAGTGTCCTTACGTCTTCTTTTCATTCGTGCTCACAAGGCCTCTGTAAATGATTGCGAAGCCGTGCATCAGCGACCGAGTCAAAATCAAAACCTGCTGATGACATCTGATAATTATGACAACAAGGATATTCCAATGAAGAAACTACAGTATACGCTGCTGGTAAGCGGTTGCTTATTGGCATCGTCTGCCCTTATGGCGGCGGATCGTGTTCCTGCGACCGAAGCGCACCTTACCCAGGGCGTTATGTCCGGTAATGCGACATCCGTTCAGACCATTAAATCCCGCACGCTGGCCAGCGGTGTCACCGTTGAAAAATACCAGCAAACCTATCAGGGGGTGCCTGTCTGGGGCGAGTCGATTACTCGACGTTCCGGCGGTACTTTTGCGCCAACCGTCAGTGGTGAGTTTGTTACCGAAATCGAATCGGATCTGCCGCAGGCAACGCCACGGTTCGATGGTAAGGCGATCCTGAACCTTGCCATGGAACAGCACACGCTGATGACTCAGGGTGCCATACCAAGTAAAGAAGCTCTGCAAAAGATGTTGCTGAGTGCTGAAAACAAACAACAGAAGTTATGGGTCCGGCTGAACGACAACAACGAAGCTCAGCTGGTGTACCTGGTTTCCTGGGTGGACTATGGTGTCGAGCCAACGCGACCACATTACTTTATCGATGCCATGACCGGCGAAGTGCTGGACCACTGGGACGGCTTGGCGCATCAGGATGCAACCGGTCCCGGCGGTAACGAAAAAACCGGGCAATACATTTACGGGCAGGACTTTCCTGCACTGCAGGTTGACAGCAACTGCCGGATGAACACCTCTAATGTTGAAACGGTGGACATGCAGAACCGCACCAGCGGGGGTTCCGTATTCCAGTTCACCTGTCCGGAAAACACCAACCGCTATACCAACGGTGCTTACTCACCTCTGAACGATGCGCACTTCTTCGGTAATGTTGTCTTCAACATGTTTGATGACTGGTACAACACCGCACCGATTTCTCAGAAACTGCGTATGCGTGTGCATTACGGCAACAACTATGAAAATGCCTTCTGGGATGGCAGTCAGATGACCTTTGGTGACGGTGCAAGCCGATTCTATCCTCTGGTCAGTCTGGATGTGTCCGCTCACGAAGTCAGTCATGGTTTTACTGAACAGAACTCTGGATTGGTTTATCAGAATCAATCGGGCGGTATTAACGAAGCCTTCTCCGATATGTCAGGTGAAGCGGCTGAGTTTTATATGAAAGGGTCGAACGACTGGAAAGTCGGCGCCGATATTTTCAAAGGCAGCGGCTCGTTACGCTACATGGATGACCCAACGAAAGACGGTCGATCCATCGGTCATGCGTCAGACTACACATCCGGAATGGACGTGCATTACAGTTCCGGTGTGTTTAACCGTGCGTTTTACCTGATCGCGACGGCTTCCGGCTGGGATACCCGAAAAGCCTTCGACGTTTTTGTTCTGGCCAACCAGGTCTACTGGAATCAGAACACCAACTACATTGACGGTGCCTGTGGCGCTCTGTCTGCAGCGGGCGATCTGAACTACGACACCAATGTTGTCGTGTCGGCATTTAATACCGTTGGTGTTTCAACGTCTTCGTGCAGCGGCGGTGGTGGTAACACCGTAACCGAGCTGGACAATGGCGTTCCGGTAACAGGACTCAGCGGACCCTCTGGTAGTGAAGCCATGTTTAAACTGGACGTTCTTGCCGGTGCGTCATCGGTTTCTGTTGTTATGAATGGCGGTTCCGGTGATGCCGATCTGTACGTACGCTTCGGCGCCCAGCCAACGACATCGACCTACGACTGTCGTCCTTATCGCTCCGGTAACAATGAAACCTGCAGCTTCGATCCGGCGCAATCCGGTACTTACTACATCATGTTGCGCGGCTACAGCAGTTACAGTGGTACGACGCTGACGGCGTCGCACGATTCTGACAGCGGCGAACCAACATCCGGAACGGAAACCAACCTGTCGGCTAGCGCTGGCAATTGGGTGCACTTTGAAGTAACGGTGCCAGCCGGTGCCTCAGCGTTGAACGCTGAAATTACCGGTGGCAGCGGTGACGCCGACCTCTATGTCCGTCAGGGCAGCCAGCCAACGACGTCGAACTACGATTGCCGTCCGTATAAGTGGGGTAACGAAGAAAGCTGTACCGAAACGAACCCCGGGGCCGGTAGCTGGTGGATCAGTCTGCGCGCCTATGAGTCGTTTTCCGGTGTCACCATGAACTGGAGCATCGACTGATCCGGTCGGTTGAACATTAAAAAACAGTGTTCGGGCGCAAGGACGTGACCGGGCATTGACCTAAAAAGCTGAACAGCGTGGCTCTCACATCACGCTGTTTTTTTTTGCGAATCTGAAATGATCCTGCCTGCGTAATCCATCGATAACCTTGATGAGTCTGAGACAACCTATGAGAACCCCGTCAGAAGCCATTCTTCCGCTCGGAACGCTGGGCCTTGTTCCTTTTATCGTTCCGGGAACCATGGTCCTGATCTCGCCGGAAACCGATTGGGCCGTTCGGGCGTTGCAACTCTATGCTTTCGGCATCATCGCCTATCTGACCGGCACCTGGTGGTTGAACCCAAAACCAACTGAAACAAAAGCGGCCCTCATCGGACATGGCTTGTTTTTGTTGGCGTTTTTTGGCTTGTTGCTGTGGCCGGCCATCTTTTTTGTGTTAGCGGCGCTTGTGCTCATAGCGATCTATCTGGTTGAACGCGTCACCGACTGGGTCGGGCAATTTGAATCAGCCTACCAACGCCTGCGGCGTCTTCTGACCGCGGTTGCGGTGATGTCGCTTGTCGCCGGACAGATTGGTGTGATGGGAGGTTGATGATGTCCGATTCAACCATCGACCTGAAAGAAGCCGACTATTACCGCCGCCTAGCCGATACCTGGTGGCAACCGGATGGTCCTTTCTGGCCGCTGCACCAATTGAACCAGCTGCGGACGCGTTGGATCGCAGAACAATGGCGAAAGCGTCACCCAATGGCCGATTCAGAGCAGCCTCTGCAAGGTCTGCATGTTTTGGATGTTGGTTGTGGCGGCGGCATTCTAAGCGAAGCGCTTGCCCGTCTGGGGGCTCAGGTGCATGGGGTGGACGTGGTCGCTCGCAATATTGAAGTGGCCCGTCGACATGCAAAGGCTCAGAACCTGGCCGTCACCTACGAATGCATCGAAACGGATGCACTGGTCCGGCGCGGCGACCAATACGATATCGTGTTCAACATGGAGGTGGTTGAACATGTTGCCAATGTGGATCTGTTTATGGCCCAGTGTAACGCGTTGGTGAAGCCCGGCGGAACCCAGTTTGTCGCCACCATTAACCGCAACTGGCTGTCATTTCTGATTGCCATCATTGGCGCAGAATACATCACCGGGTACTTGCCGAAAGGCACGCATCAGTACGGTAAGTTGCAGAAGCCCGAAGAGATTCGACGCTATTTGGCGCTGGGTGGTTTGAAGGTAACAGCCCGCGAAGGCGTCGCCGTAAACCCGCTGAAACGAAACATGCGCCTGATTCCCGTGACTTGGGTTAATTACATGCTGATGGCAGAAAAAACCGGCACTTTATGAGTCCAGTGGCTTCGGCTGCAAGCGCTGGATTCGAACGATCTGGACCGTCAAGGCCGTCCCTGCCAGGGTAATCAGCATGCCCAGAATCAATCGTGGCGTGATGGCTTCACCCAGCAGCATCACGCCCCATCCAACCGCAAAGACCGGTACCATAAAGGTGACTGTACTGCTGGCCACCGCGCCGGCGCTGCGCAGAACCCGATAAAAGAGCAGAAAGGCCAAAGAGGTGCAAAAGGTGGCCAGCAGCAATGCTGAGATCCACGCCGACAGCCCCGGGTTTTGTTCCGGCCAGAACCACAACCCTGGTACCAGCAGGACCAGTGAACTGAAAAACATGCTGCCGACAGCAATTTCCCGGGCATTGAGGCCACTCATGGTGCGGTGCGAATAGTTAACCGCCAGACCGTAGCAAAAGGTGGCCCCGAGCCCGGCCAGAATAGCCCAGCCGGTGCCGCCGGTGTGGAAGTTCAGTTTGTCGGCCGACAGTACAAACATGCCCGCAAACGCCACAATGAGCCCCAGAAGCTGCTGTCGGTTGATGGGGGACGCAAAGAACAGTACTGCCACGATGGCTGTGAAGATTGGCGTGGTGGCGTTAATCAAGGACGTAAAGCCGGCTTCCAGGCGCAGCGTTGCGAAGGACAGCAGCGTAAAAGGAATGACCTGATTCAAAATGCCTAAAATAGCCAATGGCCCGGCATGGCTGATGATTTTTTGGCGAAATGCACGGTTCAACAGAAAAGGCGTTAACGTTAAGAAGGCCACGCCCATGCGCACCAGAATCAGAGCGATCGGGCCGAACTCCGGAGATGCAATGCGCATAAACAGAAACGATGCGCCCCAGATTGCTGACAGAAGCAATAATAAGATGGCATCGAGTCGTTGCATGGCGTTCTCCGGTATCTGCGCGCTGTGAGGGTCGGCAGTAAACCACAGCGCGCGCCGAATGTCGGCCACTTTCGGTGTTTGGCTTTAGAGGTGCCCCTCAGGCTCGTTTGAGGTAGGGCTCTTTCAGTGATGCAAACAGCCGCTCGCCTTGAGCCGTGCCATACGGTTCGAGCAGAGCAATCAGATGAATGATGCCCTGTGATACCTGTTTTCGGGTCAGGCGCTGGCGTTTTTGGTTGATCATCGAAAAGCCCACCCAGAACCCGGTCACCAGACGCATCAGATCCACCAGAATTGCAATCTGAGCCTCATCGATCTGAATCAGGTCGTGTTCTATCAACCAGTGCAACGCTTCGCTGGCGCGTTCTTCCAGATATTTGTGCGTTTGCAGATACTGGCAAATCAGTTCGTTGTCCTTTTCCAGAAGAATCGGCATGTTGGCGTGCAGAAAGCGAAAGCGCCAGATGCTGTCAAAAATCTGTTCGCAGTACTGGCGCAGAAATTCTTCAGCGTCGCTGTGCTCATCGGGCGGTACAATCGATTGTGTAATGTAATCGGTGTATTGCTCGAAGATCGCGCGGATGATCGCTTCTTTATTGGTAAAGTGGTAATAGAGCAGCCCGGGGCTGATTCCCATCTCATCGGCGATGTGGTTCGTGGTAATGGAACGTTCGCCTTTTTCATTAAACAGTCTGAGACTGACCTGAATAATTTTATCTTTTGTTTTCATGTGACGTCAGGATGGTGTCCTGGTACCCATTTTTTTTATTAGAACACCTAGGGTACCAGAAACCAGGCCCGATGATCACGCAAAGGCGCGGCTGGTCGGGTAGTCTTTCGCCAGAGGGGGTGGGCGATTGCCAAAGGGCGGCTCTTTGGTTGCACTGTGGCGTTTGTTGCGGAAATACCAAATGGCAAACGGCACATGCAGAATCAGGTTAATCAGGCCCCAGGTCCAGAGCACGTTGTCATTCATCCAGGTGCCCGAATCCATCAGTGGCACAAAGACTTCACTGCAGGAGCGCACCAGAATATGGAAGGCCAGCGTATAAACCCGGGCAATGATGTACAGCTCGGGGCGTTTCTTCAGCACCGGATAGAGCTCAGCGGCAATCAGGATGCACATGGATGCAGCAAAGTACGAGCCGGCTTCACCATACACGAACGCCATATTCCAGGTGGTATACAGGAAGTTCCAGGCGGCGGTGGAGTAGAACAGCAGATCGTTGGGTTTGTCTTTACCGATGACCCAATAGACCCGTTCACCGTGTTTATAGCGTGGGAACGGAATGGTAATGCAGAGAATGACACCGCAGATGGCGTTAAAGTAATTGGCGGTGGCAAAATCCTTTAAGGTCGCTTCGGCAATGTTCAGAAACAGAATGCCGTATAAGAATTTTAGCACCCAATCGCCGCGAAAGAATTGCCAGAACCGATGAGGGTTGTCTTTGTACATCCAGGCAATGCGGGCAAAGCCGACCACCAAGGCGGTTGGTAATAACACGCTGAGCGTTTTTGCCCAACGGAACCAACCATCCAGATACTCAAACCAGAACGGAAAGCTGAGCAACGACAGCAGCCAGAACACCAACGCAAACTTGGGTTGCTTGCGCATCAACTCGACCAAGCCGAGCAACAGCAAAATATAGCCACCCATGGTAAGTGGGTATTGCCATACCGGTATGTTCATCGTGACCTCCTCAATGAACGACATCAAAATCTTATTGTTTGAGTAATTACTCTAAATAAGAGCGCGGGTAGAATCTTGACCAGGGTCAGTTAATTGTTCAGAAACTCAGCAGAGGAAGACGAAGAACTCTGTTCGGTCAGAGACGTTTGTCCGGCGCGTCACCACCGGACAAACAAAAGCATTGAAATGCGGGGAAGAGTTAAGGCTGTTGGGCAACCCAGGCTGGATCCTGGTATCCATGACGATAAGCCTGCTCAACCGCTTGAATCGGGAAGGCCTGGTGGCGAATCGGACGTAAGGCGCCACTTTCCATCAGCCCGGTTAACCGGGTCAGCCGTACTGGCGTATATTTCGCAATGCCGGTACGGAACGCCGGTCCAGGCAACAGAACTGAGCGGACCATGGTCAGCAGAGTGCCTAAACCAAAGTTGGTCGTGACCATGCGGCCCTTGGGTTTAAGCATCGGGCGGACCGCGTTGAACGCCAGGTTGCCTTTAACGTCGAAAATGACATCAAACCTTGTTGCCAGTGCATCGATGGATTGGTGTCGGTAGTTGAGGGTGCCCGCCAACGCGAGGGCCGCCAGTTTCGATGAATCGCCTCCGGTCCCCCACACCTCAGCGCCAGCCAGTTTCGCCAGTTGCACGGCGTATTGGCCGACTACGCCGGTGGCGCCATTAATCAGTATGGACTGGCCGGCCTTAAGGTTCGCCGTTTCCAGAAACGACAGGGCTGCCATCGCGCCATAGGGCACGGCGGCGGCATCCTCATGACGCCAGCTCAGCGGCTTGTGCTGAACCATCGCGTCCTGATCGATGGTGAGGTATTCCGCATGGGCGCCGCTGTTGATATAACCGAACACCTCATCGCCGAGCCGAAAGCGAGTCACCCGATCTCCGGTGGCTTCCACGGTGCCGGAGAACTCCGACCCGGGAATCGGAGTTTTCTTGCTGATCAGCCCCATGTCCATCCGGGCGCGATCACCCGCATTCAGGGTGATTGAGTCCACCCGAACACGCAACTCCGTCGCACCGGGTGTGGGCGTTATCCACATCTGCAAGGTTGCTTTGGGTGGACGGGCTTTTTTACTAAAAATCATGGCTTGCATGGTTGCTCTCCTTCAGGCCGCTGAGGATGATGATTGGGGTGCGTCGTGAGTCGTATCGGGTCGTCGAACCCCTTTTATCAACAGCCAAAGGCACAGTGACACTTCCGCAATGAGCGCTGGGAACATGATGAACGGGTAATCGTTTGAGCTGTAACCGGCAATAAGAAATTTCGCACCACTGTCAATCAGATAGCTGCCAAACGCCAACGCCAGCAATGGACCGAAAATGGACGGGAACAACGCAGAGCGAAACAGCAGATAGCCAAGGACCAGACAGTGGAACGCAAAGAAGATTAACCCGATGGAGTAACCAACGGCATGCGCTTCCAGGCCGAACAGGGCGACTGCCTGTAGCTGATCGAGGGAAAACACATTCATATAGACGGGCGCGTCCAGCACCATCAGGGCGAGGAAGTGGTTCATCATGTTCAGGCCCAGCGTTGCGTCCATCGCCAGCCGGGTCAGCAAGGCGGCCATGGCCAGAGTTGGGCTGGTGGGCTTAAGCAGTTTGTAGAAAATCAGCGCCAGCGACAGGTCAAACATCAACATGCCCAGATCGGCAACAAAGGCGATTCGGAACAGCAGGGCATTGTTCAGGATGTTGTCGGCGGTCGCCGCCGGGTCATTTGGAACGGCCAGCGCAGCGCGAACGCCAACTTCACTGAACAGTCCGAAAACAATGATGCCTAAGTACAACAGGCCGCCGATTCTGGCCAGCGTGACCGGCGAGTGTGGGACAGTAGGGGTGGTCGTCATCGTGGTTTCTCCATCGTTGTGGTTAGGGGGTGAACGATGGTGAAGAGATTATTCTGACGGGTTCGTTGGTTTTTGATAGTTTGTGCTCAATTGATGGCAACCAATGCGCGTTTTGCACAGGGGTGACGACGGATGCAGGTGACATTTCAACACATTCAGACACTGGTCGATCGCATTGAGGCCAATCTCGCCGACGACGTAAACGTTCTGGGGCTGGCCGATGCGTTTCATATGTCGCCCTGGCATTTCCAGCGGACGTTCAAGTCCCTGATCGGAGACACCTTGGGGGGATATATCCGGGGGCGCCGCCTGACCCGCGCAGCACAGTTGCTGCTGGAGTCCCGTCGCAGTGTCATCGATATTGCCGTCAGCGTCGGATTTAATTCTCACGAAGCCTTCAGCCGCTCTTTTAAAGCCTATTTCAACGTCACGCCTAAAGCGTTTCGCGCCGAGCGCCCGGCGATCACCCTGCGCGAAAAACCGCTACTGACTCTGGAGCTGTTTCAACATCTGGCTGATGGTATGGATCAGAACCCGGTGATCACTGAACGGCCTGAGCAGCATTTGATTGGACAACAGATCGCCATTCCTTCGCCTTTTGTGTCGGATGTTGACTATTGCGACCTGTTGTTTACCCCCTGGACCGATCTGCTGAGTGTCGAAGCGGCGTTACCCGGGCGAGTGCCGGGCGAATACTTTGGCCTGATGGTCAGCCCAAGTGGGACCTTCACCGAAGATTCGCTTTTTTATCTGGCCGGTGCGGGCGTTCAGCAACCGATTGCCGACCCGGGCGAGGGGATGGTGGCTCTGAGCTTTCCGGCGCAGCAAGTGGCAATGTTTGATATCTACTCCGGCACAGAAGACACCGTCGCACAAACCGTCGATTTTATTTATGGTTACTGGTTACCGAACTCCCAGTACACCCGAGCCGGTGGACACGACTACGAGTATTTTGAAAACGTGTCGGACTTTACCGTGCCCCGTTTGCATTCTCGCTACGTGTTACCGATACAACCCAAAACCTGAATAAGTACCTGCTATGACCGAATCTCAACCCTCTCCGACTCCTATTGCACTGGTTACGGGTGCCAGCCGTGGCATTGGCGCCGCGACAGCGGTGCAACTGGCCCGGGCGGGCTATGCCGTCATCGTAAACTATCATCAAAACACCGCAGCCGCTTATGAGGTTCGAGATCGAATTGCTGAGTTCGGCGGCACCGCCTGGGCGATTCAAGCGGACGTTTCAAAGGAATCGGAAGTGACGGCTCTGTTTGAACAGATCGACTCGCTTCCCGGCACGTTAAAGGTACTGGTCAATAATGTGGGTGTGCTCAAACAACAGAGTCGTCTGGCAGACATCAGCGTCGAACGGTTTACCCAGGTCCTGAACACCAACGTGTTGAGTTGCTTTTTGTGTTGCCGGGCGGCGGTTCGGCGGATGTCGACGCGTCACGGTGGGCAAGGCGGCGCGATCGTGAATGTCTCGTCCGGGGCATCAAAGAGCGGTTCACCCAACGAGTACGTCGATTACGCGGCGTCGAAAGGCGCGATCGACTCACTGACACGAGGCTTGGCACTTGAGGTCGCCGATGAAGGGATACGCGTGAATGCCGTACGCCCCGGACTGATCTATACCGAGATTCATGCCGATGGGGGCGAACCCGGCCGGGTCGACCGGCTTGCCGAGCGCATCCCCATGAAGCGTGGCGGCCGGCCTTCCGAAGTCGCCGAAGCCATTGTCTGGCTGGCCAGCGACGCCTCATCGTTTGTCACTGGCAGTTTTATCGACCCATCCGGAGGGCTATAACATGACCGATCAGCGTCGCTTTCAACAAACCATGAGCATGAACTCCGATCCAAGCCCCTCGGACGTTGGTGAACTCTATGATGGACTGGATGCTTACAACATGGCCCATCTGCCGGGTTTTACCCGTCAGCGCCGACTATGGACGGTCAGAAACGATCAGGATGAGCTGATTGCGGGCTTGTATGGTCAGGCGCACATGAGCAGCTTCCATGTCGATTATCTGTGGATAGACGAGTCCGCCCGTGGACATGGATTAGGCTCGATGCTGATCCAGCAGGTTGAAACGGAAGCGCGCGCGTTGGGCATTTATCGGGTGTATCTCGATACCTACACCTTTCAGGCGCCCGGTTTCTACGCCAAGCTTGGGTTTGTTGAAACAGGTCGGTTTCAGGATTTCCCCACAGAAGGTGTTGATAAAATCTTTTTGGTTAAGGACCTTTCGACGCCTGAATCCGAAGAGGGTTAGGCTGAAAGCCGAAGTTTGGGCTAAGCTCAATGGAACGTTTAATAATTGGGCTTCGTCCATCGGTTTCTGATGCTAAGTAAGCCTTCATCCTGCAGTAAAGGTTGTTACCGTATGGCCGCTCTATCGCCGGTGAAACTTTCCAGACTTGCCTCCGCTTCTGTTGGACTGGTGGTGTTTTTACTGGGCATTACGCTGTCGACCGTACTGCTGTTATTGGATTACCGCAAAGCGCATGAAGAACAGGCGCGGATTTTTTTTACCGAAGTTGAGTCGGTTGTCGAAGAGTTCCGTCTGGTGCTGTCGACGCTGAATGCACAGACAACCGGTCGGTGTGATGAGCAGACGATGATCGCTATGCGGCGGGAACTGTTCTTAGCCGAACACATTAAAGACATCGGCTTTGTCGACAATGGGCAAGTGATCTGTACCACGGGCGTCGGTAAGCTCGATCGCCACGTTGAGGTTGGTACACCCGACTATATCGGCATGGATGGCTTGTCCGTATTTGTTGATGTACCACTGACGTTATTTGAGTATCAATACTCTGCGCTGATTGCCTTCAGCGGTGACTTCGATGCCGTCTTTGACCTGGCGGTATTTGATTTATTGCCTGGTATGGTGAATGACTGGGAAGTTGTCTACACCCGTGACGAAGCACCGGTCTCGGTGGCCGGTGAAAAAGGCCTTTATCGAGGGCAGTTTGCTGAAAGCGGGTATCGGTTCAGCTTAACGAGTCAGTATTCAGAAACTTGTTTGCCGGAATATCAATACTGCTTAGGCATTCAATCGGACTTTCAATCCTGGCTGGATCACTATCGCACGCTGTATCTGGTGTTTGTGATCCTATGGTTTTTTATCGGCGTGCTGGTGGCGTTTGCTGTTCAGAAGCTCATTGCCCGCACGCAATCGATTGAATCGAAAGTGCGTCGGGCGTTGCGTCAACGCGCGTTTCACAATCTGTATCAACCGATACTCGATCTTAAAAGTGGTGCGATGGTCGGGTGTGAAGCGCTCGCCCGGTGCCACCTGTCCAACGAGCCGTTGTATCCCGACCAGTTTATCCCAGAGGTTGCGCGCAGTGGCCAAACCTGGCGTTTTACCAAGCTGATGATTCAGCAAGGGCTGACAGAGCTGAGTGCTGAAACCGCCTTGCCGGATGGCTTTCGGGTAAACTTTAACTTGTTCCCGGCGGACATCGCCGCCGCCTACACCCGAGACTTTGCGAAGATGTCGACAGTGGCAAACAGCCGTTTCACTCTGGTTCTGGAAGTGATCGAAGATCAACAACTCGAAGGCAAACAGGCGCAGACCGAACTGGAATGGTTGAAGGCGCAGGGCTATGGCGTTGCGCTGGATGACTTTGGTACCGGCTATTCCAATCTGAATCAGATTCGCGATTTTCAGGCCGATTATCTGAAAATTGATCGCAGTTTTATTATGGACCTCGAAGACGGCAGCATTAAGTCGTCGCTGATTCCATACATTGTCGACATTGCCCGCCAGCTGAATCTGTTCGTCGTTGCAGAAGGCATTGAAAACGCCCGCCAATGGGAAGCGCTCCGGGACATGGGCGTTCAATATGGCCAAGGCTACTATTTTGGCAAACCGATGTCTGCCGAGGCGCTGGTGCGTCTGTACAGCCAGCAAGCTCGCAACTGAGGCGGTACGAGCTATAATTTGAGGAGATTTTAAACGAGTTGGGCATGCGTCAACCTACCCCTTTGTTACCCTGGTTACTGATTCTCCTTCCGGCGACCGCCATGGTGGTACTGGTCCTTGTCTTAAGTGTTCAAACCGGTTGGCGAAGCGCCATCGATTATCTTGATATCATTGCCGAGCTGGTTCTGCTTGGCATTCTGCTGAAATGGGTGCAAACCGCATCGGTACTGAAGCGTCAGCAACGCACCTACTGGGTTTTCCTCGCGGGTAATGCCTGTCTGGTCTGGCTGATGTCGTTGAAGCTGGTCGAGGAAGTCAGCCTGTATAACGAGCTCTGGTTTCAGATTGCTGAGTCTCTTTTTGCCATTGCTGGCGTGGTTTTATTGTCGATGGGCATTGCCGCCTGGTCGCGCGATTATCAGGCTCTGATCGACGACACGGAAGCCAAGAAGAATCAGTACAAGCAGTTGAGTATCACGGATGCCTTGACCGGGCTGATGAACCGGACCGCCTATAATCAAAGAATCGAGCAGTTTGTAAGTGACCAGCAACCTTATCTGTTGATGCTGATCGATCTGGACCATTTTAAACAGATAAACGACCGTTACGGTCACGACGCGGGCGATGCCGCCTTGAAGCAGGTGGGCGCGTTGTTGGGCTCGAACAGCCGTAATCAAGAAGATTGCTTTCGTGTCGGCGGTGAAGAGTTTGCCATTGTACTGACTCAATGTTCGCTCAGCCAGGCCGAGTCGATTGCCGAGCGATTGCGCACCGCCATAGAAACGCACGCGATTCGCTGGCAGGACGCTGAGCTGAGCTGCACCGTCAGTATCGGATTATGCCTCAGTCAGACCGGTGAAAGCCCTCAAACCACCTACCGACATGCCGACGCCGCTTTGTATGAAGCAAAACAGAACGGCCGTAACCGTGTTGTGGTCTCGCACTGATCGGTTACCCCTCGATAACAGCATAGGCGTGCTGCTGATTATTCAGTAGACTTCAGCAAGACGGCTGTTCAAACCGAGCCACAATAAACCTTCCCCGAGTACGAGGACCTGCCAACATCATGCTGATTGTTGATCCGCTTTTTTATTTCTGCGCCATTCCGGCGGTGTTGATTTTTGGTATGGCCAAAGGCGGGTTTGGTGGTGCGGTCAGTATCGTCTCCGTTCCATTGATGTCCTTGGCGGTCAGTCCTCCAGTGGCCGCAGCCATCCTTTTACCGATTTTGTGCGTCATGGATTTGTTGGCGTTGAAAAAATACTGGGGCCAATGGCATGTACTGAATCTGAAGATCATGATTCCCGGTGCCCTTGTCGGCATCTTCATTGGTGCGCTGACGTTTCGCTATCTTAGTGAAGCCCACATCCGGATACTGATCGGCGGTATTGCCTTGGTTTTTGCACTGTACTTCTGGCGGAAACAGGTCAGTGGCAAAGTCTCCCAGCCAAGCGTGGTGAAAGGGTCGTTCTGGGGCACTGTCTCTGGCTTTACCAGCTTTGGTATTCACGCCGGTGGACCGCCCGTCAGTGTGTATCTGCTGCCGCAAAAATTGCACCCGAGCATTTACGTCGGGACGAATGCCGTGTTATTCGCGGTCATCAATTACGTGAAGCTGATTCCTTATTTCTGGCTGGGGCAATTGAACACGGCGAATCTGACAACCTCGCTGGTGTTGTTGCCATTAGCGCCGATTGGCATTGGGTTGGGTGTCTGGGCACACAATCGCGTGTCGTCGTTTGTGTTTTACCGGGTCATCAATTTCTTTCTGATGTTGGCCGGTGGCAAGTTGCTGTATGACGGCCTGGTTCAACTCACCACCGTTGCCTGAATGATGCGTTAACCGCGAATACGGCGAACGCGGAACTTCCGCCCTTTCAGTTTGCCGTTTTCGATTTTCTTTAATGCCTGAGACGCCACATTGCGCCTAACCGCGACATAGGCCGACAAGTCCAGCACATTGATCTTTCCCACGTCCTTGCCGTCAATCGGGCGCTCGCCACCGGTTAAGGCACCGAGTATATCGCCGGGACGCACCTTCTGCTTTTTGCCGCCATCGATCTGCAGTGTCGCCATCGGCGCCTGGAAAGGAGATTGATTCAAAACCTCTGCGCTCGGTGGGGTATCGGGGTGGCCCAGCGGGTCCTGTGCCAGGTCCATGCGCAGTAGCTTGTGGCCTTCTTTTTCCGCAAAAAACGAATAAGCCCGGCCGCGTTCCCCGGCGCGTCCGGTCCGGCCAATTCGATGCGTATGAACTTCCGGGTCTTTGGCGATATGAAAATTGATCACCGCATCGAGCTTATCAATGTCGAGCCCGCGGGCGGCCACATCGGTCGCCACCAGAACGGACACGCTGCCATTGGCAAAGCGGATCAGCGTTTCATTACGTTGGCGTTGTTCCATATCCCCATGCAGCGCCAGCGCGTCGAAGCCGGCCTGTTTCAGAAAATCAGCCACTTCGTCGGTTTCGCGCTTGGTGTTGCAGAAAATCAGGGTATTCATCGGCTTGTCGTTTAACAGCAAACGCTGACTCATCTGCAAGCGATCGTCAAAACTTTCGGTGCGATAAAATCGTTGTTCAATAACGTCCGCCTGGTGAGCCGATTCAACCTGTACCAGCGTGGCCTTGCGAGTCACCCGGGCACACAGACTGTCGATTTCATCAGGGTAGGTCGCACTGAACAACAGCGTTTGCCGTTGTGCCGGGACTTGATCGACGATGGTGTCAATCACTTCCTGAAACCCCATGTCGAGCATCCGGTCGGCTTCATCAAACACCAGAGTCTGAACGTCATCGAGCTTGAGTGTGCCTTTGCGCAGGTGTTCTTCAATACGACCGGGCGTACCGACAATGATGTGCGCGCCATGCGCCAGCGAGCCGATTTGCGGCCCGAACGGCATGCCACCGCAGAGGGTCAGGATTTTGATGTTGTGAATCGCGCGGGCCAGCTTACGTAACTCCTGAGCGACCTGATCGGCCAGCTCCCGGGTTGGGCACAGAATGAGCGATTGGATTCGAAACCGTTCAACCTGCAACGCCTGTAAGACTCCAAGACCGAAGGCGGCGGTTTTACCGGAACCGGTTTTAGCCTGGGCGATCACATCCTGGCCGTCCAGAACCAAGGGCAGCGTTTTCTGCTGAATCTCCGTCATTGCGGTGTAGTTCAGGGTGTTGAGATTGGTCAGCAATGCCGGCTTCAGCGGCAGATCAGAAAAGGGCGCAGTCAAGATGGTTCCTACCGGTTGTCACGAACAGAATTGGGTGTGCATAGTAGTCTTCAGCGAGCGGTTTGCACAGTAAAGTCTGCAGGTTCAGGCCAATACCGCGAACGAACGCTTCCCTCGTCATTGACGACCGGCGTGTGCGGGTCGATGATGGCGTTCACTCCCAGATCATGAACGCTGTTTTGCAGGAGGACGGTGCTTGAACAAAGGACACGCCTATTTACTCACCGGGAAAGTGGCCAGTGGGAAAACCACCTATGCCCGCCGAAAAGAAGCCGAAGGACAGGCGATTTTCCTCTCGATTGATGCGCTGCAACTGAGTGTGTTGGGCCCGTCACCCACGCGTGAACAGTTGGATGCGTCTTACGACGGCGCTCGTGCCTATCAGTTTAGCCTCGCATTAACGCTGCTGAACCGTGGCATTGATGTCTATTTCGATTGGGGGTTATGGCAGAAAGCCGAGCGTCAGCGCTATAAGCGGATGCTTGAGCAACAGGGTGTTGAAGTCGACATCATTTACTTTGACGTCCCCGCGGCCGTGCGCATGGACCGCAACGCGCAACGCAATCGAAGCAACGATGACACCTCATTTAAAATCGAACCGCATGATGTCAGGCACTTCGATTCGCTCTACGAAGTGCCGTCCGAGGATGAGTACGATGTGCTGGTGGCCGATTAATCGGGTGTTGGTTTTATGGCGAAAAGATGACGCGCTGTCGACCCAGGCCGGCAGGCACCACCGTCTGCACCTCACCATCAAAAAAGTAAGGCTGAAACTGCGTTTGTTCTTCTGCAAAAAACAGAGAGTACGGCGTTTTCTGCAGCTTAGCCGTGGTGATGGCAGCGACCAGTGCCAGTTCGGTTTCGTGATAAGCGTTTTTCCACAAGTGCTGTTTGGCACCGCCACCGGCCCCCATCCAGACACCGCCCCAAGTGGGGTCAACAAACTGACCGAACCAACCGCGGTAGGCTTCCGGCAAATAGCGAACAAACTCGTCATCACGCAAGGCCATGGTCGCGCTGGCTTGCGTCAGTTCGGCGTACTCCCACCAGGACGAGTTGCGGCTGTAACTCTGATACGCCCACGTGCTGAACGCTTCGGGTCTTGAATGAAAACGGAACGCCTGCTCGGTGATGTGGCGGATGCCAGTCTCGGCGGTCTCGATCCAATCCGGACGGTTCAAACGCTCACCCGCCAACAGAATCATCCAATAGGATTTTACGCTGTGACCATAATCGTTATGCCGCTCACCCGGTTGGTTGGCTTGACCATTGACCAGTTGCCCGGCAAAGCGATGTTGCTCCGGCTGATGAAACGAGTCCAACAACACCGTGACTAGCCATTCGATATCGACTTGCCAGTCGCGCTGCATGGGTTCCGGCAGTAACGGATACATCAGCAGCAGATAGGCATTGAGCTGATCAAGTTGAGCGACCAGTTCCTGTTGTTGGGCATCACCGGGTTGTTGATCGGTTAAGGTCCAGGCGAGCATGTTCCAGTGCTCGTTTCGGTAGTTCGAAAAGAGGTGTTGTTTGATTCGATCGATGGATCGCAACAGGTCTTCATCGCCGGTCAGGTAATAGGCCATGGCAAGCCCGACCTGTGCATAGGCAATGTCTTGTGACGTTTGCTGGCCATCCAGGTATAGGGGCGCGCCGTCCTGTAAATGAGTCACTACCGATCCGTCGTCATTGATGCGTTGCAGAATGCGCTGCACTCCCTCGTTCATCAGTGCCAGAGCGTCCGTGTTGCCGGTCAGATGAAAAATTACACCGTAGGCATACGTCTGCCGCGAAACCATGCGGATGTAGTTCTGATCAAGGCCAGCGCGAATCCATTCGGGCCGCAGTTCCGGGCAAAGGGTATCGAGGTCGGGCAGGGAGCCATCGTTGCAACGCGTACCGACAAACCGAGCGGCCTCGTCGCTGCGCCAGTACGGCCAGATGTCGTCGTTCAAGTAGTCGACCCAGCGAGACAGCGGCGGTAATGCATCGCGCGCCTCATCCACACTCACCGTCGAAAACGAGAGCGGTGCTTGTTGATCGGGCTTCAGAAAACCGGAGGTGTTCAGTTCTGGCCGGGCATCGGACTGGAACCGAAACACCAGTTCGCCGAAAGTGGTTTGTTTAAGCATGAACACATCGCCAGACGTTGGCGATAACTGAAAGTGCGCTTCATTGGGTTGAGTAAGCGTAAAGTGGCCGGTTACTGATCCCGCCATCAGACCTAACTCATTGCTGCCAGACCACGACACCTGCGTATGAATGTCGGAATCCGACACATCAAGAATCGTTACGTCGACCGTCAGGGCCTCGGTCTCTAAAACAAAGTGCCCCGTTGGCCAGGTGTCGGCCAGTGTCAGTGGTATGGATAACGCAACCAGCAGCGTCAGAAAAATCCGTTTCATGGTGCAACCCTGTACTGAGAATAGTTCGCCGACGGTAACAGACTGAGCCTGAACGCACCGTTGGAATCACGCCGGGTTGGATTTTGAACGGGTCGTGCAGTCGGGTTAATCAACACGAAAATCACCAATTTCAGCCAGTGAATGTGTGGAACTGAGAGGTCCATCTAAAACAAACGCCGATCAGTTTGTTATTCCAAGTTGGAAGCATTGGCGTCCTTTCCTAACCTGAACCGAGCGCATTCGCGTTCACAGCTGACCGGTTTCCTTTGGAGGTTGTGACATGACCAATGCGTAAAACAAAAATAACGAGAGGGTGATAACGTGAAACACATTCAATGGTTACTTTTAATTTCTATGTTCAGTCTAACGAGCATTGCTTATGGGCACGGTTTGATGGTCGATCCTCCGGCGCGCAATGCCGTTTGCGGACTCAATGAAAAGCCTGACCAAGCCAGCAGCGAAGCGTGCCTTGATGCCTTTGCCAATGACAGTAACGGTGGCTACCAGTTTATGAGCGTACTGACCCATGCGGAAGGTCGAGCCAAAGTTACACCGTTGCCGGACAACGTCTGCGGCTTCGACAGCGAAACCTGGAATGGCGGACAGACGCCCTGGGATGTCGCCACCCACTGGCCCGCCAGTTCCGCTAAGGCCGGACCGATGGACATCACCTGGGACATCCAATGGGGTCCGCACTTTGACGACACCAAAGAGTTCCACTACTGGATTACCAAACCAGATTTTGTGTTCGATCCGAACACGCCGTTGAGCTGGGATGATTTTGAATCGGAACCGTTTTGTGCCGAAGGTTATGACGACTCCCAACCCAACGCCAACCCGAATGTCGTCGCCGACAAAAGCGGGGCGACGTTCACCACCAGTTGCGACGTACCCGAACGTAACGGCCATCATGTTATTTATGGAGAGTGGGGGCGCAACCAATGGACTTATGAGCGATTTCACGGATGCATCGATCTCGCCTTCGGTGACTCCAACGCGACACCTCCAACAGCTACACCGTTAAATCTGACTGTTGAACAAGACAACAGTGTCGCGGTTCAGTTGATCGGTTCGGACGCCGATGGCTCTGTCGTCTCGTACAACCTGGAGAGCTTGCCGTTGCATGGCACGCTCACCGGTGCCGACGATCAATGGACCTATACGCCCGATGCTGGATTCTTTGGCGCGGACTCATTTCAGTATTGGGTGAGCGATAACGACGGACTCAACTCTGGTTTGGCCACAGTGAGCATCACCGTGAACCGAACCGGCAACGCTGCACCGACAGCGGCCTTTACTGTCGACGCGACCAACCTGAGCATCGCACTGGATGCCTCCGCATCGAGCGACCCGGACAATGACTTGTTGAGTTACGAATGGACATTCGGTGATGGCAACAGCGCGACCGGCGCGCAGGTTTCTCATACGTATGCCGAATCGGGTCAGTATCCAATCACCCTAACGGTCAGCGACGGCTCCCTGACGTCGAGCCTGGAGCAGATGGTTTCGGTCAATGGCTCAACGTCGGAAGGCGCCGTGTGTGAGTACGTGGTATCGAACGAATGGGCCGGCGGTTTTGTGGCTGAAATTCGCATACTCAACACAGGTACTGAAGCCATTAACGGCTGGGAAGTCGAGTGGGCGTATAGCAACAACACCGACATCTCCAACGGGTGGAGTGCCAACCTGAGTGGAGACAACCCCTATACCGCAACGGCGATGAGTTGGAACTCAAACATCGCACCCGGCGATCAAGTCAGCTTTGGTTTCCAGGGTACTTTTAGCGGCCAGAATGAACGGCCAGAGGTGACTGGGGAGCTTTGTCAGTAGTTGATGCAATGAAACAAAGCGGTGATAGTGCTCGCCGCTTTGTTCTTTTGTGGAATAACGACAGGAAGACAGAGTGCGATATATCGAGTAAGAAAGCGTCGTTGTATGTGCAAAAAAAAACTGCATGTTCAAAGCTTTTTAAAGTGACCGTGTGGTAGATTCAAAACTTCTTTTCCTCTTTGCAATACTTTTAGCTTGCTGCCGATTTTAGAAGCAGAAGTAAACGTTTAGGTTTCTTGTTTTCCAAATTGACACGGACCATTAAGGTGACCAAGATAGGCTTAGCAGTGTGGCTAAGGGTGGCATGGCGTCCCGGACTGGATCTCGTCGATGTGAATAGATGGCAGCTGTCTAACAAATGTTATGTAGCTGAGGTAAGTATTGTTGGAACAATTTGAGATAGTTAAAAGATATTTTAAAAGACTCGAAGCTATATATGAGGGTGTTCAACTTTCGCCTGGCTATAATAGGGAGTGTTATGATGATGATGTCATGTCCTTCTTTATTCATTGTTATCATGTTCGAGACTGGCTTATTCATGATGAAAATTTCAATATTAGCTCAAGGGAAGTAGATGAATACATAGATACTCACAGGGCCTTAAGCGTATGTACTGATTTGGCTAATGGCTTAAAGCACTGTCGCCTAACTCGGCGTACTCGAACAGAAAATCAGCCACATGTCAGCGGTAGGGAACGGTTAACATCAAAGTTTGGTGACGAACTTAGTGTTATGAGTTGTAAATACCGTGTCATGAGTAGCAATGAAAATATTGATGCACTTGATTTAGCAAAAGAGTGCGTAAGATTGTGGGATGATTTTATAATTGAACTTGCGTAGTTACATAACAACCAAAAGTACCGGGCAAAGGATGAGCACTAAGCTACAAAAGGCATTGATTATTTTCATATCAATTCTTGTCGTACCGATGATCGTCGTGTCGGTCTTTGGGCTCGTCTACTTCTTTACCCCGGACTCAACTAATAGGGTTGAGGGGCTGGTACCTACGTACTATTTTGGTTTATTTACAGTTCCATTGTTCATAGCTTATTCGTACGTAGTTGCTAAGTTTCAAAGTAGCATTGGTAAAATCTTATTGTTGCTTACTCTGTCGCCTTTTTTGGCTATGTTAGTAATATTTTTAGTAGCAGTGTTTTTTGGATAAATGCACCCAATAACAAGTTTCTACGCCGTTGGACAGATTTCCTTTTTCACACATGCTGCTCGTGGATTGTTTTCTAGTTACAGAACCATAAGAAGTTTAATGTAAACCTGGGCCATCGAAGCTGTTCTAATTATAATCATGGCGATTTATATATTCTTGCCCGAGCAGTACACTCTGCTATCAGTTGTTTGGTTATTTTCAGCTCTTGTGTTTTCTATCTTATGGACGACCCTGAAAACAATTCAGAAAAAGTCTCCTTCCTATAGTTTCTGGGGGTTTCTGATTGGTAGAAATTTATTAATGGCGACTTTGATTTTGTATTGGTTTTTTGATCTTGAAGGCTCAAGAACAGGTGGTTCAACGAGTGCTCTTATCTTCGCAGTTATGCCATTCTGGGCGTTTATATTTGGTAGTATCGGTAATGTAATCGCGGCGAGGATGAAGAAACACAATCAAGCGTAAAAAGAAAGACGTCAAACATGGAAGTGTCCTATGCTATTCGTTTCAGCAATTGAAGGCTATTTATTAAAATTAGAAAAGTCTCATAATGCGTTTAGCATGCATGTTTGCTGACATGCCAGAAATGCATGAGTATGGGTAACGATTTGGGTCAGAGCATTTTCGGTACCTGAAAAAGAATGAAAAGGAAATTCTTATTGGTGGCGGCTCTTGAGATGGACCTGAAGGTCCTTATGGCAGTGGAATGTGGATTTTGGACGTTGACTCTATTGAGCGTGAAAGGCAATTGATAGAAAGCGACCCATACTTAGTGCCTGAGTTACGAACCCACACTTTGAAAGTCTGGGAATAGGCATTTAATGAACTCGTCGTTCTTTAAAAACTGGTTTTTTCTGCCCTAAAAATTTTAGAGCTGAACAGGGTAAAGAAACCCTTTTAGGACTCAGGCAGACCTAATATAACTTCTTCCTTTTCAGAAGCGTGTTAGAGGTCGAACTTCAGAATTATTGAAAACTCTATGAACCTCACACCTTTGCTTAATTCAGATCGACGTCATCGCCCAAAGCCGTCATAATGCGCGCAATTTCAAGACAGGCATTTTCTATGACAACTCCCCTCTCGTTTTCCGATCAGCAAAATCTGTTGCAACTCAGTGCCGATGAGCGCTATCAATATCTGCTGACGCAGGCGATCGAACAGCAACAGGTGTGGATTCTGGTCGGTGAGGAAGGCAGTGTACTGCTCACGAACGATGGTCAGGACTGCATTCCGGTTTGGCCACATGAAGAACTGGCGGAAAGCCACATTCAGGGTGACTGGGCCGATTGCCGCACCATGGCGATTCGTCTGGGCGTCTGGCAGGATCGCTGGACAGCCGGTCTGACCGACGACGGTATTCAGGTCGCCGGGTTTGTGAATGATCAGGAAGAGGGCGTCATCGTCAGTCCACAAGACTTCGATGACGATCTTCTCAGCGCCATGCAGGAAGACTGATCAGTCTTCCGGTAACGGGATGAAGTCATGCGCGCTGCGCATGGCCATCTCTTCGTAAGTATCCCAGCGCAGTTCCAGCGCATGCTTCGCCAACCCCAATAAGCGTTCGGCTTCTTCGGGCTGACTGCGCATGAGTTGCTGGTAGCGGCCCTCGTGTTGTCGATACTCTTTCAATGCGACGGACGGCCGCAGTGAATCCAGCTCGAATGGGTTGAGCCCTTGTTGCCGCAACAATGGGTTGTAACGCAGCAATGGCCAGTGACCCGACGCCGTCGCCAGTTTCTGCTGGCGTAACCCTTCGTTCATGCTGATGCCGTGCGCAATGCAGTGGCTATAGGCGAGGATTATTGAGGGTCCCGGATAACTTTCGGCTTCGCGGAAAGCCTGCAGCGTTTGTTGCGGGTTCGCGCCCAACGCGACCCGCGCTACATAGACGTTGCCATAGGCAATGGCCTGCAGGGCCAGGTCTTTTTTACCGACCGGTTTACCCCCGACAGAAAACTTCGCAGCGGCACCCAGTGGTGTGGCTTTGGACATCTGACCGCCAGTATTGGAATACACCTCGGTATCCATGACCAGAATGTTCACATCACGGCCGCTGGCGAGCACGTGGTCGAGCCCGCCATAGCCGATGTCATACGCCCAGCCATCGCCGCCGACAATCCATACACTGCGACGCACCAGGTGATCGGCAATGGACGCAAATTGTTTGGCGTCATTGCTGTCGAGGGTGTCGAGCATAGTTAATAACCTGTCGACGCGTGCGCGTTGGGCGCGCAATTGGCTCTCCGTTTGTTGCGGTGCGTTTTTAAGTTCGTCGATGAATGCCGGATCGAAATGATCGGAGTACGCCTCCAATTGTTTCAATGCTTGTTCCCGATGATGATCGGCGGTCAGTCGGAAGCCCAATCCGAACTCGGCGTTGTCCTCGAACAAAGAGTTTGACCACGCCGGTCCGCGACCTTCTGAGTTTTTCGCCCAGGGCGTGGTTGGCAAGTTGCCTCCGTAGATCGACGAACAACCCGTGGCATTGGCGACCAACATACGATCACCAAACAGCTGAGACGCCATCTTCAGGTAAGGCGTTTCACCGCAGCCCGCGCACGCACCCGAAAACTCAAACAACGGTTGCAGATACTGCACACCGCGAACGGTGGCAAAGTCGACTTCGCTTCGGTTCGGGTAGGGCAGGTGCTCAAAGAAACGCAGATTCGCCACCTCGTTCTCCACGACGTCGGCCAGCGGTGTCATGTTGATGGCGCGCCGACTTGAGTCGTCTTCGGCACGAACCGGGCAGGCCTCAACACAGAGCTCACAGCCAGTGCAGTCTTCGGCGTATACCTGTAATGTGTATTGGGTTTCCGGAAAGCCGCGCGCGGTCGTTGGTGTGGATCGGAAACCTGCTGGCGCGCCGTCGAGCAAGTCTTCGTGATAGAACTTCGAGCGAATGGCGGCATGTGGACACACCGCCACGCAGTTACCGCATTGAATGCAAATGTCCGGATCCCAGATCGGCACGTCCTGAGCAATCCGTCGTTTTTCGTACTGTGTGGTGCCGCTTGGGTAGGTGCCGTCGGCCGGTAACAGACTGACTGGAATGAGATCACCCCGGCCATGCACCATTTCCATAGTGACGTCTCGGACAAAGTCGGGGAGGGCGTCGTCTTGGGTTTTTGGTGCTGCTTCATTGGCCCGATCTTGCGGTTGCACACGATGCAAACCGGCCAGGGCCTGATCCACCGCGGCAAAGTTCTGATCGACCAGAGCCTGCCCTTTTTTACGGTAGGTTTTTTCAATGGCCGCTTTGATCAGTGCAATGGCGTCATCCTGCGGCAGAATGTCCGCCAGATAGAAAAAGCAGGTTTGCATGATGGTGTTGATGCGCCGGCCCATGTTGGTTGCGCGTGCGACTTCATAGGCGTCGACGGTATAGAGCGAGAGTTGTTTTTCCTGAACGGTTTCCTGAAAGCCGACGGGCAAATGCGACCACAGTTCTTCTGCCAAGTAGGGTGCGTTGAGCAACACGGTTGCACCGGGTTTGGCGTGCGCCAGAATGGCATCCTGTTCGACAAAGTTAAACTGATGAATGGCTACAAAACCGGCCTGATCAATCAGGTAGGGCGCGTCGATCGGGCAACGACCGTAGCGCAGATGCGAGACGGTTTGGGAACCAGACTTTTTCGAGTCGTAAACGAAGTAACCCTGGGCAAATAAATCGTCGCGCTGGTTAATGATCTTAATGCTGTTTTTGTTCGCGCCGACGGTACCGTCGGCACCAAGGCCGTAAAACAACGCGGTGTGAATGTCGGTGTCAGGCAATGTCAGCGGGACTAACGGTTCAAGATGCGACTGACTGACATCATCGATAATGCCCACGGTAAAATGGCGTTTGGGTTGTGGTTTGGTCAGTTCTGCAAACACGGTGGCGACCATCGACGGGTCGAACTCTTTGCTCGACAAACCGTAGCGCCCGCCGAGTACGACGGGCAGTGTACGTCTCTGTCCGGTTTGCACCGCTTCACTGAGCGCTGAGACCACATCCAGGTATAACGGCTCACCAAAGCTGCCGGGTTCTTTGGTGCGATCGAGCACAGCAATGTGCGTCACGCTGGCCGGCAGTGCATCGAGTAAAGCTTGGGTTGGGAAGGGCCGATACAGGCGGATGGCGATAACACCGACACGTTCACCTTGCTGGTTTAAGTGCTCCGCCACAGCACGGGCGGTTTGCACGGCAGAACCCATCAACACGACCACTCGGTCGGCATCCGGGGCACCAAAATAATCCACCAGCTGATATTGCCGACCGGTGAGTTCTGCCAGTTGATTCATGGACTGCTGCACAATAGGGCCTGTGTTTTGGTAATAGGGCGTCACGCTTTCCCGGCCCTGAAAATACACATCCGGGTTTTGCGCGGTACCGCGAATGATCGGGTTTTCCGGTGTCAGTGAACGGCGTCGATGCTCGCGCACCCACTCGTCAGAAATCATCGCGCGCACGGTAGCATCGCTGATGGTTTCAATTTTGTTGACCTCGTGCGATGTGCGGAACCCATCGAAGAAATGCACAAACGGAATGCGTGACTGTAAGGTCGCGGCATGGGCAACCAACGCCATATCGTGTGCTTCCTGCACGGAGGCCGACGCCAGCAAGGCAAAGCCGGTATTGCGCACCGCCATCACATCCTGATGGTCGCCGAAAATCGACAACGCCTGCGCGGCTAACGACCGTGCTGCGACATGGAAAACGGTCGGCGTCAGCTCGCCGGCTATTTTGTGCATGTTCGGGATCATCAACATCAACCCCTGCGAGGCCGTAAAGGTCGTCGACAACGATCCGGATTGCAGCGCGCCATGCAGCGCACCGGCGGCGCCACCTTCACTTTGCATTTCCATGATGCACGGGGCATCGCCCCACAGATTGAGTCGCCCTTCGTTTTTCCACTGGTCGGCCAGTTCGGCCATAGTAGACGACGGCGTTATCGGATAAATCGCACAGACCTCGGACAGGCGGAAGGCGATATCGGCGGCGGCTTCGTTACCGTCCATCACTTTCATCAGACGTGAATCAGTCATGCGTGGTCCTCCTGTTCGAGTTCCGTTACCGGAAACAGGGAAATGGCGTGTGTGGGGCACTGCAAAACGCAGGCGCCGCAACCAGTGCAGCGGTCGTAATCGATGCGGTAACCCAAGCCGGTGCCGAGGATGGTAATGGCCTGTTCCGGGCAGGCACCGAAGCAGCCGTCGCATTCGAAACAGGTGCCGCAGGAGTAACAACGACTGGCTTCAAAATGCGCCTGCTCGTCGTTAAGACCCTGAACAATTTCATCAAAGCTGTCGAGACGTTCAGCCGGTGGCTTTTCTTTTTGTGTTTGTGTGTCGGCCTGAGTGTGATACCACAGGTGCAGATCGGTGTAGTGAATGCCCGGAGGGTTGGCGGGCGGTTGCCATTGTGTGCCGCTGAGCCACGCATCAATGTGACGGGCTGCCTTGCGGCCGTGGCCGGTGGCAAAGGTCACCGAGCGTGTGCCGGGGGTGAGGTCGCCACCAGCAAAGATGCCCCCGCAGGCGGTCATGAAGTTGTCACCGACGACGACTGCGCCGTCGTCTATTTGCACGCAATCGATTTGTCGGAACAGGTCGGCCTCAATCTGCTGTCCCAGTGCGAGGATGACGGCATCCGCATCGAGCGTTTCAAACTCGCCGGTTGGCTGCGGTCGTCCTTGATCATCCAACGTCATTTTTTCGATTTTTATCTGGTGCTCGTCGACGTTGGCAATCGTGCTCAGCCAGTTAATGGTGATGCCTTCGTCGATAGCTTCCTGTGCTTCAAAGTCGTGTGCGGGCATGTGCGCACGATCGCGTCGATAGATCACCATGGTTTCATCGGCACCTAAACGCCGAGCCGTACGTGCCGCGTCCATCGCGGTGTTGCCACCACCATAAACGGCCACTTTGCGTCCGAGCAGTGGCGGTGCTCCGGCTTCCACGTCACGCAGATAACTGACAGCATCGAGCACCTTGGCGGCATCGCGCGCCGGGATGTCGACCTGACTGGCTAACGGCGCGCCCACAGCGACAAAGACGGCATCGTATTGACCGTCTGACTTTTCTTTTTGCAGATTTTCAACGCGCCGATTGCAGTGGAATGTTATGCCCAGCTGTTCAATGCGCTGAATTTCCGCATCCAATACATCGCGTGGCAGCCGATAGGCAGGAATGCCATAACGCATCATGCCACCGGGTTTGTCCTGCGCTTCAAACACATCGACGGCATGGCCGGCTCGACGTAAATGATAGGCCGCCGACAAACCGGCCGGTCCGGAACCGATCACCAGTACGCGTTTTCCGCTATCGCGTGTTGGCGGCTCGAACTGCCAACCTTCGGCAATGGCTTTATCGCCCAGAAACCGCTCGGTCGCGTGGATTTTCACGGGTGCATCTACCTCGCCGCGGTTACAGCCACCCTCACAAGGGTGATAACAAACCCGCCCGTGAATCGCTGGCATCGGATTAATCTCTGTCAGTTTACGCCAGGCAGCTTCATCGTCACCCGCCTGAACCAAGGCCAGCCAGCCCTGTATGTTTTCGCCGGCCGGACAGGCCTGGTTGCAGGGCGGGAGAAGGTTTTGATAGCGTGGCCGGTAGCGGGTGACCGGACCGGTTCCTGGCATGTGTTCTTGCTGCGGTGGGCGGGTAAGGTCGGACAGTTTCATGGCGCACCTGTGCGTGTTGCTCAGCGATCAATCAATATTAGAACCTCCTTAAGTTTCTGTCGTGGTCATCGGTTGAGGTGAGTCAAACGAGGACCGGATCGGTTAGTCTGTTTTAATCTAATGAAAACATTTATTAGCAGTCACTAAAATAAGGGGTTTCTCCATGACGATCACCTATCGCAAAGCCACTAATGCAGACCTCCCGGCTTTGGCAGAGCTGCGCTGGCGGCAATGGCGAGAAGACGGAAAGGTAGAAGAAGACGGAAAGGTAGAACCAGAAGCCGACTTTGCGGTGTTTTCATCAACGTTTGCCGATTGGTGCCACCACCAATGGGCAACGAATGGGATGAGCGCATGGTTGGCCATACAGGACAGCGTTGTCGTCGGGACACTCTATGTGCAGTGGGTTTCTAAGGTGCCAAAACCCAGCAAAGCTGTAGACCGATTTGGATACGTGTCTGGATTTTTTGTGACGGCAGAGAATCGAAGCCGGGGCATCGGCACCGGTCTGCTCGAAAAGGCTCAAGCCGACGCTGTGATGGCGGACGACGAGTTTCTACTGGCTTGGCCGAGTGATGGTAGCCGACCGCTTTGGCATCGGGCCGGTTATCTCGACAACGAATCGGTCAGTCAGGAGCTACGGCCCTACGTTAATTAACGTCGGTTAATCTCATATGGATATTGATTTTAAACGAGCTATAAACACTGAACTCATGCTGTCGCCGCGTCGTATCAGTGGTGTGCATTCACCATTTCGAGATGAACCGCAGGAGCGCATGTGAACAGAATAAACCCAGCTAAGTTACCCAATAGTAAATGGACGGCTGTCGAGCCAATGAATCGGGAAAAGCATTTTAGAGTGTCAGAGGTCGAGTACGATGAAGACGGCTCTGTCCTTTCTTGTCGGCTGGAAGCGGTACTGTCAAAAAATGAATACCCGATTGATTGGCAGCAACTGAAAGAGGACGGAAAGTGGCGTCAGGGCTGGAAGTGACGTTGTTTTAAGGCGTTAGACTGGCTCGTCGATTCAGACCATTATGTGTTGAACAAAAAACAGCCAATTACCTCGACTTTCCCTCATCAACTCCGTATAGTGCCCGCCCTTTGCCAAACCCCTTCTAACCATCGACTTTCCGGGACCGTTTCATTGATTTCTACTGCTAATATCACCATGCAGTTCGGCGCAAAGCCACTGTTCGAGAACATTTCAGCTAAATTCGGCAACGGCAATCGGTACGGACTGATCGGTGCAAACGGCTGTGGGAAATCGACGTTTATGAAGATTCTCACCGGTGAGCTGACACCGACGTCGGGTAATGTCTCAATAACGCCCGGCGAAAAGCTCGGTATTCTGAGCCAGGATCAATTCGCGTTTGAACAGTACAGCGTTGTCGATGCGGTGATCATGGGTGACCCTGAGCTTTGGGCGGTCAAACAGGCTCGTGAGGCGATCTACAACAAAGCCGAGATGACTGAAGAAGACGGTTTACAGGTTGCCGAGCTGGAAATCCAGTTCGCCGAGATGGACGGCTACACCGCTGAAAGCCGTGCGGGCGAACTGTTGCTGCAGGCCGGCATCGCCGAAGAGTTCCATTTTGGTTTGATGTCGTCGCTGGCGCCCGGCTGGAAGTTGCGCGTGCTGTTGGCGCAATCGCTGTTTTCCGACCCGGATATCCTGTTGCTCGACGAACCAACCAACAACCTCGATATTCACAGCATCACCTGGCTGGAAGAGGTGCTCAACGAGCGTAAGTGCACGATGATTATTATTTCGCACGACCGTCATTTTCTGAATGCTGTCTGTACGCACATGGCCGATATCGATTACGGCGAGCTGCGCATTTACCCGGGCAACTACGAAGACTTTGTCGCGGCGTCGACGCTGATTCAGGAACAGCTGCAAACCAGTAACGCTAAAAAAACGGCTGAAATGGAAGAGCTGCAGGGTTTTGTGAATCGCTTCTCAGCCAATGCCTCTAAGGCGAAGCAAGCCAGCTCACGGGCAAAAAGGCTGGAAAAGATTGAGCTGGATGAGATCAAACCATCGAGCCGCCGCTCACCCTACATCTATTTAAAGCAGGATAAAAAACTGCACCGTCAGGCGCTGGAGCTGGAAGATTTCGGCCATGGCTTCGATGGTGAGACGCTGTTTAAAGATGGCAATATGATTCTGGAAGCCGGCGCGCGTCTTGCGGTGATTGGCGAAAACGGTGTCGGAAAAACTACGTTTCTGCGTTGCCTGATCGATGATCTTCAGGCCAACGAAGGTGTGATTAAGTGGTCCGAAAACGCCACCTTTGGTTATTGCCCACAGGACAGCAGTGCTGACTTTGCCGGTGACCTGACTTTGTTCGAGTGGATGTCACAGTGGCGCACACCGAAGCATGACGACCTGAAAGTACGGGGTATGCTAGGCCGCCTTCTGTTTACTGAAAAAGACTTCAATAAAAAGGTAAGTGTCTGTTCCGGTGGTGAGAAAAACCGCCTGCTGTTTGGTAAGTTAATGATGAGCGATATTAACGTGCTGATCATGGATGAACCGACCAACCACATGGACATGGAAGCGATTGAGGCATTGAACAAAGCGCTGATGGGCTGGGATGGGACGTTGATTTTTGTCAGTCATGACCGCGAGTTCGTTGCGTCACTGGCGACCCGCATTGTGGAAATCAAAGACCAGCAGGTGATCGACTTTCAGGGGACTTACGATGAGTATCTGGAGAGTGAGCGTAAGGTCACTAAAGTCGCGTAACATTTAGAACAACAGATTCATAAGGGGCAGAATCAACGTGGTTGATTTTGCTTTTTTGCGCGGTTTGCACTAATCGACTCATAAGCTGCATGGTCTCGCGAGTACGACCCTGTCACGGAGGCATCCATGGTGGTTGGAGTGATCGGGTTCGCAGACCATCGGTCACTGTGCTTCGGTAATTTTTTAACGTTACGGGCTGGAACTGATACGCGCGTTTCTGATAAGCCAGTCGCTTTCCACCCAATCAAAGATTCGATCTGCGCGCACTGGTAAGGTCGGGGTAGTGTTACAGGCTCCAGAGCCGATGCCTAAGACCCTGAAAGGAAGTTCGCATGACCTTATCCGTCACCTGGGAGCCTGATGCCGTTGTTTTAGATGGTCAGCGATATCGTTGTGCCGCTGAACTGGGGCGGGGGAAATCGGCGGTGTCCTATCGCTATACCTATGCTGACCATTCCGTTACCGTTAAACATTTCATGGACACGCCGGACAGTCATGTGCCGCTGGAGCGGGCGGTCGCGTTTGAAGTCACCAGCTACGAGCGCATGTTCGCAGCCGGCGTCCATGTACCACGGTTGCTTGCGGTGAACGAGGAACAGCGCTTGTTAGTCAAGGAGTACATTGCTGGTAAACCGCTGATCGAGCGGGTGTTGTCATCAACGATGACCGATGCATTGTTCGAGAAGGTTTTTCGATATCACTTTCAACTGAAGCAGGCCGGGTTTCATGTCGACTACTTTCCAACGAATTTCCTGCTGATGGATGACGGCACGTTGAGTTGTGTGGATTACGAAGCACACCCCTATAACGCCGACTGGGACTTTCCGAACTGGGGTCTTTTTTACTGGTTGAACGCGGCGGGTATGCAACGCTTTTTGCAAAGCCGTAACCAGGCGGCAATCAACCAACCGGGTACGTATCGGCCATACGAAGCGCCCTTCCTCGACGACGCCAATCGCTTACGGACGTTGTTTGCAGAATACTGTTGAGCGCGAACTCTGTTATGGCAGAACGGATACTTCGTAGGGGTATTGGCCGTTGTAATTGCCACCCGGGCCGTAGTTACAAACACCAAAAGCGGCATTCGTGTATCCCGGAAGAATGCCAGGGCAGGACGCAATGCCACAACCGATTTCAATGGTGTTTGCCCAGATCATTTGCGTGAAATGTCCGGCGTCACTGTCAGTGCCATGTTGGTAAGTTTTGTAATGCCATAAATCGTACTCACTCCACCAGGCTTCGGTCTGTGCTTCGGCATAGGTTTCGAGTGTGGCCAATGTACCGGTCGTGCCATTCACGGCAATGTTTTCACCGATGTAGATATTTTCTCCGCCGGCAGCTACGTATTCATCCTCGCGGTTCGGATTGTGTTCGTAAACGCAGGCGTCGGCGTGTGCTTGTGCCACCTGCGCTAATTGAGCATTCCAGGTCAAAGTCGGTAAGGGTGTGGCTGGGATGGGATAAGTCCCATATGTGCCGTCGTCGACAACCGTCCCGGCGTTGAGTTCGGCGCGGAAGTTGTTATGGGTGTCTAGCCATGTTTGGCAAATTTCACCGGTTTCGCAAGCCTCTGTGTTGTTGTCCGGATCATTAGAATCAGGTGATTCGGTGAAGCAGGCCGAGAGCAGACAGGCTCCAACCACCGTAGGAATAGAGGATCGCATGAGGATGTACGCCTGTGTGTTCTGATCGGAACCTGATAATGGCCCGAAACAGGCGGATGGTAATGCGTTTTACTCTCAATTTAAGACTTAGATCACACAGTTAATCGGAAAGACAGGACGCTTTTATTTGCGAGCGGAGTCCCGGTATGATTCGTTCTCTTTTTGGTTAGGTTTACCTTGCTATGTCTGAATTATCCGCGGAGTTCCAACGCCAGTTGAGTTGGGTGCAACGGCAGTTACCCAGAACCCAAAAAGTTCTTAAGTCTTTGACGGTTCCTGACGGTGCGAAAGTCGCCATTTGCACCCATCTGGACATCAAGATGATTCCGGTGTTTGAACAGCTGTTGGAACAGGGTGCACAGATGTTTATCACCACCTGTGACCCGAATACAGTTCGGGACGAAGTCGTACTGTATTTAAAGAGCAAAGGCGCGGAAGCCTGCGCCTGGCAAGGTATGTCGGAGTCGGATTGGTTAGACAGTCTGCAGAAAGCCGTGGACTGGCAGCCTGAGTTCATCTGCGAGTTTGGCGGTGAGCTGATTGAACGGGTGGCGAAGCAATCGGTTTCCGGTTTTAAAGGTGCGCTTGAAGGCACCGGTTCCGGCGTGGCGCGACTTAAAAACTGTGACTTGCCGTTCCCGGTCCTCAACTGGGACGACCTCGATGCCAAAGAAGGCCTGCACAATCGACACATGGTCGGGTTAACGGCCTGGCAGGCGTTTTGTCAGCGTACTTACCTGACTCTGCATGAAAAACAGATCACGTTATTGGGCTACGGCTTGGTTGGACAAGGTGTCGCTGCGGCTGCCAAAGCCTATGGCGGGCATGTGACCGTTGTCGAACACGATCCGGCCAGAGCATTGATGGCCCGCTACGACGGTTGGGCAACGGGTGAACTGAACGATTTATTAGCGCAAACCGATGTGTTGGTGACCGCGACGGGCGCTAAAGGCATTGTCGGCTTACCGGAGCTGAGTGCCTTAAAAGACGGCGCCTTCGTGATGAACGTCGGTCATGGGACCGGGGAGATTCGAGTACACGAACTGGACTCACTCTCTGCAACGGAGGTTCTACCCCATGTTTTTGAGTACAACCTGAACCAACGGAGTATCTATCTGTTAGCCAATGGCGCAATGTTTAATCTGACCGCTGGCTTTGGTGACAGCTTGAATGCGTTTGATGTCACTTTGGCCATTATGGCCGGAGGTATTCATTATCTGTTTACTCATGTGGACACCTTGTCGTCAGGGTTGCAGATGCTACCGGATGAGGCCTGGAAGCCGGGCCTCGTCGATGTTCGTTAATAAAACGAGGAAGGTGCAGTGTTGATGCCGCAGGTACTAATTACCGGTGCCGCTCGGGGACTCGGTCGGGCCTTGTCCATTGAGGCTCATCGGCGCGGTTGCGGACTGTGGTTGACGGTGCGCTCGGAGACCGACAAAGCGGCATTGCTGACAGAACTGCCCGGGGCGAACGTCCTGATTGCCGATCTGACCGAAATGGATGTCAGCGACCGGATGGCTAAGTGGCTTTCTGAGGTTGCTATTGATGTCCTGATTTGCAACGCCGGCACCGGAAGTAAAGGCCCGACGGTCGATACCGCTACCGCTGAGCAGATAGAGCGGGTCTTGCAAACCAACTGCCTGGGTACCTTTGCCACGGTGAAAGGCGCTTTGCCGGCGTTACGGCGATCAACTCAGGCCAGTATCGTCACCATCAGTTCGCGTCGTGGATCGATGGCCATGCAGGCCGAAGGCGCTGCAAAGGGTAGCGGGTGCTCCTATTCGTATCGCATCAGCAAGGCGGCGTTAAACATGTTAACGCTGTGTTTAGCCGACGATTTAGAAGAGGAAGGCATCACCGTTGCGGCCATCCATCCCGGTCGACTGTTGACCAAGATGGCGTCCTCGGATGCCAGCATGACACCCGAGACTGCCGCGGAACGGATTTGGCATCAGATTCAAACGGGGCAACTGGTGCATCGTTCGTTGTGGAGTACTGAAAAAGGTTTGTTGCCGTGGTAGCTGAATCCGTATTTGCGCAGCTTGGATAAGGTCAGGGCCGTCAACAAACAACGAACGGCCCTTGGACATGGTCAGAACATCAATGGGCCGTAGGCTTCATCCATAAGCATAAACAACGGTTGGTAATCCGTCTGTTCAATGGACCCCATTTCCGTACGATACTTAATGCTGATCTGGATTTGATCGGGCTCTGGTAAGTTGGTGTCTTCAATCACATCAAAGCCGATGGCGTTGGCAAATGGCGTTGCATTATAGTTCTGGAAAGCCAGTGTTTTGTTTTCATGTCCCATCCAGGTGGCGTCCGCCTTAAAGCCGAAAGCTGATCCCCATTCTTGCTGAATGTCGCCCGGACGTTGGTTCAGGGAGAGCACAAGTTCTTTGCCCATGAACTCAGTCTCAAACGTATCGACAATGGTTGTCGGAGTCGTATCCAGGGCGAACCCCTGTATGCTTGCCAGCGGTACAACCATATCGCCCATGTTTGGCCCGATGTAGGATTCACCCGAAGCAAAGCCGACTTCAAACTTCACGTCATACTCAGTATCGGACATGTGACTTAAACAAACCTGGACGACGATTTCCTGAAATGCCCAGGTATCTAAGCTTTTGCCTTCGAAATAACCTGGCAAACCCGAATACGGAGAATGGCAGATTGCATTTGGTTCATCTTTAAAGGTCAGGCGGTCAATGGCAAGTGCCGGCAGTGTGTCAAATTCTAACACCAGATCTGTAAGCTTAAGAGAAGGGCTGTCCATTGACTCAGATAGTGTAAAACTGCCATGGGTCACTTCATTAAACTGAAGGAAAGGGGCTGTTCCCATGTTATGGACAGTGGCGTGATCCAGCTCTAAGTTGGTCACCCGGTCGTTGGCAAAGGTGAAGCCGCTCAGGGCCAGTGCGCCGGTACAAAGTGCGAGGTTTAGTCGACAGTTCATAGTTTTCCTTATTGGCAGTTGTTTGACGATAAACGCAGTCACCTTAAGGGATTCCGTCATTTAATAACCAATGTTTGGTCACAAAAATTTTTAAGACACCGGTTTTTCTCTGTGAGTTTTCAGCGACTGTGGACCGAGCCAGGCTCTGAGTGTCATCTCACGTTCAACAAACTGACATACCTCTGTCACACTTCCCTCTAAGAATGTCGCTCTCATAATAATGACCCATCCATGGAGAGAGCACTGATGGAAAACGATCAGCACAAGCCTGTAGAGTTTCACAACCTTCTGAACCCGGCGATGTCCCGTCGTCAAATCATTAAAACCGGTGGCACCGTCAGTGCTGCGGGCTTTTTAGCCGGCACGTCTGCCTTGTCTCAAGCAGTCAGCCAGGCAACTACGCTGATGAGTTTTCCAGCAGTACCTACCAGCACCGCGGATACAGTCGTATTGCCGGAAGGCTATGAATACGATGTGCTGGTTTCCTGGGGTGACCCGATCCTGAAGGGTGCGTCGAAGTTTGATGTTGAAAACAGCGCCGAAGATCAGCTCGGTCAATACGGTGACAATACTGATGGCATGAGCCTGTTTCACCTGACCGACAAAGACGGCGGCGTGGATGAAGATCGTGCAATTCTGGCCGCGAACAGTGAGTACATTAATAAAAAGTTCATGCACACTCACGGTGGCGAGAACCTGACTGCCGACGACGTTCGCAAAGAAATTGCGGCACACGGTGTGAATGTGTTCGAGGTTAAACGTAATTGGTTTAACAAATGGAAAGTGGTGAAGAACTCTGACCTCAACCGTCGCCTGCACGGTAATGCGGATGAGTTTGTGTTGACGGGACCGGTCGCGGGTCATCCTTTGGTTCAAACTGATATGGATCGTACGGGCACTAAGGTGATCGGCACGCTGAACAACTGCGGCAACGGTCAAACCCCTTGGGGCACTTACCTGACTTGTGAAGAAAACTTCAATGGCTACTTTGGTGCGCCGGCCGGCACTGCTTTTTCTGATGAACAGAAAGCTTATGGCTTGAGCGAGACCGGTTTCGATTACAACTGGTGGCCAACCGAAGAACGGTTCAATCTGGCAAAGCACCCGAACGAAGCCAACCGTTTTGGTTGGATTGTTGAGATTGATCCGTACAACCCCTCATCAAAAGCCATGAAGCGTACGGCCATGGGTCGGTTCAAGCACGAGAACGCGGCATTGACGCTGTCGAAAGATGGTCACGCTGTGGCTTATATGGGCGATGACGAGCGCGGTGAGTTCATCTATAAATTTATATCACGCGATACCTACCGTGAAGGCGATCGTGCGCATAACATGACGCTGTTGGAAAACGGTACCCTGTACGCGGCTAAGTTCAATGACAATGGCAGCGGCGAATGGGTTGAGCTGACCTATGGCAAAAACGGGCTGACTCAGGCCAACGGTTTTGACAGTCAGGAATACATTCTGGTCTACGCACGTTTGGCCGCTCGCTTTGTTGGGGCTACTACCATGGATCGTCCGGAGTGGGTCGCTTGTCATCCGTCTTCACCGATGGTCTTCTGCACCCTAACCAATAACAAGTACCGTGGCGTACGCGACAATCAGCCACTCAATGCGGCGAACCCGCGTGAGGAAAACCCATTCGGGCACATCATCCGTTGGGTTCCGGAGAACCGAGATCACAAAGCCAGCCGTTTCGGTTGGGATCTGTTTGCCATGGCTGGTAACCCGGAAACGCAATCGGGTGCGATGGCCGGCAGTGACAACGTTTCAGCTGACAACATGTTTAACAGTCCCGATGGCCTGATGTTCGATAACGATGGTCGCCTGTGGATTCAGACCGATGGTAATTACTCAAACGAAGGCATTTTTGCCGGACAGGGCAATAACCAGATGCTGGTCGCCGATCCGGTTAGCGGGCACATCCGCCGGTTTATGGTCGGACCGAACGGTTGTGAAATCACCGGTATCACCTTCAGTAACGATCAGCGCACGGTGTTTGTTGGCATTCAGCATCCGTCTAATGCCTGGCCAAACGCTGAAAAAGATGGCGTTCCACGTTCTTCCGTAATCGCCATTCGTCGAGAAGACGGTGGTATCGTCGGCGCTTAGTTCAGCGTTCGAAAAACTGCTTATAGAGCCCGCTAATGCGGGCTTTTTTACGCGCGTTTACGCGGCCTTGTCGGGGCGTCCTTTGTGTTGCATGTGGCGGATGCGCTATTCTGTGGTTTCATCATGTGACACTTGGAAGGTTGTATGGCCATTGAAGCCGCCCGTATTGAAATCTGTAATCTGACACTTGATCAATATCCACAAATCAAAGCCCTGATGGACGATGCCTATCCCGATTTGGGAGGGGCTTGGCCAAAGCATACCATCGAACAGTTGATTGAAGACTTCCCGGAAGGGCAGCTTGGCATTTTAGATGGTGGCAAGCTGGTGGGTTTGGCGTTGAGTGTTCAGGTGAAATACGCGCGCTTTTCCAACCCGCATACCTATGAAGATCTGGTCGGCTCGAACAACAATGTGAAAAGTGATCAGAATGGCGATGCCATGTACGGTCTCGACGTGGTCATTGGCAAAAGCCATCGCGGCTTGCGTTTAGGCCGGCGTCTTTATGATGCTCGCAAAGAACTCTGCCGACAGTATAACTTCCGGGCCATTCTGGCCGGCGGCCGAATCCCCGAATATCACAATTATAAAGATGACGTGACCCCGGCTGAGTACATTGACCGTGTGTCTCGTAAAGAGATATACGATCCGATTCTGTCGTTTCAACTGTCGAACGACTTCCGGGTCAAACGTCTGCTGAAAAAATACCTGCCAGAAGATGAAGGCAGTTCCGGTTATGCCACATTACTGGAATGGAACAACATCCTGTTTGAACCAAAAGATACGGTACTGGAAGCGCGTAAAAGTACCGTCCGGGTGGGTTCGGTGCAATGGCAGATGCGTACCGTCGAAAGTGTCGATGAACTGTTGTCCCAGGTCGAATACTTTGTCGATACCGTCTCTGACTATCAAAGCGATTTTATCGTGTTTCCCGAGTTTTTTAATGCGCCGCTGATGGGCTTGAAGGAGTACGCCAGCCAAACCGAAGCGATCCGGGCGTTGGCGGAATACACGCCTTTGTTCCGCGAACGCATGTCGCAGATGGCCATTGAATACAACGCCAACATCATTACTGGTTCGATGCCGCTGGCGGAAGACGATCACATCTATAACGTGTCCTACCTTTGTCATCGCAGTGGTCAGGTCGATGAGCAGAAAAAAATTCACATTACCCCGCATGAAAAGAATGACTGGGTGATTCAGGGTGGCGATAAAATTTCGGTGTTCGACACCGATGCCGGCAAGGTTGGCATACTGATTTGTTATGACGTTGAGTTTCCGGAACTGGGCCGTCTGATGGCTAAGCAGGGACTTGAAATTCTATTCGTACCGTTCTGGACCGACACGAAAAACAGTTATCTGCGTGTGCGTCATTGCGCGCAGGCACGTGCCATTGAAAATGAATGCTACGTGGTGCTTGCCGGCAGTGTTGGTAACCTGCCGCAGGTTGAAAGTCTGGACGTGCAGTATGGACAGTCGGCCATGTTGTCACCTTCGGACTTTGCATTTCCTCACGATGCCATTCTGTCCGAAGCGACCCCTAATACGGAAATGCTGCTGTTTTCGGATATGGACCTCGACAAGCTGCGCTTGTTACACACCGAAGGTACGGTCCGAAATTTAATGGACCGACGTGAAGATGTGTATAAGAAAAACCTAAAAAACTAATCTCTAAATTAAGAAAAAATTAATGTGAAATGTGCCTAAAAAATTGCCATCTGCTTGATTTTAGGCACTTTTTCCATCTTAAGGATTGTTTAAGGTTACCGATAACGTAAATCACAATTAATGTTATCTGGAGCCCCCATGTCGATCCGTATTGGCAGGCAATCACTCACGACACAGATCCTCAGTCTGCTACTTCTGATGAATGTGTTCGTGTTCGGAATCATCATATTTTTGATGTCGGTTAATTCAACTCGGGACGCTCTTCACAAAGCGGAGCAGGAAATTTCCCGTCAGGTCGATCTGGTTCACGCTCAGTTTCAACAGTTTCATGGCAGCCTGGAGTACGAAATCAGTCGCGATGCGGACATGTTAGCGTCAACGTTAGAAGGTCGGTTTGAGTTGAATACCAGCCAGCGGCAGCAGACCGGACGACATTCCGCTCCGGTTTTGACGCTGAATGGTGAAGCACTCAACAACGATTCCGCACGGATGGATGCGTTCACTGAACTTACCGGCGTGGTGGCCACTGTGTTTGTTGCCATGGGAGACGATTTCCTTCGGGTCGCCACGAGTTTAAAAAATGAGACGGGTCAGCGTGCGGTGGGCGAGTATTTAGGCTCCTCGCATCCCGGGTACTCAGTACTTCGTTCAGGTGAATCTTACATCGGTCGAGCCAAGCTGTTCGGTCGTGATTACATGACCCGATACGATCCGGTTACCGACCGTCAGGGTCGGGTGATCGGTATTCTTTTTGTGGGTGTCGATTTCACCGAAAAAATGCAGGCTTTGCAAAGTACCATGGCCCGGGTTTCGATCGGTGAAACCGGCTATGTGTTTGCTGTGGATGCCGATACCCGGGTTATGGAAGTTCACCCTTCGTTGGATGGTAAGCCATTAGCCGGACAGACCGATGCCGATGGGTTGTTAAAGGGATCAACGGTCTTTGCTGATGAGAACGGCGCCTATGTTTTCAGTCGCACCGAAGACGGTCGCGAGCAGGATAAAATTTTGGCCTACCAACGGTTTGAGGAGTGGAATTGGGTGGTCGGCGGCATCGGTTATACCGAGGAATTTACCGCATCAACGCTGCGGTTGAGAAATGCGCTTATCGTGGAAGCCGTGATTGGTGTATTTGTGTTGCTGTTGCTGACTTTTGTGACGGTCAGGAATCGACTGGCTCCGTTGCAAGAGGTTCGGGAGCGATTGACCGCACTCGGCCGAGGCGATTTGAGACGTTCTTTAGATCATCGTCGCTTACCGGATGCCTCGGCGAACGAAACGCATCTGTTGATGTTTGATATGGAGCAGACCCGCAGTTCCATCAGCGAACTTATCCGGGGACTGCAGGAGCAGATCGAAGCGCTCACGGGCGCCAGTCATTCGCTGGATGATATCGTCGACCGAAACCGGGCGGTGGTACAGAAACAGAATGAAGAGTCCGAACAGGTCGCGACAGCGATTCACGAGATGGCGGCCAGCGTGAAAGAGGTCGCTGAGCACGCGAACAATACCTCGGAGGCGACGAACTCAACCTCAGCATCCGTGATAGATGGTACTGAGCGCATGACGCAATCGCGTAATCAGATACAGCAATCGGCCGATGAGTTGCAGCGTACCAGTGACATCATTTCTCAGTTGGCGGAAAAGTCAGAGAGTGTGGGTGAAGTTCTGGATGTGATTGGCGAGATTGCCGATCAAACCAACCTGTTGGCGTTAAATGCCGCCATCGAAGCGGCCCGTGCCGGAGAGCAGGGGCGTGGCTTTGCCGTTGTCGCCGATGAAGTCCGCAGTCTGGCCAAGCGAACACAGGATTCCCTCGAAAACATCCGTGAGACCATCGAGAGTCTTCAGTCCCAATCGCAAACGGCGGTGACTCAGGTGACGTCCGTTCGGGAACAATCATTGGAGTCGGCGCGTATGGCCAGTGAAGTTGAAGCGGAGCTGAACGGCATTGCCGATAACACGCAGAACATTGCCAGCATGACCATTCAGATTGCAACCGCCGCTGAAGAACAAAGCTCTGTGGCAGAGGAAATCAATTCCAGTTCGATTACCTTAAGCGATACCATCCGAACATCATCAGAGTTGGCTGAGCAGACGGCCACCGCTGCGAGCACTCTCAGTGAGTTGGCGGCTCAGACTCGTAAACGGATCAGTGAGTTCAATCTCGACTGATCCAGGCGCGCTGGGCACTTACTGATCATCTGCCAGGTAGGTGTCCAGCAACGCGGGCAGCCGTTGCTCGCGTTGTCGGCGGATTTCTTGCCAGAGCTGTACGGTGAGTTCCGGATAACGCTCGTAGAACGTCTTCGAGAAAAGCAGGTAATAGGGCTTTTCCGTGATTGCCGGCTCGATACGAACCAATCGGTTAAGCTCTGGTTTTTGTTGTATCAGTCGATCCCCCGTCACAGTTTGCAGAGCCGCGGCTTGCACATAGCCCGCCGTCACCATACGTAAAGCCGAATAGGAGCTTTCGGGTGTCGACGGTTGGTAACCCATTGATTTCAGCAGATTGACCACGGAGTAGCCGGATGGGGCGGCAACGTCAGAGGTTGGTGTCGGGAGCTCGGCACGGTTATTGTCGATGTGCCGATACCAGTGATAACTGATGTTGGTCAGTCGGTACTCCGGGTCGTGCGGAGCGTCGTCTGTCGATGGGTACTGACCAAACCGACTGCGAGCGCGTGTATAGGATGCGTTGAAGATGGCATCGACCCGCCCGTTCTCCAGCAGGACCAGGCAGCGTTTCCATGGGTATCGTCTCAGCTCAATGCGGGTATCGGGTAAAATGTCCTGAAGTGCCTGGACCATTTCAACAGCGACACCGGGCCGTTCAGGAATGGACTGAGAGTCACCAAGATAATAGGGAAACTGAGCCTTGTCTTCGTAGGCAATAATCAGTGTTTTGGGCGCATGATTCTCAGCCTGAACCTGACTGAAAATCATCGAACAGAAAAGCACCAGTACAGCGAAGAAACCTGAGTGTTTTCGGATCATCAGAACGTTTTCTTATGGTTATGTACAAAGAAAAGATAGAAGGTCATACGCTAAGACTCAATTGGTAATTTTGACGAGGCGGCTGTTGAGTGGGTTGGGTGTAGGTTCGGGAGAGTTTGGGTGTTGGTGGTTTGCAGGTCAATTGGCTGGTTTGATAAGTCGAGTGCTTTAAGAGCAGTCGTAAAACCGTTAAAGGGTGCTTTCGAGTTGTAAGCGAAGGCACGTCCATCCTTGGCTGGGTTCCAGCCTGCACATCTTTGTGCAGTCGTAAAACCGCTAAATGAATACCGTTAAGGGTGGTTTCGCGCGGAGAACGGAGGCACATCCGTCCGTGGCCGTGTTCCTGTCCGCACATCCTTGTGCGGCCGTGAAACCCCTAAAAAGACCCCGTTAAGGGGTCTTTTTTGCGCCGGAGGCGCATCGGGGTTTCACCCTTTCATGCTCTTGAAGAATTCGTCGTTGGACTTGGTTAGCTTGAGTTTGTTAATTAAGAACTCGATAGCCGCCACGTCGTCCATTTCGGCCAGTAGCTTACGCAGAATCCACATGCGCTGAAGTTCGGACTCAGACGTCAGCATATCTTCGCGACGGGTACCGGAACGTCGGATATTGATGGCCGGGAAGATGCGTTTCTCCGCAATTTTACGGTCCAGATGCACTTCCATATTACCGGTGCCTTTGAACTCTTCGTAAATTACTTCGTCCATCTTAGAACCGGTATCGACCAGAGCGGTGGCGATGATGGTTAATGAACCGCCTTCTTCAACGTTACGTGCCGCACCGAAGAAGCGCTTTGGACGCTCCAGGGCATTGGCATCCACACCACCGGTCAGAACCTTGCCGGAGCTCGGTACAATGGTGTTGTAGGCTCGGGCCAGACGGGTAATGGAGTCCAGCAGAATGATGACGTCTTTTTTGTGCTCAACCAGGCGCTTGGCTTTCTCGATCACCATCTCGGCGACCTGTACGTGACGTGCCGGGGGCTCATCGAAGGTCGATGCGATGACTTCGCCACGCACGGAGCGTTGCATTTCGGTCACTTCTTCCGGACGTTCGTCGATCAACAGAACCATCAGGTACGCATCCGGAGCATCCCGGGTAATGGCCTGTGCCACATTCTGCAGCATCAGGGTTTTACCCGCCTTTGGCGGAGATACGATCAGGCCGCGCTGGCCCTTACCGATTGGAGACGCCAAATCGAGAATACGTCCAGCCATGTCTTCAGAAGAACCATTGCCTGCTTCCAGGACCAGTCGGTCATCCGGAAACAGCGGTGTCAGGTTTTCAAACAGAATCTTGTTTTTTGCTTTTTCCAGCGGCGCAAAGTTGATGGTATCGACTTTGAGCAGGGCAAAATAACGTTCGCCATCTTTTGGCGGGCGAATTTTACCGGCGATGGTGTCGCCCGTTCGCAGGTTAAATCGACGGATCTGGCTCGGCGATACATAAATATCATCCGGACCGGCCAGGTAAGACGCAGATGCGGAGCGCAGAAAGCCGAAACCATCCTGCAAAATTTCCAGTACGCCGTCCCCATAGATGTCTTCACCACTCTTCGCGTGACGCTTGAGGATGGTGAAAATCAGGTCTTGTTTACGGGTACGGTTGATGTTTTCCAGGCCCATGGATTTTGCAATATCCAATAGTTCAGGCACGGCTTTGGTTTTTAAGTCACTAAGATTCATAGATTTTCAGGCTTGAAGTGGGACGAGCGAAGGAGCTCAAAGGTTGGTTAGAAAAAAGAATTATTGTTCGATTTCAAGACAATATAGGTGGCTAGGACGGTAGTGTCCAGACTTTTAAGCAATCAGGCACCAATTGCGGTGCCTGAAACGAGCGTTACGCAGATCAGCTGTTGCTTTGGATGAACTCCAGCAGCTGAGATTTGGACAGCGCACCGACTTTGGTTGCAGCAACTTCACCGCCTTTGAAGATCATCAGCGTTGGAATGCCACGAATGCCATATTTTGGCGGAGTATTCGGGTTGTCATCGATGTTCAGCTTGGCGACGACCATCTTACCCGCGTACTCGTCCGCAACCTCTTCAAGAACAGGGGCAATCATCTTGCAGGGACCGCACCACTCTGCCCAGTAGTCGACCAGGACGGGATGCTCGTTACGCAGAACGTCCGTTTCAAAGCTGTCATCGGTTACGTTAAGAATGTTTTCGCTCATGTGTTAAACAGTTCGTTAAGAGTTGAGCTGCTGAGTGTACCGTTTGTATTGGCGGTGTCTATGTTTTGCAGGGGCAAAAACCACAGGATATATTGTTCCACATTCGGAACAATCTCGGCTAGGGATTGCTGAAAGGCTATTTTTCGGCGATTGTAAGGTCAGTGATTACTGACTTGCAGTTCCGCGCAGCGGGCTTCAGAATTGCGCCGTCAATCAGTTCAGGAGTGCATTATGGCGGCCGATCACCTCATTACCCCGACCCCCGATTTCCGGTTCCGGCGTTTACGTCGCACGGCCGCCTTACGCGATTTGGTGCGTCAAACGCATCTGCGGGTCGAAGATCTCATTCTGCCTCTGTTCATAGAAGAAGACATTTCCGAGGCGGTCGCGATCTCCTCCATGCCGGGCGTTTACCGGTATCCGGAAAAAGACCTGGCAGATATCGTCCGAAAGGCAGCAGCGTTAGGCATTCGTGCCATCATTCTGTTTGGTGTATCGCACCATAAAGACGACTGTGGTTCGGACAGTTGGCAGGAAGACGGGCTAATGGCGCGCATGATCCGAACCGCCAAAACGGCGGCACCGGACATGGTGGTGATTTCAGATAACTGTTTTTGTGAGTACACCGACCATGGCCATTGCGGTGTCATTGCCGGTGACGATGTCGACAACGACGCGACACTCGCGAATCTGGCGCGACAGTCAGTCGTTGCGGCTCAGGCCGGTGCCGACATGATCGCGCCGTCCGGCATGATGGATGGCATGATCAGCGCGATCCGGGCCGGCCTGGATGATGCCGGGTTCTCGCACATCCCGGTGATGAGTTATTCCACTAAGTTCGCCTCAGCGTTTTATGGACCGTTCCGCGATGCGGTCGACAGTACATTTAAAGGGACGCGTGAAAGCTATCAGATGGACCCGGGCAATGCGCGCGAAGCGCTGGCCGAGTCATTGCAGGACGAAGCCGAAGGCGCTGATTTGTTGATGGTGAAACCGGGGACGGCCTATCTCGACGTCATTGCAGACATTCGTGCTCACAGTGAGCGCCCTTTGGCGGTGTATCACGTCAGTGGTGAATACGCGATGATCAAAGCCGGTGCCGCAGCCGGTGTCATTGATGAAAAGGCCATCGTGTTGGAAACGATGACCGCCTTTAAGCGAGCCGGCTGTGATCTGATCATCACTTATTACGCCGAAGATATCGCCCGCTGGTTGGCGTCGGAACGATAGTCGCTTAATCCTTGTCACGCCGAAGCGCTTGGCCTCGGCGTGTCTGACACCTTCTTCGATCCCTGAACAATGCACCGGATAATCGAAAAGGTTACAATAACGCCGATAACTACAGTCGAGCCCTCCATGTCCGAACACAAATCAACTGAGCCATCCAAAACCACCCACTTCGGGTTTAAAACGGTCAATGAACACGAAAAGGAAAAGCTGGTGGCCGGCGTTTTCCATTCTGTCGCCGCGAAGTACGACGTCATGAACGACCTGATGTCCTTTGGTGTTCATCGCGCCTGGAAACGATACACCATCGAGATGTCCGGCGTGCGTACAGGGCATCGGGTGTTGGACATTGCCGGTGGTACCGGTGACTTAAGTTTCGCGTTTTCACGCCGGGTTGGGCCGACAGGTAAGGTGGTACTTGCGGACATTAATGAATCGATGCTGAAAGTCGGGCGTGATCGACTGGCCGATCGGGGCGTTGCGGGTAATCTCGATGTTGTGCAGGCCAATGCCGAAGTCTTACCGTTCCCGGATGATGAGTTCAATGTGGTCACTATTGCCTTTGGCTTGCGGAATGTAACGCACAAAGACGTTGCGCTTAAAGAAATGCTCCGCGTGTTAAAGCCCGGCGGCCGGCTTTTGGTGCTGGAGTTTTCAAAACCGACCAATGACCTACTCAGTAAGGCCTACGATACCTATTCCTTTAAGGCGTTACCGGTCATGGGCAAGCTGGTCACGCAAGATGCCGACAGCTATCAGTATCTGGCTGAGTCCATTCGCAAGCACCCGGATCAGGACACTTTGCAGCAGATGATGTACGACGCGGGCTTTGAACGCGTGACCTATCACAACCTGACCGGTGGCATTGTGGCGTTGCATCGAGGTGTCAAAGCATGACCGGATGGCTGCTGCCACTGCAGACGCTCATTAACGACGGGCTAAACTATGACCCCCAGGCCCGGGAAAAAATTGTCGCTCTGGCGGGTAAAACACTCGTATTGCAGGTCACTGAACCGTCGGTGTCTTTCAGTGTCAGTATTGAAGCCGATGGCTTTGTGTTCTGTGAGTCGGGTACCCGTGAACCCTTTGATGCCCGCGTCAGTGGTCGTGCCGCCGATCTGTTTGCGGTGCTTCGTGCAGAAGATCGAACCGCCGCCATGATGGCGCACTCCATCAGTATCGAGGGCGATACCCGGACGTTTTTTGCCATTCAGGCCGTTATGTCCCACCTGGACATCGATTGGGAAATGGCAATTGGTGACCGCATCGGTGACCTGGCCGCCCATGTTATCTCCGATGGATTGCGGTTTTTCAGCCGCGTTGCGCGTAATCAGTTCAACTCAGCTGCACGTACCGGCCGGAATTTTCTGCGAGAAGAAAGCGGATGGCTGGTGCCGCAATCACTGTGGCAGGATCATGTTCAGGAACTGACGCGTGTACGACAGGACACCGAACGGCTGCAGGCGCGCTTGAATCGCCTGCAGGCTCGGGTGAAGGCGATGACCTCATGAGCATCTTTCGCTCCTTCCGTATTGTCTGGGTGACCGGGCGTTATCGACTGGATACCTTGCTGGAGCATGAAGCTTTACCGTGGTTCTTACGCTTGGCGCTGTGGTTGTTTCCGTTGCGTTGGATCTACCGCGCTCGCGACAATCAGGGCCGGCGCCTGCGTCTGGCACTGGAAGCCCTGGGGCCGGTGTTCATCAAGTTCGGGCAGATTCTCTCTACCCGCCGGGATTTGTTGCCGGAAGAAATGGCTGTTGAACTGGCTTACCTCCAGGACCGGGTCGCGCCCTTTCCCAGCCACCAGGCTAAGGCCATTGTGGAGGCGCAACTTGGACAACCGCTCAGTGAATGCTTTGCTCGTTTCGATGATAAGCCGCTAGCGTCGGCGTCCATTGCTCAGGTCCACACGGCCCAATTGCCGGAGGGTGCCGAAGTGGTGGTTAAAGTGATTCGCCCGGGAATTGAAAAGACCATCCGCAAAGATGTCCGGCTCATGAAATGGATGGCTCACCTGATTAACCTGGTACCGGATGGTCGACGGTTGCGTCCGGTGGAAGTGGTAGACGAGTTTGAAAGGACAATCTTTGATGAGCTGGATCTGCTGCGAGAAGGCGCGAATGCTGCGACATTGAGGCGTAACACGTTGGCGGACGGCAAGCTCTATGTACCGGAAGTCTATTGGGATCTGACACGGCAAAAAGTGCTGGTTCTCGAGCGTATTTACGGCGTAGCCGTGAGTGACATCGACACCCTGAAGGCGCGTGGAACCAACTTTAAAATGCTGGCCGAACGCGGCGTTGAAATCTTTTTCTCTCAGGTGTTCCGGGATTCGTTCTTTCACGCCGACATGCACCCGGGCAATGTCTTTGTCGACCTGACTGACCCAAATGTGCCGAAGTACATCGGTATCGACTGCGGCATTGTCGGCTCGCTGTCCCGCGAAGATCAGAGCTACCTCGCTCAGAACATGCTCGCCTTCTTTAACCGGGATTACTACCGGGTTGCTGAACTGCATGTAGAGTCCGGTTGGGTGCCCGCCAGTACCCGGGTTAACGAGTTTGAAGCCGCCATTCGCAGTGTTTGTGAACCGATATTTGAGAAGCCAATCAGTGAAATATCCTTTGGCCTGTTGCTGATCCGCCTGTTTCAAACCGCCCGTCGTTTCGACATGACCGTCCAGCCGCAGTTGGTGTTGTTGCAGAAAACATTGTTGAACATTGAAGGCTTGGGCCGTGAGCTCTACCCGCAATTGGATCTGTGGAAGACGGCCAAGCCATTTCTGGAGAGCTGGGTGAAAGAGCAGGTTGGGCCAAAACGCTTCCTGAATGCTGTACGGCAGCACGGCCCCAGTTGGTTGGCTAAAGCTCCGCAGATGCCCGATCTGGTGCATGAGTCACTGATGCAGCTGCGTCAGATTGGTTCCGCCGAAGAGCGTATTCAGCTGCAGATTGCTCAGTTGGAGATGCGCGAAAGACGACTGACGCGCCGCCTGATTCGTCGATTGGCGGCTGTGGCGCTGCTGGTTGTCATCTTTTGGCAACATGAATCCATACAATGGCTGGCTCAACTGAGTGCCGGTCAGATGCTGGCAGGCGCGGTGGCGGTATTGCTACTGCTCTGGCCCTGAAAAGACGACTGAACGAAGCAGAGAAACTGATGATTGATATCCTGACAAAAGTGGCCGACACTCTGGAGTCTCGGAAAACGGCCAGTGCCGACAGCTCCTATGTTGCCTCGTTGTACGCCAAGGGGCTGGACAAGATATTGGAGAAAGTGGGCGAAGAAGCGGTGGAAACCGTATTAGCCGCCAAAAATGCGCAGCAGGACGACTCGCAGCGCGACAAAGTGATCTATGAAACCGCTGATCTGTGGTTCCATTCGCTGGTGATGCTTGCAGAGTTAGGGCTTCGTCCTGAAGATGTACTGACGGAACTGGCTCGTCGCGAAGGTCTGTCCGGGTTGGAAGAAAAGGCCAGCCGTAAAGAATAATAATCAGCCAGAGCGGCCTGACCATAGTCAATGTCAAAAGGAGCCTCACATGACAGATTGTCTTTTCTGTAAAATAGTCGCGGGTGACATTCCGTCGAAAAAGGTTTTTGAAGACGAGGACCATTACGCGTTTTGGGACATTGCCCCGAAAGCGCCGGTGCACGTGTTGTTGATTCCGAAACAACACATCGTCAATCTATACCAAATGGATGATAGCCATCAGCCGCTGGTACAGGCGATGATGTCGAAGGCACCATCGATCGCCAAAGCCATGGGCTTGGACGAAGGTTTCCGTCTGGTACTGAATACCGGGCCTGGCGGTGGACAGGAAGTCGATCATATTCACGCGCACATTCTGGGCGATGTCCGGAAGGCGACCTGGTCGGGCTTTCCGATCGCCGATAATTAAGCAAAACCGACTGATTTAGAGAGGGTTTACTCATGGGTTTAGGTGGTATTTCAATCTGGCAATTGCTGATCGTACTGGCCATTGTTGTACTGATCTTCGGGACCAAGCGTCTGAAAAATATTGGTGGCGATATGGGTGGCGCCATCAAAGGCTTTAAAGACGCCATGAATGGTAACGAAGAGAAAAAATCTCCGGAGTCTTTGGAAGAAAAAGACAAGGCGGATGCAAATTTTTCAGAAGTCAAAAAAGACGAAGAAAAGACCCGCTAATTGGTGCGAGTGTTGTCGGTCGTATCTGATATCGATACGACGGATGGAAATCATGGTCAGAGGTGATCAATGTTCGATGTTGGATTTGCGGAGCTGTTGGTACTGGCAGTGATTGCTATGGTGGTCGTCGGCCCCGAGCGTTTGCCCGGCGTTCTGCGGACGGTTGGGAAAACCGTAGGTCAGGCCCGTCGATTTATGACCGGCCTGCAGAACCAGATTGAGCAGGAAGTGAAGCTCGATGAGTTGAACAAAAAAATTATGGCTGAAACTAAGGACCTGGACTTCACCAAGCCATCAGCGCCGACTCATCAATCCGAAGATGCCGAAGTGCCATCGATCGCACCTGAGGTGAAAACTGACGACGCTGAAGTAAACCCAAGCGCTGAACCAGCCCCACAAGATCACGCCCATTCTGACGAAGACGCCCATGACGCCAAACGATCCTAACCAGTATTCCATGCCTCTTGTTGAGCACCTGCGGGAACTTCGGGATCGCATGTTGCGCAGTATTGTCGTTGTTCTGGTCATTTTCATCGGTCTGTACTTCTTCTCTGGCGAAATGTACCTGATTCTGGTGAAACCGCTGAATGCATTGCTGCCCGACGCGGAAAACGGAGCGTTGATTGCAACGGGCGTCGCCTCGCCGTTTCTGGTGCCATTGAAACTGGCCTTTGTCATGTCTGTTCTGGTCGCCATGCCCTACATTCTTCATCAGGTCTGGGGCTTTATTGCGCCAGCACTCTATAAGCATGAACGTCGTCTGGCCATCCCCCTGTTTATCTCCAGTGTTTTTCTGTTTTATGCGGGCGTCGCTTTCGTCTATTTCGTGGTGTTGCCATTGGTGTTTGGCTTCTTTACCGGCAGTGGGCCGGAAGGCGTTAACATCATGCCCGATATTACGAACGTCCTGGATTTCTGTCTGAAAATGTTTTTCTCCTTCGGCTTGGCGTTTGAGATTCCGATCGCGACGTTTTTACTGGTTCGCGCGGGAATGGTTTCTGCAAAGTCGCTGGGTGAGAAAAGACCCTACATCTTTATCAGTTGTTTTGTCTTAGGGATGTTGCTGACGCCACCGGATGTCATTTCTCAGTCGATCCTCGCGGTGCCTATGTACGCATTGTTTGAGGTGGGGTTGTTGATGAGCCGGTTTTTACCGTCCGTGACGCCAGATGCGACTTCTGAGGAGTAGCTGTCAATTCGACAGACTGGATGCACTTGAGTGGCACAGATTGACTACCAAAACCGATCACAAAGTAAACAATCTGCCGTTTGCGTGTGAGGTTGATCACATTTCTAACACTGGAAATGTGAAAGTGTCGATTCGATCACATAATTGTTTCAAAAGGTTACATCCTTTTCACGACCTGAGACTATACCTGTATTACGGGATTTCCGAGTAGTGGCCATGCAGGAAAAGTTGCACATTGGTCTGTTCCTGACAGACATCGACATGCAGGATCGCATAAGCGCTCTGCTGATGTCGCTTGGTCATCGATCTGCAACGATAGACTGGTTCAGTCCCACCGACGGCTTTGACGTCGTTTTCTTTATTGCTGATGAGCGCCATCTGGATACGTTTCTACTGAATCAACAGGAAGCGGTGTGGATAGCCATTGAACCTGAGTTTCTTGAACCCCGCTTTAGTGCGTTGCTGGAGTTTGGTGTACACGACGTTTTACTGTTAGATAACCTGAGCAGTGAACAGGTGACTCAGGTGTTGCTGAGGGCATTCCACCGCCGCGAAGTGATTCGTAAGATGGCGACGCACGACTCCCTGACCGGCAGTCTGAATGCCGAAGGGTTTGCCGGTCACGTGGATCAGGCGATCGGAACCACGAAACAGACAGGACGTCCCTTTGGGGTCTGTTCTGTCGATCTCGATCAGTTTCAGAAGATCAATGAAGAACACGGCTATGCCATTGCCAATCAGGTCCTGTGCATGGTCGCGCAGCGATTGGCCTTGTTGATGGGCGGTCGTTTTTCGGTGGGTCGGCTGGGTGGTGATGAGTTCCTGCTGTTGGTCGAGGATCTCTCAGATAAAGAAGAGTTGTTGCAGGCATTGGATCTGGTGCGTGGCTCCTTCGGGCATCAGTTTGAACTGTTTGGAAAACGGATTTATGCCTCCGCCTATATCGGTGCAGTCCTGTATCCGGATATTGTCGGTACTTCAGAAGAACTGATCGCACAAGCCCATGAAGCCATGGTGACCGGCAAGCGTCACAAACAGCAGGTGTTTCTGTACGATCGTAGTGCAAGCCCCTGGTTTCAGATGGACATGGCGGCCGAAATACGGCGAGCCCTGCGCGAAGACGAGTTCCAGCTGCATTATCAGCCCCGTATCGATCTGAAGTCACGTCAGGTGGTCGGTATGGAAGCGTTGATTCGTTGGGAGCATCCTCGGTATGGGTCCATACCGCCGTCCGATTTTATTTATGTGGCAGAAAACAGTGGCATGATTTTGCCCCTGGGGAACTGGATTTTGTCGCGTGCTGAGCAGGATATGGCTCAGCTCGAACGCCAGGGCATGAAAGGCCTGAATATCGCCATTAACCTAAGCTTTAAACAGCTTCAGGACCCGACATTTTGTGACGGTTTGCCACGACGAATACTGAACTGGAAATCCGCTCGCAGTCAGCTTGAGTTTGAACTGACAGAAACCGCCGTATTGAGCAATCCGGAACTGGTCAAGAAAACATTGGTGGCCATCAGCGATCTCGGTGTGAAAATTTCCCTAGACGATTTTGGAACCGGTTACTCTGCGCTGGTTCATGTGCAGGAGTTTCCCATTTCCATTGTGAAAATTGATAAGAGCTTTGTGCAACGCATGGCGAAGGATCGATCGGCACTGACCATTGTGGAGTCGATTATCGGTTTTGCGCATCGCCTGAACCTGGAAGTGGTTGGAGAGGGCATTGAGCAACCCGACCAACTTGAAAAGCTGCAACGCATGGGCTGTGAACAAGGCCAAGGCTATCTGTTTTCTAAAGCGTTGCCATTAGCCAAGTTTATCGATTACGCTCGAAAAGCTAACGCCATTTCTTCCTATCTTTCATCGCCTTAAGCATTCACCGAAATGCGTCAGCCAAGTCTGAAAACAAGCACTATACTTCTCGGTAGACAAACGTAGCCTTGCCTATTAAGGTCACCGAAAACCCAGTGAAAAGGTTGATGCATGGATCGTTACGCAGTTATCGGACATCCGATTACACACAGTCTGTCGCCGAAAATACATACGCTATTTGCCGAGCAGACCGGCGAAACGCTTGAGTATGAAGGCATTGAACTGCCCATCACCAGCTTTGAAACGCGCGTATGGCAATTGTTCAAAGATGGATATGCCGGGTTTAATGTGACTGTCCCGTTCAAGGGTGACGCGTTTGATTTTGTCGATGAGATGTCAGAACGGGCGAAACGGGCTCGGGCGGTCAACACACTGATGCGCTTAGAGGATGGGCGAATCTACGGTGATACGACCGATGGTATCGGGTTAATCCGCGATTTTACGGAAAATCTGAATTGGCCGATTGAAAATCAGCATATTCTGATTCTGGGCGCGGGAGGTGCGGTGCGCGGAGTGCTCGACCCGTTGCTTGAACAGAATCCCGCCAGTCTGGTGATTGCGAATCGCACTTTGAAGAAAGTGGAGGAACTGGCCGATGATTTTCCTGAGTTGACACCCTGTACTTTTGAAGAGTTGAGTGGCCAGTTCGACATCATCATCAATGGAACGTCTGCGAGCCTGTCAGGCCAGGTGCCGCCTCTGCCGCCCGGTCTCGTCAATGCGGGCACCAAATGTTATGACATGATGTACAGCAAAGAGCCCACGGCCTTTATGGCCTGGGCGAAAGAGCAGGGTGCGGAACATTGTGCTGATGGGCTGGGCATGCTGGTTGGGCAGGCCGCTGAAAGTTTTACCATCTGGCGAGGTGTCACGCCACAGACTGACTCGGTGATACGCGATCTACGTGCCGGTCTGCGCGGCTGAGCGGACGCCTGATACTCATGTTCTGGCGTGGATTGGGAATGTCCGTAGCTTTGCTAACCTGCGTGCAGGTTGCAGCGACCGATGAACAGCTGTCATTGTATGCAGTTACAACACCACGTTTACCACAATACAGCGGTCTGGGTCTCGAGATCGCAACCAACCCACTCCCGCGTTTATCGCTCGCCTCAAGCCTGGAGCTGAGCGATCCCTTTGAGGCGTCTGTGGTGCGAATCGGCGCGCAGGCTCGGCTGCGTTTCAGCGCGGATTTAAATACTCACTGGTATCCGCTCCTCGGGTTAACCTGGTCCTCAAATCAAAGTAACTGGCGTGGACAACTCGGTGCGGGTTTCGAGCGGCGCATTGGTACCGGCACTGGTTTTTATTCAGAGCTGCTTTGGGGATCTGAACCGGTTGATCAGCAACTGCGCATAGGTCTGCGTTTCTGGTTGTTACGCATGGATTCGCTGGATCGTCGGATGCAACGAGCCGAACCGAAGGGCGCGGTCTATCAGGGTGGACCAATCGATCAGGCCGCCATCCAGACAATGAAAATTCCCGCGCTACCGGATCAGCAGGATCCTCCGGAGCAACCCGTCCAAAACAATGCAGTAAGCTCGAGTGAAACAGTGCTACCCACTGAGATCCCGACTGCGGTCAGTCAACCGAGTTTAGTTGAAGGTTGGTACGTACAGTTGGGTGTGTTTCGTCAACAGGAGTCCGTCGCACGGCTTGAACAGGATCCACGTTTGTCTGCTCAGCGTGAGCAACAGGTTGTGTGGTTTGACAATGAACTGAACGTGCATCGCTTTTTACTGGGGCCGTTTCCGAAGGCCCGGGCCGTCGCATTGCAATCTCAATTAAAAAATGCAGGTTTGGACAGCATTCTGTACGATGGCGTCCGATAACAACGTTTCTCAGAAAGAAGACGACATCGGGAGAGTAGCAATGAAATGGCGGGTTTGGTTGGCAGTAATAGTGATCATCGTCGCTGCTGCCGGGGTCGGTTTGATGTTGGCACCCATTGGAGAAGATCGTCCTGACATCACCGTGTCCGGCAACGTTGAACAGGGTGAGCACCTGCTGCAGGTGGCGGGTTGTTATGCTTGTCATACCCGCACTGAAGACGATAGCGCCAGCGCATTCGCCGGTGGGCACGAACTTGAAACAGCCTTTGGATCATTTTATGCGCCAAACATTACGTCCAGTGACAGCCATGGAATCGGCGACTGGAATCTGCGTGATTTCGAAAAAGCGTTGCGGCAGGGCGTGAGTCCTGACGGGCATGCCTACTATCCCGCCTTCCCATTCCTGAGTTACCGTAGTCTGACCGATGAGGATGTTGCTCATCTATATGCCGCCCTGATGGCGTCCGAGCCCGTTGATGAAGAGGCAACGCCTCATCAGTTACGTTTTCCCTTTAATATCCGCCTGGGTCTGAAGCCATGGCGCTGGCTGTTTGCGACGACTAGAAGTCTGAACATTGATCAATCTACCGAGGTCGGCCGCGGTCGATACCTGGTTGATGCCGTGGCTCATTGCGGCGAATGTCACAACCCGCGCAACAGTCTGGGTGCTTTTATCCCGCCGTACATGGGCGGAAATGACCAGCTTCCCGGTGGCAACTGGGCGCCACCGATCCACGGTCGGGCATTGTCGCAAATGGATTGGAATGAACTGGACCTGATGTACTTTCTGGCAGATGGCATGTTACCGGATGGTGATTTTGTCGGCGGGTCCATGGTTGAAGTAATTGACTACGGCACGGTTTACCTCAGTGAATCGGATCGGCGTGCGATGGCTGAGTATTTGTTTTCTTTGCAATAATCAGCTGAGAAATAAGGTGCAGTCAGGCACAATAGAGGTTCAGTAACCAGGAATATTTTATGACGTTACAAGAATTGATGGCCACGCTGCATGGCCATCCCGACGACCTGAAGTTTGCCGATGTACTCGAGACGATCGATGCGGAGTTTGAGTTTACGCCATGCGCATTTGTAAATGGTGATGTGCATAACTCGGCCGATGAAAACCAAGGTTCGTGCAAAGTACTGTGTTTTGCCCATAAAGCCGGGCTGGCTGAAGGTGTGGCGCTGAAACTGTTTGCCGAACACTATCGATCTGTTCTGGCGGATCCGAAAGGTACCGATCACGCAAACATCCGTCAGTTTATGAAACGTGGTTGGATGGGCGTAAGCTTTAACGGTTCACCACTGAAGAAAAAATAAATCGGGCGGGCAAATGCCCGTCCGATCGTGTTTACCCATCTCAGGCTTCAGTCAGAGTCATGTATACCAGCGTCTGGTTTAACAGCTGATAAGCCACCTCACCAAAGGTGATCGGGCCGGTAATGTGCCCGGTTTTCTTTCCTTCAAGTTCAGAATACAGGAAGTTCAGAATACAGTTGCAGGAAAAGGCAATGTTGTTGGTGTCATTACGCTTCACTTCATCGGAAAAGGCTTTCATATAGTCAGCCACCGGACGCGCAAAATGATACGTAAGCCCTTCGAATACCGGGGCATACAAATCGACCCGACCGCTCTCTGTGTCTACATTTTTAACACTGACATTAACTTTAATACCGGAATAATCCGCCACCAGCGGTGAACGTGTATCGATGCCGTGTTCCTGAATGAACTGCGCGAGATTACCGGCTTTGCCATCGATGGTGCAGGTTCCTACAGTAAAGCCGGTAGACGGAAAGCTGATAGCTGGACCTTCGCCTTCTTCAAACAGGTTGATGATGTTGACGTTAGCCAGCTGATGTTCAGGTAGTGGCACATGCATCGCGACGGCTTGTTGATCCATCAGCATGTTCCCGCCCGGACCGAAGCCGACTTTAGCTGTGCTGTCGTCTTCCAGGTGAAAACCGGAAATCCAGCCGACAATCGGGGTGAAAAACATGTTGGGAAATTCCGGTGCGTTTTGAGCATAGTTCAGATGCACATCGGATGATGCGGGCAAAATAACCAGAGTAAAGCCATGTGTCGGCGCGTCTTTTGCGATACGACTGATGGAGTTACTGTCATAGATGGTGATACGAGGTGGGTTGGCCGGCTGGCTGTTGTTGATGGTATTTACAAAAATACTGTCGCGGCTGACAGTGCCACCTTGCTCCGACATGAAGTAAGGGATCGTTCCCCCGATCCAGTTTCCTGCAGGCAGCTGCTCGAGGATAGACTCGTCGGCAGCGATGGTCATAAACTCACCTGCTTGTATTTTAGCTTTGACCGTATCAAGGTCGAGCATTTCGCTGTCGATGGAAATTGATGGTTTGGTAGACATAAGGAATCCTGCTATCGGCTGGCGGCCAGGCTGTTAATGATTTTAATTTCATCCGTCATGGCTTGCGCATTTTGACTGAAGAAACTGTGCAGTTGTTCGATGCTGCTGCTGTCATGATTGCGTCGATAAGAGGACTTAAGACGCGAGAGCAAAAGACGATAATTGATTTTATCTGAGTTGAGCAATTGATCATCCAGCAGTAAGTCTTTCCAGATAGTATGATCTGGTGGTGGGAGCTTCACCTTCTGCTCCTGCTGAGCCTGAAGCATTTGCGTCAGTATGGTCAACTCTGGGATCAGCGTCCGGGCGTTGCTCTTGAAGAACAGCTGTAATTTTCGGATAACGTCGACTCTCTGTTGAGCATCGGTTGCACTGGCATAGGCGCGTCGTTGCTGCGCTAAGTTAAGTTTTAACGGCATGCTCTGCGTATTCAGGTCGAACTCACCCGCCAGCAGTTGGTGCCATATTTCGTTTTTGGTGCCGGGTAAAACGAGTTTTGTTTTTACTGATCGGCTTTTGGTTTGTTCATTAGTATCTTTAGCACCAATGAGTTCATATTCATGGGTTAACTGGTGCGCATGTCTGAGGAAAAATCCGCGCAGTTCCGAAATGGATTTTTGCATGACATCGACGTTGTCCAGGTTTTTCGACACCTCGAGTTTGAGCCGTGAAAGTAACAATTTGAGTGGCAGTAGCCGGGTCGACAGTTTGACTTTGTCAGTCAAAATATCTCGCCAGATTGGGTTCGACTCTAACGGTAACAAAGAAACATGTTGTTTCATTTGTTCTTCCGTTTCGATTTCGCGAATTTCAGCTTCTACAACGTCGCTACTGATACCAAGAAGACCACTGATCATTTCGGCATTCAATTGACGAGAGTGTGCAATTCGAATGGTATCTGCAAGCTCGCGAGTAATGCGTTTATTTTCGGCTCCTAAAAATGCAGGTGGCCGACTCTCCGAAATTTCAGCCAGATCATCAAGTGTCATTGTGGCTTCAATGAACGAGTTGACGTGACCAAAACGTACATGTTGCCAACGTCGGGTAACCTGCTGTGATTTTTTCTGATTTGGAAGAAAAGAGAATCGACTGCGATCAGCCTGTTTTTCAAGGTGAATGACTATCGCGTCTGCGTCGTTGGTTAATTCTATGTCTTTAATAGCCCAGGGACTGTAAAGTCCGAGGATCTGAGCCATATCCCGATTTTTAAGACTGTCCATTGGTATTTCCCGCTAACCTGAACGAATGGATCAACTTGATCTCAACATCAGTACAACTTTGCAGTGCAGTGTTGAAGTGTCTGCTGAAGAGCGCCGTCAATGAGTTTCTCGAGCTTTCTGAAACAGAGTCAATTATTAACGTCGTCAGAAATACAGCAAACACTGCATCGTATTTTATAGACGCGGATCACAAACCAACCATCGATTCCTCCGCAGGTTGTCAAAATTGTGCCGCCTCAGCGAAAAAGCGTTAGACCGGTTTCACAGAATTACCCAGAGTGCGGGACATGATGGGTTAAAACTTCAGCAACTCAGGATGTCTGATGAGATAACGTTGTTGGTGGTTATCTCGCCAACTGTCTCAAAATATTCCGTTTACCGATGTACTCAACGTGACTGATGGGCCGTGTCCGGAGATGGCTGTTGACCGTGTTGCTGTGCGTCGGGCTGGCAGTTTCAATTTCTGACATGGGAGTACAGGAACTTGAATGGTTTACCCGAAAGCGTACAGTCGGCCGCGCAAACCATGGCTGGCCTTGGTGAAGAACACATTTTGGAAGCTGGTGATTACCTGACGTTGCAGTCGTCGCCAGGGCAAATGTCGATGGCGTTGGTCCTAAGTGGTCAGTTGACGGTCTTTACTGTCGACGACGAGCTGCAAACCGAACAGCCGTTGCGTTTTATCGGCGCCGGTCAACTAGCCGAAGCAGGATTGCCTTTGTTCATTCGGGCACAGTCGTCGACACGCCTTTGCCTCATTGAGTTTTCCGTTCATCAGCATCTGGTCAGCGGACGCCACCCGGACTCTGCTGGCTACATAGCCTTGTTGCAGCACAGTCTGTTCAGTCATATCGGTGCCGTGGAGCCTAACCGGCATGATGTCCGAAGTCCGGTTGTGGATGCCATGGTGGCCCGCTCAGTGGTCGCGCAGAACAGTATCCAAACATTACCGGAAGATCAGATTGATGCGATGATCGGCGACATTGCTGATGCTGTGAACCGGGAGTCCTGGAATCTGGCGGAAGCAGCCATACTTGAGACGGGTATGGGTGTCGTCAATCATCGGGTGCAGAAGATTCTCTTAGGGACAATGGAAGTAGCGGCTTCGCTGATGGGTCAGACCGGCTCAGGGGCATTACAGATTGAGTCTCCCATGGTCGATGCGATGTCTGTGCCCATGGGAGTGATTCTCGGTTTGATACCTGTGACCAATCCGGTAGAAACGTTGGTGTTTAAAACGTTGATCTCGCTTAAGTCCCGTAATGCCATCATCCTGAGCAGCCACCGTAAGGCTCGCCAGGTGAGTGATCGAACCGTGAGTATTATTCGTTCAGTACTCAGTCGCTATCAGGTTAACCCCGACCTGGTTCAGATACCCTCGCAAGCGCCCCGGCGCGAACTGACTTCGTTGCTCATGTCACACCCGGACATCGCGTTCATTCTGGCGACCGGTGGGCCCGGCATGGTGCGCAGTGCTTATCAGTCCGGCACACCGAGTATTGGTGTGGGTAAAGGAAATGCGCCGGTTTGGGTGTGTGACGATGCCGATGTGAAAACCGCCGCGAAGCAGATCGTGGACAGCAAAAGCTTTGACAATGGCATTGTCTGTGGCTCGGAAAATAATCTGATTGCCGATCGTTCCGTCTATGATGATCTTCGCCGGGCCTTGGAAGCTCAGGGTGCGGCGGTACTCGAGGCTAAAGAGGTCGTGCGGTTAAACAACGCCGTTCTCGAGGGCGGAAAGCTATGTGGCGACTGGATGGGTAAGGGGGCCAGTTTAATCTGTCAGCAAGCCGGTATTGAACGTCCTTATCCCATTCGTCTGATTGCCGTTCCTCAGTCGGTGTTTGACCAGAACTCGCCCTGGTTACGCGAAAAGCTGGCGCCAATCGTCTCGCTCATGGGTGTGGAATCGGAAGCCGAAGCATTGAGTGTCGCCCGTCGGGTGTTGGCGCTTGAGGGGCGAGGCCATACAGCGATTGTCCACACACAGGATGCCGAACGGATTGAACGCTACGCCAAGGCTTGCGACGTTTGCCGGGTACTGGTGAACTCGCCCGGAACCCAAGGCTGCATCGGTGCCTGCAATGGTCTGGAACTGTCATGGACTTTGGGTTGCGGAACCGCGGGAGGCAGCTCAACCAGCGATAATGTGACTTATCGACATCTGCAGAACACCAAACGTATTGCCCGGGCATTGCCTGAGATCGATCTCGCTCAAAAGCTGGCTTGATCGGCGCACTGGTGCGAAGAGGGGCCGGGTTCCGGCCCTCTGTTTCCCCAGGGCTTATGAACAGGCCCAAGCTCTCCCCACCCACGGTGTCCCCATTCTCTGATATCCTACTTGAATCAGACACTGGCTCGAGTTGCGTTCAATTGGCCTGATTTCAAACCGGCGTTACATGGTTGCGGCTCGGGTAATTCAGCTATAGTTCTCCCATCACCTGTTGAAGGAGCGCGCGATGATATTCCGGCAGCTTTTTGATGCGACCTCATCTACCTACACCTATCTTCTGGCCTGCGAACAAACCCGATCGGCGGTGTTTATCGACCCTGTTTTTGAGCAGGTGCAACGTGATCTGGCACTGTTACATGAACTGAACCTGACTCTGGTTGTCGCTGCTGACACGCATTGCCACGCGGATCATGTGACCGCGGCTTGGTTATTGAAGCAAAAAACCGGTTGCAAAATTGCGTCTGCGGAAGCAATCGGAGCCACCGAGGTTGATCTACCTCTGAAAGACGGAGATACCATCCCGTTTGGCACTGACCACCTGACTGTTCTCTCGACGCCTGGGCATACCGACGGTTGCCTGAGTTTTGTCAGCGCCGATGAAAGCATGGTCTTTACTGGCGATGCGTTGTTGATTCGCGGTTGTGGACGGTGTGATTTCCAGCAGGGCAATGCGCATACTCTGTTCCATTCGGTGACCGGAAAACTGTTTGGTTTGCCGGACCACTGTGCCGTCTACCCCGCTCACGACTATGGCGGTCGCACGCGTTCGTCGGTGCTTGAGGAGCGAAAGTTTAATACACGGCTGGGTGGTGAAGCCTCCGAGGCGGACTTCGTTGGTTACATGACGAACATGCAGTTGCCCCACCCGAAGCAGATTGAGCATGCGGTTCCGGCCAACCTCAACAGTGGTCGCCCGAAGGATGGCCAACTGCCACCAGAACCGGATTGGGGGCCGGTTCAGTACTCGTTTTCCGGAGTGCCCGAGATTGATGCCGATTGGGTGGTTCAGCACCGTAGCGAAGTGAACCTGCTGGATGTTCGTGAAACGTCTGAGCTGGAGTCTCCGGTCGACCGGTTGCCTGCTGCTCTGACGGTGCCGCTGGGCCAGTTACGTGGCTCCCTCGATAAGATCCCTAAAGACAAACCGCTGGTTTGTCTGTGTCGATCCGGGCGTCGTTCTGCCATGGCGGTAAATATTCTGCGCGGTGCCGGGTTCGACCAGGTCGCCAATGTTGCGGGCGGTATGCTGCGCTGGAAAGAACTGAGTTAATCGGAGACGGTTGCATGAAATACACAGCCGCCGTCACAGTGAACATACCACGGTCTGAGATGATCGAACTGTTTGATGACCCGGATCGCTTGCCGAGTTGGCAACCGGATCTGATTGGTATAGAACCAAAGGCGGGCATTCCGGGTCAGCAGGGCGCACGGATGCAGTTGAGGTATCGAGTCGGACCGCAAGAAATCGACCGGGTTCAGACGGTTCTCCAGCGTAACTTTCCATATGAGTTTCGTGAGCGTTACGACAGCCCGGAACTCATGCAGCAGATCCATCATCGGTTCAGCGATCTTGACGGTATAAAAACCCGCTGGGAGCAGGACTGTGAGGTTCGGCAGCTGGGCTGGTTGCGCTGGTTCAGTTGGTTGATGCTTGGCGCTTTTCGGCGCCGCACGTTGAACACGATGAAACGCTTTAAGCTCTATGCTGAATCTCAGAGCAATGCGCAGAAATGACCTTTGCCAGATGACACCCGTCGCGGCTTCGGCACAATGAAGGCTCTCATTCAAAAGGAACGGACCATGTCTGTACTCATCAGTAATCTGGAACTGCTGCCCGATCGCAAGATCATCAAACAACTGGGCCTTGTTCAGGGCAGTACGGTGCGCTCCAAACATGTTGGTCGTGACATTATGGCCGGATTGAAAAATGTGTTTGGTGGTGAGCTAAAGGGGTATACCGAGTTGTTGGAAGACTCCCGGGCAGAAGCATTGCGACGTATGCAGGCGCAAGCGGAAGCGATTGGTGCAAACGCGGTGATTAATGTGCGCTTTTCGACATCATCGGTTGCTCAGGGTGCGTCAGAGATCTTTGTTTATGGCACGGCAGTGCTGGTGGAGTAGTTATGGAGGTGCTCTTTACTCTTGCCAGCTTCCTGTTGTTAATGATTTTGGGTTATCTGTTTGGTTCCTTTGCCGAGCGACGACATTATCAGTCCATCTGGACCCGTGAAGCGCAATACCGTCACATCGTGGTGGTTAATCAGCGATTTCCACGCGAAAAAAATGTGCGTGGTACCCAGTTAGTGATGGGCAGCGTGGTGATCTCGGTTGATTACTTTAAGCGCTTTCTTGCGACCTTGCGGACGCTGGTTGGCGGGCCGCTGAACAGTTATGAATCCCTGCTGGATCGTGCTCGTCGGGAAGCCATTTTGCGACTGCAGGCCGAGGCTGAACAGCTCCATTCTACGCGGGTGTATAACCTGCGCTTTGAAACCAGTTCCATTTCATTAGGACAGAACGATCGCATTGGCAGCATTGAGGTGTTGGCTTATGGGACCGCGTTGATTCAGGAATGACGTCACCTGACGATTACGAACCACTTCAGGAAAACCCTCAGCTTCCTGAGACAATTAATGCGCCGAAGGTTTCCATCGTTCATGAACTTTGGTTACTCAGCGCCGGGGTACTCGCCACATTTTTGTTGCTGGCCGTAATGGTTTGGTTGAGTCTGGGGTGGTTGGCTCAGTTCATTCCCTTGAGCTGGGAGGATCGTCTGATTCAACCGGTGGCACAATCGTGGCAAACCGATGCGACCGAACAGGCACAACTTCAGCAGCGCATCGATCAACTGTTGGTCAGATCCGAGTACTCTGATTTGTCGGTGCAGGTCCATATTTTGAGCAGTTCGGAACTGAATGCCTTTGCCACCTTGGGTGGGCAGATTTTCGTGACCGAGGGACTTCTCAGTGCGTTGGAATCCGAGGTCGGCCTCGACTTTGTCCTTTTGCATGAGTTGGCACACCTGGTACACCGGGACCCAATCAGAGCGGCAGCCAGCCAGTTAGGCGTTCGGTTGTTGACCGCACTGGCCATCGGGCAAAGCGATTTAGGAGCGCCAACGGCTTGGTTGCAATCGACAGAGTTGCTATTAAGTCGCCACTATAGCCGCGAACAAGAGATTCGAGCAGACGATTTTGCATTTACGATGTTGCAGCGGGTATACGGGGATGTCGAAGGTTATGATGAGTTTTTTGTCACGCTTCTGGAACAGGGTGATACGGATCGGTTCCCTGCATTTTTATCGACGCATCCACACACGCAGTATCGACTTGATCGTTTACGTCAGCGATTGGATTGATTACGAACAGTCAGGTAAGTAAGGCGGTTAGGTGGGAAGTGAGAGGTTAAGCAGCGAGGAAGGGTAGTGAATGATCGGCGTGGTCACGCCACGCCTTGATCAATGCCCGGGTTTCTTTGCGCGCTTTCTGGCGCTGTCCGGATTTGGAGTCTTCATGCACGCCACCTTTACGCATAATCGCGTGACAGGCGTGCCCATTACGTTGTGGTTTTTTCGTTTTCATGTCATTTCCTATGAGTTGGTTGCTCTGAACTGAGCAACACCATCATAGAATGCCGGCAAAAAACTGCAATCCTCTTAAGGGCATTTATGGACGTTCTTAACGGCGTTTACCGGCTTTGGCCAGCAGGCGATCGAGGGTGTTGGCAAATGCCATCTTTTCACGTGAACCAAGCGCCGAGGGGCCGCCGGTCTGAACCCCTGATGCGCGCATGGTGTCCATAAAGTCTCGTATGTTCAGGCGGGCACCAATGTTTTGTCGGGTCAGCTGTTCCCCTCTGGGGTTCATGGCCAGGCAGCCTTTCTCGATCACTTCCGCCGCGAGAGGAATGTCCTGAGTGATGACCAGGTCTCCCGGTTGGGCTCTTCGGACGATTTCATTATCGGCGACATCAAAGCCAGTACTGACCTGAATAAACGCGAGATGCGGCAGTTTTGGTAAAGGAATAACATGATTGGCCACGAAGGTGGTTGACCGTCCTGTTCGTGTTGCTGCCCGGACAATGATGTCTCGAATGGCTTTGGGGCAGGCGTCGGCATCAACCCAGATGTTCAATGTGATACTCCTCGCATATGGGGTTCAGGGCTTAGGCTATCCTGTTGTGTGATCGACTAAACGCGACGCGGATGACGACGAAAACAGGCCGTTATTGGTCTGACTATAGTACCTCAAACACAAGTAGCGGTCTTTGCCGGTGCTCTAACCGGGTGGACGATGCGTAGTTAAACTATGAAACAGAAAGGAGCGCATATTCATGACACAGCCACGACGCCTAGCATTGATGCTTGCCCTGACCTCCATCTTATGGGGATGCCACACGGTACAAGCTGAACAGGGCTTTCAACCCGTCTTCACTCAGCTTTCGTTTGAACAGCCGGTTCTGGTCACTCACGCTCCAGGGTACCCTGATCTGTTATTTGTTGTTGAGCAGGGCGGCCAGGTGCGTTATTTCGACCGAACCGAACCCGGTGAGCAATCGACGCTTTTTTTCGACATCCGTGATGTGACCGATAATCGGTTGTTGACCGGCGGCGAACAGGGCCTGTTGGGCTTGGCGTTTCACCCACAGTTCCAGGACAACGGCTGGTTTTACGTGAACTATACGGCTGCCGCACCTCGTCGAACCGTGGTGTCCCGTTACCGCCTCGAGGGTGACGGGCAATGGCAGGTCAACGCCTCCAGTGAAACTCAATTGCTGACCGTCCCACAGGATTTTGCCAACCACAACGGAGGCATGATTGCGTTTGGTCCGGACGACAAACTGTATATCGGCATGGGCGATGGTGGCAGTGGGGGTGACCCGAACCACCGTGCACAGGATGGCCGTGCGCTGTTAGGAAAACTGCTGCGCTTGAACCCCGATGGCTCAGTCCCCCAGGACAACCCTTTTGTGTCCGACCCGGCTAAGGCGGATGAGATCTGGGCGCTGGGTCTGAGAAATCCTTGGCGATTCAGCTTCGACCGTGAAACCGGAGACCTGTGGCTGGGCGATGTTGGTCAGAATGCGATCGAGGAAATTAACCGCATCGAGCGAGGCGGCAACTACGGTTGGCGATGGTACGAGGGTTCTGAATCGTACAAGCCGGATGAGCGAACGGGCTCGGTCGAGGTGATTGATCCGGTCTACGAGTATCCACACAGTGAGGGGCAATCCGTTACCGGAGGCGTGGTGTTCCGTGGTCCCGGTGTGGATGCCTTGCAAGGTTGGTATCTTTTCGGTGACTTTGTTTCCGGCCGGATGTGGGCGTTAAATACCGAGACCACCGAGGTTATTTCCTTACCGGAGGTAGCTAACCCTTCGTCATTTGGAGAAGACGCCGATGGGAACCTTTACGTGACCAGCTATCGCGGCACGCTCCACCAACTGGTTGACCGTTAACCTTCAGACAGGGTATGTTGCAACGCTTCGATGGCAACGACAAAGACGATGATTCTGCTTCCTGCCCTGCGCTTTAAAGGCTACTGGGCCAGTGTACTGGCCTGGCTGGTACTGACATTCGCGATTCCGATGTCTGGCGTTGCCGGTAGTGAGCAGCTGGGTTGGATGCGCTTGTGCTCCAGCCTTGGCGTGCACTGGGTACAGGTTGAAGACCAGACAACGCCGGATTTTTCAGAATCATGCCTCTGCCTGTCGCTGGCCATTTTGCCAACAGCGCCGGAGTTGTCTGCCCCAGTTGCTGGCATGTCACCAGCCGTTGTTTGGTTGGAAGCTAATACGCCCTCAAGCCGCCCACCTTACCAGCCACGATCGCCACCCTCGTATTCTCAAGTCTGACGAACCAAACCCCTTCTTAAGTCTTGCTAAGCAGGGGATTTATTAATGACTGGAGAATACAAACCATGAAAAAACAAATCTTTGCGTGGGGCCTGTTGCTGCTGAGCGCGATATCCACCTTTGCGGCGGACAACAACATTACCATTCATCATGCATGGGCTCGTCCCAGTGCACCGGGTGCGCCGTCGGCAGGGTTCATGACGGTCGTGAATCAGGGACAGCAGGATGATGTCCTGTTGAGCGTTGAGGGTGATTTTGCGGCCCGTTTGGAACTGCACCTATCAAGCATGGTGGAGGGTGTGATGAAAATGGAACATCAACAGGAGGGCATTGTGATCCCGGCCGGAGAGACGATCATGTTCAAGCCTGGCGGTTATCATCTGATGTTTATGGGGTTGGCAAAGAACTTCGAACTCGGCGAAACCTATGTTGTTGAACTAACCTTTCGGGATGCCGGGGTGATGACTTTGTCCCTGCCGGTTCAACAGGCGCCGGAGAGTTCCCACTAAGCACTCAATGCTTTGGCGAAACCCGTTATTGACTGCGGGTTTCGCCGGGAATATCTAACAGTTTCAGACTGGTGTGTCGCAATCGTTTGGAAATGGTTTCTGAAATCAGCCAGAGGATGCGGAACGCCAGGTTTGAGTCTTCATCGGACATCTGCATCAACTGACGTTTGGTGGTGATCACAAACTGGGTGGTGGTCATGGCTTCGGCTAACCCCGACCGTGGAGCCCCATCAATTAACGACAGCTCACCAAAGGTCTGTGATTCGCGTAACACCACCAGAGGGCGGACCTGATTATCAGAGCCGGTTTTGCTGATACGTATAGCACCGGTGACAATCAGCCCCATGTAATCAGCTTTCGCCCCCTCATAAAAGATGACCTGACCGCGTTGCGCCTCGTAAGCGGTGAAATATCGGCCCATGATCAGGATGTCGTCCCAGGAAAAATCATTCGCCCAATGGGTCTTATCGATCAGTTCTGCAACCGAACGTGCGGAATGGTTAATGGGTTTCAGTTTTTCCATAGGCTGACTCCAGGAACAGCAGACAGAGCATCGGTCATGAGGGATCGATTAATCAAGAGCATTGCCCATGGCGTCGACGTGCAACAGAGAGCAGAGCGTCTGATACTCCGCTTCGGTAACCGGTGAGACACTCAAGCGACTGCTGTTGACCAGTTTCATTTCACCGAGTGACGGCTCGGCTTTGATGGCTTTTAACGACAGTGGCGCCGAATACTTCTGCAGAAAACGAACATCGATCAGGCTCCAGCGAATGTTGTCTGCATGGCTCTTGGGGTCAAAATAGCGGCTTTCCGGGTTCAAAGCGTCCGGGTCCGGATAAGCATCGCGAATGACTTCTGCGAGCCCAACGATGCCGGGTGTTGCACAGGCCGAGTGGTAGATCAGTACCAGATCTCCAACTTGCATTTCCCGTAGGAAGTTACGGGCCTGATAGTTTCGAATGCCGTTCCAGGGCTCGCCATCGGAACCCCGCTCAGCCAGATCGTCAATGGAAAACTCACCAGGTTCGGTTTTCAGCAGCCAGACCGCCATATCGGGGTACTCCAGATGGAACAGATGGTTTGAAGGAACTTCATGAAATAGTACACCAAAGTCATGCAAGCAAGTGGAATTGAGTCTCAACGATGGCTGTCGGACGATGACGGGACGGGTCTTCAGTTACGGATTCCTTCGCTGGGGTGCGGCCGTTGGCTGGCGAAGAGTGTGAGTTGCATCAATGAATGACGTATTGATGACGTCAAAGAAAAACAAAATTTGAAACTCGTCACAGAATTACGTTATAAATCACCAGAGAATGCGGTAATCGACTACAGGCTGTCAGTAATAGATTACAGTTTGGTTGTCGATGTAACCATTGACCGTTAGATATTCATTCATAACAGACGAAACCGATAAAAATGATAAAAAAGCGTAGTAAGCCCGACATTATATTGCTGTTGGCGCTGGTACTTGGTCTGGGAGTAACGTTGTCCGGGATGACACAATCTGAGAACCGTCAACCGCTGAGCCAAGCGGAAATGCGAGCCTCAGGGGTTATTTTCGGACAGAATCAGTAACCACATCGATTGTCAGGTTTCAGCCCTACACGTTCTGTGGCGAGGGCCTGACTCAGTCATGATTTGCTATATACCATCGTTGCGGTGTGACGATGGCGTGCAGGCTAATGTCCCAGCTTTCACGGGGGATGATCTGTGTTTTTTGGCTCTCGTGAGCGACACCAATCAACGTGGGTGGTTTTGGCCAGGTCTGGGCATGTTCAAACGTCCGGTCGTAAAAACCGCCGCCCATACCTAATCGCCCCCCCTGCTCATCAAATCCGACCAATGGCATCAGCACCCAATCGAGTTCTGTCGGTGCTATCACGCTTTCTGATGTGGGTTCCGGGATGCCGAAGCGGTTCGGAGTCAGTGCACTGTCGGGCTGGTAACCGGCAAACCACATTTCGGGTTTATCTGCGTGTAAGACAGGCAGATAAACCTCGATGCCGCGTTCCCAGCACAGGGCAACGAATGCACAGAGATCCAGTTCACCGTCCTGAGCAATGTAAACCGCGACCTTAGCGGGTAACGGGAACAGAGCGTTGTTCAACAACTGTTCGACCACGGCATACCGCGCCTGCTCCTGTACTTGCGCGCTTAAGCTCTGCCGGCGCTGACGCAGATCGCGTCTCAGCTGCTGTTTGTTGTTTGCTGTGGTCATGGTCTGGATCCGGTATGACAGGTGCGTCCTACCTATGGTGCCGGAAATGGCACGCAGAAGAAAAGATGTGTCCCCAAACTACCGCTGTCGCGGAAGACCTTGAACCAAGCAGTTCAAGGCGGTGACCCCCGCGATGAATTAGGCTTTCTGCAGAGCAGACATGCACACATCATCGTCTCGGCGTCCCCTAAATTCGTAAAATAGGCTCGAGGCTTTTCGCAACTGGCAAATAGCCCAGGGACAAGGTTGATTATAAGGAAAAATAGTCAAAAGACAGTCTTGACACCGAGGTTTGTCAGAAGATTTTTCACCCTCTGTACGGTCTCTGCACAATGCTTAAACGCAATTGAATAACCAGCCTGATCGACATTCGATCAGGTTCTCAAAAGTCAGTTCAGGTGGTGCCAGTCATTGTGTGAGTAGGAGCGGAGAAAACCACCGTTCAAGTAAAGATGAACGCCGTTATTATCCTGCTCCAACCGCAACGTATGCCCGGTAGTATCGGCGTAAGTGACGACGCCACCGCAGGCGAGCTGGGTGAGATTGCAGCCGAATGGCAGCTCGGTATGAACCTTGACCTCGCCTCGGAACGTCGCGGTATCAAAGACGTAGGTGCCATGATGTGAGAGGTAGACGGAAAGCTCTGTTTCAGTAACGGTCAGGGTTAATTGCATGGTCATCGGCGCCAGAGATACCCGGTCGCTGCCGATGCGAATGTCCAGATCGCCTGTCAGTCCTACATTAATCACACCGTCGCCTTCACTGACGGTCCCGTTCACGGTGCCATTCAGGCGATGGCCGCTTTCGGTTTGGCATTGATCGAAGACCATGCTGACACCTGAGCGATCTGCTGACAGGCTGAAAAGGTAAGACCCTTGCTCCTTGTAACACTCTCCGGCGACCGGTGTTGCGGTGTTCCGAACCAGAAAGCGTTCCAGGCTTTGATTATCGATGCGCGAGCGAAACCCGGTCAGGGCGAAATCGGACACGGCATTTAAAGCGTTTGTGGTCGCAACGACCCGTTCAGCGTTGTCGCGGCTGATTTCCTTTGCCGGAAAGCAGGCCACCAGCATCAGTGCTGATAAGCTGATCAAGATCGTTTTGAGGTTCACCGTCAGTCCCCGAGGTCCAGTCCTAATGAGTCCAGCGAGTTTGCGCCGGGCAATGCGGAATCCAGTTTAGCGTGCAATCGATCTAATGCTGTGCGGTCTGTCGCAGACTCTGGACGGGTTTGCAGTAATTCGTGGGTCAGGTTCAATGCGGCCATCACGGCAATCCGCTCGATTCCGAACACTTTGCCGTGTTCACGGATCTCGCGCATTTTTTCGTTCAGAGTTTCAGCCGCTTCCGTCAGCTTCTTCTCCTGGCCGGAAGGGCAAGCCACCAAATAGTCGCGATCGAGAATGGTCACCGACAGGGTTTTCTGTTCAGTCATGGCTTTGCTCCATGGTTTTCAGGCGTTCGATCATGGCTTCGACCCGTGATCGGGCGAGCTCGTTTTGTTTGATGAGCTTGGCGCGTTCGGCCTTCCAAGCTTCACGCTCAGCCTGAAGCAGTCGCTTTTCCTGTTCCAGACGGCGATATTCCGTGATCAGCTCATCAATTTTATGTTCGAGAGCCTGTAAATCCTGATCAGACATAATGATTGAATCCGATAAAAAATAGGCAAAAGAGGCTTCATTGTGGGAGAACTTCGGGCGTTTGTCACGAATCGCCATCACAGCCTGAACGAACAGATGACTTACGGCATAAGTCCCGGCTCGGCGCGTGTCAGTCGGGTCGGTAAATAAATGGCTCGAACGCACAAATTTTCCGTCCATGTTAAACTGCGCGCCAAACCGATTGACCGGCCCCGGATATGCGTTTCACAGGTATCCCCGGGGCGTCTGATACTGGAGATTTCATGTCCGAATCTGAACAGGCAGGTATCGACCTGCAATTTGAAGACCTGGCCGAGCTGTTTGTGAAAATGGGGTCAACCCTGTCACCGACCTACCTTCATGGCTCTTTAACCGGTGTCTTGTCTGCTGGCAAGCGTATGACTCAGGAAGACTGGGTCGACTGGGCTCTGGATCAAATGGCACCGACTGAAGAGATTCAGGAAGCGCACGTGACCGTGATTCAGGGGCTGTATTTTAAGACGTTAGCTGAGCTTCAGGACGAAGGTTTGTCCTTTTCATTGCTGATGCCCAATGAAGACACTCCGATGGTCGACCGACTGGAAGCGCTCAGTGAATGGTCCGGAAGCTTTCTGGGTGCCTTTGGTGCCACCGGTGTTGTTCAGGAAACCAGCGACATGCCTGCCACCTTGCAGGAGATCCTTGAAGACCTGGCGGACATAGCCCAGGTCGACGCCAAGAGCGCCGAGGATTTGTCGTCCGCCGAAGACGACTACATCGCCGTGGCCGAACACGTGCGTGTGAGTGCTCTGACTGTCTTCCTGGAATACAACGAACCCCCGGCAAACCCTGACGACGCTGACGCAACAGTGCATTGAGGTTCTGATGAAAAAAATCAGTCTGAACGAGTTCAAAGAGCGGCGCGCTCGCCTGATGGAACAGATGGATGCCGGCAGTATTGCCATCATTCCGGCGGCCACTGAAATCATTCGCAACAACGACGTGCATTTTGGCTTTCGCCAAAACAGCGATTTCCAGTATCTGACCGGCTTTGACGAGCCGGATGCGCTGGCCGTGCTCATGCCCGGACGTGAGGCAGCAGAGTATGTACTGTTTGTCCGTGATAAAGATAAAGACCGGGAAATCTGGGACGGTTATCGTGCCGGCCCCGACGGTGCTGTAGAAGCGCATGGCGCCGATGACGCCTTCCCGATTGATGATGTCGACGACATTTTGCCCGGGTTGATGGAAGGGCGGACCCGGGTTTATGCACACATGGGTGTGGATGCCGGTTTTGATCATCAGCTGATGACCTGGTTGAACCAGATTCGCAGTAAGGCACGCCTCGGCGCGGTTCCGCCAGATGATTTTTCTGACATTTCGCATCTGTTGCATGACATGCGGCTGATCAAATCCCGACAGGAGATCGCCATCATGGCCGATGCCGCCAAGCTCAGTGCCGCGGCGCATACCCGGGCCATGAAAAACTGCAAACCCGGTATGTGGGAATATCAGCTTCAAGCCGAAATCGAGCACGAATGCATGATGGGTGGCAGTCCGCGTCCGGCCTATCCGGCCATCGTTGGCGGCGGTGCCAATGGCTGCATTCTGCACTACGTCGAAAACCGCGAAAAACTGAAAGATGGCGATCTGGTACTGATCGACGCAGGTTGTGAACTGGAGTATTACGCGTCTGATATTACCCGGACGTTTCCGGTCAATGGTCACTTCAGTGATGAACAGCGCACCATTTATGATTTGGTGCTGAAGTCGCAGTACGCTGCTATCGAGGCGATCAAACCGGGTGCTCATTGGAACGAACCGCATGAAGTCACGGTGCGAATCCTGACCGAGGGCTTGGTGGCGTTGGGTCTGTTGTCCGGCGATGTCGATGAACTGATCGAAGACGAAGTGTATCGCGAGTTTTTCATGCACAAGACCGGGCATTGGCTGGGACTCGATGTGCATGATGTTGGTGACTACAAAGTCGGCGGCGAATGGCGGGTTTTAGAGCCGGGCATGGTCATGACCGTTGAGCCGGGTCTGTACATTTCACCGGACAACACCGACGTTGATGAAAAGTGGCGTGGCATCGGCGTGCGGATTGAAGACGACGTCGTCGTGACCAAAGACGGGCGTGACGTCTTGACCAAAGATGTTGTCAAACGTCCGGATGAAATAGAGGCCTTGATGAGCGGTGGGCAACAGAGTTTGTTTTAAGTCGCTGGTTTTTTGATTTTTTTGGTGGCCCAGATTTTTAAAGAGTCATGGGTTTACGGTCGTCGACCTCAACGGGTAGTCGACGACCGTGCCGGATCAATCTGATTATTCGGACCAGACAATCGGCTGCCAGAGTTCAATATTCTTCATCTCCAGTAATCGCGCTTCGACGTTTTCACGTTCGCTCTCTTCCAGTTCCGTAAACGCATGGCGTTGCCATGTGGAACGACGATCTTTTTCATCGGTGTAGACATAAACGGCGACTTTGTTTTGCCAGACGGTCAAGGTACTGGCCTCAAGCTCAAAACAGCTTTCATAAGGCAGGTATTCGGAGTCGTAGGTGTACCGATAACCGTCTTTTTTCTCAGGTCGGGAAAAGTAACCATCGAAACAATAAGACCCTGGCGGCAAGTCATCGATGATCTTCACGCGCGTCCCGTTCTGGGGTTTGATGTTGAACGAGGTTCTTTCGTTGGTTTCCTGATTCATCATGCGCATGACATAGCCATAGGCATAGCCAGTACTGTTGGAGTCATTTTCGGCGACCACCGGAACGGCCAGAATGGCGTTGTTGGACTCAGGAGTGGGTACCGGGAGGCTTGCACAGCCGGTTAGGGTCGCAAGCAATGCGACGCTGGTTACTGCTTTTTTCATTTTTATTCCTTTTGATGAGACTGCTTGTCATGTCTTGGTATCCACTAGAACCTGGTCAACCCTGATCCTCAAGGCGATGACGTGGGTACCCAAAAACTCGCCTATTTGGCAAGTATTGCAGGCTGTTGTCAAAAATTTTTTGATCTGAGTCTTTTATTGAATGACTTAACTTGAACCAATACATGCAGGGTGATTCAGAAGACCGCTCAGTTTAACACAGGGCCAACTGAAGAGTTCGATGATTCTACAATACAGTTCGGTTCAGTTGGATATCAGCAACTCACGATATCAAACAAAACCGCTGTTTCATCGCTGGGCTCAAAGGTCAGTCGGTTTTCAATACAGGCCAGTGTTTCATCCTGCCGATGAGAGACAAACAACAGGGTAGTCGAGCCGGCTTCAATCATTTTCTCCACCAAAGACAGCACATAAAAGCGATTGAAATCATCAAGACCCTGGGTTGGTTCATCGAGAATCAACAAAGGCGGCTGTTTGATCAGTGCACGCGCAATCAGCACTAAGCGTTGCTCGCCCATGGACAGATTGCGGAACGGTCGGTTGGCCTGTGCTTCCATGCCCATGAGTCTAAGCCATGTTTTGGCGAGGTTGGTTTCCACTTCGCCAACTGACTGATAGACACCGATTGAATCGGTCAAACCAGACACCACCGCCGTCAGTACGTTACCTCCTACCCGATAGTCGCGATGCAAATTGCCGGAAACGTAACCGATGTGTTTTTTAATCTGCCAGATGCTTTCGCCCTGGCCACGTTGAAAGCCAAGCAGGTTCAGATTGTTGCGATAGCATTGTGGGTGATCGCCTGTGATGAGGCCGAGCAATGTGGATTTGCCACAGCCGTTTGGTCCGGCAATCTGTGTGTGCTGCCCGGGTTTGACGACCCAGTTCAGCCCTTTGAATTGATAGGTATCATCGTATTGCACAAAGCCATCGGTCAGCGTGATCAGGGCATCGTCTTTATGCCAATGGCTTAGTTGATATTGATCCGGGACCGCGGGTAGCTCCGCGGTCGTCGGTAGCTGTGCTTGCAGCGCCTGCCAAATAAGGTTGGTATCGTCCGGCATGGTGCCCTGATACAGAAACTCGCCCTGATGCAGCAACGCCAGATGAGAGAAGGTCGGGATCACATCGTCCTGTTGGTTAACCAGCAGAATCAATTGGGTTGCCCCGATTTGCCAGTTTTGCAGCAGGCTTCGCAGGTTGGCAACGCTCTCCCGGTCGAGGCCTTCGAACGGCTCATCCAGGATCAGAATATCCGGTTCAGCCAGCAGAGCGCGTGCCAGCATGACACGACGTCCTTCACCGGTACTGAGCAGTCGATAACCGCGATCCAATAATCGGGTCAGATCGAGTTGTGCACACACCTGTTCACTGTGTTCGGACCAATCCGTGATTTCGTTCAGCAGAGTTCGTACGGTGGTCCCGGCATCGAGGTGATCCATGAAGTCGGTATCATCGCGATACAATTCGCGCTCATAGAGTGCTTGCTGGGTTTCCAGCGACAACCACTGCACCTGCTTTTGCTGACGGTCCAGATGACCGCTGTCAGCCCCCAGCTCGCCACTGAGTAAACGCGCCAGTGTGCTTTTACCGCTGGCGTTGGTGCCGAGCACTAACCAGTGAGTGCCGGGTTCGATAGACCAATGGATGGATTTCAGAACCGTTTGGCCGTTCAGTGAAACGGTGATGTCTGACAGTTGCATGTAACCTCCTGTAAAACCGCACAGGAGAATAACCTGTTCTGACGAAGCTGTCTTTGTGAATGGGGTTTCTCCACCAAAAGGGGGAGGGGGCACTTGACCTGGTTTTGAATCGGACCGACATTAACGCTCTGTTTGCCGATAGCGGCCACCGGTGATCTTGGTCGTAAGTGTATTGGAGCATTGTTTGGCGTCGATGCTCTGTTAAGGAATATTCATGCGTTTTCAGAAGCCTTCAACGCGACGTCGCCCCGAAGCCGCTGCCCGTTTGCGAACGTCGTTACAACACTCGCAGAAAGACAGCTTTACCTCCTCGCTGATGACCGGTGCGTTCGACCAATACGTGAATGCCTTTGCCGTGTTCCTGGGCGCGACCGCGGTTCAGATCGGATGGCTGACCGCACTGCCACAGCTGATTGGTGCGCTCGCACAGCTGCTGGCCGTTTGGCTTGGCCAGTGGTGGCATCGACATCGTCTGATCGTGGTGAACGCGGGCATCCAGACCGCCACTTTGTTTCTGGTCATGCTGTTGGTTTGGCCAGGCTGGTCGGAGCCATTTTCCATATTGTTGCCGGCGCTGGTGGTGTTTCATCTGTGCGCGAATCTGATTCTGCCGCACTGGCGCGCCTGGATGGGGCAGTTGGTTCCGGATGCGATTCGGGGGCGTTTTTTTTCGTTGCGAACCCGCATCGCTATGTTGACGTCGTTACTGACTTTTCTGGTCGGCGGACTGGTGTTGTCTGGTGCCGAGCGTGCGGGTGTCACCTGGTTAGGTTTCGGGATGTTGTTTTTGGTGGCGGTGTTCGGACGTGGTTTGTCGACCTGGCATTTAGCCAACATGCACGATGATCACAGTTTGCCAACGCACGCCGAACGCCGCACTTTGTTAAAAATGTTTCGGCATTTGCTGGGGTTGTTGTCTGACCAACCCTTCAGACGATTTGCCTTGTTCATGGCGGGCTTACAATGTTTTGTCGCGCTCTCCGGGCCGTTTTTTGCGGTCTACATGCTGCGAGATCTGGGTTTTACCTACCTGCAATTTACGCTGAGCACGGGCAGCTCCATTTTCGCTCAGTTTCTGATGCTCAAATTTTGGGGGCGGGTGTGCGATCGAAAGGGCAATCGATATGTCATGGCGTTGGGCGGTGCTCTGATTCCGTTGCTGCCAATGCTGTGGCTGTTCAGTGATCGCTTTGTTTATATTCTGCTGGTCCAGATGTTGGGCGGTTTAGCTTGGAGCGGCTTCACGTTGGCCAGCTCGAACTACCTCTACGATCAACGTCCCCGGGATGTGCACTTTGCCAGCTATGCGGCCATGGGGGCTGCCCTTGGTGCCGTGGCAGTTTGTGTCGGAGCGCTGGCCGGTGGCTACCTCATTGATCGCGTGCCGTCTGAAGTTTCGATGGCCGGACTGATTCTGACCATTGAACGTCCGATTGCCGTCATTTTTGTATTGTCGAGTGTGTTACGTGGCGCCGTGATGCTTTGGTATTTGCCACGTGCGCCAGAACTGCGCGTTCGGGATCGCGGACGAGTGCGGGATCTGGCACTGCGGGTTGCCCGCTTCACACCGATCAGTGGTGTCATGCTCGATGTGGTTAACCGGCGTCGGCGCCGAACCGATTGATCGATAGGATGGACCTTTTGGGGCGGTTCGGACCAAAACAGGGCACATTGTTTTGCCGATTCCCCATTTTGATTCAACAGGCTCTAAGCGGGTCACCTGAAATCCTTGCTCAAAGGCTTGTAAGACGGCCCTCCATACGCCCGGGCAGTGTGTCGGCAGAATAGGCACAGCCTTTGCTGAAGAGTGAATGAAGGCGTGAGCGGTTGTTGATCTACAAAGGCAGCAAGATGAAATTATCAGAAGTGAAAACCGGCATGCGCGTGCGCATTGCCTCTGAAGACCACCATTTTTATTTTCGTGCCGGGACGGTTTTGTCTGTCTATCACGAAATCGTCCCGGATCTGATTTACATTCGGATCGCGCTCGACAGCGGCGATAAAATTCAGGGCTTCCAGCCAGAACATCTGATGGCCGCCTAAGGCGCCATCAGCGTGCGACGGGTTACTGACTGGGTTCAGTTGGTCGTCGTGTGTTGTCGACGTATGGCAACGGCCGTGCGTAACTTCTCTTTGCCGAAACTTGCCATGCGATCAAAATCTTCCCGGGCAATTGGCACATGTTGGCAATCGACGGGTTGCTGGTCCGCACCAACATCCGGATCGTGCACATAAATGCAACGGTCGTCCATGTGGGTGATGGCGACCCAATGGGGCACCTTGCGCCGATCCAGCTGATAGGTGCTGATTAAAATCAGCACGGTCCAACCTTCAGCCATCTGTGCTTCCAACCAAGAAAGGTCTGGCGCTTCGTAGGCCAGTTGCACACCCTCCGTTTCAGCCTGATCACGTAACTGATTGTGGACGAGAGCCATGATGTCTTTCTTATGCGCACTGCGTACGCCTTCCAGAAACAATGGCTGGGTTTGACTGACCCGGACAGCCGCTTCATAACCCAATCGACTCGCCGCTAACGCCAGGCCAAACGGATGGGTGCCACCGTGACCGGACGTCATAAAAATGGTTGTGGCAGTGCGCCAGATATCGAGCTCGGCTTCCTGGTTGGGTTTCATCATGGGCGCATCGTGAGTCATTGCCGTTAACAAGGCGGCCGGACCGCAGGTGAACTCCGTACTTTGCGGGTACCAGCTTAAGGCGCGACTCGGTTTCAGAGTCGGGCCTTGCCAAATTGTTTTCTGCATGCGAATGGCCCGATCGTGATTCTCGTAATAATCAACGTACTCGCCAAACACCCGGTAGCCGAGCTTTTCATAAAGCCGTTGGGCACCGATGTTGGACTCGGCCACCTCCAGGCGCATGAACAAACGCCCACGCGCTTGCGCGGCCTGTTCCAGTGCCGCCATCAGTTTGGCCGCGATGCCTCGCCCTTGTGCTTCCGGGCTGACGGCAATGGAGTAAAGCCGTGCCAGCCGCGTCCCCCGATTGCACAACACCAGACCATAACCGAGCAGTCGGCCGTCTTCGTTGGCTACCAAAAAGATGGCGTCTTCGTGCGTCAGCCAGTATCGGAAACTGCGTTTGGACAACCGATCGGTTGCAAAGCACTGCGCTTCGAGCGCGATCAGTGCCTGAAGGTGCGCCGTAGCAGCCAGATTGATGCTGATGCCAGTTGTAGAATCGGACATGCTTATTTGCGTCCACGTGCTTCAAGGCGTTGCTGGAACTCACCCATGATTTGCATGTAAAGCTCATTGCCCAGATAGGCGTCTTCAACCTTGTGGTCGATACTCGGATTATCATTCACTTCGAGCACGTAGGGCTTACCGTTTTTAACTTTAACGTCGACACCGTACAAGCCATTTCCGATCAGACGACAGGCTTTTAAGGCGGTATCGAGGACTGACTTTGGCACTTCAAAGGTTGGCAGTGTATCGGAGTCGCCGGAACCATCGCCTTTGACACTGTGGTCATAGATCTGCCAATGGTTTTGCGCCATCTGATAACGACAGGCGTAGAGTGGCCGGCCATTGAGCACCCCAATGCGCCAATCGTAATCGGTATACATGTATTCCTGCACCAGAACCAACGCGGATACATCAAACATTTCCTGCAGACGTTCTTTCAACTCCTGTCCGGTGGTGACCTTAAAGACCCCACGGGAAAACGACCCTTCCGGCAGTTTGACGACCATTGGATAGTCGAACGCTTGCTCCAGTTGGTCGACGGTGTCGGCCGTCAGTTCGTGCAGAATCTGCGTCCGGGGCGTTGGGACATTCTGGTAACTGAACGCATCGTGCAGAAACACCTTATTGCAGCAGCGCAGTATCGATTGCGGATCGTCGATGACGACCAGACCGGCACTTTCGGCTTTTACCGCCAGCTTGTAGGTGTGGTGATCGATGGCCGTGGTTTCACGAATGAACAACGCATCAAACCGGGACAAGTCCGTGAGGTCTTCCCGGGTGACCAGCGTTGCGTTGATCGACAATTTCCGCGCCGCTTTAACGAAGCTTTCCAGCGCTTTGCGGTTGCTCGGTGGATCCTGCTCCTGCGGGTTCACCAGAATCGCCAGGTCCCAACGCATCGGTTTACGATCGGCCTTTAACTGCCAGTTCTTTTCGGCAAATTCTAACAGAGCGGACATAAAGCGGCTGCGTTCGCTACCGGACAGTGCGGACAGTGAGGCGCGTTCTACCGAGGCCATAGCGTGTAGACCGTCCTGTTCTAACGTCACCTTTAACAGCGGTGCCGAAAATTTCCGGAAAATGTAGCTTGCCGCTTTCTGCGCACGCGGGTCGTCGCACTGTCCAAAGCAGACATAGAAGACCGGCGTAATCGACGCTCGGTCCTGCGATGCCAGATAACGGGAAACCTCGAGACGATGACCGGTCCGTTCCTGTCCCTGACGTAACTCGTTGATAACCTTGACGGAAGGCATGACCGGGTGTTGCCGCGCTTCAGCCAGCAGCGAGCAGTAATAGCCCTGACTCAGGTAGGTCTCGGTGTCACCCAGATTAATAATTCGGGTTTTCGGTTCGTTGCGTTTCGGGTAATCCTGAAGGTAGGTGGCAAACGAAATCACATTGTCAGAGAGTTCGGGTGGGAAGTCTGTGTCGTCTGACACAAGCAGGGTTTTGTGCATGCAAAAAATCCAAAAGGGAATCACCGGAATCGGTCATTCAATAAGCGCTATATACGCCAGCTGTACAGAAATGCAATCACTATTTTGTTACTGGATGCTGCGTTGGAAGAGTGACTTTCCCGCGCCGAATGAGTAGGGTTTTTCTTCTTTGGCTTCGGACGCGCTGAAACATCAGATTTCGCTGAGCCGACGCCTTCAACGATGAACGAAAGAGACGGCTATGAGTTATCAGAAACTGACCAAAACCTTCCATCGATTGGCCCAACTGGAGCATGCCGGTGCCATGCTGGGCTGGGATCAACAGGTAATGATGCCCGCTAAAGGCAATGAAGCCCGGGGCGAAGCGCTGGCCGAGTTGAGCGTGCTGTCGACCGAAATCATCCAGCAACCCGCACTGGCAGACGCTTTTGCCGCCGCCGAGGCGGACGCTGACAACCTGGAGCCTTGGCAACAAGCAAACCTGCGTGAAATGCGTGAGCAATGGAAGAAAGCCAACGCCATCCCTGCCGATCTTGTGGAAGCGAAAGCGCTGACCACGAATGAATGTGAGTATGCCTGGCGTTCATTGCGGCCGGCCAACGACTGGAAAAGCTTTGAACCCAAGCTGAAAAAGGTGTTCGACCTTTGCCGCGAAGAAGCCCAGGCATTGCACAGCGCCCTCAACGACGAGAAAGGCTATGTCAATGCGTATGAAGCTTTGTTGGATATCTATGACCCCGGTACTCGCCTGTCGCGGGTGGATGCCGTCTTTGCGGAACTGAAAACCGAGTTACCGGCACTGTTGCCCCAGGTTATGGAGAAGCAGCGCGCCGATGGTTTACCGGCGGTGCAGCAAGCACCGGTGGATAAATCTCATCAGATCGCTCTGGCTAAAGACATCATGGCCACGCTCGGTTTTGACTTTGACGCCGGCCGTTTGGATGAAGCGGCGCACCCTTTCAGCGGTGGTGTCAGCACCGACAGTCGAATCACCACCCGGTATTCGGACACCAATGTGGTTGAAGGCCTGATGGGCATCATCCACGAAACCGGGCATTCGCGTTATGAGACCGGCTTAAACCCAAATTGGCGTGGACAACCCGTTGGGCAGAGTATGGGGATGGGCGTGCATGAAAGTCAGAGCCTGTTTTTTGAAATGCAGATGGGACGTTCGGCCCCATTTATTGACGCCATTGCACCGAAAGTACAGCAACACCTGGGCAATGATCCGGCGTTTCAGGCTGAGAACCTGCGTAAACTCTACACCCAGGTTCAGCCCGGGCTGATTCGCGTCAACGCGGATGAAGTCACCTATCCCATGCATGTGATTTTGCGATATGAAATCGAGCGAGATGTGATTCTCGGCGACGCAGAGGTGTCGGACATTCCTGAGCTTTGGAACCAGAAAATGAAAGATCTGCTGGGGCTCGATACCACTGGAAACTACAAAGACGGCCCGATGCAGGATGTGCATTGGCCGGCAGGGGCCGTTGGGTACTTCCCTTCCTATACCTTGGGCGCCATGACGGCCGCACAGATGCATGCGGCCATGGTTCGAGCGGTGCCGGATGCGCCGGAACGCGTTGCCAGACTCGATCTGAAGCCAATTTTTGCCTGGCTGTCTGACAACGTCTGGTTAAAGGGCCGCTCTCTGAACTATGACGATCTGATGATCGAAGCCACAGGCGAAACCCTGAACTCGCGCTATTTCCTGGAGCACATCCGCAGTCGCTATCTCTGAGCTGGGTTTGCCGGCCAGTGAAGGCTTAGGGGCGTCGGATCAGCATGAGTCGGCGTCCCGATCATCTCATCGTAGGCCGAGTGTTGAATCAGCCGGGCTTCGCGGAAGGGCACAGCCGCGAGTCGGCTGTGCAGTTCGTCGAGACTGTGGCAGGTCAGCAGAGTGCCATCATCCTGACTGATTCGTGCCCTTTCACCTGAGTCCAACACACAATCGGCGGTGTAGATATCGCCCTCGGTTGAGTGAACTTCCAAAGTCGGTGGTGTTTCCAGCTGGATGAGCGCGTAGATTGAATAGTGTTTCATGGCTTGGCTCCTGTGCCGATCAACATATCTGTTACGGTAGCAGCAGGGTTTCAGATGTCTGATCAAAAAGCTCGGCATCCGAAAGTTTTCTGAACTATGCTCGAAGGAAGTCCGTCGGTTTACCAGCCAACAGACTCCTGTCGATTCATCAAGTTTTAGGCATTTTTTATGCGATTACCGCTCTGGCTTCTCTCACTGGTGCTGTTCGGTGTTTCAATGTTGAGTATGGCCGACGAACTGGAAGCGGTCTCACTCCAGTTGAAGTGGCGCCATCAGTTTCAGTTTGCAGGATATTACGCGGCGGTTGAAAAAGGGTTCTATGCAGATGCAGGATTTGATGTCACGTTGATTGAGCATCGTGGCGGATCCGATCTGTTTGAACCGGTCATCTCCGGCGAGGCTCAGTTTGGACTGGCCGACTCGTCGATCGTTGTTAAACGACTGCAAGGTGCACCGGTCGTGGTGGTTTCGACCGTGTTTCAGCACTCGCCCCTGGTGATGATCAGCCTCAAAGGCCGTGGCATTCTCAGTCCTTATGAGTTTGCAGGTCGTCGCATTATGTTTCAGCGGGGAGAAGACGACGCCTCCATTCAGGCGATGTTGACATCGCTGGGTCTTCAGCCCGATGACTATGAGCTGGTGCCGCACAACTTTGATAACTTTGCGTTGCTTGATGACACTCTGAATGTGGATGTGATGTCGGCGTATTTGAGCAACCAGCCCTATCTTTATCTTGAACGCGGATATGAGGTTCAGGTTGTCGATCCGGCCAACTATGGCATCGATTTCTACGGTGACCTGCTTTACACCAATGAAGCTTACCTGAGGGCGAGCCCGGACCGTGTGCAGGCATTTCGTGAGGCTTCACTTCGTGGTTGGAACTACGCACTGGAAAACCCGGAGGAGGTCATTGGCTGGCTCCAGTCAACGTACCCGTCCTCAAAAAGCGATGACGCCCTGCATTATGAAGCCGAGGTGATCAGTCAAATGGTCGCCAAAAACTTTGTCGCGTTGGGCACGCTTTATCCGGAACGTTTTGAGCGCATTGCCGAGATTTATAAACGGTTGAAGCTGGCTCCGGAGAACGTCGAACTCGAAGGGTTGGTGTTAGAGGGTTACCTGAACAATGAGTCACGCAATCAGGCATTTGTACGCTGGGCTTTGTTGGTCACGTTAATCCTGGCTGCAGGGGTGTTGATTCTGATGATGATCAACCGAAAACTTCAGCAGACCATTCAGCGACGCACTGAACAATTAGATCAGCTCAATCAGCAACTGGGTCGTCAGGTTGAGTTAACGGATCGATATGTGATTTTTGCAGAAGTGGATCGGTTTCATCGATTTACAAAAGTTTCTGATGCGTTCTGTCAGGCATCCGGCTATCGCCGGGAACAGTTCTTGGCGATGAAAACCGAAGATCTTGTATCAGCAGAACAGTTAGATGGCCATTTTCGGGTCGTCGAGGATGTGTTGTTGGGAGTGCCCTGGCAGGGTGAAATGACCTATCGCAAAGCGGACGGTGGCATGTTTTGGGTCCAGATGTACGTCGACCCGTTGAAAGATGACGAAGGCCATGTCATTGGCTATACCGCGACGGCGAACGACATTACTTATCAAAAAGAAGTTGAGCGCCTGTCACAAACCGACCCGTTAACCGGTCTTGCCAATCGAATGAAGCTCGATCTCGAGCTGGGGCGCGAATGGGCCCGTTTTTACCGTTATCAGCAGCACTTCTCCATCATTATCGTTGACCTTGATCACTTTAAAACGATAAACGATCAGTACGGACATCAGGAAGGTGACTTGGTTTTGAAGAAGGCTGCCGATGTCTTATCGTCGTTGTTGCGTACCACCGACATTATCGGACGCTGGGGTGGCGAAGAGTTTTTGATTCTGTTGCCGCAAACAGACGCCGATACGGCCTATCTGGTTGCTGAAAAGCTCCGGGCCGGTTTGCCGCTGATTGAAGGGCTGCGCTCGCCGGCACCGACCGGGAGTTTCGGTACAGCCAGTACCAGTGTTTTTACCAGCTCCGCGGAAGATCTGATTCGCGCGGCCGACCGCGCCTTGTATCAGGCAAAAGCATCCGGACGCAATCGCGTTATGGTTGCTGAGTCGTAACCACCCTGCAACCGAGTTTTCAGGTTCCGACAGCGTCTACCCATTGTGGTTTTCGCCGTTGGCATCCGTGCATGGCGGTTGTACCTGCAATCCTGACCTTAAAGGCCTAGCCTTTAGTCTAGTCCACGACCAAAGTCGAACATTCCTACCCTGAAAGCGGTGTTACCTTGCTATGGCTTATCTCCCGGAAGAGATCGGATAAGCATGGTGGCTTCCGCAAAAAACAACAATATTGGAGGGGAATGCGATGAGCTTCGAAACAAAAGAACACGCCAAACAATACTGGCGTGAAAATCTCAGACTGATGCTGACGCTGTTAGCAATCTGGTTTGCCGTCTCATACGGCGCCGGCATCCTGCTGGTAGACGCCTTAAACGAAATCAACCTGTTCGGCTTCAAACTGGGCTTCTGGTTTGCGCAACAGGGAGCGATTTATACCTTCATCGTGCTGATCTTCGTGTATGTGAAGAAGATGAATGCACTGGATCGTAAATACAACGTGCACGAAGACTGAGGGCGTCAATCATGGATATTCAAACCTTAACCTACATTCTGGTCGGGGCATCTTTTGCTCTGTACATCGGGATTGCGATCTGGGCCCGTGCCGGCTCAACTAATGAGTTCTACGTTGCCGGCGGTGGTGTTCCACCTGTTGCCAACGGTATGGCCACAGCGGCAGACTGGATGTCAGCGGCCTCGTTCATTTCAATGGCGGGTCTGATTTCATTCCTGGGGTACGACGGTTCTGTTTACCTGATGGGTTGGACCGGTGGCTACGTATTGCTGGCACTGTGTCTGGCACCTTATCTGCGTAAGTTCGGTAAGTTCACTGTTCCAGACTTTATTGGTGACCGCTATTACTCACAGACTGCGCGAACCATTGCGGTGATCTGTGCGATCTTTGTCTCCTTTACCTACGTTGCCGGTCAGATGCGCGGCGTTGGTGTGGTGTTCTCACGCTTCCTCGAAGTACCGGTCAACATCGGTATCGTTATCGGGATGTTCATCGTATTCTTCTACGCGGTACTCGGCGGAATGAAAGGCATTACCTACACTCAGGTTGCTCAGTACTGCGTGTTGATTTTCGCGTTCATGGTGCCAGCGTTCTTCATCTCCATGCTGATGACGGGTAATGTCATTCCGCAGCTGGGCTTTGGTGGCACAGTTGAAGGCGGCGTTTACCTGCTGGATAAACTGGACGGTCTGTCAACCGAACTTGGGTTTGCGCAGTATACCGAAGGCTCGAAGCCCATGGTTGATGTCTTCTTCATCACGGCGGCCTTGATGGTCGGTACCGCCGGTCTGCCACACGTAATCGTCCGTTTCTTCACCGTACCGAGCGTGGCCGGTGCGCGTCGCAGTGCCGGTTGGGCGTTGATCTTCATTGCCATTCTGTACACCACGGCGCCTGCAGTTGCAGCCTTTGCCCGGGTGAACATGATCAATACGATCAATGGTGAAGACGGTGCCGGTACTCTGTACACCGATGCGCCGAGCTGGATCAGTAACTGGGAAACCACGGGCCTGATCTCCTGGAACGACAAGAACGGTGACGGTCGCATGTTCTATGCGGCGGATGACCGTAATGAAATGTCGATCGACCGGGACATCATGGTATTGGCGAATCCGGAAATTGCGGAACTGCCAAACTGGGTGGTTGCTCTGGTGGCGGCCGGTGGTGTTGCTGCCGCCCTGTCAACAGCAGCTGGCTTGTTGCTGGTGATCTCGACGTCGATTTCGCATGACTTGCTCAAACGAAACCTGATGCCGAACATTACCGACAAACAGGAACTGTTGTTTGCCCGGATAGCTGCGGCCGTGGCCGTTGTCTTAGCGGGTTATCTGGGGATTAATCCACCTGGGTTCGTGGCGCAGGTGGTCGCCTTCGCCTTCGGTCTGGCGGCCTCGAGTTTCTTCCCGGCCATTATTCTGGGTATTTTCCACAAGCGCATGAACAAAGAAGGGGCATTGTCCGGTATGGTGGTGGGTATCACCTTTACCGCCGCTTACATCATCTACTTCAAGTTCATCAACCCAGCCGCGAACGTAGCGGACAACTGGTGGTTCGGTATTTCTCCGGAAGGCATCGGTACCCTGGGTATGATCCTTAACTTTGTTGTTGCTTTCGCAGTACACAAAGTAACGGGTGATGCGCCTGAAAACGTGCAGGATGTGGTCGAGTCTATCCGTTATCCGAAAGGGGCGGGTGAGGCAACGGCTCACTAAGCGAGATGTTGAATCGTCTGTCCTGAGGGCAGACGATTCATTGCTCCGGGTTCTGTTCGGGGGTTGATACACTGACGGTCTGTTCCTCCCAGACAGGCTTCAGTGTTTGACCAGACCCGACAGAACCCTTTTTCGTTGAGGACTGTTAACATTTTATTTTCCATTGAGGGTTAAGCACCTTTGGCGCTCGGCGAGTGAGATGAAGCGCTTTAACCTCGCCACCATTGTCGAATAAAGTGTTAACAGGCTTTTATGGTATCCGATCTGTGGAGGCGTCTATGACCTCGGTAACCGCTGATGACCTGAAAGACGTAATTGATTTTCTAAGGAACGTTATTCCGTTCTCCTCTTTGCCTGAACCGGAACTGCTCCGGCTGGCCGGACACCTCAGTATTGAATACATTCCCGAACGCTCACGGCAACCGGTAACGCTCGATCATGCCATCGCGCTGGTTCGATCCGGCGGCTTTGATATCGTCGATGAACAGGACGCACTGATTGATCGGTTAGGTGAAGGTGAGTGTTTTGGTATTTCATCCATGTTGCAATCCAGGCCCAGTACCTACCGGGTTGTCGCCATCGAAGATTCGCTGATCTTCCGGCTGCCGGGACCGGTGTTTCTGGAGCTGCTGGACGAGCATAAAAGCCTTCGTCAGTTTTTTGAGAAGCTGGTCAGTTACCGTGCTTCGCCGATTGCAGAACACAGTCGACCGGCTTCCTTTGAAGTGCAACATTCGCAACCGGTGTCATCGCTTATCCAAAACCGGCTGGTGTACTGTTCGGTTCAGAACAGTATCCGCGAAGCGGCGGAGATTATGCGCGAAAACAAAGTCAGTTGCCTGCTGTTAGTTGAACAGAAAAAACTGCAGGGCATCGTCACCGATCGCGATCTGCGTAACCGCGTCGTGGCGGATGCTCTGGATGTGAATCGCCCGATCACTGACATCGCGACACTGCAACCACAGACCATTTCATACACCGCGTCCGTGATTGATGCGCAGATGCAAATGAGTAATCAGGGCATTCACCACCTGCCGATTATGAAAGACGGTCAGCCGATTGGCGTTGTCACGGCAACGGATATTGTTCGCGCACACAGCGTGTCTTTGGTGCACTTTGTTGACCGGATATTCCGGGAAAAGACCGTGTCGGCCCTGGCTCGGTTGCAATCGAGGGTGCCGGAGTTACTGGATTACTGGGTTCAGGCAGATGTTTCGCCGGTTGAAATCGGAGAGTCCATGGCCGTTATCGGCGATGCGCTGGTTCGTAAAATCATTCAGCTGACTCTGGCGGACATGTCAGAAGCGCCCATGGCCTTCAGCTGGATCAGCTTTGGATCGCAAGCGCGTAAAGACCAGTCGTTTGCCTCAGATCAGGACAACGGTTTGATTCTGGAACGCGACCCCGATGAACAGGAAGAGGCCTGGTTTGCAGAATTTACCGAACGGGTCTGTCAGGGGTTGGATCGATGTGGTTATCCGCTGTGTCCTGGCGACATCATGGCCAGTAATCCGCGATGGCGCATGACTCTCGACGGATGGCGATCGGCGTTCTTACAATGGATTGATGTGCCTCAGCCGGAGGCGCTATTGAATGCCAGCATTTTCTTTGATCTGAGATTAGTTGTTGGTGACCCTGAGCCCTTAGAAGCATTAAAAACCAGTCTGTTGCCGTCACTGAAAAAGGCCGATCTGTTTTTCATGCACATGACCCGCAACGCTTTGCGTGCAAAACCACCCATCGGTTTTTTCCGCTCGTTTATCGTCAATGATTCCGGTGAGCATGAGAACGAACTGGACATCAAACATCAGGGCGCCGCACTGATTAACGACATGGCGCGCATCTTGGCATTGGCCGATGGCGTCATGTTGCCGAACACCGTCTCCAGACTGCAGTCGGCCTCCGACCGTTTATTGCAGAAGCCACTGCGGGACAGTCTGGTGGAAGCCTGGCTGTTGCTGACGGAGCTGAAGCTGGAGTCGCAGATGGCGCAGTTGCAGAGCAATGAAGCGGTGTCGAACTTTCTGAACCCCGATGACCTGTCACCGCTTCGCCGGGCCTATTTGAAAAACGCGTTTAAGTCGATTGAGCGTGCACAGAAGGCGTTAGGTCAACATTACCTGCGAGGCGGCGGTGGTTAACTGGTTTCGTAAACAGCGACCGGCCTGGCCCGACGCCCGGGTACTGGTTCTGGATTTGGAAATGACCGGTCTGAATGCCCAGGAAGACAGCATCATCAGCGCCGGTTGGGTGGTCATCGAACAGGGTCGCATTGAGTTGTCTCTGGCCGGACATCAATATTTTCAGCCGACAGCGATGATGGCCTCGGATGTGTCGGCGTCCGCACACATCCATATGATTACTGATCACCTGCTGGAGCAGCAAGGGCAGCCCCTGGGGCACTGGTTACAGCGCCTCAATGGCGATCTGCTGGCCGATCGTTGGGTCTTTCACCATGCGCCCATCGACATGGCATTTCTGAAAATGTTCAGTCAGCGTTTGGACATTGTCCTGCCATCGGTCACGATTGAAGACACGGTGCTGCTTGAACAGAAACGCTTCAGCGATTTAACGCTGGAGAGCCAACAGCAACTGAGTCTAACCGCCTGCCGGGCCCGACACCGGCTACCCGCCTACCGACAACATCACGCCCTCAGCGATGCCTTGGCAACGGCTGAACTGTATCTGGCCCTGATGACCGATTCCCAATGAAGGTGCCGGGCAGTCTGTTTTATCCCTGCTATTCTGAACGGAAGACAGTAAACGTTAAGCCTATCTGAAGCCTCTACAGTCAGGCTGATGGCTTGAGGCTTTCCGAACACACGCTACCCGGTAGTGGGCAGCAGATGATAAGCAGGCAAGACCATGCAAAGACCACCGGTTCCCAAAAATGAAATCGAGCGGCTCACGGCGCTGCGGGCTTTGAATTTACTCGATAGCGAGCCTGAAGAACGGTTTGATCGCTTAACGCGTATGGCAAAGCGGATGTTTGAAGTGCCCATCGCGTTGTTTACCCTGGTTGATGAAAACCGCCAATGGTTTAAATCCTGTTTTGGTGTGGATCTGAAAGAAACGGATCGGGAAATTTCATTCTGTGGCCACGCGATCAACGGGCACGACACCTTTATTGTTGAGAACACGTTAAAAGACGCCAGGTTTCACGACAACCCACTGGTGGAAGGCGAGCCGGGTATCCGGTTTTATGCTGGAACCCCTGTTAAAACCCGAGACGGTTATTCGATCGGCACTCTGTGTGTCATGGACCGGGTTGCCAGGGTGTTCCATCCGGAAGATCAGGCCATGCTCGAAGATCTCGCCCGTCTGTTGGAAGCTGAAATTCATGCCGTGGAAATGGCTACCATTGATGATTTAACGGGGATTTCTAATCGTCGTGGCTTTTACATGGTGGCAGAGCACAGTCTTTCGCTGGCGCATCGGCAGAAAACGTCGGCCACCCTGGCCATTATCGACCTGAACGATTTCAAACCGATTAACGACACGCACGGTCATCTCGAAGGGGATCAGGCGCTGAAACGCTTTGCCGGTTTATTAAAAGATTTCTTTCGTGACTCCGATTTAGTGGCCCGCATTGGCGGTGACGAGTTTGCGGTTCTGATGTTGAACACGGACCGGGGTTTTGCCCGTTCAGTGTTAGATCGGTTCTCCCAAGAAGTGCATAAACTGAATGCGGCGATCGATAAACCCTATGGGTTTTCGTATTCGGTTGGGTTGGGCGTATTTGACCCGTTGTATCCAAAGACCATCCGACAGCTCGTCGAGTGTGCCGACCGGGAAATGTATTCGCAAAAGCAGGATTCAGAACGATAACCGAACGGCAACAAATGGAAACACGAAAGTGACGTGCGTGTTCGGTATTTGACTATACTGATGAAGGGAGTGTCCTGTACCACTCAGGCCGACCCATGGACGAAACAGGAGGTTCTCGTGAAAAAAGGAATTCAGTCCGAAGATGAAACGGATCGACTTGCCGCCATTACCCAACTGAATATTCTCAGCGGTGACAGCGAAGAACGGTTTGATCGCATCATCCGTATTGCCCAACGCATGTTTGCCGTCCCAATGGCCGACTTTTCTGTCATTGACGCCGACAGTCAGCATCTTAAATCCGCCTATGGCTACAGCCTTTCACGCATTGATCGAATCGATTCCCTGGCCAACCATGCCATGATGCGAAATGGTGTGTTCGTCGTGAATGACGCGCAGGAGGATGATCGTTTTTCCGGTAATCCGCTGATCATCAGTCAACCTAAAATCCGCTTCTTCGCATCTTACCCTATTCGAACCCGCAGTGGGCAAAGAGTAGGGGCTTTGAGCATCGCCGATCGAGTACCGCGCAGTCTCTCTGCTCATGATCAATCGGTTTTTCGTGATCTGGCTGAAATGATTGAAAACGAACTGACCTTTATGCAGGTCGCGCAGTTTGATCGCGCCACACAGATGTCCATTAATGACGGTTTTTACAGCCAGGCTGAACAGGGGCTAAGGGTCTGTGAACGTCAGAAAAAATCGGCGGTGGCCGTGGTGTTTGATGTTCGCCGTTTAACGCCGGCAACAGACACCGAGCGGGACATTGAACACGACCGGCACATTCGTGTCTTTGCCAATCAACTACGGCACTTCTTCCGGAAATCGGATGTGATTGGGCGTATTGGTCGGCAGGAGTTCGCAGTGATGTTGCTTGATGCACAGGGCGAAGACGTTGCGACCATCGTTAAAAAACTGAAAGCATCGATTGACATTCACAACGCCGATTCCGAATACCGTCATCGATTGTCGTTTCTTCATGCCTTTAGTGAGTTCGATCCGGCGCACGCGGTGACATCGAGTACTTTGGTTGAGATGGCAAAACGATTGTTGGTGGAGTTAGATGAGGTGGGGTAATGAAGGGCCGGTCAGTTCCGGCCCTATGAATGGCGCTGATTATTCGATAACCAGAATCTGAGTCGGGTTTAAGTCTGTTTCTATAAAGTCGGTTACGAGTGCTGACTGAGGATTAACGATCTTCAGTCCGGCACTTCGTCCAGAGGTGGCATTGGCGAAGACACTGACATAGACGTTATCGTTTCGGACAGAAACATCTGAGATATTGAAGGTGCCGCTGCCCAGGCTTATTTCAATCGCCGTCGTGTTTCCTTGTCTTAGTACCCACAACTTATCATTACCGTAGCTGATTGAACCGGTGAAATAGATATCCCCATTATGTACTGCAACATTGGTGATGTTTCCATAAGGGGCATTCTCTGTTGTGCCATCATCGACTTCCAGCGACACGCTATAGTCGGTTGGGTTCAACTTAACAACGCCGCCGGTGTACTTATAGGTTGAGTCGTTATAGTTGTAAGCGTCACCGACAGCGGAAAGGTACAGGTTAGTGCCGTCATACCAAAAATCGCCGGCGTTGCGGACCGGAAGATCAATAACCTGCGTGCCGGAAGTGGTCGTATCAGTATCTACGATGGTGTCAGAGTTGGTATCGATGACCACGACCTTGGAGTTGGCTGTCGCACCCCAGGAGGCATCGAGGCGAACCAGAACGACAAAGAGTTTGTCATCAATTAACTGCATATCTGCCATGAAAGGAACGCCCGTTGACGCGCTGGCATAAGCTGACAAGTCGATCTCTTTGATCAGAAACTCATCCTGGTTTTTGGCATTTGGATTTACTTTCCAGAGTGTTTTGCTGTCATAACGCGAAACATAAGCGGTTGATTTGTCTTTAACGACCAGATCGTATGGGTTCGCGCTGGCGTCTTCACCCAGCACACTGTACTGCCAATCAACCTTCAGCAAATCAAATGCAAACAGCATGTCGATTCGCGTCGCACTGTCATAACTGAATCGACCTAATCGGTAAATGCTGTGATTGTGAGCGGCCAATCGAATGTCTGAGGGGTTGGTTGTGGCAAACTTTCCTTCGATCAGCGCGTGTGTGTCGACGTCGGTTTCACCTACGATCAGAACATCGGAGGTGGCATAGTCAGGCGATGCGCTGGCCATAACTAACTGGGGATCAAAGTTGCTAAATTCAGCACCTACGTTAATGGTGGTGTCGTTATTGGATTTGCCCTCTATCAAACACCCTGTCAGAAGTAATAGAGGGAGGGTGTACAAAAGCTTGTTCATGAGTCGGCTCCGGTCGTTATTTGTATCGTGAAAAGGATGGCCCTTCCTGGCAGTGGTTTTCGGCTGTAATCCAGATGGGCTCGGTTTAAGAGGTTGGTAATGTCCATCGACATGGACAGGCGTGGGTTTTGCCATTTCACACCGGCATCCCATTGATGTTTTGTTGGCGGTTGGCTTGAGTTGTAGCGATCGTAAAACAGGCCGGTCTCAAACAGATAACGCTGGTACAGCATCAGTTTAGGCGTCAGTTGCCAACTGAGCCGGCTGTCATTGGACAGTGGATAGTAGCCTGGAACCTGATTGCCATCGTCGTAAGAAGCACTGCCAGAATCGATGATGCCGGTCTGTAAGGTGCCACTCACATCCAGTCGAACTGGCTTCAGTCGCCACTGACTTTGCCACTCAATCCCGCGATATAATGCATTCGCGACATTGACGTAGCGGCCTACACCTTGCGAGTCATATGTCGCGGCGATGGCGTTGTCTGTCTGTCGAATAAAGGCACTGCCATGAGCATAGAGTTGAGGCGATTTGTAAGTGACGGACAAGTCCGCCGCGACCGATTGTTCAGATTCTAAAGCAGGGCTTCCAACAAAAGTACCTTTTGCTCCATAGCGTTCCAGCAGATTCGGTTGGCGATGGCTGCGTTGGATGTTCCACTGTAGTTCGACAGGTCCCAACGGATGCCGTAAGCCTGCTTGTAACCCCCAGTCGCTGTCATCCGTTCGGTTGCCGTCCTGTTGATTTTGAATCCACAGCGTTCGCCCGGTTACGATCGCCGTCCAGTTGTTCCCCATAAACCATTCGCCACCGAGGCTGCTGCTTAATTGAATGGCGTCAGCATCAAGCGTCGTACCGTTAATCTCATCTTCAAGAGAGAACTGGTCCCAGGTGAGACTCTGACTTCCCGTTAACATGACGCTGCCAGCCGAGACCAAATGATGATATTGGATAAGATGGCTTTGTAATGTGTCTTGGCTGTCATTTCTCTGTATACCAACCTGATTATCCGGATCGTAGAGATGTCCCTGTTCGGTCAGATACTGATAGCGAACCGAACTGTCCAGGTTTTGAACCCATTGATTGAGATCGTAGGCCAGCGAGAGTCGAACACCGCGATCGGCGTAATACGCATTGCCGTCGTCACGGTTGTTGGTGCGAGGCAATTCTTTGCGATTTTGAAATGCTTCGAGATTTCCGTTGAGACTCTGGTTGTCGCCTTGACGTCTCAGTGAGAGCCCACCTTGAACAGAGTGGTAACCCGCATTCTTACGCGTTAGCTCGGTTTCGTCTGTGCCGTAGGTGCCGCCACCATCATAAACGTAAGTAAAATCATTATCGGACCGGATGCCTTGGAGAAAGGCACTCATGTCGGTTTGCAGCCAACGCCCACGCGCATTGATTTGACCACCCCAACGTCCGAAACTGCCAGATTCGGCTTTCAGTGTTAGACCGGTTTGATGCTGGCGTTTACGCACAATATTAATCGCGCCGCCCGGGGTCGCCTGATTAAACTGCATCGGCGTGCTGCTCGGGTAAACTTCAATGCGTTCGATGTCGGTCAGTGAGAGTTGCTGCAGGTAGTTGCCTTCGCCACCGACGCTCGATTGCAACACGCCATCGATGTATATCTGTGTTTGCTGGCTGGGGGCGCCGCGAACGGTCACACTTTGCAGGCTGCCCAGTTCGCCGGTCTGCTGCACCTGAACACTCGGTACCTGATCGATGACATCGGCTACAGAAACGGCTGTATCAGAAAACTGATCGGGGGTGAGTATCTGAACCTGAGTGACGGAGAATTCGGGTAGGGTCGCCGAGGCGGGAATCACCTCAGAATAGACGGTCTCAAGTTCGGTCTCTGCGAGCGCAGAATGAAGACAAACCAAAACCACTGTAGCCGGACCTAACGTCCGCCGGAAAAACAACGACATGCACCCACCGTACCCAAAGACTGATCAGGCCGGTATCCGGACTTGGCAGAGCCAGCAGATCGCTGTCCAACGCGGGCGCCTTCCCGATTTCTCAGTGGCATCAGCCCGGTGGATGGTTTACTCTCCCTTACCGTTGCGGGGGCAGTACTGGATTCGCACCAGTTTCCCGTTTAAACGAAAGGTCACCTGATTTTTGCAGCGATTATAGAGTGTGTCAGCGATTGGTCAACCACGAACAATCAAACCGTTTCCCGGCCCTGGCCATTTTTCTCTTGCTGTCTTTGCTGGGTCATTTGTGGCTGATGATGCTGTGGACGCCGTTGCCAGCAGAACCGACAATGCCGGCCGCTTCGTCGACATCCGTCAGTCTGTCAATTCGGGCCGGCAAAAAATTACCTGCTATTCCAGAACCTGTACCAGCGGAATCTCTGCCGGCAGCAGAACCAGTACCAGAACCTGTATCTGCGCCACCTGAATCGCCGGTCACCGAGTTGCCTGCTGATGTTGTTGAACCATCAGAACCCCTCACACCGGAAATCGCTCCAGCGCCGCAAACGAAGACCGAGCCGGTTGTCACCGCAATGCAATCCGAAGTTGCCATCAGCGACGCAGAGGATGAGCAATCAATGGAGTCTTCGCCTTCAACGACGCCAGACAACGTTGCGGAATCGCACAAAGCAGAGACAGAGACTTCAACGCCGACAGTGCCAGAAGCTTTGGAACCGGATACCCCTTCAGAATCCTCTACGCCGGCTGTTGATGAAACCACTGGTGCGGCAACGACGTCATCCGAGGCTGAACCATCCGATGATCTCGTCTCGGCCAAAGGGTTTTCTGATCCAACAATTATGCCGGCAACGCTCACGCCTGCGCGTTATGCCGGCCCGACTCCTCGGGTCATTACACCGCCCGACGCATTGCGTCGGCGATTACGCGGGACCGTGGTTCTGGGGGGATTTGTCGATGCTGAAGGCAAACTCAATCAGGTTCGTATCCTGGAATCCTCAGGACACGAGCTGTTAGATGAGGCGGCCAGCGAACAAGCGCCGCAATGGCAGTATCAGCCGGCGCGGAATGGCACTATTGTCGAAGGACAGTGGGTGCGCATCCCGGTAACGTTTCGCTGAGGCGTTATTCGCTGTGTTGAACGTAGTGGCGAATGCGCAGGTAATAAATCACGAAGACCGGATAGAGCAGTGCTTGCAGTAACGCATGCAGAATCAGGATCGGGTTGTGGATATCTTCAATTCCCCGGAATGGCAAACTGATCAGGAAGGCAAGCAACAGCGTGACCAGGCCGAGCAACAGCGAGCCCAGAAAAATGTTCCAGAACTGATCCGAGGTGTCTTCCCAACTGGACTTTAACGCTTCAATCGGCGACTCAACATTCAACAGAACGTTCTGTTCTGCCAGCGCTAAACGCACAGCCAGATAGATGCCTGGCAGAATGAACGCCAGCGTTCCCAGAAACACCGCTCCCAGAAACAGCGCATTAACCGCGACCAGAGAAAACCAGAAGCGTACGCCCTGCTGCCACAGCAATGATGGTGTGGGAGAGTTGCCCGCCAAACGCTGACTGACCGCCAGAATCAATGCGCCTTGATACACCGGATAAACGGTAATCCACAGCATCATTGAGGGCACTTGCTGAGTCAGGCTTTGCGGGTCGGTGACGAAGAAGCGCTGAATCAACCAGTTTGCCACTTCATAGGGCAGCAGAATCGGCAGCAAAATACCCACAAACAGCATCAGGTTTTGCCGGTAAAACTGAAGGGTATCTTTAACAAATAATAGAATCATCGCAGTAACGTCATCGAGGTCGGTCAGAAATTTGGACTGATTATGCCTAAGCTGCCGGTCGATTGGCACCGTTTACCGGGATTTGACTTCGGCAAAGGCGCTCAATGCGGTCTATGCTTAGGGTCTGTTAACACTATTTGCATCCAATCTGCCGAACTTAAAACCGTTCACAGCGCCAACAGAACGCATGCAAATAGTATTGGTCCTAGCAGCCTGTTGTGTTTGTTGAGGTAATACGCGTTGAAGATTCAGGATCTGGATGTTAAAGACCTGATCGCAGCCATCACGGGGTTGCATGGCATTACGTTGCAGATTCATCAGGAATTTAAGCCGATTTTTGTGACCGAAGAGTATGCGCACTTTTATGGGTATGACAGTGCGCAGGCGTTCCTGGATCAGGGGTCCATCTGGGCGCAAATTCCTGACGACGTAAAAGACTTGGCCAGGGCTCGTTACCATCAGGTCATTGAGCAGGGATATGCCGACCCCATTACCGTTAAAACCCGCCGCTCCGATGGCGAAGAGGTCTGGCTGTTAGTGCAGGATCAGCGACTGCGTTATCTGGACGGGTACTGTGTCATGAGTGTGCTGGTTAACATTGATGACGAAGTACAGTTGCGTGAACGCTACGAAGCCGCTGCCCTGGAAGCCGAACGTGCGCGTAACGAGCTGGAACAACTGCAAACCCTGATGATCGAACAGGAAAAGCAAACGGCGGTTCAGCATTTGCTCAGAGGTGTTTCCCATCAGATCAATACGCCGTTGGGGAATATCCGGACCTCTGCCAGCATCATCGGCACGCAGGTAAGGGAGCTGCTCGGCGCATTGCAGGCCGGCACATTGCGCCAGAGTCAGTTAGCCGACAACCTGAATACCATTCAGCAGGCCGCCGTTCTGTCGGATCGATGTGTTGATCAGGCCGATCGGTTGATCCGCAACGTCAAATACATGGTGGCCGACGAAGATGAGACTGACCAGAGCGTGTCTGCATTGGCCCGTTTGCTTAAGGATTCAGTATCGTTGTTTCTGTCGGATGCCGAGTTTGACGATGTGAAACTGCAGGTGGCCATTGATGAGGCGGTGTTAACCGAGGCCAATCCGAATGTCTGGATGCAGATCATGTCGGTGCTGACCGAAAATGCATTAGTTCACGGCTTTACAGAACCGGATCAGACCAATCGGCAGATTGAGTTACGCCTAACCTGGGAAGGCGACAGCGCTGTCCTGACCTTTGCGGACAATGGTGTGGGCATTCCTACGGCGTTGCGCGATCGGGTGTTTGAACCCTTTACGTCCTCGAAAATCGGTCGCTACTCCGGCGTGGGTTTGGCTTTGGTTCACAGCTTGGTCACCCGCCGTTTAAACGGCACCATTCGGGTTGTTGACTCCCCATCTGCTCAAGGAACCGCCCTCGAAATGCGTCTGCCGTTTCCCGTCGTCCGAATGTAGCCGGTCACCCCGACGAATGCAGAAAAACATGACAAAGGCTTCCATTCAAACGACCGTTTGAATAGGCTACCGGTCGGATCTTCAGGAAAGCAAACCGCATGACTCAGATAGACGAACTTCTCAGCGTGGCGCGCCAGGGCCGTGAACTGGTCATCCCTGAAAGCTGGGGTCAGGGCCGTACAGTGTTCGGTGGCTTGTCCGGTGCCCTGATGTTGCAGGCAATGACGTCAGAGCTGCTTGATGCCCGGGATTTACGGGTGATGACCACTCAGTTTATCGGCCCTTTGAACACCGACGAGCCATTTACCATCGAGGTTGAACATCTGCGTGATGGCAAAAACGTGACACAGATGCAGGCCCGGTTATGTCAGTGCGGCCAGGTCTCGGTGCAGGCGATGGCGGCGTTCGGGCAGGAACGAGCGTCTAAAATCAACGTTCGACAGCCTCCCGCTGAGCGAGCACCGGTGCCGGAGAAAGCAAACTGGGTACCCCAGATTCCCAAGGTCACGCCCAAGTTTCACCGTTACATCGATCTGAAAATTGACGAAGGCGGTATGCCCTTTACCGGTCGGAAGACCAGCCACTATCGAGGTTGGATGCGCCTGAGCGAGGCACCGGCGACCTTTACCGATGCACACCTGATGGCATTGATCGACGTCTGGCCGCCGACGGTGTTGCAGCTGTTGCGCTGGCCCGCACCGGCCAGCACACTGAGTTGGAACGTAGAGTTTGTGCATCCGCATCCGCCGATTCGAGGCACCGACTGGATTGGCTATGACGTAGACACCGTTCAGGCCGCCGATGGCTATGGCCATACCGAAGCAAAAATTTACGCACAAGACGGGACACTGCTGGCCCTTTCGCGCCAGCTGGTGACGGTCTTTGGTTAATCAGACAGAACAGGCAGAGTGACAATGGCTTTTAAAGGTACGGAAAACTACATTGCATCCGAAGAACTTCAGTTGGCGGTCAATGCCGCGGTTCAGCTGCAACGTCCGCTGCTGGTGAAAGGTGAGCCCGGCACCGGTAAAACGCAGTTGGCGGAAGAGATTGCGCAGGCGATGGACGCCCCGTTGATTCAGTGGCACATCAAGTCCACCACGAAAGCGCAGCAAGGTCTTTACGAGTACGATGCGGTCAGCCGCCTGCGGGACAGTCAGTTGGGTGATGATCGGGTTCACGATATCGGCAACTACATTAAACGCGGAAAACTCTGGGAAGCGTTCGCGTCGGAAAAACGCGCGGTGTTGTTGATTGATGAAATCGACAAAGCCGATATTGAGTTTCCGAACGACCTGCTGGTGGAGCTCGACCGCATGGAGTTTCACGTGTACGAAACCGGGGAAACCATTCGCGCGGAAAACCGACCCATTGTCATCATTACCTCGAACAACGAAAAAGAGCTGCCCGACGCCTTTCTGCGCCGCTGCTTTTTCCACTACATTAACTTCCCGGATTATGACACCCTGAAGGCCATTGTCGACGTGCATCACCCCGGTGTGCAAACCGAACTGGTGCGCAACGCGCTGGAAATTTTCTTTGATATCCGCGAAGTACGCGGCCTGAAAAAACGGCCTTCCACGTCGGAACTGATTGACTGGTTAAAGCTGTTGGTCAGCGACGAACTGTCGGCCGATCAGCTGCGCGACGGCGAGTTCAAACAGGCGTTGCCACCGCTGTTTGGCGCCTTGATTAAAAACGAACAGGACGTGCATCTGCTCGAGCGGCTGGCGTTTATGTCTCGTCGAAAAGACGGGTAAGGTTGAACCATGCTGGTTCAGTTTTTTCAACATCTCAAGAATGCCCACGTCAATGTCACCTTGACCGAGTGGCTGGATCTGATCGACGTGTTGTCACGTGATTTGACCGCCCCAACGGTGGATGATTTTTATCAGCTGTCGCGTCTGTGCCTGGTGAAAGACGAAAGTCAGTACGACCGGTTTGATCGCGCGTTTGCTTCGTTTTTTGACGGGGTCCGCGCTCTGCCAGACCCGATTCCAACCGATCTGCCAGATGACTGGCTGAATAACCCCTTGTGGCAGCAACTGACCGAAGAAGAGAAAGCGCAGATTGAAGCCATGGGCGGTCTCGACAAACTCTTTGAAGCGCTGCGCGAACGGTTGGATGAACAACAGGAACGGCATGAAGGTGGCAGCAAATGGATCGGTACCGGCGGCACCAGCCCGTTCGGTCACGGCGGCTATAACCCGGAAGGCTTTCGCATTGGCGGGCCGGGCGGCAAAGGTCGTGCTGTCAAAGTCTGGGAAAAGCGCCAGTACAAAAACCTGGACGATCAGGTCGAAATCGGCACGCGCAACATAAAGATTGCGTTAAGAGCGTTGCGACGCTTTGCCCGTACCGGCTCCAGCGATGAGCTGGATCTCGACAGCACGATTTCATCCACTGCCCGAAATGCTGGCTTGCTCGATGTGAAAATGCGACCGGAACGTCACAACGCCGTTAAGGTGTTGTTGCTGCTCGATGTTGGCGGCTCGATGGATTATCACGTTAAAGCCAGTGAAGAGTTGTTCAGTGCCTGTAAGGCCGAGTTTAAACATCTCGAGCATTATTATTTTCATAATTTTGTGTACGACTATGTTTGGCAGGACAATCATTTAATGGCCGATTCCGTCATTCCACTGGAAGACCTGCTGCACCGCTATGGCAAAGATTACAAAGTGATTTTTGTCGGTGACGCGGCGATGTCGCCTTACGAGGTTCTGCAGCCTTACGGCAGTATCGACTTTATGAACGAACAGCCCGGCGCATTCTGGTTTCAGAAAATTCAGAACCATTTTGATCGGCTGGTTTGGTTAAACCCAACGCCACAGGATCAATGGAAGTGGGTCGACAGCATCGGCATCATCGAAAAACTGTCTGAAGAGCGCATGTTTCCATTGACGCTGGAAGGGCTTCAGGACGCGATTAACGCACTGTAAAAACCATAACGACAAAAAGAGAGCACCATGAGCCACAATAATTACCTGCTGGACATGCAGGCCAAGTTTAATCGCCTGCCGTTTGGCCAGCGCTTGTTCAGTAAAGTGTTTGCGGCCAAAGCGCCGTATTTCAAAACCATCAAGCCTTTCATCGAGACACTGGAACCGAATCGATGCTGCGTGCGCTTACCCAAACGCAAAGCCGTGCACAATCACATTGGGACGGTACACGCCATTGCCGTTTGTAACGCGTTGGAAATGGCCATGGGCGCAATGGCTGAAGCGTCCATCCCGAAACATTTGCGTTGGTTGCCCAAGGGCCTGAATGTGAATTATGTGGCGAAATCGACGACGGATCTGATCGCTGAAGCCACGGTCGATGCCGACGCCTGGCAGCCGGGCGACGTGAACGTGACGGTAAAAGCGACCGATGCGAATGGACATGTCGTGGTCGAAGGCATCATCCCATTGTGGGTGACGGAAAAACCGAAAAAGTAAGATCACGCCCTGCTAAGGAACGACTCCAGCAGGGCAATTTTTTGAGCATCGTTTTTCTGTCGTTGCTCGCGGCGATAGCCGTCCTTAATCGAAGCCCGGTAAATGGCCAAATACTGCGCAGGGCTGAGAATTCGATAACGCGCAGGTTGCGTGATAACCGTCAGGTGCTTGGGGTCAATTCCGGCGAAGTCGATCAGGTCACCGTCATGGGCAATACCGACGTCGAGTCCGTCGCGTTGAAAGATGTTTTCCTTCGCATCGATCAATGTAAACCCCAGCGATGCCATTTCAGCGCGCAGACGATCGAGATGATTCCGGTAAATTGAGTGTTCGATCAATATATCAATGTCATCGGTATCGAGTGACTGCTCGATGGCTTGCGACATGCCCAGTGAACCATAAAGAATCGGTGCGGAGTCGAACCGATCGTTCAGCCGCTGAGCGACGCTGAGAAAAGTGTACATTTTCTGTTGAAGGGTCATCGACTGCTTGTCTCAAAGCTCCACAATGTCACAGCGAATAACTCCGGTCAGCAACCCGTTCCAGTTGCGGATTTCCGGGGTACGAAAGGGCGCCATCTCGGCGTCGCTGAGCCCTTTGGTGACACCGTAGCGATCCAGTAACTCGGTCATTACCCGTTCAGCGCCGCGTTTTGCACCATCTTCACACTTCAGCGCTATAGCGATGTTCTGCCCGGGAATGGCGGCAATGTAGACGCCTTCGGCACCGACCTTTAAAAACGCCCGATCACCCAACACCGTCATCATCTCGGTGCAGTAGCGTTCAGTGCCGGCCACCATAAACGGATGATGGATCACTGCCTGGTACAGCGCACGACATGCCTGAGCGCGTTCGGGCGGCAGCGATTGCGGATCGGCAAAGCGCGCAAATCCAAGCGCCAATGCAGTTAACGGCATAGCCCAGGTTGGCGCTGAACAACCGTCCGGTGATACCGGTGCCCGGCTTAAATCGACATCGCACATTTGCTCAAAGGTTTCACGGATGGTGTGTTGAACCGGGTGATCGGCCGCAATATAACCCGCCGAGTCCACGCCCAGCAGCTGCGCTAACGCCAGCATACCGGCGTGTTTGCCAGAGCAGTTGTTATGGCGCTGGTCAGGTAATTGCCCGGCGGCGGCCAGTGCGTAGCCCGCCTCAACCCGCATGGGCCATTGTTTTCCGCACTCGTAATTCGCTTCGCTGCAGGACACCTTGTCGAGCATCGATTGTGCTGTGTTGACGTGCTCCGTTTCGCCATTATGCGACGCGCAGCAGAGCGCGAGTTCACTTTCTGAAAACCCAAACCGTTCCACACCTCCCCGTTCCACCATAGGCAGGGCTTGCAGCGCTTTAATCGCGCTGCGCGGATACACCGGTTTGTCGACATCGCCCCACTGTTCCAGCACATTGCCGTGACTGTTGATGACCACGGCAGAAATGTCATGTTGGCTTTCGGTGATGCCACCGCGGGTAACGTGGACTTGGATAGGGTCATTTAACACAACGCAGTTCCTGTAACAGAGCGTGAAAATTAGACACTGGGCTCAGCGCTACCGTGTGTGCGGCATTCTCATCTGAGCACATTAGGTTGGTTCCTCATTAGTCTACACTGATATATATCACCTCGGCAGGGACACGGGTTGATATTGTTTGAATCGGACCCACAAACTCTGTGGACACACCTTTTTGTCACGTTAACAGGAGGTACACCATGACAGACATCGATATCGGAATTAATGCCGCCGCCCGGGAAGAAATTGCCGAAGGTCTTAAGCGATTGCTGGCCGATTCCTACACCTTGTATCTGCAAACACACAACTTTCACTGGAACGTCACCGGCCCGCAGTTTCGTGAACTGCACCTGATGTTCGAAGAGCATTACACTGAACTGGCCACCGCTGTGGATGAAATTGCCGAGCGCATTCGTACGTTGGATGTGGCGGCACCCGGCACTTACAAAGCCTTTGCTGCACTGAGCTCTATTGAAGAAGTGGAAGGCGTGCCCAGCGCTGCAGAGATGGTTGACCGTCTCACACAGGGCCATGAACAGGTGGTTAAAACGTCCCGCGCTGTGTTGAAGTTGGCGCAGGATGCCGAAGACGAATCGACGGCCGCTCTGGTCTCCGATCGTATGCGCATTCACGAGAAAACCGCCTGGATGCTGCGGGCAACCCGCAAGTAAGAAATACATCGGGGCGCTAGCGCTGATGTTTAAACGTGCGCTGCCCATCGATGTAAAAGGGCGGCGTATGCGCGCTTCAACCGAGTAAGGACGCACAAACCATGGGATACTATCTGCTGAAAGTTGGTGTGACCGCGGTTTTGGTGGTGTTAATCTCGGAGATTGCGAAGCGCAGTTCTTTGATGGGCGCGATCCTCGCGTCCATTCCGCTGACCTCGGTGCTGGCAATGATTTGGTTGTACATCGATACCGGCAGCGTTCGTCAAGTCAGCGCACTGGCAAGCAGTGTGTTCTGGTTAGTCATTCCATCGCTGTCGCTGTTCATTGCCTTGCCTTTGCTGTTGCAACGCGGCATCAATTTTTATCTCAGTTTGGTCATTGCCATCAGCTTAACCGCATTGACCTACGGACTGATGGTGGTGATTCTGCGCAAGTTTGGTTTGTCGCTGTAAAGCCGTCAGGACCCCTCGCGTAAATCCAAAACCATCCGGTCATCCTGTTGCGTAAAACCCATTCTTTTCAGGTAGTCGATGTGCTGAGGCCGTTCGCTTTTTGAAATGATGGTTTTGATGTCGAGGCGACGCAACTCCGAAGTGTGGTGCGTAAACAGGTATTGAGCGGTTTTAAAATCCCGTTCCTGCGGGATGACATAATCGACCAAAACCTCAATGGTGCCGGGCTGGCCCTGAACCGACTGATAGACAAACAAGCCAACCGGTTTCATGTTGCGGAAAATGAGCATCGCCGTCGCATTTTCCATCGCCTCAATGGTCGCTTTGGGAAAGTAAATGTTCATGTCATCGCCATAGCGTTTCATCAGCAGTTGAAACAGTGGTGTATGAACCGAGGACAGCCGCACCATGTCGAAGTCGTCGCGGAACTGATACATCCTGACCAGGTAATAGATGTCCACCACCACAATCCAGCCATTCAACAGGAAGACCGGCAGCGCGCCAATCAGAAAGCCATACGCACTGAACACCGCCGCCCCCGCGAGGTTAATCCAGCGCAGACGTTTGATGTTGGACATCATCAGAGATATAGCGATTAAAACGGAACCGAGGTAGCCAAACAGTTCAAGTGGTGACATGGGTTTTCCATCCAGATATTTTTCTTAAAGTGTAGACGACATGCCGATTACTCGGTGTCCGTTTTCGAATCCATGATTCCGGGCCGACGAAACAGCAAAAACTCAGGTTCTTCACTGGTGATTTCATACCCCAACGACTGATACAGATGTAACGCCGGGGTGTTGCAGCGAAAACAGGACAGCGTGACTGTACGGGCTTCCGCATCGGCGCGGTGATGAATGGCCTGCATAATCTTTTTGCCGACACCCTGACCGCGTAACGCGGCATCAACGATGATCAAATGCAGATGCAACGCGTGGTCGTAGGGTTTGAAACACACCAGCCCCAGGCACTGATCCTCCGCCATGGCCCAGTAAAACCATTCCGCACGATACTCGTCTTTAATCCGTTGACGTTGAAAGTCATCCTTCCAACCAAAAACCGTATCGACACTGGTGTACAGACCGGACTTAATGCGCTGAAAGACGTTGTCACTGTAGGGGTCGGCAATAGGGTCGAATCGGATAGCGGTCATGGCGTGACCGCCCTTGTTTCGGATGACGCGTAACCGACGTAGTGCTTCACGAGGCGGCCGTTGACCGTGTCGGTGTTCTGATACGTCAGCCCGCATTTCTCAATGACGCGACCGGAGCGCGGGTTCGCTTGTAAGTGCTGGGCAACGATGGTCGTCAGACCAAACTCCTCAAAGCCATAACGGACCATTTCGCGGGCGGCTTCCGTCGCGATACCCTGACCCCAGAAAGGCACACCCAGCCAATAGCCGAGATTGCCACAGCCTTGATGAATCTGGGACAGGCTGACGGTGCCGATGATGGCGTCCTGCGTGTTCAGTGTAATGGCCAGAGAAATGGTTGAACCAGCCTGAAACCAAGCGTCGTGCTGTTCAATCCAGGCTTCTGCCATGCCATCGCGGTAAGGGTGCGGAATGTTGGCGGTCATGTCCGCGATGATCTTGTCGCCCGCCAGTTGCTGAACTCTGGGCGCATCGCTTAGCCGGTACGGTCTGAGCACAAGTCGTGGGGTGGTCAGTGTCGGTCTCATCAGCATTCCTTGTCTGCTTAGACGACGACAGTATCGTCAGACCGAGCGGCGTTCAAGCTAAACGCGAAAAAGGCCGGAAACGGGGTTGCCGGCTGCCAACCGAGGTTGGTCGAATCGGGCGCCGGCGGTCATTCGTTACAGTGAATTGCGCAGCTCCGCCAGTTGGGTCAGGCAATGCAAGCGAGCGTCTGGATCGTGGATTGGAATGGACACGATCAGCTCATCGATACCCGTCTGTTCAATGAACTGCGTCAGCTTCGGTTTAACTGATTCGGGCGTCCCAACCATGGCGTAACGCAGGATGTGGTTCACCATCGCCTTTTCGCTCTCGCTCCAAACGCCTTCCATCGTGTCGATGGGTGCCGGCATCGGCGTGTTCTCACCAGTACGCATCTGGCGGAACTTCTGTTGTACCGAGGTGAACAAGCGTTGGGCTTCATCGTCGGTATCGGCCAGCACCACCATCACACCGGCCATCGCATAGGGGCTTTCCTGCTGTTCAGACGGACGGAAACCATCGCGATACACCTGCATGGCCGGTATCAGATCGTCCGGCGCAAAGTGAGACGCAAACGCGTAAGGCAAGCCGAGGTAAGAAGCAAGCTCCGCGCTGTAGAGGCTGGAACCTAACAGCCACAGCGGCACATTCGTGCCCTGGCCGGGAATGGCCAGCACCGGCTGTTCCTGATCACTCAAGTACCGCTGCAGCTCGACAATGTCGTTCGGGTAACTGTCGACCGAGTCGTTCATCTGCCGCCGCAGCGCCCGGGCGGTGGTCATATCGGTTCCGGGCGCACGACCCAGCCCTAAATCCACCCGGCCAGGATACAGCTCTGCCAAGGTGCCGTACTGCTCCGCAATGACCAACGGCGAATGGTTGGGCAGCATGACCCCGCCTGAGCCGATGCGAATGCGTTGCGTATGCGCCCCGATGTGAGAGAGCAACACTGACGTCGCTGAACTCGCCACACTGCGCATACCATGGTGTTCGGCCAGCCAGTAGCGATGGTAACCGGCTTTTTCAGCCGCAATGGCCGTATTACGGGTTTGTTCCAGCGCCGACGCCAGAGAATGACCTTCGGAGATGGTGGCTAGGTCAAGAATTGAAAACGGGATCATAAAACGCGTCACCTGAGGATGTGGTTTGGATGTATGGGCGGATGGTTAAGAGTCAAGGCGTCTCTTCGGGCTTTTGGGTGGGTTTGTCTGGGTATCAGGATGAGATGTCGTATGAGTGGCAAAATATCAGTTAGTCGACATCAAAGGCTATTGCGATCTAACCTAACCGCATTCGCTGTGTGGACTCTACGCGTCACAATGTAAGAAGAAAATGCGTATGCTGCTTTTCCAAGACCTGCAAATTGACTATCTTTTCGAAAGCCCTGATGATGAGCTGTATAAGAGGATATACATAATGGCGGCCTTCTGATTTTGCCGCATCGTAAAAAAGCTGTGATTGCGGCGTAAAAAAACTTTTAGCAGCCAGTAGTGCCGACAATAGGAAATGCTCTAGCTGACATCGAACGATTTCAGGATCGTCTATCACAAGCAGGAGTTAGATCCTGGTTCCCCGAGCAACTAATGAACTTTACATCTGTATTGTTTTTTGAGTTTTCGTCACATGCATTATTGGAAAGTTCAAGGGAGAGGGGGGCTCAAGGAGCGCTATTTTCCAAGTACATTCGCCTTTCGGAAAATCAGATTCTAAGAGATGAATATGTGAGGCAAAATAGTATTGGACACTTGTTTGTAGTTTGGATTTTTTATGAGAAATATCTCAGAGATAAGTACTTTGAAATCACTGGTCGGACTGAATTCAAAATATCTAAACTATTTAAAAAGCTTATAAATGCCTTGGAGTTGGAAAATTTTGAGGTTATTTATAGTGAATTTGAAGTGATTCGAAATACTAGAAATAGTCTTCATGATGGTGGATGTTACAACCGCACGTTCTCATATTTTGAAGCTGATTTTAAAGATACTACTTATGTATTTGAGCCAGGTGAACAAGTAGTACCTCTAAGGGTAATGGATGTATGTGACGTGATGTATTCGCATTATTTGAAGTTGGAGCGACTAAAGGAATGCTCCTAACAACTATGGACTTGGGACTCGTTCCTCGCCACAGCCGTAAACGTTTATGGTTCTAAAGTATGAAAGTATCGCAAGTCTTCGATCCAAAGCCTGAACAATGGGGATTAAGAGGCGATCCTTATCTTTGGGATGAACTTAAAGAAAAGCTGGAAAATGTTGAGTTGCCTGAAAGTGAGCACGAGCTTAAGACTTTAATAGAAACTGAAATTGAGCGTTCTTTAGCAAATCCCATAACATATGAAGGTAAAATCACGATTGATCGTTTTAAACATGGAGGTATGTCTAGTGGTGGGATATCGCTAAGCTTTTGGAAAGAAACAGGCATTCCACTATTAATTAGTCGATGCTTTAAATCATAACAAGAGAAGCATCCGGGCGTATTGCTCTATGAAAACTAGCCAACACCTATCCTATTCCCAACTTCTCCAATACGCCCGCAAGGTCGCTCGGCATATTGATGAAGCGGAAGATCTTCTGCAATCCATTCTTCTTGCTGCAATCGAGCAAGGGCGTTCCGATCTGTCCTGCATTCAGAACCGTCGTTGGTTATACGGGGCCTTGAGAAAACGGGCTGCTTTCGATGCGCGCTCAGCTGTGCGGCGTCAACAACGAGAAGCGTCTGCCACTCTGACGGACGAAACCCAAGAAGAGAGCCATGAATCACCGCAAGACTTCGTTGATACGCTGCCGCGAAGCCTGAAAGCAACCGCGCAGTTGGCCTTGGCCGGGCACACAAAAGCCGAAATTGGCTGGCTCTTGCGGGTGTCAGACGCGGCACTAAGACAACGCATCGTACAAATAAAGCGGCGTTGGCGAACGTTTGATGGCCGGGATGTTTCCGGAATTTCGACGTTAAAGGGAGAGTTGGCGTTTGGGCAAATCAGGCAAGCCCTGCTGCAAATGTCGCGTCACAATGACGGCTTACTGGCCAGTCATGACCCCGATGGACATCTTTTTATGGTGAGCTCACAAAACCGCAGGTCGCGGCAACCTATAGGTGAACCCACACTCAATAAGGAAGTAAACGATGTTTAATAAGAGTAAAATCGGCGCCATTTGCTATTACATCAGCGATGTTGATAAAACCGAGCATTTTTACCGGGATGTGCTTGGGCTTGATGTTCAGCGAATGAGCGACGACGGTAATGGAGATGACTGGCTCGTCGCGACTGTCGAAAACGGCATAGAATTGCTGTTTTTCAAGCAGGAATCCCGGCCCGGGAACTCACCCATCATTGTCTTTGAGCTTCCCGAAGGCGGCATTGACGATACGGTGAATGCGCTGTCCGAAAAGGGCGCCACGATTGTGACCCCGGTAAGCCATGCACCGGGTGGATGGTCTGCCGAAATTGCCGACCCGGATAATCACCAGATATCGATGTACCAGTCGGATGAGCTTCCGCGGAGTAACGCCCAATAGGTCTGTCTTTCACGATAATGTGGAATCATGGTTGTCCCATCTTTTTAAGGAGCGGAGGTATGACAACAAAAGACCGTTCAGAGGCAGGATGCCGATTACGAGTCCCCATGGATGGGCTTACGACGTGTTTGTTGTTGTCGTACCTCTGCTCCGATACTCTTAGCGCGGAACCTGGACAGCTAAGGCGTTCAACCTGAACGCCCGACCTTACGGATACAGCCGGACAATCCCGCCCAGGCCTTCCCAATCGGTCACCATCCAAATCTCTTCAAACGGGTGGTGCTCGGGTACGGCAATGTGGTGCTGAAGCGCTTCAATCTGCGTGCGAGACCAAGCCGGATGGGCATTGCGAATTACCAACCAGACATGATCGGACTCATAAGTTTTTTCGGCCTTCTGCCGGAGGATTCGGTTTAACGCATTCAGCAAGCGGGCGTCGAAAGAGACGTGTTGTAAGTCGATCAGGGCTTTGCGCGTCTGGTCGGTCAGTTGCCGGCCGAGAATCAGCATGGCTTCTTCTTCGCTGCCGTACAGGTGGGCGATTTCCAGATCCAATCGTTCACCGTTCAGGCGACAGGAGACGTCTGGCTTTTTCGGTTCGTTGTGCCAGATGTGCCGCATTCGCTGTCCGTGTTCCTGCTCGTAATGGCGCATGAACAGCTTGGCGGCCTGGTGTTCCAGCGCGATTTTCTCTTCAACGCTGCCGTTGGTCTCAGTCATGGAAACGCCGCTATGGTTACCGTTAACTGACGGTAAGTATGGCAAGTCAGGCCGGGTGCGGCCAGCCTGACGTGTGTCGGTCGGTTAAACGCGGAAGAACTCGATGTCGCTGCGCAACTGTTCAGACAACTGTTTGAGCGTTCGCGCGGCGTCTTCATTGCCGGACATCGACTCAATCGTCTGTGTCGACATGGCGGCCACTTCTTCCATGGTTTGCGAAATGCGGTTGACGCCATCGACCTGCTCTTTGGTGGCTCGAACCACTTCCTGCGCCCGCGCTAACGAAGCCACGGCCTGTGCTTCAATGTCGCTGAGCAGTTGGGTGGCGGTTTGCGTTTCTGAACGGCCGTGCTCAACCAGTGGTTGCGTGGTCTCCATCGCGTTTACGCAGGTGGCAACTTGTGCCTGGACATCGCCAAGCATGGATTCAATTTGCTGCGTGGCCTCGCTGGTGCGCTGCGCCAGCTGTCGTACTTCGTCGGCAACAACCGCAAAGCCGCGACCGCTCTCACCGGCGCGTGCCGCTTCAATGGCGGCGTTCAATGCCAGCAGGTTAGTCTGTTCGGATATCTGATTAATGGTGCTGGTGATGCCACTGATCTTTTGGGTCTGCTCGTCGAGCTTTTTGATCTCTTCGACGGTGGTATCGACGGTATCGGAAATCGTCTCCATTTCCCGCGCCACGCCGTTGACCACCTGGCTGCCCTGTTTGGCGTAGTCAGAGGTTGTCGCGGAGTCTTCTTCATTGCGCGACGCGGCTTCAGACACTTGATTGATGCTCTCGCGCATGGTTTCCAGCGCCTGAGCGGTGGATTCGGTCTGTTCACCCTGAAGACGTGCGGCTTGCAGTACCTGGCTGGAGCCTTCAGAGACCTCGTTGGCTTGCAGCGTCAGTTTGGCGGTAGCGGCACTGATGTTGCGAACAATTTCGGTGATGCGATTGGTCATGTCGGACAGTGAATCCAACATGCTGCCGCGCTCTTGGGTGTGCAACTGAACCGTCATGTCACCCTGGGAAATGGCCTGAATGGCACGCTGCGCCTCGTACGGTTCGCCGCCGAGCGACATGCGCAGGCTGCGGGCGATGAGATAACCGACGATGATGGAAATTACGATAGCAATGGCCGTTAGGATCAACATCAGGTTTTCGAAACCACTGGTTACCTTACGCGCTTCGGGCGTCGCGACCTGATTCTGATCTTCCTGGTAGTCAATAAACTCGTTGATGGCATCGAGCCAGGCAATGAACGCTGGCCGCACGTCGTTGAGAATGAGCGTCTGCGCGTCGGCTCCGGCCTGTTTCAGGCGAATGACGTCTTCGACTAACGGCAGCGTGCGAGACTGGATGTCATCAATCTTTTGCAGTATCCCTTGTTCGGTCTGGGAAAATTCAACGCCGCGGCTGATCATGGTCTGCATGTTGTTGTCCGCTTCGGTATAGAAGCGCTCCAGATCCCGGATGACAGCAACAAACTCGGCGCGTTGCGCGGGTGAGTCGGTAATCGCCACGTCTCGAATGGCGATCGCGCGGTCATGAACACTGCCGCGGAAGTTAATCGCGTAGCGTTGTTTGACCGAGTTAATGTCAGTCATTTCGGTGAGGGTGCGATCAATAAAGTTGACCTTCTGAATGCCCTGGATGTTCAGCAAAATGAGAAAGGTCAGGGGGATGCCGAAGCCGAACAGCAGGCGCGTGCGTATGCTCAGTTTTAACAGACTATTCAAGAGAGTACTCCTACAACGATAGGCTATTTCTTACGAAATGCTGACGAACTCAGACCTGTCCTGAGTGAACTTCCGCTTGGCCTCATTCCATGGTATCGGTGTTTTCCTTCTCGGCTTGCCTTAAGATGGAATCTTCGGCAGGCACCTCCACAACAACGATAACGGGTGCAGGCTGTCTTGCGATCCTTACCGATCCAAACCCGACATGAACCGAACAGGGCGATGATCCATGGCCACGCTCAATCTCTCAGACTCCCGGCGGTCGCTGCGTCGGTTGTGGCGCTTTCCAATCTGGCTGTTAACAGCGCTGCTGGCTGTGGTTTTGCTGTTGGTGCTGACCGAACCGATGTTGCTGCATTTGGAAATGAAGCGTTCGGCCGACGATGCCAGTCGCCGTATGGGGGTGTATCAGACGTCATTGACGACGACGGTCGAGCGTCATCGTTACCTGCCTGACATTCTGGCGACTGACCCGCGCATTATCAGTGCGCTGACCTATACCGGCATTGCGGAAAGTGACGATATATCTGCGCTGTTTGAACGGCTCAATGTGCAGGCCCAGTCGGATGAAATCTTTTTGATGGATACAACAGGGCTGACCCGGTGGTCTAGTAATTATCGCTCACCACAGAGTTTTGTCGGTCAGAATTATGGCTACCGACCCTATTTCAGAGATGCGCTGAACGGGCGTGACGGGTTTTATTTTGCCGTGGGGGCCACCTCTGGTATCCCCGGGCTGTTTTTGTCGTCACCGGTGCTGGACCGGTTCGATACCGTGATCGGTGTCATCGTCGTGAAAATCTCTCTGGCACCTTTAGAAACGCGTTGGCGGGATTCGGGGGATCAGGTCTGGGTCACCGATGCGCACGGCATTGTCTTTCTGTCGTCTTCTGAGCAATGGCGTTACGTGGCGACACGCCCGGTGTCCGAGTCACACCGAGCGCAGCTTCGTCAGACACGGCAATATGGTGAGTCGGAAGTCCGCACGCTTAAGTCCGTCCCGGATTGGTCGGATGACCCCTGGCGTGCGATTGAGCTTCGGGAAAGCGGCGTGCATGTGCTGTATGGGGAGCAGCTGAACGATTACGGCTGGACGACCAATCTGGTGGTACCACTCGATCAAATGCGGGTTCAGGTGCGTTTGCAGCAGTCCGTTATTCTGTTGTTGATCCTGACCCTGGCCGGCGGCCTGATGTATGTGTTTGAACGGTTTCGTCGTCGTTCGGCGCAAACGGCGTTGGTGCAGATGTCGGCTGACCGCGCCAAGCACCAACGCGCCATTATTGATAATACCGACGTGGGGTTGTTTAACCTTGATAAGAACTTTCAGCCGCTGTATTACAACCAGAAAGCGAGCGAAATGTTTGGGTTGGGTGAGACACGCGACCCCTTCTCGCCGCAAACGGCGATTCAACCGTGGCGCACCGATGTGGTTGAGGCGTATCGGGCCATCGGGCGGCGACAGGACGGCGTAGAGTTCCCGGCGCTGGTGTCGTTAAACGCCATCGAGTTGGATCGTCGGCGTGAGTTCATTCTCACCGTGAAAGACATCACCGAACTGACTGATGCGCAGCTGGCGTTGGAACTGGCGAATCAGGAACTGGAAGCCCGCGTTGAAAAACGCACCCGGGATCTGGAAGCGGCGCAGGCGGCACTCACACAAAGTCAACGGTTGGCGTCACTCGGTCGGATGTCTTCGGCCATTGCCCATGAAATCAATCAGCCGATTACCGCACTGAGTAATTACATTGCCAGCAGTCGACTGTTGCTCAAGCGGGGGCAGACTGAGCCGGTACTGGATAACGTTGAACGCATTGATGGGTTGGTCGGGCGCTTGTCACGATTATCGCGGCAACTACGGATATTTGCTGGTAAGCGCAACACGGGCAGTTCACCGGTGTCGCTTATGCAGCCACTCCGATACGCACTGGATTTACTGGGTTCGCGGATAGAGGCTAACGGCGTCAGCGTCCGGCTACCGGAGAACACCGAGGTGTCGGTGCAGGCGAATGCCATGTTCCTGGAGCAAATTGTGGTGAACCTGCTCAGCAATGCCCTGGATGCTCTGGAAGGCACTGAACACCCGGAAGTTCAGTTGCTGCTGCAGGTGCCACCGGATGCGCCCGAGGGCGTAGAACTGTGTATTATTGATAATGGTCCGGGCATGAGTGACGACCAGATGTTGCAGATTTTTGAACCCTTTTACAGCACCAAGAATATCGGTGATGGTATGGGCCTCGGGCTGGCCATCAGTTACAACCTGGCCAGTGATATGAACGCTAAGTTGTCGGTTCGCAGTACCCCCGGACAGGGCGCGTGCTTTACCCTGACCTTTGAACAGGCGCAATGGCAAACGGAGACCCGATCATGACGTCAGTTTCACCATCCGTTGTTTTAATTGACGACGACCCGGAAGTGCTCGCCTCGCTCAGCCAGTTGTTGTCCTTGGTGGATATTCCAGTGCGAACCTTTAACAGTGCACTGGACGCGTTGCCGCTGTTAAACGATGGCTTTCATGGCGTCGTCGTCAGCGATATCCGCATGCCGGGTATGGATGGCATGAATCTGCTGCAGACGTTGAACACCTCGATCCCGGTGATTCTGATTACCGGCCACGGCGGCATTGCTCAGGCCGTTGAAGCGATGAAGCTTGGCGCGTTTGATTTTCTGGAAAAGCCCTACAAGCCGGACCGATTAGTTGAACTGGTGCAACGAGCGCTGGAGCAAACTCAGGCCAGCCTGGCGATATCGTCTATCGCCATTTCGGCGCCGGCCGATCTATCCCGAATCCTGATTGGTGATACGGCACCCATGGTGGCGTTGCGTAATCAGATTTCGAGTCTGGCGCGCGTCAATGCCGATGTCATCATCCGAGGTGAAACCGGCACCGGCAAAGAACTGGTTGCGCGCAGCCTGCACGATCTAAGCATTCGGGCCGAGCATCCTTTTATGGCTGTGAATGTGGCTGCCATTCCGGAAAACCTGCTGGAGAGCGAGTTGTTCGGCCACGAAGCCGGCGCCTTTACCGATGCGAAAAACCGTCACATCGGGATCTTTGAAGCGGCCAATCAGGGCACTTTGTTTCTCGACGAAATTGAAAGCATGCCGATGGCGTTTCAGATCAAACTGCTGAGGGTTTTGCAGGAGCGCGAAGTCACGCGAGTTGGCTCGAGAGCGCCGATCCCGTTAAACGTTCGGGTGATCTCGGCAACCAAAGAAGATCTGCGAGTCGCGGCGACGGAAGGGCGTTTTCGGGAAGATCTCTATTATCGGTTGATGGTGGCAGACATTGTTATCGCACCACTGCGTGATCGCGCGGCAGACATTCCTATGCTGTTCCAACACTTCATGCAGTTGGCGGGCGAAGACAACAACATACCGGTGCCAGCGCTTACCGCCGATGATCTGCTGGCGCTGGAACTGCATGACTGGCCCGGTAACGTGCGGGAGCTCCGTCATACCGCCGAGCGCTTCATGCTGACTCGGAGTTACAGCGACGCCACGGTTCAGGAGCTGTTGCAGATCGGTTCCAGCAACCGGGTGTCCGTGCAAACTGGCGACGGGTCGTTGAGCGATCGCTTGGAATCGATTGAAAAATCGCTGATCAGTGCTGAGCTTCGTCACCATCAGGGTAACATCAAAGCGGTAATGGAGGTCCTGGATTTACCGCGCCGAACCTTGAACCAGAAGATGCAGAAGTATCAACTCAAGCGGGACGACTACACCGACTGAGCAAAAATCTGCTGATTGTTCCGACCGGGTATAAGCGGTTTTTTGCCTATCGTCCTGAGGTTATCGCCGGAAAGCCCGGACTGTGGGCGTCCCTTTCATTGGCACAGGCTTTGCCATCTCCTTTTGTGTTAACTACAACAAAAAAAGGATGACAACGATGGCTAAAACAACAACAAAAACTCTGATGATCAGCACGACACTCGCGGTATCGGTTCTCGGCTCAGCCGTACATGCGGCGACGCAGTGGAACGTTTCTTTGTGGGGACAGCGTCGGGCGTTTACCGAGCACGTTGAAAAGCTGGCCGAACTGGTCGAGCAGAAAACCAATGGTGAGTTCACGCTGAATCTGTCTTATGGCGGCCTGTCGAATAACCGTGAAAACCTGGACGGCATTTCGTTCGGCGCATTCGAGATGGCGCAGTTCTGTGCCGGTTATCACCCGGCCAAAAACCCGTCGATTACCGTGTTGGAGCTGCCGTTCCTGGGTGTGAACTCATTGGAAAAAGAAATCGAAGTGTCCATGGCGGTGTATAACCACCCAGCGGTTAAAAAAGATCTGGCGCGATGGAATGCCGTACTGCTGATGCCGTCGCCGTTACCGCAATACAACGTGGCAGGGGTGGGCGATGCGCCGTCCAGTCTGGAAGATTTCAAAGGCCTTCGCGTTCGTGCGACCGGGGGTATTGGTGCAGCCATGGAAACGGTCGGTGCCGTACCGACGTCCATGTCGGCAACCGAAGTTCGACAGTCGATTGATTCCGGCGTGATCTCGGCGGCCTCGTTTGCACCGCATGCGCATATGTCGTTTGGTACCGTTGAAGCGGCGGACTGGTGGACGACCAACCTGAACCCCGGCACGGTGAACTGCCCGGTTGTGGCTAACTCCGATGCGCTCAACAGCCTCAGTGATGAGCATCGAAACGCGCTGTTGGACAGCATTGATGAAGCCCTTGAGTACTACGTGGAGTATTACAACAACCAAACCATGTCGAAGTGGTGGCCGACTTTGGAAGAGCGAAACATCCAGCAGGTCACCTTTTCTGAACAGGAACTCCAGCGGTTCCGAAACAGTGTGGCGGAGCCTGCAGCGAATGCCTGGATTCAGGAAATGAACGAACAGGGTCTGCCGGCTGAAGAACTGTATCAGCTGACCATCGATACCATTGCCGACTGAGCATGAACCAAGCCGGTTCGCCGGCTTACTTTCAGGCGGCTCCGATTGGAGCCGCGATATAAAGTTTTTCAGTGAGGGTTGTTATGTCTGGTTCTGCATCGGTGCAGACCGATTCGTCTTTGCTCAGTCGCATCGATCAATGGGTTTATAAACTGGAATCGTGGTTAGCCATGATTGCCGGGAGCACCATTCTTATCTTGGTTTTTTTAGCCGTTATTAATGTGCTCGGGCGCTGGCTGTTTAATGTTCCGGTGCGTGGTTATATCGACTGGGTCGAACAGCTCATGGCGGTTTTTGCGTTTCTGGGTATCGCTTATTGTCAGCGGCTGGGCGGTCACATTCGCATGGATCTGTTTGTCGGGCTCATGCGCGGTCGTTTGCTTTGGCTGTCGGAATGCTTCACGACGTTGGCGATGCTGGCCGTTACCATGGTGTTGACCTATGGCTCGTATCTTCACTTTTTGCGTGCGTACAACAACGGCGACTCTTCCATCGATATCGGCTTACCTACCTGGCCGGCCAAACTGATTGTGCCGATTGCGTTGAGCCTGCTTTCTCTGCGGCTGCTTTTGCATTTGTGGGGGTATGTTCGGGCTTTTGTGCGCAACGATGAAACGCCCGCAGCGATTCCGCTCATTGAAGATGCCGCGACGGTGGCGAAGCGCGAAGCAGAAGCCATCGAAAGCCGACAACCGGAGACGCGATCATGATCGATTGGTTTGCCGCACAGAGCAGTGTGTCTATCGGCTTGTGGGTTTCCGGCTTTATGTTGCTGATGGTCATCCTCGGGATGCGCGTGGCTTTTGCCGCCGCCATTGCCGGGTTCCTCGGGTTGCTGTGGGTGTTCTCCGCGCGCATGGGGTTTGAACGGGGCTTTATGGTGGCGTTGCAGATGGCCGGGACCATCCCGCATGCGAAAGCCACAACCCTGTCACTGTCGCTGATTCCGACCTTTATCCTCATCGGGTATCTGGCTTATCACGCCGGACTGACCCGTTCACTCTTTGAAGCTGCCAAGCGTTGGGTGGGGTGGTTACCCGGTGGACTTGGCGTCTCGACCGTGTTTGCGACGGCAGGCTTTGCGGCGGTCTCGGGCGCGTCGGTGGCGACATCAGCCGTGTTTGCCCGTATCGCGATTCCGGAAATGCTGAAAGCGGGCTACGACCGGCGTTTTGCCGCGGGTGTGGTGGCCGCGGGCGGTACGCTGGCCTCGTTGATTCCGCCGTCGGCCATTCTGGTGATTTACGCCATTATTGTTGAGCAGGATGTGGGCCTGTTGCTAATGGCCGGGTTCCTGCCCGGTGCCGTCTCCGCTCTCATTTACGGCGGGCTGGTGGTGTTTCTGGCCATGACCCGCAAAGATTTTGGCCCGCCAACACGCCGCTATTCGATGAAGGAAAAACTCGAAACCCTGCCCGGCGCGTTTCCGATTTTCTTTGTCGTGTTCATCATCATCTTCTGCATCTATGGTGGCGTTGGCACGCCAACCGAAGCCGGTTCATTGGGTGCCTTCGTTGTGCTGTTGTATGCGCTCTGGCGGGGCATGAAACGCAAAGATCTGGGCCATGCCCTGCTCGAAACGGCAAAGCTGACCGCGATGATTTTTACCATCATCTGGGGCGTGTTGATTTACGTGCGCTTCCTGGGGTTCGCCAACTTGCCGGATACCTTTGCTGGCTGGATTGCAGGTCTCGATCAGAACCCGATGCTCACCCTGATTCTCATTCTCTGCGCGTATGCCGTTCTGGGTATGTTTATGGACGCCATCGGCATGTTGTTGCTGACGTTACCGGTAGTGTTTCCGGCCGTCATGGCATTGAACGGGGGTGACGGTGTTACGGCGGCGGAGTCGGCCTTTGGGCTATCGAGTACGGCCTGCGCGATCTGGTTCGGGATTATTGTCGTGAAGATGGCGGAGCTGTGCCTGATTACACCACCCATCGGGCTCAACTGTTTTGTCGTGTCCGGGGTTCGTCCGGACATCAGCGTGCAGGATGTGTTTCGGGGCGTAACGCCGTTTTTTGTCGCGGACGTTTTGACCATTGCCGTGTTGATTGCCTTCCCCGGGATCGTCATCTGGCTGCCATCTCTGATGACGACATTGTAGTTCCGGTCATAAAAAATGGGGCGTAAAGCCCCATTCGTTAACAAACTCTAGCTCAGAAAAGCGTCGTACACTGGGTTGTCGGATTCATCCCAATAGCGATACCCAAGATCTTTCAGCTTGGCATAAAAGGCTTTCAGATCTTTATCCGGTACCTGAATTCCGCACAGCACCCGGCCATAGGCTGCGCCGTGGTTACGATAGTGAAACAGGCTGATGTTCCAGTGCCCGCCCAGCGCCGACAGAAACTTCATCAGGGCGCCGGGACGTTCCGGGAACTCAAACCGAAACAGTCGTTCATCCTGCGCTTGAGGGGCATGACCACCAACCATGTGTCGAACGTGGCCTTTAGCGACTTCGTTAAAGGTCAGGTCGAGCACGTCGTAGCCATCATCGGTCAGCCGCTGAAGCAGATCGGCCCGTTCGCTGTCGGCACTGATCTTCAGGCCAACAAAAATCTGTGCTTGCTGACTGTCGTTGTACCGGTAATTAAACTCGGTCACGGCCCGTTTGCCGATATGCGAAATGAACCGTTTAAAGCTGCCGGGTTTTTCCGGAATGGTGACGGCGAAGATGGCTTCCTGATGCTCACCGACGTCGGCGCGTTCGGCCACGTAGCGGAGGCGGTCGAAGTTCATGTTCGCCCCGGAACAGATGGTGACCAGGGTTTTACCTTCGGCGCTGTTCTGTTCAACCCATTTTTTCATGCCGGCAATGCTGGTGGCACCGGCCGGTTCGGCGACCGAGCGGGTGTCGTCAAACACATCTTTGATCGCCGCACAGATTTCATCAGCGCTGACGGTGATGCATTCATCGACATGCTCTTTAAGAACTTTGAACGTTTCCTTACCGATCTGGGCGACCGCAATGCCATCTGCAAACAAGCCGACTTCTTTCAGCGTGGTTCGTTTGCCGGCGGCACGGGCAGCGGCCAGACAGGCGCTTTCTTCGTACTCAACGGCGATCACCTTAATTTCCGGGCGTAGGTATTTAATGTACGCGGCGACACCGGCTGCCAGGCCGCCACCACCGACCGGCATGAAGATCGCGTCGATTTCGCCCGGCCCATATTGATGCAGAATTTCGCGGGCAATGGTGCCCTGGCCGGCAATGACATCCGGCGCATCGTAAGGGTGAACAAAGGTGTAACCCTTGTCTTCCTGCAGCTTGCTGGCATGGGCGTAGGCTTCGTCAAAAGAATCACCGTGCAGGACCACCTTGCCACCGCGGGCTCGGACGGAAGACACCTTGATTTCCGGGGTGGTCACCGGCATCACAATCACCGCTTTAATGCCCAGCAGTTTAGCCGCCTGGGCGACCCCCTGTGCGTGGTTGCCTGCGGAGGCGCAGATCACGCCTGCCTGACGCTGTGCTTCGCTGAGGTTGGCGATCATGTTGTAGGCACCGCGCAGCTTGAACGAAAACACCGGTTGCAGGTCTTCGCGTTTAATCAGAATTCGGTTGTTGAGGCGCCGGGACAGTGAGGTGGCTTCGTCCAGAGGCGTTTCGATGGCCGCTTCGTAGACTTTCGCGTTGAGAATTTTCTTAACGTAACTTTCCAGCATGTCCGATCCTTTCAGGGCGGTTCAACAAACCGGTACAGTGTACGCAAATGTGGACAGTCGGGCATCTCCATTGTTGCGATACAACCTTCCGGATTTGTGCAAACCGGACACGGGTTTCAGCAAACGGGGTCCGACCCTATCAGACTGCCCGGTCGTGACTTATAATGAGATCATCTTTTTTCAGGATGAGCGTGATGACACAAGACGAACTCAAACAACAGGTGGCAAAGGCTGCTTTGGACTACATCAAGCCTGAGCTGACGTCAGACGCCATTATCGGTGTTGGCACCGGCTCGACGGCCGAATTTTTTATTGATGGTCTGGCTGCTTACCGAGATGATTTCAAAGGTGCGGTTGCCAGCAGTGACGCCACGGCCAAACGTCTGGCGGGTCACGGTATCGAAGTCTTTGACATGAACGACGTGACGCAACTGTCTGTCTATGTTGACGGTGCGGATGAGGCCAACAAGAAGCTGCAGCTGATCAAAGGCGGCGGCGCGGCGTTAACCCGCGAAAAAATCGTAGCCTCCATTGCCAAAACCTTTGTCTGTATTGCCGATGAGTCCAAGGCTGTGGAAGTCCTGGGGGCGTTCCCATTGCCGGTGGAAGTCATTCCGATGGCGCGCAGCGCGGTGGCCCGACGAATCCGTGATTTGGGCGGTAACCCGGTGTATCGCGAAGGTGTGGTGACCGACAACGGCAACGTGATTCTGGACGTTCATGGTCTGCAGATTACCGATGCGAAAGAACTGGAACGTGAGCTGAATAACATGGTCGGCGTGGTGACCAATGGCTTGTTTGCCGCGCGGCCTGCCGATGTGTTGCTGTTGGGTACCGCGTCCGGGGTGAAAACGCTGACAGTGATTAACACAGCCGCCAGTGCGGGCGAGTTTTTCTGAGGTTGGCTGCAGAACCCTGACTGAACAAAGTTCGTGACATAAAAAAGCCTGGCATTTGCCAGGCTTTTTTTGTGGGTCATCGGTCGTTTACTCGACGCGTTCCCAGACTTGGGTGCGGCCGATCAAAGCAAAACCGATAAAACCTCGAACTTCGAGCTTGCTGCCGCCGTCGGTCAGTTTCACCTTGGCTTTGTATTCTTTACCGTTGGCTGGGTCTAGAATGGTGCCACCATTCCATTCGTCGCCGTCCTGTTCCAGTCCCCAGACAAACGTCATGCCTTCAATGGGCTGTCCTTTACGCTGACCTTTGCAGTCGTCGCAGGTTGGGTTGGGTTCACTGGGGTTCAGCAGTGTATCGATGCGGCCCATCAGTTCGCCATCTTCAATCCAGACGGTCACCAGGCTTTTGGCTTCGCCGGTTTCATCATCGATGGTGCGCCAGTTACCTTCCGGTGAATGGCCGTCCGCCAATGAAAACGACATCATCGTGGACATAAACAGTGTGATCAGGATTTTTTTCATTCTTGTACTCTCCGGTTAATTACCCGGTTACTGTACCAAAGGCTCCCATCTGCTCAAGCGTCATCCTCGGTTCTGTGACCGGGGCGAAACAATCACCGGCATAATGGCGCCGTTTTCACATTTAAACCGCGAATCACATCCTGAGGATTAAACTCGACTTCCAGATTGCGCCGTCCGCCGCTGGTGTAAATCGTATCGTGATTGAGCGCCTGCTCGTCGATCACGCAGGGAAAGGTCCGTTTCATGCCAAACGGTGAAATACCGCCCACGACATAGCCGGTGAGTTTTTCGGCGACGGTAGGGTCTGCCATCTGAGCTTTCTTCGCACCGTGGGCTTTGGCGGCCAGTTTCAGATTGAGTTCATGGCTGACCGGTAAAATGCACACCGCGAGCCGGCGGGGTTCTGCGTCCAGGCTGACCAGTAACGTTTTAAACACGCGATCCGGTGCTACACTCATTGCCGATGCGGCATCCAGTCCATAATGGCCAGTGGGCTGAGAGACCGTAATTGAATGGGATTTAAATGGTATGCCCTCTCGGGTTAAGAAATCTATCGCGGGCGTCATGCTTAAAAAATCCTTAATTTCCACCAGTGTTTTGAAGAATCTGGGCCAGTTCACAGTTTGATGCTTTGCTAATGAACATTAGAGAGTCCTTGGCTTAAACTGCGTGACTTTCCTGTACCGAGTTCACATGTATACCGTTAAAGACCGCTCATTTCTACTGAAAAACCATCTGAAATCAGTGCTTGGCGCGACCACGCTGCAGTCGATGGAAGTTCGCGGACGCACCTGGCGTTGGCTCAGTGCCGGCGATACCCGAGCGCGCGAAGCGGTTGTATTACTGCACGGTTTGGCGATGTCAAAGAACCATTGGCGGTCGGTGTTGTCATCGCTGGGTAAGGACCATTATGTCATCGCGCCTGATATTCCGGGCTTGAGGTTAGACCAGCCAGTGGCCACGCCGCAGTCCGGGTTCTCCGGAATTGCCCGTGAACTGTGTGACTTTTTCAGTGTGGCCGTTGGCAGGCCGGTACACTTAGTGGGGCATTCCATGGCCGCGGCCTTGTCGCTGGGGCTGGCTATGCGCATGACGGTTCCGGTGCAGTCTATTACTCTGGTATCTCTGGCGGACAGCTGCTTTACCGAAAAACTCTCTCACACGCTGAACTTTGAACGCATGTCTGACTTCATTCAGAACATGACAGAAGATCAGCATCTGACCTATGTTCGTGAAATGTTTCATCAGCCGCCCATTGGGTTGCCACTGATGGCACGGTCAAACTGGACCAGTTTTAACCGCCACCGTGAGCGCTGCGTTAACCTGTTGCACGCCATGGAAGCCGAGCTGTCCTATGTGGAAGCTTACGGGCAATCGTTGGACATCCCGATGTTGATCATCGGTGGGCGGGAAGATCCCTGGTACGATCTGACGCGACACAGCAACTTTTACGATCGCCCTCGTGTGACTCGCGTAGAGATGGAAGGCTGCAAACACCTGCCGTTCATTGAACGTCCGCGAGAGTTTGCCGCTGCGCTGCACAACTTTGTCGGTAAGGCGCAGCAGTGGCGGCCCGGGGCCTGATTAACCCGGGCTTGGCAGCGACGACGGGACACCCGGAGGTTGGTGTTTCAGAGGCAGCTCGATAACCACCTTCAGTCCGCCAGTCGAAAGATTCTCTGCGTAAATAACGCCTTTGTGCATTTGCACCGCCTGTAAGGCAATGTTTAAGCCCAGGCCTGCACCGGTATTGCTTTGGTCCAGTCGGTAAAACGGATCAAACAGCCGGACCAGTTTGTCTTCCGGTACACCCGGCCCCTGATCGCAAATCGACACGACCGCCCGGCGATTGACAACACTTAGTGAAACCCGGATCTGACCGTTGTCCGGCGAGAATCGCAGGGCGTTGCGAATGACGTTTTCCACGCTGCTGTGCAACAGCTGTCCATCGCCGATCATGCGTACGGTGTCGGACGCATCAAGCTCAATCTGTATACCGCGAGGGTGCGCCTCAAAGCGAGCGTCGTCGACGACCCGGCGAATCATGTCGGTCACATCTAACCACTGCCAGTCGGCCTGTTGCATTTCGTTTTCAAAGCGACTGAGTTTCAGGATCTGAGCGATCATGTTTTCTAAACGATCACTTTCACGTTCGATACGGTTCAGGGCACGATCGAGACCCTCGGGTGCTTTTTGCCGAACAATGCCCATAGCAACTTGCAGTCGGGTCAGCGGAGAGCGAAGTTCATGGCTGACGTTACTGAGCAGTCGTTGTTGGGCCGAGACCAGATCTTCAATGCGGTTTGCCATGTCATCGAAATCGCGACCCAACTCACCAATTTCATCGGATCGGGCGCTGACACTGGAGCCAGCACGGACATCAAGAGTACCGCGGGCCATGGCCCGGACCGTTTGTCGGAGTTTTTCAATGGGGCGGACCAGTGACCAGGTCAATAACAAACTCATGATGCCCGACACGGTTAATGCGAAGGCCAGTTGCACCCACTGGCTTTCAAGCCACCACGGTAGGTTGGCCGGTGGTAGAGACGGGACGCCGCGAATGAACAGCCGGAAGTTGAGCCCGTTGAAGGCAATCTCCATCGGGCCCAGCCAGGCTTCGTTGCGCCATTGGCCGACGCGCATGCCTTCGTTTTCCATCATTTCAGACAACATGACAAGAATGCGTTTGGGCGGTTGCGGGCGACCCAGCAACTGATAGCGATCATCGACCAGATAAAGCTGATGCTGAGAAGAGAGGTTATAGGTTTCCAGCAATTGTTGGATGACGGCGTAGTCACCGCCGGTGGAACCCAGTTCCGGAAACTCCAGACTGTTCAGAACCATCATCTGTTTTGCGGTTGGTGGCGCCACCTGATACTGCTGAGCAGCCTGATAGGACACGAAGTACGCCGCCACGACAATAACGATGAGCGAGAACCAGAAGCTCAGCCAGATTTTTCCGAAGACCGAACCGAGAGGGTTCAGCCGACGGAAGAAAGAACGCCACCTCACTGAGACGGATCGACGAACATGTATCCGATGCCGCGAATGGTCTGGATCTTAGACTGCTCGGTGGTGCCTCCGAGTTTGCGGCGTACATTACTGACGTGCATATCGATGGAACGGTCATAAGCCATGATTTCGCGACCGAGCACTTCCAGATACAGATCTTCTTTCGGTACCGCTTTGCCGGCACGGGACATCAGAACGCGCAGGACTTTGAACTCGCTGGTGGTCATAGGGATATGCTCACCATCGCTGTAAACACGGTATGTGTCGAAGTTCAGCTCAACACCGTTACAGGCGAGAATGCCGTTGTCGTCTTCTTTCTGGTTTTTGTCCAGTTCGATTCGGCGCAGCAACGCTTTGATGCGAGCGAGCAGTTCGCGGTGGCTGTAGGGTTTGGCCAGGTAGTCATCGGCACCGAGTTCAAGGCCCAGGATACGGTCGGTTTCCTCGCCCTTGGCGGTCAGCATAAGGACTGGAACGATGGACGATTCGCGAATGCGCTTGAGCGTTTCAAAGCCATCGATCCCCGGCATCATGACGTCGAGCAGCACGAGGTCATAGTGATGGTGTTTGATCTGTTCAATGCCATCTTCACCGGAATGTGCAGCCTCCAGGCGATAACCTTCCGTGTCGAGATACTCACCGAGCAGTTCTGCCAGGTCTTTGTCGTCATCGATCAGCAGTATACTGTGTGTGCTCATGCCTTGATTCCTGATTCATAATCTTAGGGGCTTTAATACGTGTTTGCGTTGCAAATCCCAAGGGTCCGTTTGGCCCTTTTACCGCACGTTTACACCCTGTTCAGGATACTGCTGATGGCTTCGGATCGCCAGTCTGGTGCCGGGTATTGGCTTTCGTGTCCGGGATTGCGGATGCGTCTGTGGACACCTTAACTTATAATGACCGGCTGCGCCTGACCGCTTCATCTGTTATCCGGGCGCTGATGTGCAGAGGCCCTATGATTGACGATGATGACTTCAAAGCCTTTCAGGAAGAGATGAAAGGCGTTAAACCGTTGAAAACCAAGAAAAAGGTTGAAGTGGTTAAAGACAAGGTACCAGAACCATCGCTGATCCATCGTCGCCAGATGGCGGTCACCGTTGAATCGGGCCATGACAATCACCTGACTGAAGAGATCATCGATCTGGTGCATCCACTGGATGTACTCGATTATCGTACTGACGGGGTTTCCCTGGGTGTCTATCGCAACTTGAAACGCGGTCAGTACCCCATTGATGCTCGCCTCGACCTGCATCGGAAAAAAATGGTTGAAGCCCGGCGTGAAGTCTTCCAGTTCATTAAGGATTGCCAAAAGTACGATGTCCGCAGCGCGATCATTCTTCATGGCAAGGGCGAACTCAGCGAACCAAAAGCGTTTCTGAAAAGCTGTGTGAACACCTGGTTGAAACAGATCCCGGAAGTGTTAGCGTTTCATACCGCGCAAAAACATCATGGTGGTGTTGGCGCCCTGTACGTTCTGATTAAAAAGAGCGAGCGCAAAAAGCAGGAAAACAAAATAAAATACAACAAAGGACGCGTAGAATGACTTCAGGGATGTTTCGGCAGGGCATGGTCATAACATTGCTTGCTATAGCGACAGCGTGGGCGGATACCGATGAGTTTATTGAGCGAGCCGGTGACGTGTTACAGGTGGCACTGCCATTAACCGCACTGACGGCGACCTACACACTCGACGATCCGGAAGGACGAACTCAGTTGCTGTTGGCTTATGGCTCAACAATGGGCCTGACCTACTTGGGTAAGTACACCATCGGTAAAGAGCGTCCCGACGGTTCAGATAACCTGTCATTCCCGAGCGGGCATACCAGCTCAGCGTTTTCCGGAGCTTCGTTTCTGGCTCGACGCTATGGTTGGGATGTTGGCTTGCCGGCTTACCTGGCGGCAAGCTTTACCGGCTACAGTCGGGTGCATGCGAATCGCCACGACGAATGGGATGTCTTGGCGGGCGCCGCTTTAGCCATCGGCATTAACCATTGGCTGGTATCGCCTCAGGCAAACAGCACAGTGTCGGTGTTAACGACCGATCAGGGTCTGGTGATCGGCTATCAACACACCTTTTAATGCAGTGACTCCTGCTGACTGAAATGCTCACCCAACATGGTTTGAATCGCATCTAAGCGAATGGGCTTTCGTAAAAAACCACGCATACCCGCCGCCTGTGCCTGCTGTTTGAAGAACTCTTCGGTGTGGGCCGACAAGGCAATCACAAGATGATCTTTCTTTTGCAGAATGGCCCGGGTGGCGCTTGGGCCGTCCATGCCGGGCATTTCGTAATCCATTAAAATCAAATCAAAGTCGTCGGCCAAAGCGGTTTCGACGGCTTTAGCGCCACTGTCTACTGCGACGGCATGAATACCGAGACGCTTAAGTAAACCGACGAGCACAATCAGATTGCTCTGGTTGTCATCCACACACAAGACGCGGACATGGCTGTAATCCGGCGTGACCTCTTGGGATTCCGTTTCCGATTGCCAGAGTTCAGGTTCCCAGATCTGGTTCAGGAAGTGCGGTTTGGCAATAAAGGAGTCGACTGAATCGGGTAATGACTGGCCGCTGATGTCAGTTTCAAAATCGATGAGTGTAGCGGTGAGGTGCGGGGCTGTGCGTTTTACATCGTCGATGAGTTCGGCACCGTTGCGTTCAACAAACCCCTGGTCAACGACAAGATGATCAAAGGTTTGGGATGACATTGCCGAATGCATTTGCGTAAATGATGTCACCAGCTCGACCGGTGGTGCACAGGGGTCTTCAGTCCACAGATGTGCAAGCGCCTCCTGCTGTGAACACAACAGGTAGCGCTGGTTTGGCTGGTTGACTGCTCGGCTGCTTTGTTGAACTGGAATGTCGAAAAAGAAGGTCGCCCCATGCCCGCTGCGGCTGCGTATCCAGACATCCCCGCCCCAGAGTTCGACAATTTCGCGAACAATCGCAAGCCCCAGCCCTGTCCCGCCGGAGGAACGCGAAGCGCTTTGATCGACCTGATTGAACCGTTCAAAAAGTGAGGCTTGTGCTTCCTCGGCTATGCCGACGCCAGAATCTTCAACGCTGAACCGCAGCCGGTCCTTTTGTTCCGTGCATTCGACACGCACCAGGATGTGGCCCTGATCCGTAAACTTGAACGCGTTACTGATCAGGTTCATCAATACTTGCTGCAGGCGGGAGGAGTCGCCCTGAATCTGGATAGGCACCGCGGCATCGACGCGCCCGGTTAACAGGATGTTTTTGCGGTTGCTGATCTGCGTATACACCGACAAGCATTGGTGAAGCACTTGGCGAACCGGAAAGGGTTTCTTTTCCAACGACAGCTTACCAGCCTCTATTTTACTGACATCCAGTATGTCATCGATAATCCGCATCAGAACGTTACTGCTGTTCCTCAGCGTCGCCAGATAACGCTTCTGGGTTTGGTTTGGATCTTCGTGTTGCAGCAGTTCGATCATGCCGATGATGGCGTTCATGGGGGTCCGGATTTCGTGGCTCATATTGGCCAGAAACGTCGCTTTGGCTTCCATGGCTTGCCGCGCTCGGGCTTCAGAGTCTTTGAGTTTTTGCTCGGCCCGGATCTGACCGGTGATGTTGAAGTGAAAGCCGGTAATTTCTAACGGATCGCCCTGGTCGTTGCGGACGACAAACCCCGTACCTTTGATCCACCGGATCTCCCCGCCAGGCAAAAGTATTCGATAAACATGGGTGAATAATTGCCCTTTGCCGTTCAGGGCATTGAAAATTTCAGAGAGTGCTTTTTCCCGATCCAGTGGATGAATAAGACGTTCCCAGGTACCCGGCGGGATGATTTGACCTTGACCGGCCAGGCCGAACATCTTCAATGAGTTTTCATCCCAATAGGTTTCGTTGCTTCGGGTTGAGTAAAAGAACGTACCGGCGCTGGCGGCCTGAATGGCCTTTTGCAGAAGCCCGTTCTGGGTTGTCTGATTGACCAGGGCTTTGTTCACTGAAATCAGGCGAATGACCACGGCCAGCAACAGCAGTGACAGAACAATCAGCGTGACCAGTAAGAGGTTATTCATCAGTAAACATCCGTGTTACCCGTGTCAGGAGTTATAATTGATGTCGCCATTCTGGCAAGGTGTGCCATGGTTTGAGTGCACAACCTGTGACCTATCATTCAGCAAAATGATCATTTTTGCCAGCATCATCGTCACAATGGATAGTTAAAACACCGTCATCTTGTCGTCAGATTCCCTGCCTTTTGGTTAAGTTACCTGAAAAAGTGTCAATAAAAATTCTATCACCGTTAATCAGGTGTCGAAAAGTTTGACGCCGTTAGCATTCTGGAGATCCCGTTGCCTAAAAAACTGCGAAACGGCAGGCAAAAACGCTAAACTGAGGTCCGTTTCACTACTTATTTGGGTTGCTCTATGAGTACCGCCACCGTCACCGAATTATCCAAGCACCGGACTGTCCGCCGACATCCGGACGGCCGCCGTCTGAGCGCGTTGAGCGAACGATACGAAGACGCGGTGCCGGCTCTGCTTGATCGTTTTTTCAGCGCGGCGGACGATTTCCTGTTCAAACAGGCTGAAAAAAACACGGTTGACTCAACTGACTACTTTGAGCAGCTGCGGGTACTGCGCCGTCGTAAAGTGGAGGTGCGCGCCGGCATTTTGAGTGACCTGTCGGACTGGTTGCAAAGCGGTGCTCAGCAACTTAAAGACGATGAAGCCGAAGCGGCCTATTCTTCGTCAGACGAACTGACATTGATGGACGATTCCGCATTGGAGCGGACGCTGGCCGTCGACAGTTTCATGAACCGGACCTTAGAACGTTCGGGCGATCAATGGTTGGCATTCCATGAACGCATGATGGCGCTGACCTGTGAGAAGTCCCTGCGCGATAAAGAGACGCCGTTTAATCCGGGCGCACTCGGACAGCTGGTGTTGCGCCGACTGGATACCATGGGCATGCCGTTTAAGACGGTGTTGATGCTGTTTCGTCTGTTTGATGATCTGGCGATCTCCCAACTGGAAGCGTTTTATAAAAACTCCAATACCTGGTTGATTGAAGAAGGCATTCTGCCAAACCTGCGCCTGATTCAATCGGCTTCAACCTCTTCTTCACCGGTCAATGCGCAGACGATTGCCCAGATCAGTGCGTCGTTGGCTGGGTTCCAACCATCCTCTGGTGGCTTTGCACCGGGCCCGGGTTCTCAGGGTCAATACTTCGCCGGGTCAGGCGGTGGTTTTTCCGGTGGCCAGAGCGTGGGTGGCGGTCAGGGTGGCTTCTCCGGCTCAGGGTCGGCAGGATATCCGCAGTCCGGAGGCAATGCCAATGGCGTGATGATTGATCCTGCCATCTGGCAACAGATGCTGCAGTCGATGTCGACGTTCCAGGCACAGCCTGCGCCCGCGCCGCAGCAGATGGACGATTTGAAACAATGGACGTCGCATCAGGCACAGTCCATCAGCAAACAGGCTGAAGGCACGCTGGAAGCGGGTACCGTATCGCTGGTCGCGATGTTATTCGAGTACATACTCGATGATGAACATCTGAGCGCGCACATGAAGCAGCTACTCGCGCGGTTGCAGATACCTGTTATTAAAGTCGCAATCATCGATAAAACCTTTTTCACCGACACCGACCACAGCGCACGGCTGTTGTTGAACCGGATGGCGCGTGCTGCCACCGGTTGGAAACCGGACGCCAACATCGAAAATGATGCGTTGTTGGATGGTATGGAAAAAATTGTCAGCGAGCTCAATCATGACTTTGATGATGATCTGACGATCTTTGATCGGTTGCTGGATGAGTTTTCCGAGCTGCTGACCACCTATGAGCAGCAACAGGGTGCGGCCGTTGATCAGGTACGTGAAGTCGAAGAGCAGGAATATCAGACACATCAACAACAGGATCGTGCCCGCATCTTTATGGACCGGCTCTTGGATGGCGTGACCGATTTGCCAGACACCGTGCATAAGTTGCTCGATAAGCATTGGTACCGGCTGATGAAAAACATTTTTGATCAGCAGGGTGAAAGCAAAGCCTGGCAAACCAGTGCCCGTATTGCCCGAGAACTGATCTGGTCGCTGCAGCCCAGCATTCAGGTGACGCACCCATCCCGTTTCGAAAAGGTGGTGCCTAAATTGCTTCAAGGCTTCGAGCAGGGGCTGAAATCTGCGAACTTAAGTGACAGCACCATTCGACTGGTTCTGGATGACATCCAAAATCATCATCGGTTATATGAAGGCGATATCAACGAGTCGGTTTGGGACGCTCAGGAAAAGCTGGATCGCTTTGAGCAACAGTCGGAACTGGCAGAAGCCGTTGTTGAAGATCCATTGCCACTGCCCGTCGATGAACCGGTGGTTCAGCTTAAAAACGCTGACCTCAGTTATTACCTTGATCAGGTCGAGTCGATGACCGAAGGACTTTGGTTCGATATTGAACAGTCCGATGGTTCCTTCGAGCGCGGTCAGTTAACGATGATTATTGGTACGGGTAGCAAGTATGTATTTACCGACTACCAGGGTAACAAAGTTGCCGAACGTTCAGCCATTGGTTTGGCGATGGCCATGCGCAATGATCAGTTCATTCCGATTGCCGAAGACCCTCTGTTTGACCGGATGATCGATACGCTGGTTGACGAACTTGGCGGTGATCCATCCAAGCAAGCGACGGTTACCCGTCACTGATAGCCGGGCCACCCGTTTTACGCGGGTTTGGCCCCTTTTTAATGGCAGTGTTTTCTGCTCCCGGTGTCGAAACCTCGGCACTTTCCCCAAATATGTGTTCATTTGTCAGTTGGACGCACGGACTCTTAAAAACGTTATAGGCTTCGGCAAATCGTCTGGCGCTGGTCACGGAGTGAACGTTTGAAAATTCTGTTGTCATTACTTTCCTTAAGCTCGCTGCTCATGGTTGGTTGGGTGCTGGCACAGCTGGCACCGGGTTCGACATTGTCGGTACCAGCTGAAACTGCGCACGCTCACGACGAGATGGCGTCGGTCGAAACGGCGATACAACACTCGCTGCAGGCAGCGACCGTGACCGCTCCATCGTCACAACTGCCGGATGCGCATCAAGCCGATATTCAAGCTCTGAGTTCACGCGACAATGACGATCTGGTGATTGATCAGGTACGTCCGGGCGTGTTTAAAGCCGACCTGACGGGCGTGCATCAGGTTGTTCCCGTTGCCACGCTGAATGCGGACGGCAGTGTCACCATAACCGAGTATTAAATGATGATGACGAAACCGCTTTTAGTGACGTCGATGTTGGCGTCCGCCATGATCAGCGCACAACTGTCTGCCGCTTCGATCGAAGTAACCGGCCAAGGGTCGACCTTCGTTATTAATCTGAATCAGGGGTTTGATGACCCAGCGCATGGCGCGGACCGACAGTCGGTTTTTACTGCGGCAGCGCAGTTCTGGGCAGACATCGTTGTCAGCCCGGTTAAGATCGAAGTGGATGCGGCTTTCGGCAGTCTTTTTTGTACCAGTAGCAGTGCAACCCTGGGTTCGGCCGGGCCGCTGAGCAGTTGGTACTATTCAACGGGTGCGGAAGCGTATGGACTGGAAAACAACACCTTTTATCCGGTCGCCCTGTTTAACGCCCGTACCGGCGCGGATAACGATCCGGGGGCGGACATCACGGCCAGCTTCAATGGCGATCTTGATGACAACGCCAATTGCCTGAATGGCATAAACTGGTACTACGGACTGGATCATAACCCACCGGGTTCCGACATCGATTTTTATGAAGTGGTTTTGCACGAGCTCGGGCATGGGCTGGGGGTCGTATCTCTCGTCGACGCTTTTGGCTCGGAACCCGGCGGACTGGATGATGCCTTTTCACGTTGGCTGAAAGATAAAAGCACCGGAGAGCTCTGGTCCGGTATGACCAATGCCGAACGACTGTTTTCGATGACTGATACCGGAGACCTCGTATGGAGTGGGCCGGAAGTGACCGCATTAGCGTCTGAGTTAACCAATGGGGTAAATGGTGGCGAAGTGCAGATGTATGCGCCGAACCCTTATGAAGGCGGCTCCTCCGTGTCGCATTTTGACACCGCCTTAACCCCCAATGAACTGATGGAACCGCAACACACCGGCGATGCCAGCTATGACCATACGGTCGCGCTGTTGCAGGATATCGGTTGGTCGATCGTTGAAAACGTCATACCTGAGATCACCGGTCAGCAAACGCTGACGATGGCGGAAGACAGTTCACTGCTGTTAACCGTCAATGATTTCACGGTGACGGACAGCGACAATATCTTTCCGGACGAATTCACTCTGACGGTTCTGTCCGGTAATAACTACAGCGTCAGTGGTAACCGGGTCATTCCTGATGCCGACTTCAATGGTGAGCTGTCGGTAGACGTTCAGGTAAATGATGGTCTGGCTGACAGTACCGCGTTTACCGCCAGTGTGTCGGTGTCTGCGGTCAATGATGCCCCGGTGCTGACCGGCGTTACTCCAGTCTCAAACGTCACGCTGCCAGGCAGTTATGAGTTTACGTTTACCGCAAGTGATGTTGAGAATGATAGCCTGAGTTTCAGCCTGACCTCGGATCACAGTTGGTTGTCGATCACATCGAACGGAGTCTTATCCGGTACGCCCGGGGCTGCGGATCTGGGCACGGAAGACGTGACGGTTACCGTCAGCGATGGCGCGCTGACAGACAGCCTGATCTACCCACTCACGGTCCAGGATGCCCAATCAGCAAACTTATCCGTCAGTATCAGTTCCATGCGCCCCCTGTTGGCGTTGAATGAACTCACGACACTGACATTGACGGTGACCAACGAAGGTCCGGCAGTCCAGGCCAGTGGGACCATCACGTTAGTGCTGCCGGTCGGTTTGGCCATGTCGACCTGGTCTTCTGGTTGTAGTCAGGTCACCAGTCAGACACTGACCTGTTCGGTAACCGATTTGACCGGATCGGAAACGTTCTCTGTCACCGTGTTCAGTGCGCAATCGGTGACCGGTGATGTGCAGGTCACGGTGGCGGGTGATCAGACCGATCCGACACCCGTTGACGATACGGAACAATTGACGTTGATCGTGTCAGATGCCATTTCTAATCCGACCGCCGATCTCAGCTTTACGTTCGAAAACGATGTCCTGGGTGCGAGTACTGAGCCTGCTTTACGCGCCAATGGTATCGCCTTTGTTGAGCTGGTCACGACGGGCGATCATTTGCAGAAGCGGTTGGATACGGCGTCTAAAACGGAATCGACAGTACGGACCCTGCCCAACAGCGATACCAGTTTTTCAGCGGCGAACGTTGATCTGGATGCTGACGGTTTGCGCGATCTGTTGTTTGCTCAGCAAGATGGCGTCGATGTTTACCGAGATGGTGGCACCAGCGCGCAACGGTTCAGTGGACCGGATCTGCAGGATATGCTGGTTGCCGATCTCAATCAGGACGACTATCCGGATATTGTGTTGGCGCGTGACGGTGCCAATGAGGTTTACCTCAATGATCAGTCCGGTGGTTTCGTTCTGCAACAAAGCATCGGAACGTCGGACAGTCGGGCGCTGGCCTTGATGGATGCCAATGGCGATGGTTGGCCGGATCTGGTGGTGGCGAACTATGAACAGGTCGATGAGTTGTTTTTGAATCTTGGCAACGGTTCAGTCAGTGATGTTTTTGCAAACGTCGCAACCGACATCGGGTCGGCCACCAGTCGCAGCCGCACGTTATCCATTGCGGACTTGGATGGTGATGGTCTTGCCACCGACATTCTGGTTGGCCGGGATGGAACGGCTCAGAACCCGAGCATTGAATGGTTCCAGATGGAAAACGATCAGGTCGTATCTCAGCAATCCTTGCCGGCAGGGGATGTGATTTCCCTGGCGACGGCAGATCGGGATGGCGATGGTCGGGAAGAGGTGTTGTTTCTGAATCGTCAGGGTGTGGTTCAGCTATGGCATTTAGAAAACTCGGCACTGGCGTTGTTAGACATTTTTGAGCAATCCGGTGCGACCTCTGTCCTGTTCGCACCGTTGGATGCCGATTCGCATGCCGATCTGCTGATAACAGCCAAAGCGGGTCATCCTTCGGTGGTTTATCTGAGTCCGGCGGCGGAGGTGACGCTTGTGGAAGAAACCTTGGAACCGGTTATTCCGGAGCCTGAACCTGAATCACCCAGTCGTTCATCCGGGGTAAATTCCGGGACTTTTGGCAGTTTCAGTCTGGCATTGTGCGGGCTACTATTGGTTGCATTCCGACGACGTTGAGTTTGCAGCATGACCCGAAACCATGGATGGGTAATCCTTTGCTTAACCCTGTTGCTGACGGCTTGTGCCAGTCAGTCCCGTTATGATGTTGATCTGAGCATGTCTGAGCTCAGTGATGCGATTGTTGAGGCCGAAGGTGAGCCTGTAGAGGTGGACGCCGATGTCCACTTCTCTCCGTTCGTATCCAGTGGTGTCTGGTTTACCGGGCAGGGGACATCCGACCTGGATGGGTTTGCCAATAATCGTGTGCTCTTCTCTTATCGGCAGACGCTGGATCTGGATTACGGCGCTTATCGGGCCGGTCCTGGGATTGAAATGTCATTTACCGGCAGCGACGACGTCTATCAGTTCCGCGGTGCACTCTTTTTTCAGTCAGCCGCGTTTCGTGATGGGGTTGTCGAAGGCTATAACAGTCCGGCGCTGGTCGGCGTCGATCTGGGCGTACAAGCCGTTTATGACCAGGACCCGATTGAGTTCTTTGCCGGGGTGCAGGGTACCGCCGCCGCGCTGGTGTATGAGTTCGACTCGCCCGTTAAGATAGGCTACGAAACCTTTGATGGCGATAACCTGAGCATATTCGGGCTGGGCATCCCGTTGGGTATGCATGTCATGCTGGGGCCATTCTCGTTAGAAGCTGTTTATACACCTACGGTTTACCTTCATGCGTCGGAAACCACAATCGGCGCGACGAATGATTTGATTACCTGGTCGACGCATGCACCGCTGTCGTTTGGCTTTGGGTTGAACTGGTAGTTATTCACCTGTGTCCATCGCGTTAAATCGATGAGCTACTGATTTCAGGATGGGTCAGGTAGCACAAAAAAGGCTCGCCGTGGCGAGCCTTTTTGATGTTCGGGATAAGCCGATTACTTGCCGCGACCGGCACGTTTACGTTCGTTTTCGGTCAGCAGTTTCTTACGCAAACGAATGCTTTCCGGCGTTACTTCCACCAGTTCGTCGTCTTCGATGAACTCCAGAGCCTGTTCCAGCGTATGGCGTACCGGCGGTGTCAGTGTCAACGCTTCATCGGTACCTGCAGCACGGACGTTAGTCAGCTGCTTGCCTTTAGTCGGGTTAACCGCCAGGTCATTCGCACGAGAGTGCAGACCAATGATCTGACCTTCGTAAATGTCTTCTCCGTGACCGAGGAACAGACGTCCGCGATCCTGCAACGTATACAGGGCGTAAGACAGCGTCTTGCCTTTCACCATGGAAACCAGCACACCGTTCTGGCGGCTGACGACGTCGCCTTGTTTCACCGGACCGTAATGATCAAAAATGCTCGTCATGATGCCTGAGCCGCTGGTCAGGGTCAGGAACAGACCACGGAAACCGATCAGACCGCGCGAAGGCGCCAGGAATTCCAACTTAACCCGGCCTTTGCCGTCGGGTTCCATGTTGGTCATCTCAGCTTTACGCAGGCCCAGTTCTTCCATCACCGCACCCTGGTGTTGATCTTCAACATCGATCACCACCTGCTCGAACGGTTCATGGATCTGACCATCAACTTCGCGCTGAATCACTTCCGGACGGGACACTCCCAGTTCGAAGCCTTCACGGCGCATGGTTTCGATCAGTACTGACAAGTGCAGTTCACCCCGACCGGAGACACGGAACTTATCAGGAGAGTCACCAGGTTCAACACGCAGAGCGACGTTGTGGATCAGTTCCTGCTCCAGACGTTCTTTGATGTTACGCGAGGTGATGAACTTGCCTTCTTTACCGGCAAACGGGGAATCGTTGACCTGGAAAGTCATGCTCACCGTAGGTTCATCAACAGACAGCGGTGTCAGTGCTTCGACCGCCTGTGGATTACACAGTGTGTCAGAAATTTTCAGCTGATCGATACCGGTAATACAGACGATGTCACCGGCGCTGGCGCTGGACACTTCAACGCGTTCCAGACCGTGATAGCCCATCACCTGCAGAACTTTTTTGTTCTTCCGTACCGACTCGTCGGCACTGATGATAGAAATCTGATCGTTTGGCTTTACGCTGCCGCGGGTAATGCGGCCAACACCGATGACACCCACATAGGAGTTGTAGTCCAGAGCCGAAATCTGCATCTGGAACGGACCATCGACATCAACGTCTGGCGCCGGAACCACTTCTGTAATCATTTCAAACAGCGGATTCATGTCGTCTGCCATGTTGTCCGGATCAAGACCGGCAATACCGTTCAGTGCCGAGGCGTAGATGACCGGGAAGTCGAGCTGCTCATCAGTCGCACCAAGGCGGTCGAACAGGTCGAACACCTGATCCATCACCCAGTCCGGACGCGCACCCGGGCGGTCAATTTTATTGATGACCACAATCGGTTTCAGGCCACGGGCAAAGGCTTTCGAAGTCACAAAGCGTGTTTGTGGCATCGGGCCGTCAACCGCGTCAACCAGCAACAGAACTGAGTCCACCATCGACAGTACACGTTCCACTTCACCACCGAAGTCGGCGTGTCCGGGGGTGTCAACGATGTTAATGCGGTAGTCCTGCCACTTAATGGCGGTGTTCTTCGCCAGAATGGTAATGCCACGCTCTTTTTCCTGGTCGTTGGAGTCCATGATGCGCTCGGCATCCTGGTCTTTGCGTCCTAACGTCCCGGATTGCTGAAGCAGCTTGTCAACCAAGGTGGTTTTACCATGGTCAACGTGGGCAATGATGGCGATGTTCCGCAAGTTTTCGATCACTGGTCTGGTTCCGATTGATAGTAAGGGCGCGGATTATACCTGCCTTGGATGAAAATGATACAAAATGACCCGTCTGAACGCTGAAAGACTCGGGCTTAAAGCCCGTGAGTGCGGTCGCTGAGCTGGTTCCCGAGGATTGGTGCATTCGAGTGAATGTCTTCGAACACTGCTAATAACTGGCGCAGAGCCTCATCCAGCCGAAGTCGGGTGTCCTCCGGTAAGGCTTTTAGAATCGTTTCCATGTTGGTGACATGCGCAGGCAAGGCTTCATCAATGCGGGCCAAGCCGCTTTCTGTCAGCCGAACCCGCTTTTGCCGGGCATCGTCCGGACTGCTTTCGCGGATGATCCAACCTTTGCCCTCCAGCGTTTTCAGCCGGTGGGTCATGGTTCCGGAGGTCACCATGAGTGCGGAGAAGAGGGCGGTCGGCGTCAGCGAATAGGGCTCACCGGTACGTCTCAGTGTCGCCAGAACGTCGAACTCCCACGAGGTCAGATCAAATTGCGAAAAGACAGCGTCCAGAAGCGGTTGATACAGAACCGAACAACGCTTCAGACGCCCCAGCGTGACCATCGCGTCGGTGGATAAGTCGGGTTTTTCGCGCTGCCACTGGGCAGCAATAAGGTCGACGGCATCAGAGGGCATGGCACAGGCTCCAGGATAAAAGGGCATTTTATCTTGATTTCAAGATAAGTCACGCCGATAATATCTTGAATTCAAGATAAATGAGGTGGGCCATGAGCCGTTGGATACCGATCTTGCTCGCTTTGGCCGGTGGCGCCGTCCTGGCATTGATGATCGGGCTGAACAGTCAGTTATATCTGTACATCAGTCCGCTGGCGTCATCGTGGGTGGCTCATGGCACTGGCGCTATTGCAGCGTTAGCGATGCTTTTACTGTTAAAGCGTCAGCGACCACTACCGAAATCCGACGCTATCGCCGTACCCTGGTGGGCGTACCTCGGAGGGGTCAGTGGCGCCTTGTTGGTGATTCTGGCGGTAATTACGGTGAACAGCTTTCTCGGCATTACGGGCACGCTCGTGCTGTCGATTGTCGGGCAGGTGTCGTTTGGCCTGTTCAGCGATCAGTTCGGTTGGTTTGGGTTGTCAAAGCATCCGGTGAGCCGGGCTCGGCTAATGGCGGTGGTGCCCATACTTTGCGGGTCCGGCCTGATCGTTGTGGCGAAAGGAGCCCTGGCATGATGATTGTTTTTGCGCTGTTGAATGGCGTTTTTGTAGCCCTGGCTCGTGCTCTGAATGGACGCTTAGCGGCGCAGAAGGATGCGCTGTACGCTTCCTGGATCAACCATCTGGTGGGCTTTGCGGCACTGTCGTGTTTACTGGTGCTCAGTGGATGGCCATCGGGTCTGACGGACGTTCCTCCGGTGTTGCTGTTTGGGGGTGTCATCGGCGCACTTTATGTCAGCCTGAACAGTTATATCGTGCCCAAGCTTGGCGTGACCATCGCAACCTTGTTGGTCATCGCCGGTCAGATGGTCATGAGTGTGTTACTGGATCTGTGGCTGGGCAAGCTCCCATGGGTGCTGAACCTGCCGATGGTTCTGTTAATAGTCGGTTGCGGACTGTTGGTGTTTGGCTTTTATCGCCTGTTAAAAGTCCGCTGAACCGACTCGTATTTTTTTGTGGGGCTTATTACCGGGCTGCGTCTATTGCTGCCTGGGCTTCCTGCAAGCCACCCAGGTTCACGACATTTTCGTACCCCATGTCGTTCAGAACGCTTTTTGCGATACCTGCGCGGTTGCCGCTGCGGCAGTAAAGAATGATGGGCGTGGACTTATCTGGCGCAACGCTGGCAATGGTCTGATCAATGGTGTCGTGGGGCATCACAATGGCGTCGGCAACATGGCCGGATTCAAATTCCATGACCGAACGGGTATCGATGATGACCCCGTCTTCGAGCCACACGGACAGGTCTGGTTCGGCCTGGGTGCAGGCAGCAAAAATAAACAGACTGGCGATCACCAGAAAGAAGCGATTCATAACGAGAGTCTCCCGACAGTTAAGTATTCTTGGTGAACTTTAGCGAACCGCGCGCCGGCCAGCCAGCACGCATGTCAAAAGGTTATCAATGACTTAGCAGTCTGCCCAGGTGATGCCATCGGAAGTGCATTGAATGGTTTGGCTGCCATCGGCGTTAAAGTCGGTACGCTTGGCGCCGTCGTCATGACTTTGTATCCAAGTTTTTTTAACACCGGTCCCGATGCTTCGGGATTTAAACCAGAAATCCGCCTCAGAGTGAATTGTTTCGGCCGTTTGATCAAAGCCATAAGGCAGGGTTTGCGCGTAATCGATCAAAAGTTGTGGTTCCAGATCCTTATAGATCGGTTTCAGATCGACCCAATCTTCCAGTGCACCAAATTCTCCGTTGTTGCGATAAAAAGCCAGCTGACTGAAATAACGGGTTGAGCCCTGAGTGTTCGACACAAAGATATAGCGCATGTGCGATTTTTGCGTGAACTGTTCGGCTTTGCAGTCCTGTCGGTTGCTGACTTGCTCGCTGATCAGGTTGACGAGCTCATACTTTGTCCCACCTTCGGTGATGGAGACAAACTCCTTGATATCGCAAAGATAGCCATCACCGCGAGCCTCCGGTTCAACGGTGGCTCGATAACTTAAGCCGGAACATCCGGTCAGTGTCAGCAGCGACAGTGCGATCGGCAATGCGAGGTGTTTCATTCTCAGTCCTTAGATTTATTGTTTGAATATTGCTGGAAAGTTACCAGCATTTCAGTGCTGCCAACAGGTTTTTTAGACCGGTGTTTGACCTGCGTTCTGTTTTTTTTGATTCCCTGAGAAACGTTCAATGTTGACCTAATAACTGGGGCCGATATCTGGCGATCTTCTATGATCAACGATTAGCCATCAGCTTAAGGTTTTGATGATCCGCGTATAACAGTAATTGCAAGCATCATTATTCAGAATGTCGATCAGGTTTTAAAAACAGAACACATATGTGTCCGTCTCTCTTTGAGGTGAGTGTTTTTTGACGCTCGCCGATTTTCTCTTTTTCTACTGTCAAGCAAATGGCGTCGGCGTGGACTCTTTACTGGTTCAGACTCAAAAACTGGCCGTGAATAAAGTGAAATGTGTCCACTTATTCTGCGTTATTGATACACGTCATCTTTTCCCACCCATCCATTCTTAGTATCCCGCTCATCAACACAGGTTGGCGTGATCTGCACGCGATCAGGCAGTCATCGGTTTTGTTTGGGCCACAAAGCTGAGTCTGAAAAGCTTGCAGATCATCCGCGTCAACTGAACTCAAACAGGAGTCTATCCGGTGTCTGAGACATGCCCATAGACGTTTTGGAGCCGTTTTATGAACGCAGAAAGTTCCGCTAAGAGCCAGCGCGTGTTTCCCATGAGAATTGGAGTTTCGCTGAAGTTGGCGATGGGGTTTGCCGTCATTCTTATCATGCTGATTTTCATGGGTGTTCAGTCCATGAGAAATTTTTCAGCCACATCTAACACCCTCGATGAACTCATTGCCATCAGTAACGGACTCCTCAGTGAGTCGACGGCGGTACAGACTCGCCTGTTGGAATCCATTGCAGACTTTAAACGGATTTCCGACATCACCGAAGCTTCCGGCATGGCCACCATCGAAGCGGATGGCAATGCTTCTTATGCGTTCATTTTAGAGTCAGTGAACCGCATGCGGGAGCAGCTGAACCAGAATGCGGGCATCGATTTTATCTCTGACGACGAGCTACTGGCCTTCGAAGCGGACATCCATCGTTTGTGGGAACAGTTCCGCAATGGCGGTGGTGCCTATCTGGACAACCTCGCAGTGCAGCAGGACATTGTCGAATTGCGTGGACAGGTGAATGAAATCGAAGTAACGCTGGCCCCTTACTTTGAAGATTTGTTCTGGGATGCGATGGATGATCAGTCGCTGTTAACGCTTTATGAGTTCTATTCGTCTTTCCTGATCGGGCTGAATATTGTTAAAGACTTCGATACGGTGTCTGACCTGGAGCAGTTGGAGAACTCCAAGTCGGCCTACGTCGATTGGCAGACAGAACATCTGGGTTACTTCCTGGCAATGACCTCACTGGTCGCCAACAATCCAAGCTTCCAGGAAGCCACTAAGTTTTTGAATGATCTGACCAGCCAGCTGGACACACTGATCCTGAGTGACGATGTGGACCAGCCGGGCATGTATGCGCTTAAAGCCCGATCATTGAACTACGTTGACCAGGCACAGAGTCGACTGGTCCGTATTGAAGCATCCATCAGCGAGACCCTGAGCAAAGTCCAGTCGATCAATACGCAGGCCAACGATTATGCCCGCCGAATTACTGAAGACATGCAGGGCAGCATCAGTACCAGTATCAAGGTTCTGTGGTTGACGGCTTTGCTGGCCGTCGGGGCTGCGGTGGTCCTGTCGTTCCTGATGATCATAACCATCCGCCGTCCATTATCTGACGTGATGAACGCGTTGTCCGATCTTGCCGAAGGTGATCTGCGTTACGTGTTTAAAAAGCACAATCACGATGAGTTTGGCGATTTGTCCAAAGCGGCCGAGAAAGTGAATACGCAGCTTAATGCCATGGTCGGCAGCATCATGCAGAAATCCGGTACGCTGAATGAACTGAGCCACTCCACAACTTCCCTAACGCAGTTGGCGTTAGACCAGGTTGAGCGACAGGCACAGGAGCTGGAGTCGGTTGCGACCTCGATGCAGGAGATGACTTACTCTGTGACCGAAGTCGCCGGTTCGGCCTCGGCAACGAAAGATGAAGTCATCACCATTAATAATCTGTCGGACAATGCGGCAACCAAAATGAGCGTCAGTCAGGCGAGCATGTCGGAACTGCGCGGCCATCTGGAATCGGCCGTAAACGTGATCAAGGAAATGGACAGTGCCGTCGGCAGTATTGATGAAATCCTCGTGGTCATTCGCGGCATTGCTGAACAGACCAACCTGTTGGCGTTGAATGCGGCCATCGAAGCCGCCCGCGCCGGTGAACACGGCCGGGGCTTTGCCGTGGTTGCCGATGAAGTCCGTGGTTTGGCCAACCGGACACAACATTCCACCAGTGAAATTCAGAACATCATCGAAGGTTTAACCGTCGCGGTTGGCAATGCGGTTACCGTCATCCAGCAAGGCTCGTCCATGGCCAACGCCAGTGACGAAGAGTTTTCATCGCTGAATGGCATCTTCATCGAACTCAATACGTCCATCGCCAAACTGAGTGAGTCCACCGATCACATTGCCAGTATTGCGCAGGACCAAAGCACCACAGCAGACGAAATCAACCGACAAATGATCGCGATCTCAGACGCGGCTTCAGACACCAAGAATGAAGTGAATGAAGTCACCATGAACATCGAAAAAGTCGGCCATGTCTCGGATGACCTTCGCGACATGATTACGGTTTTTAAAATTGAACAAGCGTGAACTCCAGAATTAACGACCAGAGGAAAACCATTTATGAAAGCAATCACACGTGGCCTCCGGGCTGGCTTCATCGGGCTGGCTTGCACCGTCGCCGCAACCTCTTACGCCGAAACAGTATTGACCATTGGTACAGTAAACAATGGGGACATGCTGCGTATGCAAGGGCTGGCGTCAGCCTTTGAACAGGCAAACCCGGGCATTACCCTGGAGTGGAAAGTGTTGGATGAAAACACTCTGCGCCAGCACATCACCCGCGACATTGCCTCGGGCAGTGGCGAGTATGATGTGATCACCATTGGCATGTACGAAACACCCATCTGGGGGGCGAACGACTGGCTGGTCCCGATGGAAAACCTGCCGGCCAGTTACGACATCGACGATCTTTTTGACTCCGTGAAAAACGGTTTGTCTGCCAATGGAAAACTGTACGCTCTGCCATTCTATGGCGAAAGCTCCATGACCATGTATCGCAAAGATCTGTTCGACAAAGCCGGCGTCACCATGCCGGCTCAACCGACGTGGGAGTTTATGCGCGAAGCCGCGAGCAAAATTCATGACCCGGCCAATGGCGTTTACGGTGCATGCCTACGGGGTAAGGCGGGTTGGGGTGAGAACGTTGCCTTTATCACGACCGTTGCCAACGCCTTTGGTGGTCAGTGGTTTGACACCTCCTGGGAGCCTCAGATTGCCAGCGATGCCTGGGTCACGGCGGTTAACTTCTATGTCGATCTGTTAACCAACTATGGACCACCAGAACCGTTCAAAAACGGCTTCAACGAAAACCTGTCTCTGATGAACGAAGGCAAATGTGGTTTCTGGGTCGATGCGACCGTGGCTGGCAGCTTTGTCACCGATCCTTCGCAAAGCCAGGTTGCCGATAAAATGGCTTTTGCTCCGGCGCCGTCTCAGGTGACTGAAAAAGGTTCCGGCTGGTTGTGGGCATGGGCGTTGGCGGTTCCTGTCAGTTCCGATGACAAAGACGCCGCCATGAAGTTTGCTACCTGGGCGACTTCTAAAGAATATTCGGCGTTGGTTGCTGAAAACTTTGGTATCGCCGCGGTGCCACCGGGTACCCGTAACTCAACGTATGAAAATGCGCAGTACATGGCCGAAGCTTCTTTTGCTCAAACCACTTTAGAACAGATGAACAAAGCCACGCCAGAAGATTCGACACTGGAAGAGAACCCTTACACCGGCATCCAGTTTGTGACCATTCCAAAGTTCCAGGCTTTTGCCAATAAGGTTGCGGAGCAATTGGCCGCAGCACTGGAAGGTAAGACTACGGTAGAACAGGCACTGGATCGTTCCAGTCGTCTGGTCCGCCGGGAAATGGTTCGTGACGGGTACATTAAGTAAGCCCGGTAAAAATCGATGAAGGCGTCTTCGGACGCCTCAGTTTTTTGATAAACCCCGCCGACAAAAAGGTAGCTCTCAAATGGATCGCTGCAAGTATCGTCCTGATACGCTCGACGAAAACATCCATGTTTTCGACGTCCATTTGAAAGCTACCTTTTTATCGTCTCGAAACCAGTGGTGAACTTTGTCATCAGTCTGAGGCATCTTAGGACGCCTTTTTTGTGTGTTGTTTAAGTACTGAAGGATTGTTCAGCGACGCTGTGCAGACGGCTTATTGAACAGAATGCGGTTGGAAAACGGATCAATGACAGTGAAACAACGATCACCCCACGGCGCCGTTTCAATAACCGGCTTGCTGAAGGGGTAATTCCTGGATACCAGGTCCGTAAAGAGCGCCTCCAACTCGTTGACATGCACAAAGGTTTTACTGCCGGGTGAACAATCGCCTGAGTGCTCGCTTAAATGAAAAATCAGATTGTCTCGAGAGACCTGTAGATAAATGGGTGCCTCTTCGTCGAATCGATGCTCCCAGTCGAGGGTCATCCCCAGAAACCCCAGATAAAAATCTTTGGCTTTTTCTTCGTCAAAAATACGGATCACAGGAATTGTGGTGAAGCTCATCTCGTGCGTTTCCTTTTGTATGGCGCGGGGTCGACCTGCCATCAGTGGACACTCAGTTTCCGAACGGACTGCCGGTAACCATAAATCACGAACATAAGAGACACCAGTTGCTGAACCATTAAGATCCATTTGTCCTGCAACAGCATCAGTGAGGCCATGCTTACATTCATTAACATAAAGAACAACCAGCCTTTCGGATTGCGCTTGGCCATCAGATAACTGCCGAACAAAAATCCGAGCATCACGCCCACTTCCAGAACCTGAGACAAAGACGAAAGGCCATGGTGGTGAATCAGACTGACGCTGACTCCGAATGCCAGCGAGGTATAGGTGAGAACCGTGACGATGGCATTGAACAGCCGGTTTGGCTTTAGGTAATCGTGATAGGTGTTGTACAAGCCCAAGAGCATGGCCGGAATGCCACCGGCTTCAATGGACGCGGCGATCCAGTTGTCCTTCGAGACGAGGACAATGACCCAGGCCGGCACACCGAGAATGTAAACCACCCAGCCAACCAGCTGCAGGCGTTTGCGCAGCAGTTTCTGTTGATTTTCGGCGAGCGAAAACAGAATTTTATTGAGCAGGTAGCAAGAGCCTCCCCAGATTTGCAGGAACAGCGACATCATTAACTTCCGTTGGTTGGGGTTGGCCTCAGGCGGATGGCGCCGCCTCTATCATCTGCGAAATGATGGCACGTTGCACAGGTAACAACCAGGCTTTCTGTTGGTAGCCGGCAAATGTCGGGTACCCGGACAGAGGCTCGGCGAGCTCTCGCCCAACCGATACTGGTGGCGTCGGCAACAATACGGGATTGCCCAGATCGGCCAGGCGCTGGGGTGTCAGTTGGTACGCCCGATCGTTAAACGCTTCAGGCCAGGCATCGGTGATGACAACGTCGTAAGTCCCAGTGATTGATTCGAGGTAGCGAACGGCCGAATGAGAGTCCTGATAGTCCTTGGGACAGGCGTGGGTCACGGTGCAGCCGAACACAGCGGCCAACGCATGCCAGGAGCGAAAGACGTTGGTCAGTGGCCCCACTAACAGAATGCGCAGGTTCTCCAGATTGCCGAAGCGATGTGCCAGATAGGCGGCATCGGTCAAAACTTCACACGGATGCGCCAGCGATGACATGGCATTAATCACCGGACGCGTTGACGCTTCAGCGAAGGCTTGCAGACGATCATGTTGCCGGTCCCGGATGACGTACAGGTCGTAAAACGGATCCAGATAGCCCGCCAGATCAATCACGGACTCCTGTGTTTTCAGAAGGTTGGGCAGCTCAACATAGGACGCATCCAGAGATTGAAAACTCTGAACAAAGGTGGTGCGCGTTCGGATGCCATTGCCTTCAAACGACCACGCGACGTTAACGGTATTGTTGGCAAAGGGGGCTGGTTGTTGGTCAGCCCGTGCCCAGATATTCAGGATCTCCTGACGGGTCAGGTCTGTTATATCGATTAGCGATTTCATGCGATGCTGTCGCCCTTACGTCAGTTCGCAAACCATAACCAGAACCCGAAGGCCACGGTATGTTACGGTTTGCATTGGGGTAAAACCACAGCTCAGATAGAGGCCACCGGTCAGGTTTTCGGTTTGCAGATACAGTTGGCGAATGCCCATTTCTGCGGCTCGGTGTTTCAGGTCCTCCACTAACCGCCGGGCCAGTCCTTCACCTCGGTGTGTTGGGTCAACATAGACGCCTCCGATCCAATGCTCCAGTTCCGGTAAAGTCTCCATTTCCCGGAGTTTCAGTTCAGCGGCGCCGATAACCTGCTGATCCGACATGGCCAATAACAACAGAGGTGGTGAATTGCGTTGAACAGACTTTGCCAGTTTGGCTTTCACCTGTTGGGCGGAAGTGCCGGGTCGCCCCTGTACCCATTCATCAAAATACCACTGGGCAACTGTAGCCACCGCATCGGGATGATCGGCTAGCAACGCCAGTGAAATCTGTGGAGCGGGCAAACGCTCATAGTAGATGTCGAACGATTCCTCGTGTGTCTTTTTAAACCCCTGCTGTTGATAAAATCGGTTGGCCGGGCTGTCGCGCAGGGCACCGACCCGAATCGGTAATTGCTGAGTATTGGCGCTGGCAATGAGCTCTTGTAACAGGGTTGTGCCGATGCCTTTGCCCTGACAAGCCGGTGTCAGGTAAAGATGGTCTAACAGCAGATGGTCGGGCAACGTGCGCAGCACATAAAAGCCGGCGAGCTGGCCCTCGACCATGATTTTTACCGTGTCTTCAGGAGTAAAGGTTTTCAAAAACCGCTCCCGCACCCGTTGTTCATCGTATCGACCCAGAGCTTCAAGGCTGGGCTTCATGGCGGCCGCGCGCAGATTGGCAAGCGCTATAGCGTCGTCAGGTTGTGCTGGAATCTGTTTCATCGGGCTCCGCCGTTTGGCTTTTCAACAGGATAATAGGTAGGGCGTAAAAGGAGCACTGTACTACAGAGTGTACTGGCCGACTAAGGTGGAGGGCTTATATATCCGGAAAATTTTCGGATATATGGCCTCAAGATTAAAAAGCCCGGAGGTGTTCTTGAGAACGAGTATCTTCGAAGTGTGGCATCACCAGTAACTCCGGATGTATTCAGCGCTTGGGTATAAAAAAACTTGCGCCAGAGCACAAAAGTAAGAATAGTCAAATTGACATGCATCGCTAAGGCTCTCAATATGACTGACGTAGAAGCGACATAGTATTGTATTAACTATTTACATATGTGCGCATGAAAAGTATGCAGTGGTGTAGGAATTAACTGTTCGGTTTTTTAAAGAAGACTCTGATTGTCAAACATAGATTGGAGTGCATTAACAAAGATCATTGAAGAGATAAAATCATGTGAAAAGCATGGCTTGCATTCTGCTGCGATGACTATGTCATTTGTTTGCATTGATCTTTTATCATCCTTAAACCGCCCCATCGATAAAGACGGAGTGACTAGAGCTGATTATGAAAAATGGGTTGATACCTACCTAAAAGCTCATAAAAATCAGTCCTATAAATATCGAGGAAAAGATGTTTACGCTGCATGTTGCGCTTATTTACATACTTATGGTTCTGAGGCCAATCGTCATAAAAAAGATCAGGATACTTTGATGTTTGGTTATCATGATGGTGGCAAACATATGATTGATTCAACAAATGAAGAAAGGTTAGTGCTAATTAGCATGTCTTCTTTTGTGAATGACTTAGTTTGTGCTGTAGCGGCTTTCTTAGAAACATGTCAAGCCGATAGAGCATTAAGGGCTCGAGTTGAGTCAAGGTTGTCAAAAGTATTAAGCAAGGTGCCAGTTTCACAGAACAAGATGTAGCACCCGTCCGTTCCGAGCTTTGGACTAAAAACTCACTGGCTTTTTTTTTAGGAGCTGTGGCGAGCGTAATGTGTAAATAGCTATGACGAAGAAAGAAGCTATCGAGAAGATTCAGAAATCGAATTCGAATTGAGCGCAGCTAATTGCGCCTGATGGTATCTCATACGAGGTGCATCTGGAGAAAACGGTTGCGAAGCTGCTTGCGAGTGTTATTGAACCGGAGGTAGCCACAATGGTGTCAGCTTGCTTACTGGAGTATGACTTTGAGAGGTATAAGTCATCTAAAGTATGGGCAATTGTGCGCCAGGGAGATAGCTGGCTCTTGACTATTGAAGATAAAGACGAGTTTGCTCTTGGTTTTGGGAGTTCGACTAAAACAATCATGATGCTTGGGTTTTCCTCTGCTGATGCGGTTGGCGAGTGGTGCGCTTAAACAAAAACACATTACATGCACGTAGTTTTCCAAAAAAAACGCAGCGGAGTTAGAGTTATTAGGATGAAGTGGATTTCACGTATTTGTAAAAGTGATGACTACACCATAAGGCTCTAAAGGAGGTTGATATTAGTATTTCGACAAAGCATTTATTCCTCGGTTATTTGCAACAACTGACAGTTATCGTTAATAAAATACCTGAGTCTATCTTCCCTGATACGCTTTCAGAGGACATGTTTTCTCTAGAGCTGAATGCGCAAGTGGCTGCTAACTTTTTGTTGAGAGGTTATTGCCCACTGTGCGGAGTTGAGTTGACTTCGTTTGAACTCATTGGCTCAGGAAAACCAGCCGTCTGCGATATGTTGGCAAAAGTGAGAACACATATTGATTCATTGCCTGATGTGACTGGTTTTGATGACAGCAAAATAGTTTTTGAGTCTGCCGGTTTTTCAGAAATAAACCTACCTCAAAGTCACTTTATCTTAGAGTACATAATTCCTAACTTTATGTTTCATATGAGTATGGTGTATGCCATTGCTAGGAAAAATGGTGTTCAACTCAGCAAAGGTGATTTTGATGGGTTGCATAGCTACCCGATGGGCTTTAAGTTCGAGACCTAATGAACTTACCACTGTTTTAGAGGACATCAATGCATTCCGTTTTCCTATTCCTGAAGGGGATAGCTCCTTAATGATGAGTTCAATTACTTGAATCATTTTCTATCTACTTTTCCGCTAGAAAGCACAGCCCGTTGACTTTATTTACCCTCATGCGTCAATAACCATGCTTTACGTTCAAGGCCGCCAGCGTAACCAGTCAGTTTGCCATTGCGGCCAATCACCCGATGGCAGGGAACAATTATTGATATGGGGTTGCGACCGTTGGCCGCACCGACGGCACGTACGGCTTTAGGGTTGCCGATCTGCTCGGCTAACTCCGAATAAGCTCGGCTCTCACCAAATGGAATGGTGCATAATGCGGTCCAGACGCGTTTCTGAAAGTCGGTGCCCACTGGTGCCAGAGGCAAATCAAAAGTCGTACGCTTCCCGCTGAAATATTCTTCTATTTGCGTTTTTGCTTTTACCAGCAACGGATGCTCAGGTTGAAAAACTCCCAAGTTATCCGGTCGGGTTGTGTGGGTGTCAAACCAGCACCCCTGTAATCCATCGTCGTTGCATTGAAGGGTGACATTCCCCAATGGGCTGTCGAAAGTCAGGTAAGCGATCATGAGGCGTGATTCCAGCAGTGAAAGGTGGCGTAACTGCCCCAGGGAGACAGTTGATCTGGTGAAAAGGGCGGCAGTGCATTCAGCGTTTTCTTGATGATGAGATCACCCATCAGAAACTGATCCGGGTCGCTGAGCCCGCGCAGTTTGGCGTACTGTAATGTCCAAGGACCAATGCCCTTGATGGTCAGCCACTCATTAATATCGGCGTCCGGAGTGCGGCTAACAAAGTCCGCGAATCGGTGCAGCGTGGCGCGGCGACTTTCCGGCAAAGGCAAAAACGACAGATCCGCTTTGGCCGCCTGTTGCGCGGTCGGAAACAGGCGATTCAAACCCTCTGGTCCGGGAACGTTCTCACCCAACGCAGTGACGAACCGATTCAACTGGGTAATCGCGGCTTTAACCGATACCTGTTGGCCGAGGATCGCCCGAATGCCAGCTTCCCAAGGCGATGCCACGCCGGGAATCCGCACCCCTTCAGAAAGAATGTCGCGTAGCGGTGTTTGGTGAAGATGATGTTCGATGGTGGCAATGTCTGCGTCCAGATCCAACATCCGGCGGATGGTCGCCACCCAGGGGCGCAGTTGACTGAGGTCGGACAGTTCAAAGTCCAGCGTCAGATAATGCCCTTTCCCGGGCTTTACGCGAAACCAGCCCCGAGCCTGGTTCAATTCCAGAGTGCGGGCATAGCTCTGGTCGTCGAGTTGCTCGACACCGGTAACCTGGCGAAGGCGGTAAAACGCCAGCAGATGTTCCCAGTTCAGCGGTGGGCGGTAAGCCAACGTGAGTTGATTCGACTGAGAGGTGGTGCGTTGGCGGCGAAGATCGGTCGGCGTCAGTTGCCAGTGTTTTTGAAACGCATCGTTGAACCGACGGACGCTGTTGAAACCGCTGGCGATGGCTATGTCTGTAACCGTTAGCTGACTGCTGTGCAGCAACTGTTTGGCAAACATCAGTTGTTGGATTTGAGCATAGGTCTTTGGCGACATGCCGATCTGTTGTTGAAACAGTTGGCGAAGGTAACGATCGGACACGCCAAGGCGCTCACAGAGTTCCGGTAAGGTCTGTTCTTGCAAGGCACCGGTTTCAATTAACCGCAGTGCCCGGTGTACCGTCGATTGGGTACCGCGCCAGGCCCAGGAGCCGGGTGCACTGTCGGGTCGGCAACGTAAACAGGGGCGAAAGCCCGCCGCTGAGGCCAGGGCCGCGTTAAAGTAATAGTCGACGTTGCTTTCTTTGGGCAGCATGGCCGGACAGATTGGCCGGCAGAAAATACCGGTCGTTTTCACCGCCACAAAAAACCGACCGTCAAAACGCGCATCGCGGGCCATTCGGGCCTGTTGGCATTGAGCGCGGGTCAGTTCTTCCATACCGGGTTCTCCAGAATCTGTGTGCCTCTCAGTTTACTGTATCCCCCGGTAACGACCAGCCATTTTCGGAAGTGACTTCTTGCACCTCGCATTCGGCGTCGGCGTCACCATATCTTCAGAGTATCGTTTATTGAGTCAGTATTTGTATGTCTAACGACCACCCCAAATCGTCCATCCGCCAACAGGTAACCCTGACGGTGGCCCGTTCCGTTTCGTTGGCTAGCGGGTTCTTGCTGGTCATGAACGCAATTGTTCAACTGGTCTGACCGGCGTTACAACCAACGTCTGGTGCGCTGGCAATAATCATCAAACGGTTCACCAAAGCGTTGCTGCAGAACACGTTCTTCGGGTTGAATTTGAAATCGGGTTATCCACAGCGTAAAGCCCAGCGTCATCATCAAACCAAGTACTGAGTTAAGAAACGCGGCCTCACTGATCAACAGTAGAGCCATACCCAAGTACATGGGGTTGCGGCTGAAACGGTAAATGCCTCTGTTCACCAACTGTGAAGCGGCCGCCGGATTTGTCGGCATCACCGTGGTTCGTGCCTTTATAAAAGAGTGGACGCTGAGTCCAAGTACGAGCACTCCCGGCATGGCAGTCAAGACGCTGAGTATGAGTAACAGAGGATGCGGCGGTGCGTTGAGCGCAGCAGGCCAGGTCAGCGCCAGCATGGCGGCCGCGATGCCAAAAAACAGCGCTAACGGCGGTACTTTCAGTTCTAACCAGTTCATTCAGGTTCACCGTTTTCAACCGTACTCAACGCATCTTCATGATCGAGCGCTTCGATGATGGTGCAGTATTCCGCACTTTCACTGCCGCCACAGCAGGCATCCGAAAGTCGGTGAAGAGCTTTCAGCACCTGTTGCAGCTCAGCGATCTGGTTTTCAACCTCTTTGATTTTCTCATCGGCCAGGTCTTTGGCATCCGCACAGACATGAGCCGGGCGGTCAGCGCGAATGGACAGGAAGGTCTGCACATCGTCGAGGCTGAAACCAATGTTCCGTGCCCGTTTGATGAACTTTGCCGTGTCCAGATCATCCTTAGTGTAAACGCGGTAGTTGCTGTCACTGCGTGCTGAGGCCCGAAACAGGCCGCTTTTTTCGTAGTAGCGTAAAGTGTGGGCTGAAAGCCCGGAACGTTTGGCCAGCTCTCCGATCTTCATGCCGATCTCCTGAATGATTCACAGCTATGAGTATAGAGGTTAGAGTAGGGTCTAATGTCAAGAAGCCAAGACTCGAATAATGAAAACGTTAAAAGAATTACAAGCGCATGTCGCACAGGTCGACCAACTGCCCGAAGCCGACACCGGTTACTTTCTCAAACTGATTGAGGAGGTCGGCGAGTTGTCGGAAGCGATCCGGCACGGAAAATCAGGACAACCTGAGTTTGATACGCTGAAAGGTTCCATCGCCGAAGAGTTGGTGGATGTTTTCTACTACACCTTGGCTTTGGCGAATCAATACGGGGTGAATCTGGAGCGTTCGTTTGAGTTGAAAGAAGCGCACAACCGGATTCGTTATCAACGATGAAAGCGGGTGTTGGTTCAGCAAGACAACGTCTGAGTCATAGGATACACTGCCTCGGTGGTAATCAAATTGGAATGTTAAGCCATGATCAAAGCAGTGATCACGGATTTTGACGGCGTACTGCGTCATTGGACACGGGATAAAACCGGAGCGGTCGAAGCTCACTGCAAGCTGTCTCCGGGGACCCTGTCTGCTATCTGTTTCCAAAAGGATTTGTTGGAGCCAGCCATTCGGGGAACGTGCACAAAGGACGTCTGGTTCGAGCAGGCGCATGAGCGGCTCAAAACCCGTTATGGGCAGGGCATTGCCGACAACTATCTCGAGGCCTGGAAAACAGAGCGTTATCGCATCGATCACGATCTGCTGGCTCGTTATCGTGAGTTGTTTCCGGAGGCTAACCTGGTGCTGGCGACGAATGCCACGTCCGGATTACCAGCCGAGTTAAACGACGCGGACCTGTCGATGGCCTTCAGTGCCATGTTTAATTCCAGCGCCATGGGCGTGATCAAACCAGAACGCCAGTATTTTCAGGCGGTATTGATGAGCCTGGGCCTGACGGCCCGAGAAGTCGTGTTCATTGATGACTCAAGCACGAATGTGCAGGCTGCTGCTGAGCTGGGTATTCCCACAGTACATTATCGCTCGCAAACGCAAGTCGTGAACGACCTGACCGATCTTGCATTACAAAGTTGCTTAACCACTTGAAGCCATTGTTGAAAACGCATAGGCTTAAACGTATGAATAAATTGCCTTACACCATGACACGATTTACTAGCCCTCGGGATGCACTCGGCCCGGGCGGTGTCATGCGCTGATCTTTTATCAGACATGGTATAGCGGAAACCCCCGGCTCAGTCCCGGGGGTTTTTCGTTTTACGGCCCGAAGATTTAAAAGGTCGTTAGTCCGCTTCGTACTTTTTTATATTATTGGAGCGAAACCATGCCTACATTAATGACCCCAACAGAATTGTCAGCGTCTTTAGCGGTTCCGGATCTGACCGACCCCGGTGTCGTGCCCGATCATGCCTTGCAGATGTTAATCAAACTGGTCCGGCGAGCGCTGTCATCACACTGGAACAGTCACATCCAAACTTTGCGCACGCCACCGATGGTGCCGGTGGAAAATAACTATGATCGATTGAACTACCCTGCCGACGGTGCCGCCCGCGATGCTCGTTACACGCGCTATGTCACCGACCGATATTTGCTGCGTACACAAACGTCGTCAGCGGTACCGGATGCGCTTGCTGGCCAACACGGTCACCCGCCACCGGATTGGCTGCTGATGTTGCCTGGTATGGTCTACCGCCGTGACAGTATCGATCGGCTCCATTGTGCCGAGCCGCATCAGTTGGACTTGTGGCGAGTGGTGGATCATCGTATTCAGCGTCCGCTGACGACCGATGATTTGCAGGGCATGGTTCAGATCATCATGAGTGCGCTGGTGCCCGGTCGGGAATGGCGATTGCTGCCATCGCCACACCCGTACACCTTGAACGGTATGCAGATCGATGTGTATTGGCAGGACCAATGGATCGAAGTCGGTGAATGTGGCATCGGGCATCCTTCGTTGTTGAAGGCTGCGTACCTTAATCATCATTCGTCGTTGGCGATGGGGTTAGGTCTGGATCGGCTGTTGATGATTCGCAAAGACCTGCCGGACATTCGCTTGCTGAGACACCCCGACTACCGCATACAGGAACAGATGCAGGATCTCTCCCGTTATCGGCCGGTCTCCAATCAACCATCGGTTCAACGGGATTTATCGCTGGTGGTTGATATGAACGCCGACGAAGAAACCCTGGGTGACCTTATCCGTCGGTCCTGTAGCGATGTGCACCAGATTGAAAGCTTGTCGGTTATTGATGAGTCTCCCTATGAGGCGTTGCCGCCGAAGGCGATTGAACGGCTGGGGATATCCAATGGGCAGAAGAATGTATTGCTGCGCCTGGTCTTGCGGAATCTGAATGAAACCCTGACTGCTGAACAGGCGAATGCGATTCGGAATCGGGTGTATCGTACTCTGCATCAGGGGCAGGTGGTGTCCTTGGCGGAGAATCGAGAGGGTTAAATTAAAAAGCCCCGGCTCCATGGCCGGGGCTAAGCAGAAGACATCAGACGATCAGTATCGGACAGGGAGCTCTTCCACCGACCCGTTGCGATACGCTGCCGAGTAACAGACCGTCGGTGTCGGAATGCGAACCATGCGCCCCCATCACAACCAGATCAACGGACTTGTCTTTGGCAAACTTCACAATGGCCTTAGATGGACGCCCGTTTTTAACGAAGCCTTTGATGCTGTGGCCCCCAAGCGCTTTTGCGTGTTCTCTACCTTTGTCGACCACAGAGGTCGCAAATTCTGCCAGCGCCTGATCCGGTATCTGAATGTCTGCAGGCCGAACCATCGCCAGTGAGGCTTCGAACAAACTGTGATGCTTGTAAACACACAGCAATAAAATTTCACAACCTTCATCCAATTTCTGCAACTCAATGGCTTTCTCCAGAGCCAACAGTGAGTTATTTGACCCATCCAGGGCGACCAGAATTTTCTTAAACATAAACGACCTCCAGTACGTTTACCCGAACGCGACGTCGCGCAAAAACAATGCGATTTGAGGAAAGGCGATTAACAGGCCCGCCGAGAACACCAGTATGAAAATGAATGGCGGTGTGCCCTTAATCACTTCCCAATAGGGTTTCTTGAATATGGCGATGGCGGTAAAAATATCGCAACCGAACGGTGGTGTTGCTGAGCCGATGGCCACCTGCAGTGTAATCAGGATACCGACGTGAACCGGATCGAGCCCGGTGGCGGCAATCGCCGGCGCAAAGATTGGTGTCAATACCAGGATCACCACAATGGGATCGACAAACATACAGGCGACAAAAAATGCCACACAGATGGATATCAACACTCCGGTTGGTCCCATATCGTTAACGCCGACGGCGTCCAGAATGGTCTGCGGAATTTGTGCAAATGAAATGATCCACGAGAAACCGTTACCCACACCCACCAGAATAAAGACGACGGCGGTAATCAAACCGGTGGACTTCGCAATGGTGTACATGTCCGGCAGTTTCAGTGATTTAAAAATCACAAACTCAAGCAGCACCGCGTAGAGCACACAGACAGCCGCCGCTTCGGTTGGACTGAAAATGCCGCCATAAATACCGCCGACAATAATCACCGGGAACATCAGCGGCCAAACGGCTAATTGCACCGCCTTGGCGCGCTGTTTCCAGGTTGATTTTTCTTCCGTCGGCAGGTTGTTCACCGTGGCATAGATCAGGCAATAAATAGAGAACAAGACCAGGATTAATAAACCCGGACCGACACCAGCAATGAACAACTCGGCGATCGACGTTTCTGAAATGACGCCATAAATGATCATACCGATGCTTGGTGGAATCAGAAACGCAATGTCTGAAGCGTTGATGATCAGAGCTAAAGTAAACGAGTCTGAGTATCCCGCTTTCAGCATCTTCGGTCGCAACGGTGAACCGATCGCAACGACGGTGGCCTGCGTGGAACCGGACACGGCACCAAACAAAGTACAGGACGCCGCGGTACTGACCGCAAGCCCGCCTTTTACATGGCCGATAAACGACATAACCATGTCGATCAGCCGATCGGCCGAATGACCACGGGTCATGATGTCGGCCGCGAGAATGAACATCGGTACGGCGATCAGCGACGCCGGTCGGATGCCACCGAGCACCTGCTGGATAAAGGTGTCCATCTGACCGAGGCCGCCGAACATCATAATAAAGCCGGCTACCGCGGCGGTAATAAGCGGAATCATCATCGGGAAGCCCAGCAACAGCAGGACGATCATGATCAGCATTAGGGTTGAAGCCATAATTTTTTCTCCTTGTCAGTCTGCTGATCAGACTTCGCGTTCGCTGTCGCTGTAACCATCGAGCACCTGAGTCGACAAATACACATCCGATGCGGTGATGTTTTTGATGGCGGTTAATAAGTACTGCACGCCGGTTACAAAAAAGCCGATCGGCACCCAGACATAGATGGTCCAGATCGGAATCTGCAACGCCGGCAGAACCCGGCCGCGCTCAAAAACGGAAATGATGTAGACCATGGCGAAGTAGCATAGGAAAAACATAACGGCTGACGTAAACAGCGCAATGCAGATCATGAGGATCTTGCGGCCGGTGAACGGAATGGCATCGTAAATGGCCGACATGCGAATGTGACGTCCATGACGGGCAGCGTAACCAATGCCGGCAAAGGTAATCATGATAATCAGGATTCGGTTGATTTCGCCTGAGAAAAACAGGCCTTTGCCAAAGCCGAATCGTGCAATCACATTAACGCAGGTATTCACGGCCATGAGTAACACGCCCAGCGCGAGAATGAACGATTCCAGTTTGGAGATCCATTCATCGATCGTGCCGAGGAAGCCGGGTAGGTGGGAAGTAAAGTGTTGGGTATCGTCTTCAGACAAGGCACGTCCTCCTGTGAACCGTTTCAGAACAAACGACGATAAAACACCTTACCCCGGCATTTGCCGGGGTAAGGTCGAGTTGTCATAGCAACTTACTGAACGGCGTCGAGGTCCGCTTTGAACTGATCGAGCAACGCCTGACCGCTGTTGCCGGTCATGTCGATAAAGGTCTCTTCGACCATGGGCGCGCGTTTTTTGAACGCTTCGATCTGGCTGTCCGACAGGCGGGTTACCGTCACGTCGTCGCTGGCTTCGAGAATCTTGTCGAGAGACTCTTCGGCCAGGCCGTCAATGTGTTCGATGGTTTCGTTGAAGGCATACTCTGATGCCATGCGAACCATTTCCTGTTCGTCGGCAGAGAGATCTTCAAAGAAATCCTGGTTCGCCATCATGGCCGTTGTGAACCAGCCGTGCTTGGTGAAAATCAGGTTCGGAGAAACTTCATACAGACCACCGGACTCGATCCAGAAAATCGGGTTTTCCTGACCCTGAATCATGTTGGTCTGCAATGCGCCGTACACTTCGCCCCAAGGCAGAGGCGTTGGTGTCGCACCGAAGGCTTCGTAAGTGGAGGACAACAACGGGTTGGTCATCACGCGGATTTTTTTGCCGTTGAAGCCGGACGGTGTGGTGACGGGCTCGTCCGCAGTGACCACCATTTCGCCTTCCGGATACATTTTCAGCAGTTCCAGACCTTGATCGGCATAGAGCTCAACAAAGTCTTCATTGATCGCATCCGATTCACGGAAGAACTGAACGACGGTATCGAAGTCGGTTGGCATCAGGTAAGGGATAAAGAAAATCTGTGCTTCAGGAATCAACGAGCCGGTAAAGCCGGGAGACTGGTTAACAAACTGAAGAATACCAGCCTGCGTTTGCTCCATGATGTCATCGGACTCACCCAGCTCACCAAAGCGATAAACCTGCACGTTGTGTTCTGAGTTTTCTTCGACATATTCTTTGAATTTGTAGGCATACACATCTTGCACGTCGCCTTCATATTCCTCGTGTGCATAGCGCCAGGTATCCGCCTGAGCAATGCCGGAAAGCGAGCCAAGCAGTGCCACGGTTGAAACAGCAGCGGTGGTTTTAAATGCATTTTTCAATGTCATAGGACGTCCTCCAGTGACGCAATGTGGGCGACCATAGCTGGCCGGGAGCGATTGTGTGTGTAGTGCTCGCCCTCTGAGAGTTCAGATACTGAGACGAGACTCGACAGTTATAGATTTATTACAGTGCCACAACGGAACAGACCTATGCAAATGGTCAGAGTCGATTTTTATTCGATAAAGTAATCGACAAAGAATTTTTATAACGTTGAGTCATGCAAGAGTGTTTTTTATTCGTTTGTTTTTGTTCTGTCTGGCAATAAAAAATCAACGAACTCAGTAAGTTACAAAACTAATGCAGAAGGATGTGAATAAGTTAAGCCGACAGATGAATTTTTGTGACCGATTTAATTGCAACGAAAAGCATTGAATCGAGACGGTGAGCTACCTATGTTGGAGATGACAGTCATTCCATCAACATCAAGGGGATTGAATGAACCTACCAGAGACCATGTGCGCAGCGGTATTAACCGGTCACGGTGACGTTGAAAAAATTCAATACCGACAAGACGTTCCGGTGCCGACACCAAAGCGTGGTGAGGTGCTGATTCAGGTCACCGCCACGGCAAAAAACAACACCGATCGCAAAGTCCGTGAAGGTTTGTATGTGACATCGGAAGCGTCGGACGCAACGTCCTTTCAAATGTCCGGCGAACCCACCTTAACCTTTCCTCGTATACAGGGTGCCGATGTGGTTGGCCGGGTGGTTGCCGTAGGCGATGGCGTATCCGAGTCCCGTATCGGTGAACGCGGTTTGCTGGATTTTAATATCTACCCGGACGAACGCAGAGAGATTAACCTGACACCCGATTATTACGGGCACGGTGCAGACGGCGGGTTCGCCGAGTATATGGTGGCACCGTCGGATCAGTTTTATCGAGTCGATTCACCAACGTTGAGTGATGCGCAGTTAGCCAGCTTAGGCATGTGTTCGTATCAGACGGGGTATCACATGCTGACCTCGGCGCGCGTTCGAGCCGGCGAGCATATCTTAATTACAGGCGGCAGTGGCGGTGTTGGTACGGCGTTGATACAGCTCTGCCGATTGTTGGGTGCGATTCCGCATGTGATCAGCAGCCCCGGAAAAGCCGAAGGTCTTAAAGCACTGGGTGCCGAAACCGTAATTGATCGGACCTCGGTGTCTGATTTGCCGACGGCGGTGAAAGAGCAAGCTGGCGGTGCGCACATCGATGCTGTTATGGACCTGGCCGGTGGCGACTTGATATTGCCTCTGTTTGAAGTACTCACAGACCGTATGAGTGAACGGAACGATTACCCTCGACTGTCGATTGCCGGCGCCAGTGCCGGCAACATTACCCGACTGTTATGGACGACAGTTTATCTTTATCAGATTCAGATCTTTGGCGTGTCGCATGGGACGCGCGCCGAAGCCGATCAGTTAATCCGTTGGATTCGGGACGGTGCATTGAAGCCAGTGTTGCACGGGACTTTTCCGTTGTCGGAAATTCACGAAGCCGAACGCTACTTTGCAGGTGAACGGCGCGCCGATTTTCTCGGTAAGCTGGTTCTGGTCCCTGACTCGCAGTGGACTGAGCACGGCGCTTCGTTTGCAGTGAAAGGAGTAGCCTGATGAGCGAACATCTTGGGTTAACGTTAATCGATACGCACGCCGGTGGCGATGTCTCCCGCATTGTTACTGGTGGCATTGCACCGTTGCCCGGCAATACGGTTCGGGCTCAGATGGAATATCTGCAAACGCACGCTGATGGCTTGCGGCAACTTTTGTTGTTTGAACCCTACGGCATACCTGAGATGTCGGTGGATTTGATTGTACCGGCCTGTCACCCGGAAGCGGCGGCTGGTTACATCATCATGGAGGTGATGGGTTATCCGATTTATTCCGGCTCGAACACCATCTGTACGGCGACCGCGTTGCTGAAAAGCGGCATCGTCCCTATGCACGAAGGCGAACAAACCTTCAAGCTGGAATCGCCGGCGGGTCTGGTTAACATCCGGGCACAGAACAAAAACGGCCAGGTGGAGAGCATTACTATTCAGGGTTTGCCGACCTACATTGCCGCCCATCGACAGCAGGTTACCGTTGAAGGACTGGGTAAGGTGACCTACAGCATTGCCTACAGCGGCGGGTTTTATGCGCTGGTTGATGCGGCTGAACTCGGCTTTGAGCTGACATTGGAAGAAGAAGCGTTGCTAGCCGCTACGGCGCATAAGATTGTTGAAGCGCTCAGGGCGCTGCGTGACGATCACCATCCGGACCTTGGCCATGTCGGCCCGCTGCCGTTTCTGCATTTTATGGGTCCCGAGGAAAAGTCCGGTCATCGCACGGTGTCGCGTTCCGCCACCTATGTGCATCCGGGTGTGATTTGCCGATCGACCACCGGAACCGGAACCGCTGCGCGCCTGGCCTTGATGGCGTATGAAAACCGCCTTCAGGTAGGGGATGAGCTGGAAACCGTTTCGCTGCGCAACACTCGCTTCGTCGGTACCTGCACCGGCTTTAGCGATACCGGTACCTATGCCGGGGTTGAGAGTACCATTACCGGGAAAGCCCAGTTGCTGGCCCGATCAGAAATCATCGTGGACCCGAAAGAGCCGCTGCTGAAAGACCGTGACTTTTTGTCATTGTTGTCACCATCGGTGGTCGGCTGATTTTCGATTGGCGTCTCGATTTAAACGGGTTACAGTTGCTCGGTTATTGTTAGAGGACACCACATGGAACTGTCATTCGGGTGCCGTTGCGGCAAACTTCAGGGACGATTAGAACGGGTTCAGCCGTCTCGGGTGAATCGCGTCGTCTGTTACTGTGGGTTTTGTCAGTCCTACGAACGATATCTGCAACCGCAATCTCCCGCGCTGGATGTCAATGGAGGTACAGAGCTGATGCAACTGTCACCGGCCGATATCCACCTGATGGCAGGACACGATCATCTGGCTTGTCTTAAGCTGACTGAAGGTGGGGCTCTGCGGTTTTATGCCAAATGCTGCCAGACGGCATTAATGAACACATCACAACGATCCAACTTGCCGTTTGTCTCGATTCCACTCAGTTCCATACAGGGGCTGGATACGGATGAAAAGCGGCAGGCCTGCTTGGGGCCGGTCCGGATTCGGGCCTTTGTACCGGACACGTTAAAGCCGGCACTGGCCAACGGACCAAAAGTTCACAAAGGGCTGGGCTACTTACATTTAGGTCGACTGTTACTGAGCTGGTTTGTTCAGGGCGCTGCGAAACAGTCGCCCTTGTGGCAAAACGGTGAACCGGTTTGCATACCGGAGCGGGTGCGAGTTCAACGTCAGAACTGATACGACAACAGGGCAAAGGTGTTGAACTGAACGTCTGGCATCAGGGGCAGTTGCTGCACCAGGTCTTGGTCATTCCACTGCACGGTGCCGGACAGGATCAGGCGGAGCGAGTCTGATAACGACAACGGAGAAAACAGCGTGATGCCAGCGTGGCGGTAGTCGCCCGGCTGAACAGACGTTGTCAGGTCGTTGTTGTTTTCAATGAACGGTGCATTTTCCGATTGCACATAGGCGGTACCAATGACGACCGTCGATCGTGACTGGCTGATAAACACCGGGGCGCCAAAACTCACCTTATGTTTGCGGTCGTCAGCGCGGTCGTTGTAGCCCGTGGTCAGTTCATAACTGAGACCGGCGGCATTAACGCCTGCGGTTGTTGTGGTTCCGTCTGAATAGCTGGCCGATAAGAAACCACCATAGCGCAGCCAGCCGCGTTCACCGGACAGACTGATTCGGCTCGACGGGTAACCCACGGTCGATTGCAGCTTCAGATCATTCTCAAACCGGGTACGCCAGCCGATACCCTCAGCGCCGACGGACCAATGCTCACCCTGCCATTTCAGGTTGGGAATCAGCATGTATTGTTTGTTGTCATCGCGTACAGCCGGGAAGATCGGTCGGTCAGCATCCTCGGTCAGAAGGTCGCTGCTGACGACACCGAGCCCGACCTGCCAGCCGAGATCGTCTTCAGCGAAGCAAACAGACGTGATGAATAATAAAGAATAGACTAGGGGTTTCACGGGGTTCCGTCCCAATTGCATAATCAGCGGGTACGGTATCACAGCTTTATTGGATCAATGTGACGCTTAGTGCATTTGATGACTTATGGACAGTTTGCTGTGGGTGATTGATAGGGATGAATACGTCTGGTCGTCTGAATGGAGTGACGTGATTGACACGACTTTTATCCCGGCGGATGATGGCCTGTGTCGCTCTTCCAGTGGTTATGGTATGAAACTGTCAAACTACAAAAAGAAGAAATTAAAGGGTTTTCTGCTAAGTCTGCTTTCTATGGGTGCGGGTGCCCTCTTGTTGAAGCACTTCATGTTCCCGGTGACCGGTGTTCCTTTTCTGATTTTTGGTGGATTTGGAAGTTTTTTCTTTTTCATTTATCTCATAGGAGAGTATGAGGAAGACTTGGCGGATTCACGAACCCTATCGGACATTGCCAGCGGACACGTCAATGGACTGAGTACCAAACGCCACCCACAGGATAAATCGTAAGACCCATCTGTCACATTTGGTAGGCCTCTTTAGGCTATGTGGTATAGCAAGGCATCAGTTTGCTATTAAAACGAAAGTTTGAACAAGGAAGATATTCATGATGAAAAAGGAAGTGTTTGGTCGCTGCCATTGTGGGGAAGTCCGGTTCAAAATTTTGAGCGACTTCCCTGAGTTGACGACGTGCGACTGTTCGATCTGCATAAAAAAGAATGCCTTGATGGTGAAAGTCCATGAAAGTCAGTTCACTCTCTTGCAAGGCGAAAGCTATCTCACAGATTATCAGTTCCACACGCAGACCGCTCATCATTACTTCTGTAAGCAATGCGGCATATACCCCTTTCATCGCAAACGGGTAACGCCTGACTTTTACGGAATCAACGTGTTCTGTTTAGAAGGTTTCGACCCGGAAGGCATTCCGATCAGGGCAATGATCGGGGCTGATATGAATTAAGTCGAGCTTAGTACTCGCTGGATGGAGTGAATGGAACTTTTGAGTGAAAGCGCATTTGCGCGTGCCATTCAGCAATGTCGGTAAAAAAGCGGGCCGAAGCCCGCAATCAAGGAATCAAATTTACTGCTGAGGGTTATTCTTTTTCAAGGTCAATAAACAGCGAGACGTCGCTGAAGTCTTCGTAGCCCTGTACGCCGATGTACCAATCGCCGGCTTTCAGATCAGCGCCTTCCAGTGTGCAGACTTCATCGTTGCCATCTTCAAACGGACGGCAGTCGAACACACGGCGGGTTGGCTCTTCACCGAATCGAACATAGAGGTCGGCATCGCCGCTGCCTCGACCCAGTGTAATGACCATGCGCGCCAGATCGTCAGAGGCGTTCACCAGCAGAGGGTCGCCGTTCACGGAGTACAGCATGTCGCCTTTGCTTCCGGACAGTCCTTCGAACACTCGACGCTCAACTTTGCTTTCCGGCTCCGTGAAGCTCACCGAGAGCGTTACGTTGCTGTAGTCGGCATAAGCATGCAGCATGACATACCAGTCGCCGGATTCCGGCTTGCTGACTGAGCATACCTCTTCATTGCCCCAGCGGTATGGACGGCAGTTGAAACTGTTAAAGGTTGGCTCTGAACCGTGACGAACGTAGAGGTCGGCATCGCCATTGCCACCACTGATTTGAATTGACAGATCGGTGGCGTTCTCAGGCACGGCAAGGCGATAGGCCACGTTTGGCAGGGTATTGCTTTTCGCGTCGGACAGTCCGCTTACGGTTTCACCATTGGAGAGATCAACAAGACCCGGTTCCGTTGGATCGGTCGGATCGGTAGGGTCAGTCGGTGTACCATCGGCACAGTCTTGTTGTGACAGCGCGTTACGCATGGCGACCGCTTGCACCAGACCATGACCGTACCAGGTATCACGGCCGGCATTGCCCAGATCCTGAGCGGAGCTGTTCATGGTTTCCCGAATGGTTTGCGCCGAGCAGTTCGGGTAGTAACTCCAGACGAGCGATGCTACGGCCGAAACGTGTGGTGTTGCCATCGAGGTGCCACTGTAGGCTGAGTAGCGGTTGCCCGGAATGGTGGACTGAACGGCAACGCCCGGGCCGGCAATTTCCACCTGATTGTTAAACTGAGAGAACGAGGCTTTGTTTTTGTTGCGATCAATGGCCGCAACAGACATAACGGCATCGTAAGACGCCGGGTACGAAAGGCCACTGGTGCCATCGTTACCCGCGGCGGCTATCATCAGCACGCCGTTGTCATAAAAGTTGTTCATAGCATTTTGTTCGTAGTTGGACGCGCTCGGTCCACCCAAACTCATGCTGACCACTTTCGCGCCATTGTCGCTGCACTGCTGAATTGCGGCGACCAGGTTTGAACCCCAGGCCCAGCCGTCTGCTGTGAACACCTTTACGATGTGCAGGTTCATGTTGCCGGAGTCGATGACCCCCCGAACCCCGATGCCGTTACCACCGACGGCCGCGATAGTGCCGGCAACGTGAGTGCCGTGACTGTTGTTGTCGACATTCCAGGCACCGGCAGAGCTTGCGGTATTGCCGCCAGTGACGTTGGTTTTTTGCAGATCGTCATGATTAATGTCGTAACCGCTGTCGATAATACACAGAGTCTGATTGGCAACATTGGTATCGGCGAGCTGGTCGGCTTGAACCATGGCGATGCCGTAAGGCGACGACTCGGCCAACATCATGGGTTCGTCGGCTGAAAAGGGTTCGATGAGTCGACGTTTAACATCCGGTTCAATGGCCATGATGCTGGATTGGCTGCGGCCCGCAAACGACTGCAGATCCTTCACTTCGTCTTCGGTCAGATAGACCACCGAAGCGTTGGTGCTCGGCATATGTTTCAGAATACGGCTGCTGCTGACGTCTTGATCGGCCAGAACCTGCTCAGCGAGGCGGGTTGAAAACTCACCATTGTCCCGGCGCACAGAGCTGAGCCCACGAGCTGCGTCATTGTAAGTAACGATGTAACGTTGTGCTTCTTCCGGTGCGGTGATGGTCTGGCCGTCTTCCTGAATGGTTTGTGTGTTTTCATCCAAGCCGCTTAGGTTACAACCGACCAGCGTAAACGCTGTGGTGAGAGTGAATGCGAGTGGCGATAGTTTAAATGCCATAAGTTGTGTGCTTCCTTTTTAACGTGGCTGCTGTCTCGCAGCTATTTCTGAGGTCCGTTTCACTTACAGGTGATCAGTCCTGACATCGAGTGAACATATTCGAAGGGCGCAGAGCATGGCAGAACGGAAAAAAGGTTGCTGCGAACGGGTCGTCAGACGTTTTGTGAACGTCGTTCGTTGCTGTTCAATCTGACGAACTGTTGTAACCGTTTACGTGAAAAATAATCCGACGATTGATGTATGAGGCTCAAAAATTGTGAGTCGGTGCCCACGATTACACGACATTCAAGCGGTAAAAAGGCGTCGTCGATCTGCGTCAAAAACTTTGCATTCTCACGACGTTTTTTAAGAAATGTGAGTGGCGTCACATGAAAGTTGACTGATTGGTCAGGCTGACAGCAGTGTAAAGAGGGTGTGGCTGGCGGCATGATTGAGTGCGACGGCGTCCAAACCCTGCTGTTCGGCTCGATCGGACAAGCACTGTCGCCAAATGGCATCGTACTGCTGAAGAAAGGTCGCGAGGGCGGCTTCGGCACGTCCTCGCTCACCCAGTAACAAACCATAGAGTCTTACGGCTTCCGGGTTCATCCATTGTCGAGAGAACTCACGGGTCAGACCGTTGAGCGTTTTTGCCCTAAAAGCTGGCGCCGGTTGTGTGGACAACCACAGTTCAACGACATAGCTGACCAGATAGCTTTTATCGGGAAAGTGGTTGTAGACCGTGGGTTTGGAAACCCCGGAGGCTTTAACCACCATATCGATGGACGAACCCTTCAGGCCATTCTCCAGGAACAGCGGCAGGGCGGCGTGAGCAATCAGATTCTTTTTTGATGGTTGCGCCATAATCGGGGCTTGAAATCTCTGAGTATCTGATCCAAACTTTACTAAACCGTTTAGTTAAAGTCCAGTTGGTGATCACCACCAACCTAACCCTCAGAGAGGTGCTTATGATCCGCAGTGAAAATGGCTACTTCGGCGAATTCGGTGGACGTTACGTCCCCGAAATTCTGCTGCCAGCGCTGACCGAACTTGAAACTATGTTCAATGAGCTGCGGGAAGACCCTTCTTTCTGGCAGGAATATGTCACCCTGTGTCAGGAGTTCAGTGGGCGTCCTACACCGTTAACACCACTGCGCCGGCTATCAAAAGAGTTAGGCGGTGCTCAGATCTGGCTGAAGCGCGAAGACCTCAATCATTCCGGTGCGCACAAAGTGAACAATGTGCTGGGCCAGGGTTTGCTGGTGCAACGCATGGGTAAGAAGCGGGTGATTGCCGAAACCGGTGCCGGTCAACACGGATTGGCGACGGCGATCATGGCCGCACGTCTCGGGTTGCAGGCCACTATCTATATGGGCGCTGACGACATTGAACGACAGTATTCCAACGTGTTCTGGATGCGACAACTCGGCGCGGAAGTGGTGGGTGTTACCACCGGTGCCCGTACCCTGAAAGAAGCGCTCGACGAAGCGCTGCGAGATTGGGCGGCTTCCGTTGAGACCACGCACTACGTGTTAGGCACGGCCTGTGGTCCAGCTCCATTCCCGGAACTGGTCAGCTATTTTCAGAGTGTGATCTCGCAGGAAATGCGCGAACAGGCACTGACGCAGATGGGTCAGTTGCCAGATGAAGTAGTCGCTTGTGTTGGTGGCGGGTCTAATGCCATGGGTGCTTTTGCGGCCTTTTTGGATGACAAAGACGTGGGGCTGGTGGGGGTCGAAGCAGGCGGCCTGAGTTTCAAAGAAGGTGAGCATTCCATTCGGTTGTTACCGGACACCGCCGAGCCGGGGATTGCCCAGGGGTATAAAACCCTGTTCCTGCAAAATGACGATGGCCAGTTAGGCGATACCCATTCTATCGCTGCCGGGTTGGATTATGTCGGCGTCTCGCCGATTTTGGCTCACCTGACTCAAACCGGCCGGGTCACACCGGAAAGCGCCACCGATACCGAAGTCACCGAAGCGTTTAAGTTGCTGATGAAAACCGAAGGCATCATCCCCGCCTTGGAAAGCTCGCACGGCTTGGCCGGCGGCTTTAAGCGCGCCAAAACCATGCGCCCGGACCAACACCTGGTGATCAATCTCAGTGGTCGGGGAGATAAAGACATTTTCAACATTGCCCGTGCTTTCCCTCAACCTGAATGGCCGGAATTTTTGAAACGTGAAGCTGAACGCTCACAGGAACTGGTTGATGCCGCGAAGGAGAACCGCTGATGTTTCCGAAACAGAACGATCGATTGCAGGTTATGTCGCACGCCGTGGTTGGCTTCCCGACGCTGGAAGAAAATGAAAAAGCCATCGCCGGCTTAGTCGACAGTGGCGTCAAACTCATTGAGTTGCAGGTGCCGTTCAGTGACCCGGTCGCCGATGGACATACGCTGGTTAACGCCTGTTACGAAGCGTTAAAAACCGGCGGTTCGGTAAAAGCCACCCTGGAGTTGTGCGCCAAGGTGTCCAAGCAGCATCCCGATGCCAGCTTTATTCTGATGAGTTATCTGAACCCGTTGTATCGGTATGGGCTGGAACAACTGTTCCGCGATGCCGCCGCGGCCGGGTTCAAAGGTATGATCATTCCGGACATGCCGGTGGAACAGTTCGAACCCTTTATGCCGTTGCTGGATGAGCTGGGACTGGCGCCGATCCTGATGGTGACGCCGAATACTTCTGACGAGCGGGTGGCCCGCATTGCTAAAAGCGCGCGCGGCATGGTGTATGTTGTCTCGCGTATGGGCGTGACCGGTAAGCAAACGCAATGGGGTGAAGAATTTCATGCCTATGTGAAGCGCATCCGGCAGCATACTGACCTGCCACTGGCCATTGGATTTGGGGTGCGCGCGGCGGACGATTTGAAAGCCCTGACAGGCACCGCTGAAGTCGCGGCTTTCTGCTCGAAGTATATTGAATGGCAGCGGGACAGCGGCAGCGATGTCGCCGCACAGAAAATGAAAACCCTGTTAACGGATGCTGAGCTGAGTTAAAGGCTAAGTGCTGATTTGTGTCAGCGCCATCCCGATGCCCTTTAAAAAAAGACCAATTAACGAAGTCGTTCTTTGGTCTTTTTTATTAGATGATGGTATCACTTTGCAGGCATCACTGTATGGTTGAGTCGCATAGAATGCGCTCAACTCAGTGGGACTCTCCCCAAGGAACAGAGGATTAAAGGACAGCACGATGTCTTTAGAGCTGAAAGAAATTTTTAATCAATGCATTTACCGGCAACAGAAAACATCGCTGAACACACCCCCTGACACCAGCAAAGCCAGATTAGTAACTCAAGTTGCTGGTGGTTCACTTGCTGATTATTTAGGAATCCAAAAAGGGGACTATCTCCTTCAGCTAAACGGATACGATGGCATCAACGCCAATGTCAAGCTGGTGCCTGATCAAGGCGTCACTCAACGTATTGAATACTATCTGCCCAGGACCAACGAAGCACTGGTGATTGAAACCAACGGGTACCCAATGGGTATTGAAAGTGAGCGATCGCCCGAAGGAATTTTTCTGAACTACAAAGGTCGATACAGAAGGCCCGATGATCTCTATGTCATGTGGCGCTCATTTGGTGATGACGCTTTGATCGCACTTGCCATACGATGGCAAAACCGCAAAGCACAGTGGTTGCGTAAAACGTTGCCTGGTGTATTTAAAGACATGGCTATGACGGAGGTTGAACTTCTGTTCCATGGTGTTGCGCTTTTCGAGAATGGCCAAACACAGAACGGAATGATGTTTGTGGGTGAGTTTATTAACAACTATCAGCATCATCATGAAATGCATTTTTCTGGTGTGGCTCATTTTTATTGGTATCAGGAATTAAAGGCGCAGGGGAAACAGGAAGAGGCAATTGCTGTGCTGAAGGAATCTTATCGGTTAGCACCCGTTGACCGAATTAAGCGAAAAATGGTTTTAGAGGGCCTCATGGGTATAGATGACCAGGTAGAAGCTAAGCGCATCGGTCATCCTTTTCCTTTGAACTATCAACTGCCAATGCTCAATCGACGAGACACCATAGTGTCATTATCCGAGTACTTGGACGAACTAGAGGATCACCAGCTCATGATTGTTTGTGCGTTAGGTGGGTACCGTTCTAATGGCCCATATGATCAGTTTGTTCGTTCGTATATACAGGTTAAACAGTACTTCGGTGACGTGTTCTCAGGAGTAAATGTCATAGCCGGGGATTACAATAATGATTGGACTGAGTCTGAAAGGGAAGCCATTGCTTCTGGTTTAAATGTCGCCGTCCTATACGATGAATCGAATGTCGTTGGAGAGGCTCTTGAGTCTGCGGGAAGCCCTGACATTTATATTCTGGATTACAAAGGCGTTGTGGTTTCGGAATGTGATTTTGAACGGATTAGCGACGTTTGGGCGCTGTACTTGAAGTATCGCCAGAAAAAGGTGGTTGAACTTGTTTAATCATTCAGAAAATCGACAGGCCATATGGAAGATTCAGACGGGTGATCTTGTTATGGCTTCTATCTATTGAGTATTGACGGCTTATGTTTGTTAGTTATTTTCAGTATGAGATAGAAGGATGTTAATTCGAATGTTCGCAATGCGGAGCAGCTCATTGAGCACAGAGTTTAACCCCGTGGCTCCTATTGATTCGCTACGACCCGCGCCTAGGTCGTCAATCTTTCAGTAATTAATTCTTGGATAGTTGAGATTCTTCACGTTTTGCTCAACGATAGCATTGGTCTTAGGCGCGTGTCCCGGACAGTTAAGGCCTAGTCTGTCGTCGATTCAGGTGTCGGATCACTGGTCTCAGAAACTGTGGATTCCGGCCAGCCCGCATCAATCAATACCCGGCTTCGTTTCAACGCCACACCCAACAGCACAATCCCGGCGCCGGTACCGATTAACAGCCACTCAATGGCGATCACATCGCCCAGCGGTCCGAACATCAGCATGCCGGCGGGCATCGCCGACGATGAAATCATCGTCATGACACTGAAGACCCGGCCCATGTAGGCTTCTTCAACGTGCTCCTGCAACAGCACGGTGGCGGGGGTATTGAACAACGGCATGCTGATGCCGACGACGCCCATCAGTACCAGGTAGACCCAGAACCAGGGTACCAGTCCAAGAGCGATGGTAAAGCTGCCAACAATCACGGTCGCGAGCATCATGGTATAGACACGGTTACGAAAACCGCCCCAGATCGACAGCAGTCCACCGCCAAGCATCATGCCGATACTGAACAAAACCTCGATGGCGGTCAATCGCCAGACGTCTTCGCCGAACGAGCGGGCAACCTGCAATGGCGTCAGAAACGCAACCGGTGCGACTAAAAACATAAACAGTGCTGAAAACAGGAAAAACCGGGTCAGGTAGGTATGGTGTCGAACATAACGAAAGCCTAACTTCAGATCATGGAAGGTTGCGGTTTTTTCTGCGGCAGGGTTACTGGCCCTTGCATGCGGAGGAACCCGCACAAACACGGTCATCACCAAGACAGCCAACGCCGCGGTGACCACATCGATGTAAAAGATGGTTTGTAGCGGCGCGATGGACATTAAGGCGCCTGCCGCCATCGGCGCGACCAGCATGGTGGCCGCCTGAATGCTGCCTAACAGTCCGTTAACGCGCATAAGGTGTTCTTTGGGAACGAACTGAGGCACGAAGGCGGCGACCGCCGGCATCTGGATGCCCTGACCAATGGCCCGTAAAAAGGACGCCAGAAAAAACAACCAGTAGGCTTCGTAACCGAGTGCAAATGCGATGGCCAGTCCGAGCGTGGTTAACGCGACCAAGGAATCGGACAGAATGATCAGCTTTTTCCGGTCGTAACGATCCGCCCAAACGCCGGCAAACGGGCTGAGAAACAACATCGGCAAGACACCAATAACAATCAGCAGCGACAGCATGACACCGGACTTGGCTTCGAGCGTGATGTACCAGAGAATGGCGTACTGCACGAGCATGGTGCCGAACAGTGACAGCGTTTGGCTGCTGAGGAACAGCAGGGCGGTCTTTTTCCAGGTGTTGGACACGCGCTTGAATTCCGTTGTTACAAAGTCATCATTCATTCAAGCGGTAAACGAGCGGGAAGGAAAGCGCCATAAGGCATTTTCTGTGCGGCGGGTATGTTATTGCGGACCTTCCCAGAGATAACCCTTACCCCGAATGGTTTTAATCCAGTCGGCGTCTGGCAGTTTTTTGCGTAAATCCGAAATCAGAATGTCCACGGTTCGGGAGATGCCATCGTGTTCTATGCCACGCACGGCCAGCATGATGTCGTCCCGGTTGATTACCCGCTGCTCACTGCCGAGTAATAACTGTAATAGCCGGTATTCCGGGTTGGAGAGCGATAACGGATCATCGTTCAGATAGATGCACTCACGCTGCTCGTCGATGCGGAAAACCGAGGTTGATTCCGTTTCGGTGGTCGTCGGTGTTGCTGTTCGCCGCAACTGTGCGCGTAAATGCGCAAGTAATCGTCGCGGCTCAATCGGTTTGGCCAGATAGGCATCGCCGCCGACTTCCAGCCCGAGTATTTCATCGAGCGCTTCGCCTTTGGCCGTCAGAAAGATAACCGGCCCACTGTATCGACTGCGCAATTGTCGACAAAGTTCAATGCCATCAAGGCCGGGTAACATGATGTCGAGCAGAACGCAGTCTGGTTTGGCTTCAGGAATGTGTTTCAGCGCCGAGGCGCCCTCGGCGTAGTGCGTGACCCGGTATCCTTCACGAGTCAAAAAGTCGCTGGTTAAGGTAGCCAGACTTTGGTCATCTTCGACCAGCGCAATGTGCGCATATTCGATTGCCGTCATGAACAGCCTCTGTCAGTTGTCGTATACATCAACAGACACGTATGGCCCACTAGGGACGTTGCCAGGTTAATGAAAGTTTAGCCCAGTTTTCTGTGGGTTGACTGAGGGTGGTGCCTGCCGTGGTCGTTAACCAGACGTGATCACCCAACGGCCAGCGAATGTCGCCTTCCAGCTCGGTTCGGGCATCCGCCGGGTTCCAACTCAAGGTCAGCTGTGGACGAATGGGCCAGTTCACCCGGGTGGACGCCGACAGCGTTTCCCATCGCCACTGTTCGGCTTCGTGGGTCAGCGTGTTGCTGAGTCGGTGTCGAATCCGATCGCCTTGCCAGGTTAAAGATTCACGCCAGCGCCAAAGGTTTAGCGTGGGGCGGTATTCAAGTTCGGAACGCAGTGACAGTGCCCCGGTCGTCTGGTCTATCTGGCCTTCAATGGCGGGAACCCATTCTCGGTTGACCGCGTACGCTTTGGTGTGCAATGCCACTTGCAGAGGTTGCGTAGACAGCGACATGCCGGTGGTCAGATAAAACAGCGGCGAATAGTCGATCGGGGACCAGGTCACCTGTTGCAGCGTTGAAATCTGCGCGGAGAGCGCCGGAGTGGCGCGATACCCTAACAGGTTCACCGGCGCCAAACGCCATTGCCCCAGGGTTGTCAGCCCGAGGGTGGTTTCCTGTCCGTTTTCAGAGTGAAACTCATGCGCCGTACTCAGTTTTAATCGTCCGCTGATCCGTTTCGGTGGTGAGAGCGTTGCCTGAACAATGCGCAGTTTGACATGGCTGGCCACGGAATCCGGCAGGTCGTTGTTGCGCAACGTTGCCTGCCAGATACGAATAGCTTCGTCGGTTTGACCGATCAGGTAATACAATTGCCCACGCTCAAGTTCGATTCGTGGGTGTTGGCATTGGCTGTTCTGTTCCAGCCAGGCAATGGCTTGAAAATGTCGACCCTGTTCAACCAGTTTTTCGCTGCGTTGCAAAACCGGGTCGATGTCGCAGGCAAGTGACGCGGATGCGCTCAGAATCAGAAGAAGGAACAGACGGGTCAGGCTCATGAATCCAGCTCCACTTCGTCGATTTCATCATCATCGAGTTCATCGTCCAGCTCATCGTCTTCGTCATCGAACTCGTCATCGAATTCGTCGTCATCATCGAACTCATCGCTTTCGTCCATCAGCTCATCCAGGGCGTCGTCGCTCTGATCTTCCAGCCAGTCCTCAAGCTCTTCGGCGATGTCATCCGGGGAATCGCCGGCCAGATCTTTCAGCAGATCATCGAGTTCTTCGTTGCTTTGAAAGTCGAGGTCCAGGTCGTTCAGCCAGTCGCTGATGGCCTGCATCCGAGCCTCATCGCTGCCATCGGATGACCAACTTAACCGTGAGTAGAGTTGATCAATGGCCGAATCGGTCGACTCCGATGGAGACAGCAGATTATCAGGCAGGTCGTCCCAGTCGCCCCACTCATCGGCAAGGGCGCCGGTGGCCAATAGGCAAATTGATAGTATCAGCGTAATGGGTTTCAAGGGTTGTCCTGTTCGATCGGGTGGCCATAAGCTTTCAGCACTGTCGTTCAGTGTAAAAGGTTCACAACGATGACGCGAGGGCTACATTGTTAACGCAGTGTAGCGACGATCATTGGTTCAAAGCGCCGGCACACAGGCCGCCGGAAAGTCGATGATCATAGTCGCCCCTCCGAGTGGGCTGGTTTGGTAGTGAAAGCTCGCGTGGTAGTGCTCGGCGATGGCTGAGACCAGAGCCAGTCCCAGTCCATGATTCTGCTGGTTCAGATTACGATGATGATCCAGGCGTTTAAAAGGCTCTTTCAGTTGTTCAAACTGTTGTGCGGTCATACCGGGCCCATTGTCTTCGACAGACAAGCGTACGCCGTTTTCTGAGGTTGCTAATCTCAGATGAACGCGGCCGCGGCCGTATTGCACGGCATTGCTCAACAAGTTGTCGATCAGTCGTGTCCAGTGCCGTGGTTGGATGGTCGCAGACAAGGGGGCTTTTGGCAGTTCAGACGTGATCTCACCCTGGCTGTCGAAAGACACCAGACGTTCCGTCGTTAGTGCCGTCAAATCCATCGGCGCAGGTGTCGCCTCGGGGGATCCGAGTTGATGGAACAGAAGCAGCTCTTCGGTGAGTTGGACCAGTTGTTCGATGTCCCGGTTCATGTTTTGCCGATAGGGGTTATCGTCGGGCAGGTCCAGCAGCTCCAGCGAAAATCGCAGGCGTGCCAGTGGCGTTTTTAAATCGTGCGACACCGCCTGATTCAACTGTCGGTTTTGTTCAACCTGATCAATCAGACCAAGGGCCATCCGTTCTACATGCCGTGCCAATAAGCCGAGCTCATCCGATGCCTCGGTGGGCAGTCGGACGCTATCTGGAGTGGTGGATACCCGGTCAACAGCGTCGAACAGGTGGCGAAACCGTCGATCCAGAGGTCGGACCCAGGCAAGAAAGAAAAGACTGAGCATGGCCAGACTGGCACCAATCATGATCAGCCACTGTGTGACGCTGAGAAACCGATAAGGCGGTATGGGTCCGAACCGGATGGCGCGGTTGTCACCGGCGGGCAGGTAAAGGGCGGCCTGGTGGCTCGATTGCCATTCGACACGTACGCTTTGCCCCGCACTGAGTCGCCGGCGAGAGAGGGCAGACAGGTCATCATTACCCAAAGTCACCCGTTCCACCGGCCAAGGGGATTGATGTCGAAGGGTGATAAACCGGGCTTCCCGACGGTCTGCGCTTTCACGGGAAATGGCATCCAGGAACAGCCAGGCATAGCCCTGTTCCAAACTTTGCCAGTCTGAGATGTCGGCCGTAATCGCGGTTTGAGTATCCAGCCGGATACGACTGGTGACGCGTGTGTCCGTCAGCCGGATTTGATCGAGCTCCACATTGTCAGTGTTTTCCAATGGGTCGGTGATCCGCCACCGCACACCGGTCAGGTCAGAAATCAGGGCTAACCAGTTGTCGACCTGTTGTGGAGACTGCTCAGACCAACTGCTTTGCAGTAACTCACTTATCGGTTGCAACCGAGTTGTTGCGAACCGTTGCAAGCGGGTGTCCGCCAGTAAGTATACAGACAAGGCCGCCAGTGCCAGAACCGCCAGCAGTGAGGCAAAAAACGTCAGATATAGACGAGTAAAGAGTTGATTCATGTGTTTCCCGGCGCGGATCTTCTATAAAGGCGTTCTAAGTAAGCGCCACTGTATCACCAACGCAAGCGCGTGCCATTGTAGGCTACAAAGCCAGAACACTTCCCTGACATTGTAGCTGCTTCGGGCTGGCTATGATTCAGTCACGTTCAAACGAGGTGATTCCAAATGAAAAACACAATGTCTGCCCTTGCACTACTTCCAGCCCTGGCGTTGATCGGCTGTAACCCGAACACTCTGGACGGCACCGGCGAAGTGACGCTGCAGTTCGGTGCTTCAGAAACGAGTGCCCGAACGGCCTTACGGGCGACCACAGTCAGCAGCATTCCGGTGACCGATTCCAGCGGTCAGGCCGCAGGCTCTATTGGCCTGAACGAAGCCTGGGTTGTGGTTAAGGAAATTGAACTTGAGCACGAAACCGATGATGACGACGCGTTGGAAGAAGAGCTTGAAATTGAGTTTGTCGGTCCGTTCGCCGTTGATCTGCTCAGCGGTGAGACTTACCCGTCGCTGCCATCGGTGTCCATTGATACCGGGCTGTACAACGACATAGAAATCGACATCGAAAAACTGGCTGACTCTGACCTTGTGGGCATGCCAGACCTGCCGCAGGCAATTGCTGATCAGCTACTGAACTATTCGTTGTATCTGGAAGGCACTTACACCAGTCAGGACGGTTCAACCTACGTTGCGATTCCGTTTTCCCTGTCCTACGATCAGACCGACGAGTTCGAACTGAGCGGAACCGATTTCAGTCAGGGCTTTGTCGTCGATGATACTGGCATTAATGACATCATTGTCGCTTTCCGTCTGCACGAGTGGTTCCGATTTGATAACCTCGAAACCAACTCCGATGGCCTCGAATTAGTCAACGCGATTACATCGACAGAAGGTGGTAACGCTCTGGTGTTGGATGGCAATACCAACAGCGACCTCATGGACGTGATTGAAGACAACATCGAAGAGTCGGCGGAATATGGTGAAGACGACGATGATGATGGAGAACTGGACGAAGACGAAGATGATGACGACGATTAATCAGTTCTAAGCCTACTTTGGCAACATTGCCCGGCCCTTAAAACGGCCGGGCTTTTTTGTTACCAACCCGCATTTTTTAACACACAGCCTTTGGTTCATTTACACCTTGAATTGACTGACGACACTGCGCATCCGCTGTGAGCGATCGTCCAGATTAGAAATCTCTTCAAGCTGCTCTTTGGCGTTGTCGTTAATGTTGCCTGCCATGTTCGCAATGGTTTGCGCGGATTCATTGATGTGATCGACCACCGATGCCTGTTCTTCGGTCGCGGCAGCAACCTGATGATTACCATCGCTGATGTTGTCAAAGCGACTGCGGATACTGCTTAAAGAATCGGAGGCGGTCGTGGCCAGATCGGCCAGTTCCAGGCTGTCTTTGGTGCCTTTTTGTATCGAGCGTAAACTGGCTTCAGCTGCGGTTTGCAGTTGTTCAATCTGAGTGCGGATTTCCAACGTTGAGTCCTGGGTTCGGCTCGCCAGCGTTCGAACTTCATCGGCGACAACGGCAAACCCGCGTCCTTGTTCACCGGCACGCGCCGCTTCAATGGCGGCATTCAAAGCCAACAGATTGGTTTGTTCAGAAATGCCGTTGATGACATCAACGACGGAGTTGATGGCTTCGGTTTGACTCGCTAAATCGGCAATGCTCTGTTCGCTGTCTTTCATGGTATGCGCCATGCTGTTCATGGTTTCCGCAAGACGTTGCATGACGTCGTTTGTGGAATGGGTGTCTTTCACCGCACTGGTGGTGTCGTTGGCTGTGGTGTTGGCAATGGAAGACACCTCACTGATGGTTTGTCCCATTTCTGTGATGGCGGTTGCGACCATTTCTGTTTGTTCGCGCTGATCACCGGCATAGGTCACGGCTTCCATGGTCGATTTTTTCAGGTTCTCAACACCGGTAGATAAGGCATCGGCAGAACTTTGTATTTCGCGGACGAGATCGGCGAACTTGCTGATGATGGCGTTAAACCCGCCGGAGAGATAACCGAGTTCGTTGCTTGCGCTATCATCCAGGCGCTGCGTTAAATCGCCACCGGTCGCGGCCATGCTGCTGAGCTTATCCCCGACATTTCGGATCGAGCGGCTGACCCGCGAGGCGATCACAACAGACAAGGCAATAAAAATGATGGCGACGACGATGGCCGTCAGAACGGAACTGCGAGCAACGGCGTTAACCTGTGTACTGATTTCCGATTTCGGAAATACCGTGATCAATTGCCAGTTGAGTCCATCCAGATCTGAGACCGCGATGTACGTGTCCTCACCCTCAAGGCGGGTTTCAATCATGGAGTAGGCACCCTGACTGTTCTGAATACGCCCAACAAGATCGCCGAAGCCAGGCTCGTCATTCAGTGGCTGGTTTAACTTTTCACGGTTTGGGTGGGCGGTAATCAGTCCGCCGCTGTCGAGTAAAAACATGTATCCGTTTTGGCCGACCTTGGTGTTCTCAACGACTCGGACGATATCCGAAACGTCGTATCCCAGACCGGCAACACCGATGACTTCGCCAGATGATGTCTTGGCCAGGACATTAACATAGACGGTCATTGCTCCGGTATCCTCGGCGATGTCGAGATTCAGGGCGACATCCTGATTGCTGGTGAGCGTACTGAAAAACCAACTGTCTCTGGGTTCGTCTGGCGACACCGTTTTAAACAGCCCGGCATCGGTATAGTATTTATTGCTTCGGGCGCTGACCCAAAACATCACTGACGCACCTTGCTCTTCAATAAAGCGCTGACCATATTCGATCAGATCTTCCAGCCCGTCTTCATCTTCACCATTGAGCACCCAATTCTGAATGTAGGGATTCTGAGCAATGGCCATCGAATAGGCCGCTGGAGATTCCAGTGCGGTATGAATTTGAGCCCGCGCACGCTCAACCACATTGGGCAGGTTATCCGTTTCGGTGACCCGATAAAAAATGGTCGAAAACTGACGGATGTTCATCACCGAAATGATCAGAATGGTCAAGAACAGAGCGATAACCATTGCACCGGAGAGTAACGTTTTGAGATGGAGGTTCTTGAGCTGAAACATGAGACAGCCACCTTTTACTGCAGGTATTGATAAAATTAAAGCGCAAAAAGTTCAGTTGTCAGGTAAGAACCAGAATAATATTGGCTCTGAACAATGCTTGATTTTTTCAGATGATCAAATTGATTTATTTAACAAGACGTATGGTGGCAAGCTGTTGTACATGCTTGGCGAAATGAACACCTATCACTGAGTTTAAATGAGAATGACTCTTTTAGAACAACACACACTGGGCCTCGAATCGGCTCAACAGAAAACGACCATTCAGCATTGGCTCACCGAGAGTTCACTGCATTGGCAAGCGCTGATTGAGGCACGAAAGCTCAACTTGTCGGATTGGTGTCTGGCCGCAGGTTTTGTACGCAACCTGATCTGGGATCGCTTGCATGGTCGCTCGGACTGTACGCCGCTGAATGACATTGATTTGATTTATTTCAACCCGACCGATTCAACCGAAGCGACCGACCGCGCATTGGAAGCCGAACTTCGACAACGAAGTACATTCCCCTGGTCGGTAAAAAATCAGGCACGCATGCATCAACGAAATCACGATGCGCCCTATACCTCCACGGAAGACGCCATGAGTTATTGGGTCGAAATTGAAACAGCGGTGGGGGCGTATCTCGATGCCGACAATCAGGTGAGGCTGGTAGCACCCTTTGGGTTAGAAGCGAATGTGGCCGGAACCATTACACTAAACGCGAAACGACCCAAGCCAGAGGTGTTCCGTGAACGTATCGAACAGAAGGGTTGGTTGACCCATTGGCCTGAATTGAACGTAGTCGAGTGAGCTGGGTTTGAGTTTTGAAATGTGTTTACGTTGACCGGTATCGGTCGAGTAAAAAAGCGGGTAGGGAGCCGGTCCGTCATGGACAACGGACCGGCGAAGGTCATAAAAAACTCAGGCGTTTTTCAGTTCGACCAGTTCGTCACTGTTCCAGATTTTTCGTTTGAATCGTGGATTTTTCGACGACATATCAATTTTATAAGCATTGGCTTCGCGTGAGTTAGCAGAAATGCCAAGCAGTTGGCCCAACTCCTGTGCCAGCCATTTTTCGATTTTCAGCACCACCATCTTTTTACGCAAGCGACCCTGTTCGTCGCGATTCAGAATGGTCGGCAAGGTATTCAACGTCAGAATTTCTCCAATGGCCGGGTGAGCCATACGTTCACGACCTTCATGGCTGGCATAGAAATGCGACAGCGCAAACACCATGCGTGATGGATTGATCTGCTGCAGGAACTTGCACGACTTCACGACCGTACCGCCGGTGCGCACCATGTCATCAAACAAAACTACACTGGCGCCATCCAGACCTTCAAACGTGTGTTCACTTTCTTTGTGCAGGGTGATTTCCACTTTGCGTTCATCGGTGCGTTCTTTGTCGAGCATGATGAACTTGGCTTTGGGCAGGTCGAGCGTATCGTACATGGCTTTAACGAAATCACGCGCACCCTTGTCCGGGGCGCACAATACCAGGCCTTCGCCCTGAGGCCCGTAGTTTAAAATGTCGGAGTTCAACAGATAGTGGGCGTAGATTTCGTACGGGATCAGGTTGTGAAAATCGCCATCGAAGACATCGGAAAACATTTTCTGAACCGATGTGGAATGGTTGTGCACGGTGATGACGGTGTCGACACCGGCCAGCTTCAGCATCTGGGCGTAGAGTTTGGCGGTGAACGGCTGGCCGTCAAACTTTTTAATGTCTTTCAGGTCGCGCTCAAAATGCGTTTCGCCGAGGTCGCGGCGGGGGCCTCGATCCTGAGCGCTGTAGAACAGATCCGGCTCGATCAGGACAACGCGCTTGGCGCCGTTTTCTTTTGCTGATCGGGCGATGATCAGGTTGGCCATGGCCAGCTCCTGACGGCTTTTCACATGGCTGCTGGTGGAGACAATGACGACGGACTTACCGTCCAGGGTGTGGCCGATGTTGTCCATGTCGTTTTCATCGGAGATGAAGCGTGGACAGAACTCGGAGTTCATGAACTGTTTCATGCTGATGATATCGTCGATCTCTTCGAGCTGTCCGAGTGCGTAGGCGATATCGATGGCAAAAGGGTTATCGGATGAATTGCTGACAACAACGACATTAGTTGACTGTTCGGTCGACAAAGTCATGTGGTTTCCTCAGGAGTGGCGGCTGCTTTAAAGGTGGGCGCATTTTAGTGGACAGCGCATCGTTCCGATAGGGTGATTCACAAATTTATGACGACTATATGTCAACGAAATAGCCGGTTTCGGGTCAAGTTGACAGGTTGTCGGTTCAGGGCGCGCTTTATCGGCGCGCAGTTCCGTTGATCTGATCCGGTTGTCCCTCTTGGCGCGGTGCGTACAATGCGTCGGCTCCAGAACTGAAAGGACGTGGGCATGAAGGCCATCTGGCAACAATATCAGGGATTGAATCGGGATCTGTATATTCTGGCCTTAGCACGCGCCATCGCATCGGCCGGTGCCTTTGTGTTACCGATGCTGACCTTAATCCTGACTCAGAAAATCGGGCTATCGGTCGCGCAATCCGGTTTGTTGGTGTCCGCCGCTTCGGCCAGCTTCGTCCCCGGTTCTTTAATTGGTGGACGGTTAGCGGATCGATACGGCCGTAAGAAAGTGATGGTCTTCGCGGAATCGATGGCAGGGCTGAGTTGGATTGTTTGTGGTTTCTATCCGGAGTCGACGCTGGTGATTCCGTTCGTGTTTGTGGCCAACTTCTGCTGGGGCATGATCGAGCCCAGTTCCACGGCACTGGTCACCGACCTGACGCGACCCGAGCAGCGCAAGGCCGCCTTTAGCTTGGCGTACCTCGGGCACAACCTTGGCTTTGCGGTCGGTCCGCTGATTGCGGGTTTTCTGTTTCTGAATCATGCGCACTGGATGTTTTGGGGCGATGGGGCTACGGCGTTGATCGGTGCCATGCTGGTGCTGTGGCTGGTCCAGGACGATTCAAAGCAGGATTATAAGCCGCAGACCGAGGCCGAAGCTGATGTGGTCGGCTCGGTCTGGCCGATCCTGTGGGCAAGACGTTACTTGTTGTGGTTTACCGCAGCGAACTTCCTGTTGGTGTTCACCTATGCCCAGATGTCATTTTCCCTGCCATTGCAGTTAGAACAGACCTTTGGAGAACAGGGCGCCCGTAACTTTGGTCTGGTGATGACCGTCAATGCGATCACTGTGTTGGTGTTCACCCCCATCATGATCGCATTAACCCGTCGATTGCATTCGATCTTCAATGTGGCGGTGACCGGGGTGTTCTATGTGGTCGGCTTTGGCATGATATTCTGGTTGGATGCGTTGTGGCTGTTCTTTGTGTCGACCCTGATCTGGACATTGGGCGAGACACTGCATCACATTAATGCCAATGCCTACATTGCCTCGCATTCGCCCCGCTCTCATCGGGCCCGGATTAACAGCATCCTGCCGCTGATTTACGGCACCGGCTATGGCATTGCCCCGATGGTGATGGGGCAATTCATTGGCTGGCAAGGTATCCGGGCGGTTTGGCTGCTGGTGATTCTGTTAGCGGCGGTTGGGACATTGTGTATGGTGCTGTTAGGGTTCCGGGATATTCGCCGGACGGCTCAAACCGCTACGGAAGCCGACTCAGCCAAGCTCGTAATCTAAGGTGTAGTGGTGGGTGCCGTCTTTTATGTCGATCTGGACCGAGCCGGAGATGCCGGTCAGCTTATCAGTGCCGGAGCCGGGCAGAATCTCCAGCGTCAGATGCTGTCCCTGAGCGGACATGACGCCGTAATGTTGCATGACAAAGCTGCCGGACTGACCATTGACGGTACCGGTGAACTGTTCAAGAGCGACATAACCGGCCGAGCCTGCGTCGGGTAAACGGCAGCTCAGCATTTCACCGGCGGACGTGCCATTCAGGTCACCATGAAAGGTTTTACTGAGGGTCATGCGGCCAAACTGTGCGTGGTCACCGAAGTTCTGATCGGAGTCGGCCGGGGTTAGGTCGACGTTAAAGGTACCGGTTATTTGCATGGTGCATTCCTTGTAAGTCAGAGTCCGTTATAGGGGCAATTATCTTGCGGTGCTTTACCGTTAAGGTCAATTACGCGGAACCGCGTGGGCTTTTTTAGGATCAGCCACTGTTTAAGCGCCGATAACCCGTTATAATTCGCGGTCCAATGGCCGTAACCCGGCCACCATGCCCTGGACAATGAAAGAGATAGGATAAATGACCGAACCCGCTTCTAACTTTTTGCGCACCATCGTCGCTGACGATCTGAAGTCCGGCAAGCACGACACCATCGTGACGCGTTTCCCGCCGGAACCGAATGGCTATCTGCACATCGGCCACGCCAAGGCCATCTGTGTCAATTTCGGACTCGCGCAAGAATTCCAGGGCCAAACGAATCTGCGTTTCGATGACACCAACCCGGAAAAAGAAGAGCAGGCGTATATCGATGCCATTGAAGAAGACATCCGCTGGTTGGGGTTTGACTGGCAGGGCGATGTGAAGTTCACCTCGGATTACTTCGACACGCTGTATGAGTATGCCGTGCATCTGATTAAAAACGGCGATGCGTTCGTTTGCGATCTGAGCGCTGAGCAGATGCGTGAGTACCGCGGGTCCCTGACGGAACCGGGCAAAGAGAGCCCGTTCCGGCAACGTTCGATTGAAGAAAACCTCGAGCTGTTTGAAAAAATGAAAAACGGTGAGTTTGCCGACGGCGCCTGTTCGTTGCGTGCTAAGATCGATATGGCCTCACCGAACATCAATTTGCGCGATCCGATTCTGTACCGCATCCGTCGGGCTCACCATCATCAAACCGGTGACAAATGGTGCATCTACCCAAGCTACGATTTCGCACACGGCCAGGGCGATGCCATTGAAGGGGTGACGCACTCGCTGTGTTCGCTCGAGTTTGAAGATCACCGTCCGCTATACGATTGGTTGATCGAGCATTTGCCGGTGCCAAGTAAGCCGCGTCAGATCGAGTTTGCCCGTTTGAATGTGAACTACACCGTGACCAGTAAGCGCAAACTGAAACGTCTGGTCGATGAGGCCGTGGTTGCGGGTTGGGACGATCCGCGCATGCCGACCATTTCCGGTATGCGTCGTCGTGGTGTCACGCCAGCCGCCATCCGTAAGTTCATTGATATGTCTGGTATTTCCCGGGCGGTCGGAACGACGGTTGATCTGGGTATGTTGGAGTCCGCGATTCGCGATGATTTAAACGACAACGCGCCGCGCGCGATGGCCGTGTTGAAACCGCTGAAAGTTATACTGACCAACTTACCGGAAGGTCACACTCAGGTGGTCACGCAGCCGGTTCATCCACAGAAACCGGAACTGGGAGAGCGCGAGATTCCGTTCAGCCGTGAAATCGTGATTGATCAGGCGGACTTTAACGAAGATAGCAGCTTGTCGAAGAAAAAGTTCAAGCGTCTGGTGCCCGGTGATTACGTGCGCTTGCGCGGCGCCTACATCATTAAAGCCGAAGGCTTCAGCAAAGATGACGACGGCAACATTACGGAAATTCAGGCGACCGTGGTGGAAGGTTCCGTTGGTGAAAACGTTGAGGGCATCAAGCCGCGGGGCGTGATTCAGTGGGTCTGTGCCAACGCCGGGGTCCCGGCAACGGTGCGTGTCTACGACCGTCTGTTTGACCATGAAACGCCGGACAAAGGCGACAATGATTTTATGGACCATCTGAACCCGAACTCGCTGGAAGTGATCAAAGGCTGTCTGGTGGAGCCCGGTCTGGCGCAAGCGTCACCGGAACAGGGCTTCCAGTTTGAGCGTGAAGGCTATTTTGTGGCCGACCGCTTTGAGCACTCCGAAAATCATCTGGTGTTTAATAAAACCATCGGTTTGCGCGATGTTTGGGAACGCAAAGCCTGATCGATCTGAGTTCTGAACTGGGCTGAATCAAGAAGGGAACCGACCGGTTCCCTTTAGTTTGTTGATAAACCCCGCCGACAAAAAGGTAGCTTTCAAATGGACCGCTGCAAGTATCGTCCTGATACGCTCGACGAAAACATCCATGTTTTCGACGTCCATTTGAAAGCTACCTTTTTATCGTCTCGATACCGGTGGTGACTTTGTCATCAGTCTGAAGGGAACCGACCGGCTCCCTTTTTTTGTGGTTGGTCAGGCACTGGCCTTCATTCCCAGTGTGGGTGGCGTGTCCTGAAGTCGTTCCCGCGCGATTTCGTCGGCCAGATGCGACGTTGGCGTTTGCGTTCGTTCGGAGCGTTCGAATATTTCCAGCAGCGTGTCGTAAATGCCTTCAATATGTTTGTTCACACGTTCCGGATCGTATTCCCCGAGTTTTTCATAGCAGACATCGATGATGCCGCCGGCGTTAATGACGTAGTCCGGCGCGTAGCAGATGTCACGCTGGTGGATCAGTTCCCCGGTTTCAATGCGGTCCAGCTGGTTATTGGCGCTGCCGGCAATAATGCTGGCATTCATTTTGGCCAGTGACTCGGGATTCACGGTGGCACCCAGGGCGCAGGGGGCAAAGATGTCCATGTTGGCGCTGTAAATGTCGTCGAGGCCGACAATCTGAGCACCGAGCTCGGCTTTGGCCTTATCCAGCGCGTCTGGGTTGACGTCACAGGCGATCAAACGCACCCCATCTTTAGCCAGCATGATTGCCAAACGGTAGCCGACGTTGCCAAGCCCCTGAATCCCGACGGTTAAGCCCTGTAAGTCATCACGTTGCAGTTTGTGCTGCACGGCGGCTTTGATGCCGAGATAACAGCCGTAGGCGGTCGCCGGTGAAGGGTCCCCGGATTTGCTGCCACCGTGGGCATCCTGTTTGTCGTGGTAACCACTGACAAAGTCCGACACCTCATGAATGGCTTTCATGTCGGGCACGCCGGTACCGGAGTCCTCCGCAGCAATGTAGCGACCACCCAGTCGGTTCAGGCAGTTACCGAAGGCACGCATTTTGGCCGCGGTTTTTTCCTGTTTCGGGTCACCGATGATGACCGATTTGCCACCACCGAGGGGCAGTCGGGCCATGGCGGACTTATAGGTCATGCCCCGCGATAACCGCAACACATCGGTCAGGGCATCATCGTCGGTGGCATAAGGATAAAAGCGCGTACCACCTAGCGCGGGACCGAGCCGGGTGTTGTGTATGGCAATGATGGCTTTGAGGCCGGTTTCCGGGTCGGTGAACCAGGTCACCTGTTCGTGATTATCAAAATCTTTGTGATCAAAAAAGCTCATAGGGGCATCCTGTCTTCTGTGCAACCCACCAGGATCACTGGTGCAGATTGGCGTTGTTATTGAGCTTGGACACGGCCGTGTGGGGTAAAAACCGACCGTTCCGGGGTCGTGAGACCCAATACGATAAACATAACGTGCATGGCGCGGGTTGCCACTTTTTCAGCCGAAAAAGTCTCATTTCTGTAACCGACGCTGTGTACTCTGTGGTTGCCAGATTCAAGTGAGAATCAATCGTGTCTTTACAGTCCGTTGCACCGGACTCGCCCTGACTTTGTGATAGACTTCGCGCCCTTCACTTAGGGCGCGTTCTGCGTCTTATTGGTATTTAAAGCAGGAACCAAATGACCACATTTACCGCCAAACCTCTCAAAACCGGACCCGCGCTTCCGGAGTTTATTGCGCTGGTTGCCCTCATTACGTCCCTGGTGGCGTTGTCCATCGACGCTATGTTGCCAGCGTTGCCGAATATTGCGTCTGATCTGGTTGTGTCCGACTACCGTCAGACTCAGTGGGTGATTACGTCGCTGATCTTTGGAATGTCGTTTGGTCAGATGGTCTTTGGTCCGTTGTCCGATGCGTTTGGCCGGAAATTTGCCATTTTATCTGGAATAGCACTGTTCAGCGTTGGTTCGGTCCTGTCGATGATGGCCACCTCGTTGCCGATGCTGATTGCCGGACGGGTTCTGCAGGGGCTGGGTGTATCGGGTCCGCGCATTGCCTCGATGGCGCTGGTGCGTGATAAGTATGTCGGCGACCAGATGGCCCGAGTGATGTCGTTCGTCATGATGGTGTTTATTCTGGTGCCAATGCTGGCCCCGATCGTCGGACAACAGATTCTGAATCTCTGGGGTTGGCGGGAAATTTTTGCCCTGTTCATTGTGTTATCGACGATCGCGGCAGTCTGGTTGGGCGTGCGACAACCGGAAACGCTGATGCCCGAGTCGCGTCGGCCGTTTCATGTTGGACAGATTGCCCGTACCGCGTTGATGGTGGTTCGCCACCCTCGTGTTCTGGGTTTTTCCGTTGCGGCCGGGTTTGTGTTCGGCGGCCTGTTGTCTTATGTCGCGTCAGCACAGGCCATCTTTCAGGGCATCTATGGGCTGGGTGACGACTTCCCCTACTATTTTGCGGCGCTGGCCTTTGGTTTGGGCTGTGCGTCTTTGGTGAATGGTTCGCTGGTCGTGCGCTTTGGTTCGCTGCGGTTGTCTCTGTTGGGGCTGATCGGCATGCTCTGTCTGGCGGCGTTGTTAAGTTTGATTGCGGCTTTTAACCAGGGCATTCCACCGCTGAGCCTGTTCATGGGCATCGGCTTTCTGATGTTTTTCTGTGTCGGTATTCTGTTTGGCAACCTGAACTCGTTGGCAATGGTGCCGTTGGGTCGCATGGCCGGTATCGGTGCGGCCGTGGTCGGTTCGGTATCGAATGTCGTGGCGGTACTGGTCTCGGGTCTGGTTGGCTGGTTTTTCAATGACACCCTGCTGCCGATATTAATCGGTATCATGTTCAGCGCAGCCGCCTCATTGGCAATTACACTGAAGATACGCCATGCTGATGATCACGTTTTAGGATGAGTTCGTGGTCCATCCTGCCGCCAGGTTCGGTGACCTGGCGGGGAACCTCATGAAAGGAGAGAAGGATGGAACTGGGTGCATTTTCAGTCAGCCTGAGTGTGAAAGACATTCAGGCGTCGAAAGCGTTTTATGAAAAGCTGGGCTTCACGCCGTTTGGCGGCGACGAGGCTCAGCATTGGCTCATGATGAAAAACGGCGACACGGTTCTCGGCCTGTTTCAGGGGATGTTCGACAGCAATGTGCTGACGTTTAATCCGGGCTGGGACAGCAATGCAGAACGCGTCGATGGGTTTTCGGATGTGCGCGCCATTCAGCAGCACCTGAAAACTCAGGGTATTACGCTGAAAGACGAAACCGATCCGAACGGGTCCGGCCCCGGGTTTATCTCACTGGTGGATCCGGACGGTAATGGCATTTTAATCGACCAGCATACCGAGTAGTCATTGCAGAGACTGACCGTCATCGCCGGTCAGTGTCGAATCAGCGTTCCGGTAGCGGCAGCCGTTCATCCTCATGAATGACGCTGCCCATTCGGTCTTCCATCCAGTCCTGCTTTGCCTGTTCAATCATGGCCGGATCACTGGCAACGAAGTTCCACCAGATGTGTCTGGGTTCCGGAAAAGGGCGACCCCCCAATATCTGAATGCGGCTGCCTGGTCGCACCTGAACGTGCGCTTCCTGATCTGGCGCGAAGGCAATCATGGTGCCTTCATTGTGCGTTTCATTATCCACGACCACAGCGCCGCCGGCGACGTATAGGCCGAGTTCAAAGCCGGCGATGGTCGGTACGGTCAACACCGTTGCGTCTTCAAACTTGCCATCCAGCAGAACGAGGTCGGAGTAGGTTGCGACCGGGGATGTCTGGCCATTGATCGAACCCGCGATCAGCCGAAACGGTTGCCCTCCAAACTCGACATCGGGCAGGGTATCTACATGCTGAAAGGCAGGTGCCTTCATTTCCCATTCGGTTGGCAGCGCGACCCACAGTTGCAATCCTTCCAATACCATCGTTTCCGGCGCCCGGGTCCGTTCACTGTGAGCGATTCCCTTTCCGGCGGTCATCCAGTTCACCTCGCCGGGTCGGATCGTCAGTTCATTACCGAGACTGTCCCGATGCAGCATTTCACCCTCGAACAGATATGTCAGTGTGGACAAGCCGATGTGCGGATGGGCTTTGACCGTCAAAGGCGCATCGGGCTGGATGGTCATTGGCCCCATGTGATCCCAGAAAATAAAGGGTCCGATCATGCGTCGTTTAGCAAAGGGCAGGCTGCGACGGACGGTAGTTTCACCGATATCGCGTTGGCGTGGGGGAATGATCTGATGGTTGGATGACATGGCCGGCCTCTGTCCTCGATGCTCTTGCGAAAACAGTGTAGTCATTGCCTGGTAGGATCACAGTGAACGATTTTGGCAACCCTGTTCAAAAGGATTGAACAGGGTTATCTGACTTACTGCGTTGGGCGATCGAACACGCAAAAAGAGTAATCGTACGGGTTGGGACCGTCGGCCTGGAAGTCCTCGCGGGCGACCGGTTTATAAGCGTTCAGGTCGATCTCTGGAAACCAGGCGTCACCGTCGACATGGGCGTGAACCAGCGTAACATAGAGGCGGTCGGCGATGGGCATGGCCAGCCGGTAGATTTCTTCGCCGCCCATGATGATGACTTCTTCAGCACCGCTGATCAGACCTTCGGCTTCGGCCAGTTCGATCGCGTCTTCCAGCGTGTGGACCACCTTGATGCCGTCGGCGGTAAATTGAGTGTCGCGGGTCAACACAATGTTGACGCGGTTAGGCAGCGGGCGGCCGATGCTTTCGTAAGTTTTGCGTCCCATGATGACCGGCTTTCCGGAGGTTAGCTGTTTGAAGTATTTCAGGTCGTTGGGCAGGTGCCAGGGAAGTTTGTTGTTTCGACCGATCACCCGATTTTCGGACATGGCCCAGACCATAGCAATGCGCATGAAGTGCTCCGTGACATTCGTGATAAACTTATTCAGTGGCGCAGTGTACCACGGTCCATTCCGACAGCGTTGCAACGCACCGTCAATCGCTATAAAGTCCGCCCAAATTTACAGGAGATCAGGCTAGTCATGGTTGCAATTCCGGCAGAAATACAACAGGTCATGCGCGAAGCGGAATGCCTTTTTTCCGAATCGCAGGTCGAGCGCGCCATCGACAATATAGCGGCTGACATCAGCGAAACGATGGCTGAAAAGAACCCGATTGTCTTCAGCGTGATGAACGGCGGCATGGTCTTAACCGGTAAACTGGTCACCAAGCTCGGCTTCCCACTGGAAATCTCTTATCTGCATGCCACCCGTTTTCGTCATGACAACAACACCAAAAGTCCGGACATCGAATGGCGAGCGCACCCGCAGCAGAACCTGAAAGGCCGCACCATTCTGATTGTCGATGACATCTATGATGAAGGTGCGACGTTAGGGGCCATTGTGGACCACTGCAAAGCCGAGGGTGTTGGTGAGATCCATATTGCCGTGCTCGTCGATAAACAACATGATCGCAAAGCCCGTCCGGACATCATCCCGGATTACATTGGCTTGCAGTGCGAAGATCGGTTCGTGTTCGGCTATGGCATGGATTACAAAGGCTACTGGCGCAACGCTCCGGGTATTTATGCTGTAAAAGAGGGTTAAGCGCAGCGTGCGTTTTTTGCTAAGCTAGCCGCTCGTGTCTCAGACAAGAGTAAAAACGCATGTCGACGATCAAACACGTCGCAATCACCGGCGGTACTCATGGTAATGAGTTAACCGGTGTTCATCTGCTGAAATACTGGCGGGAGCACCCGGACGAGGTGGCTCGCCAAAGCTTTTCAACCGAACTTCATCTGGCCAACCCCAAGGCTAACCATCTGAATCGGCGTTATGTCGATCAGGATCTGAACCGCCAGTTCGGCCTGAATGATCTCAATAACCATGAGCTCTGTGGTTACGAGCAGAACCGGGCCAAAGCGCTGAACGCGCTGCTGGGGCCGAAAGAAGATCCGCGGGTGGATTTTGTCATCGACATGCACACCACCACCGCGAACATGGGGATGTCGCTGATTTTCAATACCGACGATCCGATGGTGGTCGGCATGGCGTTCTATGTTCAGCAGAAAATGCCGCATGCGACATTGTTTTATGACCCGAACGAGCGCTTGGACGACAACTTCCTGACGTCACTCGGTCGCTACAATGGCTTTCTGATTGAGGTCGGGCCGATTCCGCAGGGGCTGTTACGGGCCGATGTGTATCTGCAAACGCGCGAAGCGGTGCAGCATTGTCTGGACTTTCTTGAGCTTTGGAATCAGAAGGCGGTGCCGGAATTACCCAGTGAGCGCGAGGGCTATCGGTTTTTGGAGAAGGTGCAGTTGCCGGAGAATGAGGCGGGCGAGTTGACGGCCATGTTGCACCCTGATCTGCAGGATCAGGACTATCAGGAAATTGCGCCGGGAGATCCGTTTTTCATGACGTTATCCGGTGAGACCATTCCCTATCCCGGGACAACACCGGTCTACGGCGCATTCATTAACGAAGCGGCTTACTATGATGCGCACGTTGGCCTGAGCTTAATGGAGAAAATCACCATTCCCTATCGTCGTTGATGCGGAATGGTCCGTGTTACAGGGTCAGTAACAGCTGGCTGACGACCATGGCCAGGTGGCCCAGAAACAGGGTGTCGGTACCGGAACGAAAATGCTTGGCGTCTTTGCTGCCTAACGCAATCACACCCACACCCTTGTCGTCTTTGGTCAGAGCGCCGACGGCAAGGGACTGAATGTCTGTATCGGCAAACAACAGATGGCGGGTCTGCTCGGTAAACTCACCACATTCGTTACGGGCATCACGCATGGCGGCCGGGAAGTGCGTTTGCAGTGTATTGGTATCGCAATAGAGCCACATATCGCCGTCTGTGGTCAGACGGTGGCACATCACCACCTGCACCTGATCGACGTCGAAACGCTCAGTGAGTTCGGTGTTCAGGGTCTTACAAATATCGTTCAGTGAACGGCAGGCGAGTAGCTTCAGCACCAATGTCTGCAGGTTCAGAAACAGTTTGTCGTTGCGCTGGGCAACGTGGATGAAACGATTCAGACGGTCGATCAGGTCCGTATTCTCTTTGCGCAGAATCTGGTTCTGGCGTTCGATCAGCGAGATCGCCTCGCCACTGTCGTGCCGCAAATGCAGCTTTTTCAGCAGGTTGGGATGGTCTTCAAAAAAGCCGGGATGCTGTTTCAGATAGCGGACTACATCGTTTTCCGTAATCTCAAATGACTCGAGCATTTCGGTCACGTTATCACCCCTTCGTACACGCGTGTGGCCGGTCCGGTCATGAGAATATTGCCTTCACCAGCCCAGTGAATCGTCAATTTACCTCCGGGCAGTGTGACAGAAACGGTGTGATCTAGCCACCCGTTCAAAACGCCGGCGACCACGGCCGCACACGCGCCGGTGCCGCAGGCCAGCGTTTCACCCACGCCACGTTCAAACACGCGCAGCCGGATATTGCTGCGATCGACAATCTGCATAAAGCCGGCATTGACCCGCTGCGGGAAGCGTTCATGATCTTCCAGCGCCGGTCCCAGGCGCTCGACATCGGCGGTCAGAACATCGTCTACCCGGGTGACACAATGTGGATTACCCACGTTAATGGCACTGATGCTTAAGGTTTCATCGAGGACGTTAATGTCGTACAGCGCGGCTTTATCATCAGCCAGGAAGGGAATTTTATCCGGTCGGGTGCGTGGTCGTCCCATATCGACGGTGACTTCGCCGTTGTCTTCGACCCGCAGTTCGAGGTCACCACCGGCGGTTTCCACCCGAATGGTGGTGTTCTGAATCAATTGATTATCCAGAACAAAGCGGGCAAAGCAGCGGGCGCCATTGCCGCAGTTCTCGACTTCACTGCCGTCGGCGTTAAAGATTCGGTAGCGGAAATCCCGGTCTGGGCGAGTAGGGGGCTCGACCAGCAGCAGCTGATCGAAGCCAACACCAAAATGCCGATCGGCCCATTGCTCAATCAACTCTGCAGACAGTTCAACCGCCTGCGTGACCCCATCGATGACCATGAAGTCATTGCCCAATCCGTGCATTTTGGTGAACTTCAATCGCATTGATGCCTCAGTCTACTGTGGATTCCAGTGCCCACAAATCAGTCAATGTTTCACGCTGGCGAACCACCGTATGGGCGTCACCCTGTACCAGAACTTCGGCGGGTCGCTCCCGGGTATTATAATTGGATGCCATCACAAAACTATAGGCACCTGCGGATTTTACCGCCAGCAAGTCTCCGGGCGTCAGGCTCAGATCACGGGCCTTGCCCAGAAAGTCCCCGGTTTCACAAATCGGTCCGACAATATCCCAGCTTGCCGAGTGTCCATCGGCATTGCGGTTGACCGGAACAATGTCCATCCAGGCCTGGTACAACGCCGGGCGGATCAGGTCGTTCATGCCGGCATCGACAATGCCGAAATGGTGCTCGCCATTATCTTTCAGGTATTCGACTTCCGTGACCAGAATGCCGGCATTGGCGACAATGCTGCGACCGGGCTCCAGAATCAAGGCCAGGTTGCGGTCTTTCAGATGACCGACCAGCTTGCGGATGTAGTTACGCACATCCGGTTCGATATCCTGATCGGTATACTTAACACCTATGCCGCCACCCATATCGATGTGTTCGAGGGCGATCCCATCCTGTTTCAGCTCATCGAGCAGGGTAAGTAATCGATCAACGGCATCCTCAAAGGGTTTGGCTTCCAGCAATTGCGAACCGATATGACAGTCCATCCCGATCACGCGGATGTGCTGCAGTTCGTTGGCGCGCTGATAAAAAGCCCGGGCCAGGCGATGATCAACTCCGAACTTATTCTGCTTCAGGCCGGTGGAAATGTAGGGATGCGTTTTTGCATCGACATCCGGATTCACCCGCAGTGAAATGGGCGCCTGAATGCCCATGTCGCCTGCTACCGAGTTCAGTCGTTCCAGTTCCGCCTGCGATTCGACATTGAAGCAGTGAATGCCCACTTCCAGCGCACGCCGCATTTCACTGGCTTTTTTAGCAACACCGGAAAAGACAATCTTTTCAGGCGCACCACCCGCAGCGAGAACCCGCTCCAGCTCACCGATCGAGACAATGTCAAAGCCAGCGCCCCGTTTGGCCAGCAGACTTAGCACCCCCAGGTTGGAGTTAGCCTTAACGGCATAACAAATCAGTCCGGGGTGATCGCCCAGGCCCTGCTGATAGGCATCGAACTGATGCTCAATGGCCTGGCGGGAATAGATGTACAGTGGCGTTCCATAGGTGTTTGCCAGTTGCTCAACAGAGACCTGTTCGGCAAACAGCTGATCGTTCTGGTAGTGAAATGGGACCATGGTAAAGACTCTTAACTCATTCAGTTACGTCAGGCTGAGTGACAGTGGGTTGATCGTCAGGCAGTTGCAGCTGTGCTGGCTTGTTGCCACAGGCTGTCAGGCTCAGGCAGCCCATCAGTAAGAGTATCAGGGGAAAATGACCGCGCATGCGAGCCTCCTCAGATCAACAGGAGGCGAAGTATACCGGATGGGCCGGTCGCTGCGAACGGTGGATTGTTGTGGGCAGTCTTTCGCTTTCAGCAAGGCTGCCCGGAATGGTTACTCATCGGCTTCTGTTGTCAGTGCCGAGGATCGGCGGTTTTTCAACCATTCGAGGGTTTTTCGCGCTACCAGCGGAAACAGGCCCAGCAGCACAAAGGAGGCGATCAGGCTGGGCGAAGCGATGCCTGCCAGGCTGTCCAGCTGAGCTAACTGCGTGCCTGCATTAGCGTATACGGCCGCTCCGGCGATCATGCCGACCACACTGACCCAGAAAAAGGTCCAGGTTTTAATACGGGTTAAGCCCATCACCACGTTGATCACAAAGAATGGAAACAGGGGAACCAGCCGTAGCGAGAACAGGTAAAAGGCCCCGTCTTGTTCGATACCGCGGTTAATCGGACCGATGCGATCCCCGAATCGGGCCTGGACCCAATCACCGATGACAAAGCGGGCAATCAGAAAGGCCAATGTCGCACCGACGGAGGCAGACAGGTTTGCCAGCAAAGTGCCCCAGAACACCCCGAAGATGGCTCCGCCGGTCAGCGTCATCAGGGTGGCACCGGGAAGTGATAAGGCGGTAATAACGATGTACGCCAACGCATACAGACTTGCCGTCAATAGTGGGTGCTCACTTCGGTACGCTTCAATGGCCGCCTGTTGGCTTTTCAGTGCCTCTAGTGTCAGCCATTGGCCCAGATCAAAAAAGAAAAAAGCACCGATTGCCAATACGATCAGGATAAGCAGGACTAACTTTTTCATCGGACTCCGGGCTCCTCATTCAGTGACCAGTCGTACTCGTAGCGGATGTTGCCGCGATAGCCATTCAGCTGAGCACGCAGTTTTGGTTCTGCAAACTGGGCCAGAAAACCCGGCAGTTCAGACTCCGACTCGACAAAGTCGTCCCGATACCAGTCATAAATTTTCGACAGGATCAGCGTTCCTCCTTGAAAGCGTACCCCGCGCTGGTGGTTCACAAAGGTGATTTCCGCCTCAGCTAACAGAGATTCAATGTTCTGACCCGTGTAGGCCGTCGCTGACAGATTCGGGCAACCCATCGCCGCGCAGTTGAACGCATAATGCACCCGGTGATCCTGATATTTGGGGCGAACAATACCGTGCTCGATGTCATCAAGACTGAGCGCCTGCCCGTTGACGGTGACCACCGGTTCTTTCCAGGGGCCGGTTTTCAACAAACCGCCAAGACGAGCGCCGATGTCGCGAATGCTGTCAACCGGATAGGCCTGCAAAACGGTTTGTACCGTGGCCGCGTTATAGAGGTTAAACCAGTAAGCTTTCTGTGCATCGGCGGACAGGGCCAGTGGATCAATGGTTTCCAACGAGTTGATATAATCTGACAGATCGCCGATGTCCGCCTGGGATACGCGATGGTAGGCAAAATAGGTTTGCCCAAAATCATCGGTCTTCAGATAGGTGTCTAAAAAGCGTTGCCAGGGTTGATGGTTTACGGATTGCTCATTGCTGTTGTCATAGCCTGACCAGCCTTCCAGCAGCTCATTGGCAAAAGGGTTTGCCGACGCCAGGAACAGGACGCACAGCAGAAGTAGTCGTTGCATAGTGTTGGGTCTCCGGATAACAACGCAAAGGGCTATGGTTATGCAGCTCAGGTGGGTTCCGGTGACCTTTTTTTTGAGGACCTGGGGTTCACACAGTCTGCTTCGTTGGACACTCAGACCGTGACGACGAATAAAGGTTCCCGGCGACTCAGTCGTCCGATTCCGGTTCAACCCAGGGTTCGTTGTTGAGGATTTCCCACAGCTCAACCATGCGGGCCCGATCGCGCAGAAATACCGATCGGGATTCCTCCTGGCGCAGTTCGACTTCCCGAATTTCCAGCTCGTAGGTTTCGATTTCCAGTTGAATGTTGTCCATTTCGTTCAGCAGTTCTTCGCTGACTTCCTGACCGGCTTTTTCCTGATTGGCCGCTCGCTCCTGGAGGGTGTTGTATTCGTTTTCCTTGATACGGATGCGATTGTTCTTAACGCGGATTTCCATATCCATACGCGACAACCAGGTTTTCATGGCGCGATCAACGTCGGCGGGTGAACGGTAGAGTTTCAGCAGCTCTTCATCCCGCGCGCGACGCATTTCAGCATTCACCGCCGCCGTTTCCCGAGCGCGCTTTTCCGCTTCACTGATTTCCGGCTCAACAACTTTCAGAACGATGCCTTTTTCGTCGATGATTTCGTATCCCTTCGACACGGCTTCCGGAGGAATGGAGCTCTGAATGGATACATTGCCTTCTTCATCCGTCCAGCGGTAAAACTGCTGTGCCGATGCGGCAGAACTGAGCAGGAACAATATCAATGTCAGGGCTTTCAGGGCATGTGGCATGGTTTGCTGATCTCAATCGTTGTCGCGGTACATTCTGCGGTCGATTCAGCTTAGCGGAATCAACTGAACTATAGCTTAATCGACCCGGTGTTTATTCAATACCGTATTTTTGTCGGTATTGCTCAATCTGCGGTAAATGTTCGGCAAACTCGGGCATCTCGCGGATGTGCTCTATGATCTGGTCCAGGCGGATGGCTGGCAGAATCTGTAGGTTGAACTCTTTTTCCAGCGCCTGAATGGCGGAATAGTCTGAGCCTTCCAGTTTTTCCTGTCGGTCAATTAAGACCACGGCCGCGACCAGCTTGGCCTCCGGGTAACCTTCCAGCAGTGACAGCGTTTCGCGAATGGCGGTGCCGGCGGTAATGACGTCATCGACCAGCACGACGTCGCCGGACAGTTTGGCACCCACAATCTGGCCGCCTTCACCGTGATCTTTCACTTCTTTACGGTTAAACGCAAACGGCACATTCCGATCAAAGGCCGCACTCAGGGCATAGCTGGTGGATGTGGCGAGGGGAATGCCCTTGTAAGCCGGTCCAAAGATCATATTAAAGGGCAGGTTGGATTCAATCAGAGTCCGGGCATAGATTTCACCGATTTTCTGTTGCGACTGCCCATCATCGAAATGACCGGCATTGAAGAAATAAGGGCTTTGTCGTCCGGATTTTAGCGTGAAGTTGCCGAACTGTAATACGTTCTTGTGCAGACAGAAATCAATGAAAGCGCGTTGCCAGTCCGTCAGTGAGACTGTACTTTGCCGGGAATTTGTACTATTCATGCTTTAACCTGTAAAAAAAACCAATAATATGAAGGTGTTGGCGATATTGCGCCGCATTGTAACTCAAATTCAGGTAACATACGCGGTTCAGCGTAACCGCCGGTTTCCGGTGCAAAAACGTCAGTGATAAAGGTTGAGTACGGAAGGATCAGATGAAGGTCGTCACCATAAATGTAAATGGTATTGTTAATGCGGCACAGCGTGGGTTTCTGCAATGGCTGGAACATCAGGACGTTGATGTGGTCTGCGTGCAGGATACCCGCGCGAAAGAATATCAGTTACCCGAAGCCTTTCTGGAAGTGCCCGGTTACAACGCGTTCTTTTTTGATGCTGACGAAGACGATTACGCCGGCACAGCGATCTACTCCCGTACGATGCCGAAAGCCATCATCCGTGGTTTTGGTAATCCGACTTATGATCTTCAGGGCGGCTTTATCCAGGCCGACTTTGATAACGTCTCCGTAGCCTCTGTCTGGGTGCCGCCTGCGTACTACCTTGAGGATGTTGATGCTAAGCTGGAATATCTTGAAGCATTGCAGCAGCATCTGAAGCGTACCCGACGTAAACGTCGTGATTTCATTTTTGCCGGTAGCTACCAGATTGCCCATCGGTCTGTGGATTTGGGTAACTGGGAACGCCATCAGCGGGATCCGGGCTTTTTGCCGGAAGAGCGCGCCTGGATGGATCAGGCGGTTGGTCCGATCGGTTTTGTTGATGCCTTCCGTTTGACTAACAAGCAGGACCGTCAGCATACCTTCTGGCCGTTCGATGAAGCTCAGGCTAATGGCTCCCGGCTCGATTATCAGTTGATTACGCCCAACCTTGCCGATTTTGTCGTGGAAGCGACCATTCTGCGCGAACCGCGCATGAGTCCGCACTGCCCGGTTTTGGTCGAATACGACATGGATCTCTGATTCACCACTGTTGGCTCCAGATCATCACAGACGAAAGCGGGCGTTTCGCCCGCATACTCTTCGCGTTTAACCGCAGCCAGCCTCCGTGCTTGAAGACAACCGTTCGTGGTTTGTATGGGGCTACCCCCGACCTAGCAGTTTCTCCAATTGCCGACAGTTCAGTGCCTCAATAATAGCGGCACGCTCAATCCGTTCATCTCCTTTCAAATCAGCAATGGTGCGCGATACGCGCAGCAGACGGTGGTATGCCCGTGCACTTAGGCCGAGCTTGGACATGGCCTGCTCCAACAGCCGGTGCTCTTCCTGCCCCAGCGCACAGTGGCGTTCTAATGCTTGTCCGGTGAGCTCACTGTTGGCGCACCCTTGACGCTCCTGTTGGCGCTGCCAGGCTTTTTGTACGCGAGCCTGAACGGTACGCGAGTCTTCGGGTTGATCGTCGCTCATCAACACTTCCTGTGGTAGCGAGGGCACTTCAATGTGTAAATCTATCCGGTCGAGAAACGGACCGGATAGCCGTGCCAGATACTTCTGAATTTGCTCGATACTGTACCGGGATGAACGCGGGTCGTCTGCGGCATAGCCGCCTGGTGAGGGGTTCATGGCGGCGACTAATTGGAAATCCGCCGGGAACGTGCATTGGCGTGCGGCCCGTGAAATGCAAACGGAACGGCTTTCCAGAGGCTCGCGCAGCACATCCAGAACCGTTCTTGGGAACTCTGCCAGCTCATCGAGGAACAGCACACCGCGATGCGCGAGCGTCACTTCGCCGGGACGAGGCTGACTGCCGCCACCAATGAGCGCGGCTGACGAGGCCGTATGGTGTGGGGCCCGATAGGGGCGTTGACGCCAGGTCAGAGGTTGCCCGGCGACGGATTGAACGGCGGCAATATCGAGTGCTTCGTCATCGCTCAGGGTCGGCATGATGCCAGGCAAGCGCGACGCGAGCAGGGTTTTACCGGTACCTGGGGGTCCGAAATAAAGGAGGTTGTGGCGACCAGCGGCGGCGATTTCGAGTGCACGGCGTGCAGCGGACTGGCCCTTAACGTCTTTAAGGTCCGGGTACACCGGCCCAGCTTCAGCGATCGGGGGTTGTACGGCCGGTAGTTGGTATTCGTCATCTTTGAGCAGCCGAACAACCTGAAGCAGATGTTCGGCACCGGCCACCTGAGAGCCACTGACCAAGGCGGCTTCGCTGGCGTTTTCCGGGTTGCAGATTAATGTTCGCCCATCGCGCATGCAGGAGACGGCCGCTGGCAGAGCACCAGGTCCGGGTCGGAGGTGACCGGACAGCGCCAGTTCACCAAGCCATTCATAGCGAACCAGGGTTTTGCCATCCAATTGCTCGCTGGCGGCGAGAATGCCCAGGGCGATGGCGAGATCAAACTGTCCGCCCTGTTTCGGCAGATCGGCCGGAGCCATGTTGACGGTCAGGCGGCCGTTGGGAAACTCAAGCTGGCCGTTGAGGATGGCCGATCGAACGCGATCTTTGGCCTCCCGGACAGCGGCTTCTGGAAGCCCGACAATGTTAAAGGCCGGCAGTCCGGACGAAAGATGAACTTCAATGGTGACAAGTGGTGCGTCCATGCCAACATGGGCACGGCTGTATGTGGTGGCTAGTGGCATTGGCTTCCCTGACCGCTATTGCGTAATAGTTTCCTGCGTGAACCTCACTGTTCACTCTGGTAAGGTGTCAGCGTTTACTGCTGAACAAGTCGATTCCTGTGTATCTGGTAACATCCCATAAACGAGTCAAGCAACTTACCGTTGGCGTGGTGAGCTGTCTAGTGATCATCGCCGCTTTTGCGATCTATCAGTACTTTCATCGTTACTCGGCCCAACCGCAGGCTTTAATGGAGCATTTGCAGGCCGTTTCGACCCAGTCCGCGAAACTCACCAAGCGGGATGTCGATGTCGAATCCATCCTGGTGGATGTACAGTCGCTGGTGCGCTCTGAACTGGTTGCTCAGCTCAGTCAGACCGGCTTTCCTGACCCGGAACAGGGTGCCGACGCGTTATTGGTCGAAGCGATGGCTTTTACCGAGAGCGCGAACGGGTTGGTGAAATGGGTCGAAGTGTTTATACAGGATCAGGCAATGCCAGACGATCAGACGTCGCTGACAGACACCGATTCCGCTCGTGTTAAGGTTATTCAGGCGCCAGAAGTTTGTCTGCAGATTGCGCGTCAGGATGGCAGCTGGCGGTTGACGTCGCTATTCGGCTGCGAGCCGGACGAGCGCGTCTGACTCTAAGACAGTTAAGCCTGTTTCCTGATTGTGTCGGCTGCGCAACATGGCTTTAGCCACCGTGGCAGCTGGGATGGGGCGATACTTCCTCAGCGAGCCTACCAACAGCGGCGTTAGAACCACGCTTGCCCACTCACCTATTTTTTCACCGAGTCGGAACTCGCCTCGATCTCCGAGCAGTAACGATGGCCGGATGATGGTGACATGTTTAAAGCCAAGGCGGCTGATGGACTGCTCCATTTTGTGCTTGGTCTGCAGATAAAAATTCCGGGTGTTTGATTGGACGCCCAGACTGGAAACTACCACAAAACGTTGGTAACCCGCGTTATACGCCGCCGTGGCGACTGCAACCACCATGTCATGATCGACCTGATAGAAAGCCGGTTGCGATCCTGCCTTTTTGATGGTGGTGCCCAGGGCACAAAAAAACGTGTCCTCTTGGCTATCGGCCGAAGGCAAATTCGGCGTCAGCAGATCAGTCTGTAGTACCTGATGATGGGCGTGCGGTGGTTCAAAGGCCCGCCGCGACAGCAGAATGACGGTGTCATCAGGGTCCGACAGCTGTTTGGCCAGCTCGGACCCGATGAGCCCGGTCGCGCCGGCAATGAACAGTTTTGCCATGGGACGGGCTCCTTTCTGAGGTGGATCATTCCACCATAATGTCGTAGAAGAAGTATTTTCGGCGGATTCGTTGATACTCGCCGTTGTTTTTCAGCTCATTCAGGGCGATGTCCAGTGCTTTACGAAGGTCGTCATCGTCTTTGCGGAAGGCCAGACCGACACCGTCTCCCAGACTGATGGCGTCTCCGACGATTTCATAAACCCGCTCCAGGAAAAACTCTTCTTCCCACTGTGGGTAATCGGTAAAGACCAGATCGGCTTCGGCAGCGCGAAATGCAGCGGACACGTCTTCCCAGCCATCCAGCGCCATGATGGTGACATTGCTATCATAGTTATCCAGCATGTAGTCGTGTTGCAGGGTACCGCGTTGAACGGCGACGGTTTTCCCACGCAGTTGACGGTTGGAGTTGCCCGGAATCGCTTCGCCTTTGCGTGCAAAAAAGACTGACGGCGTTGAGTAGTAGGGTTCACCGAAGTCGACGATTTTCTTCCGTTCATTGTTAATCGACATGGACGACATGATGACGTCAAACTCACGGGCATTGAGATCATCCATGATGGTATCCCAAGGGGTTACCTGCCATTGGCACTGAATGCCGAGATATTCACAGGCTTTGTTGCCCAGTTCCACTTCAAAACCGGTCAGTTTTCCGGACTCATCGAAAAACTCGTAAGGAGGGTAGGGGGCGTCGACGCCGAAGGTGATGTTCTGGTAGTTGCTGAGGTCCGGCATGCTGGGTTTGAAGAAATACCAACTGCCAGCAGTGGCGGTGCCCACCAGGGCAATGACAAGTGCAATAAAACGAAATTTCATATGTACTCTCTTAAAATAGCGACTCTGATGATCCGTTGTGTGAACGGAGTCAGCGGTAAGCCTTGTGAAGGGTGTTCACAGGCTCAGTTCCGGATTGTGTTCGAGCAGACCGGTTATTCGCGGGTCGCGTGTTATAGTTATGCGGTTGATATTTAGCCCGATTTCTGACGGCTTTTCAAAAAAAACAGGACGGTTTTCTGAAAAAAACGATTCTGAAACGACTAAGTGAGCGATTCCTGACGGGTAGGACAAGAAAACTTGCCCGGAATCGCGTTAATTTTCCGGCATTATTTCCTGTAGGTTCCCAATGATGCCAACCCCGACTCCCGGTTGGTGGGTCTATTTTGTCCAATGTGCGGACGGTACCTTTTACACCGGCATAACCACGGATCCCCATCGACGCCTGAGGCAACACAACGGTGAGCTGGTCGGTGGTGCGCGCTACACTGCCAGTCGCCGGCCGGTGACGTTGGTCTTTTATGAACCGCATCCGAGTCGTTCGGACGCCGCCCGGGCGGAGTACCGGCTACGGAAATTAAGCCGGAAGCAGAAGCTGGCTCGGATTGAAACCTTTGTTGAACCCTCTGGTTGAGAGTGTGCTCTTTGGTGTCGCTGGCGGTTTGTGAGAACCAATGCCATCATCTGGTTAGGTTTTTCAGCGACAACAGGTGATATGGAACACAACCTCAAGCATTTCTATATTCCGGAAGAGCAGAGCATTTACCTGTTGTCGCATCAGGATGCTGCCAAGCTCAAGGCCTGGATAAAACTCTGTATCCGTCAGCTCGAGCGGTTAGGGCACCGCGACATTGAGCTGATCGGGAAGGGCGCTTTCGGCTTTGTGTTCGGCGGACGCACGGCTTCAGGAACGGAGCTGGTTTTTAAGTTTTCCCGGGTTAATCTGCCCCAGCATGTTCAGGATAAGCTCGAAGAAGAAAGCTACCTGCAATCCTTGTTGGCACATCCGCGTATTCCGAAAGTTGTCGACTATGTCCGGGTTGGCAAACAGCGCATTCTGGTGATGACGCGGGCGCCGGGTCGTGACCTGGACTGGTACAGTTTGCAAAAAGGCCCCTTGTCGCCTCGGTTGACGGTGAAAATCGCCCACCAACTGGCTGAACTTCTGACCTATTTGCGCGAGTTTCGTACTCCGGAGGGGCAAGCGAAACCGGTGGTGCATGGCGATATCAAACCGTCGAATCTCGTCTTCGATGAAGATCAGGAAACCATTCAGCTCGTCGACTGGGGGTCTTCGGTGTTTGCACAAACCGACACCCATGGACAGTTCCTCTCGACCAGCGTCATGGATTTGATGTCGAGTGACCTGCACACGACCAACGCCAAGCTTGGGGATATCTATTTCATCGGTGAAGAACAGTTGAACGGCGGGTTATCATCGCCAAGGTTTGATGAACAGGGCGCGGCAGCAACGATTTATGCGCTGGCGTCTGGCCAGGGCTGTCGCTTCGGCCGAAAGGTCATCCCACCGCTGGCGCTGGGTCTGCCCATTGAGTTTGCCAAGGTGCTGGATGGCATGATGCGACCGGAACTGGCTCAGCAAAAAGTCGCCTCAGACTATTTCCTGGCGAACATGCCCCGCCTGTCACGACTGGTGCTTCCTGAGCTGGCAGAGCCCGAGCCGGTTCCGAAACTGCCGGTCTGGATCGGCGACACCGATCGCAACATCGACACCGTGGTCTACAGTTCCCGGAAGTCCTTTCTACGGCAGCAGCATCCGGACATCAATGTCGATGCGATTGAAGATGAGCAACTCGATAAGTACTACAAAAATTATCTGCAGGGTATGGGGGAAACGGAAAAGGCCTTTGTTGCGGCTGTGTCACGACTGGGCCGGTTCCCGATGGTCGGTGGCTTAACCGTCAAGTGGCGACCGGATGGCGTGTTTATTGAATCGGCTTTCAGCCTGTTCGATGCTCAGATGAAGCGATCCTTCGTGCAGTCGGTGAACACGATGGTCACCCTGGCTTGTGCGCTGTATCAGGAAGGAACCTTTAAGGCCGTGATGTATGACGCCCGCGACACGCTGCACGTGGACCGGGTGAATGAGCATGAGCCGTTTGTGGTGCCAAAGCGGTATCGGATTCCTTACAGTGTGACGCCGGCGCCCGAAGGCCGGTTGAATGAAAAAATGCATTCGTATTTTGAGGACGGTCGGGACCCGGATGAGCATCTGGTGTTACCGGAGCGGATCATGGCGGAAATCGAAAAACTGGATCGCATTCATCACACCGGGTGCATTATTTTTGAAGTACTGCCGAAGAACCTCAAAATCCATAACTACTACCGGCTGTTGGATCCTGCAAAAACGGATGATTTTGAACAAGCCTTGCAGAACATACTGCTCGCCGTGAGTGATATTGAAGGATTAGGTATCGCTGGCTTTATGAAAATGCCCTACAAAGACACCCGGACCTTTGCACATATTGATCAGTGTTCCGAGCGATATTATCCGCGCAACCCCAAAAAGCTGGTATCTGTCGAGAACGTGGAACTTCTCAAATAGTATTGGCAAGCCGTTTACCGATTGTTTACCATGATGACTGATTAATGGATTTCAACAGGATCATGGAATGATCAATCGCATCGCAGGCCTGGATGGCCTCAGAGCAATCGCTTGTCTGATGGTGGTGGCACATCACGTACTGCCCCGGTTACCGCAGAACGACTCACTACTGTCTGAGATGGTACAAACCTTCGGCATCATGGCTCAGGCCGGCGTGTCTGTATTTTTTGTACTCAGCGGCTTTTTGTTGTCGCTGCCATTCTGGCGGGCGGCTTATCAAGCGCAACCGCTACCTGATCTGAAGATTTATCTGATGCGCCGTTTTGCGCGCATCATGCCCGGCTTTTATGTCGTGCTGCTGCTGAGCTTTGGCTTGTCAATTACGGTGTTCGGCAGTGAACTGAACATGGAATCCCTGATGCGATTGGCTACGGGATTGACCTTTCTAAACAGCTTCCATCCGGTGACGCTGTTCCCGGTAGACATCAATGGTCCGCTTTGGTCGATCGGATTTGAAGTGGTGTCTTATTTGTTTCTCTTCGGTTTGTTGGTCGCCGCAATGAAGCTGTTTCGCAGGCCGACCGCTGTACAACTTTGGTGGGTCTTCGGATCGGCGCTGGTGGCGACCTTGTTGCTCCATGAAGCCTGGGTTTTAGCGGTTGGAGTCCCGACAGAAGGCGTGGGTTGGGACTATGGATTGATCGGGTACGCCCGAACCTGGGTACCCTTTACCAATGTATTCGCACTGTTTGCTCACTTTTTGATAGGCATTCTGGCGGCGGGTGTCAGTGTGCCGGTTCGTCAGAGATTCCGCGCTACATTACGTATTGATCTGTTGTATCTTGCGTTAATGGGCGTGGCATTAGGGTTGTTAGCGGCTGAGTTCGTGTTTATGGATGACGGCTTTCACGGTGTACTGCACTTGCTTTATATGTGGCCGGCGTTTCCTCTGCTTATCGCTATCAGTTTGGTGCTGTTACCGAACACCGTCTTTTTTCAGCGGGTTCTGGAGATTCGACCGTTGAAATATCTGGCTGAAATTTCTTTTGGAATTTATATCTGGCACATGCTCATCGTGGAAATGGTGACGCGTTATGTGATGCCCGATTATATCTATGATGGTGGCATGTCTCTGGGTCGTTGGGCGGTAGCGACTTCGTTGGTGGTCGGATTGTCGATTGTTATGGCGCATCTGTCCTGGCATCGCCTCGAAAAACCTATCCTGGATCGGGTCCGCAATGGCCGCGCCGTGCCGGTTCGATCGCTGGCGTAAAACCGCCTCGGTCATGAGCATTGGCGTCGACTTCTGATATAGTAGCGCCAAATTTTTTTGCGGACCTTCTCCATGATTCACCCACAATTCGATCCGGTGGCGATTAGCCTGGGGCCGTTGTCGATTCATTGGTATGGCCTGATGTACCTCGCTGGCTTTCTGGCCGGGCAATATCTGGGCATCTGGCGCGCCAAACGAGATCCTTGGCGCGGTTTCAGCGTCGACGAAGTAAAAGATCTGTTGTTCTACATTGTTCTCGGCATCATTGTCGGGGGGCGTGTGGGATACGTGTTTTTCTATCACATCGACCTGTTTCTGCAGAACCCGTTGTATCTGTTCAAGATCACCGAAGGCGGGATGAGCTTCCATGGTGGTTTTCTGGGCGTTGCCGTTGCCGTTATTCTGTTTGCCCGTCACAAAAAGAAAGCCATCTTTCAGGTGGGTGACTTTGTTGCGCCATTGGTACCTCCCGGCATTTTGTTCGGGCGCTTTGGTAACTTCATTAATGGCGAACTCTGGGGGCGTCCGACAGAGGTCTCCTGGGGAATGATATTCCCTCAGGCCGGTGATGCGCTGGTCCGCCACCCGTCACAGCTGTATCAGATGGCCGGGGAAGGGTTCCTGTTGCTGGTGTTTTTGTGGTGGTGGAGTCGTAAGCCGCGGCCGCGCATGTCTGTCTCCGCGATGTTTATGATCGGTTATGGCGTGCTGCGAACGACGGCTGAGTTTTTCCGTCAACCGGACGAACACATCGGTTATCTGCTCGGTGGCTACCTGACTCAGGGCATGTTGCTCAGTCTGCCGATGATTGCAGTCGGCGCTGTTATGATGATTATTGCCTATCGAAACCCGGTTATGGATATCGCTGAGGCACCTTCATCTGAAAAACCGCAAAAATCTAAACGGAAAAAGGCCGGTTAAGCATGAAACAGTATCTGGAACTCTGTCAGCGCATCATTGATGAAGGTGTCTGGGTCGAAAATGAACGAACCGGCAAGCGGTGTCTGACAGTCATCAATGCGGACCTCGAATACGATGTCGAGCACAATCAATTTCCGTTGATCACCACCCGAAAAAGCTATTACAAAGCCGCCATCGCGGAGTTTCTGGGGTATATCCGTGGTTACGACAACGCCGCTGATTTTCGTAAGCTCGGTGCCAGGACCTGGGATGCCAATGCCAACGACAATCAGGCCTGGCTGAACAACCCACACCGTAACGGAACCGATGATATGGGTCGGGTTTATGGCGTGCAGGGGCGTGCCTGGGCGAAACCCGATGGCGGAAGCGTCGATCAGCTGCAAAAAATTGTCGATCATCTGTCAAAGGGAATGGATGACCGGGGCGAGATTCTCAGTTTTTACAACCCGGGCGAGTTTCATATGGGTTGCCTGCGTCCGTGCATGCACACGCATACCTTTTCGGTGCTCGATGGCAAGTTGTATCTCACCAGCTATCAGCGTTCCTGTGATGTGCCGCTGGGGCTGAACTTTAATCAGGTACAGGTCTTCTTTTTTCTGGCCATTATGGCGCAGATTACCGGTTTGAAGCCCGGTAAGGCGTATCACAAAATCGTAAATGCGCACATCTATGAAGACCAGCTTGAACTGATGCGGGATGTGCAGCTAAAACGGGAACCTTATCCGTCTCCGAAGTTGGTGATTAATCCCGACATCCGGTCTTTGAAAGATCTGGAAACCTGGGTGACGATGGACGATTTTTCGGTCGAAGGGTATCAACATCACGACCCGATCGCCTATCCGTTTTCAGTGTAAGTGTTTATTGAAAGCAAAAAAAACCGGCTAAAGCCGGTTTTTTTAGTTACACCATTGATATCAGTAACGAACAGTCAGTGACAGCGACGCATTGGTGATTGGCCCATTGCTGGTCAATCCATTCTCAATCATGTTCTTGTCAAAGACAGCGGCGAAGGTGACGCCATCAATTGGCTGATAGCTGAAGCCAAGGCTGAAGTCGTTCACTAACGTTGGCAAGATCAACGTGGTTGAGTCTTGAGTCTGGTTGACATAATCGACTTCAAAGCTGGTGGCGTCGTCATCCGAGTTTTTATAGGCCGTTGTTTCACTCTGAACGCTTTCAAAGCTTACCAGATTGGTTGAAACACCCGCACGCCATGTCCATTTCTCGGACGCAGCCCACTCGGCAGATACGCGGATAGGCGCATTCAGACTCAAGGTTGTGTCAACCTGTTCTTCGTTCACGCCCGTCCGTCCTGTCGTATTGTTGTTGTTATCCAGCTCATCAACAAAAGTATCCTGCTCAATTTCATAGGTGGACGAGTCTTTTTCTGTTGCAACTTGCAAATCGCCTTCGACAATCACTTCAATCGCACCGGTTTGAGCGGTGAGGCGAGCACCTACGCTGGCACCCAGCAATGAATTTTTCAGTTCAAAGGAATCGCGGTCTGTGTCTTCGGTATCAGTTGTCAGGCCCGCCGCGTTCAAGTCGGTGTCATCTTGTTCGATCACAATCGACTCATCGCTGGTCGCGGCCGTTTGCGTGTTTAACATAACGCCGCCACGCAGCATGAGGCTCTGTGTTAAGTCAAATGTGCCAGACAGGTCGAAACGTAATCCACTGACTTCTGAACTGGTAATGTCCTTGATGGTGTCCGTGTTGCGGGCTGTTGCGGTCCCACCAGCTGCGGCATCAACAACTTCGGTATCCGTCCAGCTGTAGTCATAACTGGAGGTGGTTTTAGGTAAGCCAAAGTTCAGGTTCACCGTCGCCGGCAGTGCATTGAGTTTGGCACCAACATCCAAGCCGATGTATCGGGCGGTTTGTTTACTCTCGTTTCCATCCAGTTCGAACTCGTAAACATTCGTACCGCTTTCTAACGAGACATCATCTTCGCCATTAAAGAAGTAGGTGACGGTATTATCGTGGGTTGAGGCTTTATCACTGGCAACCAAGTCTTTGTTGGTATTTGCTGCCACCGTGAGGTTAACCCCTAAGTCGCCGAAGCCCAGAGTGCTGGCCCAAAACAGATCCAGGCTGTCATCCAGTTGCGTGAACGCTGTCAGGTTTGATGAATCAACCGTGGCGCCATCGACTTCATTGATCGTGTCAAAATCGCCACTGATAAACTGGTCCGCGTCTTGACCTAAGTGAACACCAAGTTTTTGACCAAAACCTTCGGTAACCCAACCGATCTGACCTTGCGATTGATCTGTCAACGTCAGCTGATTTTCGGTTGTATAAAGGAAGGCAGGGTTATAAAAGGCGTTATCATTAATATGAATCTGATCGGCCGGATGATTCGCCAAAAAGGTCTCTGCCTGAGTGGCAGAAAATGATGTCGCGGCGATCGCCACGGAAAGAAGCGTTTTTTTCATTTCTCATGTCCCTATAGCTGTTGAAGTGCAACTCGCTTGGTATATCTTCAATATACCTAATCATCTGGAAGTCTATGGACGTGTCATTAATGTGTCAATTTGAAACGAGTGAAGTGCTTCATCAATTCGCTCAAGCTGTGACATACTAAACACTTATTGCTTTTTCGGTACGAACTTCATGTCTACTTTGCCATCTCCTTTGGCCGCTTCTGATCTGACTGCACAGATCGATTTAAGTCATCTGAACATAGAGTCCACTGCAGATTTGGACGGTGTGTCCAGTTTTTTAGGCCAGCCTCGCGCGAAAAAGTCGCTCGAGTTTGGTATCGCCATGCGTGGCAGTGGGTACAACCTGTATGTGATGGGTGATTCGGGCACCGGGCGCCAATCCTTAGTCTCTAAATATGTAAGAGGATTGGCGGAGTCTCAACAGGCACCGAGCGAGTGGGCTTACATCAATAACTTTGAAAGCCCGCGTGAACCGTCCGCCTTGGAAGTGCCTGCCGGACGTGGCGATGTTTTAAAAGAGCAGATTCAACAGCTGGTTAATGACCTGATGGATACCTTTCCATCCGCGTTCGAGAACCCTACTTACCAGCGCAAGCGAACCATGATTGATCGTGAGTTCAATCAAAAATACGACATGGCGATTAAGCTGGTTGAGCGGTTTGCCAATGAAAAAGAAGTCGCCGTCGTTGCCGACGGTGGCTCTGTAATGCTGCTGCCCGTCATCGATGGCAAAGCATTGGATGACACCGAGTTTGCTCAGTTGCCCGAACAGGTTCGCAGTGAGTTTCAGAGCCGCATCAACGACATTGAAGAGTATCTGAATGAACAGGTGCTGGAGTTGCCGACCTGGCGACGAAAGTCGTCGGAAAAACTTCGTCAGCTGAATCTGGAGACCGTGCAACAGGCCATTCGCCCGTTGATTAAGGAACTGGAAGTCAAAAACCAGAGTCAGTTGTCGATTTTGCGTTACATCCGAGAGGTGAAAAACCACCTGCCACAACAGATCGTAGATCTGTTTGCTGAAGAATCGATGATGGACACGCGCACCGATCAGGATCGACGAGCCGCCCTGGAAGGCTGGTTGAAACCCAATCTGATGACGCAGCACGAAATCAATGACGGTGCCCCGGTCATCTATGAAATGTTGCCAACCTATCAGAACCTGTTCGGACGCATCGAGTACGCTACCCAGCAGGGCATTCCAATAACCAACTATCAGCTGATTCGTCCTGGCAGTTTACTTCGGGCCAATGGCGGCTATCTGATTCTGGACGCAGAAAAACTGCTGATCGAGCCTTACGCCTGGGATGCGCTGAAGCTGGCACTGAAAACCAAAGAGCTGAAAATGGAATCGCCATACGCCGATGCCAGCCTGATGCATGCAGTGACGTTGAGCCCGGAATCGATCCGGTTGAACGTTAAAGTGGTACTGCTCGGTTCCCGTGACATCTATTACCAGTTGCAGGAATGGGACCCGGAGTTTATGGAACTGTTCCGGGTGCCGGTGGATTTCGACAGCTTTATTCCCAGTAATCGGGACAATATTGATAACCTGATCCTGCGGATTAAGGATTACGGAGAAACCAAAGGCTTCAAACCGTTGACTAAGGCTGCGCTGGAGCGCCTCATTGAATACAGTTTGCGCGAAGCCGAACACCAGAAGCGGTTGTCGGCGCAGGTGGCCAAAGTATTTAAAGTGTTTGCTGAAGCGGATTATATTTCCCGCCACAAAGAGGCGCGGTTCATTGAGGCTTCTCACGTAACCGAAGCGCTCGAGGCCGCGGATTATCGGAATAGCCGGATTGCTGATCAAATGCTGCAGGAGATCGAAGAAGGCACCATTCTGATTGACACCGATGGCCAACGGGTGGGCTGTGTTAACGGCCTGACGGTGATGGAAATCGGCGAAAGCTGCTTTGGCTCGCCGGCACGGATCACGGCCACCGTGCATGTCGGCGGCAAGGGTGTCGTCGACATTGAACGGGAAGTGGAACTCGGCCAATCCATTCACAGCAAAGGTGTGATGATCCTCAGTGGCTTTCTCGGACACGAGTTTGGACGCCAGTTTCCGCTGACCCTCAGTTCGCACATCGCCATGGAACAAAGCTATGGATACATTGATGGCGACAGCGCCACGGTGGCGGAATATTGTTCATTGCTGTCTGCCATCACGCAGGCACCGGTGAACCAACATCTGGCCATTACCGGATCGATGAACCAGCTCGGCGAAGTACAGGCCATTGGCGGCGTGAATGAAAAAATTGAAGGGTTTTTCAAGCTCTGTCAGTTGCGCGGGTTAAACGGTCGTCAGGGGGTCATCATCCCGGCCGATAACCAAAAGCACCTGATGCTGCATCAGTCGGTGATTGATGCCGTCGAGGCGGGTCAGTTCCATATCTATTCTGTGCGTCATGTCTATCAGGCGCTGGCGCTGCTGATGGATCGCGAACCCGGGGAAGTGTCCGATAAAGGCGAGTTTCCGGAATCTTCGCTCAACGGCCAAGCGCAGACGGCATTGAAGAAGTTGTTTGAGCTTTATCAGGAAACCGAAGAAGGCGAATAATTAATCAAAGGCCGGAGCGGTGGCTCGATCGCTCCGGCCTTGCGGTTAGAACAGAGAATCGATACCCAATTTCAGCGTGACGCCAACGCTCAGGCCTTCGGCATTGTCATTGCCGCCCAGCAGGTAACCAGCTTCTATGGCGAACAGCATGTAGCGATTCAACGGCGTAGGGATATTGGCGTCGGTAAACAGATACGTGCCCAGACCGTCTTCACTGTACAGAATGTCCAGCCCGGCCCGGAAACTCTCCGAGTGATTCAACGCGCTGTTGGCCCCAAGGCTGGCAAACCAGGTATCGCCATAAGCTCCCCGGACACGGAACGCCAGGTCGGTTCGCACCCCCGATTCCAGATTCAACCCGGCATTCCAGGTCGATGATGTGTCGCCGAGAATCCCGAATGACGACTGCCCGAACAGTAGTTGATTGCGATGTCGATAACTGACCTCATCGATGTAATCGCCCTCCTGAATCAGCGCTTTGGCCAGCCGGTAATGATCGGAACGTGCAATTTCACCGCGGGCCGTGTCCGCGCTGACCTCGGTGATGCGAATGCGACCGATGGTTTCGCGAAAGGCATCGTCGTCATCGATGGCTTTGATGTCTTTATAAATCGCAAAGTAAGCGCCGGGGCTGACGCCGGCGCGACGACCAATGTTAACCGCGATCTGATTGTCGAGCTTAGACAGCACCTGGCCGCGAACGGCAAAGTCCTGGCCGGTCAGTTCCACCCAGTCGTCGAACTGAATGGACATGCGACCCAGATGAATTTCGGCGATGGCATAGATGGCGCTGACTTCGACGACCTCAATGACGCCGGTCTGTTCATCAACAAAGCCGAAGCTGTCGCCGCTGCGGGTCTTGATTTCTTCCCCGCGACGGAAAACCCGGTAGATCTGGCCTGGTTCAACCCCGGCGTTACGCCCGAGATCAAAATACACCAGGTCTGAATCGACTTTGACCACCGAACCAAGTTCCCGGAACTCGCGTTTCAGCATTAGCGGCAGTTCATACTCCAGTTGAGCCAGCAATGGTGGCATGTCTCGAAAGCGGAACTCCAGAGCGCGCTGAATCGTCAGCTCACCGGTTGATACGCTGTAAAGTGAGGCGGTCAGCGTAGCGTCACGCCGGTCGGTGTATAGTGTGATGACCGCAACGGCTTCCAAGCCAGCACGGTCGGCCGCTTCGATCATGGCTCCGATGGCTTCGGAGCTGTTTGGTCGGGCTGAGGTTTTGGCATTGGCGACTTCATAATCCTGAAGCCGGTTGATGGCACTGGTGGCCAATAGCCGGAGATCCGGCCGATAGTTCAGATTGTCGTCATCCAGATCGGTGACCAACAAAACGTTCCCCGCGCCTACGGCAGCAGACGCGTACATCAGGGTCAGGCAGAGCAACAGCTTAGGCCACATGGGAGTACCTCGATAAGACAGACCTGAATTTGAGTATAGACGGCTTGTCAGTGTTGCAATCTGTTTAAAAATCAGGCTGATTCTTAGCGAAAAAGTCCGTATAATCGCGCACCCTTTTTCTGATCTGGGTGGTTGTGTCACCCGATCGTTGGTTTAACTCTGAGGTGTTCCGTGGATTTTCCGAAGCAGTTTGATGTCATAGTTATCGGCGGTGGTCATGCTGGCACCGAAGCCGCACTAGCCTCGGCACGCACCGGGGCCCAAACGCTGCTGCTGACGCACAATATCGACACCATTGGTGTCATGTCCTGCAACCCGGCCATTGGTGGCATAGGTAAGAGCCATCTGGTGAAGGAAATTGATGCGCTGGGTGGTGCCATGGCACGAGCAACGGATCTGGCCGGTATTCAATGGCGGATATTGAACAGCCGTAAAGGGCCGGCCGTGCGCGCAACCCGGGCACAGGCAGACCGTCAACTGTATCGTGCAGCCATCCGTCAGATTGTGGAAAGTCAGCCCAACCTGGAGATATTTGCCCAGGCGGCCGACGATCTGATTCTGGACGGTGACCGCGTTGTCGGCGCCGTGACACAGACTGGTATTCGCATTTTGGCCAAAGCCGTGGTGCTGACGGCGGGAACTTTCCTGAACGGGAAAATTCACGTCGGTACCGACAATTACGCCGGTGGCCGGATGGGCGACACCCCCAGTATCTCTCTGGCCGAGCGCCTCAAGGAACTGCCGATTCGTACCGGGCGGTTAAAAACCGGCACACCTGCCCGTATTGATGCGCGGTCGGTGGATTTCAGTGTGATGACTGAACAGCCGGGTGATGCCCCGTTGCCGGTGATGTCCTACATCGGTCGTGTCGAGGATCACCCTCGTCAGATCAGTTGTTACATTTCACATACGACGGAACAGACGCACGACATCATTCGTAGCAATCTGGATCGGTCGGCCATGTTCTCAGGCAACATCGAGGGCACCGGACCGCGCTATTGCCCGTCGATTGAAGACAAGATTACCCGGTTTGCCGACAAAGACAGTCACCAGATTTTTGTTGAGCCGGAAGGGCTGACCACCTATGAGCTTTACCCGAATGGCATTTCCACGAGTCTGCCGTTCGACGTTCAGGTGTCGTTTATCCGTACCATTCGCGGCTTTGAGAACGCGCACATTACCCGTCCGGGCTATGCCATCGAGTACGACTATTACAATCCGCAGGATCTCAAGCATTCGCTTGAGAGTAAGTTCATTGGCAGCCTGTTCTTTGCCGGTCAGATCAATGGCACCACCGGGTACGAAGAAGCCGGCGCCCAGGGCTTGTTGGCCGGTCTCAATGCCGCCCGCAAGGCCCGCGAACAGGATGTTTGGTATCCGCGACGCGATGAAGCCTATATTGGTGTTCTGGTGGATGATCTGATCACCATGGGGACGAAAGAGCCCTATCGGATGTTTACCAGCCGTGCCGAACATCGCTTGTTGCTGCGTGAGGACAATGCCGACGCTCGTTTAACGGAGACCGGGCGTCAGTTGGGGCTGGTCGATGATGAGCGTTGGTCAGCGTTTTGTACCAAGCAGGAAAACATCGCTCGCGAGCAGGCGCGTGTCAAAACCACCTACATCCAGCCAAATACAGCCGCCGCTGCGCAAATCAGTGAAAAACTGCCACAGCCGCTGACGCGTGAGTTCAGCTTGGGTGATCTACTTAAACGGCCAGAGCTCGGGTATAGCGACATCGCTGCGGCGATGCCGCCGGAGGCACCTTTGAGTCTTTATGAAGCAGAGCAGGTTGAAATTTCGGCTAAGTATGAAGGCTACATTCAGCGGCAGCAGGATGAAATTGAATCACTGAAACGGCATGAGAACACCCGTTTGCCGGAAACCTTGGACATTGACAGTATTGGCGGCTTGTCCAATGAGGTGAAGCAGAAGCTGAAAGAAGTTCGTCCGGAAACGTTGGCTCAGGCTTCACGAATTTCCGGTGTCACGCCAGCGGCCGTATCGATGTTGCTGGTGCATATTAAAAAGCATAACGCGAGTCGTCAGAGCGCATGAGTCAGGATTACAAGAGCCGACTGCACAGCGGAGCCGTCAAACTGGGAGTTGAGCTGACCGATGCACAGCTCGATCGGTTGCTGGCCTACCATGCGCTATTGGTGAAATGGAACAAAGCCTACAATCTGACCTCGGTTCGCGATGCCGGTGACATGGTGGATCGGCATCTGGTCGACAGTCTGAGTATTTTGCCGGCGTTAACCGCAGAACCTCTGTTGGATGTCGGCACCGGACCAGGGCTGCCGGGCATGATCATCGCGCTGCTGAAGCCGGACGTGCCGGTGTTCTTACTGGACAGTAATGGCAAGAAGACCCGTTTTCTGAATCAGGTCAAAATGTCCCTGAACGTTGAGAATGTGACGGTGGTCCATCATCGGCTGGAAAGCTGGCAGCCTGAACGGCAATTTGAACAGATTACGTCTAGAGCCTTTGCCACCCTTTCTGATATGGTTAGCTTTTCCCGGCACCTGCTTGCCGATCATGGTCGTTTTATCGCCATGAAAGGGCTCTACCCGCAGGAAGAGCTGGAGCAGTTGCCATCGGATATCGAGATTATTGCTGTGTCTGAGCTCCGGGTGCCCGGTACGTCCGGCGCTCGCCATCTGGTCGAGCTGGGCTTCAGTCAACACGAAAGGAAACTGCCTTGAGTCATATTCTTGCCATCACCAACCAGAAAGGTGGCGTGGGGAAAACCACGACTGCGATCAACCTGCCGGCGTCACTGGTCGCGATGAAGCGTCGTGTGCTGGTGGTCGACATGGACCCTCAGGGGAATGCCACCATGGGCAGCGGTATCGACAAAAATGAACTCGAACAGTCTGCCTACGATGTTCTGACGGGTAAGTGCCACTGTACCGATGCGATCATTCCCGCTCCGCAGGCCGGCTACGACCTGTTGCCTGCCAATGGCGATCTGACCGCGGCCGAAGTCGAACTGCTCGACATGAAGATGAAAGAGCATCGTCTGCAGTATGCCCTGGCGGAAATCAAACATAAGTACGATTACATCTTTATCGATTGCCCGCCGTCACTGAACATGCTGACCGTGAATGCACTGACGGCCGCGCACCACATCTTTATTCCGATGCAGTGCGAATACTATGCATTGGAAGGCTTGGCGGCCCTGCTGGAAACCATTACCGAAATACAGAAGGTCGTGAACCCGGCCCTGGAAATCGGTGGCATCCTGCGCACCATGTATGATCCGCGCAATACACTGACGAATGACGTTTCAGACCAGCTCAAAGAGTACTTTGGTGACAAGGTCTACGCGGCCGTTATTCCCCGGAACGTCCGGTTGGCTGAAGCACCGAGTTACGGCCTGCCAGCTCTCCATTACGACAAAAGCTCCTCCGGAGCGAAGTCTTACCTGGCTTTGGCCGGTGAGTTTATCCGGCGCAGTGAAGGCGAAAAAGCCGACACCAGTCTGAGTGCCGATCTTGAAAAAGTAACAGGTTGATAAACAGCAATGTCCCCGAAAAAGAAAGGATTAGGACGCAACTTCGGCTCGTTGATTACCACGCAGGCGGAAGTCAAAGAAATCGCTGAAACGCCCGTCGATCACGTAAAAGCCTCTGACAGCGTATTGAAAGAACTGCCCATTGAATGGTTGCAGCGTGGTCGGTACCAGCCTCGGCGGGACATGTCCGATGAGGCACTCGAAGAGCTGGCGACGTCAATCCGTGCCCAGGGCATCATGCAGCCGGTGGTCGTGCGCCCAATCGGGCCGCAATCCTACGAACTGATCGCCGGTGAACGCCGTTGGCGCGCGTCTCAGCTGGTGGGCCTGGAAACCATTCCGGCGGTTATCCGGGATGTCCCGGATGAAGACGCCATTGCGATGGCGCTCATTGAAAATATTCAGCGCGAAAACCTCAACCCGATCGAAGAAGCCATGGCTCTGCAGCGATTGCAGAAAGAGTTTGAACTCACCCAGGCTGAGGTTGCCGAGGCTGTGGGTAAGTCGCGGGTGACCGTCACCAATCTATTGCGGCTGATGACTCTGGAACCGGACACCAAGAAAATGTTGGAGCATGGCGACCTAGAGATGGGGCATGCCCGGGCGTTATTGGGTTTGAATGGTTCCGACCAGGTCGATGCGGCCCGACAGGTTGTCGCCAAAGGGATGACCGTGCGTCAGACCGAAAATCTGGTGCGTACGTTGTCACGGAAATCCAAGGTTGCACTACCAAAGGATGACAGCCGGAATGATGCCAACATCAAACGGCTTGAAGAGATGCTGTCCAAGCGTCTGGGCGCGTCGGTGCAGATCAAGCACGGCGCTGGAGGGAAGGGCTCCCTGACCATCAAATACACCAGCTTAGACGAGCTGGATGGCATTTTAGAGCACGTTAAATAAACACGGCAATCAGGAAAAACTGACCCTTTCTTGACATGAGTGTAGCGGGGCTATTACAGAAGTTGATGTACGTCATTCATCAAAAGCTTACAATCGGTTACCCCGGCGTATTGATGCCGGTTGGTGAACCCAATATACTCTGCGGTCGTTTTTGGCATCCAAGGCACCTGTCACAAAAAAGCAGGACTTATGTCGTACTTTAAAGCCCATTTGCCGCAGAAGATCGCACGACCCGTCATATGGCGTGTGCATCTGGCTCAAATCATCGTCTTGTTGGCGATGACCGCTTTAACGACAGGGTTCGCACCAATACTGGGGCTTTCGATGGTGATAGGCGGTCTGATCGCAGTAATGGGCCAGTTCTTTTTTAATATCAGGGCATTGCGCCAGTATGGGAGCCCTCAGGTGTCATCGGTTATCGTGGCGACCTATCGCGCAATGTGGGGCAAATGGCTGATTGTCATTGCCGGGAGCCTGGCGGCGGTTGTCGTTTTCGAAGAATTATCAGCAGGAGTGCTGTTTGCCGGTGTCTTTATTACGCACACAGTCGGCGCACTTCTGTTACCGGTTTTAGTTAATAGAGTGGCTGAATAGCCATCCATACAATTAAGGGGCTTTGGTTTATGGCGAGTAGTGGAAACGGAGAGCACGGGTACGCGACGGCTTCGGATTATATCCAGCATCACTTAACAAACCTCACCTACGGTAAATTGCCGGAAGGTGCGACAACCTGTGACGGCCATCTGGTCGAACAGGCTAAATGGGGACTGGCTAAGTGCGGTGAAGAAGCCTCGCAGATGGGCTTCAATGCGATCCATGTTGACAGCATGCTCTGGTCGATCGGTCTGGGGGCGATTTTCCTTCTGTTCTTTTGGCGGGTAGCACGTAAAGCAACGTCTGATGTGCCCAGTGGTGCGCAGAACTTTGTCGAAACCCTGGTGGAGTTTGTTGAAAACAACGTCCGCGATATCTTTCATGGCCGGAACCCTTGGATTGCACCGATTGCTCTGACCGTTTTCTGCTGGGTGTTACTGTCTAACCTGATGGACATTATCCCGGTGGATCTGATTCCATACACGCTCGAGCTGATGGGCGTTAAGTTCCAGAAAATTGTTCCATCGACCGACCCGAACATCACTCTGGGCACGGCCGTCTTTGTCTTTATCCTGATGATTTACTACTCGTTCAAAGTAAAAGGCTTCGGGTTCATCAAAGAACTGTCCTTCACCCCTTTCAATACGCCTTGGCTGATCTGGTTTAACCTGCCACTTGAGCTGGTAGGGCTGATTGCCAAGCCGTTCTCTCTGGGGCTGCGACTGTTCGGTAACCTCTACGCAGCGGAAATGATCTTTATTCTGATTGCGCTGATGTTCGGCGGCGGCATCTTTGTCGCATTGCTGGGCGGTGCGGCGCAACTGGCCTGGGCTGCATTCCACATTCTGGTTATTCCGCTGCAGGCGTTTATTTTCATGGTTCTGACGATCGTTTATCTGAGTCAGGCTCACGAAGATCACTAAGCAAAAGAATTCGCGGTGACCGATAGCTGTATCGTCGGGAGCCGCAAACTGGGTTTTACCCCTACTGAAACACAAACTTGGTATTTAAAAAAACTAGGAGAAACACATGGAATTTATCTTCCTCGCCGCTGGCTTAATCATGGGTTTGGGTGCGATCGGTGCTGCAATCGGCGTTGGTCTGCTGGGTAGCAAGCTGTTGGAATCTACAGCTCGTCAGCCTGAACTGGGCCCAATGCTGCAGACCAAATTCTTCATCGTAGCGGGTCTGATCGACGCGATTCCAATTATCGGTGTCGGTATCGCGATGTACCTGATCTTCGTTGTAGCGGCGTAATCTCACTTAGTAACTTAAGTGTTGACTTCCACAAACTAACAACGAGGTGAAGGCGTGAATTTTAACGCAACATTTATTGGCCAAATCGTCGTCTTCGCTATCTTCGTTTTTCTTTGCGCCAAATACGTATGGCCTCCGCTGATGGCGGCCATGCAAGAGCGACAAAAGAAGATCGCAGAGGGCCTCGATGCTGCATCCCGTGCAGATAAGGCATTGGAAGTTGCTCAGAATGACGCTGCCAAAAAACTTCGCGAAGCGAAGGAACAGGCGGCAGATATGCTTGAGCAAGCCAATCGCCGTGCGGCCGCAATTGTTGACGAAGCAAAAGCCGAAGCCGAAGCGGAAGCTAAGCGAATCGTCGCAGCCGCACAGTCTGATGTGGACAAAGAACGAAACCTGGCTCGCGAAGAACTGCGTGCTAAGGTCGCTGAACTGACTATGGCCGGAGCAGAAAAAATTCTGCAGGCTGAAGTTGATCAGGCGAAACATAGCGAGTTGTTGGACAAGCTGGCAGCTGAGCTGTAAAGGAGAGGGAATATGGCAGAATTAAGTACGCTCGCCCGTCCTTACGCAAAGGCTGCGTTTTCAGCGGCCGTTGACAGTGGCGATATCGCTACCTGGTCAACGGCATTGCAAACGCTTGCTGTCATCTCGAAAGCCGAATCGGTCGCAGAACTCATTGCGAGCCCTTCGGTAAGCGCATTGGATAAAGCGAAAACCATTGCCGACATCGCTGGTGACGACTGTAACGAAGGCGCATCAAATCTGCTGGTTGTATTAGCAGAAAACGATCGCTTCGCGCTGCTGTCCGAAATCAGTTCGCAATTCGAGCTGCTCCGATCCGAGCACGAGAAGAGCGCCGACGTGGTGGTAACCAGTGCATTTGAACTCAGCGACGCACAGCAAAAAGCTTTGACTGAAAAGCTGACCGCGAAACTTTCTCGCGAAGTCAGCATGACGGTAAAAGTGGATTCCGCACTCATCGGTGGCGTAATCATCAAGGCTGGCGATTTAGTTATCGACGGTTCCGTTCGCGGAAAACTGTCGAAACTCGCTGACGCAATGAATTCCTAATGAGGGAAAACGCATGCAGCACCTGAATCCTTCAGAAATCAGTGACATTATTAAAGAGCGTATCGCGAAACTGGATACCAGCTCTAAAGCACAGAATGAAGGTACGATCGTCGGTGTATCCGACGGTATTGTACGTGTTCATGGTCTTGCCGATGTGATGTACGGTGAGATGATTGAATTTGAAGGTGGCGTCTTTGGTATGGCGCTTAACCTTGAGCAGGACTCGGTTGGTGCCGTGGTTCTTGGCGATTACAAGAACCTGGCCGAAGGCCAATCCTGTAAGTGTACCGGACGTATTCTGGAAGTGCCGGTCGGCCCTGAGTTGTTGGGTCGAGTCGTTGACGCACTGGGTAACGCGATTGACGGTAAAGGCGACATCAGCGCTAAGCTGACGGACCCTATCGAAAAAGTCGCTCCTGGCGTTATTGCTCGTCAGTCGGTCGATCAGCCGGTTCAAACCGGTTATAAAGCCGTCGACTCCATGGTACCAATTGGTCGTGGTCAGCGTGAGTTGATCATTGGTGACCGTCAGACCGGTAAAACAGCGATGGCTGTTGACGCTATCCTGGCGCAGAAAGGCACTGGCATTAAGTGTGTCTACGTTGCCGTTGGCCAGAAGCGTTCAACGATCGCTAACGTGGTTCGCAAGCTTGAAGAAAACGGCGCGATGGAATACACCACCGTTGTTGTGGCTTCTGCTTCTGAACCAGCATCCATGCAGTTCCTGGCGCCATACTCCGGTTGCTCCATGGGTGAATATTTCCGCGACCGCGGTGAAGACGCACTGATCATTTACGATGACCTGTCCAAGCAGGCCGTTGCTTATCGTCAGATCTCCCTGTTGTTGCGTCGTCCACCGGGCCGTGAAGCTTATCCAGGTGACGTCTTCTATCTGCACTCCCGTTTGCTTGAGCGTGCATCGCGCGTTAACGCCGAGTACGTTGAAGAGTTCACCAAGGGCGAAGTGAAAGGCAAAACCGGTTCTTTGACCGCGTTGCCAATCATTGAAACCCAGGGCGGGGACGTATCTGCGTTCGTACCAACCAACGTGATTTCCATTACCGATGGTCAGATCTTCCTGGAAACTGACCTGTTCAACGCCGGTGTTCGTCCGGCCATGAACGCTGGTATTTCGGTATCTCGTGTGGGTGGTTCTGCTCAGACAAAAATCATGAAAAAACTGTCCGGTGGTATTCGTACCGCTCTGGCTCAGTATCGTGAACTGGCAGCATTCTCCCAGTTTGCATCTGATCTGGACGATGCGACCAAGGCTCAGTTAGAACACGGTGCCCGTGTAACCGAACTGATGAAGCAAGGTCAGTACTCGCCAATGAGCGTTGCTGAAATGGCAGTCTCAGTTTATGCCGCCAACGAAGGTTATCTGGAAGATCTTGAGATTTCAGAAATCCTGGCATTCGAAGCGGCTCTGCACGGATATATGAACAGCGAACATGCGGATCTGATGAAGGAAATTACGGAATCAGGCGTATGGGGTGACGAGATCTCCAGTACTTTTAAAGAAGCGCTGGACAAGTTCAAGTCAACACAGAGCTGGTAATACATCGGGTCACTTCGGTGACCACTAACTGAGGCTAATGCTATGGCAGTCGGAAAAGAAATACGCACGCAGATAAATAGCATTAATAACACGCGTAAGATTACGTCAGCAATGGAACTGGTTGCGGCGAGTAAGATGCGTAAAGCTCAGGATCGCATGCTGGTCAGCCAGCCATACGCACAGAAAGTTCGTGCGGTGATTGGTCATCTGGCCAACGCGAACGTTGAGTTTAAACACAGCTATCTGCAAGAGCGTGAAGTAAAACGTGTGGGCTATATTGTTGTGTCCACCGACCGTGGTCTCTGTGGTGGTCTGAACGTCAACCTGTTCAAAGCGGTTTCGTTGCACGCAGCGGAGCTTGAGCAGCAAGGCATTCAGACTCAGGTTTGTGCCATTGGCAGTAAAGGCACAGGGTTCTTCAAAGCACGGGGCTTTGACGTGGTGGCATCGATCACTCACGTTGGTGAGCAACCTGCAGTGGCGGACTTGATCGGCGGTGTCAAAGTCATGATTGACGACTTTGAATCCGGCAAGATCGACCAGCTCCATGTGGTTTACAACCAGTTTGTAAACACCATGGTGCAGAAACCTAAAATTGATCAGATTTTGCCGCTGAAACCGGCCGATGATGAATCCAACCGTTCGTATGCTTGGGACTATCTCTATGAGCCGGACGCGGAATCCTTGTTGAATGGTTTGCTGAGCCGTTTTTTGGAAGCCCAGGTCTATCAGGGCGTTGTCGAGAACGGTGCGTGTGAGCAGGCTTCGCGAATGATGGCGATGAAAAACGCCACCGAAAACGCGGGCGATATGATCGATAACCTGAAACTTGAGTATAACAAGGCCCGACAGGCGGCGATTACTCAGGAGATCTCCGAAATTGTTGGCGGCGCTGCGGCGGTGCAATAACGGATTAGAGAGGACACAAACATGAGTAGCGGACGTATTACGCAAATCATTGGTGCCGTTGTCGACGTGGAATTCCCACGTGACAGCGTGCCAAAGGTTTACGACGCACTGAAAATTGATGCTAATGGCATCACACTCGAAGTCCAGCAGCAGCTGGGTGACGGTGTTGTTCGTACCATCGCGATGGGTACTACTGAAGGCCTGAAGCGTGGATTGGACGTATCAAATACAGGTGAAGGCATTGCTGTACCGGTCGGAACCGGTACCCTGGGTCGCATCATGAACGTCTTGGGTGAGCCCATTGACGAGCGTGGTGAGATTCAGACGGACGAACGTTCCGTCATTCACGCCGATGCGCCTTCTTATGCAGAGCAGGCTCACAGCCAGGAAATTCTGGAAACCGGTATTAAGGTTATCGACCTGGTTTGCCCATTCGCTAAGGGTGGTAAGGTTGGTCTGTTCGGTGGTGCCGGTGTTGGTAAAACCGTGAACATGCTGGAACTGATTAACAACATTGCAACCGAGCACTCGGGTCTGTCGGTATTTGCCGGTGTTGGTGAGCGTACCCGTGAAGGTAACGACTTCTACCACGAAATGTCCGACGCGGGCGTTATTCAGCTTGAAAAGCTGGAAGAGTCTAAGGTTGCGATGGTATACGGTCAGATGAATGAACCACCGGGTAACCGTCTTCGTGTTGCTCTGACCGGTTTGACCATGGCCGAGAAGTTCCGTGACGAAGGTCGTGACGTTCTGTTCTTCGTGGACAACATCTATCGTTACACTCTGGCGGGTACAGAAGTATCGGCACTGCTGGGTCGTATGCCATCAGCGGTGGGCTATCAGCCAACACTGGCGGAAGAGATGGGTGTTCTGCAGGAACGTATTACTTCAACCAAGAACGGTTCTATTACATCCGTTCAGGCGGTTTACGTCCCTGCGGATGACTTGACTGACCCATCACCAGCAACCACCTTTGCTCACTTGGATGCCACCGTTGTACTGTCTCGTGATATTGCGGCACTGGGTATTTATCCGGCCGTTGACCCGCTGGACTCGTCTTCGCGTCAGCTGGACCCACAGATCATCGGTAACGATCACTACAACACCGCTCGCGGCGTTCAGGGTGTACTGCAGAAGTATAAAGAGCTGAAAGACATCATCGCGATTCTGGGTATGGACGAACTGTCTGATGAAGATAAGCAGACCGTAAGCCGTGCCCGTAAGATTGAGCGTTTCTTGTCTCAGCCTTTCCACGTTGCAGAAGTCTTTACTGGTGCGCCAGGTAAGTACGTTTCACTGAAAGAAACCATTCGTGGTTTCAAAGGAATTCTGGATGGCGAGTACGATCACATTGCCGAACAGAACTTCTACATGAAAGGTACTATTGAAGAAGTCGTGGAAGCGCACAACGCGGCGAAATAATCGAGCCGGAGGAAACCAACATGGCTATGACTGTACATTGTGACATCGTCAGTGCCGAAGAGAAGGTCTTTTCGGGCCTTGTCGAGATTTTGGTGTGTACCGGAGAGCAGGGCGAACTGGGTATTAAACCCGGGCACGCCCCGCTGTTAACGCGATTAAATCCAGGCCCTGTGCACTTGATTACACAAAACGGCAAAGAAGAATTTATCTATGTCGACGGCGGATACCTCGAGGTCCAGCCGAATGTTGTAACGGTGCTCGCGGACACGGCGGTTCGAGCCGGTGATCTGGATGAAGCTGCGGCGGAACAGGCGAAAGTCTCTGCTGAGAAGCAGGTGGCTGATAACCTGGCAAGCAAAGAGTTTGCGGAAGTGGCAATTCAGCTTTCAAAAGCTATTGGTAAGCTTCGCACCATCAAACAAGCACGGAAAGCATTAGGCCGATAGGCTTGATGTCATCAATAAAGGCGGCCAGTGGCCGCTTTTTTTTTGCGTATCAGATCACCTTTTTCTTCAACACTGTTTACCTGTGTTCAATAAAGCGTTTAATTTTCGGGCAATGCGTCTATTCAATACACAATGCTGTGTTCAGAGTTTATTTATTGGTCACCTTCGCTAAGGTGAGTTAGCCCGGCCAACACAATGGCAGGCTGTGATAACAGGCTGCCAGGGCACAATAACAACAAAAAAATGCCTGAACCGAGAGAGTTCCGGCTTCAGTGAATGCTGGAGACGCGTCATGTTTATTCGTTTGCTTGCTGTCTGCACGGCAGGGGTCGTTTTTGCCATATTGATCTGGTTGCGCAGCCAACAACCAGAGACTGCGATGCCGAATCAAGCCGCTCATGCAGTTCAAACACCGCCAATCGATTTCGTACCTGTTGCTGATCAGAACACCGCGACCAGGGCAGAGGAACCACTGAGCAATGCTGATTTCGACAATGACGGGCCGCCGGAACTGCAGTGGGTCGTTGATGACTTCGAGTCACAGATCCAATATCCGGAGCAATCACGCCCCATCGCGGATTCAGATAGCCTGAAAAAATACCTGCCCAATCAGTCCTCGCCCATACACCGTGAGGTATCTCAGGGTACCTTTGAACTGACAACCGATCGTCTGCGCTTTTCTCCAACAGAACCAATTACCGGTACGTTGACTGTTCCCGACGGTTTAGTGGCCGCACGGGTGTCACTCAGGTTGATGCAAAACGGACAGGAACTGGCTCGGCACCCAAACTTAGAGGGTTCCGGTTATACCCCATTTTTATTTCCGGCATTGACTCAGAGTTGGCAGGATCAAGGTCAGTTGTTTGTGGTTGCTACGTTAACCGCAAGCGGCGAGGACGATGTGACCTTGTCGACGCCGGTGCTCCCGGATCTTCGTAACGACAACTTTCGTATGACCACGGCCAGGGCCAGCTTTGTCGAAGGTGCCTGGCTGGTGATTCCGATTGATGTCCACATTAAAGATCCCGGTTTTTACCGACTCGAAGGCAATCTTTATTCAGCAAACACCGGAGAGCCGTTGTTGCACCTCATGAATGAGCAGGAGTTGTCGTCAGGGAAGGGTGTGTTGCCGTTGATGGCCCACATTCGTGCCCTGGAACGGATGGGCGATCCCGGTGACTACCTGCTTGACGATCTCGTGCTGGAGCGAATGCCAGCGCCGCCCGATTTCAGCGTTCACCAGGGTTTGGTCCCTGAAGGTTCCATTGAGGTTCAGGGTTATCCATTCCCTTCCTATTTGGATGAAGACTATGTGGACGCTGACGCGCTTGCCCGGCTGGAGTTTCTGAGATCGCTGTCTCAGTAGCCGGTTCCGGCCGTCGCGGTGAATCAGGCGGACGCCAAACGGCAAATCATGACCCTCAAACAACAACAAAAAGGTCCAGACCTATGATAAAACAACTTTGCAGCTTGATACTGCTCATCACATGCTTTTCCATGGCCCAGGCGGACATCGCGGGTAAAAACGTGATTCTGATCCATGGTTTTAATCCTTTCCAGTTGCTTGATCCGCCTGACGACAATGGGCGACGGGATGCTCAAGACTATTGGGCGGATATTGATCCGGCGTTTAAACGTCAGGACGGCGGCCGGAGCAACATCATCCACTGGCCATCCGACCGTCGCCTGACGGGTGCGAATGGCATCATCAGTGTGGTACAACCGCAAATTCAGGCGCTGTTGCAAGAGGACTATTGTCGGGATCAATGTGTCATCGTGACGCATTCCACCGGTGATCTGGTTACTCGGTTTTTGCTGAAAAATAAACGCTCCCTCTTTGGCTCTGCCATGGCGGATCGATTCAAAGTTGCCGGCGTAATTGACCTGGCCGGAGCCGGTGGCGGTACTGAGTTGGCCAACTATGGTGTGGGCGTGGCCAATGGCATTAACTTCGCCGGGGACGTGATCAGTGCGCTGCTGGAGTATGCAGGCTTCCCCGTTCATTTCGGTTTGAATGTCGGCGTCATGACTGACTTGCAGCCTTCGGTTGCGCGTAGCCATGCAACCAATGGGTTCCCTGCGATTCCCCGTTTGCGCGTGGCCGGGGCAGGGGATGAGTTTTACGGTTTCGCCACTCATCCGCTCATCAGTGGTCGGGACGATTCGGTGGTGCCGCTGCACAGTGCCTGTGGTGCATCCTATGCGAGCGCCTACGACAGTTGCAGTCAGGACACACGGTTGGATGGTCGTCTGACCTGGATCAGCGCGGCGCCTTCGGTCAGTCAGCGTTACGACTTTCACTATCCGATCCTGATGAGTGAAGACGTTCCGCACAATGCCATGCAGGGCAATCGTACCGGATATTCGATGACCTCGGTGCGCAGCATTGAAGCGGACTACAATAACAGTGGTGTGAATGCCCTCGGTGTTGATGTGGCCGATTATGAAAAACGCGAGTGGTGGGATTTCTGGCGTAAATATCGGTATGTCGAAGGGACGTCATCGCGGTCGGTCTCCACGTTGCTGGTGGATAAGGTGATCCGCTAAACGTGTTGGCCGGAGTCATTGGAGCTCCGGCCAAGCGACTTGTCCGCAAAAACCTGACGTTTCCTTCAGAGGTGTCCGGTTTTACCTGTGGTACCATTTGTGAACACTTGATGAACAGGCTGATGGCGTCGACTTGCCATTGGCCTGATATGACAGGTACCGGATGTCCGAAATTTCCTGACCAACAGGTTGTATTTTTTGGGCACTTATAACGATAAAAGAGCAACACGGAGCTTCGGCCTGATAGTTGTTCATGTCAGCACTCAGGAAGGTTTACGGGTGCATGAGACGACCCCAGACGGCAGGATATGGAGATAGTATGGAGATAACCAAAACCCTCGGTGAGTTTATCATCGAGAAGCAGGCTGAGTACCCGGATGCCACCGGTGAGCTGTCATCAATTTTTGCGTCCATTCGCTTGGCTGCAAAAGTGGTACACCGGGAAATAAATAAGGCGGGATTGGCAGACATCACCGGGGCTGCCGGTAATGAAAACGTTCAGGGTGAACAGCAACAAAAGCTCGATGTCATCGCCAATGATAAGTTCAAGGCCGCTTTATCAGCTCGTGGAGTGGTGTGTGGCCTGGCATCGGAAGAAGAGGACACCTATGTCCATTTCGAAGATGGGCTGTGCAAAAACGGTAAGTACGTCGTCCTGATGGACCCGCTGGATGGCTCTTCCAACATCGATGTGAATGTGTCCGTGGGCACCATCTTTTCAGTGTACCGACGGCTTTCCCCTATTGGTGAACCAGTCACTGAGGAAGATTTCCTGCAGCCGGGTCGTGCTCAGGTTGCCGCGGGCTATGTTATCTATGGTTCGTCCACCATGCTGGTCTACAGTACCGGCAACGGCGTACACGGCTTTACCTACGATCCAAGCTTGGGGATATTCTGCTTATCGCACCCGGATATGCAGTTTCCATCGGACGGAAAAATATACTCAGTGAATGAAGGCAACTACGTTCACTTTCACGATGGTGTCAAACAGTACATTAAATACTGTCAGGTTGAGGACAAGAAAACCAACCGTCCGTACACCAGCCGATACATCGGATCATTGGTGTCCGACTTTCATCGTAACCTGCTCAAAGGCGGTATCTTTCTGTATCCAGCGTCTACTCAGTACCCTACCGGCAAGTTGCGCTTATTGTACGAATGCAATCCCATGGCGTTTCTGGCGGAACAGGCCGGTGGCTGTGCGATCGCCGGTGTCTCTGAACGCATTCTCGATATTAAACCGACCGAGTTGCACCAGCGGGTGCCGTTCTTTGTGGGGTCGGAAAACATGGTCGACAAGCTTGAGCGTTTTTTACGCGAGTTCTCATAAGACGGTAATCGGGACTGTCGAGGGTGGTCGGTCCCGGCCAAGCCCTTCGTAGGATGGTTTTGTGGTGGTATCACCGGTATGGTGACCGACCCTCCGGATGTTCGGAGGGACGTCAACAGGGGTGAGGTATTTGTGCAAAAACATCTGTTCATAGCGGTGCTGTTAGCGGCGACAGCGAACTTCTTCTGGGCGGCCAATGCCATTGTCGGCAAAGTTGTCGTGGCCGAGCTGCCTGCCTTCACCTTGTCTCAGTTTCGCTGGATCGGCGCGTTTCTGATACTGGCCCCCTTTGGCTTGTATCGCATTCGCCGGCAATGGGACTGGTATCGACAACGCCTACCGCAGCTGGTGGGACTGTCGATCTTGAGCGTCACACTCTACAACACACTGCAGTACTGGGCTCTGGAACACACAGAGCCCGTTAAGGTCGGGGCGATGCTGGCGCTGATGCCGTTGGCCATTGCCATTGTCAGCAGCTTTTTCGGCAGTCGTCGGTTGAGTTTGCCAGAGTGGGCGACTGCCTCTATAGCTGTGATCGGCGCGGTCACGGTGATCAGCGACGGTCAATGGCAAAATCTGCTGGGTGGGTCCGGCTTCAGTGCCGGTGAGGTCTTGATGTTGGTCGCCATCACCAGCTGGGCGTTTTATTCGGTGTTTCTGAAAAACACCGCCAGTGCGCAGATAGACGTGATTGGATTGCTGACTTTTTTTGTTGGTTCCGGCACGGTGATGATTTTGCCGTTCTGGGTCTACGATATGTTGACCGAGACGGTATTCCTGCCCAGTGGTGGTCAATGGGGCGCTGTGGCTTTTGTGGCGTTGTTTCCCTCGGTGGTGTCGTTGCTGTGCTGGAACATGGCCGTGCGGTTAAGCGATGCCAACATTGCCGGACTGATGGTGACGACCGCGCCTTTGTTTAACGCGTTGCTGACCATCGTGTTTTTGGAACATGCTGTTTCAAGTGCGCAGTGGGTCGGTATTGCATTGGTCATGACCGGTGTGGCTTCCACCCTCTTGATTGCCCGGCGCAACCTGTCAGCCACGGCCTCCTGACTTTTACTGATCGTCCGATTTCAGTTGTGGAATCAGCTCGTCAATCGATTGCGGTTTGTAAAAGTAAAAGCCCTGCAGTTCTTCGCAGTCGAGTTCAGTCAGGAACTGAACCTGGGCTGCGCTTTCCACGCCTTCGGCAACGAGACGTAAACCCAGCGTATGACCCATGTTGATAATGGCCCGAACCAGTTCATCGGAGCGGTCGGTTGTTCCAATCGCCCGGATGAAGCTCATGTCGATTTTCAGTACGTGCAGTGGCAAGGATTGCAGAATGCCCAGATTGGAGTAGCCGGTACCAAAATCGTCCAGAGCAAAGCGGAATCCGAGATCGTTCAGCTCCCGCATGTTGTCGCGGATATCTTCCGATTGTTCAGCAATGGAATGTTCGGTAATTTCCAGCTCGAACTGGGACGCCAGCACATTGTAGTCCTGCAGCAGGTGGCGAATGGCATCGGGCAGGGTTCGGTCTTCAAGTTGTCGGGGCGACAGGTTGATGGAAACCGTCAGGCCTTCCGGGAGCAGGTGACCGTACTGATCCATGGTGCGGAAGGTTTCCCGCATCACCCAATGGCCGATGTCTGCAATCAAGGATGTGTGTTCGGCGATCGGGATGAACTCACCGGGTGAAACGACACCCAGCACCGGATCGTGCCAACGCACCAGAACTTCCATGCTGGTGGACCGGTGCGGTTGCTGGCTGTCGACGCGTGGCTGAAATACTACGTGCAGGTAGTCGTTAGCGATGGCCGCCGGAAGACTGGCCAGTATGCGCTGGCGACGGTCGGTTTGTTCGCTGAGTTCGGCTGAGTAATAACGATAATGACCTCGAGCTTCTTTTTTGGCCGCGCTCAGCGCCGATTCTGACATACGCAGCAGCGTGTCATAGTCGGTTGCATCGTCCGGATACATGGCGATACCGAGCGTGAACTGAGGGTAGAGATCATCGGCAATCATGTACGGATCTTTCAACCGGCGCATGATCTGCTCAATGACAAAAACCGACTGACGGTTGTTGCCGATATCGACCAAAGCCATGGCAAAGGTATCGCCGGATAGGCGGGCGATGGTGTCTGACTTGCGTGAATGATTGTGCAGGCGCAGTGTAATCTGCTTCAGTAACTCATCGCCAACAGATTGGCCATGGCTTTCATTGACGGTCCTGAAGTCGTCAATGTTTATTAAAGCCAGTACAAAGGTCGTTCGCCGTCGTTCGCACAAGGCCAGATTCTGCTCGGCAATCTGACGGAAATAATGCCGGTTGGCCGCGCCGGTCAAAGAGTCGAAAGATTCCAGTTTCGTGACCTGTTCTTCGCGTTCGCGAATGGTCTGAATATTCCGCAGAATGCCTGTGACCTGGTTGTCGCTGGTGCGGGCAATACGATGATCAAACCATTGGTACGTCTCTCCGGTTTTCAGCCGATGCTCAAGATTAAGGCGATCCTGGTGACCGGCCATGAACGAATGGATTTGTTCGATATGCAGCATTCGCTGATCCGGATGCAGCCGATCAAACAGTGCGTCCAGTGATATCTCCTCGCCATTGATGTTCAACAGTTCCTGCAGCGGGGTCGACAGCGCTAGCCGTTCACCGTCGGTACTGACCCAGGATCCCATTTTGCCCAGCCGTTGTGCGGCCGTCAGTTCCTGCTCACTTTTTTCCAGGGCCTTTCGCTGTTGTTCTCGCAGACGAAAATTGACTCGCTGTAAACCGAGCAGAAAACTGAGGCCTATCCACAGTGCCGTCGCTGATGATCGGGTCACCCAGCGTGTGCGGGTTGTGAGTTGATCAACGCGGTTGGAGGAGGCGGCGATGCCGACGGTAATCTCGTTAAAATCCAAATCACGCGATGCACTGCGGTTGGCATCGAAAAGGTCATCAGCCAGCAGTTCGTATTGGCTGACTAAGGTGCGCACATTTATCTGCAGGTGAATGGCATCGGAAAGAATCATGTCCAGTTCTTGCTCAAGCTGTGCTAATGACAACACGCCAGAGAGAACCAGATCTGGTTTGTTTGGCATCGGTCGTACATAGATGACTCCGGGGACACCCTGAATCAACATGACCGGACCAATAACCGTCGGTTGTTGAGTGCGTAAAACATTCCGATACTGTAAACCCTGATCGGGCACCTGACTGAGGTCGGCACCCCGCACTTGCAGGTTTACATCGTTCGGTGGATAGACGTGTTTGACGATCAGGTTTTCGGAGACGGCGATGTTCAGAAACTGATTCCGATAAGCGGGCAGAATTTGTGTCAACCACTGCTGATATTCGGCGTCGGACAAGGAATCGCTCTGATTAACCAGAATGGCAATGGAATCCAATGCGGCGGCATTGTTCAGAAAAAACTGAGTGACGATGCCTTCGGCAATGTCCAGTTCATTCTCCAGATTACGATAGGCACCTTCTGTGGCCCGGCTGATAAACGCCGGTTCGAACCATTTGACGAACGGAATGATCGGCGCTGCGGTCAACACCAGCAGTGGCACCAGAAGTAGTTTTCGATGTTTAAGTACCAGGAACGCGCTCAGCCCAATGGCCAGAACTGCAAGGACGGCGTCCAGAATGGGGTTGCCGGTAAACGCAAAGGCAACCAGACACATCAGTGCGGACACCGTCAAAGCCACGATCATCAGGACTGACTCCAAGTGGCCCGGTTTCGGCTTTGATTTGGGGGACGGGAATGAAGCATTCTAATTGCGTTCTAATTCTCTTTACGTGCAGTATAGCTGGCGATTGTCGGCTGTCAGCCCGGAAGTCAGGATTTTATCATTGGACAGGGTGCACTGCCGAGTCCGGTGCCCAAAGTGACCATCATTGCTGGCTCGCGAAACCGGAACGCCAGACCGGCGGCGGCACTGTCGTGTTCGAGGAGTAATAAGGGGCCGAGATCCGATTCCGGTAACCATTCTTGATGTAAGCTGGTGGCTAAATGATCAGAATCTTCGGTAAGTCCATGATAGAGACTGCTGAAGTAGCGATACGGGTGCCCATGGTCCAGATAGCTGGCGATGCTGATGGCGACCGGTAGCGGGCGATCGAGCAGTTGACGTGTTTGCCGCAGCGCCAACATCAGCCCGGCTTTGCGGATTCGACCCTGTTCGCAAAAGTCCTTCGTTTTAGCCTCGGGCAATAACGTCAGTCGGTTACCGAAGCGGTGCGCGATGGCCCGCTTGATGCCGGTGCCTCCGAAATCCATAACCAGAATATCATCGGCACAAGCGGCGGTTTGAGCCAAGCCGAGCAATGCCGTGTTACCCCCCCAGGGAGAACAGATGACCGCCAGATTCTGGCTGCGTTGTTCGACCGACTGGGCCAGTGACTGACCGAATTCGGCCGACGTCAGCCCACCGGAGATCACCAGCGTCGTGATCGATTGCCAGTAGGCCCGCAAGGAGCGGCGGTAAGCATCATCCCCTGGCCAGGCCGAAGCGGTGCGGGCTGTATTAATCACCACGCTGAAGCGTTGGGCGTAACGGTCAAGAACGATTTGGTCTCGATGCGATTGTGGATCGAAGCGACCCAGAAAGCGGCGCAGATTACCCGCGTCGCCGTGCCCGGTATCTTCAAGAATCTCCAGTAACGCTTGTCGGGAAACCAGCGTTTTACCACACAGGGACGGGGTATTGACCAAAGGATCCTGACGATCCAGCAACAGGCTGTTGATGCTAAGTTTGTTCAGTGAGCCTTCTGGCTGCATGGCCAGTTTGGGCGTCAGGTCAGGCGTCGCCATAATGCACCGGTCCGGCTGAGGTGAATCCTAGTTGATGTGTCACGGAGTCTCGATATGTCGTTGGATTTTGCTAAACTGACGGGCAAACATTCACACAATCCAGCGTTGTTCAGGACTGACCGATGACCACACTCTATCATGAAATTGATGTCGTAGCCTCGCCTGAGCGTGTCTGGAGTTTGTTGACAACGCGCGCGGGTCTGAACCGGTGGTGGCCGGGTGAAATCACGATTCATGACGGTGACAGCTGGCGTTTTTTGCATCAGGATCGCGATGTGCCGTTGATCTTCCGGGTCGTCGAAGAAGTCCCCGATCAAAACCTGGAATGGCTGTGTGTGCAGGGTGAAGACGATTTTCATAACACGCTGGTGCATTGGCGCATTGAGGTCATGGACGATCGCATCAGTCTTATTGCTGAGCATCGCGACCTGCGCAAATCACCCGCGCATCTTGCCCGGTTAAACACCCATTGGGGGACCTGGATGGAACGTATCCGGGAACAGCTGCATCAGGACATCGCCACCGTTGATGATGACGATCTGAATGCCTGGACCTGAACCGACGATCCTAACGGCCACAGATGCTTATTTTGTCATCGTGAAGCCTACAGGCTGGACCGTACAACGCGATGCCCAAGCGCCGAGCGTACTCGAGTGGCTGAATGACCAGGGGCACACTGCGTTTCCGGTGCACCGACTTGATAAACCCACCTCCGGGTTGTTGCTGGTGGCCCGAACAACGGAAGCGAATCGAGCGTTGAGTCTTGGGTTCGCCGAAGGTCGTGTCGAGAAAACCTATCTCGCCATCAGTGATCGTCGCCCGCGAAAAAAGCAGGGCTGGGTCCGGGGCGACATGGCACCCTCACGGCGCAGCCAATGGAAGTTACTGCGTGAGCAGAACAATCCGGCGATCACCCGCTTTCGCAGTGTGTCACTGGACGATGGCGAGCGCGGATTTGTCCTCTACCCGAAAACCGGGAAAACCCATCAACTTCGGGTGGCCTTGAAATCGCTGGGCAGCCCCATGCTCGGCGATACCCTTTACGGTGGTACGCCCGCTGACCGACTCTACCTGCACGCCTGGCGACTGGCATTTGATTTCGAAGGCGAACGTTTGAGTTATCAGGCTGACCCCATCGATGATAAATTTACCCGATGGTTGTCGCACTCTTCGCCCGATAAGGACTGATTCTGTTTTGATCCCCTGGCTCACCGATATTCAACAGGCCTTTGTGTTTGGCCTGCTATCCACCGTGCTGGTCAGCACGGTCATTGGCACGTTGTTCTGGTCTCGCTGGCGACGTCAGCAATTATTGTTGGAGGAGATGCAGCAGGCATTGCACCAGGAGCGCAGTCTGAGTGCGCGGTTGGCGGCTGAGAATGCCGGGCTGCAGGTTCAGGTTCGGCAGCTGACGGAGTTGCAGGCGCAGTTAACGGCAAAAGATCAGCAGCTAAACCTGCTTCAACGCGAAGTGCGCACCTTGGAAAGCCGGCTCGCAGACATCAACGCGCGTGCTGAAAGTGCTAAGGCGCATCATGCCGAACAGCTGCAATTGCTGAATGACAGTCGCGAACAGTTGAAGCGGGACTTTGGTCAGTTGGCGAACGACATCTTTGAACAGAAGCAACAGCGATTCAGCGAACAGTCAAAGGCCTCGATTACCGCCTTGCTTGACCCGTTTCATCGTCAGATCGAACAGTTTCGTCAGCGTGTCGATGATATCCACAGCCGGGATGTCGAAGGTCGCAGTCAGTTGCTGACACAGTTGTCGGTGCTCAAAGACATGAATAGCCAGTTGAACCGTCAGGCGGACGATCTGACTAAGGCACTGAAGGGCGATAAGAAACTGCAGGGCAACTGGGGTGAGCTACAGATCGAACGGATACTGGAAAGCTCAGGGTTGCAGAAGGGTCGTGAATTTGAGCGGGAAGCTAACTACAAAGACGATCAGGGGCAGAACCGACGACCGGACTTCATCATTCATCTGCCGGATGGCAAACACATTATCATTGACAGCAAGGTCAGCCTGAATGCCTACCAGAAGGCGGTTGCGGCGGATGATGAAGCAACACGAAATACCGCCTTGCAGGCGCATGTCTCGGCGGTTCGGCATCACATTCATGCCCTGAGTGCCAAGAACTATCCCGGCTTGTCGGGGCTGAACTCGCCGGATTTTGTGCTGATGTTCATGCCGGTAGAAAGCGCTTTTATTGCCGCCTTCGAACAGGACTCACAACTGTTTAACGAGGCATTTGAGCGGCACATCGTTGTTGTGACCCCGACAACCTTGTTGGCCACGTTGCGCACGGTGGCCAATCTTTGGGTATTGGAACGGCAAAATGAAAACGCCAAAGAACTCTACGCATTGGCGGGCAAGATTTATGACAAGGTCGCGGTGTTCAGTCGGAAAATGGATAAGCTCGGTACGCAAATTCAGAGCGCTGACCGGACCTTTCATGAAGCCCTGAATACCTTTTCAGACGGACGCGGCTCCATGTTGAGTTACGTGGAGCGCCTTAAGGAAATGGGCGCCCCAACGTCAAAGTCAATCAGTGACACGCATCGCCCCCGCATGGTTGGCGAAGATGCGCCTGAGGCTGAAGACGAGGATTAAACGCCGATGGCGGCCAGAGTTTCCAGAATGTTCCGGGCAATCGAGGCGCTTTTCGGGTGATCGACTTCAATGTCTTCAATCAGCATTTCGACCGAATCTCGCAAGGTCGGGTCTACCGGGTCCGGACTGTCCTCATCGTGCAGGTGATAAGCGATCTGATCCATCAGCATTTTTTGCTGGGCACTGGTTTCGCCTTCGGGAAGGTGATCGCGGAGGTGTTGAAAGAGGGATTTCAGTTCTTGTTTGGGCATGGCAAAGACTCCTTTAGCGCTACGTTAACTATAGCAAATCTCAGCGGTGACTCTGGTATTCTATGCGCCCTTTACGAATCTGACGCGTTTTATTGTGCAGTATACTGACGAACAGCAAGCCATTATTGGTCATGAAGGTGGGCACGCCCGGATTATTGCCGTGGCTGGATCCGGCAAAACCCAGACGCTGACCGCCTATGTTCGTCAGCGCCTGGCGGCGGGTGTGCCGAAAAAGCGGTTGCTGGTGCTGATGTACAACAAAGCCGCTCAAATCGATTTCGAACAGCGCCTGCGTTCCCTGATGCCCGGCCAGTCATTACCTGATGTACGTACCTTTCATTCTTTGGGCTACCGGATCTGCCAAACCCTGATCCGTCAGGGTGACATGTTGCCTTTTGGCCGGACGCTTTTGAGTGACAGTGAAGTCGAGATGATTCTCTGGCAGTTGTTACGAGAGTGCGCACCAGAAGCGCTGGCTGATGATGTTCTGAGCCGCAAAAAGAAATGGGTGGAACCCGCACTGGCCTACATAGAACTGGTCAAAAGCCAGCTGGCGCCTCCTGAACAGGTCTTCGAACAGTCCGGCTTACCGGATAACTGTCGGTTTTTTATCGAGGTGTTTCACCGGTTTGAAGATTGGCGCAGCGATCAGCGCCGCTTTACCTACTCGGACCTGATTTGCGAACCGGTTATGCGGTTTGAGCGCGAACCTCATCTTGCCCGCCAGTTTGGCGGTCATATGGCCGAGATCATCGTCGATGAATATCAGGACATTAACCCGGTTCAGCAGCGGCTATTGGAAGTGCTGCAGGGGGACCGGGCACAGTTAATGATCGTAGGCGATCCGGATCAGACGATTTATGAGTTCCGTGGTTCCCGCCCGCAACTGCTCTCGCAACAGTTTGCCGAACGTTTCCAGCCGGTTGTGGATTATCACCTCAGTCATACCTTTCGATTCGGCCATGCCCTGAGCCTGTTGGCGAATCAGGTGATTTCCGGCAACTATGCCCACGATGACGCTCGTACGCAGTGTGTATCCGATGCTACCGCAAGTACCACCGAGTTGGTTCGGTTGGTCAGTGATGACAGCGCGCAAGCGGCCTTTGACTGCATTACCCGCTGGCAACAGGCGTATTCACTCGATGACATCGCGGTCATCAACCGACTGTGGGCAAACAGCGCCCGGTTGGAACTCATGCTGCTGGAACATGGCGTGCATTATCAAACCGATCAACCGTTCAGTGTGCTGGAACGACACGAGTTACGGCCATTACGGGTTCTGCTGCAGTTAGCGGACGGTCAGGGAATTCAATGGTCGCCAGCCATTCGCCGCCAAGCCTGGCAATCGCTGCTGACGCAGCCCTACCTGAAAATCCGGAAAGCGCTGATTGATCAGCTGATCCGGACCTTAACTCCGACAACCACACAATGGGGGCAGGCACTGCGCAATGCGGTGCCGGAAAATCTGTCCCGGTATCAGTCTGAGGCTTTGTTCGAGCGTGCCCGCTGGATTGAAAAAGCAGAACGAGGCCAGGGCGCCGCCTATGCTGTCCTGCAGGGTTGGGTGCAGGGCACCGATTACTACTCGGCGATGCAGGAAAACGCCTTCTCGGCGTCGGCGGTGGATGACCAGAAAGCGACGGTGCAGGCGTTTCTGTCGTTTGTGCGCAGTCATCGATGGGCCTTGTCCGATGGCGCCCATCAGTTACAAACGCTTGTCGAACGTGCCCGCGAACAGACCGCCGGTGGCGTTCTGATTACGTCGATTCACAAAAGTAAGGGCCGGGAGTGGCCCTGCGTCATCATTCCGGAGCTGAACGGACAGTTCTACCCGTATCAGCCGGAGTCCGAAATGAGCTTGCCAACGTCACTCGCCAGTGAGCGACGACTGTTGTATGTCGCCATGACCCGGGCACGGCACAGGTTGGCGCTCATAGTACCAACGCCCGGGGGAAGCGTTCCCGCCTCGAGTTTCCTGCCGGATGCTTTTATCGATGGAGCCCGCCAGGTCGCGTCAGCCGTGGGCAGTCCGGAGTCGTCCTTAACCTTGCCGTCCGACATGCACCGCAGCAGTGTCGAAACCTATGTCCGTTATCTGGGGTTAGGGGAGATCGACTGGCAAACGGCAGCACCGGAGGCGTCCGAAGGTGCGGGTCAGCGAGTCCGACACCCGTCCCTGGGTCTTGGTCAGATTGTGGGCCAGACCGAAGAGCGACTGCAGATTCACTTTATCCGCGATGATCGGATTCGCGAGTTCGACCGTCAGCTGGTCAGCCGCCTGTTGGATTACCTCTGAGCCGACGCGACTAAGCGCGTCCGTCTTTGGTCATTAACGTGCCATACTGACTGGGCCGGCGATCACGGAACAGCCCCCATTCACTGCGCTGAGCGTTCAGGGCATCCAGATCAAACGTTGCCTGGATAAACCCGGTACTTGTGCGATCCATCGACGTCACCAGTGCGCCCGTGTTATCGGCGATGAACGAAGAACCGTAAAAGGTGATCTGAGTGTCGTCGATGACCTCTGTCCCTATACGGTTGCTGGCAATCAGCGGTATCACATTGGCCGCCGCGTGACCCTGTTGGGTACGCTGCCAATGACCGGAAGAATCGATGTCCGGATTGTAGGGTTCACTGCCGATGGCGGTCGGGTAAAACAGCAGTTCCGCCCCCATCAGTGTCATCGCCCGCGCAGTTTCCGGAAACCATTGATCCCAGCAGATCCCGACGCCGATGCGCCCGAAGCGCGTCGAAAACACCTGAAAACCGGTATCTCCCGGGGTGAAATAAAACTTCTCGCAGTAGCCGGGACCGTCCGGAATGTGCGTTTTCCGATACAGACCCAGGTTTTCGCCATCCGCATCCAGCACAACGACGGAGTTGTAGGCCACCGGACCGCATTGCTCAAAAAAGCTGATGGGTAAGACCACGCCCAGTTCCCGGGCGATGGGGGCAAAATGCGCAATGGCCGGGTTATCATCGATGGCGGTGGCAAAGCGCCGAAATTCTTCTTTCTGATGCTGACAGAAGTAAGGCCGTTCAAACAGCTCCTGCAAAAGAATGACCTGAGCCCCGCTGGCCGCGGCTTCGCGTACCAGCCTTTCCGCCGTCTTGAGATTTTCACTGACGTCCCAACCACAGGGCATCTGTGTGGCCGCTACGGTAACTTCTCTCATGGCTTTTGGCTCCTGTGTCATCGTAAAAACCCGCATCATAGTCGAAAAGGCGAGCGCCTTGAATTGTTAGGCGTCGCAGGAGTCGTTATAATCGCCCGACCTTGAGAATAATGATCTGAAACGGACAAGCCCATGAAGAAACTGCTCGTGATCGTCGCTACCCTGGCACTGGGGTGGGCGATGGCAGAAACAACCAGCTACGAAGATGCGGTGGCCGACCGCCTGAAACCAGCCGGAAATGTATGCGTTCAGGGCGAGCCCTGTGAAACCGCCGCCACTGTGGCCGCAGCGGTCAGCTCAGGTCCGAAAAGTGGTGATGAAGTCTACTCCACCGCCTGTGCCGCCTGTCATGCCTCCGGTGCGTTGAATGCCCCGATATTCGGCGATGCCGCCGCGTGGGAACCACGTGTCGCGAAGGGTGTGGATACCCTTTATGACCATGCCATCAATGGTTTTAACACCATGCCTGCCAAAGGCGGCAATGCCTCGCTCAGCGATGAAGAAGTGCAGGCGGCGGTCGATCACATGGTCGCTGCTGTCCAGTAAGCGCCTCTGGCTACAAGAAACCCCGCTTAGGCGGGGTTTTTTTTGCCTGTAAACTTGGCGCTTCAAATTTTTTGACCCTCAGCCTCAGAATCCCCCGATTTGAATCATCTGTGCCCCCTCTAAGATAGTCTTTAAATAAACTTTTGCGTTTGGCGGGTTCCGCTCTTCCTGATCGCGGTGGTATCGCAATTGCGCAATGCCGCATGGGACGCTAGCGTTATGAAACGCGAAGCCGGGTCGATCCGGCTCAGCAAGACAGCTGCGGAGCATGATACCCGCCAGGCGACAGACAACGAGAGAGGTGGCAAATGGGGCTTTTAGTCGACGGAAAATGGGTGGATCAGTGGTACGACACCGAAAAATCCGGCGGAAAATTCATTCGTTCTGAATCGCAGTTTCGTAACTGGGTGACTCCTGATGGTGAACCGGGACCCACCGGCTCGGGTGGTTTTAAAGCCGAAAGCGGACGCTATCATCTGTATGTCTCACTGGCCTGTCCTTGGGCGCACCGGACGCTGATTCTGCGCGAGCTGAAAGGGCTGACAGAACACATCGGCGTGTCCGTTGTACATCCGGATATGCTGGAAGACGGTTGGGTATTTGAAGGCCCGGATTTCGGCAGTGACGTGATTGTCGCCGATGACCTTTACGGCAGTCGTTGTTATCACGAGCTCTATACCCGGGCCCAACCGGATTATTCCGGTCGGGTCACGGTTCCTGTGTTGTGGGATAAACAACAGGAAACCATCGTCAGCAATGAAAGCGCCGACATCATCCAGATGTTCAATTCGGCGTTTAACGAGTTGACCGGTGACCAACAGGATTTTTATCCGGAGTCACTGCGCGAGACCATCGATGCCGTCAATGAACGGGTTTATCACGATGTGAATAACGGGGTGTACAAGAGCGGGTTTGCAACCACGCAAAGTGCTTACGAAGAAGCCTTCGATGCCTTGTTTACGGCTCTGGACTGGCTGGAAGACCGGCTCAGTCAGCAGCGCTATCTGGCCGGTGATCAGATAACGTTAGCCGACTGGCGTCTGTTTACCACATTGATCCGCTTTGATGCCGTCTACGTTGGGCACTTTAAATGCAATCTGAAACGGATTGATGACTACCCGAACCTGAGCAACTACCTGCGCGAGCTGTATCAGGTGGACGGGGTTGAACAGACGGTGAATCTGGATCACATCAAGCGGCATTACTATTTCAGCCATCGGACCATCAATCCGCATGGTGTCATCCCGAAAGGGCCGGCGTTGGATTTCAATCAGACACACGATCGGGATCGTTTTTAACGGCTGAGTAATCCTGACCAGTCGGAGAATCCCAGTTCATCAACTGTTATGTTGCGAAATGGGGCATTCAAGCGGGTGGGCGCTATGGTAGAATCCGCGCGCCCGGGGTCGTTCGACCGACCCAACGTTATTTATCTCCGACTGACACGAGCCGAATCATGACGCAGACCTCTCTGGACAAAAGCAAGATCCGAATTCTCCTGCTCGAAGGCGTACATCAGAGTGCGCTGGATACGTTCGAAAAAGCAGGTTACACCAACATCGAATACCACAAAGGTTCCATTCCTGAAGACGAACTGCTGGAAAAAGTACGTGATGCGCATTTCATTGGTATCCGTTCCCGTACTCAACTGACCGAGCAGGTCTTTGCCGCAGCCGAGCGGCTGGTTGCGGTCGGGTGCTTCTGTATCGGAACCAACCAGGTGGATCTGAATGCAGCGGCGGTTCGGGGCATTCCGGTCTTTAACGCCCCCTATTCGAATACCCGATCGGTTGCGGAACTGGTTCTGGCCGAAGCCATCCTGCTGTTACGTGGTGTGCCAGAGAAAAATGCGGTTTGTCACCGCGGAGGCTGGCAGAAAAGCGCGACCGACAGTTTTGAAATTCGTGGCAAAAAACTGGGCATCGTCGGTTATGGCAGTATCGGAACCCAACTGGGCGTGCTCGCGGAAGGCCTGGGCATGGATGTGATGTTTTATGACATCGTCACCAAACTGCCGCTGGGCAATGCCCGTCAGGTCGGTTCGCTCAAAGAACTGCTCAATACGGCCGACGTCGTCTCGCTGCACGTTCCGGAAACCGATTCCACCAAGTGGATGATGGGCGAAGAACAGTTCGCGCAGATGAAAACCGGCTCTGTGTTCATCAATGCGGCTCGTGGCACGGTGGTCGTCATTGAAGCACTGGCGCAGGCTTTGAAAGAGCAGCGGCTGCTTGGCGCCGCTGTCGATGTGTTCCCGGTCGAGCCACGCAGCAACAACGAAGAATTCGTCTCGCCGTTGCGGGAGTTCGACAATGTGTTGCTGACACCGCACGTCGGTGGTTCGACACAGGAAGCTCAGTTCAACATCGGCATTGAAGTGTCTGAGAAATTGGCGACCTACTCGGACATCGGTACGTCGTTGTCGGCCGTGAACTTCCCGGAAGTGGCGTTGCCGGCGCATCCAAACGCGCATCGTATTCTGCACATTCACGAAAACATTCCCGGTGTGATGTCCGAAATCAACCAGGTGTTTTCTGAAAACAACATCAACATCATGGGTCAGTATCTGCAGACGTCAGAAAAAATTGGCTACGTGGTGATCGATGTTGCGCAGGATTGCTCACGCAAAGCGCTGGAAAAAGTGCTGCAGGTGAAAGGCACACTGCGCGCTCGCGTCCTGTTCTGAGTTGTCAGATCAAATGCGTATGTCACGGGTTAAACGGTTACTGGTGCTTGGCGTCGTTCTGACGCTGAGCGCCTGCGCGTCACGTTCGGTGGATACCGAGCTGACGCGCTGTGTCTACCCGGACAGTCCGCGAACGCCGGCGCCATCCTTTGTCTGTGGTGAGCCGGTGACCGGGTACCCGGTCAGTGTATTGCGCTCATCTGAAGACAGTGAGCAAAGCGTGCACGAACGCATGCAGGCAACACTCGACGATCAGGTTGTGCGCTGGAGTGAGCAACTCGCGGACGACTGGTATCCGGATGACGCCAGCGTGAACGCTCAGGCCCGCGCATTTTTACTCGATTGGCTTCAGGATAACGCCCGCATTGTGCGTTCCCGGGTCAGCCCAACAGCCACGCTTTGGCTGCTGGTCGGTATCCCCGACAATCTCAATCATTTACGCCAATTGACACAAGACGCTCTGAGTAACCTTCCCAACTGACTCTCCACCCTCAGTACAATCCCGCCTCTGAACCCCATAACTCAGCTAAAGAGTCCGGCGTTCAGGCCGTTACAATGTCAGACGAAAAAGTAGCCGTTTGTTGCTACGCTCAAGTCAGCAGTCCGTTTCCTCAGGGGGGCATAATGACGGGACGAACAAAAAAACCGTCTGGACGCAGTGGCTTCTCACTGCAGGTCAAGACCATAGCTTTACTGTCAACCATCATCTTTCTGATTCTGATCGCCAACACCTGGATTGGGGTCAACATCTGGGGTATTAACAGTGAGGTCGATACACAGGCCGAACTGATACAGTCGCAGAACCGTTTGGTGGATCGTCAGCAAGCCTCGATTCGCACAGCACAGTCGGTGATGGATCGCGTACAGGCGATTAATCAGGCCGTCACCATCCTTGCGGATATGAACTACTGGTATTTTCAGGGCGCATTAACCCTGCGGATCGATTCAGTAGAAACCGGGCGCGAACTGGAGCAGACCTTACAAACCTTGTTGACCAATCTGGAAACCATGGACTCAGGCAATGCTCAGGTGTTCAACCAGGTACGCGAAGAGCTGGAAACCTACATGCTGTACGTTGAGCGGATGTTCCAGATGTACGAATCCAACTCAGTGTCCATGGGCGCGTCTATGGCACAGGGGGCGAAAGACCAGTCAGACAACATATCGGCACTGCTGGATCAGTTACGTTCAGTCTACGTTGAAAATCAGACTGCCAGCATGCAGCAGGTGGTGACCGATGCCACCAACGTGGCTCAAGCCAGTGATGAGGTCGCCAATGGTGGTGAAGCCATTCGTGGTCAGGTGGGCAGTACCGTGACGGCGACCATCATTACGACCGTCGTTGTCATGGTGATCGGTGCATTCATGGGGCTGTTTTACTTGCGGGGCTTGTTGGTTCCTATTCGTAATCTGACCCGGGTTATCCAAAATATCGAATCAACCAACGATGTGTCGTTGCGTATTAACTATCATCGCAACGATGAGCTGGGACATATTGCCGACGCATTCGATGCCATGATGGCCAAGTTACAGGGCACCATCGAACGCATGTCGACGACGGCCAATGAGCTGGCCGGCATCGCGACGTCCGCACGCAGCGGCAGTACGGAGTTGTCCTCCAGTGTCCGCGCCCAGCAGGAAGAAACCGACATGGTGGCAACGGCCACGACGGAAATGTCAGCCTCGGCGGTTAACATTAAACAGAACACCGACGCAGCCTCGGCATTGGCGGCCCAAGCCAAAACCAAAACCGACGATGGCCGACAGACCATGGAAAACAGTGTGAGCAGTCTGGAGCGGTTAACCGAGCGTATTACGCAAACGTCCGACGTGATAGACCACTTATCGACCAACGCCGAGGCGATTGGTTCGGTACTGGATGTTATCCGGGCCATCTCCGAACAAACCAACCTGCTGGCCCTGAATGCCGCCATTGAAGCGGCGCGAGCTGGCGAGCAGGGGCGTGGGTTTGCCGTGGTTGCAGATGAAGTCCGCAACCTGGCCAGCCGCACCAATCAGTCGACATTAGAAATTCAGGACACGGTGACCAAGCTGCAGGAAGGCGCTCAGTCGGCGGTTGATCAGATTGAACGCAGTAAGCTCAGCAGTCAGGATAACCGGGTGAAAATCAATCAGGCCGCCGAAGCCATGGCGGATGTGGCGCAAGCGGTAGAGCAGATTAATGAGTTGAACAGTCAGATTGCTGAAGCTTCCGGCGAACAGTCTCAGGTGGCCGGAAACATCGATGAGTCCATTTCACGCATCTCTGCCCGGGTCAGCGATCTGTCCAGCAACGCCGGGCGCCGCGAGAAAGCCGCTGAAAAACTGCAGGTGATTGCCGAGGAGATGAAACATTTGGTTGACAGCTTTAAATTGCATTGAAAGGTGTCAATGAACCGACAATCCGTTTGAATTTGTAGCGTGCTGTGGTGGCAGTGCGCTGACCGACTAAACTTGTTCACATGTTACCTGTGAGTTAATGGAGTCGGGTATGAAATGGGTGTTCTTCTTTGTCGTCATGGCGGCTTGTCTCTTGCTGGGGACGGCCATGGTGTTGATTGACCATGGCGTCATTCGGGATTCAGCCATCTGCGGTGTCGGCGCTCTGGTTGGTTTTCTAATTGCTTATCAAATGCAGTCTCGCTATACCATTTTGGACGATTGAGCCCGGTAACGGGCATCATTCGTCGACTCCCTTTTGTTTCAATCGTCGTATTCATGTTCAGGCGCCGTTCATGGCAGCGTGTCACGATTCCACCCATCAGGAAAGTCGACCTTTAGGCATGAGTTCCAACGGGAGTTTCAGCCGGGTCTGATTAGGTGGATTTTACCCCGGAACGAAAAAAGAGGCCTTCTCGGGCATGGCCTGAGCGTTTACTTTAAGCGCCGTTAAGGGGTTTAAACTCCACAACAACAATAAGACAGGAAACGTGATTATGATGAAGAAAACGCTGGTTACTGCATTGACTATCGCCGGTGCCACCATGGGAACGCAAGCCGTTGCCTGGGAAGACGGTGCACTGCAGGTTTGGATTAACGCCGACAAGGGCTATAACGGTCTTCAGGCTGTGGGCGATTTATTCGAAGAAGATACAGGTATTCCGGTCACTGTAGAGACGCCGGAATCGGTTACAGAAAAGTTCCAACAAGAAGCCGCGATTGGTAAAGGTCCGGACATTTTTATCTGGGCACACGACCGTTTTGGTGATTGGGCCAAGTCTGGTCTGATTGCACCGGTTGAGCCAAGTGACGACACACTGAACGCACTGGACGATGCCTTCTGGGGCGCGGTGCAATATAACGGTCAGTACTTCGGTTACCCGATTTCAATTGAAGGTCCAACCCAGATCTGTAACGCCGACATCGTTGATGCGCCTTTCGCATCCATCGCTGACGTTCGCGCAGCGGCCGATGCCCTGGCTGCCGATGGTAAGAAAGCGTTGATGTGGGATTACAACAACACCTACTTCACCTACGGTTTCCTGACGGCTGAAGGCGGTTATGCCTTTGAAAACGTCGATGGCAGCTATAACCCGAAAGTCACCGGTGTGAATAACGACGGTGCCATCGCGGGTGCGCAAATGATCAAAGATCTGATCGATTCAGGCGTGATGCCAGCCGGTGTTGACTACGGTGTATTCGACTCTGCCTTCAAGGCGGGTGAAGTAGCTTGTGTCATCAACGGACCATGGGCGTGGGCCGACTATGAAAAAGCCGGTATCGACATCATCCTGGGTCCTTACCCGAAAGTGGATGACGGTCAGCCTAAAGGCTTCACCGGTGTACTGTCTGCTGCCGTTAACGCAGCCACACCAAACAAAGACCTGGCCATTGAGTTCCTGGAAGGCTACCTGCTGACCAAAGATGGTCTGAGCACCGTGAACGATGACCGTACACTGGGTGCTGTAACGCACAAAGGCTTCATGAAAGAGCTGGCGGCGGATAATCAGACTCTGGCAGATGCCTATGCTGTATGGCAGACCGGTGAACCAATGCCAAACATTCCTGAAATGAGCGCTTTCTGGTCGAACATGGAATCGGCACTGACGGCGATTACTCAGGGTCGTCAGTCCGTAGAAGATGCGTTGAATGATGCGGCGGATCGTATTGCTAAGTAATTAAAGCAATAAACTTCAAACGGTGCGGGTCACCGTTGGCAAGAAGAGCTGAATGCATGGCATTTGGCTCTTTTTTTTGCATTGGGGCATCGCTCCCGAGGAAAACCAGCACATCAGGAACCGGGTGTCTGAAGAACCTTAGGGTGGATACACAGGGGCGAACACCGGTGTCTATCAGTCTGTGAGCACCCTCAATTAGCCGTTATTTGCTTTAATGGGCTCAGACAAGTGTGTCTGCGATGGGTGCGGCATAACCCCTTGCTGGATCGAACGGAAATCCACCCAGTTTTTTCCTGAAAATCCACCCGGTGCCAACCGGTATTTATTGTGGAAATCACTACTATACAGTCTCAGCAGAGTGCGGATTTAAAAGCGTGACTGGTCAGCTTTCAAATCATTATTCAGACTGGACTTACATGAGGATCAACTATGGCTAATCCGAACGCCATTCCGATGGTGCCTGCGGCAGCCGCGCAGGAGAAGTGGAAAACCTGGCTGCAATACATCATCGTCGGTGCGCTGACGGTATTCTTCTCCTACGTGACGCTGTTGATGTATGCACAGGGCGAAGTGTTGTATGGCAGCTTGATCATGGTCTTCACGGCGGTGTTCACCTTCATTTTTCTGTCAGAACGCGCCTACGTCTGGCGATACGTTTTTCCGGGCCTGATCGGTGTGTTTGCTTTTGTCATTTTCCCGATCATGTACACCCTCGGGCTGACGTTTACCAATAAGTCCAACCTGCACCTGCTCAGCTTTGATCAGGCCAAGTCCTATTTTCTGGACCAGACTTACATCGCCGACGGCGCTCAGTCTTATGAGATCGGTTTGTATGAAGAGGGCTCGGCCTATCGCGTGGTTCTGGAGAGTGAACAGGGCACCCTGTTCATCACTGAAAACGCGCTACCATTGACGCACGTCGAACCGATCTCAGAACGACTGACTGAAATCCAATCTGAACCCGATTTACCACAGGCTGAACGACGCGCAACAATCACCTATCGTAATGAGCTGGACAGCCTGCAACTGGTATTGCCCGATGGCACCGTACTGGCTAAGTCCAAACTGCGCGAATACAGCCAGAACTACCCATTGTGGACAGAAAACCCGGACGACCCGCACCAGCTCACCAATCAGAAAGACGGCACGGTGTTGAATGCCAGCTTTGAGGACGGCTTTTTCTATGACAGCGAAGGTGAGTACTACACCCCGGGCTTCCAGGTAAATATCGGATTCGACAACTATGTTCGCGTACTGACGGAAGACGGCATGCTGGCGCCTTTCCTGCAGATTTTTACCTGGACCATGTTTTTTGCCATCTTTACCGTTGTGGTGACTTTCTTCATCGGTATGACCTTAGCCAGCTTTGTTCAGTGGGAGCCGATCAAAGGCCGGGGTATTTATCAGGTATTGCTGATTCTGCCGTATGCGGTCCCCAGTTTCATTCTGATCATGATTTTCCGGGCTTTGTTTAACCAGAATTTCGGGCAGATTAACTACGTATTGGAACTGCTTTTTAACATTTCTCCGGAATGGAACTCGGATCCGAACTTCACCCGAACGATGATCCTGATCGTTAACCTGTTTCTCGGGTATCCGTACATGTTCATTCTGAGTCTCGGTATGTTGCAGTCGATTCCGAAAGATCTGTACGAAGCGTCCAGCCTGGAAGGTGCGGGTCCGTTAGTGAACTTCTTCAAGATTACCCTGCCATTGGTGTTGCGCCCGATGCTGCCGCTGATGATTGCGTCTTTCGCGTTCAACTTTAACAACTTTGTATTGATTCAACTGTTAACCCGAGGGGGGCCGATCATCATTGGCTCCAATCCACAGGCCGGTGAGACCGATCTGTTGGTGAACTATGCATTCCGACTCGCCTTTATGGGTGACACGCGAGACTTCGCGCTGGGGGCTACCGTCTCGACCTTTATCTTCATGATGGTCGGTCTGTTCGCGGTAGCGTATCTGAAAGCGGCGAAGATCGAAGTCGGCATTAAGAAATAAGGGCAGGAGGACTGAATCATGGTTAAATCTAAATCGCATAATTTTCGAATTCTCGGCGTACATCTGTTTCTGCTCACGTTTCTCTTTTTCGTGATCTATCCATTGATGTATGTGGTGTCCATTTCGTTCCGCAGTGGTCACACGCTGGTGGACCCGGAGAACTTTCTGATTCCATCGAGCCCGACTCTGGAGCACTGGGCATTGGCGCTGGAGCAGAACTACACCGGCATGAACCCGCTGAAAAAAGACATTGACGGCGTGGACACCGTGTCATTTAACAATGGCCTTGGCACAGTCACCTACTATGCCGATGGCCGTTGGACACTGGATGCCGATCCCGCCTTTGATGAGGCTGATTATCCGCTTGAAAGCTATCTGGCCATTGCGTTCCTCGACAACTTTGGTGAGCGTCTGCAAGCCGCGGGCAGCGATGAGAACGGCTTCATCGATCGACAGAAGATTGTGCTGGATGTCGCGGATAACGAAGGGCTCTATGAAGATGCGTTGTTTATTTCACCTGACGGTCAGCTGAGCGGACAGCTTTCCCTGCCTGATCGTCCGGCTGACGCCGATCGCGCAACACTGCAGTATGGCGACGCCTATGTCTCAACACCTCCGTACCCGGTACTGAGCTGGCTCATGAACACGGTGAAAGTGGCGACGATTACGTCGATTCTGGTGCTGTTGTTATCCACCACCAGTGCGTATGCCTTCGGTCGTCTGGGCTTTTACGGTAAGGGTCCCATGTTGAAAACGCTGCTGGTACTGCAGCAGTTTCCGAACACCCTGTTCCTGACAGCGTTGTACCTGATCTTTGAAAAGCTCGGCTCGTTCATTGGCTTCATGTCATTAAACACCCACTCTGCCTTGATCATCGGGTATATGGGATCGATGGCGTTGAATATTTTCATGATCATCGGTTACTTCGACACCATCGATCCTTCGATGGAGGAGTCGGCGGCGATCGATGGGGCAACACCTTGGCAAACCTTCTACCGAATTTTGCTGCCATTGAGTGTGCCGATTCTCGCGGTCGTATTTATTCTGACGTTTATTAACATCGTCAACGAGTTCCCACTCGCTTCGGTACTGATTTCAGATATCGACAAGATGACCCTGGCCGTGGGTGCGCAACAGTTTATTCAGGCGCAGAATCAGCTTTGGGGTGACTTTGCGGCTGCGGCTGTGCTGGCGGGCATACCGATCACCATCGTCTTCTTGATTGCCCAGCGCTTCCTGGTGGGCGGCCTCACCGCCGGCGGGGTTAAAGGGTAAATCCCCGGTTCGCCTGCGGCGAAATCAAAGCCCCTTAACGGGGCTTTGATAGGGGATTTACGACCGCACAAGGATGTGCGGGCTGGACTGCCGCCACGGATGGAAGAGATACAGAATATTGCCCTCTAGAAGCCCCTTAACGGGGCTTTTTTAGTGACTTTACGACCGCACACTACTGTACCTCAACATCGAGTTATCATGGCCTGTAGTCCCAGCATCATCCCACCAAACTCATTTTTACCTATTCAACCACATGCTCTGTCCATACCTCACAACTCTTCCAGAACAAGCCGTCATCGCGGGTAAGCCCGGCTTTTTCATAAAAGTTGTAGGCTTCCTCATTTGATAACGTCACGACGGTGATATCGTCTTTTCCGCCTGCTTCATCCAACAACAACGTCATCATCTTGGAACCGATGCCTTTCCCAACATAACGTCGGTCGACAGCAAGGTCGGTGATAAACAGAAAATAGGCGAAGTCTGTTAAGCCAAAGCCGATACCGATAAGAAGGTTGTCTTCATTTCTTGCGGTAATGGACAGTGAGCAGTTCTGGAGCAGTTTGGTGACTCTCTCCTCCAGGTTTTCTTTAGGATATTGGCTTCCCAAATCTGTCCGTTTTAAAAAGTCATAATATTCTTTGAAATTCAATCGGTCGGAAGCTGAATACTGGATCATTTTTTTAAACCTCAGCAAAATAATAAGGTCAGCAGAGGGGAACGAACGCAAGAAACTAGGATTGGAGTTCAGGGAACTTATAGAACTGCTCTGTCGTCGGGCCTTATGAAAATCTAAACGCCCATGAGGGGGGACGCCTGCATGAGACTCTCAGATGCTTAAGCAGATCCGTTATTTCGCTATCTTTTATAACCCCGTTAAACTCCCAACGACTGCGAAGTCAGTCTTCTTCCTGAAAACCAGCGTTTAATAACATGCTGACAGAGGCAGTATTAAGCGGATTAGTGTCTGCTTCAAGTCTCCGTATTGTCAGCTCATTTGCCCGGTTCGTTGATGGTAAACATCCGTAACCAGCCGAAGCGCTTTTCGGGTTCCTTCTGTTCGATACCAAGAGTGATAGCTTGGCCTTCATACCAGTTTATAACCGTTTTACTAAAGCGCAGCGTCGAGGTTGGACAGTGCCATCTGGCCAGGATCCGGCTAATCGCCCTTGTGCGTAACTCAACCACTGTTAACACATTTCATGCCACTGTCTTATACTTGTTCTATCCTGACCGTCAAACTCAGGTATGATGACGACAAGTTAACAGGAGCTCTGATGTCCCATCTGGAAAACATTCCCACACCGGTTGAAATCGGTCCCGATCATCTCATCAACCGAGAACTGTCATTACTCGAGTTTCACCAGCGTGTCATGTTGCAGGCCATGGATACCAGTATACCGTTGCTCGAACGTCTGCGTTTTTTGTGCATCTCAAGTACCAACCTGGATGAGTTCTTCGAGGTCCGCGTTGGCGGTTTAAAAGAACGGTTTGAAGCCGGATCGAATGTGCCCGATGTGGATGGTCTGACCCCCGAACAACAGCTCGCCGCGATTTCAGCCAAAGCGCACGATTTCGTGGACACCCAGTACGAGTTGCTGAACGAAGCACTGTTCCCTCTGTTGGCGGAAGAGGGCATCCGCATTGTGCGCCGTGAACTTTGGACGGATGAACAGAAGCAGTGGCTGAAAGAATACTTTCATCGTGATGTGCTGCCCCTGTTGAGCCCGATTGGACTCGACCCGGCCCACCCGTTCCCGCGCATTCTGAATAAATCACTGAACTTTATGGTGTTTCTGCAGGGCAAAGACGCGTTCGGCCGCAACAGTGGCCGGGCCATCGTGCAGTGTCCGCGGTCATTGCCGAATATTGTCCGGCTGAAACTGCCCGGGCAGGAAACCAAAAACGACTTCGTGTTCATGTCGTCCATCATTCATTATTTTATGGATGAGATCTTTTTCGGTATGACCGTGAAAGGCTGTTATCAGTTCCGGGTCACGCGTAACTCCGATCTGTTTGTTGACCGGGAAGAAACCGATGACCTGCGTCGCGCCATTGAAGGGGAACTGGTGTACCGGCAGTACGGTGATGAGGTTCGGCTGGAAGTGGCCGAGAACAGTCCACCGGAAATGATCGACTTCCTGATTCGTCAGTTTGAAATCGGTGATCCTGACTTATATCGGGTGAACGGCCCGGTGAACCTGAACCGGTTGCTTGAACTCATTGATAAAGCAAATCGGCCCGACCTTCAGTTCCCGCCATTTGAAGCGCACTACCCGAAAATCCTGCGCCGTAAAAACAGCATTTTTGAAGCCATTGCCCGTGGCGACATTCTGCTGCAACACCCCTTCGACTCATTTTTGCCGGTGGTGGATCTGATCCGGCAGGCCGCGAAGGACCCGAAAGTCGTCACCATCAAACAGACCCTGTATCGCACCGGGACCAAATCGCCCATCGTCGATGCACTGGTGGCCGCCGCGAAAGCCGGCAAAGAGGTGACGGTGGTCATTGAGCTGCTGGCCCGTTTCGATGAAGAAGCCAACGTGGCACTGGCAACGCGGTTGCAGGAGTATGGGATTCACGTGGTGTATGGTGTGTTCGGCTATAAAACGCACGCCAAGATGCTGATGATCGCGCGCAAAGAGAAAAACCGGTTACGACACTATGTGCACTTGGGTACGGGTAACTATCACCCGAAAACGTCGTCGATCTATACCGATTATGGTCTGATGACCGCTAACCGCCAGATTGGCGACGACGTGAACCGTATCTTTCTGCAACTGACCAGCTTGGGACGCGTATCGAAACTGGACAAGGTGCTGCAGGCGCCGTTCACTCTGCATAAGACCATGATCCGCTACATCGATCAGGAAATTGCCCACGCCAATGAGGGCCGGCCCGCAAGAATCGTCGCCAAGATGAATTCGCTGTCGGAAGAAAAGCTGGTGCATAAACTGTATGAAGCCAGCCAGGCCGGAGTCCAGATTGATCTGATTGTGCGGGGTATCTGCCAGGTCCGACCGGGAATTCCGGGTGTGTCCGATAACATCCGGGTTCGCTCGATCGTCGGTCGCTTTCTGGAGCACACACGCGCGTTTCATTTCCATAACAATGGCTCGCCGGAAGTCTTTCTGGCCAGCGCCGACTGGATGACGCGGAACATGTTCCATCGCGTTGAAGCGGGCTTCCCGCTGCTGTCCCGGAAAATCCGTGACAAAGTCATCGCCGACCTGGAGTTGTATCTGCAAGACAATGTTCAGGCGTGGGTTCTGAACTCAGATGGCAGTTACAGTCGGGTGACGTCCGATCTCGAAGACGAGGCTATTTCGGCTCAACAACGCCTGCTGACGCAGGCAACGGAATAATAACTGCTTTGTGACCTGCTAAAAACGACGGCGTCAGCCGTCGTCCTCCGGGCTGTTCAGTACCAATTGATAGCGGCTCTTTTTCATGGCACGAACTTCCGATTTAAGATCCGCACTGGCCAGTGGCTGGCTGTCCCACCAGGCGGGTGGTGCGCTGAAGTGAAGGGTATCGTCATTGAGATGCACTGACCAGCCGATGTCCTGTTTCTGATCGCGCGATCGCGTTAGTACACAGGCCAAGCGGAAGATGTGCAAAATCAGGATAAAGTCGTCCAACTCTTCCTGTGGTAATACCTCAATTGTGGACCAGTCGGGTTTTTTTCGCTGGTTACGCACCAGAGTCGCTAATCGATTTTGTTCATCAAAACCAAAGCCGGCGAGGTGGCTGTTCGCGACGATATAGCCACTGTGCACCTGAAACTTGTCGTGATTAATGTCCAAACCGATTTCCTGCAACTGACAAGCCCAGTGTAGATATCGGCTCCAATCCTCAGAAAGCTCACGGCTCGACAGGACCTGGCGGAGCAGTTTCTGCGCCACCCGATTGCTGTGCTCCGCATGATCCTGGTCGGCATGAAAGCGACGGGACAGCGTGAGGACTGACTGTTCGCGCATGTCCGACATGCTGTCGTGGCCGAGTAAATCAAACAGCACGCCCTCGCGTAACGCCCAGGGCGAGGCCTCAAGAGATTCCAGTTTCAGAGCCTGCATCACACAGCGCAGAATGACCAGACCGCCGATAAACACCGGCTGGCGGGTTTTACTCAAACCTTCCAGTTTTAACTCGTCCGTATGACCCGCCTGGCGACATTGCGAGAGCAGGTCATCGAGCGCCTCAGAGGTAATCAGCGGGTGTCCGGTTTGGGCTCCCAAGACGCTGCTGACGGCTTTGATCGATCCGGAACAGCCAATGGCCCGCTGCCAGGCCTGCCGGCGAAAGTGGTGGCTGAATGGCTCCAGTTTTTGCAGACAATAGATTTCAGCGGCTTTGATGTGTTTTTTGCTGATGGTACCGTCGCTGAAAAAACGCTTGGTGACCGAAACGCAGCCCATACCGAGTGATTCCAGAGATTTTGGCGTAAAGTCTTCGCCAATGATCAGTTCGGTGCTGCCACCACCGATGTCGATAACCAGACGGGTCTGGTGATCATCTTCCAAACCAAACGCCACACCCTGATAAACCAAGCGGGCTTCCTCGGCACCGGAGATGATCTGTATGTCGAACCCCAGTGCACGTTCCGCCTGATCCAGAAAGCTGTAAACATTTTTAGCCTGCCGTAAGGTGCGTGTACCAACCGCGCGAACACAGGCGGCAGGCAGGTGTTTTATGCGCTGATGAAACCGCTCCAGGCAATCCAGTGCCCGGCGTTTCGACAGGTCATCCAGCGTTCCATCGTCGCTCAGCCCATAGCCCAGTCGCACCGGCTCTTTCAGCCGGTCAATGACGTTGATCTGACCGTCTTCGACCCGGGCGATGATCATGTGGAACGAGTTAGACCCCAGATCCACCGCTGCAATTTCCTCTGTTCGATTTCGCCAGAAACCAGAAAGCTTTAACATGGGGAATAACCTATCCTTTTCATGGGGAGGCGGCTGGTCCGACATCCCGGTCTGTCGTCGGGCCCGGCGGAACTGTTCGGTTCACATCGGTGCCCGTAATTTGATATCAGGAGTTTGATTGTGGCGATACATCCATTTCAAGGCAAGCAACCACAGCTCGGAGAGCGCGTCATGGTCGCGCCGGAAAGTTACGTTCTGGGCGATGTGACCATCGGTGCGGACTCTTCAGTCTGGCCGGGCGCGATCATCCGGGGCGATATGCATGAAATACGCATCGGCATGAGAACGTCTGTCCAGGATGGCGTGGTGCTGCACATTACTCACGCCAGCGACTACAACCCGGGCGGGCATCCGCTGCACATCGGTAATGACGTCACCATTGGTCATCAGGCCTGCCTGCACGGCTGCACCATTGGTAACGAAGTGCTGATCGGTATCGGAGCGACCGTACTGGACGGCGCTGTGGTGGAAGATCAGGTCATTATTGCCGCTGGAACACTGGTGCCACCGGGTAAACGGCTAGAATCCGGTTATATGTATAAAGGCAGTCCCGCGCAGGCGGCCCGGCCGCTGAGCGAAAAGGAACGACGTTATTTCCGCTATACCGCCGGTAACTATGTGAAGTTGAAAGATTCGTATCTGGACGATGGCCTCGGCGGCTGATGCTCTTCATCTCGCTGTCACAGTATCCCGGCAGACTGTGCCTTCTGATTTTACGATGCGCTGCCGGGCCGATACCCATCCGCTCCTTTGATGGTCGCGTATCACATTCATCAATCGGACAGAGGTCATCATGCGCTTTTTTCTGTTTTGGGTTTTGGTCAGCATCAGCTCGGTAACGCTGGCCGAGACCACGTTGAAAATCTCAACCCTCTACCCACCCGGCAGTGCGGCCGTGACATCGCTGCAGTCCGCAGCGGAGAGTATTCGGCAGCAAACCAATGGCAATGTCGTACTCAAAGTCTATCCGGGTGGGGTGATGGGCGACGACTCTACGGTTATGCGTAAAATGCGCATTGGGCAACTGCATGGCGCCTTGCTCAGCGGGACCGGATTGGATCTGATCACCGACGATCTGAAAGATCTCAGTAAGCCTTTTCAGTTTGACCGTATTGAGCAGGTTTACGAGGCGCGGCAAACACTGGATACCGACTTTCGCCAGCGCCTGGCCGAAGAAGGCTGGACAGCCTTCGGGCCGCTGGATGGGGGCTTTTCTTATCTGATGTCTAAACGACCGTTGTCCGATTTAGAAGCCGTGCGTAACACGCGTCTTTGGCTGCCCAATACCCGGGATATTCAGAAGATGGCCGACAGTCTGAATGTTGATTATCTGGTGATGAACATTGGCGACGTGTTGACGGGACTGGACACCGGCGCGATAGACAGTTTGATCGCGCCACCATCTGCGGCCTTCACGCTGAACTGGCACAGCCGGTTTGATTACATCACGCAAACGCCGGTGCTTTATACCTGGGGTATGCTGGTGATGCCCGACCGGGTGTTCCGACCGCTGTCCGATGCAGAACGTGAGACGGTGGTTTCGGCGTTAACCCAGTGGTCGGATGAGCTGGATCAGCGCTTGCGCGCGGATAATCAGAAAGCCCGGCAGGCGATTAACCAGTTGCTGGAACCCAACACCTTCGATGCCTCGGACATTAATGCGTTACGAACCTCGCAGCGCTGAAAAAGAACCGCGCATTGGTAACGCTTGGTAACAGCTTGAACGGCTGAGAGTGTTACCAATCGACATAAAAAAAGGGTGCGTTCGCACCCTTTTTAATCTCCTTTAGAAGGTCAGTAGATCTCAAGCTCGAGATCATCATACTCACTACGTAACCGTCTCTGCTCAACATGATCTTCAATGGCTCGACGTGCGGCCAGCTTACGATGATTCTCAGCGCGCTTGTTTTCGCTGGCATCGGCTGGTTTGTGTAGGATTGAATCTTCAATATTGGCGAGTTCTAGCTCAAACAGGTTCGTAGACATGATGTTTAGCTCCTTATAATGGCGACTGCCGCTTCTTGTTATTAATCCAGGATTGCCTGAGGGGTCTCTCAATGACAATCCGAGTCTAGATCATTCCTGTTTCAATTCCGTGAAGTCCATCGAACTGACGGTTTTCATCTGTTACTAAAAGAAATAGGAATAACGGACAGCTCTGTTGAAAGCAAGAACAATGCCCAATATGACAGGTGTTGCTTTTGCAGCCCAATGGCAAAGTCAAGCGATGTCTGGGCAGAACATATCGAATAGCGGTTTAATGCACGGCATCCGTGGCTTGGGAGAGGGTTTGCAGATTGCTGTGGCGAATCAGCGTGAGCACCTCGGACGCGGGCAGTGGGCGACTGATGATATATCCCTGCGCATAATCGCACCCAAGTGACTCGAGATAGTGCAATTGTTCCCGGGTCTCCACACCTTCGGCGACCACATTCAGGCGCAGGCTTTCAGACATGGCCATGACGGCTTCGACGATGGGGCTGGTTTCGCCCTGTCGTGCTTCTGCGACAAAAGACCGGTCGATCTTCAAGGTATCGATGGGCAGACGCTTCAGATAACTCAATGATGAATAGCCGGTGCCGAAATCATCCAGTGCCAGGCGTACACCGAGTGAACGGAGTTGATTAAGAAAATCCTGGGCGTGACTGATGTCTTCCATGAGCATACTTTCGGTGAGCTCAAGCTCCAGATATTCGGCCGGCAACTGAGAGTTTTGCAGAGCGTTGTAGATAATGTCGTAAAGGTCGTTGCGTCGGATCTGGTGACTGGACAGGTTAACCGATATGGAAATGTCACCAAAACCACGCTGTCGCCATGCGGCGGCTTCCTGACAGGCCTTGTTCAGCACCTGCTCGCCAATGGCCGAGATCAGACCGGTTTCTTCGGCCAGCGGGATGAAATCGTCGGGGTCCAGGACGCCTTTGTGCGGATGGCGCCAACGGACAAGCGCTTCGACCGAATCGATGATGCCGGTGTGCAGGTTCATCTTGGGTTGATAATCGACGGAAAACTCGTTGTTAATGACGGCTTTGCGCAGGGCTTTTTCAAGCTGCAGTCGCTCTAACGGCGTTGTCGCCAGTCGCTGATGATAGAACTGATAGTTGTTGCCGCCCTGATAGCGAGCTTGGTTCATGGCTGCAATGGCGTGATTGAGCAGCTGCGTCAGATTGCCTTCGGTGACAACGCAAACGCCGATGCTGGCGGTTACGATCAGCTCGTGTTCGCCAACCAGGAATGGCCGGGTAATTTCCGCTTGCAGGTGTTCCAGCATCGACAGCAGCATGTCACGATCCTGTTCAAACTCGATGATCATGGCGAACTCGTCGCTCGACAGGCGAGCCACCTGACGAATCGGTTCCTGCAGGTTATTCAGCCGGGCCGCCAGATCTTTCAGCAGTTGATCACCGACTTCCAGGCCGAGGCTTTCGTTTACCGACTTAAAGCGATCCAGGTTGATGACGCAAACGGCGTAGTGTTCGGTCAGCAGCGGTTCGTGTTCACGGAACTGGCCGACGATTTCATGGAAGTAGCCACGATTGTAGAGCCCGGTGAGCTTGTCGTAGTTGTTCAGATAGCGCAGTTCTTTTTCAGTGCGTTGGGATTCAGATTGATCGCGGCAGATGCCCAGATAGTGAGAGACGCTGTTGTCTTCACGGCGAATGGTTGTCAGCGTCATCGTCATCGGGAAACGTTCGCCGCCGCGTCGCTGACTGAACAAGTCTCCGCTCCAGCGGCCATTGCTGATCATGCTCTGCGAAATGCGTTGGGTTTGATCGGTACGGATGACCTGAAACAGAGGCAAACCCAAGAGCTCACCTTTCTGACGGCCGAAAATGTCGCAGAACACCCGGTTACAGGTTCGGAACTGTTGGTGTTGATCGAGAACAAAGACACCGTCGGCGCTGTTGTTGAACAGGCTGGAAGACAAACTCAGTTCTTCCTGCAACTGCATGTCTTTGGTGACGTCTCGTCGGGTGCCGATCATCCGGATCGGGCGGCCACGCGCATCGCGTTCGGTCACCTTTCCGATATCCTCTATCCAGCGCGGTTGTGCCGTTTCCGGAAGAAAGACCTGATACCGCATCTGATAATATTCCGATTGGCCGCGCAGATGTTTGGCCAGGGCCCGGCGTACCTGGGGAACGTCAGGCTCGGCAACATAGTCGACCAGCGAAAAGGTTTCGCTGTCCACGGCGCTCTGTTCACCGAAAAAACGTTCCGGGTCGGAGTGATAGACCTTTCTATGTGGGATATCCCAGTCCCAGAAGCCGATACCCGAGGCCGTCATGGCCAGATTCAGTTGTTCCTCGCTCTGAATCAGGGCCTGATTGACCTCTTTGCGCAGTTCGACTTCAAAGTTCAGCCGTTTGTTGGCCTGTTCGATTTCGGAGGTTCGTTGTTTGATCTTGTCCTGTAATTGCGCCTGATTGTCGGTGAGTAACTGGGTCAGGCGTTGAGACTCCAGCTCATTACGGGTGTTGCGCAGAGCCATACGGAATCCGGAGAAGCTGCCGAGACTGATCAGCGCCATCAGCGGCAGGTGCACCTGAAACAGCACCGCGCTGTTGTTAATGAACAGAAACGGAATCGGGATCAGGGAAATGGCGGCCGTGACCGATGCCACCAGGCGGCCATGCGAGTAAAGAAAGGTGCCGGCAATGCCCGCTTCAGCGATTGCCAGCGTCAGGCACAATCCGCCACTGCGGGCTGTCAGCCCCCAGAGGACGCCTGTTGCCGTCGCCAACGCAAAAAACCAGGGCACCGGGCTCCACATGGGGTTATGGTGCATTTTATGACGGCTATAGCGGATCGATACCAACCCCGCCACGGCGAGGACTGCCATGGTTACGGGTGTGGCCAACGTTATATCGACGCCATTGGCCATGACGATATAGGTAGTCGCGCAAATGAAACTGAGACACAGCGATGCCCACCAGAAGATCCTCGCGTTGGCGAGTAGGATCTGGTGTCGGCGGTGACGGAGGGTTTCCTGAAGTGTCTGCATCGTTGTCGTCGTAATCTTTGAGTGCAGTATAGGCCGTGCTACCGGAATCACCAGCGTGAGCGCTCATTTTACGGTGGTTTTCAGCACCCGGATCCTCGCTTAAACAACTGGGTGACGGTGATTGTCGGGCTGCCAAAGAGATTCGCATCTGCTACACTCGCCCTGTTTTTTTATACAGTTATTCGATATGCACACCTTACAGCTTGATACCCTGAACCCTGAACAGCATGCCGCCGTGACCAGTGACAGCCCGAACCTGTTGGTGCTTGCAGGTGCGGGCTCCGGTAAAACCCGCGTCCTGACTCATCGAATCGGCTGGTTGATTGCGGCCGGTCTGGCCTCGCCGTACAGTGTTTTGGCCGTGACCTTTACCAATAAGGCGGCCCGGGAGATGAAAAGCCGGGTCGAGGCGTTACTGGAAGCCCCGTCGCAAGGGCTCTGGATCGGGACTTTTCACGGTCTGGCGCACCGGTTACTGAAGGCGCACTGGCAACAGGCCAAGTTACCGCAGCATTTTCAGGTGATGGACAGCGACGATCAGCTGCGTCTGGTGAAGCGCATCATCAATGAAATGAACATCGAAGATGACCGCATTCAGCCTAAACAGGTGCAGTGGTTTATCAACGGTCAGAAAGATGAGGGGCGTCGGGCGGCTTATGTGTTGACGCAGGGCGACTGGTATCAGGAAACCCTGAAAGACATCTATGTGCGTTATGAAGCGCTTTGTCAGCAGTCCGGTCTGGTTGATTTCGGAGAACTGCTCCTACGGGCACATGAGCTGTGGCTGAACGAGCCTTCGGTACTCGAGCATTATCAGTCGCGTTTTACGCATGTATTGGTCGACGAGTTCCAGGACATTAACACCATTCAGTACGCCTGGTTAAAGGTGCTGGTGGGTGACCGGCTGAGCCTGACCATTGTTGGCGACGACGATCAGTCCATCTATGGCTGGCGCGGTGCGAAGGTCGAAAACATTCAGAGTTTCGAGCATGACTTTGAACGCACCGAAGTGATCCGGTTGGAGCAGAACTACCGCTCAACTGAAACCATTCTGTCCGCCGCGAATGCCGTCATTGATAACAACCAGGGTCGGCTGGGCAAAAACCTATGGACCGAAGGCGCCAAAGGGGAACCCATTCGTCTGTATGCCGGCTTTAACGAACAGGATGAGGCCCGTTTCATTGCCGATGAAATGAACCGCCTGATTGAAGGTGGGGTGAATCCAACCGAAATCGCACTGCTGTATCGCTCGAACGCGCAATCGCGGGTGCTTGAAGAGGCGCTGATTCATCTGCAGATTCCTTATCGGATTTATGGGGGCGTTCGCTTCTATGAGCGGATGGAAATTCGCAACTCGGTGGCGTACCTGCGATTAATTCTGAACCGCCAGGACGATGCCTCGATGGAACGCATCATGAACGTTCCGCCACGCGGCATCGGCAACAAAACTTTCGAGACCTTGCGGGTACTGGCCCGGGATCAGGGTTGTTCGCTGTGGGTGGCCGCCCAGATGGCTCTGGAGAATGGCGTGTTGGCCAAACGCGCAGCCAATGCGTTGGCGAATTTCGTACAGTTGATGACCGATCTGGAAGAAACCGTACTCGATAAAGAAGATCTGGGTGACATCGTCAAGTTTGTTAACGACGCGTCGGGTATGATCGATTATCACGAAAAAGAAAAAGGTGAAAAAGGCCGGGCGCGCGTCGAGAACCTGAACGAACTGATTTCGGCCGCACAGTCTTATGCCAGCGATCAGGACTACGATTCTATCGCCGAGCTGTTAGCCATGTTCATTTCGGAAGCGTCGCTCGACGCCGGCGATGCCCAAGCTGACGAGTTTGAAGACAGTGTGAACCTGATGACGTTGCACAGCGCCAAAGGTCTGGAGTTTGATCACGTCTTTCTCGCGGGTCTGGAAGAGAACCTGTTCCCTCACAAAATGTCGATGGGCGACCCTGGTGGTTTGCAGGAAGAACGTCGCCTGGCTTACGTGGGCATCACCCGGGCACGCAAGGAACTCACGCTGACTTATGCAGAGAGCCGTCGGCTGTATGGCAGTGAAACGTTCAACACCGTGTCGCGTTTTGTTCGGGAAATTCCCGCGGAGTTATTGAACGAAGTACGTTTGCGAGCCAGTGTGGCCCGCCCCGTGGATTTTGGTTTGCAACAGCAGGTGGCGATTGAGGATGCCGGTTTGTCGATCGGCCAACGGGTCACCCACCCCATGTTCGGTGAAGGGACGATCCTTAACGCCGAAGGTGGTGGCGCACAAACCCGGGTACTGGTCGCGTTCGACGATGGCAAAGAACGCATGCTGATGTTGCAGTACGCTAACCTGCAACCGGTCTGAGCCATGAATCGTGTGGAATCGTTCGCACTGGCGGCCGGTGAAGCACCTCGTGTGCTGGTCCTGGGGTCGATGCCGGGAGTGGCCTCGTTAACGGCCGTGCAGTATTACGCGCACCCTCGCAACGCGTTCTGGCCGATTATGGCGGACTTCTTTGGATTCGACCGTGACGCTCCCTATGACGATCGCCTCGCGGCGTTGTTGGCGAAGCGGGTGGCGTTGTGGGATGTGCTGCAAAGCTGCGTTCGTCCCGGCAGCCTCGACAGCGCCATCGAGCGCGACAGCATGGTGCCGAACCCGATTGACAGTTGGATGGCGACACAGCCATCGCTGCAGACGGTTTTGTTAAACGGAGGCCGTGCAGCGACGGAGTTTCGCCGCTACTTCAAAGCTATCCTATCGAACCCGAACATTGAGGTGGTGACCCTGCCTTCCACCAGCCCGGCCTATGCGGCTATGCGATTTGAGGAAAAACGCGATCGCTGGCATCACGCGTTGCACCGGGCTTTGCAACCGTCTTAGCTTTCCCGGTTGCGGATTTTTTCCAGTTTGTCGATGTTCAGGGTGTCAGCCCGTGGTTCACAGCGAACATGCAGTGCCGCCTTGGACAGCATGTGCGCGGTAATTGGCGCAGTCAGGAAAATGAACAGCGTGATCAGAAACTCCTTGATGCTTAAACCATCCCCTTTGAACGAGTAGAAGATGATGGAGGCAACCAGAATGGAGCCAATACCAAGTGTTGAGGCTTTCGTTGGCGCATGCAGCCGCATGTAGAAATCCGGCAGCTTGAACAGTCCAAACGAACCGATCAGTAAGAAAACCCCGCCAATCAGTAAAAACACGACCGTAGCCAGTTGAGCTATATCCATAACTGAATCCTATTCGATGATGTCGCCACGCAAAATGAATTTGCAGACCGCCGATGTACTGACAAACCCGAGCATTGCAATGAACAATGCGCCTTCGTAATAGAGCGGCGAGCCCATGAAAATGCCCAGCAAAACGATCAGGGCAATGGCGTTAATGTACATGGTATCCAACGCAATGATTCGATCGAGCATGTGCGGCCCTTTCATGAAACGCCAGAGGTTCAACAGTAACGACAGCCCAATCAGTGCGCTGACAATGAGAATCGTCGTTTCTAACATCCGAAAATCTCCTTCAGCGGTGCTTCGTATCGAGACTTAATCTGAGCGATCAATGCCGCTTCGTCCGGAACATTAAGCGCATGAACAAAAAGACATTGCCGATCTTTGGAGACTTCCGTACTGACGGTGCCAGGCGTCAGCGAGATGGTGCTGGCCAGGAGCGTAATCGGTAAGGGTTCGCGCAGATCCAGCGGAATTTCGATAAAGCCAGGTTGTAATTTATGGGCCGAGCCCAGGATTTGCCGGGCGACAACAATGTTGGACACGATGATGTCGTAGAGCAGAACCATGACATAGCGAACTGCCTTGCCGGGCTTTTTCACGCGAGAGGTGTCCGATTGAATTCGGCTGACCAGAAAAGGAATGAACCAGGCCAGTACCACGGCAAGCAACAGGTTGCCGACACTGAAACTGTTGGTCAGTAATATCCAGACCACCAACAGCAGGGCAAAGTTAAACGGACTGGGCCAGAGTGAATGCTTAATGTCCATCGCTGTGCAATGCCTCCTGTTGGTCGATGATCTGCAGAACAAACTCATGGCTGTTGACGACATCGTCGGCCGCGCGATCCGTAAACTCGGTCACCGGACCGGCAAAGATTGTCAGTAAAGGTGAGGCCGATAACAGCAGAACGATGGCTGTCCACTGCAGCGGGTGCGCCGTTTCAGACCCGGGTTTGCTTCCGGATAAATGCCAGAACAAGGCGGTACCGGCACGGGAAAATGCAATCAGCGCCAGCAGACTGCTGACCAGAACGGTTCCCCATAGCCAAGTTTGCTCTTGTGGCTCGACAGCGCCCTGCAACACCAGAAGTTTACCGATGAAGCCGGACAGCGGTGGCAACCCGACGACCGCAATGGCGGCAATCATGTACAGGATGCCAAGAGGTTTGCCTTGCGCCATGGGACGGGACACCACGAATCGATCCTGAGCATTTCCGCGCTGCACACGAATCTGATCTGCCAGCAGGAAAAGCGCGCCGGTGACCAATGTTGAATGAATCAGATAATAAAGTCCGGCACCCAGGGCATTACCTTGGTTTACGACAAAGGTCAGCAGCAGGGTACCGACGGAGATAATGACCATGTTTGAGGTCAGCAGTCGCAACGATGGTGCCGCCAGTGCGCCCAACATGCCGAACACCAATGTAGCGATTGCCAACGGCCAGATCCAGCCGTGCGCCATAAACGCCAACGATCCGGCCGTTTCCCCGAAGATACCGCCGAACACGCGGTAAATGGAGTAGAGACCAACCTTGGTCATGATTGCGAACAGCGCAGCCACCGGGGCCGATGCGGCGGCATAGGTTTTCGGTAACCAGAACTGCAATGGCAGCATCGCAGACTTTAAGCCAAAGACGACCAACAGCAACATACCGCCCGCCTTAGCGATGATCTGCCCTGAGGGCATCAGCGTGGTGACCCGGTTGGACATGTCGGCCATGTTCAGCGTACCCAAGGTTCCATAAAGGGTTCCGAGGGCGATCAGGAAAAACGCTGAACCAATCAGGTTCAACGTAATGTAATGAAAGCTGGCTTTGGTTTTTTCCTTGCCGCCGCCGTGAATCAGCAGTGCGTAGGACGCGATCAGCAGGATTTCAAAAAATACAAACAGATTGAACGCATCACCGGTCAGAAACGCACCGTTGATACCCATAATCTGAAACAGAAACAGCGGATAGAAAAACCGACCGGTGGTTTCTTCATAAGCCGCGCCATAGAGTGCAGCACAGAATGCCAGCACGGCGGTTAACAAGACCAATAAGGCGGAGAGCCGGTCGGCCAGAAGCATGATACCGAACGGCGGATGCCAGCCACCCAGAATATAAATAAGCGGGGATTGGTCGGTCGTCATCAACAGCTCGATGGCGATGATAACCAACACACCCAACGCCCCGAGGGTAAACCAACGTTGCATGCGCAAATGGTTGGCAAAGGGCGGCAGTATCAGCAGGATACCCACCAGCGATGGCAACAGAATGGGCAGAATCGGTAAGTGAGTCACGAGCGCTTATCCTTCTGTCTCAACGTCTGTTCCAATGAAGGCGGGGTACCATCGACGTGATCGTTACCCAGGTCTGCCCGGGCTCTCATCGCCAGGATGACGGCGAATGCGGTCATGGCAAAGCCGATGACGATGGCCGTTAACACCAGTGCCTGTGGCAGCGGATCGGTGATTTGTTCGGAGTGTTTAAGAATGGGGGCTGCGTTCAACGCCAGTCGTCCACTGGCAAACAAAAACAGATTGACTGAATAGGACAGCAACGTCAGCCCCAGGACCACACTGAACGTGGTGCCCCGCAGACAAAGATAGATGCCACAGGATGTCAGTACGCCCACACAAAGTGCAAAGATCAGCTCCACGCTTACTCCTCCTCTTCCCGAAGTCGATCAGTTGTTGTCAGGCCGCCCAGGTTCGCCAGGATCAGCATGGATGCACCGACCACGGTCAGGTAAACACCCAGGTCAAACGCCATGGCACTGGCCAGCTCGACTTCACCGATCAGCGGGAAATCGATGTAATCGTGCCAGCTCTTGAGGAACGGTTGTTGCCAGAGAAAGCTGCCGACCCCGGTCACAAATGCAATCAACAGCCCACTGCCAATGAGGCTCAGGTAATTGACATTAATGCGATCACGCAGGAAGTCATAGCCGCGGGCAATGTACTGCTGGATGATCGCAATCGACGTAATCAGACCGGCAATGAAACCACCTCCGGGCAGGTTGTGGCCGCGCAGGAAAATGTAAAACGACACCATCAAGGCCAACGGCAACAGCGCCTGTGAAATGATCTGGAACATGATGGGGTGCTTGTCCGGCGCCCAGGGGATGCCATCCGGGTCGGTGTGTGGCTGATACAAACGCATGCGCGCAATCAACTTAAAGATCCCCAGAGCGGCGATGGCCAGTACGGTGATTTCGCCAAAGGTATCAAAACCGCGGAAATCCACCAGAATGACGTTCACAATGTTGGTGCCGCCGCCCAGCGTTTTGGCATTCGCTTCATAAAACCAGGAAATGGACTCGAACGGACGGGTCATCAGAGCGTAGGTCAGTGTGCCGACCATTCCGCCAATTAAAACGGACAGTGACGCATCGCGAACGATGCGGTTGGGCGACGAGTAGTTGCGTATCCGCTGCGGTAAAAAGTACAGCGCCAGCAATAGAAGCACGATGGTGACGACCTCAACCGAGAGCTGAGTCAACGCCAGGTCCGGTGCTGAAAACAGTGCGAAGGAAATCGAGACAATCAAGCCGACAATGGACAACAATAGCAGCGACAACAACCGTTGGTGGTGCCAGATGACGGTGGCAATGGACGCGACACAGAGCAGTGTGGCCCCCGCGATCATGACCGAATCCACCGGGATCTGTGGACGGAAACCGGCGGTCGAGTTCAATGACATCAGCGGCGGAATGGACACCGCCACCGCCAGAAACAGCAGCCAGAAAACAGAGCGCTGCGTGGCGCCGTTATCAAACCAGCCCATAAACACCCGAATACCATCACGGATTTTTTTGATACCGTCATCGAACATCTGGCTTTCATTGCGCTCAGGAAAGTTCGCCTGAAACCGGAACAATCGGTGCCGGTTTATGTAAAGCACCGCGCCTCCGGCCATGGCAGCAATGCTCATCATCAGCGGCAGGTTGAAGCCGTGCCAGATGTACAGTTTGTAGTAGGGTAAGTTGCCACCAAGGACGGCCGTCGAGGCGGAAGCCAGCAGCTCACCGATGGTCAGCTGAGGCAGAATGCCAACAATCAGACAAAGGCCGACGAGGATTTCCACCGGAACGCGCATATAGCGAGGCGGCTCGTGTGGCACTTTGGGCAGGTCTCTGGGTTCGCCGTTAAAAAAGACATCGTGAATAAAGCGCAGAGAATAGGCGACTGAAAAAGCCGCGCCAATGGTCGCAAAGACCGGCACCATCCAGGAGATGGACCCGAGTGTGCTTTGTTCGAGCGTCTCAGCAAAAAACATTTCTTTGGACAGGAAACCGTTCAGTAAGGGGACGCCCGCCATTGCGGCCGATGCGATGATCGCCAGGGTTGCCGTTTGCGGCATGTATTTCCACAAGCCGTTCAGTTGACGCATATCCCGGGAACCGGATTCGTGATCGATGATACCGGCCGCCATAAACAAGGACGCTTTAAAGGTCGCATGGTTGATGATATGGAACACGGCAGCAACAGCGGCAAGTTGAGTGCCCATGCCCAGCAATAAGGTAATGAGACCGAGATGACTGACCGTCGAATAGGCCAGTAAGCCTTTCAGGTCGTGTTTAAACAGCGCCATATAGGCCCCGATTAACAGCGTCAGCAACCCGGTGATCGAGACAATCAGGAACCAGGCTTCGGTACCGGCAAGGACCGGATACAGCCGCGCCATAAGGAAAATTCCGGCCTTAACCATGGTCGCAGAATGCAGATAAGCACTGACTGGCGTCGGTGCTGCCATGGCATGAGGGAGCCAGAAATGAAACGGAAACTGTGCAGACTTGGTGAAGGCCCCGAGCAGGACCAGCACCAGTATCGTCAGGTAATGTTCAGAGCCGCGGATCAGGTCACCGCTGGCCAGAACGATGTCGAGATCATAAGATCCGACCAGCTGCCCGATCAGCACTATGCCGGCCAGCAACGCCAATCCGCCGGCACCGGTGATGGTCAGAGCCATGCGCGCGCCTTTGCGGGCGTCAGACCTGTGGTGCCAGTAACTGATCAGCAGGAAAGAACTGAGGCTGGTCAATTCCCAGAAGAACCACATCTGCAGCAGGTTATTGGATAAGACAATACCCAGCATGGCGGTCATAAACAGCATCAGAAAACTGTAAAACCGGCCCATAGCATCCTTCTCGGACAGATAGTAGCGTGCATACAGAATGACCAATAAGCCAATACCGAGAATCAACAGCGCAAACAGCAGTGCCAGGCCGTCCAGGCGGAAACTGATGTCCAGACCGATCTTGGGAACCCATTCGGCAGCAAAGCGGACCGTCTGTCCGTCAAAAACGGTGGCAATGTGTGAAGCGATTAATGCCAGCGCAATGGCTGGGAACAGGGCGGTCAGTGCCGCACAGCCGCTGCGGCCCAAACGACCGGCTATCAGTGGCACCAGACTGCCGATGAAGGTCAGCAGGGGGACCCAATAGAGGCTCATGTGTCGTGGTTCTCCAGTGAAGAAATCAAATCGTAATAATCGTAGCTGAAAATTTTACGTTCAGACCAACGTTCTAGCTTACCTGAGCTGTAAGGCATTTATAACCGGCACCCTTTTGTTCTCAGCCCTGACGATCGCGTCCTTTACAACCAGCTGACCTCAGACGCCAGCGTTTGACCATTAATCTTGGTTTCAATCCAGCGCAGCAGGTTATCACTTTCCTGTTCGACATCGGTTCGTTCGGTGCCGGTGACCACCAGAGAAAACCGGCCCCTGTCGATGTCCTCGAACGGCTCGACAGCCAGCGCGATGTTGGACTGCTCCTTGCAATACCGCTTCAGCGGGGCAATCGCGCGCATCAGTTCTGAGGTGGAAGTGACGTTGGGCAGATACATTTCCTGCTGCATCAGTCGCATGTGTAAGGCCATAAAATTACCGTGATCGATAAAGCGATGGGTCACTGTAACCCGAAGTGAGAGCTGACTCAAAACGGTGCATAACCTTACAGTTCCTGCGGGAATGTGACGAGAATTGCAGCGTTGCGACGTTCCTTCCGACCAGTGCTTGGAATGGCTTGCGAACTGGTCTAATCTGATCGTTAACTGTCCAATGGCGGATTCATTCGAAGGCGTCCTTGGCTTCAACACTCCTCATCTGAGACTGGATCATCCGAATGTACGAAAATCTGAAAGCAATAGGCATCACCGATGTCGACCAAATTGAAAAATACACCGTCCGTACGGAAGGCCGGGCCGATGTATTGAAAGTTTATTATCGACGCGACAAGGGTGACTTGTTTGCCCGCAGCGAAAAATTCAAATATCCACGCCAGCAGAAGCGGGTCAAAGTAGATAGTGGTTCCGGCTCTTACAGCGACATGTCTGAAATTGCGCCGACACTGCGCTATGTGATCGAAGAGCTGGATCAGATCGCCCGCCACGAAGAGCAGGAAACCGATGTGAAGAAAAAAATCCTGTCCGATCTTCGTCATCTGGAAAAGGTCGTCAATTCTAAAATTGCTGAAATTGAAGCGGATTTGGAACGACTGTAAAACCCGCCTTGAAACGCCCCGAAGTGGGGCGTTTTTAATGAGTACGCCCCTTTATTTTCCCTGTTTTTCGTACCTGCGTCGGACTTGATGCTGATCATTTCAATGACGCGCTTTCCTTCCAGACAACCCTCAAGATTCTGGTAAACTGCGACACTTTCCAATCCATTCGTTACGAATCGAGACCGCTCTTTGCGTGCTTCGGTTTCAAGGAGAACGTCTTGCTCGAGCTGATTCTGTTTTCTCTGCAGGTGACTTTGCCTATCGCCATACTGGTTGTGCTCGGTGTCTGGTTTCGGCGTTTGGAGTGGATCAGTGAGCCATTTAATCAGGGTGCATCAAAACTGGTGTTTAATGTGGCGTTGCCGGCGTTGCTGTTCGTTAACATTGTGACCGCGGATGCAGATTCACAGGTTTCCTGGACCATTGTCGGCTTTGGCGCCCTGTTTACTGTGGGATCCTTTTTCCTGTTGAGCCTGCTCAGCCGATGGGTGACCCCCATACGTGAGGAGCGCGGCGTGTTTGTGCAGGGCTCGTTCCGCGGCAATATGGGCATTGTGGGACTGGCATTTTGCTACAGTGCTTTTGGGGTCGAAGGTGCGACACTCGCATCGGTATATCTGGCGGTGCTATCGCTGGTTTATAACGTCCTGGCCGTGATGACGCTGAACCGATGGACCACTTCGGAATCGGAACGTTCGATCCTTCGTTCAACCTTCTCCAGTCTTATTCGCAACCCGCTGATCATTGCCATCCTGGTATCTGGCGTATGGCGTACGTCGGGCGTGCCGGTACCGGGTTTTGTGGTCGAAGCTGCTGAGTATTTGGCGCAGATGACCTTGCCTTTAGCGCTGTTGAGTATCGGTGCGAGCTTGTCGTGGTCGGGGTTCATTTCCGCCGGGCGGGTGACGGCCTGGGCCAGCCTGTTGAAGTTAATTGTTTTACCCTACATGGCCGCCGGTCTGGCTTTCCTTTTCGGGTTTCGGGGAATGGAGCTGGGCGTTATGTATTTAATGATGGCCACGCCGACCGCGGCGGCCAGTTATATGATGGTTCGTGCCATGGGCGGCAATGCCAGCCTCGCCGCCAGTATTATTGCCGTGACGACTGTCTTGAGTTTGTTGACCACCAGTGTCGGACTGGTGGCCATGAAAGCCTGGCAGTGGATCTGATCTTCAGGCACTCAGTTGCTCAACGGTGTCTGTGGGGAGGTAACGGCCTTTGTCGTTTACTTCAACCCGGGCGGCGGCAATGCTTGGGTCGTGTGTGAAAAAGAGACGTCCTTTTCGGGCGGCCAAATCAGACAGCAAACGTCGTTTTTCGTCGATCAGCATTTCCGGGTAGCGGTCATACCCCATGGTAATGGGCACATGAACCCAGGCGGTGCCGGGGATCAGATCGGCGGCAAACACCAACGGACCGTCATCGGTGTTGATTTCTGTGAGCAGCATCCCCGGCGTATGTCCATCGCTGAAATGGAAACGGTATCGATCCCCCAGGGTGGCGGAGCGGGTACCCTGAATGCGTTCGAGCCGGCCGCTGTGTTCCAGTAGGTCTGGTAGCGGTGCAATGAAGGATGCCCGGTCACGTGCATGCGGACTGATCGCGCGTTGCCAGGCGGCTTCGCTGACGATAATACGGGCGTTCGGAAAAGCCAATGTCAGTTCTTCATCCGGCTGATAGGCCGATAACAGTCCGCCTGCATGATCAAAGTGCAGGTGAGACAGCACAATGATGTCGATGTCGTCCGCGGACAGTCCCAGCGCCTGAAGCGATTGAATGAGACAATGTTCGGTTTCCTGGACGCCAAAGCGGTCTTTCATTTTCGGATCGAAAAATGCCCCGACGCCGGTTTCGAAGAGAATGTTCCGGTCTTCTTCCTGAACCAGCAGGCAGCGACACTGCAGATGGATGCGGTTTTCTTCATCACAGGGATACCATTGTGACCACATGGCCTTCGGGGCGTTGCCAAACATAGCGCCGCCATCTAGTTTCTGTGAATTGCCCAGTAGTGACGTCAGTTTCATAGCGTGTCTCTTCATTCTTGTTATGACTGTGAAGCCTGATTACTCAGGGTAGCCTGTGGATGGTTTCTATCTCAGCGCACCGTATGAACGGCACCGTTGATAGGTCACAGGCGTGTTGACTTGATAAATACCCTAGAATGAAACGAAAACCCCGCCAAGGGGCGGGGTGGATTTAGTCTGAGCGGGTCTGTCAATGAACACTGACGCAATCGGTTTGCGGGTCAGTTGTCTTTAATTCGCCGCCGGGCTTCTTCGAACAGTTTTATCTTCGGATCACCTGGCGCCTGCCACTTAGCTAAACGCTCATCGATGGACTCCAGAGCCGTAGCAATACGTTCGAGAACGGCCGAGTTCTGAAGATTGCCCTGGCCGCGAGTGTTATGACCGGTATCGCGCTGACCTTTTTTGGTGCGCACAATGTCATCAGTCGACACCAGCAGTTCATCGCGAATTTCATCAATGTCCGACCCGATAAGGTGTTGACGATCTTCGGCAAAAGCGCACAACAAAAGGCCGTCACAGATTTTGTTAATCAGGCGGGGAATGCCGCCCGAGTTTTCGTGTACAACCCGGATGATGCTTTCAGGAAACAGGTCCTGATTTTGTATCCCGGCGACCGTCAACCGGTGGTAGATGTAATGTTGAGTATCTTCGAAAGAAAGCCCTTCCAGATGGAAGAACAGCTTAACCCGCTGAGTGAGCTGAGGAATGCCGGCAATCTGATCTTTTAACTCAGGCTGCCCCATCAGAATGACGCGCAGAACCGGACCATTGGGTCCTTCCATGCCAGCCAGCATGCGAATGTCTTCGAGATTCTCATGACTGAGGTTTTGCGCTTCATCGATGGCCAGCAAGACCGGTTGGCCACGGCTGGCCAAAGCCCTCAGGTGTTCGTTAATGGCAAACAGCATGGTGACCTTATTGCTGTCGGTCAGACGAATGCCGGCCTGTTGCATGATCAGCTGGAACAGATCATCGCCCTGAAGATTGGTGTAGGCAATGTGAAACAGGGTGACGCTGTCTTTGATATCCGAGATCATTTTTTTTAACAGCGTGGTTTTACCGGATCCGATCTCACCACTGATCACCACAAACCCTTCCGGACTCCAGACGGCGGAATCCATGAACACAAAGGCGCGCGAGTGCTGACGCGACATATAGAGAAAATCTTCCTCTGGGGCCATGCGGAATGGGTGACGATCAAATCCGAAGTGCTCTAGATACATGATTTGCTCTCAACGGTCTGTGGGTTATAAACGCCACAAAGGGACGTTTTGCTGGCGAAACGCGTCTCTGTCCAGAATCGCCTTCACATCATACACGCCCGCGCCGGGTTTCAGCAGGGCTTTATAATCGGCCGCACTGGTTTCACGATATTGACGATGTGCAACGCAGACAACGATACCATCCAGTTCAGTCAGTTCAGATGCATCAACCAGGCGAATACCATATTCATGTTCCGTTTCCTGACTGTTGGCCTGTGGATCCTGAACCAGGACATCGATGCCCCAGCTCTGCAACCCGCGAATCACATCAATGACCTTTGAGTTGCGAATGTCCGGGCAATCTTCTTTAAAGGTAATGCCCTGAATCGCCAGACGTGCACCTTTGACCGGCTGGTCAGCAGCGATCATCTGCTTGACGATTTGTCCAGCCAGGTACTCGCCCATGCCATCGTTAATCCGGCGGCCAGCCAGGATGACATCCGGATGATAGCCCAATTTTTCGGCTTTGTGAGTCAGATAATAGGGGTCGACGCCGATGCAGTGGCCGCCTACCAGACCGGGACGGAAGGGCAGGAAGTTCCATTTGGTACCCGCGGCTTCCAGCACCTCAATGGTATCGATCTCCATGTGGTTGAAAATAATCGCCAGTTCGTTCATCAGCGCAATGTTCAGGTCTCGTTGTGTGTTCTCAATGACCTTGGCCGCTTCGGCCACTTTAATGCTGCCGGCACGGTGCACGCCCGGTTTGACCACGGATTCATAAACCGCAGCAACAATGTCCAGAACTTCCGGGGTCTGGCCGGACACAATTTTCAGAATGTTGGTAAAGGTGCGTTCTTTATCGCCCGGGTTGATCCGCTCCGGTGAATAGCCAACAAAGAAGTCGACACCACAGGTCAGCCCTGATGTGCGCTCGAGCACAGGGACACAGTCTTCCTCCGTTGTGCCCGGATACACCGTGGATTCGTAGACAACAATGTCGCCTTTTTTCAACTGAGGGCCCAGGGTTTCGCTGGCCTTGATCAGTGGCGTCAGATCGGGCTGTTTCGAATCATTAATCGGAGTCGGCACGCCGATAATGTGGAAGTCCGCCTTCTGCAGGTCGGTGGCATCATCGGTGAAAAGGACATTTGCTGAACGCAGAGCATCAGAAGAAACTTCCAGTGTATGGTCCAGGCCATCTTTCAGTTCGGCAATACGCTGCGCGTTAATGTCGAATCCAACGCTGAAGGACTGCTGACCGAAGGCGACGGCCACCGGGAGTCCAACGTAGCCGAGGCCGATGACGGACACGGTGCGGTTATGTGAAGCGGTCATAGGGTTTTCCTTAATGTAGGCAGCGGCCCGCGGCGTTACGCCAGCCGGACAAGATTGCTTTCCAGGTTTGTATAGCGCTCAGTCGGCAGATGGCTTTGCAGGCTTTCAGTCAGTGTACTGAACTCAAAGTCATCAATCAGTCGATTCAATCGCGCTTCGCAACGGTGCAGGTTGGTGTAATGCCGGAACCGGGACAGCCAACTGGCGTTATTGAATCGGGGTTGATCCGGATCGATTTCCCAAGGGTGCAGGTAAAAGATCTTAGGTGTTCGGTTGTTTTCGCTGGCCAATCGGAACAGATAACGAAATACCAGGTAGGGGAACTGACGGAAATAACCGCCACCGGCGGCTGGGATGGACAGACCAAACGCCTTCGCCGATGTGATTGGAAACTCAGTCAGTGTCTGTCCGGAACGGGTCTGAATGGTATAGGGCTCACAGGGCGTGTCCGGAATACCGTAGTTATCGTGGTAGATCGGAAAAATACTGGAGTCCCAACGAAATCCAAGCTCGGCCAGTATGTCCAGAGCCCAGAGCGATTTGTTGGTGATCGAATAACTGGCTGCCCGATAGCCTTCGACAGGTTTTTGGATAATCGACTCGAGAATCTCTTTCGAACGCCGGGTTTCCTCGCGAAAAACTTCCGGTGATTGACGATAAATAAGTTGATGACTGTAACCGTGGGAGGCCACTTCATGGCCGGCATTAGCAATATCTCGGATTAACTCAGGTTCACGTTCGGCCACCCAGCCGAGGACAAAGAAGGTTGCGCGAATCTGCTTTTCGTTAAATAAATCCAGTAACCTGCGGGTATTATCGACCACGCGTGATGGTTGACGATCCCATTGATTAGGGGGAACAACGCGACTCAGTGCGGCGACATGAAAATAGTCTTCAACATCAATCGTCATCGCGTGAATCGCTGATGTTGCTGAGTTCCGATCCGTGGAGTTCAACATTTTTACATCCTGTAACAGTTTTGGCTCAGTGGAGTACTGAGTGAGATAACAGACAGAATTTTAACGCCATTTCTCGGTGTTTGTATAGCAACGGTTTCGTGATTGGCCCTGAAGGCCCGGATAAATCAAGGTGGCGGCGCCACTGAACGATGATCAGGATCGGGTTCATCCCCGATGCGCACAAGCGTTGGTCATGACACATCAGTATCCGCGCGGTTACGAACAATGACCGATAGCCTGTTCTGCCCGGTGCAACGCTGATATTAAAGGTGTCCAGTCCGTCGATATAAAGGCCGTTGACGCTCACAGCACTTGTAGTTTGCGGTCTTAGGGCGCAGAATATCTCGGACAATTCGATACCCGGTGGCAGGATGCCGTCACCAAAACGCATTGCAAGGAAGCTATTGTGTCTTATATCCGCATTCGAAAACATTATCTGCATGTGCCCTATGTTCTGTTGGGCGCATTCGAGTTTTTTCTTCTTTTTTGTAGCTTTTACATTGTTGGCAATGTCCAACAGTGGCTCAATGTCGTTCCCGAAGCTCATATTGCCCTGAATCCGGAAATCGCGCTGGTTTATGCCTTTTTGTTCAGCTGTGGTTCGCTGGCCATGGGCGTGTACCTGGCTTTGATGCGTGAAGGCTTTTTGGCGATGTTTTTCCGCACGCTGGTGGCTTACTGCTTTTTGGGTGCGTTAGCCGTGACCATCCTGTCGTTTGTCTGGCCCGCATTGGACTTAGGCGGGAGTAACCTGTTCTGGGTGGTGATGGTGTCGACCGGCATGACGCTGTCGGTGCGTAAAGTCTTCAGCCAGTTGGTGGATTCTGACCAGTTGGCCCGTCGGATTGTGATTCTCGGAACCGGTGAACATGCTCGCCAGCTGCAAAGTGACTATGAACGCAATAAACGGGGCTTGAGTATTCGTGTACTGGGCTATGTAGGCGATGCCGACCAAGCCATCGATCCACGCTATTGCATGACGACCCCGGATGACTGGTTGGCTTTCTGCCGCACCAATCGGGTTTCCGAAATCGTGGTGGCGCAGCGCGAACGCCGGCAGTCGGATGGCGGCCATTTCCCTATGCAGGAGCTGATTCGCTGTAAACTCGGCGGGGTGGAGGTAACGAACGCATTAAGCTTTTATGAGCGCGAAATGAATCAGGTTAAGTTGGATATCCTGCAACCCTCCTGGATCGTATTTTCCGACGGCTTCCGTGTCTCTCGCTCCCGCGATTTTGCCAAACGGCTGTTTGACCTAGCCGTCAGTGTTCTTCTTGGCATCATTCTGTTGCCATTTGTTCTGTTAGCGGCCTTGGCCGTTTTCTTTGAGACCGGTCGGCCAATTCTGTATTCGCAGGTACGCACAGGGTTCAATGGAAAGCCCTTTAAGATTTATAAAATCCGCTCAATGCGTCAGGACGCCGAAAAGGGTGGCAAGGCGGTCTGGGCGAAAGCGAACGATTCCAGGGTGACTCGCGTAGGGGCCTTCATCCGTAATACCCGTCTGGATGAGATCCCACAGCTGTGGAATGTGATCCGCGGAGATATGAGTTTTGTCGGACCGCGGCCCGAGCGGCCGGAGTTTGTCGAACAGCTGGAGCGCGACATTCCCTTTTATACGCATCGGCATGCGGTAAAACCCGGGTTAATGGGTTGGGCACAGTTGAATTATCCCTATGGCGCGTCGGTAGAGGACGCCAAAGGGAAGTTAGAATACGATCTGTATTACACCAAGAACCACAGCTTTGTCATGGATCTGTTGATTATGATTCAAACCGTGGAAGTGGTTCTTCTTGGTAAAGGAGTGCATTAACCATGAGTAAGACACTACGCCTTTTGGCTCTTGGTTTGGTATCGGTTCTGGTGTTCGGTTGTGCCAGTCGGGGTGTTGATTCGATTGCCCAGCCAGAGCGGACTTATAAACAGCAATCTTATGTCATTGGTATATCCGATCAGCTGACCATCGATGTATGGCGGAATCAGGATCTGTCGCGCAGTGTCATCGTTCGACCGGACGGGTTCATTACCATGCCACTTATGGGTGATGTTCGGGCGGAATCGCGCACACCGGAAGCCCTGGCGGAAGTGATCAGCGTGGCGCTGCGCCAAGTGATCAAAACGCCGGAGGTTACCGTAACGGTCACTAACCCGGTCAGCATCGCCTATCAATACCGGGTTCGGGCAATGGGACAGGTCAATCAACCAACGTCCATTGCTTTTGTTGAGGGCATGACCGTGATGGATCTCGTTCTGGCTGCCGGTGGTGTTTCCGACTATGGTGCAGGGAACCGGGCGATTTTAAATCGTGAAACCGATCAGGGAACTCGGGAGTATCCGGTCTTTCTGGACGACATCCTGAATGAGGGCGACATTCGCACCAACTATCTGTTGCAGCCCGCCGATATTCTGACCATCCCTGAAAAGAGCATCTGGAGAGGGGAATTCTGATGGATCCAACAAATATCCGGGAATTTCTACACGCCTGTCTTGTTGAGCTGTTGCGCTATCGCTATATCGTACTCGGGGCGTTTGTTCTGCTGTCGGCCGGAGTGTTGACCGCTGGTTACATGATGCCGAAAAACTATACATCTCGCGTGATACTCTACGCCGACGTGACCAACATTATTGGTGGCTTATTGGAAGGCCAGGCTGAAATCACCAATATTGACCGCTCTAAAGAGGCCCGGGACACGATTTTTACGGATCGGATTTTACGCGCCGTGGCCATCGATGCCGGTTTTGCCGATCCGGATAAAGCCGTGGCGACCTTGCGCTCAAAGATGAAAATTTCAGCCAACGGCGACTACGTCAACATCAGTTATACCTCCAGTGACAGAGACCAGTCTTTCAATGTAATTGATGCGGTCACCCGCAACTTTCTCTCTGAAACAACCCGTAAAAAACGAGAAGAATCGCAAAGCGCTTTTGAGTTTATTGATGCTCAGGTTGTGAAATACAAACAACAGCTTGAAGCCGCAGAGAGTGCGCTGAAAGACTTCTCTGCACAGAATATCGATATTACCGAAGCCAGTGTGGCCGAACGCGTGACCCGGTATAAAGATGCCATACAGGTGCTCAGGCTGGAAATTCAGGACAACGAATCGCGTCTGGCCAGTTATGAAGCAGAACTGCGCTCAGAACCTGAGTTTCTGGAAATAGAAACAGAGCGGGCTCCGAGTTTCCAAGAGCGGCAGTTGGAAGGGTTTGAACAGCAGCTTGCGGATTTGCGTTTAACCTATTTGGATACCCACCCTGACATTATCAGTCTGAAAGACCAGATCGCGGCACTGGAAGCTAAAGTCGCGGCTGATCGCTCTGCACAGCAAGGTGAGCGTAATGTCACGCAGGTAGAAAACCCGGCATTCACCAGCCTGAAAGAGCTCATCAGTGCGGAACGCGCAGATCTCAGAGCGCGCCAGAATCGCTTGAGTAATACTGAACGATTGCTACAGGCTGAATTGTCGAATGCCGAAACCGTGGCGGAAAAACAGGCCACCTATAAAGAGCTGACGCGGGACTACGATGTCACCAAAGATGTCTATGAAGATATGTTGCAGCGTCGTGAAAGTGCTCGTTTGTCGATGACGCTCGATATTGAAGGCCAGGGGGTGTCATACAAGGTCCACGAACCGGCATCCTACCCTTTGCAGTCGGATGGCTTACAACTTACTCATTTTGCGGCGATTGGTCCGGTCCTCGGACTGATGCTTCCATTAGGCTTGATTGTGGTCATGGTCCTGCTCGATCCACGCGTGCGATCCGCCAGTTATATGGAAGACCAGTTGCCAAGCCACGTACCCATGATCACCGCAATCCCCATGTACGACAGTATGGTGAGTGAAGTGGCCAGTCGTCGCAGTCTGATTCTGATTGGCCTGCTGCTGGTTTTATATTTGTCGATTTATGGTCTGTTCAGTGCCGGAACATCAGCATTGCAGGCCTTGGGTCTGAGTATCTGAGTTTAACTCCGGGAGTATTCTGTGGATCAGAGTAAGCTTTATAAAGCCTTTGAGCGCAACAAGACCCAACGCAGTCTCGAGACGAAAGCGGAAACGCAGACGTCGATGGTAAAAACCAAACCTAAGACTGGCACCCAGGTGCTGAATGACCTGTTGCCGTCAGACACCCTTTTGACGCGTGAAGGTTCCGTTAAGGACATTCGTAACCCCAACCCATTATCGGCTTCTGTCATGAAAAAAAATAAACTGGTGTATTCCGGCATGAAAAACCGGGCGGTTTTGAATGCCTATCGGGAGCTTCGGATTAAACTCCTCGATGAGCATGAGTCGGGAAATATTGCGGTCCTGATGTCTTCGGTGGATGCAAAAGACAGTTCGATTGTGACGGCGATGAACCTTGCCATTTCGTTTGCGTTGGATGTCAGCGCGTCCGCGTTGCTGGTGGATTGCAACCCATATGGCACAGACCTGCAAAAACTGGTCAGTGCCAAATTAGAAGCGGGCATCACTGACTATGTACTGGATCGGGAAATCGGTTTGGAGAACATTATCTACCCGAGCGGTATTGATCGTGTCAGTGTGATACCGGCTGGGCACAATCCCTTATCAGCCGTTGAGCAGTTCTCATCGCGCACGATGCAGGAACTGATTTATGAACTGAAAAACCGTTACAGTGACCGGTTTATTGTCATTCACGCGCCTCCGGTATTGTCCAGCAGTGAAGCGCGGGTTCTGACTAAGTACTGTGATCGTTCGGTCCTGACAGTGCCCTATGGGCGAGCAGCCATTGATGCTATTGAAGACTGTGTGGAGGCCCTCGGGGCCGCGAACGTTTCAGGGGTTGTGTATCAACAGTGATGAAGGCAGGTTCAGCGATCGTCCAAAGCATCGCCGGGATGGTTTTAGCGGCGAATGCGGCAGCTCAACTTTCCATTGAGCCGCAGCTGGACGTCGGTGTATCAGGAACCGATGAAGCCGTATCCGGGTTTTTGATACCAGCGTTATTACTGGATTACCAACACCCATTGATTACCGTAAACAGCTCGATAAATGGCAACTGGACCGCCGGTCTTGATCAGTCACCAACACTTGAGTCCTGGCAAAGTGCCAATGCCGTAGATCTGTTTGCGACGAATCGGTTTTATGAACTGGGCTTTTATCAGCAACACCGCCAAAGTGAAGACCCTGTTGCTTCAACAGAAAGGATTCAGGACTCAGTCGGTGTGACCACGGCGGTGGTACACCCCCTATCTGAAACGTTGTTGCATCGGGCTGCATTGTCTTGGGATTACACTCGCCTGGACGCGGAACCGCAGGCGGTAACTGAAGTTCAGCGAGTGGACCTTAGTTATGCATTGACGTGGCGGGTTTCGCCTGATCAAACTCAGAGCCTCGATCTTTCCGGTCGACTGACAGATGCCGATCAGCAAACGCTCAGGCTGGGTTGGCAGTTTGGATATCGTCTGAGCGATACCGAGCTGTCTGCGGCACTGAACTACAGTTTAACAAGAACTCCCGAAGGCGATGATGACGGCATTGAGGGCAGCTTGGGAATGCAGCGGCCAGTCTGGATCGGTGATCTGGCCTTGCAATGGCGTCGTTCGATTCTGGATTCTGTGACGGCACTGACAATTGATGGTGTTGATGTGCAAGCTGATCAGTCGTCGTTGGTGACGGTCAACCAGATCATTACTGAGTTCAGTAATATCCGCACGGGCGATCGCAGTCAGGCATCGGTGGGTTTTACACAAACCCAGACGTCTACCCGGTTATCCGTCGCACAGCTTTCTGATCTACAGGAACAAACCAATCGGGTTATAAGCCTGGGGTGGTCTGTGCAAGGGCGAGGCGAGACCCTATATTCGATCGGATATGATTACTCGCAAAATGATGTGTCGGATCGTCATCAGTTTGGTGTTGACTATCAGACTTCATTGAACCCGCAGTGGGCATTCACAACGGGTGGCGATTACCGCTGGCCGGGATCAGAAAACATGTATGAATGGCGATTGGGACTGACCTATCGGCCATAACACAGGGAAAGACGTGCCGGTTAGCATAAAGGCAAGGTGGCGGCACACACAAACAGGGATGAGTTATGATCAGTAATGCACTGCAATACTTTGAACAATCTGCTGAACGATACCCGGACAAGCCAGCGGTTCGGTGTGCAGAGGATGTAATTTCTTATCAGGCGTTGAATGAACGTGCAGTCGCCTTGGCAGCGCACCTGTCTCATTTTAAGCGGCCGCAGGATGCATTTGTCCCATTCGTGATACCGAAGTCCATAGAGGCTATCTGTGCGTTATTGGCCATAATGAAAAGTGGTCAGGCTTATATTCCGATTGATACCAACAGCCCGGCGGCTCGGTTAGCGTCCATTGTTGATGCGGCTTCAGCCGGTGTTGTACTCGTTGTTGACGAGACCGAAGCGATGGTTCGCCAAGCATTGACAAATTCTGACTGTCAGATAGTGAATGTACAGAAGTTGCCATCGACGGCACCAGCGTTTGTGCCTCCCGATGTACTGTCTATCGACCTGGCGTATGTGTTGTTTACGTCCGGCTCAACTGGAGTGCCCAAGGGCGTAATGATCCCGCACCGGGCAATTGTCGATTATATTGATTGGTGCGTTGATAACTATGGCATCAACGCTGACGATCAGGTTGCTAATCATGCGCCGCTTTACTTTGATAATTCGACCTTCGATATTTATACAGCATTCAAGGCCGGTGCCACGTTGCATTTGGTACCAGAGTCTTTGAATGCGGTGCTACCGAGAATGATCAAATGGTTGAACGCGAGTCAGATCAGCGTTTTCTTTTGTGTCCCATCCGTGTTGACGATGTTGCTGAAATCGCGACGTCTCAAAGAGGATTCGTTCCCAGCACTGCGCCACATACTCGCGGCTGGTGAGGCATTGCCGCCTCAGGTGCTTCGAGAATGGATGCTGCTGTATCCGCACATTACCTTTACTAACATGTATGGACCGACCGAAATTACGGTCGATTGCAGTTTTCACACCTTTACTGAGATACCCGAGGTCGACTGTACCAGTGTGCCCATCGGCAAACCGCGGCATAATATGAGCCTGTTTGTCAGAACAGAGTCTGGCGAGTTACTTTCTGAACCCGGTGCTCGCGGTGAACTACTTGTTCGTGGTAATGCGGTTTCCTATGGTTACTTGAATGACCCGGATAAAACCTCAGCCGTCTTTATTCAGAACCCCAATCATAATCTGTATCCGGATGCTCTCTACTGTACCGGTGATATTGTCGATATTGATGCTGACGGTAACTTTCATTTTATTGGCCGCAAAGACAATCAGATAAAGTACCTCGGCTATCGGATTGAACTGGGTGAGATTGAATCCCGACTGTTGACCAATGAGAAACTATCGGAAGTGGTTGTGGTTTTTGGTCAGTCTATTACCAATGGCGATGATTTTATTGGAGCTCTGATCAAACCCACGGAGACGTTGGAACAAAGAGAGTTAACTTCCATTATGCAAACCTTGCTACCCCCTTATATGATACCGACGGTGGTTCGTTATTGTTCTGATGACATGCCTCGTACACCTAACGGAAAATACGATCGGAAACAGACACTGCAGCTGGTTAAGGAACTGTCATGATTCGTGTGCTGTTGACCACCATGATTGCGATGTTTCTGATGACTTCGTGCGAGTCGTCGGACAGTATGGTGCTTCGAGATCCGATGTTTGACGAACATGCAGAAAAGCGCATGCCATTGCTATTGGCCAATGACCGTCAGTCTGAGGACGTCGACTTGGTGCTGCTGGGAGACAGTCATTTTGAGTTTATGGACATCGAACAATTACCGGTACCCGCGATAAACCTGGGGATTCGTGGCGATACTGTATATGCCATTCGACAGCGCATGAGCGATTATCAGACCGTTCGGCAAGCCGACATTATTGCTTTGAGCCTCGGCACAAATAACGTAGCTCAAAACGTTTCCAACCGAACAACCGTTAAGCAGATTCAGGAGCTGACCGATCAGTATCCGGAGAAGACTTTTCTTTTAGCTTTGTTAAACCCCTTGTCGCGCGACAAAGGGTTTAAGGGCTTTAATGAAGAATTACTGGATTTGAATCGACGCCTTCAGAAGGTCTATGCTGATAGCGAGCATGTCCGCTTAGTTCCACCGATGGCGCCGATGGAAAGCTCAAGTTTCTACCTCAACTCTGAATTTTACCAAGACGATGGTATTCACTTCAGCCCATACGGTTACCAGCAATGGCTGACACAGTGGCAGCCCGCTTTTGAGTCGGTTTTTTAATCGGCGAGGCATCGGTAAAGGCCGATCGGATAACTCTTATTAGCTCGTCACGGTCGGCTGTGGTGGTAAAGGTATGATCGCCGTTGATCAGTTGCAACCAGTGCATCTGACTTTGCCGACCCAGCTGTTTAAGCTGAGCCCCTCCTTTAGCTTCAAGAATCTGTTCCCCCGGCTCATCGGGTGAGAAGATAAAGTAAAGTGACTGTGCAGCGTTCAGGAAAGTACGACAATCCTCTACAAACCTATTTTGAGTTTTATCACCAGATCGAACTAAACGTTTCAGTATTGAGAATGCCCGCGTAACCGCGACTTCGGCAATGCGTGCCCATTTCGACGGCGATTTCAGCAGATTGAGCCAAGCGTGGACATTGGTTGCCTGCTGCCGATGATAGTGCGCTTCATGCTCATCGTTGTTTTTTTCCGGTTGCCAGGCATCGTCCCCCTCAGCCCAGTACAGCGTATTAGGATTGACCAGGAAAATATTGCCCAACGAATGAAGGGGATGTTGGCGGGTCAGGTACTGGAAGCAACTGTGGGCTCCGGCGCAGATGCCAAACAGCGAAGGGCGCTGATAACCCTCGTTGGTTAGTGCAGAAACCACCTGTCCGACATCTTCACCAGCATGCGAACAATAGGCATCAGTACGGTTATCGTTCGGCTGGATACCACTGTTGCCCAGGTGTCGAAGATCAAACCGCATGGCGGCGATGCCTTGTTGGCAGAGTTCACGAGCCAAACGGGTATGAAGTCCGTTAGGGCCACAATGATGACCGGAGCCGGTATTGGGAATGACGAGGCAATCCTGTATCGATGAGGGCTCATTCGGTTCAGATAAAATGCCAAAGCCAGTCCATGGCCCATATTTAACCACACGCTCTCGCCATTGATCCGAAATCAGCTCAGGTTGCGACAGCCGGTCAACATAGCCGGACGTTGCCGGATTATTCAGTAAGGTTTGAACAATGCACTGCATATCGGTTTCCGGCGGGGTGGACAACTCTGCCTGTCGTGCCATCGCGCGAAGTTCGGTCGAGACAACCGAAGAAAAGGGTATGTTCTGCTCTTTTAGCGCCGTTTGATACGCCAGACGTTTGGCTTCCGGACTGTGAATGGTAAATACGCTGGTGCACGCCGATGGTGAGAGCTGAGTCATCGCTAGCGTTTCGATGCTCTCAACTTCGGATTGGGCCAGCGGATATCCGCCGGCGGTCAGAGTATCGTGATCCGGCGAGACCCTCATGGCGTGATCAATTAACTGAAAATCGCGAATAAGGGCTTTACCCTGAGTATAGGGATACCAAAAAAATAAATGGTTCAACGGGCTGCCATTGGCAACCTCTATCGCCGGTAGGGACGCACTTCTGAGACAAATAAGTGATGGCGGTGTACCGCTTTTATCACTCAGGGTTTGTATCATTTGTGTTAGACATTCCTGTGCGCATTGCAGCCATTGCGGCTCGGGTAAGCGACCCGTGCTGTTACCGTACCCTGGCCAATCGAAACTTATTGTACTAAAGCCTGCCTGAGCCAATTGAAAACACAGCTTTCGTATCGACGCTTTACAATGCATATATTCCGGCCCGAAGGGTGGGGCAATAATAACGTTGCCTCGACTGTTGCCGTTTTCAGGCAAGAACTCCGATACGAAAATAGAATGTTGGCCAGCGTTTACCCAACCGTGGAACTGATTAACTGCCATGACTGAAGGCCACCGTAAATAAAGAAGATGCTTTGTTGAGTTTTTCTTGAACGGAGTTATCAACACTTAGGACTCCGTTATCGGTTATGGCACCAATAAATTTTTGCATGGGTGTATTGCGTTCAGTCGCCTGAAAATCAAAGTTGAGAGATTGATCCGATTGCCGAGTTTTAATGGCATGGATAAAGGCGTACTCTGCATCCCGGTTAAGTACCCGGCAGGACATAACCAAATGACTGATCCGACTGCCTTTTATCAGACAACTGATGACTTCGCCGTGACTGCCATGTTGATCAGTCAGTTCAGCCGTCCAAAGTTGTGCGCCGGATGCAAGCTCTGAGCGCAGTTGATCCTCGGTCAGCCTCAGTCCATTCAAATTGAACTGATTGGTTTTATTTATTAACTGAAGTGCACGTTGGTAATCATCGGATCCACGCTCTGAAATCTTCAGCGTCATGTTCAGCGACTTCAGGTATTTGGTCAGATCGCTGCCCTGAGCAGGTCGATGTATCTGACCTTTTAACCGGGTTTGATAAAGTCGGGTCCGATCGCTGTCTTCCTGCGTGTGGATGGATCTCGGAAAATGTTTCAGCAAGCACTGTAGCAGGCGGCTCAAATCGGCCGCATTCGCTTTAAAGTGCAATATCTCCACATCGGGCAACGCCTGTCGGACCTCTTCCAGTTCAACTGGATTGTCATCGACAAATACAAAGCTGCTGGTCGGTAAATCGAGTTGTTCGGACAAAGCGAGAATTTGTGCTGACTTTGCCTCGTAGCTGGCGGTGATCGTTACCATATCTGTTTTGTTAAGACTCATGCCGCCTTGCACAAAGGGCAACTCGGCGAGATCAGGGTCATTTTTGCTCACCGCTGCGATCAGGGCGCCCGAAGCCTTCAGCTGTTTGAGCAGAGACTGATAAAGGTAATGCGGGTAGCCCCGGTCGTGATTCTGGTAAGCGATGCCTTCAGGGCCATCTTCTCCGATAACGCCCGCCCAAAGTGTGTTGTCTAAATCCGTGACAATCAGCTTTTTTCCTGCAAGCCGGAACTCGTCATCGGCGCGAATGTAGTGATCGATGGCGTCCCCAATTTGATGACCGTTGAGCAGCTGGCCGGTTTGTAGATACAGGTCAATGTCCGCAGCGGAACATAGGGCTTTGGGACATTTGGCGCTGTTAAGTGCCTGATGAATAGCTGCGTGAATAGGCAGTTCATCTTCGGGTTGGCTGAAGAGAGGGCGAACCGGCGCATCAACATACAACAGGCCTTCAGGATGGCATGACAGGATCGCTGCGGCATTGTCCTCTACCGTCGATAAAATAGAATCAAGTGAGTCTAGCCCCTGATCGTAGCCCATTCGCCAATCCCACTTTGGGAAAAAATCCCAGGGTGCTAAAAGCAACAGCGTCTTGTTATCGCTTAACCCGGTGCTGCGGGCGTGTTGCTGAAGAGATCCGAATGGCAGGTGTGAAACCTGAGCGCGAACACCCTGGCGGGCATAGAACGCTTGAATATACAGGTTCCAGGCTTCACTCTGAAAAGAGGAGGCAATCAACACGGACGTAGTGTCTGCGGTTTCCTTCAACCCTTTTAGAGTTCGAACCGCCTCCAAATACTTCATGATCTGACCTCAGACCTGGCCGTGCACGTACTGCACGCATTCGTCGAATGACTGCAGTTTTGATGCAGAATCGATGTCGATGACCAGATCGAACTCGCCTTCAATGGCCGCGATGAGATTGACCTGAGCCATAGAATCCCATTGCTCGATATCGGTCTGTTTCAACTGCGGTAACTGTTCTGACGCGACTTGAGGGAACAGACTTTCGAAAATCTCTAATAGGATCGATTCAATATCGGATTTGGTCATATCGCTTCCTTACGAGTGGGTTTAAGGGTGAACAGTTTTCCGGATAGGGTTTTAAGAGCCGGTGTTATATTTCGGTCAATGATGATGACAAAAATATAGGCAATGGCTAATGACAGTACGATTGCCAGAATGACACTGGCGTGGCTCCCAATCATGGGGGCGACTCGGTCGATCAGGTAGCGGCCAAACTGATGATGTGTCAGATACAGTGGATAAGTCATCGCACCAAGTAAAATCAGGGTTGGATGGCTGGACAAGGTTACCCGACCGCTGGAAAAGAGCGCGAACGCAGCAAATAGACCGGTGATGATGAGATCGCCGGTAATGATCATCGAAATCGAGGCCTCTCCCGCGTTATACAGAGCAACCTGTTGTGGCAAGCTGTACAGGCACAATAAAAAAGCTCCGCAAAGCATCACTAAAGACCAATAGTCCCAGCGCTGTTTATAGTGAGTACAGAACAAAATTCCGGCAATAAAGTATCCCGCATACTGGGCATCAAACAGATAGGCGTAAAAAAATGGTTGACCGGTGAGCACGTATGCCCAACTCATCACTAGCCACAGAGTGAGCCAGAACCGCCATGCTTTAATTTGGTTTGCCAGCAGCAGAAAGAACACCAGAAAATAAAAATGAAGTTCAACTACGAGCGTCCAATAGACTGGATCAAGATGCCCGACACCCAGATAAGGTTGAATCATCGTCAGGTTTAAGATGATGTCTTTTAACGGCAAACTAAAGTTGGTGCCCAGAAATCCATAAAGCACGGCCAGGGTAAACAGAATAGAGAGCCAGTAGGTAGGGTACAAACGGATCGCCCGGTTCACTGCAAAGTTAACGGCCGAGCGTGAAGACGCCGAGGCGAAAATGATAAAGCCGCTGATCATAAAAAACAGGTTTACGCCCAGAAAACCAAATCGGGTGGCCTCGGTTAAAGTTGGGAACAGGCTGTTGGTTGCAATTAAGTTATAACGATCAGCGTGCATGGTATTGCCGACGCCACTCGCCGTGAAGTGATAGAGCAGGACCATCATGGCGGCAATAAACCGGAACAAATCCAACTCTGCATATCGGTGCCGCAGAAAGGTAGGCTGGTTATTGAACAAATAGATGTAAGCACGGGTTGTCATGGGCTGACCTCCGCTTGCTGCAGGCTGCTGACGAGTGCCTCGACCAGCAGCGGTCTTGTCGATCGTTTCGAAAAGGTGTGGTTCGCTTTAGGTATCGTCAGCCCTTTGACCGGGAATCTCGCAAACACGGACGAGGGTTTCATTTGGCTGGCATCGTTTAGCAACCCCCAGCCGGGATCATATTCTGCAATAATCAGGCTGGTCTCAATACCACGTTGTTTCAGTACTGCTAAGTCCCGTGTAAATTGATTGGCTGGGACCGGGGCGACCAATCGCTTCAGCGCGCCAATCGAAGCGCCGGCTTTTTTAATGCCGAAGCGAAATGCAAACTTGGCGATGTAGCTGTAGTCTACTTTGCCGGAAAACAGTTTTTTCCAGGCGGCACCGCTGCGCAGGGTGCGCGCGTAATAATGCGAATCAACCGTCACCTGTTGTTCCGTCGGTGTGGCCAGTGACATTCCTTCGTGCCAGTAAAAAGTCAGTGGATTAATCAGAATCAATTGACTTAACTTCGGATGACCGGCGACGCCACTGTGGAACGCGTGATGGGCGCCGGAACAAATACCCGCCAGAGAAATGTGCTGTGCCCATTCATGCTCAGAAAGATCGGTTAACAGCGCATTGCAATATTCAGTTGCGCGATGGGGATAGCAATGATTTTCCTGTTCAGTTTCAATGTTCGCGCTGTCACCCAGGTTTTTAATATCGACTCGAAGGGTGCGGATGCCATGCGTTGCTAAGGTGCGACAAAGCTCGACGTATAAACGGTTAGGGCCGGTATGCGGACCACTGCCCGAGTTTAAAAACACCAACACATTGTTATGCTGGCATTCAGAAGGTTCGCAGAGAATGCCAAACTGGCCGATGCTGTCCTGATAGCAGGATTCAGTCCACTCCGTTTCCTCAATAGCCCGATCGGGGGCCGGTAGGTTTACCGGCGCCATGTGTGCTGGCCAATCAAGTAACGGGCCTAAAACCTGACCGAATAACCCGTCAGGAATATCAGAGTATTGTGGTTCGGCTAGCAAACCATCGAGGCCGGTAGCCGAATCAACTTCGAGTGAGGGTAAGTTGCCGAAAGCTGACTTCAGCCGATCGGGTTGACTCAGAATGATTTGACCGCTGGCCTGCCCGGAAGCAAATTGGGTATCACTGGACTTTATCCAATCGAGTAATGCTTGAGTGTAGGTGTAACCGCCCGACTCAACGCCTATGGAGTCACCGCTGTCAGACGCGCCGATGCGTGCAGAAACACTGATTTCCCGGACGTACCGCTTGGGGGATAAAACCGGTTCAATTAGCAGGTAATGGTCTGCTTGAATCATCGACGCTAGGTTGGCGCCAAACCGTAAACCGCCAACGATCAGGGGACGATCCTGACGATAGTGCTGAATCAGTTGTTGGATGTCAGATAGCCAGGAGACGTGACAAGCCGGATCTGCCAGGTCGCCGGTTGAGTCACCATGGCCAGGGAGGTCAAAGCGGATGACATCAAAGCCGTTACGCTGACATTCATCCGCCAGTAAACGATAAAACCGATGACTGTGGAAAGCTTCATGGCCGAGTGGCGGGATCAGTACGACCAACGCTCGAGCGGACTCTTCCGATTCCAGGTACCAGTGAAACAGCCGGTTGGCATCGGTAGCAAACCACCCAGGCAGTTGCCGTTCATTCATGGTCAGCTCCAGGAATGTTCAGCCGGGATCGAAACGCCAGGTTTAAACCACTGACAACGATGTTGAGATCGCCCTGAACCGGTCCCTCCAATCGGAAACAGGCTGGGATGCCGGGCAGCAGCGTCTGATAGTTATTCCAAACCCTATGCTTACGAACTTGGACATCGGCAAAGCTGACCACCTGGTTGGCCGTAATGTTCAGTTCGCTATGGCCGTCTCGGACATTCAGATGACCCTCCAACGTCAGACTTTCTGGATTAAAATGTGTTGGCAGATTCAGGCCTGAAGGAAAGGCTGCATCTGTGACGGTTTCGCCGTCAAACTCCAGAGCCACGGCAATCACATCAAAGGATTGCGCGCCAAATCGATACCTATTTGTGGAATCGATGAATCGGTTGAACAGCTGATTGAGCGACATGACCTGGTTCGATTGAGGGGCTAATGTTAACGTCAGTGATTCGGCCATCTGAGTATTTCGACCGGAATGCAAACACATGACGGTCAAGTTTGCGCAGACCGATTCCCGGCGCTCATTGATCAGGCTGACGGCCATCCCGTTAAGCCCCTGATTGAGCAAGCCGACATGTAACGGCTGCAGTTGCCTCGCCAGAATGTGAGCGGCTGGTTTAGGCTGACCGTCACTGTCGATAATCCCCCAGCCAGCGCCCGGTTTTAAATCATTCAGCCACCAACTGATCGCGCCAGAGCAAGCCGAAGTACTGGAGCGCCAATAATTATAGGCGCGGGTCATCATGTAACCCGTCAGTACACGGCTGTACTGGTGGTAACGTTCCAGATCGCGTGCGCGTAAGTCTGCGACATTGACTTGAAAGTATTCACCCAGATAGTGATCCCGGATGTCTTCAAAATCCCAACCGGTCGCAGCATCCCGTGACACGCCGTTTTTCCATTTTGGTAAATGCGGTGCCGGGTTGGGCGATTGGAAATGGTGTTTACAGAACGTTTCTTCGGGGACATGTGACAGGCCCAGGCATTCCGAAGCAAACTTCACATCGGCCAGGACCAGATCGGATTCTGGTTGCAGATAAGCTCCATAGCCAAAATAGTGACTAAACCCCTGGTCCGTCTGAAAGGGCACAATGCCGCCAAATGGTGAGGATGGAACATAAGGGATGGCCGAAGCCAATGAGGCCACCTGTTCAGGTAAATGCTGATGGAACAGTGAATGCGCCAACTGATCCAGAGCTGCGCCCGCCATAGCGCCCTGTTGTTCCACCTCACTGTTCCCACAAAAAGTCAGTAGGCTGACGTGTCCGCTTAACCGCTGTACCTGGTAAGCGGTCTCAGTCATGACATTGTCGAGAAACTCCGCATCATTTGGGTAGTCAAAGTTGGCGAAACTGAAATCTTGCCAGACCAAAAGCCCAAGCTCGTCACAGATATCGTAGAATGTCTCGACTTCATAGGGCATTGGACCACTGATGCGTATGACGTTAAAACCTATGTGACGCGCCTGTTCTAACACTTGCCGTGTTTTGGCTTCATTAAATCCGTGTTCAGGATAGTCTGAACTCGTCCAACAGGCACCACGCAAAAACGTCGGTTCTTGGTTAATGTGAAACGTTGGTGACTGTAGGGATGACAGTTCTACCGACTTAAACCCCAATGTTTTGGTGATCGTTAAGGTACCGGCGGACGTGACTATCTCGATGTCCAGTAGATGGCGGATGGGTTTGCCATGGGTGTGAGGCCACCAGGGCGCTAATGGACCTAGGGATATTGTGGTGGTCACGGTATCGGATAGATTTTCCTGAGCTAAAACCTGTCCTTGGTGGCGCACGGTTACCTGTTTAACGGCCAGCTCCGCCACCAGGCTTGCCACTTTTAACTGGGCTTCATTGTTTCGGAACTCCGGAACGATTGAGACCCTGTGGCAAAGATTGGTTTCTGCTATGACAACCGGGTTGTCCAATACGCCAATCGCAATGCCGTCATTGGCCCAGCCGGGAATAGCACCGAGCAATCCCGTGCGTAAAGACCGGAGATTGTTGTTAGCCAGCGCGGTCTTCCATGTTGGTCTCGGTTGTCGCTGTGCCAGGAAGGCATCAATGGCATTAAAGACCAGGCGAATATGGTACTGGCCCGATTCGGAGTCCGGCAAAGCAAATCGATGCGGGTGGAAGGCATTGTTAGCAGAACCCAGAACAACATCGTTGCAGTGCACCTGACACAGAGGTGACAACCGTGGAAATTCCACAGTGACCGGGGCCGGCAGCGTCAGGCGGGTTTCGTAATGCCAGATGAGTGCCTGATGATCCTGGCGATCGGGAAACAGCTTGTTCACCGGCGCGGCATAGTCTGCTTCGATCTGACAGACGCCCTGATCGATGTCAGGCGTAAAACCAGTAATGAACCAGGTTTGTATCGGTGTCTGCTGGTCGTTCACAGCGCCGCCACCTGCGTTTTAATCGAGTCGATCGCCTGCTGCCAGAGTTCAGCCATGACCTGCAGAGGTCTCAGATCAATATCACGGTTGCGGGCCACTGCACGTGCCAGTTGAAACTGCAGCGTTTTAGCTCCCTGGCTGATGTCTAGGAAGTTCTGTTCGGCCAGGCTGAAGTCTTTCGAGGTCTTCTCGGTCAGCCATTTCAAATAGGTTGCGCTCAGCTCGTAACAGGCACCAAACTGACGTAAGGTGGCAAACGAGTACTGATGAAAATGCTCCAACCCCTTGGCTTTGATATCTGGTAATTGTTTCTCAAACTGCACCGCAAAAGACGAGAACGGGTTGCTGGCCGGCAGGTAACGAAGTTGTCGACGCAAAGCATCAATCGATCGTTCAACCAGAGCCGCGTTGGCTTCCTCTGCCGTTCGATGGCATTTCACCAGTTCAATATAGGGCGGTAACATGCGCTCGTGTACGAGGCCTTCTGTTTGCAGAACCAAATCAAAATCGTCACCGTCGAGTTCGTAATACGACTGGCCATGAAAGTAGCCCAGACGTTTTTGCTGACGGTCAATGAAGTTCACCGCAACGGTCGATTTAACATGCTCATGTCGGTAAGTGGTCCCCTGTGTATCCGGCAGATAACATGAGTCCAGTTCAACCAGAACCGGCCGCCCGAGCGAGACTTGAGTTTCAATATGTTCTGCCAGATTGTTCCAGGGGTTCAATTCCTGAAGCTCCAGGCCGTACAGGTCAAAAAGATCGAACGGCGGGAACTTGAAAAATGTCCATTGATCGCCTTCGTAGCTGATGGACAACGTAAACGGCAATGCTGCGATGGGCTCAAATCCTAACGCGTGAATCAGTTCCAGAACCACATCGACGTAGCAGTTGGTTTCGGCCCAGATGCGATCTGCGCCGTGAATGGCATGCGGCCTATAGGCCTGAACGTCCAATGTTCTTACACTTGGCATAACAAAATCCGTTTCGTTATTTCGAGTTGTTAGCTTTCCCGGATGGCAACCTGCATCGTCGCGTTGTGTCCGCGGATACGATCATTGTTGACCATTAATGCAGCGCCATAGGCATCACGAAGCTCGCGGCAGAGACTGTACTTACCATCATTTCGATAACCGCCAATGCCTACGATTAACATGGCTCGGCTGATGATATCTACGATCATTTCTGAGCATCGGGTTTTGACATTGTTGACCTGAATGGAAAATCCGTATTTTTCCGCCCGGAACAGATTACCGCTGTCGAGAATATCCTGATATTCCTCAAGAGCGCTGAACAGGCCGCCTTTCATGCTGAACATGACTTCGTCGAGTTCAGCGAGTCGTGTTGCGGTAATCTGAGGCAGCTCATTGGAACGGCGCATCATATCGCGGACCGATTGACGGGCTTTGTTAACCGCACCCTGAGCCAGCCCAGTCCACAACGAACCCCAGGTCAGATGGGATACCGGATGCATGGAGTGGGCGAGAATCTGCGAGAACGGCATTGGCTGAATCTGATCTTTATGTCCGGTGCCTTTGATGACAAACCCTGAGCTGCAGGTCCCACGAAAACCCATGGTGTCCCAGCCGCTGATGGGTTCAAGTTCGTACTGTCCTTTATTGAGGACAACCTGAACCTGATCACTGGCCGGCGCTTCGGCGTTGGTGCGGCAGGTGACCAGAATGGCATCGGCATTCAGGGCATAGGAAATGACCGGCGCTTTCTTCTCGAGAGTGAAGTTGCCATCGTCGGCAACATCGACGTGACAGATGCTTGAGCGTAAATCGCCACCCACACCGATTTCTGTTGTGGCGGATGCCAGCAACAGCTGTTCGCTATGAATCCGAGCCATGAACTGTCGGAAATACTCGCTGCCGCCAGCGTGGTGAACAATACAGGCCACCTGGATTTGATGCATGGCGAAAATCATCGCCGTCGATCCACAATAGGAACCCAGAATTCGACACAGCTCGCAGATCTGACTAATGCTCAGGCCGTCGCCACCAAACTCTTGTGGAATGTAAGTAGACAGCAGCTGATGTTCGCGAAAAGCCGCAAAGGCTTCTTCCGGAAACCGAGCGTCTTGGTCAACCAGTATTGCCGCCGGTGCGACAACATCGGTGCCCAGTTTGTGAAGGGTGGCTTTAATATCTTCAAAGGTTCGTTGTGCGAGCGCTTCCATGTGCGTGTCCTTATGTCTCAGTCCTGGAGTTCGTCGATAGCCTCGGCGAGTGATGTGATGCTTTCAAACGTTTGTCGTGACAGCATGTTGTCGTCGAATTCGATGTCGAACTCGTCTTCGATAGAGAGCATCAGGTTGACAGTTGTCAGCGAAGTTAACCCCAGAGAGTAAAGGTCGTCATTGTCGCTGATGTCGGAAATATCTTTGGAGAGCTTGACGGTTTGCGCAACGATAGCGCGGATTCGATCCATTGACATGTTTCTATTCCCTTAGAAGTCAGGTCGGTAATACCAAATTGTGAACTCATTCTAATTCTTATTTAAACTATTTCCAATTGTTTCGCTGCAAAAAGACGATGGTCGAAGTTTGGTGTCGAACATTTTTACAGTCTTGCTTTTGACTACCGTGATTTCAATCACTGACCGAACGGCGCCTTCAGCGTCGGCGTCCAGTTTTCACAGCGACGAAGACTGAGATACTGCTGTTTTTGTTCTGCACGTCCGTTCATAACCTGCTCGTATCGATTGGCCAGTTGCCAGCTCTGGTGCAGGCGACGCAAACCAGCCAGTTCACGTGTTGCCTTTATCCACTGTTCGGAAAGCTCAGCAGATCGAGTTTCATAGTCGTAAAGTTGAGATAGGTCGGGGTGGTTTAACAACCACCGTCGAACCTCGTCACCGCGTGTGCCCAGTAACTGCCGTGCCGCGGGTGACGCCGGCGCGGCTAGTTGTGGCCAGGACAGCAGCAAGTCGTTGTGGATCTTTCTTCGTAAAAGTACCGCCCCGTCCATATTGTCGTACTCTACACGCGCAGCCTGCGCCTGAGCTTCTGTGGCTGCGGTCAGTTTTTGATTAAGTTCACGGAAATAATCTGCCGTGCCGATGGCGGCTTCCATTGGCGTTGATAGCCGTTGAACAAGACGGTAGTACGGGTTGCTTGCGATATACCGGGGCTGAAGAGACCACTGTTCATACCAGTGTTCTGAATCGAGCAGATAGGCTTCACTGGATGACAATGGTAAATCCATGCGGTCCTGCATCGTGCTGATAACCGTTAGGTGGGCTTCGTACAGCGAAAGTTGTTGATCGTTGTTTAAATCAAAACTCAGGTTCGTCGTTGCTGATCGTGAGACTTGCTGCATCAGGTCCAGCCCATACTCCTGATAAGTCTGAGATTGCACGGCAGCCGTGCATTCCTCGGTAAGATCCCAACGTGGCACTGAGGTAAAGCCACACATAGGTGCAGCCCCGTGAGCGTCCGGTTGCAAACTCATGGTTAGCGCAGCGTCATGGAAACTTCCGGAGTAGCAATGAGATGCAATGAAGCGTGTTACCGAAGCCGTGCTGTTCGAGGTAAGTTGATGGAGCTCGTTGGTCGTAAAGCGGTCATCGTGCCATAGGCGAAGCGCATTATTTTGTGCTCTTGCGGATTTTTGCCCATGCCCGCTGAAAATCAGTAACGCCGATTGCATGTCAGCCGTTGGTTGAAGCGCTTCGTTCAAGGCCGTCAGCACATTTGCTTTGGTTGCTGGTTGAATCGAGCCGAGTTGGGTTGGCCGGAAAGTGCCCGGACGCAGATCATCTGGGTACAGCACCAGGCCCAAAGGATCCGATTGGCGGGTGACCCATCGGGTGTCGTCGTTTCGGATGGCGTATGATGATTCTGTACCGTCAGCAAACAGCGCTGTGACACGTTCAATACTCAGTTGTTGCGCCGCCTCTTGATAGCCTGAAAAGGTGCGCTCCAGGGCGGCTTCATTTGCCAGTGGTTCGTGACCGCCTCCGATGATGACTGCTGTGTTTTGTGCGTGTGCCAGGCTCATTAAACAGGACGCTAACAGTAAGAGTCGATTCATTTCAGAACCCTCTTGCTGGCCATAACAAAAAAAGCGAAGGCGATGAGCCAGGCGGCAGCAAAAGTCACAGGAGGACGCAATACGAGTATTGGTAACAAGGCATACAGCAAGGCCAACCAATGAGGGTTTTTGATGCGCTTGGTCAGCACGATGTGAATCAGCAATCCAGGCAACATCAGCGCATAGCCAGACGCCATTAGCAGCATCAACGACTCAGCAAGCGTTCGGCGAGAGCCGAATAGCCATTGGTAATGCAGGGTATTAAGACCCAGAATCACATCGGGTAGGAGCGTCAGCCCGGTGTACAGGGCGATCGTGATGGCCCCGATGAACAGATGAGGTAGAAACGTTCGGATGAACACGGCGAATCCCTGCCTGAATAGCTTTTTTCAATGGTCGAAGACGTGTCTTAATTTTCTCAAAACCATAATTACCATACCCGAACAGGGATTTGCGATACAAGCACAACTCGTAAACAGGACGGCGATCAGGATGCCAGCGATCGGCCCAGCCAGGACCTGTGGTTAGGTTGACGGTGTCCAATGGTTGGGTTTGCGCCCACTCCAGTGCTTTCCAGAGGTGCTGACTGCCTACGCCGAAAGCTGCAAAATCTTCGTGATAGGTGATTTTTAACAGAGAAAAACAGCGACCATACCGGAGTCCGAGTTGGGCTGAGATGGCAACGTCACCGATTTTCATGATGCTGACCCAAGCCCGGTCCGACAATCCGTAAGACGACAGCAGTGACTCATAAAACGTTCTCGCCTGTTCATCACTCACTAAGCCGGTACGGCTGTTCAGTTGCTTCCAGCTGTGCTGGTTCACGCTGAGATAATCGTTTAAATCACCAGCGCACAGCGTGGGTTCGCCATACTGATCCGTTAACCGACGATGCAGGCGCGTAAGATTTCTTTTCAGTTTTTTTGGTGGGTTTAAGCCTTCATCACCGTCATTCCGAAAATAGGCATTGGTACCACTCTGCTCCCGATGACTGGGCCACTTTACAAGAGCGATCATGGTTAACCAGGCGCTGTTCTCTGGCAGGTTACTCAGCTTAAGCGTGCGCCACTGTGGTGCATGACGGGTGAGTTCCTGCACGAGTACTGTAAACAGTTCGGGGGTGCAGTGGTTTGGGTCGAGTAACATGTCTGCCAAAGGCGTTTCGTTGCAGGCCGGGCCGCGAAGCGACTTCGTTTGAGTGAGGTCTAATGGGACAACAGCGATTAGCGTCGTACCAAAGCGGATGGTCAGATACTGTATGTTCCTTGACAGGTAGACAGACAGTGCATGATGCCAATACCAATCATGATGCAACGATGCATCAATGCACCTGGTGCTTAATTCGCACCACTCTTGCTTGATATCCATAAGGGCACTGCCGGTACACACTAATCCGGTGTGATAGACGGTCTGCTTCATAGGCAATCCTGAGTCTGATTCCATTCTGACGGATTGAAACAGATGTCATGGTAAGCGCTTTTCAGCAAACAGGATTGATCGGTATCAAACCTTACCGGTAACGAGTTCTCGGCCGCGTTCGATCCAGGAGCAACATTTGATGAACTCATCGAGATCATCGGTTGGCATGCTGAACCGCGGTAGGCGATAGCGATGGCTGGTTGACAGTTCGGCTCGAACGTACCCAGGGTCCGTCGATACTGCGCCGAGCAATCCGGCCTGCTGCACAATGGTTTGTTCGCGCTCGGAAAAGTCGATGCCTTCTCGACCTGTCGGGTAGCAGAAGACTGGTAAGGGGTTTGTCATTTCCTGCCGAACCCGGTTCCAGCCGTCGACGATTTCCCGGGTTGCGTCCTCTATCGACAATCGAGACAGGATCACATGATTGATGCCGTGTGGGGCGATATCAATCAGGTCGGATTCGAGATTCCGCAACGTTCTCCAGTCGGTTGCTGAAAAGGCCGGAGGGGCTGTATCGGGAATCGGTGAGCTAAGCGTTCGGGCAACATCACTGACGCCTTGCAAGGCCCCGCTTGGGTGAAGGTCTTTTAGGGCGCTGCGAACTTTGCGTAAAGCCGTGCGTCGGTTTTCATGAGAGTCCAGCAGGATCGGCTCGCAATCAAAACCAAAAGGGCGAATATCAAAATGCTGTGCTGACGCCTGATGAATGACATGATCGAGTTTAAAATCCCAGGACCAACCCTGATTGTCGATCAGGTCGGTTGCAACGAACAGGGTGATGGGTACCTGCCGTTCTGCAAACATCGGTAAGATGCTGTCGGCCTGATCCTTAAAACCATCGTCGACGGTAAACACCACGGCGTTAGGTGGCAACGGTGATTGATCAATGAGGGCCGACATTAAAGAGCGCAAGGAGATCGGGTGATAACCGTGTGTCTCGATATAGTCCAGAGCACCGTTCAGAACATCACGCTGGTGTCCTCGGATACCGGTGTCGGAGTTTGCAAGTCGGTGTAGCATAAACACTGGCACACATGGCTTCCTTACGGATGCCATAAGCGCAGAAGCGGGTCGACTGCCTAATGTCCTTATGGCCAGGCTGCTGAGTGTTTTCCTTAACATCTTCATCGCTGGGTCGAATTTAGAGTTTTTAACTCTGTCACAAAAATCCGTTCTGTGAAAGGTGCAAACTGTGTGTATTTGTCAATATGGTTCATTAGTCCATGCTATTGACGACGGTTGAAGACCATTGAAAACCACCCGGAATCTCCGTATTCGGGGCTTTACGTACACAGCAGGGTCAGGGAATCTGTTTTACGATCGGCGGTCCGATGAGCCGGGTTAGCCAGACCGGCAGGCGTTTCCAGATGTTGATGAGCAGTCGATATTTTGGGTTGTCCGGGTTTGCGGCACCAATTGGGGCACCATCGCGTCGGAAAAAGTACCAAAAGTGTTGGACGGGTTTTGCACCCCACTGTTTTTTGAACTTATAAGTGCCGGCATCTTTGGATGAACGGCCAAAATCGAAAAACTGGTATCCGTGCTCGATGGCGAACCCTAAGATCTGTCGGTACATCCACATGTTCATATTAAAGGCATTTGCCGATTTGAGCGTGGACGCCCAGGGAATTTCCAGCAAATATTCACCGCCACAGAGAAATCCGCAAGAGACCGGTTTTGCGTTCAGGTAACACACAATCAGGCGACTGTTGGTCTTTTTGTTATTGAGCAGCGCTCTGAACCAGTCTTGACTGTAAACCGGCGTGCCTAAATCGCGCATGTTGTGTGCAAACACTCTATAAAAGTCATCGAGCAGCTCTTCACCTCCGATTCGGTTGGTTGGGTGATGCCGGACCGCCTGATTGATCTGGGCACGCACTTTCGCGCCAAGTTGGTCATCGAGACGTTCTTGAGAGCTTGGGAGGCGTAAGATCATGCTGGCTTTTTTATCTGAAAAGTTTGCGGCCAGGCCCGGTCGGGTGGTTCGCACCTCCAGTTGCTCGGCGCCGGTGTCCGCCAGGATTTGATCGGATTGTTCAAGCAACGCTGCAATGACATCCTGATACCGCGATATCGGACCGCCATAGTTAAAGTAGGGTAGTGACACCGCGTTGTGACCAAAGAGAGACGATTGGATCAGGGTGATCGGCAATGCGCCCACCAGCTGTTGACCCTGGTAGGCTCCGAATACCCGGGTTTCGTAGCCAAAGCTGGACTGAATGGCCTGGCTGAAGGCGGGCAGATGGTAGTGACTCTGAAGTTCGCGATGTTCCTGCAAAAACTCCGCCCATGCCTGGCTGTCATTCTCGAGCCAGCCAAAGGTCAGCGATTTTCCCAGTGTTGCGGTCAAGGGGTTGAACTGGCCGGGAAGTTCAGATTCATCTTGAGATGAGCTGATAAGATCTTGCGCGGATCGGACCAAGTGTTTCAGTTGCTGTTCAGTTTTTTTTACTTCAGCACTGACCGTTTGCATCGATTGTTTAAGTTGCGCACGTTCAGTTTCAGATAAGTCAGGTTTTTTGAACTGTTTAGCGACCGCTTGTTTTTGCCGGGAGTGCCCTTTCAGATCGCTTGCCGTCTGACGATAGGCTTCACCCAATGCTTCCAGAGAGACCTGCATCTCAGCAGGCAATGTCGGGTCAGTCAGGTCTGCAAATGCACCAGGGCACTTAAGCAGTTTCTTCACATCCATGTTTGAAATCCGCTGTTCAGTTGTCGATGTTTTCTGTTTACAATCATTCGGATTGTATCGGAGTTTGGTGCAAAGCCCAACAGCGATACCCGCCAGGCGATGCTTGATTGGCATTGGCTTTGTTTTTTCTTCCTGGTAATGGAGTACCTGGATGCAGCAACCCCTGAAGTTAACCGCTTCACCTTCCCGACGTTGGCAATGCTCTTCCCGCCTCTGGTTTGTCATTCTCATGCTGGGTGTGATTACCGTCTTCTGGTCGACGCTGATTACTTTGCATCAGCGCTGGACTCAATGGGATGGTTCCTACGCGCATGGCTATATCATGGTGGCGTTGTGTTTGGCTGTGGTCTTTACAAGGCTGCCGCCTCAGTGGGTGATGCCGCGTTGGCGACTCCTCGTGATTCTGCTCGCGTTGTCCGTCGGAGTTCTGTGGTCGATCGGTTTCGCGACTCAGGTCGGTGCGGTATCCCAACTTGCGGTCTACGGTGCTTTGTTGGTCGTGGTAGTCTCCATAGCCGGTTGGTCGGGGGCTTGGTCAGCGGCCTTCCCTTTGGCATTGCTTACACTCAGCCTGCCGGTCTGGGAAGTGCTGATCAGTCCACTGCAGGCGCTGACCACATGGGTAGCAACCTGGTTTATTCGCTTGTTGGACGTCCCTGCATTTATTCAAGGCAACTCGTTTACGCTGCCATCCGGCACTGTTGTCATTGCTGGTGGCTGTGCAGGTTTGAATTACTTTATGATAGGGTTGGCGCTCAGCGGACTGAATGCGCTTTACCGGCAGATGTCATGGCGACAGGGTGTTGTGAGTATCGGTTTGCTTGTTGCTCTGGCGGTTGTCGGAAACTGGGGCCGCGTGATCGCCTTAATTCTTATTGCTTACCAGTCTCAGATGCAAAGTTCACTGGTTTATGATCATGGCATGTTTGGCTGGTGGATTTTTGCCGCCTTGTTTGCCGCGTATTTGTGGTTGGTTTCAGGGTTTCATGGGTCCGAAAAACGGTCCGTTCCCAGTCGGTTTTCACTGGTCACTAAAAGTCTGAAAACCTATGTCCTGTTCGGAGCGGTATTGGCAATGGGGCTTTGGGCTTTGCCATTGTTTGTACAGGTACAGACGGGGCCTTCAACGTCCATTCGATCCGTTGAGTCAGATATTTTACAGCCAATAGACCCGGTTCGAGGGGCCGCATTGTTCCGACATAGATACGAAGGTACGGACAAGGCTGAGTATTATGAGGCTTTGGTGGCGTCCAGCCGTTGGACCGTGGCGCGACTTATTTATCTTAACCAATCGCAAGGCAAAGAACTGATCAGTCATTCCAATCAGGTAACCGAATACTCCTACCAGCGGTTGCCTTCGGCGATCCTGTCTGAAAACAGTTTACAGGCAATTCAGGTGAATGCGCGTCAGCCGGAACTGCACCTCTGGCAATATCAGATTGGTTCTGCTGTAACGACTGATCCGATTCAGGGCAAACTGATGCAGCTGACTGCGTTGTTGAATGGGGAATCGGTTGTCGCTTTGTGGCATGCTCGGATCGTGTGCTCTGACGCAGGCTGTCGGGCTGAGCTGGCTAATGTGGAAAACAACATCGAGAGCATTCGGGCAGCGTTGATTTCACCGCTGCAACTCTATTGACGGATTTTCGTCTTACCATGCCGCAAGTCGTGCCCGGAACTTCATCCGGGTGTTAGCCATATCATCATGGATGGGGATTCTTTTAAGTTCATGCAGGTTCAGGCTGCTGACGGTGTTAATCCCTTTTTGTGTGGTCACGGCCGCACGGTAGGTGGTGCTGACCCGTTGCAATGCCCGCGCATCGTAATCGCCATTTGGGTAACAAAACAGAGGGAGACTGTTTGGTACCTGTTGTTTCAATGATGTTGCACTGTCGATGATTTCGTAGTCCAGGTCGTCCTCTGTTAACCAGGACGTTAAACGACGGTGAGTCTGTGTATGGCATCCGACCGCGAATGGGGAGCGCTTCATATCCGTCCAGTTCATCAATGACGGAGGTGTATCTTCAAGCAACTTCCGCCAGTTGAGACTTTCCAATGCGTCGAAGAGTTCGGCTTCGGAGTATTGTTTCAGGTGATCAATCGCTGCGGCCAGCGTATCGCGAGTGAGGCGAGAGTCACCGACACCCGGTAGGTTCTGAAACAGTGGGTGCTGTTTGAATATCTCACTGTCGCGTGCAAGCAGCTCCATAACGATGTTTGGCCAGAAACGAAAATCGGTCCCGATCTTATCCACCACCGCAAATAGAGTTGCTGGAATTCCTGTTTGCTCCAATATGGGGGCGGCGTAGTCGAGGTTGTCCTGCCAGCCATCATCAAAGGTCACCGCACAGGCTTTCGATGGTATCGGTCGACCGTTTCTGACGTCCTCAACCCAGTCGTTCAGAGCGACCATGTCAAAAAGCTTTTGACATTCCTCCAGATGCATCCGAAAAGAATCGGGTGTGACGACCATGCCGGGTTCTTCTAAGCGATATCTTGGGTCATGTTCCGGCAGGATGCGATGGTACATCAGTACCCAGAGACGGGGTTCTGAGTGACGACGGTTATGTGCTCCGAAAGTCGCGGCGCTCCATTGATAGCTGTGGCGTAACAATGATTTGATGCTTGGCATGACTTACAGATTCCTCACGTACTGACGCAGTTCTTCAATAAAGGGTTTAAAATCATGCAATCGATTGACCTCGTGTTTCTGCCCCCGAAAGCGAGGGGTAAGGAACTGCAGGACACGTTTGAACTTAGCCGACAGCGGATGCGGTCGTTTCAAAAAAATATACAGGCTGTCCAGATCGCCCAGAAGCCATCGCAGACGTTGGCCGACCTTGTAGTCGGTCACCGGCTCTGTCGGTAGACCAAGGTGCCGTTTTGCCAGTTGCGCCGGGAAGTCAACGCCACTGTCAATCGCAAGCTGAAGTGATCCCCAGAAGCGAGTATTTACTTCCATTAAATAGGCCTGACCGTCGGGGGCGATCCGGAACTCGACCATGGCAACGCCATGCCAGTGAACCTGATCCAGAAGCTGGCGACTGTACTCAACCAATTGGGGTGTTAGCGGTGCCGATTGAGATAAAACGCTGACACCGCCTTCAGGTGGCTTTTCACGCAACCGCTCGTGAGCAAAGAACTGAACTGCTGCCCCCTTGTCATATAGGCAGAAAACCCCAGCTCCGTGACCTGGGATAAACGCCTGAATCATGAAGGGATGTTCAGCCAGATAATCGTCTCCACTCAGTGCCTGATTCAGGTCGGTCTCATCCTTAAGTAATCTTACGGTGGTAGCTACCCAGCCTGATCCTGTGAATATCTTTGACTGTGCCGGCTTGAGTACACAAGGGTAAGTCAGTTGTCGGGGATCCAGTGCTGCAGCGTTTGCAAAGAACTGGCTTTCCGGAACTGGAATGCCGATTTTCTGTGCCGTTTCAACCAACCGGGCTTTATTGGCCAGTGCCATGACGGTGTTATAACCTGCAAACGGAATGGGCAGAGCATCTGTGCCTTGAAGCAGTAGCTGGCTGGTGACTTCGGTAGTGGGGAGGATCAGATCATAGCGCCGACTGTTGTTGTGGGAACTGATCCAGTCCAGAAAAGCCTGTGGCTCGGATGTTGGGCTGGGGTAGTGCAGGTAATGTTTGGTATAACGGGACGCACCCCCAATCGCGCTTGGAGTTTCATCGGCGGCCGTAATATCCGCCATGGGAAAGGCCCTGCCGAGAGAGCGTATGACCGCAAGGCCGCTGCGCTGGTTAGCATCCAAAACCAGTATTCGGTGTGTTTTCGAGTCCATTCGAAAGATCATCATCAGTGTCTGCGGGCAGTTTAAACAATTGCACGCCCGGTTACCACGTTATAAGGGCTAAGAACAGTAACTGGAATTCTCTCTCTGTCCATAGAATTGTCACCTCTTAGCGGTTATAGTATAGCTCTGCCCCATTCATACAGGGGACTGGATCAATGGATTGACCAGCCACAAGGTAACAGGGATGAGTACTGCAAAACCGACAATTCTTCATGTCATCGACACGACCGGCCCGGGTGGCGCGGAGACCGTATTTCTTGATCTTGCTGAGCAGCTGGAAATAAAAGGGTTCGAGACTCTGGCACTAATTACCGGAAACGGTTGGGTTCAACAGCAACTGGATGCTCGAGAAATCCCTTATGTTGTAAGGCCACCCTATGGCTGGTTGTCAATTCCTTACTACCTTTCGGTCGTTAGGTTGTGTCGTGAAAAAAACGTACGATTTATCCAAGCCCACTTGCTAGGCTCAGCGTTAACGGTTTCTATTGTCAGTCTACTGACACGGATTCCTGCAATTGCCACATTGCATGGGCAAGTTGATGTAGGTGATCGTGAGCGACTGGTGTCGATAAAGCGTTGGTTGTTGAAGCGTGGTTTGAAGCGCATCGTAGTCGTCAGTCGACAGCTTGCTCATTACTTGGAATCCCGAAAGTTGTTCGCATCGAGTCAAGTGACCGTCATTCACAACGGGGTCAAGGTTGATCGATATCTTGATTCGCCAGACTCTGATCTTCGAAAAGACCTTGGCTTGCCTTCCGACGCAAAGCTTATTGGATGTCTTGGTAACATCCGGCCGGCAAAAGATTATCCGACATTAATTCGTGCTGCCGCTATGGTCATTGCTGATCATCCGGAGCGACACTTCGTTATTGCGGGTCACCAAAAAGAACCGTTGATGGCATCGCTCATCAATTTAGTGAAAGATCTGAAACTATCTGAAAATGTTCATTTTATAGGTTTTAGAAATAATACTTCGGACTATTTGAAACAGCTTAATTGTTTTGCACTATCTTCTGAAACTGAGGGCTTCTCAATAGCTACCCTTGAGGCCATGGCATCAAGAGTCCCTGTTGTTGTCACCCGTAGTGGTGGTCCCGAAGAAATCATAAGACCAGACCTGGACGGAATAATGATTCCTATAAAAAAACCAGAAGCTTTGGCAGAAGGTATCAAAGCCATATTGGACGGTCGTGTTGATTATACGAATGAAGCTTTGCAGAGAGTGAAGTCAGACTTCAGCATGGACATTATGATAACTCAGTATCGTAACCTGGCTGTTAACTTTATGGCTAAAATGGAAACAGATAATGTGGTTTCCTCCTAAGATGCAAGACGCTATCGAAGAGCGGTATGGTTCTAAGCAGGGTATGCTGAAACATTTTTGGTTTGGTGTTTTGTATCGTTGTGGTGCTTATCGCCGGAACCGATTAAGCGCTATTAATTACAGGCCTAAACGATTGGTGTTTGTTTGCGCTGGGAACATCTGTCGAAGCCCACTTGCTGAGGCAGTAGCCGCGCAATTGGGTATGGAGGTTTGTTCTTTCGGTTTAGATACTAGGGGAAATGATAAAGCCGATGCTCGGGCATTAGCTTTTGCCGAGAGCTATGGCATCGATTGTTCTGAGCACAGAACGACGCCTATTGCTGAGTTTGTGGCGGAAGAGGGTGACCTTTTAGTTGCTATGGAACCTTACCATTTAAAACTATTGCGCCAATCTGGCGTTCAAGTTCCTACAGTATTGTTAGGTCTGACTGATAACGATTTCGCTTGCCCTTACATACATGATCCGTTTAATACTAGATTGAGCTTTTTTAAGAAAACAGAACAACTTGTGGTTGATCGTACTAAGGCATTGGTCGCCTATGTCAAGAAGTAACCAAGTCGAATTAAAAGTTGAAGATCTTAGTTTCTTTAAAGTTCGTCAACTCTGGCAATATTTCTGGTCAGAGCATCCTGCGTTTTGGTTTATATGCGCCTATTTATTCTTCGAATATTTCCGTCCACAGGCTATTTACCCGGCGATTGATGTGTTGCCGTGGGCGCAATCCTTCCTGGCCGGAGCGATCGTCGCACAGTTTTTTGACAAGAAATCCAGACTTCAATGGTGCTGGACACATACCTGGCTTCTATTATTTGCATTGCAGATAAAACTTTCCTTCTTCTTTGCCTATGATCCATCCTGGTCAGAGCGTTACCAGATTCAGTACTTACAATGGATTATTATCTATTTTTTGGTGTGTCAGATAGTAACGACAAAAGAAAGGTTTTATGTATTTTTACTGGTATTCATAATTTGCTCACTGAAGATTTCAATTGGTACGGCAGTTGTGTTTGCTTCAAGAGGCTTCTCATTTACAAGCTGGGGTTTAATGGGGCCGCCTGGCTACTTTCAAAATTCGGGAGAGTTAGCCATTCAGATGGTCGTTCAATTTTGCCTGGCGATCTACTTGATGCGTGCTTACTGGAAGAAGTCGAATCGTTTCGAACGGTTGATTTTGTTAGCAACCCTAATTACACCAGCATTGACAATAATGGGTGCGAGTAGCCGCGGTTCGCAACTTGCTCTAGTTGCGGTACTAATCTACTATTTCCGTTGGTCGCTATTTAAACCAAAAATATTAGTCTCTTTTTCGATAATATTGGCAATGTTATGGGTGATTTTACCTGAAGAGCAATTGGGTCGGTTTCAAAACATGGGCGAAGACCAAACATCGGTACAGCGAATGTTGTACTGGACTAATGGGATAGACATGATTGCCGACCATCCTATGACAGGTGTGGGCTATTACAACTTCATACCCTACTATACCGATGTTTATCCTAACGATATGCACTTTGTAAATCGTCAAGGGGAGAGGGTTGCAGAACTTCCTCACAATATTTTCATACAGATAGGAACGGATGCAGGGGTTCCTGCTCTTATGTTTTATATCCTCATTGTGTTGAGTTTAAAAAGTCGAAATAAGGTTCAATCGGATTGGGTAGCATTTAAAGAAATCCACGCGGGACTTTATCTGGGCGTTGTCGGATTTCTAATTGCAGGACAGTTTGTCACAGTTGGTTACTATCCGTTTTTCTGGGTATCAGCTGCGTTGATTACTTCAATCAAGCAGACATTACTAACAAGTAAAAAAGAACGTGATTTAAGCCAAGCAGCTAGTTAGTGAGGATCACTATAACTGGTTTGCTAGCTTTTATTACTTTTAACGTTGGAAAGAAATGTATCATGGAAGGTATGAATTGCTATGGACACCGTTAAAAAAAGACTTCTTTGGGTTTCTCATATGGTTCCTTATCCGCCTAAGGCCGGCTTGTTGAATCGAAGCTATAACATTATCAGAGAGTTATCTGAGATCTATGATATTGACTTGTATTGTCTAAACCAAGAAAACCTGATTACGCCATACTTTGATAGCTTTGAGCAAGGGTTGACAAAGGCGAAAGATGAACTTTCAAAATACTGTAGTAGTTTGTATATAGAGCCTGATCCAGTACGAGTAAGTTCGTTTTCAAAAATGATTTTGACATTTAAGTCTTTGTTTAGCACCAAGCCTTATTCCACGGAGTGGTTGAATAGAAAGTCCTTTGCAAATCAGATTAAAGCCATAAGAGATAGTCAGGATTATGATTACATTTATGTAGACTCCATCTCGTTGATTTCAAATGTGGAAAGCCAACGTTATACACATGAAAAGCTGATTTTGGGGCATCATAATATTGAATCAGAAATGATCAGACGTCGTTCTGAAAGAACCAAAAATTTGTTACTCAAGTTCATATTCTACATTGAGTACCTCAAGCTAAAACGTTTGGAGAGAATAGCTTCTTTAGAATTTGATCGACAAATTGTTTGCTCTGCTGAAGATTCTGAACTACTTGGTATATCGACAGGCTATCGAGACCACTTTGTCGTTCCAAATGGGTTCGATTTCCGGTTGCTCGACGGTTTTTGTCGAGCCCCAAAGCTTAATCATCTTCTATTTATTGGCACTATGGACTGGTACCCAAATGTAGATGCAGTAAGGTATTTTTTAAACGAAGTATGGCCAAATCTAAAACAACAGCGCCCAGAGGTGATAATTGATGTGATTGGGAGCAAGCCACCGGCAGATCTGGTTGAGCTATCAAAGTCCGATCCTTCGGTGAAAATTCGAGGGTTTGTTCAGGACATTGAACCGTATTTAGCGCAGGCCTCCGTCTTCGTGTGCCCTATCCGTGATGGGGGAGGAACTAAGCTTAAGTTAATAGAAGCATTCGCTCACAAAATTCCCTGTGTAGTGGACCCGATATCTTGCGAAGGTATTAAAGTTGATGATCGGCACGTTAAGTTTGCGCAAAATCCTGATGCATTTGTTGAAGGCATAAAGGCTTTACTGGACAATCGGAAAATGGCCGATCAAATGTCCGAGCGTGCTTACCAAATCGCAGAGGCTCAATACAGTTATAAAGTGATCGCAGACGTGTTTTCTCAATCACTTGAGTCGATGGAGACTGAAGAATGTGTGGCATAAACGGTCTGGTTAGTTTAAATGAAGAAGGTTTTTCTGATGGCAGCAATCTGAAACAGATTGTTCAGGAAATGAATAAAGAGCTTTCTCATCGAGGACCCGATGATTCAGGATGTTTTGAATCTCCAGACCAGAAAGTTGTATTGGGGCATCGACGGTTATCAATTATTGACACTTCCTCTGCCGGACATCAACCGATGACGTCATCCAGTGGCCGCTACACCATTGTTTACAACGGCGAGATTTACAATTTTCAGCACTTGAGAGCACAGGTCTCATTTAAAGATTGGAACTCTGGATCAGACACTGAAGTCCTATTGCAGTTGATTGATGAGCACGGACTTGAAAGTACCTTGGCTAGGTTGGCCGGGATGTTTGCGTTTGCACTTTTTGACAGCCATGAGAATAAGCTATATTTAGCTCGGGATGCTGCTGGAGAAAAACCCCTTTACTATGGATTGATGCCTAATCGTTTCCTTTTTTCTTCAGAGTTAACAGCGCTTGAAAAAGCGTCAAAAGACATACTGCGGCCTTCTTCGAAGTCCGCTCAGCGGTACTTCGATTACGGCTATTATCCTGGAGTTCTCACACCATACGAGGATGTCTATAAGTTAAGCCCCGGAGCCTTGTTGTGCATAGACTGTACGAGCGGAGAGATGGTTGAAAAATCATGTGCTGAGTTTGACCATAAGGCGCAAAAACGACCAATGCCTAGGATCAACGGTGTCGAGTTTACAAAGGTGGTCGATCACTTAGAATCCTTGTTGAGTGATGTAATTGATGATCAGAAAATTGCGGATGTCGAGCTGGGTTGTTTTTTATCCGGAGGTATCGATTCGAGTCTCGTTACTGCGGTCTTGTCTAATCGTACCGACCACCCCGTCGAATCCTTTACCATTGGGTTTAACAACCCACAGTTCGACGAGTCTGAAAAGGCTGGTGACATAGCTACTCATTTAGGTGTAAACCACAATGTGATCCGTATCGACGAGGAGGACTTACTTGATTGTTCTCAAAAGGTCATTGAACATCTGGATGAACCCTTTGGTAATGCGTCGGCCATTCCAACCTATTTGTTAACCGAGTTTGTAAAGAAGAAGGTTACTGTCTGTATGGCAGGGGATGGAGGCGATGAACTATTTCTGGGTTACAATCGCTATCAAAAAGCGAGTCAACTCAGGAATCTTTCTAAAGATGTTCCAGCGGCTGCTAAAAAACCAGTCGATATTGCACTCGGATTAGTCAGTCATATCCCAATTGATGCGATGGCCGGTTACATTTCTAGACATACTTCCGTCCGACTTGGCGTAAACCTCAATGCGAAAATTCGTAAGTTACGACTCGTTAATCGATCTTCATCTAGTGAGGCGCTCTACAGCGCGTTATTGAGTTATAGTTCTGATAAATGTATGACTGTTTTACCACCGTCAGATAGCTTGTATGGTGAAGGTCAGTTTGACTTTGATCAGAACTTTATTAAAGCGGCCTCCGACTGGGATACACAATACTATTTGCCTGGTGATTGCCTATATAAGACAGATCGAATGGCTATGGCAAACTCATTAGAGGTACGGGTTCCGTTGTTGGATCGCCGTATAGTTAACTTTTCTAAGCAAATTCCGGTTGAAGTTAAGTTGCATGAACAACAGCCTAAAGCGTTGCTAAGGGCCTTGTTGAAGCGGTATGTTCCAGAGCGCTTGTTTGATCGACCGAAAATGGGCTTCACAGTCCCGATAAGCGATTGGATAAATGGTGCGTTGAGTCGGGATGTTTACTTCTACCTGAATGGCAAGAATCTCGACGCAGTTGGAGTATTAGATCAAAATGCAGTGTCCTTTATGCTTAAAGAATCTAAACGCGGAAATGCATTTTACGATAATGCTATTTGGTCCGCTTATGTGTTTCAAAAGTGGATGATCAGCAGAGGTCTGAGTTTCAGTGAACTTAAAAAAGAGATTGCTTAAGGTAGGCCACAGAGCTAACCGCGCAGTAGGCCTTTTATTGGATCCAGTATGTTTTTAGGTTTTATAAAAAAGGATAAGCATTTCCACCAGTTTACCATCGACCTTGTAATATAAGGGCGTTCCATCCAGCTTCGGTATTCAGGCAACAGAGTCTTTTCGAAAAGTGTTCGCCAATCGTCGATGAGTTTTTCTGGAGAGTAATTATAGGCCTTCGCTAGACCATTGACTTGTAGTCTATTATACAAACCAGGGTCAGACCTCAGAGTTAATAGTTTTTTTATTAAGTCTTCGCTGTCTCTGGCTACGAGGAAGTCTTGACCCTCCTCTCCGGTATCTAAAAATACTTTCTCGTCACCAACAATGGCAGGTACTTTTGCTAGCCAGGAGTTGGTAAGTTTTGCAGGGGGTTTTACATTCCAGTCGAATACGGTATCTCTGGCGTTCGAATGAAGTATTTCATTCCAGCCCCGAATCGATACAGTAACGTCAATGTCCGAATAGTCATCCCATTCAGTCATTGGAATAACCATCCAGTTAAAGCCTAGTTTCTTTAGTTTAGATACCCATTCATCTGTATTAAGTTCAGTTGCTAGATTGTTAGTCCTGCCAAAAAAAGCAATATGCTTAACTCGACTTTCTGACACAGTCCTTGGTTTTAGCGACGGCTGAGGCCAAGAGGGTGTGACTTGATATTGGTTATTTCTAAGTTTTCTGGTTATTGGATCATAGCTGCTTTGTAGAATGTAGTAGTTTGCCCAAGTATGAGGTTTTCTGTCGGGTTTGATGCAAACAAGAAAGAGGTTTGGGTTAGGAATTAATGTCGAAGGTAGAAAGTCTCGATGCGAGATAACTATGCCGGTACCGGGGAGTTGTGTTGCGATGCGACAAGGAACCCCCGATTCTTTGAGATATAAATATGTCTGTAAGGTCCAGGAATACTTACCTTCGCCATTACTGCTGTTCTTACAGACCCAGTCCCAATACTCCTCAATGGATCTGGGTAAGTCGGCAATGCCATCCAAGTGATATGGCAGATAAAAGTTCAAAATGGGCTGAGTAGCGTCAGTCATTGTTATCGTGCCTGCTTCTGGAGAGAGGTAGTTTCTGAGACTTCTGCATCCAGTCTAGCAAATAGTCTGTGATGATCATGAATGACGTCTAGTAGCTTTTCTTCGGAGTTGTATGTTTTGGCACAGGCCGTTAAAAATGCTTTCCGAAGACCTAAAAACGGCTGACATTTTGAGTCGAGATAATTAAGCTCTGGAGTGTTGGTTTTAACTAAGGCCCGTGTTAAGAGTGGTTTTTCAGTGCTCTTTTGAACCAGGTCAGTGATATGTTGTGTCGAGATTTGAGGTGCGATGTTTTTTTCAACCCATGCTCGCGGATCTGTTTTAACTTTATTAAGATAAAAGCTCTCTAAAGCATCAACGATACTACTATCACTCACCGAAAGGCCTGTTTGGGCATTAATGTGACGGTGATTCCCACAAATACAGTCTTTTAATAACAAAGCGGGTGTATTGCACCACAAGCCCTCTGCCAGCCCCTTGTTGGCGCCCTCTCGAAGGGAGAACAAGGCGTTTACTTTTGATTGGGCGACAATTTTGCTGAGCTCATGCTGAGGGACGCCAGGAAAAAATGATAAGTTTGATTTGTTCTTTGCCCAGGCTATCGCGTTGTTAAGATCCTGTTTGTTTCCTCCATGACCGGCACAAACTAATGCTGCTTTATAACCGGGGTGCTTCTTACTTAATTTGACGACTGCCCTTAAGTAGCGATCCACGCGTTTCATGTTGTCGTAGTTCGCAAGATACACCGCGTCATATTTATAGTCAGCGTCCATTTTGGGTTTGAAAACTGTAGGATTAACCCAATCAGCAGGACCGATTGTACAAGGAACCAAGTTACTGTTAAGACTTTTAATAAAGGTAAAGTCGTCATGGTAAGCCGACATAACAAATACTTTTTCGCTCGTGTTTTCTGTTGCCCAAATTAAGATTTCAGGCAGAGCATAACCCACCCAGCTAGGCTCCAATACCACATGGAAGTACTTTTGTAATCTCGGTAAGTCAGCTAAATGAGCAAGAAATCCGAACGTTTCGGAAAACTTGATTATGAGAATTCCTTTGCTTTTAACGATATTTTCTTCAACTTCAGGAATCGCAGTGATGAGGATCCGAGCGTTCAGTCGAGTTATGTCCATCCCGGAAGGTAACTCGGGTAGTAATGTATATAAAACAGGTTTAATCCATTCCGATCTCATGAACGCCGCAATCTGAAGATTGTTTTTGTTTATGGATGCTACTCTTCGTGATTTTAGTGCGTATTGAACTCCTTTCTCTTTGCTGCCAAGTAAAAAGAACAACTTAGATAGAAGGTAGAATGTTAGGGCAATAGGCTTACGCAGCTTAGTATGGGTAATCGCCACCATTTCTTGCTTAGTCAGATACTTAATAAGCCTTGCCGTTGAATACTCTTTCTGTTTACTCATTTTATGTCCATATAATCGAGTCTAAAGGAACTAGGCAACTGTTTCAGTCTTGGTCATAATCTCAATGAACTCATTGCTTCGGGCTTTAAGTTCAGAAAAACTGCCTTCATCAGCAATCTGACCATCCTTGAGGAACAGAATAATGTCTGACATACGAATTGATGCTGGGCGATGAGAAATCAGTAACACTATAAGGTCTTCTTTGAGACTGTTTAGTGTTTGCAGCAGAAGGTATTCTGATTCAATGTCTAGTGCGCTGGTTGGTTCATCAAGTACCAGCACGTCGCAGGATTTGTAGAGTGCTCGGGCTATGCCGATACGCTGACGTTGCCCCCCACTGAGTATTTTCCCGTCTTGACCTAGCTTTGTGTCAATACCCTGAGGCAATGCCATGGAAAAATCGTATGCATTGGCTAGTTTCAGTGCTTCAATGACTTTGTCGTGATCGATGTCTTGATCCTTGATGCCGAACGCTACGTTTCGGGTCACCGTATCATTGAGTAAGAAAATACTTTGCCCGATGTAGCTGACGTTCGCACGAAATGACTGAAGGGAGTCATCAGTGAGAGGTTGATTGTTTATCTTAATATGCCCTTCAGAAGGCTTTATTAACCCAAGAATAATATCGGCTAAAGTCGACTTTCCTGACCCTGAATGACCGGTCAAGGAGTATATGTTTCCTTTATTTAGTACAGTGTGAACGCTATTAACTGCTGAGAATTTGGCGTCAGGGTAGCGATATGAAACACCGTCCAACTCGATGGAGCTAATGTCCATCGGTTGCGCTGGAGTAGTCGTTCTCTTGTATTGTTGAAAATCCAGCGCTTTAACAAGTTCAATCGCTACCTCGCCATGACCACTGAGGCTTGATACAGATTTATAAATTTGCTGCAGAGTGGGTAATAGCTTGTAACCGGCTAGTGCATAGAGACTAAGTATCGGTACGATGGATGCCATCCCCCGATCGGATGACAACAAAACCATAGCCAACCCTAGAATTGCACCGAATGAGATGGATTCCAATAAAAAGCGTGGCATTTCAGCTGATAAAGATATGTAAGCTTGGGAGTTCAGCCCTTTGCGGTTTATCTTCGAAAATCGATCCTGATAATCCTGTTCAAAACTACCCAGCTTAATTTCCTTAATGCCTGTAAATGATTCTGACAGTATCGATTGAATCCGAGTATTTCGAATGCTGATTGAGTTTCCATGTCGCTTCAATCGTGGTTTTAGGCCGTAATAGATCAGTGTGTAAGCCCCACCTAGAATTGATGCAGCAAATAATGCTAGCAGAGGGTCCAGAATTACCAATCCTACTATGATCAGTACCCCTATAAATGCGTGACTGGTCAGCAGCAGAAAAGGCTGAAAGACCATATAGACAAATCGTGGAATCTGTTGCGTGATAACCGCTATCGGAACGTTATAGTCGGTGGTCTTGTGGAAAAGATAGTCTTTGTTTAAGAAGTCAATATAAGCCTGATTCTGAAGAGAGCCACCTAATGATACAGAGAGTCGAAATGTTACCCATAGGCTAAGTGCGGCGATCGCATTAGACGCGATGATCATCAGTAAAGAGCCAACCGCAAGCGCTGAGATAAATAGAGCATCGTTGTCGAACTGACCCAGTTCATATAAGTAGTTTAATAACGCATTTGTGTGGATAACCTGAGGGCTGGATAAAACAGCGATAAACGGCCCAATGCTGGCGATACCTGTCACCTGGACTAATGCAGCCAGAGTAAAAAACACTTGCAGGATCAGGACTCGCGTCTTGGCTTTGGGATCCAGTAGTTCGAAAATACTGCGGACAACTTTCAAGATGTACATGTATGGCTCCTTGCTCTTTAAAGTCAGAGTCGTATGTATCCTTAGGACTCTTTAAAATCAATGGCTAACGGTGTTTTAAAGTGGGATGTGCCGATACCGATAGTTGTCAGCGTTAGGTAATTTTTGACGGAGTGGGGTATTCGTGTCCATTCTCTACATAACGTCCATGTTTTGTGGAATTTCGCAGTTTGAGCTTGTCTCAGAACCGGGTGGTATTATGCCGTTTTCACCACACCAGAACAATGAAAATACCGCTTTTCGTTCTTATTGCCTTGTTGTTGAGGATGAGTGCGGTTGTGCTAGTGTAGAACCGGATATGAATGAAACCTAGGGGTGGGAAGTGTGTGAGTTTATTTGACGCTTACGAGAGAGACCCTGCCCAATATTTGAAGGGAAATGGCGCTGAGTTTCTGTCGCTATTGGCTTTTTGCTACCTCTAATGTAGTTTCTTGTAGCATTGTGAGTGATTTCAATAAAAAGCAACTACGCTTTCGTAGTCTAGAAGGACGAGGCCAACATGGGTTCGATTTTACCTGACCTGTGTTGTTGTGAATGATTTGGAGAAGTTGAAAATGAATACGTTATCGCTCAAGGCCGTCAGAATAGCCACCTTGGTCGTCTATACGGTTTTGTTTGCGCTGTCAGCTAATGCCGCGAACATGCCGCTGGAAATATACCAGCCGCTTGACGGCTATAACGCAAAGAATCGCTATTATCACGCCTACCCTGGATTGGAGTACAACGTTCAGGTTGCAGTTGTCGGTGGTACCTACCCCTACTTTTACACCCTTACTGATGGGCCGTCAGCAATGGAGGTGTCCCGAATTGGCGGAGTTGTGAAATGGCAGGTGCCTGTATCCATGTCTGGGACACAGGATATCACTGTTGAAGTGACGGACTCTGAAGGAGCTGTCGTGTCGGTCAGTTGGCAGATTGAAGTCACTAAAGACGGGTTCCTCTTTGTTGACGCGGTTAATGGTAGAACTATTGAAAATGGCGGCACAGGAACATTGGACAACCCTTGGAAAACAATGCGTGATGTTTTCGGCGGCGACGGGAAGTTTGATACTCATTACCCTAACTCGTTCGTATATTGGCGTGAAGGAAACTATAAACTAGATGCCGGATTTGAGGATTGTCATACTGACGGTGGTTGCCGGGTGCCTTGGTATGGTAGCCGTAAACCAATTGTATGGATGGCATACCCAGGTGAAACACCTTTATTGAACTTTAATACCGAAGGGCGCAATGCGTATATATTGTTTTCGAACACAACCCAGAACTTGTACATAGAAGGCTTTGAGTTCAATTTTAATAGCAATCAGCGTGGTATTGGGCTGTCGATTACCAATGGGGGCAATACGACCATTCGAAACAACCTGTTTTACGGGCTGAACAATTGCCAGGGCGGTGGCAATAACTCTCATGTTTTCTTCAATGGCGGTAATGGACAATATACGGCTGTCGTAGGTAACCGGGCATATGAGTCATGTGGGTACTGGTTGTTAGGCTACGATTCACACAAAACCTTGGTTGCAAACAATGAAATTCTATCCGATATTCCGCTGCCAATCGGCCCAAAAACCAATATTCAAAACTGGACCATCCGGGGAAATACAATCAAAGGAAGTACGAGGCTTGGTGCGATTTGGAACCAAGAGTATGAATATTCAGGGAACATCGAAATCAATCACAATTACATTGAGATGTCAGGTGATGATGATGTTGCGTTGAAACTGCTGTCCTCTGACCCGGGTGGAGCGATCTACGTGAATCGCAACACGTTTATCGGTCACGTGATCATGCAGTCCGCTCGGGACTCGAATGGCCCTTGGGTATTAGAAAACAATATTATTATCAATGACAGTAATTCGCCGGATAAAATCACTTTTGAAGGTGGAGACTCGAGTACAGATACCGTGGTTATTGAGAACAATCTTGTTGGCGATCGCTCAGACAATTTGTTGACAGGAGAGGGTGCCTTGACTGAAACGTATAAGGATTTCCTTGGAGTCATGGGGCACCAGTTAGGTAATGAGCCAAAGGGTCCTGTGCCAGTGAGGGCTGTGGTTGAGGAGTAGTGATTATATACCCTGTTATTTAATCTGGCATAAATAACAGGGTTATTCAGACCTAAATCTCAATATTTAAATCATTATTATGGCTGGGTAGGTAATCCAATGTTCAGCGCCCAGTCTTTGCTAATGAAATCAAATAAGTGATGAACATAGGCTTTTGCCTTGCTTTCTGTCCAGAGCCCATTCTTAACGTTTGGCCAATCACTAGCGTCATCAATGTCTACTATTGAGTTTCGATGAAAAGTTGCCGGAAAACTTTCGTAGTTTAGAGCTTTGAGGGCGGAAGCTCGATGATAACCGCCACCTCCGACAAGAAAGCGATATTCCGAGCCGCGCTTCAATATTGTCGTTCCTATGCCTCCGTACTTTAAGTTATAGCCGTTTTCCTGCAAAGACTTGAGGAGCAACTTAAGTCGTTTAAACTCCAGTTCGCCTTTCGCGTTGCTGACTGGGCCGGAATATGCCCAGCCATCGACATCAACATTGAGATGCGGGGCGCCATGTTCGACATTGTCTTTTTCATTCCACCAGCGCGTGTCGAGTTCAACTTCAGCCGCATTCTGTGAGACCCAGGGAGACAGAAATAACAAATGTGGTGATAGGTTTTGAAACTCGTTCGGCGTATCTTCAAAGCCTGCAATGGCGGCTGAAGCACTCTTTGGTTGAAAGGTCTGATAGAAACGATACAGAATAGAATCGACATATTCAGTATTGAATGCGTCTTTAAGTTGTCGAGCTGACTCTACGAAGGGATGCCAATCTTTGCTGGCAAACCCCAATGCTGAGTGATGTGTTGTTTTTTCAAACGAACATTGAAATCCCGCTTGTTTTCCTCCCTGACTATAAAGTAAGGCTTCTTTCATTGTATCGAAAAACATCACTTCAGGGGGTGCGTTATTAATACGGCGAACTTCAATGCCCGCTTTTTTTGTAAGTTTCTTTATACTTTTTTTTATCATCCAAAGATCCGATTGCGTTTTCTTTGTCAAATGTCACTACTAATCAACTTCCGCTTGAGATAGCTGTGTGCGTTTAGAAGCCTCAGTAACCGTGCTGTGTTGGTTTAACAACGACTTTATCAGATCACTTAGAGTTGTGATTTGTTTTTCTTTGGAAAAGCAGCTGATAGCTCGATCGCGAGCAGACTTGCGGTGTCTTTCATATATTTCAGGATTGCTAACATAATAAGTTAACTTTTCGGCCAGCTCTTCAGCGTTACCAGGTTGAATATATTGGCCTGTCACGCCAGGTTCGATGGTTTCTTTCAAGCCTTGGAGTTCTGAGACAATGAGAGGCAAGCCTGATGCAAGCATTTCAACACTAGACATAGTAAAGGAATCCCAGCCTGTTGAAGCAATGGCTCCGACAAAGGCAGATCTCATTAGTTCGGGTATATCTTCTCGATAGCCGCCAAAAGTAATATGATCTTTTACAGAGAGCGCTTCATAAAGTGGTTTAAAAACTTCGCTTTCGGTACCCTTATTTCCGCATATTAAAAGGTGAAATGGTTCCAAGTTCTTTTTTGATTCGAGATTTTTCATAGCCTCGATTAAGACTCGAACACCCTTTCTTTCTTCCATATGACCGGAGTAGAAAATAATCTTTCTGTTTGTAGGAATATTGAACTGCTCATGCGCATAAAGGTCATGGTCTTTTGGGTAGAAACGTTCGATATCAACTCCCAAAGGTACCACGCTTGTTCTTTTTTCAGGTATCCCTCTGCCCAAGGTCGCCGTTTCGCGCATGGCTTGGGATTCAAACACAAAATGGATAGGGGCATAGCGCTCATGGATTTTCCATTCCAGACGTTTCAAGAAAAGCTTAGCGCCCTTATTGATGGAGCTCATACTGGCACCCCAATATGAAATTACGGCGTGGATTCCCAAGCATCTAGCTTTTTTAGCGATTCGATTTGGGAAGGGCATATCAAAGGCTAAAATTGATGTAAACCTAATCTCTGAATGGAGTTTTTCAAAGCGATGGGAGTCTTCGATTGAGTCATATTTTAACTCAAACACATTTGAACCAGGTTTGTGAACCTTGGAAAATGACCAATATATATCTTCTATGTTAAAGCCCGCTGCTAGTGCACTTTTCTCGAACACCCGTTCAAGAGATGCTATGGCATAGCCGGTATCTTGTTCGCAGTGCAGCATTATCAATATGGCATTATTTTTCATGGTGTTATAGCCAGCTCCTGGTATAGAAGTAATGTTTCTTCGCCGTTGCGTTCGCTAGTATGTTTAAAGTGTTTTTTTGGCGTAGGCATTGAACTTGATAGCGTACTCCGAATAGCTTGCGCATATGCTTCGGCACTGTTTTGCTGAACTAATATCAGATTACTATATTCGGTGAGTTCTACGAGTCCTCCAATCGCGTGGGCGATGAGCGTGTTTCCTGAGGCAATGGTTTCCAACGCTGTCATCGGTAGACCCTCGTGGTCACTGCAAATAATGACGGCATCCAGTGATCTAATGCAGGTTGGGACATCACCCCGGAACCCATGAAAGGTTACGCAGTCTTCGAGGTTTAGATTTTTGGTGAGTTCTTGCAGTGATCCTGACAAAGGGCCGTCGCCGATGATGTGGAACTGAATGTTCTCGTTAGATAAAAGGGAGGCTATCTGGAGAAATATATCGATCCGCTTGACAGGCACAAGTCGGCCAATAATGCCGATATGTTTCGTATCTGGTGCTAGACGTTTGAAGTCAGCAAAAGCATTACCTTGAGAAGAAGACTCTAGACTTATGCCATTGTGAATGACGTGTATGTTTTCGGCCTGGTAGTCTTTTTCCAGTTTAGATTTCAGATCGTGAGTTACCGAGATAAGTGCGTTCTGTAGGTGATTTCCGACAAATTGATCAATTTTTTGTTGCAGCATTGTTTTCCAGTTCGCGCTAACTTCTATATCACCATGAACTGTACGAATGCTCTTTGCTCTGGTCGCAAGTAAGTTTGCAATAGCCCCTAGAACATTTTCTTTTTCTCTGTGAGTGTGAACAATATCTGGTTTAAAGGCCAGCATAGAACGACGCAGCTTGAACAGTATGGACAGGCTTGAGCTTGCAGATTCATCGAAAACAAGAACATTGATGCCCCGGTCTCGCAGGGACTCGGAAAGCTTGCCTTCGTTAAGAACAACCACTTGAAGGTCGCAGAACGGTTGTAAATAACTAATTAGGGTATAGGCTTGAACTTCAGCACCGGCCCAAAGATCACCTGAAATGACATGTAGAACCCTCAGCCGCTCCGTGGTCTGGGAAATAGTCATGTAAACAACATCCGTGTTTCGCTATAATTCCATTATGCATTAATTAGCTGATGATTTCATAGCCCCCAGTTAATCCCGTTGCTGCATTCAAAAGGAGTTGAGTGATGTTGGTCTTATTATTCTGGTTATTTGCGATAGCCTCGATTTATAGTTATTTTATCTATCCTATTATTCTACAAGTATTATCTCGCCAACGTCGTCACGTAAGCACGGCTTTTCAACAAGACTCGACCCGAACCTACAGCTTAATTGTTACCGTTTACAACGAAAAGCACCGAATTGAGGAAAAATTACAGAACCTATTGTCATTGGATTTTGACCGTGAGCGCCTTGAAATCATCATTGCTTCCGATAGTAGTGATGATGGTACCGATGAGATTGTTCAAACCTATCAGGATCAAGGGATTATGTTGGTCCGGGCTACAGAACGGCTGGGTAAGGAAAATGCTCAGTTGGCGGCGATAAAGTCGGCGAAAGGCGATGTTTTGGTGTTTTCCGACGTGGCGACCATTATGGAGCCCGATGCACTTTCAAAACTCGAGAAGCATTTCGACGATCCGGAAGTCGGTGCAGTGTCCAGTGAAGACCGTTTTATCAGCCAAGATGGTTCGGTTGCGGGGGAAGGAGCTTACGTAAAGTATGAAATGTGGTTGCGCAAACAGGAAAGTCGGCTGGGTGGACTGGTCGGGCTGAGTGGTTCTTTTTTTGCAACGCGCAAAGAAATTTGCAGAGATTGGGATATCTATTCGCCGTCCGATTTTAATACGGCGTTAAACTGTGCTAAAGCAGGCTTTCGCTCGGTCTCAGCGCCCGATGTACTGGGCTTTTATCAGGATCTCAAAGACCCGTCTAAAGAATATGCCCGGAAAGTTCGTACTGTTCTGCGTGGTATGACCGGGTTAGCCAGGCATCCAGAGGTACTCAATGTTTCTCGTTTGGGCCTGTTTTCTTTTCAGGTCTTCAGTCACAAGTTAATGCGCTGGGGAGTGCCCTGGTTTCTGGCATTGTTACTGCTGGTGACCTGGCTCCTTTTAGGGCAAGGCTGGGTTTACTCGTTAGCGTTTGTTCTTCAAGTGGCATTTTATGGTACTGCGATTGCTGCACATTTTCATTCGGGTGTGAGATCAAACCCAATAGCCAAACTTATTTACTTCTTCGTGCAGGTCAATATTGCTTTGATGGATTCCGCGATTAAGTTCTTTACCGGTAAAAAGATGACCACCTGGAAGCCGTCGGCACGATGAAGATACGGAGTTACCCACCGGTAGGTCAACCGATTTCTTTTCGCCGGAATCCAGAGGTTAGTGCGGTAGATGAGTTGTTCCAGGGTTTAAATCAGCGATGGGTCAGCTCAGGTACTTCGGCCCTGGCGTTAGCGCTTCTGGATATTCAAAATAAATCGGCCGATCCCAATAAGAAAGAAGTCATTATTCCGGGGTATTGTTGTCCTGACCTGGTTTCCGCAGTTAACTATGCTGGTTTTAAGGCCCGGCCTGTGGACTTGGCATATGACGATACCTGCTATGCGAAACAAGATTTAACCTCGGCACTCAGCTCTCAAACCGTGGCTGTCATCGCGATTAACTTTTTGGGGATGCCTGAGCCCATCAATGTGCTGAGGTCTCTGGTAGAGCCATACGGAGTACCGATCATTGAAGACAATGCTCAATGGTTCCCTATGAACCCCAGCGAATACTCAATGCAAGGTGATTATGCGACTTTTTCATTTGGTCGTGGTAAAGCACTGAACCTACTTGGAGGAGGCTTAGCACTTTGTTGCCGTGAGTGGGCTGTTCCTGAGCCAGCTGAGCAAGCCGTGTTGACAGAGGCGCTGATCTGGCAAATCAAAGGTCGGTTATTAAATGTGCTTACTTTGCCGGCTGTCTATCGCTGGTTAGAAATGCTGCCTTTTCTTGGATTAGGTCGAACGGAGTATCATGTTTTAACTGAGCTGGCGTCGTTCCCAGCGTTCAAGAAACCTTATTTATCCGCAAACCTGCAACAATACTCAGGCCTGTCTCGTGAAGTTGAAGCTATCTATCGTCGTCGATTAAGTGGAAGCCTGCTTAGCCATCGACTGGCGCAACAGGACGAGCGGCTGTTACGCTTTCCACTTTTATTTGCAAATAGGCGCGCTCGAGATGAAGCCCATCGCCGGTTGCAGTCGAGCGGATTAGGGAGCAGTTGCTTCTACGCCAAAGCGCTTCTTGATATTGATGGCCTGCCACAACCCAGTATGCTTGCTGCCAGTACGCCAAACGCAAAAGATTTTGCGCAACGATTCCTTACTCTCCCGACTCACCCGCGTATGAAACCCGAGCATGCCCATCAAATTTGTGATCAGCTTTTAGATTTGATGGGCTGAGTTTCGGCTTTGTTATCCTTGAGTCGATAGTTCGATTTGTTCCCGGTGCGTACGAATATCGGCATTGTCAGGCTCCAGAGCCAATGCTCGATCCAAGACCGATATGGCCTGTTCACTTTCACCGTTCAGATGCAGCAACCATCCATAGGTGTCCAGCACAGAAGCAGATTCCGGCGCTAAGTTCGCGGCCTTTTTAGCCAGGCTCAACGCGCGTTCTGGATCTGCATCTCGTTTCAGCCAGGCCAGATTGTTTAATGCAGGTACTAATTCGGGTGAGAAAGTCAGTGCGGTTTCATAATGATTGACCGCGACGTCGTGATCGCCATTATTCAGAGAATGACTGGCTAGAACCATGTGCGCGCTGACACTGTTGGGTTGATTGTCCAGCAAAAGGTTCGCCGCTGCAGGCATGTCTTCAGGTCGCAGCTGGGAAAGCAGTGGAAAGTATTGAACTGCGAGTTGCTCGCTAGGGTTTTTCTCCCAGTGCGGTTGCAAATAACTGAGTGCCGATGCTGGAGAACCCCGCTGGAGTAGCTCGGTTTTCTCCATTATCAAACGTAAGTTGTCAGGAGCATAGGCAATGCCCCGGTCAAGCAGGGTTATCGCCTTTTCCGAATCACCCGTTTGTTGATAGAGACGACTCGCTAATGTTAGCAGTCCGGTATTGTCGGGCAGGATGGCCAACGCTTCATTCGTTTTTTGAATAGCAATCGTCCATTGCAGGTCGTTGGCTGCCACGATGGCTTCTCCTCGCAGCAGGTTGGCACGGATGCGCCTGGCGTATGGATCTTCGGAATGAAGATCTGGTTGCGCAATCTGCTTGGCTTGATCCAGGCGGCCTTCATTTACGGCCAGTTCTACAGAGACCGAGCGTAAGGCTATCGCGGCCTGTGGATAGGATTGTTGTTGTGCTACCAACCAATTGATCAGCTCTTGAGAGCTGAGTTGACGGGATTGAATGCGAACTAGTTCGTTGAGTGCAGTCCGATTCTCTGGGTTTACATTGAGTACTGACAACCAATAAGGTACGGCGGCTCTTGCATTACCTTCTTGCGATAACAGTCGGGCCTTGGCAATTAACGCATCGGTTCGATGTGGGTCAATTTCAAGTAGTTGGTTAAGTCGGGATTGCGCCTGGTCCAGATTACCTTGACGGTAATGAGTCATGGCCATGAGCCAGAGTGCGTCTACTTGGTCGCTGTATTGAGTAGCCAGAGTATCCATAACACCGCTGGTGTCGGTCGAGTCTGCATTGGTGAGCAGAACCAAATAGGCGCCGGTAGTGGGCCAGTCTGCTGGATTCTTCTCGAAAGCTGAACGGTAGTGACCCAGTGCCAGATCAATCTGATCTGTCTCCTCATAGTGCTGAGCCAGCAGTAAGTGCAGTCGGGTTTGTTGCGGACTGAGTGTGAGCGCTTTGGTAATGCTGCGAATGCCGGCTTGTTCCTCTCCCTGGCTTAAGGCGATGACACCATAGAGCGAAAGCAGAGTTGGATCATCGGGACGAGCAAGAAGGGCTTTTTCTAAGACCGCAAGGGCTTGTTTAGGCTTGCCTTGTTCTGCCTGTGCTAATGCCGTGGCGCGAATAATGTTAACCGGCGCTGTTTCGGCTTCAATGTTTTGACTGAGCAAAGCTTCCCCTTCGTCGATATTCCCTTCTTCCAGCCGGAGTAACCCGAGTAAGAGCGCAGCCTGACGGTTGTTGGGGAACTGGTTCAGGATATCTTCGAAGGTGGAACGTGCTGTCGCCAAATCTCCCAGGCTGGCGGCATTCAGCGCATCCAAGTACTGCTGTCGGGCAGCGTACGCCTCGGGATTGGCGTCCCGAATTGCACGGCTGTATATCAGCGCTTCATCTGGTTTGCCCTGGCGTGTGAGTGTATCGGCTAACAACTCAAGGGTGTTGATCCGACCGGGTAACATGATGTCCGTTTCTGGGAGATTGAAAAGCGCTTCAGTTAACTGCACTTCGGCGGTATTTAAATCATTCTGACGGTAAGCGAGCAACGCGCTTTGGTAAAGAAATTCTGGGTTATCTGAAAATTTCCCGAGTGCTGAACTGATCGCAGTCCTAGCCGTTGTCAGTTGATTACTTTGCAGAAGCAGCTCGATGTAGTCGCCAACCAGCTGTGGATCATCGGGGTGAGTATCCAGCAAGTCGGCATAGATCTCTAATGCTTCCTGGTGTTGGCCAGACAGGTAGCTTTGAATAGCTTGCAGCCGTTGGTACTCAGTATCGTTTGATAACTCCTTTTCATCCAGATTACTGAGCACTTCGCCCGCAGATATGTATTTGCCCTGATCCAGCATTACTTCGGCAAGCGTCAGTAAAAGTTCAGGGTTGTTTGAATTAGATCGTTTTTCCAACAATTGTTCTGCCTGGCTGGATGAACCGACTTCTTGCAGTAAGTTTGCGTAGTGCAATAGGTTAGCGTCATCAGCGGGGTCGACCTGAAGCGCATTTCGAGCTTCGATCATGGCTGCACGAAACTGCCCCTGTTGCTGATAGGCCAAACTGCGATCTAAGTGATCCTGCGCCTCGATCGATGCATTATCACTCGAGCACCCCATTAATAGTGAAATGAGAAGAGTCGCTGCGATCCATGGTTTCGGCGTAATCATGACTTACTTTCTCCTGCAATATTGCTTCCGTTCCCTGCCGAAAGATTATATTTTTTCAGCATGTCATAGAGTGTTGGTCGCGTTACTCCGAGTAATTTGGCCGCCGCTGAAATATTCTGATCTGTCATGTGCAAAGCAGATGAAATCGCTTCGATTTCAGCAGTTCTTCTGGCTTCTTTTAAATTGATTGTTGACGTGATGTCTTCAGACTGTGGAATGCCCAGGTCTTCCACGCCAATATTGGCACCATCGGCCAATACGACGGCGCGTTTGACTTTGTTTTCAACCTCACGGATGTTTCCAGGCCAGGAGTAGGCTTCGATAGCGTTCAAAGCCTGATCTGAAAAGCTCATGTTTCGGGTACCCATACTCTTCGAGTAGCGGCTTAACATGTGCTTGGCAATCAGCAGACTGTCGGTTCCGCGTTCACGCAAGGCAGGGATATCGACTACGATTTCACAAATTCGATAATAAAGATCCTCACGGAAAGAACCGTCTTTTACCATCTCATCCAGATTTTTATTAGTCGCACAGATAACACGCAGATTAACTGCGATTTCTTTTCGGCCACCGACTCGTTCAATCGTACGCTCCTGAAGAAAACGAAGAAGTTTTGCTTGTAACGGTAACGGCATGTCTCCTATTTCATCCAGAAACAGGGTTCCTCCATTCGCCTGTTCCACTTTACCAACGGTAGTGGAGGCTGCGCCGGTAAAAGCGCCTTTTTCATAACCGAATAACTCACTTTCCATGAGGTTTTCAGGTACGGCTGCGCAGTTAATTGCAATAAACGGCTGTTGTGCCTGTTCACTCAGGCGGTGGATTGACCGTGCCAGCAGCTCTTTGCCTGTACCGCTTTCGCCGATGAGTGTCGCTGTGACGTTGGTGTGTGCAATTTTTTCGATCATCCGGCAAACAGATTTCATTTTGCTGTTTGCGGTAATGATGCCGTTGATGGAGTTGTCCAGTTCTGAAGGTTCACGATTCTCCTGCTCTAATCGTGCAATTCGAAACGCTTGATCAACGACATGGTCAAGTTTATCTGTATCAACCGGCTTAAAATAAAAATCATAGGCACCATACTGAATCGATTTTAAAGCGTTTTTGTGATCGTTTTTCCCGGTTAAAACAACAATTTTACTGTCTGGTGCGACTTTAAGTATGTCCTGGATGCATCGAAATCCTTCATCAACGCCCTCATCATCGGGAGGTAAACCAAGATCCTGAAGAACTACCGTAGGTTGGTAGTTTTTTACGGCGGTCAATGCTTCCTGCCGTGTTCCTGCGGTTATGATGGTGGTATCGAAATCATCAAAATGCCATTTAAGCTGACTTTGGAGCCCTTCGTCATCTTCAATGATCAGTAACGTTTTTTCCATATCGTCCATTTCATACTCCCTTATGGAAACAGAATCTCGAATTTGCTGCCTTTACCAATATGACTGACGACATTTAAGGCCGCACCAAGATGTTCGAGATAGGATTTAGTCAGGTAGGCACCAATGCCGATACCAGATTCTTCTTTTGTTGTAGAGAATGGCCGGAACAGCTCTTCGCTAATGAACTGTTGGGTCATACCCGGTCCGTCGTCGCTGATAGTGATCGATGGGCCATAGGCCGTTTGTTTCGCACTTAGGATGACCGATCCTTCATTTGGGCTAACTTCTTGTGCATTGCGGACTAAGTTCTTAATGGCCAGTGCCAGGCGTTGTTTGTCCGCCTCTATAGAAAAGTCATCGGTAATTTCTACGATCAGGGAAGGGCGCGTATCTCCTAAGGTTTTTTCCAATTCGGATATTAATTGGCTAACCAATATCGTCTCGCGCTTTTCTTTAGAACCCGGATTAAATTTTTGCACTAAAGACTGCATCCGTTGAGTCGCATTCCCTACGGTTTTGATCATATCGTCAATGAAAGCGGGGTTTGATTTATGACGATCGGCATTCTTTCCAATGAGTGACAGCTGAGCGATAACGTTGTTAATGTCATGCATGACAAAGGCTGATAAGCGGTTGTAAGTTTCCAGCTGTTTCGAATCACTGATTACCCTTTCCTGCTGTTGCAAAAGGATATGGCTGGCGATTTGAGTTGACAGGTTGGTCATCAAGTCACGATCTTCAAAAGTGACATCGGTATGCACTCTTGGGCGGTTCAATATGACAAAACCGATGAACTTCATCTGAATAATGAGTGGAGAAATAAGCCAGATCGAAGTGTCTGTCTTCGCCCAGGCGGGCAGTAGCTCATTGTTTTCTGCAAGGCTGGTCGATGGTGAGTTTGGAACATAGATCCAGGATGATTTTACCATTTTACGAATGAACGGCTCGTTGATTTGCACGGCAGAAGCATTGTCATCGTTAGGTCGGTCTCCTGCGACCATGCGAAGCTCCGAACCTTGTTTAAGCCAAAGGCTGCCTGCGGGAGCACGCATGGCATCTTTAAGAATTTTTAGAATTTGGTCATAGTAATTGGTCTGAGCCGACTGGAGCTCAGATAGCTTGCGTAATGCGTTCAACCATTCTTGACGGTAGTCATATTTCAAGCTGAAAAAATGTTTACTTAAGAATACTTCAGCATGCTGCCGAAGCGTCTTCGAGACCAGTAGCGCAAAAAAAACAAATAAGGCTGCAGCGAGCGCTAAAGCAAATAAGTAGGACCCTAGAAACCCCTGGTTTTTAATAAAAAGATTGGCTAGCGACAGCAATACCAGCAAGACGACAGAAAAGACAATCGCTGTTGAAAAGAATGCAGCCGGTCGTGAAACACTAAAGATTGCGACGGCATCACTCTTATCATTGAAAACCAGAGCACCCATGGCTAATGCGATGGCAATGGTAAAAGCCAAGGCGGATCGACCTTGAATAAAAAGGGAAGAAACGCTGGTCAGTGAAATATCCAGGCCAAAGGCCAAGACGTCGTAAACAAAGAGGAATGCCAAGCAGAGTCCAAGAAGTTTAAGCATTCTATGGGTGTTGAGGTTCCGGACTACTTGTTCGGTAAAAATCAGTGCCGCACAGGCCAGTAACACAAATCCAAACCGAATCAATAACACCGAGGATTGTGCGCTGTGGATAACCACCAGGCTAAAGGGGATCAGTAAGGTGGCTGTTGACGCCGCCAGCTTCATGCTAAGCGGCCATGATGGGAGTGATATTCGCTTAGTTAATAAGAGGAACAGGCAAAACAGCCAAAGAGAAAATCGTAAAACCTCTGAGTACAGGTGCAGAGTCGGGTCGATTTGGGTGGAATAACTTAAAAGTGTCGAAAGTGCCCAGATAAATTGTCCGGTGACACCGACTAAAACAATCCGTTTCCAGGACTGAGCGATGCTTTGGAATGCCAAAAGCGCAAGTAAGCAGCCAGTGGCGACCAATGATGTCAAATTTGCCGCAAGTGCGACGGTCAGGTAATCCATTGCCTAATCTCTTCCCGTCGACAGAGGTCTATCGTCGGGTTCATCCATGAGCGAGAAACGGTAGTAGTATAGCGGGCAGGTAGGGCAGATAACAATCGAATCCTACACAAGGTGACGGTTTTTTTAACAAACCTGAGTTTTAAGGCAGATCGACCCGGATAAATGGACTTTGCCTTCCTGATGTGTCGTAGGTTGCAATCTCAAGTTCGCTACCGTTGATTGGAACATCGTTAATCTGGAGTTGTTCAAGTCTCGGATCGCTGATTCGATAGGTTTCAAAAAAAGCGTAACGTCGATTGGAAATCCGAATGATGTATCCGCCAATATCATCCATAGCGAGTGTGTCGCCATTCAACCGACTGGAGGGCACTGTCCAGTAAAGAGCAATGTTTCCCTTGCGAAGCGTCTCGAACGGCGTTAGTTCGCACGAGCTTACCAAAAGCACTGCTGCTAACGTTGCGATGATTGAGCGATTAAAAGGGTATGGCATGTGACGGGATACACAAAACTTATTAGCGGCCAGTTTAGGGGGATGATGCCATGAATGCTTCTGATTCTTAATTAAAATGTGATCAAGTTTTGTTTTTGTTCATTCTTCAGTTTATGGCCGCCGGAATAAAGCTGCTGTAAACGCCTTCCTGATCGAATACTGCAACTTCAATAGACAGCTGGTCGCTTGTGGGTTGATCCTCTAACAGATACTGCGTGGTTGTGGGCGACAGAATGATGGATTGATAAGCAGTCGTCAGTTCGTTTCGGAAACGAAGTTCGTAACCGGCAATTTGTTCTTGCGGCATTGCGGTTCCATTAACGCGTATTGTTGGTGCCTGCCAATATACCATGATGTCATGGGTCTGCCCGGGCCTAGTACTCGGGGTGTCTGATGGAGCTGAATCTGATGCACTCGATGATGAATCAGTGTTTTTCGGCAGAGGCTCGATCTGACAACCAGTGAGAAGTAAGTATAGACAGCCAGCTAAACTGATTGATGAGATGTGTTTCAACGTCATGGTCACTCATGTGTAAAATATTACGACACTATGCGTGACCGAAACGTTCTAATGTGTGATGTTTTTCACCGAAAAAACAAAGGTTTTCAGCAAGTTGTCATGATGTGATCATTGTTTGAAGAAGCTGTGATCTGGCTTTAAGTGAAATGTGATGAGGTCGTTGTGTTTGGCGGATGGAACGAGTAAATCCGCCGTTGTAGCGGCGGATTTGCGATCAGTATGTCAGTTAAGTGCGGCGGTAACGAACTGACTGTATACGCCATCAGTATCGAATACCGCTACTTCGAAGGTGTAATCCGCACCGGCTTCAAGGTCAGTGATGGCGTACTGGTCAGTTTGTGAACCTTCGATGACAATTGTCGAGTACGTAGTCTCGTCTGTTTTCTTGTATCGGATCTCATATCCTCCAATATCCGTGGCTGTGAGTATGTCGCCACTGATTCTCTCAACCGGCGCAGACCAATATAGCGTTGCGGTCGCAGAGTTTGAACTGATCGGTACTGAGCCATCGCCCACTGAGCCGGAGCTGTTATTGCCAGCTAGGTTAGTCGTATTGTCGGATGATGAGATCGGCGTGAGCTCAATCTGACATCCCATCAAAACCGATGTAAGCAATACCAGCAGTGTAAATGAATGTCGTGTCATGAAGCGTAGTCCGAAGTTTGTTCTAAAGATGAGCAAATGATACGAGGGCGGGCTTCTGAGGCGTGTGACAGGGTTCAACTGAGTTCAATCGGTGACAAATTAGCGTCAAATGCCTGAGCTTTGACGCCTTCGGCGGTTTGTAATGTTGGCTTTTTGACTGAAATAACCCTGTATTACCTGTGTGAGGCCTGGTTCGGAGGAGAGAACGGACTTTTGACAGTTTTGGCGGTTAGGTTGTACTTGTTTGGGCTTTCAGCCTCAGTCAGAGAGAGCTATCCGAGTATGTGATTTTGATTTTTGTCAGAAATATTTTGACATAAGGCGGGTTGCGTTGACGGGAATGCGGTCTAGAATGGGCGCAGATAACCTGCAATGAATAGTTAAAGAGGAAACGAAATGGATGTCAGTGTAGTTGTTTTAGCGGCGGGTCAAGGCTCAAGGATGAAGTCTAAGCAGCCGAAAGTTCTCCATCGTCTTGCCGGTATTCCGTTAGCCGCGCATGTTATTAATACTGCACGTCAATTTACATCGGACATTTCCATGGTGATTGGACATGGTGCGGAAGAAGTCCGGCAATATTTTGATGACCAGCAGATCAAGTTTTGTGTGCAATCTGAACAGCTAGGGACTGGTCATGCGGTCGCTCAGGCGCTGCCTGAGTTGCCAAAAGCAGGCGCCGTGTTGATTCTCTATGGCGATGTTCCCCTGACTAAGCCTGAAACCCTGACCGTTCTGGTGTCTAAGGTTGGTCAGCACAGCATGGGGTTGTTGACGGTGAATGTGGCCGATCCGACTGGTTACGGCCGCATTATTCGAGACCACGGTGGCAACGTTCAGAAAATTGTTGAACATAAAGATGCCGATACTGAGCAGTTGAAGGTTAAGGAAATCAACAGCGGCATTATTGCCGTTCCTGCCTGGATGCTGCATGAATGGTTACCCAGACTGTCGAACAACAATGCTCAGGGTGAGTACTATCTGACCGATCTGATCGCCATGGCGGTGGCCGATGGGGTGGCTGTGCAAACGGTACACCCCTGTGATGAAGAGGAAACGCTGGGCGTCAATAACCGGATTCAACTGGCCGAGCTGGAACGCTGGTATCAGTTACAGGTGGCCGATCAATTAATGACTAATGGGGTCACGCTGCAGGATCCGAACCGCATTGACGTTCGAGGGACCCTGACGACCGGCGAAGATTGCTGGATTGATGTTAACTGTGTCTTTGAAGGCGACGTGACCCTCGGGGACAATGTGGTGATCCGTTCGAACTGCTTGATTCGAAACGCAACCATTGCTTCCGGCTCGGTAATTGAAGCGAACTCCGTCATTGAAGATGCTCGTATTGGCGATAACGCTACCGTGGGTCCTTATGCCAGACTGCGCCCGGGTACCGAGCTAGAGGCCGGCGCCAAAGTCGGTAACTTTGTCGAAACCAAAAAAGCTTACATCGGTGCCGGCAGCAAAGTGAATCATCTGAGTTACATTGGTGATACCACTGTCGGGAACGGCGCTAACATCGGTGCGGGTACCATCACCTGTAATTACGACGGTGTGAATAAGCATCAGACTCAGATCGGTCATGGTGCTTTTGTGGGCTCTAACTCAACGCTGGTTGCGCCAGTGACAGTCGAAGACGGTGCGTTCATTGGTGCCGGATCGGTACTGACCAAAACCGCGCCCGCGGATCAACTGACCGTCGGTCGCGCTCGTCAGGTGTCGCTGGCCAACTGGAAAAAACCCGTTAAGAAATAAATTAAACGTCCGGCAGGCCGCAGTAGCCTGCTGGATCTTAGTGTTCCGGGCCCGAACCAGTGAGTTGTCCGGCTTTATACCCCGTCCGGCTTTAAGAACATAACCATTAAGCCGGGCATAGCTAAGAAGGAAGAAAACTATGTGTGGAATCGTTGGTGCAGTAGCGCAAAGGGATGTCGCTGAAATTCTGGTAGAAGGACTGCGACGATTAGAGTATCGCGGATATGACTCCGCGGGAGTTGCCATCATTAACAATCGTGAACTCAGCCGGGTTCGTCGGGTCGGGAAGGTCTCAGAACTGGCGGACGCGCTGCAGTCGCAGCCGCATGCGGGTGGTACGGGCATCGCACATACCCGCTGGGCAACGCATGGTGAACCGAATGAAGTGAATGCTCACCCGCATCGATCCGAAGACATTGCGGTGGTACACAATGGGATTATCGAAAACTACGAGTCGTTGCGGGAGATGCTGCGAGGCAAGGGCTATGAGTTTGTTTCCGATACCGATACCGAAGTTATTGCCCACCTCGTCCTGGATAAGCTGAAAGCGACTGGTTCGTTATTGCAGGCTGTACAGGAAGCCCGTAAAGAAATGACGGGTGCTTACGGAATGGCTGTTATTGATCAGAACCAACCGGAGCACCTGGTGGTTGCGCGTTCCGGTTCGCCGCTGGTGATTGGTCTGGGTATCGGTGAGAACTTTGTTGCGTCTGACCAGATGGCGCTGTTGCCGGTGACCCGCAAGTTTATGTTCCTGGAAGAAGGGGATGTCGCCGAAATTACCCGAACGGACGTAAGTATCTTCGATCTGAATGACAAGCCAGTCGAGCGGACGGCCAGCGAATCGGACCTGAAACACGACGCCGGGGATAAGGGCGAGTACCGTCACTTCATGATGAAAGAGATTCATGAACAGCCGGAAGCGTTAGCCGCCACATTGGAAGGACGTATCGTCAACGGTGAGATTGTCACCGAAGCCTTTGGTGCTAACTCTAACGATATCCTGAAGAAGGTCGAAGCGATCCAGATCGTGGCCTGTGGTACCTCCTACAACTCGGCCATGGCGTCACGCTATTGGTTTGAAGAAATTGCCGGCATCCCATGTCAGGTTGAGATCGCATCTGAGTTCCGCTATCGCAAGAGCGTGGTACTGCCGAACTCACTGTTGATTACACTGTCGCAATCGGGTGAAACGGCCGACACGCTGGCAGCACTCAGAATGGCCAAAGATCTGGGTTTCATGAGCACATTAACGATCTGTAACGTACCGGGCTCGTCTCTGGTGCGCGAATCGGATCTGGCTTACATGATGCGTGCCGGTGTCGAAATCGGTGTGGCATCGACTAAAGCGTTTACCGTGCAGTTGGCGGGTTTGATGCTCTTGATCCTGAGCATTGCGAAGCATCGCGGCGTCGACCCTGCGTTGATACAGGAAATTACCCAAGGGCTGACTGAGCTGCCGAAACAGATTGAAAAAGCGCTGGAAATGGAAGAGGCCATCAAGGTATTGGCCGAAGACTTTGCCGACAAGCACCATACGCTTTTCCTTGGTCGAGGCAGCCAATACCCAATCGCCATGGAAGGGGCGTTGAAATTAAAAGAGATCTCCTACATTCACGCCGAAGCCTATGCTGCAGGTGAACTGAAGCACGGTCCGTTGGCGTTGATTGACGATGACATGCCGGTTATTGTTGTGGCACCGAACAACGACCTGTTGGAAAAACTGAAATCCAATATGGAAGAAGTACGGGCCCGAGGCGGGCAGCTTTATGTCTTTGCTGACAAAAATGCCGGTTTTGAGAGTGCCGAAGGTGTTAAGGTGATCGAACTTGATCACATTAACAATTATCTGGCACCGGTGCTGTACACCATTCCAATGCAGTTGCTGAGCTATTACGTGGCGATCATCAAAGGTACAGATGTTGACCAGCCTCGTAACCTGGCAAAAGCGGTTACGGTTGAATGATCTCAGAGTCGAGGCGGCTGTGAAGCCGCCAGCTTTGATCCCGATGTTCGATCCAGCTGTTGTTCAATGTTGGCTGTCCCATACTGGTAACAAAAAAAACCACGCGAAAGCGTGGTTTTTTTGTTGAGTGTTTTAAAGGGGGCGTTAGTTCGCCGCAATAGTGCGTTTGCGTCTCGCAAGCCCCAGTCCGAATAAACCTAAACCAAATAACCCGATGGTCGCAGGTTCTGGAATCGTTACAGTTTCGCCATTGAACTCTGTAAGGTGACTGACAGACACGACGTCGAACCAGTTGAGTTTGACTTCATCGTAGTTTCCATTAAAAAATCCGTCGGCCCAGAGCTGACTGAAACTGATAACGCCCCAATCGAGACTCGTGTTGTTCTGGTAAAGAGCGGAGTTTACCTCCTGACTGCCATTCTTTAACAGAAAATATCCGGGCTCGGTTGATGCAAATGAAAATGCGAAGAGGTCATCACTACCACTGACGCTATAAAAGTTAAATGCACCATCACCTTCATCGGTGTAATCTGTTTTCACAGTAAAGGTGACGTCGTCATCTTGAATGATGCTGTTTGCCCAATCAGTCTCGATACTTGGATTACTGGGGGACAGTCCCGTTGTGGCTAACAACGTATCCTGACCGCCAATGGTGGCAAAATCGATTTCCCCAATCAGCCCCGCCTGCGAGACCCCGGCGAAGGTCAACATAGATAGTGATAGTAATAGTTTTTTCATTTCTCTCTCCAAAGAAATACTGCCTGAACAGTAACCAATTGAGCAACAACTGAGCCAAAGCCCAAGTCAGCGGGTCTTGACGCGATATGGAAAGATTAGGTGTAAAGATATTCGACGAGAATTTGTGATGGTGTTGATTTTATTGATGTGACAGGCATCACAATTGATAGGGGAAATCTAACGTTTTGTAAAAGTATCCGACAGGCTGGTGCTGTTCATTCGGCTGAACAGTGTTTGCCAAACGAGATAACCCGGGCGCTATGAATCGTCGGAGCTAGATTCAGCTACGTGGGTTTCGGCGCGTTAGTCAGTCACAGAGGTTTTCGAAAACCGCAGATCTTTATCAAACAAATCTTTGAACAGTGCTCGTGCTGCCAGTTCGAAATACTGAGTGTCTTGACGTACGCTGGCGCCGATCAATGCACCCTGCATCGTTGCAAAAACCTGAGAAGCTCGTTGATTAGATTGCGTTGGTGTCATTTGGGATTGGCTGGTTAACTGAAAGGTGCGCGTCAGCCAGTTCAGGTTCAGGGTGTAGAACTCATCGACGGCCGACCTCATGTCCTCCGACAGGGTGAGCTGCTCAACACTCAGGACAGCGCAGAGGCACATTTTCTGACTTTGTTTCATCTCTGTATAAAACATCATCATGTAGCGCCGGATGTGGTCGGCGGTGGTCATGGTTGGTGAGCTCGGATCACTCAAGGCGTTGGCAAAGCGATCATTGTAGCGGCGTACCACGGCGATTCCGAGATCGGACTTAGTCGGGAAATGATAGTGAACACTGGCGCTTTTAATCCCCAGGTCCTTGGCTAAGTCTCTGAAACTGAAGGAGTGGAAGCCTCCGGTCCGAATATAGTGCTCTGCACGATCTTCTAGTTGTTCTCGGGTATCGCCCATCGATGTCTGCCTGATCACGGTGCTTATGTGAGTTTTTTTACTGTGTTGTTCTGACGCGGTGGAGTTTACATCTTACCTAAGACGGTAAAAGTGCCAAAATGTAGTGAGAGTGCCCTGTTCTTCGGTTTTAGTCCGTGAAGAGAAGTATGAGCTAAAACGAGTACTGATTAAAGCCGCAGCCTTCACCGATGTATCATGGAAACGGAGTACCGCGCGGCGGTTACTTGCTAATCGGTGGTGGAAAAAATGAACCCCTTTTGTCTTAACTAAAGAGGTTTAGATTGTTCATTGAAAGAAGGTTTTAAAAAGACAGTAGCTGAGTATTTTTGTATTTTGAGTTTTTATTCGAACAACATCGATCAATAGAGTTGTACTCATTACGTTGTCATAATGATTGAATAGGGCTGTATGAAAAGCACTCAATTAAGGTTTGGTACTCATGAAAACGGAATGAAGTAAACGCAATAAAATGCGCTAAGTGTATCAACTTGTAACATTCGTGTATCACAATCCAACATAACTGTAGGTCCGTGTAAGCAACTGACCGAATCTGATTTAAGTCAAAAAAAATGACGAAGGCGACTTCTAGAATCCGCCAGGATTTTATCTTAGGAGCGCAAAATGTCTTCGCAAACTTCTCTTACACCGATGTCGTTAGTCGCGCCGGTCGCCGGACAAGTCATTCCAATTACGGACGTTCCGGATCCGGTTTTCGCTGAAAAACTGGTTGGTGACGGTGTTGCCATTGATCCAATCGAACAGGTTTTGGTGGCTCCGTTTGCTGGAAAGATTGTGCAGTTAACCGGCACTTCTCATGCTTTGACGTTGCGTTCTGACAGTGGACTGGAAGTGTTGTTGCACATTGGGATCGACACCGTACTGCTTAAAGGCGAGGGCTTTCGAGCATTGATCAGTGACGGTGACAACGTCGAGTGTGGCCAACCGTTAATCGAGTTCGACGCCGATTTCATTGCGCAAAAGGCGAAGTCATTGATGACCGTTGTGGTGATCACGAATGCCGACACGCTGAATGCTCAGTTCAAAGTGACTCCGGTTGAATCCGTTGCTGCAAAGGATCCATTGTTGAGTATCGCCTTTGGCGAACCGGTCGCGGACATTGAAATAAGTTTGGGTGATTGGGTCGACAGTGACGCTCTGGTATTGCCAAACCCGGCCGGACTTCATGCCCGTCCCGCCGCAGCGCTGGCAAAGATTGCCAAAGAATATGCATCGGCTGTAGAGCTGTCGCTTGGCGACAAGCGCGTCAGTGCAAAAAGCCTGACCAGCATTTTAAACTTAGGCTCTAAGTTCGGTGACACTGTTCAGGTGCACGTAAATGGCCCGGACGCGCAAGCCGCGTTGAGTGATCTTGTCGCCGCCATTCGCTCAGGCCTGGGTGAAGAGATCGCCGAGCCTTCTGGTCCGGCCGACGTTATTGCGGATGAACCGTCCTTGTTGTTTCCGAAAAGCAACACTCTGAACTGGATGAAAGGTGTTTCTGCTTCACCCGGCTTTGCTGTTGGTGTGGTCTATCAAATCCAGGAGGAAGTCCTGGAATTACCGACTGATCGTCAGGAGACTGCGGTTGAAAAAGCGTTACTGGCAGACGCCATTGCCATCGCTGATGACCAGTTAGAAACCTTGAAAACTCAGCTCGATCCGGAAGATGAAGACAAAGCAAAAATCTTTTCTGCACACATTGAACTGCTGAGTGATCCGGAACTGTTGGACTATGCAACCACCTTGATTGACTCAGGTGACAATGCAGCACAGGCCTGGCAGAAGTCCGTAACCAGCCAGGTTGAGCAGCTGGAATCGCTGGACAACACCTTATTAGCCGAACGAGCGGTTGACCTGCGCGACGTCGGTAATCGCGTATTGCGTGCCTTACTGGGCGTTGAATCGGCTGAGCGTAAGCTCCCGGAAAACTGTGTCCTGGTCGCCGATGACCTGACACCGTCGGACACGGCAAACCTCGACAAACGTAAGGTGGTCGGGTTTGTCACCACCGGTGGCGGCGCGACTTCGCACTCCGCCATTCTGGCGCGCGCGATGAACATTCCTGCCATTGCCGGGATTGACGACCAGGCTCGGGACATTGCTAACGGTACTCGCGTGATTCTTAACGCGGACCAGGGTGAGATGCGGGTTAATCCTGAAGATTCCGAAGTTGAAACCATTCAACAGCAAATCATTCAGCAGGAAAAAATCCGCACGCTGAACCGAACCAATGTTGATCAGCCTGCAATCACACAAGACAAGGTAAAAGTAGAAGTCGTGGCCAACATCGGTAGCGTCAAAGATGCCATGAAGGTGGCTGAAAATGGCGGCGAAGGCGTTGGTCTGTTGCGTTCTGAATTTTTGTTTCTGAACCGAACAACGGCTCCTTCTGAAGAAGACCAGTTCAAAACCTATCGTGCCGCCGCCGAAGCGTTGGGCAAAGATCAACCGTTGATCGTGCGAACGCTCGATGTCGGCGGCGACAAGCCTTTGTCCTACCTGCCGTTACCGGAAGAAGAAAACCCGTTCCTAGGAGAGCGCGGTGTTCGCATCAGTCTGGATAAACCAGCGATGTTCCGACAGCAGTTGCGAGCACTGCTCAGAGCCGCAGAGTACGGCAACATTCATATCATGTTCCCGATGATCGCGGACATCCGAGAACTTCGACTGGCCAAACAAGTGCTGGCCGAAGAGCAGGAAAAACTGGGCGCGCGCAAAGTGCCTGTGGGCATCATGATCGAAGTGCCATCGGCCGCTGTCATGGCCGATGTGTTTGCGCCGGAAGTCGATTTCTTCTCTGTCGGAACCAATGACCTCACTCAGTACGCCCTGGCGATGGACCGTGGTCATCCCAAGCTGGCGGTACTGGCCGATGCTCTGCATCCCAGTGTTCTGCGCCTGATCAAAATGACCGTCGATGCGGCTGAACGACACGGCAAATGGGTGGGCGTCTGTGGCGGCATTGCCGGTGATCTGTTAGCCGTTCCGCTGTTGGTCGGACTTGGCATTAAAGAGCTGTCTACCAGCGTGCCGTCGATTCCGGATGTGAAAGCCTGCATTCGAGCGTTGAACAGTCAGAAGTGTAAAGAGCAGGCGGAGCAGAGTCTGCAGTTCTCTACCGCCGCTGAGGTCCGGGATTACTTAGAAACAACGAATCAGTACGTGGTGTAGCGCCAAAAGCGTGAACACAACTGTAAGCACTACTTATAATTTCAATAACCTAGGAGAAAAACGATGAGTGTTGGGAAGCAAGGTTTTGCAGCTCTACAGAAAGTCGGTAAAGCCCTGATGCTACCCGTATCTGTGTTGCCTGTTGCCGGGATTTTACTCGGTGTCGGTGCAGCGCATTTTGCGTGGATGCCAGGCATTGTGTCAGACATTATGGAACAAGCGGGTAGCGCGGTGTTCGGTAATATGGCGTTGTTGTTTGCGATTGGTGTGGCGTTAGGTTTCACCAATAACGACGGCGTATCAGCGCTGGCTGCAACCGTGGGCTATTTCATCATGGTGAAAACCATTGGTGTGATTGCGCCGGGAACCAACGTTGGTGTACTGGGTGGTATTCTCGCCGGTAGTGTCGCTGCCTGGGCGTTTACCCGGTTCTTTTCCTTGCAGTTACCGGCCTATCTGGGTTTCTTTGCCGGTAAACGGTCGGTACCGATTATCACTGGTTTCTGTGCCATTGTGCTGGGTGCCATCCTGGCCGTTGTCTGGCCTCCGATCGGAAACACCATTGCCTCATTCTCTGACTGGGCTGCCGTTCAGAACCCAACCGTTGCTTTTGGTATTTACGGTGTGATTGAGCGTGCGCTGATTCCATTTGGTCTGCACCATATCTGGAACGTCCCTTTCCAGATGGAAGCGGGTAACTGTATCAATGCGGCGGGTGAAGCCTTAACAGGTATTATTCCTTGCTACATGAGTGCGGATGAAGCCACTCGTGTTGCCGGTAATGGCTTTGGTCAGCTGGCCGGTGGGTTCCTGTTCAAGATGTACGGACTGCCAGCGGCGGCCATTGCTATCTGGCACACTGCTAAACCAGAAAACCGTGCCAAAGTTGGTGGCATCATGATTTCTGCGGCTCTGACTTCGTTCCTGACCGGTATCACCGAGCCTATCGAGTTTGCCTTCCTGTTTGTTGCTCCGGTTCTGTATGTGATCCACGCACTGCTGGCAGGTCTGGCTTTCATCATCACCAACTCACTGGGCATGGTTCACGGTACGTCGTTCTCACACGGTATGATTGACTACATCGTGCTGTTTGCAAACTCTGAAAAAGGCCTGTTGTTCCCAGTTGTGGGTTTGCTGTATGCCGGTGTTTATTACGCGGTATTCCGTTTCACCATTGTGGCTCTGAACCTGAAAACGCCAGGTCGTGAAGACGAGGTCGTTTTAGGTGAAGGCGAAAGTGAATCAGCCGCTCCGGTTGATGGTGGTCGTATCGGTGGTTTGGTTGCAGCCTTTGGTGGCGGTGAAAACATCGCTACGCTGGATAACTGCATCACCCGTTTGCGCATCGAAGTGAAAGATGTCAACAAAGTTGATAAAGACGCGATTAAAGGGTTTGGTGCCACGGCGGTTCTGACCATGGGTCAGGGCGTACAGGCCATCTTTGGTACTGAAGCCGATACTCTGCGCACGCAGATGGCGGATTATCTGGTAAAAAAGCCCATGTAATTCCTGAAGGTGGTGTCGCAGCGGAGCCGGCTGATTCTGTTCAGCCGACCGCCGCGTCGCCTGAGCATCAACAACGAGCTTCGGCTCTGCTTCAGGAATTAGGCGGTAAAGACAACGTGATTGGTGTGCTTGCCTGTGCAACCAGCCGTTTACGCATCGAGTTGCGCCAAGAAACGCAGCTGGATGACACGGTACTGAAAACACTGGGTGTAACACATGTGATGAAAATCAGCGATCAGGTTGTCCATCTGTTGATGGGTGAACAAGCCGCCGATACCGAACAGGCTCTGCAATCATTGCTGGCCTGATCACCTCAAGTTTGACCGCTTTGGTCCGATGAGTCTGAAAATCCCCGTCTAAGTACGGGGATTTTTTTGATTTGCGATTTAAATCTTGGCGTGCCGATGTAAAAAAAACTGACAGTTTGTGCGCTCCCGGCTTTCAAGTGGTGGTTTGTGCCAGTTAAATTGTCAGAGTTTTCGACACCAGAAGCTAAAACAGCAAAAAGCCCGCAAAGCGGGCTTCAGACTGATGAAAAAGTCACCACCTGTTTCAAGACGATGAAAAGGTAGCTTTCAAATGGTCGCCGAAAACATGGAAGTTTTCGTCGAGCGTATCAGGTGGTCCGGCATTCCGGGGATACTTGCAGCGATCCATTTGAAAGCTACCTTTTTGTCGGCGGGGTTTATCGACAAACTGAGCCCGCAGCCCGCAAAGCGGGTTATAAGAAATCGAGGTGTTCAGGCTCGCTTGACGTATCGGCGAGAGGCGCCGATACCGAAAATACCCAGAGCCAGAAGGCCCAGTGTGGCAGGTTCGGGAACCTCAACAGCGGTCAGGGTGACGTCATCGAGAAAACCGCCTAAGGTGTTTTCGGTGCCGAAAGCCTGGAAGCCAAGGTACATTTCCTGTGCTGTCGCTACCAATGTGGTGCTGAAGTTCGTCCAGCCGCCAAAAGAGCCGCTTTGCCCGTCGGCGGTCAGCACGCTGGCGCCAAACTCACTGGTTGTTGATGACCAGTACACATCGATACCATTGTCATCTTCATTGTTTGTTCGTGGCTGGTACCAGAATGACAGTTCATAGAGCCCACCCGCGTTCAGCCCTAACAGCTGCTGTACCATAAAGCTGTTGGTAGAGCCGGATTCCCCGGTGAAGTCGTGCGAATCCAGCTCGACGTACTGATCACCATCGTAGGCATTGACGACTGTGCCACTTTTCTGAATTTCGATGCCGGTACCGCTTTCAGTGGTCCAGCCGTCAATCGATGTGAAGACTTCCCAGCTGGAGCCTCCGTTATTATTGATGTCATCGATATCTGGAGTCTCAAAAGACCCATTGTTTAACAGGTTCGCTTGTGCACCGGCGCAAAGGCTGACGATTAGGGTGGAGGCAAAAATTCGGAAACTCATCACTTCAATCCTTTTTATGTTGAGTTTGGGTGTGTTGTCATCCTTGCATTGCACTAATGATGCCAGAACGGAGTCATGTCGATGTCTGAATCAGACCCTGCCCGTACAGCAAGGCAAGATGCGGCTTCCAGACATGACTGTTGTTTTGATGTTGCCTAATTGCAGATCCTGTCACGTTGATTTTGTGATGCTGTTCTCAAGAGTGTAAAGGGGATCGACAGGTATCAGGCGTTCGCTCCGTTGACCGATCAACACAGGCCCTTTACCTTGAACGTTCATTGAAGGAACCGGATACCGCTATGACTGTGCACTACGATATCGTCCTGATGGGCGCCACGAGCTTTGTCGGACAAATCACCGCAAGACGGTTTGCACAGGCAAAAGCCGCTGGGACGTTGACACAGCGGGTTGCCGTGGCGGGTCGCTCTGCCGATAAGTTGCAACAGCTCGTTGATTCACTGAAGGCCGTATGCTCAGAACTGGATTTTGAGATGTTGGTGGTGGATGCCCTGGACTCTGATGATGTTCAGCGCTTGGTTAAATCCACGCGGGTGGTCATCAGCACCGTCGGCCCTTACGATCTTTACGGTGATCCTCTGGTGGCGGCGTGCGCCAAACACGGCACGCATTACTGTGATCTGACCGGGGAGCCTCAGTTTTATCATCGTATGCTGAACGCGTACGAGGATCAGGCACGCGCATCCGGAGCCTGCATTGTGCATTGCTGCGGGTTTGATTCTGTGCCATCCGATATGGGTGTGTATTTTTTGCAACAACGGAGCTTGAAGGCATTCGGTGAACCCTGCGTATCCGTGGACATGCGGGTAAAGGCCATGCGCGGCAGTTTTTCCGGGGGGACCATTGCCAGCCTGATGAATGTGGTGGCGTTAGTGAAAGCCAACCCTTCGCTTAAAAAAATCCTGTTTAATCCTTATGCCCTATGCCCCGAAACCTATGTAACGCGACAGCGGTATATCGGGAAAGCGATGCCGGACTGGATTTCGTCCGGGTGGGTTGCTCCTTTTGTCATGGCTGCGATCAATGCCAAGGTGGTGATGCGCAGCGCTCAATTGGTACCGGAGTTTCCCAAAGCTGAGTTCACCTACAATGAAGGCATGATCGGTGGGCAGGGTCGTAAAGGCCGACAACGGGCGAGAATGATTTCAGCCGGCCTGAAAGGGATCACTGTCGGCGCCGCTCTGGCACCGACCCGATGGTTGCTGCAGAAGTGGCTACCGAAACCCGGTCAGGGACCGTCTGAACAGGAGCAAAAAGACGGGTTTTATGTGATCCATCATTATGGTGAAACGGCGTCTGGGCGCAAAATCCGCGTAAGCGTCACCGGGGATGAAGATCCGGGTTACGGCTCCACGTCAAAGATGCTGATGCAGGCGGCCTTGCTGTTGGCAACCGACCTACCCACCTCCACTCCCGGAGGTTTCTGGACACCGGCTTCGTTACTCGGTGATAGATATCTGGAACGCCTCTCAAATCATGCCGGGCTGAGCTTTGCATGTTCGTTGGATGAGGAACGGTCTCGCGAATAGGTTTTGCGTATCTGGCTTGCTTAACTACGCTTAGCCCATGATTGGGGTGAGGTGGTTATGTCTTGGCTGGAGCGGCTTTTTCAGGGCAATCTGATGCCCCATGGGCAATGCTTGTTGTGGCGCCCCGATTTACTGTTGATGCATATCGGCGGTGATATTCTGACCGTGGTTGCTTATTTCACCATCCCGATAGCGCTGATCCTGCTGGTAAAAAAACGGGATGATCTGGAGTTTAACTGGGTTTTCCTGATGTTTTCCGCATTCATTTTTTTATGTGGACTTACCCACCTGATCGCGCTGATCAACATCTGGCACGGCTACTACTTCATTGAGGGGCTCGCAAAAGTACTCACCGGGATCGTATCCATATCAACTGCCTGCATGACCTTAGCCTTGTTACCCAAAGCCATCTCTATGCCCAGTCGTAAGTCCATGCTGCAAATGAACCGACAGTTGAAAACAGCGAAAGAAGACTTGCTTGATCTGACCGAACAGCTGGAAAGGAAGGTGACGGAGCGCACCATCGCGCTGGAAAAACTGGCGGTGACGGATGAGTTAACCGATTTGCTGAACCGCCGTGCTGTGATGGCGCGGTTAACAGGGCAGCTTCAGCTTGCGCGCCGTTATGGTAAGCCCTTTTCGCTGATGATGTGTGATCTTGATTATTTCAAATCGATCAACGACACCTACGGTCATCCGATTGGTGATGAGGTGTTAACCGTGTTTGCGGATCACTTAAAGCAGGCCACGCGCGAAGTCGACAGTGTGGGTCGCGTGGGTGGCGAGGAGTTTTTGATTCTGTTTCCGGAAACGCCTCTGGCGGAGGCCATCACGGTCGCTGAACGGTTGTGTGAGCGATGCCGGGATGATCGAACCGTCTCTGCCTATGATGGCACGGTCATCACGTTCAGTTGCAGCATTGGCGTTGTGCAGTGTAACGCAGACGATTCAGAGAAAACCCTGCTGAACCGTGTCGATGTGGCCTTGTATGATGCGAAAGCGTCGGGGCGGGACACCGTTGCCAGTGCCTGATTTTTTGGTTCAGTTGAACAGTTTCGCTACCAGGTCTTTGGGGATGCCCGGGCGACCTTTGGCATTCATGCCGGTACCAATGATACGCGCAGAGGTGCAGACGCTGTCATCGGATTCGAGATGAATCACCTGTTCAAATTCAAATCGGACCCGATCTTTCATTCGGCCATTCAATCCAACATAAAAACGATCACCCGGTCGCAGCGGTTTTTTATAGTCAATTTCTGCGCGTACGACCACCAGGTCGACACCTTCGGCCGAGAGAGCGGCAAAGTCGACACCGCGGCTGAGCAGGAACTCGTGACGCGTATGTTCCATATAGTTCTGATAGACCGCATTGTTCACAATACCTTGCAGGTCGCATTCGTAGTCACGCACTTGAAATGAATGAATAAACTGATACGTCATAAACCGGAAACCTCTGGACGATCGTAAGGGGTGGTTGCGATGGCAGACTATAACCGCAAGGCGCGCATCAAGCCAGTTGGTGTCCTGTTGCGAAACCTTCGTCCCGCCTACAGTGTATAAAACGTCAGACGACGTTGGGTCATGGCAATGGTCAACGGCAGTCCAACATCGAGATCGCCGTCGAGAATGCAGCGGATATTGGCATCGCCCTCGAGCGTTACCTGTTGAACCATCTGCTGATGAACAAAGGATTCGTTCACGTGTGTGCCTTTAAACAATTTTGGAAAGGTGCGCAACAACGTCCGGCGAGGCAGCGGAGCAACCCAGATCATCTGAAACTGCCCATCCGCCAGCGTCACCTGCGGAGCCATGTTCATGTTGCCACCGGTGTATCGGGAGTTACAAATGTCCAGAAACAATAGGTTATTGGTTTGCCTGATCCCATCAACCGTCATCTGGACATTGAGGGTTGGCAGTCGGATGAGTTTGACCAGCGTCGCGATGACATAACTCAAGGCGCCGATTGCACGCATGCGTGAGGCCAGTGCGGTGATGTCATAGACCAGTCCGATACCAAAGTTATTGATGAAAAAGCGCTGGTGGTCACCGTGTCGGATTTCACCCACATCAACCGACACCGTTGTTCCTTCTTCAATAGCTCGCAGCGCATCGTCCAGTTGATGAATGTTCAGATCGAGGGCAAAAGAATTTCCGGTGCCGTTTGGAATGACAGCCAGGTTCAAGGGGCGTTGTTGCGGATGCGAGAGGAGCGCATTGACGACGCGGTTCAACGTGCCGTCGCCACCGGAAATGATCAGACTGTGCGCATCGGATGACAGAAGTTCGGTTAACGCCCGGTTCAATGTCTTGGCGTCGTCGACTTCGTAGGCGCTGACCGGCTCTGATAAGGACGTTTGCAACCGATGAATCAGATGTTGGTTCCAACGATCCGATCGACGGCCGGACAGTCGGTTAAACAGGACGGCATAGGACATCAGTGCATGATCCACTCTGTTAACAGTGACAGGACTATAACATAGACCGCCAATAGCCGGTCCGTCAGAGTTTCAGTCCCAGCCCGGCCCAGCGGGTAACGGCCCGGTCGACACCACGGTTCCAGGTTTCGGATGGGCTGAACACATCGCATCGCTCTTTTGCCCGGGTAATGCCGGTGTACAATAACTCCCGGGTGATCAGGGCGTGTTCCCGGTCCGGCAGAACGAGTGCAACATGGTTGAACTCCGAGCCTTGGGTTTTGTGAATGGTCATAGCATAAACCGTTTCCACACCCGGTAAGCGACCCAGCGCCACAGGTCGATGCCCGTCTTCCTGTTCAAACCAAGCCAGTAACTGGCCGTGTTCATCGGGCCAGACCAGTCCGATGTCTCCATTGAACAGTTTCAGGCCATAATGGTTTTGCGTCACCATGATCGGTTGGCCATGGAAAAAGGTCTGGCGTTGTCGGTTCAGGAGTGAAACGATGCGCTCATTGATGTGAACGGTGCCCTGATCACCTTCGCGGGTCGCACACAAGGCACGAAAGGTTTTAAGCTGAGCGAAGGCTTTGACCAGATCTTCCTGTTGCGCTATCAGCGCATAGTGTTGGTCGACCCACTGATGGATCAGACGCGACGGATCGATATCGCGTACCCATTGAACGTCCTCATACTGACTGAAAACGCGAACGGTCTGGCTGGCATCACCGGCAATGACGGATTTCGCGAGTTGCCCAATGCCTGACGTGTCTGAAAACCGGCGGCTGTACTTCAGTTCAGTGACAAAGTCACGGGCATTGGGTTGGCTGTTCAGTGTTTGCTTAGGATCCAGGTTGGCCAGCTGACTGACGCGTGCCTGACTGTAGCCGGTGTGGGGTTTATCGACCATGTCAGCGAGCACGCTACCCGCGGCCACAGAAGGTAATTGATCGGCGTCGCCGAGTAGGATTACCCGGGTATGCGGAGCAATGGCGCGGGTCAGTCGGGCCATCATCGGCAGATCGACCATGGAGACTTCATCGATGAGCAGAATGTCGGCCTCAATCGGGTGCTCCTGATGGTGTCGGAACTGCAGTTGGTTCGGAATCACGCCCAGTAGACGGTGCAGTGTTTGTGCACTGTCCGGAATGGCACCGGCGTCTATCAGGTCCAGATTCAACTCGCGTTTGGCGTCGTTGATTGCTTCCGCCAAACGACCCGCGGCTTTGCCGGTGGGCGCTGCGAGTCGAATGATCGGCGGCGTGTCACTGACCGCACTCAGCAGCGCGAGAATGCGTGTGACGGTGTAGGTTTTTCCGGTACCGGGCCCGCCGATGATGACGTGCGTCGGATCCAGCAGGCAGTTCACCGCCGCACACCGCTGCCAGTTGAAACGGTTATCCTCGAGAGGAAAGTACTGATCGAGTTTATTGCGCACATCGCGGACCTGAGCCTCGGTCAATGGCAGTGCACCTGTTGTGCTGCGCTTTAGGAACCGGGCAATTTCGGTTTCAAATTGCCAGTAGCGGCGCAGGTACAGACGCTCGTTTTCAAGAATGAGTGGCGATTCTGAATCGGGTGTCAGATCGAATGCTGCCAGATGCGCCAACCAGGTCTCGGCGGACGGCAGGGCAATACCACCCAGCTCGGCATAGGTTGAGTAGGGTGCTTCGGTGAGGGCTTGCTCCGGCCACAGGCAGGTATGGCCCTGTTGCAATGCAAAACTGGTCAAGGCTGCGGTGTGCCACAAGAGTTCATCGTCGCTGTGATGCCATTGGCAGATGCGATCGGCCAGAGCGCTGTCGAGCGGATGAAAGGGTGCTTGCAGATCAGTCATGAGCCGGAACCTCCGCGCGGAATACCGCATCCAGAGCTTGCAGATCCTGAATGCCGATAGGGTCGTGATAGATTCCTGTGGTGCTGTCCGGATGCATACCGCGTAAATAAAAATAGTAGACGCCACCGAAATGTTGTTTCGGATTGTACCCGGGCACCCGCCCAGCCAGATAACGGTGCAGCGCCACGGCGTAAATGGCGTATTGAACATCGTAATGACTGCTCAGAATGCTGTGGCGGATGGATGGGGGTTGATAGTGCGTCAACTGGTGCCCCAGATGCGTCGATTTATAGTCGGCGACATAATAGCGCCCCTGCCATTCAAAAATCAGATCGATAAAACCATGCATCATGCCCTTGAGCCGGTGGCGATCCGGTAATTGAAAGGTTTCCCCGCGGCGCTGAGCGATAATGGCCGACAGTTTGTCGATGGGCGTGTCTTCCATCGGAAAGTAAAACTCGGCTTCGCGTAAAGTTTTTTGTTTGGGCAAGTCGCAGAGCCGGAAACCATCGATGGGGGCGTGCAACAGCTCATCGATCCACTGTCTGAACTCGTCATCGGTGAAACTCTTCGCCAGAATGCTGTAGCGTTTTCTCGCCTGCTCCAGCAAGGTGGGATAGTCGGGGTTGGTGAAATCGCAGTGCTCCAGAGTGTCGTGCAGGAGGTTACCAGCTTCGGCCCCCTTGGCCAGGCGGAAGCGCAGTTCGGTGGATGTCTCAGTTGACCCCAGGCCATCCAGTTCGTCGCGATCGGGCGTGCTGTGACTGCTGTGACCGACGTGTCGGGTCAGAGCGGAGAATGAGCTGAGCCACCAGTCGCGTTCGATGTGACCGTGAAACTCGGCGGCGATTGAAGTATCTGGAGACTCCGGTGTCGTCATCGTGACCGTTTGAATATCGCGCTCATTGACGGACATGAGTGTCGCCGCCTGCCCACTGCAGACTTTTGCAGAGATGTCGCTCAACTCAAAGGACGCTTGTTTCAGTGTCAGGCCCAAAGGCGATTGCGCAAACCCCGTGAACGGAGCCAGGCAGCAATAGAGACGATCAATCGGCCGGGTCATCGCCACGTACAACAGCCGAATGCGTTCGGCTTCATCTTCTTCCTGCGTCAGTTGTTTTTGCTCATCGTTGCTCAGATAAACCCATTGGCTGGCAAAGGTCTCACGATCATGAAAATGGTAGAACGCCGGCGACTGGCGACTCGCGGAATAGTAACTGGCGAAGGGAATGAACACGATCGGGTACTCCAGACCCTTGGCGCCATGCATGGTGATGATCTTGATGAGTGCGTCGTCGCTTTCCAGGCGAAGCTGATTGTCTTCTTCACCGGTGTCTTCGTCCAAAGCGCGTGCAAACCAATGCAATAAGGCATCCGGCAACCGGTGCTGATTGCTCTCCAGTTGCAGACGTTCGGCCAGATGCAAGCGGTTGGTCAGCGAGCGCTCGGTAGCATCACGTTGCGGCCGGTGATGACTTTGCAAAATTTCCAGTAACACGCTCATCAGACCTCGCTGAGTCCAGTCTTCGCGCCACTGGACAAACCGGGTTTGCCATTGAGCCCACAGGCGTTCGTCGTGTTGCAGTTGATCGAGTTCGATCAGGTTAAGCCCGATCCAGGAGCCGGCCAGAGCCGCCAAAAACAACCGATCGTTATCCGCCTGCCATATCCCATTCAGCAACTGGTACAGGTCACGTGCTTCGCTGGTCTGAAACACATTCTGTCGGGCGCTGAGGTACACCGAAGGCAGGTTTGCCCGGCGCAGAGTGTCCTGCAGTAATTGAGCTTCGCCATAAGACCGAACCAGCAAAGCGATATCTCCGGCCGTGATGGACCGCTCGTCTTTGGTGACGTCATTCAGTAGGTGCGCAATTTCCTGAACGCACCAGTCAGCAATGCTTTGCTGGAACTCTTTTTTCACGGTATTGACCGACTCATCAGCCGGACTGAGGTGTACCCACTGCACACCACTGCGATCATCACTGAAGATCGGATCTTTTCGATCGTCGGCGGCGAGAATGCGATGGTATTCAATACCAAAACCGAAGGCTTCCGGGTTTACGGGTGCGTCCGATTGTAAAAAGGTGCGGTTATAACCGTCGATAACCGACGGTGATGACCGGTAGTTAGTGTCCATCGTCCATTGTTGAGTTGCCTGTTCGCGTGCACTGAGGTAGGCAAAGACGTCACCGCCGCGAAACGCGTAAATAGCCTGTTTCGGGTCACCGATCATGCACAGGAAATGAGGGCCGTGCTGGCGATGATAAATGCGGTTGAGAATCTGATACTGGTCGGGATCGGTGTCCTGAAATTCATCAACCAGGGCCGCAGGAAACTGATCGAGCAGTGCTTTTTGTAACTCAACGGCGTGAGGTCCGTCGAGCGCGCGGCGCAGTTGAATGATCAGGTCGTTAAAGTCCAGCTGATCCTGACGCGCCTTGCTGGCGTTGAGCTGCTCACGAATAAACCGCACCCCGTCGAGTGCCAGATTCAGTTTGCGGGCCTTCTCATTGGTCAGCGTCAGATGTACCAAACGTCGACAGACGGATAAGCCCGCCTGCTTGGCTTTAGTATTGAAAAACTTACTTTCGACATCCGGATCCAGAGCCTGAAGCGGTTGACCTTCAGCGGCGCGATCCAGTGCTTCAATCAGTGAGTCACGTAACGCAATCACCTCGGCTTTGCGAGGTTTGTTCAGCTTTAAAAAGGTCTCGCGTTCGTCGGACCAGGAATCGATGTGTTCCGCGAGCAGGCTATCGAGGTTTTCAACCGTTGGCGCATTGAGTGGTATGTCGCTGCCGATGACACGAGACCAATGCGCCATAAAGGCTTCTGGGGTTGGCCAGCGTTCGTCGATGTCGGCGTACCAATCGGCTTGTTGAATGCGCCGATACCAATCCTGAGTCGCCTGCAACATCAACTCCTGACTGTCGGCCTCCATGTTGGCGTGAAAACTCAAGCCGCTGAAAAATGCCTGTTGTGACAGTGCCCGCTTGCAAAAACCGTGGATGGTGTAGATGGCGGCTTCGTCCAATTGCAACAGCGCCTGGCGCATTTGCAAGCGGGCTTTTTCCGGGTCGACCCGACGCCGGATCGTTTCATAAAACGCCCGCTCTTTGTCATCGCGATAGTTTTGCGTCTCCCAGATCTGGAGCGCTTCACGCAGAAAGGCGCTGAGGCGGTTGCGGATTTCAGCTGTGGCGGCTTTGGTGAAGGTCATCACCAGAATCTGATCGACAGTGAGTTCCTTTTCCAACAGCAGGCGCAGATAAATGCGGACGATGTTATAGGTTTTACCGGTACCGGCACTTGCTTCAATCAGATGCGTGTCCGCCAAAGGCAGCTCTCCGGCATTCAGAATGGGCATGTCAGACATCCAGGACATCCTCCAACTGGGTTTGCACAAGGTTGTTTTTCAGCATGCCGTAGCGGCGGTCCATGTCATCCATCGTCGTTTGTGGGTCCGGCATCTGTTGAAAGCAAAAATCGATGTAAGGGTCGTACCGCAAGCCACGGTGGTTGAAATTGTCGTCCCAGATCTGCCAGAATTTTTTCTCATTCGTCGGGTCAGACAGATACAGCGGCAGCCAGTCACTGTGTAATACCGACGGCTCCTGTAATCCCTGTTGCCACTGTCGATACAGGTCATTGAGCAGGCTCGTGGCATCCTCAATGGGCGCGAGATCGAACTGTTCCACTTTCTCATCGCGTCCACGATAGAGGCCACGACTGTGTGTGGGCTTTTGTGAGTTGGCCAGCAGATGCATGAGCCACAGTTGCAGAATGTCACGGCCTTTGGCGTTCGCCAGTCGCCAGCTGAGCAGTTGTTGGTTATCAATAATGGGCAGCACACCACTGAGAGACCAGTCTGCGGTTTGTAAGGTAACCGGCCGATATTCGATCCGATCGGCACCTTCGGCCCGCACCAGATCGGTAAAGGAGGCGGCTTGTTGTTGCCAGGTTTCGGCGGTTGTCAGTGCCAGGTCGCTCAACGGAAAAGCACTGGCGGCTTTGGCCTGCTGAATCAACACGTCCGGGGACTCTTGGTTCAACAGTGCCGACACCGTCTCTGTCTGCAACTGATAGCGATCCAGATGGTTTAGCGTGAACGGTTCGCTGTCTTCGAGGTTTTCAGTTGTTGTGTTGTTCAGGTACAACCCCAGGCGCTGCTCACAGAATGCCCTGGCCGGGTGGCTGAAAAACTTCACCCAGTCGTGGATCGACTCGGAGGGACTGAGGTCCGTTGCGGGTAAGAGGTTAAGTAACTCCTGTTCAGGCTCGGGGCGTTGCAAATGAATCCACTGATCGTTAAACGACGGATATTCGCCCTGATAGTTTTTCGGGCTGAAGGGCTGCAAAGGCAGTTGTCGGATATGTCGGGCTCGTTCAAAGCCATAACCACGTTCGAGATAACTGAACAATTCTTCCAGAACCAATGACGGTGGACGCGCTTCATTCTTCCGGATGTCAAAGCCCTGATAACTCAGGTACAGATGATCGCGAGCCGAGAGCAGGGCTTCCAAAAACAGATACCGGTCATCGCCCCGGCGTGAGCGATCGCCCAGTCTCGGTGGTTGTTGTGCCATCAGATCGAATCCGAGCGGGGGGCGGTTACGTGGGAAATCACCATCGTTCAGTCCGAGTATGGCCACCACCCGAAACGGAATGGAGCGCATGGGCACCATTGAGCACACGGTAATCTGACCGGTCATAAACTGACTGCCGGTTTGCTCCGGACTGGCAAATGCGTTCTCTAACACGTAACGAACCACCGACAGCGGCAGATCGGTCTGTTCAAGGTTGGCCTTGTTGGCAAACTCGGTGAAATCGTTGATGGCTTTCAGGATCGATTGATTGCTGCGTTCGTAAGCCGACTGTGTCGAGAGCATGGCAATCTGCAGTTGATCGATCAGATAGCTTTGCCAAGCCGAGGGGGTTCTGGCTCGGGTCAGATCTGAACGAATGTTTTGCAGCTGTTCAATGATCGATGTGAGTCGTCCGAGAATCAGCGCATCGGCGCCTTCGACATCGTGCAGCAGCAGTTCATCATGAACAAAGGCGTCGTGGTCACCATAGGCAAACCCCAGCAGTAACCGGTCAAGGCCTTGCTTCCAGGTAAAGTGATCGGTGCATTCCTGCCCGGTCCACTGTGCTTTATGTTGGCCATCGAGCCCCCAGTGAATGTTTGCCCGTTCCAGCCAACGGGTAATGCGTTGCAGGTCATCGGCACTGAGATTGAACTTGTCGGCAATGGCGGGTATCCGTAGCCAGCTGATCAGTCGGCTGACTTCGAAGCGGGTGTCTGGCAGGCTCAATAGTTCAAGAAAGGCGGCGACGGTGGGGTCAGCATCTTTCAGGTTGCGGTCCGCGATGGAGCAGGGCAGCGGTGGCACGGCTTCGGAAAGTTCAGCAAAGCTTCGGGAAAACACAGCCTGTACAAAGGGCGCGTAGTCTTCCACATTCGGACACATGACCAAGACATCTTTCGGCGTCAGGGTCGGGTCGGCATTAAACCGATGCAACAACCAGTCGTGCAGGCCCTGGACTTCGCGGAAGGCGCTGTGCGCGCTGCTGATCATTAAGGTGCCGTCATGATCGAGCGTATGCGGTTGGCTTCGCGCATCGTGCAATGTCAGTAAGTCCCGTTGCAACGTTTGCAGTTGGGTCTCGGCCTCAGGCGCGGAAAACGCCTGAGCGTCGTAATCGGCTTTGTCTGACAACTGTCGGACAAACACCTGACCCTGCTGGCCAAGGCTGGTCAACAAGGGGTTGTCGGCTTCGTCGGTAAAGAGCGCATCGTCATCGATCCAACTGGCCCGTTGCTGCGCCGATTGCTGCTGACGAAGTCGGGTTTTTAAAGCCTGTTTTTCCGTATGCAACTGATCCCAGTGTTCTGCACTCGGGTTGAGATAGAGAATGTGAATGTCGGTATCGGTACTGCGGGCCAGGTGGCTGAGAAAGTCCAGCCAGATCGGCGCCAATGAGTTAATCCCGAAAACAAAAAAATGGCTCGGTAAAGGCTGGGCCGGATGACTCAGGCGACGGGACGCTTCGCGCATCAGTGCCAGCGGGTGTTGTGGATCTTCATCCACCAGCGCTTTCCACAGCAGGGCCTGCCAATGCTCGGCCGGTGACTCTTGCCAGTGTTCAATCCAATCCGGGCGATACATCAGATACTGTTCATACAGGTCCGCGAGCTGTTCCGCCAACTGAAACCGACGGCTGTCCTGTAAATAGGCTGGCTGTTCCTGCCAGTAGCGGTTTGGTTCGAGCATTAACGGATTTGCGGTGATGGCGTCTTGCTGCAGCAGGTGGTAAAGGCGCCAGGCAAGAATTTCGCGAGTGTAGACTGATCGTTCAGGAACACGGTCCGGTCCTAAGATGAGACGAATCAAATCCCAGAAATAACGAACCGGCAACGGATAGGTAATGTTCATGCACAGTTGGTTTGAGGATTGTTTCGCCAGCTCCATGCTTAGCCAATGCTGCATACCCGGATGCTGTACCAGAACGGCGTCGGCCGTCAGCGGTTCGGACCCGATGTTGTTCATCAGGGTATCGAGCACCAAGACGAGATTTTCAAGCCGGTTAGAAGGATAGGTGTAAAGCATAGTTCAGCCTGTAAGGAGCCAATGTGGTGACTGTTTATCGGTATCTTTTGAGTAGAACCCGTCTTGTCATAGTAGAGGCTGTGCCGCTGAAATTCATCTGTTATCCATTCAGTGTTCTGTGAGCTTCATGCGAACAATGATGCTTGTTGTTTGTATTTATCGTCTCGAAATGAGTGTTAACAGGCCCTAGCTTGAAGAAAAAGTGAAATACAGTCTTTGTTTTTCTGCAAGGTCGTGGTAGTCTTTTTGACATTGGCTGAATGCTGATAAAAAACGAACGGCGACGTCGGTCGCGCAACTTAAGGATCACAACCTATGTCTAAGTATTTGCATACTGCACAAGACATGCAACTGACCTGTAATGGTCAGGGTTGGTCTGTTGTTGCGAATAATCCGGCAATGACTTCTGTTGTCGAAAATCTGGCAACGACCTCGCGATTCGTTTAAACCATACTTTAATCGAACCGCGGAATTCAGCAGCGGTTCGAAAATTTCCATACCTTTCTTCCCGGTTCTGAGTTCCAAGGTTCATATTTGAAACTTTTGGAGTTTATGATGAACCTGTTAAAAACTTTCGCTCGAATCCGAATTTTGTTTACCCGTAACCGTGGCGCCGAAGTTCGGTTGATCGATTTGAACGACCACCTGCGACGAGACCTGGGCATAGATAACGCCAGCAGCGATCGTCGAGTACATGAGCATGCCCCTCGCGCACAGGAGTTTATTATCTCTAATGTGCTGACGCGCGCTCCATAGCGAACCGGCAGGAGCGGCTGGTCCTTTAAGGACAGTCGTTTCTGCCTTTCTTTCGTGAATAATCACTAAGGTCTGTTAACACTGTTTCTGTCCATTCTGTTAACAGGCCCTAAGACACTATAGGAGGCGCGCCTCATGAGATTGAGTTTCAATGCTCAGACATCACCGCCATCGGCCGAACTGTTAGACGATACCGCCGTGGTATTTTCACTGAATGATGGACTGGATCTGATTGCTAATGCGGACTATCTCGGTGCCCGTCGTGTGGTTGCCTCGCAGTTGCATTTCAGTGCGGACTTTTTTGATCTCAAGACCGGATTGGCCGGTGAGATTTTGCAGAAGTTTGTGAATTATCGAATGCAGTTGACGGTAATCGGTGACTGGCGACAAATCAGAAGCAACGCACTACGTGACTTCATTCGCGAGTGTAATCGCGGAACCGCAATCGAGTTTCGTCAGGCCTAAAAAAAGCCCTCAGGTGAGGGCTTTGTGTTTCTTACGTTAGATATCCAACGTTAGGGTGCAGTAGTCACCGTCACCAGAGTGTTGGCCGCATCGACCGTGAACACATAGTCACCATCGGCCGGGATGACGACTTCAAAGTTGCCACTGTTATCCGTCAGTGCAAGCTCGCTGCCGGTCGTATCGGTACCAAATCCCAAGTTAACCCGATCCCAATCCGCATCGCCGATTTTGAACTGGTAGGTCCCAGCCGTTAAGGTCTTGGTGATGCTGAAGACAGCATTGCCCTGGTACACCAGCTGATCGTCAGTTCCCCAACCATTCATACTGCCACGCAAGAAGGCAACGTATTGATGTACGGTCAACTCCGGTGTGCTGAGGCTCTTCATCGTATCGAGAATGAATGCGTAGTACCCATCTTCACCAATGGTGATGTTGATGTCATCTGTGCCATCGAGAAGCATGGTCTCACCTAAGGTGACGTCAGCCACGGTGCCTGCGCCAAAGTTGGTGCCGTTGGTCCAGCTGACGTCAGCAATTTTAAAAGCATAGCTGTCGGCGGTTGCATCGATCGACACCGAATACTCACCCGCACCGTTATAGTTGAACAACCCTTCCGCGACCGGATTCCACGACGCATCGGTGATCGAACCCCGAACATAAACATCATTGGCAAGGGCGTAGTCTTTCTCGAGGATGGTGATTTCCGGCACGGCACCACTCAGGTCAAGGACGAACTCATAGTCACCCGGTTCACCTTCAGCCACAGTGAAGCCAAAGTTATTATCATCACCTCCCTCTGCGCTCAACGTAAACGCGGAGCCGGCACCATTGGTAAAGCTGTCCGCATTGGTGCTGTTGCTCCAGTCGGCATCGGCAAAACGGAACGAATGACTTCCAGCGGTGCCGATATTAACGGCAAACTTATAAACACCTTCACCGGCATAGTAACCGTCAAAAACCGATCCCCAATCAGCGAATGAGCCGCGGGCGTAGAGGGTCGTTTCGCCAAACGGCGCAACATCTCCGGCCGGAAGGCCAGCTGTCAGATCACCTTCGGCGGCTACAAACACGGCGGCGGTCAATGCCGGAACCGTGAAGGTCGGACCCTCTGCCGCTGCTGCGTTGAAACTAACACCACTGGTTTCAGATTGCGCTGCATGTTGCGTGAAGTTCGCGGCCCCTTCGACGACAACGTCCTGAGACGTGTTCGTGTAGTTGAAGACGACCACAATCGCATCGTACTGATCATCGAGGTTAGACGGAGCACTGGCGCCGTCGTCGATCGACATGGCAATGACGCCCGGTGTCTGATTCTCACCGGTGTTGTGGAAGGCAACGCGGCCCTTGATCTCGTCGGCCGTGGTTAAACGGAACAAAGGACTGTCTTTTCGGATGGTTAACATTTCTTTGAACTGCGCGCGCATCCAAGCAACATCGGTCGGCGTTGGGTCGGCATCGGTATCGGCGATGACCGTTTTGATGAAGTCCCAATTGCTTTCGTCTTTGTCTTTGCGTGGTAAGCCTACGTTCCAGTTACTGTCGGCACCGACGGCAAAATCGACTTTGTTGAACCAGTCGCCGGAATCATAGGAGTCGCGTTCCATCGACTTGGAACGCAGCAGATCGACACCCATGTGGTAGAACGGTACACCCTGTGCAAAGGCACTGGTGGCAACCGCAATGGCTTGCATGCGAGCTCGTTGCTCACTGGTGACCGTCAAGTCGGCTTTGTAAGCAATGATGTCCCACAGCGTCTGGTTATCGTGTTTCGATACGTAGTTGACGATTTCCTGTGGATCGTCAGCATAGGCGGCTGGGCTACCATTGTAATCCACTCCGGTACCGAGCACGTTGTTACCTTCGTAGTTTTCAAAGCCAAAGGTTTTGAGGTTACCAGCCAGTCCGGCACGCACCAGGTCAGTATTTTTCAGGACATTAAGCTCCAGTTCCTGATCCGGCGTCAGGCCATCATCGTCAGCTGTTCCAGAATCCGGGTCGACGGACCCGATCAGGTTCAGTTCGTTCGGAACCGCACTGTTGCTCAAGCCCTGATTGCGTCGGAGCGTTTGCTCTTCGCCGTCCATGTTGTCGAAGGGGCTGCCGCCTCGAACGCCATCACGCAGGCGATCTGTGAAAGTACCGATGCCTGAACCGGCAATGTTGGATTGCGATGCGTTGGTGCCGCGACCATTGGTACCTGCAGCGCCATAGTCCCAACCCTCGCCGTAAAAATATACATCCGGGTTAACGTCTTCCACGGCGGCAAGTGCCTCTTGCATGGCGGTCATGCTTTGCAGGCCCATGAGGTCGAAACGGAAACCATCGATCTGATAATCACGTGCCCAGGTAACCAGAGAATCGGTCATCAGCTTTGCCATCATCTTGTGTTCGGTGGCTGTATCGTCACAGCAGGAATCTTTCAGAACCACGCCGGATGCCAGATCGCGACGGTGATAGTAGCCGGGGACAATTTTGTCTAAAACGGATTTCTCGTGCAGACCGCTGGCATTGGTGTGGTTGTACACCACATCCATGATGACCATGTAGTCCATATCATGCAGGGCTTCCACCATTTCACGGAACTCCAGAATGCGTGCAGAGCCTTCGGCATCGGTCGCATAGGAGCCTTCCGGGACCGTGTAGTGGAACGGATCGTAACCCCAGTTAAAGGAGTCAACGCCGCGCAGATGGCTGTAAAAATCCTGTGCCTCACCGGTACTGGTGTCGAACGTTGCGAGGGCGTCCTGAATGATCGTGGTATCGCAGTTCAATGACAGTGCCAGAGCCTTCGCTTCGGCAGCGGTACTCAGAGCACAGTAATTGGCCAGGGTATCGGTGATGTCGACTCGCATGGTGTCGTCTTCATCAATGGTGGCGATGTCAAACGCCGGCAGTACCTGTATGGCAGTCATACCGGCTGTGCGCAGTTCACTCAAATGGGTCATGGACTCACGGGCAGATTCGGTGAACGCTTTGAACTTGCCATCGTAGGCGTCAGTACCGGCGGAATCCCAAATGGAGAGATCGCGAATGTGGGTTTCATAAACAGAGATGTCCTCAGGATGGCTGACATCAGCAAAGCTTTTATCGACGGTCCAGCCAACGGGTTTCAAGCTTGGATCATCCAGGTCGACTACCTGAGAGAACAGGGAGTTTTCGGACAGACTCAGGCTATAAGGGTCGGTCACGGTCAGCGTTTCAATGGCATCCGTTTCGTGATGGAAGACAGTCAACTCATAAAGGTAGTAGTGACCGAGGAGGTCTTCGCTGGTGTTCACATGCCAGATACCGCTGTCGGTATTTTCGGTCAGGTTAAAACGTTCCGGCGTCATGTCCACGGGGCTGTCATAAACCAAAACGTCCACGTCGGTGGCTGTTGGCGCCCACAACGCAAACTCGGTTGAACCGGTGGTCGTCCAGGCGCCCAGCGTAGCGTCCTTCGCCGCCGTGTAATACAGATTATCAAGAACGTTGGGAGTCTGTACCCGAGTCACCTGCAATACTTCGCCATCGGCATTGGTTTCGGATACCCAAAGCTGACCTTTCAGTAAAGCCTTTGCTTCGCTGTCAGTGGCGTCGATCCAGAAACCATCAAGATCGGCCAGGTGTGGATAGGCTTCTGCCTGATCGCTGGTCATTGGCTCGGTGGCCAGCACGAACTCATCCCCGCCGGAAATCGCTTTTTCGTCTTCGTTGAACTGCAATGACGCACTCGGGGAATGCCAGAGGCTGATGCGGTTCGAGGTGACTCTGGCATCGAACAGGATGGCGGCGCCTTCATTACCGGTGACATCAATAAAGTGTGCCGACGCCCCGGACAGCGTGACCGGAATTTCCTCAATCGGGTCCGGGAACAGATTGGCAACTCCCTGGAACGCAAAGACATCGGTGCCAAATTCGGAGCGCAGGAACGTCAGGTCACCGCCGCCAATGTCTTTTTCATCGCCCTTGTGCACAATGAAATTAAATTCCGTCCAGTTTTCATCGGTAAGGTCGACAAGATAGTAGGCGCCATAGAGTGGGTGCACACCGTCATGAGCCAAAGGTTCACTCCAGGTGATGCCTTCTTCGTCCATCTGATCTCCCCAAAGGTGCAGACCCCAACCATCGTAGTCGCCGTCCTGTCGTTTGTAGTAGATGACGGCCTGATTCGCAGCGGGTTGAATGAGCGAGTCGGCCCCGTCAGGGTTTACACACACTCCGGCGCTATTGAGCGTTTCGGGAGGTGTGCAGGTGTTGCTGTCGTCTTTATTGCAAGCCGTTAAACCGACGGCAAGCGCAAGCGCGGACACCTGTAACAGAGTCTTGGTTTTACGCATAACAGATTCCTGTCTTGTTGTTTTTAGTGGATAGGTCGTGTCTTACCGGAGTTCGCAGAACCCCGGTTTCATACTCAGAACTCAGGGTTCAGTACGTGTATAAACTCGTCAGCATTGCCGTCTGAATCGATGTCACCCAGTAACAGGTAAAAGCCATAACGACCGGCCTCTGAGACGGTCTGATTCAGGTTTGCCGGGTTTGAGCTGCGCACCAGACCGTTTTCACCGACCGGGCCACCGATGTTGACGCTGCTCCAGTCGGCGTCGGCGAACTTGTATTCAACATCCCCGACTGAGAGGTCGATGCTGGCCGAATAGGTGCCATTGGCATAGGTCAGTGCGGTTGTGTTCCAGTCATTGAGTGAACCGCGGACAAAAAGGTTACCCAGGCTGACCGCCTGTGCCTGATTGAACAGTCCTGGCGCGGTACCGGCGTCGTTATCGGTGCCGGCGAACTCACCAACGGAGTTCAGATAAAGCTGGCTTTCCAGATCGCCGGTGGTGATATTTTCACTGGCGAAGGACATGACCTCCGCCCGGTTGAGCCAGACCGGTTGGTCGGCAACAAGCGAGCCCTGATCAAACTGGTAATACGTCAACAGCGCGTCGTGACTGCCTTGCCATGCAAACGAAACCGGTTTAGAACCGTCGAAGGTTTCAATCTGTCCGTTGCTGTAAGTGACCGCCAGTCGCTTATCGACGGCCTGTCCTTCGTAGTCAATGGTGACGTCAGGCGTACGTCGATCTACCTGAATGGTTTGTGTCGACGAGGTGGCGGAGTCTCCCGTCAGGTTGGACACCTGAGCGCGAAGCTGGACGGTGGTGCCGTCATCGATGTCGACGGTATTCAGATACAGCTGATACGGATAGGTTTTATCAGTTGCAACTCGTTGCCAGCTGACGCCGTTATCCAGCGATTGTTCCAAGCTGACGGAGTAAGTGGGTACGTCTCGGGCGTCCGCACCCTCAATGTCTACCGTGAACGCCACCTGTCCGGAGACAAACGCCTGATCGCCTGGCCCGCTGAACTCGGCAATGACGGGTGCGTCCATATCGCTGATGGAGCTGGCTTTGAGAATAACCACACTGGCGGCCGGTACCGTCACATCGATACTCCCTTCACTGGCTGTGAGGGTGTCTTCGATCCCGTAGACAGGGTTGTATTCTGATGCGAGTGCCTGCAGTTGTGCTGTTTTTCGGCGGTCCGGATTGAAGTTGAAGACTACCAGGTATTCTTCTTGGGTTGTTTCATTGAAACGGGAAATAGCATAGAGATTGCTTGTGTTCAGTGAGCGCACATGTTGTACACCCGTTCGCAGCGTTTCATGCTCTCTCAACAGGCGGCTGTATTCGCGCCACTTAAGATACAACGGATGATCCGTGGTGAAGTTGGCAACGGCGGACGTACGATCTGTTCCGAGCACATTGGTTGCATTGTAGTAGTCGACTTCCGACGGCATCATGTCCTGACGGGACGCCTTATCCCCACCGGACCCGATGAACCCCTGTTCCGCGCCATAGTAGATTACCGGTGCGCCGCGGGTGAAAAACATCACGGCATGGGCCAGGTCGACCTTTGCCAGCGCTTCATCTTCCCAATCCAGTGTGTCGCCCAGAAACGAGGCAAAGCGTCCCATGTCATGGTTGCCGACAAAGTTGAGTAATGACGACGCTGAACTGTCCTGATCATTGTACCGATCATCTTGTTGAAAAAGGTTGGATAACGGATGTGTGGTGTTTTCGGCGACAACGCCATTGTTGTTAATTGTTGACGTGATCGCGGCCTGGATGCCGAAATCAAGAACTGAAGGTAACTTGGCTTCGGTGGTGTAATAACTCAAGACACCCGGGTCGGCTGAATAGACTTCGCCAAACAGGGTAAAGTGTTCCAGGCCCGCACCGTGCGTGCCGAAACCGTCGGTATCCTCAGCTCGGGCATAATCGAGAATGGCCGGTGTAAATTCTTGCCAGAACTCGGTGTTCACATGTTTAACGGTATCAACCCGAAAACCATCAGGGCGGAAATCGCGAATAATGCCTTTGAACACGTCGGTGAAGTTTTCAACCACCTCCGGGTTATCGGTGTCGATGTCATCGAGGCCGACAAAGTCACCATACAAAGAGTTTTCACCCGCCCAGGTTGACTCTCCCTGATTGTGATAGAACGCAGTGTCGTTCAGCCAGGCCGGTGTTTTTGCGATTTCTTCGCCGACCGGAATGAACGGCGTGTAACCGTCACCTTCTGCAACCTCTGCCAATGACCGATACTCACAGGTTTCCAGTCCCTGCAGCAGGGAACCGTCCGGGTTATGGCATTCTTCATACTTGATGACGTCGGCACTGTGATTGACGATGATATCGAAGAACACTTTCAGATTGCGTTCATGTGCGGCATCGATGAACTCTTTCAACCCGTCATTGCCACCGAGGTGTGGATCAATTGCCGTGAAATCGAGTGTCCAATAACCGTGGTAACCTGCACTGTCACCTTGCAGGGCCTTGTTTTTCAGTATGGGCGTCAACCAAATCGCCGTGGCACCTAAGTCTTCAATGTAGGAAAGTTTTTCGGTTAATCCTTGCAGGTCGCCGCCGTGATAATAGCCGTCTTTGGTTTTGTCATATCCACCGGATGCCAACGGGTCAGATGGATCGCCTTTATTATTTGCGCTGTCACCATCGTAAAAGCGGTCCGTCATGACAAAATAAAATACTTCATCGGCTAACGATCGTGTTCGGTAATCGGGTAAAGCCGATAGTGGTGTTGTTTCATTCACCGTCACACTGACATCGACGTCCGTGCTCGTGCTGCCATCGCTGACCGATACTGTGAGGGTGTGCTGTCCGGCATCGGGGTTAGTCGGGCTCAGGATCAGTTGATCGCCTTCCTGCCAGACCCAGGTCGGCGCGTTTGTAACATTGACCGTAAGCGCGTCTCCATCCGGGTCGTTGATCGAATAGTTGAGCGCTGTCGTTTCAAGCGCGTTCAGGGTGATGGTGCCGGACTCGACGGAAATTGTCGGTGGTTGGTTGTTGTCTGATGATTCGGGTCCACAGGACGCCAGTACGATGGCTGCCGTCAACGCAGGGAGGGTATGTATTTTTTTCATGATCACTACTTTTGTATTTTGTTTTTATTGGTTCGACCGTCGTGAACGTCATCGACGACTGTCGTTTGGCGCGAGTGTAATGCTCAACGTTAAAAGGAGGTGGTTAGAAAGGTTTGTGGGTTGGAAAGAGTGAGTTTCGAAAACAGGGTGGAGAACGTTCCGTAATGATCGGATAACTCGATGCAAAACAATCATCTGGATCGATAAAACGATCCGTCGCAGCGGTTACATCATCACTGAGATTTATGTATCACTCCCAGTGATGATTAAGAGTGGATTATTATATTTGGTAATTGACGTTGCATCAGCACTTAACGGTGTGAGTTTCACAACTATCATTATGAATGATGGTTCTGGATTCCACACCTGACGGTTTTCCAACCCCCGGTTTGAGTAATCAACGCGATAAGTCTAAAAATCGGTCATATACTGGATCGGGTCAAAATCTGAGCCTGAGTTCACAACGAAGGGAAGCAGTCTCGTTTTATGGAACAGGCTTCGCAAAAAAAAGTATCGAAGGTTGGGTGGTAAACCACACACCTCGGTTCTTTAAAAACAATAAACCGCGGAGTAAACGATATGACATTCACAGCTCGCAAGCTGGCGCTGGCTATGGTGACGGCCTCTGCAATTATCCTCTCCGGCTGTCTGCCGGAAGTTCCCTACCAAGACCGCGATGTACGCGATGACGTTTTTTATTTTGTCATGCCTGATCGTTTTGAAAATGGCGACCTCAGCAATGACTACGGCGGCATTGCCGGCGGTGCCTACGAACACGGTTTCGATCCGTATGATAAAGGCATGTACCACGGTGGCGATATGGCTGGCCTGGAAAGCCGTCTTGATTACCTGAAAGAGTTGGGTGTGACGGCAATCTGGATGACGCCCATTCTTAAAAATCAGGCCGTGCAGGGCAGTCCCACTGAGTTCAGCTCAGCCTATCATGGCTATTGGACACTCGACTTTACACAGATTGACCCGCACCTAGGGTCGAACGATGACCTGAAATCCCTGATCGATGCCGCACACGATCGAAATATGAAGGTGTTCTTTGACATCATCACTAACCATACGGCCGATGTGATCAAGTATGAAGAATGTCATGAACCGGATGGCACGGCGATTGTCAATCCTTGCCCGTATGTGTCCCTGGCTGAAAAAGCCGAAGGCAATGGCCTGACCCCTTTTGTGCCGGTGGGTAATGAAAATCTGAAAGTCCCGGCTTGGTTAAATGACCCTCAATATTACAACAATCAGGGCGACTCAACGTTCTCCGGGGAAAACTCGATCTATGGTGATTTTGTCGGCTTGGACGATCTGGATACCACTCAGCCGGAAGTGATCGACGGCATGATTGACATCTTTGAAGATCTGGTCAGCGAGTTTAAACCGGACGGTTTTCGGATCGATACCGTTAAGCATGTGAACATCGAGTTCTGGCAGGCATTTTCACCGGCGCTGCTTGAACATGCTCGAGCTGAAGGTATTCCTAACTTCTTTATGTTCGGCGAAGTCTATGATGGTAACCCGCAGTTTTTGAGTCAGTTTACCACCATCGGAAAGCTGCCTTCCGTTCTGGACTTTGGTATTCAGGGCGCGGCCAGTTCCGTGTTTGCGAATAACGGCAGTTCGACCGCGCTCAGTGGTCTGTTTGCGCAGGACGATGTGTATTCGGATACCGACAGTGACGCCTCAACATTAATGAACTTCGGTGGGAATCACGATATGGGCCGCCTGGGGATGTTCATTCAGAATGGCAACCCTAATGCGAGCGATGATGAGTTGTTGGCCCGTGCCAAGTTGTTCAATGCGTTTATGTTTTTTGCCCGCGGGATCCCGGTCATTTATTACGGTGATGAGCAAGGCTTTACGGGTGACGGCGGCGATCAGGATGCGCGCGAAGATATGTTTCCTTCGCAAGTGTCTTCATACAATGATAACCGTCTGATCGGAACGTCAGCGACCACAGCAGAGGATAACTTTGACACTGGCCATCCGCTTTATTTGGCCATCCGAGACTATGCGGATGTTTATAAAAGCCATGCAACGCTGCGTTATGGCGCGCATGTTAATCGCTACAGTGAAGACGGGGGGCTGTATGCATTTTCCCGTATAGGAGATGACCGTCGTGAGTATCTCATCGTTTTCAACAGCGAGCCGCAAGCCAGAGAGTTAACGTTGTCAGCGAGTGCGCCTATCTATTTGCCTGTGATCGCCGACGACAAACTTAAGGCGACGTCATCCGGAGACATCACGCTTGTCGTTGAACCGTTTGATTTTGCAATTTACCGAGCCGCCCGTCCGACGCCGTTTTCACCAAAAACCGATTTTGAAATCACCGGAGTGGAAAACGGTGCTGCCGTTGCGGGTCGTGTCGATATTGAGCTGGCCTTGGCGAAGCCTGCAAGCGCATTGTCGACATACGAAGCGACCTTCGAGGTGTCCACTGATGATGGGCTCACCTGGGCACCTGTCGCATCCGACCGAACCGCGCCCTATCGTCTGTTCTGGCAAAGTGGTGAGTTAGCTGACGGTACCGATGTGCTGCTGCGTGCGCGTCTCGATAATGGCCAGGGTAAAACCTCGCAACAGCAAGTCTCTTTGGTTATCGATTCCCGTGTTCCTGACAGGGTGACTGTCGATTATGAAAACGGTAATGACCGCACCACGCTGTATGTGAGCGATGAGGATGGCGGGTTACAAGGGCCGATCTTCGCAGATGACGGGCTGTTTGAGTTCCGGTGGGATGAGGACGACGACCGCCAGGTGTTGGTGTTTGTGGACCAGCAGGGTGACACCTTTGCTATTGACCGGCCAGTATCGATCAGCCGATCGACCATTGTGGCGCAGTCTGAAGACAACGCCGAAGGTGATCTTGAAGCCTTTGTTTATCTGAACAATAACGGCGATTTGGCGAATAACGATAATGATGTCGGCGGCGTCCCGGTTGAGCTACCGCTGCAGGCCGATGCACCGGCTCCCCTTGGTAACGACGTTAATCTGCGTGGTGGTTTGAATAGCTGGGGCACAGATGCGATGACCTACGTCGGTAATCAGACCTATAAGGTGCAACGGTTAATAGACGCTGGTGACGTAGAGTTTAAGTTTGCTGACAGTACCTGGAGTGCGCTCAACATCGGCGGACCGGTGACAGACACTGGCCTGACTCAGGGCGCGAACCCTGGCAACCTGACACACACCTTCACGCAGACAGCACTTTATAACCTGTATTTGGTGTCGACAGAGCTCGACGGTGAATCGTTCCTTCTGCATTTCATGAACCCGGAAGTCGGGCCTGTCGGTGAAACAGTTTACCTGAAAGGGGATATGAACGATTGGTCGGAACAGACCGCGATGGTGTATCTGGGCGAGCAGCGCTACCAGGTCGAGGTGCCGTTAGAACCCGGTGATTACAGCTTCAAACTGGCGAATGCCGACTGGAGCTGGGAACGAACGGCGAATGGCCCGATACCGTTGGACTCCACTGTATCCGTATCCGCCAGCGGGGGCAATTCAACGTTGTCGGCGACTGAGGCTGCCAACTATACGTTCAGCTATCAGTTTGACGATGAAAGCCTCACAATCAGCTCCGATTTTGTTCCGGAAGATGACCCGGGAATGCGAGTGGTGTTCCGTCTCCCTGACGACTGGGTGGCACCGGCGAACATCTATTTCTGGGAAGCGGCAACGACTGAAACTCCAGCTTGGCCCGGGTTGGTGATGGACGATCTGGGGGATGGCTGGTATGGCTTCCAGTTCAACGACGGCACCGCGTCGGCTAACGTCATTTTTAATGACGGGGGTAACCAAACGGCGAACCTGAGTCGGGATCGAGATGGGTGTTATGTCGATGCAAACTGGCAGGATAGCTGCCCACCCTATCTTGGGGATGAGCCGGGTGTTGATGCCTTGAGCCTGCGGTTTGAAGCGCCGGAAGATTGGACCGAGGTGAGTGTTTACTACTGGAATACCGCCCCCGAATCGGTGACTGTTGACTGGCCCGGTGAGACCGCGACCCCCTTGTATGGCAACTGGTGGTCGATCGAGTTGCCTGCGGGCGTTGCGGCCGCCAATGTCATTTTCAATAATGGCGGTGCCGGTGCGCAGACGACGGATCTCTTTCGTGACGCTGATGGATGCTATCGTTATGCCGAACAACGCTGGTCGGACAGCTGCATCGTTTCGATGTCCGTGTCGGTTCGCAAACCGGCCGAATGGACTGACGATTTAAATGTCTATTATTGGAATGCTGCGGTACCCGGTCCGGCCTGGCCCGGCGAACCGATGACTCCAAGCGACGGTGATGTTTATCAGTTTGACTTTCCGGATGGTGTGTTCAGCGCGAACCTGATTTTTAATGATGGCGTGTCCGAACAGACTGCTGATCTCTATCGGGAATCGGATGGCTGTTATGACGTCGCGTTACAAACCTGGACCGCAACCTGCAGCCCATAACGTCTAAGGTGACTGTCATAGTAAACCCGGCCATGCCGGGTTTTTTTATCGTTAAATATCAATCGGTTTGAGCACAGCGATCAGTCGTATTGGTAACGCAGTGATACACGCAACTCATGACCCAGTAGATTACTTTCCGTCGTCGGACCGACGTGTTGCCAGACGCTGTAGTCGGCACTGACATGAAGTTGTGAAAACAGCGGATAGAACAGGCCAGCACTGAGCCCAATGGCATTGGTGCTGAGTAGTACAGAGTTCTGACGGGTTTGCAGTACCTGGCCCCGCAGTAAAAGATGGTAACCCTGATCAGCATCGCCATCCGGAAAGTAATTGAATCCGGCGAGCATTTCGCCACCGTAAAGTGTGCTGTCATTGAGTGCAGGCCATTGGTCCTGTGTGTGAGCAAGGGCGGTCGCACCAAACTCAAATCCGACCGTGGGGTGCAAGCGCTTAACCCGAGAGACGCTCAGGCCGACACCGTTCAGCAGACTGGCCTCGCTTGGATAATCGGGATAGTAGCGGGTTGAAGCCTGCAAACCCACTCGGGTAAAGCTGTTGCCGGCGGCAACGGTTCGGTTGGATTTGTTTTCAAGATTAAACTGATTCGCGCTGGGTAATGATGTGCCCTTGGCAAAGTATTGCAGGCAAGGTGACGCAAAGCGCTGCAAAAACCGGCTGAGGTTGGTCCCGTTGCCGGTGGTGAAGTATTGCATGGGTTGTGCGTTGGATGGTTGTGCAAAGGTGCAGTTATCCTGTAACAGGTTGCGTCCGCGTTCACGGTCGACAACCGTCAACTGGTAGTTGGCTAACGGAAAAAACAAGCCATCTTCGTTTGTGCGAAGTTCCAGGTGCGTTAATCGGACATCCAGAACAAAATCACCACGACTCAGGGCACGCTGAATGAATGCCGGGTCGAGATTGCGAATGCTGCCACGCGCAATGAAGCGCAGCTCGTGTTCGCGTACATAGTACTTAGCCAGCGCATTGGTGATGGATCCGCTGGGATCCGTCAATGTCACCGGACCGGGAGTTCGGTTCCCGTTGGACTGGTACGCCTGGCGAGCCAGCTCGGGTGATACCAGGCGTAACACCGTATCGTCATTGCTGCCGATGGCGGGTAGCCGGCTCAGATCGACTTCCGGTTCCTGTACGGATAAAACAAAATCTCGTCCCGCGACACGAGATAAGCGATCCTCATTGGAGGCCTGCGGGAAGATGGCGCAACCCGAGAGCAGGAATGCCAACGTCAGCGTGAGTTTATTGAAATATTGCGTCATCATCATTGCCACCGGTAGCTGAGGCCGAGCATCAACAGACTGCTGTTTTCCTGTTCACCGTCGCCAATAAAAGAAGCCACGGATGAGAACTGCCGATACAGATAACCGATATCCACTGCAAAACCGTTAGCGATGGGTTGCGTGAGCCCCACCTGCATGCCCCAACCCGAAGCGCTTTGGTCGCCACCAAAAATGCGCTTATCGGCCAGACCGGCACCCATACTAAGGCGTGTGTTGCCAACGTCTGTCAACACCAGGTCGAGACCTACGCTGAACAGGCTGACCAGATAAAGATTGCTGTCGGCGTCGGTGTATACAGTACCATCACCGCTGGCATGCAAAACTACCGAGGGAATCAAATGGGTGCCGTAACGCAGACGGCCATGCAGGGGACGGACCGTTGCACCGGTAGTCAGACTGCCGGCCTCGGTGATTTCTTCAATGTAGATGGCGCCAAACCCCAGCGTTGTGCTCAATAACGGGCCTTGACGGTCTGTCCAAGACGCTGCCTGCAGCGTGCCCGACAGGATCAGCAGAATCAGTAGATATCCTTTCACGTGTGCGTCCATGCTCAGAGTCCTGAACACTATAACGCGCTGCTAGGGCCTGTTAACACTATTTTTTTGTCCATGCTGCCGAGATTAAAACCCATGACGGCAAGGCAGAACAGGTGAGTTGTGGTTGTTCCACCTGACCAAGTGATCACCACAGCATGGTCGAAAATTCAGATCCGAAGCCCTACACTGTGATCGTAATATCGTTACAGGAATGGCCCATGTCGACTGAAATTCAGGACATTATTACGTTCGTCAGTGCTCACGAACCCTTTGGTGATCTACCCGAGGATGAGATCAGCCGCTTATGTGGCGAAATTGAGGTCAGTTATTTTCAGGCGGGTACCCAGATTCTGCACTTTGGGGCCGGGATCGACTCTCTGTTTATGATCCGATCCGGGTCTGTTGAGGTCTTCCGTCGCACCGGTGAGCTCTACAACCGACTAGAACCCGGCCATGTCTTCGGTCAGATGGGCATTCTGATGAACGGGCATGTGCGCTACCCCGTCCGCGCTCTGGAAGACTCACTGATTTACCGCATTCCGGGCGAGATCTTTCTCGATCTGTGCGAAAAGTATGGCGAGTTTGGCGATTACTTTGAGGTCAACGAGCATTCAACGTTGCAACAGGTGGTGCTGCATCAGGCGGACGACAATGACATGACGACCGTCCGAGTGCGGGACATTGTTCAACGCGAGCCGGTGTATCTGGACGCCGATGCGACTGTCCATGAATGCGCTCAGAAAATGACCGAGCAGCGCGTCTCTTCGGTGGTGGTTTTTGATCAGGTGGGTGACCACGAAGACCGTGACGGTGACGCCGTGCATCTGCCGGCCGGCATCGTCACTGATCGTGATTTACGAATGCGTGTCATCGCCGAAGCGTTGCCGTATGACACACCTTTGCGCGACATAATGTCCACCGATCTGATCACCGTGGGGCACGATGCTTACGTCTATGAAGCCATGCTGTTGATGCTTCGTCATAACGTGCATCATCTTCCTTTGGTCCGCCGCCATCAGGTGACCGCCGTGGTGGCCTTGTCGGACATTGTCCGCCACGATTCTCAGAACAGTCTGTTGCTGGTACGCGGTATCCTGGCGCAGGAGTCGGTCGACGGTTTGATTGAACTGTCCTCACAGGTGGCGTCGGTGATGGCGCGTATGTATCGCGAAGGTGCCAACTCACACATGATCGGCACGGCCATGTCGGTAATCGGGCGGTCGTTCAAGCAGCGTCTGTTGCAACTAGCAGAAGAGTCGTTAGGACCTCCACCGGTGCCTTATTGTTTTCTGGCATTGGGGTCAATGGCGCGGGAAGAGCAGCTGTTGGTAACCGATCAGGATAATGCCCTGATTTTATCGCCGGACTACCGCGAAGACGAACACGGTGAATACTTTAAAGCGCTGGCTGACTTTGTTTGTGACGGTTTGAACGCCTGTGGCTATACCTATTGCGACGGCGGCATCATGGCGTCGAATCCGAAGTACCGCCTGACGCTTCAGGGTTGGAAACAGCAGTTCAGCGATTGGATCGAAAACCCCGATCCGCAGGCGCTGCTGAATGCATCGATCTTTTTCGATCTCAGCGGTGTCGACGGCAAGATCGCCTGGGCAGAGCAGTTAACGCGCTTCATTGTGAATAAATCGAAGAAAAATAAACCGTTTTTAGCGGCTCTGGCCCGCAACGCATTGAACCGCACACCGCCGTTAGGTTTCTTTAAAGATTTTGTTGTCGAGAAAGACGGCCGGCAACGTTACAGCCTGAACCTGAAACGTCGCGGTACCGCGCCGATGGTGGATGTGATTCGGGTGCACGCCCTGGCGGAAGGTTCGCTGGCGCAGAACTCGTTTGATCGGCTGGAAGACATCGCCGATTCGGACCTGTTGCCGAAAGGGAAGCGGGATGAGTTGTCAGATGCGTTGGAGTATCTGTCGATGGTCCGTATCCGGCAGCAGGTCATCGCCATCGAGTCTGGTGAAGAAGCCGACAATACCCTGGAGCCTGAAAAACTGTCGGGTAAAGAACGTCGCGGCCTGAAAGAAGCCTTTCAGGTGCTCAGCAGTGCCCAGAAATTCCTGAAATTCCGTTATACCGCGAACACGCGGATGTGAGTGAGTCCATGCTTTATCCCTACCAGACGCTTCCGGACGACTGGGATGATTTTTTATTTGAACAAGTCAGTGAGCAACAACCACCAGCGCTGCAAGCCTTTTACCAGCAACCCTGGGTCGAACCGGATCTGTTGGTCGGCGATGCTGAGTTCGTTGCTGTGGATATTGAAACCACTGGCTTAAACGCAGAACAGGACGACATCATCAGTATTGGTCTGGTGCCGTTTACCGCGCAGCGAATCACCCTCGCCAAGGCTCGACACTGGCTGGTGCGGACCCGTAACCTCACCTCAGAATCGGTTGTGGTGCATCGCATTACGCATTCTGATATTGCGCAGGCTCCGCCATTGCGTGCGGTGTTGTCGGAGGTCATACCCTGTTTGCAAGGGCGACAGGTGGTGGTGCATTACCGCTACATGGAACGCGAGTTTTTCCGACAATCGGTCGCCGGTCTGCACGAATCGACCTGGTTGTTTCCGGTCATCGATACGCTCGAGTTAGAAGCGGCCCATCTGCGACAGAAACAATCCATCGTTAGCCGGCTGTTTAAGCAAACGCTGCCATCCCTGCGGTTGCCGAATGTGCGTGAGCGCTACAATCTGCCAGCGTATGAAAATCACAACGCGCTGACCGACGCCCTGGCAACGGCGGAACTGTTGCAGGCACAGGTGGCGAAACAAAACCTGGTCGATAAACCGGTTCGCTCGTTGTGGTACTGATTGAAAGGCCCTGCTAACCGTTTAGCCTGAGCATAAAGGTCGTGGTCGATTGCAGACCATGTGAAGGGAAGGCGACACGTTGCGCTGTTGGCTACCTGTTAACGCTGAGTAGCGGCCAAAAAAAAGCACCTCTCAGAGGTGCTTTTAGATACAGAAAGCCCGAAGATTACTTCGTCATTTCCGTGCGCATACCCATCAGCAGGGACACACACATCGCCAGCAGGACGAACGTGAACGGCAGGCCGGTTGAGATGGCACCGGCTTGCAGTGCCTGAATGGCTTCAGTGCCACCAATCCACAGTAGCGCCGCCGCAATCGCACCTTCAACAGACGCCCAGAAAATACGCTGCGGTACCGGAGCGTCAATCTTACCGCCCGCGGTGATGCTGTCGATGACCAACGAACCTGAGTCCGATGAAGTGATGAAGAAGACCAGAATCAGCACAATCGCAATCAGTGACAGAATTGTACCCATCGGGATCGCTTCAAACATCTGGAACATCGCCAGTTCCGTCGCCAGAACGCCTTCGGTACCCAGAGATCCGATACCATTCTGAATCTGATCGATGGCGATACCACCATAGACCGACATCCAGATCACAGTCACGGCTGTTGGGATCAGCAGAACGGCGGTGACAAATTCACGTACCGTACGGCCTTTGGAAACACGTGCGATGAACATGCCGACGAATGGCGACCAAGAAATCCACCAGGCCCAATAGAAGACAGTCCAGCCTTGCAGCCATTCCGTGTCCGGACGACCGTGCGGATTCGACAATGGAATGATGTTCTTCACATAGGCGCCAATCGTTTGTGGAATGGTTCCCAGAGCCACGGCTGCAACCACGGCTGCAACGAAGAAAAGCAACAGGATCGCGATGATCATGTTGATGTTGGACAGCAGTTTGACACCGCCTTCCAATCCGCGAACCACGGATACAATGGCCAGCAGCGTGACGCCGATGATGACCAGAATCTGCAAGCCGATGCCGGCATCTATCCCGAAGACATGACCGATACCTGCGGAAGCCTGTTGCGCCCCGAGGCCCAGCGACGTGGCCAAACCAAAAAGCGTGGCCAGTACTGCCAGAATGTCGATGATGTGACCCGGCCAACCCCAGGTGCGATCGCCCAGAATCGGATAGAAAACCGAACGGATCGACAACGGCAGGCCCTTGTTATAGGCGAAAAACGCCAGCGACAGTGCAACCACGCCATAAATGGCCCAAGGGTGCAGACCCCAGTGGTACATGGTCGCGCCCAGTGCCATGCTCGCGGCTTCCGGCGTATTTGCTTCAACGCCCAGAGGGGTGAAGTATGAGCCGGTGAAGTAGGCCGCTGGTTCGGCGACGCCCCAGAACATCAGCCCGATACCCATACCGGCCGCGAACAGCATGGCCAGCCAGGAAAGGGTTGAGTGTTCGGCTTTGGCTTCTGTCCCACCGATACGGATTTTACCCCACGGTGAAATGGCCAGACCCAGACAGAACACGACAAAAATGTTACCTGACCACATAAACAATGCATCGAACATGGCAATGATGTCCCACTTCAGCCCGTCCAGAAAGGCTTTGGCTGTTGCGGCATCGCTTATGAGGGTGGCAATCAGAAATAACAGAATCAGACCCGCGCTGATTCCGAATACGGGATTGTGAACATCAAAACCCCATTTCTGTACGTTGTCCTGGCCGACGGTGTAGTCGGTGTTTTCTATGCTGTACTTGTCATGCGAAGTACCCATGCGTTCCTCCCAGTGTATGATCGGTCTTTACAATAGGGGGGAACGTTCATAACTTCAACCGATTGGTTAAAATCTGATCTATATCGCAGGCTATACGGTCTTCATTATGACCGCATGATGTCAGTCGATGCGGGTTAACAAGCCCTAACTAACTTCCGGCAATGTTCGGGCAAGCCAGGCAGCGATTGCCGCTGACAATGTAAACAAGCCAAACACCGCTAACAGAGACGCCTGTGCCAGCAGGGCTGATAACAGTCCGTAGAGCAACAGCAGCAGACCGATCAGCGTATTGCTCAACGACACATAGTCCGTCCGTCGATTGCCGCTGACCAGATCGACAATGTAGGTTTTGCGAGCCAGACGGACACCCTGATGAATGACGGTCAACGCAAAAAAGATGAACAGCGCGAACCAGACCTGCCCGTCGGTTTGCCACACACTCAGTACTGCGGACAGTGCACAAGCCAGAGCAGTCAACACCGCTGTTATGATCATCAGTCGTCGGCTGCTGGTGTCGGCGAATCGACCCCAGAAGCGGCCGCTGATGACACTGGCTAATCCACTGACGAGAATGAACAAGCCCAGACCCAGCCAGGAATGTTCACTCTGCTGAGCCTGTAATACGACAAAAGGTGCCGCCAAACCGGAGCTCATCATCAGGCTGCGCACCAGAACAAAGCGCCGAAACTGAGCATCATCACGCAGTAATGACAGGTTCTCCAGCGCCATGCGCCCGCCATTGCGCCCGCCATCGGTGGCGCCCCGATACTCGTTGACCTGTGCGTAAACGATCGCCGCCAGAACCCAGATCCCGGCGGCCACAACCAGTAAAACCAGAATCGGAATCTCGGTCAGTCGATTACCGGCAATCATTGCAGCGCCAGTCACCATGGTAATGATACCGGCGGCGCTGGCGCTGGTGCCGTTCAACCGCCCCCGGCGGGTTTTCGGAATGGTTTTGCCCATGACATCTTTCGACGCCACCGAGCAGAAGCCTCGCGCCAGACTGAACAGGATTAATGAGCCAATCAGTGCCCAGCCGGCAACAACGCCACTCAGTGTTAAAGCGATGATGACCATCAGTGCAACGGCGGTCGCCTGTAACAGACAGCCGGCCACAAAGAACCATTTGCGAATGGCATAAGCCCGCATCCATCCCCCGATAAACAACTGAGGAATCAGTGATCCCGATTCACGGATCGGCACCAGCAGGCCACTAAAGAACGCGGGTATGCCAAGACCATTCATCAGCCAGGGTAAAACGATGCGGCTGCTGGTTAAGGCATCGCCGATCTTAGTCAGAAACTGAGCCAGAAAGATTTTCAGAAAGTTGCCGGGAACCACCTGGCAGGCGTTGTCCGAAATGTCTTTGCAGACACGGACGTCTTCTTCATCGGCAATCTGTTTATAGATGTTTTCTGTGGTCAGTTGGCGCATGAGTGTTCCAGAGTTAAGCAAGGCGATTATTGCAGCAGGGTTGTGTTCGATTGGCAACCGATCGGCGATTGGTTTTAGAAATTTCAAAATCAGACAGCAAGAATGTTTCAGGAAAAATGAAACAATAATCAAGGCGAGTAAGCCTTCCATACTAGGTGAGGCAATCGCAAAAGATTGAGACGCGGCTCTAAAGTTCCCTGACCTCAAATGCGTCGCAAAGCTTTCCTTCTGCAAGATCAGAAATCTATCAAAACTATTGTTTTATTTTATTGAAACGTTGTTTCTTTTATTGGAATGTGTGTGCGCCTCACGGCGGATATGAGTGCGTCGGCATCCGATGTCACGTCCGGTCCGTTTGGCTGAACCGACAACAACAAGAAGGCATTCGATATGAGCAACACAATTTTGAAACCGCTGGGCATTGCGATCGCGCTGATGACGATCGCGCAAGTGGCCATCGCCGACGGCCCGATAGGGTACGCTACGCAGAATGGGGGCACTGATGGTGGTGCCGGTGGACAGGTGGTCTATGCGTCGACCGGGACGGAAATTAACGAAGCGCTGTGTAATCGCGCGAGTGAAGATTCGCCCATCATCATTTATGTCAGTGGCACCATCAATCATGGCAATACAGAAAAACGTTCCGGCAGCTGCGATACTGCCGACGATCGCATTCAACTGAAAAAGGTCAGTAATGTTTCGTTGATTGGGGCATCGAGTGGCGCGTTGTTGGATGAGATCGGCATTCAGGTACGAGAATCATCAGACATCATTATCCGCAATCTGCGCATTCGCAATGTAAAAAAATCCGGTTCGCCGACGTCGAATGGTGGGGATGCCATCGGTATGGAAAAAGACGTTCGCAATGTCTGGGTAGACCACAACACCCTTGAAGCCTCCGGCGGTGAGGACGATGGCTACGACAGCCTGCTCGATATGAAAAACAACACGCAATACGTCACCGTTTCTTACAACCGGTTTTACGATTCCGGGCGGGGCGGGTTGATGGGGTCCAGTGACAGCGATGACCGCAACGGTTACGTCACCTTTCATCACAACTGGTACGACAAGATTGACTCGCGCATGCCCCTGTTGCGCCATGGCACCGCCCATGCCTTTAACAACTACTACAGCAATGTGTCGAAGTCCGCGATGAATCCGCGCATCGGCGGTCGGATTAAGGCTGAACACAATCATTTCTTCCAGGTGCACAATCCGATCGGAACGTTTTATACCAACGACATGGGTTACTGGCAGTTGAAAGACAATCTTTTTCAGTCGGTCACCTGGAGCGATGAAGGCGATAAAAATCATCCGGCCGGACCGAACCCATCCTCAACGACGACGATCAGTGTTCCCTATGCCTACACGCTGGACGCGGTGGATTGTGTGAAAGCGATCGTGACCAGTGCGGCGGGTGCAGGAACCGGTTTAGCGACCTCCGATGGCAGCTGTTCGTCAGAACCTACTGATCCGACCGACCCAACGGATCCGACGGACCCTACAGATCCAACCGATCCCACCGACCCTACCGATCCTACAGACCCAACGGATCCTACCGATCCGTCGAATCCAGGTGAATCGGGAGACAACCTGTCGCTGGATGCCGGTTCCGATGGTTCCAGCAAAGGGACCGGCAGTTATGGCAGTGTTCGTGATGGGGATATGGCCACCTACTGGGCACCGAAGTCGTCGGACAGCGAAAAACGCATTTCGGTAAAATGGGACGATGAAACCACCGTGAATCGCGTCGTGATTCGTGAAGCCAGTGGCTACGAAGGCAACATCACTAGTTGGACACTGGTGGATCATCACGCCGGCTCGGTTCTTAAAGCGGGGTCGTCTGCCGGGGTTGTGGACTTTGATGAAGTGAGTTTGGAAAAAATCAGCTTTATCATTGAAAATGCTAACGGTACGCCAACCGTCGCGGAGTTTGAAACCTACCTCGTCGACTGATGATCAGCACCGCTTCGGGGTTGTCGACTCCGAAGCGGTGACGTCGCTAAGCTCACCCATAGTCAATGTTGTGAGTTGTGCGATAACATGTTGGCAGACATTCGCAACCGGACGCCTCACATGACCATCGTTCGCCCCTTGAACGACGAAGATCTTCCTCAGTTAACCGCACTGCTTTGGCAGCATAAAGAAACCAGTTTATTCATTCTCGGCAATCTTGAGTTGTCCGGTTTGGCCGCCGGTGATGAGCCGTATCAAGGTGACTACATCGGCGGCTTTGTGGATGGCGAACTGCGAGGTGTCATCGTTCGCTACTGGAATGGCAACTGTATGCCGCAGGGTGATGCCGCCACGGTGATGGATATCTGGCAACAGTCTCCGGTGTTTCGAACTGGCACGAATGGTTTTGTCGGGCAGTATGAACGCTGTCTGCAACTGCGGGATGCTTATCTGCAGGAGCATCAGCTCACTGAATCGGCTCTCGCCTTGAATAGTCGGGAAGTGCTGTACGAATTGCCGCTATCGCAGTTAACGCTACCCGACGTGGCCACTCAGGCTGCGAGTCGGTTGTCCTTGGCGACTGAAGACGACATGACTTTTCTGCTCCCCTGGATGATCGATTACAACGTCGAAACGCTGAATGCAACGCGCGGTCAGGCATTGGCAGAGCATTGCCACGACAGTTTGCGCAACCGTATTCAGCTAAGAAACTGCTTTGTGTTTTGGCAAGGAGGCACGCCGGTCGCGACGACGGGTTTTAATGCCCGGGTGCAGACGATGATACAGGTTGGCGGTGTATTCACTCCGGAAGCTTTTCGCGGTCGTGGTTATGCACAGGCCGCCGTCGGGCTGTCACTGCAGCAGGTCATGCAAGAAGGCGTCGAGCATTGTGTGTTGTTTACCGATGAACACAATCAAGCCGCTCGCGGTGCCTATGAGCGGCTGGGTTTTCAGTTCACCGGTTATTTCGGACTGTACCTGGTGACGGCCTGAGCCGTCCGGTCATAGAAGTTGCTGTAACGGCTTAGTTTTCCAGGTTCGCCAACGTCTGATCGATCGTCTGTAATCGTTGCGCCAACGTCAGCAGACTCTGTTGTAGCCGAGCGCGACGACGTTCATAACGTTGTTTCTGTACCGGGTCGAGTGTGTCATCACTCAGAGCCAGATTGATAACGGCCAGCTCATCCGTTTGCTCGGTCTGTGCTTCCTGCAGGTCCAGCTTTTCTGCTTTCAGTTCCAGAATGGTCTGCTGACGATCGCGCTCGGCTAAACCCTCGAGATAGCCGGAACGGTAGGGCTGATAACCCCGGCTGGTACAGACGCGGCTTTGTGGCTCCATAGCCAGAGCATGCGCATAGCCGCGATCGTAGCTGCACCAGCGTTGCAAGCCTTGCGATAACCCCTGCGCATAATCGGTCGTAGCGGCCGATAAACCGAAGCGTTGGCAATCGAGACGGTTCAGTTGATTATCCTGACCGGCGAGCCCGTGCTCCAACCCCAGGCGTTGCCAATCGTCGGTCAGGCATTGCCGGTGGGCCGCGACCAGGCCACGCTCTTGTCGAAGATCCTGTTCTGTACTCGACAGCTCGGCGATCTGAGTGATCAGTTGCAGTCGTTCATTGCGCGTCAGTCCATCGGTGTCCAGGCGTGCCGTGAGTTCATCGATGGTGGCCGTTAACTGCGACAGTTCCGCATCGACTTCAGTCAGTTCAGCGTCCAGTTCCTGCTTCAGTTTGGCGCGTTGGTACGCCTCATAGGCTGGCGCATAGCCGTCCAGAAAGTTGGCTTCGCTCGTGGGTGGGCAAATGCCCTGGTAGGGTTGTCCGAGCTCGCCCTGAACCCGCCCGTTGTCAGCGGTGCAGTAGGCTGCTAATCCCAGCTGATAGCCCTGCTCATATAAGGCGGGATCAACCGTGTGTCCGAACTGGCGACATTGGCGACTGCGGTTATTAAACGTCTGGCCTTTTTCGGCATCTTCTCGGCCAATGGCGGTCCAGTCGCCGACATAGCAGTCGAGTTCCAGCACGGTTGTGTCCAATATTGACTGTGACTGATTCATCTCCTGACGCACGCGATTCATTTCGCGATTCAGCGTGAGGGTTTGTTCGGTCGTCAGATCCGGTTGCTCGAGCTTCTGCTCCAAAGTGCTTACCTGAGAGGCCAGTGTATCCAGTTCTGTGCGCAGTTGATCGCGTCGCAGAGTTAATCCTCGTACGGCCACTTTTTCGTCAAACTCGGCGCTTCCGGCCACCAGTCCCCGTTGCTGTTCGCGTGCATTCACGCCCTGACACAAGCCGGTGGGTACCAACCCCTGACGACCCAGTTCAACGCCGGTCTCGTATCGGCAGTATTGTTGCACACCGTCCGATTGACCCCGGATATAGGCGGCCTGATCCGACGGTGGATGATAGTCGGCACATTCGCGTACGTGCAGTCGGAAGCTACTGGCGGATCGACCGGCCTGACCATCTCGCTCGCCCGCTTCCTGCCAGTACCCTGTCGCGCACGCAAGCAGACCATTGGCGGCGCGCAGATCCCGATCATTGGTTTGCAGTGCCTGCTGTACATCGGATGGGGAGTCGGTGTCCGTTGGAACACCAGCGACGCGATACGCTTCGGCATCGATCAGTCGCTCCAATAATTGAGTGCGCTGTTGTGATAGCCGATTAATCTGCTGTTCGGCGGCGCGAATGTCCTGCTTTATCTGATATTCCGTTACCCCGCGTTGGTGAGCGCGGGCAAACGCATCGGCGAGATCTGCCGGGCAAACTGACGGCAATGGACGACCCTGCAAGCCGACCCGATAGCCATTGTCCGGTGTGCAGTAACGACGAATGCCGGTGTCATAACCCTGTTCATACTGTTGTCGGTTGACGGGCACGTCATGCTTGCTGCAGCTTTCGACGTAGCGGTTAATGGCTGAAGTCGGTTGGCCGGACTGACCATCCTGTACCCCGTATCCATACCAGTCGGCATTGACGCAGTCTTTTTTAGACATGCCGGCGCAGCCGGATAATACAGTAATGAAGACCAGAGCGGCCGCGGTCAGGAGTCGTTGCATGATGGAGTTACCCTTGGTTCGTTAGCAGCAGAATCGCAAAGTGTAACTGAATCTCAGGTGAATCGGCTGCGTTGGGTTAAGTTTTCCTCCAGGACCAGTTAACTGGATTTGGGTGCACGCTCCTGAGATCGGTGAAAATGCCTTTAAAACGAAGGTCAGAGCTGAAGTTTGACGGCAAAGGTCATACTCGCCTGAATGGTCGTTTTCTGATCCGGCGTCCGACCTTTTGCTTCAATTTCGATGACCGTCGAGTCGGCTCTGAGATACTGACTGATGTCCCGGTCGTCGTAAACGGTTAAATAAAGCGTGTCGACGTCGGTGTCAGTATTGTCAGGCAGATAAGCCACTCGAGTGCGTTGATCGTTGTCACCCTGACCCATGAAAACCTCAAGTGCATCGATGAACTCAAGAGTGCCATCGTCCGGTGCGGTAACCTCCAGCACAAACCCGGTCACGTAGGACTCGTCGATATTGTTTTTGCTGGCGTCGCTGTTTTCAAACTCCGCTGAACTGCTGACATCGAATGATGCAAAGTTATCAAAACCCAACGGTTGGAACACTGTTGAGTTTAACGGCAACGTATCGACGGTGGTTTCTGACGTGACATCAACATAGATGGTTCGCAGCGAGTCGCATGCCGTCACCAACGTTAAAGCGAGAAAGGTGATGGTCAGTGATTGAATAAAACGTGCGTGCATCAGACAGATTCCAGTCGGGGTTTGTGCTGATCATACCGGAGCCTGAGTATTTTTCAGTTGCCCAATCTGGCAAGGGAATGCTGCTGATCCTCATGGCGATCAGTGGTTATTTCCATCGGTTTAACAGCTTGCCAAAACGTTCACCCAGAGCGAGGGCTGTGCTTCGGTCCATCTCATGCAAATCCTGAGTGAGCGTTTGCGCGGCGACACCGAGTTGAGTTCCCAGTCGATTGAGTGACCGGTTTGCGTCGTCATGCGGGCAATCCAAACTGACCCAAAGCATCCCGTGCTGACTGGCGAGCGTGGCAAAGTACTGTAACGTCATCGATTGGTCGCCATTGAGGTTGGTTCCGCTGGTAACGCCAGCGGCCAGTTTGCCCGCCAGATATTGATCGGACCAGAGATCGCTGGTGGCATCGGCAAACGCTTTAAACTGGGCCGCCGGACCACCCATGTAGGTGGGTGAACCGAAGATAATGCCATCGCACTGAACTAAATCTTTAAAAAGGTCGTTGTCCTGAAAACGTCCTCGCACAATGTCTTCACCACGAATGTGGTAACGCCGGGTCTGACAGTTCTGAGCAAGAAGCCCGGATTCAACCGCTTGCATCAACTTGCCGGTAACATCACCAGCAGAGAAATACACCAGAATAACTTCAGGCATCGACGGTCTCCTTTGCCTGGGTATTCAAGGATACCTGTGCCAGTGCGTTCAGAATCTGAGTTCGCGCGCTGCCATGCCTGAGCTCCTGACGATCAGGATCAAAAACGTCCATGAACTGCGGAACCGAAATCGTATCGATAACCTCCGCGCCAAAGAAGGGGAGCGACTGAGACGCCTGTTGCAGCACGGAACGGGCACCGCCGGCACCAGGCGAGGTGGCCAGTGCCAGTACCGCTGTCTGTCCGAAAAATTCACGTTCAGTACGCGTGACCCAATCCAACAGGTTTTTCCAGGCGGCGGTAAAGGTACCGTTGTGTTCCGCAAACCCGATGATGATCAGGTCGGCCGATTTAATCCGACTGAGAAACTGAAGCACCTGCTCAGGCGTCCCCATTGCCTGCTCGCGTGCTTCGCTGTAAATAGGCAGTTCGTAGTCGTTTAAGTCCAGGGTTGATACGTCCGCCTTCGCGATCTGCCGACCACTCCAGAGCGCCAGTTGCTGGTTGATCGAGGTGGTTGAGTTACTGGCCGCAAATGCAAGAATGTTCATACGCCCACCTCATCCAACTCGGCCTGATATTGTTGCCCGGCCTCAGTGACGTTGTCGGGCTGTGCATTGCGTTCAGCGGGTGAGTCGCTGAGGTACTGAACAAACTCAATTTCGAAACCATCTGGGTCGATGAAGTACACATTGCGTCGATGCGGCTCGGTTGCACCGGGGTTGGCAATGGCAAAGCCGGCCGATTCCAGGCGCTCAATCAGAGCATCGAGGTTAACGGTGACAAAGGCGAAATGCGCCAGGCCAACTTGGTGTCCGGTCAGATCACGGTTATTGCCTTCGCCAAACTCGTTGAGTGCAATGTACTGATGGTCATCACCAAAATGGACCCAGGTTCTGGGCTTGCCATACCATTCACCGTCGCCTTTCGAGCGAATATGCCAGTGGGGAAAGGCTGCGCGGTAAAAGTGAAGCGAGCGTTTCAGGTCGCGGATGACCAGATTGATGTGTTCGAGCTGTAACATGATGGATTCCTCAGATTGTTTAAGTATGGCGAAAGCTTAAAACCTCAACTAAAGTTGAGGTAAAGTGTTTTTTTAAATTTTTTATCAAAGAGGTTTCAGAGGCATGGTGTCGGACAACTGGACGGTCGGAAAAGTGGCACAACGCGCGGGGGTTGCGGTCAGTGCTTTGCACTTTTATGAACGCAAAGGATTAATTCGAAGTTATCGAAATGCGGGCAATCAGCGCCGATACACCTCCGATGTGCTGCGTCGGATTTCAGTGATTAAGGCGGCGCAAAAGTTGGGTATATCACTGGAAGAAATCCGGGAAACCTTCGCAACGTTACCGGAAGGTCGCACCCCCACCCAACAAGATTGGGAACGCCTGTCGACGCAATGGCAGGATCAGTTGGATGCACGCATTCGTTATCTGGAGCGACTGAAAGACTACTTAACCGGATGCATCGGCTGTGGCTGCCTGTCTATGAAAAAATGTCCGTTGTATAACGCAGACGACAAACTGTCCCAAGAGGGCAGCGGTCCGGTACTGTTGGATCGTGAGGGAACTCCCTGAGCTGCCAATGCGTGCCGTACTGCACGGTTAATGGGTGATACCAATCGGCAGGTTCATTAGACTGTTATTGATGACATGTTCAAAAAGAAACGTGTCTTGTTGCTTCATCCTTTCGAAAGGTATGCTTGTTAGATATCAATGCCCGCCTCAATAGTCTTAATGTTCGAAAAAAACTTCCGACTGATGTAAGCGCTTTCATTATTTGTGCGTCACTTCATATTCTTCCCGTCCATGCACGTTATTCTCTGCAGTTGCTTTTGTTGCCCTGATCCTGTCTACCACTTTGACGGGAGTAACCTGAGTACCGAAGCGCAATTGTTATTTCAATCTACAGGTCGAATTTATGCAGTCCAAAGTCAAAGTCTTTTCACTGAGTATCCTGGTGTTGATCGCGGTTTGCTCGCTGATTTTCTATTTGTCCGGCACGAGAAGCTCATCACCTCAGATCGAGACGGCGGTTTCTTCTGATGCAGTGCAAGAGTCTTCGACTGTCATCACTAAAGAAACAAAACCATCATCTGAGTCCAACGATAAAACCCAAGCTCAGCAATCAACCATGCCGGTGGTCGATGAAGCGAATGACATCGCAGACCGTTCGTTGGCCAGCATTCTGACTGAGCCTGATGTTAACCCGGATTACGCAACCTTTTCCGATCGAATATCAACCGTCCGTGCGCGGCGAAACGGTCAAGAGGTTCAGGCCGATAAGATCTGGGAAGCCAGCAAAGCCGATTCGGCTTGGACGACTGTAGATGAAGCGCCCGACTCTCTGAACCTGACCCGAGAACAGGAGTTGGATGGTCGGGAGTTTATCAAAATCGATCCGCTGAAAATCGAATCTCTGGTGCATGGCGACACTCTGGAAGTCACGATTCAACAACTGAATCGGACCTTTACTGCCCATATCACGGACGTCATCAGTGAAGACGAAGGACGCAGTGTGACCTGGAAAGGATACCTCGATGGCCTGGATAGCCCGAACACGATCACGATCACGCGAGGCAGTAATCTGATCGTCGGTGGTATATCAACGCCGCAAGCACTCTATAGCCTGCAGGCCAACGGAGAAGACGGATGGCTTGTTGACAGTTCGACGCTGTTTGTCGGAGGGGATGAACCCATTGAAGTCACCCCGGATATGCTCGACTCCGATCACGACCATTCGGACTCGTAACCTCGTTGTACGTCTTTCAGCTTAGCAACCTGAAGGGCGAGGAATCGTCACTGCTAAAAAAAACGGAAAAAAATAAGGAATGTAAACGATGAGTACTAAGCTTCAGTCGCTGCTCAAGCGATGTGTTTTGGTTGGAGCCATGGGGCTCGGATTAGCCTCTGTGTCACAGGCGGCAACCGTAGACTTGCTCGTGACTTATGACGAGCCGAGTCGTCAGCACTTTAACGGCGAAGTTGATACCGCGATGCGCGGTTGGGTTTCGCAAATGAACGATATCTATCGCAACAGTAACATTGATGTTCAGATGCGTTTGGCCGGCACCATGTATATTAATATTCCCGGCAATGGTTTTGGCGAAATACTGCCAAACCTGCGCGTGGACGGAGCCGTTGCACAAAAACGTGCCGATGTCGGTGCTGACTTTGTTGCTCACCTGACGCCGGGGAACTGTGGCCTGGGTTACGTGGCTGTCGACAAGAACTGGGCGTTTAACGTGGTAGGGCCAGACTGCGGTGCACAGGTTATGGCACACGAACTTGGCCATAATATGGGCCTGAACCACTCCCGTCGCCAAGGTAACACGGGCGGTGCTCGTTGGGGTTATGCCTTGGGGCATGGTGTAGATGGTGTCTTTGCCTCAACCATGGCGTACCCACAAGCGTTTGGCACCAGCTGGGCACCTACCTTCTCTAACCCGAACACCAACTGCCGAGGTGTCCCATGTGGTGTGCCGGTTGGGCAGCCTCAGGAAGCACATGCAACTCGCGCTATCAACAACGTGAAAAATGAAATTGCCGGCTTTTTCCCGGAAGTGCAAAACGAAGTTACTTATAAGTTACGCGCTTTGCACAGTAATCGTTGTCTGGAAGTTGGCGGCTGGTCGAAAGCCAACGGCGGTAACATTATGCAGTGGGATTGCCATGGCGGTGCTAACCAGCGCTGGCGTATTCTGGATGGCGGCAATGGCTACTGGAAACTGCAGAACGTAAACAGCGGCAAATGCCTGGATATTCAGGATGGGTCTGTTTCGCACGGAGCCAACTCGCATCAGTGGGATTGTCTGAATGTCGACAGCCAAAAGTTGTGGCCGAACAACCTGTTTAACAATGTTTACCAGTTTGGCTTCAAGCACAGCGGCATTTGTCTGGATGTGCAGAATGGCACCAATGGCAGCAACATCTATCAGTGGGGTTGTCATGGCAATGACAACCAGCGCTTCTATCTGGAGCCTTAAGGGTAAGAAATAGGGCGCTGAAATCTAAGCGCCCTGTTTTGCACCAAGTGAAACCTCTGTAGCCAAAATAGGTAATGCCTTAGACTTTATATGTGAAGTTTTTTTGGAAGATTACCGACAAAAAAAAGGCAGCGAGTTCGCTGCCTTTTTTGTTTAGGGTGTATCGAATGACTTGCTTTTTTTTAAACTAGCTCATTGATTTTTTAGGGATAAAAAAGCCGCCAGGGCTTTCTACTGACGACTTTCCGATGGTGTTTTGTTTTATTTCAGATTGCTTAAGGTACGTGCTTATCGTTTAAGCGTTCACTGAAATCGGCAACGGACTAAACCTCAATTTCGGCCAGATCACCTTTGCTTTCTAACCAGATTTTTCGATCGCCCGAGCGTTTTTTGGCGAGCAACATGTCCATGATTTCCATGGTTTGGTCACCTTCTTCGATGGTGAGCTGCACCAGGCGTCGAGTGTTCGGGTCCATGGTTGTTTCCCGCAATTGCAGCGGATTCATTTCACCCAGACCTTTAAAGCGCTGAATCTGTATTTTGCCTTTTTTCTTTTCAGCTTTCAGGCGATTCAAAATCCCTTCGCGTTCATCATCATCCAGTGCATAAAACACTTCTTTGCCGATATCCACCCGATACAACGGTGGCATGGCGACATAAACGTGACCATCTTCAACGAGTTTGCGGAAGTGACGGACGAACAAGGCACACAACAGTGTCGCGATGTGCAGACCATCGGAGTCGGCATCGGCCAGAATGCAAACTTTACCGTAGCGCAAACCTTCGACGCTTTCACTGTCCGGGTCGACTCCGAGTGCGATGGCAATGTTGTGGACTTCGTCGCTGGCAAGCAGTTCACTGCTGTCGACTTCCCAGGTGTTCAGGATTTTACCGCGCAGCGGCATGATGGCCTGAAACTCACGATCCCGTGCCTGTTTTGCCGAACCACCGGCGGAGTCACCTTCCACCAGGAACAGCTCACCGCGCATGGCGTCGTTGCCGGAACAATCCGCTAACTTACCCGGCAATGCCGGCCCGGTGGTGACTTTTTTACGGGCAACTTTTTTCGCCTTGCGCATGCGAGCATTGGCGTTGGTAATAGCCAGTTCGGCTAACAGCTCTGCAATGTCGGTGTGTTGGTTTAGGTATAGGGCAAAGGCATCTTTTACCACGCCGGAGATAAAGGCCGATGCCTGACGAGAGGACAGGCGCTCTTTGGTCTGGCCGGCAAACTGCGGATCCTGCATTTTAAAACTTAAAACATAGGAGCACTTGTCCCAAACGTCTTCCGGGCTGAGTTTTACGCCTCGAGGTAGCAGGTTTCGGTATTCACAGAACTCGCGCAACGCTTCCAGCATCCCCTGCCGCAAACCGTTAACGTGAGTTCCGCCCTGAGGTGTCGGGATCAGGTTGACGTAGCTTTCAAATAAGCCTTCGCCACCTTCCGGTAGCCATTGCACCGCCCAGTCGACGGCTTCCTCGTCACTGGAGAATGATCCGGTGAAGGGCTCTTCAGGCAGGGTTTCGTAGGCAGAGGTGGTCGATGTCAGGTAATCGCGCAGGCCGTCTTCATAGAACCAGGTGTCGGTTTCATCCTTTTCTTCATTGATGAAATTGATTCGTAAGCCGGGGCACAAAACTGCCTTGGCGCGTAACACGTGTTTGAGCCGACTGACCAGGAACTTACCGGTATCAAAATAGCTGGCGTCGGGCATGAAGCGAACGGTGGTGCCGGTGTCTTTCTTCTTGCATTCGCCGACGACCTCCATATCCATGGCCTTTTCACCACCTTTGAAGCCCATACGGTGGATTTTACCGTCACGCTTGACCGACACTTCCAGCACTTCGGACAGAGCGTTTACGACGGAGACCCCGACACCGTGCAGGCCGCCCGAAAACTGGTAGTTTTTACCGGAGAACTTACCGCCGGAATGGAGGCGGGTCAGAATCAGCTCGACACCCGGAATGCCATGTTCAGGGTGGATATCAACCGGCATTCCGCGACCGTTGTCCGTAACACTGAGGGAGCCGTCTTTGTATAGAATGACATCGACCTGATCCGCGTAACCGCCGAGGGCTTCGTCCACCGAGTTGTCGATGACTTCCTGGGCCAGATGGTTCGGCCGCGTGGTATCGGTATACATGCCCGGTCGTTTTCGGACCGGATCAAGACCGCTCAGGACTTCAATGGCTTCCGCTGAATAGTTGTTCTGGCTCATCGGGGAGTGGGCCTCTTAAGAAAAAAGCTAATAAAAACAATACGGTTAGAATAACGGAAACCGCAGCTCGCTGCGAGCGTCACGAGCGATGACACGGCATGAAGAATACCGGGTTGGTTTTATGCTGGATACCGGGGTGACAGTGTTAACGTCGGCCAGTGCTCGGCGTTAGTAGCCCTTTTGCGAGTAGTCGATTTCAAAGTCGACGCCATCAATGCGGGAAATGGTGGTGTCCAGCTGGCCGTCAGGGTGGAGAGTCAGTGTTCGGTAAGCCGGACCGAGTGAATCAATGCCGAAATCCTGGCTTTTTGGCAGGAACTGGACACAGGTTGACGGCGTTGAAATGTATCGGATGCCGTTAATCACCTGATCGCTGTCCTGATGAACGTGACCGCAAACCACGGCTCGGATGTTGTCGTAGTGGTTAACCAATGCCTGGAAGGATTCGCGGTTGCGCACTCCGATTTGATCAATCCAGCGACTTTTCATAGGCACCGGATGGTGGTGGAAACCAATTAAGACATGCCGATCCTGGTACTTATCGAGTGTTTTCTGCAGTAACTCAAGCTGATCCGGGTCGAGATTGCCATATACCCGGCCCGGTACGATGGAATCCAGCAGAATGATGACCCAATCACCCAGTTCATAAACCGGTTCAGCGTGTTGAAGGTCTTTACCGGCGGTCGCCATGTTTTCGCGGGAGTCGTGATTCCCCGGAATCCAGCGCATCGGGGCGCTGATCGGGCGAATGAGTTCAAGGAAGTTCCGGTATGCCTGAACGCTGCTGTCTTGAGCAATGTCGCCGGTGGCGATGACCAGATCAACCTCGGGGACCTCGTTAACGACTCTGTCCACGATCAGTCTCAGACTGTTTTCAGTGTTCATGCCAAGCAGTGTTCCGTCACTGGTGGCGTGAAGATGCGGATCTGTGATCTGGACCAGAGTAAAAGCCTTATGCATTACCGCTAACGTTCCATTATTACAGGGTAGATCGAAGTAGTATGACAAAAGAGTGTAGATAAAGTCATCAGATGAGTACAAAAAGGCCCGGTATTCGTGACAAAGTGAACAAAAATGATGAGTTGGACAAGCTAAAGGCCGAGGACTTTGGGAGCGGGAAAGGACTGGGTATTAAATGAAAGCGCTTACAATTTTTGAGATTTATGTTGGATATTAAATACCTGTTTTATTGTTCATGATCCGGTTGGGGTGTCCAGATATGGCGAGAGGTTCCATTGGCCAGCAGATGGCTGAGCCACTCGCCAAGATAGTGATTGGCCTGCTCTTTTTCATCGATCTGATACATCTGATCGTTTGGGTAGCGATAAATACCCGCTAACTGTTTACCCTGGCTGAGTGTTACCACCTCGGCCATGCGGGCATCGCTGTAGCAACGCACGGTCAGTTCGACGGTGTTCATCGGAGACGGCACCTTATGCAGTCGTTTGGTCAGTTGAAGGGTCGTGGTGTATTTAAACCGTTCGATCACATCAATGTCGACATCAATGAGATTGTTGTGCCGGTCCTGCCAGCTGAACTCAAAATGGTTGCCGTCAAAGCCTTGCAGCAACCGCTGCAGTCGAACAAAGTTGGCTTCGCACAATGCGGCCTGTTTGGCCATATCGGGGATATATCGTCTCATAGCCATTCAGATTTGAGGTCAGCCAGGTTTAATTGCAACCATTGCAGGGCAATGATCGCTGCGGCGTTATTGATGGTGCCGTCGCGAACCATTTCAAAGGCTTCTTCAAAACTGACGGTATGCACCAGAATGTCTTCACCTTCGTCATCCAACCCATGAACGCCGCTGGCTTTGGTGCTGTCGGCTTCCGCGATGAACAGATGAATGCGTTCATTGGTACCACCTGCGGATGGTAAGTAACGCGTGATCGGGCGCATTCGGCCCAGACTGATGTTGGCCTCTTCCAGCGCTTCGCGATGGGCGACTTCCTGCGGTTGCTCATCTTTATCGATCAGCCCGGCGACCAGCTCCAGCAGCCAGGGGTTATCTTCACGGAGTGCTCCGATCCGGAACTGTTCAATGAGGATGATCTGTTCTCGGGCAAGATCAACCGGTAACACGCAGACGGCATCGTGGCGGTCCAAAAGTTCCCGTTTTATGGTCATCATGCCGCCCTGGAACCGCTGATGCGCAACCGTCAGTTGATCCATATGGTAAAAACCACGGTATAGTGGCTGTTCGGATTCAATCTGATACTGGAAGCTGTCGGTATCTCGTTTCATCGGCTTTCTCCGGGAGTTATGACTTTTGGGGCTGTTATGCGATGCTTGTTTCACGCAGACTTCGCGGTCAATAGCGAGTAAAACCACTGGTCGATTATAGTGCCTGTTTCCGGGCACCGGCATAATGATTTTTAACCACTACGAGTGCAAGTTCCGAGTTGGAGATATGCAGAAAAAAACACTATTAGCCAGTCTGGTCGTGGCTACCCTGACCACTCACGCGGTAGCGGCTCAATCGCTGCTGGAAACTTATGAACAGGCCGTCGCTAATGATCCGAGCCTAGCCATTGCCCGCCTGCAGTCTGAGTCGGCGCAGCAGGACGTGACCAGTGGCTTTGCCAATGTGTTGCCTTCGGTGTCAGCATCGGTGAACTATGGTGTTGGGACCGAGTCGTTCCAGGCGCCAACCGATGAAGAGTCGCTTGCCTTTGATTTTGATCGACAGCGACTGAGTGCGTCGTTACAGGTTCAGCAGAATATTTTTGTACTGGCAGCTTTTACCGCTTATGACGCGGTCAAGGTCAATGCGTCGTTGAAAGAAATGGAAGCGGCTCAGGCTGAACAGGATCTGTTGGTGACCGTTGCTGAAAAGTACATCAATGCTTTGAAAGCCAAAGAAGCACTGGATGTCCTGAATGCGCAACTTGAAGCGGTCGATCGCCAATATGAGCAGACCCAGCAGCGTTATGATGTGGGTTTGGTCACCATTACCGATGTCTTGGATGCAGAAGCAACACTCGACCAAACCCGTGTTAGTTTAATTCGGGCTGAATCCCAGTACGACATCGCGTTACAGGATCTCTATACCCTGACTGGATCGGTGCCGGATGGCGTGATGAGCATCTCGGAAAACGTTCCTGTGGACGCACCGGCTGAGAGCGGTCAGCAGAAATGGGTCGATTTCGCCGTTTCTAATCACCCCGAAGTGCTGATGGCCCAGAAAGGCCTGGAAGTTGGTGAGCTGACGCTGAAAGCTGAACGAGAGCGTCTGTTACCGAGTGTCGGAGGTCAGTTTTCGCTCGACTATTCCGATGTGTTCGGCTCTGATCCTGTCGGGAACGACAACGAACAAAACTGGAGCGCCAGTGTCGGCATTTCAATCGGAATGGACTTGTATAGCGGTGGAGCCAACCAGGCGCGTATCGCTAAACAGGGCATTACCAACAACATTACCGAGCAGAACATCGAAATGCTCAAGCGCAACATCGCTGTGCAGGTCGCTAACCTGTATCGAACGGTTCGGGCCGATGCCGAGAATGTCGACGCGCAAATCCAGGCGCTCGAATCTCGTGAGAGTGCCTTACAGGCAACGACCGTAGGTTACGACGTTGGTACACGGAACATTGTTGAAGTGTTGAACGCCCAACTGGCCGTATTCAGTGCACAAAACGCATTGAACAATGCCCGCTACGATTATTTGCTGAATCTGCTGCGTCTGAAGCAGGCCGCTGGTCAATTGTCGATTGCCGATCTGGACAGTATCGAACAATACCTGGTTAACTGAGTCGCCTGAAACACCCGTCTCTGGCAAGAGGCGGGTGTTTTTTTATGCAAAACTCAATGCGGCTAACCCTGCATTAAATGCTCTGAACTCTTCAATTCCCTGTTGGCTGGAAATGGCCTTGAATCGCAATGCGCTGTTTTGAGGCAATTGGGCAAGGGTGCATTGGCTGGCTGTGGTCAGAGCCCCCAGCTTAGGATAGCCACCGATGGTTTGATGATCACGCATCAATACTACGGGCACACCTTGACCGGTAACCTGTATGCTGCCGGTACAAATCCCTTCCGAGTAAAGTCGCTCTATACCGGTGTCAATGCCGGGCCCGTCGAGTTGACAGCCCATTCGATCGCTGCGTGCGGAGACACGAAACTCGCTGTTGAGAAACTGTGTCTGACTGTGCTCAGGGATGTGTTGCCATTGAAACCCCGGCACGAAGGTTAGGGTCGCCCATTTGCGTAAGCTTGGTTGTTGATGAAATTTGAGTTGTCGTAAGGGAGCTGGGTGCGTTTCCTGAACCGTCAGGTCATCACCGTTCTGCAGGGCTCGACCCAACCCTTCGCGTACCACGACGGATTGACTGTGATACCAGCTTTCAGACATCAACCCTCCGGTAAACGCCACGTAAGCTCTGACCCCTAAGGCGGCAAACCCCAACTCAATGCGATCGCCGGTTTCAACCCGGTGACTGCACCACAGAGGTCTGGGTTTGCCATTAATCAGCAGAGGACAATAAGCGCCGGTGACGGCAAGGGTTGTCGGTGCGTTACAGATCAGTTCCAAACCACCGAGGGTGACTTCCAGCCCGGCGAGATGGTCGGGATTGCCGACCAGTTTGTTGGCAATGACAAAGGAGCGGACATCCATAGGGCCACCCTCGGTCATACCCAGGTGGCTGTAGCCTGCACGTCCGGCATCCTGAATGGTCGTCTGTGGACCGGCTTTCACAACGCTAAACGTCATCCAGTGATCCTCCCAGGTCCAGAAACTCCTGTTGGCTGATGGGCATGAACTGAATCCGGTCTCCGACACTGAACGGAAGCGAATGCGCCTGCTGCGGTTGAAACAGCGGGCTGGGGCAGCGACCAATCAGGTTCCAGCCGCCGGGTGACGCTTTGGGGTAAACCGCAGTTTGATGATCGGCGATAGCAACCGATCCGGCCGGCACCTGTGCGCGAGGATGCTCGAGGCGTGGCATGGCAATAGCGTCATCGACATGCCCAAGGTAGGCAAAGCCTGGTGCAAAACCGATAGCGTAGATGTGATAGATGTTCATGCAGTGACGTTCAATGACCTGCTCGATCTCGCATTGATGGTGCCTGGCGATTCGTTCGAGATCAGGCCCCACTGAAACATCGTAATACACCGGTAAGCGAACGATTTGACTTCGGGTATGGACCGGAGGGTTGTACCGCCGCTGTGCCAGTGCCGATTGGATGCGATGACTCACCCGTTGATGGTCCGTGGTTAAGGGATTGAACTGCACCAAAACACTTTGATACGAGGGGATGGTATCGATCAGGTCGTCATCGAGCGCTTCCTGAATGATTTCGACCAGAACTTTCAGCTGACCGATGGATTGTTCCGTCGGGACGTCATCAAGGTAAAGGATGACAGCCTGTTCTCCGGCGTCTTTAACATTGATGTGCACGAATGCGCTCCCGAATGTCGGCAATCAGCTGTGTTGCCGTGTCGTTGTCACCATGAACGCAGACCGAGTCGACTGGAAAACGAAGGAGAGTGCCGTCGACAGCGATCACCGTTTGGTTGTTAACCAGGTTGTCGATGCGAGACAGGATCTGCTCGGCATTCAGCACAGCGTCAGCCTCTGACCGGGGCACCAGGCGGCCATTGGCCTGATAAGCACGGTCGGCAAAAGCTTCAAACCATAGCGGTAACTGGTATTGACTGGCTTCTTGCTGATGACGTTCATGGTCTGCCGTGGCCTGCAGCATCAGGGTCAGCGGCTCTGGATAGTCGGCAACGGCTTGCATGACGGTGGTGCGGATCGACTCGTTCTTCATCATGTCATTGTAGAGGGCGCCATGCGGTTTCACGTAGTCGACCGTTAATCCCTGAACGCGCGCCATGCCACTGATGGCACTGATCTGATAGTGCAGCAGTTGCCTCAGTTCGTTGGCGGACATGGGGATGCTGCGCCGGCCAAAGCCGTTTAAGTCAGGATAAGCCGGGTGGGCGCCGACCGCGACGCCGTGTTCCGCTGCAAGTGCCAGTGTTTTGTTGAGCACGACCGGGTCGCCGGCATGAAAGCCACAGGCAATGTTGGCCTGGTCTATGAACGGCATGACCTCTGCGTCCCGCCCCATGGCCCAGGCGCCGAAACTTTCACCTAAATCGCAGTTGAGCTTCATGGTTAATGGATCACCTTTATCCGCTTTGCAGTGGATGATGGATTGTTGCGCGTGTTAGTCGACAGTATAGGGTGGTGCAATGAGTTCTTCGATAAGCCCTTCGCGAATGGCTTTGTTGGAGATTCGCATGGCGTCGATGTTAAAGCGATGAAAAATCCGATGCAGGATGATATAGCCCGCCCCGAATACGGCGATTCGGCGTGGGTTCAGTTCAAGAAGGTGCGATAACTGTTGCTGATTTCCCGCCTGAGTCAGCACTGGCAGTAGCCGATCCAGCTGTTGACGTTCAATAATGCCTTCTTCGGCAATGCCCAGATTATGCATCGCCCAGCTGACCGCCTTAATGGTTCCGGACGATCCCATGGCGTCTTCCCAGCTGAGCCCCGAAAAGCGATCCGCTACGGTGTCGAGCTGCTCATCCACGTAGTTCATACAGGCGTTTAACTGGTTTTGAGGCAATGGATCGAAATCGAGAAAGGCGGAAGTCAGGGTGACGCAGCCCAGTTCGAGGCTGGCCACCGCGCTCGGCTCCCGGCCCTGGCCTACGATGATCTCAGTGCTGCCACCTCCGATGTCGAGCACAAACCGGCTTTGTTCTGGTTGACCCTGAGACACGCCTCGGTAGATGTACCGGGCTTCATCGTCGCCGCTGAGAATGCGTATGGGCTGGCCAAGTGCGGCCTCGGCCATTTTCAGAAAGTTGGAATCTTTGTGAATTTTCCGAAAGGCACTGGTGCCGACGGCGGACACCTGAATGGAGGGAAAAGAACGCAGGTAATCGTGAAAATGGGTGAGACAGCGTAATGCCCGCCCTTTGGTTTCGTGATTGATCTTGCCGTCGTCTACGCCGGCAGCCAGACGCACGAGTTCCCGACGGCAATCAACAGACGTCAGGGCATTGTTCTCGTTTTTCATAATGACGAGATGAAAACTGTTGGAGCCTAAATCGACGGCCGCAACATACTGTGGAGCGCTCATGGGTCAGCAATCTTGTTCTTTGCCCAGAAATATAGCCAGAATGCGGGTAAAAGCCAAGCGATAGGCGGGAACTTGCCTCCTGAGCGCGCGGTGCATCGGTGACGTTTGATGATTCTTATGTTGTTTTAAATCAAATATCTGCCAACACCATCGCAAATGAACAACTACGCTTTGACATATCAGAGATCGAATCGTGTGTTAAGGAGCGAGCTGATGCAGTCCGGGCGTCTTTTTAAACTGGTCAAGAACTACGACCGCTATGTGGTGCGTATCGCAACGGTTATTTTGTTTGTGAATTTTTTGTTCAGTCTGTTGTTAGGGGCGATATTTGATGAGGCCGTTTCGGCGTTTGTGATTGGTTTGTTGCTGATCGCGGGCCCGCTCATTGTACAGCGGATTTCTCCCTATTCCGCACTCTCTGCAGGTGTCATGGCGTTTTCATATATGTCACTGGTGACATTGCAGGTGCACTTGACTCATGGCCTGATAGAAATTCACTTTGGCTATTTCACAATGCTGGCGATTCTCTACGCTTATCAGAGAATTTCGACCATTCTGGTCGCCGCCGCAGCGGCGGCTGTCTATCACATTGGCTTTTCTGTCTTGCAAAGTTCCGGTGCGGCCGTCTTTTTATATCCGGAAGGCAGTCAGTTGGTCGCTGCGGTGGGTATTCCGATGTTCATTGTGGTTCACGCGGCGTATGTTGTCGTCGAAGCAATTGTGCTGATTTTAATGGCTTATCTCACCCGTCCGATCACGCAGACGGCGCAAACCATTATTCAATCCAACGATGCCATGCTGGCTGATGATGGGGTCATTGATTTGAGTGTGCCCATTGACGATCATGGCAATGAACTGGTTCAGCGCTATGCCATGTTGCTAACCTCTGTACGAAAAGTGGTCAGCCAGGTTGCTCTCTCCAGCCAGGAGTTACGCACAACGCTGAATACGATGGGGGAAACGTATCGGCGGGTCGGTGATATGGTCAGTCATCAGAAAGGGCAGACCGAGGCGATGAGTTCGTCGCTGGATACAGTTGCTCACGGCATTGAAACCTTGAACGGGTACTTCGATTTTCTCAAGCAGACATCAACAGACCTTAACGACAATAAAACAGCCAGCCTGTCCGCAACCTCAAACTCACTGCGCAGTTCAGAGCAGTCGCAACAGTTAGTTGATCAGACCAGTCAATCGTTGGCTCGGGTGGATAAGGACACGGAATCCATTTCGGGTATGGTGGCGTCGATTCAAGGCATCGCTGAACAGACTAACCTGCTGGCGCTGAATGCGGCCATCGAAGCGGCTCGTGCCGGTGAACAGGGGCGCGGCTTTGCGGTCGTGGCCGATGAGGTCCGGAATCTGGCGACGCGGGCCCATCAGGCCACAGAGGACATTGACGGCATTGTTCGTCAACTGGCCGGTGGTGCGACGGAAGCGGTTCAGATAATGCAGAAGACTGTGGACGAAATCGAACAAGCGCGAAGCCATGGCGTGCTGGCTCAGCAGAAAATGAACTCGCTCGGTGAGCATATTGATGCTGTTAGGGATTCAAACGAGCGGATGGCCGGCGAAATCAGAACGCAGATGCAGCAGAACCAAACATTGACGGAGCAACTCACCGGCATTTCGCATGACTCGACCGATATGTTCACTCTGATTGAACAGGGGTTAACGGAGTTGCGGGACGTCGAACAGGTATTTACCCAGTTAAATGACAGCCTTAGTCAGTTCCGAAACTAAGCCCGGACGTCGTCTCTGGTTTTTTGTCCTGCTTTGGGTCGCGACTGTCTTTGCTGCGCTCGTTGCGTTGTTTTACGACCAAACTGTGGTTTTTGATGACGCAGGACGGGTGAGTGGAGCGTATCCAAACGTTGCTGGTTATCTGGCAGCCCTGCAGTCACAGGTGTCTACAGGGCTGCCGAATGATAAGGCTGTGATCATCAGAATTACGGAAGCGGGATGCCCATGCAATATTGGATCATCGGGACATTGGCAGGAGATGCAGCAGAAGTATGACGATACCCTTTTCATTGAACAGCCGCTGAAAAGTGCGCCATCGTCATTGCAAGCTCTGATACCAGCGACCCCGATGGCTTTGTATCTGGATTCTCAAGGGCAGCTGTTGTATGCCGGTCCCTTCAGTCAGGGCGTGCTTTGCAACAGCAACAACAGTCTGGTCGAAGCGTACGTCACCGGAGAAATACGCCAACACTACGCACCATTGGACGCTGCGGGCTGCTACTGCTCGTTGCGCTGATGAGCCAGAAGTTCAGCGATTTGGTGCTCAAGTGCCGACACTCTGGCCTCTAACTCATCGATTCGATTCGGGCTGCTGACGGGTGACTCCGCACTGACGGTGAACTGACTTAAGTCCGGTTCGCCACAAAGACGGTGCATAAAGCGCTCTTCGCGCTGTCCCGATTGCGGTGGAATGGTCATCAGCAACGGGTTCAGTTTGGCCAGGTGACGCTCGATACAGTCATGAACCTGATCGGTCGACTGAAAGTCTGCCATGCGCTTGCTGCGGCTGAACAGTTCATTGAGCGTTTGCGGGCCACGCAACAACAGCAGTGCAAATAGGGCCTGGTCTTGTTTATCAAAATGCAGTTTGCGGGTTAGCTTCTGCAGGTACTTGTCTGCTCTCGAACCGTAATCAACCTCAATCAGTTCGCGATCGCGCAGGTTGTTTACCGTTCCAAGGACGTCACCATTGGTCAACTGCATGACCGGATTACGGCTGGTCTTCTGGTTGCAACCGGTCACCAGGGCATTCAGGGTCAACGGATAAGTGTCGGGCGTTGTCAGTTGTTTTTCCATCAGACAGCCGAGCACTCGAGCGTCGAGTTCGGACAGAATGGCTTGATCTTGTTCGGTGGTATTCATAACGCCTCTTGCCTGATTGAGTTCCGCCAAAGTATACCGTAACTGCAAAGCGCTGGCGGTAATAATCGAAGAGTGTGAGGTCTGCAGTGGCGTCCTAAAGAACTCTCCCTATAATATAAGGTTAGTAATCGCATGGACGTTCGAGATGAAGAGGATCCTCAGTGTTGTGTTATCGGTTTTGATGGCCACGCTGATCGTGACGGGATGCCGTCACTCCGAACCCTACCTGATCGGCTTTATCGGTCCGACCTCCGGTCGCAGTGCCGACTTGGGAATTTCCGGGCGCAATGGCGCCATACTGGCGTTTGAACAGGTCAACGCTGCCGGTGGTGTTCATGGTCGGGAGATAAAATTGATCGTGCGAGACGATGAGCAATCGACTCAGCGCGGCCGGGAAATCATCCGGGAGTTTCAGCGGATGAACGTCGATGCGGTGCTCGGGCCCTTTACCAGCGGTGTCGCCGTCGCGATTATGCCATTAGTCGATGAGGCTCAACTGACTACCATGGCGGTGACGACAACCAGTAATCTCCTTTCGGGGAAAGACGACTTTCTGTTACGCACCGTCTCATCGACGTCTGACCATGCTACCCGACACGGTGCCTATCATTATCAGCAACTTGGCTTTCGCAAAGTGCATGTGATAACCGATGAAACCAATGCAGCCTACACCCACAGTTGGTATGACGATTATTCACGCGGCTTTACGCTGGCGGGTGGTCGCATGCCGGAGAATACCGGCTTTGAGACCGGCAACGATGTCAACTTTGATGCGCTGGTGGCAAAGGTAATGGCAACCGATCCCGATCTGATCGTGCTTTGCACCAACTCCTTAGATGCGGCCGCGTTAGCGAAGGCGATTCGATTGGCTGGCTCGGATGTTCAGATTGCGACTTCCGAGTGGGCAGGCACAGAACGGCTAATCAGCCTCGGCGGGCACTATGTTGAAGGGTTGATTGTACCGCAGTATCTGAACCGCCAGGACGCGGGTGAGGACTACCTGGCCTTTCGACAAGCTTACCTGGATCGGTTTAATCAGCAGGAGCCAGGGTTCTCCGGAAAAATTGCCTACAACAGTGCCCGGGTACTGGCGATGGCACTGGCTGAACAGAAACGCGGAGAAGCGCTTAAAGACACGATTATCCGATTACGTCATTTCCCGGGTGTTCAGGGCGACATCCAGTTCACATCGACGGGTGACAGTCGAAGTGAAACCTTTCTCAGCCGTATCGTTGGCGGGGAATTTGTTTCTGAGGCTGCGCTTCAATGAAGCCTGAGCTGAAGCTCCGTCGATTAATGCCGTTAGCCGTGGCTGGATTGGTGCTGGTGCCTTTGCTGGTTGCCGGACTCAGTCTTTGGTCATTGTTGAATCCGGGACTGGAGCGGCAGCAACTGCAATCCCAGGCTGCATTGGCAAGATCGGTCGCTTCGCAAATCGAAGGCTTTCTGCAGCAGGGCGTTAACGAAATTCGGCTTTTTGCCAGCCTGTTGGAAGATCGTCAAGTTGAAATCGACAATGCTCAGTTGCAGAAATTTGTCGATTTGACGTCCGTGTTTGAAGTCGTGTACCTCGTTGATCAGGAAGGTCTGGTCAAACTGGCCGGGGTGCCTTCAACCAGTGACATTCGAGTCGAGAATCTGGCTCAGCTGGACATCAGCCGGATGTCGCACTTTAAAGCCCTGACGTCCGGTGCTGCCGAGCAGTGGACCGATGCCTTTTTCTCTTCAGCCTCGGGGCAGTTGGTGGTGGCCTATTCGATGGAGGTTCAGGGAAACAGTGCTTATCAATATTTAATCGGTGAGCTGGGCATTCAATCGCTCCCCGAACTGTTGCAAGCCATTCGAGTCAGCAGCGATCAGACGGTGATGATTCTCGATGCGGCTAATCAGCTCATCGGGCATCCGGTTGAAAGTCTCAGCCGTCAACAGATGAATCTGTCCACTTTGCCGATTCTCAATGCCGAACCATCGACCTATGGTCGTAATGGTCAGTTTGGTTTTCAGGAAACCGATTATTACGGCTCACTGATTGAGATACCGAACCCGCAATGGAAGATTATCGTGGCTATGCCCGTGTCTGACTTTTGGAACCTGCTGCTGGTTGTTTTCCGCTCCTTGTTGGTGGTGTTTGTGCTCAGTTTGGTGTTCGTCTTTATCCTGTCTCGACGATTGGGCGGCAGGCTGATTGCCGGGTTTCATACCTATTCGCAGGTGGTGCAGCAGTTGACGCAAGGTAACTACCGGATTTCCCCGCCTCGAACACGGATTGCTGAACTTAAAAAACTCAGTGACGACCTTGTGTTAACCGGACAGGCGATACAAAAACGTGAACAACAACTTGAAGACATCAATGCCGACCTGGAACAGCACATTGCTGAACGGACACGGGATCTGCAAACCGCCAATGATGATCTGAAGCGAACGTTGAGCCAGTTAAAGCAGGCACAGGATGAGTTGGTCGAGCACGGCAAGTTGGCCGCTCTCGGTTCTCTGGTGGCCGGTGTCTCGCATGAGCTCAATACGCCGATTGGCGTCAGTGTGACCGCCAGTTCAAGTGTTGTTGCCGATGCCAAAGCACTGCAGAAAAAGATGGAAGACGGTCAGTTATCGAAGTCCGACTTCGAAGAAGGCATCAGTCATATCATCGGTGGCAGTGAGTTGATTGCCCGCAATCTGTCACGCGCGACAGAGCTGATTGCCAGTTTCAAGCAGGTGGCCGTCGACCAGAGCAGCGATTTACGCCGCCAGTTCCTACTGGAAGATGTGATCCGGGATGTCATTTCAACTCTGCAACCGAAATTTAAAAAGCGTCATTTTGATTTTCAGGTTCAATGCGACGATCACATAAACATGGACAGCTATCCGGGATCGTTGATTCAGGTGTTGACCAATCTGATCGACAATGCCGTGTTTCATGGTTATCACGGTCAAAACGAAGGCCAGGTGATTGTTCAAGCGCGTCGGTTGTCAGAAACGCATGCGGAGATCCATGTCGAGGATTTTGGCAATGGCATCCCTAAATCGCATTTGCATCGGGTTTTCGAACCGTTTTACACCACCAAGCTTGGGCAGGGCGGCAGTGGCTTAGGCTTGAATATCGTCTATGCCATCGTGCAGAAAGTATTGGGTGGTCGTATTGAAGTCGTCAGTCAGGAAGGTCAGGGCACTCGGTTTACACTGACCGTCCCCGTCCGGGCGCCCGTCAAACTGGCCGGCAAGGGGTCCATACTGGACGCGCAATCGCAAACGTCTTGAATCCGGTAATTTGTTGCGCTTTGCGCGGTTTACCGTCTCATTTTGGCTAAGTTGTCAGGTTTTCGGCGCGTTTCTGCAAAAAATGAAAGAAAGTCTGTCATAAAAATCACTTTTCTCGTTACAGAATGTACATGAGAACGGCTCTCAAATAGAGTTGATCTGTGAGCAAGTGCACATTTCCTCGCAAAGCGGCGTGGTTACTGATGCCCTCCGCTATTCGTCGTCTCGCTCTTGACCGTAGGGTCAATTCTTTCTGCTTGTTTTGCATCATCTTTTCCCTACTTTGTGGCTGATCTGCATGCTAATTGGCGCTAACTTAGCGTTGCCTCGCCGATCTTTATCATTACTATGCGACTTTCGACAAATCGCACCCTCTTTTCATGGATGCGACACGGGGCCTGAAAACCGGCGACTATAACCGGTGCAGCATAGCCAGAGGCGGAGCCGAATTTGCCTTAGCCACGGCGAATCAAACACGCCCCGTCCGACTTCGTACCCTGATGTCCACTCTGACCGGCAGCGTCGCTCCGAGGCAGAGGTACGTCAGGACAGAATGCAAAAATGTGGAAGACGATTATGAAACAGCAGCACCCTGGTCTTTACCGACCTGAATTTGAACATGATGCTTGTGGTATCGGTTTTGTTGCCAATCTGAAAGGGCGCAAATCCCACGACGTTATCGAAAATGCTCTGACCATGCTGACCACCATGGAACACCGGGGTGGTACCGGTGTGGACATCGCCAGTGGCGACGGTGCCGGCGTCCTGATTCAGATCCCACATGAGCTCTTCTCCGATGAAGCCGAAAAGCTCGAAATGCCGCTGCCGGCCTTTGGCGAATACGGTGTCGGTATGGTGTTTTTCCCTGCTGACGACAGCAAACGCGAAGAAACGCGCGCCATTCTGGAGCGCAACATCAGCAAGCTCGGCTTGAAGTTGTTGGGCTATCGCGATGTGCCATGCGATAACAGCATGATCGGCAAGGCGGCACGCGATCAGGAACCAAAAATTGAGCAGGTGTTTGTTCAGAACACCAACTGCAAAACGCAACAGCAGTTTGAACGCAAGCTGTACGTGTTGCGTAACTACACCACGCACCTGATTCAGGAAACGGTCACCAACATTGGTGATGATTTTTACTTTGCATCCTTTTCGTCACGCACGCTGGTCTATAAAGGTCAGCTGACGACGGCACAGGTACGTCAATACTATCTGGACCTGCAGGATGAGCGCACGGTGTCAGCGCTGGCGATGTTCCATTCGCGCTTTGCAACCAACACCTTCCCGCATTGGCGACGGGCACAGCCGTTCCGCTATCTGTCACACAATGGTGAAATCAACACCGTTAAAGGCAACATCAACTGGCTGGAAGCGCGTCAGGCGTTGTTTGAATCGATCAACTTCACCAGCGAAGAGATGGACATGCTGTTGCCGGTTTACGATCGCAACATGTCCGACTCGGCTAATCTCGACATGATGGTCGAGCTGCTGGTGCTGTCCGGCCGTCCGCTGGCGCAAGCCATGATGATGGTGGTGCCGGAAGCCTGGCAAAGCCAGGACGACATGGATCCGGTTAAACGCGCTTTCTACGAATACTATGCCTGCATCATGGAACCTTGGGACGGCCCAGCGTCGATTTCCTTTACCGACGGTAACGTCATTGGTGCCACCCTGGACCGTAATGGTTTGCGTCCATCGCGTTACAGCGTGACCGAAGACGGCATGGTGGTGATGGGTTCTGAGACCGGTGCGTTGATACTGGATCAATCCAAAGTTGTGGAAAAAGGCCGTCTGCAACCGGGCAAAATTTTCATCTGCGACCTGAATGAAGGCCGTATCATTTCGGATGACGAGGTTAAACACGAAGTCTGCACGTCGCAGGATTACGTCAGCTGGGTCGAGCAGGAAAAAATCGTACTCGATGACCTGCCAACACCGGAAGTGAAAGTTGAGCATCCGTTGCTGAGCAACCTGCAAAAGCGTCAACGTGCGTTTGGCTTCAGCAATGAAGATCTGAATGTGATCCTGGCCGACATGGTCAAGAGTAAGAAAGAACCATTGGGTTCAATGGGAACCGACACCCCGTTTGCTGTACTCAGCGATCGCCCGCAGCATCTGTCGCATTACTTTAAACAGCTGTTCGCACAGGTGACCAATCCGCCGATTGACCCGATTCGTGAAGAGATGGTGATGTCGCTGCGGACTTACATTGGTGGTGACCTGAATCTGCTGGACGAAACCGCGCAGCACTGCCATAAGCTGGAAATCAAACAGCCGGTGCTGAACAACGAACAGTTGATGAAACTGCGTTACATCGACCATCGTCATTTCCAGACCCGTACCATTCCAACGACATTCCGGGCAACCGGCGAGCGCGGTGAAATGGAACGCGCCCTGGAGCGGATCTGTCGTTACGCGGTGGACGCGGTCAACGATGGCTTCCAGATTATCTTGCTGTCGGATCGGGACATCGATACCGACCACGTGGCCATTCCATCCGTGCTGGCCACCTCTGCTGTGCACCATCACCTCATTAAAGCGGGTCTGCGGGCAGACTGCGACATCGTTGGTGAGTTCGGTGATGTTCGTGAGACGCATCACTTCGCAACCGTCCTGGGCTTTGGTGCGTCAGCGGTGAACCCCTACATGGCGATCGAGTCGCTGATGGAGTTGCGTAACGACGGTGTGATTGATTCAGAGCTGGACGACGTTCAGGTCTTCGACGCTTACGCCAAAGCGGTCAATTCCGGACTGTTGAAAATCTTCTCGAAGATGGGGATTTCAACATTGCAGTCCTATCAGGGGGCGCAGATTTTTGAAGCGTTGGGTATTCGTCAGGACGTCGTCGACAAGTACTTCACCGGTACGGTGTCTCGTATCGAAGGCATTGGTCTGGATGAAATCGCTGAAGAAAGTCTGGCGAAACACCGTCAGGGCTATCCACAGGAAGATCGCATCTTTACCGAAGAAGTGCTGCCGAGTGGGGGTGAGTACGCGTGGCGACACGATGGCGAACGTCACCTGTTTAACCCGACGACGATTCGCTTGTTGCAGCACTCGACCGAACAGAACAACGTTGAGAAGTTCAAAGAATACTGTCGCAATGTTGATGACCAGTCCAAAGATCTCTACACCTTGCGTGGTCTGCTGAAGTTCAAATCAGACCGTCAACCGGTGTCGATCGATGAAGTTGAACCGGTCGAAAACATCTTTAAACGCTTTGCGACCGGGGCCATGTCATTCGGTTCCATTTCCTGGGAAGCGCACACCACTCTGGCCATGGCGATGAACCGCATCGGCGGTAAATCGAACTCTGGTGAAGGTGGTGAAGACCCGATTCGCTTTAAGCCGCTGGCGAACGGCGACAACATGATCTCGAAGATCAAACAGGTCGCCTCCGGTCGTTTCGGTGTCACGTCGCATTACCTGACTAATGCCGAAGAGCTGCAAATTAAGATGGCCCAGGGCGCCAAGCCGGGTGAAGGCGGTCAGTTGCCGGGTCACAAAGTGGATGGCTGGATTGGCAAAACCCGTGGCTCAACGCCGGGCGTGGGCTTGATTTCTCCGCCGCCGCACCACGACATCTATTCGATTGAAGATTTGGCGCAGCTCATTTACGACCTGAAAAACGCCAACCGTGATGCGCGTGTTAACGTGAAGCTGGTATCCGAAGCCGGCGTTGGCACCATCGCCTCGGGTGTGTGTAAGGCCTATGCCGACGTTGTCCTCATTGCCGGGCACGATGGCGGCACCGGTGCCTCGCCATTGAGCTCGATTAAACACGCCGGTTTGCCATGGGAACTGGGTCTGGCGGAAACGCACCAGACGCTGGTACAAAACGGACTGCGTTCGCGCATTACCGTTCAAGCGGACGGCCAGATGAAGACACCGCGTGACCTCGCGATCGCGACGCTGTTAGGTGCAGAAGAGTGGGGCATTGCCACCGCCGCGCTGGTGGTTGAAGGCTGCATCATGATGCGTAAGTGTCACCTCAACACCTGCCCGGCCGGTATCGCAACGCAGGACAAAACGCTGCGTGATCGTTATCAGGGTAAGGTTGAAAACGTGGTGAACTTCTTCACCATGATGGCCGAAGGCCTGCGCGAAATCATGGCGGAGCTGGGCTTCCGTAGCATTAACGAGATGGTCGGGCAGGTGCAGTGTCTGCAACCGCGATCCGACGTTGAGCATTGGAAATATCAGCACGTCGATCTGTCACCGGTACTGTTCAAAGCCGAATCGATGACCGAAGATGACACGCTGTACCAGTCCATTGCCCAGAAGCATCTGATCGATGACATTCTGGACCGTCGCATGATTGACGATGCCGTGAAAGCGTTGGAAGGGCAGGAAGTGGTTGAGCTGGATTACGATATCCGCAACATCGACCGCTCTGTTGGCACCATGCTGTCGAACGAAATATCCAAACGATACGACGCCGATGGATTACCGGACGGCACCATTCGCGTGAAATTCAATGGCTCTGCCGGACAGTCGTTCGCGGCGTTTGCTGCCAAGGGCATTCGTTTCGAGTTGGAAGGTGATGCCAACGATTACTTTGGTAAAGGTTTGTCGGGCGGTCAGCTCATCGTCTACCCCGACAAAAAAGCGCCATTTGAACCGAGTGAAAACATCCTGATCGGTAACGTGGCCTTCTTTGGCGGCACCTCAGGTAAAGCCTTTGTGCGTGGTCGCGCCGGTGAGCGTTTCTGTGTACGTAACTCCGGTGTCACGGCCGTCGTTGAAGGTGTTGGCGATCATGGCTGCGAGTACATGACCGGCGGGATGGCGGTCATCCTGGGCGAGACTGGCCGTAACTTTGCCGCCGGTATGTCTGGCGGTGTTGCCTATGTGTTGGATGCCGACAAAGCTCTGGCCGCAAACTGCAACATGGAAATGGTGCAGCTGGAAGCTCTGGACGAAAACGACGATTCCAAACTCAAGGCTCTGGTTGAAGAGCATTACGCAACGACCGGGTCAGACGTGGCGAAGCGGCTGCTGGACGACTGGATCGGCGCTCTGGAGCAGTTCGTCAAAGTCATGCCGGTCGATTACAAGCGTATGCAGGGCTACATGACGCAAGCTCGGGATTCCGGAAAGTACGATACGGAAGACGACATCGCCGCGGCAGCCTTTGATATGCACATCGCCAACCTGAATCAACCGAAACCAACCGCAGCGAAAGCGTAAGGAGAAGAACGATGGGTAATCCGACAGGTTTTTTGAAAGTCGAACGTCAACTTCCGGAAGATCGCTGCGCGAAAGACCGACTGATTGATTGGCAGGAAGTGCACGAGCACATGCCGGAAGAAAAAATCAAAGAGCAGGCATCACGTTGCATGGATTGTGGTGTGCCGTTCTGTATGTCCGGTAAATCAGAATACGCACCCGCCGTGGCCGGCTGTCCGGTGAACAACCTGATTCCGGAATGGAATGAACTGGTCTACCGCGGACGCTGGAAAGAAGCCCTGCAACGCTTGCATGCAACGAATAACTTTCCGGAGTTTACCGGACGCGTTTGTCCGGCACCTTGCGAAGGCTCTTGCGTACTGGGTATTAATGCAGACCCCGTCACCATTAAACACCACGAAGTGTCGATCATTGAACGCGGCTTCGAAGAAGGTTGGGTACAGCCGAACCCGCCAAAACAGCGCACGGGTAAAACGGTAGCGGTTGTCGGTTCTGGCCCGGCCGGATTGGCTGCCGCGGCTCAGTTAAACAGTGCGGGGCATCTGGTGACCGTTTACGAACGTGCCGACCGGATTGGTGGCCTGTTGATGTACGGCATTCCGAACATGAAGCTGCAAAAAGAAATCGTCGAACGTCGCGTTAACATCATGTTCGAAGAAGGCGTGACCTTTGTGACCAACACTGAGGTTGGCAAAGACATTTCCATGAACCGCCTGAACGAAGATTTCGATGCCGTTGTGCTCGCAACCGGTGCCACCGTACCTCGTGACCTTCCGGTAGAAGGGCGCGAAGCCAACGGTGTTTACTTTGCCATGGACTATCTGGGTAAGAACACCAAGAGTTTGCTCGATTCCAATCATGAAGACGGCCAGTACATTTCCGCCAAAGGCAAAAATGTCGTCGTCATTGGCGGCGGCGACACCGGTACCGACTGTGTGGGTACCGCGCTGCGTCATGGTTGTAACTCCGTTGTTCAACTCGAGATCATGCCGAAGCCGGCCGATACCCGACAGGCGAATAACCCGTGGCCGGAATGGCCAAAACGGTTGCTGGTTGACTACGGTCAGGAAGAAGCCATTGCGATTCAGGGCGACGATCCGCGCCAGTATCTGGTGATGACCAAAAAGATTGAGCAGGATGCCAATGGCAATGTCACCGCCGTACATACGGTGAACATCGAATGGAAGAAGAACCCGGAAGGTCAGATGGTGCCGCACGAAGTGCCTGGCAGTGAAAAAGCCTACCCGGCGGACCTGGTGTTACTGGCTATGGGTTTCTTAGGCCCGGAAGGTAAAATCCTCGACGACCTGGGTGTGGAGAAAGATCCGCGTTCAAACGCCAAAGCCGAGTACGGCGAGTTTGCAACCAGTGTCGATGGTGTATTCGCTTGCGGCGATGCCCGACGCGGCCAGAGCCTGATTGTCTGGGCGATTAATGAAGGTCGGGGCGCGGCTCAACAGGTGGATCACTATCTTATGGGGAAATCCTATCTGCCGAAGTGAAGTTTGAGACGATCCCATTCCCTCGAAAATTAATTCAGGCCAAATGAAGTTCATTTGGCCTTTTTTTAGACAAGAATCACAAATCGAAAACTGCTATTTGCCCCTGTCTGACAAACCAGTGAATAATCTACCTCTGTTTGATTAATCGAAAATAAACATTCATTCTCGGCATCAACTCTGAATGAATCTGCGATGCCTATATCGCCAATTGACTGACACTTATGGTGTTGGCACGACTTCAAAGTTTTCATAATCGCGTTCATTAGGAATGACTAATGAATTCAAGTTGAATGGACTAGAACGAAATTGTAGTTATTAGAGGTCCCCTTCATTCAATTGCTAATTCAGGAATTTAATTTTGATAGTTTTTTTTAAATGTATCCTAAAGTTGTTTCCATTTGTTTCGAAAAAAAATCTAGTACCGATCAGAAGCTACTCCTTAGGAGTGGGAATTGCAGTATTTCTAATCAGTTTTGTTGAAGCAACAACCTATGTTAAATATGAGTTCTATAATGAAGTTTGTCCTTTAGGACCTAACAGAGTAGACAATTCAATTATTGTTCCAATTGATAAACACGGTTACTTACCATCCTCTTCTTTAGTGTTACTGCAGAATGCATCGTTGAAGGCGCAGTATCCGGACTGTAGTTTAATAAAACCAAAAACCATGAGGTGTCCTCATGATGGTTTTGTCAATCAAGAATATAGATGGTACGAAAGAATGTACCCATCCTATATAGCACAACATGGAAAAAACTGCAGCTATACGCCATTGGCAAATATTTACCTTTCCGCTGAAGAAAGATTTTCCTGCCATGATAATCGTCAACCGAATTTAAACGGGGAGTGCAGTTGTACATGTGATGAAAACAGAATAGATGGCGAATGCATTCAGATGGAAGTGACTGCTACTGAAGAGATTGTAAATAGCAAACGCTTTATCTTTGAATACCCAGATAATAATCATGACGATGCACAACGTTGCAGAGGTACGTTACTTTTAGATCTAGATGCTCTCCCACCAGGTTCGTGTGAACATCCACCTCAAAGCAATGGACCGAATGCGGGCAACCCCATCAACTGTGCCACCGGGCAAAAAGTGCAAATAGAAACGGATTACCTCGGCAACGGATTAGATGCCTTAAGTTATGTACGTCAATACTCAACATCTGTCGATGAAATCAGCGCGCCTCGTTGGCGTGTAATGACCGGTACACCATCACTCCGTAAAAAAGTTTATGAAGATGGCGCCGTTCTTTACACCTTCACCGACGGTGGCACCCAAGTTGTTGCTGTACCAGAAAACTCGGATGACTACTTAACCAGTTTAATCCGTACACGCCGATATATATTCGTGCCAGCGAGTGGAGGGATGTCCATATCGCCATTTCATGATCCAATTACTTTGGTTGGTGAGGGTGCATCCATCCGTTACCAAGGTAAAACGTACAATTTTGGCAGTTCAAACGGTGGTGGTTCTAGTGTTTCAGTATCGAACGATGAAGAGCCAACGGTTCAACGGTATACCTATCAATACGTCAACATAAACGACACTACCTTGCTAAGTCGTATCGAAAATCGATTTGGTCGATTCTTACAATTTGAGTATGACGCAGAAGGACAATTGTCGACACTGACGGACCAAGACGGCACAAGCATTCACTATGAGTTTGATGCAATAGGTAACTTAATAAAAGTCATATACCCAGATAGTTCACCACTGGATTTAAACGACAATCCAAACAAGCAGTACCTGTTTGAAAACTCAGACTTCCCACAACACCTTACCGGCATTATGGATGAAAATGGTACGCGCTATGCCACCTTTACCTATAACGAAACGGGCAAAGCAATCTCCACCGAACATGTTGATGGCGCTGAACGTGTTGAAGTGAGTTACCCAGCAGTAGGGCAAGCCATTGTGAAATTCTTCCGTGATGTTGCCGCAAATGCCTACCGAGAAGAACACTACACCTTCGGCAAGTTCCGTGGCCGCTATCGCATCACAACTAAAGAAATCACCCAGTGTGACAACTGTGATCTCACAACGGAATCATGGAACTACAACGCTGATGAATTGCTTGTTCGCCACACCAGCCCAGCCGGCATCATCACCGAATGGACGTACGACGAGCAAGATCGCAAAGTCAGTGAAACCGTTGGTGTCGGTATTCCGGAAGCCCGCACTACAACTTACATCTGGAACGACGAACACAACCAGATTGAACAAATCAGAACAGTATCAGAAGCAACCACGAACACGTTTGATGCATCAGGGAACATTGTACGAACAAAAGTCATTAGTATTAGTGAATAAGGATAAAATTTTTGAACATGAAACTAGGAATATTAGCACTGGCCCGCTTTTTATTTCTTTTTCTTTTATTGGCTCCATCTTATTCTCAGGATTGGTTAGTCACCGTAGATTGGCGCCCTCATCCAAGTGTAACTGCGAATTGCGTTAGTGCGTTGAAATACCAAGAAAATGTTTACCGGTATGTTTACTCAGGTGAAGAAGTTGATATAGCTCAAGTTGTTAAGAGCTTTATTTATTCCAATTGTCCTCAGCATGTTAATCGGTGGAGCGCACCAGATAGCTATTTAGTAGGTATCGGAGGAAACAATACGTTGCTATTTCGAGTTCTTTTTTATTGGCCGACTCAAATAGTTGGTGACTTTATGTTGAATACTGCTATTAAAATTCCAGATTGCTCTGTTGGCACACGATATGATTTAGATTCCGAGCAGTGTAAGAGTATATGTAACTGCAATGAGAACTTCGATAGCGCACAGGGGGTTTGTAAAGCAATATCTCCTGCGACGAGCTGGGATTCACAAAAGCAAACGATCTATATCCACCCCGAAAACAACCACGATGTACCACGATGCAGTGAACCCGCCCCCGAGACTCACGGCACTTGCCCGAATACAACAGCTAATAATCCTTCAACGAAAAACCCTATCAACTGTGCCACCGGCCAAAAACACTATACCGAAGTCGACTATCAAGGTTTTGGGCAAGATGCGGTTCAGTACACCCGATACTACGAGCCCCCGAATGTTTCAACAGTATCTGAAGATGGTGATTCAGACGCCCTGTCCGGTTCCGACTTCTGGCAGCCCAATGCGCGACCTACACTGACAACCCGCACCTTTGCAGATGGTGCCGTCGCTAAGACTTTCAGTCTGGGCAATCGCATTGAACGCATTTTCTTCTTTCCAGCAGACAGCACCACATACCAGACCAACCCATTGTTGCCCGGTATTAGCTTAAGCGAAGATGGTCGCACCGTAACGTTGGCTTCTGGCCAGGTGTATGAGTTCTCAGAATCGGGTGTTATTGAACAAATAAGTGACGATAACAGCGAGCCATCCATAGTTTATGAGTCGACTCTGATCAACGGCGTGCCTCGCATTACAAAACAACGCAACCGCTTTGGCCGGTATCTGGATTACAGCTATGACAGTGACGGTCGTTTAAGCACGTTGACCGATCAAGACGGCCACCAGATTCACTACGCATATGACACTCAAGGCAATCTAAACAAAGTGGTGTACCCCGACAGCACCCCAGAGTCTTTGGAAGACAATCCTTTCAAAGAATACTTATTTGAGGACCCTGATTTTCCGAGTTACATCACCGGCATCGTTGATCAAGAGGGCAACCGGATTGCCAACATCGCGTACAATGACGATGGAAAAGCTACATTGTCGGAACGCTACAACGGTTCTGAACGAGTGGAAGTCAGCTACCCCGAAGATGGGCGCTCAGTTGTTAAGTTTTATCGCGATACAAGCACCGATGCCTACCGGGAAGAGCACTACCGATACGCCAAGTTCCGTGGCCAGTATCGCCTAACTGAAAAAACCATCACGCGATGCGACAACTGTGAGCTGACCACTGAAACCTGGGACTATGATGATCGTGAGTTGCTTATTCGCCATACCAGCCCAGCCGGTATCGTCACTGAATGGACCTACGACGAGCAAGATCGCAAAGTTAGTGAAACGGTTGGCGTCGGCACCCCCGAAGCACTTACTACTAAGTATGTGTGGAACGACGAACACAACCAAATTGAATCTATTACTACAGCTTTTCAAACAAAGAATTTTGTTTTTGATTCCAGTGGCTTGATCGTCGAAGAACTAATTACACCGTTGCAATAGGTTATAGTATGTCGAATGAAGTAGTGAAACACTCTTTTAGGTTGTATTTGTTGTTCGCAGTAGCATTTAGCCTTGCGTCTTTTAACTTTGCCGAAATATACAAAGTTGAATATAAGCACTCTATATATGGTCTAGATAATCCTATTACGATCTATGCGGACATTGATGTACTAACAGTGGAGCAGGTGTGGCTCGAGTTTTGTAAGTTTTTTCCATTTGAAGAGGAGCCCCATGGGTCTGGGAGGCGTTATAGCACATTTAGTGCATGTACTGAAAAACCAGGTAACTATATGAAAATCGCAGCCGTCTGGACCTATAGACCACTAGATATATGGGTTCCGATGACCATATTTACCTACAAAAGGAATGGCGAGCGAGTAGGCGATGGAGACGGTGCGGGTTACAGCAATCTATGGGGTGAAAGAATTACCCGTTTAGGTTGGGACCATTGTCCTATAGGAATGACATTGAAGGATGGTTTATGTAAAGATCAAACAATTTGTAAGTGCAATGAGCGTTACGACTCGGTAATAGACACATGCACACCAATAACGCCTCAGACCAGTTGGGACGCAACTGAACAGGTCATTTACAGTTATCCCGATAACAATCACGACAGCCCTCGCTGCAGTGAACCCACTCCCGAGACCCACGGCACATGCTCTAATACTTCAACTGACAACCCCATCAACTGCGCCACCGGCCAAAAACACTATACCGAAGTAGACTATCAAGGCTTTGGACAAGATGCGGTGCAGTACATCCGTTACTACGAGACCCCGAACGTTTCAGCAGTATCCAATGATGACGATTCAAATGCGTCTTCCGGCTCTGACTATTGGCAACCCAATGCGCGTCCTACACTGACAACCCGAACCTTTGCAGATGGTGCCGTCGCCAAGACCTTTCGTCTGGGCAATCGCATTGAACGCATCTTCTTCTTTCCGGCCGGTAGCACCACATACCAGACCAACCCATTGTTGCCCGGTATTAGCTTAAGCGAAGATGGTCGCACCGTCACGTTGGCTTCTGGCCAGGTGTATGAGTTCTCAGAAGCGGGTGTTATTGAACAAATAAGTGACGATAACAGCGAGCCATCCATAGTTTATGAGTCGACTCTGATCAACGGCGTGCCTCGCATTACACAACAGCGCAACCGCTTTGGTCGGTATTTGGATTACAGCTATGATAGTGACGGTCGTTTAAGTACATTGACCGATCAGGATGGCCACCAGATTCATTACGAGTACGATATTGAAGGCAACCTGAGCAAAGTGGTGTACCCCGACAGTACTCCTGAGGCTTTGGAAGACAATCCTTTCAAAGAGTACCTATTTGAAAATCCGGAGTTCCCGAACTACATCACCGGCATCGTTGATCAAGAAGGCAATCGGATCGCCAACATTGCCTATAACGACGAGGGTAAAGCCACCCTGTCCGAACGTTACAATGGTACCGAACGAGTGGAGGTCAGCTACCCCGAAGATGGGCACTCAGATGTTAAGTTTTATCGAGACACAAGCACCGATGCCTACCGAGAAGAGCACTACCGATACGCCAAGTTCCGGGGCCAATACAAACTGACCAGTAAAGCGATCACGCAATGCGATAACTGTGAGCTGACCACTGAAACTTGGGATTATGATGATCGTGAACTGCTTGTTCGCCATACCAGCCCAGCCGGTATCATCACCGAATGGACGTACGATGGACTCGACCGCAAAGTGAGTGAAACGGTTGGTGTCGGTACTACAGAAGAACACACTACCACTTACACCTGGAACGAAACGCACAACCAAATTGAAACGATCACTGCCGCGACATACGTCACCACATACACGTTCGACTCTATGGGTCGTCGGGTAAACGCAAGTACTGTCTCAAGTAATATAGGAAACTAAATAGTGTCAAACGCATTAATGAAATTGTTTCGAATGCTGAGGATTATACTTACCTCTAGCGTTCCCACTCTGTGTTCTGGTATCTTGCTTGCGGAACAGTTTTGCATGTTTGATGATGCAGCGGGTCGAGTTGCCACGGGTTCGAGTGAGTACTCAACCTGTCAGAACTTTTGTTCGATGATCCAAGGAGCTTCTGGTCATACTTATACATGTTCAGTGAACTCCGATGGGAGTGCTTGCAACTGGACTGACGAAGGTGGAACCTTTGACTCAAGAGGGTCTTTAACTTGTGAAAGTCGAGTATCTTGTCCCGACGGGAAGGTGCTCGTAGGTGATGTATGCGTTAATCCTTTGCCTTCTGAAGAATATGATTCCTGTACTTTCGATGATGACTTTGGTCGAATATCAGAGGGTGAAACGCCTGAAGCAGCCTGTCAGAATTTTTGTTCAATGATTCAGGGAGTTGCAGGACACAACTACACATGTGGAGTAAATGCAGATTACGCAGCATGTAACTGGACAGACGAAGAAGGAGTATTTGACACCCGAGGTGTATTAATATGTGATATGAAACGAGTCTGCCCTGACGGTTATGAGGTGGTTTATGATGAATGCCAACCCGTATCAATGGATTGCGAATGCGATGAACTCTTTAACACCACAACCAGTTCTTGTGAACCATTCCCTGCGTATACGATCTACGAGCCCTATTCTAATGTTTTATTCACACACGCTGAGCCTAATCATAACGATGATATAAGCCGTTTACCAAACGGTGAAGAAACCAACCGCTGCTGGGAGCTAGCCCCCGAGACTCACGGCACCTGCTCCAATACCTCTACCGACAACCCTATCAACTGTGCCACCGGTCAAAAACACTATACGGAGGTCGACTACCAAGGTTTTGGGCAAGATGCGGTTCAGTACACCCGTTACTACGAAACCCCGAATGTTTCATCAGTATCCGATGATGGTGATTCAGACGCCCTGTCCGGCTCCGACTTCTGGCAACCCAATGCGCGCCCTACACTGACAACCCGTACCTTTGCAGATGGTGCCGTTGCTAAGACTTTCAGTCTGGGCAATCGCATTGAGCGCATCTTCTTCTTTCCGGCCGGCAGCAACACTTACCAGACCAACCCATTATTGCCGAGCATCACCTTAAACGATGACGGTCGCACCGTTACCTTGGCTTCTAAACAGGTTTATGAGTTCTCAGAAGCGGGCGTAATTAAACAAGTAAAAGACGAAAACAACGAGCTTTCGGTGATCTATGAATCGGCGCTGATCAACGGCATGCCGCGCATTACACAGCAGCGCAACCGCTTCGGACGGTATTTGAATTACAGCTATGACAGTGAGGGTCGTTTAAGTACCCTGACCGATCAAGACGGCCACCAGATTCATTATGAGTACGATGCTCAAGGAAACCTGAGCAAAGTGGTGTACCCCGACAGTACCCCCGAGTCTTTGGATGACAATCCTTTCAAAGAGTACTTGTTTGAGGACCCTGATTTTCCGAGGTACATCACCGGCATCGTTGATCAAGAGAGCAATCGAATCGCCAACATCGCGTACAATGACGATGGAAAAGCTACATTGTCGGAACGCTACAACGGTTCTGAACGAGTGGAAGTCAGCTACCCCGAAGATGGGCGCTCAGTTGTTAAGTTTTATCGAGATACCAGTAGCGATGCCTACCGAGAAGAGCACTACCGATACGCGAAGTTCCGTGGCCAATACAAACTGACCAGTAAAGCGATCACGCAATGCGATAACTGCGATGTGACCACTGAAACCTGGGACTATGATGATCGTGAGCTGCTGATTCGGTATACCAGCCCAGCCGGCATCGTCACCGAATGGACGTACGATGGACTCGACCGCAAAGTCAGTGAAACGGTTGGCGTCGGCACCGCCGAAGCCCATACCACGACTTACGTCTGGAACGACGAACATAACCAAATCGAAGAGATCAAAACGGCATCAGAGGTCACCACTCACAGGTTTGATGCATCAGGGAACATTACTCAAACACAAACCACGCCAGTGCAATAACAGGGAGCAAAGGCATGATAATAAAACTGAAAACGACAACGGTTAAAAGCCTGGCACTGGCTGTTGCTGTCTCGATGAGTGCAACCGCCGGGTGGGCTCGAACCACGAGCTATACCTACAACGAACTGGATCAGGTCACTTCCGTCGACGGTCCCAGAACCGATGTAGAGGATGTGACCACCTATGATTACGATTTGGCCACGGCCAATCTGCTTTCGGTGACCAATGCCACCGGACACACCACCACCTACAGCAATTACACCGGTGGCGGCTTAGCGCAGACGATCACTACTCCAAATGGCGCGGTCATCGATGTGCAATACGACTGGAAAGGCAATGTCTTACAGCAGACGGTCACGACGCAATCTGGCAGCCAAACCACCGTCTACGGCTACAACAAGTCCGGGTCGTTAACCTCAGTTGAGCAGCCCAATGGGGCGGTCATTTTTTATGAGTACGACGGCGCGCAACGCTTGGTTGCCATGTCCAATAGTGACGGAGAACGGATCGACTACACGCTGGACTCTGCCGGCAACATTACCGCGCAAACGGTGAAGGATGCTTCTTCTAGCATTGTTCGTCAGCACACCCAGGTCTTTGATGACCTGAACCGGTTGCGTGAGCATGTGGGTGGAACGGATCAGCAAACCACCAAGCTGGATTATGACGCCGACAGCCGTAATACAGCCGTTACCGACCCCAAAAATAACCCGCCGACGCAAAACAGTTACGATGCACTGAGCCGGCTGACCGAAGTGGTGGACCCGGAAGGCGGTACCACTACCATGACCTACAATGACCATGGATTGATCGAGACCGTCACCGACCCGCGTGGGTTGACCACCCGTTACGATTACAACGGCTATGGCGAACTTGAACGCATCACCAGCCCGGATACGGGCGTGACCACCTTCACACACGACGAAGCCGGCAACGTTACCAGCCGAACCAACGCCAACGGTACGACGATTGAGTACAGTTACGATGCCCTCAACCGGTTAACGGAACAGCGTTACCCTGCCGACCCAACAAAGAATGTCCTCTTTACCTACGACAACGTCAGCAATGGCATAACCGGCACGCCTAACTACGGCAAAGGCCAGCTAACAGGTATTACCCATTATGGCGGGCAGACAGAGTACCAGTACGATCAATTAGGTCGCTTGGTAGCCGAACAACGCAGTTTTGATAGCCAAACCTACACCACCCTGTATTTCTTTAACTCAGTTGGTCAACTGGAGCAGATGCAGTATCCGAGTGGGCGGTTAGTGAACTACACCTATGACAACCAGGGGCGACTGGCCGGGATCAGCACGCAAGCCAGCGCCGGGGCGACGGTGCAACCGGTCGTTACCGACTTGCACTATTTACCGTTCGGGCCCACGAGTGGCTTCACTTACGGCAATGGCCTAACCCAGAACTTCCAATACGATCTGGATTATCGACTGACCGACATCGTCAGCAACGTGCAGAACTGGGTGTACCAGTACGACCTGAACAGCAACATTGAACGCATTACCCACGTCGATGACGTCAGCAAAGACCAGCAGTACCAGTACGACGCCCTGAACCGATTGACGGCTGCGGATGGCCCCTATGGGAGCTACGCCTATCAGTACGATGAGGTCGGTAACCGAACCCAGCGACAAAAAGCGACTCCGACTGAAACGTTCGTCGAAGACTACGATTACGCCACCGATGCCAATCAGTTAACCAACATCGACATCACCACAGACGGCGTGGAGACCGACAACCGGCAGTTCGTTTATAGTGAAAGCGGTCAGCTCATCCTGGACATGAACAACGACCGTACGCTGGATTTAGCCTACGACGAGAACGATCGCCTTGCGGAAGTTGAAATCCACGAAGGACCGCAGCTGGCCCAGTATACCTATAACCCGTTAGGGCAGCGGATTACTAAAATGTTTGAAGGTGAGCGCCTTCATATTCATTACGATGCCCAAGGCAAACGGATCGCCGAAACCGATGCAAACGGCAATATCCTACGTGAGTACCTCTATCTAGGTCAGCAACCCATTGCTATGTTCTTTGGCTCCGAGCTCGCTACGGTTGCTGAGCCCGGAACGGTGACACCAAGCCGTATCGAAGCGGAAGACTTTATCAACAGTTACGATACCTCGGCCGGTGATAACGGCGACAGCGTCTGTGACACCGGTGATACTGACTCGCAGGCAACAGGCGATGCGGATGGCGTTTGCAATATCGGCTGGACAGCAGCGGGTGAGTGGACGGAATATACGATTGAGGTCAGCGCGGCTGGAACCTACCAAATCAACGTGCGGAGCGCCGCAAACAGCGGAACGCAGACCATCAGCCTGGAATTGGATGGGCTGCCGTTTGACAGCGCGAAAGCTGTTCCAGCGCAAGGTTGGCAAACCTACAGTGACATTGAGTTCCTAGACGATATCCCAGCCGGCGAGCACACCCTCCGGCTTAGATTTGATACCGGTGAAGTCAACGTCAATTACCTGAGCTTCGAAAGCGTCAGTGAAGGTATCGATACTCAACAAGTCAATGTGGAAGTTGCCTTTATCCACAGTGATCATCTTGGCACCCCAAAATTGTTGACGGACAGCCTCGGTAATGTGGTTTGGCAGCAGCACACCACACCGTTCGGTGAAGTGCATGAGACGCTTGGTAATGGGTTGGGGTACCTTCAGAGCTTCCCGGGGCAGTGGCGGGATAGTGAAAGTGGTTTAAGTTACAACTACTACCGGGATTACGATCCGAGCTTGGGGCGGTACATCCAAAGTGATCCGATTGGGCTCGGCGGAGGGCTCAATACGTATGCATATGTTGGTGGGAATCCAATCTCTCGTATTGATCCTCTGGGTTTGGATTATGAGGATATGGTAGCTGCTCTTCCTGCTCTAGGGGGAATGGCTTTGGCAGATACACCTGCCCCAGGTCCTGCTGATGCAGTTGCCGGTGTTTCTTTAGCAATTTTGCTCATGATTCCGGGAGATTCAACAGGCTATGAAGGATCTTCAGATGTCCCTGAAACACCTGGACATTGCACTGCTGGTTTGCATGCTTCTCTTCAAGCCGATGTGCAAAAATACTGTAAGGATGAACCGAGATCCTGTAAGAACACTTCTTTAAGCTGCCAAGAATACAGTGCTCGAATGGCAGCAAACCAAATGTGTGCAGCAGCTCGGCAACGGGTCAATAACATTTGTTATAATGGCGGAGATGCAGGTCATAGGGAAGCTGCAGCAGAAGCTTGGAAAGCAGCGGGTCTGTGCGCACAGCGCATGCGAGAAAACCAGTGTGAGGGTTGCCTACCATGATTGAACAGAACACTCTGTTGAAAAGTATTTCTGAGAATTTTTTTCAGTCTAGATCTGTTGATAGTTCAGCAAAAGAAATTGGTTTAATTTCACACGAGAGATTCGAGGTAGAACAATTTCTAATGGAATTGGGCGATTCTGAACTCAATTCTGACAAGGTGATCGAAAAGTTTGGTTATGACTTTTCTGGATTTTTCTCGTTTCTAACTGGAGCTGAGATTAGGATGCTTCTTCCTGATCTTTCACGAATGATGATAAGTGAATCTAGTAAATGCGAAGATCTAGATCTTTCATTTTTACGAATGCTTTCTGGAAATTCTGAATTTAATAGAGAAAGGCAGAAAAGCTTTCTGTTAGATTTAAGTAAACAGCAAAAACTAGCTCTAAAGGAGTTGGTAAACAAATTATTTGACCCCTTAGATGAAACTATTTTGTCGCTAGAGAGCTACTCAAAATCAGACTTACTTGAACTAATTTAAGATAGGCGCAAGTAAGAACCTGACGGCCTCGCTCTTCGGATCGGGGCATTTCTTTGTTTTTACCCATAACTACCTATCGTATAGGTAATTATGGGTAATTTACTTCAACTCTGTTGCGCTAATTGAGATGGTATAGGAATGCAGCTTCTCAGATTAGTTTGCATTTTCACCAGCGCTGTTTGCACAGCAAACCGGTTTGCGTTTGCACTCATCACCGGCACGGCTTGTAATTTGGGCCAGCGCCTACAGCTGTGGAGGCCGGTTAGAATGCAAAGTCCCGCTGTTTTAGTTTGCATGTACTCGCCGTTATTGTATGCAAACTGTACTGGAGTCTTTGCGGACCGCATTGTATTCGAATACTTAGCTGATTAGCTAGGTCGTCATCTTAGGATTGGGTATTGTTAGAACAGTGGAGACCTGAAGCGGTCTTTACGTTTGTCTTCCGTAAAATTGATCATCACTTGTTTGAGGTTGTCAGGCAAAGAGTTGGTATTGTTGTTGTATTTGTAATCAAAGTCTAATTGCTTCAACTCTTCTTCAAGCTTTGCTCGGTTCGAGTTCTCGATTGCTGCCATTAGCCAATGGTGTTGAGCTTTGCTGGATCTGGATACGAATCCGTGAATTTCTGCGTGGTACAACAATGCGGTATTTACTGAGCATTCAATATCTATGCTGAAAGGTCCTTTTGAGTATTGGTAAATTCTCAAGTTTCGATCAAAAATCGTTGTGAAGTTATTTGGTAGCGGATTGTTTGGTTTAAGAAACAGAGCATCGCATAGTTCAAACAGTTCATTGCCAAAGAACTGAAAGCCTTTTTTTGTTGATAAAATCGAGAAAACATCTCTAACCGCCCATTTTAATCGCACGTACGCGTGAGCTTTCTTGTTGAGTTCTGCCTCTCTGATTAACAGGAGGATACAGGCTAATGCGTCATAATCACCCAGTTCCGCGAAATGGTTGATTTGACTTATGTATCTCAATTCTTTTCGTTTCCATTTTTCTCCTGTCGCACTAAAGAGTTTGTTTGAGTACTTCAACGGAAGGGATTTCATGCAATCAATGACTTCCGTTTCATTCATTAAAGGATTTGTCAGTACGTGCCAAAGTATGTGGTTCGACAGAAATTTTGTTTCTGGAATTTTCTTGTGCAGTTCGCCGAGGAACGTTTCATTGGTTAACGGCTGGCCTTTGTTGAGCCTGTAAAGGCAACGTGGGTAGTGCTCCCAGAAATCTTCACTTGACTCATAGTGATGGCCAGTTAGCTGCTTTTCTATTCGCCCGTATGAGCTTCCACCAAAATGATTGAAGATAAAAAAGAAGTAAACGCGCCGTTTGAATTGATTGATCGCGTTTTTTAATTCGGTCTCTGTTGCGTCTCTTGTGACCATAAAAATGCCACCCAGTAACTATTAAATCTAAGTCTTTGAAATACATAGATTTAGTTTTGAAAAACTGTAATGGCGACCACAAAATGGTTACTCACTAATGTAGTCCATATTGCGATAAAATCACATTACGTCATGGTCTGTGCTGACTGGTGAGGTTTTTATGGAATCTCAATCGCCTTACAAACTACAGCAAGTGCTGATAGAAGAACTGGAATCTCAGTTAACGGACCGGTACGGCCCAATGATGAGCGGCAAGGATCTTTATAAAGCCTTGGGTTACGTATCAGACCATGCCTTTCGCCAGGGGCTCGTTCGCAACACTGTGAACGTCCCGATCTTTTCTATTCCCCACCGCCGTGGGAAGTTCGCCCTTACCAAAGATGTCGCCGTATTTCTTGCTCAACAACGAGCAAGTGCCAAGTAATTGGAGGTGAATGTGATGGGACCCTAAATCAGAAAGGGGATAACGAAGAAAAGCCCAGAGCTTGGGGCTCGTTGGGCTTTTCGAAGGCGTCGTTTGTGTATATCTCGACTGCTTTCATTGTCGTCCTCGCGTAATTCAAAGTCAAACCTAAAACAGTGTCTGAAAAGGCTCTTGCAGGCTGTTTTTGTATGCAAAAAAGATATCGGTCTATCAACGAGTCTTTTCAGATCGCGATTGAATTAACCAAGCGTTTGGAGGGTAATGCTATGCAAACGCAAATTTATCGAGACACCTTGCGTCTCATTCACCACTCAACGATGAGCAATCACGCCATCAGCAAACAGCTGGATGTTTCACCTCATACCGTAAAGAAATGTCGTCGGTTGTCTAAGAAGCTCCAATGGAATTGGGAAGCAATTCAGTCAATGAATGACAAAGACTTGTCCAGTAATTTTCTGAAGCCCCGTGACGTCAGCCAAGACAAAGTCATGCCGGATTGGGTAGAGCTCCATAAGTTGCTGCAGGCGAAACACCAAACTCGCATTGAGCTTTGGGAGGATTACAAGGAGACCTTCAAAGAACGCGGTTATTCCTACTCCCAGTTTAATTTTTACTACCGCGCATTCTTGGAACGCATTGACCGCTCAATGCGGTTGGAACACTTCGCAGGTGAAACCATGCAAGTGGACTTTGCAGGCACTACTATCCCTTACAGACTCAAGAACACGTCAGAACAATATGCGCAAATTTTTGTCGCGGTACTGCCATGCTCGACTTACACATTTGCACGTGCAGTGCCCAATCAAAAGCTCGCCTCTTGGGTGGAAGCTATCACGAAAGCGCTTGAGTTCTTTGGCGGAGTTCCGCAATCCATTGTGCCAGACAACCTAAAATCCGCCGTTACCACTCCTGGTTTATTTCCAGTGATCAACAAAACTTTTCAGGAATGCGCTGATCACTACGCCACCGTCGTCTTGCCTACTCGCCCAGCTAAACCACAAGATAAAGGCAAAGGTGAGAATGCGGTTCTTCATATCAATCGGTGGGTCATCGCTCCGTTGCGTCGGCAGCAGTTTTTCTGTATTGAGGAGATCAATGAAGCGATTCAAGAAAAGCTGACGACGCTTAATTTAAGACCTTTTAAACGATTGCCAGGTAATCGTTATGAGCGCTTTCTTGAAATTGATAAGCCCGCCTTAAAGCCGTTACCCGCCGAACCCTACGAATACGCAGAATGGAATTGCAAACTGAAAGTTGGACCGGACTATCACATTTACATTCACAATCATGCCTATTCGGTTTCTTATCGGTTGGTCGGTGAATATGTGGATGCTCGCATAAGCGCAAAACACGTTCAGTTCTTCCACCTACAAAAACAAGTGGCTACTCATGAGCGCGACGACACGCCTGGAACAGCCAGTACAAACCCTGACCACCGCCCAATCGCGCACCAGGCATACGCTAATCAAGACCTGCAAGGATTTCTCGATTGGGCGAATACGGTAGGTACGTCTGCAATGGAAGTCGTTCAGACGCAGTTTAAGGGTCGGCCAGAGCACTCACTCATAGGGCGCAAAGCCTGTTCTCAATTAAAAGGGCTCGCCAAGTCTTATGGTAAGCAACGGTTTGAAGCTGCTTGTGCAAGGGCGCTTCGCATTGCGTCTCCAACAGTAAAAAGTATTCGCTCAATACTGGCGCATAGGCTCGATGAAGCGGATACGGAATCAACAGCCAAGACAAATCAAATACCGACACACGAAAACATCCGTGGGGCCTCTTATTATGAAGGAGGGTTAGATGATGACCATGCAACAGACGATTGATCAAATGAAAGACCTGCGTCTTATGGGCATGTGCCAGGCACTGGAAGTACAGAACGATTCGACTGACCTGCAAGGCTTGCCGTTCGAAGAACGCTTGAGCATGTTGATTGACGCTGAAACGCACGAGCGAGATGAGCGCAAACGCAAACGACTTCTATCACAAGCCAAATTCAAAATGACACAAGCGTGTTTAGAAGACGTGAATTACACCGCTCGGCGTGGTTTAGAGAAAGCAAAGATCAAATCGCTATCGACTTGCCAGTGGATCTTGAACGCTCAACACATGTTCATCACTGGACCAACTGGCGTTGGTAAAAGCTGGCTGGCGTGCGCATTTGGAAATCAAGCGATACGACACGGCTTGCCTGTGATGTATTCGCGGGTCAGTCGACTTCTGGAGCAAACGGCGATTGCTCGCTCTGATGGTACACTCGCAAAGCTACGCGCCAAAGTTTCCCGAATGAACTTGTTGATTCTCGATGACTGGGGAATGACGCCATTTACTGATGAAGGACGGCAGGATCTCTTAGAGTTCATAGATGACAAGGTCGACACTGGTTCGGTGCTGATTGCTTCTCAGCTTCCGGTCAAAGCTTGGTATGACTACATCAACGAGCCGACCATTGCGGATGCCTTGCTGGATCGCATTGTTCATCGGGCTCATAAGATTGAATTGCATGGCTCCTCAATGCGCAAAAAGATGGCGATGACGAAGGAGACAAAATAATGGATCTCTACGTTGAAAAACAAGGGGCGATCAGTATTGCCCGTAATCTTTCTCATGATGTCGATGATTCTGTCTTTGTTGTTCCTGATTCTATATCGAGTCAGGAGCGGCGACTGACCGATCAAGTCTTGCAGCACTATCAAAAAACATTGAAAACGCATGTTCGTGCGCGCCGATTTATGTGCCACCGTGGATTGGATGATCAAAAACTCGTAGATCAATTTCGGATTGGATATGCCGATCGCACTCTAGGCTTATCGTTACAAAAGCTGTCAAAGGAAGATGAAGCCAGTTCAAGAGGGGCGCTTCAGCGTGTGGGTTTACTCAAACCGAGCGGTCATGAGTTCTTCCGGGGCGCTCTGGTCGTCCCCTTCATTAATGGTGAAGGCATAGTCACCGGTGCCTATGGCCGGCGTATTACCAAGAAGCTGAAAACGCACTCGGTGTACTTTGTGCATTGGCGGACACCCGAGACGCGGTTCTTTAACGAAGCCGCCATTCAAAAACAAAGTGAAGTATTTTTGTGTAAGAACCCGCTGGATGCGCTATCCCTCTGGTCACTAGGGCTTACAAATACCATTGCCTTAATGGGCGTATTTAGCTTTAGCATGGGACACCTGACGTTCCTGCACAAGTCTGGTGTAAAGAATGTCATCATTGCCTTCGGTGACTCACGGGAAGAGAGTGTTTGCGCACGTCGGATTGCACAACTTAACAACCGGATTGGCATCAACACTTACATCATGCTGTTGCCCGACGGTTTGGACGTGAACGCGTGCCTGTCTTCAATGCGAAACCCCAAACGCTTGTTGATGCAGGCGTTGAGCAACCCGTTTGTGATGTCGAACGCTCATCCGGATAGGCATTGATCATGACTCGCAAACATAAAACGCTTGGCTTGCAGGCATGTCTGTCGTTCTTCCTGGAGGACTGCCTGGCTCGTGGCCAGGCGGATGCCACGGTCGATGGTAAGGAAGTTCTGTGTCTTCGTTTCTTCGACTGGTGCACGCATCAAGGCGTGCACAGTGAGCACGACATTGATTTGGCGTTACTGGAAGCCTATCGTCGATTTCTGTACAAATACCGCAAAGCCCGCACCGCGATGCCGTTAGCGCTCTCCACTCAACGGGCTCGATTGATGGCCGTTACCAGCTTCCTGAAGTGTCTCTACTACCACGAGATGATCGCATCAGATTTCTATACGAAGTTTCGGTTGCCCAGAGTACGCAAACGGTTGCCTAAGACGATTCCGGATGTAGAGCAGATTGAGCAATTAATCAGGCAAACGATGACCAAAGGCGCAATTGGGCTGCGCGACCGGGCCATTCTAGAGCTGTTCTATGCCTCTGCACCAAGGAGGGCGGAGCTGGCAAACCTCGATATCCGGGATATCGACTTCAAGCGCGGGACAGTAACCATCCACAAGGGCAAAGGTGATCAGGACCGGGTTGTCCCTGTTGGAGAGCGAGCATTGTTCTGGATTAAGAGCTATTTAGATAAATTGCGGCCCCTGCATGCTCGACTGGATTCAGGTGAAGCCTTGTTTCTGGGTACCACAGGCAAAAGAATTCGGAAATCTACTCTGACGGACCTTGTCCATGAGTACATCTTAAGATCAGCTGTAGCTGACAAAGGCTCCTGTCATCTTCTGAGGCATACGACTCCAACGCATATGCATCGGAACGGCGCCGAGCTGCGTGACCTCCAAGAGTTCTTAGGCCATGAAGACCCGAAAACAACAGAGATCTATACCCATGTGACGATTCGGGATCTGAAACGGACTTATAAAAGTACACATCCGTTTGAGATTGATCATTATGTATGAATAAACAGTTAAACTGTGATTGTTTCCAGCCTTAATTATCTTGTTTGGATTTTACGTGAAAATATCACGCTAATATGATGCTAACTATTAAATTATTTGCTAAATTGAACCTATTCTATGTAGTAGCGTGAAAATATCACCAGAGGCAAAGTATGCTTGTTTATTATTCAGCCGAAAACTTTCGGTCTATCGATGCCCCTATTGAACTTAATATGAAGGCTGAAAATAGGCTCAGACGGCACAAATCTCATACGGTTAATGTCGATCAACAAAAAAACATTAATGTCCTGCGATCTTCAGTTATGTATGGAGCAAATGCTTCGGGTAAGTCAAATATCATCAAGTCGATTTCATTTGCCAAAGACTTGATAGTTCTAGGGGCAGGTAAAGCAGAAGGTTTTGACTGTGAAAAGTTTTTGCTAGATACAGAAGCACGTAAATTAGAACCTTCATCATTCTATTTCGAGTTTACAGATAACCTACGAAAAGGCAGTCATAGATATTTTGCCTATGGATTTCGAATAGACGAAAAGCGGATATTAGAAGAAAGCCTTTTTGAAGTCGTTGGAAATTCAGAAATTTGTATTTTTGAACGCAAGTACGACGAAGGCAGGTATGTAACAAAAACAGATATTGTCGGTGATGACGAAGGCGAAGATATCGCAGATTTCATTCGGTTAATGAAATATACCGCCGATAATCAGTTGTTTCTCAATGAATACAGAATCAAGAATATCCACGAAAAAATTGAAAGCACTTCGACTTATATGCTTCCAGCGATGCTATTTTTTTGGGTTCGATTAACATTGATCTATCCAATCAGTAGATATGGTGGATTACACAATGAACTCAATGATAGCTCCGACAACAGCTATTTAGATGCGATAACCAAATTTGATACCGGGGTTTGTGACATATCGTTCAAAGATATTCCATTGTCACATTTTCCGGAAGAATTCATCGATTTTGCAAAAGAAAGATTAGAGCGTGAGCCCAGATTCGATAAAGAGAGTACAAAAAAGGTAGAACTTGAATTTCATGATGAAGATTACGTTTTCAAACTACATGAAGATAATTCTATTTCTGTTCAAAAATATATGTCCGTTCATAACTCGAATGAAGGAAACGTTGTAAAGTTTGACCTTGAAAATGAATCTGATGGAACAAGAAGGCTTTTAGACTTAATTCCTGCCCTATGCGGTTACAGGAAAGGGAAATTCAAACTGGGGAGTGTATACGTAATTGATGAATTTGATAGAAGCCTCCATCCGTTATTAGCACGTAAATTCCTAGAGCTTTTTTTATCCAGTGAGTATGGAGTAGAAGAAGATCAGCTGATTGTAACGACTCACGAATCAGGATTGCTCGATAATGAATTGCTGAGAAGGGATGAAATCTGGTTTGTTCAGAAGGAAAATGATCAATCAACTCATCTATATTCTCTCAATGAGTACAGTACTAGATTCGATAAAGACATAGAGAAAGCCTACTTGCAAGGTCGTTTTGGCGCAATCCCGAATCTAGTTCATAGTGCACTAGAGGTATAAGTATGTTTTCTCGATCAACAGGACGGGGAAGTAAGTACCAGCAGAAGAAAATTAAAGCAACGAGATTCCATATTGCCTTTGAAGGAGCGAAATCTGAAGCAGAGTATTTTGAAGAGTGGAAAAAGCTGACTCCTAAAAGGTTTCAACACCTTCTGCAAATTGTTCCGATTCCTAAGCAAGATGATTCAAGAAGTTCGCCTAAAGATGTTGTTAACGACATGCTGGATCATCTTAAAACCCAAAAGGTAAAACTAGCTGGTGAAACAGATAATGCGTATGTAGTAATCGACGTTGACCACCATTTCACAGGTACTCATATGTCAGGGACTGCTGAAGCCTTGACTACCTGTAGGCAGAAAGGCGTCTCAGTAATATGTAATTCTCCTGCCGTTGAAATATGGTTTATCTGCCATTACGAAGATCCGACAACTTGGGATGATGAATTCTCAAAAGAAGCGTTAGAAAATCATGGGGGATTTTTGAAATCCCACCTTAACACCCTAAAGGGAAGTGATTCGATGAAAGAGGTGCTGTTAAAAACTAGAGTCGCTATAGAGAATTCAAAGAAGTTAAAGAGTCTTACTGAAGATGAAGAGCAAGTTCCACCGGAAGTGCTAATGCCGAATATTGATTTGATCTGGGATGACTTAGAAGCAACTGGGCTAAAATTGGATGAGTATTTCAAATGAGTACTCGTAAAATCTAACTCATGAGGAGTAAAAGTGTAAATATTTACCTTCAGATTTTTGGGTCGTACTGATGTTTAGTTTACAACTACCACCGGGATTACGATCCGAGTTTGGGTAGGTATTTTCAAAGTGATCCGATTGGGCTCGGTGGTGGGCTCAATACTTATGGGTATGTTGGGGGGAATCCTTTAATTTATGCAGATCCATATGGATTGTCAGCGAGTCTCGCAGGGGGTTATAACGTAGTAGGGGGTGCAATCTCTGAAGGAGCAGGAGCTGCAGGGGCTGCCGGATTGTCAACAGCAGCAACAGCGGCTAGTGTTGTAGGCTTCGCATTTTTTGTACCTACAAGCCAATTAGCTGGTCCAGAGTATTCTGAATTGCCTTATTACCCTACACCAGAAGAAATGGCGGCCATTTCTCATATGTCCTCTACAGGAAATCCGGGAATATATGTTCCAGGGATGCCAGAACCAGTAGATCCCTCGTCTTACCAGTGCTCTGAAGTCCAGCCATCTTCACCGCCACCAACACCTCCTCAAAAACCAAGGGATCGATGTTTCGAAGGTGTCCGAATATCATTTGCTTTATGTATGGCAAGCCCAACATCTAATGCTGTTTGCTATGCTAGAAGAGCTCTTGGGATGGCAATGTGTGCTGCAAGATCAGGTGAAGATGGAGATGATTAATGAGCAAGTTTGAATACGATGAGTCAAAATTCAAAAAAATGTTTGCCCAAACAATAGCGGTAGAAGCATGTGCAGCAGCCATTCTAATTGTTGCTGCAGTCTTATATGGTGAATCTTATTTTGGCACTTTGATCTATATTTTGGTATCGCTTCTTTCTGTCGTTTTACTATGGGATGTGCTGTCTTTCACTTCGCGAGTAAAAAATATGAAATCAAGTAGCTTGGTGATTAATTCAAGCGATCTTCGCTTTGTTGGAAAAAAACAGTTTTCACTTCCTTTTAATGACTTAAATATAAAAAAAGTACAAAGGGATAAGACAGGAAACGTTACATTGATTTTGTTGGGTACTAGATTTAAACAAAACCTGAAAATCGTAGGCTTAAAGGATATGGAAAAGGCTTATCAAAAATTACAAGAGGTAATACAGTAAATCAAAGGGGTCGTTGTCATTGAATTTTAAGTCAAGCCCCTAGCCCAAACCTAAAAGCCCCATCTTCGGATCGGGGCTTTTGTTTTTTAAGTAAAAGGGGTCACCCATTAGGAAGCTGGTGTCAATGCAATCAAAGGGGTCACAATCAAAGGGGTCAGAGTCATTGATTTTTGAGTCAGTTTAGATTGGTTTTTACGAGCTTTTGGTGAAAGGAGAAACCATCATGGATCGTAAACCTCGTGTATACATTCCCGGTGTGGCACACCACATTGTACAAAGAGGGAATAATCGCCAGGCCTGTTTTGGCGATGAGTCCGACTACAAAGTCTATCTTACCTATCTAAAAGAAGGCGCTGAACAAAACAACGTCGCTATCCATCCGTTTGTGTTAATGACAAACAATGTGCATATCTTGTGCACACCCAAAGACGAAAAAGGCAACAGTCGACTGTTGCAAACGTTAGGCCGCCGATATGTGCAATACTTCAATCATAAGTATGGTCGAACTGGCACACTTTGATTTTGATCCCAATTGTTTTTTTAATTTGAGTTATTGGTTCAATTGAACGATACCTCCTATAAGTAACCTTCTAGGACTCATGAACGCTCTTAGGCGATGAGTACATACCCGTCGTTCGGAACTCGACCGGACTGATGGAAAAGATGCGCTTAAACACTTTAGAAAAATAGTTGGCGTCTTTAAATCCACAGGACAGCGAAATGTGGTTAACGCTCAACTGGCTGTCGGACAGCAACTTGGTCGCTCTTTCCAGTCGCTTTTGCAAAATGTAATCCGCAGGTGACGAGCCGACATGACGACTGAATATGCGCGTAAAATTCGCTTGGCTTAAGCCTGCGATGCCGGCGAGCTTGGGTACATCCAAAGCACCGGACAGGTGGACATCTATGTACTGCAAGATATGTTCAAGTACAGGGTAGTTGATTACCGTGCTATCGACCTCTTCTTGATTGATCACAGCATCAAGCAATACTATCGTCGCACTACACGCGTCCGGGGACGCCTCAGCCGCTTTTTTTACCGACCTCAGCTTTTGTAAAAATTCAGCGAGTGTCTTGATAAACATAACTCATCCATGAACGTCATTGCTCCGTATTTTCATCTAATCTATCTGTTAGTGAATCAAAACCTGGCAATACGGGTGGGAGACGCAGTGAAACGTCGATTCTGGGCGGGCACCGCAGTGGTCATGGCCGTCATGATCGCCTACGAGAGCCTACGCTTCCTATGGTACCTTCGTGTTCAGCCGTCTTTGGAGATGTCTGAGGAAGCCACGCGTGATTTGTCGTTAGCGCAACGTGACTCAAGCTTGCCGGAGCCAGACTTTTCTATGGAACCGGATCCTGATGCAGTATCTGAAACGATTGTCATCGACGCGCCCGGGCGACCGGACGGTTCACCGACAGAAAATGCCCGCCTGCAATTGCTTCGCTCCGAGTTTAATTACGATTTGGATGGTGCAGAAAATACGAACGACCCGGGTGTGTTGTGGGGGATTCGCGCTGACGAGCCGCGGGTCATTGAAGCGATGATTCTATGGTTCTACGAGGACCCAACGGCCTTTGTCGATTTGGCTGCTGTTGAAGAAGATGACCACTATGTTCAGGCTGTGTTGCGTTCTCAGATCAACCCGTCGAATGTTTATCTGCTTGCCGAGCGCTTTCATATCCGCAACCGTCATTTGATTAACCTGGCGTACGACAACCAGTTGCATATTCAGCAGCCGGAACTGTTCGTCGAGGTCTTTGATCAGTTTGCCGGCAGCGATCGGATTTCAGTCCCCGCGTCTGTTGTTGCGGCCACTGCGCAGACGGATTATTGGGGTCATCGTGACGAACTGATTGACTTGGCGATTCACTCACGGGAACCGGAAATCTTTTTTAATGCGCTGGCCGAACAGGGGCGAGACGATATGGCCTCGCTCGCTCAACAAATGTGGCAGGTTCATAAAGCCGACGACTACCCGGAGGTGATGGCATCCGGCACCGGCTATGTAGAACGGATCCGGCTGGCCTACCGTTATGGCGTTGCAGAAGCACCGGCAGCACTGGCCGAGCTTCAAGCTCGTGGCCTGTTTGTGGAGGAGACCATCGCCCGCTATACCGATGTTCAAAACATTGAAAGCCGGTTTCAGTCTTTATTTTCCGAACTGATTTATCACCCGGACCGGCAGGTTTGGGTACACCCCGATCACTCTTAAGCCTCAGGCTGACGAAGGCGGTATCAAGCCAACAAAGGGCGAGTTGGACTGTCGATTTAAATCGAAACCCTGTGATCGCCGGAAATCTGTCAGGTGTGAAACAGAGAGTTCTAATATGTCTTCGCTTTTGACTGCCAGTCTTCCGAACTTTTCAATTTGAATTGAGTTTTGAATTGGAATCCGGCTGTCGCTGAGCATTTTGATCACCATCCATGTAAAGTTTTCCGTCGACCATAAAAAATGCTTTTAAGATCGAGATCCAAAGACTGCCAAATGAAGTAAAAAGCGTCGTCCAATATCCGGGAGAGGGTTTTAACCATGCACAGTTCAGTTGTCGTGCCCGTCGTTATCATTTTGGTTCAGGTTGGTTTGGTGATCGCGCATTTTGTGTCATGAGTGAGCCATTAAGGCCGTCATCGCTTCTTTGTTTTTCGTGCTGACGGCGGTTTACCCTTCAATGTTCACTCTAAACTCAAACTGCAAACACTCGTTATTCCGCTAATCCACGGTCCATCAATTGGTTTCGCAACAGCCCCACCCGTTGTCGATTGACATTCAAATCATACAACCCAAATTGCGATTGAGAACGCACGGCGAGCTCGGTCTGGTCTTCATTGATCAAAATCTCCAGATAATCCGGAAACTTAAAGACGGTGCTGTAACAGGTTACTCTGAGGTAGCCAAAGCGAGACTTAGTTACGTTGGCGCCTGGCAACTCAGACGCAATGGCTGCAATGGCCTGCCAGTTGGTTTCGTTCAACGGTTCTGTTAGCTGAATCGGGTCGACCCGATAGAGCGCCAGGGAGGACTCGCTTGAGACGCAGTTTAACAGAGGAGGGCATCGGTCCAGCGTGAACTCGGTTCCCGCCTCTGGTATCGGGTAGGTGGCTGCGCAACCACTTAGGATCACGGTCATGATTAACATCAGATGTCGCATTCGCAAACCACTCTTAATAAAGGAGGAATCGTGAGTGTACCACTGTGCAATCCCGGACGGGTGATGGACGTGGATAACCTTGGTTTGGAATAACAGGAGTGGCCCGTCCGTTGGACGGGCCTGGATCGCGATCAGTGAACCGCATTACTGCGTTGTTGCAATCGACTGAAGTCGACACGTTCCGGATCGAACTCGGGAGCCCGGAAGTCGAACTCCGGTTCGATGGGCGGGAAGTGAACGATCGGATCGAATGGTGTTGGTGTGAAGACACCACTGCGACAGCTTTTCACGGCCAGATCCTCGAGTATCTGACCGCGGCGAGCGAGATCGTCAAACTCCCGAGTCACCGGTTCGCCGACCGGGTCGGGCACCATGGTGCCGGTCAAAAAGCCCGATAACGTCGCCGGTGCACTGTTCGGACTGACGTGAGTGAACGGCGTCTGCGTTTCGCCGGCGTGGCAATCATCACAGGTGTTCAACGACAGTTTGTGACGAACCGTGCCGGTTGCCGTAGGCGTTCCCGCTGCGGGCATTTCGGTACAGAAGCCACTGCCGGGAACCACGTTGGTGGTTGGATGTGCCGTCCAGATGGTGCCGAAACCATAGTCAGCCGATGCCCCAAGGAAAGGATCGCCTGCAAAGGTGAGCGGTACCGTATGAGATTCACACGATATGGCATCGCCTTCGGTTTCCATATAGTCCTTCGTGGTCAAACTGGCCGACCGGAACTGAGCCGGATCGGGCGTTTGTTTGAGAGTATCCGATGCCAAACTGGCCGAGCCGGCATCAATGCGGAACTCGCGCAGCTGCCACGGAAAGCCCAGGGCGATTTCGTTTGTGCGCAGTTGGTTCAAGGCACTGCCGTTGGGTTTGCCGGGTACGGCATTGGCCAGCGTGACATCGTCGGTGATGGTTTGTAATGCGTCATTGTAAGCAGGCGAGCCGACCGCCAGTGTGGACAGGTCCAGCCACTGGTTAGCACGGGATTTTACCGCCGTGCACAGACTGGACACATCGCCGTATTCAAAGATGACGGTCATAGCCCGGGTGGCGCCGGTATTGCCTGACGTGCATGACGGACTGTCGGTATCGACCAAACCAAAGACAAAGCGAATTTCGCCGGGTTCGCCCGAGCTTCCGTAAGGGTTGGTGGAAGATAAGTCGATGCGGTTGACGATAGCCAGCAGTCGGAACGGTAAGTTGTTCATATCTAACGTGGATGGATTGACACCGTCCCAACCATCAAAGAAGTTCGCCATCGCCGCTTTGGGCAGGATGTCGAATGTGTTCACCGTCTGTGTGCTCATCCAGTTGAGGATCCAATTATGGGTAAACTCCTGCGCGGTGATGCCGGTGTTTGACGTGTTCGCCATTTCGGTCATCAGGCGTTTGAACGACCAGGCGCCATTGACGTTACCCAGGCTGCCATCGCCGTCAACATCACAAGGGTCGAAAGTGCGGCTTGGATCGGCCACGACGTTCAGATCGTTCACCATCAGGCTGCGCGTCGCATCGTGCGCAATCGGTAGCGTCAGCGTGAAATCGAAGTCCGGAATGAACGGTCTGAGTACCGTCCCGTCTGGCAGCTTGATCGGTTCCGGGTTGATGTCGTGTGGGATGGGTTTGAACTCACGCAGATCAGAAACACTGCGTCCGGAAAACAACTGGATGGTGTTGGCTTCGAACTCGGCCAGTCGTTTTTCAAAGAGATGCTCAACCGATTGCTGCGCTTTAAAGTCGAAGTTCAGGAAGGCCGAGAACTGGCCATCGCCGGCTTTCAGATCGGGCAGGATGCCCAGGTCATTGAGCGCAATGGTCTGCCCACCGAAGTTGATCGGCACGACGTCTTTGAGCCCTTCAACGTCGCGGAAATCGGTAATCAATGCCGCATTACTGCCATTCTCTCGAGGCTCATTTAAGGCGAATAATTGCGGTTGCGTCATTGGGGGTGGGGCCAGCCGGAAACTGTCGTTCACGGTAAAGCCTCGCGGTCCGGGTGGTTGTTCCATCAGACGATCGAGCAACTCCAGATCGGCTTTGGTAGTGACTCCGTCCTCATCCAAATCGGTGAGCGGGTCACGACTTTCCAGCCGGGTCAGTAAAAACTGTCGATCCTGTTTGTCGACGCGACCACTGTTGTTGAAATCGGCATCACACCGGTTGCCAAAGCCATCAGCGTCGGCATCAAGTTGTATCGGATTGCTGTGTTTAACGCAGTTGTCGATAGCATCGGCAATGCCATCTTTGTCACTGTCAACGGCGACATCGGCAGCCTGGCTCAGTGCCGATAAACTCAACGCCGCTACCCAGGCCAGTGCGTTGTCTCGCGTCCGGCGCAGGTCTCTCTCTTTACGGGGTTTCCATCGTTTCATGTTAAGCTCCTTATTATTGGGTCAGCATTACACGTCAGCTCCCAGTGCAATGCTCTGATTAAGCTAGATGGGCTCTGTGGAAATGAGTCGGTTCAGATGCAGAGAAATGTAACGGTTTGATTTTTTTAGAGATGGCGCAAAAGTTTTTTTAGACATAGATCTAAAGGATCAGGCCGGATCGATTTTTTTGAGTCACCCGGTCTGGTTTATGCGGTGCCAAAGATTCAGTTAGTAGCCGGTGTAGCCGAGGGGAGTTTGTTCGCATGACAGCCGTTGCCATATTGGTGGATGTGCAAAACGTTTACTACACCACACGACATGCCTTCCGGCGTAATTTTGATTACAACCGGTTTTGGGCACAGGTATCGGAGCAGGGCACGATTGTTCTGGCCAATGCGTACGCGGTGGATCGTGGCGATGAGAAGCAGAAACAGTTTCAGAACATACTGCGTGCGATTGGGTTTAACGTAAAGTTGAAGCCTTTTATTCAACGCGCGGATGGTTCTGCCAAAGGCGATTGGGATGTTGGTATTACTATTGATGCGCTGGACGCTGCTCAGCTTGCCGATACGGTTGTGTTGGTGACCGGCGATGGCGACTTCACCATTCTGGTTGATAAGCTGCGCAACGATCTGGACCGACGTGTCGAGGTGTATGGCGTGCCATCATTGACAGCGAAAAGTCTGATGGACGCGGCGGATGCGTTCATTCCGATAGATGATTCCCTGCTTCTGCCGGGCTAATCGTTTCGTCAGATTTTAAAACACCGAATGGCCGCTTCCAACTCTTCAGCCGCGTGCACCAGCGCTTCGCTGTACTGTTTTGAAGATAATGCCAGCGTTTCGGAATGATCGGCATTGTCGCGGATTCGCGACGCATTCTGATTGATCTCATCGGCCGCGATGTTCTGTTGTTGGGTGGCATCGGCGATCTGGGTATTTAACGTTTCAATGTCCCGTACCTGTGTGGCAATGTCGTGCAGATGCGCAATCAGCCGGCGGACGTCATCGCCGAGGCGACTGGCCTGTTCTGTCGAATGCGTCATGGCGTCGACGGCTTGAGTGGTCTCGGACTTCAGCGCGGTCAAGGTGGCTTTGATGTCTTCGGTACTGTCGTGGGTTCGGGTTGCGAGTGCCCGTACTTCATCGGCGACCACCGCAAATCCTCTCCCCTGTTCTCCGGCACGTGCCGCTTCAATGGCAGCATTCAGGGCCAGCAGATTGGTTTGATCGGCAATCTCGCCAATGGACTCCAGAATGGTATTGACTGACTGAGTGCGTTCATCAAGGCGGTGAATGACATCCGCCGACTGTTGAACGTCTTTTACCAGTTCACTCAGGCCGGTCTGGGTTTCATCCGAGAGGTGAATGCTCTGTTCCGTCAGTTGGTTGGCCTTGGACGATTCCTCTGCCGCACTTTGTGTGCGTTGCCTTACGTCGCTGGCACTGGCGTCCATTTGGTTGACGGCGGCGGCGACGGACTCGGTGCCTTGTTTCTGGTCATTCACCGCGGCTTCGGTCGATTCGGCCCCTTCACGCACCTGTCGCGACACCGAGAGTACGGTCGTAGCGGAACGGGTCACGGTCGTCAGACTACTTCGAACGGCTGCCATGAGCTGGGCAACAGACTGATAGACATGTCCGATTTCATCCTGACGCTGATGGTCGAAGTTCCGGGTAAAATCCATCTGTGCTGTGACGTCGCTGAGATCTTCCCTCAGCTTCAGTAACCGACGGATGATAGTGTGACGCGTGAACAGAAGCAGAATTAAAAAGCTGATCAGCAAGATGCTCAGTTGAAAGTAAGCCGCAACCCTGACGCCATTGTTGACGTCCTGATCAATACGGCTGAGGTCCTCGGTCAACCGAACCACCCCTAACACCTCACCTTCCTGCGCGTTGGCATGGCAGGTTAAGCAGTTGGTGCCAGAATAGTCGCTCAGAGCGATCACGGGCATCAGGACGGTTAATGCACGTCCGCTATCAGTTTCTTCAATCACGGAAAACTGTTCACCCGCCAACGCACGTTTGTCGAGGTCATCCGCGGCGGCCTGTCCGTCAATGCCCGGTCCGTACAGCTCATTCACAATCGGGCTGCGGATAACCCGAGCCTCCAGAATCTCATCGTGGGAGAGGAGCTTTTGTTGAAGGATTGACCGGTTTGGCATTAAGCCGCTGATCATCAGGGTGTTAATGGCATCGAAATAGTTTTCGGCGCTGCGCCAGAGGTTGTTCTCTACCATGTCTTCGGTCAGGGTGCGTGTCTCGCGGGAGGATACAACGATAGATACGGTCGCCGTGACCAGCGCGATGATCGCCAGGGCCACGTAGAAACGCGTCTGAAAATTCTGCCAGTTCATGTTTGAATCCTGTCTCTAGCCTGCCCCTCCATTGAGTATAGCGGCGAAATCGGATGGGTCTTGAGTGCCGGTATCGACCATTGGGATATGGTACAGTCGTCCGCAATTGAACTTATCCATTCCGTTGACGGGAGCGTTTATGTCATCAACTCCGCTGGAACAACTGTCCGACTGCATTACTCTGGCGCACCGCCGGATTCAGTCCGACTATGCGGATATTAACCCGGTGGTGGGCGTGAATCGGCAAATGCGCTCGGCGGATATTCCGGCCGATGCGATTACCATCGATTGCCTGAAAACGGACAAACGTCTGTTGTTGATTCTGCACGATCAGCAACCGGACGAGGTTCGCTACCAGTTCGGCTATCGCACAGAGGACCCGGGTCCGACCTTTGAATCGATAGATTTATCGGCGTTAACTGAAACGGTCTTGATCGACTGGATTGTCGGCTATTTTCAGTCAGGCCGATCATCCTGATAACACGGCAAAGGGGGCACTGATGAAAATCGCGTTGATCGGTCTGGGCGATATTGCCCGCAAGGCTTATCTACCACTGCTCAGCACCTGGCCGGGCGTTGAGCTGGTGTTGTGCACCCGATCCGAAGCGGTCTTGCAGGCAGTCGCTCAGCAGTATCGGGTGACTGACACCTGTACGGATTATCATGAGTTGATGGCCTTTGGCATCGATGCGGTGATGATTCATGCCGCCACGGCCGTTCATGCACCGATGGCTGAGTACTTTCTTCAACAGGGGTGTGCGGTTTTTGTCGATAAGCCTTTGGCCGATTCCTACGCGACTTGTGAACAGCTCTACGACCTGGCTCAGCGCCGGAATGTGCCTTTGTATGTGGGTTTCAATCGCCGTCATTTGCCGCTGCTGAATGAGCAGATACCGGGCTTACAGGTAGGCCAGGGAACTGGGTTGACCGGCATTCGATGGGAGAAGAACCGATATCAACAGCCCGGCGCGGTGAAGGCCTTTTTGTTTGATGATTTCATCCATCCGCTGGACAGCGTTAATCTTTACGGTCGCGGCTCGTTGGACGACGTTCAGGTCCACGCTCGGTTTGATGGACAGGCGTTAGCGTCGATCCGTGTCAGCTGGCAGGAACAGGATCGGGTGATTGAAGCGGTCATGAATCGACAGGCTGGCCAAACCCGGGAGCGCATCGTTGTTGAGGCCATCAATGAAAGCTGGGTGTTTGACGGGTTCCAACAGGGCATTCATCTGTCTGGCAATCGCTCACGGCCTTTTGCGCTGGCTGACTGGACTCCGATGTTGGCGGCTAAAGGGTTTGACGCCATGATCGCCGATTGGCTGACCATCGCGGCCCGAACGCACCCTATGACCACCACTGCCATCGAGCGCAATCTGGGCACGCATCGCATGCTGCAGGCACTGCTCGACCGGTTGCAGCCTTAACAGAGCCTCAAATCGAGCAGAAATGCTCAACAAATGACCACTTGACCTGCCACAGATGTCAGATAAGGTGAAAAAGCCCTGTTTGTTTAGCTGTCTACAAGGCGTTTCCTGAGGCGTCAGTGCTGTTCCTCGTACTATTCAAACTGATTCTCTGTGCCAGGAGGTTGCACACCGCTGTGCACGGATAAGGACATCCTATGTTTAAAGAGATCTGGAACTTCATCAGCGGCAAAGGTGCTTCGGTGATCAGCAGCATCGAAGAAACCGTTGATGAGTACATCTACACCAACGAAGAAAAGTTTCGCTCAAAAGAAGACAGCGATCGTTTCCGTGCCGAGTTGAAACTGCGATTGGCGGAAATGAACCAGCAGCTGGTCAGTAGCGAGCAGAATTTCCGACTGGAAATTGAAAAGCTGGTGCATCAGCGCGAACGCCAGATGGAAGATACCTACCGGCAACACCTGAACAACTCCAAAGACGTCGTGTTGGCGGAACTCAAACAGGACGATAAATTCACTAAGCGCGCCCGCCCGATGGTGGTCTATGCCGGACTGTTTTTCATCCTGCTTGAACTGCTCGGGTTGCGGATTACGGTGCTCAGTTTGTTGGGTTCGCCGGAGTACATTGTCACCAGTTCCAGCGAGGTTTTCGGCAGCTTCATGTGGGTCTGGGGCGGGGTGGTTGGCGTATATGCAGCCGGCCGCTCGGCTGAGAAGCGTGGCAAGGTGTCCCGACTGACAGAACTGGCGACGGGCTCCGGTAAGCAGAAAGTTCAGGATCAGCTGAAATCGATCGAGGATGCGTTCACATGGTCAAAGTAGTTGTGCACTGTTCAGCCTCCGGTTTCGGCAATGCGGCGTTGGTTGCCAAATGGCATCTGGAACGCGGCTGGAGTGGGATCGGATACCATTACGTCATCCTGAATGGCTGGCTGGCATCCGGCGTTTATAATCGGCGGTTTAACGGCCACATTGAAACGGGTCGTCCGTTGGATGATGACCCCGTGGTGGCCGGCCATGAAACCGGCGCTCATGTTCGGTCTTTCAATCGTGGTTCGGTCGGCGTTTGTTTGATTGGCAACAGCGGATCATTTACCCAGCGACAGCGCATCGCGCTGATCCAGTGTCTGTTTGAACTGGAAGAGCAGTTTGGACAAATCGACGTGTGTCAGCATTCCGATCTGGACCCGAAAAAGCCACTGTGTTCCGGGTTGGTGACCGACGATATTCGCAACAACTTGGCGCTTTATCGTGAGCGGATTGAACGCTATCAACGCTTACCGAAGGACGTCGCCTGAGCGCAGGGTCGGACGGGTTTACTGGTGCAGCAGTGCATCCAACTCGTCAACTGGTTCGGCCCATTCCGCATCGAGAGAGCGGGCTTCGAGTAAAAACTGTTTCTGCGATTCGCTCCACACCGACAGGCTTTCAAGCGGGGTGTCCGGATCGTTGATTCGGTTTTTCTCAATAAACTGGGCAATGGTGGTGTCGTCGTCCGGCAGACCCAGCTGTCCGAACAGGGCACGCAGTGATTGGAAGTTTGCTTGCATGGATGGATCTCCTTGCTTTAAAAAACGATCACTTGTCAGTGTATGTTGGATCGGGTCAGGCGAAAATCAAGGTGTTGGGTACGACAAGTCGCCGAAAGGGAAAGTGTTGTCGGTGCTCAATGACTGGTCCGAACCGATGCTGTCAGCGTATCATCGGGTTCAATTTCAGTAATGTGATCCTGTATTTATGAGACTTACCCCACCGGCCCCGGCTCAGACTTTTGAAGCACAAGACATCTATGGAGAGACCGTGAGGTTGACGGACTTCGCCGGAAAAAAGGTGATGTTGTGTTTTTTCCGCGACGCCGCCTGTCCTTTCTGTAACTTTCGGGTATACGAACTGACCCATCGCTATCGGGCCTGGAAAGCGCGTGGCGTGGAAGTGATTGCCGTGTTCAGTTCCACCGCCGAAGAAGTACGCGAGCACGTGGCGCGCTACCCCCGACCGTTTCGTTTGATTGCTGATTCAAACCTGGATATCTATAACCAGTACGGCGTTGAAAAAAGCGGAAAGGCACTGTGGAAAGCCTTGCTGTTTAAAATGCCGAGGATCATCCGGGGTATGGTTAAGGGTGGACGTCCCAGACCGAATCCTCATGTCACCTTGGTGCCGGCCGATTTTCTGATCGACACAAAAGGCCACATTCAGGATTGTTGGTACGGTCGCAATACCAGTGATCACATTCCGCTAGAGCGTGTTGATGCTTTTATTGGCCGTGACGCTCAGGTCGCTAACACGAGCGCAGTCTGATCTGACCAGCGTTCTGTCATGATCTGAGCAAGGCGCGCGATGCTGGCATCGGACAAGGCCCGATAGTCGAAATAAGGCGTGATCAGGCAGTTTGCATGATCATGCACGAAAATGCCCGGCGCCAGGCTGGTGGCCTGGCTCAGCAGGCCTAACGCGTCGGCATACTGTTTTCCGGCGATGAGGGTCAGTCCAGTGTTCTCGTTAATGTTCTCGGCAACGATCGAGCCCATACGTAAGCCATGTTGCTGGCCGGGCTGAAACAGTTGCTGATCCCGAAGCGCACGCCAGTCGGTTGCGGCGTCTGGCTTCAGCGCGCAGAGCAGCTTTGCATAGACATTGAATATCTTACGCCAGTGGTTGGAGTTCGCGCCGACGAGTATGGCCAGTTCACCCGGAAAAAGCGTTGACCGACCGGATGCAAACGCCGGCTCCGGCCACCGTGGTTGATGCTCGACGCAAACGGTCAGTGTGGCCTGTGGTTCACCGAGATAGTCGCGCATCAATAGACGCCCAGATCCTGACCGCAGACGACGTCTCCATCGAAGTGTTGACGAACTTCGTCCATCAGATCGTTTTCGGTTGCGCCCCACAATAACAGGTGGGTCATCACCAGTTTCCCCGGCTGCACCTGAGCGGCAATCTCACCAAGCTGTAGTCCGGACGTGTGCATGGCGCTGTGGTATTTCTGCCAATCCGGCTCGCGGCGATCAAAGCCTTTTTGCGAGTACACTTCGTGCACCAGAACGTCGCAACCCTGCCACAGATCATAGACCTCTGGGCAGGGTGAGGTATCGCCCGATACGACGATAGTGCGATCCGGCGTGGTGAACTTGAATCCAAACGGCTCCCAGCCCTTGCCATGATTGACCCCGAAGGCGTCCACCTGAACGCGATCGTCTTCATAACATCGCCCCTCAGAAAACTCCGTCGCTTCAGCACGCCCGCCGGTCAGGTTGATCGGTTCGAGCCCACAGGTTCGAGCGTGAATATCGGCGCTGTAGGCTTTGTTGACATGGTCGACCAGGTGTTGAGTACCTTTCGGGCCGTAGACCTGAAGCGGCTTTTCGCGCCCCATGACCCAGGGGGTGAAAATGATATCGGGCAAACCGATGGTGTGATCAGAATGCAGATGGGTCAGAAACAAACGATCCAGGTTCGAGACCTTCAGCGCATTGATACCTTGTTCGTAAGCCTGTTGGGCCCGGCGCACCAGCCCCGGTCCACAATCGATAATGTACGCCCGATCACCCACGGTAATAGCAGTGCAGGGCCCCATGCGTAAGGGGTCTGGGTTGGGAGTGCCGGTGCCGAGAAGGACTACCTGAGTCTGCATTTGCGCGCTTTGCCGGGCCATGGGATACCTGATGTCGTCTGAAAACCTCCTATCATCTACGCTCAGCAGGCGGTTTGTAAATGTCCGGGTGACTGTACAAAAACAATGACAAGTTCGAAAATTGCCATAGTTGACGTTTACGTCAACGTCACTTAGCCTCTGACACCCATAACAAAGACAAAAACAGGCTGACACATGATGCACTCCCTGAATTTTGGTCTGGGGGATACCCTGGACGCTCTGCGCGATGCGGTTCGGGCATTTGCGCAAAAAGAAATTGCGCCACGAGCCGAAGAAATCGATTTGACCAATGCGTTTCCCCGCGATCTGTGGCCTGCCATGGGTGAGCTGGGCCTACTCGGTATCACCGTTGAGGAAGAGCTGGGCGGCTCCGGACTGGGTTACGCTGCCCATGCGGTGGCGATGGAAGAGATCAGCCGGGCGTCGGCCTCTGTCGGTTTGAGCTATGGCGCGCATTCCAACCTCTGTGTGAATCAGATCCGCAAGAACGCTAGCGCGGAGCAGAAAGCCAAATATCTGCCTAAGCTGATCTCCGGTGAGCATGTCGGCGCGCTGGCCATGAGTGAGCCCGGTGCCGGTTCGGACGTGGTCAGCATGAAGCTGAAAGCCGAAGACAAGGGCGATCATTACCTGCTTAACGGCAACAAGATGTGGATCACCAACGGCCCCGATGCCGACGTACTGGTGGTCTATGCCAAGACCGACCCGAATGGCGGTAAGCGCGGCATCTCCTGTTTCCTGATCGAAAAAGACTTTCCCGGTTTCAAGACGGCTCAGAAGCTCGACAAACTCGGCATGCGCGGCAGCAATACCTGCGAGCTGGTGTTTGAAGACTGCAAGGTGCCGAAAGAAAACCTCATGGGCAAAGAGGGCGATGGCGTCAAGATTCTCATGAGCGGGCTCGATTACGAACGTGTGGTGCTCTCAGCCGGGCCGCTCGGCATCATGCAGGCAGCGATGGACATCGTGTTGCCCTATGTTCATGAGCGCAAACAGTTTGGTCAGGCCATCGGTGAGTTTCAATTGGTACAGGGCAAACTGGCCGATATGTACACCAATCTGAATGCCTCACGTGCTTATGTTTACGCCGTAGCCGCCGCCTGTGACCGCGGTGAAACCACGCGTAAAGATGCCGCCGGGGCGATTTTGTATGCTGCCGAAAAAGCCACTCAGGTGGCGTTGGACGCCATTCAACTGCTCGGTGGGAACGGCTACATCAACGAGTACGCCACCGGGCGCTTGCTGCGCGATGCCAAGCTTTATGAAATCGGTGCCGGAACCAGTGAAATCCGTCGCATGCTGATCGGGCGCGAGCTGTTCAACGAAGGGTAAGTGAGGAGTCACTATGTCGGAACTCAACGATATTCAGGTGATGATGCGCGATGCCGCGCGCGACTTTGCCCAAAACGAACTGAAACCGAACTCGGCCAAATGGGACCGTTCAGCGGAGCATCCCATTGATATCATCAAACAGCTGGGCGAAACCGGGTTTTATGGGTTAACCGTACCCGAAGCCTACGGGGGCAGCGAGGCCGGCTATTTGTCGCTCGCTCTGGTTGTGGAAGAGATTGCGCAGGGTGATGGCGCCTTGTCGACGATCACCTCGGTGATGAACTCCGTGGTGTGTTCACCGATAGCAGCCTATGGCTCTGAAGCACAGAAAACACAATGGTTACCGGCGCTGGCCAACGGCGAAAAACTGGGCGCTTTCTGCCTGACCGAACCGCATGCCGGATCTGACGCTGCAGCTTTAAAAACCCGCGCTGTCCGCACCTCAACCGGTTGGCGACTTAACGGCACCAAGCAGTTTATTACCAACGGTGCGATTGCCGATCTCGCCATTGTCTTTGCCGTGACCGATCCGGACAAAGGCAAAAAGGGGCTGAGTGCCTTTCTGGTGCCGGCGCATCTGCCAGGATTTGAAGTGCCCGTCGTTGAATCAAAAATGGGTCAGCGAGCATCCGATACCGCGCAGTTGGTCTTTAAGGACATTGAGTTGCCGGAAGATGCCCTGTTGGGCGCAGAAGGGCAGGGTTATGCCATCGCGCTCGGTAATCTGGAAGGCGGTCGCATTGGCATTGCTGCGCAATGTGTGGGTATGGCACAGGCCGCGTTCGATGTCGCGGCCAGTTACGCACAGGAACGTGAGTCGTTCGGTACCCGGCTGATGGACCATCAGGCGGTGGCGTTTCGGTTGGCGGACATGGACACGCAAATCGAAGCCGCTCGTCAGCTGGTGTGGAATGCCGCCCGCCGTAAAGATGCGGGTTTGCCCGCCCTGCGGGAAGCGGCGATGGCAAAACTGTTTGCCAGTGACATGGCAGAGAAGGTGGTCTCCGACGCCATGCAGACCCTCGGTGGTTATGGTTATCTGACTGATTTCCCAATTGAACAGATCTACCGCGATGTCCGCGTCGCGCGGATTTATGAAGGCACCAGCGACATTCAGAAGATGATCATCGCCCGCGACATAGAAGGACGATTCTCATGAGCGTCATCCACAGTCAGGTCAACACCCGCAGTGAAGAGTTTGCGCAGCGCGATCGCTTCAACCGCGCGTTAGTCGATGAGTTGAACGACCGTTTAGCCGCCGTGTATCAGGGCGGGGGTTCCCGGGCGCGCGAAAAGCATCTGGCCCGGGGTAAGCGTTTGCCCCGTGAGCGGATTGAACGATTGCTCGATTCCGGGTCACCGTTTCTGGAAATTTCCGCATTGGCAGCCAGTGGACTGTACGACGATGCCGTGCCTTCCGCCGGGGTCGTCGCCGGCATTGGTCAGATCAGTGGGGTGCACTGTTTGATCGTCGCCAATGACGCTACCGTCAAAGGCGGAACCTATTATCCGATGACGGTAAAAAAACACCTTCGGGCACAGCAGATCGCGCTGGAAAATCGCTTACCCTGTATTTACCTCGTCGACAGTGGCGGTGCGTTTCTGCCGATGCAGGATGAAGTCTTTCCCGACCGCGAGCATTTCGGACGCATTTTTTTCAACCAGGCCAATCTGTCCGCACAGGGCATTCCTCAGATTGCCGTGGTGATGGGTTCCTGTACCGCCGGCGGTGCCTATGTGCCCGCCATGTGCGATCAGAGTGTGATCGTGCGCGATCAGGGCACCATTTTTCTGGGTGGTCCGCCTTTGGTGAAAGCAGCGACCGGCGAAGAGGTGACCGCGGAAGAGTTGGGTGGCGGCGTTGTACACACGCACACCTCTGGGGTGGCCGATTATCTGGCCGACAACGACGATCACGCGTTGGTACAAACCCGGCAGATCGTCGCGCATCTTAATCTGACACAGGCATCACCGACGAACACAGCTTTCAAGCCGCCGCGTTATCCGGTGGAGGATCTTTACGGACTGATTCCCGAAGATCTGAAGACGCCATTTGATGTCCGCGACATCATTGCCAGGCTGGTGGACGATTCCGTGCTTGATGAGTTCAAAGCCAATTATGGTAAGACCTTGGTTACCGGCTTTGCGCACATCGAAGGGCAGCCGGTCGGCATTTTAGCCAACAACGGCATTCTGTTTTCCGAGTCGGCACAAAAGGGCGCGCACTTCATACAACTGTGTAATCAGCGCGGCATTCCGCTGTTGTTCCTGCAGAACATCACCGGCTTCATGGTGGGTAAAAAATATGAGAACGCGGGTATTGCAAAAGACGGTGCCAAACTGGTGACTGCTGTCGCTTGTGCCAAGGTTCCGAAACTGACCGTGGTCATCGGTGGCAGTTTTGGCGCCGGCAACTACGGTATGTGTGGCCGTGCTTACGACCCCCGGTTTTTATGGATGTGGCCAAACGCGCGCATTTCAGTCATGGGCGGTGAGCAGGCGGCCACGGTGTTAGCCACGGTGAAAGGCGAACAGAAACAGGCGCAAGGTGAAGACTGGACAGCTGAAGATGCCGAAGCTTTCAAAGCTCCGGTGCGAGACCAGTATGAAACCCAGGGCAATCCTTACTATTCCACCGGACGGCTTTGGGACGATGGCATTATCGATCCGGCGCAGACCCGAACCATCCTCAGTCTGGCGCTGACGGTTTGTGCCAATGGTCATAGCGAAGACACCCGCTATGGCGTGTTCCGAATGTGATGGCTATCTCCCGTGTGATAAGAGAGACGACAATGCTCAAACAGACACTGAATAACAGCATATTAACTCTGACGTTAAACCGTCCTGAGGTTCGCAATGCGCTAAACGCGGAACTGATCGGGACGCTCACGCAGGCTGTTTTAAAGGCTCATCAGTCGGATGACGTGCGGGTCGTCGTTTTACGTGGCGAAGGTAACCACTTCAGTGCCGGTGCGGACCTGAACTGGATGTTGTCGATGAAATCTGAATCCATGGAGACCAACGTCAACGATGCCAAAGCCCTTGCAGAGCTGATGACCACACTGAACTTCTGCCGAAAGCCGGTCATTGCGGTGGTGCAAGGAGCTGTCATGGGTGGCGGCGTCGGCTTAACCGCTTGCGCGGATATTGCCATTGCACAGGATAATGCCATGTTTGCGCTGTCAGAAACGCGATTGGGTCTGACGCCGGCGACCATATCCCCCTTTGTGGTCAACGCCATTGGCCGGCGTCAGGCCCGGCGCTACATGCTGACTGGTGAACGTTTCGATGCAGTGACCGCGTTGCAATTGGGGTTGGTACATGAGGTTGCGCCATGGGAACGCATCGACACGCTGATTCATGATTTCTGCGATGCCTTAAAGCAGGGCGGCCCAGACTCTCACCGGAAAATAAAAAAACTGCTTCACGACGTTTCCGAGCGTCCGCTGAATGACGAGCTTATGGAAAATCTGGCTTGGCGAATTGCCAACCAACGCATTGGTGCTGAAGGTCAGGAAGGCATTCGCGCCTTTTTGGAAAAACGCGCGGCGGCCTGGGTTGAAACTGAGGATGACAATCAATGAAAACATTACTGATTGCCAATCGCGGTGAAATAGCCGTTCGCGTGATCCGTACGGCCAAACAACAGGGCTTACGAACCGTGGCGGTGTTCTCAGAAACGGACCGTCATGCCCCGCACGTGGATCTGGCGGACACAGCCGTTTGTCTTGGTGACGGCCCCGTTGCGAAAACCTATCTGGATCAGGACAAAATTCTGGCCGCGATGACGACAACCGGCGCCGATGCCGTGCACCCCGGTTACGGGTTTTTATCTGAGAACGCGGAATTTGCCGAGCGGGTCATGGCCGCCGGTTGGACCTGGGTCGGCCCGCCCGTGGATGCGATGAAAGCGATGGCGTCCAAAGCACGGGCCAAGCAAACCCTGGAACCCAAAGGGGTGCCGATGATTCCCGGGTATCACGGTGACGATCAATCCGATGCCACCTTGACCGCAGAAGCACTGACCATTGGTTTTCCGTTGCTGGTGAAAGCATCCGCCGGTGGCGGTGGCAAAGGTATGAAAGTCGCCGAGTCGGAAGCGGAGTTGAGCGATGCGTTGCAGTCGGCGCGACGGGAAGCCGAAAACTCGTTCGGTGATGACCGTTTGTTACTGGAAAAATTTCTGGTGCAGCCACGCCACATTGAAGTGCAGATTCTGGCGGATCAGCACGGCAACGTCGTTAGCCTCTTTGAGCGGGACTGTTCGGTGCAGCGACGGCATCAGAAAGTGCTCGAAGAAGCACCGGCTCCAAACCTATCGCAATCTTTGCGCGAACAGATGTGGTTAGCCGCAGAGACCACCGCCCGGGAAATCGGCTACGAAGGGGCCGGTACCGTTGAGTTCATTCTCTCAACCGAAGGGGAGTTTTATTTCCTGGAAATGAACACCCGACTGCAGGTTGAACATCCGGTGACTGAGTGCATCACCGGTCAGGACTTGGTGGCCTGGCAGCTGAACATCGCACGGGGTGAAACACTGCCGCCCATTCGCCCGGTCGAACCGATCGGTCACGCCATCGAAGCCCGCTTTTACGCTGAAGACCCTGCGCAAAACTTTTTACCGATGGTCGGGCATATTCATCAACTGACCTTTCCTCAGGGTGACGGTATCCGGATCGACAGCGGCGTTTATGAACAGACGGACGTGTCCAGTTTCTACGATCCCATGTTGGCTAAGGTGATCGTCCATGCCGATAACCGGGAAGCGGCGCTGCTGAAAATGCGCCAGGTTTTGGCGCAGACCCGCTGTTTCGGGTTAACGACCAATCTGGGCTTCCTGCGCCATCTGATTGAACAACCCGAAGTGCAGAACATGACCGTTCACACGCGTTGGCTGGATGAACAAGAGCAGCGCTTTTCAGCACCAAATGTGCCCGAGCAGGCGGGTTGGGCCGCACTCGCGGCGGTCCTTCATCAGTGTCATCAGCCGGCTGACGATGCCTTCACGCGGCATCGTGGGTGGCGCATGAATGGCCAGCGCCGATGGACCTATGCTTTGAGCGAGCAGACCCGCATCGAGGTCGTGCGAACCGGCCGCAATTGGCAGATTGACCTGCCTGAAGGTGGGTTGCATTTGGAACAGGTGAGCTATCAGCCAACCGGCGATTCCCTGGGTGAGCTGTCTGCTCAGTCGAAAGGGCGTTTGTATCGCTGGGCCGTTTATGTCACCGATGACAGTGTCTGGCTGGACGACGGGCATCAACCGCTTGTGCAAACCTGGTGGCGGGCTGAGAAAGCGCACGATCATGACGTCGATGTCAGCGGGCGTGAAGTGGCCGCGTTGCCCGGAACGGTGACCGCGCTTTATAAACAGCCCGGCGATCACGTCCGGGTCGGCGACAAGTTGCTGTCCTATGAAGCGATGAAAATGGAAACCACCTTAATGGCCGATGTCGACGGTGTCCTCTCGGATATGAGTTGGCAGGTCGGTGATCAGATCGGTGAGGGCGATTTGCTATACGACATTACGGCCACTGCGGATGCGGAGGAAAATGCATGAGTCGCGAACGCGTCAGTATTGTTGAAGTTGGTGCCCGCGATGGCCTGCAAAACGAATCAACCACCTTATCGGTCAAGGGTCGCGTCGAGCTTATCCGTCGGCTGATGGACTGTGGATTAACGCGCATCGAAGCCGGTGCTTTTGTGTCGCCCAAATGGGTGCCGCAGATGGCGGACAGCGATCAGGTGTTGCAGGCGTTACCGAGCACAGAAGCCGTCAGTTTTCCGGTGTTGACCCCGAACTTAAAAGGGCTGGAGGCAGCGATAGCGGCGGGCGCGAAAGAGGTGGCGGTGTTCGGTGCGGCCAGTGAAACGTTCAGTCAGAAGAATATCAACTGCAGTATTGCGGAAAGTCTGGATCGATTTGCTGTGGTTTGCGAACAGGCGAAAGCTGCGCACGTTCGTGTTCGCGGCTACGTCAGCTGTCTGGTTGGTTGCCCCTATGAGGGAGTTATTCAACCGGAACAGGTGGTGCCGGTGGTTCGGCGCCTGTTTGAGCTGGGCTGCTATGAAGTATCCCTCGGCGACACCATCGGCGTCGGTACGCCCGCCTCGATCGAACGGGTGCTCACCGCGTTACTGAAGGAGTTTCCGGCGTCCTGGCTGGCGATGCATTGTCACGATACCTATGGCATGGCCATCGCCAACCTGCGCAAAGGGCTGGATCTCGGTTTGCGAACCATCGATTCCAGCATCGGCGGCGCAGGCGGCTGCCCCTATGCACAAGGCGCCAGTGGCAATGTGGCCACCGAAGATGTCGCCTATTTTTTACGCGGTGAAGGGCTTGACTGTGGGGTGGACCTGGAGCGACTGGTAGAGACCGGTCAGTGGTTGTTCTCGCAGTTGAACAAACCCGTTCCTTCGCGCGTCAATCGAGCGTTATCTGGCAAGCTGAGCTGACAGTTGCCGTGATGGCAACTGATGAGCTTAGCTGGTCATGACTCGGCTGGCCTGACTATGATGAAGGCCAGTCAGAATTTTCTAATAACAACAAAACGGACGAAGACTTATGAGCCAGTCGACTGTTCACAAGCCGGAACTGATGGATGAGAACCTGCTCTCCATTCCGACATTCAAACTGTTGAAACAAGACGGCACCCTTTATCAGGGCGCCAGCGCACCTGACTTCAGCGAAGACTTTGCAGTGAAAGTGTATCAGGACCTGGTGTTCACCCGGGTGTTGGACGAGCGCATGATCAATGCTCAGCGTCAGGGCCGCATTCCTTTTTATCTTGCCTCGCTTGGTGAAGAAGCTGCGTCGGTCGGTTCGGCGGCGGCGTTGAGTGACCACGATATGATCTTTGCCCAGTATCGTGAACAGGGCGCGTTAAGATTGCGCGGATTTACGGCGCAGCAGTTCATGGACCAGTGCTTTTCAAATGAACTGGATCTCGGCAAGGGCCGGCAAATGCCGATCCATTACGGATCGAAAGCCCTGAACTACATGACCATCTCATCTCCGTTGGCGACACAGATTCCGCAAGCGGCCGGCTATGCATATGGCCAGAAACTCGCCGGTCTGGATGCCGTGACCATCTGTTATTTTGGTGAAGGCGCAGCCAGCGAAGGCGACTTTCATGCCGGCGTAAACATGGCGGCCGTACTCAACTGCCCGACGCTGTTTTTATGCCGTAATAATGGCTATGCGATTTCCACTCCCGCCGATGAACAGTTTAAAGGTGACGGCGTTGCCAGCCGTGGTATCGGTTATGGCATCAAGACCATTCGAGTAGACGGTAATGACCTGCTGGCGATGTATGAGGCCACACGCATCGCTCGTGACTATGCACTCGAAAACAACGCGCCGGTACTGATCGAAGCCATGTCGTATCGGCTGGGTGCGCATTCAACGTCCGATGACCCTACCGGCTACCGCTCCAAAGACGAAGAAGCCAAGTGGGCGAAAAAAGACCCGGTGCTGCGTTACAAGCATTGGCTGACGAAGCAGGGTTGGTGGGATGACGACAAAGAAAAAGCACTCTACGCCGAGTACCGGGAAGACATTCTGTCGCAGATGAAAGCGGCCGAGAAACGCCCTGTCCCAACCCTCGATCATCTGATCGAAGATGTCTACGACCAGCCGTCGGATCAGCTCCGTAAACAGTTGAGTGAGTTGAAACAACACATCCGGCAATACCCGGATAACTATCCGAAAACGGCAGGGAGGTTGGACGCATGAGTCAGATGAATCTGTTGCAGGCGATCAACAATGCGCTCGATATCGCCATGGAAAAAGACGACAAGGTCGTGTGCTTTGGCGAAGACGTCGGCTTTTTTGGCGGCGTGTTCCGGGCCACCAGTCATCTACAGGAAAAGTACGGCCGTGCCCGTTGCTTCAATACACCACTGGTCGAGCAGGGCATCATTGGTTTTGCCAACGGTTTGGCGTCGCAGGGACACAAACCGGTCGCTGAAATTCAGTTTGGTGATTACATCTTTCCGGCTTTTGATCAGATTGTGAATGAGACGGCTAAGTTCCGTTATCGCAGCGGCAACGAGTTCGATGTCGGTGGATTGACGATCCGCACACCCTACGGCGGCGGCATCAAGGGTGGGCACTATCATTCGCAGAGCCCGGAAGCTTACTTCGCCCACACACCCGGATTGAAAATTGTTGTACCACGCAATCCGCATCAGGCGAAGGGTCTGCTGCTGGCGTCCATCCGAGACGAGAACCCGGTTATTTTCTTTGAACCAAAACGTCTTTATCGGGCATCAGTCGGCGATGTGCCCGAAGAAGACTACGAACTGCCGATCGGAAAGGCCGATGTGGTCCGTGAAGGGTCGGACATTACGCTGCTGGCCTGGGGCGCGCAGATGGAAATCATCAGTGACGCCGCTGAAAAGGCCGACAAAGACGGCATCGATTGTGAAGTCATCGATTTGCGCAGCATTCTGCCGTGGGACATTGAGACCGTGGTCAGTTCAGTACAAAAAACCGGACGTTTGCTGATTTCACACGAAGCCCCGTTGACCAACGGTTTTGGTGCCGAAATTGCCGCCACCGTTCAGGAAGAGGCGTTTCTGAGTCTGGAGTCGCCCATTATGCGCGTCTGTGGTCTGGACGTGCCGTATCCGCTGGCGCACGAAACAGAATACATGCCGGACGCCACCAAGGTGTATGAAGCCATTAAACGAAGTATTCATTATTGAATGCCGACGTGACGGAGAACAAAACAATGAAAGAAGATTTTATTCTGCCGGATATCGGTGAAGGTATTGTCGAATGTGAGCTGGTTGAATGGCTGGTGTCGGTTGGCGATCAGGTTGAAGAAGATCAGCCCGTAGCGGACGTTCAAACCGATAAGGCGCTGGTGCAGATTCCTGCGAAACACGCCGGCCGGGTTGAAAAGTTTTATGTCGAAGAAGGTGAAATCGCCAAGGTTCACGCGCCGCTGTTTCAAATGGAAATTGCCGGTGAGGGGCCAGAGGAATCATCTCCGGCCCGGGATGTTCCAGACTCGGCTCCGGAAGCAAAGCCCTCAAAAGTTGAGCATGTCTCTCAGTCTGTTGCACCCAGCGATGAGACGCACCGGAAAGTTCTGGCGACCCCGGCGGTTCGCCGTATTGCCCGAGAGAATGACGTGAACATTGCCGAAGTTTCCGGCACGGGACCGTCCGGAAGAGTCCTGAAAGAAGACATGCTGAACTATCTCGACGGCGAACCTTCTGCAGCAAACACCAGTGCTAAAACACAGCCTGTTTCCGGTCAGGCAATCGAAGAAATTCCGTTGAAGGGCATCCGCGCGGTAATGGCGGAACAAATGCAGAAATCGGTCAGCACCATTCCGCATTTCACCTACGCCGAAGAGATCGACATCACGGCGTGTAATGCTCTGCGTCGTGAACTGAATGACAGTCTCAGTCCGGATGATGTTCGGTTGACGTTGATGGCGTTCTTTATCAAATCGCTGTCAGTCGCATTGACTCAGTTTCCCATCGTTAACAGCCACATGAATGAAACCGGCGATACCATTTTGCAACATCGTGACCACAACATCGGCATGGCAGTGGACTCGCCTATGGGGTTGTTGGTCCCGAACATCAAAGCGGTGAATCGTCGTTCGCTCAGTGAGGTCGCTGCGGAAGTTCGCCGCTTGACCGAAGCCGGGCGGGCCGGACGTTTGTCTCCCGACGATATGAAAGGTGGCACCATTACCATTTCGAATATCGGAGCGATTGGCGGTACGGTCACGACACCGATCATTAATAAGCCGGAAGTCGCCATAGTTGGTATTGGCCGTATCCAATCGCTGCCCCGTGGCTTGCCGGATGGTAGCATCGGGCTACGGGAAGTGCTTAATGTCAGTTGGTCCGGTGATCATCGGGTCTTGGATGGCGGTACCATTGCGCGCTTTAATAACGAATGGAAACGCCTGTTGGAACAACCATCTCAGATGCTGCTGTCGCTGGTTTAAGACGACACCGACAGACGTTAGTCGATATCCAACGCAAGCAGGGCGGCCAGAAAAGTGACGCGATCCGTCGGGTTTCTGGGCGCCTGTACCCAAACACTTTTCTGGTCGGGCACGATCACCATGTCCGGTCCTAACCAGTCCTCAATGGCTTGCCGAATCTGGTTGGCGGTCTGATAGTCCGGTTGATAAAGATCCAACCGAATGTAGTCATCCAATCGCTCCGGAGGCGCCGGTTCTTCGGCCGTTACTTCTCTGACCTGAGAGTAGGAGGAAAGGGGTTCAGCGTTGGTGCTGGCTGCCAAAATGATCAATATTGCCGCCGTCATAAACACGGTAGGGACTTTGAATCGTTTCATAGCGAATGCATAAATCTGTCGGTTCAGAAGCAGTGTAGTGGATGAATAAGCTTTCGGTCGAACCGTCGGTTTTTTTGCCCGAAACCGGAGGTTTGCCAAGCGTTCGTACGCCGATTGAGAGGTGGATCACAAAAGATCAACCTGTAAAAACTCACAGCTTGAATCCCTACCTCCGCTTGTTTACCTTGTGCTGACAATCTACAAAAGGATTGCCGGGCGCAAGTCAGGTGAAAGGAAGCACTGCGGTTACCAACTGCGTCGATTCCGTTTTCTTGTCTCCAGTCCCGGAGGGAGTTGTCGGTAATTCTGAGAGAGGACTTCACCTCACCCGCCGTACCCAGAACCCGTCCCTGTGTCTGCAGCCGTTTCCGGGCTGCATAACTAAAAAAACTATAAAAAGTTCCTCCAACACAAGGGTGTATTTGTATGAAACCACTGAGGATAAACCTTAAGCGACTGCCTGCGCGCGTTGCTCTGATTGCCGTTACCGTGGGTGCGGTATCTCTGGCAACACCGAGCTTTGCGAGCAATGTCACTGAGAAGTCAAACACGGCCGAACGGCCAAAAATCGAAAAAACGCTGACACCGTCAGCTGCCCCGCAAATGATGATGCGCAGCTTTGCCATCGAGCCTCGTGAGCGGTACATCGTCGGGCTGGTTGATGAGTCGGTTGCCCGCTATCGCGGCGGTGTCGACGGTTATGCCGCCACCAGTACCGAAGGCCAGTCCAAACTGGACGTTCGCAGCAGCGAAGCTCGTGCTTACAGCGGCTATCTGGCGACTACGCAGGAAAAGTTTCTGCAGCAGATGTCCCGAGAACTGGGCCGTGACGTGACTGTGGTCGATCAGTTCCAGGTCGCGACCAACGCCATGATTGTTGAACTGACCAAAGCCGAAGCGGCGAAGGTCGCGCAGATCGACGGTCTGCGAAGCATTGTGAAAGATCAGCTGTTCAAGCTGGAAAAAACCGAAACTCTCGACGGTTTTGCGATTCCGGTCGATAAGAACACCACTCAGGTCTGGACCATCACCGCGTTTGCGTTGCTGGCGCTGACCCTGTTGGCCCTGGTGGCTTATCGTCGCGGCTGGCTAAACCGCAACTCAGCCGTGTTTGCCATGCTGGCAACGACACTGGGTATGGCCGGTTGTTATTACGAAGGTGGTTTCCAATGGATCGGTGCGCCGCAGATCTGGACCGGGTCTCACGATCTGGAGCCAACACGTGGTGAAGGCATCGTGGTTGGTATCATCGATACCGGTATTAACCCGATTTCGGATTCTTTTGCCGAAGTGGCTGGCGATGGCTATCGCCACACCAATCCGAAGGGTCAGTATTTCGGTGTCTGTGATGAGCGTTCCGACGTCTTTGACCCGAACTTCCCTTGTAACGACAAACTGATCGGCGCCTGGGGCGTTCCTTACATCGACGAAGGCAGTGCCCGTGATATCGATGGCCACGGTTCTCACACCGGCGGTACGTCAGCCGGTAACCTGGTTTACGATGCCACCGTGACGGCACCAACCGGTTTTGAAGTGACGAAAACCATTGCCGGTGTGTCACCCCGTTCAAACGTTATTTCCTACAAAGTCTGTGGTGCTGATGGGTGTTACCTGGCCGCGATTCTGTTCGCAATTGAACAGGCCATTGTCGATGGCGTTGATGTGATCAACTACTCCATTGGTGGTGGGTCTTCCGATCCTTGGGCGGACTACGATGCACTGTCATTCCTGTCAGCCATGGATGCCGGTATCTTCGTTGCCACCTCGGCGGGTAACAGCGGACCAGACTTCGCAACCCTGGGCAGCCCGGCGGATTCTCCCTGGATTACAGCCGTTGCCGCCAGCTCGCATAACTATTTCTACAAAAACTCACTGGTAAGCCTGGTGGGTGATGATGGTCAAACCTATCCGGACATCATCGGTCAGTCGATCGCACCTGGGTTTGAAAGTGCACCGATTGTCGATGCCGCCGATTATGGCAACGCTCAGTGTCTGGAAGGCGAGTTCACCTCGGCATTCAATGGCGAAATCGTCCTGTGTGACGCCGGCACCATTGCCCGTGTTGCCAAAGGCGCCAATGTTCAGGCCAACGGTGGCGGTGCATTGATTCTGGCTCGTCCGCCAACCAGCCCCGACGGCTCCGGTTATCTGGAAGCGGACACTCACGTGATTCCGGCGACGCACATCACCTACACCGACGCTGAGCAGCTGCGCGAGTGGATGGCGGCAAGCGGTGGCTTGAGTGGCTCACTGAGTGGTACTGAAACCGTACTGGCGGACGACTATGCGGACGTTCTGGCGTACTTCAGTTCACGCGGCGTCAACCCATCGGTGCCAAGTGTGGTAAAACCGAACATCACAGCGCCGGGTCGCGCGATTTTCGCGGCTTACTATGAAGACTATTCTGAGGCCGAGCAGGACTACAACATCATTCAGGGTACATCGATGTCGAGCCCGCACATTGCCGGCGCCGGTGCTCTGTTGAAGTCATTGCACCCAGATTGGACGCCGATGCAGATTCAATCGGCCATGATGACCACGGCTGACCTGAACCATACCAAAGAAGACGGCGTAACTCAGGCGGATGCGTTTGACGTTGGTGCCGGTCGTATCGACCTGCCAGCGGCGGCTCGTGCTGCTCTGGTGTTGGACGAAACGCAGGCTAACTTCCTGGCAGCCGATCCGTTCTTCGGCGGCAATCCAGCGGCGCTGAACCTGACCGGTCTTGGCGACGTGGCTTGTGTGGTCACCTGTAGCTGGACTCGTGTGGCAACCAACGTAAGCGACAAAACCACGCGTTGGAAGTCACTCTCCACTGACAATGTAACGGTCACGCCGAAGCACTTTGCTCTGGCACCCGGTGAAAGCGTTGAACTGACCTTTGTTGCAAGCGCTGCTTCAGTGGACGTGGGCGAATGGCTGTTTGATCAGGTCCCTGTACGTTCGAAGACCCGTGGTGTTCCAGACGTGCATTTCCCGGTTGCTGCCTTGTCAGCACTGTCTAACCTGCCTGCAGCAATCGACATCACGGCGGCTCAGGAAGCCGACACCGTAACGTTGTCAGATCTGCAAACGATCGAAATTACCGATGCCAGCGTACAGCTGACAGGCTTGGCACCGTCTGA